>JADJYM010000012.1:5000-617687 GCA_016719755.1 Novosphingobium sp. | reverse complement strand
GGAAGGCCTTGGTGCGCCGTGGATGGTCGATGACTTTCCCGAGACGCTGGCGGTGAAAGCCGAACTGATGCCGCTGGTATTCCCGGTCCATGGTCTGGGGGCCTGTGCTCGTAAGCGGTGCCACTGGCGATCCTGCTGCGCCATCATCCGCGCTGGCACCGCCCGGTCGCGCGGGCAACCGCGGTCGACGTCGCTGGCCGGGGTCACGGCCTTCCGGTGGCGCTGATCGCACCGGTGACCTACAGGCGTCGGCGCTGGGCTTCACTGGCGCGGGGGCGCTGTGGCTGGTGCTGCTGGCGCTGGGATCCGCCATCCGCGCCGGCGACCGAGGCGCACCGCGCCTGCATGCTGCTGCTGGCGGCGGCAACCAGCGGCGCGGTGTTCTTTCGCGTCTACCTTGCGCTGTTCGCGATTCTTGGTTCGATGCGCCATTACGAGCTGTTCTATGCGCTTGACGCGTGGCTGGCCTGGGGGCTGCCGACGGCAATTACCGCCGTCGTGCTCAAACGGGCTGGCGATTTGCGCGCCGATCCCCGATAAGGCGCGCGCGCAAGGTGCGCATGCAACCGGGAAGGTCAAATGTCCGAAGAATTAAAAAAAATACCGCACCAAGCGCCTGCCGCCCTATGTCATCGCCGAAGTCAATGCGATGCGGCACGCAGCACGCCAGGCGGGACGGGACATCATCGACCTCGGCATGGGCAATCCCGACCTGCCTCCTCCCCAGCATGTCATCGACAAGCTGTGCGAAAAGGTGCGGTAAGCCCGGCGCCCACGGCTATTCCGGCCTCCAAGGGCATCCCTGGGATCCGCAAGGCCCAGGCCAATTACTATGCGCGCCGTTTTGGGGTTGAGCTTGACCCCGAAACCGAAGTGGTGATGACCATGGGCAGCAAGGAAGGTTTGGCCAGCCTTGCGACCGCGATCACCGCGCCGGGCGATGTGGTGCTGGCGCCCAACCCCAGCTACCCGATCCACACCTTCGGCTTCATCATCGCCGGGGCGACGATCCGGTCGGTCCCGACGACGCCGGACGAACATTACTGGGCCTCGCTCGAACGGGCGATGGCCTTCACCGTGCCGCGCCCCTCGATCCTGATAGTCAACTACCCGTCGAACCCGACGGCGGAGACGGTCGACCTGGCGTTTTACGAACGGCTCCGTCTCTCGAGCCAAGGAGAACAAGGTCCGATTCTTCCGATCCCGCCTATTCTGGAGCTCTTACTACGACGGCAATCCGACCCTCTCGATCCTTCAGGTGCCCGGGCGCCGGGATGTGGCGGTCGAATTTAGCCTCGATGTCCAAGACCTTTCGATGGCTGGTTGACGGGTCGGTTTCGCGGTCGGCAACCAGCGGCTGATCGCGGCACTGACCCGGGCCGAGAGCCACCTCGATTACGGCGCCTTCACCCCGATCCAGGCGGCGGCCTGCGCGCATTGAACGGCCTGCAGGACATCGTCGAGGCCAACCGCGAACTCTATCGCAAGCGCCGCGACGTGATGGTCGAGGCGTTCGGACGGGCCGGCTGGGACATTCCTAGCCCCGGGCCTGATGTTCGCTCCGGGCACCCCTGCCCCGGCGCTGGCAGGAGATGTGGCAGCCTCGACCCACCAAACAACTCCTCACCCACGCTGAAGTCGCCGTGGCACCGGGGGTCGGCTATGGCGAGGAGGGCGAAGGATTCGTCCGTATCGCCATGGTGGAGAACGAGCAGCGCCTGCGCCAGGCCGCGCGCAACATCCGCCGCTATCTTGCCAGCATGGGCGTCAACACCACTGCGGCATAGCGACGGGCGCTGCTTAAACCGCTTTGCTTCCCCTGCGGGACATCGCGGACTTATCCTGACTTGCGCAATGCGCGATTCTGCTGTTGCGTGAGCGCCGGATTCGGATGCTTTCTGCGGGGGTCGTTGCGGCATTTCCAATGGTTCGCGGCCGGGCCAGTCCCGGTCGGGTGCGATTTGCGCCGGTTGGGGTGGAAACTGCTGCGGGAGAACGAGTCCGTTCCCCACGGTGAGGTTCTGCCCCTTCTGGCCATGCCCGCCCGACTCGTGCTGGGCGAATGGGTGACGCTGTTCGGCGCCGCCCCGGCGCGCCGCCGCCGGGTGCTGGTGGTGGGGGTGGACGATGCGTTGGAACGCGCCCGCCTGCTGCGGCTGGGGTTCGGCGATGCGATCGGCGCGGCGCCACATCTTGAAGAGGTGGAAAGCCGCGCCCTCAGGATCGAGGAACAGATCCATTCGCTCCCCGCTACCGCCAGGTCGGCCCACCCAAGCTTGATCTCCTGGCGCGCGAGGGCTTTGTCGCCGGCCGCGCGCTGGGGCTTCACCCGCGTGAATTCGCGCTGCTCTGGCGGCTGGCCGACAACCCGGGCGAAGCGGCTCGCAGTCGAAGCCTGCTTAGCGACGTCTGGCGACTGTCATTCCGGCCCGAGACCAATTCGCTGGCAGTCCATGTCAGCCGCCTGCGCTCCAAGCTGCGGCTTTCGGGCCTTGGCGGACTGATCGAGACCACCAGCGAGGGTGCTTACCGCCTCGCCGTGGCGTGCTCCGCCACACCAGAAGCCGGCCGCGTGCAGTTCGCGCTGGACGGCTACCTGCGTTTGGGCGAGGAACAGGAAAAGGCCCAGATGGCGCCGCACACAGCAGGATGAGGACTATGCCGCACGAAATGAACCTCCTCCGGGCCGGGTCACGATCAGCATGGACGCTGACGGTGTCGCTCAGGTGCGGCTGATCCGCACCGACAAGATGAACGCGCTCGATCCCGACATGTTCGCCGCCCTGCTCGATGCCGGGCGCACGCTCTATGAAACTGCCGGACTGCGCGCCGTGGTGCTGGCGGGCGAGGGGCGCAGCTTCTGCGCCGGGCTCGACATGGGCTCGATGGCACAGACCGGGCGCCACCGCGAAACCCCGCTGACCGAACGGACCCATGGCAATGCCAATGGCCCGCAACAGGTGGCGATGCAGTGGCGCAAGCTGCCGGTGCCGGTGATCGCGGCGGTTCACGGGGTCTGCTTCGGCGGCGGGCTGCAGATCGCCAGCGGCGCCGACATCCGCGTGATCGATCCCGCCGCGCGGCTGGCGGTGATGGAAATGAAGTGGGGGCTGGTGCCCGACATGGCCGGCTATGCGCTGTGGAAGGGCACCGTGCGCGACGACGTGCTGCGTGAACTGACCCACACCAACCGCGAATTCAACGGCGAGCAGGCGCGCGAATATGGGTTCGCCACGCTGGTCGATGCCAATCCGGTCGCCCGCGCCACCGCCATCGCGGCCGAAATCGCCAACCGCAACCCAGATGCGCAGCGCGCCGCCAGCGCCTGTTCAACCGCTATCTCGAAGCTGCCACCGACGAGATCCTGATGGCCGAAAGCGTCGAGCAGCAAAAACTGATGGGCACCCGCAACCAGACCGAGGCGGTGATGAGCCAGATGGAAAAGCGCAAGGCCCAGTTCGTCGATCCGTGATCCGGGGCGGAGGTCAGGGCGGAAATTCCAGCTTTGCACCCCCGCAGAATTTCTACCGGCTGAGTTGACATTCCGGCGTTGACCGCTTGCGCTCCCGTATATTAGTCGAATCTCATGTTTTGCGGGATGGCTCACGTCCCGCGACCACAGTTCGGCTCGTCGCTACCCCTGCCCAGGATGCTCGTCCCGCCCCGCACCTGAGTTGGAGAGCATCCATGTCCAGGCATCATTCTCCTGCTGATCGGCCTCGGCACGGTCCTCGCCGCGCTGGCCGTCACCGCGGCCAAGGCTACCGACGGCTACTTCCTGAACGGCGTTGGGGCCAAGGCCAAGGGTTCGGCCGGGGTCGCCATCGCCCAGCCGCAGGACGCGCTGTCGATCGCCGCCAACCCCGCCGCCGCGACCGAAGTGGGCGAGCGGCTCGATGTCGGGGTGGAAGTGTTCATCCCAATCGCGGCGCCAGCATCAGCGGCAACGGCGCGGGGCTCAACGGCACCTACAATGGCAACGGCGCCAATCCGTTCGTCCTGCCCGAATTCGGCTATGTCCGCCCGCTGTCCGATAGCGTCGCGGTGGGCATCGCGGTCTATGGCAACGGCGGGATGAACACGGTCTACAAGTCCAACCCCTTCGCCAGCTTCGGCGCGAGCGGCCCGGCGGGGATCGACCTCCGCCAGATCTTCATCACCCCCACTGCGGCGGTGCGCTTCGCACCCGGTCACAGCCTGGGCGTTTCGCCGATCATCGTGGTCCAGGGCTTTCGCGCCACGGGCATCCAGCCGTTCGCCGCCGCCTCGCTCGCTCCGGCGAACTTCACAAACCGGGGCACCGACTGGTCGGCGGGCGCGGGCGTGCGGGTGGGCTATCTCGGCCATCTTGGCGACAAGGTCAGCCTGGGCGCGTTCTATCAGTCCAAAATCTGGACCGGGCACTTCGACAAGTACGCCGGGCTGTTCGCCGGGCATGGCGGGTTCGATGTCCCGGCCTCCTACGGCGCGGGATCGCGATCAAGCCGACGCCGGCGCTGACGCTGGCCGCCGACGTCAAGCGGATCGAAATATTCAGGCATTGCCTCGGTCGGCAACCCGCTGTCCGTGCTGTTCACCGGCAAGCCGCTGGGCGCCGAGGATGGTCCTGGCTTCGGTTGGCGCGACATCACCGCCTGGAAGCTTGGCCTGACCTATGTGGCCAGCGATAGCTGGACGGTGCGCGCCGGCTATGGCCATGCGGGTAACCCGGTGCCGACCTCGGAAACGCTGTTCAACATTCTGCCCCGGGGTGGTTCTCGCACCACCTTACCGCTGGCGTACCCATACCACCCCTCGGGGCTGGAACTGACCCTGCGCTATGCGATGCACGCGCCCAAGCAGACGGTGCGCGGTAGCGGCTCGATCCCCGCGCCCCACGCCGGGGCGAGGCCGATGTCTCGCTGGGCGAAACCTCGTTCGGCCTGTCTGCCGGCGTGCGGTTCTGAGGGCCGTGGCTCTGGCTCTTGCAGATCTGATTCAGCCGCTTGCCGGCGGGGCCCTGATCGGGCTTTCAGCCGGACTGCTGCGGCTGGGCACTGGTCACATCGCCGGGATCAGCGGCATCCTGCGGCTTGGCGTTCGCGGGCCCGGGCGTGACTGGCAACTCGCCTTTCTGGCCGGTCTGCTGCTGGCTGGCGCAGGCGCGGCGGCACTTGCCGGTCCGCGCGCTCGCCGCCGGGCTGGAGCATGCCTCGCTCTCCGCGCTGATCGCTGGCGGCCTGGTTGTCGGTCTGGGGACCGGCATCGGCAATGGTTGCACAAGCGGTCACGGCATCTGCGGGCTGGCACGCTTTTCAAAGCGTTCACTGATCGCGGTCGTGGTGTTCATGCCGGCCGCTGCCGCCATGGTCTTCATCCGCCGCACGGGAGGCTGGCTGTGAGAATTCTCATTGCGCTGGTTTCGGGTCTGCTGTTCGGGATTGGCCTGGCGCTGTCGGGCATGGCCAGCCCCGACAAGGTGATCGGCTTCCTAGACGTGGCCGGCAACTGGGATCCCAGCCTGGCCTTTGTGATGGGTGGAGCGCTGCTGGTTGCAACGCCGCTCTACCTTCTTGCCGGGCGTCGCGGCGTGGCGCTTTGCGGCGATACGCTGGGCGAACCGGAACAGACGCTGGTGGATCGCAGGCTGATCGGCGGTTCGGTGCTGTTCGGGGTCGGCTGGGGCTTGGTCGGTCTATGCCCCGGGCCGGCGCTGCTCGACCTGTTCGCGCAGCCGCTCAGCGCGGGCCTGTTCTGCGCAGCAATGCTTGGCGGGCTGCTGCTCAGCCGCCGGGACTAAACCAGCCGCTCCACCGCTGCGCGTGCGATCGGATCAAGCCCGGCGCGACTTCCGCCAAGGATCGCGGCCTTCATCCGGGGATCCCAGAAATCGCGCAGGTGCTGGCAGGTTGCCTCGACCGCCGCCGCGCCCTGCGCGGCCAGGTTGCGGGCGATCTGGTTGGCCATGTAGGTCAGGCGGCCGGGGTCCATCGCGCTATTCCGCCGGTTCCGCCGCGATCCGGCGGCTCTTGTCGGACCAGCTGGCATAGGTTTCCTGCCAGTCGCTAGGCCCGTTGCTCGGCAGCACCTGGACCGCCGTCACCTTGTATTCCGGGCAATTGGTCGCCCAGTCGGAATACTCGGTGGTGACGACATTGGCCTGGGTCGCGGGGTGGTGGAAGGTGGTATAGACCACGCCCGGCGCGACCCGGTCGGTCACGGTCGACGCGCAGGGTGGTTTCGCCGGTGCGGCTGGTCAGGCGCACCCAGTCACCATCCTTGAGGCCCCGGTTCTCGGCATCGGCGGGTGGATTTCCAGCAGGTCCTCGGGGTGCCACACGGTGTTGGCGGTGCGCCGCGTCTGCGCGCCGACGTTGTACTGGCTGAGGATGCGGCCGGTGGTCAGCAGCAGCGGAAAGCGCGGCCCGGTCTTCTCGTCGGTGGGCACGTAGTCGGTGACGACGAACTTGCCCTTGCCGCGCACGAAGCCGTCGACGTGCATGATCGGGCTGCCATCGGGATGGGCTTCGTTCACCGGCCATTGCAGCGAGCCTTCCGCCTCCAGCCGCGCGTGGCTGACGCCGGCGAAGCTGGGGGTGAGGCGGGCGATCTCGTCCATGATCTCGGACGGGTGGGTATAGTTCCAGCCCAGCCCCATGGCGTTGGCCAGCGCCTGCGTCACTTCCCAGTCGGCATAGCCGTTGGCCGGTTCCATCACCTTGCGCACCAGCTGGATGCGGCGTTCGGCATTGGTGAAGGTGCCGTCCTTTTCCAGGAACGTGCTGCCCGGCAGGAACACGTGGGCGTAGTTGGCGGTTTCGTTGAGGAACAGGTCGTGGACGATCACGCAGTCCATCGCCTTCAGCCCCGCGGCGACGTGGTGGGTGTTGGGATCGGACTGGAGGATATCCTCGCCCTGGATGTAGATCGCGCGGAACGATGCCATCGACCGCGGCGTCGAGCATGTTGGGGATGCGCAGGCCGGGTTCGGGATCGAGCGCGACGCCCCAGTCCTGTTCGAACAGCGCGCGGGTTTCGCGCTGCCGGAGATGTGGCGATAGCCGGAAAGTTCGTGCGGGAAGCTGCCCATGTCGCAGGCGCCCTGCACGTTGTTCTGCCCGCGCAGGGGGTTCACCCCCACGCCGGGCCGGCCGATGTTGCCGGTCGCCATGGCGAGGTTGGCGATGGCCATGACGGTGGAAGAGCCTTGCGAATGCTCGGTCACGCCCAGCCCGTAATAGATCGCCCCGTTGCCCCCGGTCGCATAGAGCCGCGCCGCCTCGCGCAAATCATGCGCGGGAACGCGGGTGACGGCTTCCAGCGTTTCGGGGCTGTGGCGCTCTTCGGCAACGAAACGCGCCCAGTCCTGATACTCGTCCCAGTCGCAGCGTTCGCGGATGAAGGCCTCGTCGGCCAGCCCTTCGGTGACGATGACGTGCGCCATCGCGGTCAGCACCGCGACATTGGTGCCGGGCTGGAGCGGCAGGTGATGCGCGGCCGCGATATGGGGGCTGCGGACCAGGTCGATCCGGCGCGGGTCGATCACGATCAGCTTCGCGCCCTGGCGCAGCCGCCGCTTCATGCGGCTGGCGAACACCGGGTGGCCATCGGTCGGGTTGGCGCCGATCACCAGAATGACATCGGCGTGCATCACGCTGTCGAAATCCTGCGTGCCCGCGCTGGTGCCGAAGGTCTTCGACAGGCCGTAGCCCGTCGGCGAATGGCAGACGCGGGCGCAGGTATCGACATTGTTCGAGCCAAACCCGGCGCGCACCAGCTTCTGGACCAGGAAGGTCTCCTCGTTGGTGCAGCGGCTGGAGGTGATGCCGCCCAGCGCCCGCGCGCCGTGCTGCGCCTTGATCGCGCCCAGCCGCCCGGCGGTGAAGCCCAGCGCCTCGTCCCAGCTCACTTCGCGCCACGGCTGGTCGATGCTCTCGCGGATCATCGGCGTCAGGATGCGGTCCCGGTGATTGGCATAGCCCCAGGCGAAGCGGCCCTTGACGCAGGAGTGCCCGCGATTGGCCTTGCCGTCCTTCCAGGGCACCATGCGCACCAGCTGCTCGCCGCGCATTTCGGCGCGGAAGGTGCAGCCGACCCCGCAATAGGCGCAGGTGGTGACGACGGCGCGTTCGGGCTTGCCGATCTCCTTGACCGCCTTTTCCTGCAAGGTCGCGGTCGGGCAGGCCTGCACGCAGGCGCCGCAGGACACGCATTCGCTCGACAGGAAATCGTCGCCGGTCTGCCCGGCGCTGACCATGCTGGCAAAGCCGCGCCCGTCGATCGTCAGCGCCAGCGTGCCCTGCACTTCGTCGCAGGCGCGCACGCAGCGCGAGCAGGCGATGCACTTGCTGGGATCGAAATCGAAATAGGGGTTGGAGGTATCGATCGCGGCGCCCAGGTGGTTGGCCCCGTCATACCCATAGCGCACGTCGCGCAGGCCAACCTCGGCGGCGGTGTCCTGCAATTCGCAGTCGTTGTTGGCGGCGCAGGTCAGGCAATCGAGCGGGTGGTCGGAGATGTAGAGTTCCATCACCCCGCGCCGCAGTTTTTCCAGGCGCGGCGTCTGGGTGTGGACCACCATGTTCGCTTCGGCGGGGGTGGTGCAGCTGGCGGGCGTGCCGCGCCGTGCCGTCGATTTCGACCAGGCACAGGCGGCACGATCCGAAGGCTTCGAGGCTGTCGGTGGCGCACAGGCTGGGGATCGATCCGCCGCACTCCGCCGCCGCGCGCATCACGCTGGTGCCGGCGGGCACGGTCACCGCGCGCCCGTCGATGGTCAACGTTACGGGGTGTCCGAGCGGACCTCGGGCGTGCCGAAATCGGCCTGCCGTTCATAGCCCATCATGGTTCCCGCCTGCCGCCGGCAGATCGGCCGGCGTGTTGATGTTGGCAGGTGGCCCAGCCGCACCGCCCTGCGCCGGTCGCTTCGGCGAGGCGCGCAGCGAGTGCCTGCCGTCGCCGCGCAGGATCGCCTCGACCGCGCTGCCGCGCTGGCCGGCCACAGGCCGACCACCGGCTGCGGGCCAGATAGGCGGGGCGGGGCCAGCAGCGCGGGCAGGTCTTCCGGCAGGCCGGCGGCGTCGACCCCCAGGTCAGCACGCGCATAGCCTTCATCGCGCGCCAGATGCAGCGCGGCGGCGATCCCGCCAAGCGGCCCCATGCCGGGGCCGGCCAGTCGGGCAGGGTGGGGCGGGGCGTCCTCGCGGCCGACCACCACCACCTGGTCGCACCAGCCCGAAAGGGTCGCAACCGCGCGGGCCAGCAGCGTTTCACCGCCCAGCTCGGCCAGCGCCTTGTCGCTGCCGAAGCGGCTCGATTGCCCGCCGGCCAGGACCGCGCCGAGGATCATCGCTCGAAATCCTCCGGCCAGTGCTTCAGCGCCGAACGCACCGGATAGGGCGTGAACCCGCCCAGCGCGCAGAGCGAGCCCAGCTGCATGGTTTCGCACAGGTCCTCCAGCAGCTGGAGGTCCTCGGCGCGGCTGCGCGGCCTTGCGGGCGTTGTGCATCTGGGGCAGCGCTTCGACCGCGTCGGGCGCGGCTTGCCACCGCCGCGGATGCGGTCGACCAGTTTGACGCCGCGCGTCGATCCGATCCGGCAGGGGGTGCACTTGCCGCAGCTTTCCGCCGCGCAGAACTGAAACGCGAAGCGCGCCATCGCGCCCATGTCGGCGCTGTCGTCGAACACCACGATCCCGCCGTGGCCGATCAGCGCATCGGCCGCGGCATAGGCGTCGTAATCGAACGGCAGGTCGAACTGGCTGGGCGGGATGTAGGCCCCCAGTGGCCCGCCGACCTGCACGGCCTTGACCGGGCGGCCCGATGCGGTGCCGCCGCCGATCGCGTTCACCAGCTGGTCGAGGCTGATCCCGAAGGCGGTCTCGTATAGCCCGCCGTGCTTGACGTTGCCCGCCAGCTGGATCGGCATGGTCCCCTTGGAGCGGTCGATGCCCCGGGCTGTCGTAAAGCGCGGCCCCGCCCGGCCAGGATGTGCGGGATCGCCGCCAGCGTCAGCACGTTGTTGACCACGGTCGGGCAGCCGAACAGCCCTTGTAGCGCGGGCAGCGGCGGCTTGGCGCGCACTTCGCCGCGCTTGCCCTCAAGGCTGTTGAGCAGCGAGGTTTCCTCGCCGCAGACATAGGCGCCCGCGCCGACGCGCACTTCAATGGCGAAGGGGGCGATATGCTCTGCCGCCAGCGCGATGGCCGCGTTCAGCTTGGCGATGGCGTGGGGGTATTCGCTGCGGACGTAGATATAGCCTTGCCCCGCGCCGACTGCGTGGGCGGCGATCGCCATGCCCTCGATCAGCTGGAACGGATCGCCTTCCATCAGCATCCGGTCGGCAAAGGTGCCGCTGTCGCCCTCGTCGGCATTGCAGACGATATATTTGCGGGGGCCCGGCGCTGGGCGACGGTCTGCCACTTGATCCCCGCCGGGAACCCCGCCCCGCCGCGCCCGCGCAGGCCCGATTGCGGCACTTCGGCGATGACTCGGCGGGCGCCATGCCGCGCGCGCGGGTCAGCCTGGCCCAGCCGCCGGTCGCGGCGTAGTCTTCCAGGCTGAGCGGCCGGGTCCGCCCGGCGCGGGCGAAGGTCAGCCGCTGCTGCCCGGCGATGAAGGGGTGGTCGGCGATCGGACCGATGGCCTTGGCGCTGGTGCCCGTCAGGATCGCGGCGACGTCCCCGGCGTGGCCGGGCCAAAGCCCAGCCCATCGATCTCGACCAGCGGTTCCAGCCAGTGCATGCCCCAGCTCGACACGCGTTCCACCGTGCAGCCGGCGCGCAGGAACGCCGCCGCCACCGCATCCGCGCCGCAGGCCAGGCCAAGGGCATCGTCGGAGATCCGGACCGTGGTCATAGCGAGTTCACCAGCGCGGCCAGCGCCCGGCATCGAGCCGGGCGTGGAGCGTGACGCCTGCCCGCGCTGCCGGGCCGCTGCTGCACAGGCCCAGGCACTAGATCGTCTTCAGCTGCACCCGGCTCGCCGCCGCCGCCCTGGCCGCCGCGACCAGCGCCTCCACGCCGCGCGCCTGGCAGGCTTCGGCCCGGCACAGTTGCACTTCGGGGCCTCGGATCGGCCTGTGGCGTCAGGTCGTGATAGAAGCTGGCTACGCCATGCACTTCGGCGCGGCTGAGGTTGAGCGGGCGGCAATCGCCGCTTCCGCCTGCGCATCGACGCAGCCGAAGGCGGCCTGGACCTCGTGCAGGATCGGCAGCAGCGCGGCCTGCTCCGGCGCGAAGTCCGCCAGGATCGCGGCCAGGCTGGGCTTGCTCACCCCTTCAGCCTTTCGGCGTGCCAGCGCACGTGATCGGCCATGAAGCTGGAGATGAAGTAATAGGAATGGTCGTAGCCCGGCTGCATCCGGATCGTCGCCGGAATGCCGGCCTTGCGCGCCGCCATCACCAGCAGCCCGGTCTTGAGCTGTTCGTGCAGGAAGCCATCGGCATCGCCCTGATCGACCAGCAGCGCGGGCAGGCGCGCGCCGTCCTCGATCAGCGCGCAGGCATCGTATTCGCGCCAGGTGGCCTTGTCGGGGCCAAGATAGCCGGTCAGCGCCTTGTCGCCCCACGGGCAGTTCAGCGGGCTGACGATCGGAGAAAACGCACTGACCGAGCGGAAGCGGTCTGGGTTCCGCAGCGCCGATGGTCAGCGCACCGTGGCCGCCCATCGAATGCCCGGTGATCCCCTGCCGCGCCAGGTCAGCCGGGAAATGCTCGGCGATCAGCGTCGGTAGCTCCTGCTCGATATAGCTGCGCATCCGGAAATGGGTGGACCACGGCGCCTGGGTGGCATCGACGTAAAAGCCCGCACCCTTGCCGAAATCATAGCCATCGTCGTCGGGCACCTCTGGCCCGCGCGGAGAGGTATCGGGGCGACGAAGACGATTCCCGCCTCGGCGCAGGCCTGGCGGAATTCGCCCTTTTCGGTGACATTGGCATGGGTGCAGGTCAGCCCCGACAGATACCACAGCACCGGCAGCTTCACGCCGGGTTCGTGGTCCGGCACGAAGACCGAAAAGGTCATCGGCGTGCCGGTTTCGGCGCTCTGGTGGGTATAGACCCCCTGGGTGCCGCCGTGGCTGCGGCTGGTAGCAACTGTTCCATTCCATTCCCCGTTCGCATCGAGCGAGCGAGGCCGCCGCCCGGTCTCGACTTCGCTCGACCCGAACGGTGAAAGGCGGTCAGAACACCACGACCGAGCGGATGGATTTGCCCGCGTGCATCAGGTCGAAGGCCGTGTTGATTTCTTCCAGCCCCATAACGTGGGTGATCATCGGGTCGATCTCGATCTTGCCGGTCATGTACATGTCGACGATCTTGGGCACATCGGTGCGGCCCTTGGCCCCGCCGAACGCGGTGCCGCGCCAGTTGCGGCCCGTCACCAGCTGGAACGGGCGCGTGGAGATTTCCTTGCCCGCCTCGGCCACGCCGATGATGATGCTGGTGCCCCAGCCGCGGTGGCAGGCTTCCAGCGCCTGGCGCATGACTTCGGTGTTGCCGGTGGCGTCGAAGGTATAGTCCGCGCCGCCATCGGTCATCGCGACGATCTTCGCCACCACGTCCTCGCGGCTCATGCCCTTGGAATTGAGGAAGTCGGTCATGCCGAACTTGCGGCCCCATTCCTCGCGGGTCTCGCGTTGATGTCGACGCCGATGATCTTGCCGGCGCCCGCCAGCCGCGCGCCCTGGATGACGTTGAGGCCGATCCCGCCGAGGCCGAACACCACGACATTGTCACCCACCTGCACCTTGGCGGTGTTGATCACCGCGCCCACGCCCGTGGTCACGCCGCAGCCGATGTAGCAGCTGGTCTGGAACGGCGCGTCCTCGCGGATTTTCGCCACCGCGATTTCGGGCAGCACGGTGAAGTTCGAAAAGGTCGAACAGCCCATGTAGTGGAAGATCGTCTGCCCCTTGTAGCTGAACCGGCTGGTGCCGTCCGGCATCAGGCCCTGCCCCTGCGTGGCGCGGATCGCGGTGCACAGGTTGGTCTTGCCCGAAAGGCAGGCTTTGCACTGGCGGCATTCGGGGGTGTAGAGCGGGATCACGTGATCGCCCGGCTTCACCGAAGTCACGCCCGCGCCAACCTCGCGCACGATCCCGGCGCCTTCGTGGCCCAGCACGCTGGGGAAGATGCCTTCGCTGTCGAGCCCGTCCAATGTGTAGGCATCGGTGTGGCAGATGCCGGTCGCCATGATCTCGACCAGCACTTCGCCGGCCTTGGGGCCTTCGAGATCCAGCTCGACGATTTCAAGCGGCTGCTTGGGCGCAAACGCAACGGCGGCGCGGGTTTTCATGGGCTTGGGCTCTCCTTGGGGATGCGAATTTTGTAAGCAACGCTTACTAAGGGGCTGGCGGCGGCGTCAATGCCGCGCCGCTTCTAAACGCCTCCCGCGCCGCCTTGGCAAGACCGATGCAGCGGCTGCGCCCAGGCCTATGAAGGCACTGCGCGATCCCGACCGCTTGCTGGCCGATGGCCTGGCCGCAATCCGCGCGCAGTACCGCGTTCCGCCCGCCTTTCCGCCCGAAGTCCAGGCTGCCGCGGAGGAGGCCGCCTGGCGCGCGCCGCCGCCCATGCCGACTGGACGGGGCGCCCTTTCGTCACGCTCGATCCGGCCAGGGCTACCGATCTTGACCAGGCCTTCGCGATCGAGCCAGCGGGGGTGGATTACCTGCTCCACTATGCCATCGCGGATGTCGCCTGGTTCGTCGACGATGATGGCCCGCTGGACCGCGAGGCCTGGACCCGCGGTGTCACCACCTACCTTCCCGATGGCAAGGCCGGGCTCTATCCCCCGGTCCTGGCCGAAGGCGCGGCCAGCCTGCTGCCCGACGGGCCGCGCGCGGCCGTGGTCTTCACCACCCGCATCGCTCCCGATGGCGGCGCAGTCCTCGCGGGTGTCCAGCGCGCGGTGATCCGCAGCCGCGCGAAGCTCGCCTATGAAACCGTCGCGGACGATGATCTGCCGCCGGGCTTTGCCGAGATTGCCCGGCGGATCGCGGCCGCCGAAGACCATCGCGGCGCGGCGCGCGTCGACCCGCCCGAGCAGGAAGTGGAGCGCGATGCACAAGGCCGCTTCGAACTGCGCTTCCGCCCGCTGCTCCCGTCCGAAAAGCGCAACGCCGCGCTGTCGCTGGCCACGAACATGGCGGTTGCCGATCTGCTCCAGGCCAATGGCACCGGCCTGTTCCGGGTGATGGCCGCGCCCGAGCCCTGCGCCGAGGCGCGCCTGCGCCTGACCGCGAAGGCGTTCGGGATGGACTGGCCCGCCGCCGCGCCGCTCGCCCAGTTCGAAAAGACGCTCGATCCGCTCGACCCGCGCCACGGCGCCTTCATGCTGGCGGTGCGCCGCGCCGGGCAGGGGGCCAGCTATGTGCCTTATCGCGCCGGACAGACCCCGTGGCACGCGGCGATGGCCGCGACCTACGCCCATGCCACCGCGCCGCTGCGCCGCCTGGCTGATCGCTATGTGGTCCGCGCCGCGCTGGCGGTGGCCAGCGGGCAGGAGGTGCCAGAGGCGGTCAGCGCCGCGTTCGAGCGCCTGCCCGCCGTGATGGACAAGGCCGAGGCCCGCTCAGGCCAGATCGAGCGCGCCGTGATCGACCTGGCTGAAACCGCGATCCTGGCGCGCACCGCACCGGCGAGGAATTCGACGCGGTGGTCACCGATCTGGGCGAAACCGGCGCGCGGATCCAGCTCTGCGACCTGCCGGTGGTCGCGCGCGTCGCGGCGAACGGTACGATCCCCGGCGCGGCCGTGCGGGTGCGCCTGAAAGCGCCGATCCGGCCCGCCGCACCCTGGCCTTCAAACACACCGCATGAATCGGTTGCACGGCGCCTTCCCCTCGGCTAGTGGCGCCGTTCCTGCGCGGGCTCGCCCGTTCGGGGGGATGGCCCGATGGCGGAGTGGTTACGCACCGGACTGCAAATCCGTTTACGCCGGTTCGATTCCGGCTCGGGCCTCCACATTTGAAGATGGTAAGCCGCTTTAGCTCAGTCGGTAGAGCACATCATTCGTAATGATGGGGTCACAGGTTCGAATCCTGTAAGCGGCACCACCCCTTTCCTTCAGAAAATCATGAAGATAAGCCGGAAGGCACTTCCGCTCAGGAAGGCGATTTGGTGCGATTTATGGCACTTTCGGCTTAGATTCGGTGCCGACCCGGCCCAGACCCAGTTAGTCGATCGAAATATCTTCGGATCGCTATTCAAAATCAAACAGTTGAAGGTTTCGCGCGGCTGGTCTCTCGTCGCTGACTGGGCAAGAAAGCTATAGAGACTTTCCGCCTGCGCCTGGTGCCCTAGCTGGGTCAGGCTTGGGCCGAGCATGGGCAGTCAAATTGGGCGCACGCCGTACTGAACTCAGTTGAGATTGTCGGTTTCAGTTGGGCAACTTTGCTCGTCCTTATGTCCAGAGCCGCTGACGGATACCTGTCACAAACGCTCCACCAACGCGGGGGGGCTGAAGGCCTGGTTGCGGTTGGCCCGCATTGTTCTGACTGCTAGAACTCGAGCGTCAAGGGCCTACCCGTGCCGCTCGTTGCGGTTGGCCCGCATTGTTCTGACTGCTAGAACTGTCGTGGCGGCCTTTGGTGATCGAGGTGGTTGCGGTTGGCCCGCATTGTTCTGACTGCTAGAACGAATCCACATATGCTGCGCTAAGCGCTTTAGTTGCGGTTGGCCCGCATTGTTCTGACTGCTAGAACGGCGATCCTGTCGCGCGTCTTATCGCCCACGTTGCGGTTGGCCCGCATTGTTCTGACTGCTAGAACTGCGAAAAGAGATTGGCGATCTGAAGGCTAGTTGCGGTTGGCCCGCATTGTTCTGACTGCTAGAACGAAACTTGCGCGTTGCACCCATTCCGATTGGTTGCGGTTGGCCCGCATTGTTCTGACTGCTAGAACCCAGCTCCGCAATCGTCGCTTCCTGTTGCCGTTGCGGTTGGCCCGCATTGTTCTGACTGCTAGAACTTGCGGTATAGATCAGCCATGCAAGGCATAGTTGCGGTTGGCCCGCATTGTTCTGACTGCTAGAACCGCCAAGTTAAAGACGGTGTTGGTGAACTTGTTGCGGTTGGCCCGCATTGTTCTGACTGCTAGAACCGTAGCTGGCTGCCCTTGATCGACATGACCGTTGCGGTTGGCCCGCATTGTTCTGACTGCTAGAACGCCGAACGTGAGGGGGCCACGCCGTTTGTTGTTGCGGTTGGCCCGCATTGTTCTGACTGCTAGAACCTGCCCGAGCTTGTCCATCACGAGCGCACCGTTGCGGTTGGCCCGCATTGTTCTGACTGCTAGAACAGCTGAACGCCGATCACGAAACCCGGCGTCGTTGCGGTTGGCCCGCATTGTTCTGACTGCTAGACCCCGCTCCTCGAAGTCGTTGTTGTTGCCGTGGTTGCGGTTGGCCCGCATTGTTCTGACTGCTAGAACGAAGCTTGTCCCGGCCACTCCGCCATCGTAGTTGCGGTTGGCCCGCATTGTTCTGACTGCTAGAACGAACTCCCGCGCTGTCGATTGTCGTCACCGTTGCGGTTGGCCCGCATTGTTCTGACTGCTAGAACTGATATGGGCCGCACCGAAATGCACTTCAGTTGCGGTTGGCCCGCATTGTTCTGACTGCTAGAACCCAAGTCACTTGGCGAGGCGGCGCAGGGCAGTTGCGGTTGGCCCGCATTGTTCTGACTGCTAGAACTTTCGAGGACGGGCTAGCCAACAAACAACGTTGCGGTTGGCCCGCATTGTTCTGACTGCTAGAACCGCACAACGCCGAGTTCGAGACCAAGTTCTGTTGCGGTTGGCCCGCATTGTTCTGACTGCTAGAACCGGAGGCGCTTGTTCCGCTCGACGAGTTGGGTTGCGGTTGGCCCGCATTGTTCTGACTGCTAGAACCACCGCGACCAATACGCCTGTCGCGGCCCAGTTGCGGTTGGCCCGCATTGTTCTGACTGCTAGAACGAACCGACGTTGACCAGCTGCCCAGCGTCCGTTGCGGTTGGCCCGCATTGTTCTGACTGCTAGAACGGAGGCGCAGTAAGTGTTTCTAAGGAAATGCTTTCTGCGCCATTTTCTTCGCTGAAACCGAAACGAATCCGGTCAAAAAAGGAGCAGTTGCGCTGGTTTTGGTGGTGCGGCATCGCGCACCTTCCCTGAAGCAGATGATGTTTTCATACTGCCTGTCGGTGAATTGAAGGATGTCCACCTTACCGTCCGAGGGGACCGCTGATTCGATTCGGCGAACATACGCGCTGGCGGCTTCCTTGCTTGGGGTGCAGCGCAAATATACTGAGAATTGCGCCATTTGGAAACCTTCATCGAGCAGATAGTTGCGAAATCCGTTGGCAGCTCTGCGCTCTTCCGGTGTCATAACCGGCAAGTCGAACAAGACCATCAGCCACACGATACGATATCCGCTCAGGTGGCGCATGGCTGCAGGTCGAGGACTGACGGAGCCAACGGCAAGTCGAGTGTCGTGCTTTCGCCCATGCAGATTTTCGCGAAAGACGATGCAAGCCGATCGAGCCAGATCTGGATCGGACTTACGCCATCACGCCCTGGGAGGTCGAGGGTCAGCACGGAGGCAAGATGGCGTTTGTCTTCGGGTTCGAGGTCCCGAATCTCCCCCTTCGCGTTGCAACTGCCAGACCATGATATCCACGAAAGCCCGGAACGGCTCCATTATGTCGTCGGCAAGGCGCAAGGCATCGCCCCGGCTTTCGTGATGGATCGAAAGCGAAGGGTGCAGCCCGGCCCCCAATATTGAGCGCGCCGCACCGGCCCTGAGAACGGCATAGCCGTAATTGAGAGCTGCATTCGCGCCGCTTTGGTCACGGTCGCGCTGGAAGTCGCTCCCCATCAGCAGAGGCCAGTATCGCCGTGCAGCTTGGGCTTCGAGGTTGGACGTATCACCGGACAAGACTTCCCTTGTCATGCGTTCCAGCCGCGCGTCCGGACCGACGGTTGCAGCCAGCACAGATGCTTGGGCCGTAATCTTTGCAATCACCAGATCGCGCCAGAGCCGCTTTCGCTGCGGCCTTGTTAGCGCAGCCTGCGCTTCCATGCGGCGACCCTGTTCATAGTGGCCCTGCACGGGCCAAAGCAGTGCAGTCGGCGACTGGTTCGAGCCGCAAATGACCATCGGCGCACCTGCTTCAGACAGGCGGGTGCAAAGATTGACAGAGAAAGTCGAGCCGTGGCCCCGCACAATAACAGCGCCAATGTCGTCGAATGGAACCCGGCCAATTTCAGCACCGGCCTGCTCGATCTTCATGAAGCCGCGATAAGCGGACAGATGCACGGCATCGCTAGGATTTCGATAAATGCTGCTGCTGCATCTTTGTTCGCCTTCAATAAAGACGAGGGCAAAAATCGCACACTATGGTTAAAGGTGGCTTATGCAGGTGGGCCGGGATCAATCAACTGTCCATCGGCAGTTATTCGGACGAGCCGCGCACTTCGTTGCTTATATCCGGATATCGATCCGAAGTCCCATCTGAAAAGGTCTTTATCCTTGTCCACATCGTGGCGCTCCTGGAGCTTGCCCGTTTCATTGTGCGGGGCCATCTTGCAAAGATTCGCTGATGGACGAAGATCATGTATCAACATGACCTTCTCTTCGCCCTCGTGAACAATCTTGAGCAGATCGCCCTTTCGCAGGCGCATCACCAGCTTGCCATTGGGAAATTTCTGCCGCCACTTCCTTTTCCACCCCGGCTGGTGCGCTTCAAATCGTGTGATGCCGACACCCTGCCACTTGCCATCGGGTGTTTCGACTACATCCATGCAGTAGTTCTCGCCGGGGATCACCGCACGATAATGGCTTTCGCCCTTGCTGTCGGGACCGTGGCGGATGGTTTCAAAGGTCGCCTGAACC
This sequence comes from Novosphingobium sp., assembly GCA_016719755.1. GTDB lineage: Bacteria > Pseudomonadota > Alphaproteobacteria > Sphingomonadales > Sphingomonadaceae > Novosphingobium. The sequence goes on along the minus strand of JADJYM010000012.1, from coordinate 598,838 downwards.
TTGTGGACGCGCACACGCAAATGCCCGGTGTCCTGAGAGTATTTCAGCAATGCCGCCTTGCGCTCTGCATCGCTTAAATCGACCAGCGGTAACAGTTCGCGCCTGATCCGATCATCGCCGATGTTCTTGATCTCGTTGGCCGTCAGGCCTGTAATCGGCTTCCGCGTGGCGAGCCGCTGGCTTCCATCTTGTGTCATGACCACGCCGTAGTTGGTGCCCTCGTGCAGCTCGCCCTGAATACCGTGATCGGGCTTGTGGCTTACGACGATCCGCGCCGCCGCTTCCCGCACCGCCTGCAAATAGCCGCCGAACGGATCGGGCACGTTCTCAAGCAATCGCATTGACTCGCGCCGACCGGCGGCAAATTCGTCCTCCACCACCTTTGCTGCATCCGATGCCGCCTTGACCATCGACCGATCAGTGCAGGCCACCACAAAGGCGTCGATCGCGTGGTGTCGATGATCGTTGCGGTTCTTCTTGACCGCATCGGCTTCGGATGACGGTGGCGCGCTGTTGTGGGTGCTGAGAACAGCGTTCAAGCCCCAGACGTGGCGCAGGTCGGCAGTAAGGCGGCCATTGACCACCCATGTCTGTGCGCCCGTCGCATCGAGATACTGCTTGGCGAGCCGTGATATGTAGCGCGTGTCATTGAGTTGTCGGTCAAGGAAGCCACGTTCCTGATTTTCGAAACGCTCCATCGCATCGGGACCGAAACGCCATGCCTTGCTCTTGGGCAGATCGCGCATGGAAGCTTCGATCACTGCACGGTCGAACGCTCCGGCCTCTACCGCTTCCCATGGCGATCGATGCCCCTTGGCGCGGTTGCGCTCCCGAAAAGCCAGAATCTTGTTGCCGAAGCCATCGTCAAGAGTCCGCGAGAAGGGCAGGATGTGGTCGATTTCGATCTCACTGGAAAACAGCACGGCACTGCTGATCTGATTCCCAGAGTAGGGGCAACGCTTCCCCGTGGCATCCAGGTCTTCCCAAAGACGGAGGCGCATCCGGTTTTCATAGGTGTTGGGAACGCCGAATGCCTCCAACTCCTTGCTGCGCTTTTCGTTCGCGGCGCGATTGTCTTTTTGCGTCTTCTCCAGCTCCGCTTTGCCTTTGGCAGACAGGGGAAGGTCGCGAGCCAATTCGATAACGATTTGTGCGGGCGGGCCAAGCCTTGCGGCCAGCGCATTGTAGACGTGACGCAGCTGGTTGAGCGCAACGTGGACCGATGGATTGGCGACCTTGCCAATGCGCTTCTCTTCGGAATCGGCAGGGTTGCCGGAGCCAAAAGCAACTGACTTCTCAAGCACTACGCCGTAGTAAGGAAGCCCGTCCGCTGTGTCGTGGACTTCTCCTGTCCCACGGAGCGAATGGGACAGATAGCCAGCCGCAACAACTGCCTTGTCAAACGTGCGAAGCTCTCCCTCTTCATCGGGTGCGATCAGGTGAGGTAACACCTTGCCCCCCGCCGTTCGGCCTAACCGGCCATGTCCATCGGGCAAGCGGATGGTGGCGATACGACCCGCTGCATCTTCCTCGAGGTTGTAGCGTTCGCACAGAAAGTCGGTGATTGCGTTTTGATCTTTGGCTTCGATCAGCGATTGTGCGATTCCTTCGTCAACCGCCAGCGCCGCAGATACGCGATCAATGATTTGCCGGTGCGTGTTGCTTACTGCCTGTGTGCTGCCCTTGACCGGCGAGGGACGGCCCAGCAGAATCTCGATCAGAGCACTTTGCCCTCGTCGGGGCAAGTCGGCCCAGCCTTTCCAACCCGCCTTGTTCTTTGCCGTTCCGCACATGCTGTCATGTGTCTTGTTGCCATCCAGGTAGTCACGACCGCCTTCCTCGATACTGAAGCTGGCGGCATCACTTAACCCAAGCAGCGTGCGGATTTGTTTGAGCGAGAGTTTGGCAGACGTTTCCAGTCTTACGGCCAGAATATCCCGTTCACTTGGCGACAATGGCAGGCGCGGCTCGCCCGGTCGCTTGGCGACACGAAGGTTGTTCAGCTCCTGATAGATGCGCAGCCGTTGCACAGAGGGAAGTGCGTTCGGGGCGCGTTCCTCGTCCGATTCCAGTGTGCATCGGCCAACAGGCTGAGGCTTCAGCGGGCGCTGAAACAAAAGGGCCTCGCGCAAAGCCTTTCTCGCTGTGTCTGTCAGTTCTGGATGGTGCCGTGCCTGAGTACCCCAAAGCAGGTCGAATTCGTCTGCAATCATCTCGCGCAGAGGATAGTAGTCATAGGCCAGCTTCGCACCTTCACCATGCGATCGCACACGGGCGAGCGGCATGGCTTTTCGCTGCCCAACTGGACTGCGAAGATTCTCCAATCTCGGCTGTCCCTTGAGTTGCCCCAAGGTCTCGGCACCGCTGTGCCCCATCGCCAGCCTCGCCTGCTCTGCACCTTTGCTGACCTTGCCCTTGTCATCGTCGCCCTTGTCGGTCAGCCGATTGGATTGAAAGCCGCGACGTTGCTGCAAGTGGAACAGGGCGCGACCGAACTCATGCAGCGCGAGCGGTTCCTCCAACCCGCGTGCGCGCAATATCCAGGGATCGATCGCTTCAAGCTCGGATCGCCGCTCAGACTCGGCTGACATCAACCCGTAATCGGTCAACATCCGCAGGAATTTGGCGCGGCGCTGCAAATAGCGATCCCTGTTGCGGCGCGCTCCACGCGGCATGCGCCTCTTTGCTGCGTTGGATTGCTGATCCTGTGGGTCGCGTCCGTCTGGGAAAATGCGGACGCTCATGTCGATCAAGCCTGAAGGGCGACCCTCGTCCGTCAGGGAAAGTGCAGCCCAGCCGAGAGAATTTGAACCAAGGTCGAAACCTAAGCGCCAGAGCCGCCCGTCCTGCATGATACTTCCTTCAAGAACACGGGCAATTTCTGTTGCCTATTGCAACCACGGTCAAGTTTGAATACGAACTAGCTGCTTGATCTAGCAGTCAGAGCAATGCGGTCTTTCCGTTAACAAGGATTAGATCCACAAAATGCCGGTCCTCGCTTGCGGGGGCCGGTTTTTTGTTACCTCGCATCACTGAGCTTTGTGGCTGCTTTCCGTCATATTTTGAGCGTCATCCGGCTGCGAGAATACGACCATCTTATATGGATAGGTCCAAGGTCGCTTGCGAAAGCTCTGATCTCACGCCAAAACGCATCTGCCTTCCGTGAAAGCCGGAAGGTGGGGCGTGGAAACCCCTGCATACAAACTCGGTCAACAGCACAGGTCGCGTCCGTCAAGGTGGTGTAATTTCGGCTGTGGCCGTGGGCCATCGTCAGGCGGCTTTGGCGGTGATGTGTAGGGGGCTGATTTTCCCTCCTCGATCATGGGTTGGTTGAGTTCGGCCATGCCTTCGATCTGCATGTATCGGTGCTGGAGCTGCCACTCGTCGTTCTGCTCCATCAGCACAGCCCCGACGAGGCGGATGATGCTGTCTTCGTTCGGGAAGATTCCGACGACGTCGGCGCGGCGCTTGACCTCCTTGTTGAGCCGCTCGAGCGGATTGGTTGAGTGTAACTTCGTGCGGTGCTGGGTGGGAAAGCCGGTGTAGGCGAGCACGTCGGTTTCGGCCTCGTCCATGCAGGCGCCGAGCTTGGGCCAACGGGTGCGCAACTGGTCGGCGACCTGTCGCCAGACCTGCGTTGCGCTTTTCTGATCGGGCTGCAGGAAGACCTGGCGGATCGCGGCGGCGACGACAGTGTTCTGGCCCTTGGGCACATAGGACAGGGCATTGCGCATGAAGTGCACCCGGCAGCGCTGCCAGGTGGCGCCCATGACGCGGGTGATCGCGCCCTGTAGGCCCTCGTGAGCATCGGAGATGACCAGCTTCACGCCGGTAAGACCGCGCCGAACAAGGTCCTTCAGGAAGTCGGACCAGAAGACCTCCGCTTCCGAGGGGCCGATATGCAGGCCGACGATCTCGCGCCGGCCCTCGGTGTTGACGGCCATGGCGATTATTGCGGCAACGCTGATGATCCGCCCGCCTTCGCGTACCTTGGAGATAGGTGGCATCGAGCCAGAGATACGGCCATTCGCCGGTGAGCGGGCGTTTCAGAAAGGCATGGACGCGCTCGTCAATGTCCTTGCAAAGCTTGGAGACGGTGGACTTGGAGATGCCGGTCATGCCCATGGCCTGGACGAGTTCATCGACCCGCCGGGTGCTGACCCCGCCGATCCACGCTTCCTGGATCACCGCAACCAGCGCTTTCTCGACCATCTTGCGGGGCTCAAGGAAGCCCGGAAAGTAGGACCCAGCACGCAGCTTGGGGATTTTTCAGGTTCAGCGTGCCTACCCGGGTATCCAGCGAACGGTCGCGATAGCCGTTGCGCCAGGTCGCGCGCTCGCTGCTGCGTTCGTGGCGACCCGCGCCGATCAGGCCATCAACGTCGGCCTCCATGATCAGCTGCAGCACGTTCTCGGCGATGGTGCGCAAAAAATCCGGTTGGCCGCCCTTCGCAGCAAGCTCTTCGATCAGTAATCTGTCCTCGGTCATCGGGAACTCCTCTTCGTCACGGTTGAAGTGTGCAAACTCCACCATAACGATGAACCTGGTGGCCACCAGCGACGCCGCATTCCGGGGTGGGGGCATGCCCCACCCCGGAATACACCATCGCCTACACCGGAAATTACACCACGAGCGCGGACGCTAACACAGCACAAGCTGAAGGCCGGGTGGCATGCGCGCATGTCCAGCCGGTTCGCCGGTAAAGGCGCATGCGCCTGTGTGTATGCCAGGTTTCCAACATCCGGCTTTGGCCGCGCCCCGAGAGGAACATAGGGGTAGCGAAGGTCCAGCCGGTAGCCGCTCCTGACAGTGTGGGGGCGTGAGCACTGATCCATCGCAAGCAATCAGCCGCCTGTTCAGCCGTGCCCGCCGGGTTCGGTTCGTCTCCCTGCACAAAGGATTTGTCATGATAAATTTTACAACGCGCAAACTGCGCATTTTCGCACCCATCGCCTGCACCTGTTTGGCCATACCTGCGTTGGCCGATGCACAATTCGATGACCTGAAAAACCAAACCGACGACATAACCAACTTGATCGATGCGGAAAATTCAAAGTCGGTCCTCTGCAAGAGCTATGTCGGCAAGCGGGTTGTGCCCACCACTTTCAATACGCTCGCCACGACCCTTCCCAAACGCACGGTGAAAGGTGAGTTTGAAACGACAGCGCAATATCAAGCCAGGATCGCAGCGACGCCGGGCAGCGGCTCGGCCAATCTGTCCGTGCTGGTTCTGCCGATAGATCGGACCTTTGTTCGCTATAACGCAGATATCGGCTTGATGCTCGTGTCGGCAGGGGCGGTGAATACAGGTGAATACAGCGAACAGACCGGGGCTGAGGCTAGCGCCTGGCTTGCTGTGGGCAATAACGTAGGCAAGGGAACGCCTGTATTCGTAGGTCAAAACGAGAGGGTCATCCGAACCTACGTCGGGCACAATCTGTTTGGTGCCGCGTTCAGGGTGTCTGAGATTGAGCGGACTACGCAGGCGCTGCACCTGACCAACACGCGGCTGTTCGCGTTCGCCAAGCGAGATACCTCTCCGATAATGGGTTTCGAAGTACCGTTGGCCGCTGCTCCTCGCTCAAAACAGTCCATTCGGATTGCTCTTGTTGTCAGGCCCCAAGATCCATTTTTCCTAAGCTACAACTTCAAAGGGCCGGAACCGACCTCCAGCGAGCCTAATGGCTATACTGATCGGGCTTCCATAATTGTTGCTGAAGCGCAGTGCGCTCTGGTGCTGAGCATGCAGAATCAGGTGCTTGCGTCAGTCGATACAAGTAAGCTCAAGTGACCAGCCGCGTAGCTCTGATCGGGATTCCTTGGCGGCCTTCGGGCTTGGCTACTGGATTGCCCCGAAGGAGCAGCTAGACACCGTGGTTGAGCATACCGGATTCTTGCAGACGGACACCAAGAAGGTGCTCTCGGCCACGGTCGAAAGCCTCAGGACCGAAAACAAGATGCTGGTGCTCAGCTACAAGGGCACGGTCAGGGTCAAGGTTGAACGCACCAAATTTTGGGTGCTGGGGGCTTCGCAGGAACTGATCGTTCCCGGCGTGGTCAACTACTACCTTGACCTCAGCAAGCTGAGCTTCGCCGACGTGACGTTCGACGAGAAAGCCAAGTTGGTCCGGGTGAAGCTGCAGCCCGTCGTTATGGGCGACATTGCGTTTCAGCCGGAACAGGCGACCACGATCAACGGAGGCGTGCTGACCTTCAGTCAGGCCCAAGTCGATGAGCTGCTCAAGGCCAACTACGCTTCGGCGCGACGGGCGATGACGGCTCAGGCCCAAGGACCGGGCTTTGTGGACACTGCGCGGAGGCAGGCGATCGCCAACGTGCAATCCTACTTTGAGGTGCCGCTGCGCATCGTCGGCCAGCCGGACGTCAAGGTGGCCGTGACCTTCTAACCAACAACCACTGACAACCCACGAGGGGCGTTGCGGAGCGATCTGCAGCGCCCCTTTTTGCATTTGGAGAACCGCACATGACAATCTTACGAACAGCCGGGGAGGTGCAAGCCTTTCTGGCGACCCCGCTGGGGCGAGAGGTAGAAGCCATCCTTGCCCCGCACCTTGAAAGGCTGGCCGAGTTCGAGCTTGAGGACATCGCCGCAATCGCGGTGGACGAAACCCCTCAGGGCCTCGATCCCGACGCTTACGAATACCGCACACAGCATCCCGGCTGGACCGAAGAGGTGTTCATCATCTCCGACGACGGCTTCGGCTGGATCGTGCTGACCCGCACCTGATCACCACCACAACCGACGATCGCAAGCGTCCAGGCATCCCGCCTTGGGCGCATTTTTTATGCCCGAAAGGATCGACCCATGCATCTGATTTACGACGACGCCACGCTCGCCGCCGCTCTGGCCGCAACATGCGATGATACCAGCCGCACCCTGATTGAACGCATCGCCCACGACGCCAAGGCTTCGGACCTTTGGGAGCTGACCTGCATTGTTCTGGTGGAGCAAAACGACACCGCACAGGTTTTTGGGGGCGTTCTCGGGTTCCCTCCCTCCACCGGGCCGCTGGGTGGGGAGGGGGAGCAATTTGAACCATACTGGTGCTGGAAGGAACGGCACGGCGAATGGATAGAGTTGATGATGACCGCAGGGAATTCCGGGTTCGCGTGGTTCATGGTCATGCCGGAACGCTGGTTCATGACGCACATCGGCGGCGCGTGATTCGTCGATCGCACAACAAAGTCGCCCTGCCCTCATTCACCGAGGTTTGGGGCTCATAATGCAGTGTCCGAGGTAGAGGCACATAAGGCAGGCAATCGCGCTACGCTAAGCTTTGTGTGCCTTTCCCGTTCAAAAACAATTTTCTTGAGCCAACGTGCCGATACCTTGGAATCCAGAAAAATCTACATAAAATCAGTCTGTTTCTTGTTGACACGGTCGAAGGAATCGACAGTTTGGGTAGCCGTTCCTCCAGTCACCCAGCAGTTGGGGGAGGGGCGGCAACTCACGGCAGATCGGGACTGGGCTCCCACCCATCTCGAATTCGCACAGAAAGGAATTGATCGAGATTTTGAGTTTTCTCCTACCACTTCGCTGCCCCCTGATCCGGGGTTGTGTCGGTAGGCATATTGATACCCAAATGTTGACGGTCCTGTGGCTCCGGCCTTTCTCACCGGGTTATGACTTAGTCTGACTGGGGTTCGCTTAGCACCTCAGGCTGCAGCGGCGGTCCGCGCAGTTCCTTGTCTTTCACCGAAGTGGTGACTCACCCTTTTGTTGATTTGCTGAGCCGTCGCGTTCGCGCGGGGCCAGCGTTGTGCGAGTCAGACAATGACAGACAAAGACCCAAAGAGGGGCTTGGCAGGAATGAACCTGCACAGCTCGACTCCCCCTGCACCCGCTGTACAAGTTGCTCCCCCCACCCCGCTACGGGCGAATGCCAAAGAGTTCCCCGATCCCGCGATCGGACAAGGTGCGCCCCCAACTACGATTGAGAACATCGCGTGGCTGCTTGATCGGCTAGGCATAATCACCCGATACAATGTAATCAAAAAGAAGGTCGAGATCATCTGCCCCGGCGTGTCTGGAACGACCGACAATCACGACAACAACGCCTTGACCCACATAATCAGCAATGCCGCTCGGCACGGCATGGCGACGGGCAACATCCCTGCCATCGTGGATGCCTTGGCAGATCGGCACCTTTACAATCCGGTGGCCGATTGGATCACGGGCAAACCTTGGGATGGCGTGGACCGGCTCCCGTTGATTTGTGCGACCCTTGTTACGGTTGAAGACTTCCCGCTGGATCTCAAAGCGGTCCTCATGGGCAAGTGGCTGCTCAGTTGTGTCGCGGCTGCACTGCTTCCCGCCGGGTTCAGGGCACGCGGCGTGCTCACGCTTCAAGGGCCGCAAGGGATCGGCAAGACTAGCTGGTGCCGAAGCTTGATCCCCTTGCCTTGGCTTCGGGAACTAGCGCTAAAGCTGGATCATCACCTGGACGGCGCAAACAAGGACAGCATTCTAGGTGCGATCGCCCATTGGATTGTCGAGATTGGTGAACTGGACTCGTCCTTCCGCCGCGACATTGCCCGGCTGAAAGGCTTCCTCACCAATGACCGCGACAAGGTTCGCCGCCCTTATGCCCGCGTCGATGCCGAGTATGGCCGCCGCACTACCTTCCTTGCGACGGTCAACCAATCTGACTTCCTCGTCGATCACACCGGCAACTCGCGCTGGTGGACGATCCCGGTCGTTCAAATCGACTATGAGCATGGCATCGACATGCAACAGGTGTTCGCTCAGCTTGCGGAACGGTTGGAGGATGGCGACCAATGGTGGCTCACCCCTGACGAAGAGCAGCAGCTTGACGCTTGGAACTCGCGCCACCGCAGCTTCAGTATGGTCGATGATGCGATCTCCAGCGTGGTCGATTGGGATCAGACCGACCCTGCGGCGTTTGAATCGCTGACTGCTTCGGACCTGCTGTCCAAGGCGGACCTGCGTTATCCGACCAACCCGCAGGCCAAGGAATGCGCAGCGATCCTGCGTGAACATCTGGGTGAACCCAAACGCATCCAGGGCCGAATGAAATGGCGTGTTCCGCTTCGAACGGAAGCGAGCGCCGACAACGCAACTGAGTCGACAAGGCCACCACGTCGGTTCGATTAGGTGCGCAAAACGGGGCGGCTGGACCATGCGGCTCGTCGTCCCCCTCGCTCCCCCGGCAGTCGCAGGACCGATTCTGGCAAGCGCACAGCGCCGCGTCGGGCTCCCCGCTGCCTCACCCCCATACCGTGCGCGGACGCCCTGCGCGTTTCGCAAATCAACTCACTTTCACGAAGGAATCAGCAATGCCAAAAGTTAAACTCGACGCCCATATTTGCCTTATCGCTACATGCAGGCCCGGTAGAAAGCGTGACGATCTCTATGACACCGGTACGATCGGCTTTGTGCTCGAATGCCAAAGCAGTGGGACCAAGACTTATGTGTTTCGTTATCAGGATCAGTACGGGAAGCTCAAGCAGCGCCGCATCGCTCCCTACGGCGACATAAGCTTCGCCGAAGCGCAGAAGATCGCGCGCAAGTGGCGGGCCGAAGTCATCATGGGCGGTGATCCTGCCGCCAAGAAGGCCGAAAAGAAGGCGGTCCTGACCTACAACGAGCTTGCCGATCAGCACCTCGCCTACGTCAAGACCTACTCGCGCAACCCGTTCAACACGGACTCAATCCTGCGTGTTCATTTGCGCCCGAAATGGGGCGGGAAGCGGCTGGACGAGATCACCACGCCGGATGTTGCCAAATGGCTCGGGGAGTTGCGCCATTCGGGGAAGGCCCCTGCCACGGTCGAGAAGATCCGGGTTACGTTCAATCGATCGTTTGAACTGGCGCTGCGGTGGCAAACACCGGGCGTCAAGGTCAACCCGGTGCGGGGTATCCAGCGACCAAAGATCGCCAACGCCCGCGATCGTTTCCTGTCTTCGACGGAAGCGGCGCGGCTGCTTGCGGCAGCCGATGCATCCCTGAATCCGCAGCTCGGCAACATCGTCAGGTTGCTACTCTTGACCGGGGCCAGGAAGCGCGAGCTGCTCGACGCGCAATGGGAGAACTTCGATCTTGATCGGCGAGCGTGGTTCATTCCCACGTCGAAAACCGGCAAGTCCAGGTACGTACCGCTGAGCCAAGCGGCCCTGGATGTGATCGACAAGCTTCCCCGGTTCAAGCGTTGCCCTTGGGTGGTGCCCAACCCGGAAACGCGCAGGCCCTACACGGATATCAAGCACCCGTGGGAAACGGCACGCGAAGCGGCTGGGCTCGACGGCTTGCACATCCACGACCTGCGCCATTCGGCGGCCAGTTTCATGATCAACGCCGGGATTGACCTGTTCGCGGTCGGCAAGGTGCTCGGGCACGCGGATCACCAGTCAACAATGCGCTACGCGCACCTCGCGAACGACACGCTGCTTGCCGCCGTCGAGGCGGGTGCCGCGAAAATGCACCTCTGACACCCTTACCCCTCTCGGTCCCTCAACGGGGCTGAGAGGGGAATTCTTCATTCACCCATATTTTTTGGAGTTACGCAAAATGACCACCACGAAGGCCGCCCTCAACTGGGTCACCATCCCGCTTTGGCACGAGATTAGCCTTTCCGGCTTTACGCATTTACGAGGGATATTTCAGTTCCTACTCGATGACGAAACCATGTTCATCGGTTTTGCTGCAGGGCTCAACGCGAATCTGGGCAATCGGATCGTCGCATATCGCAGCCCGAAGGGCACCGGACGAAACCACCATGCGGGCGGTTAATTCACGAACATCGGGCCGAGCTCAAGTTGCAGATCGCCGTTCTTGATCTGCCGGAGGAGCAAATCGCCCTGCTGGCCGTCCAGTTGATTGAGGAAATCCGACCTCCATGGAGGGTGCCGATGGAGATGCATCGGGTTTGAACAGGTTTGCCCTGGATTCGCGATAGATCCGGGGCGACCTATTCAGATTTGCGTTCTGCCTGCGCGCGAATATGACTGCAGTAGCAAAGCGTTGGGGGCAGGATGCAAGAACGATACCTTGGCGATTGTCACGACTTCCTGAAGTACGCCCTGCTTCGCCACCTGAACGCATCGCTTGGTGTGCGGCTAGGCATCAATTGGTACCTGACCAAACCCGAGGCCGTCGATCGCCCTGGCAACAACGACGGCGAGAAAAGGCATCACCTCAAAGGCGGCATCTGGCACGCGACCGACCCGGAGTTGCTTCAGGGCCTTCGGGGCTTCGAGGATCGGGCGAGGCGCACTTTCACCAACGTCGCCGCGTGGGACTTATTGCCGCCCGACACCGCGTATTTCGACGACGAAGTTTCGTCGGTCGATCGGTCAAGTTGGCACCGGCGTAGCCTCGATGCACTTGCTTCAACTGACCTTGTGTTTCTCGACCCGGATAATGGTTTTGAAGTCCAGTCGATGACGAGGCGCACCACGCCCAAATATGCCCTGTTCAATGAGGCGCAGGAGCACTTCGCGGCTGGCAAGGCGGTCGTGGCGATCCAGTTTGCCCGTCAGTGCGATCCCTTGGCACGGGCCCAGACAATTAGGGCTGAGCTTGAAGAGCGGTGCGGACCGGTTGCTCGGCTACCTGTCATCCGCGGGCGCGTCGCACCCAACATCCTGTTCTTCACCCTGGCCCACACCGCGAACGAAAGCGCTATTTCAGACGCGCTGAGCGCGTTCGCGGCAAAGTGTGGGAAGGTCGACCTGATTGCATGAGGATCGCCTTCTGGTCTCCCTGAAGAAGGCTGTTCGATCCACGCTCAGCAACACTGCCGATTGCCTGAGTCTTTGGTCGAGTTGCAAGTTTGGGCCGTGTTTCGCGAGCTGGCCGGATCCCTGCCTCCGCACCAAATTACAGTTCGAGCGGCGTATAACTCTGAATGATCGATCCTTTCACCTTCACGTTTGCAGCCTTGTTATCCGCCTTGGTCACGCTCTTTGCGCCGACGGCCTTCTTGATGAAGTAGCCAAGATTTTGATTGATGGTTTGCTTGCGGGGGTTGCCCGTTTTGTAGGGCTCATCACGGACGAGCTTCCGGTAATCAGCCAGCCACGCCTCATCTTGGCTGACTGCCTGAATGGTGTCGAATGTGATTGAGCTGCTGAACCCGGTTTTTGCGACGATCGCCAGGGCTCGGTCAACTGCCTGTTCAATCAAGCTGCGACCAAGGAGAATGTCTGCTTTTGCTTCGTGGTCGAGCAGCCCGTCCTTGGCCATTAGATAGTCCTCGATAATGCGCACGGCGTAGCCACTGGGTTCAAAGCCTTCGGCTTCAGAGCCCAGCATCAAAGCAGTGTGGACTTCGTCGCTGAATGAGAGTGTCAAACTCTTACTCATACTTAATCTCCTTTAACATGCGATGTATATAGTTAATACATCCGATGTTGTCAACAGGGGATTTGGCAGGGCGACGATAGGCTCATAGTGGTTATCCTGATGTCCCTTGGCCTCGGACCAAGCCATAGTCTCGACCACCCTCGGCGAGACTTCGTTGCCCGGCGCCGAGAACAATACGCGGGGAAAATGGCTTTCTAGCTTACCCAACTTGGCTACTAGCTCACCGAGTCTATCCACGCTTCAACAACCATGGCCATCGCCAACGTATCAAGCTCACAATACCGTAAAAGCTTGGCCTTCAGCGAAGCTCGGGTCGCGTCATCAAGCGCTTCGTACTGTAGTCGGGCATAGGCCATCATCGCCTCGCCGCCAGCCGCGATGTCGAGATCTTCTTCTGTCGCTTCAATCTCGACCCACTCGCCATCGACCGCCTCGACGAGCTTCTGGTAAGGGTCCTGCACCAGTCCGAGTTCATCGGCTGACCACCAAGCCATGCCTTGGAAGTTCTTACTCGGAATGCCGTTGGCCGCGCCATAGAGCGGCTGGGAATAGCGTTCTTTGAGGAATGCCGAGGTCTCCAGCACTGCGGGGAGAACCTTCTTGATGGAGTTGCTGCCTTTGGTGGAGGGTGAAAATACCCCTTCTGGGCAAGCTCCTTCAGATCGATCATGGCGCGGCTGCCGCCTTTGATCAGCGTTTGCAGGAACGCGACCAGCTCCGCTTTGTCGGTTGGTGCGTCGTCTCTCGTCTCCAGCTTGCGGATTCCGAGGTGATCGCGCTCGGTGTTCCGATTTGATCTCGCGCGGTATTCCGATGTGATGGCGCGCAGTGTTCCGAGAATTGTCCGCGCAGCATTCCGATATGATCGCGCGCAGTTTGAGGTGAGGCTCACCTGATCGTTGGGGCATTCTTTCGACCGGACAGCGGTTGGAGGAATGCATGCCGACGAGGAGAGTTGCGATGCGCCATGTGCGCGAGATTTTGCGTCTGAGCCTGGATTGCGGGCTTTCGACGCGGGTAGTTGGAAGCGGGTCGGGGGTCGGACCGACGACGGTCCGCGACACGCTTCGGCGGTTCAGGCGGTCGGGGCTGACTTGGCCGGTGCAGCCTGAGACGACGGACACTGACCTGGAGTCCCGGCTCTACGGCGTGCCTGGTGTGGCAAGCCCGGACGCCGCAAGTTGCCGGAGCCGGACTGGGCGGTGGTGGCGAGCGAGCTGAAGCGCAAGCACGTGACGCTGCAGATCCTGTGGGAGGTATTACGCGGCGAACCCTGACGGCTATCGCTATAGCCGCTGGTGTGACCTGTTCCGGCGCTGGGAAGGCCGGCTGCCGCTGGTGATGCGCCAGAGCCATGCCGGCGGCGAGAAGCTGTTCGTTGATTATGCGGGCGACACGGTGCCGGTGGTGGTGGACCGCAGGACCGGCGAGGTCCGCGATGCGCATCTGTTCGTGGCGGTGCTGGGCGGCTCGAGCCTGTCGTTTGCGTGTGCGACCTGGACCGAGCAGTTTGCTGACTGGGCCGAGGCTCACAATGCTGCCTTCGCATTCTTCGGCGGGGTTCCGCAGCTGCTGGTGCCCGACAATGCCAAGGTCGCGGTGATCAAGGCTTGCCACTTCGATCCGATGCTCAACCGCAGCTACACGGACATGGCGCGGCATTATGGAACGGCGGTGCTGCCGGCGCGGCCGAGGGAGGCCCAGGACAAGGCAAAGGTTGAGGCCTGCGTCAGGATCGTCGAGCGCTGGGTGCTGGGCCGTCTGCGCAATCGTATCTTCTACAGCCTGGCCGAGCTCAATGCTGCCATTGGCGAGTGCCTTGCGGATCTCAACGAGCGGCGCGTGCTTCGCCAGTTCGGCCAAACGCGCCGACAGCTGTTCGAGGAGGTCGATGCTCCCAACCTGAAGCCGCTGCCGGCCGAGCCGTGGGTTCATGCACAATGGAAGCGCTGCCGGGTCGGGCTTGATTACCATATTGCGCTTGAGCAGCATCATTACTCGGTGCCGCACCGCTACGCGCGGCGCGAGGTTGAGGTGCGTTACACGGCCCGCAGCGTTGAGATCTTCCTCGGCGGCGAGCGGATCGCGGTGCACATGCGCGGCAGTGGCAATGGTCGGCATACGACCGTGCCCGAGCACATGCCATCGAGCCACAGGCGCTATCTCGACTGGACGCCGGCAAAGATCCAGGAAGAAGCGGGCCGGATCGGCCCGATGCTGTCGCTGCTGATGGAACGCATCATCGCGGACCGGCCCCATCCCGAAGCAAGGCTACCGCTCGTGCCTGGGGATCATCGGCTTGTCCAAGCGCTTTGGCCCTGAGCGCCTTGAAGCGGCTGCGCTTCGCGCGCTGGAGATCGGCGCGCGCAATTATCCGTCTGTAAAATCGATCCTCGAAAAGGGGCTCGACAAGGTGCCCGTATCCAAAGCCCCGGAGCACGAGCCGATCCTGCACGACAATATCCGGGGCTCTCAATACTACCACCGAAAGGAGCAAGGATGCTCAAACACCCCCACACTTGATCAGTTGAACCAGCTTGGCCTGACCGGGATGGCCCAAGCCTTTGCGGATCTGGATGGTAATGGCGATGCCGCCAGCCTGAGCCATGCGGAATGGCTGGCGCTGCTGCTCGATCATGAAGCGACATGGCGCAATGATCGCCGCCTTGCCCTTCGCCTGCGTCTGGCCAAGCTGCGGCATCATGCCGTGCCTGAGGACGTCGATTATCGCAGCGCCCGCAGGCTCGACCGCCGGCTGTTCGAAACGCTGCTGAAGGGCAGCTGGATCGGTGCCCATGAGAACTGTGCGATTATCGGGCCGGCAGGGGTCGGCAAGAGCTGGCTGGCCTGCGCCGTCGGGCATCAGGCCTGCCGTGACAATCGCTCGGTTCTCTACACCCGCCTGCCGCGCCTGATCGACGAGCTGTCGCTTGCCAAGGGCGATGGCCGCATTGCTGCGCGCATGAAGAGCCTGGCCCGCGTGGACCTGCTCATCCTCGATGACTGGGGGCTTGAGCCACTCGATGGCAATGCCCGCCACCATCTGCTTGAGATACTCGAGGATCGCTATGGGCGCCGTTCAACGCTGGTAACAAGCCAGCTACCCATAGCGCGCTGGTTCGATCTCATCGGCGATCCCACCTACGCCGATGCCATCCTCGATCGTCTCGTCCACAACGCCCACCGGCTCGAACTATCCGGGAATCCATGCGCCGCCTCGGTCAAATTGCCACCGCTTGACCAACGGCAAACCATAGTGCCACAACATACCAACGATCAGGTGTTTAACCTGCGCGCGATCAGCTTGGAACGCTGCGCGGCATCAGATCGGAAGACATGCGCGCGATCGTCGGAATCCGCACTCCAGCTGCGTCAGTATGTGTTTGAGTATGGTGTTTTCGTGCTCAGCCCAACGAAAGACGGAGCCAGCGTTTTGCGAAACCGCTTCCTTCAAGGCTCTGGCGAACTCGAAGTTTGGGAAGCTTCCCGGCTCAGCCAGCAGGAATTCGTTGGCGTGCCGCAGGGAGCCATCCACTTCCATGACGTGGTGCGAGAACTGAAACGCGACACTCTCGTAGGGCCTCATGCCCCGATGAAATGGCAGTGCGACCGTGGCTGTCTCAAAGTCGATGAAATTGAGCGGGTAGACCCAATTGTCCATTTCGCTCGCAAGGAAGTCGTGGTCCAGAAAGAAACCAGCGGACTGAGTAGCCCCTAGATTTCTGGACGCCTTCGATCCTAATTTTGAGGACAGGAGGCGACGATGGGGAAGCCCAATTTCAGTGATGAGTTCAAGCGTGATGCGGTGGCCCAGATCACCGAGCGCGGGTATCCGGTAGCCGAGGTTTCGCAGCGGCTCGGTGTCAGTCAGCATTCGTTGTATGCCTGGAAGCGGCAGTTGGCCCGACAGGTGTCCGGCGATGCCAGCAAGGATGCCGAGATCCGCCAGCTGAAGCGCGAGCTGGCCCGGGTGACCGAGGAGCGCGACATCCTAAAAAAAGCCACCGCGTATTTCGCCAGGGATGCAAAGTGAGATACGCGTTCGTTGCCGAGCATCGTGACCAGTTCAGGGTTCGGTCGATGTGTCGGTGCCTGCGCATCCAGCCCAGTGGCTTCTATGCATGGCAGAAGAGCCCGCTGAGCCAGCGGGCTCGGGAAGATGCCCGGCAGACCGATCTGATCCGGCAAGCCTGGAACGACAGCGGCAAGGTCTATGGCTACCGCAAGCTGCACGATGACCTGCTGGATCAGGGCGAGACCTGCTGCCCCAACCGCGTTGCCCGGTTGACCAGGCTGGCGGGTATCAGGGCGCAGATCGGCTACAAGCGCAGGCCGGGCAGCTATGGCGGCAAACCGTCCCTGGCGGTCGACAACACTCTGGACCGCCAGTTCGACGTTGCTGCGCCAGACCGGGCCTGGGTGACAGACATCACCTACATCCGCACCCTGGAAGGCTTTGCCTATCTGGCCGTCGTGATCGATCTCTACTCCCGCCGCGTGGTGGGCTGGTCGATGCAGAGCCGGCAGACCACCGATGTGGTGCTGCAGGCGCTGCACATGGCGGTATGGCGGCGCAAACCGAAGCAGCGGGTGCTGATCCACTCGGATCAGGGCTCGCAGTTCACCAGCATGGACTGGGCTGCGTTCATCCGGGCTCACAATCTTGAGCACTCGATGAGCCGACGCGGCAACTGCCATGACAATGCCGTGGCCGAGAGCTTCTTCTCGTCGCTCAAGCGCGAGCGCATCCGGCGCCGGACCTACAAAACCCGCGAGGAAGCCCGGCAGGACGTGTTCGATTACATCGAGATGTTCTACAACCCGGTGCGCAAGCAGGTCAGGAACGGGATGCTGTCGCCCGTCGAGTTCGAACGGCAGCAGATTTTGAAAGCGGAAGGCGTCTAGAAAACTAGGGGCTACTCAGACTTGTGCTCGATGGGTAAGCCATCGACCTGCAGCCACTGCCGCTCTGAGTTGCTCAAACCGTTTGACCCCGGCGCTAGCTTGATGTCCTCCTGGGTGACCTCCGCCAGCCGCCGGACCCCTTGATCCATCAGCTTCTGTTTGCCTCGGAAGTTCCACAGGTCGAGAATTGTCGGCTCGGTCAAATCGGCATCCGACCAGCCGTTCGCTTCCTTCCAACATTCTGCGTGACCGCTTTTCAGCGCATCGCCCAAAGGTGCTTTGAACTCGCACTTGGCGCATTGCGCTCCGATCGACGCGGGGAGCGGTTCATCATTGGCATAGGCCTCTGCCCATTGGCGCGACGCCTCGGCCAGTCCCAGCACGCCGCTAGGCGTATTGAGCCCATGCTCGTGCACCAGCGCAATGTACGGATCGACATTAAACTCGCACAACAAGGATTCTTCGGTGGTGAGGCGATCTGCCTTAGGATCGCAGACAATTCGAACGCGGTCACCGGACCGATCGATCTTAAACAGCTGGTTCATTTGCTCGACGCTGGCCAGTCGCGATTTGTCAGGCAGCAATGGGAAGGCGGTGACCCGGCTGTCTGGAAAGGCAGAGCGGACGACGTATGCCTGGAAAGCGATGTCCTCAATGTACGGCTTGAACTCGGCCTTTAGCAGACCCCCTTTGCCCTCGATCTGCGGATCACTGGAATCGAAGGATTTCGACTTCACTTCGACAATCTTGAGAGAAGAGCCGGTTTTGATCAGGACGTCAGCGCGGATCAGCAAATTCCCATGGGCTATGGCGGGTTCGAACAGCGTGACGTTTTCGCGCTGCAGCAACTCTGCCGTCGCGGCTAACGCCTCGGCGTTACCTTTGGCGGTGATTTCGATACCGCCGGGGTAAAGGCGCTTCGCGAGCTCTCCAACCTGAAACCCGCCGTCCGCAAGGGACTGGAGAAATGAGTCTTCCTGCTTGGTGTTTCGATAATCTTTCTTCCCCGAATAATGGAGCTTGCGAGGACATTCGACCGCCAGCTTGAAGCGGGATTTCGTCAGGTAACGCATTTAGCTATTGGCCCCTTCGCGGTCACTTTACGCAATAGGCTCCAACTTCGTCTCAGGAGCAAGATAGATACTTTGCAATACACCGCTTCCATGTCGTGTCGGCTCAAAGGCAATTTGCGCATGGGTTACAGCCCCATTCTGAAGCATTTCGGGCAAAGCCCAAAACGCATCGGCGGGAACGTAGGCAAGGCACGAGCATCTACCTTTTCGAAGATTCATCTGTGACAAGAATACCGCCTCGGTCGCCTTCATACCGTTACCACCGCGATCGAAGGAGCGCGCCGCTAGGAGGCTGATCTCTATCGGAACACCGAGAAATCGACGATGGCGCTTGCTGATGTCGATGATTGTTGCCGTGATCTCTAGCTGAGCCTCGTCGCCCACGCGCGCACCGTCGGTGGATTGCTGTGACAAATAGTAGGTTCGCCAATGACTCTCGATTTTGGCAATCAGTTCCTCAGGTGCTATCACAGCCTTCCGTGCCATCTCAGCATCTCCTGGTTGGTACTCTCAAGCCTGCGCTGACCATACACTAGTAGGCCTTTGCGAGAGGTCGGGCGAATGTGGTTTGGGCCGGGTCTGGGCCGGGTCGGATTTCAGGTTTCTATTGAGCTAAAGCACTTTCGCCAGCTAAGCGGGAAGTCTGAATGCCTTGCCGATTTGGGTAGGGTGTGGGTTTCGCCAGTTTAGAAGGTATTTCGGCCTCCTAATGCGTTGTAAAACATCGGTTTGCTGCAATGCAGCATAGCCTTTCGTAATGATGGGGTCACGTGTTCGAGTCACGTAAGCGGCACCACCACCTCCCAGCGCAGTACCGCTCCGCTTCGTTCCGTGACGACCGACGGCAGTCGCCGAAATGGCAAAAAGCCGCAGAAAACTGCGGCCTTTACGGTCCAATCCACGCCTCCTGTAAGCGGCACCACCTTTCCAGAAATCGCCGAAAATCCACGATCTTCCGCAAGGTCAGCACGAATGTGCGACACAAAAGTGCGACACACGATGCAGCCAAATGTCGTCCTAACTCCCTCTGACAGTGAGAGGATTCAGGGGCGCAAGTGCGACACACGGGTGCATCACAAACGCGTTTACGGGGTGTGGCAACGAGGCTCAATCTACCAGTTCCGAATGCGCGTCCCACGGGACGTTCAGGCCGTAATTGGTCGAACACATTTGGGCCGGTCGCTGGGGACAGATTCTCTCAGCTTGGCAAAGCGGCTCGCCGCCCGGTGCGCCCTCGAAGCCGCGTCCGCCTTCGATGCCGCTCGTCAACGAGAATCCACCAACCTGCTTGGCGTTGTCGTTACCGACACGGCCCCTCTCTCGACCACCACGTTCGAGCAACTTTGTGATCAATACCTTTGCGACCCGACCTCACCTCGGACCAGCAAGAGCTTGCACGCTTATCGGAGCAGCCTGTCCATGCTTATCGAACTGATCGGGGCAGAGACACTGGCGAGTGAGATTGATCGATCAGTGTGCCGCGATGTGATGAGCGTCCTCGCGTCCCTTCCGCGCAACGCACGGAAGCGGTGGCCGGAAATGCCGCTTCGAGTGGTCGCGAAAAATGCCGCTGCGAGCGGCGACGAGCCTATGAGCGCCGCCAACGTCAACGAGCACATGAACAAGCTTTCCACGGTCCTGAACTGGGCGATCAAAGAGGATATTTGCTCAGCAAATCCGGCAAGAGGTTTGCGCCTGCCGCAAATGACTTCGGCCAAGGATCGTCGCTTGGCATTTAGCAGCGAGCAGTTGCAGCGTATATTCGACGCGCCGCTCTATCGCGGCTGCGCCGACGATGAGCGCGGTTATGCGGTTGTCGGAGATCAGCGGCCACGGCGGTCGCGCTTCTGGGTACCCCTGTTCAGCTTGCTGTGCGGTCTCCGCCTGAACGAGGCATGCCAGTTGCTCGTTGACGATGTTCGCGAAGACCGGGGTGTTCTCTGCTTCCACATCTCGTCGGACGGAGATGGACAGGTTCTCAAGACGTCGGCGAGCAGGCGGGTCGTACCCGTCCACCCAGCCTTGCTTGAGTTCGGATTGGCCGAAGACCTACATTCGGCGCGGAGGACCGGACAGGTGCGCTTGTTCGATGAGATCAAGCTCGACTCGTTCGGTATGCATTCCGGTCGCTTCTCTCGTTGGTTCGCTCGGTACCTCGTAGTTTGCGGTGCAAACGGACCTCGGACCTGCTTTCATTCCTTTCGCCACGCGTTCCGCGATGCTTTGCGGAATGGAGGGGTTAACCGGGAGATCGCACTCGCGCTCGGAGGCTGGACTACGCCCAACGGATTTGCGGCTGTGGGCGACGCGTATGGCAGCGGCTTCGACCCTCGCGTGCTGCTGACCGAAATCGAGAAAGTGCGCTATCCGGACCTCGACCTTTCTCATCTCAAGATTTGAAGAGGAGCGAAGCTGCGCTCCGCTCCCACCCGTGTGTCGCACTTGCGCCCCTGAATCCTCTCACTGTCAGAGGGAGTTAGGACGACATTTGGCTGCATCGTGTGTCGCACTTTGTGTCGCACATTCGTGCTGACCTTGCGGAAGATCGTGGATTTTCGGCGATTTCTGGAAAGGTGGTGCCGCTTACAGGAGGCGTGGATTGGACCGTAAAGGCCGCAGTTTTCTGCGGCTTTTTGCCATTTCGGCGACTGCCGTCGGTCGTCACGGAACGAAGCGGAGCGGTACTGCGCTGGGAGGTGGTGGTGCCGCTTACGTGAGGCGCAGATGGATCGGCTGACTTGTCGCATGTCGAGTGCTCGTTTTTGGCGGATTTGCGTGTGCTGAGTTCGAGTCCGCTTACGTGACCCACACTCGTGACCGAGTGTTCAAGGAGAGCCTTGGCCAGCGCCTCTTTCGTTGCCGGTGAACGCCCTTCGAGGTCGTCCAGTACGGCGTCGATCCAGCGACGATCAGCCTCGGTTGCCGCGAAGCCCGAAGGCCCCTGACCCCGCGTTAACGGTCTCGGATCATCCCGAAGAACATCACGGGCTTCGCCGATGTCGGGTGATGACTGGAGACCGTCCGGGTTATCAACCCAAGCAGCATCAGGAGACGCTTCTCCAGCCCCGTGGGAGCGTTCAGGGGTGCTCGGCCCCATGATGCCGTCGATGCCCTCCGAAGCGTCCTCAGCCATCCTCAGGCGGCTTTCTTAAGGTCGGTCATACGGGCCTTGATCCGGGAGACCGACCCCACACCGACCTTGGCCTTCTTGGCCGTGACCGAGAGACTGACGCCTTGAGCGAGCAGCTTCTCGACCTTCTTCACCTTCAAGGGATCGAGCCGTGGCCTTCCTGCTCGTTTTGTCGAACGAGCCAAGCCTGCCATGATCCTCTGCCTCAGGATCGAACGTTCGAACTCGGCAAAGACTGAGAGCATCGAGAACATGGCTCGGCCTGCCGGTGTCGAGGTATCGAGCCTTGTGTGTGGAGATAGAGATCGACGCCGCGTTCGTTGATCTCGCCAAGGAAGCTCACGAGATGCTGGAGGGACCTTCCGAGACGATCCACCGACCAGCATGCGATCAGGTCGATCTCCTTCCGCGCGACCATCTTCATGAGCTTGTCGTAGCCGGGGCGTTTGTCCCGGCCTTTGGCTCCTGAGATGCCTTCATCGGCAAGGGTCTCGACGATGTGCCAGTCGAGGCGCTGGGCGACGGCTTGGAGTTCTTGAAGTTGGTTCTCGACGGTCTGCTGATCAGTCGAGACGCGGAGATAGAGGGCAACGCGTTTGGTCATCCATCCGGACTCTCACAGATTTGAGAATTGTCCAGAAAATGTGGCACGCTGGCGCACTACCGCATTGCGAGGAGCCGAAGATGTCTCGAACACCACCCTACTCAGGCACCACAGGGTACCGCGATCCAGTTTCGATTCTTGTCTTCAATAAGGAAGGGACCACAGTCTACTCGCGCTTGATCCGCCGAGTGCCTATTCGACTGGCTTTACGAGAAGGCGGCACCATCGACGTTGTGCGATACGACGGGCGCTACTGGCCGACGTACGAGCCCGAGACATTGCCCGACCAACCATGGTTCGACCGGCGAGACACTCTCTACGGTCCCGACCAGAAGCCATTGAAGCTCCCGCTCACCGAACGCTTCCTGTTCGAAGGTGATCAACATCGAGGTGGCTACGGTTGGTAGCCCACCAATTTCAAATGATTTGGGGAGAGGAACCTGCGCGACCTCTTGGGTGCGAGAATCTGCGGTTTTTGGACAGCCGGTGACAAAACGGTTTTGGAAGGGGGGGAACGGTAGGTGGTCCCATTGGCGATTTTGGGGCTCAGGACCTGAAATGCGACGCGTCTAATCGAAAGATGCCGATCAAATAGTTTATCAAAAAGTGTGACCCGAATAATATTCTTGTCAATAGTATTTCGTTCTTTTCCAACATCTTACGTTCAGCTAAGAAGTTGATGACGAATGGTGCACCTAACGTCATATGGCGCTTCTCCTTGATTGCAGAAGTTGCCTTCGAAAATTGTTTTAACCTTTAGCCCCGTGCCCATGCACGGGTCCGCACGGTAGCGCATGGGGGCTACCGTCCTTCAGGGACCGAAGATGAAGACGTGGGAACAGATCGAGCGAGACAACGAGGTGGCCGTCTCACTCCAGATGATGGAACTGCAATGTCAGCAGGTCGGCGCAGGTTACCAGCGAGCCGCTTACCTTTTCGGCCCTCCGGGGATCGGCAAGAACTTCGTACTCGACGAGGCGCTGATACTGTTCAAGATGCGCGGTCACGAGCGCGTGGACGCGAACCCGGCCAACTACCGGGAGATGTTGGCAGCATTCGAAGAGGCCGCCGGTGAGCGACCTATCGTGTTCGATGAGTGCGACGTCATTTGGTCCTCAACGCGGATGATGCAGATCATCAACATCGCCACCGATCCTAAGCGCGGGAGGTCCCGGCGTGTGTATCAGGACGTCGATGTGAGCGCCCCCTTTTTCGTGCTCACCAACCTCGACCTGCGTGACTCGACGAAGTGGAGCAAGAACCTTCAGCACTACGGCCCACCAGTCTTCCGGCGCATTCCACCCTCCGGTGTGAGCACCGAAGCCTCTCGCCGAGACTTGTGGGAGCACAGCGTCGGACTGGCGCTCTATCACGGGTTACTCGACAAAGCTCGGATTGAGGTTTGGGGTGTGTCCAGAGAGCAGCCTCGGGCGCTCGCAGATCGGGTGCAGGCGCTAAAATGGTTTTCGGAGCAGCGCGACAACCTGAGCAGCGTATCGCCAGCAACCTTGATCGCTGTCGCCGAAGCATTAGACGCAAGCGGTGACGCGTGCCGACTGAAGCTCGACGCTCTCCTCGTCCCACCAAGAAAGCGCAGAGCCCCTCTTCAAGACACAACCAACTGGCGGAGCCTGTTGCTCGGGCCTCAGGCCGTGCACGCGGCGTAATGGTCGGGCATTAGTGGATGCCAAACCCGCACATTCATTCCCGTAATCGGCGCGGCTTTGGCCGGACCCGCCTCAAGTCCTCACTTCCGTGACTGTGGCGACGTGCGCGACTTCGTCTTCGCCCGCTGCCACGACATCCCCTTGGCCAGTTTGCTGCGCTTAACCCACACAGACGCCCCTACAGTTCCAGCTTGGTAGCCTTCGACTGACTGGACATCGATGTGGAAGTCCGTCGTGCCGCCGCGCGACTTCCGTTCACGCCTGATGGTGCCGCAGATCACCCTTTCACCAAGCAGTACGTGTCCTCCGCGCGCCCTTGCGATGATTGCTTCCCTCCACGTCACTGATTGTCCAACAATAAACATAAATGCTCCTAATGATTAGCCGATCCATAATAACGCGACCCTGCGCCCTCGGCATTATTTTTAGTTCGCAGTAGACTTGATTAAATATATTGAACAATACGATCAATATAAGATAGTGTAGATCGTGACTGAAGATGATAACTTCAGGCCATAACGCTCAGGGAGGACAGGTAGGTGGCGCTCCCCACACCGCGCATAGTGCGCGACGGCCAGAGCGAGGCGGGTGAGGATCGGTGCCGAGAAACAGGGCCGCTCATCTCGGGGTCGGACATCCGGCGTGTCGTCGTTCAGAGCGAACGCGACCGGAGTAACGGCTGCCCCGGTGGGAGATTCTTCGGCCATGAAGCACAAGACCCACGAGCAAAGGCATTTTGTAATCTGAGGGGCGCAGCCTGTGCGAATTGGCTGGCCGCCCCACCTCGATGGCAACTCCCATGGTTAGGGTCATCGAGGCACCGTTCCGTGCTTACGATCACGGCGAAGTTATGTGGATTTAACTCAGACTCGACACCCGTCACTCGTCTTTGCCACCGCGCCGTTGGAAGCAGGGGAGAAAAAGGAGGGCGTATGCAGTGGTCGAGGAACCGGCTGTGAGAGCGCCACCATGGGCGTTGGTCACTTCAGGAATATGACCTCAACGAAACTTTCTTCCCCCGTCACTTCGTCGTTCTTCGAGCGTGGTGGCGGGGGGAGAAAGGGCGTTGTTGCTTAGGAATATGGAGTAAGAAGAAATTACAAGTTCACTTTTGAAAAGGACGCAAGCGACATTCAGGAGCGGGCTTGTCCGCGACTGGATGAGCTTGAGAGGCTGCGCGAAGCGCATGCCTTCAATGCTCGTCATGAGTGACAGCCAATCAATCGAAGTCGAAATCCAGCATGCGATGCCGCATCAGCCTGCGCAGCGAATCCCATTCCGATGGCTTTCGCCTGCTGGCCGACAGAACCACAACATTATGTCGTTCCAAGTGCTCGTAAAGCGCCTCACGCAGCGCAGACGAGGGTGGCGAATTGCGAGGGCCATAGACACCTTCGCATCGCCAGCGGCCTTCCGAGAACCGAAGGTGGACCATCGCGCTTTCGCCTCCGTGTTCCATGACCGCCATGGCGTCTTCACCAGCCATCACGGGCAAAAGATAGCGCGCGCCGCAATTCCGGAATCGCTTGGCCAAGCTGACCAATTCTTCACCTGAACGCACTGGAGTGAAGCTACTGGATGCTGGGATCGGATTTGGCGGGCAATCCAGCTTGATCAGCCATCGATGCCACAAGTTCATGAGTTCGCTTTCTGACCGCACCTTGCAAATGGCCCCTGCGAGATCATTCGCATTCACGCCCCGACTGACCAATTGCTCGAACGCACCGGTCACGTCGGTGGCAGCAGAAACATCGGTAATCGCCTCGACGACGTTGGCGCGACAAATTGCTTCCGGCAGCATGCGGGCGATCAGCAGCTTCGACCGAGCGATCGAGGAGAGGCGATATATGCAGGCCGTCAGGGATTCATGATGCGGTCGAGAGAGAAGCTGGTGAAGCAGCGTATAGCAACGCCGATCCTGCGCTGACGGACCGATGCGGCGCAGGGCGCGACGCAGGCCCTCTGGCACGTCGCCGTTGAACGCCGCACTGAGGATGGTCTGATGGTCGGAAGCAAGCAAGAAGTCGCCGATGGCCGCCATCTCCTCGACTGCTGGAGGCTTCATCGCGAGGTACGCCGTAACGACTTGCAGGCGCTCGGAGCTAAGCCTCAGGAAGTCCCCCGCGAAGCCACGGACTTGCTCGTCGATGCTGACGACGAGGTCGAGCACCCAAGGGGAATGTGAAATGTGGTTTGTGATAGCGCGCTCCTTACTTGCGTAAGGGCACGGCCTCGCGGAAACGGTGACGTCGGCACATGCCATTATGATAGCACAAACGAAAACTTCTCGCCAGATTCGGAAGTCTGACTTAGTTGCCGATAGGCTTATTAAGGCGCACTTGAAGTGCAGGGTCCGTCTTCGCCAATTCGAAGATTGCGTCGATTTCGGTCGCGTCCGTCAAGGTGGTGTAATTTCGGCTGTGGCCGTGGGCCATCGTCAGGCGGCTTTGGCGGTGATGTGTAGGGGCTGATTTTCCTCCTCGATCATGGGTTGGTTGAGTTCGGCCATGCCTTCGATCTGCATGTATCGGTGCTGGAGCTGCCACTCGTCGTTCTGCTCCATCAGCACAGCCCCGACGAGGCGGATGATGCTGTCTTCGTTCGGGAAGATTCCGACGACGTCGGCGCGGCGCTTGACCTCCTTGTTGAGCCGCTCGAGCGGATTGGTTGAGTGTAACTTCGTGCGGTGCTGGGTGGGAAAGCCGGTGTAGGCGAGCACGTCGGTTTCGGCCTCGTCCATGCAGGCGCCGAGCTTGGGCCAACGGGTGCGCAACTGGTCGGCGACCTGTCGCCAGACCTGCGTTGCGCTTTTTCTGATCGGGCTGCAGGAAGACCTGGCGGATCGCGGCGGCGACGACGGTGTTCTGGCCCTTGGGCACATAGGACAGGGCATTGCGCATGAAGTGCACCCGGCAGCGCTGCCAGGTGGCGCCCATGACGCGGGTGATCGCGCCCTTGAGGCCCTCGTGAGCATCGGAGATGACCAGCTTCACGCCGGTAAGACCGCGCCGA
Source organism: Novosphingobium sp. (assembly GCA_016719755.1). GTDB lineage: Bacteria > Pseudomonadota > Alphaproteobacteria > Sphingomonadales > Sphingomonadaceae > Novosphingobium. The sequence continues at coordinate 572,100 of JADJYM010000012.1, read as the reverse complement.
ACAAGGTCCTTCAGGAAGTCGGACCAGAAGACCTCCGCTTCCGAGGGCCGATATGCAGGCCGACGATCTCGCGCCGGCCCTCGGTGTTGACGGCCATGGCGATTATTGCGGCAACGCTGATGATCCGCCCGCCTTCGCGTACCTTGAGATAGGTGGCATCGAGCCAGAGATACGGCCATTCGCCGGTGAGCGGGCGTTTCAGAAAGGCATGGACGCGCTCGTCAATGTCCTTGCAAAGCTTGGAGACGGTGGACTTGGAGATGCCGGTCATGCCCATGGCCTGGACGAGTTCATCGACCCGCCGGGTGCTGACCCCGCCGATCCACGCTTCCTGGATCACCGCAACCAGCGCTTTCTCGACCATCTTGCGGGGCTCAAGGAAGCCCGGAAAGTAGGACCCAGCACGCAGCTTGGGGATTTTCAGGTTCAGCGTGCCTACCCGGGTATCCAGCGAACGGTCGCGATAGCCGTTGCGCCAGGTCGCGCGCTCGCTGCTGCGTTCGTGGCGACCCGCGCCGATCAGGCCATCAACGTCGGCCTCCATGATCAGCTGCAGCACGTTCTCGGCGATGGTGCGCAAAAATCCGGTTGGCCGCCCTTCGCAGCAAGCTCTTCGATCAGTAATCTGTCCTCGGTCATCGGGAACTCCTCTTCGTCACGGTTGAAGTGTGCAAACTCCACCATAACGATGAACCCGGTGGCCACCAGCGACGCCGCATTCCGGGGTGGGGCATGCCCCACCCCGGAATACACCATCGCCTACACCGGAAATTACACCACGAGCGCGGACGCTAACCAAGATGTTGGCCTTCCCGGCTCCGCCTGAGCATGGTCGGACAGGCGTGAGTTATAGCCGGAAGTTGTCCGGGTTCACCGAGACCATCGATCAGATATTGGAAGATGATCGCAGCGTGCATGCCAAGCAGCGGCATACAGCGGTGCGGATATTCGAGCGCCTGCGCGATGGGCATGGATTTACCGGCGGCATCACGATCGTACGTGATTACGTGGCCGGGGCGAAGCTGCGCAGCCGCGAAGTGTACATTCCCTTGAGCCATAAGCCTGGCCACGCTCAGGTCGATTTTGGTGAGGCGGACGGGATCATTGGCGGCAAGCTGGTGCGGTTCCACTATTTCTGCATGGATCTGCCGCACAGCGATGCGCCATTCATCAAAGCTTATCCTGCCGAGGTGGCCGAGGCTTTTTTGTGATGGGCATGTCGCAGCCTTCGCCTTCTTCGGCGGCATTCCGATATCGATCCTATATGACAACACCAAACTTGCTGTGGCGCAGATCTTGGGTGACGGGAAGCGCGAGCGCAGCCGGATGTTCTCGACCCTGCAGAGCCATTACCTGTTCGAAGACAAATTCGGTCGGCCCGGCAAGGGCAACGACAAAGGCAAGGTCGAAGGGCTGGTCGGTTATGTGCGGCGGCACTTCATGGTTCCGATGCCGGTTGCCGATAGCTTTGATGCCATGAACGCGCGCTTTGTCGAACAATGCATGGAGCGCAGGCATGCAGTGCTACGCGGGCACAGCGAAAACATCGAGACGCGCATGCAAGCCGATCTGGCAGCATTTATGTCGCTGCCAGCGGTGCCATTCGATCCCTGCCATATTGTGACGGGGCGTGCCTCGTCGATGTCACTGGTGCGCTATCGCACCAATGATTACTCAGTGCCCACGGCCTATGCCCATCAGGAGGTGGTGATCAAAGGCTATGTCGACCGTGTCGCGGTGATCTGCCGGGGTGAACAGATTGCGGTGCATCCGCGCAGCTATGAACGCGAAGACTTCATCGCCAATCCGTTGCACTACCTGGCGCTTCTGGAGCAAAAGCCGCGCGCACTTGATCAGGCCGCACCGCTTGATGGCTGGGTTCTGGCCGAGCCAATGCATCGCATCCGGCGATTGATGGAGGCGCGTAGCGGCAAAGAAGGGCGGCGCGAGTTTATCCAGGTGCTGCGGCTTTGTGAGCGGTTCGAGCAAAGCCTTGTGGAATGGGCAGTGGCTCATGCCTTGGATCTGGGGCGATCAGCTTCGATGCCGTGAAGATGATCGCGCTGGCGCGGCTCGAGCGGCGGCCACCGCGGCTTGACTTGCAGTTTTATCCGCACCTGCCACGCGCAGATGTCGGGCGCACTGACCCGCGTAGCTATATGGGCTTGCTGTCGCAGACAGGCGGTCCCCGGCGGGAGTATTGGCATGACCGAGTCCCTGATGCCGCTGCCTGCCATGGCGCAAACTTCTGCCAGCGTTCCGCCAGCGGTGTTGCTGGCCAACCACCTCAAGGCGCTCAAGTTGCCAACCTTTGCGCGTGAGCATGAAAAGGTCGCCTTTGAAGCAGCGCAAGACCGTGCCGATTATCCGCGCTATCTGCTGCGGCTATGCGAGCTCGAGCGGATCGACCGCGAACGCCGAATGGTGGAACGCCGCATTCGCATGGCCAAGTTCCCGCACACCAAGAGCTTCGACACGTTTGATTTTACCGCCCAGCCATCGCTGAACAAAGCACTGGTGCTGGAACTGGCGCGCGGGGAATGGATCGAACAGCGGCGTAATGTTATTGCGTTGGGGCCGAGCGGTACAGGCAAAACGCACGCCGCCCTCGCATTGGGTCTTGCCGCTTGCCAGAAGGGCCAAAGCGTGGCGTTCACCACCGCGGCAGCGCTGGTGCATGACCTGATGGAGGCCAGAGATGAGCGGCGATTACGCATGCTCCAGAAGCAACTGGCATCAGTCAAGCTGCTGATCTTGGACGAACTCGGCTACGTGCCGTTCACTGCCGTCGGCGGCGAACTCCTGTTCGAAGTGCTCAGCCAGCGATACGAACGCGGCAGCACGCTGATCACCAGCAACCTACCGTTCGACGAATGGACATCGGTGTTCGGCTCCGAACGCCTTACCGGCGCGCTCCTCGACCGGCTAACCCACCATGTCCACATCCTCGAGATGAATGGTGACAGCTTCCGTCTTGCTAGCAGCCGTAAGCGACAAAATCAGCCGCTTCCCCGACGCCGATTAAACCCAGCCTCAAACTGAGGCTTTTGTTTTGAATTGACTGGCCCACTTTTAAACCGGTGGCTGGCCCCATTTTATACCGGCGTTGACACCCTTACTGGAATTACGGAGGCAAAGTACTGAAGGCGATTTACGACGACACTTATTCCTATATTGCATAGTTCGCACAGGCGAATGTCTTGAAATCTTTGCGCGAACTGTCATCTCTCTCGCAAAGAGAGGCAACCGGATTTCAAATCGTCATTCGTTCATCGAGGGATTTGTTTGGGGCGCACTGATTGGTGCGTTCATTCAATATGTGGGTTTCAGGAATTGGGCCATTTTCTTCAGCGCACTTTACGTAGCTGGTTACTTCGTTAACGCGTCTGAGCAACGTGGCATTGCTGATGCATTGGCTTCCGGCACAAGGGTGGAAATCGTCAGCTTCAACACGGCGGACCCTTATCAACTCTCGTTGGTTGCGCGCGTGGCGAATCCATCATCCAAAACGCTCGAAAGCTTCAGCGCCAAATGTGCCAACATCTATTTTGACAGCGATAAGGCCGTGCCGCCCGGAAGTATGGTCCTAATCCAAATTCCCTCGTACTTTCGAGATCGATTTGGCGAACACAGAATCGACCCGTTCGTTGAGCGGGGTCCGGTACCGTGTGAATTTGAAGACGCTGACCTGAGTTGAGCAGGGGCGCACCGCGAGGATCGCGCTAAGTCAGATCGTCAGCAAAGAGCAATTCGTCAACACGACAGACGGCGCGCCTCGCGAAGCTTAGGGTGGTTTTTCCCTCAAGCAAGGTGAGACATTGCTTCAAGAGCCCCATCATCTCATCCCCGTTTACCTCGAAACCATTGGGCAAAGCAGTGATTGCTTGAGCGGCATGGCTCGCCTTCTGAGCGTCTGCCAATGCGATGGGCGATCCGGCAATCAACAATTCAAGGAGAGCCTTGGGTTTGCCGACTGCGGGCTTGAATGCAGCATTTGGCTGGACCCGCGCGGAGTAGATAGCCTTTCGGTGATTTGTGCCTTCAGACGCATTGATGAAATCCACAAGTTGCACTTGTGACATCCCGGCCAGCTTCGCGAAATAGTGCAGAGGGAACCACTCGCCTTGGCCTACCTCAATGGCAAAGCGGATGTATTGCTCCGGATCATCGGGCGCAGACTGATCGAGGAAGGCCGCAATGACCTTGGCTCGGGTCAGCAGGCCAAGCTTGGTCTTCACAGGTCCAGCTTGGTTAAATGGCTCTACATCGCCGATTAAACGCAAAGTTGGAGCGCCTGCTGTTTCTGAGAACTCTCCCTCCTTAATGAAGGTCAGCTTTTCCACGAGCGCCTCATCCAGTTGGATTGAGCGCACTCCATCTGCAAGAGTCCCTTGCATGAGATCGGCAATCATCGTCCGTTGCGGCCCAAGCTGAAGAAGGCGCTCGACCATAGGCAATATCTGCGCGCGCGCATCGTGATCGCGAGCATCGAGCAACGCTCGCAAATCGCTGTATTTGATGCGGGCTGACTGGCCGGGATAGCGGAAGTAAATATCGCCCTCTCGAACGTCATTGCCCTCGGTCTTGGTTGCGATAACAGGGCGGCTTTGGTGTTGCTCCACATGGATAACACCTACGCTGGCACCCCCTATGGAGAGTAAGGATGTCTGCACGCGGGGTGTCGGGTCGAAGACCGACTTTACGCGCTTCGTCACCTCGGCAGGGTCCATTTTTGCGAACTCGTCTGACTTCATGCCGACGACGGCGTAGCTCAGGTCCTCGCCACCCTCGCCTACAGCGCCTTTGTCATGGACGCCGAAAAAGATGTAGCCGCCGTTATTGTTGGCGAGGGCCGCAATGGCGCGAAGCCAACCGCTCGTGTGCTTTAAGCCAAAATTGGCTTTGCATTCGTGCGCGTCGGTCTCACCCACTGCAAAGCGCCAAACCCCGTCCCCGTCATTGTCGAATAGTGTCTTGATCGTATCTGCGCTCAACGGGTTAGTATCATTATGACCTTGCAGGCTCGGAATAATGACCGCTGATAGAGGCTCTGTCTGGCTTTGGGCCGCTAATAGGGCGTCAACCTGCTCCTCGGATGCGGGGGCGATGTCTTTGGAAGGCCCGTAGCTACCTTCGCGGATGCCGGTGATACGACCACTGTTCACGGCTCGGTCAGGTCGGTTGAAATAGAACTGAATGTCTTTATTCTTCATGCCCCGCGCAGACATCGCTTTTATGAGCGCGATCTCGTCGTCAGTGATGCTTCGCTTTGGCATGTGTTGTGACTATCGTGGCAACTGCATTCAGTCAGCAGCGCGTGAGTTAGCGTCCGCGCTCGTGGTGTAATTTCCGGTGTAGGCGATGGTGTATTCCGGGGTGGGGCATGCCCCACCCCGGAATGCGGCGTCGCTGGTGGCCACCGGGTTCATCGTTATGGTGGAGTTTGCACACTTCAACCGTGACGAAGAGGAGTTCCCGATGACCGAGGACAGATTACTGATCGAAGAGCTTGCTGCGAAGGGCGGCCAACCGGATTTTTTGCGCACCATCGCCGAGAACGTGCTGCAGCTGATCATGGAGGCCGACGTTGATGGCCTGATCGGCGCGGGTCGCCACGAACGCAGCAGCGAGCGCGCGACCTGGCGCAACGGCTATCGCGACCGTTCGCTGGATACCCGGGTAGGCACGCTGAACCTGAAAATCCCCAAGCTGCGTGCTGGGTCCTACTTTCCGGGCTTCCTTGAGCCCCGCAAGATGGTCGAGAAAGCGCTGGTTGCGGTGATCCAGGAAGCGTGGATCGGCGGGGTCAGCACCCGGCGGGTCGATGAACTCGTCCAGGCCATGGGCATGACCGGCATCTCCAAGTCCACCGTCTCCAAGCTTTGCAAGGACATTGACGAGCGCGTCCATGCCTTTCTGAAACGCCCGCTCACCGGCGAATGGCCGTATCTCTGGCTCGATGCCACCTATCTCAAGGTACGCGAAGGCGGGCGGATCATCAGCGTTGCCGCAATAATCGCCATGGCCGTCAACACCGAGGGCCGGCGCGAGATCGTCGGCCTGCATATCGGCCCCTCGGAAGCGGAGGTCTTCTGGTCCGACTTCCTGAAGGACCTTGTTCGGCGCGGTCTTACCGGCGTGAAGCTGGTCATCTCCGATGCTCACGAGGGCCTCAAGGGCGCGATCACCCGCGTCATGGGCGCCACCTGGCAGCGCTGCCGGGTGCACTTCATGCGCAATGCCCTGTCCTATGTGCCCAAGGGCCAGAACACTGTCGTCGCCGCCGCGATCCGCCAGGTCTTCCTGCAGCCCGATCAGAAAAGCGCAACGCAGGTCTGGCGACAGGTCGCCGACCAGTTGCGCACCCGTTGGCCCAAGCTCGGCGCCTGCATGGACGAGGCCGAAACCGACGTGCTCGCCTACACCGGCTTTCCCACCCAGCACCGCACGAAGTTACACTCAACCAATCCGCTCGAGCGGCTCAACAAGGAGGTCAAGCGCCGCGCCGACGTCGTCGGAATCTTCCCGAACGAAGACAGCATCATCCGCCTCGTCGGGGCTGTGCTGATGGAGCAGAACGACGAGTGGCAGCTCCAGCACCGATACATGCAGATCGAAGGCATGGCCGAACTCAACCAACCCATGATCGAGGAGGAAAATCAGCCCCTACACATCACCGCCAAAGCCGCCTGACGATGGCCCACGGCCACAGCCGAAATTACACCACCTTGACGGACGCGACCCGCGCGTGAAGTTCGTCCACAGTCATCAGAGCTAACTTAGCCCCATCAGGCCATCATGAGCAATCCATCCTCTGCCACATGATACCCGCGTAGGCAGGGAAATGATTTTTTGGCCAATGGGACCACCTACCGTTCCCCCCCTTCCAAAACCGTTTTGTCACCGGCTGTCCAAAAACCGCAGATTCTCGCACCCAAGAGGTCGCGCAGGTTCCTCTCCCCAAATCATTTGAAATTGGTGGGCTACCAACCGTAGCCACCTCGATGTTGATCACCTTCGAACAGGAAGCGTTCGGTGAGCGGGAGCTTCAATGGCTTCTGGTCGGGACCGTAGAGAGTGTCTCGCCGGTCGAACCATGGTTGGTCGGGCAATGTCTCGGGCTCGTACGTCGGCCAGTAGCGCCCGTCGTATCGCACAACGTCGATGGTGCCGCCTTCTCGTAAAGCCAGTCGAATAGGCACTCGGCGGATCAAGCGCGAGTAGACTGTGGTCCCTTCCTTATTGAAGACAAGAATCGAAACTGGATCGCGGTACCCTGTGGTGCCTGAGTAGGGTGGTGTTCGAGACATCTTCGGCTCCTCGCAATGCGGTAGTGCGCCAGCGTGCCACATTTTCTGGACAATTCTCAAATCTGTGAGAGTCCGGATGGATGACCAAACGCGTTGCCCTCTATCTCCGCGTCTCGACTGATCAGCAGACCGTCGAGAACCAACTTCAAGAACTCCAGCCGTCGCCCAGCGCCTCGACTGGCACATCGTCGAGACCCTTGCCGATGAAGGCATCTCAGGAGCCAAAGGCCGGGACAAACGCCCCGGCTACGACAAGCTCATGAAGATGGTCGCGCGGAAGGAGATCGACCTGATCGCATGCTGGTCGGTGGATCGTCTCGGAAGGTCCCTCCAGCATCTCGTGAGCTTCCTTGGCGAGATCAACGAACGCGGCGTCGATCTCTATCTCCACACACAAGGGCTCGATACCTCGACACCGGCAGGCCGAGCCATGTTCTCGATGCTCTCAGTCTTTGCCGAGTTCGAACGTTCGATCCTGAGGCAGAGGATCATGGCAGGCTTGGCTCGTTCGACAAAACGAGCAGGAAGGCCACGGCTCGATCCCTTGAAGGTGAAGAAGGTCGAGAAGCTGCTCGCTCAAGGCGTCAGTCTCTCGGTCACGGCCAAGAAGGCCAAGGTCGGTGTGGGGTCGGTCTCCCGGATCAAGGCCCGTATGACCGACCTTAAGAAAGCCGCCTGAGGATGGCTGAGGACGCTTCGGAGGGCATCGACGGCATCATGGGGCCGAGCATCCCTGAACGCTCCCACGGGGCTGGAGAAGCGTCTCCTGATGCTGCTTGGGTTGATAACCCGGACGGTCTCCAGTCATCACCCGACATCGGCGAAGCCCGTGATGTTCTTCGGGATGATCCGAGACCGTTAACGCGGGGTCAGGGGCCTTCGGGCTTCGCGGCAACCGAGGCTGATCGTCGCTGGATCGACGCCGTACTGGACGACCTCGAAGGGCGTTCACCGGCAACGAAAGAGGCGCTGGCCAAGGCTCTCCTTGAACACTCGGTCACGAGTGTGGGTCACGTAAGCGGACTCGAACTCAGCACACGCAAATCCGCCAAAAACGAGCACTCGACATGCGACAAGTCAGCCGATCCATCTGCGCCTCACGTAAGCGGCACCACCTTCACCTTCGCCATTGACCGCTGAAGGTTGCTAAAACCCCGGAAATCTGCGATAAATTGCCTTGGCTTGGCCGCCAAGGTTCGCTGAAATTCGCCTGCAGCCGCGACGATTTGGGGGCCTTTTGTGGGGGCCTTCGCCAACCCCAAATTCGAAAGGCCCCCAAATGGCTCTGACAGAGACTGCGATCCGCGCCCTCAAACCCAAAGCCAAGGCTTACAAGGTTGCCGACGAGAAGGGCCTTTATCTGCTCGTGACCCCCTCGGGCGGACGGCTTTGGCGAATGAAATTCCGCAATGGCGCCGGGGTCGAGAAGAAGCTTGCCTTGGGGTCCTATCCTGAATTGAAGCTCCGTGACGCTCGCGATGCCCGCGATACGGCCAGGGGGAGCCTGGCCAAAGGTATCGATCCGGCTGATCAGAAACGCCGCGACAAGATTGCTGCCAAGATCAGCGCACTGAACACCTTCAGCGCGGTCGCCAAAGCTTACATTGAGAAGAACCGGCGGGATGGGCTGGCGGCAGCGACGGTCCGCAAGCGCGAGTGGTTTCTGAGCCTGCTGCAAAAGAAGCTGGGCAACCGTCCGATTGTCGAGATCGAGCCGGTAGAGGTTCTGGAGGCTGTCCGGCCTTATGAAGCGTCCAAGAACGACGAGAAGGCTCACCGGACGCTCCAGTTCGCTGGACAGGTGTTCCGGTTCGCGGTCGCCAACCAGTTAGCCAAGGTCGATCCGACCCGTGATCTGCGCGGCGCGCTCGCCAGTCGCAAACCAAAGCATTTCGCCGCGATCCTCGATTCCCGGCGCGTCGGCGAACTGCTGCGCGCGATCGATGGCTATGAGGGGTATCCGACAACCAAGTATGCGCTCCTGTTCTCGCCGCTGGTATTTGTCCGGCCAGGCGAACTGCGTCACGCGGAATGGCGGGAGATCGATCTCGACGATGCGGTGTGGCGCATCCCTCCCGCAAAGATGAAGACCCGCCTCGAACACGCAGTTCCCTTGTCCAGGCAGGCTATCGCTGTGCTGAAGGAGGCGAAGGCTTTCACCGGCGGCGGGAAGTATGTTTTCCCGTCGATCAGGACGCCGAAATCACCGATGTCCGAGAACACGGTCAACGCAGCGCTGCGGCGGCTTGGCTATGCCGGTGACGAAATGACTGCCCATGGCTTCCGGGCCATGGCCAGCACCTTGCTCAACGAGTCGGGCAAGTGGTCTCCCGATGCCATCGAAAGGGCATTGGCTCACAAGGATAAGGATGCCGTTCGGGCAGCTTACCATCGCGGTGCGCATTGGGCCGAACGCGTCGAGATGGCGCAATGGTGGGCCGATTACCTTGATCAGCTAAAGCGAGGCCAGGCCAACAATTGATGCCTCGACGAACCTATTCACTGCTAACTAAGAGAAGAGCGAGGGCGCTGTTTTAGCCCTTGCGGTCGGTCTTAAGCATAACCCGAAGCAACACTGACTACTGACGCAAACGTGTCCGCAGGGCGTTCGAACCATCCAACAAAGATAACCCGAATGGAGAAGCCTATCGGCACTTCCAGCTTCGACCAGCCGCGCGGCTTGAGGCAATATTGGAGCGAGGCAACGCGGAGGATTGTTTGATATCGTGAACCGTCTGAATTTGCTGGGGGTCATTTGCTAAATCTCAAGCGCCTTCCAACCGGTGTCGCGTTGCTCAATTGGAACAGCGAGCTGCCGTCATCGGGTACCGGTGATCCGCTGGGCATGACGCTTCGGGTTGGTGCACGCCTAGGCGCTGAATTGTTACATTGCATTACCTCGATCACGCCGCGCGCCCGTTATTATTCTTTTTTCCCATGGGCATTCCAGCGCGCCCAAGATCGAACGAGGGGCAAGGGCGACTTCGACCAGCTTATGCGGTTTGTCTTGATTGACGAAAGGGCAATGACGCTGGGTGCGGTCCTTCATCACAACGGCAATCCGTGTGAAGGTGGGTCTCTGCAGGGTTCCAATCGAGCGGTCGATCTTGCGGCGAATTCAAGTAAGCGCTCGATTGATCTTGGCCAATGGAGCCATCTGCGCGACAACGCCAGTGGGTTCGCTGCGTACAAGGGGTCCCTGATCAATCTTGGCATTTTCGCGGAGAGCGCGAGCCCTGATACAGCCGACGATGAGGACGAAAACGGCCAATCCAACAACCTGACCTCTGGCGAATTGTCCGCCAAGGGGCGCGAATTAGCCACCGCCTTCGGTCAAGCGGTTGCGGGAACAGAATTTGTTAAAATGGGGCCAGAAGGCGGATCGATGGATCTGGATGTGCTCGAGGAATTCGGCGCCTCGGCAGGGCTGTGTGAATTGCGAGCGGCAGAGGAGTTCGACCTTTTACCATTGCGCGATCTGTTTTTCTCGACCGATAGCGACTCCCAGCTTAATTCCCATTATCGGCGACGCATGAGCCTGCTGCTCCTTTTATGGGCGACTTTGGTCACAGCTGATGCAGGTGTGGAACTCGACGAGCGATCGTTCGGCGACTTGGCATACTATCGGATGATCTTCGACGAGGAAGACGAGGCCGTGTCGGTGGAATTGCTGCCTTCGCTGATCGATATATCTGAGCGCTGGCGCATTTTCCAGTTCCATAACTATCTGACAATCGCCCTAGAATCGCTGCTGGCCAGCTTTGTTCGTGCGATCCTGAATTACCCAGCCGGTAGGGCTGTCGCAGACGTAATTGAGGCGTTTGACAATGTCGAAGCAGCCGAAGTGCTCGGCGAGCTATTCGGCGTAGAGTTTCCCGTCCCGTTCTTGGATCTTACCCCGGCCGCTTCCTTGGCATTGCTGGCGATTGACGTTCCCGGTCAGACAAGCGGCGTTGCTGGTTCATCCGAGATTTTCGCATCAAATCCGTTCGTCGAACGATTTCTCCGTGACGCGCTTATCGAGCAGGACTTGGTTTCTGGGTCCGCGGGCGCGGCGGTCGCCGCTATGTTGCTATACTGCCTGATGCTTCGATACGATCTGACCGTTGCCGATGCTCATAAAGGATGGAACGCCCAGAAGGTATTCGATCCAAGTGCTGACGTCGCCATGCCAACGGTCGCGCGCATGCTCGCTTTGGATTTCGAAGACTGGTGGAACACGCCAAACCGGGAAATTTTGTATCGGGTTGTAAGCCGATTTGTGGTGCGTCAGCACGAAACAATGAGTTACGAAAAGGGGTTTGGCGGAAGTCCCCCGCTATTCCGAGTTGATGGCCCGATGGTCGTGGGGACGGGGCTCACCCGTGACGATGTGGATTCCGGAAACCCCCGATTCCCAAGCGCGATGCAGGTTTTGAGAGACTTGCGGCTGATCGACCGCGATCCGGAAAAAGGTCAATGCCTGACGCCGGATGGCCAGGAAATGCTCAACTTCCTTCTGGAGGACGTAGTTTCGTGACCGTCGATTTCCTTGAGTTCTTGAAGAAGATCAGGGGTAAGTTTGCGTTCGTTGCTACATATGATTTTGATTCGCACTTTTTCGAGCGGCGCATACTCCCCACTCCGGCGTTCGATGGCGCTACGGTGATCGTTTTCATCGACAATGACCGCTACCGGGACATCCTCGAAAACAACAAGCAGGGGCAAGGTTTCGATCGGAACTACTTCGTTATTCCTATCAGTAGAACTGGCGGAGTGTTCCATCCGAAATTGTACCTTTCGATCGGCGAGGAAAAGGTGATTGCGTCGGTTGGCAGCAATAACTGCACATCTGCCGGAACAGGACATAACTTCGAGTTGATCTCGACGCTGGAGTCGTCGAGCGGCGACGATCGAAACGCAAATGCCCCCCTGATCGCTTCGATATTTCGTCAATTCCAGCGCTACGCCCAAGAAGCGGGGCCGGTGTCGAAGTGGCTGAAGAAGGATATATTCGATCGGCTCGAGAACGCCTTTTCTTGGCTAGGCGATGCCGATGTCAGCACGCAGGACATCGAACTGCTCTCCAGTCACGATGGTCCGCTCTGGCCACAGATAGTCGCGCGCATGAGTAACACAGATGTTCGCAAGGTCGTGATGCTCGCCCCATTTTTCGACAGCAACCTTCGTATGGTTGAGCGGATAAGGGCGCTTTTCCCCACAGCAACCATCCAGATCGTCAGCCAGTCCGGTTATAGCAATTTACCGGTAGAGAGGTTTGTGGAGCTGCGCGATTCGATTGGAGATCTGGAACTGATTTCGGCCACATCGAAAAAGGCTGGGCGAAAGATGCACGCAAAGGCACTCGCCTTCCAAACACCAGAATCCACTTATTGGCTCGCCGGGAGCGCGAACATGTCCAATGCCGCTCTTTCTGGCGGCAATAGCGAGGCATGTCTCTGGTTCGCGACCAAACAGAACGCAGCCGGGGCGTTGAAGCAAGACGACCTGAAGTTTGCGAAGATTGAACCCGAAAGATTCATGTCGGTGGCGATTGCTGAACCCGCCCCTCCGGTCCAGGAGCCTCACGGGTTGAAGCTGCAATCGCTTGTCCTGACCGAAGAAGGTCAGCTTCTGGCAACATCAGCGATACCCGCAGACGCGACTGACCTTTCATTGCGAATATTCAAACGTGGTGACACGCTGCCAACTCTCTCCTGGAACCTCGGCGTGGAGAAGGCTGATTTCGTCCTGGCACTGAAGGACGATGACCAAGCCAAGTTCGACCAGCCGGCAGTGGGTCAGCTTCGTGCCATGCTTTACGGTTGCGAAGTGAAGAGTCAGCTTTGTTCCGTAAAGCAACTGCCACGGTTGCTGCGCGATCGTGGAGGAGGATCCGCCGCAGCTAATAGGCTGCAGAGAGTGATCGAAAGTGGCGACGGCCTTATTGAATACGTCGATGCTCTTGGCGGAATCGACGAGGCGATCGATTTCATCAACCGGACAAACATTCGGTTCCACGACGGTGCCATTTCGGGCAGTGGAGGTTTTGGGCGCTGGCGAGCGCGCGATCCTTTTTCGGGCGACGTTCCCGAACATTGGGCTATTGGGTCAAGCGGCGCGTCGGTCGCCGAATTGCGCGAAGCTATCTGGGAGTTCGTCCAGCGACATATCCGTACGCGCCTTGAGCGGCATGTCGATCGAGGAAATCTGGGCGGGCTGGCAAATTTTCTCGATATCTTTCGTTCGGTCAGCCAATTCCTTTTGGCGTGGCATAACCGGCAGATAAACGACCAAGTCGTCATTTCTGCCCCCTTCGTCACCACAGGGCTGCAAGATATTTTGGCCACGCTGATCGGAGCTTTTGAAGATCAGTTGGAGCAACCAGGTTATGGCAGATCGATCATTGCTAGCCTCAGCGCCGACGAAGGGCTCGTCAGGGCGGAGCTGAACCGTCATCGAGTCCCTGCGATCGTCCGCGCCATTGTCGATGAGATCATTCGAACTCGCGCGATCTATCGGAAGCTACCGATATTCGATGCTTGGTCTCAAGCGAGACGAGACTGGGTTTCGAGCTGGATCGACGAAATGCAGCTCGAGGTTCCAGATGATGCCGATGTCATTGAAATCGGATCTGAATTGAGGATTACCGCGTAGAAGGATATGGCACGCGCCGTTGCGCCCACAAGCTCTGTCGCGGACGTTCGCCGCTCAAACTTCGAATGGTAATCACATAAAAGTGATCATAATGGTGTCATATGACCATTTATTAATGATCTTTACCCTTTGACAAAATCACTTATTTATGATCATAAATGCAGCGGAGGACTGCGATGATCAAGGATCGGCAAGCCGAACTGGCTCGAAAAAACCTCGACAGGAAGCTCGCCTTTCTGCGGGAACAAAGCCTCCCGCGTCCGCACGGGGGCTGGATACGCGCTATCCGCGATTCGCTGGGCATGACATCGCGCCAGCTCGCCAAGCGCATGGGCGTGGTGCAGTCGCGTATTATCGCGCTGGAAAAGGCGGAGGCAACCGACGCCACTACCCTCAAATCCCTGCGAGAGGCTGCCGAGGCGCTCAACTGCCAGCTTGTTTACGCGCTCGTGCCCAAGGCACCGCTCGACGAGATCGTGCGCGACCGCGCGGCAGCCAAAGCTCTCGATCAGTTCGGTCCCGTTGCACAGGGCATGATGCTGGAGAACCAGTCTCTAACCACTGGGCAGATGCAGGAGGAACTTGCGCGTCTGACTGCCGAGATCCTGAATGAGCCGCTGCGCTACCTGTGGGAGGATGAATGACCGATCCTCTCTACGACGGTGAAGACGAAGCCAATACGCCGCTCGAAGCGGAAGAACGCGAACAGCTTATTCCGACCTACATCACCACCAGAGCCGAACTGAACGAAGCCGAGCAGATCAACATCACCCGGGCCAGCCTCTGGCTCCGGCGCGCGCGCAATGTTGACGTGCTCTACGATGCATTCCTGCGGGATCTGCACAAACGGATGTTCGGCGAAGTCTGGAAGTGGGCAGGCCAGTATCGCAAGACTCCGCGCAATATCGGCATCGACGCCTACCGCATTCCCATGGCGGTACGAGAGCTCGTCCACGATGCGCGGTACTGGGTAGACAACGCCACCTACCCCCCGGACGAGATTGCGATCCGCTTCTCCCCCCGGCTGGTGTCCATACACCCATTCCCCAACGGCAATCGTCGGCACTCCCGCCTGGTCGCTGACCTGCTCGCAACGGAGATGGGCCAGCCCCGCTTCACTTGGGGCAGGGCCAATCTGGTCGATCCGGGTGAAACCAGAAGAGCTTATGTCGCGGCGCTGAGGGCAGCGGATGGTGGCGAGATCGAGCCGCTGCTTGCTTTCGCAAGGTCTTAGCCAGGCTCGCGAAAGTTAGCGTCCGCGCTCGTGGTGTAATTTCCGGTGTAGGCGATGGTGTATTCCGGGGTGGGGCATGCCCCACCCCGGAATGCGGCGTCGCTGGTGGCCACCGGGTTCATCGTTATGGTGGAGTTTGCACACTTCAACCGTGACGAAGAGGAGTTCCCGATGACCGAGGACAGATTACTGATCGAAGAGCTTGCTGCGAAGGGCGGCCAACCGGATTTTTGCGCACCATCGCCGAGAACGTGCTGCAGCTGATCATGGAGGCCGACGTTGATGGCCTGATCGGCGCGGGTCGCCACGAACGCAGCAGCGAGCGCGCGACCTGGCGCAACGGCTATCGCGACCGTTCGCTGGATACCCGGGTAGGCACGCTGAACCTGAAAATCCCCAAGCTGCGTGCTGGGTCCTACTTTCCGGGCTTCCTTGAGCCCCGCAAGATGGTCGAGAAAGCGCTGGTTGCGGTGATCCAGGAAGCGTGGATCGGCGGGGTCAGCACCCGGCGGGTCGATGAACTCGTCCAGGCCATGGGCATGACCGGCATCTCCAAGTCCACCGTCTCCAAGCTTTGCAAGGACATTGACGAGCGCGTCCATGCCTTTCTGAAACGCCCGCTCACCGGCGAATGGCCGTATCTCTGGCTCGATGCCACCTATCTCAAGGTACGCGAAGGCGGGCGGATCATCAGCGTTGCCGCAATAATCGCCATGGCCGTCAACACCGAGGGCCGGCGCGAGATCGTCGGCCTGCATATCGGCCCCTCGGAAGCGGAGGTCTTCTGGTCCGACTTCCTGAAGGACCTTGTTCGGCGCGGTCTTACCGGCGTGAAGCTGGTCATCTCCGATGCTCACGAGGGCCTCAAGGGCGCGATCACCCGCGTCATGGGCGCCACCTGGCAGCGCTGCCGGGTGCACTTCATGCGCAATGCCCTGTCCTATGTGCCCAAGGGCCAGAACACTGTCGTCGCCGCCGCGATCCGCCAGGTCTTCCTGCAGCCCGATCAGAAAAGCGCAACGCAGGTCTGGCGACAGGTCGCCGACCAGTTGCGCACCCGTTGGCCCAAGCTCGGCGCCTGCATGGACGAGGCCGAAACCGACGTGCTCGCCTACACCGGCTTTCCCACCCAGCACCGCACGAAGTTACACTCAACCAATCCGCTCGAGCGGCTCAACAAGGAGGTCAAGCGCCGCGCCGACGTCGTCGGAATCTTCCCGAACGAAGACAGCATCATCCGCCTCGTCGGGGCTGTGCTGATGGAGCAGAACGACGAGTGGCAGCTCCAGCACCGATACATGCAGATCGAAGGCATGGCCGAACTCAACCAACCCATGATCGAGGAGGAAAATCAGCCCCTACACATCACCGCCAAAGCCGCCTGACGATGGCCCACGGCCACAGCCGAAATTACACCACCTTGACGGACGCGACCTCGCGAAATGACAGAGCCATTTCCAGTGGCCGATCTAAGCAAGCGTGCCAGCCTGGGCTGATCGCAAAACGCACGCAACTCGCGCAAAGATAATCGGGAAAGGCCTGATATGACGCTGCGCCAATCGCAACGTCGTATCCGCGATCGAGGCCGGGCGCTAAGCGCCCGGCTGCTCCCCTTTGGCCTCGTCGTCGAGCGGCGTGCGCAGGACGATGCGGCCATTGATCGGCACGACCTCCAGCTGAAGCGAAACGCCCTTGCGGTCGCGGTGGAACCACGCTGCTCCAACCTTGGTCCAGAAGGCCTTGTGGTGTGGACCGGCGTGCAAAAGGGACCCCGTTAGCGGGGTGATTGGCGTCTAAAAGGGACCCCTCATTCCGATGGTGTAGCTGGCTGCCTGGTTTTCCAGGTAGCGAGATCGGGATGTTGATAGTGGAGACAGTCGTTCGGATCCGGCGCGAGCACGCCAGTGGGAAGGCGATCAAGGCGATTGCGCGGGATCTGCGTCTGTCTCGCAAGGTGGTGCGCAAGGCGATCCGGGCGCCGGAAGGCGCGTTCGATTATCACCGCACGGTTCAACCGCTGCCCCGGCTTGGGCCGTTCCAGGAGCGCCTTGATACGCTGCTGACGGAGAACGAGGCCCGGCATCGGCGCGATCGGCTGCGCATGACCCGGATCCATGACCTGCTGTGCCGCGAGGGGTTTGAGGGTTCCTACGACGCGGTCCGGCGCTACGCCCGGCGCTGGGCGGAAGCCCGGCGCAAGGATGCGGGCGACGGCGCACCTGCCTTCATCCCGCTGTTGTTCCAGCCTGGCGAAGCCTACCAGTTCGACTGGAGCCACGAGGACGTGGAGATCGCCGGCAAGCCGATGCGGGTGAAGGTGGCGCATATGCGGCTGTGCGCGTCTCGGGCGGTCTACGTCCGAGCCTATCCCCGCGAGACCCAGGAGATGGTGTTCGATGCCCATGCCCGGGGCTTCGCCTTCTTCGGCGGCGTTCCGCTGCGCGGGATCTACGATAACATGAAGACCGCTGTCGCCGCGGTCTTCGTGGGCAAACAGCGGGTGTTCAACCGCCGGTTCCTGGTCATGGCGGATCATTATATGGTCGAGCCCACGGCCTGCTCGCCGGCGGCGGGATGGGAGAAGGGTCAGGTCGAGAACCAGGTCCAGACCATCCGCGGCCGTTTCTTCCAGCCCCGTCTGCGCTTCGCCAGCATCGAAGAGCTCAGCGGATGGCTGGAGGCCGAGTGCCTGCGCTGGGCCGCGTTGCATCCCCATCCCGAGCAGAAGGAACTGACCGTGGCCGAGGCGCTGGATCTCGAGCGGCCATCTTTGCAGCCGATGCTGGCACCGTTCGATGGCTTCCATGAGACAACCCACGCCGTGACCGGCACCTGCCTGATCAGCTTCGACCGCAACCGCTATTCTGTCATGGCCAAGGCCGCGCGGCGTGCCGTCCAGGTCCGTGCCTATGCCGACCGGATCGTCGTGCGCCTCGGCGACGAGGTCATCGCCGAGCATGCCCGGCACTTCGGCCGTGACCGGACGATCTACGATCCCTGGCACTACCTGCCCGTCCTGGCCAACAAGCCCGGCGCCTTGCGCAACGGTGCGCCCTTCCAGGGCTGGGACCTGCCGCCGGCACTGGCGCGGCTGCGCCGCAAACTGGGGAGCGGTGACGAGGCCGACCGGCGCTTCGTGCGCGTGCTGGCCGCTGTGCTGACCGATGGCCTGGACGCGGTCGAGGCTGCGATCCGCGAAGCGCTTGATGCCGGTGCGGCCAGCGACGAGGTGATCCTCAACATCCTGGCCCGATACCGCGAGCCACTATCCGAGAGGCCCCTCGACGTGGTCGTCGATCTCAAGCTCAGCCATCCGCCGATCGCGGACTGCGCCCGATACGATGCGGTGCGGGGCCTCGATGCAGCGGCATGAGATGATCGAGGCGATGCGCGGGCTCGGCCTCAGGGGCATGGCCGGGGCGTTCGATGAGGCCGTCACTACAGGGCTCCAGCGCAAGCGCACGACCCACGAGATCCTGACCGACCTGCTACGAGCGGAAGCGGCGCATCGCCATGCTGCCTCGATCCGCTACCGCATGACCGCAGCCAAGCTGCCGGTTGTCAAGGACCTCGATGCCTTCGTGTTCGAGGGCACCCCGATCAACGAGGGGTTGGTGCGTTCGCTACACGCGGGTTCGTTCCTGCCAGGACGGCGCAATATCGTGCTCATCGGCGGGACGGGAACCGGCAAGACCCACCTGGCCACCGCGATCACCGCCAGCGTCGTCTGTTCCGGTGCCCGCGGCCGCTACTTCAACACGGTGGACCTCGTCACCCGGCTCGAGGAGGAAGCCCGCATCGGCAAGGCCGGCGCCATGGCCGCCCAGCTCAGCCGGCTCGACGTCGTGGTCCTCGACGAATTGGGCTACCTGCCGTTCGCCAAATCAGGCGGGCAGCTGCTGTTCCACCTCATCAGCAAGCTCTACGAGAAGACCTCGGTCATCATCACCACCAACCTGGCCTTCGGCGAGTGGCCCACCGTCTTCGGCGATCCCAAAATGACCACCGCGCTGCTCGACCGCATCACCCACCATTGCGATATCGTCGAGACCGGCAACGACAGCTGGCGCTTCAAGCACCGCAGCTGACCACCTCGAAGAAACGCCTTCGCGCTGCTGCCGTCTCCGGTCGGGCTACGCCCTCCCTACGCCGCCAGCAGCGCGAAACCTGCGCCCAGTATCAACCGACCCTCGCAGCGCAAAGGGGGTCCCTTTTGCGCGCCGATAGGGGGTCCCGATTGAACGCCGATTGACAGCCTTGTCGCCTCTGTTGGCGACGTGCCAGGCGATAAAGTCCGGGGCCTTGGCTTCGGCTGCCGGTGCGGAATTGTTGCGGGCCATGGATTTGTCCTTTCGTATCTGGTGGCTCGTTGCACCAAACCGACAGGCCGCACGGCCAAGGGCAGACGTCATGCCCAACACGGGTGAGCGCCCGCGAACCGGTGCGGGCCGGGCATTGATGGCTGAACGCGTGCGGCCAGGTCCGGTGCACAAAACGGCCGCCCGGATCGAAGGGAACTTGTGCCCGCCGGAGAAACCACGGCAGTCCAAGCCACTTGCGCCACTGGGCGGCCTGGCTCAAAACATCGTCATGGGGGACGAAGGCAGTCTACGGAAACGCTGGAGCGAGGAGGAGACGGTCCTCGCGCTCTAAGACAACCTACGCCGAATTCGGCCAGGATTGGACCTGCCTGGTCGCGCGCGCGGAAAG
The DNA here is from genome assembly GCA_016719755.1 of Novosphingobium sp. Classification (GTDB taxonomy): domain Bacteria; phylum Pseudomonadota; class Alphaproteobacteria; order Sphingomonadales; family Sphingomonadaceae; genus Novosphingobium. The sequence goes on along the minus strand of JADJYM010000012.1, from coordinate 552,210 downwards.
CATGTGGGCCACGCAAGTCGAACATGGCGAACCCGCACCAGTGATCTGCCCCCTTCTGAGTGGCCCATTTTCTGTTTTAGATTTTGCCACGAAGGAGGAATGGAATGGCAAGGAAGCACAGGCCGGAGGAGATCATCGGCAAGCTGCGTGAAGCGGAGATTGTTCTGGCTCAGGGCGGGGTGGTTGCGGATGCGTGCCGACGGATTGGTGTCACGGAGCAGACCTATTACCGCTGGCGCCGGGAGTATGGCGGCCTGAAGACCGACCAGGCGCGGCGGATGAAAGAGCTCGAGAAGGAGAACGCCGGCTGCGCCGTGCGGTATCGGACCTGACCCTGGACAAGCTGATCCTGCAGGAGGCTGCCAAGGAAACTTCTGAGCCCCGCGCGCCGACGGCGCTGCATCGATCATATCATGGGCATGATGGCGGTTTCCGGAGCGACGGGTCTGCCGTGTTCTTGGCCAACATCGATCGACACAGCGCAAGGTGCCTCGCGGGGCAGATGACGAAGGCGCTCTTACCGATGACATTATCGCGCTTGCCCGGCAGTTTGGCCGCTATGGCTATCGCCGAGTGACGGCTTTGCTGCGCGATGCGGGATGGCAGGTTAACCGCAAGCGGGTCGAGCGCATCTGGCGGCGCGAGGGTCTCAAGGTGCCGCAGAAGCAGCCGAAGCGGGGCAGGCTCTGGCTCAATGACGGATCGTGCATCCGGCTGCGGCCCGAGTATCCGGGGCACGTTTGGTCTTACGACTTCGTCGAGGGACGTACCCATGACGGCCGCAAGTTCCGGATCCTGTCGATCATCGATGAGGCCAGCCGGGAATGCCTGGCTTTGCCGGTAGCCAGGCGGTTCAGAAGCGAAGACGTGCTGGCGGCTCTCGCCGAGCTGTTCGTCACCCGGGGCCGCCGGCACACATACGGTCAGACAACGGCCCCGAGTTCATCGCCAATGCCGTGCAAGCATGGCTGGCAAGGATCGGCGTGAAGACGCTCTACATCACACCCGGCAGTCCGTGGGAGAATGGCTACTGCGAGTCCTTCAACGGCTCGATGCGCGACGAACTCTTGAACGGTGAGATCTTCTACACTCTGGCCGAGGCAGGATCCTGATCGAAGCTTGGCGGCAGCACTACAACACCGTCAGGCCGCACAGCTCGCTAGGGATATCGGCCGCCGGCTCCCGAGACAACGGTGCCGCCATGGCTGCCCTCCGGTTCCGCTTCGCTCCACCTGCGGTCAGCCATGGCGGCGGAGGCAATCTTGCACTAACAATCAATGCGGACCACTGAGTGGGGGCCGGTCAAAACTGCATCCGTCACTCTCCAATGCGGTGCGCGCGAGAGGAGTCGCGGCCCGTCCCGCAAATTGATTTGCATACTTACTATATCCGGTCAACGAGAAAAGTAAGTATACTTTCTATTGGTGCCGTAATGGACTAGGATCGCGGCGGAGCGGGCTTCCCGCGGGCTTGGAAAGGATGGCGGCGCATGGACATATACGGATGCCCGGCCACCTGATCCGGCGCTCCAGCAGCAATCGACCCAGGTTTTCGCCGCCCGGATGCGCGAGGCGGGGTTCGACATCACCCCGGTGCAGTTCGCGGCGATGGATGCGCTGGCCGCCCGGCCGGGGATCGACCAGGCAACCCTGGCACAGCTTATCGCCTATGACCGCGCGACAATCGGCGGGGTGGTCGACCGGCTGGAAGGCAAGGGGCTGGTCGAGCGCACGATCAGCGCGGCTGACCGCCGCGCCCGCGAGGTGCGGCTGACGGACGAAGGCAGCCGCGTCCACGCTGCGCTGCTCCCCATTGTCCGTCTGGTGCAGCAGGACATCATGGCGCCCCGTCCGCCCGCAGAGCAGGCCGCCTTCATGGCGGCCATGCGCCGGCTGGTCGACGGGCTGGGCTGAGCGGGCTTTGGCTCAGTCCGCCCAGTAAAGCCGCATCGGATTGTCGATCAGCAGCTTGCGCTGAAGTTCCGGCGTCGGCGCGATGCGCGGGATCATGTCGACGAGGTGGCCGTCGTCGGGGATCTCGGTTTCCATGTTGGGGTGGGGCCAGTCGGTGCCCCAGATCGCGCGGTCGGAATAATCGGCAACCAGCGGCGCGACGCTGCGGGCAAAGTCATTCCACGGATCGCCCATGCCGCCTTCCTTGATCGCGTCGAGCCGGTCGGGGCAGGTGGCCTTGAAATGAATGTCGGCGCGCCCATCCAGCAGGGCGCGGAAGGCCTTCATGTCCGGCCCGTCCGGCCCCTGGCGTACGTCGGGGCGACCCATGTGGTCGATCACCAGCGGCACGGGGATCGCGTCCATGAAGGGCGCAGCTCCTCCCAGGATGTCGGCCTCGAAGTAGATCACCACGTGCCAGCCCCTGGGCAGGCGCTGCGCGACCTCAAGGAACTTGTCCTTGGGCGCATCGTCGACCAGCCGCTTGAGGAAGTTGAAGCGGATGCCGCGAATCCCGCCCGCGTGCATCGCGTGCAGATCCTCTTCCGAAATCGCCGGATCGACCACGGCCACGCCGCGCGCCATGCCGTTCGATCTGGCGATGGCGTCCAGCGTCGCCGCATTGTCGGTGCCGTGGCAGCTGGCCTGAACGATGACGTTGCGGGTGAAACCCAGATGGTCGCGCAGGGCGAACAGCTTGTCCGGCCCGGCATCCTCCGGCAGGTACTTGGCCTTGGCGCTGAACGGGAACTGCGCCATCGGCCCGAACACGTGGCAATGCGCATCGACCGCGCCCGGCGGCGGCACGAAGCGCGGCTTCGAAGGGTTGGCGTGCCAGGAAACGATACGGCTTTCGGCTTGGGCGGTCATCCGAACACAACTCCATCCATCAGCTTGCGCGCGGTGCGCAGCAGGGCGGCGGAAACGACTTCGCCCCGCCTCGTTCACTTCAGCACGCAGCTCATTTCGCCGGTCGGGTGCTCGACCGACAGGGTCTTGCGGCTGCCTTCGGGATCTGCGCCACTTCGGCGGCGGGCGATCCGGGGATCAGACAGGCGGTGGCCACGCTCACCGCGCCGAGCACGCCGATGGTGGCGTGGGCGCGGTGCGGAATGAAACTGCGCACGCAAACCGCGCCGCCCGCGCGGGCGGGGCAACCAGCATCATCTTCGGAACCGATTTTTCGCGCACGTCGCCAAGGTTCATGGATCGCCCACGGCCAGGCGGATCGCCTCGATCCGGGCCTTGAGTTCGGTATTGGCATCCAGCCAGTCGCGGTCCTCATAGCCGGTGATGCCGACGTCGGCCGCCTTCATCACCACGCACGGCATGCCGTTGTCGATCAGGGTCACTGGGACGCCGTTGACCACATCGACCGGATTGCCGCTGGGCAGCAGGGCGCCGCAACTGGATCCGGCGGTATCGCGGAACTCGGTCGGGATCGGGGCGTGAGTCCCGGGGACTCCGTCGATCGCGGCCTCGCCCGCATAGGTTACCTGCCCGGCCGGGGTGCGGACCGTGGCGACGGCGACCTGGCCCGTATTCTCCATAAAGATCGCGACACGGGTTTCATCGCCGCTCGCCGCGACCAGTCCGCGCTCGATCGCGAAGGGGCCGACACCAGCCAGGATATTGCCGCAGTTCTGCGCATCGGTGACAATCGCCTGATCGACGAACACCTGCAGAAACAGGTAATCGACATCGATCCCGGGGCGGGTCGACTTGCTCACCACCGCGACCTTGCTGGTCAGCGGATCGGCCCCGCCCATTCCGTCGATCTGGACGGGATCGGGGCTGCCCATCACCGCCAGCAGGAAGGCATCGCGCGTGGCGGGATCGGCAGGCAGGTCGTCTTTCAGGAAAAAGCCGCCCTTCGACGTGCCGCCGCGCATCCACATGCACGGGGCGGAATGACCGGTGATCCGGTCAGACATACTTGAGGCCTTCCTTCTCCAGCCGCTCGCGCATCTTGTACATGTCGAGCCCGAGCACCCCGGCGGCCAGCTTGGCGCGCTTTTCGCCCTCGTTCGCTTCGCGCGCGCGGGCGGCTTCCAGAACCTTGGCGGCCTGCGCGCGCGGGACCACGCAGACGCCGTCATCATCGGCCACGATCACGTCGCCCGGCTGCACCGCCGCGCCCGCGCAGACCACCGGCACGTTTACACTGCCCAGCGTGTTCTTGACTGTCCCTTGCGCGAAGACCGCCTTGGACCAGACGGGGAAGCGCATCTCCGTCAGGTCGCGCACGTCGCGTACGCCCGCGTCGATCACCAGCCCCCGGCAGCCGCGCGCCTGGGCCGATGTGGCCAGCAGGTCGCCGAAATAGCCATCCTCGCACGGGCTGGTCGGGGCGAGGAGCAGGATGTCGCCCTCCTTCAGCTGCTCGATCGCCACGTGGACCATCCAGTTGTCGCCCGGAGGCGCGCTGATCGTCACCGCGCTGCCCGCGATCCGCGCCCCGGCATAAATCGGGCGCATATGGCTGGCGAGCAGGCCGGTGCGGCCCTGCGCCTCGTGCACCGTGGCGACGCCGCAGGCGGCCAGGCCATCGATCACTTCCAGCGGCGCGCGCTCGATATTCTGGACGACGATCCCGGACATGGCCTTCTCCTGCTCGCGTTTATCGCAAGGCTCGCCCTTGGAACGGGGGCGGGCCAGCCTCCAATGCGAAGTTGGGGCGGGATATAAGCTTTTGCTAAGCGGATCGCGCTTGACCTCGCGCGCCGCGCCTGTGCAGCTAGGGCCATGCGGGGTGCTGAATGTCCGGGATGATCTTTGCCTTGCTGGCCGTGTTGGCCGCCGGGATCGGCGGGCGCGATCAGGTGCTGGTGGCGCAGCTGGCGGCGCGGCAGGGGCGCCATCCGGCGGCGCTGGTGCTTGCGCTGGGCAGCGCGGCGGCAACCTCGGCGCTGGCCGCCTGGGCCGCGCTGGCCCTGACCGCGCAGATGAACGGCAATGCCCGGCTGTTCTTCGCCGGTCTGGCCTGCGGCTTTGCCGCGCTGGAACTGATCTTCGCCCGCGCGCCCAGGCCTCCGGCCGAACCGACCCATTCGCTGGGCGCCTTCCTGATCGTGCTGCTGGCCCAGCAGCTGACCGACGCTGCGCGGTTTCTGATCCTTGCCATTGCGCTGGCCACCCGCGCCCCGATCGCGGCGGGCGTGGGCGGGGCGCTGGCCTCGATGGCGCTGGTGGCGGCGGGCTGGATGGCGGGCGAGGCGCTCGCGGCGCGCAGCTTCAAGGGACTGCGGCGCGCGCTGGGCGCGGCGATGCTGCTGGTTGGCATCGCACTGGCGCTGCGGGCGATGGGCCGGATATGATCCGCCTCCTTCCCGCGCCGCTCCACCGCGCGGGGCTGCGTTTCGCTCATGCGCTGCGCAAGCAGTGGTGGCGGCTGCGCCAGCCGCTGCTGCTGGGCTGCCGGGTGCTGGCCTTTGACGGGCAAGGGCGGGTGCTGCTGATCCGCCATTCCTATGGCAGCGGGCGGTGGATGCTGCCCGGCGGCGGGATCGCCCGGGGCGAGCAGCCGCTTGCCGCCGCCTGCCGCGAACTGCTGGAGGAAACCGGCTGCACGCTGGATGATCCGCGCCTCTTCGCGGTAGCGGACGAGCCGCTGTCCGGCACGGTCAACCGGGTGCACCTCGTCACCGGCACGGCCTCTGGCCCGCTCTCACCGGACGGGCGCGAGGTGATCGAGGCGGCGTTCTTTGGCGAAGCGGCGCTGCCTGCCAACCTTTCGCCCGCCCTTGCCGCGGGCCTGCCCGGCTGGCTTACAGCAGCGAAAGCTGCGCGTCCCTGCCCGCGGGCGGAGGACTGACCGCCTCTTCGCTGTCAAGGTGCGACAGCGTCAGCCCGACCAGCCGCACCGGGCGGGCAAGGGGGAGCACTTCATCGAGCAGGGCATGGCCGACCGCCGCGAGCATGGCGCCATTCCTGACGGGTTCATCCAGCGTGCGGGCGCGGGTGAGGCCGCTGAAATCATCGTGCTTGAGCTTCAGCGTCACGGTGCGGCCCTGCGCCTCGCTGCGCTCGATCCGGTCCCAGGTCAGCTGGACGATGCGGTCCAGCACTTCGCGTAAAGCGGGGCCGGACGAGATGTCCTTTTCCAGCGTGCGTTCCGCCCCCACCGACTTGCGCGCCCGGTTGGCCTTGACCCGGCGCAGGTCGATCCCCCGCGCCGCACGGTAGAGGTAATCGGCCTGCGATCCGAAATGTTCCCGCAGAAAGGCGATGTCCTTGGCGGCAAGGTCGGCGCCGGTCTCGATCCCCAGCGATGCCATTTTCTCCGCGCCGCGCGGGCCGATCCCGAAGAAGCGCCGCCGATCCCGCGCAGGTCCTCGGTCACGTCGAGATAGGCCTCGTCCAGGCTCAATGGCTCGACGTGCGGGGTGTAGTCGCGGAAGATGGCGCGGATCTGGCGCGACACCTGGGTGTAGACGGCAAAGCGCGGGCGGCGGAAAATCAGCTGCGGACACAGCCGCCGGGCAGTGATCGACGGCATGGCCGAACGGCAGCCGAACGCCCGCGCCTCGTAGCTGCAGGTGGACAGCACGCCGCGCGGGCCATCCCCGCCCACCGCAACGGGCTTGCCGCGCAATTCGGGTTCGTCGCGCTGCTCGACGCTGGCGTAGAAGGCGTCCATGTCGACATGGATGATCTTGCGCAGGCCGGGCGCGCGGTCGTCGTCCTCGTCATTGCCGCCAGCCTGTTCGCTCATGCGGGGCATCCTACAGCGCCGCCCAATTGCGAAACAGATGCAAAAGGTATGGCCAGCGGCGCCATCAGCGGCCATGGAACAGGGAATGCCCAATCCCTTCAACCAGGCCGCGCCAGAGCGGATCGGCCCGCGCGAATTCATCGCGCTGATGGCCATGCTGATGTCGCTCCAGGCGCTCAGCATTGATGCCATGCTGCCCGCGCTGGGCGAGATTGCGGCGGACCTGAAGGTCAGCGATCCCAATGACCGGCAGTTGGTGGTCGGGCTGTTCCTGCTGGGTTCGGGCATCGGTTCGCTGCTGCCCGGCGCCCTGGCCGACCGCTATGGCCGCCGCCCGGTGCTGCTTGTCAGTCTGGCCTGCTATATCGCCATGGCTGTGGCCAGCGCGCTGGTGCAGGATTTTACCGCGCTGCTGGCCTGCCGGGTGATTCAGGCGATTTCCTCCGCCGGGCTGGCCGTTCTGCCCGGCGCAATCATCCGCGACCGGTTCGAAGGTGACCGCATGGCACGGATGATGTCGACCATCACCGTGGTCTTCATGATCGTGCCGATGATCGCGCCTTCCTATGGCCAGGCGGTGATGCAGATTGCCAGTTGGCGCTGGATCTTCGGCGGCATGGCCGTGATGGCACTGGTCGCCGCGCTGTGGGTCTGGTTGCGCCTGCCCGAAACGCTACGCCCCGAATTCCGGCAGGAGATCTGCCCGGCCACAATCGCGGGCAACATGTGGCTGGCGGCCAGCAACCGCCAGGCGCTGGGCTACATGATCGGCGGCGCGATGCTGACCGGGGCGATGTTCGGCTATATCAATTCCTCGCAGCAGCTGGTGGCCGAGCATTTTGGCGCTGGGGATACCTTCCCGCTGATTTTTGCGGCCATGGCGGGCGGCATGGCAATCGCCAATTTCTCCAATTCGCGGATCGTCGAGCGGTTCGGCGCGCGGCGGGTATCGCACACCGCGCTGCTCTTGTTCATCGCGGTCAGCGCGGTGCAGGTCTGGCAGGCATTCCAGCCGGGCGAGACGCTGTGGCAGTTCCTGCCGCTGATGGCGGCCAACATCTGCCTGATCGGGTTCACCGGTGCCAATTTCGGTTCGATCGCGCTTCAGCCCTTCGCGCGGATGGCGGGGGCGGCGGCATCGTTCCAGGCCTTCAGCCGCATGGCGTTGGGCGCGCTGATCGGGGCGTGGATTGGCCATGCCTTCGATGGCAGTGCGCGGCCGCTGGCGCTGGGGCTGCTGGGCTGCGGTCTGTCGGCGCTGCTGCTGGTGCTCTACAGCGAGCGCGGGCGGCTGTTCCGGCGCTTGATTCCGCCCGGCCAGGCAAGGCAGAACCCCGATCCAGGTCTGCGGTAGGGCCAGAGGCAGGGGAATCATGGATCAGCGCTTCGATCTGGTGGTGATCGGTGGGGGCGTCAACGGCGCGGGGATTGCGCGCGATGCGGCGGGGCGCGGCGCGCGGGTGCTGCTGCTGGAACGCGGCGATCTGGCGCAGGGAACCTCCTCGGCCTCGACCAAGCTGATCCACGGCGGCCTGCGCTATCTGGAGCACTACGAATTCGCCCTGGTGCGCGAATCGCTGTCCGAGCGCGAAGCGCTGTGGAGAATCGCCCCGCACATCATCCACCCTCTGCGCTTCGTGCTGCCCCACGTGAAGGGGCTGCGCCCGCGCTGGCTGCTGCGGCTGGGGCTGCTGCTGTACGATCACATCGGCGGGCGCCGCCTGCTGCCGACGACGCGCACCGTGGACCTGCGCCGCCATCCGGCGGGAACGCCGCTGGTCCCCGGCTTGCGCACCGGCTTCGAATATTCCGACGGCTGGGTCGATGATGCCCGGCTGGTGGTGCTCAATGCCCGCGATGCGGCGGAGCACGGGGCCACGGTGCTGACTCGCACACCGGTGACTGCCGCGCGGCGCGATAACGGCGGCTGGCGGATCGAAACTCCGGCGGGCACTTTCCACGCCGCGGCGCTGGTCAATGCGGCTGGCCCCGCGGTGCTGGAAGTCGAAGGGCTGATCGGCGAACAGCCCGCCCAGGCGATGCGGCTGGTGCGCGGCAGCCATATCGTGGTGAAGCGCCTGTTCGATCACGCCTACGCCTATTTCTTCCAGTTGCCGGACGGGCGGATCTTCTTCGCCATTCCCTATGAGCGGGACTTCACCCTGATCGGCACGACCGATGCCGATCAGCAGCCCGGCGATCCGGTCAGGGCCAGCGACGAGGAAATCGCCTATCTGTGCGAGGGCGCGAGCCGCTATTTCGCGCGGCCCGTCACTCCGGCCGACGTGGTCTGGACCTTTTCCGGGGTGCGTCCGCTGATCGACGATGGCTCGGGCCGGCCCGAGGCGGCGACGCGCGGCTACCGGCTCGACCTGTCGGAAGAGGGCGAGGGCGCGCCGCTGCTGTCGGTCTATGGCGGCAAGATCACCACCTATCGTCACCTTGCGGAGGAAGCGGTGGACCGGCTCGCCGCGCGGCTCCCCGCGCTCACCGGTCCGGCCTGGACCACCAGCGCACCGCTGCCCGGCGGCGACTTTGCGGTGGAGGGGGCTGCCCGCGCTGATCGCCGAACTGGCGGCAGAGTACCCCGTGCTTGCCCCCGCCGATGCGGACCGGATCGCCCGGGCCTATGGCACCCGCGCCCGGCGCTGGCTCGATCGCCCACGCGGCCGCGAATTCGGCGCCGGGCTATGCCAGGCCGAGGTTGATTACCTGATGGCTAAGGAATGGGCGGTCAGCGCCCAGGATGTGGTCTGGCGGCGCACCAAGCTGGGCCTGCGGCTGGACGCGGCGCAGGTGGCTGAGATCGAAGCCTATATGGCGTCGTCCCGGACCTGATCCGGGACAACGGTAGGGCGCGGGACGAGGTCAGTCAGATCCCAGCGCCCGCCAGGCGAGGTCCGCGAATTCGCACAGCAGGGGCCGTGTTTCGCGCGGGTCGATGATGTCCTCGATCCCGAACTTCTCCGCCGTGCGGAACGGGCTGCGCACCAGGTTGAGCCGGGCGCGAATCGCCTCAAGGTGGGCGAGCGGGTCCGCTGCCGCCTCGATCTCGCTTTTGTAGGCCACCTCGATTCCGCCCTCGATCGGCAAGCTGCCCCAATCGCCTGATGGCCAGGCGAAGCGGTACTGGAATGCCTCGGCATTGCTCATCGCGGAGCCTGCGATGCCATAGGCGCGGCGGATCACCACGCAGCACAGCGGCACGGTGGCCTTGTAGATCGCGTTCATCGCCTGCACGCCATAGCGGATCGTGCCCGCCATTTCCGCCTCGCGCCCGATCATGAAGCCGGGATTGTCGACCAGGTGGACCACCGGCAGGCGGAACTGGTCGGCCAGCTTGATGAAGCGCTCCGCCTTTTCGCTGCTGCGCGCTTCCCACGATCCGCCCAGAAAGCTTGGGTCGCTGGCCATCACCGCCACGACCCGCCCGTCCAGCCGGGCAAAGGCGGTGATCAGCGCGCGGCCCCACATCCGGCCCATTTCGAACACCGACCCTTCATCGAACACCATGCCCAGCAGGCGGCGCATCGAATAGACCTGCTTCGCCTCGCGCGGGACGAGGTCGACCAGCGCCGGATCGCGGCGGTCGGCGGGATCGGCGCAGACCGTGCGCGGGGCATGCTGGCCGACATGGCTGGGCAGGTAGGACAGGAAGCGGCGGGCGCGGGCAAAGGCCTCGGCCTCGCTTGCCACTTCCTCGTCGACCACGCCGTTCCGGGTGTGGATCACGCTGCCGCCCAGCGATTCCTTGTCGCTCGCCTCGCCGATCGCCTCGACCACGGCGGGACCGGCGGCGAACAGCTGGCTGAGGCCCTTGACCATGATCGAATAGTGGCTGGCGACAACCCGCGCCGCGCCCAGCCCGGCAGTCGGCCCCAGCGCCAGGGCGACTACCGGCACGGATTCGAGATTCTTCACGATCTCACCCCAGCCGGGAGTGGCGGGAACATAGGTGGCGCCGATCTCTTCCAGCGTCTTGACCGATCCTCCCCCGCCAGTGCCGTCGATCATCCGGATCAGCGGGATCTTCAGGGTGTGGGCCATCTGCTCGCAGGCCACGAACTTGCGGTGGATCGCCGCATCCGCCGCCCCGCCGCGCACGGTGAAATCGTCGGCGCTTGCCACCACCGGGCGGCCCTCGATGTTGGCGCGGCCGAACACCAGGTTGGACGGCGCCAGGTCCAGCAGTTCGCCGTCCGGGCCATAGCTGCCCTTGCCCGCGATCTTGCCGATTTCGCGGAAAGATCCGGGATCGACCAGTCCCTTGATTCGCGCCCGGGCGTCCAGCTTGCCCCGTGCGTGCTGGCGCGCGACCTTTTCCGCGCCGCCCATCTGTTCGGCCAGCTTGCGGCGGCGGCGCAATTCCGCGACTTCGTTCTTCCAGCTCATCCCGTTCCCACCGTGGTTTGCGGCCCTTCGCCCGGCAGAAGCGGGGAAAACCTGTGGGCAGTGGCTAAGGCCCATTTGCAGCCGCCGCAATGCCCCTTGCGCTCCGCTTGGACCGACACTAGAGCGGCGCGCAAAGCGCTCAAGCATCTCCCACGGGGCATAATCGATGGAAAACCGTTTCAATACGATCGCCGGCTGGGTGCTGGGTTCGGGCATGGTTGCACTGGCCCTTTCCAGCCTCAGCTATCGCTACTTCGAAGCGGGCAAGACCCATGCCCCGGAAAAGCCCGGCTACGCCATCGAGGGCGGCGAAGGTGAAGGCGGCGGCGGCAAGGATGAAGTGCCGTTCGAAACGCTGCTCGCCAGCGCCGATGCCGCCAAGGGCGAAGCGACCTTCAAGAAGTGCATGAGCTGCCACACGATCAACGCGGGCGGCGCGGCGGGCATCGGCCCGAACCTCCACGCCGTGATGGGCCGCGCGATCGGCTCCACCGGCTTCGCCTATTCGGACGCGCTGAAGGGCAAGGGCGGCAAGTGGGACTTCGCCTCGATGAACGAGTGGCTCCACAACCCCAAGAAGTTTGCCGAAGGCAACAAGATGAGCTTCGCCGGTCTGCCTGACGCGGCCGAGCGCGCGAACCTGATCGTCTATCTCAACAGCCAGGGTTCCAACCTGCCGCTGCCCGCCGCTCCGGCTGCGCCCGCCGCCGGTGAAGAAGGCGCCGCGCCCGAAACGGCCGCGCTGGTCGGCGATGCCGCTGCGGGTGAAAAGGCCTTTGCCAAGTGCAAGGCCTGCCACACCATCGACGCGGGCGGCGCCAATGGCGTCGGTCCGAACCTGGCCGGGATTGTCGGCAAGGGCGTGGCCGCCGGCTCGTTCGCCTATTCGGATGCGCTCAAGGCCAAGGGCGGCACCTGGGATGACGCCACGCTCGACGCCTGGCTCGCCAAGCCCAGCGCTTTCGCGGCTGGCACCAAGATGAGCTATGCCGGCAGCAGCAACCCGCAGGAACGCGCCAACCTGATCGCCTACATGAAGACCAAGTAAGCGGCAGGGGCGGCAAGGCCTCGAAATTCAGGAAAGGCGGGGCCGCAAGGCTCCGCCTTTTTTGCTGGTTCCGGGATTCTTGTGTCCGCCTGACGGCGGTGCGGGAAGCCCGTCCGGGCTTCCCTTGCAACACCAGCCCGCTCCCCCGGCCCGACCCCCATTTATGGCACCCTTTGGGTGGTCGGGCCGGGGGAGCGGGCTGGTGTTGCAAGCCAATCCGGAGGCGATTGGCGCACCAACGAAGCTCTACGTCAGCCCTTGAACCCCTGCGCGATCACGTACCATTCGGACGAATCCTTGCGGCTCGCCGGGGGCTTGGCGTGCTTCACGGTCGTGAAGTGCTGCTTGAGCAGGGCCAGCAGATCGGTATCGGTCCCTCCCGCCAGCACCTTGGCGATGAAGTTGCCGCCCGGCGCCAGGTTGTGGATCGCGAAGTCGGCGGCGGTTTCGACCAGGCCCATGGTGCGCAGGTGGTCGGTCTGCTTGTGGCCCACGGTATTGGCGGCCATGTCGGAAATGACCAGGTCCGGCGGCCCGTCGAGCGCCTCGGCAAGCGCCGCCGGGGCCTCATCGGCCATGAAGTCCATCTCGAAGATCGTCACGCCCTCGATCGGCTCGGTGGGGAGCAGGTCGATGCCGACCACGGCGGCCCTGGGCGCACGCTTGCGCACCACCTGGCTCCAGCCGCCCGGCGCGATGCCAAGGTCGACCACGCGCCGCGCGTTTTTCAGCAGGTGGTACTTGTCATCCAGTTCCAGCAGTTTGAAGGCGGCCCGGCTGCGCCAGCCTTCGGCCTTGGCCTGGCGGACATAGGGATCGGCAAGCTGGCGCGAAAGCCAGCGCGCTGAACTGGCGGTCCGCTTGCGCGCGGTCTTGAGCCGCTCGCCGGTCTTGCCCGCGCCCCTCACGAAACGAGCCTGCGGGTGCGGCGCAGGGCGGCGCGGCTGCGCTCGCCCTCGTCCCCGGCGGCGATCAGGCCGCGCAGGATGCCTTCGCGGATGCCGCGGTCGGCCACGCCCAGCCGGTCGGCGGGCCACAGGTCGAGAATCGCTTCCAGAATTGCGCAGCCCGCCACCACCAGATCCGATCTTTCGCGTCCGATGCAGGGCTGGGCGCGCCGTTCGGCGGCCCCATCCCCGCGATCCGCTGCGACAGGTCGCGCATCGAGCGGGCGGGCACGATCAGCCCGTCGACCGCCCGGCGATCGTATTGCGGCAGTTCCAGGTGCAGGCTGGCCAGAGTCGTCACCGTGCCGCTGGTGCCCAGCAGCCGCAGCGGCATGGCACTGGACGGTGCTTCCCTGTGCCCGGCAATCCGCTCGGCAAAGGGGGCCAGGCTTTCGCGCACGGTATCGCACATCAGGGCATAGCGCGCGGCGCGCCCTTCGGCGTCCGGCGGTTCGTCCCCGCAGGTTTCGGTCAGCGAGACGACGCCCCAGGGGACGGAATGCCAGTCATGGATACGCGGCACTTCGCCCCCTTCGCAGTCGACCAGCACCAGTTCGGTCGAACCGCCGCCAATATCGAAAATCATCGCCGGACCATCGCCCTGTTCCAGCAGCAGATGGCAGCCCAGCACCGCCAGACGCGCCTCTTCCTTGGCGGAAATGATATCGAGCGCGATGCCGGTTTCGGCCTTGACCCGGGCGATGAATTCCTGGCCGTTCTCCGCCCGGCGGCAAGCCTCGGTCGCGACCGAGCGGGCCAGGTGGACGTTGCGGCGCTTAAGCTTGTCGGCGCAGATCTGCAGCGCCGCGACCGCGCGGTCCATCGCCGCCTGGCTCAGCCTGCCGGTCTGGGCGAGGCCTTCGCCCAGTCGCACGACCCGGCTGAAAGCGTCGATCACCACGAAATGCTCGCCAGAGGGGCGCGCGATCAGCAGGCGGCAATTGTTGGTGCCAAGGTCGATCGCCGCGAAGGCTTGCCGGTGAAAGGGATGGTGCCGGGAATCGGAACCTGCCTGGACGGGCCGCGCGGGCCCTGCCGCGACGTCGCGCGGGGCGGGATTTTCCGATCGGCCACCGGGCCGGCGCGTGGGGGGCAGGGCAACCCGCTTCATCGGATGCGAAATTCTGTGCATCCGTCTGCAACGCGTAACCTTCACCCGCCTCCTTGCGCATCACCGGCGGAGATTTTTCCGCCATAGGAACTGCACTCTTTATTGTTTTCCCGCCGGACGCGGCGGGTACCTGAAAACAGGAATACCCGCTGCATGGCCCCCCGGCAAGTGCGGCGATTTCCCCGGCTTGACGCGGGGCCGCTGCCGCCCTAGAGGCACCCGCCTGTTGCCCCGTCGTCTAATGGTAAGACTACGGATTCTGATTCCGTCTATCGAGGTTCGAATCCTCGCGGGGCATCCAGACCTTCCGATCACACAGCCTGTCCACCCCCGCCGCGACCGTGGCGGCGCCGCGCCTTTGACACGCGGCGCGAGACAGGCGATGAGGCATCAATGACTGAAGAAGAACGCGAAAAGCGGCTCAACCGGCGCCGCTTCTACAAGGCCGAGCAGGAAGCCGGCTTCGTCGAGGCGCATGACGCCTCAACCCCCCAGACCCGCAGCCCGGCCTACAAGCTGGCCTTCCGCGACACCGATTTCCTGCTGCGCGAGGAACTGCGCCCGGTGCGCTTCCAGCTGGAACTGCTGAAGTGCGAGATGCTGCTGGATGAGGCGAAGATCGGCTCCACGCTGGTCTGCTATGGCTCGGCCCGCATTCCCTCGCCCGAACAGGCGGAGGAGCTGGTCGCCAGCGCCCCGCCCGAGCGCAAGGCCGTGGCCGAGCGGCTCGCGGCGAAATCCCGTTACTACGAGGAAGCGCGCAAGCTGGCGCACATCGCCTCGACCTGCGCGATCGTGGAGCAGGGGATGCGCCAGTTCGTGGTCTGCTCGGGCGGCGGGCCCTCGATCATGGAAGCGGCGAATCGCGGCGCGGTGGAGGCCGGGGCGGAGACGATCGGGCTTAACATCGTCCTGCCGCACGAGCAGGCCCCCAACACCTATGTCACCCCGCGCCTGGCGTTCCAGTTCCACTACTTCGCGCTGCGCAAGATGCACTTCCTGCTGCGCGCCAAGGCGGTGGCGGTGTTCCCGGGCGGTTTTGGCACCTTCGATGAATTCTTCGAGCTGCTGACCCTGATCCAGACCGGCAAGATGAAGCCGATCCCGATCCTGCTGTTCGGGCGCGAGTTCTGGAGCCGGGTGATCGATTTCGAGGCCCTGGCCGATGAAGGCGTGATCAACCACGCCGACCTCAGCCTGTTCCACTGGGTGGAAACCGCAGAGGACGCCTGGGACAAGATCGTGGATTTCTACGAGCTGGGGTGAAGGGTTCTGGCCGGGGGAGCGGGCTGGTGTTGCAAGGTCAGGGCGGATGCCCTGTCCGCACCGCCGTGAGGCGGAAAAGGACTCCTCCCGCACCGCCGTGAGGCGGATCCGAACTCCCTATCCCCGCGCTTCCGCGTGACCCAGCGGCCCATGGCCCGCCCCGAACCCCGGCGCGGCGCGCAGGGCGCTGCGGACGAACAGGCGGGCACGGTCGACCGCATCGGTGAGGTCCAGCCCCCGCCCCAGGAAGGTCGCGATCGCGCTCGACAGGGTGCAGCCCGTGCCGTGGGTGTGGCGGGTGTGGATCCGCGTGCCGGCCATCACGTGCGGCGGCTCGCCCGGCAGCATCAGCCAGTCCTCCACCCGCTCGCCCTCCGCGTCGCCGCCCTTGGCGAGATAGGCGATTGCCCGCGCCGCCATGCCATCGTGCCCGCCCAGCGCGGCCAGTTCGGGGACATTGGGGGTGGTCAGCGCGGCAAGCTGCATCAGCCGCTCGAATGCGGCGATGGTATCCGCATCGGCCAGCGCCGCGCCGCTGGTGGCGATCATCACCGGGTCGAACACCACCGGCACGCCGATCCCTTCCAGCCGGTCGGCCACGGCATGGGCCACGGCGGGCGAGCCGAGCATCCCGATCTTTACCGCATCGACGCCGATGTCATCCACGCAGGCGTCGATCTGGCCCGCGACCATTTCCGGCGAGAGCGCCTCGACCATGCTGACTCCCAGCGTGTTTTGCGCGGTGATCGCGGTGATTGCGGTCATCGCATAGCCGCCCAGCATGGTGATCGTCTTGATGTCGGCCTGGATGCCCGCGCCGCCCGAGGAATCGGACCCGGCGATGGACAGGATGCGGGGAAGGCTCATCCCTTGAACCGGCGCTCGGTGGCTGGCGGGGCCTTCGTGTGCAGATGTTTTGCCCGGGTCGGTCGGTCAAGCAGTTCGCCCCCGCAGTTGGGGCAGCGCTCGTCCAGTCCGTCGGCGCATTCGGTGCAGAAGGTGCACTCAAAGCTGCAGATGAAGGCGCCGGGCAGGTCGGCGGGCAGGTCCGCACCGCACTTTTCGCAATCAGGGCGCATTTCAAGCATTGGCGGCCTCCTGCACGGCGTCGCAGATCGCGGCGACGGCGGCCTCCACCTCGCCCGCGTCGTCGCCTTCGGCCATGACGCGGATCACCGGTTCGGTGCCCGAGGGGCGGATCACCAGCCGCCCCTTGCCGGCCAGCCCCGCCTCGACCTCGGCGATCACCGCCTTGACCCGCGCGTCCTCCAGCGGCTTGCCGCCCGCAAAGCGGACATTGCGCAGCAGCTGCGGCACGGGATCGAACAGGTGGAGCAGCTCGCTCGCCCGGCGGCCCGAACGGACCAGCGCGGCCAGCACCTGAAGCGCGGCAATGGTGCCGTCGCCGGTGGTGCCGTGATCGAGCAGGATCATGTGGCCCGACTGTTCGCCGCCGACATTGCAGCCGCGCGCCTTCATCTCTTCCAGCACGTGGCGGTCACCCACCTTGCTGCGGAACAGGTCCAGCCCCTGCCCGGCGAGAAAGCGTTCGAGCCCCAGGTTCGACATCACCGTCGCCACCACGCCGCCGCCGCGCAGCGCGCCGCGCAGCGCCAGCTGGCTGCCGATCAGCGCCATGATCTGGTCGCCGTCCACGGTCTGGCCCTTTTCGTCGACCACGATCAGCCGGTCGGCATCGCCATCCAGCGCGATGCCGATGTCGGCGCCGCTTGCCACCACGGTTTCGCTCAGCAGGGCGGGGTGAGTCGATCCGCACTTGTCGTTGATGTTGGTGCCGTTGGGAGAAACGCCCACCGCGACGACTTCCGCGCCCAGTTCCCAGATCGCGGATGGGGCAACCTGATAGGCCGCACCGTTCGCGCAATCGACGGCGATCTTGAGGCCGTCGAGCCGCACGTCATCGGGCAGCGAGCCCTTGACCGCGTGGATATAGCGCCCGCGCGCGTCCTCGATCCGGCGGGCGCGGCCGATTTCCGGCGCCGGGGCAAGCGGCTGATCCTCGCCCAGCATCGCCTCGATCGCCAGCTCGTCCTCGTCCGACAGCTTGAAGCCGTCCGGGCCGAACAGCTTGATGCCGTTGTCCTCATAGGGGTTGTGGCTGGCAGAGATCATCACGCCCACATCCGCGCGCAGCTCGCGCGTCAGCAGGGCGACCGCCGGGGTTGGCATCGGCCCCAGCAGGACCACATCCATGCCCACGCTGGTAAAGCCCGCGACCAGCGCGTTTTCCAGCATATAGCCCGACAGGCGGGTGTCCTTGCCGATCACAACGCGGTGGCGGTGGCTGCCGCGCAGGAAGCGGCGGCCGGCGGCCTGCCCCACCTTCATCGCGGTTGCTGCGGTCATCACTCCGGCATTGGTGCGCCCGCGAATGCCGTCGGTGCCAAAATAGTTGCGTCCCATGGCCCCTGCCATATCCCCGAATATCCTGAAAAATTGCTATGTCGCGCAGCGGCGCTAAAGTCACGCGCTTGATCGACGGGTTCGGGGAGTGACCATGCAGCAACCAGCGGCCGCCAGCGGCTTTCCTGAAATACGGGTGCCCGCCGCGCTGACTTTCGCGGGGCTGGCAGCCGGGTTTCTGGCGGGGATCGCGCTGAAGGACACGGCTGCTCTCGCCCCCCTGCTGGCCGTGGCCGAACCGATGGGCAGCCTGTGGCTGCGCGCCCTGCAACTGACGATCCTGCCGCTGGTGATCGGCCTTGTCGTCACCGGCATTTCGCAGACCCTGGCGGCGGCGGGCGGCGGGCACCTCGCCCGGCGCGCGGTCGGCCTGTTCGTGGCCGTGCTGCTGACCGCGGGGACCATGGCGGCGCTGCTGGTGCCCTCGCTGCTGGCGCTGTTCCCGATTCCCGCATCCGCCGCCCAGGCGCTGAGCGGCGGCGCGGCGGATGCGGGCAAGGTGCCGGGCGTGGCGGATATCCTGAACGCGATGATGCCGGAAAACATCTTCGCCGCTGCCGCTTCGGGCGCGATGCTGCCGGTGGTGATCTTCGCCTCGGTCTTCGCGCTGGCGCTGACCCGCGTGGCCGATGCCCCGCGCCGCCTGATCGTGCAGTTCTTCGAAGGTCTGGCGGCGGCGATGATGGTGGTGGTCGGCTGGGTGCTGATGCTTGCGCCGCTGGGCGTGTTCGGCCTTGCCGTATCGCTTGCCGCGCAGACCGGGGCCGAGGCGATCGGCGCGCTGGCGCACTATATCCTGGTGGTAAGCGCGGCGGGGCTGGTGGTGCTGATCGGCGGCTTCGTGGTGGCCGTGGTGGTGGCCCGCCAGCCGCTGGGCCGGTTCGCGCGGGCGATGGTGCCGGTCCACGCGGTGGCAATCTCAACCCAGTCCTCGCTTGCCAGCCTGCCCGCCATGCTTGCCGCGACCCGGCGGCTGGGCGTGCGCGAATCGACCGCCGACTTCGTCCTGCCGCTGGCCGTGGCGATCTTCCGCGCGACCAGCCCGGCGATGAACATGGCCGTGGCGATCTATGCCGCCAAGCTGACCGGCGTGCCGCTGTCCCCGGCGGCGCTGGCGGCGGGGGTGTTCGTGGCCTTCCTGGTCTCGCTCAGTTCCGTCTCATTGCCCGGCACGATCAGCTTCGTGATCTCGGTCGGCCCGATCGCCAACGCGATGGGCGTGCCGATCGCTCCGCTGGCGCTGCTGGTGGCGGTGGAAATGCTGCCCGACATCATGCGCACGCTGGGCAATGTGACGATGGACGTGGCGGTGACGTCTTCCGCCGACCGGATGATGGGGGAGGAGTAGGGGGAGCGGGCCGGCCAGGCCAGGGAAGCCCGTATGGGCTTCCTGCACCGCCGTCAGGCGGAAAAGGGACTCTCCGCGAAAGCCGTCAGGCAGCTAAAAAACCCTAGCCGCTGCCCTTCTGCCCGCCGGGCACGCGCTTGATCGTGCCGGAAAACGCCATCACCGGGCGTTCCCCATCGCTGATCACGCCGCGCACGAAGACCATCGAGAAACCCGCGCGGATCACTTCGCCGCGCGCGGTCAGCAGGCGGCCGGGTTCGGCGGCGCCGACGAATTCGCTGTTGCAGGTGACGGTCACCCCATGGACCGAGGCGTCCATCCCGCCCGCGATCATAAACAGCGCATAGTCCGCGAAGGTCATCAGCGTGCCGCCGTGGATGTTGCCTCCGGCGTTGCAGTTCTTGGCATCGGGCAGGAAGCCGCAGATGATCGAGCGGTCCCCGTCGGGCTTGCAATAGAATGGCCCGGTGTGATCCTCGAACGCGTCGGCGGGTTCGTAGTGGTACCAGCCGGCCCACTGGCCCTCGTTCATCCGCACCAGACCGGGGCGCCTGGGCGCGGCTTCGTTGTCGGGCAGCAGCTTGTCATGCGGTTCGTGGCTCATGGCGCTGGCCCAAGCACAAGCGCGGCTTTCCCGCAAGCGTCATGGCGCATCGCCGCGCGCCGCTCAGACCAGCGCGGCGATGCCCCAGACGATTCCGACCATCAGGAACACGCCCGCCAGATCCAGCAGCAGCCCGGCCCTGACCACGCGCGGCATGGCGATGTGGCCGGTCGCCCAGGCCAGCGCGTTGGGACCGGTCCCGGCGGGCAGCATGAAGCCCCAGCTGGCCGCCATCGCGGCGGGCAGGGCCAGCAGGATCGGATCGGCCCCCAGCGCGGCAACCAGCGCGGCAACCACCGGCATGATCCCGCTGGCCGCCGCCATGTTGCTGGCAAATTCGGTGATCAGCACCACGAAGCCGACCAGCACCAGCGCCACCACCGGCAGCGGCACCGCGCGCAGCGGCAGCAGCATCTGCCCCAGCCAGGTGGCAAGGCCGCTTTCCGACATGCCCATCGCCAGCGCCAGCCCGCCGCCGAACATCAGGATCACCCCCCAGGGCGCGCGCATCGCCTCGGTCCAGTTGAGCAGCGGACGGCCCGTGCCGTCGGGCACGATGAACAGCAGCAGACCGGCGATCGCGGCGATGGTCCCGTCGTCCAGCCCGCCGGGCGGCACGAACCCCTTGAGCCAGGGCAGCGCCACCCAGGCCGCGACGGTCGCCGCAAAGATCGGGGCGAGCCGCCGTTCCGCCGGGCTCCAGTCCGGGGGCAGGTGGATCGCGGCGCGCGCGGCGCGCGGATCGAAGCGATCCTCGTGCAGGCGCTGAACGCGGGCGATGATCCAGGCCGCCAGCGGCACCGACAGCAGCACGAGCGGCAGGCCGTAAAGGCTCCATTCCAGGAAAGTGATCTCCACCCCCAGGCTTTTCTGGAGCAGGGCGACGGCAATCGCGTTGGTCGGCGTGCCAACGATCGTGCCGAACCCGCCCAGCGTCGCGGCGAAGGCCACGCCCATCGGCAGGGCTCCGGCCAGCCCTTCGGTCTCGCCCTCCCGCGCGCCGCCCGCCGCCAGCATGGCCAGCGCCATCGGCATCATGATCAGCGCGGTCGAGGTGTTGGAAATGAACATCGAAATCAGCGCGGTCGCGGCCATCACCGCCAGCAGCAATTGCGCGCTGGTGTGGCCCGCGTGGCGCAGGATGGCGAGTGCAAGGCGGCGGTGCAGCCCGGTCCGCTCGATCGCCAGCGCCAGAAAGGCGCCGCCGACGAACAGGAACATGGTGGGCGAATAATAGGCCGCCGCAGCCTTGTTTGCATCGGCCACCCCCAGCAGCGGCAGGACGATGAACGGCAGCAGCGCGGTAACCGAAAGCGGCAGGGCTTCGGTCATCCACCACAGCGCCATCCACGCCACCAGCCCGGCGGTCGGCCAGGCGGCAGGGGGCATGCCTTGCGGCACGGGCAGAATCAGGGTGGCAAGGAAAGCGGCAAGGCCAAGCCAGAAGCCGATGCGTTTTGCCGTCATCGCCGCTCCCCTGGCATTGGCCTCTGCGCTATGCCGCGCTTACTTGGGTGAAAGCACCATCAGCATCTGGCGGCCTTCCATGCGGGGATAGGCCTCGATCTTGGCGTCCTCGGCGGTGTCTTCCTGCACGCGCTTGAGCAGGTTCATGCCGATCTGCTGGTGCGAAAGCTCGCGCCCGCGGAAGCGCAGGGTGACCTTCACCTTGTCACCTTCGCCGATGAACTTGTGGATCGCGCGCATCTTCACGTCATAGTCGTGGTCGTCGATGTTCGGACGCATCTTGATCTCCTTGATCTCCTGCGTCTTCTGCGACTTGCGGGCGAGGTTGGCCTTCTTCTGCGCCTCGTAGCGGAACTTGCCGACATCGAGGAACTTGCACACCGGCGGGTCGGCGTTGGGCGAAACCTCGACGAGATCGAGCCCGACCTCTGCCGCCTGCTCGATCGCCTCGCGCGTGTACATCACGCCGATGTTTTCGCCGTTCTCGTCGATCACGCGGACCTTGTCGGACGTGATCATCTGGTTGTAGCGCGGCCCGCTCTTCACGGGGGGCGCCATCATGCGCCGGGGTGGGGGTGCTATGTTGTGTTCTCCTGTAGCGATTGCTCTACGCGCGCGCTCTTAAAGCGAATCGCGGCCCGGGGGAAGGAAGTTTGTTATCCGGCTGTCCGCACCGCCGTCAGGCGGAAATGGACTCTCGCCACAGCGGCAACCGCACCAGCCTGCCCTGCACCCCCAGCACCGCGTCCACGGCGCGCGCGGGTTGCATCACACCGATGATTGCCGGGTCGGCGGCGTCCATACCGCCGGTCAGCGCGCCGAAGGCGGGGAGGATCAGCTTGCGCTCGCTCGCCACCCAGCAGGGGCGCACGATCCGGCGGCCGCGCGCGGTGATCTTCAGGCGCGGGTGCCAGTGGCCCGACAGTTCGGGGCGGGTCTCCCCCGCCCGTGCCTCGTGCCGCAGCAGCAGCCCCGCGATGGACAGTTCATCGACCAGCGTGCCTTCGCGCACCGCGCCCTTGTCATGGTTGCCCGCCACCCAGACCCAGTCGGTCGCGCGGGTCAGCGCGGCGAGCATCCCGGCGGCATGGGTTTCCAGCCGCTCCGCGCCGCCCGCATCGTGGAAATTGTCGCCCAGGCAGAACACCCGCCGCGCGCCCGTTTCGCGGATCGCCAGCGCCACCCGCTCCAGCGTCTCGCGGCTGTCATAGGGGGGCAGCATCTGCCCGAACCGCGCGAAGAAGCTGGCCTTTTCAAGGTGCAGATCGGCCACCAGCAGGGCGCGCTCGCGCGGCCAGTAGAGCGCGTGAGCCCCCGTCAGCGCAAACTCCTCACCAGCGAACGAAAAGGGAACCATGGCTTTTCCTTGCCGGATCGGCTCTGGCTTGGCAAGGGCCGGACATGACCGACTGGACCCCCTATACCGACCGCGCCCGGCAGTGGTTCGAAACCCTGCGCGACCGGATCTGCGCCGAGTTCGAGAGCATCGAGGCCGAGGCCGGCAGCGATGCCCGTTTCGATTATCTGGCATGGCAGCGCGAGGAAGAGGGGAACCCGAACCCCGGCGGCGGCACGCGCGGGCTGATGAAGGGCAAGGTGTTCGAGAAGGTGGGGGTCAACGTCTCCACCGTCCACGGCCGCTTTGCCCCGGGTTTCGCAGGGTCGATCAACGGCGCGAGCGAGGACAGTCCCGGCTTCACCGCCACCGGGATCAGCCTGGTCGCGCACATGGCCAACCCGCACGTTCCCGCCGTGCACATGAACACCCGCTTCCTGACCACACGGCTGGCGTGGTTCGGCGGCGGCGGCGATCTCAACCCGCCGATCCCCTATGATGAGGACACGGCCGAATTCCACGCCGCCTACCGGGCCGCCTGCGACGCGCACGATCCGGAATATTACCCGCGCTTCAAGGCCTGGGCCGACGACTACTTCTTCATCCCCCACCGCGGCGTCGCGCGCGGCGTGGGGGGGATTTTCTATGACCACCTCGAATGCGCCGACGCGGCCCGGTGGGAAGCGAACTTCGCCTTCACCCGCGATGTCGGCGAAGCTTTCCTTGCCGCGTTCCCGAAGATTGTCCGTCGCCGCATGGGCATGGCGTGGAACGAGGCGGAAAAGCGCCAGCAGCTGGAATGGCGCGGGCGCTATGCCGAATTCAACCTGGTCTATGACCGGGGCACGCTGTTCGGCCTCAAGACCGGCGGCAATATCGACGCGATCCTGATGAGCCTGCCGCCCGAAGCCGCCTGGAGCTGAACGGGGGGGCGCTTTTCGTATACCCGTGAAGGCCAAGGCATTCTCCCCTCCCGCCCGCAGGAGAGGCCGGGGCAGGGCCTGTTGCGGCAAAGCCTCTCCGCTTTCCTACTTCGCGCAAGTGTGGCTTATCCTGCGGGATGAAGACCTATCTTGTGCCCCGTCCCGCCCGCCGCGTGCCCGCCTTCCATCCCGTCCCCCTGCGCGCCCGCGCCGATGGCTGGACACCGCTGCGCCAGGCGGAATTCCTTGGCCACCTTGCCGTGACCCGCTCGGTCAGCGCGGCGGCGCGCGCGGTCGGGATGGCGCGCGAAACGGCCTATCGCCTGCGCCGCCGCGCCGACGCGGCCAGCTTTGCCGCCGCCTGGGACGCGGTGCTGGGGTTTTGCCCAAGCGGCGCAAAGGTCACACTGCCGGACCTGCGATACAGGGTCGACAACGGTCTGTGGCGGCCCGTGGTGCGGCGCGGGCAGGTGCTGGGCGCGGTGCAAAGGGCTGATAATATCGCGCTTCTTGCCATGCTCGTACGGATCGACCGGGCCGAGGCGCGCGCCCGGCAAGCCCTGGAAGGTCACGACACAAAATCGCGGGAAGAGTGTGCAGCCCCTTGCCCTGCCCCCGGCCTTGCGCCCACATAGGCCCCAAATGCTGCGTCAGTACGAACTTGTCGAACGGGTGCTTGCCTACGATCCGGATGCGGACGAGGCGATGCTGAACCGTGCCTATGTCTACACGGTACAGAAGCACGGCAGCCAGAAACGCGCCTCGGGCGATCCCTATTTCAGCCACCCGGTCGAAGTGGCGGGCCTGATGACCGAGCTCAAGCTCGATCAGGAAACCATCGTCACCGCGCTGCTTCACGATACCGTGGAGGATACCCTCGCCACGGTGGAGGAAGTGGAGCGCCTGTTCGGCGCCAATGTCGCCCGGCTGGTCGACGGGGTGACCAAGCTCTCCAAGATCGAGGCGATGAGCGAGAAGGAGCGCGCGGCGGAGAACCTGCGCAAGTTCCTGCTGGCGATGAGCGAGGATATCCGCGTCCTGCTGGTCAAGCTGGCCGACCGGCTTCACAATATGCGCACGCTCCACTTCATCAAGAGCGAGGACAAGCGCCGCCGGATTTCCCGCGAGACGATGGATATCTATGCCCCCCTGGCCGAGCGGGTGGGGATGTACGAATATATGCGCGAAATGCAGCTGCTGGCCTTCGAGCAGCTGGAGCCGGAAGGCTATGCCACGATCACCGGGCGGCTCGCCCAGATCCGCTCCAGCGAGGGCGGGCAGGTCGATGCCATTGCCCTCTCGATCAAGCAGGCGCTGGCCGAGGCCGGGCTGAAAGTGGAAGTATCGGGGCGCGAGAAGCATCCCTATTCGATCTGGAAGAAGATGGCCGAACGCCACGTCTCGTTCGAACAGATCACCGATATCATGGCCTTCCGCGTGCTGACCGAGACGGTTGAGGACAGCTACAAGGCGCTGGGCGTGCTGCACACCACCTGGCAGATGATCCCGGGCCGCTTCAAGGATTACATCTCCACGCCCAAGTCGAACGGCTATCGCTCGCTCCACACCTCGCTGATCTTCGAAAACTCGATGCGCATGGAAGTGCAGGTCCGGACCCGCGAAATGCACGAAACCAACGAGTTCGGCCTTGCCGCGCACTGGGCCTACAAGCAGCAGGACAAGCCCGATGGGCAGGTTGGCTGGCTGCGCGACCTGATCGAGATCGTGGATGCCAGCCACGATGCGGAGGAACTGCTCGAACACACCCGCATGGCGATCTATCAGGACCGGATCTTCGCTTTCACGCCCAAGGGCCAGCTGCTCCAGCTGCCCAAGGGCTCGACCCCGGTCGACTTCGCCTATGCCGTCCACTCCGATCTCGGCTCGTTCGCGGTCGGGGCCAAGATCAACGGGCGGCACATGCCGCTGCGCACCCAGCTGGGCAACGGCGACGTGGTGGAAATCATCAAGAGCCGCAACGCATCACCCCAGCTTTCATGGCTGGGCTTCGTCGTTACCGGCAAGGCGCGCGCCGCAATCCGCCGCGCCGTGCGGGCCAAGGAACGGGCGGAAATCGCCGTGATCGGCCGCAAACTGTTCGACGAGATCGCCGCCCGCCTGCCCTCGAAGATCGGCAAGAAGGCGATTCGCGAGGCGGCGAAGCGGCTGGGCCTGGGCGGCGAGGAAGATCTGATGGCCGCGATCGGCGCGGCGAAAATCGACGATCACCAGGTGCTGGAAGCGCTGGTTCCCGGCAGCACCAAGGGCCTGCCCGAGCCGGAGAAGTGGTCCGGCCCGGAGCGCGCGATCTCGATCCGCGGGCTAACCCCGGGGGTCGCCTTCCACCTTGCCGAATGCTGTCACCCGGTGCCGGGGGACCGGATCGTCGGCATCCGGGTGCCGGACAAGGGCGTGGAAGTCCACGCGATCGACTGCCTCTCGCTGGCGAGCGGGGTCGATGCCGACTGGCTCGACCTGTCGTGGGGCGACCGCACCACCGGCGCGATCGGGCGGCTGCGGGTGCTGCTCCACAACCGCCCCGGCACCCTGGCCGAAGCGGCGGGCATCTTCGCGGGCAACCGGGCGAACATCGTCAGTCTGGAAATGACCGGACGCGACGAGCTGTTCGGCACCTATGAGGTGGACCTTGAGGTTTCCGACCTCGCCCACCTCACCCGCATCGTCTCGGCCCTGCGCGCCAGCGATGCCGTGGCGGAGGCAGAGCGGATCTAGCGGGATGCCGCTCTCCGGCGCTGCGCGGCGGGAAACCGTTTTCCTACTCGCCCCCGATCTGCGACAAAATCCCCTGCCTTCCCCGTTCGTGTCGAGCGCAGTCGAGACACGCCGCGCCGGGCGCGCTCCTTGAACCGTTCAGAATTCCAGCGTCACGGTCACCCCGTCGCCCTCGGCCAGATCCTCGGCGCGGCGCACGCTGGCCTTGACCGGCAGCATCCAGCCCTGGCTCTTCGACGGAAATACCGAAGTGGCGAACCGGCTCTCCCCGATCGCGGCGCGCACTTTCAGCGATCCGAACCCGCCGATGGTCCGCTCCATCCGCCGCATCAGCGCCGTGGCCGACAACGCCTCGCCCGCCGCGCCGTCGATGCTCAGGAAATGCCATGTGCCATTGGTGCCGCCAGTCCAGCGCCACAGGGTCCCGGTGTGGGTCAGGGTTTCGCTCACCCCTTCACCCGCCGCACCGGCACCGGAATGTTGCACACGTCCGCGCCGCCAGCGGGCCGGATAAAAAAGGCATCGCGCCGGTTGGCCCGCGCATCGGCATAGGCGGCGAAGCTCTGGCTCTCGGTGGAGAGGTATTCGTAGGCGGGAAGGCCTGCTACCTCGCTCCCCATCCGCACCGAAAGGATCGCCGTGCGCTCCTCCGGCGTCTCGTAGAACCCCAGCGACCCGGTGCCGCGCGGCAGGCTGGACAAATGCTCGATCCCCTCGATCACCCGCCCGACCAGCGCGATGTTGCGATCCAGATGGCGCGGGGCATGGCCAATCACGGTGTAGAGTTCGGCGCCAGAGCCGGTGTCGGGGGAGAGGTTCCGTCCGACGCCGACCATGCCGTAGCAGTGGACGGGCCACATCAATCCGACAGTGCGTCCGGTTACATCGGTGTAACTGTCCTCCTTCCCCTTGCGCGGGTTGACTGAAAGCACAGCAACCGGCCAGCCCATCGAAAAGCCTGACCAGCCACCTCTCTGCAGCAGGTCCGGGCCATCTTGATTGACGTAGATGTCGGTGAAACTCGAATTGGTGAACGGCGGAACGGTCTTGGAGGGGCCGCCGAACGGCGCGGCGTGGGCCGTGGTCAGGTAATCGCTTTCCGCAAGCACCGCCAACCGGGCCGGCAGAGCCTTAGCCTTCTTCGGGTCCTCCCCCTCGGCATCGCCCCACTGCACGACATAATTGTCCTGCACCCGGTTGATCGAAAGTCCGTCCCACCAGCGTGCTGCCGCGAGCTTGCGGATGTTGCCGATCCACCCTTGCGAGAACGGCGGCGGCATCAGCTGGATCACCGCGCGGCGCGGCTTGCCCTTCGCGTCGGGGGCAAGGTCCATCACCAGCAGGTCGGAAGCCGCGATTGCCTTCCAGTCCGCCCTGGGTGCGGCGGCGACGATTTCCGAAGGCGCCAGCGCTGGCGGTTTGTCCTGCGCGCCAAGCGGCGCAGCGGCGAGCAGGGCAGGGAGGAGGGCGGCGAGCGGCAGCTTGATCATCGCGCTATCCTGCCAGAGCGGGGGACAGGCGGGAAGGCCATCAGTCCGCCGCGTCCTCCAGCGCCTCGATGTCGGCATCGCTGAGGCCGAAGTGATGCCCGACCTCGTGGATCACAACGTGGGCGACCAGATGTTCAAGGCTTTCGTCCCCCCGCGCGATCCACTCATCCAGGATGGGCGAACGGAACAGCCGGATCCGGTCGGGCATGGTCCCGGACGGAGCGGAATGCTTCTCCCCCACCGGCACTCCTTCATAGAGCCCGGTCAGCTCGAAAGGGTCCTCGATCCCCATGTCGGCCAGCGTTTCCGGATCGGCGAAGTCTTCGACCAGCAGCAGCACCCCGTCCAGGTGCACGCGAAACGCCTCCGGCAACCGCTCCAGCGCAGCGCGCGCCAGCGCCTCGATCTCGGCGGCGGAAGGGGCAAGGCCAAAGGAACGATCCATTGCCCTACCCTGCCAGAGCCGCCGCCCTTGCGAAACCCCCGCACCCACGCTAGGGCGCCCCTTCCAGTGCACGCGGAGCGGTGGCCGAGTGGTCGAAGGCGCTCGCCTGGAAAGTGAGTATACGTCAAAAGCGTATCGAGGGTTCGAATCCCTCCCGCTCCGCCATTTAACCCATTGGAATCATCCTATTCCTTGGGTTCGGCGCTAAAAATCCCGTGGGTTTCAAGGGTTATAGGTAAAAGCCTCTCCACCGCCTCGCGATGGATACGACCCGTTTTTGCTCTCTTCGGCCCGATATTCTCCCAAGCTCTCGACTGCGCTGGATTTGGTAGATGAGTATATTCAACTGAATTAAAAGGGTTTTATTAGGTGGCAATTGGGCCGTTGGACTCCGGTAGGGTCTGTAGATTCCTCCCGCATCGAACTCGATTGCATGCTACGCGTGAGGCCCTGTGCGGACTCAACGTCAAGCTGCCCCAAGGCATGCCAACCTTGGCCTGTTGAAACAGAGCCGAGGCATTGCTTACCGAGCCCTCATGCGCAACAAGATGACGTGCACTGAGAACTGCTGATTAGGTCTCAGGATCTGAGTTAACTTGATAAGAGGAGAGGAATTCTGAGCGCCAAGTGGGAAATAGATGGTTCGGTAATTTCGCTTGTCGACCCTGACGGCAATAGAAGTCAGCCATCCCCCACTGCCGTTTCCGTGCACTGGTAGAGAGGCAACCTGAACAGCCTTGGATTCCAACCAGCGCTGAAGGCCTGCGCGCTTCGCGGTACCCCCTGCTGCCTTCGCTGACGATCTTGGAAAACGACGAGGGCGCACTGAATAGCCCCTAGATTTCTGGACGCCTTCTATCCTAATTTTGAGGACAGGAGGCGACGATGGGGAAGCCCAATTTCAGTGATGAGTTCAAGCGTGATGCGGTGGCCCAGATCATCGAGCGTGGTTATCCGGTAGCGGAGGTTTCTCAGCGGCACGGGGTCAGCCCGCACTCGCTGTATGCATGGAAGCGACGGTTCGCGAAGGTGGTATCCGGCGATGCCAACAAGGATGCCGAGATCCGGCAGTTGAAGCGCGAGCTGGCCCGGGTGACCGAGGAGCGTGACATCCTAAAAAAGCCACCGCGTATTTCGCCATGGATGCAAAGTGAGATACGCGTTTGTTGCGCAGCATCGTGACCAGTTCCGGGTGCGGTCGATGTGTCGGTGCCTGCGCATCCAGCCAAGCGGTTTCTATGCGTGGCAGAAGAGCCCGCTGAGTCAGCGGGCTTGGGAAGATGCGCGGCAGACCGAGTTGCTGCGGCAGGCCTGGAACGACAGTGGCAAGGTCTATGGCTACCGCAAGCTGCACGATGACCTGCTGGATCATGGCGAGACCTGCAGTCCGAACCGCGTTGCCCGGCTAACCAGGCTGGCGGGGATCAGGGCGCAGGTCGGTTACAAGCGCCGGCCAGGTAGCTATGGCGGCAAGCCGTCCCTGGCGGTCGACAATACTCTGGATCGCCAGTTCGACTGTCAATCGGCGTTCAATCGGGACCCCCTATCGGCGTGCAAAAGGGACCCCCTTGCAGTTGCGGGGATTGGTTGATGCTGGGCGCGTGTTTCGCGCTGCTGGCGGCGTAGGGAGGGCGTAGCCCGACCGGAGGCGGCAGCAGCGCGAGGGCCGTTTTTCTGATTGGGTCAGCTGCGGTTTTTGAAGCGCCAGCTGTCGTTGCCTGTCTCGACGATATCGCAATGGTGGGTGATGCGGTCGAGCAGCGCAGTGGTCATTTTGGGGTCGCCGAACACGGTGGGCCATTCGCCGAAGGCCAGGTTGGTGGTGATGATGACCGAGGTCTGCTCGTAGAGCTTGCTGATCAGATGGAACAGCAGCTGGCCGCCTGAGCGGGCGAACGGTAGATAGCCCAGTTCATCGAGCACCACGAGATCGAGCCTGCCGAGCTGGGCTGCGATGGCGCCAGCCTTGCCGATGCGAGCTTCTTCTTCGAGCCGAGTGACGAGATCGACCGTGTTGAAGTAGCGTCCGCGAGCGCCAGCACGCACGACGCCGGCGGTGATCGCGGTGGCCAGATGGGTCTTGCCCGTCCCGGTCCCGCCGATGAGCACGATGTTCCGGCGACCAGGTACGAACGAACCTGCGTGAAGGGAGCGCACCAGCCCTTCGTTGATCGGGGTCCCCTCGAACACGAAGGCGTCGATGTCCTTGATTACCGGCAGCTTGGCCGCGGTCATGCGATAGCGGATCGAGGCGGCATGACGATGCGCGGCTTCGGCGCGCAGCAGGTCGGCCAGGATCTCATGGGTCGTGCGCTTGCGCTGCAGCCCGGTGGTGACCGCCTCGTCGAAGGCCCCTGCCATGCCCTTGAGGCCGAGCGAGCGCATCGCCTCGATCATCTCATGCCGCTGCATCGAAGCCTCGCACCGTATCGTAGCGCGCGCAGTCCGCGATCGGCGGGTGGTTGAGCTTGAGGTCGACGATCACGTCCAGGGGGCGCTCGGATGGCGGGTCCCGGTATCGGGCCAGAATGTTGAGGATGACCTCGTCGCTGACGGCACCGCTATCAAGCGCCTCCCGGATCGCGGCCTCGACCGCTTCCAGGCCATCGGTCATTACAGCTGCCAGCACGCGCACGAAGCGGCGGTCGGCTTCATCACCGCTGCCCAGCTTGCGCCGCAGCCGCGTCAGTGCCGCTGGTAGGTCCCACCCCTGGAAGGGTGCGCCGTTCCGCAAGGCCCCAGGCTTGTTGGCCAGAACGGGCAGGTAATGCCAGGGATCATAGATCGTTCGGTCGCGGCCGAAGTGCCGGGCATGTTCGGCGATGACCTCGTCGCCGAGGCGCACGACGATGCAGTCGGCATAGGCGCGGACCTGAACGGACCGCCGTGCAGCCTTAGCCATGACCGAGTAGCGGTTGCGGTCGAAGCTGATCAAGCAGGTGCCCGTCACGGCATGCGCGGTCTCGTGGAAGCCGTCAAACGGTGCCAGCATCGGCTGCAGGGCTGGTCGTTCGAGCTCCAGCGCTTCGGCAACGGTCAGCTCCTTTTGCTCGGGATGGGCGTGCCTTACGGCCCAGCGCAGGCACTCAGCTTCCAGCCACCCGTTGAGCTCCTCGATGCTGGCAAAGCGCAGGCGGGGTTGGAAGAAGCGGCCTCGGATGGTCTGCACCTGGTGTTCAACCTGCCCCTTCTCCCACCCCGCCGCTGGCGAGCAGGCCGTGGGCTCGACCATGTAATGATCAGCCATGACCAGAAAGAAGAGGGGCCCCGGGGGGGCCGCCCCGGGTCGGCGCCCCCCCCCCCCCCCCCCCCCCCCCCGGGGGGGGGGGGGCGGGCGCCCCCAGTAATGATGGCGGTTGAACACCCGCTCCTTGCCGATGAACACGGTGGTGACCGCGGTCTTCATGTTATCGTAGATCCCGCGCAGCGGAACGCCACCAAAGAAGGCGAAGCCGCGGGCATGGGCGTCAAACACCATCTCCTGTGTCTCGCGTGGATAGGCTCGGACATAGACTGCCCGCGACGCGCATAGCCGCATATGCGCCACCTTCACCCGCATCGGCTTGCCGGCGATCTCTACGTCCTCATGGCTCCAGTCGAACTGGTAGGCCTCGCCGGGCTGGAATAGCAGCGGGATAAAGGCCGGCGCCCCATCGCCAGGATCCTTGCGCCGTGCTTCCGCCCAGCGCCGGGCGTAGCGCCGGACCGCATCGTAGGAACCCTCGAACCCCTCACGGCACAGCAGGTCATGGATGCGCGTCATCCGCAGCCGATCGCGCCGGGGCCGGGCCTCGTTCTCCGTCAGCAGCACATCGAGCCGCTCCTGAAACGGCCCAAGCCTGGGCAGCGGTTGAACCTTGCGCCGATAATCGAACGCGCCTTCCGGCGCCCGGATCGCCTTGCGCACCACCTTGCGCGACAGCCGCAGATCCCGCGCAATCGCCTTGATCGACTTCCCATCCGCGTGTTCACGCCGAATCCGGCAAACTGTCTCCACCACCAACATCCCGATCTCGCCACCTGGAAAACCAGACAGCTCGCTACACCATCAGAATGAGGGGTCCCTTTTAGACGCCGATCACCCCGCTAACGGGGTCCCTTTTGCACGCCGGTCTACAAGTTCGACTTAGCTGCGCCAGACCGGGCTCACAATCTTGAGCACTCAATGAGCCGACGCGGCAACTGTCATGACAATGCCGTGGCCGAGAGCTTCTTCTCCTCGCTCAAGCGCGAACGCATCCGGCGCCGGACCTATAAAACACGCGAGGAAGCCCGGCAGGACGTGTTCGATTACATCGAGATGTTCTACAACCCGGTGCGCAAGCACGTCAGGAACGGGATGCTGTCACCCGTCGAGTTCGAACGGCGGCAGATTTTGAAAGCGGAAGGCGTCTAGAAAACTAGGGGCTATTCAGTGCTTGAATCCTACGTCACCAAAACGCGCGATAAAGCAGCGGCCTTGCGGCTCATGCGCAAGGCGCTGAAGCGCCATGGCAAAGCCGAGGTGATCGTTACCGACGGACTGAGACCCTACCCCACCGCGATGCGCGAGCTCGGCAACGAGTACCGCCGTGAAATGGGCCGCCATGCAAACAACCGCGTCGAAAACTCCCATCTACCCTTTCGACGAGGAGAGCGGGCGATGCAGCGGTTCCGGCAAATGAAGTCGCTACAGAAGTTCGCCTCCGTGCACGCATCGCTGCATAACCACTTCAACCAGGAACGCCATCTCGTCGACCGCCAGGCCTACAAGCTTCGCCGCTCGGCCGCCTTGGCCGAGTGGCAAAACCTCATGGCCTGAGGTGCAGCGCGGGGTAGGGGGCGTCTGACCAACAGAGAGCGTTTCGCATCAGACTGACACCTCCTCTCGTCCTCACCCCATCGTCAGCACGATCCGCCCCGCGCTCTGCCCCGATGCCGCATCGGCCATCGCCGCCGCGAAGTCTTCGAGGCGGTAGGTCCGCGCAATCGCGGGTTTGAGTACGCCCGTTGCCGCCAGCCGGAACGTTTCCTCGCGGTTGGCATTGGCCTTGTCCGGCTCGATCTCCCCGAACTGGCGGATGTCCACGCCGACCAGCGATGCCCCTTTCAGCAGCGGCAGGTTGGTGCGCAGCGCGGCGATCCCGCCGGGAAAGCCGATCACCAGATGTCGTCCGCCCCAGCCGAGGCAGCGGAACGCGGGATCGGTGGCCTCGCCGCCGACCGGATCGAACACCACATTGACCGGCTTGCCGCCGTTTGCCGCCTTGACCTGTTCGCGCCAATCCTCGGCGCGCGCCTCTACCGCTGCATCCGCGCCGCCCGCCAGAGCCAGTGCGCGCTTGGCCTCGCTCGAGGCCGAGCCGATCACCCGCGCGCCGAGATGCTTCGCCACCTGGACCGCCGCATAGCCGGTTGCTCCGCCCGCGCCGAGCACCAGTACCGCCTCGCCCGCGCGCACCTGCCCGCGATCAACCAGCGCGTGCCAGGCCGTGGCGTAGCTCACTGGAAACACCGCCGCCTGGGCGAGGTCCATGCCATCCGGAATGTGCCGAAGGGCGCGCTGGTGCATTACGGTTTCCTCCGCAAACATCCCGCCCCAGCCGCTTGCGACCACCCGGTCGCCGGGGGCGAAGGCGGTTACCGCGCTGCCGACTTCGCCGACCACGCCTGCCGCCTCGCTACCTGGAACGAAGGGCAGCGGCGGCTTGACCTGATACTGCCCGGCGGCGGTCAGCACGTCGACATAGCTGATCCCCGCCGCCTTGATCTCCACGCGGACCTCGTTCGGGGCGAGCGCGCGTTCTGGCAGGTCGCGCAAGGCGTAGGTTTCGGGTGGACCGAAGGCATCGGCAATCACGCCGCGCGGCATCAGCGTGGCCCGCCGTCGACCTGCAGCAGCGCGCCGGTGGTATAGGACGAGGCGGGGCTGGCCAGCATCAGCGCACCGGTGACGATCTCCGCCGGATAGCCGGGACGGCCGAGCGCGACCGGCTGGTGCTCGCGCTTGTCGGGATCCCAGGCCTCGGAAATGTCGGTCAGGAACGGGCCGGGGCAGAGCGTGTTGACCCGCACCTTGGGACCATATTCCTTCGCCAGCGACACGGTCATCGCGTTGAGCGCCGCCTTGGCTGCGCCATAGGGCACGACCATCGGCAGGGCCATCAGCGATCCCGAGGAACTGATATTGATGATGCAGCCGCCCTGGCCTTGGCTCATCCGGTGGGCTGTCTGGCTGGCAAGGCGGAAGGGCCCCTTGAAGTTGAGGTTGAGCACCGAATCGAACAGGGTTTCCGGTATTTCGTGACTGGGACAGGCGGGTGACATCCCGGCATTGTTGATCAGCACGTCGATCCGCCCGAATTCGGCCCAGGCTGCTTCCAGCAGCGCATCGCAATCCGCCCAGCGTCCGGCGTGCATGGCAAAGGCCATCGCCTTGCGCTCCAGCGCGCGGCATTCATCGGCCACCTTTTCGCAGTTTTCCAGCTTGCGGCTGGCGATGATCACATCCGCGCCGCGCTCTGCAAAGGCCTTGACCATCTGATAGCCAAGGCCGCGGCTGCCGCCGGTGACCAGCACCACCTTGCCGGTGAAATCGAACAGCGGGTCCATCATCTCTCTCCTCATTCGCGTCATCCCGGCGCAGGCCGGGATCGCTGGCCGCTCAGGCCTTGCCATTTTGCGCAGGTTTTACCGCCACCGCCCCCGGGTCAAGCCTGTCGTGAGCCTGTCGTCAGGCCCGGGATGACGATCAGCCCCAGCCCATCCGGGTCGGGATATGTTCGCTGGGGAACAGTCCCGGGGCTTCCGGTCCGCGCTTGAGCAAGGCCTTGGCGACCTGGATCTTGTGGACTTCGGTCGGGCCGTCGGCGAGCGCAAGGCTGGCGGCGCCCGCCCACCAGTCGGCCAGTGGCAGTTCCAGCGTCACTCCCAGGCTGCCGTGGAGGTGGATCGCGCGCTGGACGATGTCGTGGTAAACCTTCGCCATCTGCACCTTGCACATCGCGATCAGCGTGCGCGGGGCAACCGGCGGGGAGCGGCCCGCCTCGACCTCGTCAATCGCCCACGCGGTTTTCAGCACCAGCAGGCGGTACTGTTCCAGCTCTATATAGCTGTCGGCGATCATGCCTTGCACGAACTGGTGTTCGGCCAGCAGCTTGCCCTGGGTGCGGCGCGAATTGGCGCGTTCGACCATCATGTCGAGCGCGCGCTGGCACTTGCCGACCGTGCGCATCGCGTGGTGGACACGGCCTCCGCCAAGCCGTGCCTGCGCGACCTTGAAGCCCTCGCCCGGTGCCCCCAGCATCGCATCAAGCGGCACGCGCACCTGATTGTAGCGGATATAGGCGTGGGTGCCGTCATCGCTGTGGTGGCTGTCCCCCAGCGTCTTGACGTTGCGCAGGATTTCGACGCCCGGCGTGTCGGTCGGGACGATGAACATGCTCATCCGCCCGTGCGGAGGGTTCTCCGGATTGGTCACCGCCATGACGATCAGGAAAGCAGCGAAGCGGGCGTTGGAGGAGAACCACTTCTCGCCCTCGATCACCCATTCATCGCCGTCCTGCCAAGCCCTACAGATGAACTCCTTGGGATCGGCTCCGGCCTGCGGTTCGGTCATGGAAAAGCACGAGACGATATCGCCGTCCATCAGCGGCTTCAGGTAGGTCGTTTTCTGCTCATCCGTGCCGAACAGGGCGAGGATTTCGGCATTGCCGGTATCGGGCGCGGCGGTGCCGAAGACCGTGGGCGCCCAGTAGGCGCGGCCGAGGACTTCGTTCATCAGCGCGAGACGGACCTGGCCATATCCCGGCCCGCCAAGGTGCGGGCCAAGGTGGCAGGCCCACAGGCCGCGCTTCCTCACCTCATCCTGCAAGGGCCGGATAGCCGCGCGGCTTTCCGCGTTGGCCACATCATAAGGGGCGCCGTGGCCGGGGAAGCGGTAGTCAAGCGGTTCGACCTCGCGCTTCACGAAATCGAGCATCCAGTCGAGCTGGGCCTGCACTTCGGGGTCGGTCTGGAAACTCCACATCATCGCTCTCCTCAGCCCGCCTTGCGGGCCAGCATTTCGGCCCGCGCGAAGGCCGCGCGCACCAGCTTGTCGAAAAAGATTCCGGTCTGCCGGGGCAGGATTCCGGCGGCGCTTTGCGCGACCTTGTATTCAAGGATGCAGCCGCTCTTGTAGGCGGCGAGTACACAGTAGAAGTCGAAGCTGCCCAGATCACGCCCGGTGCCGGCGGCGTAATAGCGGGCCAGTTCCTGCCGGGTCGGGAAATTGGCCACGTTGTAGAGCGTCGCCTCGCCAATTTCGCTGGGCCGGTCTTCGTCGCGCAGGCGGCCGGTGAACCAGGCCAGGTCGATCAGCGGGTCGCCGATGGTCGAAAGCTCCCAGTCGATCAGCGCGGTCAGGCGGGCGGGACGGTCGAAGGCGAAGAGGGCGTTGGGGGTGCCGACATCGCCGTGGATTATCCCGGGTTGGAAATCATCGGGCAGATGATCACGCAGCCAGTCGCGGGCGTAAGCGAATCCGGGGATCTCGCGCCACTCGGTGCCGTAAAGTGCCGGGTAGGAGCGGATCTGCCCTTCCCAGCGATCGACTTGCCGCTCAAGGAAATTGTCCGGTTTGCCAAAGCCTTCGAGGCCGACCGCGCGGTAATCGACATTGGCAAGCGCGATCAGGCCATCGACCATGGCATAGGCGATGCCGTACTCGCACGGGGCCTTGTCGAACGGCGCGCGGTGAAAGATGTGCTCGTCGCGCAGTTCTGCAGCCCAGCCGGGTACGCGCTCCATGACGTAGAACGGCGCGCCGATCACGCCGTTATCCTCGCAGGCGCCGAAGCAGTGGGGGTGCGGCACCGGCGTGCCGTTGAGCGCGGTCAGCACCCGTGCCTCGCGCAGCACTCCCTTTTCGCTGCCCGGCGGGGGCACGGCTGGCGGGCGGCGCAGCACCATGTTGCGCTCGTCGCCCCGGTCGAGGGTCAGGATCACGTTGGACGTGCCGCCGTGAAGCTGCTCGACCCGCAGCGGACCGCTGCCCAGTTCCGGGATATGGGTATCCAGCCAGGCGGTCAGGCGCTCGACATCGGCGAGTTCGGCTGGAACGGTCATGCTGCGCTCTCCCGCAGATAGGCTTCGATTTCGGCGCGGATCGCGCCCAGCCGATCGGCTGCCTCGGCAAAGGCGCGGGCATCGATCCGCGCAAGCAGATCGGCGGTGATCGCCTGGGCGCGGGCGTGGTCGGCGGCCTTGAGCACGCGTCCCGCATTGGTCGCCACGATCAGCGAGGCGCGCTTGTGGTCCGGATTGTCCGCAAACTCGACCAGCCCCAGCTCGGCAAGGCGGTTGGCGGCGCGTTGCACCACCTGCCGGGGGTGGCCAAGGCTTCGCCCGATCTGCGCGGCGGTCGGCGCCTTTGCGGCGTTGACCGTGGCGGTGAGGACCGTGAGTTCCATTTCCGCGAGGCCCGCCTCGGCCCGCACTTCGGCGAACAGCGCGCGCATCCGCCCGCGCAGCCGCGCCACCTCGTCGGCGAAGCGCTCGAAATCGGAGAATCGCTGTTCAGACATGACAACAATGTGTCGAAATGACACTAAAGTGTCAAATAATTCTCAGCGCGTGGTCATCGCTCTGAACAGGGTGACGGGGGATTGCCAGTCGATCCGCACCTGCCGGTGAGCGAACCGCCAGCCCTCCGCAGTCCTGACCAGCCGGTCGTTGTAGGTTCCGGCGTGGTCGGGTCCGTTGTTGCTGTAGACCGTAAAATAGCTGCGCGCGGTGGCACTGTCCCCGTCCACCTCGACCAGCGGATTGGTGATGTGGTGGCGCACGAAGGTTCGCGCGGGATCGGCTGGCCCGCCTGCGGTCAGCGCCGCGACGATTGCCGCCGGACCGGTCGCCAGCGCGCCGGGAAACTCCAGCGTTCCGTCCCCGGCGAAGCAGGCGGCAAGGCCGTCGATCCGCCCGCGGTCACCGTTGTAGGTATAGGAGGCCAGCAGGTGGCGGATCGCGTCGCGGTCCCCGGCAAGGTCAGCCATTGAAGTGCAGCCTCAGGCCCGGTTCGTCCCAGCGGGTTCGGATCAGCTGGCCGCTGCTGGAAAGGGTAATCCAGGCGTCCCCCATGTCCTCGCCCCCGAATGCGATGTTGGTGACATAGGTATCGTCGAAGGCGCGGTGGCGGGTTGCGCCCTCAGGCGTGATCGTGGTGATCCCGCCAGTGAACAGCGTGGCGACGCAGATGTTGCCCGCCGCCGTCACTGCCAGGCTGTCGAACCCGCAGGGGCCGGGCGCGGTTGCGATCCAGGTCGGGCGCTGCGATTCCACCTTGCGCTCGAACCGCCAGAGCCGCGCCTGGTGGGTATCGGCGCAGTAGACGTATTGGCCATCGGGGGAGAGGCCGATCCCGTTGTAGGATACCGCGCGGCGGTGGATCGCCTTGATCGAAGTGCCGTCGGTCAGGGCGGTGAACAGCCCGCTGGGGGTGTGGTGTCCGTCGACCGACTTGCCAAGGTCGGTGAACCACAGCCGTCCATCGGCATCGAACACCAGATCGTTGGGGGCCTGCAGCGCCAGACCGTCGCAGCTGTCATAGACCCGCTCGCACCTGCCGGTCGAAAGGTCGATCCGCTCGATCCGGCCCTCGTTTCCGGGGCCGCTGGCGTTCTGGAACTTCGCGATGTCTAGCCCGCCGTTGTTGCAGACCCACAGCGCGCCGTCGGGGCCGATCGCCGCGCCGTTCGGGCCGCCGCCGATCTCGCACACGGTTTCCTTGCGCCCGTTCCAGCAGCGGGTGATCCGCCCGCCCGACAGTTCGACGACGATGACCGAGCCATCGCCCATGACCACCGGTCCTTCCGGAAACGCGAGCCCTTCCGCAATGATCTCCATCAGCCTCTCCTGTATTACCTGGTTAGACAGGTCTTGACACTCTCCCGCACGGCTTGCAACCCTGCGTTCGGGAGACTTTTAGCATGCTTGTACCAGCCCACCATATCGTGGCCCTGCCGCCCCCGTTCGAGGAGCCGCCCTATCCTGCCGACGTGTTCGCCGGGCAGACCGCGCTGGTCACTGGCGGCGGCTCGGGCATGGGGCTGGCCATGGCGCGCGCCTTTGCGCAGGGCGGGGCGCGGGTTGCGGTGATGGGTCGCAGTCTTGAAAAGGCCGAAGACGGCGCCCACCAGATCGGGGCGCTGGGCGGACAGGTCCACGCGATGAGCTGCGACGTGCGCCTGCCGGAACAGATCTCTGCTGCCTTTGACGAAGCGGAGCGGGTGCTGGGGGCGGTCAGCCTGCTGGCCAACAACGCGGGCGCGAACTTTCCCATCCTGGCCCAGGACATTTCGGCCAATGCCTGGAACGCGGTGACGCGGATCGCCATCGACGGAACCTTCCTGTGCTCGGCCGAGTTCGCGCGGCGCAGAATTGCCGCCGGTCAGGGTGGGGCGATCGTGATCAATTCGGCGCAGTACATCTGGACCGGCTTTCCGGGCGATGCCCACTCCGCCGCCGCCAAGACCGCGCAGGCGACCATGACCCGCAAGCTGGCGCGCGACTGGGCGCCGCACGGCATCCGCGTCAATGCGATCGCAGCCGGGTTCTTTCCCCACGCCACTTCCACCGCCGGGCGGCGCGAGGGCGGGACCGAAGCGCTGCAGAACATGATCCCCGCCGGCCGGACCGGCTCGATTTACGAGTTCGGCTGGCTCTCGGCCATGACCTGCACCGATCTGCTGGGCGGGCTTACCGGGCAGGTAATCCTGCAGGACGGAGGGGAAAGCCTGCGCCGCTCGCTGATGATGCCCGATTACATCCCGCCGCGCGAACGCGCCGAAGGTCCGTGGGGGTGGCGCTGATGGGCTGGCTGACAGGCAAGACCGCCCGCCTGGCGGGGGACAGTCCGGCCATTGCCGCCGCCCTCGAGGCGCAGGGAGCAGAACTGGTCGATCAGGCTGATTGCGACGTGCTGATCCACGTCGCGCCCCAGCCTCGGGACGTGCCCGCGCACAAGCTTACTCATGATCAATGGCGCGCGACGCTTGATGCCGGGCTCGATCAGCGCTTCCTGCTGGCGCAGGATTTCGCCGCCCATCGCCGCGCGGCGCGGCGCGGCGGGGCGATTGTCTTTGTCGGCGCGCCCGAACAGGCGCTGGGCGCGGACCAGGCCGCCGCCGGAGGGGCGCTTGGCAATCTCACCAAGACGCTTGGCGTCGAATGGGCGCGCGACGGTATCCGGGTGAACACGGTGCAGACCCATGACCGGGGCGAAACGCTGGGCAATCTCGTCGCCTATCTCGCCAGCGACTATGCGGCCTATGTGACGGGCGCGGTAATGGGCGTCGGGCTTGATGACTGATCCGCTCGACGCGAAACTCGATCTCAACCTGCGGGTTGCCGATCTAGAGGCGTCGATCGCCTGGTATTCGCGGGTGTTCGGGGCCGAGCCGCTGTTTCGGGGCGAGGACCGGACGCTTGCAGGCAAGGCTACGGCCATGGCCTGTTTCCGGCTTGGCGGGGTGAAGGTCTGGCTGCTGCCGGCGAAGCAGGGCGCTGCCGTGGGTGACCAGCGCGTCGGCATGGCGCTGATGACCCGCCAGCCGCTCGCACCGCTGCGCCGCGAACTGGCGCAGCGCGGCGCGCGGTTCGACGATAGCGAGACGCCGGGTTTCCCGATTGACGCCGATGGCATCAGGCAGGGCAAGGACGCGGAGTTCTTCTACCTGCGCGATCCGGATGGCCACCGCATCGAATATTGCCGCACCTTTCGCGGCGCCTGAGGAGCAAGACCCATGAATACGCGCGGACGCCTGGACGGACAGGTCGCCTTCGTCACTGCCGGGGGTGGCGGGATCGGGAGGGCCATCGCGCTGGGGCTGGCCGAAGCGGGCGCGGACGTCGCCGTGTTCGAGATCGTGCCCGAGCGCGCCAAGGAAACCGCCGCGCGGATCCGCGAACTGGGCCGCGAGGCCCTGGCCATCCCCGGAGACGCGATGGATGCCGAGGCGATCCGCACCGCGATTGCCGCGACCGATGCCCGGTTCGGACGGCTCGACATCCTGGTCAACAATGCCGGCGGGGTTTCGGGGCGGCCGTTCCTTGAGCAGAGCGAGCGCAGCTGGCGGCGACATATCGACATCAATCTTGTGTCGATGCTGGCGGCAACCCACGCGGCCGCGCCGCTGATGATCCGCGGGGCGAAGGGCGGGGCGATCCTGAACGTCGCCTCGATCGAGGCAGAGCGCGCCGCGCCAAATTTCGCAGTCTATGCCGCGTGCAAGGCCGGGATGGTCAGCTTCACCAAGTCGATGGCTATTGAGCTTTCGGGCCATGGCATCCGGGTCAACTGCCTGGCTCCCGATCATACCGTTACCCCGGGCAACCAGGGCAATCGCAGCGGTCCGGTCGACCCGGCCAGCTGGCGCCAGCGCGACGCGGACGAGGTCGACGCGATGAACCGCCTGATCCCGCTGGGGCGTGAAGGGATCGATACCGAATGCGGCGATGCGGCGGTTTTTCTTTGCTCTGCGCTGGCGAGCTATGTAACGGGGATCACTCTGCCGGTGGACGGCGGCACCTGGGCCGCGGGAGGCTGGGTGCGGGGGCGAAACGGCAAGTGGACGCTCAACGAGGGTCTTTCGTTTGGTGGATAAGTCCGCCTCACGTCCAGAAATCCCTTTAGTTGTAAAACCAAGTTTACTATCTAGCGGCGCGGAAGCCGCCGTTTGGGCGGAGGGGAATAGGCGATGGCGCTTGGCTCGGACGATGATTTCGGCTTGCCCCAGCGTATTCACGTGCCCAAAACCAGCGAAATCGTGGCGGACAAGATCCGTGCCCAGATCGTGCGCGGGGAGATTGGCGAGGGCGATTCGCTTCCCCCCGAAGGTCAGCTCATGGAAACCCTTGGCATTTCGCGCCCGACCCTGCGCGAAGCTTTCCGCATCCTTGAGGCGGAAGGGCTGATCAGCGTGGTGCGCGGTTCGCGCACCGGGGCCAAGGTCCACAAGCCCTCGGTCGATCTGGTGTCGCGCTATGCCGGTTACGTGCTGGAATCGCAGGGCACGACCATCGCCGACCTTTACCAGGCGCGGCTGGCAATCGAACCTTCCGTGGTGCGCTGGCTGGCCACCGACAAGGGGCGCGGCGCGATCGGCGATCTGCGCGCGCTGCTGGCACAGATGGGCCGCCTGCTTGATGCAGACAACCATGAGGCCTTTATCGAGAAGGTCGAAACCTTCCACCAGGCGCTGGTCGCGGCGACGGGCCTGAAGACCATCACCTTCCTCAGCCGGATGCTGCTCAATCTGGCCGGCAAGCACCAGGTCGAATTCCAGAAGCGCTACCCGCGCAGCCGCGAACAGCGGCAGAAAAGCCACCGCGCGGGTCTGAAGTCCTACATCAAGGTCGTCGATCTGATCGAGGCGGGCAATGTCGAGGAAGCCGTGGCCCACTGGCGCCTGCACCTCACCAATGCCAACGCCACCTGGACCAGCGAGGGCGAGGGCGTCCGGGTGGTCGATTCGCTCGGCAGCTAGGCCGGGCGCCCAGCCTTTCAGAATCGCATCGGCTCGGCGCGCGTTTTGCGCGGCGATTTCGTGCATTCGTGTGTTGCACCCGGCTTCATGCTGTGATTAATTGACGATCTATCAATTATTGAGTCGCGTGAGCAGCGACCGGCAGCGGGAGAATACCCATGAACATGGAAGACATGGTCATCATCAGCATCGATGACCACGCCATCGAACCGCCCGAGGCATTCATCCGCCACTATCCCGAGGCGCACAGGGATCGCGCTCCGCGCATCGTCAAGGAGAACGGCAAGGACATCTGGCTGTGGAACGATCAGCGGTTCCCCACCATCGGCCTCAACGCCGTGGTCGGCCGGCCGCGCAGCGAATACGGGATGGAGCCTTCGGCCTTCGACCAGCTGCGCCCCGGCACCTATGATCCCAGGCTGCGGGTCGATGACATGAACGCCAACGGTGTGCTGGCCAGCCTCAATTTCCCGACCATGCCCAGTTTCGCCGGCGGGGTGTTCGTCGCCATGGCGAAGAAGGATCCGGAAGAGGCCCTGCGCGCCTGCCGTGCCTGGAACGACTGGCACGTGCAGGAATGGTGCGCCAGCGCGCCTGGCCGGTTCATCCCGATGTGCCTGGTGCCCAGCTGGGACATGGGCGAGACGCTGAAGGAACTGAAGCGGATGAGCGACCTTGGCGTCCATGCCGTGTCGTTCTCAGACAATCCCGCCAACATCGGCCTGCCCAGCATCCACAACGAATACTGGGAGCCGTTCTGGAAGGCCTGCAACGACAGCCGGATCGTCATCAACTGCCATATCGGCACTGGTGCGCGGGCGCTGCATCCCTCCAGCGAAAGCCCGATCGACGCCTGGATCACCGCCATGCCGATCTCGATCGCCAATTCGGCGGCCGACTGGACC
This sequence comes from Novosphingobium sp., assembly GCA_016719755.1. GTDB lineage: Bacteria > Pseudomonadota > Alphaproteobacteria > Sphingomonadales > Sphingomonadaceae > Novosphingobium. The sequence goes on along the minus strand of JADJYM010000012.1, from coordinate 508,601 downwards.
TTCGCGACCTTCTGGAAGCGCTATCCGGAACTGCGGATGGCGCTTTCCGAAGGCGGGATCGGCTGGGTGCCCTACTTCCTTGAGCGGGCCGACTTCACCCACGAACACCACCACGAATGGACCTTCACCGACTTTGGCGGGGAGCGGCCTTCGGACCTGTTCAAGCGGCACATAATCAGCTGCTTCATCGACGACCAGTTCGGGCTCAAGAACCTTGAATACATGAACGAGGACATGGTCGCCTACGAGTGCGACTATCCGCATTCCGACACGGTCTGGCCGAACGTGCCCGAGTACCTGTGGGCGTCGGTCAATGGCCTGACGAAGGACACCATCGACAAGATCACCCACCTCAACGTGATGCGCGAATACAGCTTCGATGCCTTCGGCCTCAACGGCGGGCGCGAGAATTGCACCGTCGGGCACCTGCGCGAGCTGGGCAAGGACGTGGATGTCAGCCCCCGCCACAACCTCGGCGGCCTCAAGACCGACAGCATGGACGCGATCGGCAAGGCGCGGCGGCCGGTGACCTCGGGCGATATCGAACGGATGTTCGCCTCGGCGTGACCGCCAGGGCGCACATCGTGGTCGGCGGGACGAGTGGCCTTGGCCATGCCGCCGCGCGCATTCTGGCGGGCGAGGGGCACCGGGTGGCCCTCGTCGGCCGGGACGGCGCGCGCGCGGCAAGCGTTGCCGCGGCGCTTGGCGCGATTGGCGAGGGCAGCGATGACGGCGGCCTGGAAATGGCGGTGGAGCGGGCGATTCAGCGCCTTGGTGGTCTTGATGGCATCGCCGTCACCGCCGGGCCGATCCTGGCGCGGGGCGAGGCGCTTGACCTGACCGATGCTGATTGGGCCGAATGCTTCGATACCCAGCTGATGACCGTGGTCCGCGCGCTGCGGGTCGCGGTTCCGGCGCTGAGCGAGGGCGGTGGAGGCTCGATTGTTACCTGCGCGGCCTATTCGATCCATGCGCCCAAGCCTGCGCTGCTGCATTACGCGGCAATGAAGGCGGCGGTCGCGGTGTTGACCAAGGGGCTGGCAAAAGCCCACGGAGCGGCGGGAATCCGCGCCAATTGCATCGCGCCGGGCGCTTTCGCCACAGAGGCTCTCACCGGCTCAGAACCGGTGCACAGCGGCACCGAAGCAGCCTTGTGGCGGAAAATGCGCGACAGCTTCGGCATGAAGGCCGCGCTCGACCGGATCGGCGACCCGCACGAGGCGGGAGAGCTCATCGCCTTCCTGCTTTCCGACAAGGCGGCCTACCTCACGGGCGCGCTGATCAACATCGACGGAGGAACGGATTTCTGATCATGGTTCACGCTGACCCCGCACCCGCCGCCGCATCGCTCCTCGCCTCGTGGCAGATCGATCTGCCCGCCCCCGACCATGTCCCGCGCGAGCGGGTGGTCGATATCCGCTTCGCCATGGGGGGCGAGGCCAACGACCTGCTTGATCCCTATGCCGAAACCGACAGGCTGCGCGCTCCTGGCGTACCGCGCCTGCTGTTCAGCCCCTATGGGTTCAGCGACAAGACGTGCGGAACCTGGTGCGTCTCGCACTACGAGGACATCCGCCGGGTCTACGAGGACAACGAATACTTCAGCACCAAGGGCGTCGCGCAGTTCCAGCTGCTGGCCGGAGAGACCTTTCCCTCGATCCCGCTGGGGATCGATCCGCCCGATCACGCGAAGTACCGCCGCTTCCTCAACGTCCATTTCACCCCCGTCGCGCTCCAGAAGCTGGAGCCCAAGGTGCGCGCGCTGGCGGTCGAGATGATCGAGGAGTTTGCGCACCGGGGCGAGGTCGACATCGCCCATGATTTCGGCCGGGTCTATCCGGTCCGCGTGTTCCTTGATCTGATGGGCCTGCCGTTCGCGATGTTCGAGCAGTTCCTGGCCTGGGAGTACGAGATCCTGCATTCGCGCGATCATGCGCGGATGGGCGCGGCAGTTACCCAGGTGATCGCCTATCTGCGCGAATTCATCGCGGAAAAGCGCAAGAATCCGGACGACAAGCTGGGCAGCTACATCGCCAACGGCGAGATCGAGGGCAGGCCGCTGACGCCCGACGAGGTGATCGGGATGACCTGGTTCCTGTGGCTTGGCGGGCTCGATACCGTTGCCTCCACCATCAGCCAGATGTTCCGGCGTATGGCGCTGGATCAGGCGCTCCAGCAGCGCCTGCGCGACGAGCCGGGCCTCACCAACACGGCGGTCGAGGAATTCCTGCGGATGCAGCCGCTGGTGAACTCGTTCCGGCTGGTGAAGAAGGACCTGGAATGGGACGGGGTGACTCTGAAGGCCGGGGATTACATCACCTGCCTCAACTCCTCCGGCAATTTCGACCCCGCCCAGTTCCCGGACCCGCGCACCTTCGATCCGGCGCGGCCCGTCAACCGCCACTACACTTTCGTGGGCGGCATCCACCTGTGCCTTGGCGCGCACCTCGCCCGGCGCGAGCTGCGCATCCTGGTCGATGAATTCGTCAAGCGCGTGCCGACCTTCACCGTGAAGCCGGGGGCCGATACCACCGTGGTGCCGGGCCTGCTGTCGATCCGCAACCTGCCGATCGTCTGGACGCCCGCCGGATGAGCGATGCCGCCCCGCGCGACCTGCCTGAAGGCTTTTTCGATCCGCAGCTGCGCGGGTTCGTGGCGCACAACGGCACGATCTGGCGGCGCAACGATCCCGGCCACGCGGTGTCGGGCTTTTTCGTGGAGGAACGCCACTGCAACCCGCGCGGGATCTGCCACGGCGGCTGGTTATCGACCTTTGCGGACATCGCCATGGTCCGGCAGGCGACTGTCAACCGCGCCCACGGCGCGCTGACGATCAGCATGGCGGTCGACTTTCTGGAGGCCGTGCCGCTCGGCTCGTGGGTGGAAAGCCGCTGCGAGATCGTGCGCGAGGCGGACCGGATCGTCCATGTCCAGGGCGTGGCGCTGGTCGATGGCCGGGCGGTATTGAGAATGAATGGAACTTTCAGGCCGTCGCCGCTGTCGCCGCCGCCTGAAGTGGGAGAGGAATGACAATGCAGTTCAATCTGAAGCATCCCGGGTGCGTCTACATCGGCGGCGAATGGCAACCGGCCGACGTGCTGGAGGACGTGATCAACCCCGCCGACGAAAGCGTGCTGGGCCGCGCCGCCGTGGGCAGCGCGGCGCAGGTCGAGGCGGCGATTGCCGCCGCGCGCCATGCCTTCGATCACGGCGACTGGCCGCGCCTGCCGGTGGCGCAGCGCCAGGCCGTGCTGACCCGCTTCCTCGATGCGCTGGATGCGCGCAAGGACGAGATCGTGCGCCTGATCGTGGCCGAAGCGGGGGCGACGCAGATGCTCGCCGGCTTCCTGCAATACGGCATCCCGATGAAGCACGCCCGCCGCACGGTGGAGATCGCCAGCCGCCCGGCGCTGACCAGCCTGCCGGTGGAACTGACCCCCAACGCGCAGGGCACGACCACGCTGGGCACCGGGGTGGTCAGCCGCGAGCCGGTGGGGGTGGTGGCGGCAATTTCGCCCTACAACTTTCCGTTCTTCCTCAACGTCGGCAAGGTGATCCCGGCTCTGGCCGTGGGCTGCACCGTGGTGCTCAAGCCTTCGCCCTACACCCCGTTCGAGGCGCTGATCCTGGGCGAGATCGCCGACGAGGTGGGGCTGCCCAGGGGCGTGCTGAGCATTGTCACCGGCGATATCGAGGCTGGCAAGCTGCTCACCACCGATCCGCGCGTGGACCTTGTTCACTTCACCGGATCAGACAAGGTCGGGTCGATGATCCAGGCCCAGGGGGCGCCCACGCTAAAGCGGATCGTGATGGAACTGGGCGGCAAGTCGGCGCTGATCGTGCGGCCCGATGCGGACCTTCAGGGTGCTGCGATGGCAGGTCTGGGCGGCTTTACCGTCCACTGCGGGCAGGGCTGCGCGCTGACCACCCGGCACATCGTCCACAATTCGGTCCGCCCGCAGTTTGTCGAGATGCTGCGTGGCATGATGGCCCACATCAAGATCGGCAATCCCGCCGATCCCGCGGTCAGCTATGGCCCGCTGATCCGCGAAGTGGCGCGCAAGCGCACCGAGGATTACGTCGCCATCGCCCAGGACGAAGGCGCAACGCTGGTCGCGGGCGGCCGCCGCCCGGACGGGCTGGACAAGGGCTTCTATTTCCAGCCGACCCTGTTCGACAACGTAAGGAACGACAGCCGCCTCGCACAGGAGGAAGTGTTCGGCCCGATCGGCGCGGTGATCGGTTACGACGATGACGAGGAAGCGATCGCCATGGCCAATGCCAGCGATTTCGGCCTGTCCGGCGCGATCTGGTCGGCCGATGCGGGCAAGGCGTTCGACATGGCGCTGCGCATCCGCACCGGCGGTGTTTCGATCAATGGCGGAGCGGGGACGATGCAGTCCGATGCGCCGTTCGGCGGGATCAAGCGCTCGGGCTATGGCCGCGAATATGGCGAGGATGGGCTCAACGAATTCACCTATCAAAAGGTGATCTCGTTCAGCGCGAAGTGAGGGGAGATTAAGCCATGACCCATGTGATGAAGGGCGTGCGCATGCTCGAGGTTGCGCAGTTCACGTTCGTGCCGGCAGCCGGCGCGGTGCTTACCGACTGGGGCGCCGACGTGATCAAGATCGAGCACCCGGTGCGCGGCGACGCGCAGCGCGGGATCAAGGAATTGCAGCGCTTTGCCGTGGATCAGCGTCGCAACGCGCTGATGCAGCACCCCAACCGGGGCAAGCGCAGCGTCGGCATCGATATCTCCACGCCCGAGGGGCAGGAACTGCTCTACGAGATCGCCAAAAGCTGCGACATCTTCCTGACCAATTATCTGCCCAGCGCCCGGCAGAAGCTGAAGATCGACGTTGAGCACCTGCGTGCCGCGAACCCCAACATCATCTACGTGCGCGGCAGCGCCTTTGGCGAAAAGGGGCCGGAGCGCGACAAGGGCGGGTTCGATTCCACCGCCTACTGGGCGCGCGGCGGTTCCGCGATCCTGGCAACTCCGCGCGAGCTTGACTGGCCGCTGACCCAGCCCGGGCCGGCCTATGGCGATACCATCGGCGGCATGAACATCGCCGGCGGGATCGCCGCCGCGCTGTTCCACCGCGAACGCACCGGCGAGGCGCTGGAGGTGGACGTTTCGCTGCTCTCATCGGGCATCTGGGCAACCGCCTGCGCGATCGACGTCTGCATGGAAATGCAGGTCGATCCCTTCGCCAATGCCATGCCCGGCAAGACGGTGATCGGCACCAACCCGTTCATGGGCGTGTTCAAGACCAGCGACGGCGGCTACATCAACCTTACGGTGCTTTCGCCTTCGCAACTGATCGAGGATACCTTCACCCACCTTGGCATTCCAGAATGCGCGCGGGACCCGCGCTTTTCGACGATCGAGAAGCTGAACGAAAACTCGGAAGCCGCGCACCTGCTGGTGCGCGAGGCGATGCTGCGCCAGCCCTTCGCCTACTGGCTGGAACGGCTCAAGTCGATGAAGGGCCAGTGGGCCGCCTACCAGTCCCCCCTCGACGTGGAAAAGGACGAGCAGGTCCAGGCCAACGGCTGGATCTTCGAGGTTGAAAGCGCCGATGGCGGCAAGCCGATCAAGCTGGTTTCCAACCCGGTCCAGTTCAACAAGGAAGTGGTCAGCAACACCCGCGCGCCCGAGGCGAGCGAGCATACCGAGCTGTTCCTGATGGAAATGGGCATGGAGTGGGACCGGATCGAGGCGCTCAAGGCCAAGGGCGCGATTGCCTGATCCAGGGCTTGCCTCTTGTATAACCTGGTATACTAAGAGACTATAAGCTGACCCGAGAGAGGACTACCATGACCGCCCCCGATCCCTACGCCTTCAAGCCCGAGGACGATTGCTACCACCAGCTTTCCGACGATCCCTATGAAACGGAAACCAACTGGTGGTCGTGGAACGTGCCCGAGCGCGGGATCGGCGGATGGATTCACACCCCCTATTATCCCAACCGCAAGACGCTGACCTCGCGCATTTTCTGCTGGGGGCCGGACGGCTGGGACCAGGCCCGCATGGCCTATTACCGCAAGGTGGAGGAAGTGCCGGTGCCCGAAACGCCGGACCTGCGCGACGTGACTTTCCCGGGAATCGGCTACAGCCTGAAAATGCTGGAGCCGGGGATGAAGTACCACCTGCAGTACGAGGACAAGGACCGCGACTTCGCGCTTGATTTCGTGTTCACCGGCGCGCACCCGCCGCGCCGCTTCGAACCGGGCGAACCGCCGTTCATCCAGACCCCGCACTATGACCAGCTCGGCAAGGTCGAAGGCACGCTGCGGCTGCGGGGTGAAGATATCCGGCTCGATTGCTGGTCGGTGCGCGACCGCACCTGGGGCCCGCGCGGCGGGCCTTATGCGCAAAGCCGCAAGCAGAGCTATGCCACCGATCTTGACCGGGTGCGCGATCCCGGCGGGCCGCGCTGGCGCGAAATCGAGCGCGAGCGCGGACGCGGGCGCATCCAGTACATCTTCGGTCATTCGGATGGCGAAACCGGGTTCCTCGGCTTCGTCCGCCCGCAGGACGGCACGGCCGACGGCTGGAGCCCGATGAACGGCGGCTACCTGCTGCGCGGCGGCGTCTATGGCGATCTTGACGGCAGCCGCAGCCGGATGCGCGCTTTCCGTGATCCTCAGACCGGCTGGTGCAGCCACATCCAGGTCGAGCTGGCCGACCGCGACGGGCGGACCATGGAGATCGAGGGCATGGCGGTCAGCCGGATGAGCGAGGCCGGCTATGGCACGAACCAGCTGATCCGCTGGGAATTCGACGGCAAGATCGGCTGGGGCGAGGATCAGGACGTGTGGAATCCGCGCCATTTCGTGCGGATGTGCGATGCGCTCAAGGCCACGTCGCGCTGAACCCGCCGCGCGGGGTTGACGGTCCCTCAGTTTGTTGCGCTAATCGGCGCAATGGGCGAAGGGGACCGCCATGACAGCTGAAACCGACACTGCCGAAGCCATTGCCGTCCGCGTGGGCGATTCAGGCTATAACCACTACGGGCAGAAGATCGGCTCCAAGGGTGAACGGACCCGCCAGGTGCTGATCGACACCACGGTTGAGCTGCTGGAAAGCAAGGGCCTGCGCGACGTGTCGGTGGTCGACGTGGCCCGCGCCGCGAGGACCTCTCCCGCGACGTTCTACGTCTATTTCCGGGGCGTTCCGGAAGTGGTGCTGGCGGCTCTGGAAACGGCCTCGCAGACTTCCAGCGAGCTTGAAGCCCTGGCCGCACGCGACTGGCTGGCCGAGGGCGGCCAGGCGGCGGCGCGCGACTTCGTCGATGCCTATACCCAGCTGTGGAACCGCAACCGCACGATCTTCCGGGTCCGCAACCTTGCCGCCGAGGAAGGCGATACACGCTTCCTGCAGTCGCGGATGGAGCAGGCCGCGCCGATGATGGAGGCCCTGTCCGCCGCTGTCGCCCGCGCCCAGTCCGCCGGACGCCTGCCCGCCACGCTTTCGCCGCGCGCCTGTGCGGGAACGTTGCTGATGATGCTGGAACGCCTTGCCGCGGTCGGCCCGCTGACGCGCGAGACCGACGGCCTGTCCTATGCCGCGCTCAAGACGGCGGCGGCCTTTTCGCTCGCCGCGATGCTGGGCGCCGCGCCCTGAGGGCTCAGCCCCCGGACGCCTCGGCAATCATCTGCTGCAGGTTGAGCACGCCCGTGGCCAGCCCGCCCGAGAGGCCCGCATCGACCGGCAGGCACACGCCCGAGATGAAGCTGGCCGCATCGCTGTTGAGCAGGATCAGCGGCAGCGCCTGTTCCTGGGCAGAGGAATAGCGCCCCTTGGCCTTGGCAAAGGCCGACAGCACGGCATCGCCCGCGACCTTGCGGAAGTCGTTCAGCATCGGCGTGTCGATCGGGCTTGGCATGGTGCTGTTGATGCGGATGTCGCGCTCCATCAGCGCGGGCGCGGACTGCTGGACCCAGGTGTTCACCGCTTCCTTGGCCAGGGTATAGGGATCGCCCGCACGCTCGGCATTGGCCAGGTACCAGGCCCGGCCCGAGGCGATGTCGGGATTGTCCATGAATTCCTTGAGCAGGGGCTGGCGCGCTAGGTAGTTCATGCCGCCCAGCGAGCCCACGGTCACGATCGCACCGCCTTTGCGGATGCGCGGCAGCCAGGCGTTGGTCCAGTGGCGCAAGCCCAGGAAGTTGACCGTCACCACGTCCTCGCCCGGGAAGGTCTGCGGCAGGCCCGAGACGTTGAACACCGCGTCCACCTCTCCGCCGATCGCCGCGACCCCGGCCTCGATCGAGGCGGGATCCTTGAGGTCCACCTGGGTAAACGAGGCGAGATCGACCGGCGATGGCTTGATGTCCGCGCCGTGGACTTCGGCGCCCAGCGCCACCAGTGTGCGCGCGCAGGCCTCACCCGTGCCCGAAAAGCATCCCATGATCACCACGCGCTTGCCCGCATAGCCCAGAATGTCGACCGCCATTGCTCTCTCCCGTCCAGCTTTTCCTGCCCGCAGGGTAGCCTCCGTCCGGCACCCGGACAACTGGAAACTGATAGGATGTCAACTTTGTGGACGCGGCCGGTCAGGGCCGGTTGAAGTCGATCTCCACTGGCCCGATCCACCCCGGGAACGGCACACCGGCCTGATAGGAATCGGCCACCGCGCTGCCCCAGTCCACCCCGATGTCCAGCGTTTCGGCCACGCCGAAGGCCGGGGCAATGCTGACCTGCGCGGCGCTGCTGGCAAGCTGCTGCCCATTGGCGCGCAGCGTTACCGTGACGGGAACGGGTTCAAGCCCCGCGCCGGGCTTGCGATCGAGATCGAGTTCCAGTTCAGTCGCTCCGCCAGGCAGCGGCGCGCTGGCGGCAAAGCGCACCGGCTGGCCCGCCAGGTCGCGCACCATGAACACCGGCACCCCCTGATCGAGGAACAGTGCCATGCCGCCCAGCTTGCCGCCAAGGGCCAGGACCGGTCCGCTCGCCCCGCCCTTGAGGTCGAGCTTCGCCCTTACCCGGAACGGCAGCGCGGTGACCGGCGGCCCGGCGCGCTCCGCGATCCGCGATACCGGCACGGGAAAGCGCCACTTGCCGCCACGCCGCGCCATTTCCTCGCGCAACCGGTTGGCGTTGTAGGGGCGGGCCTCGCTCATGTTGCTGATCGGATAGACGTTGAACGCCCGGGCCTGCTCGTCGAACAGCCGGGCAAGCTCCTCGACCTTGGCCGGATACCTGGCTGCCAGGTTGACCGTTTGCCCCGGGTCCTTGTCGGTATGGTACAGCTCCCACGGCTCGTTCGGCGGGGTCGCCAGGGTCATGTCCCAGGTCTTCATGCGGTGGCTGGTGACGATGCTCCAGCCGCCGGACCACAGGCTCTTGTTGCCGTACATCTCGAAGTACTGGGCCTGGCTGGGCGATGGCGCCGCCGGATCGGACAGGGTTGGCGCAAAGCTCTGCCCGTCCATCGGCTGCTGGCGCACGTTGTTGATTGTCGCGGCCAGCGGGACCCTGGCCAGATCGAGCAGGGTCGGCGCGATATCGGCCACGTCCACGAACTGCCCGCGCACTTCGCCGCGCGCCGCGATGCCGCGCGGCCAGGCCATGACCAGCGGCACCCGCGTGCCGCCCTGATGCGCGGTCTGCTTGTAATTGCGCAGCGGCGTGTTGCCCGCGACCGCCCAGCCCATGGCATAATGCGGATAGGTTCGCGGCCCGCCCCAGGATTCGAGGAACGGCAGGTTCTCGGCCACAGAGGGGTACTTCGCGTTGACGAACAGCGATTCGTTGTGGGTGCCGTCTGGCGCGCCCTCCGCACTGGCGCCATTGTCGGACGTGACCACGACCACCGTGTTGTCGAGCTCGCCCGATGCCTCCAGCGCGTCGAGCACCCGCCCGAACTGCGCGTCGGCATAGCCGAGCGAGGCGGCGAAGACCTCCATCTGCCGGGCATAGAGCCGCTGCGCATCCGGGCTCAGGCTGTCCCAGGCGGGCATGCCTTCGGGGCGCGGGGCCAGCTTCGTGCCCTTTGGCATCAGCCCGGCGGCAATCTGGCGGGCCAGAATTGCTGCGCGGGCCTTGTCCCAGCCACCGTCGAATCTGCCCTTGTATCTGGCGATCCAGTCGGCGGGCGCGTGGTGCGGGGCATGGGCGGTGCCGGTGGCGAAGTAGAGGAAGAACGGCGGTGCCGGATCGCGCGAGGCGCGCGAACCGATCATCGCGATTGCCTGATCGGCCAGATCGCGGTTGAGGTGGTACGCGCCATCCTCCGGCCGGGCCACCGGGCTGGTATCGCGCACCAGCACCGGGTTGAAGTTGTCGGTATCCGCCGCGAGAAAGCCATAGAACCGATCGAAGCCCTGTCCCGCGGGCCAGAACCGGAATGGCCCGGCCGGGCCCATTTCCTCGCTGGGCAGATGGTCCCACTTGCCCAACGCGAAAGTGGCATAGCCTGCGGCCTTGAGGTTGGCGGCAAGCGTTCCGGCAGAGGCGGGAATGCGCGAATCATAGCCCGGATAGGGCAGTTCGGCGGCGGCGTGCCCGCCCATGTGGACCGTGTGCGGGCTGCGCCCGGTCAGGATCGCGGCGCGGCTGGCCGAACAGATCGGCGCGGTGTGGTAATTGGAATAGCGCAGCCCCATGGCCGCCACCCGGTCTATGTTCGGAGTCTCGATCAGCCCGCCAAAGCTGGACAGCTGGGCAAAGCCGACATCGTCGAGCATCCAGACCAGCATGTTGGGGCGCTGCTGTGCCGGGACCTGTGCCTGTGCCTGTGCCTGTGCCTGTGCCGGGGCGGCGGGCGGGGCGGCTTGCGCCAGCGCAGGGGCAACCGGCATGGTGACGAGGCCAAGTGCGGTGGCGGCGAGCAGCAGGCGGCGGATCGTCATGGATGGTCTGTCCCGTTATGGTTCTGGGGCGGCGCGGCCAGGGCCGCGGCGCTCATCGCGACGGCATCGGCAAAGCGGTGTTCGGCAGCGTCCGGCCCGGGGCCGCTCTCGTCGATGAGCCTGAGCGCGCCGGTGATCAGCAGGGTGACGAGCGCCAGGCGTTGCGGCAGCAAGCCCGCGCTGGCGCGGGGCAGAGCGGCGGCGATGCGCGCCAGCAGCGCCTCGGTCACGGGATAGTCGGCGCTCATCGCGGCGCGCAGCGGCAGCGCGCCGGACCGGAACAGACCGGTCAGGAACGCCGCATAGGAATGGTGCCCGGCGGCATCGACCTGTTCAAAGAAGGGGCGCCACAGCGCGTCGCACATCGCGTTCAGTCCCGCCTCGTCCTGCCCGGCCAGCAGTTCGCCGCGCCGCGCCTCAAGGGCCGGAACGCGGTGTCGGATCACCGCCTCGACCAGCGCTTCCTTGCTGCCGAAGTGATAGGCGACCGCGTTGGTGTTGGCACAGCCCGCCTCGGCCGCGATCTGGCGCAGCGAGATGCCGTCCAGCCCGTGTCCGGCGATCAACCGCTCGGCGGTTTCGATCAGGGCAAGCCGCGTGGCGGCACTGCGCTTGTCTGTTGTCCGGCTGGCCATGCCGAAGGTTTAACGCGATTGCGTTAAAAAGAAAAGGCCTTGGTCAGGCCTGCAGCGTCACCCCGCCGCTGACCCGCAGGCATTCGCCCGTGACGAATCCGGAGCCGGGGGAGACAAGGTAAAGCATGGCCTCGACGATATCGCTCGTCGCGCCCTCGCGCTTGACGATCTGCTGGGCACTGACCGCTGCGACGACGGCTTCGGGCAGTTCGGCGCGGATCGTGTCGGTCATGATCAGGCCCGGCGCGATGGCGTTGACCCGGATGCCCTGCGGTCCCAGTTCGTGCGCGAAGGCGGTGGTCACCCCGCGCACCGCCAGCTTGGTGACGCCATAGGCCGTGGTGCAGGGATAGGACGCCATCGACGAGATGTTGACGATCGCTGCTCCTTCCCGCCCGGCCATGAACGGCGCGGCGGCCAGCGTGCACTGGATCACGCCCCACACGTTGACCTCGAACATCTGGCGCGAACGCTCCAGGCCGAGGACGCCGATGGGCTGGGCCGCCGCTGCGGAATGAATGCCCGCGTTGTTGATCAGGATGTCGATCCCGCCATGGCGCCGGGCCACGTCCGCCATCGCGGCGGCAACGGCCGGTTCGTCGGCCACGTCAAGCGCCAGCGCTTCGGCCAGGTCGCCGATGGCAGCCGCAGCCCGGGCGGCTTCCTCGCCGTCGAGATCGGCCAGCACCACCCGCGCGCCGCGCGCTGCCAGCGCTTCGGCGAAACCCCGGCCAAAGCCGCGCGCACCGCCGGTTATGACCGCAACCTTGCCGGAATGTTCGTTCATTTCAGGACTCCCGGCTGTGGCCCAGGCTTCTAGGCGGCGCTCTTGCGGCGTTGCTGCGCCGCTTTTTCCATGACGGGCGCGAGTTCCTTTTTGAGGATTTTGCCGTTGGGGTTGAGTGGCATGGTATCGAGGATGAGGAGGGTTCTGGGGACCTTGTTGTCGGCGAGGTGTTGCTTGCAGAAGGCGATGATGTCTTCGGGGGTGGCGCTGGTTCCGGGTCGCAGGGTGACGGCGGCGGCGATGTCCTCGCCCAGCACTTCGTGGGGGACGCCGACCACGGCGGCCTGCTGGACGGCCGGATGGAGGTGGAGCGCGGTTTCGATTTCGAGCGGGGTGATGTTGTAGCCGCCGCGGATGATCAGTTCCTTGGAGCGCCCGGCCATGATCAGGTCGCCGTCGGCATCGACATAGCCAAGGTCGCCGGTGCGGGTCCAGCCGCCGATGAAGCTGGCGGCGGTGGCTTGCGGGTCGTTCCAGTAGCGGCGCGGGTGCTGCTGGAAGCCGTAGATCTCGCCCACCACGCCCGGCTGGGTGATGACGTTGCCGTCCTCATCGCGCAGCTGCATGTGTTCGGGCAGCTTGCCGACGCAGCCGGGTTTGAGGACCTGCTCCTTCGTGCTGGTGCCGACCCCGATCCCGCCTTCGGACATGCCGTAGGAATTGCGCATCCGCACGTGCGGCCACAGCGCCAGGGCGCGCAGAACCGAATCGTGCGGCAGCGGCGCGGTGCCGGTCATCAGGTACTTGACGCCCGCGAAGTCGTATTGCGCCACGTCCGGGTGATCGAGCACCAGGCGCAGCATCGAGGGGACGAGGTAGACGAGGTCGGGCCGCTTTTCCTTGACCAGTTCGAGGAAGTCCTTGGGGTCGAACCTGGGCTGGGTGATCGCGGTCGCCCCGCCGCGCGCGGGCAGCATGACGATGCCCAGGTTGCCACCAGAGCCGGTCAGCGGCAGGGCGTGGAGGGTGGAGCGCGAACGGTCCATGTTGGTGCCGGTCACGCCCTTCATCAGATCGGGGTGGGAGACGACGACGCCCTTGATCTTGCCGGTCGTGCCCGAAGTGCCGAGGATTTCGGCATCGGCATTGGGATCGAGGCTGGCCTGATCGGGCAGCGCGGCAAGGTTGCGGGGCATGGCATCGACGCTCCAGCAGCCGTCGAGCGCAAGGTCCTTCACGATTTCCGGCACGTCGGTGATGCACCAGCGCGGGGTGGTGAGCGCGGCGAAGTCGGCGATCTCGCGCGCGGTGAGGCGGGTGTTGATCGGGCAGGCGATCCCGCCGGCGCGGAACACGGCGAAGACCGCGATCGCCATTTCCACCGCATGGGCATTGCTGATGGGGAGGAACACCCGGTCGCCCGGCACCAGCCCGGCCGCCGCCAGCCCGCCGCCGATTTCGTCGGCCTCGGCATCCCACTGGGCAAAGGTGATGGCGCGGGTGATGCCGTCATGGGCGATCTCGTCACGCTGGTGCATGGCCCGCACCTTGAGCGCGTCGCTGATGCGCCGAACTTCGGTCATTCTCAAATCCCTTGCCTGGCCTCTCGGCATCTATTACCTAGTTATACAACTGGGATCAAGGAGCAATGGACATGACCGACGCCAAAACCGATATCAAGCAAAGCGAGGAATGGCAAAAAGCCGTCGCTTACGAGATAACGGACCATGATATCGAACGCCAGCGTCAGCTGATCGGCTTTGATGAGGCTTCGCGCACCGGAGAATATGTCCAGACCGCTTCGGTCGATTCGATCCGCAACTGGGCCTATGGCTGCGGCGATGACAATCCGCTGTTCACCGATCCGAACTACGCGAAGAAGACCCGCTGGGGCAGCGTGATCGCGCCGGGCATGATGGTCGGGCAGATCAACAAGCCCTTGAAGGGTGACCCGGTGCCTGACGAGATCAAGCAGCTGCGCAAGAGCCTGTTTCGCGGCATCCACGTGTTCGTTTCCGGTTCCGACTGGGAGTTCTACCGCCCGGTCTATCCCGGCGACACGATCTACAGCTTCCACGGCGCGGAAAGCTGTGAGGTCAAGCAGTCCGAATTCGCCGGGCGCTCGGTCATCACCGTGCGCCGCGACGTAAAGATGAACCAGCGCGGCGAGGTTGTGGCCGTCTACCGCATCCTCAGCGTGTTGACCGAACGCAAGACCGCCGCGAAGAAGGGCAAGTACGCCGACATCAAGCCCGCGACCTACACCGACGAGGAATGGCAGGCGATCGAGGACATTTACGCCGCCGAAACGATCCGGGGGCCGCAAAAGCGCTGGGCCGAAGATGTGCAGGCCGGTGATGCGCTGGGGGTTCAGGCCAAGGGGCCGCTGACTGTCACCGACGTGATCTGCTTTCACGCCGCCGGCTATGGCTTTACCCCCTATGCCCCCACCGCCAACCGCCGTGCCCACAAGAACCGCCAGCGCATCGCGCCGTTCTATATCAAGAACGAGCATGGCATCCCGGACGTCGCCCAGCGGCTCCACTGGGATCCGGTATGGGCGCAGGCGATCGGCAACCCGATGGCCTATGACTATGGGGTAATGCGCGAGAACTTCCTGTGGAACTACCTCAACGACTGGGCCGGCGATGACGCGATCATCACGCATGTCCATGACGAGATCCGCAAGTTCAACTATATGGGCGATGTTCAGCGGGTGACGGGCGAGGTGCTTGGCCGTCGACAGGAGCATGGCAACGAGGTGGTTGACGTGGCGGTCAAGTTCACCAACCAGCGCGGCGAGGAGACGGTGCGCGGCACGGCCACCATCGCCCTGCCCAGCAAGGCCCGCCCCCTGCCGCTCTATCCGCCGGTGCCCGAGGCGCTGGCCGAGAAGGCATCGCAGATGATGGCGCGTCATTACGAACTTGGCGGAGATTGATCCCATGTCGGAAGAAGTCCTGATCGAAAACGATGGGGGTGTGCGGATCATCACGCTCAACCGGCCCGACCGGCTGAACGCGCTGACCGGTTCGATCATGGAGCCGCTGGCCGATGTCTGTGCCGATGCCGCGCGCGACGGATCGGTCGGCTGCGTGGTCGTGACCGGCGCGGGGCGGGGATTCTGCGCCGGGGGCGACATCAAGGCGGGCGGCGGCGACAAGGCCGCGGTTCTTCCCAATCCCGAAACCGGCAGCCGCACCGAACAGGGCTTCGCCCGGCTGCGCGGCTACATGGAAACCGCGCGGCTGCTGCACGAAATGGGCAAGCCGACCATCGCCATGGTCAACGGCCCGGTGGCGGGCGCGGGGATCGGTATTGCGGGCGCCTGCGACCTGCGCTTCGCGGGCCGTTCGGCCAGCTTCCTCACCGCGTTCAGCAACATCGGCGGCAGCGGAGATTTCGGCTCGACGTGGTTCTGGACCAAGATCGTCGGCACGGGCGTCGCGCGCGAACTGTTTCTGCTGAGTGAGAAACTCAGCGCCGAGGAGGCCTTCGCCAAGGGGCTCTACACCCGCCTGTTCGATGACGAGGCGCTGCGCGAGGAGACGCTGAAGGCCGCGCACAAGCTGGCGGACGGTCCGCGCATGGGGCTGCGCTACATGAAGCAGAACCTCAACAATGCCGAGGACTGGGCCTTCGAGGCGCAGCTCGATGCCGAGGCGCTCAACATGGGCCTGTCGACTCAGGCCACGGCAATGATATGGCGCGAGGCGAACAAGCCGCGCGAATAACCGGCGGCACCGGGCCAAGAGGACAGCCATGAATACCATCCGCATCGGCGGCGCCTGCGCCTTTTTTGGCGACAGCAGCGTCGCGCCGACCCAGCTGATCGCCGCCGGGGTCGATTACCTGATCCTCGATTACCTGGCGGAAGCGACCATGTCCTCGCTGGGGGCCATGCGTCGGCACCGCGCGAACCTGGGCTATGCGACCGACTTCACCGAATGGGTGTGGAAGGACAACCTGAGCGAACTGAAGCGCACCGGCACGAAGATCGTGACCAACGCCGGGGGCGTTAATCCGCGGGCCTGTCTTGAGCGGATGGAGAAGATCGCCGCCGAGGCGGGCGTTTCGCTGCGCATCGCCATTGTCGAGGGCGACGAGGTGCTGGACCGGCTGGACGAACTGTCGGCGCAAGGCGAGCTGATCACCGGCGCGCCGTTTCCGGCGAAGGACAAGGTCGTCACCGCCAATGCCTATCTGGGTGCCGGGCCGATTGCCCGGGCGCTGGCCCTGGGCGCGGACGTGGTCATCACCGGGCGCTGCGTCGATTCGGCGCTGACTTTGGGCATTCTCGTCCACGAGTTCGGATGGAAGGAAACCGATTACGACAAGCTCAGCCAGGGCTCGCTCGCCGGTCACGTGATCGAATGCGGGGCGCAGGCCACCGGCGGCCTGTTCACCGACTGGCGCGAAGTGCCGGACTGGGCGAACATCGGCTATCCGATCATCGAATGCACTGCCGACGGGACCTTCACCGTCACCAAGCCGGATGGCAGCGGCGGGCTGGTCACCCCCGCCGTAGTGGCCGAGCAGATCCTCTACGAAGTCGGCGATCCGCAGGGCTATATGCTGCCCGATGTGGTCTGCGATTTCACCGAGGTAAAGCTGGAGCAGGTGGGGCCGGACCGGGTGCGGGTGACCGGATCAAAGGGCTATCCCCCCACCGGCCAGTACAAGGTCTGCGTCACCTGGGCCGACGGGTTCCGGGCGATGGGCTTCATGGCCGTGGTCGGGCGCGAGGCGGCGCAGAAGGCGCAGCGCCAGGCCGAAGCCGTGCTGGAACGCGTCAATGCCATGCTGCGCGCCCGCAACATCGGGCCGTTCCGCACCAGCCGGATCGAGGTGATCGGATCGGAAGCGACCTATGGTGCCAATGCCCGCGCCCATGACGTGCGCGAGGTGGTCTACAAGCTGGGGGTCGAGCACGAGGATCAGGCGGCCTTTGCCCCGTTCCTGCGCGAATTCGATTCGCCCACCACTTCGATGGCGGTCGGCACGGCCGGATGGTTCGGCGCGCGGGCCGAGGTGAAGCCGGTGATGCGGGTGTTTTCCGTGACAGCACCCGCCGGGACGGTGCCGGTTACCGTTACCTTCGAAGGCAAGAGCGAGACCGCGACTTATCTCGCCAACGGCGCACGGTTCGATCCCGCCGCCGTGGTGCGGCCGCCCGAGGGCGAGAGCGCCGATGCCTCGACCGCAACCCGCGAGGTCCCACTCATCGACCTCGCCTGGGCGCGCAGCGGCGACAAGGGCGATGCCTTCAACGTCGGCGTGATCGCGCGCAAGCCGGAATACCTGCCGTGGATCCGCGCCGCGCTGAGCGAGGAGGCGGTCAAGGCCTGGTTCGCGCACGAATTCGAAGGAGCGCAAAAACCGGCGGTCCTGCGCTATGAAGTGCCGGGACTGGGCGCACTCAATTTCCATGTCCTCGACAGCCTCGGCGGCGGACAATTTGCCTCATTGCGGCTCGATCCGCTGGCCAAGGGCAAGGCGCAGCAGTTGCTCGATATTCCCGTCACGGTTCCGGAGGGGCTGGCGTAGCCTCCGCTAGGAACGCGGCGGAAGCTCCTTCGAAAGGTGGCCCGGGGCGACGAAAATCGTCTGGAAGCCCCGCGCATAGACGCCCCGTTCGTCGGCGAACACGTTGCGCGCCGTGCCGTGGCCGTTGCCCGCCATGTTGGTATCGGCATCGAGCAGGAACCAGTCGCCGACCGGCATTCGCAGGAACTGCACCGTGATGTCGAGATTGGCAAAGGACCATTCGCGCGCGTCGGTCACCGCGCCAAAGCCATTGCCGAAATCGGCGAAGGTGCAGGCCTTGACGAAGTTGGAAGGCGTCTTGCCCTTCACCACTTCGCCGCGCATCGCCAGCCACGCCACGCCGGGCCCGGCCCGGCCGGGGCCGCCACTCACCGGGCGATACTCGATCGCCCCGGCCATGGTGAAGCTGCCGCCTTCCGGCTGGACAGAGGCGAAATCGCCGGGCGGCGGATAGTCGCTGGCCAGCGGAAACGCGGGTGTTTCCAGCCGCCGCACCCGCAGGATATGCGCCTGTGCCACCGGCTTTTCGTCCGCCATCAGCGTCACGCAGTGCAGCTTGGTCTGGCGGCCGTCGCGCAGCACCTCGCGCACCATGTGCAGCGGGGCGTGCGGGACTTTGCCGAAGATATCGACCGAGAACCGGGCGATCTCGAACGCCGCGTCAAGGTCCGCGTCCTCGCTTCCCGTCGCCAGCAGCGCGCTGACCGGTCCGCCCGCGATCGCCTGCCGGTCCCAGGGGCTGCGGGCAAGGCCGGTTGGCAGGAAGATGTCGCCATCGCGCTCATAATAGCAGGGCGGCCAGGGGTGCTCGGGGGTTGGATCGGATGACATCGTGATGCTCTGAGATATTTGACCTAGTGATACAAGTAAGGCATAGGAACGCCCGGTGCGCAAGCACCCCAGCGGGAGACGTTTGTCAATGGACCTGAGTTATGGCGCAGCGGCGGAAGAGTTCCGTGGCGAAGTCCGCGCGTTCCTGTCCGCCAACTGGCAACCGGGCGAGCGGCGCGGCAACGAACTGAAGGACTATGTCCGCGATTTCCGCCGTCAGGGGGTTGAGGCTGGCTATCTCTATCGCGCGGTTCCGCGTGCATACGGCGGTAGCGAGCAGCCGGTCGACGTGATCAGGGCACAGGTGATCCGCGAGGAATTCGGCCGCGCGCGCGCGCCGATGGAACTGGGTGGCAACGGCGTCAACATGACTGTCCCGACCCTGCTGGAACGCGGCACGCAGGAACAGAAGGACCTGTTCATCCGCAAGACCATCGAAGGCGAATACATTTGGGGCCAGGGCTACAGCGAACCTGGTTCAGGCTCGGACCTCGCTTCGGTCCGGACCAAGGCCGAACTTTCGCCCGACGGAACGAAATGGATCGTCAACGGCCAGAAGATCTGGACCAGCCAGGGTATGCAATCGACCCACATGTTCATGCTGGTCCGCACCGAACCCGATGCGCCCAAGCATGATGGTATCACTTACCTGCTGATGGATCTGAACCAGCCAGGCGTGACCCGCCGCCCGATCCGGCAGATGACCGGTGAACAGGGCAATGACACCTTCTGCGAGTTCTTTTTCGACAATGCGGAAACCCCGGTCAGTTGGCAGGTGGGGGAGCGCGGCCAGGGCTGGTACGTCAGCCGCACCACACTGAAGCACGAACGCGCCAGCATCGGCAGCGCCGATGGCCTGGGCAACCAGTTCCGCAAGCTGGTCGAACTGGCGAAGGAAATGGGCCGGCTGGACGATCCGCTGGTCCGCGACAGGCTGGGCGAGATCGAGGGCCGGGTGCTTTCGCACCGCTATTCCAGCTTTCGCCTGTTCTCCTGCGCTGCTGCCGGGGATGATCCGGGGGCGATCCAGCTGATGATGAAACTGCTGCTGACCGAGATCGGCCACGACATGGCGCTGCTCGCCCAGGACCTGATCGGCGAGGAAGGGCTGACCGAACCGGCGGGTGCGGGCGCGCGCGGCTATCGCGGGCCGCGCGGGCCGAACAAGTGGCTTGACCAGATCATGGGCAGCCTCGGCAATTCGATTGCCGGGGGCACCAGCAACATCCAGCGCAACATCATCGGCGAACGCGGGCTTGGCCTGCCGCGCGATTCCGCGGCTTGATGGGGGAACGGTCGATGCGTTTTCACCTGACTTCCGAACAGATCGCGATCCAGGATGCGGTCAAGGGCACGCTGGGCGAATGCTGGGGGATGGACCGGCTCCATGCCTTTGCTGATGGCGAGGCCGATTTCGATGCGGACAGCTGGCAGGCGCTGATGGCACTGGGCGTGGGCGCCCTCGCCCTGCCCGAAGCCGAAGGCGGGGCTGGCCTTGGCCTGCTCGATGCCGCGCTGGTCTGCGAAATGGTCGGTGCGGCCGCCGCGCCGGGGCCGGTGATCGGCCAGATCGTCACCGCGTTGGCGCTGGCCGCCTGCGCCAACCCGAGCACCCGCGCGCTGCTGCCTGGCGTGGCCAGCGGCGAGACCGTGGCGACGCTGGCGCTGGACAGCCAGCTGGTCCAATCAGCGCGCGCGGCGCAGCTGTTCCTGGCCGATGACGGCGCGGGCGGGCTGCAACTGATCGAGGCGGGCGACGGGATCGCAATCGAGGCGGTGTCCCCGACTGACCGCAGCCGACCGGTGTCGAAGGTCAGCTTCGGCACGGTCACCGCCCATCCGCTGTTCGCACCCGGCGATCCGATGGTCCAGCGCATCCGCGATGCGGCGCTGGTGCTGATCGCCGCCGACGCGCTGGGCGGGGCGCAGCACTGCACCGACCTTTCGGTCGACTATGCCAGGACCCGCGAGCAGTTCGGCCAGCCGATCGCCCGCTTCCAGGCGCTGAAGCACCAGCTTGCCCACATGGCGCTCGACGTTGAACCGGCGCGCGCGCTGGTCTGGTACGCCGCCTATGCCTGGGATGCCGGGCTGGACGATGCCAGCCGCGCCGCCGCGCAGGCCAAGGCGCACCTGTGCGAGGTCTACACCCGCACCACCCGCGCCGCGATCGCCGCGCACGGGGGGATCGGCTACACCTGGGAATACGGACTCAACTACTGGTTCCGCCGCTCGGTGCTCAACCGCGCCTGGCTGGGCAGTCCCGCGCAGCACCGGGCCCGCGCTGCGCAACTGGCCGGCTGGTGAGATAATGAGCCCGCTCGATCTTGTCCCTGGCGTGCACCGGATGCGGCCCGACGACCATTTCATGGTCCTGTCGGAGACCGACGCATCGCCGATGCATGTCGGGGCCCTGATCCTGCTCGCCGTGCCAGAGGGCGACAAGGCGGGACTGACTGACAGGCTGCGTAGCCACTTTGCGGAGCGCCTGCCTGCCACGCCCTTGCAGGCCCGGCTGGTGCAGGCGCCTGAGGGGTACGATTCGGACGTCTGGCAGGACCTCGGCCCGCTCGACATGAGCGCTTACGTGGTCGAGGAGGCGGCGCCGACGCCGGACATGGCCGCGCTCCACTCGGTGGTTGCACGGCTGGGCATGGTCCGGCTCGACCTGTCGGCGGCACCCTTCAAGGTTCATGTGTTCCCGCATCTGACGGGCGACCTCGCGGCGATCTACATCAAGCAGCACCACTGCGTGGCCGACGGGATCGGCTTTCAGGAAGTGCTGCGGCTCTTGAGCGACGAGGCGCCGCCCGCGCCGCCGCGCGTGGCCGATGCGGTGTTGCCTTCGCCCGAACTGTGGCGCGCGCTTGCCGAAGCGCGTTTTGCCGCCGAGGAAGGCGCCCGCGCCGCCCAGTCCGCCGCGCGCAAGGCCGCGCTCACCGCGCTGGAGGCGTTCAAGGGCCAGCGCGCCGAAACCCCGGTGCTGAAGCTGAGCGGGCCGACCTCTCCCCGCCGAGCCTATACCACGATCAGCGTGCCTCTCGATCCGTTCAAGGCGGCCGCGAAGGCGCATGGCGGGACGGTCAACGACCTGTTCCTCGCCTGCGCGGCAGCTGCGCTGCGCGCCTATCTGCTGGAAGCGGACGACCTGCCCGCCGCGCCGCTGGTGATCAATTCCTCGCGCTCCTACCGCCGCGCGGAACATGGCGGCTTCGGCAACCGGATTGTCGCGATTCACCCGCACCTGGCCACTCACATCGCCGATCCCGTCGAGCGGCTGCGGGCGATCCAGGCGAGCATGGCGGCGGAACTTGCCCGCACCGGACACGACGAGGCTCTGCTGGATGCGCTGGAAAAGCCGTTCGGCGCGCGGGACCGCCGCGCGATGTTCGCCGAACGCACGGCGGGCGGTGGGCGGGTGCTGCCCGGCAACCTCAGCCTGTCCAACGTCCCTGGCCCGTCAGGCAGCCGTTCGTACGCGGGCTATGCCCAGCTTCACAACTACCCGGTGCCGATCATCGGCAGCGGGCGGTTCCTCAACATCACGTCTCGCCGCAGCGGCCCCAACCTCGACATGGGGGTGATTGCCGATGCGGAGAAGATCGCGGACGTGATCAGAATCGCCGTCCTGTTCAGCGCGGCCGCGCACGACTATGCAAACCTGGCGCCCCAAGGAGAGAGGCCATGAAACCTGGTTCCCGTATCAAGAGCAATGCCTGCGACACCGAAGTCGTGATCATCAAGTACAGCGGCGGCGCAATTCAGTGCGGCGGTGCCGACATGAGCGAGGGTGGCGGCGGCGGCGCGGAGCTGTCGGCGGATTTCGCGGGCGGTTCGATCATGGGCAAGCGCTATGTGGATGAGGCCGGCACGATCGAGCTGCTGTGCGTCAAGCCCGGCAAGGGCACGCTCGCGCTCGATGGCGCGGCTCTGGTGCTCAAGGAAGCCAAGCCGCTTCCCGCCTCCGACTGATTTCCCGCAAAGGCTACCCAAAGTGAACATCGCCCTTCTGCTCGAAATGGCGGCCGATGCCGCGCCTGACCGCGTTGGCCTGGTCTGCGATGGCAAGCGCTGGACCTATGGCGAGTTGATCGGTGCCGCGCGCGGCGCGGCCGAACTGATCGCGGACAGCAAGGCGCAGTTCGTCGCCCTGCTCGACGAATCGAGCGAAGCGAGCGTGATCGCGATGTTCGGCGCGGCGCTGGCGGGCGTCCCTTATTGCCCGCTCAACTACCGTCTCGCCGATGCCGATCTGGGCGCGCTGCTGGGCCGGATCGCCCCGGCGCTGGTGGTGGGGGATGGCGAACGGGTGGAAAAGCTCGCTTCGGGCCAGGGCCACACCGTCTATCCGCGGGCCGATTTCACGCTGGCGGCGCTGGAAGCGGTCGCCAATCCCGACGCGGTTTACGACGATGGCTCAGGCATCGCGATCCAGCTGTTCACCAGCGGCACCACCGCCGCGCCCAAGGCGGCGATCCTCCAGCATTCGAACCTGGTGTCCTACATCCTCGGCACGGTCGAGTTCGGCGCCGCTGACGAGGCCGAGGCCGCGCTGGTTTCGGTCCCGCCGTATCACATCGCCGGAATCGCGGCGATTGCCTCGTCGATCTATGCCCAGCGGCGGATCGTGATGCTCCCTGCTTTTGCGCCGGACGGCTGGCTAAAGCTGGTCGATGCCGAGAAGGTGACCAATGCCTTCGTCGTGCCGACGATGCTCAGCCGCATCATCCACGCGATGGACAAGGGCGTGCATGCCGACATCTCCTCGCTGAAATCGATCGCCTATGGCGGCGGCAAGATGCCGCTGGAACTGATCCACCACGCGCTGGACCTGTTCCCCGATACCGGCTTCACCAACGCCTATGGCCTGACCGAGACCAGCTCGACCGTCGCGCTGCTGGGGCCGGACGAGCACCGCGCCGCGCACCGATCGGACGATCCCAAGGTCCGCGCGCGGCTTGCCTCGGTCGGCATTCCGCTGCCGACCATCGAGCTGGAGATCCGGGACGAGGAAGGCCGCAAGCTCGGCCCGAACCAGCCGGGTGAAATCTACGTGCGCGGCGATCAGGTCTCGGGCCAGTACCGCGAACGCTCCGCGCTCGATGCCGATGGCTGGTTCCCGACCCGCGACGCCGGCTATCTTGACGAGGACGGCTACCTGTTCCTGGCGGGCCGCGCCGACGACGTGATCGTGCGCGGGGGTGAGAACATCTCGCCGGGCGAGATCGAGGATGTGGTCCTGACTCACCCGGCCATCGCGGATGCCGCCGCCGTCGCGGTGCCAAGCGCGGAATGGGGCGAGGCGGTCGGCCTTGCGCTGGTCGTGCGCGGCGGGTTCGATCAGCCGGGCGATGACGAGATCCGCAACCTCATCCGCAGCCGCCTGCGCTCCAGCCGCGTGCCCGAAACAGTCCGGTTCTTCGCCGCGCTGCCCTACAACGAAATGGGCAAGCTGCTGCGGCGCGAGGTCAAGGTGATGCTGGCGGGCAGTGTCAAAAGGATTGCACCGCTAGCGGCACAGTGAGGTGAAGCGTAGGGTGGGGGCATGCCTCGACCGCCCAAGCCTGGAAATCCGTTCTGGTATTTCCATTCATCGCCCGAGGTGATCCGCCTTGTGGTGATGATGGGGTGGACGCCCCCCGACGGCATCTTTGTGTCAAGGTAGGTGTGTCGAGCACCTAAAAGGAGGCGTCCATGGAGGAAGTTAGCACGATCGGGTTGGATATCGCGAAGTCTGTTTTTCAGGCTCACGGAGCGGATGTCGAGGGGCGCCAGCTTTTCAGCCGGCGGCTCACTCGCAGTAAAGTGATCGAGTTTTTCGCTGCACAGCCCCCCTGCTTGGTGGCAATGGAGGCATGCGGCAGCGCACACCACTGGGCGCGGGGGCTTGGTCATTTGGGGCATGAGGTGAGGCTTATTCCTCCTGCCTATGTTAAGCCGTTCGTGAAGCGCCAGAAGAATGATGCAATCGATGCCGAAGCGATCTGCGAGTCAACCATGGAGTAGTTTATTCGAGGGGCATTTACGCAGCCTTCTGGCGGACAACGCCGGGCTTGAGAAGATCATCCTGCCGGTGTTGGAAGCTTGGCTAGGCATACGTGCCCGCACCGCCGATTTGAGCAAGCAGATTGTTGCCTCGGCACGCGCGTGCGAACAATGCCAGTTGCTGTTGTCGATCCCGGGCGTCGGCGCAGTCACCGCCTCATCATTTGTTGCGGCGATCAAAGACCCGGAAAACTTCCGGAACTCACGTTCAGTCGGTGCCTGGATCGGCTTGACCACCAGGCGATACCAGTCGGGTGAAGCTGATCATGACGGTCATATATCCCGGCGCGGCGATAACCACCTGCGTGGACTACTATATGAAGCAGCCGTTGTTACCCTTACTCGCAGCACGGCAGACAGCGCGCTGCGAATGTGGGGCCTGAATCTCAAGGAAAGAATCGGCTTCAAGCGAGCTGCCGTTGCCGTGGCGCGCAAGCTCGCCGTGATCATGCATACTATGCTCCGAACTGGCGAACTGTTTGACCGTTCGCACACGGTCGCTGCCGGCGAACAGTAGGAAGAGCTATGCGCTGAACTGAACCTCGTTACGTATGCGCCATGCGGTGGGCGCGTCGATCCGTCCCTGTCGGGACGTGGCATGGATCATTCCGTTAAGTGCGCTGCACTTGGCATCATTCCCGATCAAAGTGCGTAGATGACATAGGAAGATCCGGCCCTACGAAGACCTATCCTGCGGCGGGTATGTCTCGACCGCGAAAACGACCCTGTACCCGACAAACGACATCGCCGGCGCGAGCAAAGCCGAAGGCGCAGACGGCCTCGAACACAGTACAATCTGCGATACCCAATCGCAGAACGCATAACCGCGCCTCAAATCACCCTTGACGGGGGCACGATTAAACGACCGCACCCTGCCAGATCAGATCACCAAGCCAGAAACCCTCTTGCAGCGCAGGGGCCATCCACAGATGACACCTCCGTCAGCACCGATGACAAAGCGATATCCGTTAATCTGAACGGGCTCCCCGGACAGATCAGCCGGGTGGCATAAGCAAAATGTCGAGAGAGGCGCTTTACGACGGAAAGGTTAGTGCCGTCGATTCAGATTATCCAATCAGAATCTTCGCCCTTTGGCTTATTGAATCGTGCCCTGCTTCTGTTCAGATGCATCCACAATAGGCGGAAGCTGCGTGAACTCAATCCTCCATCCATCATCGTACTTCTTCGCGATTGCCTTGCCAGCGGTGGCTGGACTCGTGGTCAAACAATCGGGAGCAGACGCCCCGTTGCTAACCGATGACAGATCGTAATGCGCGGTGAATTCAATCTGCTTCACAGCGTCGCTTGTGGCCGCGCCGGAACTTGGCCCTTGCGATGCAGGACCTATGCCGGTCACCTGAGCGTCTGCCAGTTTTGCTCCAGGCGCGAACGACAGGAAGCCCTCGCCACCGAACACATTGTAATCGAATGCATTAATGAACGCCTTGCCGTTTGGCGTGATCGTCCAACTGGCCCCCATAAAGGTGGTCAGATAACCGCCGTTTAGCAGGCAATCTACGGTGGAACGCTTGATCGGCACGCGTGACGTGTCAGGCAATTCTGTGTTTTGCAGGATATCTAGCGCCTTTGTCCGATCGAATCCGCCCAACTGATCGCAGCCGCTCAGGGCGGCCAAAAACGTAAAGGGAAACAACAGGCCCGCCTTTGCCATCACCGAATTCTCCCTATCCAGCCTATCACGATAAGATTTGGAACCCCTAAATTGGACTTTGAACAGTTTATTGAATACCTGTCAATGGATACAGGAATTTTCGTAAGTGGACACGTCTGCCGCCGGCATCCCAGCCTCCCTTTCTTTCAAAATCGCGCTGATCTGTTCTTAGCTGAATCTTCTACTTCGCATCGCCGGATTGCGCATGTCGGGCATGATCGCCCCGATGGTCCTCGGTGGTCTGATAAGCAGCACCTAGTTCGAAGGGCATTGTCAGGCTAACTCATCCGAGGGCTCTTTCAAAACGATTGCACTGGCGAGCTTGCTGACCTGTTGAGGGGAAGCGGCAGCGATGCCTCGCCCACGCAAACCCGCCAATCCGTTCCGGCATTTTCTCTCGTCCTCCGAGGTGATCCTCCACGTGGTGTTGATGTATAGGGTATGCGGGGCATTGGCTCAGGCAGGCTCAGTCGCCGGTGTGGCGACCAGTGCGATGAACCCGGCGCCGTCAATCGGGCCGATCTGGTCAATAAGGTGAAGGCAGCGGGCCGGAAGGGCGCGGTCGAAGTCCGTGTTTGTGCCTTGCTCCGGAAGAGGTGCCTCATTCGTTGATTAACATCAATTACAGACCGCGTTTTATCGCCAAACCGGCGAACATGCATCAATCCACTTGCCGTTTCGCCCTGCCCCTGGTTGCCTTGCTTGGCAGCGCCGCCGCCCATGCAGAGGCGCCGCAGGTCACGCCCTATGCCGATATCCGCTACCGGCTCGAACTGGTCGATCAGGATGGTCTGGCCCAGGAGGCGGCTGCTTCGACGTTGCGGGTCAGGGCCGGGGTCAGGACCGCCGAATGGCACGGCTTCAGCGCCGTTGCCGAAGGCGAGGCGATCGTCGTGCTGGGCGAAACCAGCTATAATGATACGGTCAATGGCAAGCTGGCCTATCCGGTGGTGGCCGATCCTGCGGACGTGCTGCTCAACCAGGCGTACCTGCGCTGGCGGCCGGTGGCCGAGCTGGAGGCAACGGCCGGGCGCCAGGCGGTCAATCTCGACAATCAGCGCTGGATCGGATCGGTCGGCTGGCGCCAGAACGACCAGACGCTGGACGCGGTGAGAGTGACGGCCAGACCGGTCAAGGACGCAAGCCTCGATTACTTCCACACCTGGCGGGTCAACCGGGTGTTCGGCCCGGATTCGCCCCAGGGCATCTGGCGCGGCACCGATATTCACGGGGTTCGCGCGGCGTACACGATCAAGAACGTCGGCACACTTTCGGCCTATGGCTACTGGCTGGATATTCCTTCCAATCCGGCCTCCAGTTCCAGGACGCTTGGTGTGCGGATGGCTGGCGAGCTGCCGGTAGCAGGGAAGGCGTCCTTCCTTTACGCGGCCGAGTATGCTCGCCAGCACGATCACGGCGCCAATCCGGTGCGCTTTGGGCTTGATTACTGGCTGGTCGAACCCGGCGTAAGGGCGGGTCCGGTGACGCTCAAGGCCGGATACGAACGGCTGGAAGGCAATGGCAAGGCCGCCCTGCAAACCCCGTTGGCCACGCTTCATGCCTTCAATGGCTGGGCTGACAAGTTTCTTGTAACCCCCGCCAACGGACT
Source organism: Novosphingobium sp. (assembly GCA_016719755.1). Classification (GTDB taxonomy): domain Bacteria; phylum Pseudomonadota; class Alphaproteobacteria; order Sphingomonadales; family Sphingomonadaceae; genus Novosphingobium. Next base: position 480,672 of record JADJYM010000012.1, on the reverse strand, counting down.
GCGCGATGTCTATGTCGATGCCGGTTACAAGGTGCCGGGCAAGGGGCCGCTGGCCGGACTGGTGCTGCGCGCGGCCTGGCATGATTTCGGATCGACCGTCGGCGGGATCGACTATGGCCGGGAATGGAACGCGCTTGCCAGCTTTCCGGTGGCCAGGCACTTCGCGCTTACCGCCAAGGTGGCCCGCTATGAAGCCGATGCCTTCGGCGCCGATACCACCAAGCTGTGGTTCCAGATCGAGGCGAAGTTCTGATCAGGGCGGATCGCCGGGGACCGGATCGGGACGGACAAAGGCCTCCAGCGCGGCACGGTCGGTGATGGTCAGCTGGGCCCCGTTCACGGCGATCCCGTGATTGCCCAGCACGCCGAACGCGCGCGAGAGATTTTCGGGCGTCATGCCCAGAAGTGAAGCCAGCACGCGTTTTTCGGCCTTGAGCCTGACCTTGCCGGTCCCGCCCTGCCGCTGCTCCTGCTGCAGGATCAGGTTGCCCAGCCGCTCGGCGGACTGGCGCAGTTTCATGTCGGTGAGCGCGCGAACCATGTCGCGATAGGCCTTCGCCAGTTCGCGCATGGTGGCCTGCATCAGCGCCGGATCGTCCTTCACCACTTCGCGCACCAGCGCCGCCGGAACCAGCAGGATCCGCGAAGGAGCGATCGTGCGCGCCGACATCAGATAGGGTTGATCGGTGACGACGGCAGCCAGGATGAAGCTGGTAACCGGCTCGACGATCCGCATCGTCGTGTCACGCCCGGCGCTGTGGGCATGCAGTTCGACAAGCCCGTCGACCAGGACATGCAGGAAATCGGGATACTGGCCCAGCTCGAACAGGGTGAGTTGCGGCGGGAAGGCCTGCAGGAACGATCCGGTAAAGATCCGCTCGCGCTGCCGCTCCTGCATTTCCCGGAACAGGGGGAGATTCGCGATTTCGGGTCTTTCGCCGGGGCGCACGCAGCAGGGCTCCTTGTCGATGGTGTTCTGCCTTAGCAGCCTGCTTGATGTGCATCAATTGCAGGCTTGATCTGAATCGGGCCGGGTACCTGCGCAGATCAGGCGGTTTGCGGTTTTCCCGTGCGGCCGACCGGTTCTTGATCGGGATCAAGCTTTTCCGGGCCCGGCTGGCCAAGTTCGCGGTCATTCTTCGCGCAACACGGGAACATGCCGCCATGCCATTGTCGCAACCGGTCAGCTCCGGCCAGCAGAACCGGGCTCTTGGGCTCAGCACTTACGCATTCACGATCTGCTTTGCGGTCTGGACGATCTTCGCGATCATCGGGATCGAGATAAAGGCGGAACTGGGGCTCAACGATACCCAGTTCGGCCTGCTGGTGGGCACTCCGATCCTGACCGGATCGCTGGTCCGCCTGTTCCTGGGGGTCTGGACCGACCAGTACGGCGGGCGGATCGTCTTTCCGCTGACCATGCTGGCCTCGGCCGCATCGACCCTGCTGCTGAGCCATGCGGATACCTATCTGCTGACGCTGCTGGCGGCGCTTGGGCTGGGCCTGGCGGGCGGCGGCTTTGCCGTGGGCGTGGCCTATGTTTCCAAGTGGTACCCGCAGGAACGGCAGGGCGCGGCGCTCGGCTTTTTCGGCATGGGCAATGTCGGCGCGGCGGTGACGAAGTTCGTTGCGCCGTTCGTGATGGTGGCGATGGGCTGGCAGGCCGTGGCGCAAATCTGGGCCGTGGTCCTGGCGATCACCGCCGTGGCGTTCTTCCTGTTTGCCAAGGATGATCCCGAACTTGCCGCGCGCAAGATCAGCGGGGAGAAGCCCAAGGGCCTGATGGAGCAGCTCGAGCCGCTCAGGAACGAGCAGGTGTGGCGCTTCTCGCTCTACTATTTCTTCGTTTTCGGGGCCTTTGTTGCCCTGGCGCTGTGGCTGCCCAAGTACCTGATCGGGGTCTACGGCGTGGACATCAAGGTCGCGGGGATGCTTGCGGCAACCTTCAGCCTCTCGGCCTCGCTGTTTCGCGCTTACGGCGGGATTCTTTCGGACCGCTATGGTGCGCGGCGGATCATGTACGCCACGTTCGGCGTCTCGATGCTCTGCCTGTTCATGCTGTCCTATCCGGCAACGGACTACACGATCCACGGGATCAAGGGCGACATCGCCTTCTCCACCTCGATGAGCCTGGTGCCCTTTGTTCTCACGGTTTTCGTGCTGGGCTTCTTCATGTCGCTGGGCAAGGCCGCGGTCTACAAGCACATCCCGGTCTACTATCCCGACCATGTCGGATCGGTTGGCGGGCTGGTCGGCCTGGTCGGCGGGCTTGGCGGGTTTGTCCTGCCGATCGTGTTCGGGGCGGTCAGCGATCTGACCGGCATCTGGACCAGCTGCTTCATGGTGCTGTTCGCGCTGGTCGCGGTGGCACTGGGCTGGATGCATCTCGCGATCCGCCAGATGGAACAGAAGGCTGCCGGGATCGATACCCGCTCGCTGCCGCAGTTCCCCGAAATGGCCGGGCTGCACGATGCCAAGGCCCATGCCGGCCACGAGGCCAGGGGCAAGGTCCTGACCGACTGGCGGCCCGAGGATTCGGCCTTCTGGGAAGCAACCGGCCAGCGCATCGCAAGCCGCAACCTCTATCTTTCGATCCCCGCACTGCTGCTGGCGTTTGCAGTGTGGATGGTCTGGTCCGTGGTCGTCGCCAAGCTGCCCCTCATCGGCTTTGACTACACCACGGACCAGCTCTTCTGGCTGGCCGCGCTGCCCGGCCTGTCGGGCGCGACGTTCCGGATCTTCTACAGCTTCATGGTGCCGATCTTCGGCGGGCGGCTGTGGACCACCCTGTCAACCGCATCGCTGCTGATCCCGGCTTTCGGGATCGGCTATGCGGTGCAGAACCCGGATACGCCCTACTTCATCTTCCTGGTGCTGGCCCTGCTGTGCGGCTTTGGCGGCGGCAACTTTGCCTCGTCGATGTCGAACATCGGGTTCTTCTTCCCCAAGGCGCAAAAGGGCAACGCGCTGGCGCTCAATGCCGGGCTTGGCAATCTGGGCGTGTCGGTGATGCAGTTTGCCGTGCCCCTGGTGATCACGGCCGGTGTGTTTGGCGCGCTTGGCGGTGCTGGCCAGCCGGCCAGGGATGGCGGCCAGCTGTGGCTCCAGAACGCCGGGTTCATCTGGGTGCCGTTCATCATTGCCAGCACTCTGCTGGCCTGGTTCGGCATGAACGACATCGCCGATGCCAAGGCCAGCTTTGCCGAACAGGCGGTGATCTTCCAGCGCAAGCACAACTGGCTGATGTGCTGGCTCTATACCGGCACGTTCGGCTCGTTCATCGGCTTTTCCGCCGGGCTGCCGCTGCTCGCCAAAAGCCAGTTCCCGGATGTAAACGTCCTGAAATACGTGTTTCTGGGCCCGCTTGTTGGCGCGATCAGCCGGGCGGCGACCGGCTGGGTGGCCGATCGCTGGGGCGGGGCGCGGGTCACCTTCTGGGTGTTCATCGGCATGATCGTGGGCGCGCTGGGCGTGATCCACTTCCTTGAAGCCAAGGATTTCAATGGCTTCCTGGGCGCGTTCATCTTCATGTTCTTCGTGACCGGGGTGGGTAATGCTTCCACCTTCCAGATGATCCCGAACATCATGCGTCAGGAAGTGCCGCGGCTCATGCCTGAGCTGGATGCCGCCCAGCGCACCCGCCAGGCGGAAAAGGAATCCGCGGCAATCGTCGGCTTCACTTCGGCGATCGCGGCCTACGGCGCCTTCTTCATCCCGCGCGCCTTCGGGATGTCGATCAGCGCCACCGGAACCCCGCTGGCCGCGCTTTACGGCTTCGCGATCTTTTATGCCAGCTGCGCCGCGCTGACCTGGCTCATCTACACCCGCAAGGGCGGACTGCTGCACGAAGTCGAACGCGGCCGCGCCCCCTCTGCCCCCATTGCCCAAGGAGCCTCCGCATGAGCCACCTGCTCGACCGCCTGACCTTTTTCCGCCAGAAGAAGGAGCAGTTTTCCGACGGCCACGGGATCACCACCGCCGAAGCGCGTGACTGGGAAGACAGCTATCGCAAGCGCTGGCAGCACGACAAGATCGTGCGCTCCACCCACGGGGTGAACTGCACCGGATCGTGCAGCTGGAAGATCTACGTCAAGGGCGGGATCATCACCTGGGAAACCCAGCAGACCGACTATCCGCGCACCCGCCCGGAACTTCCCAACCACGAACCGCGCGGCTGCCCGCGCGGGGCCAGCTACAGCTGGTACATCTATTCGGCCCAGCGGCTGAAGTATCCGCTGATCCGCAAGCGGCTGGTCAAGCTGTGGCGGGCGGCACGGCAGAGCCTGCCCCCGGTTGCCGCCTGGGCCTCGATCCAGGCCGATCCGGTGTCGCGCAAGAGCTACACCGCGATCCGCGGGCACGGCGGTTTCGTCCGCTCGACCTGGGACGAGGTGAACGAGATCATCGCCGCGGCCAATGCCTATACCGCGAAGCAATGGGGGCCGGACCGGGTGATCGGCTTCTCGCCGATCCCGGCGATGTCGATGGTCAGCTACGCGGCGGGATCGCGCTATCTCTCGCTGCTCGGCGGCACCTGCATGAGCTTCTACGACTGGTACTGCGATCTGCCGCCGGCCAGCCCGATGACCTGGGGCGAGCAGACCGACGTTCCCGAAAGCGCCGACTGGTACAATGCGGGCTTTCTGATGCTGTGGGGATCGAACGTGCCCCAGACGCGCACGCCCGATGCCCACTTCATGACCGAGGCGCGCTATCGCGGAGCCAAGGTGGCCGTGGTCAGCCCCGACTATGCCGAGGCGACCAAGTTCGCCGACCTGTGGCTCAACCCCAAGCAGGGCACCGATGCGGCGCTGGCCATGGCCATGGGCCACGTGATCCTGCGCGAGTTCCACCTCGACCGGCAGGTGCCCTATTTCGAGGATTACTGCCGCAAGTATTCCGATATGCCGATGCTGGTCCGGCTGGTCGAACAGGATGGCAGGCTGGTGCCCGAACGTCTGCTGCGCGCCAGCGATTTCAAGGGCGATCTGGGCGAGCAGAACAACCCGGAATGGAAAACCGTGGCGATCGACGAGGCCCGCGACGAAGTGGTCGCGCCGTCCGGTTCGGCAGGGTTCCGCTGGGGCGAGAAGGGCAAGTGGAACCTTCAGGAACAGGATGGCCAGGGCGCGCAGGTCAAGCTGCGGATGACCGCGATCCTCGACAAGGACCATGACGAGGTGGTCGAGGTCGCCTTCCCCTATTTCGGCAACCGCGAGCACGACCACTTCCAGGGCACCGACCATCCCGACGTGCTGCCAAAGCGCGTCCCGGTGCGGCAGATGGAGCTGAAGGACGGCCGCACCTACGTAGCCACCGTGTTCGATCTGCTGTGCGCCAACTACGGGCTCGACCGGGGGCTGGGCGGCGATTTCGTGGCGCGCGAATACAGCGATGGCGCGCCCTACACGCCCGCCTGGGCAGAGAAGATCACCGGCGTTCCCGCCGATGCGATTGTCACCGCCGCGCGCGAATTCGCCGCCAATGCCGAAGCGACGAACGGCAAGTCGATGGTGATCCTGGGGGCCGGTCTGAACCACTGGTACCACATGGACATGAATTACCGCGGGATCATCAACCTGCTGGTGATGTGCGGCTGCGTCGGCCAGTCGGGCGGCGGCTGGTCGCACTATGTGGGCCAGGAAAAGCTGCGCCCGCAGACCGGCTGGCTGCCACTGGCCTTCGCGCTCGACTGGAACCGTCCGCCCCGGCAGATGAATTCCACCAGCTTCTTCTATGCCCATACCGACCAGTGGCGGTACGAGACGCTGGGGGTGAGCGAAATTCTGTCACCCACCGCGCCCAAGGGGGATTGGGACGCCAGCCTGATCGATTACAACGTGCGGGCCGAACGCATGGGCTGGCTGCCGTCCGCGCCCCAGCTCAAGACCAACCCGCTGGAAGTGGGCAAGGCGGCCAAGGCCAGCGGCATGGAGCCGAAGGACTATGTTTCGCAGGCGCTCAAGGCCGGCGATCTGGAACTGTCCTGCCTTGATCCGGACGACGAGGCCAACTGGCCGCGCAACATGTTTGTCTGGCGATCCAACCTGCTGGGTTCGTCCGGCAAGGGGCACGAATACTTCCTCAAGCACCTGCTGGGCACCGCGCACGGCGTTCAGGGCAAGGACCTGGGCGAAATGGGCCACCAGAAGCCCAAGGACGTGAAGTGGCACGACGAAGCGCCCAAGGGGAAGCTGGACCTGCTGGTCACGCTCGATTTCCGGATGTCGACCACCTGCGTCTATTCCGACATCGTCCTGCCGACCGCCAGCTGGTACGAAAAGGACGACCTCAACACGTCCGACATGCACCCCTTCATCCATCCGCTGTCGGCGGCGGTCGACCCGGTGTGGGAATCGAAGAGCGACTGGGATATCTACAAGGGGATTGCGAAGACCTTCTCCGAAGTGGCGCCCGAAGTGCTGGGGGTGGAACAGGATCTGGTGCTGGTGCCGATCCAGCACGATACTCCCGGTGAGATCGCCCAGCCGTTCGACGTGGCCGACTGGGGCCAGGGCCAGATCGAGCCGATCCCCGGCAAGACCATGGCCAATGTTGCCCTGGTAGAGCGGGACTATCCCAACCTTTACAACCGCTTCACCGCGCTGGGTCCGTTGATGGACAAGCTTGGCAATGGCGGCAAGGGGATCGCCTGGAACACCGCCAGGGAGGTCGAGAACCTCAGGAAGCTCAACGGCACCCAGGGCGGCGACGGACCGGCGGCGGGGATGGCGAAGATCGAAACCGCGATCGATGCCGCCGAAGTGCTGCTGATGCTCGCGCCGGAAACCAACGGTGAGGTGGCGGTCAAGGCGTGGGATGCGTTGTCGCAGTTCACCGGGATCGATCATACCCACCTGGCCCGGCCCAAGGAGGAGGAGAAGATCCGCTTCCGCGACATCCAGGCCCAGCCACGCAAGATCATCTCATCACCCACCTGGTCCGGGCTGGAAAGCGAGCATGTCTGCTACAGCGCGGGCTATACCAACGTGCACGAACTGATCCCGTGGCGCACCCTGACCGGCCGCCAGCAGCTTTACCAGGATCACAAGTGGATGCGCGCCTTTGGCGAGGCCCTGTGCGTCTATCGTCCGCCGATCGATACCAAGGCGGTCAAGCCGATGCTCGATCAGGCGGCGGGCCAGCCGCACGTCATCCTGAATTTCATCACCCCGCACCAGAAGTGGGGCATCCATTCCACCTATACCGACAACCAGCTGATGCTGACCCTGTCGCGCGGCGGTCCGATCGTGTGGATGAGCGAGGTGGATGCCGCCAAGGCGGGCCTCATCGACAACGACTGGGTTGAAACCTTCAATGCCAATGGCGCGCTGGTCGCCCGCGTGGTCGTGTCCCAGCGCATGAAGGAAGGCACCCTGTTCATGTACCATGCGCAGGAAAAGATCGTGAACATGCCCGGTTCGCCGCTGACCGGCCAGCGCGGGGGGATCCACAATTCCGTGACCCGCGCGATCCTGAAACCGACCCACATGATCGGCGGCTATGTCCAGCAGGCCTATGGCTTCAACTACTACGGCACCGTGGGTTCCAACCGCGACGAATACGTCATCGTCCGCAAGCTTGAGAAGGTCGACTGGCTCGAAGGGGCCCTGGCCGATGGGGAGAACGCAGCATGAAGGTCCGCGCGCAAATCGGCAAGGTGCTGAACCTTGACAAGTGCATCGGCTGCCACACCTGCTCGGTCACCTGCAAGAACGTGTGGACCAGCCGCGAAGGCATGGAATACGCCTGGTTCAACAACGTCGAAAGCAAGCCCGGCGTCGGCTTTCCCAAGGACTGGGAAAACCAGGAGCGCTGGAACGGCGGCTGGGTACGTACGCCCTCGGGCTCGATCCGCCCGAAGATGGGCGGCAAGTGGCGCCTGCTGGCGAAGATCTTCGCCAACCCCGACCTGCCCGAGATCGACGATTACTACGAGCCCTTCACGTTCGACTATGGCCACCTCCAGGGAGCGGGCGAAAGCAAGGCCTTTCCCACCGCCCGGCCGCGCAGCCTGATTTCGGGCGAGCGGATGGAAAAGATCGAAGGCGGCCCGAACTGGGAGGAAATCCTGGGCGGCGAGTTTTCCAAGCGGTCGGCCGACTACAACTTCGAAGGGGTCCAGAAGGAAATCTATGGCCAGTTCGAAAACACCTTCATGATGTATCTGCCCCGGCTGTGCGAGCACTGCCTCAACCCCACCTGCGTGGCGGCCTGTCCTTCGGGTTCGATCTACAAGCGCGAAGAGGACGGGATCGTCCTGATCGACCAGGAAAAGTGCCGGGGCTGGCGGATGTGCGTATCGGGCTGCCCCTACAAGAAGATCTATTTCAACTGGAAGACCGGCAAGAGCGAGAAGTGCATCTTCTGCTATCCCCGGATCGAGGCGGGTGAGCCGACCGTCTGCAGCGAAACCTGCGTCGGGCGCATCCGTTACCTTGGCGTGATGCTGTATGACGCTGACCGGATCGAGGAAGCCGCCAGCGCCGAGAATGTTGAGGACCTCTATCAGGCCCAACTCGACATCTTCCTCGATCCCAACGATCCGGCGGTGATCGAACAGGCCCGCAAGGATGGCGTCCCCGAAGCCTGGCTGGAAGCCGCGCGCCGGTCGCCGGTGTGGAAGATGGCGATGGAATGGAAGGTCGCCTTCCCGCTCCACCCGGAATACCGCACCCTGCCGATGGTCTGGTACGTGCCGCCGCTGTCGCCGATCAGCGCGGCGGCCAGCGCGGGCAAGATTTCCGCGCGCAACGGGATGCCCGATGTCCGCTCCCTGCGGATTCCGGTCAAGTATCTCGCCAACCTGCTGACCGCGGGCAAGGAAGCCCCGGTGGTCGATGCGCTGGAACGGATGCTGGCGATGCGCGGCTACATGCGCGCCAAGACGGTCGGCGGCGTGGTCGATGAGGGCATCGCCCGCGAGGTGGGGCTGACCGCCGCGCAGATCGAGGAAATGTACCAGGTGATGGCAATCGCCAATTACGAGGACCGCTTCGTGATCCCCACCGGCCACCGCGAGGATGCCGAGGACATGTATGACGAGCGCGGCGGCTGCGGCTTCTCGTTCGGCAATGGCTGCTCAAGCGGATCGAACGACACCAACCTGTTCGGCGCGCCGGCGCGCAAGAAGCTGCAAACCCCCACGGCTCAAATTGCCGGGGAGGTGTTCTGATGCGCCTGACCCTTCGCATCCTGTCCGCCTTGCTGCGCTATCCGGACGAGGCAGTCCGGCAGGCGGTGCCGGAGCTGACCGCTGCCCTGGCCGGGGATGGGCTGCTTTCGCCCGGCCAGCGCGCTTCGCTGCAACCGCTGCTGGACGCATTGGCCAGCGACGATCTGCTCGACAGTCAGGAACGCTATGTCGGCCTGTTCGACCGGGGGCGGGCGGTGTCGCTCCACCTGTTCGAGCACGTCCATGGCGAAAGCCGCGACCGCGGGCAGGCGATGGTCGACCTGCGTGACCGCTACGAGGCGCAGGGGCTGGAAATCGCGGCGAAGGAGCTGCCCGATTACCTGCCGCTGTTCCTGGAGTATCTTTCGGTCCTGCCGCCCGCGCAAGCGGCGGAGGAACTGGCCCAGCCCGGGGTGATCCTATCCGCCCTGGCCACCCGGCTGGAGGAGAAGGCCACGCCCTATGCCGCAGCCATGCGGATCCTGGCCGATCTTGCCGGGGCGGGCGGCGAAGCCTTCGAGATCGCCCCTGCGGACGATCCCGACGATCTCGCCGCGCTCGATGCCGCCTGGGAGGAGGAGCAGGTCCGCTTCGATGCGCCCGTCGCACCCGGCGCCGCAGACTGTCCGCAGGTGGCCGGAATGGTCGACCGCATGCTTGCCCAAGAACCCGTGAGGAGCCAGATCCATGGCTGATTTCATCCACCACCTGCTGTTCGGGATCTATCCCTACATCGCGCTGGCCGTTCTCGCGGTCGGGTCGGTGATCCGCTATGATCGCGAACCCTATTCCTGGCGCGCCGGATCGAGCCAGCTGCTGCGCCGCAAGCAGCTCATTGTCGGCTCGGTGCTGTTCCACCTTGGCGTGCTGATGATCTTCGCTGGCCACGTGGTCGGCCTGCTGACCCCGATTGCAGTGTTCGATGCGCTGGGGATCAGCCACGGGGCCAAGCAGCTGCTGGCGATCATCGCCGGGGGCTTTGCCGGAGTACTGGGGATTGCCGGGGCGAGCCTGCTGATCCACCGCCGGTTCTTCGATCCCCGGGTGCGCGCCGCATCCAGCTTTGCCGATAACATGATCATCCTGCTGCTGTGGGCACAACTGGCGCTGGGGCTGGCCACGATACCCCTGTCGATGCAGCATCTCGACGGGCATGAAATGGTCAAGTTCATGAACTGGGCGCAGGGCATCTTCACCTTCCGCTCCGGCGCTGCAGACCAGATCGCCGAGGTGGCGCTGGTGTTCAAGCTGCACCTGTTCCTGGGCCTGACGATCCTGTTTCTGTTCCCCTTCACCCGCCTGGTGCACATGCTCAGTGCCCCGGTGCGCTATGTCTGGCGCCCGGGCTATCAGGTGGTCCGTTCAAGGAATCTGGCCCGATGAACGCCGAACCGGTCATCGTCGGCGGGAGGGAAATCCCGGCAGAGGCGATCGCCGCCGAAGCCCAGCATCACCCCGCTCCCGATGCGGCCTCGGCCTGGCAGGCTGCGGCCGAGGCCCTGGCGGTGCGTCAGCTGCTGCTCGACGAAGCGGACCGGCTGGGGATCCCGGCCGAGGACCGGCGCGACGCCGAGGGCCGCCCGCTGACCGAGGAGGACGCCCGGATCGATGCCCTGCTGGAGCACGAGGTGCGCGTTCCCGAGGCTGACGAAGCCGCCTGCCGCCGCTTTTACGACACCCGCCGCGACCGCTTTGCCTCGCCCGTGCTGGTCGAAGCGGCGCACATCCTGATCGAAGCAGATCCGGCGGATGAATTCGCCATGGGTCTGGCCACAGGCGATGCCCGCACCCTGATCCGCCAGTTACAGGCCGAGCCCGAACGCTTCGACGAGCTGGCCCGCACCCGTTCCGCCTGCCCATCGCGCGAGCAGGGCGGCAACCTGGGGCAGGTCGGCCCGGGACAGATGGTGAAGCCGTTCGAGGAGGCACTGTTCGCCCTTGCCGAGAACACGCTCTGCACCCGGCCGGTCAAGACCCGCTTCGGCGTCCACGTGATCCGTTCTGGCCGCCGTGCCGAAGGGCGGCAGTTGCCGTTCGAGGCGGTGCAGCAAGCCATTGCCAGCTATCTTGAAGAGGCGAGCTATCGCCGCGCCGTCGCGCAATACATCGCGATCCTGGCGGGACAGGCCGGGGTCAGCGGCGTTGCCATTGCCGGGGCCGAAGGGGCCATGGTGCAATAGGATGATCCAGCCGCTCACCGATGGCCAGGGCCGCCGCTTTGAATACCTGCGATTGTCGCTGACCGATGTCTGCAACTTCCGCTGCTCCTATTGCCTGCCCGATGGCTATCGCAGGCAGGAGGGATTGCCGGCGAACCTGACGGTCGGGGAAACCGGGCGGCTGATCGCGGCCTTCGCGCGGCTGGGTCTGTGGAAAGTGCGGCTGACCGGGGGGGAGCCCAGCCTGCGTCCGGAACTGCTGGACATTGCCCGCACTGTCGCCGCCACGCCCGGAATTCGCACCCTGGCGATGACCACCAACGGCTACCGTCTGGCGGAGCGGGCGCAGGACTATGCCTTGGCCGGGATCACGGCGCTGAACGTCAGTGTCGATTCGCTTGAGCCCGCGCGATTCGCTGCGATCACCGGGCATGACCGGCTGGGCGAGGTGCTCGACGGGATTGCGGCCGCGCGGCTTGCCGGGATCAGGTCCATCAAGCTCAACAGCGTGCTGATGCGCGGGATCAACGACGACGAACTGGAAAGCTTCATCGCTTTCGTGCAGCGGCATGATCTGGCGCTGCGCTTCATCGAGGTGATGCGGACCAACGACAACCCCGCCTTCTTCGAGCGATACCACCTGGCCGGGGCGGAGATCGCCGCAAAGCTTGAGGCGCTTGGCTGGAGGCCCCTTCCGCGCGAGGCCGGCGCGGGGCCTGCGGTGGTCTATGCCCAGCCGGGCCGCCCGGGACAGATCGGCATCATTGCGCCCTATGCCAAGGATTTCTGCGCGTCCTGCAACCGCCTCAGGGTCTCGGCCCGGGGCAAGCTGCATCTCTGCCTGTTTGGCGATCACGGGATCGATCTGCGAGTGTTGCTGCAATCGGACGATCAGCAGCAGGACCTGATCGCGCGGATCGCCGCATTGACCCTGACGAAGGCGCCCGGCCACCGGCTGCACCAGGGCGACAGCGGAGCAACCCCGCACCTGGCCTCGATCGGAGGATGAACCATGCCTGGAATTGACCCGTCCCTGCCCTTCCATCCGCTGGGCATGGCGGTGTTGACCATTTCCGATACCCGCACGATCGAAACGGATGTTTCCGGGGCGGTGCTGACCGAACGGCTTGCCGCTGCGGGCCATGTCCTGATGGGCCGCGCCATCGTGCCGGACGACATCGATGCCATTCGCGGACAGCTGCGATCATGGCAGGCTGATCCGGCGATCGAGATCATCCTGACCACCGGTGGCACCGGCTTTTCCCCGCGGGACAACACTCCTGAAGCGGTCAAGCCGCTGTTGCGGCGGGAAATGGACGGGTTTCCGGTCGCCTTTCATCAGAAGAGCCTGCAAACCGTCGGTGTCGCCTCAATGCAATCGCGTGCCTTTGCGGGCCAGATCGGCGATGCCTTCATCTTTTGTATCCCCGGGTCGCCCGGTGCCTGCCGCGATGCATGGGACGGCCTGCTGGAACTTGAATTCGACAGCCGTCACAAGCCCTGTTCGATCGCTGGCGCGCTGCCCCGTCTGCGCGAGGTCTGTGCATGATCGGCTTCGACGAGGCGCTGGAGCTGCTGGCCGAAAACGTGCTGCCGCTGGGCACGGAACAGGTTGACCTGATCGAAGCCGGCGGGCGGGTGCTTGCCGAACCCATCCATGCCGCGATCGCCGCGCCGCGATGCGCAGTCTCGGCAATGGATGGTTATGCCCTGCGGAATGCCGATGCGGCAGTCGGCGCGCGCCTGCGGATCATCGGCACGAGCTTCGCCGGCGGACGTCCGCCCCCGCCGCTCGGCCCCGGCGATTGCGTCCGGATATTCACCGGGGCCGCGCTGCCCGGCGGCGCTGACCGGGTGGTGATGCAGGAAAATTGCACGAGCAACGGCGCGGAAATGGAAATCATCGCCGAATTCGGGCCCGGCTGGCACGTGCGCGCAGCCGCCAGCGATTTTGCCGAAGGTGATCTGCTGCTCGCCGCCGGCACTCTGCTTGAAGCCCGCACCATGGTCACGCTGGCTGCAGCGGACCGCGCCGCCGCGCTGGTCTACAAGCGGCCCCGGGTGGCCATTGTGGCAACCGGAGACGAACTGGCACCACCCGGATCGGCGCGGGACAATCCCCTGACAATCCCCGAATCCGTGTCTTTCGGAGTGGCCGTTCTGGCCCAGCAGTTTGGTGCCAGGGTCGAGGGGAGGTTCAGCGGCGCAGATGATCTGGCCGCGCTGCGGCGCCTGGCGGGACGTGCGCTCTCGCTGGCGAACGTTGTGGTGGTGACTGGCGGCGCATCGGTTGGCGAACGCGACTATGCCAAGGCGATGTTTGCCGAACAGGAACTGGAACCGCTGTTCACGAAGGTGGCGATCAAACCCGGAAAGCCGGTCTGGATTGGCCGCGCGCAGGGCCGCTGGGTGGTGGGTCTCCCCGGCAATCCAACTTCCGCGCTGGTAACGGCGCGGCTGTTCCTCGCCCCGTTGCTGGGCTTGCTTCAGGGGCGGACGATCGATGCCGTGCTGAACTGGATCAACCTGCCGGTAGCGGGGGCATTTCCGGCAGCGGACAGCCGGACAACCTTTGTCCGCTCAAGCCTTTCGGATGCGGGCCTTGTCCCGCTCGGCAGTCAGGATTCAGGCGCACAGGCGCCACTGTCCAGAGCCAGCTGGCTGGTCCGATCCGATCCGTCACGCGCGCAGGTGGCGCAAGGCGGCCAAGCCTTGGCCTTGGCATTCTAGGCGGCCTGTCCGCACCGCCGGGCGCAGCCGAGCGGCAGAGATCGGATCGGATCCGGCTGACACCTCTCGCTGCGCGCATTTCCGGCGCATAGATTATTCCCTGCGCCGCGATGGACGATCCGTTTTGCGATTATAATTCCCCGTGTTCGGGCTAGAACTTCAGGTTCCGGCAATTTCGAAAGCGGGCACAGGCAATGGATCGAGCCAAAACGGCGCGAGTTGGAATCGGACCGGCCAGCCTGCTGGCGGTCCTGCTGACAATACTTGCTGTGTTCGCCCCCGGCACCCGCGCCAGGGCAGAGCCGGGCGGACCTTCGATCGATGCGATCCTGACGCCGGAGTTTGGCGCGGCAGATGAACCGGCGATCGGCGTGACTTTGCGGCTGTCCGCGCCCGGTCTTGCCCCCGGCGCGGCGCTGCTACGGATGCCGGTGACACTGGTTGGCACGCCCACGGCGGCTTATCCCGCCGCCGCGATCGCTGCCAGCGACGATGCCGGACCGTTGATTCTTACCGCCAGCGATGAAGCGCCGACCAGCAGCGGAACCCACCGCAACTATCTGACCGCGCGGGCCACGGCAGGGCCGGTGACGGTGCGCTACCGGACGGAGCCGCGCAAGGTTGGCCCGGAAACCCGCAACGGTCCGCTGTTCGACTGGCGCCGCGAAGGCGATGGCATGATGGGGGCGGGGGTCTACTTCTTCGCGGTTCCGCCGGGACAGGCAACCCATCGCATCCGTCTGACCTGGAACCTGCCCGCTGGGATGCGCGGCGTGTCGAGCCGGGGAGAGGGCGAGCAGCAGTGGGAAGGAGCGGGCGAAAGCCTGGCCTTCTCGTTCTATGCCGCCGGCCCGGTGCAGAGCATTCCCGCCGACGGGCGCGGTGATTTCGTGTTCTACTGGCTGAAGGCCCCGCCCTTCGACCCGGCCGTGCTGGGCGCCGGGACCGAGCGGTTGTATCATTCCATGGCGGCGTTCTTTGGCGAAAGCGGGCTGTCCTACCGCGTTTTCGCGCGCAGCAATCCCTATCCATCGGGCGGCGGAACGGCGCTCGCCCGGTCTTTCATGTTTGGATACGGCAATGGCGGGCAAACCGGCGCAACCGGCACCGACATGCTGGTCGCGCACGAGATGGCGCATACCTGGCCGACGATGACCGGCGATCATCCGTTGACCGCCTGGTACACCGAGGGCGCGGCGGAATACTATTCGGTGCTGCTGTCCCTGCGCGCCGGAACGATCGACCATGCGCGGTTCCTGTCGCTGATCAACCGCAAGGCCGAGGGGTATTACACCGGCACCTACCGCGCGTTGAGCAACGCCGAGGCGGGCAAGCTGTTCTGGAAGGATCCGCGCGCCCAGCGCGTGCCCTATGAACGGGGGTTCCTCTACCTTGCCCGGCTCGACGGCCAGATCAGGGCCAGGTCGCGCGGCAAGCGCAGCGTCGATAACCTGGTGCTCGATGTCCTTGCCCGGCAACGCAAGGGGGAGATCGTCGGGGTGCCCGAATGGCGCGGGCTTGTTGTGGCAGAGCTTGGCCAAAGCGCCGGACGGGAGTTCGACGCGATGGTGGCGGGCAAGCTGATCCCCCCGCCAAGGCAGGCCTTCGCGCCGTGCTACAGGCTGGTTCCGGCCACCCTGACGCGCTTTGAGCTGGGGTTCAGCGATACCCGGCCCGATCTGGTCAAGGATCTGCGCGCCAATACCGCTGCCGCGCGTGCCGGACTGCGCGAAGGCGATGCGATCGTGAAGATGACGCCGCTGGCCGGGGTGCGCGACAATCCGTCTGCGGAAATGGCGATGGAAGTGCGGCGCGGCGATGAGAGTGTGTCCGTGCGGTTCCTGCCGCGCAGCGAACCGGCCGCGGGCTGGCAGTGGCAGCGCGTGGCCGGGGTTCCCGACAGCGCCTGCAAGCTTTAGGTCTGATCCATCGGCATGAGGAAGTCCGCGATGATCGAACGTGTTGTTGCCCGGACCCTAATCCTGCTGGCGCTGCTGCTGCCGGTCAAAGCGATGGCCCAGACCATGCCGCCGACCGCGCCGACGGTGGTGACGCGCGTTTCCGAAAAGCCGGTGCGGCTGGCCGACCTGCCGCCCCCGCGCCGGTTCGTTACCACGCATCGCACCAGCATCGGCGGCAAGGGGATCGAATACCAGGCCATTGCCGGCGAAACCTATATCGCCAACCTGGCCGGAGAACCGATCGCCAGCATCTTTTCGTTCTCCTACATCGCCGGGGGCAGCGATCCGGCCCGCCCGGTGATGTTCGTGTTCAATGGCGGTCCGGGATCGTCTTCGGTGTGGCTGCACATGGGCGCGGTGGGGCCGCGCCGGCTGGTGCTGGATGCCGAAGTCAACCCCACCAGCGTCCCCCCGTTCGGAGTGCGCGACAATCCGTTCAGCGTGCTTGATGTGGCCGACCTGGTGTTCATCGATCCGGTGGGAACCGGCTACAGCCACGCGCTGGGCAATGCCCGCGACAGCGATTTCTACGGCGTCGATGCCGATGCCGATGCGGTCGCCCGGTTTATCGAGGCCTGGCTCAGCGAACATGGCCGCTGGAATTCGCCCAAGTACCTGATGGGCGAAAGCTATGGCAGCGTCCGCGCCGCCGTGCTGCCGCGCGCGCTGCTGGGCGGGCCGTTCTATGGCGGGACCATGCGCGGGATCACGATCGACGGCGTGATCATGCTGGGGCTGGCGCTGGATACCGGGCGGAGCGGCAAGACCGGGGTGCCCGCCGAGCAGCGGCTTCTGCCCGCCATGGCCGCCACGGCGTGGTATCATCGCAAGATCGACCGCGCGGGCCGGACGGCGCAGCAGGTCCACGATGATGCGGCGCGCTTTGCGGTGGAGGAATACGGCCCGGCGCTGGCGGCGCTGGATGCCGGAACCCTGGGCGCGGCGGACAAGGCGCGGATCGCCGCGCGGCTGGCGGCGTTCACCGGCCTTGACGCGAAGGGCTGGAGCGATGCCGGCCTGCGGATCGCCGCGCTGCCGTTCCTCAAAGGGGTGATTGCCGACAAGGGGCTGGAGGCGGGGGCCTATGACAGCCGCTATACCCTGCCGCTGGCGGGCGGTCTGGGCGATCCGGTGGCGGACGATCCGGCGATGGGGCGTTATGTTCCCGGGTTCATAGGCGCGTTCCACGATATGCTGCATCGCGATCTCAAGGTGAAGATGCCGGTCCCCTATCGCTCGATCACCTGGGTTACGCTTAACCAGCAATGGAACTGGGAACGGGTTGGGATACCCCCCGCACCCGGCTTTGGCGCGGAACTGGCGGCCGCGATGCGCCGAAATCCCCGCCTGCGGGTGATGGCGGCTTCGGGCCTGTACGACATGGTGACCACGGCTGCGGCCGGGGAAGACCAGATCCGCCAGGCGAAACTGCCTGCGGACCGGGTGACGCTGCGCACCTATGAATCGGGGCATATGCTTTACCTTGGTGAAACCGCGCCGCAATTCGCGGGCGATGTCCGCGATTTCATCCGCGCCGGGGCTGCCGGGCGATGATGGTGCTCAGATTTGCGCTGGCAATCGGCGCCATGGCGACTGCCTTGCCTGCAAGCGCCGCGAGCGCACCCGCGCTGCATCTGACCCTGCGCCCGCTGGCCGGTGCGGATGGCCGGATCGAGCGGCTGGAAGTGGTGCAGGTCTGGAGCGGGGTAAGCGCGGCCAGGGATGCGCCGTTGCTGCGCCTGCCGCTGATCGTCAGCAATGTCGATACCGTCGCCACTGTGCTGAGCGATCTTGTTGCCAGCGATGCGCGGGGCGCGCTGCCGCTGGCGGTTCGCGACGTCAGCCTGCCGGTCACGGCGGCGCGCGATGCCGAGGCGGGCGGCCCTTCGCGGGAATGGATCGCGGGCCGCGCGGTGCAGGGGCGGATCACCGTGCGTTATTCGGTGCCGGCTCAGGCGACCCTGCCGCCGCGCGGCGCAGCGCCGCCGTTTTCGCTGAGCAACGATGGCGGAGCGGTTTCGGCCGCCGGGCAGGTGTTCCTGCTGCTTCCCCCCGGTGAGCGCCGCTATCGGCTGCGGCTCGACTGGGACCTGTCGCGCGCACCGCGCGGGACCAGCGCGGTCAGCAGCCTTGGCCGGGGCAGCCTGCGTCCGGTTCAACCGGTCGAAGGCTCGCGGCTGCGCAGCAGCTTTTACATGGCCGGGCCGCTGCAGGTCTGGCCAGAGGACAGGGAGGCCCGGTTCCTGGTCGCCGCGCAGGGTACGCCGGGTTTTGCGGTGCCTGATCTGGCAAGCTGGGCGGAGCGGCTACACTGGCAGTATTCGCGGTTCTTCGGGCAGAAACAGGCCCCGGCCTATGTCGTGTTCCTGCGCCACAATCCGATAAACGCCGGGGGCGGTGTGGGGCTGGACCATTCCTTCGTACTGACTTTTGGCGCTGGCAACGGCGCCGATCCCGACAAGCTGAAGCTGACCCTCGCGCACGAGATGTTCCATACCTTCCAACCCTACATTTCCGAGCCACCAGGTCTGGAATCGTCGTGGTTCGGAGAAGGGCTGGCGAGCCTTTACGAAGCGCGCCTGCCGTTGCGGTTCGGGCAGATCGGGCCACGGCAATTCCTGGACGAGATCAACTTCGGCGCGGGTCGTTATTACACAAGCAAGATGGCGACAGTCCCGAATTCCGAGATCCCGGGCCGGTTCTGGGCCGATACGCGGATCCGCACCCTGCCCTATGACCGGGGGCTGCTCTATTTCGCGGTGGTCGACACGGCGATGCGCAAGGCTTACGGCGGCAAGCGTTCGCTCGATGATCTGGTGCTGGCGATGCTGGCCCGGCAGAAGGCTGCGGGACGGACCACCAATGCCGATTGGGAGGCCCTGCTGGAGCAGGAACTGGGCGCGGAGGCAGTGGCGGAGTTCCGGACTTTTCTGGGCGGGGCGATGCCGCTGCCGGATTCGGAGGCGTTCGGCCCCTGTTTCCGGCGGATCACTGTGCCCCTGCGCCGCTATGAGGTGGGCTTCGATCCCGCCGTCCTGGCCCAGCCGCACCGGATCGTGCGCGGCGTGGTGCCGGGCAGCGCCGCCCATGAAGCGGGCTTGCGCGATGGCGACGAGATCACGGTGCCGGTCCCGCAGGACGGCATTCAGGGTGATCAGCACCAGCGCCTGACCTTGCAACTGCGCCGCGCGGGGCGCGAATTCGCCATCACTTATCTGCCGCGCGGCGAGGTGGTGGACGCCTATCAATGGGAACGGGTGCCCGGCATCCCCGACGAGCGGTGCGCGCTGTGAGCCGCGTGCCGCTCTCGCGCCGGTCCGTGCTGAGGGGCGCCGCGGCGGTTCCGGCGGCGGGACTGGCCGCGCAGTCCGCCCTGGCGCAGGCGGTTGTTCCGCCGACGTCGATTACTCTACCCGCCCGCTCCGCCTTCCAGCAGACCGATCTGGCCTATCTCGACAATGGCAGCCAGCATCCGGTCAGCCTCGGCGCGCGGGCGGCGATCGATCGCTATCTCGCCAAACGCAGCCTCGATCCCGCCGCGCAGGATTTCGAACTGGACGAGGACGGGCTGCTGGCAAAGTTCGCCCGGCTGATCAATGCCGATCCGGGCGAAGTTTGCTTCGTGCAAAGCACCACGGCGGGCGAACAGGCGGTGATCCGCGCGCTGGACCTGCCGGCCTCGGGCGGACACGTGGTCAGCGACACGCTCCACTTCTTCGGCTCGCTGCCGCTGTATGAGGATCTGGCGCAGCGGGGGGTAGAGGTCAGCTGGGTCCGCGCGGTGGACGGGCGCATCCGGCTGGAAGACATGCGCGCTGCGCTGCGCAAGGGCACGCGGTTGGTCGCGCTGTCACTGGTGTCGACGATCAACGGCTTCGAACATGATCTGAAGGCGGTGTGCGACCTGGCCCATGCCCACGGCGCGCTGGTCTATGCCGATGTGATCCACGCGGTGGGCTGCGTGCCGTTTGACGTTAAGGCCAGCGGCGTCGATTTTGCCGCCTGCGCTTCTTACAAGTGGCTGATGGGCGATTTCGGCCTGGGATTCCTTTATGTCCGCAAGGACCGGCTGGCGGGCCTGAAGCGGCAGAACTGGGGCTATTACGGGATGTCGGCCTTCACCAGCCACGTTCATCCGCTCGATCCCCCGGGCGAGAGCGTGGCCGACTATGCGTTCAGCGAGGATGCGCGCGGGGCCTTTGCGATTGGCACCCATTCGCACACCGTGATCGCGCAGTTGCACCATTCGCTGGACTGGATCGCGGGGATCGGCACGGCGGCGATCCAGGCCCATGCGCAGGGCCTGCTGGCACACCTGCGCGACGAGCTGCCCCGGCGCGGCTACCGCCTGCTGACCCCGCCTGAATCGCGCGCGCCGCTGCTGACGGCGCAGCTGCGCGATGCCCGAAAGGTGCTGGCCGAACCGATGAAGGCCGCCGGGGTGCGGATCACGCTCGGCGCCAACCGCTTTCGCCTGACGCCATCGGTGCAGAACGACCACGGCGATATCGACCGCTTCCTGCGCGCCCTGCCGCGCGCCTGAGCCGGGTTTGCCGCACCGGCCATGCGGTGATGGCCGGTGCGGCAGGTTCAAGCCCCCGGGACTGCAGGGGATTGAACGCAGTCACCATTCCTTGCGGACCATCGCGCGGACATCGCGCGACAGTTCGGCCAGACTGGCCTCGATCGAATAGGGCATGTGCCCGCCCTGATAGGTCACGCTGCGCACCCGCTGGCGCGGCCAGCCGCCCTGGTTGACCAGATAGTCCATCGCCCCGACGGTGGTCTGCGTATCGTAATAGCCATTGCCGACCAGCAGGCGGAAATCAGGGTTGCCGTTCATCAGCGCGGTGATCGCCGCGCCATAGGGCCAGTCGCCGAACGGGGTCTTGTTCGGGCCCCAGTCCCACGATTCCAGGCCGCCCACGCCCGGGTGCGCCAGCCGGTAGCCTGCGGCATCGATCCCCAGGTCGCTGGCCAGATAGCGCGTGAACTGGTGCCCATAGGCATCGGCGACCGGGCTGAACGGGTCCGGGCCGCTGGCCGGGCCGCGATAGCGCGCGTCGTTGGTTGCCAGCCGCTCTCCGGGAAACAGGGCGCGCTGATAATCCACCTTGGACATCCGCAGGCGGCGGCGCAGCCATTCTTCGGCGGCGATCCCGGTGAAGGCCTGCAATTCGTTTGCCACCGCCCGCTGGCGTTCGGGCGAGGCGCTGTCTCCGGCGAACAGGACGGACAGGTATTCCCCGCCTCCGAAGGCTTTCGCATCAGCCATGAACTGGTCGAAGCCGCGCCCGCGCCGCTCGGCCTTGCCGTGCCACCAGGCGGTGGCGGCAAGCGTCGGCAGCGATACGGCATAGCTGATGATGTTGCCGGGGCGCTGGGCGTATTCGATGATGTTGACCGCCTGGCCGATCAGGATCACCCCGGCGGGCGCCCGGCCAGCGTCAAGCAGTTGCTGCGCCGCCGCCGGCGCGCGCAGGGTGCCATAGCTTTCCCCGACCAGGTAGACCGGTGCCGTCTCCCGCCCGTGGGCGCGGGTCCAGCCCAGCACCAGCTGCTGCAACTGGCGCGCATCCGCCGTCACCGAAAACTGCGATGCGGGCGATACCCCCGGCGCAGGCTCGCTCAGCCCGGTACCGGCGGGATCGAAGAACACCACATCGGCCACGTCGAGCGGGGCATGGGGGTTATCGACCAGCCGGAACTGGTCGGGCGAAGCCGAAATGTCATCGGGCACGGCCAGCCGCTTCGGCCCGAAGGCGCCCATGTGAAGGATGTACGAGGCGACGATCGGGCCGCCATTGAACACGAACAGGACCGGGCGGTCGGGCCGGGCCTTGCGCGCGACATAGGAGATCGCGGTAATCCGGGCGGCAGGCTGACCGGCGGTATCCAGCGTGGCGTAGCGTTCGACGCATGAAACATAGGTAATGCGCTGGCCGTTGAACGTGCCCCGGTGCTGGCGCGCGGCAACCACTTCGCCCGCGCAGCCGGATTCGGCTGCCTTGACCGCCCGCGCGAGCGCCGGCGAGGCAAGCGCCGCGAGGGCAAGTCCGACCGCGAATCCCAGCTTCACACCCATGCCTGCTCCTCCCGCCATCCAGCTTGCGGGGGCAGACTATCGAGGATTGCGGAAAGAGAAATTTCCAATGCGGTTTGCCGCGTCCGGATCGTGCATAAATTTGCCGCCCGCGCCGCGCTTCGGGCGGTTTTTGCCTGCGTTGCCGCGCGCCGCGTTCGCCGGGCGGCACAAGATGTTCCGGTTTGCCGCGTCTATGGGGCATAATGATGCAGCGCGGAACGTGCCCGGGCCTGCAATCGCAAAGACATTGCCTGGATGGCTCGGCTAGGCTCCGCCGGTACGGGACCGGACCCAATCGCCCGGTCCCGGAACTGACCGCAAGGGTTCATGGGGGTTTGACATGCGTTTGAAGAAGCGGCTCGCAATCGGAACGGCAACCACGCTCGTGCTGGGCCTCGCCCTGGCATCGGTGCCCGCGCTGGCGCAGGACATCTCTGGCAGCAGCGCAGCGGAGGGCGAGGAAAGCGACGAGGCGATCGTCGTCACCGGTTCGCGCATCCGCCGCTCCGCCACCGATACCACCATGCCGCTGACCGTCGTCGGCGCGCAGGACCTGACCGATCGCGGCTATGTCAGCGCGGCTCAGGCGCTCAACAACGATCCGGCGGTCAACCGCCAGCTGGCGCAGGCATCGGGCAGCGGCACCGGCAGCGGCAACGGGGTGCAGGCCCCGGCGCTGTTCGGGCTGGGCACGGGCCGCACGCTTTCGCTGCTCAATGGTCGGCGCATGGTCACCACCAGTTCGGGCCTGGGCGATTCGCAGGTCGATGCCAACGTGATCCCGACCGGGCTGCTCAGCCGGGTCGAAGTGGTCAAGGCGGGCGGCGCGGCGGTCTATGGCTCCGATGCCATTGCCGGCGTGGTCAATTATGTCCTCAAGCGCGATTTCGAAGGGCTGGAGGGCGATGCCCAGGCCAGCGTCACCTCGCGCGGGGACTATCCCACCTACAGCGCGCGGCTTACCGGCGGCACCAATTTCGGCGATGGGCGCGGCAATGTCGCCTTCAACGTCGAATGGTCGAAGACCCAGCCGCTTGCCTTCGATTCGCGCCCGATCACCCAGCTTTCCCGGATCACCTCGTCCAACAGCCTCGACACCGGCCCGAACGACGGCATCCCCTCGATCCGCGAGGTGATCCCGGCGCGGTTCTGGCCGTTCAACTACAACGGCGTCATTTTCCAGACCCCGGCCCCGGTGGCGGGTTTCCTGCGCGGCCAGTTCAACCCGGACGGGTCGGTGGCGGCCTACAACCCCGGCACGATCCTGGGCGTTCCCTTCGCCCAGGGCGGCGATGGCTTTGCCTATTCGCAGCTGGTCGGCACCCTGCGGACCGGGATCGACCGGATCACCGCCAATGCGATCGGTCACTATGACCTGACCGACAATGTCACCCTGTCCGCCGAACTGCTCTATGCGCGGACCAAGGCGACCGAGATCAGCCAGCTGCAAAGCAATACCGTGCTTGGCAGCGCCTCGCAGGCTTCCCTGGCGATCCCGTTCACCCGCACCAATCCGTTTCTGACATCGGCCGCGATCACCAGCCTGACCGCCCTTTCACCCTCGTTCGGGAATGGTGCGCCGCTGTTCCTGTCCAAGATCCACAACGACATCCTGGTCGATAACAACACCACCTATACCACCGAGATCTATCGCGGCCTGCTGGGCCTGGAAGGTGATTTCACGCTGGGCGGCAAGGCTTTCGACTGGAGCGTTTCGGGCAGCTATGCCAAGGTCAATGGCAAGCGGTTCGGCTATGACGTGTCGGTTGCCCGCTTCAACAACGCGATCAGCGCGGCGCGCAATACCGCCGGGCAGATCGTCTGTTCGATCAACGCCGATACCAGCACCACCAACGACGATTCAGGCTGCGCACCGATCAACCCGTTCGGTGCCGGCAACATCTCGCCCGAGGCGCGCGCCTATGTCTCGCTGCCGACCGGCAACACCTACAGCAACGAGCAGATCGACCTGCTGGCAACGCTGGGCGGCGCGCTGTTCACGCTGCCGGGGGGTGATGTGCGCTTCTCCGCCGCTTACGAACACCGCCGCGAGGAAGCCGATTTCACCCCCTTCGCCGCCGATCAGGCGGGATCGTTCGGCCTGTCGCCGGTGGCGCCGCAATCGGGCAAGTATCACACCAACGAGCTTTCGGCCGAAGTGCTGGTGCCGCTGGTCGGGGGCGATTTCACCCTGCCCGGCGTCCACAGCCTGGAACTGACCGGCGCGTTCCGCCACGTCGCCAATTCGGCGGCGGGCAAGGAAAACGTCTGGAACATCGGCGGCCTGTGGCAGCCGGTCCCGGACCTGACCTTCCGCGTTTCGCGCGGCCGCAACTTCCGCGCGCCGACGATCACCCAGCTGTTCGCGCCCAATGCGCAGAACCTGCAATCGGGCAATCTGGACCCTTGCGATGCGGACCGGATTTCGGGCGGACCTAACCCGACGCAGCGCCGCGCCTCGTGCCTGGCGCTGTTCGCGGCCAACCCGACCTATGGCACCGGCGGTCCCAACGGGGCGGCGGTGGGCGCCGATGCGACCACCCGCCTTGCCGCGTTCCAGAACTCGGGTGAGAATTTCACGACCACCGTGGTCACCACCGGGGGCAATCCGGCGCTGCGCAACGAAATCTCGAAGACCTGGACCTATGGCGTGGTCATCCAGCCGCGCTTCATCCCCGGCCTGACGATCACGGCGGACCGGATCGAGATCGACCTTCAGGACGGGCTTTCGGCCTTCACCACCCAGAACTTTGCCGAAGCCTGCTATGATGATCCCAATCCCGCCGCGGGCGTCTGCGCGGCCTTCACCCGCATGGCCGCCGCGACGGCGCAAAGCCAGGCCGGTTCCTATGCCACGGGGCGCACCACCACCTTCAATGCCGGGGTGATCCGCTTCCGGGGCGAAACCTATGACGTGAGCTACAACCTGCCGCTGTCGCGCCTGTTCGACGGGGCCAAGGGGACGCTCGACCTGCAAGCGGTGGCAACCCATACGGCGCTGCTCGAAACCTCGGTCACGGGGGCGGTGTTCACCCGCAGCGATCGTACCGCGCTTCAGCCCGGCTGGTCGGGCCGGTTCGACCTGCGCTATACCCAGGGGCCGTTCCGCTTCACCTATGAGGCCTTCTACCTTGGCCCGGTGCTGGCGGCGCCCAACGCGACGATCGAAAACAACCCCAATCCCAGGCTGGATTCGAACCTCACCCACAGCGTCTCGTTGCAATGGGATGCCGGCAAGCTGGCGTTCCGGGTGGGCGTGAACAATCTGACCGACAAGGCGCCGTCCTATCCCTCGCTGATCTATGGCGACATCATCGGCCGCCAGTTCTTCGTCGGGGTCAAGGCGAAGTACTGACGCTGTCCGGGCTCGTGCGGGCCGATTGCGGCCCGCACGAGCGCCCCTGTCCATTCCATCCGGGGAGCCCCGCGTGATCGATCGCCGTTGCCACAGCCGCAGCCTGCCGGGGCGTTTCGCCCTGCTGGCGGGGATCGCCGCGCTGGGTCTGGGGTCGGCGCAGTCTGCCGCTGCGGCGCAGCGGCTGTCGATCATCGCCAATGGCGAAATCACCGGCTCCGTTTCCGCCGAAGAGAAGGGCGGACGGATCGTGGTCGACTATCACGTCGACAACAACGGACGCGGCCCCAAACACCGCGAGGAAATCGTCCTGGGCGCGGACGGGGTGCCGGTGGAATGGAGCGTGGCCGGAACCTCGTTGATGGGTGGGCCGGTCAACGAAACGTTCCGCTGGGCCGATGGCAAGGCCAGCTGGTCAAGCCAGGCCGACCATGGCGAGCGCGCCGCCGCCCGCGCGCCGCTTTACATCCTCAACGATGACAGTCCGTGGGCCGAGGGGGTCTATGCCCGCGCCGCGCTGGCTGCCGGGGGCACCCTGCCGGTGCTGCCAAGCGGTGAACTGCGGGTTGCGAAGGTCCAGACCCTGGCCGTGCGCGGGGAAGAACTGACCGTCTACCGGCTGGACGGGGTGGCGCTTTCCCCATCCTATGTCGCGCTGGATGCGCAGCGGAACCTGTTTGCCTCGTTCGGGCCGACCGGCGCCGCGATCAGGGCCGGGGCGGAGGGCGAGGCGCCGCGTCTGCTCGCACTGGGCCAGCGGCTGGAACAGGACCGCATCCGCCAGATCTCCGCCGCCACCGCGCACCGCTTCAAGGGGCCGGTGCGGATCCGCAACGTGCACGTCTTTGATCCGGTGACCGGCAAGCGCGGACCGCTGGCGAGCGTGGTCGTGCTGCGCGACCGGATCACGCAGGTCGTGGAGGGGGACAGCGCCCCGCCGCCTGCCGACCAGGTGCTGATCGATGGCGCGGGCGGCACGGTCTTTCCCGGGCTGCACGACATGCATTCGCACACCTCGCTGGACAGCGGGCTGTACTACCTTGCCGCCGGGGTCACGCAGACCCGCGACATGGGGAACGCCAACGCCTTCCTCCAGGATCTGCTGCCGCGCATCCAGACCGGCGAGATTGCCGGGCCCCACATCGTTCCCGCTGGTTTCCTTGAAGGCCGCAGCCCCTATTCGGCACGCCACGGCTTTGTGGTCGACAGCCTGCCCAGGGCGCTTGAGGCGGTGCGCTGGTACGGCGACCGGGGCTACCGCGAGATCAAGATCTACAACAGCTTCAACCCGGACTGGGTGAAGCCGGTGGCGGTGGAGGCCAGGCGACTGGGGATGGGGGTGACCGGCCACGTGCCCGCATTCGCTACGCCCGACCGGGCGATCGCGGACGGTTACGGGACGATTGCCCATATCAACCAGCTGATGCTGGGCTGGGTGCTGAAGCCCGGCGAGGACACCCGCAGCCCCCTGCGCCTGACCGCGATGGCGCGGGCGGCCGAGCTTGATCTGCGCGCGCCGCAGGTGCGGCGGACAGTGGCGCTGATGAAGCGCCGGGGCACCGCGCTCGATACCACGGCGATGATCCTGGAACGCCTGATGCTGAGCCGCGCGGGCGAAGTGGCCGAAGCGGACGCGCCCTATCTGTCGCACATGCCGATCGGCTATCAGCGGTTCCGCCAGCGCAGCTTCGTGAGAATCGCCGATCCGCAGGAAGACGCGCGCTATCGCAAGGCGTTCGAGCGGCTGGTCGAGACGCTGGGCCTGCTCCATCGTTCGGGCATCCGCCTGCTGCCCGGCACCGATGACGGCACGGGGGTGAGCGTGCACCGCGAACTGGAACTGTATGTCCGCGCCGGGATGACCCCGGCCCAGGCGCTGCGCGCGGGCAGCCTCGATGCGGCGGCCTATCTGGGACAGGACCATGATCGCGGCAGCATCGCGCCGGGCAAGCTGGCCGAACTGGTGCTGGTGGCGGGCGATCCCACAACCGACATTTCCCAGGTGCGCCAGGCGCGCATGGTGATGGCCGGCGGGGCGATCTACTATCCGGCCGAAATCTACCGCGCGCTGGGGATCAAGCCCTTCGCCCAGCCGCCTGCCGTGACCATTCCGGCAAACCCGATGGAGAACACCGATGCGACGCAAGGCCTCATGCTGTTTGCTGCTGGCGGCCACGATCACGGCGCTGACGGCAACTGAAAGCGCCAATGCCGCCAGTCCCGCGCCGCCGGTGTTCCATTCCCGGCCGGGTTCCAAGCTGCCGTTTTCGCAGGCGGTGCGCGCGGGGGACTGGGTCTTTGCCTCGGGCCAGATCGGCGTGCGCGATGATGGCTCGGTTCCCCCGGACATGGCTGAACAGGCGCGTCTGGCGATGGATCATACCGCCGCCGCGCTGGCCATGGCCGGCGCAAGCCTGGACGACGTGGTGAAGTGCACGGTCATGCTGGGCGACATGCGCCAGTGGGCCGCGTTCAACACGGTCTATGCCAGCTACTTCAAGCCCGGGCGGATGCCCGCGCGCAGTTCCTTCGGAGCAAGCGGGCTGGCCTTCGGGGCCGGGGTCGAAGTCGAATGCCTGGCCTATCAGCCCGCTGCCAGCGGTGCGGAGCAGCGGCCTTGAACGGCTCCGCACCCGCTGAGGGCGGCCTGCATCGCTCGGTCGGGCTGACCGGGGTGGTGATGTTCGGCGCAGGCACGGCGATCGGCGTCTCGATCTTCTCGGTGCTCCAGCCCGCATCCGAAGTCGCCGGATCGGCGCTGCTGGCGGCGATCGCGATCGCGATGATCCCGATGGCGTTCTTTGCGATCGTCTATGCCTGGCTGGCCTCGGTCCTGCCGGTTTCCGGCGCTTCGTATGAATGGCCGCGCCGCTTCCTGGGACCGTACATCGGCTTTTCGATCGCGTGGCTGCGGATCATCAGCAATGTCGGGGCGCTGGTGGTGCTGGGGCAGGTGTTCGGCAACTATGTCGGCATGGTCTTCGCGGTCCCGCCCGGCTGGTTCGCGCCCGTGCTGATCACGCTGGTGTTCGCGCTGAACTATGTCGGCGTGGAAATGGCCGCCCGGGCCCAGACCGTGCTGATGCTGGCGCTGCTTGCGGTGCTGGCGGTGTTCGTGGTCACCGGCGTGCCGCACTATTCGCCCGCGCTGGTGGGCAATCCGCTTGATGGGGTGCCGTTCCCCGCGCTGGCGGCGGTGCCGCTGTTGATCAGCCTGTTCCTGGGGATCGAATCCGCCGTCGAGATCGGCGAGGAAGTGCGCAATCCGCAGCGCACCATTCCGCTGGGCATCCTGCTGGCGATCGTGCTGACCGCGCTGGTCTATGGCGCGGTGGCACTGGTCGCACTGGGTCTGGTCGGGCCGGAAGTGCTCGCCGCTGCCAAGGCGCCGCTGCTGGAAGCGGCCAGGGTGGCGATGGGCGAAGGCGCGGTGCCGCTGATCGTCGGCGCGGCGGCGATTTCGATCACCAAGACGATGAATTCCACCGCGCTGGTGTTCTCCCGTTCGATCTTTGCCATGGCGCGCAGCGGCAGCCTGCCGGGTGCGCTGGCCGCGATCCATCCGCGCTTCGGCAGTCCGCACCGCGCCGTGCTGCTGTGCTATGGCTTTGCGATGGCGGGGCTGTTCCTGCCATCCAGCCTGGTGTTCCTGCTGCTGGCGGTGAACCTGCCAACCATGCTGAAGTATCTTGCCTGCTCGCTCTGCGCGATCCGGATCGCCGGGAGCGAGCCGGACCTTGCCGCAACCGCGCGGGTCGCCCTGTCGCTGCGCGCGGTGACGGTCTGCGCGTGGATCGCGGTGATCTGTGCCATCGGGGTTATCCTGGCCGGGCTGGAAGCGGATATGCGGCCTTATTACCTGGTGCTGGGCTGGTTTGCCGTGGGCACGGTCTATTACCTGGTGCGGAGCCGCCGCAGCGGGGCGCTGTGATGCGAGGATTATGCGCTTGGCCACCGGCTGTGCCGGAACTTTGCATAACAATTGTATGCGCTTGGCGGTTAGGTGCGGGTCATGGATAGCAGCGCTTTGCAAGCCCCTCCCCCGGCGGAAAGCTATTCCCGCTGGATTCGCCGGGTGATCGGGATTGCCCGGTCGGGCGGGCGGGCGATCCTGCCGCTGTTTGAAAGCACCGTGCCCGAACCGCGCGAACTGCTGACCGATCTGGTGCGCGAGGCCTTTGGCGAGCCGGTGACGGACCGTTACACCAGCGCGTTTGCGGCCGGAAATCCCTATGTCAACGCGGCGCTTTCAGGCACCTATGGGGTCAGCGGCGCGCATATCCTGTGCACCACCGGCGCGACCGGCGCGATTGCGCTGCTCTATCGCGCGCTGCTGCAACCGGGGGACCACGTGCTGGTCGAGACGCCCGGGTTCGACCTGCTGGGCATTCTGGCGCACGAGCAGGGCGCGCGCGTTTCGACCTTCCTGCGCCCCGGCCCGGACTTCGCCATCGACGTGGAACGGATCGCCGCAGCGCTGACCCCGCGCACCCGGCTGGTGGTGCTTACCAACCTGCACAACCCGTCCGGACTGGCCGCCAGCCACGACGCGCTGCAGGATCTGGCCGCGCTGGCGCAGGCGCGCGGCTTCCGGGTGATCGTTGACGAGGTCTATGGCGATTTCGCCACGGCTGAGGAACGTCCGCACCCCGCCTGCCGCATCTCGCCTGATTTCATCAGCGTCAGCAGCCTGACCAAGGCCTTCGGGCTCAGCACCCTGCGCTGCGGGTGGATCGTGGCCGATGCCGCCGTGATCGCCACGGTTCGCGATCTGGCGGACCGCACCGAGTTCGGGATTTCCAACCTGACCCACGCTCTGGCCGCGCTGGTGCTGGAACGGCGCGCCCTGTTCACGGCCTATTCCAGCGATGTCCTGTCTGCGGCGCGGCAGATCACCGACGGCTATTTCGCGGACTGGCAGCAGGCCGGCCTGATCGACGGACCACTGCCGAAATCGGGCTGCATCGCCTTTCCACGGCTGGTCGGGATCGACGACACCCTGGCTTTTGCGGACGAATTGTTCGAACGGACCGGGGTGACGGTGGTCCCGGGCGAATTCTTTGGCGCCGCCGGGCATGTCCGGATTGGTTTCGGCCTGCCGGTTGCCAAGGTCGAGCCGGCCTTCGCCATGCTGGGCGAGGCGCTGCTTGCGGCACGGTCGGGCGGGTTACGCCCCCTATCGCGCGTTCTGTAGATCGCGCACCGGCAACGCGGTCACGCACTTGAATTCGCTGAGCGTGACGGTGGAATTGATGTCCACCACGCCCGGCAGCTTCAGCACGGTGCGGAACACGAAGCGCTGGTACCAGTCCATCGACGGCGCGATAACCTTGATCAGGATGTCGCGGTCGCCGAAGATTGAATAGCATTCGACGATCTCGGGCGTCAGTTCGACCTTGCGCATGAACTCCTCGCGCTGGGCGTCGGTCAGGGTGCCGATCTTCAGCGTGGCGAAGATATAAAGGCTCGATCCGAACTTCTGCCGGTCGACCAGCGCAACCTCGCCCTTGATGTAGCCTTCGTCGCGCAGCCGTTGCAGCCGCCGCCAGCACGGGGATTGCGACAGGCCCACCCGCTCGGCCAGTTCGCCGGTCGATAGCGAGCTGTCCTTCTGGATCTGCTCAAGGATCTTCAGGTCGATATTGGAAAGTTCTTCTGCCATGCGGGGATGATCGGCCATGGCGGCGGTTCGATCAATCGGTTTTATTCGCCCTGACGCGCCTTTTCGGCATGATCGTTCCCAGTGGCCTGGGCGATGAATTCACGCAGGGTGGCCGTGGCAGCAGGCCGACTCTCGCCTTCGAACACCGAATGGCCGCTTGGTCCGAAGGCAAACCGGACCCGTCCTGGCGGAATGCGCGAATGGGTTATGCCGTACTGCGTGGCCAGCGCCGGTGTGGCAAGATCGAAGTAGCCGCCATAGGCCAGCAGCCGTGCGCCCGGCTTTGCGGCCAGCAGATCGCCCAGATTGTCGGCCACGTTGGGATTGAACGGCGGGCGGGGATCGGCGGGGCGGAAATCCCAGGCGAAGTTCACGTCCAGCGTCAGCGAGACATAGTCGCGCCGGGTCCGCACCCCCAGGTCATCGCGCAGATAGGCACCGATCGGCGGCGAGAGGATGACGTTGCTGCGCCCCAGGCCCAGCGCGGGGTCCCTGGCGGCGGCCGGCCGATCGGGCGGATCGCCGATCCGCACCACCTGGGGCGCGACGATCCGCGTGTCGAGCCGTCCGACCACTTGCCCCGGCACAACCTGTTCAAGAAATTGCTGGACCGGCACGCGCAGGTTGGCCGCGCGGATCGTGGTTTCGGGCAGGTGGAGCAGCCCCGCCAGTCGCGCGGCGAGCCGCGCGGCTTCGGCCTCGCCCAGCGCCGATCCGTGTTGCAGGGCGGCGGCATAGTCGCCCTGAGCCAGAACCCGCGCCTCGTCCCACACCTGGGCCGCGCTGCGGGAATCGTCCGCCCGCCGGTGGCGCAGCCAGGCGGCAACCGCCATGCTGGGCAGGCTATCGATCGCCTGCTGATCGGCCTGGCGCGAGAATTCAAGCGCGGGCGAGACCAGCACGATTCCCGCAACCGGCAGGTCGGCCATGTCCGTTGCCATCAGTCCCAGCCGGTAGCCGCCATAGCTTTCGCCCATGAAGATCAGCGGGGATTGCCCCCGGCCCTCGCGCGTCAGCCAGGCCCGGACCAGATCAAGCACCGCCCCGGCATCGCCCGGACCCGACCAATAGGGCTTGCCGCCCCCGGCCCGCAGCGGGCGGCTGAACCCGGTCCCGACCGGATCGATGAACACCAGGTCGGCAACGTCCAGCAGGGTGTCGGGATTGGCCAGCAGCTGCCGGTTCCCCGCCGGGTCGCGCGGCCACAGCAGCCTGGGGCCGATCCCGTTCATGTGCAGCGGGGATGAGGACGCCCCCGGCCCGCCATTGAAGGCAAACAGCACCGGACGCCGCGCTGCCGCGCCGCGCGGCAGTTCGCGGACATAGGCAATGGCCGAAATGGTTGCCTGCGGCTGACCTTGGGCATCGCGCAGCACGTGTTCGAACCATGTCGCGCGGTAGGCTATCCTGCCGGCGGGCAGGACCATGCTGTGGCGGGTGGTGCTGGCGGGCACGGGGCCGTCTTCCGCCAGAGGAACCGGTGCGCCGGTCTGGGCGGATAGCGGCGCGGCCAGCATCACGACCAGTGCCGCCGGGAATTTCCATCTGCCTGCCATGCCGTACTCCTTCTGCCGTCACAGCCTAGGCGATCCGCGCGGATTGTCTTCCCCCCGCGCGGACCGGTTGCCGGGCCGCGCGCAAGATCAAGTCTGCCGGCGGGCATTGAAAGGCATAAACTTCGCGCGGCGCCTGCCGCATAGTCATGCCATGATTCGCTTCCACGATGCTGCCGCTGTTCACCGCCTGCTCGACATGCCGGGCTGCATTTCCGCCGTGCGCCAGGCGATGGCGCAGTTCAGCGCCGATGGCACGCCGCAGCCGCTGCGCTCGATCACCACGATCGCGCCGGGCAAGCTTTTCGCGCTGATGCCGGGCAGCCTGGTCGCGCCCCAAGGCATGGGGGCGAAAGTCATCACCGCCTATTCCGAGCCGGATCGCCCGGGCCGCTCACGCCATCGCGGGATCGTGGTGCTGTTTGATCGTGACAGCGGCGAGCCGGTCGCGCTGGGCGATGCCGAAGCCATTACCCAGATCCGCACGGCCGCCGCCTCTGCCGTGGCGACCGATGCCCTGGCCCGGCCCGATGCCCGCCGCGCCGCGATCTTCGGCACGGGCGAGCAGGCCCGCAGCCACGTGCAGGCCATGGCGGCGATCCGCCCGTTTGACGAAATCCTTGTCTGGGGACGCTCCGCAGCCGCGGCCGAGGCGCTGGTGGCCGACCTTGCCGGGCAAGTGGCCGTGCCGCTGCGCGCCGAGCCCGATCCGCGCGCCGCCGCAACCGCTGCCGACGTGATCTGCACGGTCACCGGGGCCGCCACACCCATCCTGCTGGACGAATGGGTGCGTGAAGGCACGCACCTCAACATCGTCGGCTCCAGCCATGCCGGGCCGGTCGAGATCGATAGCGCGCTGGTCGCCCGAGCCCGCTACATCGCCGATAGCCGCGCCTCCGCGCTGGCCGCTGCCGCTGAATTCCTGGTCGCCCGGGCCGAGGGCCTGGTCGGCGATGACCATATCCGGGGCGAGATCGGCGAGGTCCTGAACGGCACCCTTGGCGGGCGCGAAGCGGCCGGGCAGGTCACGCTCTACAAATCGCTGGGCCATATCGTGCAGGATCTGGCCGCGCTGACCTATGTGGATTCTAAGGCGCTCTCGGCAAAGCTGCCGCATTCGCCGGTGTGACACCCGCCAGCCTGGCGATGCGGGCACGGGCAAGGCGGATCACTCCGCCAGGCGCTTCAGCCGCCTCCAGCGCGAATAGGCGCTGAGGCTGGAGAAGCCCAGCAGTTCGGCAATCTCGGTGAGCGTATGGCTGCCTTCGCCGCGATACTGCGCGCAGAGGGCGCAGCGCGCCTCGTCGAGCAACCGCGAAAAACTCACCCCTTCGTCAGCCAGCCAGCGGTGCAGGGTCCGGCGATCGACTCCGAACAGATCGGCAATGCCGGGCGCATTGCACTGGCCCGTCGGCAGCATCCGGCGGATCGCCTCGCTCACCTGCTGGCTGCGCGCCGCGCCGCGTTGCTGCGTCGACCGTTCGACCAGCCGTTCCAGCTGGCGGCCAAAGGCCGGGTCGGCATGGGCGATTGGCTGGTCGAGGTCCGCCGTCAGCATGACGATCGAATTGCGCTCCATCCGGAAGACCGGCGTTACGCCCAGGCACCGCCCATAGGGAGCGGTATCGATCGGTCGGCGATGGCTGAAGATCAGCATCTGGGGTGACCAGGCGGGCCCCAGGAAATGACGCAGCAGCCGGACAATCGCGGCCACCGCCAGTTCGAAGGTCTGGGTCGCCGGGCGGGGTAGTCCGGGGGCAAGAGTCAGGGTCAGGATCGCGGTTTCGCCATCGTCCTCAAGAGAGGATTCCAGCGCTTCGGCCTGTGCCCAGCCCAGCCGGGTCAGGCTGATCAGCGCGCTGCGCAGGTCGGGCTGCTCGCGCATGATCAGGGCGACCAGCCCAAGGACCGAAAAGCCCCGGGCCTGCGCCATCAGCAGCCCGAACGAAGGATTTGCCGCAGCGCTGCCGGCCTGTTCCAGCAGGGTGACGATGCTGGCTGTCGGCACGGGCAGTTCGGGATCTCGCAGGCTGGCCTGCGGAATGCCGGCCTGGCGCAGCAGACTGGCCGGATCGAGCCCGCAGGCCCGCGCCGTCGTTTCGAACCCGTCGAGCACCGCGCTGCGGGCCATGGGGATGGAATCGCGCACCATGTCCCGAAATGTTCAATTTTTGACCCGGAATGTCAAATCAGGGCCTTGCAGAACGGCTATCAGGGCCGCACAAGAATACATGGGAGAGTAAGATGCAAGCAGCGCTTGAAGCCCGCGACTATTCGCAGTTCCGCGTCGTTCCGCGCACCCCGGTGATCGGCGGATGGATCGAGGGATGCCACCTTTCCGAGTTGAACGAGCGGGGCATGGCCGATCTGCGCGACGCGCTGTGGACCTATGGCGCGCTGTTCGCCCGCAAGCAGAACCTCAGCTTCGATCAGATGAAGCAGGTTGCCCTTGGCTTTGGCGACCGGCTGGAAAAACACACCTTCGCGCCGACCATGGCCGATGAAGGTCATCCCGAAGTGATGGTCGTGCGCAAGCTCAAGACCGATCATGCCAAGGCAACCACCGACCTGTGGCACCACGACGTGACCGCGCGCAAGCATCCCAACATCATGTCGGTACTTCAGGCGAGCGAAGTGCCGTTCGGCGCGGACACGATGTGGGCCAGCATGACCTCGGCCTTTGACCGCCTGCCCGATGCGCTGAAGGTGCTGTTCAGCAGCATCGAGATGGAGCATGATTCGCTCTACTTGGCGATGCGCCATGACTTTGGCGACGAAGCGATGATCGAGAAGATCGCCGCGAACCGCGAACACGCGGTCCATCCGGCGGTCGTGGGCCACCATGCCACGGGCAAGCCCTGTCTGTTCGTCGGCAATGCCTATATCCAGCGGATCAAGGGCTACGAAGCGGAAGTCAGCGAGGCGCTGATCAAGATCGCCAATGACATGAGCAAGGTTCCCGAACTGCAGGTCCGCCACCAGTGGGAACCGGGCGACGTGGCGATGTGGGACAATATCGGCACGACCCATTACGGCGTGTCCGGGGATGTCACCTCGGGGTCGCGGCTGCTGCACCGGGTCGCCGCCTGGTCGGAAAGCATGAAGCCGACCGCCTGGGCCGGTCAGACCGCCACCCCGCTCAAAGCTGCGGCATGACCACACCCGTCCAGCGGGTGCCGTTAAAGCTGGTCCTGTTCTTTCTGGTCCTGCACATCGTCAACCAGATCGACAGGCAGCTGGTTGCCGCTTTTGCCGCCGACATCATGCGCGACCTGCAATTGTCGCGCAGCGCCTTTGCCCTGATCGCCGGCCTGGCGTTCAGCGGGGTCTATGCCTTTACCTCGGTCGCGGCGGGCCTGCTCGCCGACCGGCTGGGGCGGGTACGGGTGCTGACCGGCGGGGTCGCGGTGTGGAGCCTGTTCACCGCGCTGGCGGGAATGGCGCAGGGGTTCTGGACCATGCTGGCCGCGCGCCCGCTGGTTGCGGCAGGTGAAGCGACGCTGGTGCCAACCGCGTCCAACATCATCCTGTCGCGCACCCCTGATCGCCACAAGGCCGCCGCCATCGGACTGTTCTTTGCCGGGATTCCGCTGGGAATTGGCGGCAGCTTCCTGATTGCCGGCCTGCTGGGCCCCACGCTGGGCTGGCGGGGCTGCTTTCTGATGATGGGCCTGATCGGCATCGCGGCTACCTTCGCGGTTTCGCGGGTGCGCGATCCCGTCCCGCAGGCGAGCGAGGCTGTGTCGATCGGCGGGCAGCTGGGGCAGTGGTGGGCGATGTTCCGCGCCAACCGGCGGCTGCGCTGGGCCTCGCTGGCGATAGTGTTCCTTCATGCCCACGTGGCCACCAGCCCGTTCGTCCAGCTGTGGCTGCACGATGACAAGGGCATGGCCCAGGTTGACGCGAACAGCCTGTACGGCGTGATATTCGTGACCTTCGGGCTGGCCGGCTCGGTCGGTTCGGGCTTGCTGGCCGACTGGGCGCAGCGGCGCTTCGCGCTGGACCGGGCATTGTCGACCATGATCGTCCTTGCCGCGCTGGTCCCGCTGATCCTGGCCTATCGCCTGCTTCCGGCCGGTGATCCATTGTTCATCGCGGGAATGGCGGCATCGGTGCTGTTCATGACCATGCTCTATGGTCCCGTGTTCACCGTGATCGAGGCGGAACTGCCGCCGCACCTCAAGGCCACGGCTACCGGCATCAACATCCTGGCGCTTAACATCCTGATGATCGGTGGCCTGGCGATGGCCATCGGCATCGGCAGCCAGTGGCTGGCCAGCGCCGGCCGGGCCGACGCCT
Organism: Novosphingobium sp.; assembly: GCA_016719755.1. Taxonomy (GTDB): domain Bacteria; phylum Pseudomonadota; class Alphaproteobacteria; order Sphingomonadales; family Sphingomonadaceae; genus Novosphingobium. The sequence goes on along the minus strand of JADJYM010000012.1, from coordinate 443,693 downwards.
GGACCTGGCCGCTGCTGGGCGCGGACCTGGTCGCCTTCATCGCGCTGGGATTCCTGTGGGCCGCCTATCGCGCCGGAAAGTCTGTCGGCCGCCCGGGCGCCGTGCACGCGGTCTGACGATCAGTTTGGAACATCGCAATGCGCAACCTCAACGATCCCGCCAGCTTCGCCCATCGTACGGTCGAGGCCAATGGTATAGCGATCCACTTTGTCGAGGAGGGGGCCGGGCCGCTGGTGATCCTGCTCCACGGCTTTCCCTATACCTGGTTCGAATGGCGCAACCAGATCGCCGCGCTGGCCGGGGCGGGCTACCGCGTGGTTGTGCCGGACATTCGCGGATTTGGTGAAAGCGGCAAGCCCGCGAACGTCGCCGACTATACGGTGCTGCACTGCGCCGGGGATGTCGTCGCGCTGCTCCACGCGCTTGGCGAGCGGCAGGCAGTGCTGGTCGGGCACGATCTGGGCGCATGGGTGGCGGCGGCAGCGGCGCGGCTGCGGCCCGACCTGTTCCCCGCGCTGGCGCTGGTCAGTACCGTGGTCCCCCCGCGCGAGGCGCAGCGACCCTCTGCCGGCTGGGCGGCGATCGAGGCGCAGACCGGCGGGCGCTTCTATCACCACTACTTCCAGCAGTCCGGGCTGGCGGACGCCCAGTTCGACCGGGACCCGGAGGTCAGCCTGCGCAGCATCTACAATGCGATTTCCGGAACGGCGAGCGAGGCGGAGCGCTGGCGCCTGATCGTCCTGCCCGGCGAAACCGCGCTCGATACGCTGCCCGATCCCGGCCATGCCCCGGCCTGGCTGGGCGAGGAGGCGCTGGCCGAATATGTCCGCCACTACCGCGCGAGCGGGTTCTCCCCGCCGCTGGCGCACTATCGCTGCCGCGACCTGAACTGGGATCTGACCGCAGCCTGGTCGGGCCACGCCATTACTCAACCCATGATCTTCGTGGGCGGAGCGGCTGATCCGGCGCTGACCGCCATGCAGCCGCTTTATGACCGGATGGAAGAGATCTACCCCAGCCTCGTGCGCAAGGTCTTGCTGCCCGGCGTGGGCCACGGGGCGCCGGAGGAGAGCCCGGACCGGGTTACGAGTGAGCTCAAGGCATTCCTCGATCAGGTGCTGCCCGGTCCGGCCTGATTGCCACGATCAGCGGGAGGCCAGATCGGCAAGATAGCTGCGCCGCATCATCGCATAGGTGGCCGCCGCCAGCAGGCAGGTCACAGGAAGGAGACGGAACGCCTCCGCCAGTCCGGTCGCGTCGGCAATCCGCCCGGTCATGATCGGTCCGGGGGCAAGCCCGATCAGGTTGTTCGCCAGCGTCAGGGTGGCAAATGCCGATCCATGGATTGCCAGCGGGGTCAGGTTGGCGACCATTGCGCCGACCGGCCCGACCGTGCCCGCCACCAGAAACATCGCCGCGCCAAGCATGGCCAGTTGCGCAATCCCGGGCGGCAGCAGCAGGGCAATGGTCAGGCACAGCGCTGTCCCCACCGAATAGCAGATCGCCAGAACGATCTTGGTTTCCGGGCGGTCGCGCGCCAGGCGGTCACTGATGATCCCGCACAGGATCATGCCCGTGCCGCAGATCAGCAGCAGCACGGCGGCAAGCGTGCCGGCCCGATCGACCGGCAACTGGTAATAGCGGTTGAAGTAGCTGGGCAGCCAGGCCGGCAGGGCTCCGGCAGCGAACATCTGCAAGCCGCTGCCCAGATAGGCCAGCCGCACCGAGCGGTTGCCGACCAGGGCGCGCAGCGGCGGGGTGGCTCGTGCCGCGCCAGCCGCGCCTGAAACTCCCGCCAGCAACCGGATCCTGCCTTCGCGCACGATCACGGGATAGAGCAGGCCAAGCACCAGTCCGGCAAGGCCGATGGCGGCAAAGGCCGTACGCCAGCCATGGCTGGCGGCAACCGCCCCGCCAATCGCCACCCCCAGGACCTGCCCGAACAGGCCGCCCGCCATGAACGCCGCAGACAATGTGGCCCGGAGCCGGGCGGGGAAGACCGAAATCACCACGGCAATGCCGACGCTGCCATAGGCCGCCTCGCCGATGCCCACCAGCGCACGCCCGATCAGCATGGTCTCGAAGCTCCGTGCCGCCGCGCAGAGCAGCGTGGCCAGGCTCCACAGGATCGCCATCAGGGTCAGGCTGCGAACCCGGCCCCAGCGATCCGCGGCGAGCGACAGCGGAAATGTCAGCAGCCCGACCATCACCGCTACCACGCCTGAAAGCAGGCCAAGCTGGGCGTCGCTCAGGCTCCATTCCGCCTTCAGCAGCGGGAAAACGGCGTTAAGCACTTGCCGCGCCATATAGTCGGAAATCAGCAGCCCGAAGCTGAGCGCGAAGACCAGCCAGGCATAGAAGGTCGCGCGGTCCGGCCCGGCAGGTGCGCTGGGATCGTGGGCGATTGGTCCGGCCATGGCTGCTTTCTCTCCCCCGCGCGGGCCTATTGCCGCAACTGCTCGATCAGCCCGTGGCCGTCGGGCCAGGGACCATAGCCGCCCGCTGGATTGAGATGCCCCACCGGACCGGCATCATGAAGCACGGCGCCCCATGCACTGGCCAGGCCCTCGATCCGGTCGAACCGGGCGAGCGGATCGTTCCGGCTGGCAACCACGTTTGCGGGAAAGGGCAGGCGCGTGCGCGGGATCGGGATCCAGCCATTCGCGCCCAGGTCTTCAAGCGCGGGATAGCCCTGCGGCAGCGGATGTTCGACATCGGCCGGCGTGACAAGCAGCGCCGCCTTCACCTGCCGGGTGGGTGCCTTGGCCCAGTGCGCGACCATCAGGCATCCGGCGGAATGGGCAACGATGACCACTTCCCCGGCAATCGCCTGCAAGGCCGCATCCACCGCCGCGACCCGCGCGCTGCGCGAGAGGCGGTCGGTGGTCAGCGGCTCGACCGTGACCGATCCGGGAAAGGCCCGGGCGGCGTGGGTCTGCCAGTGGTCCTCGACATGGTCCCTGAGGCCGGGAACGAAGAGAACGGTTGCCGTCACGCGGCGGCGCTAAGCCGGGGCCAGCGGCGACCGGGACGAGCCCCGGGCAGCCAGCCGTTCTTTTCCAGCGTTTCCTCGACGCTCGAATAGAAAGTGCCGATCTGGTAGATCTCGCGGGCTTCCCGGCCGGTGGCAATCGGGCGCCACAGTTCTTCCGAGATCCGCACCGCCTTTTCGATCTGCTGGACAGAGGTGGCGCGCTCGCCCTTGCGGCCCCACAGGTTGTCTTCCTGCCCGACACGCACGTGCAGGCCCATGGCGATGCCCATGGTGATCAGCGGGTACATGCTGCGCATCAGGCCTTCGACCGTGCAGACCGCATTCTGCGGCAGGCGGTTGATGAATTCCATCAGGTTGCGCGGATTGGGGCCATCGTGCCCGCCGCCGATTGCCACCCAGTTGCACACCAGCGGCCCCATGTAATGTCCGGCGCGGACCAGCCGCTCGACCGTTTCCAGATCGCGCGCGCAGCCGATCTGGAAGTGGGTCTGGATGCCGGATGCGGTCAGCCGCTTCATGTGTTCCTTCATGAACTTCGGCCCACCGTCGTAATACATCTCGGTATAGGCTTCGCGGTAGTCATCCCACATCGTGGTGCCGCCGGCGTCTTCCTCGGTGATCAGTTCCATCACGTTCATCTGGTTGGTGTTGACCACCATGGTGACCTGATCGGGCGCCGGCTTGAGATCGGCGAGCATGTGGCGGGTGTCGTCATCCAGCCATTCAGCCGCGGCGCTATCGCTCTTGGGCGCAAAGCTGATCGAGCCGCCGACCTGAAGGACCATATCGGGCACAGCAGTGCGCAGCCGGTCGAGCATCTCGTTGAACCGGTCGAGGTCCTTCGATCCCTTGCCGTCGGGCTCGCGCACGTGGACGTGCAGCACGGTCGCCCCCGCGTTGTAGCAATCGACCGCCTTCTGGACCTGCTCGGCAAAGCTGACCGGAATGTCGTCGCTGTCCTGCGGCATGAAGCTGGGAGCATAGGGCGCGACCTGAATGACCAGCGGATCCTGGTTTTCGGGCAGCAGGCTTTCGTCGAAGAATTGCATGACCTCTCTCCTTAAAACGGCTTGTCGCCAATGATTCCGGCGCGTTCCATCTGGCGGACGCAGGGGGGATAATCGCTCACCGCGTAGTGCTGGGTGCAGCGATTGTCCCAGATCGCCATCGATCCCGGCCGCCAGCGCCAGCGGACCTGATATTCGGGGATCTGCGCCCGCCCGATCAGGTATTGCAGCAGGTTCGACCCGCCCGGGGCGAAATCCTGCCCGTAACGGACATTGGCGGCGGTGTGGAAATTGGTGAAATGGGTGGTAAAGCCGCAGACGTAGAGGCTCTTGCGGCCAGTTTCCGGATGGGTCCGCACCACCGGGTGTTCCGCATCCGGGTACTGGGCCTTGAGTGCCAGGCGCTTTTCCGCCGGCATGCGCGCACCAAAGCTCGCCTCGATCGAATGGCGTGCCATCAGCGGGGCGATGGTCTCCCTGATGTGATCCGCCAGATCGTCATAGGCGCGCTCCATGTTGGCCCACATTGTGTCGCCGCCCACCGGGGGGCACGCGACGCAGCGCAGCACGGCGCCCATTTGCGGGATTTCGCGCCAGGTCGTATCGGCATGCCACGAGTTTTCGTAGTGGTCCGGCGGCGAAGTCTCGTCCTTGTAGATGCGGACCAGGCCGGGGTGGTCCGGGTCGCTTCCGGCAACGGGATGATCTTCCAGCTCGCCAAAGCGCCTGGCGAAGGCAACATGGTCGGCGCGGGAAATATCCTGATCGCGCAGGAACAGCACCTTGTGCTCCAGCAGCGCGGCCCGGATCGCGCCGAACAGATCATCGTTCCGCGCGGCTTCGGCCAGGTTCACGCCCGACAGTTCGGCCCCGATATGCTGGGTCAGTTTTTCGATTTTCATAGCACGAACACCGATGAGCCAATGGTCTTGCCCGCTTCCAGATCGCGGTGCGCCTGCACGCATTCGTCCAGCGTATAGCGCTGCCCGATCTCGACCTTGATCCTGCCTGCCGACAGGTTATCGAACCAGAACCGGGCCATCTCCTCGCGCTCCGCCGGATCGGTTAAACCCACATTTCCCAGATTGGAATGGAAAAATCTGGCAATTTCGGTGGTATAGTGTAGCAATATCAGCATGATGGGCGGTCTTGAGGGCTGATTTTATGACGCACCCGGCGGGTGAAACGGAAACGGGTGATTTGCGGGTCGATTTTGACCGCCGCCTGAGATTGGAGTTTCACGGATCGCGGATCACGTCGGATGCCGGCTTGCTGGCCTTTCGCGAACTTGATGACGCGCTGGGCCTGACAGGGATGGCCGGGGAGATATTGACTGACAGCAGGACGGGTCGGAATGGCAGGCACAGCCTGATGGCGCAGTTCCGGCAATCAGTCTTCGGGCGGCTCGCAGGCTACGAGGACGTCAACGACGCCGACCGGCTCGGCGCTGACCCGGCGATGCGCTGGATCGTGGGTGGGCAGGCCGTGATGGGACAGGCTGCCTCGACCAGTCAGATGGGGCGGTTCGAGACCGAGGTTCTGGCCAAAGAAGCCAATGTCACGGCGCTCGCCGATCTGTCGGGCCGGTGGATCGACGTGGTGCATGCCCGCCGCCCGACCAATGTCGTGGTGCTCGACATGGACAGCAGCGTCAGCCCCACGCATGGCGAGCAGGAAGGCACCGCCTACAACGGCCACTTCGGCTGCACCTGCTACCACCCGCTGTTCGTGTTCAATCAGTTCGGCGATCTGGAGCGATGTTCACTGCGCTCTGGCAACGTGCACAGCGCCGATGGCTGGCGCGATGTGTTGGAACCGGTGGTGGCGCGTTATCGCGGCGGCGCGATCAAACGGAGGTTCTTCCGGGGTGATGCCGCCTTCGCGCTGCCTGACCTGTACGACTTCCTGGAGGCGGAGGGTTACAACTACGCCATCCGCCTCAAGGCCAACCCGGCACTCCAGCGCCAGATCGCCCATCTGCTCAAGCGTCCGGTGGGGCGGCCACCCAGCCATGTTCGGCGGCTCTACGCCAGCTTCCGCTATCAGGCTGGATCATGGACCCGGAAACGGCGGGTGGTTGCCAAGGTTGAATGGCACCCGGGCGAGCTCTATCCGCGCGTCGGCTTCATCGTCACCAATCTGGCGCGCGGTGCCGACCGGGTCGTGGTGTTCTACAACCAGCGCGGTACGGCCGAGCAGTACATCAAGGAGGGCAAGAACGCGGTCAAGTGGACCCGGCTGTCGTGCCGCACCATGAGGGGCAACGCAGTGCGGCTCCAGCTTCATGCGCTTGCCTACAACCTCGCCAACTTCCTGCGCACCCTCGCGCTTCCGCAAGAGGTGCAGCACTGGTCACTGACCAGCATCCGCGACAGGCTGGTGAAGATCGGCGCGAAGCTGGTCAGCCATGCCCGCTATGCCACCTTTCAGATGGCTGAGGTTGCGGTGCCACGCGACCTGTTCCGTCGTATTCTTGCCAACATCGCGGATCTGCGTTGTCGAGCACCGACCCCATGCTGACCGCAAGTTCTGAGCCCTGCATCGGCACCGACGGGCAAGTTGCGTCCATCTCCCGTGAAAATCACGCTTTTTGCGCGGGCCGCGCAGACCTATTGCCAGATTACAGCGTCAAGGAGCGGCTGAAGCGCCAGCACGCGAAAATCCGGTTGCGCAATGTCGTCCCATACGGCAACCTTGCCCTCAATCGGCCTTCTCTTGGAGGGCATCTGGGAAATGTCGGCTTAAGCATCGGCGAGCCAGTTGCCGTGGAAGCCCGGCGGGATGCGGTGTGGGATGTGGACGCTGGCGATGGGTGGCAGGCTCATATCGCTGGCGTCGAGGATCACCAGATCGGTGGTTTCATGCACGGCATCGATGACATAGCCCATCACCCAGCCATCACCCTCTGGCGCATCGGCGCTGCGCGGGACAAACACGAATTCGCCGGGGACCTTGCCGGGACCGAAGTCATGCGCCTGCCGCGCGCCCGTTTGCAGATCGTAGCGATAGATAGGCGCGTCACCCAGAAATTCGGCTTTTTCAGGCAAACCAAGCGACCAGGCATAGCGATAGGGCTGACCAAAATAGCGTTCGTCCGGGCGGTGGAATTCCTGCGGAGTGCTGTCGAGCGTGGTGCGCTTGACCTTGCTCGATGCTGGATCAACCTCCCAACGCTCCATCCCCAGCGGTTTGCCATTGGGACCATCGGGGCCGCCCGCAAACATAGTTTCGTGAACCGAACAATCGACAATCACCACGCCGTCTTCGCGCTCATAGGCATTGGCGACGTGGAAGACATAGCAGGGATCGATATCGCACCAGACGATTTGGTGCGCGCTGCCGGCCCGCGGCATCAGGCCGACCCGGGCCTTGTGCTCAGGGTTCCACGAATAGGGGAACTGCTGCCCGCTGATCAGCGCCTTCATCGAAAAGGTCACTGGCAGGTCGAACACCAGCACATATTTCTGCGTGATCGCGCATTCGTGGATCGAAGGGCCATCCTGCACCGGGATCGGCTCTTGCCGCACCACCTGGCCATCCTTCGATACAACTACATGCCAAACTGTGTCCTGCGTCATCCCGTCATAGACGATTGCATGCAACTCGCCGGTCAGCGGGTCTTCGTGCGGGTGGGCAGAGAACGGCATTTGCAGCGTGCCGCCGAAATCGGTGTAGGCGACGGTCTCCAGATTTTCATCCAGTTCGGCCGGAAACGAGCCAGCCTCGACAATCGCCAGCACTTTGCCGTTATGCTGGATCACATTGGTGTTGATCAGATCACGCCGACCGCGCCGTGGCCCCGGCGCGGCCTTGGGCCCGCCTTTAGCTTCCAGATCCATCGAGCGGATGTAGCGGTTGCGATACCACAGCGCCTTACCGCCCTGCAGCCTCACGCCGTGAACCATGCCGTCACCGATGAACCAATGATGCCCGCGCGGATCAGGGTTGATCGGGTTCGGCCCGATCCGGACATAGCGCCCGGCCAGTTCAGCGGGGATTGTGCCGGTGACGGGCAGATCGGTGATCGTCCGCTCATCCTTCATCGGCGTGTGGATGCCGGTTAGGAATGGATGCGCCCGATCCTTGTCCTTGAGCGAACGGTTGATCCCGGCAACGGTGGTGATGCCCTTGGTCACGACAGACCGGATTGCGGTTTCGACTGCGCTTGCCATGGAACGAATCTCCCTTTAATGTTTCTGCTGTAAACATAGGGACCATGATAACAGTGTCAACATCGATTTCACCGGCGCGTGCCTATCACCATGGCGACCTGCGCAGCGCGCTGGTGGAGGCGGGGCTGGAGGCGCTCAAGACCACGGCGATCGCCGATCTGTCACTGCGCCAATTGGCCCGCGATGTCGGAGTATCGGCCACGGCGGTCTATCGCCACTTCCCGGACAAGCAGGCGCTGATGCGCGCGCTTGCCAGTGAAGGGATCGACCAGCTGGGCCAGTTTCAAAAGGCGGCGGCCGATGGCGCGGTCAATTCAGCCGATGCCTTTGCGGCCACCGGCCGCGCCTATGTTCGCTTCGCCCTCGCCCATCCCGCACTGTTCCGGCTGATGTTCAGCCAATGCGAACCGATCGGCGCCAGCATCTTTGGCGAAAATCTGGCCGCTCGAATGCTGCAGGCCAAAGCCGCAGTGGCTACCGGTGGTAACCCAGAGGAGACCCGGCGGCTGATGATCCAGGCCTGGTCCGTGGTTCACGGCCTCGCCATGCTGATGCTCGATCAACAGCTGCCGGCAGACGACGCCTTGATCGACCGGGTGATCGATCAGGCGACGCTGTTTCCGCGCTAGGCGGCCGGCCCGAACCGCGCCGCGATCCGCTTCAGACCTTCGACTGCAGCACCAAAGAACACTGCGCCAACCACAGTCGAAATCGCCAGTTCGACAAAATCGACCTTGAGCTGGATCAGCGGAGCTGCTGCCACAGTCAGGAACAGCATCGCCGCTGCGTTGAACAGGAACGAGATCGCCGCAATGATCTGCAGATAGATCGCTACGACCATGATCAACAGCCCGATAATCGTGCCGGTGCTGCCCATCTGCTGGGTCAGGTAAACCAACTGCCAGGCTAGCGCGATCCCGACCAGCGCCCCGGCGATAGTGGCCGGCATCCGCTTGATCTCCAGCGCTTCAAGGTTGGCCCAGTGCCACAGCAGCAGGAACCCGCCGAACAGCGTCAGGTCCGAAAACAGCATCGTTCCGATGATCGCCCAGGCGAATACCAGCACCACCACGATGGCCAGAATACCCAGCCCGGCCACCGGCCCAGGCGCCGCCGCTGCGGGCGCCGAAGTTGCATCTGTCATTATGAAATCCCCTCCGCCGCGTCGCTATCTTCATGCGCGGTAAGCAATCAGACCCTAATTGTCATCGCGATGCAAGCGGCGCTGCGTCAACCGTCAGGCAGCAGCAGCGAACTATCGCCATAGGAGTAGAACCGGGTGAAATGTGCAGCGTCGTTCCTGCTCCCACGGGCGCACTGTAGCGGATCAGCGGCTGCCGCACGAACACCGTGCCTTCCGCACCGCCGACATAGTCGGTGCTTTCCGGCAGGGCGCCGGTGTACTGAAACGTCGTCCAGTCCTGCCCGAAAGTCCAGCGATCCAGTTGCAGGTAGGCGCGACGCAGCGCGGGATTGTAGCCGTTGGTGGTGCGCTGCGAGCCTTGCGTGCCGGGTGAGGTCTGGAAGTCGAACTCCAGGTAGCCCTTCAATGCGTGTCCCGCGACGCCGGAATCGAGGCTCAGCCAGAAGCGTGACTGCTTGGCGGTGAAATCGGTATCGTGGGCGGAGGGCTGTCCGCCGGTGGGGATGGTCTGGGGCAGGTAGAAATCGCGCCCCAGCGAATTGGTCGCAACCTCGCCGTCGCTGTAATGGGTGCTGGTGGCGAGCAGCTTGACATAGCCGCCCAGCCTGATGGCGGTGTTGCCGGAGCGGAAACCCTCGGCGGGGACGGGCGCGGGCGTGGTTTCGAGCGCCGCGACGCGCTGGGTGGTTGCGGCGTTTTGCGCTTCGGCAAGGGTGGCGCGGGCTTCGGCGGCATCTGCCCGCTGGTTGGCCGCAGCGGCCTCGGCGCGAGACTGCGCCAGATCCCCGCGCAAGGCCGCAAGTTCGGCCTCGAGCCGGTCAAGCCGCGCTTCGACGTTGCTGGCTGGCCTGGCCAGCGCTGCTCCGGGGGCGATCAGCGCGGAGGCTGCAAGCAGGCCGCAGGCGAATGCCGTGATCCTCTTGTCCATGAAAACGACCCCTCCTTGATCCCCGCGTTCTGACTGCAAGGCTCAGGGTGGTTTGAAGCGCGGGTGGCCGGGCCGCCACCCCGACCATGGTCGAGCGTCTACGACCATGGTCTAGGTCCCGCCGCGCGCGGGCTCGGGTAAGAATGGCGCATAAAACCACTGGCAGAGGAGAATCGAAAGCATGGCGGAAGCGCTCTATCCCGTGCCCGCGACCTGGGCTGGGCAGGCCCTGATCGACGAGGCGGGCTATCACGAGATGTACCGCGCCTCGATCGAGGACCCGGAGGCCTTCTGGCGTGCGGAGGCGCAGCGGATCGACTGGATCAGGCCGTTCGAGACGGTCAGTCAGGCCAGTTTTCACGAGGCCGATTTCGGTATCCGCTGGTTCGCCGAGGGCACGCTCAACCTTTGCGTCAACGCGCTTGACCGGCACCTGAAGGAGCGCGGCGACACCGTGGCGATCCTGTGGGAGGCCGACGATCCCTCGGAACCCGAACGGCGGATCACCTATCGTCAGCTCCACCAGGACGTGTGCCGCTTTGCCAACCTGCTCAAGGCGCGCGGGGTGAACAAGGGTGACCGGGTGACGATCTACCTGCCGATGGTGCCCGAGGCCGCTGTCGCCATGCTGGCCTGCGCGCGGATCGGGGCGATCCATTCCAATGTCTTTGCGGGCTTTTCCCCCGAGGCACTGGCCGGACGGATCGCGGATTGCGACAGCCGCATTGTCCTCACCGCCGATGAGGGGCTGCGCGGCGGCAAGAAGGTGCCGCTGAAGGCCAATGTCGATGAGGCGCTGGTCCACTGTCCGGCGGTTGATACCGTCATCGTCCTCAGCCGCACCGGGGCCGATGTTCCGATGCGGCCGGGTCGCGACGTGGACTGGGCGCAAGGAATTGCTGCCCAGTCCACGTTTTGCCCGGCGGAGGAAATGAATGCCGAGGACCCGCTGTTCATCCTCTATACCAGCGGCTCCACCGGCAAGCCCAAGGGCGTGCTCCACAGCACCGGCGGCTATGCGGTTTGGGCTTCGATCACCCACCAGTACGTGTTCGATTACCGACCGGGACAGATCTACTGGTGTGCCGCCGATATTGGCTGGGTCACCGGCCATTCTTATGTCGTTTACGGTCCGCTGATCAACGGCGCGACCACGGTGATGTTCGAAGGGGTGCCCAACTTCCCCGATCCCAGCCGCTTCTGGCAGGTGGTCGACAAGTTCGGGGTCGAGATCTTTTACGGCGCCCCCACTGCCCTGCGGGCGCTGATGCGCGAGGGCGACGACTGGGTGAAGCGGACCAGCCGCCAGACGCTGCGGCTGCTCGGTTCCGTGGGCGAGCCGATCAACCCGGAGGCTTGGGAATGGTATCACAAGGTGGTGGGCGAGGGGCGCTGCCCGATCGTTGACACCTGGTGGCAGACCGAAACCGGCGGGGCGATGATCACCCCGCTGCCGGGCGCGACCGCGCTCAAGCCAGGTTCGGCCAGCCGTCCGTTCTTCGGTGTGGCCCCGCTGCTGGTGGACAACGAGGGCGCGGTGATCGAGGGCGCGGGCGATGGATGTCTGGTGATCGACCGCAGCTGGCCGGGGCAGATGCGCACCGTGTGGGGCGATCATGACCGCTTCTTCCAGACCTATTTCAGCACTTTCAAGGGCTATTACTTTACCGGTGACGGGTGTCGACGGGATCAGGACGGCTACTACTGGATCACAGGCAGGATTGACGATGTGATCAACGTCTCTGGCCACCGCATGGGCACGGCCGAGATCGAAAGCGCGCTGGTTGCCCACGCCAAAGTGGCCGAAGCTGCCGTTGTCGGCATGCCGCACGACATCAAGGGGCAGGGCATCTATGCCTTCGTTACCACCAATGCCGATGTCGAGCCGGATGAGGCGCTGCGCAGGGAACTGGTGCAGTGGGTCCGCCACGAAATTGGCCCGATCGCCACGCCGGATGTGATCCAGTTCGCCCCGGGCCTGCCCAAGACCCGGTCGGGCAAGATCATGCGCCGCATCCTGCGCAAGATCGGCGAGAACGACGTGTCGAACCTGGGCGATACCTCCACTCTTGCCGATCCCTCGGTTGTCGATCATCTGTTGGCCAACCGGCCCTTGCTGGAGAAAGCGTGAGCGAGACGATCCTGATCGCGGATGACCACCCGCTGTTCCGCCAGGCCCTGGCCCTGGCGGTGGGGCAGGTGTTGCCGCGGGCGAAAGTAGTGGAGGCCGGGACGCTTGCCGCCGCCGCCCATGCCGCGACCGTGGCCGAGAACCTGCGCCTGATCCTGCTCGACCTCAAGATGCCCGGCGCGGTGGGCTATTCGGGGATCGCCATGCTCCACGCCGAGTGCCCCGAAGTGCCGATCCTGGTGGTCTCCAGCGCCGAGGGCGCGGCGGCGGCCGAAGAGGTGCGGGCCTTCGGTGCCATCGGCTTCCTGCCCAAGGACAGCGATCTTGGCGAGATCGAGCGCGCCATCGCCCGGGCGCTGGGCGGCCAGCCGGTGCGCGCTGTTCCTGCCGGGCAGACGCCGCTCGACAGCATCCGCCGCGAGGTGGCCGAGCTTACCCCGATGCAGTTCAAGGTCCTGCTGGCGGTGCTCGAAGGGCAGCTCAACAAGCAGATCGCCCACGCCCTGGGGATCAGCGAGGCGACCGTGAAGGCGCACATGACCGCGATCATGCGCAAGCTGGACGTCAGCAACCGCACCCAGGCGGCGCTGGTCGCGCGCTCGCTAGGGCTCGATCTCAGGCACTGACAGTTCGGCGATGGCCCGCAGCAGAGCCTCGGGATCGACCGGCTTTGCCAGCACCGGCACGCCCATCGCCCGGGCGCGGACCAGCATCGCCTCTCCGCTTTCGGCGGTCAGCAGCAGTGCGGGGATGCGGGGCCGCAACTGGCGCACCGCGTTGATCAGCGACAGGCCGTCCTCGCCGTTGTCCAGCTGATAGTCGACCAGCAGCAGGTCGGCGCCTGCGCAGGCCGCCAGCGCCGCGGCAATGGATCGCGCGCCGGTGGGACGATGCCCCAGCCGATCCAGCAGCGCGCTGGTTGCCGCCACGATCCGGTCATCGTTGTCGATCACCAGGATCGCCGATCCAGCGGCGGGCGGCGGCGCGCTGGCGCGCGGCGGCACGGCGGCCCGCGCTTGCTCGGGCCGGGCGAGTGCGGGCAGGATCAGGCTGAAGCGGCTGCCCTTGCCGGGCACCGAGGCAACGTCGATCCGGCCGCCCAGCAGCCGGGTGATGCGCTCCACCAGCGCGAGGCCCAGCCCCAGCCCTTCGACCTCGACCTCGCCCAGACGCGTGAACTCGCCGAAGATCGCGCCGATCTGGTCCGCAGCGATGCCCACGCCGGTATCGATCACGTCGATCCGCCATTCGTCTCCCCGGCGCCGGGTGCCGATCAGGACCGCGCCGCGCGGGGTATAGCGAAGCGCATTGGTCAGCAGGTTCTGCAGGACCGAACGCAGCAGGCCGGGATCGGTCCGCACCGCCCCGGGACATGGGGCGATCCTGAGGTCGAGGCCCTTCTCCCCGGCCAGCGGTCGCAAGCTTTCGGCCAGGGCGGTTATGAATTCGCTGAGATCGACCGGCTCTGGGCGGGGATTGACCCCGCCCGCGTCGATCTTCGAGATGTCGAGCAGCGCGCGCAGCAGGTCTTCGGCGGCGAGGATCGCATCGCTTACGTGATGGACCAGTTCCTGGTTCCTGCCAGCGGCATCACGCTCCAGCGCGGCGGTGAACAGCCGCGCGGCGTGCAGCGGCTGCAACAGGTCGTGGCTGGCGGCGGCCAGGAACCGCGTCTTCTCGCGGTCGGCCTTGGCCAGGCGGCGGTTGGCTTCGCTCAGTTCGCGGGTGCGTTCGGCAACGCGGTGTTCCAGTTCGTCCAGGGTGCGCTGCAATTCCTCGCGCGCGCGGGCTTCCCCGGTGATGTCGGTAAAGCTCATCACATAGCCGCCGCCCGACATCGGGCCGCCCACGGTCTTGATCACCCGGCCGTCATAGCGGCGGCGCTCGAACGAATGTTCCAGCCGCCGGCGCAGATGGTCCAGCCGCTTGCGCACATGATATTCGATGTCGCCGGGGCCAAAGTCGCCGTGGCGGGCATTGTGCCGGATCAGGTCGGCCACCGGCACGCCGACCCGGACCAGCCCCGGGGGATAGCCGAACAGGTCCTCGTAGCGGCTGTTCCAGGCCACCAGATTGAGCTCGGCATCGACCACGCTGATCCCGGCATCGATATTCTCGAAAGTCTCGGCCAGCAGTTGCCGCGAAAAGCGCAGCGACTGGCCGCCTTCGTCAAGCAGGCGGGTCACATCTGACAGGCTCATCTGCCCGCTGGCGAGCGCCGAGGCGACCAGCGAGCGGGCCGACGAGGTTCCCACCACCCCGGCGATCAGCTGCTGGGCGCGGTTGGCGGAACGGCGATCGATCGGGGCGCCGCTGCGCACCCCGGGAAATTCCTGCTCGGCGCGCTCCTGGCCGACGAAGCTGGAGGTCAGCTGGACCAGTTCGGCCAGATCGGTGACCTGTCGGCCGGAACGCAGCATCAGCGGCAAGGGGCCGCCCGGTGCGCGGCGCGCGGCGACGGCCGCGAAGACCAGCAGGTTCGCGCCGATGCTCCACAGCACCCCGTGGACCAGCGGCGAGGCAGTGCCGATCCCCAGCAGGCGCAGCGGATCCAGCGGCCCGGCGGCCAGCGTTTCCAGCCAGGCGCTGGGCAGGATCGGCGGCAGGCCCAGGGTGTACAGCCACAGCACCAGTCCCGTCGCCAGGCTTGCCCGCGCCGGCCAGGGATCGCGGTTGGTGCCATAGACCGCCAGGATCAGGTGAGGCGTGAACTGCGCCATCGCGGCAAAGGCGACGAGCCCGATCGAGGCGAGCGATTCCCGCGCCGAGACAAGCGTCGCCCAGGCCAGGGCAAGCGCCATGATGCCCGCGATCGACAGGCGCCGGACCAGCAGCATCCGCCGCCCGATCGCTCCGCCTTCCAGCGCGCGGCCCCGGCGCAGGATCGCGGGAAAGATCAGGTCGTTCGAAACCATGGTGGCAAGCGCCGCGGAATCGACGATTGCCATGGCCGCTGCCGCGCTGATGCCGCCCAGCAGGGCAATGACCACGACCGCGTCCTGTCCCGCGCTGGCGGGCAATTGCAGGACATAGATGTCGGCCAGCTGATCGCCATCGAACAGCGCCGTTCCGGCCAGCGCAATCGGGATCACCAGCAGAGCCATCGCCATCAGGTAGGCGGCAAGCCCCAGCCGGGCGCGAACCAGATCGTTGCTGCTTCGCGCCTCGACCAGACCCATGTAGAATTGCCGGGGCAGGACGATGATCGCCATTACCGAGATCAGGAACACGATCCCGAAATCGAGCGACAAACGATCCAGCGCAAAGCCCTGGCCCAGCACCGCGCCGCCGCGATCCAGCAGGGCGGCGGGCATGGTCAGCAGGGCGGCGATCGCCACGCCGCCGACCAGCAGCAGGGCGGCAATCTTGACCAGCGATTCGAACCCGATGGCGAACAGCAGGCCTTCGCTGCGCCCGGCCAGTTCGAACCGCCGCGCTGCGAACAGGATCGAGAACAGGGTCAGCAGCACGGCGGCGGCAGCCATGGCCGCTCCGGCCACGTCGCGGCCCGAAGCCACGGAAAACACCGTGCCGATCGAACGCAGCTGCAGCGCGATATAGGGGACCGTGCCCAGCAGGGCGATCACGGTCACCAGCCGGGCGACGATCACATCGTGGCCGAAGCGCGCGGCGATGAAGTCCGACACGGTGGACGCCTGCTCATCCGCCACGGCGCGCGACAGCCGCTCAAGGAAGCGCGGCGCACCCACCAGCAGCAGGATCGGGCCGAGATAGATCGGCAGATAGACCCACCCATCCCGGACCGCGCTGCCCACTGCCCCGTAAAAGGTCCAGCTGGAGCAATAGACCCCCAGCGCCAGGGTGTAGGCGATATGGCGAAGCCGGGGCGTGCTGCGCAGCCTGTCCCCGCGCGCTTCGACCAGCGCTGCCACGGCGAACAGCACCAGAATCAGCAGTAATGCGAAAGTCGCGGCGAGATGCAGACTCAACTCGCGCCCCCCCACCGCTTATCCTGCAACCGGGGTGCAGGTTATCGCGCCCGGCGGTCCTGTCAAAAGGATTGCGCCGTCAGGAGCGCCCGTCCTGGGCAGGCCCCTCGCCGCAGATGGTGCACAGCGCGTGGATGATCGCGCTGACCACCGGATCCTTCAGCTTGTAGTAGCGGGTCTGCGCCTCGCTGCGGATGGATACGACGCCGTCGTCGCGCAGCATCGCAAGGTGCTGCGATACCGAGGGCTGCGATAGCCCGGCCAGGCTGACCAGTTCACCCACCGAAGCCTCGCCCTCATCAAGGCGGCACAGCATCAGCAGGCGTTCCGGATGGCTCAGCAGCTTGAGCCGGCTGGCCATGGCGGCCGGGTTCGCCGTCAGTCCGGCCCGATCGGCGGGCTTCATTCGGATGGCTCCAGCGCCCGGCCATCGTCGCGCAGGACGATGTAGATCGCGGGAATGACCAGCACCGTCAGCAAGGTCGAGGAGGCGAGGCCGAACAGCAGCGAGATTGCCAGACCCTGGAAAATCGGGTCGGTCAGGATCACGGCCGCGCCGATCATCGCCGCAGCAGCGGTCAGCACGATCGGCTTGAAGCGGATCATCCCGGCCTCCAGCAGGGCCTCGCGCAGGCTTTTGCCGGGGGTGCGGGTATGGCCGATGAAATCGACCAGCAGGATCGAATTGCGCACGATGATCCCGGCCAGCGCGATGAAGCCGATCATGCTGGTGGCGGTGAACGGGGCCTGGAACAGGATGTGGCCCAGGACGATCCCGACCAGCGTCAGCGGCACCGGGGTCAGGATCACGAGCGGGATGGTGAAGCTGCGGAACTGACCAACCACCAGGACATAGATGCCCAGCAACGCGACCATGAAGGCGCCGCCCATGTCGCGGAAGGTCACCCAGGTAATCTCCCATTCCCCGTCCCACAGCAGCGATGCAGTGCTTTCGTCCTCGGGCTGTCCGTTGAGGATCACCTCGGGCCTGGCGAGGCCGTGCGCTTTCCAGTCGAACGCCTGAATCGCGTCTTCAACCGCAAGCATTCCATAGATCGGCGCTTCGTAGCGGCCCGCCAGTTCGGCGGTCACCATCGTTGCGCCGCGCCCGTCGCGGCGGAAGATCGCCCGCCCGCCCGGTTCCATCCGGGCCGTCACCAGTTCGCCCAGCTCGATCAGCTGGCCGCCCGGGGTTGCCGCGACCGGGGTTGCGGCCAGCGCGGTCGACCAGCTGCGCTGCGACTGGTCCAGGGCCATTTCGATCGGCAAGGGATCGCGGTCCGCCCCGCGCGGGGCATAGCCGACAACCTGGGCACCCATCAGCGCGCCGATGCTGTCAAACAGCTGGCGTTCGGACAGGCCATAGTGATCCAGCCTGGCGCGATCCGGGATCAGCTTGAGCGTCGGCCGGGCCTGGCCATAGGAATTGTCGACATCGACGATGTAGGGCACCGACCTGAAGATCGCCTCGACCTGCGCGGCGGTCTTCTGGCGGGTCGCTTCGTCGGGGCCATAGATCTCCGCCAGCAGCGTTGCCAGCACCGGCGGGCCGGGTGGGGTTTCGACCACCTTGAGCGAGCCGCCAGCGGGCAGCGGCAGGGCCTTCAGCCGCTCGCGCAAGTCGACCGCGATCTCGTGGCTGGAGCGCGAGCGGTCGCCCTTGGGCAGCAGGGTGATCATCAGATCGCCCATCTCGGGCTGCGCGCGGAGGAAGTAATGCCGTACCAGACCGTTGAAGTTGAACGGCGCCGAAGTGCCGGCATAGGCCTCCATCGAGACGACCTCCGGCACTGCGCGGACAATGGTCGAGGCTTGTTCAAGCACCCGGGCGGTGCCTTCCAGGCTGGTCCCTTCGGGCAGGTCGGCAACCACCTGCACTTCGCTCTTGTTGTCGAAGGGCAGCAGCTTCACGGTCACCGCCTTGAAATAGAACATCGAGCAGGCAATCAGCGTGGCCACCCCGACGCCGACAAGGAAGCGCCGGGCGCTTTGCGGGGTGGCAATCACCTTGCTGGCATAGCGATGGTAGAGCGCGCCCAGCTTGCCGCCGTGTTCGTGGTCGCCATGCGCCAGGGCGGTCCGGGCGAAGCGCACCATCAGCCACGGCGCGATGATCACGGCCACGAAGAAGCTGAACACCATCGCCGCCGAGGCATTGATCGGGATGGGTGCCATGTAGGGCCCCATCAGCCCTGACACGAACAGCATCGGCAGCAGCGCCGCAACCACGGTAAGGGTGGCGACGATGGTAGGGTTGCCGACCTCCGCCACGGCCTCGACCGCGGCGTCGATCCGGCTGCGGCCGTCGTTCATCGCCCAGTGGCGGGCGATGTTCTCGATCATCACGATCGCATCGTCGACCAGGATGCCGATCGAGAAGATCAGGGCGAACAGGCTGACCCGGTTGATCGTGAAGCCCATCACGTTCGAGGCGAACATGGTCAGCATGATCGTCGTCGGGATGACGATCGCGGTCACCCCGGCCTCGCGCCAGCCGATGGCAAAGCCGATCAGGGCGACGATGGAAACCGTGGCAAGCGCAAGGTGGAAAATCAGCTCGTTGGCCTTCTCATTGGCGCTTTCCCCGTAGTCACGGGTAACGGAAACCTCGATGCCTGCCGGGATCAGCTTGCCCTTCAGCAGCTCGGTCCGCGCGACCACGCCTTCCGACACGGTCACGGCATTGGCTCCGGCGCGCTTGGCAATGGCCAGACTGACCGCCGGGGCCATCGCCCACTTGCCGCCATCGTCCTTGGCCCAGCGCCAGGCGCGGGCCTGATCCTGGGTCGGGGCCTGCTCGATCCGGGCGACGTCGGACAAGAGGACTGGTGCGCCGCTGACCGAGCGGACGGTGAGCGAGGACAGCTCCTGCGCGTCGCGCAGCGTCTGCCCGGCGACAACCAGCGCCGCCTGTCCGCCCTCGCGCACGGTTCCCGCCGGAAAGGCGCGGTTGGCCTGGCTTACGGCCTCGATCAGATTGCCCAGCGGGACCCGGTAAAGCGACAGCTTGGCCGGATCCGGCACCACCCGAAGTGCCATGCGCTGTCCACCGGCGATGAAGGTCAGGCCGACATCATCGACCTTGGCGATCTCGGTCCTCAGCTTGCCCGCCAGTTCCGCCAGTGCCTGATCGTTCCAGTTGCCGGGCGCGCCCGGCCTGGGGGTCAGGGTCAGGACCACGATCGGCACGTCATTGATGCCGCGCACCGTTACCTGCGGCGCGGGGATGCCAACCGGAATACGGTTCTTGTTGGCCTCGATCTTCTCGTTGATCCGGATCGCCGCGTCCTCGGGATTCGATCCCACCAGGAAGCGCGCCGTCACCATCACGCCATTGTCCTGGGCCTGGGTGTAGACGTGCTCCACCCCGTCGACGCTCTTGACGATGGTTTCCAGCGGCTTGGCGACCAGTTCGACCGCTTCCGGCGCGGCAAGGCCGGGCGCCTGGACCATGATGTCGACCATCGGCACCTTGATCTGCGGCTCTTCCTCGCGCGGGATGGTGATCGTCGCGATCAGCCCGACGATCATCGCGGCGAGGAGGAACAGCGGGGTCAGCGGCGACTGGATCGTCGCGCGGGTCAGCTTGCCGGAAATGCCCAGGTTCATGGCCGGGCGCTTTCCCCGGCGGCTGCCACCAGCGTATCGCCCGCTGCGGCGCCCGAAAGGATTTCGACCTGGCCGGGCTGGGCCGCAGGCGCGGTCTGCACCGGCACCTCGGTGCCCGACCCATCCTTGCCCAGCAGGGTGACGTAATCGATCCCGAAGCGGTTCACGACGAAGCCGGACGGTACCAGCAAGGCCTTGCGCGAGCCGGTTTCGACCCGCGCCGCGACCCGCCGACCGATCAGCCGGTTGTCGATTCCCGGCATGGCGACATCGGCCGTGATCTTGCCCGCCGAGATCGAGGGATAGAGCTTGATGACCGAACCGGTGCCAAGCCCGGTAGCCGTCACGCGTGAACCGGCACGAACCTTGTCCGCCAGCGATTCGGGCATTTTCAGCCGGACGATGGTCGGGCCGGCGGTGATGACGGCAATGGCCATGCCCGGGGCTACCGGCGATCCGGCGGGCACGTCGGCGCGCAGCACCCGGCCGCTGGCCGGGGCCACCACCACGCCCTGGCCGGACACCGCGCCAACCGCGGCCTGCTGGGCCCGGGCCGCGCGAATCTGTGCGTCCGAAGCTGCCGCCGCGGCCTCGGCCTGATCAAGCCGCGCCTTGGCATAGACACCCTTTTCGTAAAGGTAGCGCACCCGCGAAAGCTCGGCCTTGGCCTGCCCCGCCTGGGCCTCTGCCGCGGCAGCCTGCGCCGCATAGGCACCGGCCTGATAGCCCAGCTGATTGTCGATAATCCGGCCGATTGCCTGGCCCTTGGTCACCATGTCGCCTTCGCGCACGGTCAGGGTGGTAAGGATGCCGGGGATCCGGGCCAGGACCTGCGCCTGATCCTCGGTCGCGATCTCCGCGCTGACTTCCTGCCAGTTGACCGTATCGCTGAGCGCAAGGACCAGACGTTGCCCGCCCGGCGCCGCAGCCGACGGCGCGCCCTGCTCCTCGCTTCCGCACGAGGCCAAGGGTGCGGCAAGCATCAGGATGCCTGCTGCGAGTGCAAACCTGCCGGTGCGGATCATGGAAACCCCCTTTTCGGAAATCAGTGGGCGATGGGCAGGCGGGCGGCCTGCCAGGCGCCGAAGCCCCCGGCCAGGTGGGTGTCCACCGCCGAGCGGGCATTCGCGCACTTGCCAAGCGCCATGGCCGAGCGCTTGCCGCCCAGGCAGCTGAGCACGATCACCTTGCCCCCGCTGTCCGGCAGCCGCGAGGGCTGGAAAGTCGATAGCGGCATATTGATGGCTCCCGGAATGTGACCGGACGCGAACTCGTCGGCTTCGCGCACGTCGATGACCAATGCCGTTTCCGCCTGCAGCATTGCCGCAAGCTCCTGCGCCGAGATTTCGCGATGCGTCGTTCTGCCAAACCCGAAAACCATGCCTGCGTTCCTTTGCTTGCGCCGCCATCGAATCCGGCGTGCCAGTTTCCGCTTGCTATATCGTATTAGGCTTATATAAGTCAATAACGATAGATTGAGTCCCGTCCAGCAAGCATACCCGAATGGGCGGGGCAGCGGAGAGGAGATCGGCTTATGGCTTTGCCTCACATCATCATTCTTGGCGCCGGGCTTGGCGGGACAATCGCGGCTTACGAAATCCGCGACGCGGTGAAGGGCAAGGCCCAGGTCACTGTGGTCAACGACCAGGAGGATTACTGGTTCGTGCCGTCCAACCCGTGGGTTGCGGTGCGCTGGCGCGAGCCGGATGCGATCAGGGTGCACTTGCCGCCCATCATGGCAAGGAAGGGCATCGGCTTTACCGCTGTGGGCGCAAAGCGCGTTCACCCGGCAGAAAACCGGGTCGAACTGGGCGATGGAACTTCGCTCAGCTATGACTATCTCGTCATCGCCACCGGGCCGGATCTGGCATTCGACGAGATCGAGGGCTTCGGTCCCGAGGGCTTTACCCAGTCGATCTGCCGCACCGACCACGCATCGCGCGCGGCGGAAAGCTTCGAGAAGCTGTGCGCCAATCCCGGGCCGATCGTGGTCGGCGCGGCGCAGGGCGCTTCCTGCTATGGCCCGGCCTACGAGTTTGCCCTGATCCTCGATACCGAGCTCAAGCGTCGCAAGATTCGTGACCGGGTGCCGATGACCTTCGTCACGGCCGAGCCCTATATCGGGCATCTCGGCCTCGATGGCGTGGGCGATACCAAGACCCTGCTGGAAAGCGAACTGCGCGAACGGTCGATCAGGTGGATCACCAACGCCCGCGTCGCCAGGGTCGAGGCCGGGCAGATGCAGGTCGAGGAAGTGGCCGAGGACGGATCGGTCAAAAAGACGCACGATCTGCCGTTCGGCTTTGCGATGCTGCTGCCGGCCTTCCGCGGCGTGCCGGCGGTGCGCGGCATCGAAGGCCTGACCAATCCGCGCGGTTTCATCCTGGCGGACAAGCATCAGCGCAACCCGGCCTTTCCGAACGTCTATTCGCTGGGGGTCTGCGTTGCGATCCCGCCGGTCGGGCCGACTCCGGTGCCGGTTGGCGTGCCCAAGACCGGGTTCATGATCGAATCGATGGTCACCGCGGTCGCCGCGAACATCAAGGCCGAGCTGGATGGCAAGGAGCCGGACGAGGAAGCCACCTGGAACGCGTTCTGCCTTGCCGACTTCGGCGATGGCGGGGTGGCCTTCGTCGCCCAGCCGCAAATCCCGCCGCGCAACCTCAACTGGTCGTCCAGCGGCAAGTGGGTGCATCTGGCGAAGATCGGCTTCGAGAAATACTTCCTCCACAAGGTCCGGCGCGGAACCAGCGAACCGTTTTACGAAAAGCTCGCGCTCCACGCGCTGGGCATCCGCAAGCTGCGTTTCAAGTAAGGAGTTCCTGAAAATGACGCTCGATTCAGCAGTCTTCCGCTTTGCCGGAGTCGTGGTGATGGCCAGCCTGGCTCTGGCGCACTGGGTCCACCCCGCCTGGTTGTGGCTGACCGCGTTTGCCGGCCTGAATATGTTCCAGGCCAGCTTTACCGGCTTCTGCCCGGCGGCAGCGGTGTTCAAGCGGCTGGGTGTGCGCCCGGGCAGTTCGTTCCGCTGAACGCGCCGCGTTTCGCCCTGTCAGAGCGGCAGGCTCAGACCGGCAGGCCGACGTAGTTTTCGGCGATGCTGGTCTGCGCTGCCACGCTGCTGGCGATATAGTCCAGCTCGGCCACCTGCATCGCCCGTTCGAACGGGCCGTCGTCGGGGAAGCGGTGCATCAGCTTGGTCAGCGACCAGCTGAACCGCTCGCACTTCCACACGCGCGCCAGCGCCTTGGCGGAATAGTCCGCGATTCCATCGTTGTCGGCGCGCGTGAAGTAGCCGCGCAGCGCCTCTGCGGCATAGTGCACGTCGCTGGCGGCCAGGTTCAGCCCCTTGGCCCCGGTCGGCGGCACGATGTGCGCGGCATCTCCGCACAGCAGCAGGCTGCCGTGGCGCATCGGTTCGAACACGTAGGAGCGCAGCGGGGCGATGCTCTTTTCCAGCGCGGGGCCGCGCGTGATGTTGGCGGCGGCATCGGGGCCGAGGCGAACCGCCAGTTCATCCCACAGGCGTTCGTCGCTCCAGTCCTCCACCCGCTCGGTCAGCGGCACGTCGATGTAATAGCGGCTGCGGGTGTGGCTGCGCATCGAGGCAAGCGCGAAGCCGCGTTCGTGGTTGGCGTAGATCAGTTCCTCGTGGCAGGGCGGAACATCGGCCAGGATGCCCAGCCAGCCGAACGGATAGACCCGCTCGTACTCGCGCGCGGCGCTGGCCGGGATCGCCTTGCGGCTGGGGCCGTGGAACCCGTCGCATCCGGCGATGAAGCGCGCCTCGATCCGCCGCTCCGCGCCGTTCTTGCGGAAAGTGATGGCGGGGGCATCGCTTTCGACCCCGTGCAGCGCGACATCTTCGGCGCCATAGATCACTTCAAGCCCGCGCGACGGCGCGGCGTCCATCAGGTCGCGGGTGATCTCGGTCTGGCCGTAGACCACCACCGACTTGCCCGTCAGCCCCATGCAATCGATCCGGATCAACCGCTCGCCATCGGCCAGGTTGAAGCCATGCTCCACCAGCCCTTCGGCCTTCAGCCGCCCGTCCAGGCCAAGCCGCTCCAGCAGCGAGACGGTGATCTGTTCCAGCACCCCGGCCCGGATCCGCGAGAGGACATAGTCCGGGGTCTGGCGCTCTACCACCACGCAGTCGATGCCTTCCGCCTTCAGCAGATGGCCAAGCAGCAGCCCTGCCGGGCCCGCACCGATAATTGCTACCTGGGTCTTCATGGTCCGTCCGTGGTTCAGCGCGCCATCGTGGTTCGATTGGCAAGGATGGCGCCTGATGCCCCAATCACGGCCCGCGGCCCTTATCGAATGAAGGGGTGCCCGATAAAGTTTTGCGATGCGCGGCGGCGCCCCGCACCCGGATCGCCCCCGGAATTCAGCACTTCAAGCCGTGTCGCAATGGTGGATAACCATGCGCGGCAGGATGCGGCGACCCATGCGGCGCGCTAACCCACGCACTTCTTTAACCCCGGAAGGACAAGCCCTCCAATGAACACCAGCGAACTCATCGACGCCGTTGCCGCGGCGAACAGCATGACCAAGGCCGATGCCAAGAAGGCGGTCGAAACCGTCTTTGACGTGATTGCCGGCGCCGCCGCCAAGGGCGACGAAGTTTCGGTCAACGGCTTTGGCAAGTTCAAGGTCAAGGAAAGCGCCGCCCGCGAAGGCCGCAATCCCTCGACCGGCGCAACCATCACGATCGCGGCGAGCAAGAAGCTCGGCTTCTCGGCTGCCAAGGCGATCAAGGACCGTCTCAACGGCTGAACCCGGCATGGGACCGGGCGGCGCACCATGCTGGCGCGTCGCCCCCAAGCCGCCTGCGTCCGGGCGGTTGTCTTGATGATACCCAGGCGTTAGCTCCTCGGTCAGCGGCCAGTCGGCTGACGCGCCTTGCGTCGGTGCTGGCGCGCAGGAGCAAGCAATGACTCTGGTTCCGAAACTCGAAGCTCGCCTCGCCGATCTCCACGAGCGGACGGCGGAAACTCCCCTGTTCAACCCGGTCTTCCAGCTTGCGCTGGAACTTTCGCGTCAGCTGGAGAGCGGCGAACTCGGGCTTGATGTGCTCGAGGCGGCGGTCGCCGAGCTGGAGTGTTCCAGCCTTCAGGCGCGCGCGGCCCGGCTGCACCGGCTGGTCGAACCTGTCGATCCCGCCGCCAATGCGGCGCGCCTGCGCGCCCTGGCCGAGGGTGGCTGCGGTGCCGATGAGGCCGATTTCAACGACTTCGCCGCACTCTGGCAACAGCCGCAGGCCCATATCGTATTCACCGCGCACCCCACGTTTCTGCTCAGCCGCGCCCAGTCTGCCGCCGTGGCCGCGGCCGCTTCAAGCGGTGCGATCGGCGCGGAGGCAGTGTGCACGGCCCCGGCGGCGCGCGATTCCATCACGCTGGATTACGAACATGGCGAGGCGATGGCGGCCGTGGCCCGTGCTCAGGCCGCGCGCGACCGGTTCAACGCCGGGCTGTTCGATGTCGCCCGCGCGCGCTGGCCCGGGCAATGGCGCAATTTGCGCCCCGTGCCGTTCCGTTTCGCCACCTGGGTCGGGTATGACATGGACGGGCGCACCGACATCGGCTGGAATACCTCGCTGCGCTACCGCCTTGCCGAAAAGGCGCAGCGCCTGGCGGGCTATGCGGCGATGCTGGAAAAGGCAGCGCCCGAGATCGCCGCGCGCCTGACCCGGGCGGCGGATCATGCCCGCGAAATGGCCCGGGCGCTGGAACAGGACCTCACCGCCCCCGCCGCGCTATCGGCGCTGGCCGCGCGCTTCACCGCCGCCAGCCCGGACAAGCTCACCAGCCTTGGCCCGGTGATCGCCGAGCTTGAAGCCCTGGCTGCCGGGGCGGAGGACGAGACCGCGCGCACGCTGCTGGTGGCCGCGGCCGCCATGCGCGCCGATGGCCTTGGCATGGGCTGGGTCCATTTCCGGGTCAATTCCTCGCAGCTCCAGAACGCGATCCGCCGCCGGATCGATCCGGAGGGCAAGCTTGACCTTGCCAGCCAGGCGGCGCTGGTGCGGATGCGCGAACTGCTGGCCGAAGCCCGCCCGCTGCGTTCCAATCTGGCCGCGCTGGCGATCGAGAACAGCACGGCGGTCCGCCAGTTCCTCGCCATGGTGCAGATCCTCACCCATGTGGATGCCGACGCGCCGATCCGGATGCTGGTGGCGGAATGCGAACAGCCGACCACCGTGCTGGCCGCGCTCTATTTCGCACGGCTGTTCGGCGTTGACGGCAAGGTTGATGTCTCGCCGCTGTTCGAAACCGAAAGCGCGCTGGAGCATGGCGGGCGGTTCCTTGACGCGCTGCTCGCCGAGCCTGCCTATCAGGCCTATGTGCGGGGGCGGGGGCGGCTGGCGATCCAGACCGGGTTTTCCGACGCGGGCCGCTTCGTGGGCCAGATCCCGGCAGCCCTCGCGATCGAGCGGCTCCAGGGGCGGCTCGCCCAGGCGATGGCGGCGAACGGCCTGACCGATGTGGCCGCGCTGATTTTTAACACCCACGGCGAATCGATGGGGCGCGGCGCACACCCGGAATCGATGGCTGACCGCCTGTCATGGCCGCTGTCGCCATGGGCGCGGCGGCGCTTTGCGCGCGCCGGGATCCGGCTGGAGCCCGAAGTCAGCTTTCAGGGCGGGGATGGTTATCTGTTCTTCGCGTCGGACGAACTGGCCAGCGCCACTCTGACCCGCTTTGCCGAGCTTTCCCCGGCGCAGACCGATCCGGCCGCGCCGACCGATCCGTTCTATCGCCGCACCGACCTGTCGCTTGATTTCTACCGGGCGATCCGCCGGGTCCAGGCCGGGCATCTGGCCAGCGCAACTTATCCGCGCGCGGTCACCGCCTTCGGGCTGGGCATGCTGAACGATACCGGCAGCCGCAAATCGCGCCGCCAGTCCGACGTCGCATCCGACCGGGGGATGAGCCTGCGTCAGATCCGCGCGATCCCGCACAATGCCGTGCTTCAGCAGCTGGGCTATCCGGTCAACGTGATCGCCGGGTTCGGCACGGCGGCGGACGGCAATGGGGAAGAGATCGCCGCCCTGCTGCGCGAGAGCGAGCGCGGGCGCCAGCTGGTGCGGCTGGTGCGCAGCGCCAACGCGCTGGCCAGCATCAAGACCGTGGCCGCCTATGGCGAACTGTTCAATTCCGCCTACTGGGCCAGCCGGCCCTATCGCGGCAACGAACAGGGCGTGGCCGACGCTTGCCTGGCGCTGGCCGAGTATCTGGCGAGCGACGACCGTGCAGGCGTGTTTCGCCGTCTCGCCTCGCGGCTGCGGGTCGATGCGCTCAAGCTCCACCGGCTGCTGGCGCTGATCCCCGATGCCGCCCCCGCGCCGGACCGCGAGCGGACGCGGCGCCGGATCGGCGCGCTGCAGGCGCTGCGGCTCGCGCTGTTCCAGCACATGTTCCTGCGGGTGGTAATGATCCCGCCGTTCAGCCGCGCCAACGACATCGCGCGCGAGGACGTGTGGGAGATGGTCTTTACCCTGCGCATCGACGAGGCGGTGGCGCAGCTGCGCCGGGCCTTCCCGGTCAGCTTCCCGTCGATTTCCGACTTCGCGATTGCCGAGCCGACCGACTACCCGGACGAGGGCGCAACGGGCTATGCCGCGATCCAGCGGGACTATATCGATCCGATCGAACGGGCCAATGCCCTGGCGCTGCGGATCGCCACGGCCATCGCCAACGAATTCGGCGCCCACGGCTAGAGCTGCGGGGACGGCTGCTCCCGGGCAAAGTCAGGGGCCGGGTCTGCGCAGGTTCTTGCCCAATCGCGCGGGCTGGTGCCGTGACAGCGGCGGAACCAGGTGCTGAAGGCGGCAGGGCTGGCAAACCCCAGCAGGTCCGAGATTTCCGCCACCGACCGGGCATTGGCCGCAAGCTGGCGGCACGCCACTTCGCTGCGCTCTGCATCGAGCAGGGCAAGGAAACGGGTCCCTTCTGCCTCCAGCCCCCGGACCAGAGTCCGCCGCGACATGCCAAGCCGGGCGGCAACCTGCGCGGAAGTGCAGCGCCCGCTTGGCAGCAGCAGCGCCAGCACGCGGCGGACGCGGGATGACATCGTCTGCCCGCCGCCGGGGTCGGTCAGCCGCAGCAGCTGCGAGGCATAGGGGCGGAAGCCCGCGTCGGCGAGCGGATTGGGACGCTCCAGCCACTCGTTGCCGATTGCCACCCCGTCGAACTCCGCAGCGAAGCGCAAGCGGCTGCCAAGCACCTGGCGGAACTTGCTCCGGTCGGCAGGCGCAGACCTGGTCAGGCAGACCTCCTCGGCGGACCAGCCGCTTCCGGCAATTTCGCGCACGATCCGGTGGAGCATGGCGACCGCGACGTCGCGGGCCTGCACCTTGGCGCCGGGCGCCAGCACTACGCACCGCACCACGGTGACCTCGTCGAAGCGCTCGCGGCTGACGACAAGCGCATCGTTGTGGAGCGGAAGATAGGCTTCGATAGCGGCCAGCGCGGCGCCGATCGTGGGCTCGTCGCGAGCCAGCAGGCCGATCGGCCCAAGGTTGGCAAAGCCGCGCAATTCCGACAGGCGCAGCCCGAAATCGTCGCACCCGCACTCCGCCGCGGCAATCTCCATCGCCAGGTTGACCGCGGTTACAGGCAGTCGCCGGTCGGGCTGGCTCTCCGCATCGACCGGCAGTCCGGCGCGGCGCAAGGCCCGGGCCGCATCGGCGCCGTAGCTGCGGCACAGCGCGGCGAACCCGGTCAGCGCCGCCGCGCGGATGGTGAGAAGGCCGGTCTGGCTCATATTCAAAAGAATATGGCGCAATTTGTAAATCAGGCAAGCCACGTATCGCCTAGGCCGGGTGCAACAACGGAAAGGGAGAACGATGGCCGCTACACCGATCAGCGATGCCGCCCGTGCCAGCGGGGGATGGAACGAGGCCTGGGACCAGGCCGCCGCGTTCGACGCCGAATGGATGGAGAAGTTCCTCGACATGGGCACCCATGCGGCGCGCAAGGGAATCATCGATCCCAAGACCTATGAATTCATCGCCATCGCGGTCGATGCATCGTGCACTCATCTCTATTCGCCGGGGGTCAAGCGCCACATCGCCAAGGCGCTCGATCTGGGCGCCACGCCCGAGGAAATCATGGCCGTGCTGCAACTGGTGGCGGTGCTGGGGATCCATTCGGTCGCGCTCGGCACCCCGCATCTGGTCGATGAAATGAAAGCGCGCGGGATGCCCGTGCCTGCACTCAAGGAGGACTGAACATGCACTTTCTCGATGACAGCCTGCTGCCCGAAAACCAGGAAAAGCTGGTGATCCAGGTCGCCCCCTATGGCCCCCAGTGGCTGCCGGGCGATTTTCCGGAGGACATTCCCGTGACCATGGCCGATCAGGTCCAGAAGGCGGTGGATTGCTATAACGCCGGGGCGACCGTGCTCCACCTCCATTGCCGCGAGGCCGACGGCAGCGGATCGAAGCGCCTGTCGATGTTCAACGAGATGATCGACCGGGTCCGCACCGCCTGCCCCGACATGCTGATCCAGGTCGGCGGGTCGATCAGTTTTGCTCCCGAAGGCGAAGGTGCCCAGGCCAAGTGGCTGTCCGATGATACCCGCCACATGCTGGCCGAACTCAAGCCGCGGCCCGATCAGGTGACCATCGCGATCAATTCCAACACCATGAACATCACAGAGATGATGAATGCCGATGATATCGCCGGCACCTGCCTGACCAACCCGGCGATGTACGAAGCCTACCGCAACATGTCGTTTGAAAGCGGCCCGGTGTTCGTCGAGGAGCACCTGCGCCGACTGGTCGCCAACGGCATCCAGCCGCACTTCATGCTGGGTGATCTCAGCCAGCTGGAAACGGTCGAGCGGCTGATCCGCAAGGGCAACTATCAGGGGCCGTTGGTGCTGAACTATGTCGCCATCGGCGGCGGCGCGGCGGGCACCCACCCGGCCGACCTGATCGAGTTTGCCCGCCGCGTGCCCGATGGCGCGGTGCTGACGATCGAATCGATCATGCGCAATGTCCTGCCGTTCAACACCATGGCGATTGCCCTTGGCCTGCACGTTCGTGTCGGCATCGAGGACAACCTGTGGAGCCGCAAGGGCGAGCGGATGACGTCGGTTCAGCAGGTCGAGCAGATGGTGCGGATCGCCAACGAACTGCACCGCGACGTTGCCAGCGGAACGGAAGCCAGGGAAATCTACCAGATCGGCACTTTTTACCAGTCGACCGACGAAACGCTGCGCAAGCTTGGCTACTCTCCCAATCGCGTGCCCGGCCAGCGCGGGGTGCCGCGCTGGGAATACGCATGAGCCAGCACCGTTCACCGGTGGAGGGGAGAGTCTGCGTCGTCACGGGGGGCGCGCGCGGACTCGGGCGGGCGATCGCATCGGCTCTGGCCGAAGGCGGCGCCTGCCTTGCGCTCTGCGATGTGCTGGACGAGGCGCTGGATGAAACCGCCGCAGCCTTGCGCGCCGGCGGGACGGATGTCTTCGCGGAGCGCTGCGACGTGACCGACAGCGGCGCGGTCGATGCCTTCTTCGCGCGGGTGGCAGGCACGCTTGGCCCGGTCGAAGTGCTGGTCAACAACGCCGCGCTGGTCCCCGGCGGCGCTGCGGACGAGGTCAGGCGCAACCAGCACTATGCCTATCTCACCACGCCGGTCCCGCGCCGCAGCCTGGGCTTCACCAGCGCGATGAGCGATGCGGAATGGCTGAAGTACTGGGACGTCAACGTCCACGGCACCTTCTATTGCACCCGCGCCGCGCTGCGCCAGATGGAGCCGCGCGGCTTTGGCCGGATCGTCAACATAGCCTCGATCGCCGGGCTTTCCGCATTCAGTGCGCATAGTCCGCATTATTCGGCCACCAAGGGCGCGGTGATCGCCTTTACCCGCTCGGTCGCGGCTGAAGTGGCGGGGGCGAACATCTTCGTCAACGCGATTGCCCCGGGCGGCGTGGCGACGCCGATGTTCGACGCTTACCTCGCCCGGCTGGATGACGAGGCGCGCGGGCGGCTGTTCCAGATCATTCCCGCAGGCCGCCTTGGCACGATGGAGGAATATGCAGGACTGGTGGTCTATCTGGCAGGCGACAACCACTACCTGGCCGGCCAGATCATCAGCCCCAATGGCGCAATGTTCTAGCCAGGATGCAACGCGCGGCGTTCAAAAGTTCGCCGCGATCGTCAGGCTGGCGGCGTGGTCGATCCGGTCAGGGCCGCCGCGCACGACATACTGGTTGAGGTAGCCCGGTTCGAGCGTGAACCGCTTGCCCAGCGGGACGGCGACCCCGGCGAAATTGCGCCACAGGCCCAGCCCGCTGCGCTGGAAACCGGTCTGGTTCAGGCCGATGAACGGCTCGGTCCAGGCCACCGCGCGGACTTTGCCGGAAAGCGGCGCGGTGACGCGCAGTTGCTGGCGCAAGCGCCAGGCGGTGCCGGGCTGCTCTTCCAGGAAGCGCTGTTCCAGCCGGGTCCGGCCGGTCACCGTCACGCCCTTGCCATTGCCTGCCACGCGGAAGGACAGCTGCTGGAACACGCGATGCTCGTTGGTCCGCACCGGGCCGACCGGATCCGTCATGACATAGGCATAGCCGAAGAAAACCGTGGTGGTCTTGTCCAGCTTGTAGCCGACTGCCGGTCGCACCAGCAACTGGCCGAGGCGCGAGGCGTCGTTGGTGAAACGCTCCTGCGCCTCGAGCCAGAGGACCATGTCGCCGCCTAGATCGGCGGTGGCGGTCTGGGCGAGCCAGATGTTTGCGTCTTCCTCGGCAGCATGCGCCACTGCCGGGACAAGAATTGCCGCGTGCGCCGCGCAGGCGGCAAGGGTCAGGCGGAACATCCGGCTCGCGTCCATCAGAAGCGATAGCTGAGGCCGCCGCTCACCACCCAGGGATCGAGCGAGTGGTCGGTCCGCAGGGCCAGCGTGTTACCGGCATAGAAGCTGGCGGTGGTGTCCACGAAGTAGCGCTTGGCATCAAGGCTGAAGCCCAGGCCGCGATCATTCAGCGGCACGTCCATCCCGGCCTGAAGGGCCAGGCCGAAGCGGTTGGACAGATCGACCCGGGTTGCTCCGAGCGCGGCCGCATCGGCGCCGACACCTTCGCTGAAGATGAAGAAGTGCGCCGGACCGGCCCCGACATAGGGCTTAACCCCGCCAAGATCGAAATGGTACTTCAGTGTCACGGTCGCGGGCAGGATGATCGCGTTGTCGACCAGCTTCGCGCCGGCCAGGCCGCCCTTGCCGGTCACGTCATGCGGGGTAACGCAGCAGATCGTTTCGATCGAGAAGTTGGGGGAGACGAAGTATTCGACCGCCAGCGTTGGCACGACCGAGTTGCTCGCTTCGGAATCGCTGGTCGCGGGCGCGCCGATCGCGTTGGTCTGGACCCGGGTGATCTTGCCGTCCGGCAGGACCCCGGTAGCCATGACCTTCACCTGAAGCTTGCCTTCCGGGCTTCCGGCATGGGCCGGTGCGGCAAGGGCGAGGGATGCGGCGAAGGCAGCGGCGGCTGCGGCAGGCTTGAACATGGTCTGTCTCGCTTGGTTGGGAATGAAAAAGGACGGGCGGCTGCCGGGAAGGGGCGGAAGGCAGCCGCCCGCCGCTGCCCTTACTTGGCGGAATAGGGCAGCGAGGAGTGATGCAGGACGATCCGCAGCTTGCCGTCACCGCCGCGCACCCAGCCCCAGGTCTTGTCGACCTTGGTCAGGTTGCCCTTGGCGTCCCAGATGCTGACGTTGCCCATCGAAATCGCCGAATTGCCGGTGATGACGATGCCGCTGTTGTCGATCTGGTACTTGCGCCAGCCCTTCAGGGCGAAGCCGCTGTCGTTCGGATAGGCCTTGTCTCCGCCCACGAAGTAGGCCAGCCCGCCATCCCGGGTGGTGCGGAAGGTTTGCGGTGCAACCGTCAGGGTCGGCTTGAACAGAACCGGGCCCATGCCATAGCCATAGGCGCCGTCGATCACCTGTTCGGCCAGCTTCTTGGCGGCGGCGTGGCCCTTGGTATCGTATTCGGTGGCGATGGCGACCAGTGCGTCGCCCCAGGCGCGCTGCGCGGCCTCAACCTCGGCAACGGTGATCGGGGCATAGGTCGCAACCGCCGCGGTGGCGCCGCCATGGTCATGGGCCTGGGCCGGAGCGGCGAGCGCGGCCAGCGGCAGCGCTGCGGCAAGGGCGAGGTTGCGGAACTTGAAGCTTTTCATCGAATGCACTCCTGCAAGTGGCAAGAAACCGTTCTGATCGTCTGGCGCTGCCGGATCGCGGCGGGGCACCATCGTCTTCACCCAGATATGCCGGTGGGCCTCGGGCAAGAATCCGCCGCATGGCAGGCTGCGCGGCCTAGGCCGGATGGCCTATGCACAATCCGGGCAGGCCGGTATCAGGAGGCAATGGATCGTGGACATCCCGCCCTGGCCCCCGAGGTCGAAACCGTTGCCGAACTGCGCGAGCTTTACCGCGCGGCGGAGGCGCGCGCGGCGCGGATGCGGCTGATGTCGAGCAGCGGTCGCGAACTGGCGCTGGCCGATGTCGGCAATGCCGAACCGATCCTGCAGGGCTGTGCCAGGCGGCTGGCCTATTTCCTGGGCTGCCGGGCAGGCACAGTCAGCCACGCTGCCGAGGCCTCCGGCCTGCCGATTCCGGCACCGGGAAGCATGACGCGCATTGTCGGCACCGTGGTGGTGGAGGGTCTGGGATCGCTTGACGACATTGCCGACACGGAGGACCGCGAAGCCTGCCGCCTGCATCTTGAGATGATGGGCGCGACGATCGACCGGATCGCG
Organism: Novosphingobium sp.; assembly: GCA_016719755.1. Classification (GTDB taxonomy): domain Bacteria; phylum Pseudomonadota; class Alphaproteobacteria; order Sphingomonadales; family Sphingomonadaceae; genus Novosphingobium. The sequence goes on along the minus strand of JADJYM010000012.1, from coordinate 409,987 downwards.
CGGGAACGCCAGCTGTCCGAGCTTAACGAGGCGCTGCGCCGCCGCGAGCAGCAGCTTGAATTCGTCGTGGGTCGGCTGTTTTCCGCGCAGGAGGAAGAACGCCGCCGCGTCTCGCACGAACTCCATGACGGTGTGGCCCAGACCGCAACCGCCCTGGCGCGGCTGCTCGAGGGCGGCACGGCAGAGCGGTCAAGGCTGGCGGAGATCGCCCGCGATCTGGTGGGCGAACTGCGCGGGGTAATTCGCGGACTGCGGCCAACGATCCTTGACGATCTGGGGCTTGCGGAGGGGTTGAATGCGCTGGCCGAGGCCCTCGCGGCGGAAGGTTATGCCCTGACCGTGCGGATCGAGAGCGATGTCACGGACTGGCCGCGCCGCTTCGAAACAGCTCTGTTCCGTGTCGCGCAGGAGGCTCTGACCAATATTCGCAAGCACGCGGGCGGCCCTTGCGCCGTCGAGGTGGAGTTGCAGGCGCGGCGCGAGACGTCCGCGCCCTTTTTGAGGATTGCCGATAGAGGGCGCGCGCCGGATGGCGGTGGCCCTGGCGAACCCGCATCCGCGCGGTTCGGGATCGAGGTGATGCGCGAGCGGATGGCATCGATCGGCGGCACGCTTGACTGGCAGCAGGACCCGGCAGGCGGAGTAACCGTTCGCGCCACATTCCCGAGGCCTGCCTGATGTCCGTGCGAATCCTGATCGTCGATGACCACCAGCTCGCCCGCGAGGGGCTGAAAGCGGTGCTGGGCGGCGATGGCTTTGAAGTGGCTGGGGAGGCGTCGAGCGGCGAGGAGGCCGTTGCCCTTACCGCGGCGCTGGAGCCCGACATCGTGCTTATGGATGTGCGCCTGGGGGCTGGAATCGACGGGCTTGAAGCCACCCGCCGGATCGCCGCGCTGGGCCTGCGTTCGCGGGTGGTGATGCTCTCGCTCCACGATATGCCCGCCTATGTGCGCGAGGCGCTGGCGGCGGGAGCGGCGGGCTATGTGCTGAAGGATGCCAGCATTGGCGAACTGCGCGGCGCGGTAAGCCAGGTCATGGCGGGGCAAAGCGTCGTTCCGCTCGGGCTGATGAATGCGGCAATGCGCGAAGGCGATCGCTCCACCGGGCAGGCCGAGGCGCTGGCCATGCTCACCGCGCGCGAAAACGAGGTGCTGGGGCTGGTCGCGCGGGGGCAGACCAACAAGGAAATCGCCCGCGGGCTTGGCGTTAGCCCGGCAACGGTGAAGGCGCATGTCGAGCGGATTATCGCCAAGCTGGGCGTTTCCGACCGAACCCAGGCAGCGGTGCTGGTCGCGCGGGCTGGCACGGCGGGTGGCCGCCCGTGAGCGAGGTCCGCCCGCATCGCCCGCTGACGCGGTTCTGGGCTGACCGTCCGCTGGCGCTCAAGGGGCTGGTCGTCGTCGCCCTGCCGCTGGCGATCCTGCTGGGTGCGCTGGTTTCGCTCTACGTGGCCAGCAACGCCGAAGTCCGGGCCGAGGACGACGTGCGCCGGGCGGTCGCGATCCAGCGCGATACCTACCAGGCCCACGCCCTGCTGGCCGAAGCGGCGGCGGGGGTGCGCGGCTATGCCCTGACCGGCCAGGACCGCTTCCTCGAACCCTACCGCAAGGCCGAGGCCTATCTGCCGCAGACCTTCGCCAGGCTTGACCAGGCGATCCGCGACCCCGAGGTGCGCGGGCACTTCAACCGGATCAGCGAGCTTGCCGTGCGCAAACGCGAAGGCCTGCGCCGGATCGTGGAGCTGGCCGGCGATCCCGCCGCGCGGCGCGGCGAACCTTCGGCGATCGAGGAAGCGCTGGTCTCCAACAAGATCGTGCTGGACGCCATGCGGCTGGAAATCGAACTGATCCAGCGGCGCGAATCCGTTCTTCTGGATCAACGGCGCGCGCTGGTGGAGGAAGTGCGTGACCGCTATCTGCTGCTGACCGCGATCAGCGCCCTGGTCGGCCTGCTCGGCAGTCTTGCGGCGGTATATCTGTTTTCCACCGGGATCGTCCGGCGGGTCAAGATGCTGGAAGCCAATGCTGAACTGCTGGCGCGCGGCGACGAACTGACCAACCTGCCCGAGGACGCGGATGAAATCGGCACCCTGGCCCAGCGGCTCGCCCGGGCCAGCGCCCTGCTGCGCGGGCGCGAACAGGCCCTGCGCGAAAGCGAGGAACGCTTCCGCCTGGTGATCGAGGAAGTGCGCGACTACGGCATCTTCGCGCTGGACCCGGACGGCACGGTGACCAGCTGGAACCTGGGCGCGCAGCGGATCAAGGGGTGGGAGGCCGAGGAAATTCTTGGCCACCATTTCAGCCGCTTTTACCCGGAGGAAACCCGCGAATTCCTGCCCGCGCAGATGCTTGAGCGCGCGCGCGAGGCGGGGACGGCCGAGGACGAGGGCTGGCGGCTGCGGAAGGACGGGGCGCGGTTCTGGGCCAACGTCGTCATCACCGCGCTTCATGACGATCAGGGAAACCTGCGCGGTTTCGCCAAGGTCACCCGCGACATGACCGAGCGCCGCCGCTCGGAAGAGGCGCTGCGCGTGGCCCGCGAAGAGGCAATCGCGGCGAACCTCGCCAAGAGCGAGTTCCTCTCGCGCACCAGCCACGAGCTGCGCACTCCGATGAGCGCGATCCTGGGCTTCGGGCAGTTGCTTGAACTGGACGAAGACCAGCTTGAGCCGCGCCACCGCGAGGCGCTGAGCCAGATCATGAAGGCTGGCCGCCACCTGCTGTCGCTGATCAACGATCTGCTCGACATTTCCAGCATCGAGGCGGGCGGAGCGGAACTTGCAATCGAGCGGCTGGACCTGGGCGAACTCCTGCAGGAAGTCCACGCGCTGGCCGGGCCGATCGTCGCGGCGGCGGGGCTGCGCTTTGCGCTGGAGGCGCCGGACGAACCGCTGGTCGCCTGGGCCGACCGCCGCCGCGTGGTGCAGATCATGCTCAACCTGGTCTCCAATGCCGCCAAGTACAACCGCACCGGCAACCTGGTGCGCCTGTCCTGCACCGCACGGGGCCGCGATATCCGGGTCGAGGTGGAGGACGATGGTGCCGGAGTTGCCGCCGCCGATGTCCCGCGCCTGTTCACGCCCTTTGACCGGCTCGGTCAGCAGAACCGGGCGCGGGTGGATGGCACGGGACTTGGCCTGGCGCTGTCGAAGCGGCTGGTCGAATCGATGGGCGGCCAGATCGGCTACGAGGCGCCGGAACAGGGCGCGCGGTTCTGGTTCACCCTGCCTGTGCGCCAGCGCGCCCGCGCGCCGCGCGGCGCCCCAGCAAAGAGCGAATGATGCCCACCAGCCTGATCGACAGTGCGGAAATCCGCACCCGCCGCATCCTGATCGTCGATGACGAGCACGCCAACGTCCTGCTTCTCGCCAGCGTGCTGGAGCGCGAGGGATACCGCGACATCCATACCGTAACGAACCCCGCAGAGGCGCTTGAAAGCTATATCCGGCTGGAACCGGACCTCGTCCTGCTCGATCTGATGATGCCAGAGGTTGACGGCTTCCAACTGCTCGAGGCCTTCAAGCGGCACGACCGGCCGGACGAGTTCCGCCCGGTCCTGGTGCTGACCGCCGACAGCACGATCAATGCCCGTCGCCGCGCGCTGGCGTTGGGAGCGAAGGATTTCGTTTCGAAGCCGTTCGACGTGATCGAAGTGGCGCTGCGCATTTCCAACCTGCTCGAAACGCGGATCCTCTACCAGCGCCTGCAACAGGGCTGAGCCTCGCACAAATCCTCTTGCCAGACCTCTGGCGGCGCCCTTAAACGAAGCCATCCGGGGCGAAGCAACCTCCCGGCCAGGCTACGGCTCGCGCCATGCCCAAGCGTTGCCTGCACGGTCCGCCGCACTGCGGACCACAGGACGTGAGGAAATTCGTGAGCGAGTCGATCCAGACCCCTACATTCGGCGAACTGGTGCGCGTCTGCGCGCGGATCGGTTGTCTCAGCTTTGGCGGGCCAGCCGGGCAGATCGCCCTGATGCATCAGGAACTGGTCGAAGAGCGGCGCTGGATTACCGAAGAGCAGTATCTCCACGCGCTCAACTTCTGCCACCTCCTGCCCGGGCCGGAGGCGCAGCAGCTGGCAACCTGGATTGGCTGGAAGCTGCACGGGGTGAAGGGCGGTCTCGCCGCGGGGCTGCTGTTCGTCATTCCCGGAGCGCTGGTGATTCTGGCGCTGTCGATGCTTTACGGTTTCGCCGCCCAGCTCGGCTGGTTTGCCGCGCTGTTTCTGGGGATCAAGGCGGCGGTTCTGGGAATTGTGGTCCAGGCGCTGCTCAGGGTCGCGGGGCGTGCGCTCGACGCGCCGCTCAAACGGGCCATCGCACTTGCCGCGTTCCTCGCCCTGGCGGTGTTCAGCCTGCCGTTTCCGCTGGTGGTGCTGGGCGCGGGGCTGATCGGCACCGTCGTCGCGAAGCTGCGGCCGGACTTGCTGGCACTGAAGCCGGCCGGACCCGCGCCTGCAAAGTCGCCGCGACCGTGGCGATCAAGTCTTGCCTCCATTGCAATCGGCGGCGCGGCCTGGGCAGCGCCGATGGTGGCGATTCTGCTGCTGCTGGGGCCGGACCACGTGCTGTGGAAGGTTGGGGTGTTTTTCTCCAAACTGGCGGTGGTGACTTTCGGCGGGGCCTATGCGGTGCTCGCCTACATGGCGCAGCAATCGGTTGAGGGCTACGGCTGGCTCACCGCGGGCGAGATGGCCGACGGTCTGGGCCTGGCCGAGACGACGCCGGGGCCGCTGATCATGGTGACGCAGTTCGTCGGCTATCTTGCTGCGTTCCGCGCGCCCGAACCGCTCGGCCCGCTGCTGGCGGGCGTGCTGGGGGCGGCGCTGACCACCTGGGTGACTTTTGTGCCCTGCTTCGTCTGGATCTTCACTTTCGCGCCGTGGATGGAGCGGCTGGAGCACGCGGCCACGTTGAAGGGCGGGCTGGCGGCGATCACGGCGGCGGTGGTGGGCGTGATCGCCAACCTCAGCCTGTGGTTCGCGCTCCATGTGCTGTTCGCGCGGGTAACGACGCACCACGTCGGACCGCTCGGCATCGACCTGCCCGATCCGGCGAGCCTGCAATGGGTTCCGGCGGTGCTGACCGTGGTTGCCGCCGTGCTTATCTTTCGCCTGCGCCTTGGTCTGATCAAGGTGCTGGGCGTGATGATGGTGCTGGGGCTGGCGACGAGCGCGGCGGGGCTTTAGGGCGCTGCCCGCGCTCGTCAGCCGCCTCTCAGATCGCCACGGCCAGTTCGGTTGCCTGCTTGATCGCCCGCTTGGCATCAAGCTCGCCCGCCTCGTAGGCCCCGCCGATAAGGTGCGCCTCACGCCCCGCTGCGGCGAGTTCGTTGAAGAGCTCGCGCGCCGGTTCCTGCCCGGCGCAGACGATCACCGTATCGACATCAAGCACCCGTTCCTCGCCCTCGATTGTCAGGTGCAGGCCGGCATCGTCGACCCGGCGATAGTCGACTCCGGCGACCATCTGCACCCCGCGCCGCTGGAGGGTCAGCCGGTGGGTCCAGCCGGTGGTGCGCCCCAGCCCCTTGCCGACCGCGCTTGCCTTGCGCTGGAGCAGGGTGACCTCGCGCCCGTTGGATGCGACCTGCGGCTCGATGCCGGTCACGCCGCCGCGCGGGTGGTTCCTGAAATCGATGCCCCATTCGCGCGCGAAAACGTCGATGTCGAGCGCGCCTGACGTGCCTTCGTGCGTGATCAGTTCGGCCACGTCGAAGCCGATTCCGCCCGCGCCCATGATTGCCACCTTCTGCCCGACCCTGGCCTTGCCGGTGATGACGTCGATGTAGCGCACGACCTTGGGGTGATCGATCCCGGGCACGTCGGGGGTGCGCGGCTCGATCCCGGTTGCCAGCACCACCTCGTCAAAGCCGTCGAGGTCCGCCGCGCCGACGCGCTTGCCCAGCCGCAGGTCGATCCCGTGCAGGTCGATCATCCTGCCGAAATAGCGCAGCGTTTCGTAGAATTCTTCCTTGCCGGGGATCCGCTTGGCCAGGTTGAACTGGCCGCCGATCTCGTCCGCCGCGTCGAACAGGGTCACCGCGTGGCCGCGCTCTGCCGCGATTGTGGCGAATGCCAGTCCGGCCGGTCCCGCGCCGACCACCGCGATTCGCTTGGCCGTCCTCGCGGGGGCGACGATCACTTCGGTCTCGCGGCAGGCGCGAGCGTTGACCAGGCAACTGGTGAGCTTGCCGGTGAAGGTATGGTCAAGACAGGCCTGGTTACATGCGATGCAGGTGTTGATCTCGTCCTCGCGGCCTTCCAGCGCCTTGTTGACAAGGTCCGGGTCAGCCAGCATCGGCCGCGCCATCGAAACGAGATCGGCATCGCCGCGCGCCAGCACTTCCTCGGCCACGTGGGGCATATTGATGCGGTTGGACGTGATCAGCGGGATCGACAGCTCCTTGCGCAGCCGCCCGGTCACCTGGGTGAAGGCCGCGCGCGGGACCATGGTGGCGATGGTCGGCACAAGGCTCTCATGCCAGCAGAAGTGGGTGGAGATGACGTTGACGCCCTCGGCTTCCAGACCCTTGGCCAGGCTCACCACCTCTTCCCAGGCGAGCCCGCCCTGGAGCATGTCCATCGCCGAGATGCGGAAGATCAGGATGAAGTCCGGCCCCACCGCGGCGCGCACGCGGCGCACGATCTCCAGCGGAAAGCGCATCCGGTTTTCCCACGATCCGCCCCAGCGGTCGGTGCGCAGGTTGGTCTTCTCGACCAGGAAAGTGGAAATGAGGTATCCGGCCGAACCGATGATCTCGACCCCGTCATAGCCCGCCGCTCTTGCCAGCGCGGCGCAATTGGCAAAAGCGGCGATCTGTTCCTCGATCCCGTCCTCGTCCAGTTCCTTCGGTACGGCGGGGCCGATCCGCGACTTGACCGCCGAGGGCCCGACCGGCTGCTCGGCATGGGCGATCGGACCGGAATGGAGGATCTGCATGACGATCTTTACGTCAGGATCGGCGGCGTGAACCGCATCGGTCACCTGCCGGTGCATTGGCACTTCGGCAGGCTCGCTCAGCTTTGCGCCGCGTCCGCCCGAAGGGTGCGGCGTGATTCCGCCGGTGATGATCATGCCCACCCCGCCGCGCGCGCGCTCCGCGAAATAGGCGGAGAGGCGCTCTGCCGCATTCGGCACATCCTCAAGCCCCGTGTGCATCGATCCCATCAGGATGCGGTTCTTCAGCCGGTGCGGCCCGATCTGGAGGGGCGAGAAGACGTGCGGGTATTTCACTTTTCCGATGCTCTGCGCAGTCATGGCGAATCCTTCCCGGGCGATGCCGAACAGTGTTTAGCACTTGCCTAGCGAACAGTGTTTGTTATGGCAAGGGCATGGCTGCGCCGCTCTCCGAGGAACAGGTCCGCGAAACCCGCGAGCGGATCATTGCCGAGGCGGAGCGCCAGTTTGCGGCAAGCGGCCCGGACGGGGCTTCGCTGCGCTCGATCGCGCGGGCGCTGGGCTGGACGGCGGCTTCACTCTACCGCTATTTCCCCGGCAAGGAGGCGCTGCTCGCCGCCACCCGCGCGGCCGTGCTGGACCGGTTCTCCGACCGGATCGAGGCGGCCTATGTCAGCACGCCGGACCTGTGGGAACGCTCTCGCGCGGTCGGCCAGGCCTATGTCGGCTTCGCTTTCGAGGAGCCGCACGCCTACCGCCTGATGTTCGGCTATGCCGTGCCCGATCCCAAGCCGCCCGAACTGCTCCGGGCCGAGGTGCGCTCGATGCGCACGGTGACCGACTATGTCGAGGACATGATCGCCGCCGGTCTGCTGGAAGGCGATGCCGAGGCGATCGGCCGGGCCTATTGGGCGGCGCTGCACGGCCTGATCGTGCTGCGCATGGCGGGCCGCATCGGTGCGGACGAATTCGAGGCGCGGCGACACCAGACCATGCGCCTGATCACCCGGGGCGCGCGCCCCGCCACTCGAAAGGATACCCCATGACCGATCTGCTTGGCGCCTGGTGGCTGGTCGAATGCGTCAACTACCGCGACGGCGTTCCGACCCCGACCTTCGGCACGCCGCCCGCAGGCCAGATCCAGTATACCGCGGACGGGCGGATGGGCGCTTTCCTGATGGACCCGGCCTGGGCCGAGCGCGGCGATCCCAAGGCGGACAGCTTTACCGAGTTTTTCGCTTATGGCGGCACCTGGAGCCGCGAGGGCGACATGGTGCGGCACCTGATCCTCTATTCCTCGCAGCCAGGGCGCGTCGGCACCACTTTCGAGCGGGTCGTGCGGGTGATTGACCACGATACCATCGTGCTGGAAACCGTCCCCGAGGTGTCGAAGTCCGGCAAGACCTATATCACCAGCCTGACCTGGAAACGTGTCGCCGCGAGCGACTGATCAAGCGCTGCGGCGAAACCGGGAAAGGCGTTCCAGCGCCTCATCCAGCGTCGCGTCCTCCTTCGCGAAACAGAGGCGCAGGAAGCCGCGTTCGGGCTGTTCGGCGTAGAAGGCTGAAACGGGAATCGAGGCCACGCCCGCCTCACGGATCAGGCGCTCGGCCACAGCCGCGTCGTCGGCGGGCAGGCCCGATGCGGCAAGGTCCACGGTGACGAACCAGGTGCCGCTGGCGGGCAGGACGGCAAACCCGGCAGAGGCCAGGCCACCCACCAGCCGCGCCTTCGCGGCGGCGTAGCGTGCGCGGTGCGCGCTGTGCCATGCGGGCGGCAGGGCGAGCGCCTCGGCCACGGCCCATTGCAGCGGGGTGGCCGTGGTGAAGGTGAGGAACTGGTGCTTCGCGGCAACGGCGGCAGCCAGCGGCGGCGCGGCGACTGCCCAGCCGACCTTCCACCCGGTCATCGAGAATATCTTGCCCGCCGAGCCAATCTTGATCGCGCGGCTCGCCAGTGTGGGGATCGCCAGTGGCGAAACATGGGGCGTTCCATCGAACACCATGCCCTCCCACACCTCGTCGCACAGCACCCACAGATCGTGGCGTTCGGCAAGCTCGCCAATCGCGGCCAGGGTCTGGCGGTCCAGCATGGTGCCGACCGGGTTGTTGGGCGTGTTGAGCACGATCCCGCGCGTTTCCGGGCCAATGGCCTCGGCCAGCCGGTCGAGCGGAAGCGTCCAGTGCGGCGGCTGAAGGCTGACCAGCCTTGCGCGGCCACCCGCCCATTCGACCAGCGGCAGGTAGGCATCATAAAGCGGCTGGACGAGGATCACCTCGTCACCCGGACGGACCAGCGCGAGCAGGCTGGCCGCCAGCGCCTCGGTCGCGCCGGAAGTGACCACGATGTTCTCGGCAGACAGGGCCAGCCCCTGCTCGCGCGCATAGTAATCCGCGACAGCGCATCGCAGTTCGGGCAGGCCGCGCATCGGCGGGTACTGGTTGGACCGGCCGGCCAGCGCGCGCTGCGCGGCACCGACCAGTTCGGCAGGCTCGGCCATGTCGGGAAAGCCCTGGCCAAGGTTGATCGCGCCGAGTTCGCGGGCAAGGCCGGACATGCGCTCGAAGATCGTGGTGCCGGGCGGAGCGGAAAGGCGCGATGCAAGGCTGCTCATGCGCCGGGTCCTAACCGGGCAGTCGCGCCCTGACTAGGCCCGAAGCGCCGCCGCCCACGCATCTGCGAGGTCATCGGCCCTGCCGGTGCCGAACACGTAGCGGTCAGGGCGGACCAGCACGGCTTCCGCCTGGTGCGTGTCGAGCCATCCGGCCAGCGCCTCGCGGAATGCCGCCAGCTCTGCCCGCTCCAGCGCAGCCCGGTCGATCAACCAGTAACCCGCGCCCAGCACGTCGTCCAGCCGCGCCTCGTCTGCGACCGGCTGCGGGAAATAGGCACCGGCGCCCGGGCTGCCCGTCAGGATCAGGCCATCGCCAATCGGCGGATACTCCACCGTCCCGTCCGGCGAATGTCCGGCGGCCCGCGCGGCGATCATCTGCGCATCGCGCGCGGCGGCGGCCTGTGGATCGGTAATGCAGACCGTGCGGCCCATCATCACCGCCATGTCGATGGTTGCGCGCAGGTTGGGTGCGCGTTCGGTCTGGTAGGTGCTGAGCAGGTCCATGCCCGCGCCGTCGTTCACGATCGCGGCAAGCTTCCACCCCAGGTTGGCTGCATCGCGCAGACCGGAACACATCCCTTGCCCCGCGAATGGCGGGGTCTGGTGCGCGGCATCGCCCGCCAGCAGCACCCGTCCCTTGCGCCATTGCTGGGCAATGCGGGCGCGGAAGGTGTAGACTGCCTTGCGCTCCAGCGTCACCGCGCCCTCGACGTTCCAGGGCTTCAGCAGTTGTCCCACCGAAGCGTCGGAGGCGACCTCCTCCGCGCTTTCGCCTGGCAGGATCATGAACTCCCAGCGGTGCCGCCCTTCGCCCATCAGCACGCAGGTGGTCGGACGCGCGGGATCGCAGATCTGGAGGTTGGCATCGGGCAGGCGCGCGGCATCGTGGACAATTGTGTCGACCACCAGCCACGGCTCCTCGAAGCCCAGATCGTCGAACGCGATTCCGGCAGCGTGGCGCACCGGGCTGCGCGCGCCGTCCGCGCCGACCAGCCAGGCGGCGCGGATCTCTTGCGGGCCGTCAGGCGTGGACAGGGTGGCGGTCACGCCTGCGCCATCGTCGCTCCACCCGGTCAGTTCCCACCGGCTGTGCAACTGCGCGCCGGGCAATCCGGCCAGCCGTCGCCGCAGCGCGGCTTCGACCGAGGGCTGGTGGATCATGTTGGCCGCCGGCCAGCCGCCCGATCCGATCCGGTCGGACCCTTCGAAGCGCAGCAGGATCTCGCCAGCGGCGGTCAGGAAATCATAACGCGGCGAGCGGCGGCTGGTGGCCATCACCTCCCCCGCCACGCCGACTTCCTGGAGGATGCGGATCGCCTCGTGATCGAGGTGCGCGGCGCGGGGGAGGGGGTAAATGTCTGCCTCCTTTTCCGCGACCACGACCCTGACCCCGCGCTGCGCCAGCAGCACCGCCAGCGTCACGCCGGTCGGCCCGCCGCCGGCGATCAGCACGTCGCAGTCGATCCGCTCCGCCATCGTTCAGCCCTCTGCCTGCATCGTGCCTTCGATATGGCCCAGCCGGTCGATCTCGATCCGGACCACATCGCCCGGCTGCAGGAAGCGCCGCGGGTCCATCGCCGCGCCGACCCCGCCGGGGGTGCCGGTGAAGAGCGCGTCGCCCGGCTCCAGCGTCATTGCCTGGCTGAGGTGTTCGACCTGCTGCCAGACGTTGAACACCAGATGCTGCGTGTTCGAATCCTGGCGTTTCTCGCCGTTGACGAAGCAGCGGATGCCAAGGCCGTGGGGATCGCCCAGTTCGTCGGCAGTGACGATCCACGGCCCCATCGGTGCGTGGGTGTCGAAGCTTTTGCCCAGCGACCACTGCGGCACCGCGTGCTGCCACATCCGCTCGGTCATGTCGTTGCCAACGCAATAGCCAAAGATCGCGGCGGGGGCATCGGCAGCGGAGATATGTTTGCCTCCCGTGCCGATGATCGCCACCAGTTCGGCCTCGTAGTCGTTGGTCATGGTGCCGCGCGCGATCAGGATCGGATCATAGGGGCCGTTGACCGATGTCTGGGCCTTGGTGAACCACACCTGCCGCTCGGGCGCGGGCATCTTCGATTCCTCGATATGATCGGCATAGTTGAGGCCGATGGCAAAGATCTTGCCCGGGCGCTGCACCGGGGCCTCCAGCTTCACGGACGAGAGCGGCATACCGCCGCCAGCGGCAGCCCTGGCCTCAAGCTGCGGCTTCAGCGTGTCCCAGTCGCGGATCAGGTCGATCATTGTGCCTTCGACGCCGGTATCGATGATCCGGTCATCGACGACGATCCCGGTGCGGGTGCGGCCATCGGCGGTATAGGTGGCGAGTTTCATGCGGGGGTTCCCTGGGCTGGGCGGCGAAACAGCCGCTTGATGCGCAGCATTAGCGCGGTGAAAAACGAGACGAGGGTAGGCGGGGGTGGCATCCGCCCCGCAAACAGCGGATTGGGCGCCCCCCACTGCACGGCCAGCAGCGCGCTCATCGGCATTTTCTGGGGCGGATCGGCCGAAGTGAACAGATCGCCATCGGTCCAGTGCTCCAGTTCGTTGCCGAACGGGTCCTTCCAGTAATCGAACACCTGGCTACCCATGATATGGCGGCCCACGCCCCAGGCAGCCTTCCGTCCCCGGGCCTTGAGGTGGTCATGCCCCAGCATCAGGTCATCAAGGTTGGCGACTTCGAAGGCGGCGTGGAGGATGCCAAGCTCGCCCGGCAACTGGGCAAGGAACAGGGTGTGGTGATCGGCGGGCTGATCGCCCCGGTCACAGCGCATGAAGGCGCCCAGCGGCACGTCCTTTGCGGCTTCGACCTCATCCGAGGTAAGCAAGCCGAAGCGCTGCTTGTACCATGCCTCCGAAGTGCGGAAGTCGCGGACCTTGAGCACGGCGTGGCCGATGCGGCGGACGTGCGAAGGGGAAGGTTCAAGCCTGATCGCGGCGCGGAAACGCGGGCTGGCGGCGGCGGTATTGCGGGGCGGGTCAGCTGGGAGCGGGGCGGTTTCGCCCTGCGCCTGTCCGGCGATCACTTCCACCAAATAGCCATCGGGATCGGTCAGGCGGACCACTTTGCCGCCGCCCGGATCGGCCAGGTCTGACACCGCCACGCCCTCGTGCGCGGCGAGCCTTTCCAGGTCGTCGACACTTGCCGCGCGCAGGCCAAGGGCCAGGAAGCGGGCCGCGCCCGGTTCGGTCACGTGGACAAAGGGGCGCCCGTCGCTTGCCCGGCCATAGAGCCGACCGTCAGCCTCGAAGCAGGCAAGGCCGAAATCCTCCAGGAAGCCGCGCATGGCCACCAGGTCCGGCGCGGCGTAGCGCACATGGGCAATGTCCTCGATCCGGATCACGCTCATCGCATCGTCTCCCCAGTCAGCCTGATTCGCACTTGACTGTTTGGTCAAATTACAGCAGTTGACCGTATAGTCAACAGGAGTAAGGTGCACGCATGCAAGCTGCGCCCGTTCCTGCCAGTCCCCGTGCCGCGCGCACCCGGGCAGCCATGCTGGCGGCTGGTTTCGATCTGCTGGCGGAACGACCGATCGACGCTATCGCGATTGACGAGGTTGTCGCGCGGGCCGGGGTGGCGAAGGGCAGCTTTTTCAACCACTTCATCGACAAGCCCGGGTTCGCCAATGCCATCGGCGCGGCGGTGCGTGCCGAACTGGAAGAGCGGGTCACCGCCGCCAATTCCGGTGTGGCCGATCCGGTCGCGCGGCTGGCGGGCGGGATGCGCGTGGCGGTGGAGTTTGCGCTGACGGATCGCAAGCGCGCTATCGTCATGCTGCGCGGCCTGGAATTGTCGACCGGGATCGATCACGAGCTCAACCGCGGCATCCGCGCGGATATCGAAGCCGTGCTGGCCGCCGGGCTGGGACGCAAGGAAGCGGCGCGCAGCGGGGTGCGCTATTGGCTGGGGCTTTGCCAGATCGCGCTACTCAACGTGATCGAACGGCGGCCAGAGCGCGCTGCCGCCGCCGAGCGGCTGGAGGAGATGCTGGTGCTGGGCCTATGCGGCCTGGGCATTGCCGAGGATGCGGCGCGCGCCGCCGCGCGCAATCAGGCCGCGTTGCTTTCCGCCAGTTGACCCCGCGCGGGCAGGCGGATCGTCAAGATCAGCAAGGCTCCCGCCAGCAGCGCCAGGGCGGCAACGGCCTGGGCGGCTGAATAGTTGCCGAAGATGTCATGAAGCTGTCCCGCGCCGATGATTCCGCCCGCGCTGCCGAACCAGCCGATGCCGACCACCGCGCCGAAGATGGTGCCATAACGCGCCACGTCGAACCGGCTGGCGGTGAAGTAGGCGACAATGTCGTGCTCGGCGCCTTGCTGGACGCCGATCATCGTGACGGCGACCAGCGCGGCAGGCGCGGCTCCGGCAGTGAACAGCAGGATCAGGAATCCGCTGCCCGGCAGGATGGTAAGCGCGACGGCCACCAGCCGGGGGTCGAAATGGTCGAGCAGCCAGCCCCCGACAAGGCGCCCGACAAACTGCCCGCTGGCGAACAATGACAAGGCGAGCGCAGCCATCGGCGCGCTGATTCCTTCCTCCTGGATCATCGGCGACATCTGGCTCACCGCTCCGGCAGTAGCGAGGTTCATGCACAGGTTGGCGATGGTCAGACCCCAGAAATCGCGGACCTTGAAGAACGACCAGTCCTGCGCCGCCGGCTTGCCGCCGATCCCGCTGCCCGCCCGCCCGGGCGTGGGGGGAAGCAGCAAGGCGACCGCCGGCACGCCGACGACCAGCGAAATCGCGGCGAGGGCAACGAAGCCGCCCCGCCAGCCAAAGCTGTCGGTCACCAGCTGGAGCAGCGGCGGGACCATGATCGTGGTCAGCGAAACACCGACCGCAACCAGCCCGAGCGCCTTGCCGCGATGTTCGCGGAAATGCCAGCTCACCGGCCGGGTCACGGCGACCGCCGTGCTGCCAACGCCGAAGAAGCCAACCATGGCAATGCCAAAGGCAAGGCCCAGCACCCCGTCAGCCAACAGGGCAAGAGCGATCTGGGTAGTCGCGACGATGGCGGTGCAGACATAGAACACCGCCTTGAAGCCGTAGATGTCGGTCATCCGCCCGATGATCGGCGATCCCAGCGCGGCGGTAACCACCAGGGCCTGGATCAGCGACAATTCGCCCCGGGTGGCGCCCAGTTCATTGGCAATCGGTAGCAGAAACAGGCTGAAGGTGAAGAACAGCAGCGCCACGCCCGTGCCGGAAGCCAGCGCGCAGCCCAGCACGATGCGCCACCCCAGCCGCCATTCGCTGTCGGTCCCTGGCGTGGTCACGCGTGCCTAGCCTGCCAGGGCCGAGGTGTAGGTGCCCATGTCGAAATAGTCGCGCCAGGCGGCGATCTTGCCGCCGCGCATCTCGAACACGCCGCAGCACGGCAGGTCGATCTGCTTGCCGTCCGGGGTGGTGGTCCGGTCAAGCCGCTCGGTGAAGACCAGGTCGCCCTCGGCGGCAAGATTGCGCAGTTCCCACGTGGTCGCCTGCCAGCCCCCGGCAAACCCGGCGATGAACGGCTTCAGGGCGGCGTGACCCTGCACCGGGGGCAGCATCATGTTGTGGTAGATGCCGTCCTGGGTGAAATAGCTCACCAGTTCATCGGCATCGAGCCGCGACCAGGCGGCGACGAAATCGCGGATGATCGCGGCATTGTCGGCCACGGCTCAGTCCTCCGCCGCAAAGGCGATCTCGGCGTGGTCGCGCAGCCGTTCGACCAGCGCCGCGCCCAACAGCGCGCCCGGCGTGGCGATGCCGCCCTCGGCGTTGCAGGAAAGCAGGGCGATGCCGGTTTCGGCGATCATCCGGCTGGTCGAGCCATAGCCCGGATCGTAGCGGCCCTTCACCCCATAGCGGATCGTGCGGCCATCGGGATATTCACCCAGGAACAGCACGTCGTAGAAGCCGGTGTCGCGCTCTTCCTTGGTCGGGCCTTCGCCGGGCTTGGGATCGTTCTCGCCGCCCATCATCGGGGTCGATGCGACATGGTTCGCAATCGCCTGGCCCTGTTCGCCCGGGCCGGTCAGGATCATCTCGTCATAGACGAAGTCCGCGCCGTAAGGGTGGCCGAGGAGGAAATTGGTGCGGTGGACGTTCTTGGTGTTGATCGTCGCCATGATGAACGGCGCGCACCATGAACCCAGCGCCTCGTCATATTCGGGCTTGTCGCCGGCGGGCTGCGCCGGCCCTTCGAAGCCGGGGGTCAGACCAAAGGCGCTGACCATATAGGGGATGAGCGAAGGATCCTTGCCCAGCGCCGTCATCGTTGCCTTGAGGCTGGCGGCGGTGCCGCCCGAAAAACCGCCCTGCATTGCCCGGACCCGGCCCTTGACGCGCGGTGCCGGTGCGCCGAACCGGGCTTTCGCTTCCTGCTGAAGCATGAAGACACCAAGATCGAACGGGATCGAATCGAAGCCCGAGGAGAAGGCAATCCGCGCGCCTGACGCTTTCGCGGCCTCGTGATACTTGTCGGCCATCTGGCGCATCCAGGCCGGTTCGCCGCAAAGGTCGGCATAGTCGGTTCCGGCAGCGACGCAGGCGGCCAGCAGCGGTTCGCCATAAAGCTGGTAGGGGCCGACCGTGGTGACGATCACCCGCGCGCTTTCGGCCAGGGCCTTCATGCTGGCCGGGTCATCCGAATTGGCGACCACCAGCGGGGTATCGGCAGGTGCGCCGATCAGATCGCGCACCTCAGCCAACTTGTCCGCGCTGCGTCCGGCCATGGCCCATCCGGGGCCTGCCCCCTGGTAGTGGTGGGCGAGGTATTCGGCGACGAGACGGCCGGTGTAGCCGGTCGCGCCATAAACCACGATATCGAACGGACGGTCAGCCTTGGCTGTCATTCAGATCTCTCCATTGCCCCGAATCTTCCTGCCGGGCGGGCGGAGACTGCAAGAGATCGGTGGCGATGTCGAACCCAATTCGCGTGACGTTACGGGAAGGAGGCATGGACGAAAGGGAAAGGCATGAGCCTATCCTTGTTCGTCACCCTGAACTCGTTTCAGAGTGACGGAGAAGGGGCGGCAAAGGCTCCCTCAGAACCGGTACTGCCGCGCGGCAAGGTCGAACATGATCTCCTCGCTCCCGCCGCCGATCGCCATGACGCGGACCTCGCGGTAGATTCGCTCGATCCGGCTGCCGCGCACGAAGCTGGCGCCGCCCAGGATCTGGCAGGCCTCGCGGGCGCAGAATTCCATGGTTTGCGTCGCCTGAACCTTGAGCAGAGCGAAATCGCCGGGGAAGGCCTTGCCGTTCATCACGCTCCACGCGGCCTGGTCGATCCATGCCTGGGTGGCGGTTATGCGGCGCAGCATGTCGGCCAGCTTGTGGCGGATCGCCTGGTTGGTGATCAGCGGCTTGCCGAAGGTTTCGCGCCCTCGTGCCCAGTCGAGCGCATCTTCGAAGCAGATGCGGGCAAAGGCGGCGGCCTGCTGGCTCATCCCCAGCCGCTCGCCGTTGAAGTTGCGCATGATTCCGGCAAAGCCGCCGTTCTCAGGCCCGATCAGGTTTTCGGCTGGAACCTCGACATCGTCGAAATGGATCGTCGCGGTGTCGCTGGCGTGCCAGCCCATTTTCGCAAGAGCGGTGCGCGAAACGCCGGGACGGTCGGTTTCGACCAGCAGCAGCGAAATGCCGCCCAGGCCCGGACCACCGGTCCGCACCGCCAGCGTGATGTAATCCGCCCGCATCCCCGAGGTAATCAGCGTCTTGGCACCGTTGACCACATAGCTGGCGCCCTTGCGTGTCGCCCGGGTGCGCAGGTTCGCTACGTCCGATCCGCCGCCGGGTTCGGTGATGCCAAGGCAGATGATCTTCTCGCCCGCCAGCACTGCGGGCGCGATGCGGCGCTGCAGTTCCGGGCTGCCCATGGCGAGGATCGGCGGCAGGCCGATCCCGTGGGTCATCAGCGAAGCACAGATCCCGCCCGCGCCGGGCCGCGCCAGTTCCTCGGTCTGGACCAGGCTGTGGAGCAGGGTAAAGCCATCACCGGTGCCGCCGAATTCCTGCGGGTAGTTAAGGCCGAGGATGCCGGCCTGTGCCGCCTTGCGGTGCAGGTCACGCGGCAATTCCCCGGCGGCTTCCCACTCATCGACGTGCGGCGTGATTTCACGGGTGACGAAGGCGCGCACCGCATCGCAGACCGCCTCGTGGCTTTCGTCGTAGAACGGCGAGCGGGCCCGCCACTGGTCGAACAAGGGCGCTTCCATCACCGCATCATCCTCAAAGTCTGGGCAGCGTCACTCCGCGCTGGCGCATATATTTGCCGCTGCGGTCGCCATAGCTCACTTCGCACGGTTCGTTACCTTGCAGAAACAGGAACTGGCAGGCGCCCTCGTTGGCATAGATCTTCGCGGGGAGCGGGGTGGTGTTGGAAAATTCCAGCGTGACGTGGCCTTCCCATTCCGGCTCCAGCGGGGTCACGTTGACGATGATCCCGCAGCGGGCATAGGTGCTCTTGCCCAGGCAGATCACCAGCACATCGCGCGGGATGCGGAAATATTCGACCGTGCGGGCGAGCGCGAAGGAATTGGGCGGGATCACGCAGCAATCGGTCTTCATGTCGACGAAGCTGTTGTCCGAGAAATTCTTGGGATCGACCACCGCCGAATGGACGTTGGTGAACACCTTGAACTCGTCCGCCACCCGCGCGTCATAGCCATAGCTGGACAGGCCATAGGAGATACAGTCGCCCGCCTGCTGCCGCTCGACAAAGGGTTCGATCATGCCCGAACGGCGGGCTTCGTTGCGGATCCAACGGTCTGAGAGAATCGCCATGCAGCGGTGATTGCCGATGACGCGGAGTTCGACAAGGGGCGGCCATGAATCCGTCAGCATCATCCCCCCTTTCCCCCCCCCTGCCCCGGCCGCCCCCCCGCCGGGGCGGCCCCCTTGGGTGTCAGACGCCGTGGTATTCCCGATACCACTTCACGAACCCCGGTACGCCTTCCTCGATGGATGTCGTCGGCGCATAGCCGAGGTCGCGGGAAATCGCAGTGATGTCGGCATAGGTCTTGTGGACATCGCCGGGCTGCATGGGGAGCATTTCCATCTCGGCCTTGCGCCCGCAGGCTTCTTCCAGCAGGCCGATCACCTTCATCAGCGGCTCACTGCGGTTGTTGCCGATGTTGTAGAGCGCATGCGGTTTCACCGATCCGCCTGCCTTCTCCGCCCCGTCATCGGCCGGAGCATTATCGAGGCAGGCCACGACACCGGCGATGATGTCCTCGATATGGGTGAAATCGCGCTGCATGTCGCCGTGGTTGAACACCGGGATCGGCTCGCCCGCGAGAATCCGGCGAGTGAAGTTCCACATCATCATGTCCGGCCGCCCCCAGGGGCCGTAGACGGTGAAGAAGCGCAGGCCGGTAAGCGGCAGACGGAACAGGTGGGCGTAGGTTTCGCTCATCAGTTCGTCCGCGCGCTTGGTCGCGGCATAGAGCGAAACGGGATGGTCGACGCGGTCCTCTACCGCGAAGGGCAGCTTGGCATTGCCGCCATAGACCGAGGATGAACTGGCATAGACCATGTGCTCGACCCGCCGGTGGCGTGCGATCTCCAGCAGGTTGACGTGACCGGCAAGGTTCGAGGCGACGTAAGCCTGAGGGTTTTCAAGGCTGTAGCGCACCCCCGCCTGCGCGCCGAGGTGGACGATCCGGTCGATCTCCACGCCCTCCAGCGCGGCGGACAGCGCGGCCATGTCGGAGAAGTCGATCTGGTGGAAGGCGAAGCGGTTGCCGCCCGCGTCCACCAGCGTCTGTACCCGGTCGCGCTTCAGGCTGACCTGGTAATAGTCATTGAGGTTATCGATCCCGATGACCACGTCGCCGCGTGCCAGCAGTCGCTGGGCAAGGGCATGTCCGATGAAGCCGGCCGCGCCGGTGACGAGTACGCGCATGGCTTGTCCTTAGAAGCAGCCTCTTATTTCATGGTTAACTCTCGTGCGTTAGGGGAAACCTCATGTCGAGCCCCGTAAAGATCCTCGTCGTTTTTGGCACCCGCCCGGAAGCGATCAAGTTGTTCCCCGTCGTCGCAGCGCTCAAGGGCGATCCGCGCTTTGTGCCGGTGGTCTGCGTTTCCGCGCAGCATCGCCAGATGCTTGACCAGGTGCTTGAAATCGCCGGGATCGTCCCGGACCACGACCTTGATCTGATGAAGCCGGATCAGTCGCTTGACAGCCTTACCGCCGCGCTGCTGACCCAGCTGGGCCGGGTGATGGACCTCGAACAGCCCGACCGGGTGATCGTCCAGGGCGATACGGCGACCGCGATGGCCGGGGCACTGGCCGCCTATTACCGCAAGATTCCGGTCGATCATGTCGAGGCGGGGTTGCGGTCGGGCAATATCTATCATCCCTGGCCCGAGGAGGTTAACCGCAAGATCATCGGCACCATCGCCAGCCTGCATTTCGCTCCGACCGACGTCTCCGCCGCCGCGCTGACCGCCGAACAGGTCGATCCGGCGCGCGTCCACATCACCGGCAACACGGTGATTGACGCGCTGCACTGGGTCACCAAGCGGATCACAGACGAGCCTGACCTGGCCTTGGGCCTCGCCGATCTTGAAGCGCGCTTCTCGGGCAAGCGGATCATCGGCGTGACCACCCACCGGCGCGAGAATTTCGGCGGCGGCATGGAAGCCATCGCCGAGGCGATCCGTCAGATCGCCGCCCGCCCGGATGTCGCGGTGATCTTTCCGGTCCACCTCAACCCCAATGTCCGCAACGTGATGAACGCGGCGCTGGCTGGACTGGACAACGTCGCGATGATCGAGCCGCTCGACTATCCGCACTTCGCCCGGTTGCTCGGCCTGGCTGAAATCATGCTGACCGATTCGGGCGGTGTGCAGGAAGAGGCGCCGGCGCTGGGCAAGCCGGTGCTGGTGATGCGCGAGACGACCGAGCGGCCCGAAGGCGTGGCTGCGGGAACCGCCCGGCTGGTCGGCACTGAAACCTCCGTTATCGTTACCGAATTGTTCAACCTTCTCGACGATAAGGCCGCCTACGAAAGCATGGCGCGCGCGCACAACCCCTTCGGGGACGGGCGGTCGGCAAGCCGTATCGTGGAGCTGATCGGGAATGAAATCGGACGTAAAGCCTGACGTTTGCGTTGTAGGCCTGGGTTACATCGGCCTCCCCACCGCCGCCATCGTCGCCCGCGCGGGCTGCCGGGTGCGCGGCGTGGACGTGACGCAGAGCGTGGTCGACACGATCAACCGCGGCGAAATCCATATCGAGGAAGTCGATCTGGACGGGCTGGTCCAGGGCGTGGTCGCGCGCGGGCTGCTGTCCGCCTCGACCGAAATGGAAGCCGCCGACGTTTTCGTGATCGCGGTGCCGACCCCGTTCGACCAGGATCATGCTCCCGACATTTCCTATGTCCTGGCCGCCGGCGAGGCCGTAGCGAAAGTGCTGAAGGCCGGGGACACGGTGATCCTCGAATCGACCTCTCCGGTCGGCACGACCGAGCAGCTGCGCGATCTGATCGCCGCGCGCCGCCCGGACCTCAAATGCCCCGGGCTGACGGCTGAAACGCCGGACGTCTCGATCGCCTATTGCCCGGAACGGGTGCTGCCCGGCAAGATTCTGGAAGAACTGACCAACAACGACCGCTCGATCGGCGGCATTACCCCGCGCTGCGCGCGCAAGGCGCTGGCCTTCTACAAGCGCTTCGTGCGCGGCACCTGCATCACCACCGATGCCCGCAGCGCCGAGATGACCAAGCTGGTCGAAAACGCCTACCGCGACGTCAACATCGCCTTCGCCAACGAACTGTCGATCGTGGCGGACCGCATGGGGCTGGACGTGTGGGAAGTGATCCGGCTGGCCAACCGCCACCCGCGCGTCAACATCCTCCAGCCGGGTCCGGGCGTGGGCGGACACTGCATCGCGGTCGATCCGTGGTTCATCGTCCACGGCGCGCCCGAGGAGACTCCGCTGATCCGCACCGCGCGCGGGGTGAACGATGGCAAGATCCACCACGTCATCGCCCGCGCCGAGGAACTGCTGGCCGCTCATCCGCAACTGACCGTCGCCTGCCTGGGGCTGGCGTTCAAGGCCAACATCGATGACTTCCGCGAAAGCCCGGCGCGCCTTGTCGCGGCCACGCTGGCCCGCCGCCACGGCGCGCGGATCAAGGTGGTGGAACCCTATGCGGCCCAGCTGCCGCGCGAATTCGATGGCACCGCCGCCGAACTGATCGATATCGACACCGCGCTGGAAACGGCGGAGATCCTGATCGTGCTGGTCGATCACGACCAGTTCCGCGCCGTGCCGCTGGCCGAACGCGCGGGCAAGCTGGTCTATGACACGCGCGGCATCTGGCTCGATCAGCCCAAGCTGGGCGAGCAGGCCCCGGTCGCGGGGCTGCGTCTCGCCAGCTAGGGTCAGGGCTTGCTTTCCTGATCCGCGAGGTCATTCTCTTCCCCGATCCTGTCGGGGGAGGGAGATATGACGGCTTTTCGCATCTACCTGATCGCGGCCTGGACCGCGCTGATCGCCTATACCGCGTTCACCGTGGGCAAGGAGGGGATCAATCTGTTCCCGGCGTTCTTCGGGGCAATGGCGTCGGGCAGCTGGCAGGGTCAGTTCAACCTGGATTTCATGCTTATGCTGGTCCTGTCCGCGCTGTGGACCGGCTGGCGCAACGGGTGGAGCCCATCAGGGTCGCTGCTCGCCATACTCGCCTTTTTCGGCGGAGCGGCGTTCCTGCTGCCATACCTGCTGATCCTGCTCCACCGCGAGAAGGGCGACATGGCCCGGGTCCTGCTGGGCAACCGCGCGGCAGGCTGAACAAACGGCCATTGACCTTCGCCGCGCGCCGGGCATGATACCCGCCTGCCGCCGCAACTTGCGGCCAAAGGGGGATATTCCATGACCGATGCCGTGCCGCCCACTCCGCCGCCTTCGCCCACTCCGCCGCCCGCGACATCCGGCGGGTTCGACATGAACCGGCCGACGATCATCAGCCTGCTCTATCTCAGCTCGTTCGTGCTGGGCATCACCGCGCTGATCGGGGTGATCCTGGCCTTCGTCTGGAAGGGCGAGCCGCATGAGGAGTGGGAGGCGACCCATTACCAGTACCTGATCAACACTTTCTGGATCGGTCTGGTCGGAACCATCGTCGGCGTGGTCACGATGATCGTGCTGATCGGCTTCCTGATCCTGATGGCCACGGTTGCGCTGTGCATCGTCCGTTCGGTCTTGTCGCTGATCAACGCGCAGAAGCGGATGGCGATGCCCAATCCTTCCACCCTGCTGGCCTGATCCGGTGCGCGATCTGGAAGGCAAGGTGGCGTTCGTCACCGGGGCGGCTTCGGGCATCGGGCTGGGCATCGCCCGCGCGCTTGCCCATGCGGGCGTCAAGGTGATGCTCTGCGACATCGAGGAACAGGCGCTGGAAACCGCCCGCGCGGGGCTTGCCGCAGGCAATGCCGATGTCGCCGCGGTGCGCGCCGACGTTTCGCTGCGCGCGGAACTGGAAGCCGCCGCCAGGGCCACCATCGAACGCTTCGGCAAGGTCCATATCCTGGTCAACAACGCCGGGGTTGGCGGCGGGGGCGATTACGGATCGTGGACCCAGGCCGGCTGGGAATGGACCCTGGGCGTCAACCTGTGGAGCGTGATCTGGGGGATCGAGATTTTCGGCCCCCTGATCGAGGCCCATGGAGAGGGCGGGCAGATCGTTTCCACCGCCTCGATCGCGGGGCTCGCGGGGGGGGTGAACCCCAGCTACAACGTTACCAAGTACGGCGTCGTCGCCCTGTCGGAAGGGCTGCGCCCGACGCTGGCGGAAAAGGGCATCGGCGTTTCGGTGCTGTGCCCGGGGCTGATCCGCACCCGGATCATGGACAGCACCCGCAACCTGCCCGAACGCTTCGGCCAGGTCGAAGCCATGACCGAGGGCGCGGCTGACAATGCCGCGATCGAGATGATCCGCGCCGGGGTCGCCATGGGCATTGATCCCGATTACGTCGGCGAACTGGTGCGCGAGGGGATCGAGGAGGACTGGGCCTACATCCTGACCGACACCGATTTCGAACCGGCGATCGACGAACGCTTCGCCAACATCAAGGCGCACTTCGACAAGATCCGGGGCCGCGTGCCGCCGCGCGGCGCGGGGTGAGGCACGCGGGCGCGCGGAAGGGGCGGCGGTGATCCGTATCCTGCTGTTCGCGCTGGCCTATTTTGCCCCGGTCTTTGCGCTGGGCTTTGTGCTGGGCACGGTGCGGACGCTGTGGCTGGCGCCGCATCTGGGAACGGTTGGCGCTGTCGCCGCCGAACTGCCGGTCATGCTGGCGGCCAGCTGGATCTGGGCAAGGGTGCTGCTGGTGCGCATGGCCCCGGCCTCACAGGATGCCGCCCTGGCATCGGGCCTTGCTGCGCTGGTCCTGCTGCTGGCCGCCGAAGCCGTGATCGGCATCGGGCTGCTGGGCATCCCGGCCCGGACCTGGCTGGCGGGATTTACCACCCCGCCCGGGGTGCTGGGGCTGGCCGGGCAGATCGCGTTCTGCCTGCTGCCCTTCGCGGCGATCCGAAGCGATCAATAGGCGGCGCGTTCGATTCGCATCGCCGCCGCCAGCACGTTGACGCATTGCCCGGCTGTCCGCAGCGAACCGCAGGTGATGCGCAGCGTCCCGCGCCGGGTCAGCACCAGCGCGTTGAGGTAGAACATCGGTCCCTTGGCATTGGTAACAATGCCCTGCCAGGTTGGCAGCGGCACGGGGCGCTTGCCGTCATGGGTTGTGTCGCCCAGCCCGCGCAGGGTCCGCGCGGTCAGTGGGATGCCCTTGGGCTCATAGGGCGATCCGGGCACCAGTGCGGCCTGCGACCAGCGCTCGATATCCTCGGCGGTCAACGCGGGCATGTTCGCGGCAGGCACCTTCTGGACCACGATCTCGGCATAGCTGCCCGGTATCGCATAGGAAAAGATGGTGGAATCGCCATCGCGGCGCACGGCATCGGCGCTCAGCAGCACCATGTTGTACCAGCCATCGGGATCGACCCAGCTGTGCCCGCCGGGCGAAGTGCGCACCACGCCGCGATCGGCGATCGGCGAATTGGCCAGATCGAACACCGCCAGCGGATCGGCGGCGCGGGCGGGCAGGGCGCCAAGGGCAAGCGCGAATGCGGCGCCAAGCGCCAGGGCACGGCAGGCGCGCGCGATCATGGCCGCCGGTTCAATCCCCGCCGCCATCGCCGCCCGAATCGCCATCACCCCGGTCTCCGCCCGAATCCCCGCCCGAATCCCCGCCGTTCCTGCCGCGCAGGATGGCCGGCAGCACGGCGATCACAACGACCGCAAGCGCGATCCAGACGGCATAGGTCAAGGTCATTCCCTCCGGGCAGGACGATTGGCTGCAACCTGCCCGAACCGGGGCGCAAGGCAAGCGCCTTTCGCCCCGGAGCAGGTGTGCGGGCTGCGCCCCGCCTTATTGCTTGGCGGGCGCCTCGCTCGCCGCCGGTGCCGCTTCGCTGGCAGGCGCATTGGTCATCGGCGTGGTCGGCAGGTTGACCGGAACGGCGGGATCGGTCGGGTTTTCGGCCACGAATTCGCTCGAAGCCTCGGTCGGCTCGGCGGCGGCCTGCTCGGCCTTCTCGCCGCCGCACCCGCCCAGCGCCAGCGCGCCCGCCAGGGCCAGGGGATAGACGATACGGATGGTCATGGACGTGTCCTCCTTGGGTTGTTGCGACGCCAACCTAGACTGCGCGCGGGGCCCGTCTGTGACAAGGATCAAGTGCGGCGATAGCGAAATCGCGCCTTTGCTAATAAGCCAGTTGCTCGGGATCGGCTGAATTTGGAAGCGGCCTTTTCAGTTCGATTCGAATGGCACTTCTTCCATGGAAGCATCCGCTTCACAGTTGTGACAGAACGCATAATCATAGATGGCCCCCAGAACCCAAGATTGTGCTTCACTATCCCACTCGGCCCATGCATCTCTTGTAACCCGATTGGAACCGCATCGACTGCAAATTATCGCAATCTTGGTTTCTTTGGTCATTTCAGTCATTCCTAAGTCATAGCGGCAGGTGAATTGGAGGGAAACGTTGGCAGGAGGAGATTGGTCGAGATCGGTGGAGTTGGCAGTGGCCCGACTGACCACTCGCCTGGGCAGCGCGGAGTTCAGCTTACAGGAGTTGATTGCGCAGGAACTGCAACGGATCGTAAACGAGACAGGATCGCGTGGCGCCACGCCACAAGCGACCTTGAGACGGGAACTCCAACAACTACGTGATCTTGGAAAAATCGAGTTTCTGGGCAGAGGCCAATATCGATTGGCTGCGGCTCCGCTTTTTTTGCCTTCCGCTTTTCCCAGCAAGTGCGTTTTCGTGATCGGCCCCCGTTCAACTAATGCTGATCAGCCCGACACCTTCTATCGCCTCGATGAGCAATGGCTGATGGCTGCGGCGAGAGCCATCGGACAGTGGATTGTGTATCAAGAGTCCGGGCGCGGTTATTGCGCCATTGCTCGGGTCGAACAGATTGTCCGCGATCCTCAGAATCAGGGCGTGTATCTCGCTTTACTCGAACCTGGGAGCTATCTTGAGTTCGGTCGTGATGTAGCGCTTTCGGTTGAAGGCAAGGGCGTCGAACGCAGACTTTTCGACCAGAATGGCGGTTTCAACGAAAGGTTATCAATTCAACCAGTTCGCCCTATTTCAGATGATGATTTCAACCGTATCCTTGGGTTTGGCCTTGTCGATGCCGAAGACCTGCTGCCGAGTGATGACCGGCCAGGTGATAACACGAACAAATGTCGCGAAAACGCGGCTGACTGGGGTGCTCCGGTCGACCGCGCGACGGCCTTGGTGAGCCGGACGTTACGCGATCGCCAATTTCGTAAGCGCATCCTCGAGGTCTATGACCGCCGCTGCGCGCTTACGGGCATTCAATTCATTGATGACTGCGGTCGGGCAGAGGCACAGGCTGCTCATATCATGAGCGTTGAGGCCGGGGGGCCAGACAGGGTGGCGAACGGCATAGCCCTTTCTGGCACCGTGCATTGGATGTTTGATCGCGGCCTCATTTCACTTGGTGACGACGGAAAAATCCTGCTCTCTCGCAAGCTCAACGATGCCGAGAGTGCAAAAAGGCTCCTGCACTCCGATGGTCGTGCCCGGCTGCCCGAACAGGAAACGCATCGACCAAATCCGCGTTTTCTGGCGTGGCACAGAGAGTATCACGGACTTTTTGGGTAGGCAGGGGCGACGATTACTCCGCCGCCACCCCGGCACCCCCGAACATATCCGGCTCCGCCGCCGCATCGCCCGCCTCGTTCGCGGCGCTCACTTCGCCCTTGGCCTTGCGGCGGGCGTCGAAGCTGGACCAGACGTCGTTCCAGTTGCCGCGCGTGGCGGCCTTGGAATATTCGGTGGCGCGGGTTTCGAAGAAGTTGGCGTGTTCCACCCCGTTGAGCAGCGGGGCGAGCCAGGGCAGGGGGTGGTCCTCGATCATGTAGATCGCGGGCAGGCCCAGCTGGCCCAGGCGCCAGTCGGCGATGTAGCGGATGTAGCGCTTGATCTCCTTGGGGCTCATCCCCGGCACCGGGCCCATTTCGAAGGCGAGGTCGATGAAGGCGTCTTCCAGCCGCACGGTCTTCTGGCAGCAGTCGATGATGTCTTCCTTGACCGCCTTGGTCAGGCAGCCGCGTTCGGCCACGAAGGCGTGGAACAGGCGGGTGATGCCTTCGCAGTGCAGGCTTTCATCGCGCACCGACCACGAAACGATCTGGCCCATGCCCTTCATCTTGTTGAAGCGCGGGAAGTTCATCAGCATGGCGAAGCTGGCGAACAACTGCAGCCCTTCGGTGAAGCCGCCGAACATGGCGAGGGTGCGGGCGATATCCTCGTCCGAATCCACCCCGAACTGCTGGAGGTAATCGTGCTTGGCGCGCATTTCCTCATACTCGAGGAACATGCCGTATTCGCTTTCCGGCATCCCGATCGTGTCGAGCAGGTGCGAATAGGCGGCGATGTGGATCGTCTCCATGTTGGAGAAGGCGGCCAGCATCATCTTGACCTCGGTCGGCTTGAACACCCGCCCGTACTTTTCGTGATAGCAGTCCTGCACCTCGACATCGGCCTGGGTGAAGAAGCGGAAGATCTGGGTCAGCAGGTTGCGCTCGTGCTCGCTGATCTTCTGCGCCCAGTCGCGGCAGTCCTCACCCAGCGGCACTTCCTCGGGCATCCAGTGCACCTGCTGCTGGCGCTTCCAGTAGTCGTAGGCCCACGGATATTCGAAGGGCTTGTAGGTCTTGCGGGCTTCGAGAAGGGGCATGGGACGACTCCGGACTGGAAACGAAAACTATAGGGCGCAGCCCCGCGCGCCAGAAGCGCGCGGGGTGTTGCAACGGTGGAAAGATGCGGGGGCGGTCACTTCCAGAACCAGCCGGGCTTCACGCCGCGGTCCTTGCGGTTACGCCACATCGAAATGTACAGCCACAGCCCCGAAAAGCTGAAGAAGATCATCGCAAAGCCCGACAGGGTGGCAATCGCAACGCCCAGCGGGCCGAAGCTTTCGCCCGAATGGAGGTGATGCAGCAGGCCGATCAGGGCACGCGGATCGCCATCCTTGGGCTTGGGCCGGCAGGTATAGCCTTCGGGGCAGGCAACCTCGGGCTGGGGCGCCCCGGCGGCCGGGGCGGAGCTGGTCGCGTCGATATACAGCGGCACCACCTGGCTCAGCGTGCCGGTCACCGCGATCCACAGCAGGAAAACCCCGAAAAATACCGACAGCCAGCGGTGCCACTTACGCATCAGAATACACTCCTTGAAAGGTTGATAGGACCTCTCCCGAAGCCTGTCCGCGCGCGCGCCGCAAGCCGCAGTTCGTCGCCAATTGTAACGGCCGTCATGATTTTTCCGTGCGCCATCGCTAACCGTCCACGCCTGCCAGGGTCAGCCCCACGGCAAACAGCATCAGCACCACGCCGAACACGGTCAGCATGGTCCCGGCGATCCGCCGCAGATAGACCGCGCTCTCGCTGGGGGCGCGGCGGGTGTAGACAACACCCCCCGCGCCGATCAGCGTAGCGCCAACGCCCATCATGGTGACGCGGCCGTGGTTCATCGGATCGCTCCCGCACCATGAGCGCCTACTGGCAGCTCAGGCACTCATCGTAATCGGTGGTCGGCAGCTCGTAGGTTGCCGGTTCGGCGGTGTTGTCCGCTTCCACGCCGCCGGCGAAGCCCGCGCGCTGGACCGACTTCGAGCGCAGGTAGTAAAGGCTCTTGATCCCCTTCTCCCAAGCCTGGAAGTGCAGCATGGCCAGATCCCACTTGTCGACGTCAGCCGGGATGTAGAGGTTGAGGCTCTGCGCCTGGTCGATGTAGGGGGTGCGATCGGCCGCGAATTCGAGCAGCCAGCGCTGGTCGATCTCGAAGCTGGTCTTGTAGACGTCCTTTTCCTCCTGGCTCAGGAAGTCGAGGTGCTGGACCGAACCGCCGCGTTCGAGGATCGAGTTCCAGACGTTGGTCGAATCCTTGCTCTTCGTCTGGAGCAGCTTTTCCAGATACGGGTTCTTGACCACGAAGCTGCCCGACAGGGTCTTGTGGGTATAGATGTTGGCCGGGATCGGCTCGATACAGGCCGAAGTGCCGCCGCAGATGATGCTGATCGACGCGGTCGGCGCGATCGCCATCTTGCAGGAAAAGCGCTGCATCACGCCCATGTCGGCGGCATCCGGGCAGGCCCCGCGTTCCTGGGCGAGCAGCAGGCTGGCCTCGTCCGCCTTGGCGGCGATGTGCTTGAACATCTTGAGGTTCCAGGCCTTGGCCATGGCGCTTTCGAACCCGATCCCCTTCATCTGGAGGAACGAGTGGAAGCCCATCACGCCCATGCCGACGCTGCGTTCGCGCATCGCCGAATAGCGGGCGCGGGCCATTTCCTCGGGCGCGCGGTCGATATAGTCCTGCAGCACGTTGTCGAGGAAGCGCAGCACGTCTTCGACGAAGCGGTCATCGTCGTGCCATTCGTCCCAGGTTTCCAGGTTGAGGCTGGAGAGGCAGCACACCGCCGTGCGATCGTTGCCCAGGTGGTCCTTGCCGGTCGGCAGGGTGATTTCCGAGCAGAGGTTGGAGGTGGAAACCTTCAGCCCCAGGTCGCGGTGATGCTTGGGCATCATCCGGTTCACCGTGTCGGCAAACACGATATAGGGCTCGCCCGTGGCCAGCCTGGTCTCGACCAGCTTCTGGAACAGGGCGCGGGCATCGACCGTGCCGCGCACCGAACCGTCCTTGGGGCTGCGCAGGTGGAATTCGCGGCCCTCGCGGACGCATTCCATGAACTCGTCGGTCAGCAGCACGCCGTGGTGGAGGTTGAGCGCCTTGCGGTTGAAATCGCCCGAAGGCTTGCGGATTTCGAGGAACTCCTCGATCTCGGGGTGCGAGACGTCGAGGTAGCAGGCCGCCGAACCGCGCCGCAGCGAACCCTGCGAAATCGCCAGGGTCAGACTGTCCATCACCCGCACGAAGGGAATGATCCCGCTGGTCTTGCCGTTGAGGCCGACCGGCTCGCCGATCCCGCGCACGTTGCCCCAGTAGGTGCCGATCCCGCCGCCCCGGCTGGCCAGCCAGACGTTCTCGTTCCAGGTGCCGACGATGCCTTCAAGGCTGTCCGACACGGAATTGAGATAGCACGAAATCGGCAGGCCGCGATTGGTGCCGCCGTTCGACAGCACCGGGGTGGCGGGCATGAACCACAGTTTCGAGATGTAGTCGTACAGCCGCTGCGCGTGGTCCTGATCGTCGGCATAGGCGGCGGCGACGCGCGCGAACAGGTCCTGATAGCGCTCTCCGGGGAGCAGGTAGCGGTCGTCGAGCGTTTCCTTGCCGAAATCGGTCAGCAGCGCATCGCGCGCATGATCGACCTCGATCGCGAAGCGGCGGTCGTGGATCGCCTTGGAATCGTCCTTGGTGGCAGCGGCCTGCGCCGCGCCCGCGAGCGCGCCCTGGAGCGCGGCGGCGCCCAGCTGCTCGACCAGTTCCGCGCTGCCCGCGTCGTTCTTTGCGTTCATCGTCACTGCCGGGGCATTCCCCGTCTCCACTGCTTCCGCAACCGCTGCCTCGACTTCGGCCATCGCCGGTTCGTCTCCGTTCCTGAAATCCACTTGCAGCCCCCATGTTCCAGGGAGTGAAGTTGGCACGACCCGTCATGATCTGAAGAGACTAAAGCCCCCAAACCTTGAATGCGACGAAATCATGCAAACCGCGGACCCCACTATGTGTAGTGGTCCGAACCCCCGTTGATTACCATCTGTAGTGGGTTTTGAATCGTCCCTAATGGCTTGTCAACGGGGGTTCCGAAAATTGGTTGCTGGAGAGTCCGCCCACTAGAACGGACAATCATCCGGCGAAGAATCCTCATCCCACTCGATGGAGTCTTCGTCAGCGTGATCATTGTTAGCTACTGAAACCCAACGATAATTCTGGAATCCCCGTTGTGCATCATTCATCCAAACCCGGACAGAGCGGAACCCCTTAACCTCTACAGGTGCCTTCCTTGCATTCATCGAACGTTCCTTCAAAAAGTGAAAATGGCCAATTGGTAGTCATAGGATACCCCTCATCAACAATGGTGGTTAAAACAACATATGGTGTGCGCGCCCGTTATCATGCACCATATGTGGGCATAATGCCTTTTCCTGAATCGCGCGCAAGAGGGTAAATAGGCGCGAAACCACTGACGACTGCAGGTGGCGGTCCCGGTGGCGCGGTTGCGGTGCAGCGACGCGCGGGATTTCCAGCGTTGTGCGCCACCGCAAGAGTCAAAATGAATCCGTGCAAAAATTTTTGCCCGTGGACAGGTGGCCGGGGGCGTTGACACGGATAGAATCGAACCCGGCAATCTTGTTGCGGCAGCGCGCGTGAAATTTGCCTGATCGGACTTTCGCCAGACCAGGCTGACGCGCCGCGTCATGATTGAAAGGCGATCCTCCGGGGCCTATGCTCGGCCCATTCGGATGAAAGGACTGTCCCCATGCTCAACCTGATCGGCGCCATCTTTTCCGGGCTCGTCATCGGCGCGCTGGCGCGGTTCTTTTACCCCGGTGCGGTCGACATGGGTTGGGGGATGACCATCCTGCTGGGCGTCGGTGGGTCGCTGCTGGCCGGGCTGGTCGCCAATCGCGGCATGGGCGGCGAAGGCGTCAACCGCGCGGGCTGCCTCGCATCCGTGCTGGGCGCGATCGTGCTGATCTTCATCGGGCGCCAGCTCGGCTGGCATCTATAGTAGGGTGCGCCCTTCGCATCCGCGAAGGGCTTGCAACACCAGCCCGCTCCGCCGGGGAGTCCTTTCCGCCTCACGGCGGTGCGGACAGGGCATCCGCCCTGTCCTGGCCTGGCCGGCCCGCTCCCCCGGCCCGACCACCCATTTATGGTACCCTGTGGGTGGTCGGGCCGGGGGAGCGGGCCGGCCAGGCCAAGCCTTTCGCGGAGGCGAAAGGCGCACCCAACAGGGACTCCCCTCAATCGTCCTTGCCGCTGCGCCAGCCGTGCTCGCCGCGTTCGTGGATGATGTTGGCGCGGCCCACGATCAGGTCGTCGACCATGCCGATCCGCTTCACGTCCTTGTCCTTGTAGGGCAGCGAATGGAGGACATAGCGCATGGCGTTGAGCCGGGCGCGCTTCTTGTCGTCGCTCTTGATCACGGTCCACGGGCTGTCGGCGGTGTCGGTGGCGAAAAACATCGCTTCCTTGGCGCGGGTATAGTCGTCCCACTTGTCGAGGCTGGCGAGATCGACGGGAGAGAGCTTCCACTGCTTGAGCGGGTGGACCTTGCGCTCCTTGAAGCGGCGGCGCTGCTCTTCGCGGCTGACCGAGAACCAGAACTTGATCAGGTGGATGCCGCTGCGCACCAGGTTGCGTTCAAACTCGGGCGCCTGGCGCAGGAATTCCTTGTATTCCTCTTCGCTGCAGAAGCCCATGACGCGCTCCACCCCGGCGCGGTTGTACCATGAACGGTCGAACAGCACGATTTCGCCCTTGGTCGGCAGGTGCTCGACATAGCGCTGGAAGTACCACTGGCCGCGCTCCACCTCGCTCGGCTTTTCGAGCGCGACGACGCGCGCGCCGCGCGGGTTGAGGTGTTCCATGAAGCGCTTGATCGCCCCGCCCTTGCCGGCGGCATCGCGGCCCTCGAACAGGATGATGAGCCGCTGATCGGTTTCCTTGGCCCACTGCTGCAGTTTCAGCAGTTCGGTCTGGAGGATGAACTTTTCGCGTTCATAGTCCTTGCGCAGCATCTTGAACTTGTAGGGGTAGCCGCCCTTGCGCCAGTCGTCGGCCAGTTCGTCGCTGGTCTTGCGTGGCCGTCCGGAGGGCTTGGGCAGGCCGAGGTAATCGCGCATCCGCGCCGCATCGTCGGGCGAGGCACCGGCGATGATCGCCTCGATCCCCTCGCTGTTGCCGCTGGCTGCCAGGTCGTCGAGCGCGGCCTCCTCCGCTTCGAGCGCCGCCTCCGCGCGCTCGCCCGCAAGGCTTTCCTCGACCGCCGGGGGCAGGCTCGCGTCGTTGGCGGGAGCCGCCTTGGGCTCGCTCTTGCCGGCTGCGCTGCGTACCATGTTTCGTCCTTCCCGATCCGCCCGCGCTCACCGCAGGCCCTGCCATGATGACAGGCAAATGTTCCCGAATCCTGAAGCGGAACCCACGGATTGCGGGGTTTTTCCGACTCAGGAGCTTGACCGGAGTTTCCTCCCGGCCCCCGGTTCAAGTCAAACGGATAGGGCGCACCCGCTGTTGCGCGCAATGCAACTGGAAGGTCAGGGGACCAGCACGGTATCGGCCGCTTGCGCAAGCAGGTCCGGGTAATCGAGGGTGTAGTGCAGGCCCCGGCTTTCCTTGCGCTGCAATGCCGAGCGGACGATCAGCTGGGCGCACTGGAGCAGGTTGCGAAGCTCGATCAGGTCGGTCGAAACGCGGAAGTGGCCGTAATAGTCTTCCACCTCGCCGGTCAGCAGGTCGATCCGGTGCGCCGCGCGCTCCAGCCGCTTGGTGGTGCGCACGATGCCGACATAGTTCCACATGAAGCGGCGGATCTCGGTCCAGTTCTGCTTGATCACAACTTCCTCGTCGGAATCGGTGACGCGGCTTTCGTCCCATGCCCGCACCGCGGGCGGAGCGTCGAACTGGTCCCAGCGGGCGAGAATATCTGCCGCTGCCGCCTCGCCGAAGACGAAGCATTCGAGCAGGCTGTTGGAAGCAAGCCGGTTCGCGCCATGCAGCCCGCTTTCGGTGCATTCGCCCGCCGCGTAGAGCCCGGGCAGGTCGGTGCGGCCGTTGAGGTCGATCAGGATGCCGCCGCAGGTGTAATGCTGGGCGGGCACCACCGGGATCGGCTGGCGGGTCATGTCGATGCCCAGGCCCAGCAGCTTTTCGTGGATGTTGGGAAAATGCTCGCGCACGAATTCCGGCGGCTGGTGGCTGATGTCGAGGTGGACGAAATCAAGCCCGTCGCGCTTGATCTCGCTGTCGTTGGCGCGGGCCACGATGTCGCGCGGGGCAAGCTCTGCGCGCTCGTCGTAATCGGGCATATAGCGGTGCCCGGTGCGCGGATTGAGCAGGTGCCCGCCTTCGCCGCGCACGGCTTCGGTGATCAGGAAGTTCTTGACGTCGAGGTTGTAGAGGCAGGTCGGGTGGAACTGCATCATTTCCATGTTGGAAACGCGTGCACCGGCCCGCCAGGCCATTGCGATCCCGTCGCCGGTCGCGCCGCGCGGGGCGGTGGAGAACTGGTAGACGCGGCCCGCCCCGCCGGTGGCGAGGATCGTCGCGCGCGCGGTGTGTGCCTCGACCGTGCCGGTGGTCTGGTCGAGCGCATAGACCCCCCAGACCCGGCCCGAACCCGAATAGCGCTCCGCCTCGTGCCGCCCGGTGATCAGGTCGATGCAGGCCCGGCCCGGCAGCAGGGTGATGTTGGGATTGGCCTCTGCCGCGCGCAGCAGCGCCTCTTCCACCGCCCATCCCGTGGCATCGTTGACATGAACGATGCGGCGGTGGGAATGCCCGCCTTCGCGGGTCAGGTGGAGCGCCTCGCCCTCGGTGTTGAACGGCACGCCCAGTTCGACCAGCCGGTTGATCGCATGGGGCGCCCGCTCGATCACGAACTCCACCGTTTCGCGCCGGTTGAGGCCGGCCCCGGCGATCATCGTGTCGCTGATGTGGTTTTCGAACGTGTCGCCCGCGTCCAGCACGGCGGCGATCCCGCCCTGCGCCCAGGACGTCGAACCGCCGGTCAGCTCGCCCTTGGCCAGCACCAGAACCTTGAGCTTCTCCGCCAGCGCCAGCGCCGCCGTAAGCCCCGCCGCGCCCGAGCCGACGACGATGACGTCGTGGATCATATGCGCCCCGCCCGCTTGCGGGAGGAGCCGGGGGTAGGGCCTTCGGCAAGCGCCATTCGGATCGCGGAAGTCACCCCTTCGACATTGCCCAGCACATCCCCGTTCGAAAAATGCAGCACTCGGTAGCCAGCCTGTTTCAAGATGCGGTCCCTCATCGCGTCACGTTCCGGTTGGACATCGTGCGAATGCCCGTCAAGCTCGATGATGATGCTGCGTTCGCGGCAGAGGAAATCGGCGAAGAACGGGCCGACCGGCATCTGGCGGCTGAATTTGCAGCCAAGCTGCGATCGGGAAAGATATTGCCATAGCAGGCGTTCAGCTGGCGTGGCCGAGTTCCGCAGCTCCCGCGCGCGGGCCGTATTGCGATCTGCGAATTTTCCCTGGCCTCTCACCGGCGCCTTCTCACTGGCCCACCCCTAACCCCTCACGCAAGCGGGAGGGGGATTTACCAGCGTGCTCCCCTCCCGCTTGCGGGACGGGGCGGGGGTGGGTCTTGAGGCTGGGCGGATCACGCCGCCGCCTGGCTGGTCAGGTGGACGAACACGTCTTCAAGGTCCGCCTCGCGGGTGGTCACGTCGATGATCCTGAAGCCCTGGCCCTGGACCAGCGCCAGAACCTCGCCCGCATTGCTGCGGTCCTTGTCATAGGTGATCTCGATCGTGCGTTCGCCCGCGCGTTCGCATTTGAGGAAGGCCGGGCTGCTCGGCAGTTCGGGGACCCCGCTGTCAAAGGTGAGGACCACCACCTTTTCGCGCGCCATGTCGACCAGTTCGCGGGTCGGCTTGTTGGCGATCAGCTGGCCGTGGTTGATGATCGCGATGCGGTCGCACAGCTGTTCCGCCTCTTCGAGGTAGTGGGTGGTCAGCACCACGGTCACCCCGCCGGCGTTGAGTTCGCCCACCAGTTCCCACAGCTGGCGGCGCAGCTCCACGTCAACTCCGGCGGTCGGCTCATCCAGCACGATCACCGGGGGGGTGTGGACCAGCGCCTTGGCGATCAGCAGGCGGCGCTTCATGCCGCCCGAAAGGGTGCGGGCATAGGCGTTGGCCTTGTCCGACAGGTGGACCTGCCCCAGCAGTTCCAGGCTACGCCGCGCGGCCTTGGGCACGCCGTAAAGCCCGGCCTGGTTTTCCAGCACTTCGAGCGGGGTGAAGAACGGATCGAAGACGATTTCCTGGGGCACGATGCCGATCGACCGCTTGGCGTTGCGGCTGTCGGCGTCGATGTCGAAGCCCCAGATTTCCGCGGATCCGGACGTCTTGCGCACCAGCCCCGCAAGGATGTTGATGAGGGTCGACTTGCCCGCGCCGTTGGGGCCGAGCAGGCCGAAGATCTGGCCTTGCGGCACATCGAAGCTGACCCCTTTCAGCGCGTGCTTGGCAGGGGCGTTTCCGGCGGCGGCATAGACCTTTTCCAGGTCGCGGATGCGGATGGCGGCAGGCGTTTCCATGGAGCCGCTTTGCGGCAGGAACGCGCCGCCGTAAAGCCCCGGCGCGCGCGGCTGCCCGTGCGCGCTGGGGGCTAAGGGCAAACACAGGTGATTACCGCGTTGTTAACCATGCCTGCGCAGACCGGATTCACACACACCGGGTAGAAAAGCCGAATGATCCGGGGGGATTCCTTTCACCGCCGCACACCAGATGCGGTCCGGCACCTGGCTGGCGCGACGCTTGCGGCCATGCTTGTCGGCCCATTTCTGGCGACAGCCGCCCGCGCCGAAACTGCGACGGCAACCGCCAGCGCCAGCGCGGTGGTGGTCGAACCTGCGTCGCTCATCAACAATCGCAGCCTCGCCTTCGGGCGCTTTGCCGCTTCGACCACCGCAGGGACAGTCACCGTCAATCCCGATACCGGCCAGTGCACAACCACTGGCGGCGTCGTTCAAGCCGGGGGCTGCCATTCGGCGGAGTTCACCGGGATGGGGGTCCGGCGGATGACCCTGCGTATCGCCCTGCCAACCACCATCGCGCTGACCGGACCCGGCGGAGCGACAATGACCGTCACCACGGTCACGATGGATACCACTCCGGATCTCAACTACCTTGGCGGCAATGGCCATGGGCTTGGCAACGGTCGCCGCCGTTACGAGATTGTTCCGAACTCGGGAATATTCAACTTCCGGGTTGCGGGCACGCTGGGGGTTGGGGCGAACCAGGCGCCGGGAGTTTACACCGGCTCGTTCGCGGTCACTGTCCAGTACCAGTAGGCTGGAAATCAGACACACACCCTGCTAGGGCGCTGGGCCATGATCACGCCGCCCGAAACCGTCACCGTCACCACCACCCGCGTTTCCTGCGATGGCGCCACCGACATCCGGGGCGGCGCGGCGCTGGGCCATCCGCGTGTCTGGCTGGAAATCGACGAGCATGGCTATGTCGATTGCGGCTATTGCGACAAGCGCTTCGTGCTGAAGGGCGGGCCGGCTGACGGCGCCGATCAGGCCGCGTTGCCCGACATCGCCTCTGGCGCCAGCCGCTAGGCTGCCTATATCGGAGCGCATGACGCTCTCCGATCCCCGCTCGCTTCTTTACCGTCAGCTCACTCCCGAGGCCGCGCAGGCCGTCACGCGCGAGGCGCTGGCGCGCTGCGACGATGGCGAACTGTATATG
The DNA here is from genome assembly GCA_016719755.1 of Novosphingobium sp. GTDB lineage: Bacteria > Pseudomonadota > Alphaproteobacteria > Sphingomonadales > Sphingomonadaceae > Novosphingobium. The sequence continues at coordinate 372,555 of JADJYM010000012.1, read as the reverse complement.
CAGTTCATCGCGGCGGAGACCTTCACCTTCGATGACGGGCGGCTGAAAACCGCCGACTATTCGCGCGATGCCGGTTTCGGCCTGCGCGGCCTGTCGGGCGAGATGACCGGCTTTGCCCATGCCAACGAGATCAGCGCCGAGGCGATCCGCCGCGCGGGCGAGACGCTGCGCCTGCTCGATCCCGCCGCGGGCCAGCCTGCGCCGCCCCCGGCAGGCAGCAACCGCCACCTCTATACCGATGCCTCGCCGCTCGATCTGGTGCCCTTTGCCGAGAAGGTGAAGCTGCTGGAAACGATCGACGCCGCGGCCCGCGCGCGCGATCCGCGCGTCGCGCAGGTCAGCGTCACCCTGTCGGGCAGCTGGTCGGTGGTGGAGATCGTGCGCGCCGACGGCTTTGTGGCCCATGACGTGCGCCCGCTGGTGCGGCTCAACGTCGGAATCGTCACGGAAGCGAACGGACGGCGCGAAACCGGCAGCTTCGGGATTGGCGGGCGGCGGCTTTATGACGACCTGTTCCAGCCCGAGACTTGGAACCGCGCGATCGACACCGCGCTGGCCCAGGCGCTGACCAATCTGGAAAGCGTCGCGGCGCCAGCGGGCGAGATGACCGTGCTGCTCGGCCCCGGCTGGCCGGGCGTGCTGCTGCACGAAGCGGTCGGCCACGGGCTGGAAGGCGATTTCAACCGCAAGGGCACTTCGGCCTTCTCCGGCCGGATTGGCGAGCGGGTAGGTGCGCCCGGCGTCACCGTGATCGATGATGGCACCCTGCTGGGCGTTGGCGGGCAGGGGCGGCGAGGCTCGCTCTCGATCGATGACGAGGGCACCCCCACGCGCGAGAACGTGCTGATCGAGGACGGGATCCTCAAGGGCTATATGCAGGACCGGCTCAATGCCCGGCTGATGGGCGTGCCCGCCACCGGCAACGGGCGGCGCGAGAGCTATGCCCATGCGCCGATGCCGCGCATGACCAACACTTTCATGCGCGGGGGAAATGATGATCCCGCCGAACTGCTGAGCCGCGTCAAGAACGGGATTTTCGCCAAAAGCTTTGGCGGCGGACAGGTCGACATCGTTTCGGGCAAGTTCGTGTTTTCCTGCACCGAGGCCTACCGGATCGAGAACGGCAGGCTGGGTGCGCCGATCAAGGGCGCGACGCTGATCGGTGACGGGCCGACCGTGCTGACCCGCGTCAAGGGCATCGGCAACGACATGGCGCTTGATGAAGGCGTCGGCATTTGCGGCAAGGGCGGACAGAGCGTTCCCGCCGGGGTCGGCCAGCCCAGCCTGCTGGTCGAAGGGCTGACCGTGGGCGGCACCGGCTGAGCTGAATTCCAGTCAGCCCGCGTTAAGGCGCGGCCCGGCAGGTTGGTCTCCGCAAGATTGAAAGGGAGATCGTCATGCGCAAACTGATTGCCTCGATCGCCGGGGCTGCCGTGGCGGCCGGCTTGCTGGCCGCTCCCGCGCTTCAGGCGAAGCCCCGGCTGACGCCCGAGCAGCGGCTTGAAAAGCTGCTGGCGGGGCGCACCGCGGGTGAACCTGTCTCGTGCATCAGCACCTACAATTCGCGCGAGCTGGAAGTTCTCGACAAGACCGCGCTGGTCTTTGGCCATGGCAACACGATTTACGTCAACCGACCCGCGAATGCGGCTGACATCGACGATGACGACATCCTGGTGACCAGGACCAGCACCAGCCAGCTGTGCAAGCTGGATATCGTCACCACGGTCGACCGGAGCGGACATTTCCAGACCGGGTTCCTGAATCTGGGCGATTTCGTGCCCTACAAGCGGATCAAGGGCGGCAACTGAGCCGATCCTGACAGAGGTACAGCGAGACGCCGTCCGGACTTCGGTCCGGGCGGCGTTGGCTTTTGTGGCACGGTCTTCCGGTCCGGGCTTGACTCTTGCGCGGCAAGTTTTAAGGTCCGCACCCTAGAGGGCGAAAATGCCCCGGGAGAGGATGCCCATGAACCAGAGCGCCGCGCTGGAGCGCACCGAATCAGCCCTGCCGCCGATCGATGTGAGCCGCGCGGCGCTCTACCAGGACGAAAGCTGGCAGGAACCGTTCCGCCGCCTGCGCGAACAGGCCCCGGTCCAGTATGTGCCGGACAGCGATTTCGGCCCCTACTGGTCGATCTCAACCTACCAGCCGATCGTCCATGCCGAGGCACTGCCGAAGGTTTTCTCGTCCAGCTGGGAATACGGCGGGATCGCGATCCCCGGCGGGGTCGAGGCGCCGATCAACGGCGAGATCCGCATGCCGATGTTCATCGCCATGGACCCGCCGCACCACACTGCCCAGCGCCGCACCATCGCCCCCAGCTTCGGGCCGAGCGAAGTCGCGGAAATGAAGGCAGAGGTGCAGGCCCGCACGGCCGAGGTGCTGGATTCGCTGCCGATCGGGGAGGCATTCAACTGGGTCGATCGCGTTTCGATCGAGCTTACCACCGGAATGCTCGCCAAGCTGTTCGACTTCCCATGGGAGGAGCGCGCCAAGCTGACCTACTGGTCGGACATGGGCGGCAATGTCGAACTGATGAAGACACCCGAGGACCTTGCCCGCCTCAACGAGGCATTGTTTGAAATGGGCGCGGCCTTCGCCGGCCTGTGGCAGCAGAAGCTGGCCAATCCCGGCAAGGACCTGATCTCGGTCATGCTCCGCTCCGACGCGATGAGCCACATGAGCGAGCAGGAATTCATCGGCAACCTGATCCTGCTGATCGTGGGCGGCAACGATACGACGCGCAATTCGATGTCGGCCTTCGCCTGGGGCCTCAGCCAGTTCCCCGATGAGCGGGCGAAGCTGGAAGCCGACCCCTCGCTGATCCCCAACGCGGTACAGGAACTGGTGCGCTGGCAGACCCCGCTGGCCCACATGCGCCGCACGGTGGCCGAAGATACCGAATTCGAGGGTGCGCAGATGAAGAAGGGCGACAAGGTTGTCCTGTGGTACATCTCCGCCAACCGTGACGAGAGCGTGTTCAAGGATGCGGACAAGGTGATCGTCGATCGCCCCAACGCCCGGCGGCACTTGTCGTTCGGATACGGCATCCACCGCTGCGTCGGCGCGCGGGTCGCCGAACTGCAACTTACCACCCTGCTCGAGGAAATGGCGAAGCGCCGCTTGCGCGCCAACGTAATCGCCGAGCCCGAACGGGTCGCAACCTGCTTCGTTCATGGCTACAAGGAGGTGATGGTCGAATTGTCCCGCTACTGATGCGCACGCGCGAACGCATTGTCGAACAGGCCCGGCAGCTGTTCAACGAACAGGGCTATGGCGCGGTCACCACCGCCGCGCTGGCCGCGCATTGCGGCATCGCCGAGGGCAACCTGTGGTATCATTTCAAGACCAGGCGCGCGCTGCTTGATGCGATTGGCGAGCGGTATGCCGCAAGCATAGAGGCGCGGCTGGAACTGGTCCCGGGCGATGATCCGCTGGCCGGCTATGCCCGCTTGCTCGCCGCCCTGATGGAAGAATTCCGCGAGTTCCGCTTTCTCTACCGCGATCAGCAAAGTTATGGCGAGCATGCCGACACGATCCGCGCACGCGCGCCCGACTGGCTGGAGCGCAGCTTCCTCCAGTTCGAGGCGCACCTTGCCGCGCTGGTCGATGCGGGACTGCTCGCCTGGCCCCGGGAGCGGCTGCGCGATCTGGCCACCAACGCGACGATCATCCTGCGCTATGGCCTCGAACACTCGCGCGAGCTGGGCGCGCCGACCGGGACAGGCTCAGGCGCGGTGCGGCGCACCCTCGCTCAGCATCTCACGCTGTTCGAACACCAACTGACGCCAGATGCCGCCGCCGCCCTGCGCCGGGCCGTGGCCACCATCGGGGACGAGGCGCTGGCGGCATAGGGCCGCGCGGGCTAACAGGGCCGCATGACCCAGCCCATTCTGATCCTCACCACCGGCGGCACGATCGACAAGAACTACTTCGACGCGCTCAGCGAATACCGGATCGTCGACAGCGGCATTCCCGCCCTGCTGGCCGAAGCGCGCGTTGCCCTGCCGCTGCGCGTGATTGAACTGATGCGCAAGGACAGCCTGGAGCTTAGCGATGCCGATCGCGCGCTGATTGCCGCCGCCGCGCGCGAGGCGCCCGAATCGCGGATCGTCATCACCCACGGCACCGACACCATGACCGAAACCGCGAAGGTCCTTGCCGCGCAAGTGCCGGGCAAGACCATGGTCCTGACCGGCGCGCTTTCGCCCGCGCGGTTTGCCGAAACCGACGCCCCCTTCAACCTCGGCATGGCCGTGGCCGCCGTCCAGACCGCCCCGCCCGGCGTGTGGATCGCGATGAGCGGGCAGGTGTTCGACGGCCTCAAGGTCCGCAAGGACCGCGAAGCCGGGAAGTTCGTGGCGATTTGATCGATGTCCTGCTAGGCGCGGCCCATGCTTAACCTTTCCGGCATCACGGTCCGCCTTGGCGGACGCACGATCATCGACGACGCCAGCGCCAAGCTGCCGCCGCGCGGGCGCGTGGGGCTGATCGGCCGCAACGGCGCTGGCAAGTCCACGCTGGTGCGGGTGATCGCCGGGATGCTGGAGCCGGACAGCGGCGCGGTTTCCATGCCGCGCGGCGCGCGCATCGGCTATATCGCGCAGGAGGCTCCGGGCGGGGATTCCACCCCGTTCGAGACGGTGCTGGCCGCCGATACCGAGCGCGCCGCGCTGATGGCCGAAAGCGAGGGCTGTGAGGACGCGCACCGCCTGGCGGAAATCCATGAGCGGCTGATTGCCATCGAGGGCCATTCCGCCCCGGCTCGCGCGGCGCGAATCCTGGTGGGACTGGGCTTCGATGAAGAGGCGCAGCACCGGCCGCTCGAGAGCTTCTCGGGCGGGTGGCGGATGCGCGTGGCGCTGGCCGCGCTGCTGTTTTCCCAGCCCGACCTGCTGCTGCTCGACGAGCCGTCCAACCACCTCGATCTTGAAGCCGTGCTCTGGCTGGAGGACTTCCTGCGCGCCTATCCGGCAACGATCCTGCTGGTCAGCCACGAGCGCGACTTCCTCAACAACGTGGTCGACAACATCCTGCATCTTACCGGCGGCAAGCTGACGCTCTACCCGGGCGGCTATGATGCCTTTGAGCGTCAGCGGGCCGAACGGCAGGCGCAGATCGCCTCGGCCAAGGCCAAGCAGCAGGCCATGCGCGAGCGGTTGCAGGACTATGTCGCGCGCAATTCGGCGCGGGCTTCCACCGCGAAGCAGGCGCAGTCGCGCGCCAAGGCGCTGGCCAAGCTGCAACCCATCGCCGAACTGATCGACGATCCTTCGCTCAGCTTCGATTTCCCCGCGCCGGACGAACTGCGCCCGCCACTGATCACGCTCGATCTCGCCTCGGTCGGCTATGGCGACACGCCGGTGCTGAGCCGACTGAACCTGCGCATCGATCCGGATGACCGGATCGCGCTGCTGGGGCGCAATGGCAATGGCAAGACCACGCTGGCCCGGCTGCTCGCCGCGCAGCTTAAGCCGATGGACGGGGCGATGGCCGCCAGCGGACGGATGAAGGTGGGCTATTTCACCCAATACCAGGTGGAAGAGCTCGACCGCAGCGAAACCCCGCTCCAGCACATGACGGTGCAGATGCCCGGCGCCAGCCCGGCGGCGGTGCGCGGCCAGCTGGGGCGGTTCGGTTTTTCCGGCCCCAAGGCGACGACCGAGGTCGGCAAGCTTTCGGGCGGTGAACGCGCGCGGCTGGCGCTGGCGCTGATCACCCGCGATGCGCCGCACCTCCTGATCCTCGACGAGCCGACCAACCACCTTGATGTCGATGCGCGCGAGGCGCTGATCCAGGCGCTCAATGAATATTCCGGCGCGGTGATCGTGGTCAGCCACGACCGGCACATGCTGGAAATGACCGCCGACCGGCTGGTGCTGGTGGACCGGGGGACGGCGAAGGACTTCGACGGCTCGATCGACGATTATATCGCCTTCGTGCTGGCCAAGGACCCACCGGCAACGCGCGGCGAGGGCGGCAAGGGCGTCAACAAGAAGGACCAGCGCAAGGCCGCCGCCGAAGCGCGCGAAAAGGGTCAGGAACTGCGCAAGGCGGCTCGCAAGGCCGAGACGGAGCTGGAACGGCTCACCCAGCAGCGCAGCGCCATTGATCAGGCGATGTTCGATCCCGGTGCGGCGAAGGGCGAGCTTGCCAAGCTGACCATGACCGAACTGATGAAGCGCCGCGCCACGCTGGAAGAGCAGATCGAGGGTGCCGAACTTGCCTGGCTGGAAGCCAGCGAGGCGCTCGAAGCGCTGGTGGCCTGACGATGAGTGTTGCCTTCCGCCGCGACGGGGATGAGGAACACCTTGAACCCCGGTTCGAGATCCCGATCCCTCCCGGTCCCAACCGGGTGACGGCGCGCGGACAGCGGTTGATCACGGAGCGGATCGCGGGGCTTGAGGCGCAGCTGGCGGGGGCCGCCGACGAAGCCGTAGTCAAGGCGCTGAAGCGCGACTTGCGCTATTGGCAGACCCGCCAGATCACCGCCGAACTCATGCCCCCGCCCGGCGGCAAGACTGTGGAATTCGGCGCCACGGTAACTTTCCGGCTGAACGGCCAGCAGCGGGTGCTGACCCTGGTTGGCGATGATGAGGCCGATCCCGCCAGCGGCACCATCGCCTGGACCGCCCCGCTCGCCCGCGCGCTGAGCGGCGCGGAAGCGGGCGACGTGCTGGACTTCGGCGGCAGGGAAGAAGCCATCGAGGTGCTGAAGATCGAAGTGGCGGGGTGACGCCGTCCCGGATCAAGTCCGTGACGGCGCTGATTTCCCTTTCCGATTGTGCTGCGGCTGCGAAAAGCCTAACGGCGGGGCATGACGGTGGGCCGCTTCGCCCGCCTGCGGCCCTGTGGCCGATCCTCGCAAGCATTGAGAATATGACCTTCCAGACTCCATTCCCGCTTCTCGCCGAAGCGCTTGCCGCACGCGGCTATGCCGCCCCCACGTCCGTCCAGGCCGCCGTGCTCGAAACCGAGGCGGAAGGGCGCGACCTGATCGTTTCCGCCCAGACCGGCTCGGGCAAGACGGTTGCCTTCGGCCTCGCCATGGCGCCGCAGCTACTGGACGAGGCGGGCCGCGCCCGTCCCGCCGCCGCGCCGCTGGCGCTGATCATCGCCCCCACCCGCGAACTGGCCCTTCAGGTCAGCCGCGAGCTGGCCTGGCTCTATGGCCCGACTGGCGCGCGGGTTGCCACCTGCGTTGGCGGGATGGACGCATCGAAGGAACGCCGCGCGCTCGGCTATGGCGCGCAGATCGTGGTCGGCACGCCGGGCCGCCTGCGCGATCACCTTGAACGCGGCGCGCTCGACCTCAAGAGCCTCGCCGTGGCCGTGCTCGACGAGGCGGACGAGATGCTCGACATGGGCTTCCGCGAAGACCTTGAGGAACTGCTCGACGCGACTCCGGATGGGCGCCGCACGCTGCTGTTCTCGGCCACCATGCCCAAGCCGATCGTGGCGCTAGCCAAGCGTTACCAGCGCGATGCGCTGCGCATCTCGACCGCCGATTCGGATCGCGGCCATGGTGACATCGAATACCTCGCCATGGCGATTGCCCCGGCCGATATCGAGAACGCGGTGGTCAATCTGCTGCGCTATCACGAAGCGGAAACGGCGATGCTGTTCTGCGCCACGCGCGACAATGTCCGCCATCTTCACGCCAGCCTGACCGAGCGCGGCTTTGCCGTGGTCGCGCTGTCGGGCGAGCACAGCCAGAACGAGCGCAACCACGCGCTCCAGGCGCTGCGCGACCAGCGCGCGCGGGTTTGCGTGGCAACCGACGTTGCCGCGCGCGGGATCGATCTGCCCAGCCTGTCGCTGGTGGTCCATGTCGAGATTCCACGCGATGCCGAAACGCTCCAGCACCGCTCGGGCCGCACGGGCCGGGCGGGCAAGAAGGGCACGGCGATCCTGCTGGTGCCCTATCCGCGCCGCCGCCGGGTGGAAATGATGCTGCGCGGCGCGCGCATTCCCGCCGACTGGGTCGCGCCGCCTTCGGCTGCGGAAATCCGCGCGGCGGATAGCGAGCGGATGCTCGCCGCGCTGCTTGCGCCGGTCGAGACCGACGAGGAGGACCGCGCGCTCGCCGCCCGCCTGCTCGCCGAACGCAGCGCCGAGGATATCGCCGCGGCCCTGGTCCGCGCCCACCGCGCGCGCCTGCCCGAGCCGGAAGAGCTGCTCGCCGCCGATGCCGCCCCGCCGCCGCGCGGTCCGCGCCCGGGCTTTGAAGGCAGCGTCTGGTTCCGGATGAACGTCGGCCGCCGCCAGAACGCCGATCCGCGCTGGATCCTGCCACTGCTGTGCCGCCGCGGCCATGTCAGCCGCAGCGATATCGGCGCGATCCGCATCACCGGCGCGGAAACGCTGTTCGAAGTCCCCGGCGCCATTGCCGCGCGCTTCCTCGCGGCGGTGCAGCGCACCGCAGGCGAGGATGACGGCGTGGAAATCGTCGCCTTGGAAGGCAAGCCGCGCGACGAAGTGCGCGAACCCCGCCGCGATGGCCCGCGCGGGCCCCGCCCGGCCGGAAAGCCGCACCGCAAGGGCAACTGGAAGGGGCCAGAGCGGGCGCGCTAGAGCGCCCGGTCTCGGCCTATTCCCACTCGATCGTGCCGGGGGGCTTGCTGGTGTAGTCGTAGACCACCCGGTTGATGCCCTTGACCTCGTTGATGATCCGGGTGGCGACCCGGCTGAGGAAGGCGGCGTCGAAGGGGTAGATGTCGGCGGTCATGCCGTCGGTGCTGGTCACGGCGCGCAGGGCGCAGACGTTGTCGTAAGTGCGTCCGTCGCCCATCACGCCCACGGTCTTGACCGGCAGCAGCACGGCGAAGGCCTGCCAGATCGCGTCATAGAGCCCCGCGTTGCGGATTTCTTCCAGGTAGATCGCATCGGCCTTGCGCAGCACGTCGCAGCGTTCGCGCGTCACCTCGCCGGGGATGCGGATCGCAAGGCCGGGGCCGGGGAAGGGGTGGCGGCCGACGAACACTTCGGGCAGGCCCAGTTCGCGGCCCAGTTCGCGGACCTCGTCCTTGAACAGTTCGCGCAGCGGTTCGACCAGTTGCATGTTCATGCGTTCGGGCAGGCCGCCGACGTTGTGGTGGCTCTTGATCGTTACCGATGGCCCGCCGGTGAACGAGACAGATTCGATCACGTCCGGGTAAAGCGTGCCCTGGGCGAGGAAGTCCGCGCCGCCGACCTGTTTAGCCTCTTCCTCGAACACGTCGATGAAGGTCTTGCCGATGAACTTGCGCTTGGCTTCGGGATCGGTGACGCCGGCCAGCCCGCCCAGGAACAGCGCCGAGACATCCTTGTGGACCAGCGGGATGTTGTAGTGGTTCCGGAACAGCGAAACCACCTGCTCCGCCTCGCCCAGCCGCATCAGGCCGTGATCGACGAACACGCAGGTCAGCTGCTCGCCGATCGCTTCGTGGATCAGCACGGCGGCAACCGCCGAATCGACCCCGCCGGACAGGCCGCAGATGACCCGGCCCTTGCCCACTTGCGCGCGGATTTCCTCGATCTTGGTCTTGCGGAATTCGGCCATGGTCCAGTCGCCGGCCAGGCCGCAGACGTGGCGCACGAAGTTCTTCAGCAGCCGCGCGCCATCGGGGGTGTGGACTACTTCCGGGTGGAACTGCATCGCGTAGATGCGCGCCTCGTCATTTGCGATCACCGCATAGGGCGCGCCGGGGCTGGCGGCGACGGGACGGAAGCCGCGGGCCAGGCGTGTCACCTTGTCGCCGTGGCTCATCCACACCTGGTGCGTTTCGCCTTCAGCCCACAGCCCGTCGAACAGGGCGCAGCGATCCGAAATCTCGATGAAGGCGCGGCCGAATTCGCCGCTGTCGCCCAGCAGCACTTCGCCGCCCAGCTGGTGCATCAGCGCCTGCTGGCCATAGCAGATGCCCAGGATCGGCAGGCCGCTGGCCAGGATTTCGTCCGGAATGCGCGGGCCATCTTCCAGCACCGAAGCGGGCGAGCCCGACAGGATGATGCCCTTGGGCTGCATCCGGGCATAGGCGGCGGCGGCCTGGCTGAACGGGGCGATCTCGGAATAGACCCCGGCCTCGCGTACGCGGCGGGCGATCAGCTGGGTGACCTGGCTGCCGAAATCGACGATCAGGATGGAGTCGCCGGAGTGGAGCGCAGCGGAGCGAGTCTGTGACGTCTGGATAGTCATGGCTGGCCGATAAGGGGCGCGGCCAGCCGATGCAAGATTGCCCTCACTTTGCCTGTGCAATCTCCCTGAGGTCTGTCTTGAGCAGCTTGCCGATGTGGCTGCGCGGCATTTCCTCGATCGCGTGGAGTGCGGAGACGCGCTGGGTCTTGCCAAGGCGGCTGTTGGCCGTGGCGCGGATGTCTTCCAGAGCATCTTCGCCGACGCCCGGTTTCAGCACCACGAAGCCCACCGGGGTTTCGCCCCACTGGTCCGAAGGAATGCCGACCACCGCCGCCTCGACCACGCGGTCGTCCTTGGCCAGTTCCATTTCAAGGTCGATCGGGAACACATTGAAGCCGCCAGAGATGATCACGTCCTTGGTCCGGCCAACCAGTTCGACGAAGCCTTCCGCGTCGATCCGGCCAACGTCGCCCATGCGCTGCCAGACGGTGCCGTCGCCGGGATCGGTCCAGTAGCCTTCGCGGGTCTTTTCGGGCTGGTTCTTGTAGCCCAGCATCATCACCGGGCTGCGGCCGACCAGTTCGCCCGCCTCGCCGGGGGGCAGTTCATTCAGGTTCTCGTCCAGCACCTTCAGGAAGTGCCCCGGCGCGGGCTGGCCGACGGTGTGGAGCTTGTCCGGGTGTTCGTGGGCGATCAGGATGCAGGACACCCCGCCTTCGGTCATGCCGTAGTATTCCACCAGGCCGCCCGGCATCCGCTTCAGCACTTCGGCCTTGAGATCGGCGGGAAAGGGGGCAGAGGTGCAGAACTTGGCCTTCATCGCGGACAGGTCGTAATCGTCAAAGCCGGGGAACTGCATCAGGCGGCGATATTGCACCGGCACCAGCATGGTGTGGGTGATCTGTTCCGACGCGGCGCGCTGCAGCCACTTTTCCGCATCGAACTTGCCCATGATCGAAACATAGCCGCCCGAGAACATCGTCGGCAGGAAAGTGACCAGCGTGGTGTTGGAATAGAGCGGGGTGGACAGCAGCGCGCGGCTGGTCGTCCCGTAGTTCTGGGCAGAGCGGAAGCTGATCTGCCGCCAGCGCATGCCGTGGCTGTGGACGATGCCCTTGGGAATGCCCGTGGTGCCCGAGGAGTAGATGATGTTGAACGGGTCCTGGTCCTCCGGCTCGAACGGCGCGGCCCTGGTGCCTTCGGGCACCATGAAATCAGCCAGGTCCTCATCGAGGACGATCTGGCGTTCGATCGGCAGCTTGAAATCGCCCAGTTCGGTCAGTTTGGCGCGGTCGATGAACAAGTGGATCGCGCCCGAATCCGCTGCCATGCCCAGCAGCTGGTCGGGGCTGGCACTGGTGGTCAGCGGCGCGGCGCAGCCGCCGGCGCGGATCGCGGCCATGTAGACCAGGGCGTAATTCACACTGGACGTGCCGAGGATCGCGACGGCCTGCCCGCGCTGCAAGCCATCCGCCTGAAGCCGCGCGGCGATCCGCTCCACCCGGTCCGCCGTCTCGCGCCAGCTGAGCCGCTGGGTGCCGTCATACAGCGCGGGAGCATCGCCGCGCGCTTCGCCCCAGGCGGAAATCAGCGCGGGAAACGAACCGAACGGGGCATCGAGCAGCAGGGCGGGATCACTGGACATCGGGAAACGGGACCTCTCAGGGAATTGTGGTTTCGTGCACTTTGGGCGAAACCGGCGCGGCCTGTCCAGCCCGGTCCGCGCGATGTCGGGGGCGGACCGCTTTCCGTAGGGTCAAAACCATGGTTGCAAAAAGCGCAACGGCCGTTCCGCCCTTTGCACTGGTAATCTCTACCAAAACACTTATGTTGCAAGTGCGAACTGAGTTCGCCAACGCAACAGGAGAAACCCCATGCGCAGCATCGCTTCCTTCGTGCTGCCGTTCATCGCCGCCGCTGGTATCAGCGGCCTGATGTTCACCGCCGCGCTCGTCTGAGCCACGGCGGCCGGAGCCACTGGCTCCGGGCAGCTTCCCAATGCGAAACGGCCGTCACGCCATAACCCGCGTGACGGCCGTTTCCGTTTTTCAGCGGCTCACTTGCTCGAAAGCACCTGGACGAGTTCGTAGAGGTAGTCGCGGCCCGCATAGAGCGATTTGACCCCGATCCGCTCGTTCAGGCCGTGGACGCCGTTGCCATCGGGATCGCCCCAGGCGCCTGGGACGCCATAGGTCGGGATGCCTGCTCCGCCCAGATAGACCGCATCGGTCGCCCCGGTGCTCATCGTTGGCATGACCGGCACGCCGGGGAAATGCTTGGCCGCCAGCTTCTCCATCGGCCCGATGATCGCGGGATTGAGCGGCGGCGCCTTGGCGATCGGCTTGTCCTCGACCGTCGGCTCGATCTTCACCCCGGCATCGCCGAACACGCGGGCCAGCACGGCCTGGGTTTCGGCGGCGGTGCGCCCCGGGAACATCCGGCAGTTGACGTTGGCAGTGACCGTCTGCGGCAGGGCGTTGAGCGCATGGCCGCCGTCGATCAGCGTCGCGACGCAGGTCGTGCGCAGCATCGAATGCAGCATCTTGTCGCGGTTGACGATTGCTTCGGCCGCGCTGTCGGCCGGGTTGGCGGACAGCGCGGCCATGGCCTTGCCGGTCTCATCCCCGCGCATCGCGCCGGACTTGGCAAAGAAGGCGCGGGTGGTGTCGTTGAATTCCAGCGGGAACTCATAATCGCGCAGCCGCGCCAGCGCGTCAGACATCGCGTAGATCGCGTTCTCGCGCACCGGCTGGCTGGAATGACCGCCCGGGTTGGTGGTGGTGAGGGTGAAATCCTGATAGGCCTTTTCGCCGACCTGGATGGTCTGCACCAGCAGCTTGCCCTTGCCGTCGCTGCGCCCGCCGCCGCCTTCGTTCAGCGCGAATTCGGCGTCGATCAGGTCGCGCTTGTTCTTGGCCAGCCATTCGGCGCCGTTGAACGCGCCCGAAGTCTCCTCGCCGCAGGTCAGCGCCATCTTGATCGTGCGCCTGGGCTTGTACCCCGCCTTGGCAAAGCGGATCAGCGTATCGGTCCAGATCGCGGCCTGCGACTTGTCGTCCGCCGCGCCGCGGGCATAGAAATAGCCGTTCTCCTCGATCAGGGTGAAGGGATCGCGCACCCAGTCGCTCCGCTTCGCCTCGACCACGTCGATGTGAGCCAGCAGCAGCATCGGCTTCAGCTTTTTTGACGTGCCCGGATAGATCGCCACCAGACTTCCGTCCTTGGGATGATCGCTGGTAAACAGGATCTGGAGCTGATCGTCCCTGAAGCCTGCCGCCTTCAGCCGCACCGCCATCCGCTCGGCCGCAAGGGTGCAGCTGCCCGAACTCAGCGTGGTGTTGGTTTCCACCAACTCCTTGTAAAGCGCGCGGAATTCGGCCTGGTCCGGTCGTAGCGGCGGGGCGCCATCCTGCGCCAGCGCGGGCGCCGCAACAGCGGTCAGGCCCAGCAGGGCCGCAGCATACTTGATCATCGCGAAAAGGACTCCCCTGAAAAAGCGTCTCCGGCGCAGTTGAGCAGGATTTCCCTGTGGATGGAAGGGCCCGCTGCGCCTTCCCCACGCGCGCGCGAATCCCTATATGCCCGGCATGTCCGACACACCCGATACCGCCCCGTTCACCGGCCAGTCCCCCGCCGCCAACCAGAACGCCTATGGCGCAGACTCGATCAAGGTTCTCAAGGGCCTTGATGCGGTGCGCAAGCGGCCGGGCATGTACATCGGCGATACCGACGACGGTTCAGGTCTGCACCACATGGTGTTCGAGGTGTCCGACAACGCCATCGACGAGGCACTGGCCGGCCACTGCGACCTGGTGCTGATCGAGCTCAACCCCGATGGCTCGGTTTCGGTCGAGGATAACGGGCGCGGCATCCCCACCGGCATTCACGCGGAAGAGGGCGTGTCCGCCGCCGAAGTGATCATGACCCAGCTTCACGCGGGCGGTAAGTTCGAAAACACCAGCGACGACAACGCCTACAAGGTGTCAGGTGGCCTGCATGGCGTCGGCGTGTCGGTGGTCAACGCGCTGTCGGAATGGCTGGAGCTGACGATCTGGCGCGACGGGCAGGAACACTGGATGAAGTTCGCCCACGGCGATGCGGTCGCCCCGCTGGTGGTGCGGGGGGATGCGCCTGCCAATGGTTCCGGGGGCGTCAAGAAGGGCACGCGTGTCACCTTCCTTGCCTCGGAGCAGACGTTCAAGAACGTCACCGTCTACGATTTCGACAAGCTGGAGCACCGCTACCGCGAGCTCGCCTTCCTCAATTCAGGCGTGCGCATCCTGCTGCGCGACCTGCGCGGTGAGGAAGTGAAGGAGCATGACCTTTATTACGAGGGCGGGATCGCCGCTTTCGTGAAGTGGCTCGATCGCAACAAGCAGCCGCTGCTGCCCGAACCGATCGCGATTTCATCGGAGCGCGACGGGATCGGCATCGACGTGGCGCTGGAATGGAACGATTCCTACTACGAAAACGTCCTGTGCTTCACCAACAACATTCCCCAGCGTGATGGCGGCACCCACCTGGCCGCGTTCCGCGCGGCGCTGACCCGCACGCTGAACAATTACGCGGAAAAGTCCGGCCTGCTGAAGAAGGAAAAGGTCAGCCTGACCGGCGATGACATGCGCGAAGGGCTGACCGCGATTGTCTCGGTCAAGCTGCCGGACCCCAAGTTCTCCAGCCAGACCAAGGACAAGCTGGTTTCCTCCGAAGTGCGCCAGCCGCTGGAAAGCCTGATGGCCGACAAGTTGAGCGACTGGCTGGAGGAAAATCCCGCCTATGCCAAGGCCGTGGTCAGCAAGATCATCGATGCCGCCGCCGCGCGCGAAGCGGCGCGCCGCGCGCGCGAACTGACCCGCCGCAAGGGGGTAATGGACATCGCCAGCCTGCCCGGCAAGCTGGCCGATTGCCAGGAACGCGATCCCAGCAAGTGCGAACTGTTCCTGGTCGAGGGCGATTCGGCCGGCGGCAGCGCCAAGCAGGGCCGCGACCGGCGCATTCAGGCGATCCTGCCGCTCAAGGGCAAGATCCTCAACGTGGAGCGCGCGCGGTTTGACCGGATCATCTCGTCCAAGGAAGTCGGCACGCTGATCCAGGCGATGGGCACCGGGATCCGCGACGAGTTCAATCTTGAAAAGCTGCGCTATCACAAGATCGTGATCATGACCGACGCGGACGTCGACGGCGCCCACATCCGCACCCTGCTGCTGACCTTCTTCCATCGCCAGATGCCGGAAATCATCCGCAACGGGCATCTCTTCATCGCCCAGCCGCCACTCTACAAGGTCAACAAGGGCCGCTCCGAAGTCTACCTCAAGGACGCGCGCGAGCTGGACGAATACCTGATCGAGGCGGGAACCCAGAGCCGCGTTCTGGAAACGCCGGGCGGGGCCCGTTCGGGGCAGGAACTGCGCGCGCTGGTCGATCACGCGATGCGCCTGCGCAGCCTGATGGGCTTCGTTCCGCGCCGTTACGATGCCGGCGTGATCGAGGCGCTGGCGCTGGATGGCGCGCTGGAGCCGGAGATCACCCGCGAGGCGCGGACCGCGGCGCTCGCCCGTGTGGCCGACCGCCTGGGCCGCGGCGACCGCGAGGCGCGCTGGAGCGCGGTGCTGCGCGAGGACGGTTCGGTGCTGGTCGAGCGGATCTGGCGCGGCGTGACCGACGCCTACCCGGTCGACGCGACCTTCCTCGCCGGGGCGGAATCGCGCAAGCTAGCCCGGCTCGCCGCGGAACAGGCGGACATCTATGCCGGTGTCGCCCGTTTCGTCCGCGCCAGCACTGCCGAACCGGAAGCCGATGCTCCGGTGGCCGATGGCGAGGAGGCGGAGGCCGCACCGGTCCGCGCCCTGGCCGGCGACGGCGGGATTACCCGCCCCTCACAGCTGCTCGACGCGGTGTTTGCCGCCGGGCGCAAGGGCCTGTCGATCGCGCGCTACAAGGGACTGGGCGAAATGAACGCCGAGCAATTGTGGGAAACCACGCTCGATCCCGACAACCGCGTGCTGCTGCAGGTCAAGGTCGAGGATGCCGACGTGACGGACGAGATCTTCACCCGCCTGATGGGCGACGTGGTGGAACCGCGCCGCGACTTCATCCAGGAAAACGCGCTGAACGTGGCCAATCTGGACGTTTGATCCTTGAAATGCCCCTCCCCTGCGGGGAGGGGTTGGGGTGGGGGAACCACGTTGGGGTCGGCAGCACGCCCGCGCCGAACACCCCCACCCAACCCTCCCCCTCAAGGGGGAGGGCTATCACGCCCCTTCAGGCGCGGTCGGGGGAAAGAACCGCGCGATGACGTCCTGCGCCAGCCGCGCGGGGCGCAGTGTTTCGGCATCGATGCAGCACCAGCTCGACTTGACCTCGGCCAGCACTTCCTCGCCCCGGCGGATCACGGTTTCATAAAAGGCGCGCGCGCCCTGGACCTTTTCGAGGAGGACCGTGGCGATCACCTCGTCACCCAGGAAGGTCGGGCGGCGATAGGTAATCTCGTGCTTGAGGGCGACCCACAGGTGCGCGGCGACTGCCTCGGCAGGGGCCAGGCTGCGCCAGTGGTCAATCACCGCGTCCTGTACCCATTTGAGGTAATGGGCGTTGTTGACGTGTCCCATGAAGTCAATGTCGGTCGGCTCGACGCCAATCGGGAAGTAGTGCGGTATCGGTTTGCTCACATCCCTGTAAATAGCCCCTGAGGAGGACTTTTTCCAGCCTGATCAGCCGAGCCGTGCGTTTTTCAGGCCGCCCGCAGCCCCGTAACCGATCGTGCGCCGCGATCCGTAGCGGAAAGCCCGTCGAACACCGCATCGATGATCCGCGCCAGCTTTTCCTCCGAAAGCTTGGGCATGATCGGCTGCATCGCCCCGATGGTGCAGTAGGTCGCGGTCATCTGGTTGACGAGGCTGATCGATTCGTCGAGCTCCAGCCCGGCGAAATAGCCATCCGCCATTGCCTCGCCGATGATCGTCGCCAGGTAGTGGTCACCCAGATCGACATAGGAGCGGATCAGCTCGAAATGTTCCTCGCCCAGTTCGCAGTAAGTGGTGAAGGCCACCGGATCGCGTTCCCACGTGGCGCGCAGATAAGCGAAGCGGCGGGCGTAGAATTCGAACATCTTGCGGCGCGGGGGCAGGTCGGATGCCAGCACGTCCTCGGCCATGGCCAGCAAGGGCTGGAACCAGCGTTCGGCCACGGCCTCGATCACCGCCTCCTTGCTGTCGAAATAGCGGTAGAGGCTGGCCGGGGACATGCCGGCGCGCGCGGCGATGTCGGTTACGGTCAGGGCGGCGGTGCCGCGTTCCTCGATCAGCCCGACAGTGATGTCGAGCAGCTGCTCGCGTCCGGCTTCAAGATCGGTCTGCGGCCGCGCCATGGCGGATTCTCCCCGGGGATGGTCTTGCCCGCACAATATGGAACGATCCCCGCGAAGTTTCAAGAAACTGTCTTATTCAAATAATACGCACCCCTTGCCGTCCCCGCTCCACAGGTTACGACACGATCCATGATTCACCGCCCGACACGCGCCCTGCGCCTCGCCCGCCTGCTGCCCGCCGTTGCCCTGCTGCCGCTGCTGGCCGCCTGCGCCGGACAGGGTTCGATCCGCACGGCCGCGCCAGAAGCGCCGGTGACGGTGGGGATCGTTGCCATCAACGACTTCCACGGCGCGCTTGAGCCGCCCCGCACGGCGGTGCTGGTGCCCGATGGTCAGGGTAACGCGCGCCCGGTTCCGGCAGGCGGGGCGGCGTTCCTCGCCTCGGCGGTGGACAGCGTGCGCGCGAAATATTCCAATCATGTCACCGTGGCGGCGGGCGACCTGACCGGTGCCTCGCAGATCGCCTCGTCGCTGTTCCTCGATGAACCGGCAGTTGGCGTGCTCAACCGCATCGGGCTTGATTTCAACGCGGTCGGCAACCACGAGTTCGACCAGGGTGCGGACGAGCTGCTGCGCAAGCAGAACGGCGGCTGCGCCCAGCATAGCGCGCGCAAGCCCTGCCAGATCGAACCCTTCGCGGGCGCGAAGTTCCGCTATCTTTCGGCCAGCACCTACCGCGCCGATGGCAGCACGCTGTTCCCGGGAACCGCGCTGCGCAGCTTTGGCAAGGGGCGGCGCAAGGTCCAGGTCGGCTTCATCGGCCTGACGCTGAAGGGCACGCCCGACCTCGTCACGCCCGAAGGTATTCGCGGCCTGACCTTTGGTGACGAGGCGGAGGCGATCAATGCTGCGGTGCCGCGCCTGCGCAAGGCCGGAGCGGACGCGGTTGTGGTGATGATCCACCAGGGCGGCTATACCTCTGGCAGTCCCGATCCCGGCGGCTGCGAAAACCTGACCGGAGAGATCCTGCCAATCCTGAACCGGCTGGATTCCGGCGTGGACGTGGTCGTATCGGGCCACACCCACTGGTCCTATGTCTGCGATTACGGCAAGATCGATCCGGCGCGGCCGATCCTGCTGACCAGCGCGGGGGTCTATGGCCAGCTGCTGACCGACATTACCCTGGAAATCGACCCGCGCGCCGGCAAGGTGGTGGCCAGGCGCGCGCGCAACGTGGTCGTGCAGAGCGATCCCTACGTCTCGCCGCGCGGGCCGGTGAACGAAGCGACCGACCTGCCGCGCTTTGCCGCGCGGGCCGATGTGGCCGCCTATGTCGGCAAGTATGCGCAGGCCGCCAAGGCCTATAGCCTGAGGCCGGTGGGCAAGCTGTCCGGCCCGGCGGTGCGCGCGCCCAGCGGCGGGATCGCCAACCAGGGCGGCTCGCTGGGCAACCTGATTGCCGATGCGCAGCTGGCGGCCAGTGCCGGGGCAGGCGCGCAGATCGCCTTCATGAACCCGTTCGGCATCCGCACCCCGCTCAATCCGGCGGCGGACGGCACCCTGACCTTTGGCGATATCTACGCCTGCCAGCCGTTCAACAACACGCTGGTCACCCAGACGATGACCGGCGCGGAACTGAAAGCGGTGCTGGAGCAGGGCTTTGACGATAGCGGCCCGGTGCAGGTGCTCTCGCCTTCGGCCGGCTTCTCGTTCCGTTTCGACCGGTCGCGCGCCGTGGGCAGCCGGGTTGTGGCGATGATGCTGAACGGCCAGCCGATCGACCCGGCCGCGAACTACCGGGTTACCACCAACAGCTTCCTGGCCAACGGGGGCGACAGTTTCAGCCTGTTCACCCGCCAGCGCGACGCGGTGACCGGCATTTCCGATCTGGAAGCGCTGGAAGCCTGGCTGAAAGCCGTTCCGCCGCGCCAGGTGCCCGGCGAGGAACGCACCGGTGCGGCCAGCTGATCCGGGCTATTGCCTGGGCGGCTTCGGCGGCCGGGGGATGAAGCCCGAAGTGCGCGCGACATAGTCGGCATAGCCCGGGCGGTTCTTCATCAGGCCCTTTTCCAGCAGCGGCTTGCCCGACCAGCGGGTTAGGGTGAAGGTCAGGAACACCGGGCCGATCAGGCTGGCCAGCGCGATGGCGGGGCCAGCCTCGGCGGCGGCGAGCCAGATGCCCCACCACACGCAGCAATCGCCGAAATAGTTGGGATGGCGGGTATAGCGCCACAGGCCGCTATCCAGCACCTTGCCCTTGCTGGCAGGATCGGCGCGGAAGGCCTTGAGCTGCGCGTCGCCCACCGTTTCGAACACGATGCCGACCAGCCACAGCGCGAAGCCCGCCCAGGCCAGCGGACCGATGCCCGCGCCGCCGCTGCCCAGCACGCCCAGCTGCGCGGGCAGGCAGGTCAGGAACAGCAGGAACGCCTGCGGGCCGAACACGCGCGTGAGCGCGGCGCGGCCATAGCGGCCCTGTTCCTTGGCCTTGCCCAGCATCCGGGCATAGCGCGGATCCTCGCCGGTGGCGCGCCAGCGGGAGTAGAGGTGCAGCGCGAGGCGCGTGCCCCAGATCACCGCCATGGCCGCGATCAGCGTGGCGCGCGGACCCTGATTGTCGAGCTGGAGCCAGCTGGTCAGCGCCAGCAGTGCCATGCCGCCGCCCCAGACCGCATCGATGAAGGACACGTCCCTGATCCGCGCGGCAATGGCGCACAGCAGCAGCATCGTGACAGCGATGATCGCGGCGTTGGTCATCAGGGCTTCAGTCATGGGAGCCTGCCTGCAATGCCCGTGCCTGCTCGACAAGGGCGAGAACGCGAGGGTGGCCGGGCAGCCTTTCAAGGTAGAAGGCGGCCAGCCGGGCGAGGTCGGCGGCATAGTTGCCGCTGGGGGTTAAGGCGGGGCCGACGCCGCCCAGCATGGTGGCGTTGTCTACCCAGGCCGGAACGATCGGCACGCCTGCGGCCATGGCGATGTGATAGAATCCCGATCGCCATTCGCCCTTGCTGGAGCGGGTGCCTTCGGGCGCGATGACCAGCGCCAGATCGCCGCGCCGGGTGAACTCCGCCGCGACCTGATCGACCACCTGGGTCTTGCCGCTGCGGTCCACCGGCACTCCGCCCATGTCCAGCATGAAGCGCTGCATCGGCCACTTGAACAGGCTGAGCTTGCCCATGAAGGCGGGCTGGATGCCCAGCTGGTGGGTGGCGCCCAGAAAGAACACGAAATCCCAGTTGGTGGTGTGGGGCACGCCAAGGATCACGCATTTGCGCGGCACCTGGCTGGTTTCGACCAGCCGCCAGCTTTTCCAGCGATACAGCGCCAGCAGTGCCCGGCGCGTAAGCCGCGATGCCAGCGATGGTTTGCGGCGCGAATTTCCGGCCATGGTTCCTCCCCTGCGCAATGCCTAACACGCCGCGCGGCCAGGGCCACATGGATTTAGGTGTCTATCCGTGGAAGCCCGCGCCGTCCGGCCAGCCGGGGGCGGCCAGCCCCATCACCTTGAACAGCGCACCCATCTGGCCTTCGCCGATCAGCCGTTCCATCGCGGTGCGGACCGCGCCCGCGTGTTGCGGGGCAACCTGCGAGAGCGCCTCGGCCCGTGCCTCGATCCCCAGTTCGCGCAGCCAGCGGCCCTGCGGCACGGTGCCCAGCCACTTGCACCCGCGCGACTGGGCGATCGAGGCCAGGGTCGCGAAATCGACATGGGCGGTAAGGTCCGCCTCGCCCGGGTTGACGAAGGGATCGACTTTCAGATGCGCGCGCACGGCCTGCAGGGTGGAGCCGTCGCGGATCCGGTCGTGCCCGTAATCGATGAACAGCGCCGCACCGCCCTGTTCGGTCAGCCGACCGGCCACTTCATAGATCGTCGCGGCGGCGCCCGGGCAGGTTTCGATGATGGTGCCGTCCGGCGCCGCGCGCCTCGCCTCGGGCACGGCGGCATCCATCGGCTGACTGCCCGCGATGCAGACGAACCGCTCACCCTCGGGCACGACCATGCGCTCGCGCCAGCCGTCGGGAGTCTTGACCAGCTGGCGCACCGGCAAGGCATCGAGAAACTCGTTCGCCACCACCAGCACCGGGCCATAAAGCGGGACGGTGGACAGATCATGGTGCCACTGCGCGCCCGGCACCGTGGCCAGCTGCACGTCTTTCAGCGCGGTCGAGCTTTCGACGAAGTGGACGCCGGGTTCCAGACCATAACGCCGCGCGGCGCGCAGCGCGTCGGCGGCAAGCGTGCCCCGGCCCGGGCCAAGCTCGACATAATGGACCGGCTGCTCGCGTCCGGCCTTGATCCAGATGTCGGCCAGCCACAGCCCGATCAGTTCGCCGAACATCTGGCTGATTTCCGGCGCGGTGACGAAATCCCCCGCGCTGCCCAGCGGATCGCGCGAGGCGTAATAGCGCGCGTTCGATTCGCCCATGTAGTGCATCAGGCTGATCGGACCGGTCGCGCCGATCAGGCGGCGGAAGATCTGGCCTAGCGGTTCGGCCGGAGCGGTCTCGCTCATTGCGCGGACGGGGTTCCGCTGCCCAGCGCAGGGCGCATCAGTGCGCGGACCCAGAACACCAGCCCCAGCGCAATCAGCGGCAGGGTCAGCACCTGGCCCATCGACAGGCCGACCTGCTGGGCAAAGTCCTGCAACTGGGCGTCGGGTTCGCGATAGAATTCAACCACGAATCGGCCGAGCGCGATTCCGGCGGTGAACACCCCCACCAGCAGGCCCGGCCGCCAGCGCGCGCGGGTCTTCCAAAACAGCCAGAGCATGATGACGATCAGCACCAGTCCTTCCAGCACCGCCTCGTACAGCTGGCTGGGATGGCGGGCGAGCGGCCCGGCGCCGGGGAAGACCATTGCCCAGGCCACGTCAGGCCCGGCGACGCGGCCCCACAGCTCGCCGTTCACGAAGTTGGCCAGGCGGCCAAAGAACATGCCGAACGGCACGCAGACCGCGATGTAATCGGCCACCCGCAGGAACGGCAGGCCGCCGCGCCACGAAACCCAGGCGATCGCCAGGACCGTGCCCGCAAGTCCGCCGTGGAAGCTCATTCCCCCGTTCCACAGCTGCAGCAGCTCACCCGGGTTGGCCCAGAGGCTGGGAATCCCGGTGTCGCCGCCGGTGTAGAAAGTGGCATAGCCCAGCCGCCCGCCCAGGATGATGCCCAGCGTGCAATAGAAGAACAGGTCATCGGCATGGCGCTGCGCCAGCGGCGCGCCGGGGGCCTTGATCATCCGCGACAGATGCCAGTAGCCAAGCAGGATTCCCGCCAGGTAGGCCAGGCTGTACCAGCGCAGTTCAAAGCTGCCGATCTTGAACAGGTAGGTCTTCAGCCCCAGATCGACCCAGTAGATCGGCGCATCGGCCGCAGCGGCGGCAAGCGATAGTGACAGCAAGGACATAACCCCTTAAATCGACAACGTCCGGGCACGGCGCCGTATTCGACGCGGCCTGCCGGTGCCTTCTGGCACAGAGCCAGCCGGGAAACAAACCCGGCGGCGAGGATGCATTCAGGTGGCGCAGGAAGGGGGCGCCCCCAAATCATGGGGAAAAGGAAGCCGTATGGCTAGCGAACTCGATATTGCCCTCAATTCCGTGATGGACCGGCTGACTGCCGTTGGCGGTCCCCTTGAAACCGTTCCGTTCCGGCGCTTTGGTCGCGACCTGCCGATGCTGAAGTTCGCTCCGCCGACGCTGGTCCAATATTTCGACATGTTCTGTGCCCAGCACGGCGCTGCCGAATTCCTGGTCGATGGCGAAATCCGCCTGACCTTTGCCCAGGTCCACGCTGCCGCGCGGACCGTGGCGGGCGGACTGGTGGCCGGACACGGCGTGCGCAAGGGCGACCGCGTGGGCATCGCCGCGCGCAATTCGGCCAACTGGATCATCGCCTACATGGGCGTGCTGATGGCCGGCGGGTGCGCCACCCTGCTCAACGGCTGGTGGAGCGGCGAGGAACTGGCCGGCGGGATCGATCTGGCCGGCTGCGGCCTGGTGCTGGCCGATGCCCCCCGCGCCGCGCGGCTGGAAGGGCAGCCCCATCCCGCCAAGCTGGTGATCCTTGCCCACGACTGTCCGTGGGAGCAGGGTCTGGCCGCCCTGCTGGCTAACGGCGGCGGCGCGGATACCCCGCTGCCCGAGCTGACCGGCGACGATCTGGCCACGATCCTCTATACCTCCGGCTCCACCGGCCAGTCCAAGGGCGCCTATTCCGACCACCGTGGCGTGGTGCAGGGGATCATGAGCTATGCCGCGCAGTCGCTGATGGTGCTGACTCACCTGACCGCCAAGGGTGAGGCGCCGGCCGAGGGCGTGCAGCCGTGCAGTCTGATGAACGTGCCGCTGTTCCACGTTACCGCTGAAGTGCCGCTGTTCCTGCAAAGCTTCGCGCTGGGCCGCAAGCTGGTGCTGATGCCAAAGTGGGACGCGGAAGAGGCGATGCGGCTGATCGAGAAGGAGAAGGTCACCTACTTCGTCGGCGTGCCGCTGATGAGCTTCGAGATTGCCACTCATCCCAACCGCGACAAGTACGATCTGACCAGCTGCGTTTCCTTCGCCGCAGGCGGCGCGCCGCGCCCGGTCGATCATGTCACCCGCCTGCGCGAATCGCTGCCCCACGCCTTCCCGCTGCTGGGCTACGGCCTGACCGAGACCAACGGGGTCGGCTGCGGCAACTTCAACGAGAACTATCTGGCCAAGCCCGGATCGACCGGCACCGCCTCGCGTCCGCTGGTGGAGCTGGGCTTCCTGGACGATGACGGTCGGGAACTGGCCAGGGGCGCGACCGGCGAGATCGCGATCCGATCGGTCTGCAACTTCCTGGGCTACTGGAACAACCCGGAGGCGACCGAGGCTGCCGTCACTCCCGAAGGCTGGTTCCGCACTGGCGATCTTGGCTATGTCGACGAGGACGGCTACCTGTTTATCGTCGACCGCAAGAAGGACATCATCATCCGTGGCGGCGAGAATATCAGCTGCATCGAGGTTGAGCAGGCGATCTACGCCCATCCCGATGTGGCCGAAGCCAGCGTGTTCGGCGTGCCGGACGAAAAGTTCGGCGAGCTGCCCGCCGCCGTATACCTTGCCAAGGACGGACGCAGCGTGAGCGAGGCGGAATTGCAGGAGTTCCTGAGGCTCCATATCGCGCCATTCAAGGTGCCCGTGCGGCTGTGGCAAGAGCATGAAAGTCTGCCGCGCCTGGGGACCGAAAAGGTCGACAAGCGGGCGCTGCGCGCGCGCTTCCAGCCGCGCTGGGAAGCGGAAAAGGCCGCCGCGGCGTGAGCCAGGCCGCGCCGCGCATTCCCCACCAGCGGGCCATCATCGACCGGCGCACGCTGGCCGGGCGGATCACCGAACTGGTGGCAGAGCGCGGCGGTCCGGCGGTCCGCCAGCAAGTGGTGGAACTGCTCCGCGCCGCGCTGGCCGCCGGCCGCGAGGAAATCGCCCGGCGGCTGGCGGAGCGCCCCTCCGCCGGGCACGACTGCGCCGAGGCCCAGGCGTTTCTGATCGACCAGCTGGTCCGGGTGATCCACGATCATGTGGTTGGCGACATCTACCGCGCCAGCAATCCCAGCTCGGGCGAGCGGCTGACGATCATGGCGGTCGGCGGCTATGGCCGGGGCGAGATGGCGCCCCATTCGGACGTCGACATCGCCTTTATCACCCCGATCAAGCAGACCAGCTGGTGCGAGCAGGTGATCGAGGCGATGCTCTATTTCCTGTGGGACCTGGGGTTGAAGGTCGGTCAGTCGAGCCGCTCGCTGGACGAGATGGTGCGTATGGCGCGCAGCGACCTGACGATCCGCACCGCGCTGCTTGAAGGGCGTTACGTCTGGGGCGATCAGGCCCTGTTCGCCGAGTGCCAGGCCCGTTTCTGGGCCGAAGTGGTGGCGGGTACCGAGCGCCAGTTCGTGGCCGAGAAGCTGGGCGAGCGCAACGACCGGCACAAGCGGCTGGGCGACAGCCGCTATGTCGTCGAACCCAACGTCAAGGAGGGCAAGGGAGGCTTGCGCGATCTCCACACGCTCTACTGGATCGGCAAGTATATCCACCACGTCCGTGACGTGTCCGAACTGGTCGATACCGGCCTGCTGACCGCGAACGAATACCGCGCCTTCCGCCGCGCGGAGAACTTCTTCTGGGCAGTGCGCTGCCACCTCCACACCATTACCCGCCGCGCCGAGGACCGGCTGACCTTCGATCTCCAGCGCGAGGTTGCGGCGCGGATGCAGTTTGCCGACCGGCCCGGAAAAAGCGCGGTCGAGCGGTTCATGCAGTATTTCTTCCTCCAGGCGAAGCGCGTGGGCCATCTCACCGGCCTGTTCCTGGCCCAGCTGGATGACCAGTTCGCGAAGAAGCAGCCCAAGGGCCTGCTCGCGGGGTTCCGCGCGCGGCGACGGATGCTCAAGGGCTATCCGGTGTTCGGCGGCAGGATCAATGTGCCCGGCGATCAGTGGTTCGCGGAAGATCCGGTGCGGCTGATCGAGATCTTCGTGCTGGCCGATGTGAGCGGGCTGGAACTTCACCCCGAGGCGATGCGCCTGGCGGTGCGCGATGCCCGGCTGATCGATCCCTATCGCCATGATCCACGCGCCAATGCGCTGTTTCTTGATCTGCTGACCAGCCGCCACGATCCCGAGAACGGTCTGCGCTGGCTGAACGAGGCGGGCGTGTTCGGGCGCTTCATGCCCGATTTCGGCCGGGTCAACGCGCAGATGCAGTTCGACATGTACCATCACTACACGGTCGACGAGCATACCATCCGCGCGATCGGGCTGATGTCGCGGATCGAGAAGGGCGAGATGAAGGAGGATCATCCGCTCGCCAGCGCGATCATCCACAAGGTGGTCAACCGCCGCGCGCTCTATGTCTCGATCCTGCTGCACGACATCGCCAAGGGGCGGCGCGGCGACCATTCGGTGCTGGGTGGGGAAGTGGCGCTGAAGCTTGGCCCGCGCCTTGGCCTGGACGAGAAGGAGACGGAAATCGTCGCGTGGCTGGTGCGCAACCACCTGCTGATGAGCGCTATCGCCTTCAAGCGCGATCTGGCCGACTGGAAGACGATCACCGACTTCGTCGCCCAGGTCCAGGCGATCGAGCGGCTGCGGCTGCTTGCCATGCTGACCATCGTCGATATCCGCGCGGTCGGCCCGGGGGTGTGGAACAGCTGGAAGCGCCAGCTGATCGCCGAGCTGTATGAAGCGGCGGAGGAACGGCTGCGGCTGGGCCATGTCCAGCACCGGCGCGAACAGCGCATCGCGGCCAAGAAAGCCGCCGTGGCCGAACGGCTGGGCGCGCGCAAGGACCTGGTCGAGGCGCTGGGCAAGCAGCTGGCCGATGCCTACTGGATCGCCGAATCGGACGACATCATCGCGATGAACCTGATCCAGTTCGACGGCGCGAAGGGCAAGGCGCTCGACGTCCACACCGAATACTATGCCGCGCGCGGGGCGACGCTGGTGACCGTGATCGCCGCCGACCACCCGGGCCTGTTCTACCGCATCGCCGGGGGCATTCATCTGGCGGGCGGAAACATCATCGACGCGCGCATCCACACCGCGCGCAACGGCATGGCGGTGGACAATTTCCTCGTCCAGGACCCGCTGGGCCGGCCGTTTTCGGAAGACAGCCAGCTCGCCCGGATCCGCACCATGATCGAGGACGCGCTGGCCAACCGGGTCAAGCTGGTGCCCCAGCTGGCCGCCCGCCCGCTCGCGCGGCCCCGCGCCGATGCTTTCGAAGTCCGCCCGCGGGTGGAATTCGACAACGCGGCATCGAACCGCTTCACCGTGATCGAGGTGGGCGCGCGCGATCGCCCCGCGCTGCTCAACCGCCTCGCCCGCGCGCTGTTCGAGGCCAAGCTGATGGTCCATTCCGCCCATATCGCCACCTACGGCGAGCGCGCGGCCGACACCTTCTATGTCACCGACCTGCTGGGCGAGAAGATCGATTCGCCCCAGCGCCAGAAGGCGGTCGAGAAGAAACTGCTGGAAGCCGCAGGGGAAGAGACCGTCGAAGTGGCGGCGGCGTGATTTGCCGGGTGCGCTCTTCGCATCCGCGAAGAGCTTGGCCTGGCCGGCCCGCTCCCCCGGCCCGACCACCCTTTTAAGGTACCCTGTGGGTGGTCGGGCCGGGGGAGCGGGCCGGCCACAGGCCAGGGAAGCCCGGATGGGCTTCCCGCACCGCCGTCAGGCGGACAGGGACCCTCGGTGATGCAAGGGCAGGCCGGACGGCCTGCCCGCACCAGCTGTAACTTACCCGATCAGCGCTTCGGCGATCTGCACCGCGTTGAGCGCCGCGCCCTTGCGCAGGTTGTCACCCACCACGAACAGCGCGAGGCCATGTTCCACCGTCGGGTCGACGCGGACGCGGCCGACGTAGACCGGGTCCTGGCCGGTCGCTTCCAGCGGGTTGGGCACGGCCGTGACGACCACGCCCGGGGCCTGGCGCAGCAGTTCCAGCGCGCGGGCCGGGCTGATCGGACGCTCGAACTCGGCGTTGATCGACAGCGAGTGGCCGGTGAACACCGGCACGCGCACGCAGGTGCCGGACACGGGCAGGCCGGGGATGTTCAGGATCTTGCGGCTCTCGTCGCGCAGCTTCAGCTCTTCCTCGGTATAATCGTCCTCACCCAGCACGTAGTTGAGCGGCACCACGTTGTGGGCCATGGGCACCGCCCACTTTTCAGCCGGGGGCAGCAGATCCTCATGCCCGCCCTGCGCCAGTTCGCGGGCCTTGTCGCCCACGTGCGCCAGCTGGTTCGCCAGAATGTCGATTCCCGCGATGCCCGCGCCCGAAACGGCCTGATAGGTTGACACGGTCAGGCGCTTGAGCCCGGCCTCGTCGTGGAGCGGCTTCAGCGCAGGCATGGCGGCCATGGTGGTGCAGTTGGGGTTGGCGACGATCCCCCTGGGCAAATCGGCCAGAGCTTCGGGGTTCACTTCGGCCACCACCAGCGGAACTTCGGGGTCCGAACGCCAGGCCGAGGAATTGTCGATCACCACGGCCCCGGCGGCGGCAACCCTGGGAGCGATTTCCTTCGAGGTGGAACCTCCGGCCGAAAACAGCACGACAGCAAGGCCGGAATAGTCGGCGCTCGCCGCGTCCTCGATTGTCACGCCGTCCAGCACCTTGCCGGCCGAGCGGGCCGAGGCGAACAGCCGCAGCTGGGCGATCGGGAAATTCCGCTCGGCCAGGATTTCGCGGATCATCGATCCGACCAGGCCGGTGGCGCCGACAATGCCGACGTTGAGTTGCTGCCCGGGGGCGAAACGGTGTGCCATCTTGTGCTTCTCCTCAGTTCATTCGGAGCAGCGCGAGGGTTTGATTTTCCGTGAAATGGAAGCCCCGCCTGCTCGTGCGGGGCGGGTTGTCCTGGGTGTCAGTCCAGACGCACAACCACAACCGCCCCGCTGAGCGCGGTCGGTTTGGTGGTAATAATGGTCTGGGCCATGCAGGACATGGGCCGGGCCTCTAGCCATGCTGCAGCGCAATGTAAACCGGGTTTTGCCGCCGCGCCGGGAAATTTCGTTACCCGGCCTTTGCTGCGGAAAATTGATCAAAGGCTTCAACCGCCTGTGCGGCATACATCAGGCTGGGACCGGCGCCCATGTAGATGGCCAGGCCCATGGTCTCCATGATCTCCTCGCGCGTGGCGCCGTGCTGCATCGCGGCCTTGGCGTGAAAGGCGATGCAGCCATCGCAGCGGATCGCCACGGCAATGCCGATGGCCAGCAGCTCCTTGGTCTTGGTGTCGAGCGCACCCCCGGCAGTGGCGGCGGCGGCCATCGCGGAAAAGCTTTTCATCACCTCGGGCGAGCCGAGGCGCACCTCCTTGATCGCGGCGGTAAGTTCGCCCGCCATCGCGGGCCAGTCCTTGTGCATGATCGGTTGTTCCCTTCAGGCGATCTGGGACTGGATCTTGCGCGCGACCCACCAGGAAGCCGGGAAGGAAACGACAAAGCCAACCGCGGCGGCAAGGGCAATCGGCTTCCAGCCCGGCATGGCCATCGCCAGCACTGCGGTAATCCCGATACCCATCAGCGTGGTTGAGATCATCGCGTGGAGAATCCACATCAACCGGTTCATCGCGCCCTCCTTCACAACAACATGAGGGCGTCCTAATTAAAGTCGGACGCGAGTCCTTGATCCCGGTCAAGCAGTTACCAACTAGGGGCAGATGACCATGCCCGATCCCGTCCTGATCGCCTGCCCGACCTGCGCCGCGCTCAATCGGGTGCCGCTCGCCCGGCTGGGCGCGCATCCGGTCTGCGGCAAGTGCAAGGCGCCGCTGTTCGTCGGTGCCCCGCTGGCCGCCGATGCCGCCGCGTTCGATCGCCATGTCGGGAAGGGCGGCCTGCCGGTGCTGGTCGATTTCTGGGCGGAATGGTGCGGGCCGTGCAAGGCGATGGCCCCGGCTTTCGCCCAGGCAGCCCGGCTGCTGGAGCCGCAGGTGCGGCTGCTCAAGCTCGATACCGAAGCTGTTCCGCAGATCGCCGCGCGCTATCAGATCCGCTCGATCCCGACGCTGATCCTGTTCAAGGGTGGACGGGAAGTCGCGCGCCAGTCCGGCGCGATGTCCGCACCGGCCATCGCCCAGTGGACAAGGCAGCATTTGTGATCCGGAAAAATCACGTTTTCACAGATTCTTAGAAAATTTCTCCCAGAGCATGGGCGATGCGCAACAGTGTCGCCACCTTCCTTGCCGGAGTCTGCCGCAACGCACCGTTCGAGCGCGGGCGCTGGCGGATCGGCGCGCTTGCCAGCCGCCTGTTCGAATCCGGCGCGGTACCGCGCGGACGGCGCACCGTAAGCACCCGCCACGGCTTTGCGATGCACCTCGATCTTAATCAGTTCGTTGACCGGGCGATCTATTGCCAGGGCGAATGGGAACCGATGGAAACCACGCTGTTCCGGCAAGTGCTGCGCCCGGGTGACGTGGTGGCCGATGTCGGCGCGAACATCGGCTGGTTCAGCCTGCTCGCCGCGCAGCTCACCGGACCGCGCGGGCGGGTTCACGCGTTCGAAGCCAACCGCGATACTTTCACCCTGCTGGGCGCGAATATCGCGCTTAACCAGGCTGCCAATATCGAGCCGCACCTGGTGGCCGTGGGCGAGGTGAAGGGACGGGCGCAAATCGTCCACCGCGAGGTCGGCAATGCGGGGGCTGACTGCGCCGTGATTCGTGGGGGGCGGCAAAGCGTGCCGCTGGTTCGGCTTGATGAAGTCCTGGCCGATATGCCGCTGCGGCTGATCAAGCTGGATATCGAAGGCTGGGAGGCCAAGGCGCTGCGCGGGGCATCAGGCCTGCTCGACAAGCCCGGCGGCCCGGACCTGGTGCTTGAGTTTACCCCGGAATTCCTGCGCGCGGCGGGGGATGACCCGGCCGAACTGCTGCGCTGGCTGACCGCGCTCGACTACCGGCTGAACATCGTCACGCCCGCCGGGCTGGAGCCGCTCGACGCCGGAGTGCTGAAGCGGCGGCAAAGCTATCTCTACTGCCGCAAGAACCAGTTCAGGTCGCTGCTGCTGAAAGCCGCCTGAGCGCTTCCTCACGCCCGATCAGCGGCAGCAGCGCGGCCATGTCCGGCCCGTGATCCATGCCCGTCAGCGCCCGACGCAGCGGCAGGAACAGCGCCTTGCCCTTGCGTCCGGTGGCCTCTTTCAGCGCGGCGGTAAGTGCCTGCCAGTCGGCCCCGCCGCGTTCCAGCTGCGCCGCCGCTTCAGCCAGAAAGGCCTTGTCTTCCTGCTCCAACGCGGGTGCGGGAACGGGACCGGTCACCACCCGCCACCAGTCCGCCGCCTCGCCGATGTGCGACAGGTTGGGGCGGATCGCTTCCCATGCCGCCTCGCCCATGCCCTCGGGCAGCAAGTGCGCCGCCCGCGCGAAGGGCAGGCGGTGGACCAGCGCGGCGTTGACGCGGTGAAGCTCCGCTTCGTCGAAGCGGGCGGGCGCGCGGCCGAACCGGGACAGATCAAAGCTTGCCGCCAGTGCCGGGGTATCGAGCGCCGGGTCTACGGAATCGGACGTGCCGAGCCGCGCCAGCAGCGCGATCACGGCTTCAGGCTCGATCCCTTCGTCGCGCAGCGCGTCCATGCCAAGCGAGCCGAGCCGCTTCGAAAGCTTGCCCTCCGCTCCGGTCAGCAGCGCCTCGTGTGCGAAACGCGGGCATTCCGCCCCCAGCGCGGCGAACATCTGCACTTGCGCGGCGGTGTTGGACACGTGGTCCTCACCGCGCAGCACGTCGGTAATCCCCATGGCCACGTCATCGATCACCGAAGGCAGGAGATAGAGCCACGAGCCATCGGCGCGGCGCACCACCGGATCGGACATCCGCGCCGGATCGAAGTGCTGGGCTCCACGGATGCCGTCCTGCCACTCGATCGGTGATTCGCGGTCCAGCAGAAAGCGCCAGTGCGGCGCTTCGCCCGCCGCCGCCCTGGCCGCGTGGTCGGCCTCGCTGAGCGCCAGCGCGGCGCGGTCGTAGATCGGGGGCAGGCCGCGCCCCAGCAGCACCTTGCGCTTGAGATCCAGTTCCTGCGCGGTTTCATAGCAGCGATAGACCCGCCCCGCTGCGACCAGGCGCTGGAACTGGGCCTCATAGAGGTCGAAGCGCGCGGACTGGCGCTCCTCCCCATCCCAGTGCAGCCCCAGCCAGGTCAGGTCGGCCTTGATCCCCTCGACGAATTCCTCGCGGCTGCGCGCAGTGTCGGTATCGTCGATCCGCAGCAGGAAGCGCCCGCCGTGCTTGCGGGCGAGCAGCCAGTTGTGCAGCGCAGTGCGGACATTGCCGACATGCAGCGCACCGGTGGGGGAAGGGGCAAAGCGGGTGGTAACGGTCATGCCGGGGGCGATAGCGGGGTTTGCCTGTTATTGCGAGAACAGCAGCACTGAATGCCCGCCGCCGCTGATCTCGATCCCGTTGGAGGGGGTGCGGACTACGGCAGTTGCCGCATCGAGTGCGCGCACAACCTCGTCCAACCGCCCGGGAACGCCGATTTCGCAGACCGGAGCAGGAGGTGCGCCCGGCGCCGGGGCGATCCGGATGCGGCCCGAGTCGATGGCATAACCCCTCACCCTCCCGGCGCAGCGTGGTTCCCACCAGATTTCCGTCTCGCTGGCGCTGAGTGCAAGGCCGTAGGTTTCGTTGAAATCGCGCCCGTCGATTCCGGCGACCCGCCATTCGCCCGCCAGTGTGGTGGGCGCCGCCACGGCGGAAGCAGGCGGCGATGGCTCCGGCCGGGTGACGATGACGTCCGGCGCTGCGCTGTCCCCCGCCGGGGGCGGGGAGCAGGCCGCGAGCAGGCCCGCCACCGCGAGCGCCAGCAGCCTCACGCCGAGCGGAACGCGTGGGTGATCGGATAGCGCCGGTCGCGGCCGAAGTTGCGGCTGCCCAGCTTGACCCCCGGGGGGGCCTGGCGGCGCTTGTATTCGGCGAGGTGGAGCAAGCGCTCGATCCGCACCACGGTGTCGCGCTCGAAGCCTTCGCTCACCAGCTGATCGACGCTCTTTTCATGCTCCACCAGCCCCAGCAGAATGCCGTCGAGCACGGGGTAGGGGGGCAGCGAATCCTCGTCCTTCTGGTCGGGGCGCAGTTCGGCGCTTGGCGGGCGGGTGATGATCCCTTCGGGCATCACCGGGCCATCCGGGCCAAGGCCGATCTTGGGCCTGTGCTTGTTGCGCCAGCGCGAGATCGCGAAGACGGTCATCTTGTAGGCGTCCTTCAGCGGGTTGTAGCCACCCGCCATGTCGCCATAGATCGTGGCATAGCCCACGCTCATTTCGCTCTTGTTGCCGGTGGTCAGCAGCATCGGGCCGAACTTGTTGGACAGCGCCATCAGCGTCACGCCGCGAATCCGCGACTGGACGTTCTCTTCGGTGATGTCGACTGCGCGGTCGGCAAAGCTGCCTTCCAGCATCGTGTCGAACGCCGCCACCGCCGGGGCGATGGGGATCGTGTCATAGCGGCAGCTGATCATCTCAGCGCAGCCGGTGGCCAGGTCCAGGCTTTCCTGGCTGGTGAAACGGCTGGGCAGCATCACGCACCACACCCGCTCCGGCCCCAGCGCGTCTGCGGCGATCGCGGCGCAAATCGCGCTGTCGATCCCGCCCGACAGGCCCAGCACCACGCCGGGGAAGCGGTTGCGGTCCACATAGTCGCGCAGCGCCATGACCATCGCGCAGTAGATGTCCTCCGGATGATCGGCGAGGGGCGCGATCTCGCCTGGCTCGCAGCGCCAGCCGGCGGGGGTGCGGGTCCAGCGGGTGGTAACCTCCTGCTCGGTCCAGTCGGCCATCTGCACCGCGAGGGAGCCGTCGCCATTGACCACGAAGCTTGCCCCGTCGAACACCAGTTCGTCCTGCCCGCCGACGCGGTTGAGGTAGGCCAGCGGCAGGCCGGTATCGACCGCGCGGCGCTTGGCCACGCCGTCGATCCGCAGCGTGTCCTTGTCGATCTCGTAAGGGCTGCCGTTGATGCAGATCAGCAGCTCCGCGCCAAATTCGGCAAGGTGGCGGCAGACGTCCGGATGCCAGATATCCTCGCAGATCGGCAGACCGATCATCACGCCCTTGAACACCACCGGTTCGGGCAGCGGGCCGGGCTGGAACAGGCGCATTTCATCGAAAGTGCCATAGTTCGGCAATTCGTGCTTCAGCCGCACTTCGGCGACCTTGCCCTGATCCAGCAGGGCCACGCCGTTATGCAGGTTGCCGTCGCGCACGAAGACGCTGCCCACCAGCATGGCGGGGCCGCCGTCCGCGGTCACCTGTGCCATGGCCTGCAATTCCTGCGCGGCGCGCTCGATCAGGGCGGGTTTCAGCACCAGATCCTCGGGCGGATAGCCGATCAGCTGCATTTCCGGGAAGACGATCAGGTCCGCGCGCGCCGTGCGGGCACGCTCGCGCGCGGCCAGCATCGCGGCGGCATTGCCGACGATGTCGCCGACCGACTGGTTCAGCTGGGCGAGGGTAATGGAAAGTGTATCGGCCATGGCTCTTCCCTAGGGCCAAGGAAGCGGTTAGCCAATGCGGGAAGAATGGAGAGGATAATGTTCGAACAGGCTTTTGCAGCGGCCCGCCTTCCCGGCGCGGTCGGAATGATCGTGGATCGGGACGGGGTGCGCTTTACCAGCGCGCTGGGCGTTACCGATGTGGACAGCCAGACCCCGGTTGCCGAGGATACCCCCTTCCAGATCGCCTCGATGACCAAGGCGCTGGCAACCGTGGCAGCGATGCAGCAGGTGGAGGCCGGGCGGCTGAGCCTGGATGCACCGATCGGCGAAGTCCTGCCGGATCTGAAGGACCCGCAGGTGCTGACCGGCTTCGATGCGCAGGGCAAGCCGCAGCTGCGCGCCGCCGCCCGGCCGATCACGCTGCGCCACCTGCTGACCCACACGGCGGGCTATGGCTATTTCTTCATCCACCCCGAATTGCTGCAGTATTTCGCCGCTGTTGGCATGCCGGTTCCGGGATCACTGGATGCGATCCGCACTCCATTGCTGTTCGATCCGGGCGACCGCTGGGAATATTCGGTGGCGATTGACTGGGCCGGCCTTGCGGTCGAGGCGGTGACCGGATCGAGCCTGGGCGATTATATGGCGGAGCACGTGTTTGCGCCGCTCGGCATGACCGGAACCGGCTTTCACGATGCGCTGCCAGAGGGCGCAGCCAAGGTCCACGTGCGCGGCGAGGACGGAGCGCTGAAGGTCCAGCCGATGTTCCTGGGCGGGGGCGAGTATCACAACGCGGGCGGCGGCCTGATCGGCACCGCGCCCGATTATGCCCGCTTCGTGCGCGCCATGCTGCGCGGCGGCGAGCTTGACGGCAACCGGGTGCTGCGGGCGGAGACGGTGGCGGAAATGGCGCGCAACCAGGTCGCGCCGCTGCGCGCGGGCTTCATGGGCAGCGCCATGCCCAACCTGGCCCAGCCCTATGACACTTTCCCGGACCAGCACACCGGCTGGGGCCTTGGTTTCCTGATCAATCCCGAGCAAGGGCCGGACGGCCGCTCGCCCGGCAGCCTTGCCTGGGCGGGGATCTTCAATTCCTATTACTGGATCGATCCGGCCAAGGGCGTGGGCGGCGTGATGATGAGCCAGCTGTCCCCGTTCGGCGATCCGGGCGCGCTGGCCTGCTTCGGCGCGCTGGAGCGGATGGCTTACGCCTGATCTTCGCGGGGCCTGAAACAGTTCGGCCGCAGTCGCCCTGGGGCAACTGCGGCCGATGCTGAATCCGGCCCGCCGAAGCGGGCCGGGGGGAGGTTCCTTACAGCGCGATCGCCACGCCGACCGAACCACGGTCAGACGAACGCTCGCCATCGCGGACACCGCGATATTCGACGCGCACCTTGGCGCGGCTGCTGATGCTCATGCCCAGCGCGGCGCCGAATTCGAAGGCGTCGCCGTCCGAGCTGTCGCTGGCCGCGCGCCAGCTGGCATTGCCCAGACGAACGAGGCGCGAAGCGGTCTCGTCACCATCGATCTGGTGCTGCCAGTTGCCGAAGACCATGCCCTGGACCTTGGTGCCAAGACCGAAGGCGGCTTCCGCACCCAGCTTGGTGTGGGCGGTCTTCCAGGTTTCCTCGGGCAGGACCAGCGCCAGGTTGGCATCGCCGTTCACTTCGGTCGAAGCCTTGGCCTTGGTGTGGGCAAAGCCGAGGCCCGCCACCGGGCGGATTTCGGCATTGTCGCCCACCGGCACACTCATCCGCGCCTCGATCGAGCCGTAGAACGTCTCCATGGTATAGGCGCCGGACGACATCTGGTTGCCTGACAGCAGGTTCATGGTGCGCTTGGTATAGGCGTCGGTCGAGCTCCACCCCAGCGTTGCGCCAAGGTTGACCGGGCCAAGGTTGTGCGAACCATAGGCAAAGAAGGTACCTTCGCGCAGGCGCGAGGACGAGCCCATCGGATCGTCGGCGTTGGTTTCGTAGTAGCCGCCGCCCAGACCGACGCGGGTGTCGGCGGTGTTGAGCAGGTTGATGCCCGAGACGAAGCCATAGCGGTTGGCGTCAAAGCCATAGCTGGCCGGGGTATCGCCCGCTTCCTGATGCTGGGCCGACAGACGGGTCCAGACCGCCACGTGGTTGCGGCCATCGTCGCAGGCGGCGCGCTTGCCGTCAGCGCCCTGGCGCTCGTCGCTGCCCTCGCAGCCCGCCACGGAGCTTGCCGCATCGAGCACGCTCGAGGCCGTCTCGCGCGAGGAGACGTTGGCCATCAGGATGTTGTGGGCGTGCATTTCACCCGACATCTGCTGGAAAGCGCGGCGATACTGCGTGGCGTCCATCCCGTAGAGGCCGTTGAACAGCGATTGCAGGTGGCCACTGCGGGTGCCCGCGGCGGGGCGCACCGCATCGAGCCCGGTCGCGGCGGCAAGGCCGTTGAGCTTCCAGGCATCGGTCACGCCCAGGGCGGCAAAGCTACCCGGGGTCAGGACCAGCTGGACGTCCTTGGTGCCATACAGCACGTCGAAGCGGCGGTTGGTCGGCATCCCCGCGGTCGGCTGCAGCACCGAGGCGAACTGGCCGGTCACGCTGTCGGCGGTGACCACGGTGAAGCGGTCGCCCAGAACCGGAGCGAAGGTGTTGTTGCCGCCCGCAATGCCGCGCAGCACCGGGCTGATCGTGCCGCCCGCGACAAAGCCGGAGTTGCCGCCCGAAAGGACCAGGCGGTCATAGGAACCGGCGCCGCCAGCCGCGTTATAGGTGCGTCCGTCGATCTCGGTCACCAGCTTGGAGCCGGTGTTCATCGTGACGTTGCCGCCCGCAACCTTGAGCGCGCCGATGCTGTCGCCCGGGTTGAGCGTGCCGCCATTGTTGACGTTGATCGGCGCGACGACATTGCCGTTGCCGGTCAGCGTGCCGCCCGAGTTGACGTTGACCGCCAGGTTGGAGAGCGTGCCGGTGACGTTAAGCGTACCCGCATTGACATCAAAAGCGCCGCTGATCGTGCTGATTGCCGACAGGGTCAGCTTGCCCGCGCCGGTCTTGGCCAGGCCACCGGCACCGGTGAACGCGCCGCTGAACAGCACATCGTTGCCGTTGGTGTCGATCGTGCCGCCCTGGGTCTGCACGGTGAAGGCATTGGCGACCGGTCCGGTGCCGTCAGCCTGCAGGGTGCCGCCGACGAAGTTGGGATTGACCGCCCCGGCCGCGAGCTGGCTCAGCGTGTAGAACGGCACGGCCGTGTCGATGTCGGGAGTGCCGCCGATCGGGATCAGGATCGACGAGCCCTTGACCACGTCCTTCGAGGGATCGAAGGAGACCCCGGCATTGGGGGTCGGGATCACGTTGCCGAAGCCATCGACGTAGACATAGCCGCCGTGGCCCGAATAGAGGCAGTCAACCGCCACGAACACCAGTTCGTAATCGTGGCCGTTGGTGACGTCGACGTCCTCAACCTTCCAGTCGGTGGTGACGAACCCGTTCACATCGCGGAACAGGGTGGTGTTCTGCGCAGTGTAGGCGCTGTAGGAGATGTTGGTGACAATCGTGTTGGTGGTCTTGTCCACCACCTTGATCAGGAACGACGGGCTGTCTTCCGGCCCGTGCGAGGGTTCAAGAACAGCGTTCCAGGCATAATACAGCTTGTTGCCGTTGTAGTTGGTTACCGTCTGCGACAGCGCGGTCAGGTCATAGCCGCCGTACTGGTCGTTGAGCCGCACGGAATGGTTGCCTGCGAACACAGTCGGCGCACCGGTCACCGCATCGAAAGTCCCGGTGTTCATCACCTGGAGCAGGTTGGCGGGCCCGCTGCATTCCGCTTCGGTTACCGGCCAGTTGCCGCTGGTCCAGTAACCGCCGCAGCTGGTCCACCCGCTGGTGTCGCCGGTTTCGAAGCCGGGGTTGGTGACCGTGCCGGTCGACTGCGCGAGGGCGGGCATCGCGGCCGTGGTCGCCAGCAGGGCAGCCACCATGGCGCCATGGCGGTGCAGCGCGGCGCTCTTCGCGCGGGCCGGGTTGGTAAGGTCTGATCGGAACATGATTTTCACCCCTAGATTATGAATCGCAAGCAACCCTTCTCGCCAGAACTAATTCCGTCGAGATTGGTTCCATGATCGTCCAATTGATCAATCAGTCATTGACCTTGGACAAATGACTTTAGACGAGGACGGCTTAGGCTTGGTGCCGAAATGGTAATTGTAGGAACGCGCCATCATTCTTGTATAAATGCGACATTGGCATCTGTGTGGCGTCGTTCAGAGTTTGTTATATTGTAACATCAAAATCGGCCATTCCGGGGCAAGAACTTGTATAAACACGACAGTGCCTCCGCCAGCCGCTCGGTTTGCGCGGGGCGGGCAGAACCGGCGGCAGGCCGGTCTATTTCGCCGGGACCAACCCGCCTTCGGCGATCCTGAGGTAGCGCTGGATGATCTCTCGTGCGTGGCTGGCGCTGCCCACCCCGCAGGCAAACAGCAACTGGCCCGCAGGCAAGGGGGCAAGCGTATAGGTCAGGAGATTGCCATCCTTGTCGCGCGTATCCCAGGCCAGCACGCGCAGCGGGGCAGCATTGCGCTGGCCGGTTGCGTCGAGGGTCAGTGACCGGCGTTCAAGGATGGTCGTCCCATTGTTGGCGGTCACCGCAGCATCGAACGGGGCATAGAGCGTATCGAGCTCGGCCTGGATCTGCTCCATCGTGAACTTGGCGAAGGCATTGTTCGCCATGCTGATCGTCAGGCAGGCGGCTTTCTGACCGCCGCTTTCAAACTGGAATATCCTCATCGCGCC
The DNA here is from genome assembly GCA_016719755.1 of Novosphingobium sp. Lineage (GTDB taxonomy): Bacteria > Pseudomonadota > Alphaproteobacteria > Sphingomonadales > Sphingomonadaceae > Novosphingobium. Next base: position 333,402 of record JADJYM010000012.1, on the reverse strand, counting down.
GTCGCGGCTGGTTGTGCCGCCATTGGCCATGACAAAGCGGTACCAGCCGGCCTCGTCGGTGAAGACCACGCCGCCGGATGCGGCATCGGGCTCCAGCTTGCCCCGCGATTGGGCGGGCGCGGGCACAGCACCGGCGGCGCGCTCCTGCGGGGCCAGGGTATCGCCGCCCAGTGGATTGACCGCCTGGGCGTGGACGGGTGCGGCAGCCAGAGCGGCAAGCAGCAGGCAAAGTCTAGGCCGGACGATTGGCATCGACTGCTCCTGCAAAGACCGCATGAACCCCGCGCGCGGCATCGAGGCAGGCGGTGGTGAAATCCTCGGGATTCACCCGGTACTGGTAAGTGGCATAGTCATAGGCCTGAGTCGGGCGCAGCGGTCCGGCCAGGTTCGGCTGGCTCCACCACGCGTTGGAGCGGACATAGGCGTTCCATTCCTCGATCTCGGCACGGTTGTTGAAGCTGCCGGTCTTGACCAGCGTCCCGGCCTGACCGACCGAGACGCGATCCTCCAGGATCAGCTTGCCGCCGTCGCCCGCCAGCGCGATCTTGGCGTGGAAGAAGCTGAGCTGGGTGAACAGCGGCACCAGGAACAGTCCCGGCTTAACCCCGACCCCGGCACTGCCGCTGTAGACCTTGTGGCCGCTGCCGGTCAGCGCGGCGAAATCGAAGACGATCGTCGGGATCATGACCAGGCATTTCAGCTCTGCCGAAATGGCGTTGAGCGCCCGCCAGTTGCCAAGCTCGAACGGTGACTTGTCAGACAGCGGCGCGTCGCTGTGCAGGCTGACCAGCGGCAGGTATTCGGGCGCGACCAGCGCAACGCTGCGGGCATCGGCAAACGGCTTCTTGACGAAGGGTACCGGGGTGCGCGCCAGCTTTGCGAACCCTGATGTCGCGGAAATCTCGTTCCAGCCCAGCACCGTTCGCCCGGTTGCGCGAATCCGCTCCACGAAATCGCTGAAGGCCGAATGGGCGATCCGCTGAAGCATCGCCTGATCGACCCCGACCAGGTCGGCGCTCGCTTCCACGGTGACCGATCCCGAGTTGCCGGTTGCGGAGATGCCGCTGCGCATGACCACGCCGAAGCGATAGGACGGCAGTGCGATGCGGCTGGTGCGGGCCAGGATCTTGGCCATCGATTGGTGGAAGCTGCCGATTGAGAGGGATTGCAGCGGGGCCATCTGTTCGGCTGCAAGGGCGGATTGCCCCGATCCGATCAGCGCGCCTGCCGCGCCTCCCAAGCCAAGGATCAAGGCATCGCGGCGTGACGGCATGGTCCTGGGTCTCCCTGTAAGTCCGAAGGCAAGGCTATGCTGGCGCAATCTCTCACGGACAGGGCCGGATTGCTTGTAAATCCGCGACGCGCAGACAAAAGCCCCGCCGGATCGCTCCGGCGGGGCCTTGCTGGTGTACCCTGAAGGGACGCGGCGAGGCTTACTCGTCGCTTGCCTCGGGGTTCAGGTAATCGCCGGCGTCGGCGTCGGTGCCGTGGGTCTCGCCCTCGACCGCAGCCAGCGGATCGACGAAGACCGCAGCCTCAGGCCCCTGGGCCAGTTCGGCGGCGTGTTCTTCCTCGGCGCTGTCGGGCGCGATCAGGCTTTCCTGCAGCTTGCGGTACGAAGCGCGCAGCGCCGCATCGCGGCTGGAAGCGGCCACCCGCAGGCGGTTCATGCCCGCGCCGGTCCCGGCGGGGATGAGACGGCCGACGATGACGTTTTCCTTGAGCCCGATCAGCGAGTCCTTCTTTCCTTCAACCGCCGCCTGCGTCAGCACGCGGGTGGTCTCCTGGAACGAAGCGGCCGAGATGAACGAACGGGTCTGCAGCGAGGCCTTGGTGATGCCCAGCAGCACCGGCTTGCCTTCCGCCGGAGCCTGGCCCGGGGCCAGCTTGGCGTTGACTTCGTCCATTTCCTCGCGGTCGACCTGTTCGCCGGCCAGCAGCACGGTATCGCCGCCGTTGGTGATCTCGACCTTCTGCAGCATCTGGCGAACGATCACCTCGATGTGCTTGTCGTTGATCTTCACGCCCTGCAGTCGGTAGACTTCCTGGATTTCCGCCACGAGGTATTCGGCGAGCGCTTCCACGCCGAGCACTTCGAGGATTTCGTGCGGATTGGGCGAGCCCGAGATCAGGTTGTCGCCCTTCTTGACCCAGTCGCCTTCCTGGACGTCGATCACCTTGGACTTGGGGATCAGGTATTCCACCGGATCGCCTTCTTCCGGGATGATCGCGATCTTGCGCTTCGCCTTGTAATCGCGGACGAATTCGATCCGGCCCGAGATCTTGGCGATGACCGAGTTGTCCTTGGGAATGCGCGCTTCGAACAGTTCCGCAACGCGCGGCAGACCGCCGGTGATGTCGCGGGTCTTGGCGGCTTCGCGGCTGGCGCGGGCCAGCACGTCACCGGCCTCGACCATCTGCCCGTCCTCGACCGACAGCGCGGTGCCCGGCGCCAGCATATAGCGCGCGGCCTCGCCCGAGCTTTCGTCGAGCAGGGTCATGCGCGGACGCAGGTCTTCCTTCTTGGAGCGGCTGGTCGAACGGTTCTCGGTCACGACGCGGCTCGACATGCCGGTCGCTTCGTCGGTCTGTTCGGCCATGGTGCGGCCTTCGATCAGGTCCTGGTACTTCACGATACCGGGCTTTTCGGTGATCACCGGGAGAGTGAAGGGATCCCACTCGGCCAGGCGGTCGCCCTCGTTGATGATCGCGCCGTCCTCGTGCAGCAGGTGGGTGCCATAGGGCACCTTGTGCATCGCGCGCTCGCGCCCTTCGCTGTCCATCACCACGATCTCGCCGCTGCGGGCGAGGCTGAGCCGCCGACCGCGCTTGTCGATGATCGTCGGGATGTCGCGATAGACCACAGTGCCGTCGCAGATCGCCTCAAGGTGCGACTGCTCGTTCACCTGCGCAGCACCGCCGATGTGGAAGGTGCGCATGGTCAGCTGGGTGCCCGGTTCGCCGATCGACTGGGCGGCGATGACGCCCACCGCTTCGCCGATGTTGACCGGAGTACCGCGCGCCAGATCGCGGCCATAGCAGGTGCCGCAGACGCCCTGCTGGGCTTCGCAGATCAGCGGCGAGCGAATCCGCGCGGCCTGGACGCCGGTGGCCTCGATCGCGGCCACGGCCGGTTCGTCGAGCAGGTCGCCCTTGGCCGCGACGATGTTGCCGTCACGGTCGCAGATGTCCTCGGCCAGGGTGCGGCCCAGGATGCGTTCGCCCAGCGAAGCGATAGTCGAACCGCCCTGCACGATCGCCCGCATTTCCAGCGCGCGTTCGGTGCCGCAATCCTCGATCACCACCACGCAATCCTGCGACACGTCGACCAGGCGGCGGGTCAGGTAACCCGAGTTCGCCGTCTTGAGCGCGGTGTCGGCCAGGCCCTTGCGGGCGCCGTGGGTGGAGTTGAAGTATTCAAGGACGGTCAGGCCTTCCTTGAAGTTCGAGATGATCGGGGTCTCGATGATCTCGCCCGAAGGCTTGGCCATCAGCCCGCGCATCCCCGCCAGCTGCTTCATCTGGGTCGGGGAGCCACGCGCGCCGGAGTGGCTCATCATGTAGATCGAGTTGACCGGCTTCTCGCGGCCGTTCTCGTCGATCGGGGTGGCGCGGATCTCGTCCATCATGGCGTTCGCCACCTGGTCGCCGCAGCGGCTCCAGGCGTCGATCACCTTGTTGTACTTTTCCTGCTGGGTGATCAGGCCGTCCTGGTACTGCTGTTCATAGTCAGCCACCAGTTCCTTGGTCGAATTGACCAGCTCGTCCTTGCTGTCCGGGATGATCATGTCATCCTTGCCGAAGCTGATGCCCGCCTTGAATGCGTGGCGGAAGCCCAGCGCCATGATCGCGTCGGCGAACAGCACCGTGTCCTTCTGGCCGGTGTGGCGATAGACCTCGTCGATCACGTCGCCGATGTCCTTCTTGGTGAGCAGGCGGTTGACCGTCTCGAAGGGCACCTTGTGGCTCTTGGGCAGGCATTCGCCGATCAGCATGCGGCCCGGCGTGGTCTCGAAGCGCTTGTAATACTGCTGGCCCGCCTCGTCGGTCTGCGGCACGCGCGCCACGATCTTCGAGTGCAGGGTCACGGCCCCGGCGTGGAGCGCCTGGTGCACTTCGGCCATGTCCGACAGCAGCATGCCTTCACCCGGCTCGCCGATGCGGTCCATCGACAGGTAGTACAGGCCCAGCACCATGTCCTGCGAAGGCACGATGATCGGCTTGCCGTTGGCGGGCGAGAGGATGTTGTTGGTCGACATCATCAGCACGCGCGCTTCGAGCTGGGCTTCCAGCGAAAGCGGCACGTGGACGGCCATCTGGTCACCGTCGAAGTCGGCGTTGAAGGCCGAGCAGACGAGCGGGTGCAGCTGGATCGCCTTGCCCTCGATCAGCACGGGTTCGAAGGCCTGGATGCCAAGGCGGTGAAGGGTCGGCGCGCGGTTGAGCAGCACCGGATGTTCGCGGATCACCTCGTCGAGGATGTCCCAGACTTCCTTGCGCTCCTTCTCGACCCACTTCTTGGCCTGCTTGAGCGTCATCGACAGGCCCTTGGCATCAAGCCGGGCGTAGATGAACGGCTTGAACAGCTCGAGCGCCATCTTCTTGGGCAGGCCGCACTGGTGCAGCTTGAGCTCCGGCCCGGTGACGATGACCGAACGGCCCGAATAGTCGACGCGCTTGCCGAGCAGGTTCTGGCGGAAGCGGCCCTGCTTGCCCTTGAGCATGTCGGACAGCGACTTGAGCGGGCGCTTGTTGGCGCCGGTGATGACGCGGCCGCGGCGGCCGTTGTCGAACAGCGCGTCAACCGCTTCCTGCAGCATGCGCTTTTCGTTGCGGACGATGATGTCCGGCGCGCGCAGCTCAATCAGCCGCTTGAGGCGGTTGTTGCGGTTGATGACGCGGCGATACAGGTCGTTGAGATCCGAGGTCGCGAAGCGGCCACCGTCGAGCGGCACCAGCGGGCGCAGTTCGGGCGGGATGACCGGCACGACATCAAGGATCATCCATTCCGGACGGTTGCCGGAATCGATGAACGATTCGACGACCTTCAGGCGCTTGATGATCTTCTTGGGCTTCAGTTCCGACTTGGTTTCAGCCAGTTCCTTGAGCAGGTCTTCCTTTTCCTGCACCAGGTCGAGGCTCATCAGCATGTGCTTGACCGCCTCGGCGCCGATCCCGGCCGAGAACGCGTCCTCGCCGTATTCGTCCTGGTAGTCGTACAGCTCGTCCTCGGTCAGCAGCTGGTACTTTTCGAGCGGGGTCAGGCCCGGCTCGATCACCACGTAGCTTTCGAAGTAGAGGATGCGCTCAAGCTGCTTGAGCTGCATGTCGAGCAGCAGGCCGATGCGCGAAGGCAGCGACTTCAGGAACCAGATGTGCGCGACCGGCGCCGCCAGTTCGATGTGGCCCATGCGTTCGCGGCGGACCTTGGTGACGGTCACTTCGACGCCGCACTTTTCGCAGACGACGCCCTTGTACTTCATGCGCTTGTACTTGCCGCACAGGCACTCGTAGTCCTTCACCGGACCGAAGATGCGGGCGCAGAACAGGCCGTCGCGTTCCGGCTTGAAGGTCCGGTAGTTGATCGTCTCGGGCTTCTTGATCTCGCCGAAGGACCACGAACGGATGCGTTCGGGCGAAGCGAGGCCGATCTGGATCTGGTCGAAGGTTTCGGGCTTCGCCATCTGGTTGGTGAACTTGGTCAGGTCGTTCATGTTTTTCTTCCTTTATCCCCCTCCCGCTTGCGGGAGGGGTTAGGGGTGGGTCTGTCCGGATGGGTCGCAGTCGCCGACTGGCCCACCCCCGACCCCTCCCGCAAGCGGGAGGGGAGAATGGCTTCGCCTTACTCCGCGGCCTCCGCGAGATCGTCGCCATCCTCATCGGTAAGCGAGGACAGCTCGACGTTGAGGCCGAGGCTGCGCATTTCCTTGACGAGCACGTTGAAGCTTTCGGGAATGCCGGCCTCGAAGGTGTCGTCACCCTTGACGATCGCCTCGTAGACCTTGGTGCGGCCGACCACGTCGTCCGACTTCACCGTCAGCATTTCCTGCAGCGTGTAGGCCGCGCCATAGGCCTGGAGCGCCCAGACCTCCATTTCGCCGAAGCGCTGGCCGCCGAACTGGGCCTTGCCGCCCAGCGGCTGCTGGGTGACGAGGCTGTACGGCCCGATCGAACGCGCGTGGATCTTGTCGTCGACCAGGTGGTGCAGCTTGAGCACGTACTTGCAGCCCACGGTGACCTTGCGGTCAAAGGCCTCGCCGGTGCGTCCGTCAAACAGCGTCACCTGGCCCGATTCATCGAGCCCGGCGAGCCGCAGCATGTCGGTCACGTCCGATTCCACCGCGCCGTCGAACACCGGTGAACCCATCGGCACGCCCGCGCGGACGCTTTCCGCCAGTTCGACGATCGCATCGTCGCTGCGGCTGGCGAGTTCTTCGGTGTAGGTCGAGCCGTAAACCTCGGTCAGCAGCTCGCGCACCGCCTGCGGCGGTTGGCCGGCCTGCGGATTGGGGTTCGCCTCGCGCCAGGCATCCAGCGCGTCGCCGATCTTGCGGCCCAGGCCGCGCGCGGCCCAGCCCAGGTGGGTTTCGAAGATCTGCCCGACGTTCATGCGGCTCGGCACGCCCAGCGGATTGAGCACGAAATCGACCGGAGTGCCGTCATCGAGGAACGGCATGTCTTCCTGCGGCAGGATGCGGCTGATGATGCCCTTGTTGCCGTGACGGCCGGCCATCTTGTCGCCCGGCTGGAGCTTGCGCTTCACCGCGACGAAGACCTTGACCATCTTGAGCACGCCCGGGGCGAGTTCATCGCCGCGTTCCAGCTTTTCCTTGCGGTCCTCGAACTTCTCCTGGATCGCCTTGACGGTGGCGTCGTACTGCGCCTTCACCGCTTCGAGCTGGCCCTGGACCTTGTCGTCGGCCACGGCGAACTTCCACCATTCGTGCTTCTCGACCGCCTCGAGCTCCTCGACGGAGATTTCGGCGCCCTTCTTGAAGCCCTTGGGTGCGGCAGCGGCGACCTGGCCGACCAGCATGTCGCGCAGGCGGTTGTAGGTCGCGCGGTTGAGAATGCCGCGTTCGTCCTCGCGGTCCTTGGCGAGGCGTTCGATTTCCTCGTTCTGGATCGCGCGGGTACGGTCATCGATCTCGATGCCGTGACGGTTGAACACGCGCACGTCGACGATCGTGCCGGCAACGCCCGGGGGCAGACGGAGCGAAGTGTCGCGCACGTCGCTGGCCTTTTCGCCGAAGATCGCGCGCAGCAGCTTTTCTTCCGGGGTCATCGGCGATTCGCCCTTTGGCGTGATCTTGCCGACCAGGATGTCACCGGGGTGAACTTCCGCGCCGATGTAGACGATCCCCGCCTCGTCGAGGTTGCGCAGGGCCTCCTCGCCGACGTTGGGGATGTCGCGGGTGATGTCTTCCGGCCCAAGCTTGGTGTCGCGGGCCATGACCTCGAACTCCTCGATGTGGATCGAGGTGAAGACGTCTTCCTTGACGATCCGTTCGGAGATCAGGATCGAGTCTTCGTAATTGTAGCCGTTCCACGGCATGAACGCGACGAGGACGTTGCGGCCCAGCGCCAGTTCGCCCAGCTCGGTCGAGGGGCCGTCGGCGATGATGTCGCCAGACTTCACCACATCGCCCACCTTCACCAGCGGACGCTGGTTGATGCAGGTCGACTGGTTGGAGCGTTCGAACTTCTGCAGGCGGTAGATGTCGACGCCGGACTGGCCGGCCTCGATGTCGCCCGAGGCGCGAATGACGATACGGGTGGCGTCGACCTGGTCAACGATCCCGCCGCGCAGCGCGGCGATCGCGGCGCCGGAATCGCGGGCCACGGTTTCTTCCATGCCGGTGCCGACGAACGGGGCCTCGGCCTTGACCAGCGGCACCGCCTGGCGCTGCATGTTCGAGCCCATCAGCGCGCGGTTGGCGTCGTCGTTTTCCAGGAACGGGATCAGCGAGGCGGCAACCGAGACGAGCTGCTTGGGGCTGACGTCCATCAGCGTCACGTGATCGCGCGGGGCCATCACGAATTCGCCGGCTTCACGGGCCGAAACCAGTTCCTCGACGAACGAGCCATCGTCGTTGAGCGCGGCCGAGGCCTGGGCGACGGTGTGCTTGGATTCCTCCATCGCGGAGAGGTAGACGACCTCGCCGGTCACCTTGCCCTCGATCACCTTGCGGTACGGGGTTTCGATGAAGCCGTACTTGTTGACGCGGGCAAAGGTTGACAGCGAGTTGATCAGACCGATGTTCGGGCCTTCCGGCGTTTCAATCGGGCAGATGCGGCCATAATGCGTCGGGTGAACGTCGCGGACTTCGAAGCCCGCGCGCTCGCGGGTCAGACCACCCGGCCCGAGCGCCGAGACGCGGCGCTTGTGGGTGACTTCCGACAGCGGGTTGGTCTGGTCCATGAACTGCGACAGCTGGCTCGACCCGAAGAATTCGCGCACTGCGGCCACGGCCGGCTTGGCGTTGATCAGGTCGTTGGGCATCACGGTCGACACGTCGACGCTGCTCATGCGTTCCTTGACCGCGCGTTCCATGCGCAGCAGGCCGACGCGGTACTGGTTTTCCAGCAGTTCGCCGACCGAACGGACGCGGCGGTTGCCGAGGTTGTCGATATCGTCGACCTCGCCCTTGCCGTCCTTCAGGTTCACCAGTTCCTTGACCACGGCGAGGATGTCCTCGGTGCGCAGGGTGGTGATGGTGTCTTCGGCATCGAGGCCGAGACGCATGTTGAGCTTGACGCGGCCCACGGCCGACAGGTCATAGCGGTCCGGATCGAAGAACAGGCCGTCGAACAGGGCTTCGGCGGTTTCGCGCGTCGGCGGTTCGCCCGGACGCATGACGCGGTAGATATCGGCCAGCGCATGGTCGCGGTCGGGTGCCTTGTCGGCCTTCAGCGTATTGCGGATCCACGGGCCGGTGTTGACGTGATCGACGTCAAGCAGCTCGATCTGGTCGATCCCCGCCTTGTCGAGCGCGTCGAGGTTTTCCGGGGAGACTTCGTCGCCCGCCTCGATCCAGATGCGCCCGGTGCTTTCGTCGATCAGGTCGCGCGCGGAATAGCGGCCGAAGATTTCCTCGGTCGGGATCAGCAGTTCGGCCAGGCCGTCCTTTTCCGCCTTGTTGGCGGCGCGCGGGCTGATCTTGGTGCCGGCGGGGAAGATCACCTCGCCCGAATTGGCATCGACAATGTCGAAGGCCGGCTTGGCGCCGCGCCACTGTTCGGCCTGATAGGGCAGGCGCCAGCCGCCTTCACCGCGCTTCCAGGCGACGGTCTGGTAGAAGTGGGTGAGAATGTCTTCGTCGCCCAGGCCCAGCGCATGAAGCAGCGCGGTGACCGGCAGCTTGCGCTTGCGGTCGATGCGGACGTTGACGATGTCCTTGGCGTCGAATTCGAAATCAAGCCACGATCCGCGATAGGGGATCACGCGGGCGGCGAACAGGTACTTGCCCGAGGAGTGGGTCTTGCCACGATCATGGTCGAACAGGACGCCCGGCGAGCGGTGCATCTGCGACACGATGACGCGTTCGGTGCCGTTGACGATGAAGGTGCCGTTCTCGGTCATGAGCGGCATGTCGCCCATGTAGACGTCCTGCTCCTTGATATCGAGGACCGAGCGGGTTTCCGTTTCGGCGTCCACCTCGAACACGATCAGGCGCAGCGTGACCTTCATCGGCGCGGCGAACGTGATGCCGCGCTGGCGGCATTCGGTCACGTCGTACTTGGGGTCTTCCAGCTCGTAGTGCACGAAGTCGAGCTCGCTGGTGCCGGCGAAGTCACGGATCGGAAAGACCGAGCGCAGCGTCTTTTCCAGGCCAGAGACATAGCCGGTCGCCGGATCGGAGCGCAGGAACTGCTCGTAGCTTTCGCGCTGGACCTCGATCAGGTTCGGCATCTGCACGACTTCGTGGATGTCGCCGAAGATCTTGCGGATGCGCTTCTTCGAGATCGCGCGGGCCGCAGCGCCGCCGGGGGTGAGGGGCTTGGTCGCCATGGGAGGGTTCGTGCCTCTTTGCTCTGTGCCGGAAAACCGGCGGGAAATCTGCTACGCACGGGGCTTGGTTCCATGCCGACGCGAAAAAGGCCGCATGGCAAACGCCTCCCCTTCAGGGAGCCGAAGCCCGCAGCCTTTGCGTCAGTTGGATGACCCGCTGCTTCCTTCCGTGCCCGGCCCCCGCGCATGGGCCGTGCTTGCTCGAAGCAACGAGCGGACAGTGCCCCTAGGCTGGAGGCGCGCGCGAGTCAATGCGTGAACCATGGCGGCGGCCAATCGATTCGCCGGAGCAATCCCGCTCCGTGGGGCCGGGGCACCAGCCCGTGACCGGTTGGCGGGACATCGCATTTCCGCAGGTTTTCCGTATTTCGATCATGAGAATATTGTTTTTCGATATTTTCGATTGACGGCAAGTGCGACTCGATGTATTGAATATCGATATCAACCTTATCGGAGAACAACCAATGACCCGTTCCAACCCCGTTTTCGCCTTCGCTCTCGCCTTCGCCGCCGTGGTCGGCCTGTGGACGCCGACCCTGGCTCCGGTCGAAGCGCGCCCCGCCGCCGCGGTGATGGTCCCGGCCCTGGCCTGATCCTTCCTCGTCCCCTGCGAAAGGTATTTCCCATGACTGCATCCAAGCGCGATCCGCTGCTGACCAGCGCCCGCTGGCTGGTGATCTTCTGTCAGGCCCTGGCTGCCGTCGTCGCCGGTTCGGTGGTGCTTGCCGCCGGGTTCGTCCTTGCCTTCCATGACCAGGTGCTCGTCAAGCTTGGCGAGCACGCGCCCGGGGCGCAGGGCTGGGAAGTGCTGGCCGCGATCTGCCTCATCCTGGCCCTGGTGGCCGCGATGGCCGCGATGGCCTTTCTATGGCTGCGCGAGATGCGCCGGATCATCGACAGCGTGGCCGGGGGTGATCCCTTCGTGCCGGAGAATGCCGACCGCCTGCAGAAGATGGGCTGGCTGACCGTGGCGATCGAGCTGACCGCGATCCCGGTCGGCGGAATCGGCGCCTGGATCACCACCGTGGTCGAGGACGCGACCAGCGACTTCGGCATCTCGCCGGGCGGTGTGCTGCTCGCCATTGTCCTGTTCATCCTCGCCCGGGTGTTCCGCGAAGGCACGGCCATGCGCAGCGAACTGGAGGGAACCGTGTGATGCCGATCACCGTGAAACTGGACGACCTGCTCCACGAACGCCGCATGACCCTGACCGATCTGGCCCAGCGGGTCGACATCACTCTCGCCAATCTCTCGATCCTCAAGACCGGCAAGGCCAAGGCGATCCGCTTCTCCACGCTGGAATCGATCTGCCAGGTGCTGGAATGCCAGCCGGGAGACCTGCTGGGTTACAAGGAAGAGTGAGGATTTGCTTGCTGGTCTAAGGAGGCGCGGGAGGCCCGGATGCGTTCGGCGCACCCAACAAAAAAGACCGGCGCTTTCCCCCCGAAAAGCGCCGGTCTTCCATGTGCCCCCTTCAAGGGGAGTTCAAAACAGTCCGGGAACCAGCCGCCAGCGGACCTTGGCCATGTATTCGCGGTAGGCAGCGTCCTGGCTGAGCAGGCGCTCCTCGGCCAGCAGCCGCAGGATCTGGGCCCACCAGCCGATGATATAGACCGCCAGGTTGAGCAGCGAGGGCATCAGCAGGAAGATGCCGATGTGGACGAACAGATAGCCCGCGTACATCGGGTGGCGGACAAAGCGGTACATCCCGTCGCTCTTGATCCCGCGGTTGGCCGGGGCGATGCCGAAGCTGCGGCGCAGGAACAGCTTGGCGGCGATCTGGACGACGTTGCCGAACAGCACCAGGCCCACCGCCAGCGGGATCAGCGCAGGCCAGGCAGAGGGTGCGGGCATGATCAGCAGCGGCGCATAGGTGGCGGTGATCGCCAGCAGCCAGTCGCCCAGCCGCAGCGAGATCGCCTCGGTCGGGCGGCGCAGCAGGACGAAGATCACCACCGATGTTTCGGCGACCATCACCAGCGGCGCGAAGGGATTGGTAGCCACGTAGACGCGGTGCGCCAGCAGGGCCCACAGCGTGACGATCGCGATCTGTTCGAACCGGTCGAGCCGCCTGGCGGTAAGCCAGCGGGGCAGGGACGGGGCGGGCGCGGTGGCGGTCTGTTCGGTCATGTCGGCAAGCTTTGCCAGCACATGGTTAACAACGGCCTAAGCGCCCGCCCTTGATCTCGCGCTGCCCCGGCAAAGCTTGACTTGCGCCGCCGCGCTGCTAATGGCCGCCCCCGAAAGGCGGGCTTGCCCGTCGTTCACCGTCCGAGACAGCTGGTGGGGGCTTCCCCCTTAATCTCCAGCCTAGACGGGGACAGAGACTTTCAGGCCCGCGCCGTTGGCGTCGGCCCGGCATGGCGTTTTGCGCCCCTCCTTCCCCTTCGAACGGACTCGCCCGTGGCCATTCGTGGCCATGGACAAACGTAGCCGGCCGCCCAGGGTTCGCCCGAAGCGGTCATTTGTGAAGGAGTAAGGCATGGATCGTTCGCAGAAAGCCGATTCGGTCGCCCAGCTCAACGCGACTTTCAACGAGGTCGGCGTGGTGGTCATCACCCGCAACCTCGGCCTCACGGTGGCGCAGTCCACCGTGCTGCGCGGGAAGGTTCGCGAGGTCGGGGCGTCGTACAAGGTTGCGAAGAACAGTCTGGCCAAGCTTGCCATCAAGGACACGGCCTACGAGGGCATCGGTGACATGCTCACCGGCCCCACCGCGATCGCCAGCTCGGTCGATCCGGTTGCCGCCGCCAAGGCGGTCGTGGAATTCGCCAAGACGAACGACAAGCTCGAAATCGTCGGCGGCGCAATGGGCAGCATGGTTCTGAACGCGGACGGGATCAAGGCACTCGCCTCGATGCCCTCGCTCGACGAACTGCGCGGCACGCTCATTGGCCTCGTCCAGGCTCCGGCCACGAAGATCGCCCAGCTCACCACCGCTCCGGCGGCGAAGCTGGCCCGCGTCTTCGGCGCCTACGCCAAGGAAGCTGCATAAGACTGTTCCAACGATTTACCGGGGCGGGCTTTCCCGTTCCGGCCATCAATTCAGGAGTGAAACATCATGGCCGATATCGCCAAGCTGGTTGAAGAACTTTCGAAGCTGACCGTCCTCGAGGCGGCTGACCTCGCCAAGGCCCTCGAAGAAGCGTGGGGCGTTTCCGCCGCTGCTGCCGTCGCGGTTGCCGCTGCTCCCGCCGCTGCCGCCGAAGCGGTTGAGGAACAGACCGAATTCGACGTCATCCTGACCGGTGACGGCGGCAACAAGATTGCCGTCATCAAGGAAGTCCGCGCCATCACCGCGCTGGGTCTGACCGAAGCCAAGGCGCTGGTGGAAGCCGCTCCGAAGGCGATCAAGGAAGCCGTCAACAAGGCGGAAGCCGAAGAAATCAAGGCCAAGATCACTGCCGCTGGCGGCACCGTCGAAATCAAGTAATTTCGACCGATCTTCGCGAAGATCCAAGGAAAGGGCGGTCCCGCTGGGGCCGCCCTTTTTGTGTTGGATGAATGCCGCCGTCAGCGCGTGGCGGAGAGGTTTGCCTGGAGTTGCTGGTAGACGCCCAGCCGATCGGTGATCTGCCAATGGCCGGTCAGCCGGTGATCGGCATCGTAGCCATAGGCTGTCGCGCCCGACATGCGGATCGTCCGCCCGCTTGCCGGAAAGCCCGGCAGATCGCCGCGATGCGTGGCCGACCACAGCCAGGTCATGACCACATGGTCGCCATCGGCGAACAGCCCCTGGATATCGAACGCCTGATCGGGGAATGCGGCGCGCGATCGGTCAACGCGGTCCTTGTATCCGGCCAGATCCAGGCTTTGGCCATCCCACGGATCGCCGGGATCGTGATGGATCCGGTAGCATTCGGCGATGTAATCGTCGGCCGCCGCGCTGTTGCCCAGGTCCCAGACCTGCCGGATAAACGCCCTTAGCCGCTGTTTGCGCAGTGCCGCGTTCATCATCCATCGTCTTCCATGATCTGTCCCGCCAGATGCAGGGCGTGCTCTCTGATGTCATCGGGCCAGCCCGCCATCCGCGCGGCGAAGGCATCGCGCTGGTCGCCAAACAGGGCGCGGATCGCTTCCTCATAGCCAGGCAGATCGCCGGCCATGGCTGAAAGAAAGTGATAGGCCCGCTCTTGCCGGGCCGCTGCCCCGGCCTGGCCGGCCGCGCTGCGGCGCGCTTCGTCGACAATCCGGCGCAAGGCCTGCGATGCCCCGCCGGGCTGCCGGGCCAGCCACTCCCAATGGCGCGGCAACAGGGTCACTTCGCGGGCGACTACGCCCAGTCTGGGCCGCCCGCGCGCTGCGGGCGCGCCGTCCCCGGCGGCTTGCCGAGCCGTGCCTGATGCGGATTCGCCCTGCTTCGCCAGCCGTCCGACCACCTCCGCCGTCGACCCGCGAAGATCAAGATCGATGACCTTGCCGGTGCGATCATCGAAGATCGACACAGGTTCGGCACTGGCGAGCGCCTTGATCGCCAGCGCAACATCGACCAGCGATCCGCTGGCGATTTTCCGGGCAGCTGCAAAGGCGGTGCAGGGGGTGGCTAGGTGGTCTGTCATGGCGTCTTCTTCCCGCCATATAAACCCGGATAAAATATTTGTCAATTTACCCGGATGATATTGTGCGATCGACGTACATCGGATAGCTTGCGGACCAAGCGGAAAGGGCCAGGGCATGAACCATGATGAGCGAAAGGCTGCTGTAGCAGCCTACCGGCAGCGCAAGGTGGAAAGCGGAGTTTACGTGATACGCTGCACCGCGTCGGCGCAAGTATGGGTGGGCGGCGTGCCCGATCTGGCGACCATCCGGAACCGCCACTGGTTCACCCTGCGGCACGGGACGCACCCGAACGCCGCCTTGCAGGCCGCCTGGACCACGCACGGGGCAGACAGCTTCACATTCGAAATCGCCGAGCGCATCGCTGAGGATGCGCCCGGTCTTGCTCGCGGTCGGCTGCTGAAGGAACTGCTGGAAGCCTGGGCGCGCAGGCTTGATGCCGCACGCCTCTAGGCCAGAGCGAAGCCGTTACTTCAGTGTCTTGAGGTAGGCGATGATTTCCTGGCGCGCGGCCGGGTCGGACATGCCCGCATAGGTCATCTTGGTGCCGGGCACCTTCTTCATCGGCGCGGTCAGGTATTCGTCGAGCGTGGCATCGTCCCAGGTGAGGGCGGCCTTCTTCATCGCCTCGCTGAAGGTGTAACCCGCCAGTTCGCCCGACTTGGTGCCATAAATGCCCGCCAGGCTGGGCCCGACGCCATGTTTGCCGGGTTCGACCGAGTGGCACGCGGCACACTGGGCGAAAGCGGCGGGCTTGGCTCCGGCGGCAGCAGTGGTTGCGGCGGCAGTGGTTGCCGCGGCAGGGGCGGCGGTGTCGCTGGCGGCAGTATCGGCAGCCTTGTCTTCGGGCGGCGATCCGCAGGCCGCGAGGCCCAGTGCGAGGGTGAGAGCCACCAGAGTCTTGCCGGCAATGCGCATATACAGTCCCTTCATGAAACGCGGACGCTCCACCCCATGGATGCGATCCCTTGAATGCCTAGCACTTAGTCTTGCCGCGCCCGGGCGGGAAGTGTGAAAGTTGCGGTTGCCGTTGCAGGATTCGCACGGCTGTCCGCAATTCGGGCATTTTTTCCGATTTTTGCTTTCGCGGGCCGCAACCGCGCCCTATCCGGCCCGGCTGCATGACCGAACCGACCGGCCATTCCCCCCTGCGCGCCGAACTGGGCGCGACGCTGCGGCTCGCAGCGCCGCTGGCGGCTGCCAATCTGCTGCAGATGCTGGTCCATGCGGTAGACATGATCTTCGTGGCCCGGCTGGGCGAAGAGGCGCTCGCCGCATCCAGCGTATCGCTGGCGGTGTTCGGGCTGACGCTGTGGTGCCTTTCGGGGCTGACCGGAGCCTCTGGCGCGCTGATCGCGTCGGAACTGGGGCGCCGCGCCCACGCGGTGCGCGAGGTGCGCCGATCGGTGCGCATGGCGCTGTGGCTGGCCGTGGCCACGGGGCTGGGCGGCATGGCGATTTCGGCAATGGGCGAGACGCTGCTGCTGGCCGCCGGGCAGGAACCGGCGGTGGCGGCGCGCGCGGGCGGCTTCATGCGGGTGCTGATGTGGGCGATGATCCCGATGATCGCGGCCAGCGTGCTGCGCACCTTCGTGTCGGCGCTGGGCCGCCCGGTCTTCGCCACCGCGATCACGGCGCTGGCGATCGTGGTCAACCTGGCGGGCAACTGGGTGTTCGTGTTCGGCAACCTGGGCGCTCCGGCGCTGGGGCTGGAAGGTTCGGCGCTGTCCAGCGTGCTGACCTCGCTGGCGATGCTGGCGGCCTATGTCGCGGCGATCCGGAGCGATCGCCGCTTGCGCCGCTATCGCATCTTCGGCCGCTGGTGGCGGCCCGAATGGCAGCGCCTGCGCGAGATTGTCCGCCTGGGCACCCCGATTGCCCTGACAATCCTGGCGGAAGCCGGGCTGTTCAGCGGTGCGGCGCTGCTGATGGGCTGGATCGGCGCGGCAGAGCTTGCCGGTCATGCGGTGGCGCTGCAGGTAGCAGCACTGGCCTTCCAGGTGCCCTTCGGAATCGGTCAGGCGGCGACGATCCGGGTCGGCTACCACTTCGGCGCGGGTGATCGGGTGGCGGCGGGCCGGGCGGGCTGGGTGGCCCTTGGGCTGTCGCTATCGTTCATGCTGGTGCCCGCGGCGCTGATGCTGTTCGCGCCGCGCTTTGTCCTGAGCCTCTATCTCGATCCGGCGGCGGCGCACAACGCGGCGCTGGTCGGCTTCGCGGTGCAGTACATGATGGTCGCCGCCGCCTTCCAGCTGTTCGATGGCGCCCAGGCGGTGATGGCCGGAGCCCTGCGCGGGCTGCAGGATACCCGCGTACCCATGGCCATGGCGCTGTTCGGTTACTGGGTTGTCGGCTTTGCCATCTGTCTGTGGCTGGGGTTCCGCACGCCGCTTGCCGGGATCGGCGTATGGATCGGGCTGGCAGCCGGGCTGGTGGTGGTTGCCGCGCTGCTGACCTGGCGCTGGCACCGCCGCGAGGCGCTGGGACTGTTCCCGGCCTGAGATTCGCGCCAAGCGATTTTTTACGTGGCTCCCGCCTTGACGGCGGATGAACCCCCACCCATATGCGCCTCGCTGGCACTCTCCGTGGGGGAGTGCCAAGACATTTCAACTGTCATGTAGAGAGGAAATCCACATGAGCTTCCGTCCCCTGCACGATCGCGTGCTGGTTCGCCGCGTCGAGGCCGAAGAAAAGACCGCTGGCGGGATCATCATCCCCGACAGCGCCAAGGAAAAGCCGGCCGAAGGCGAAGTCGTCGCCGTTGGCGCCGGCAACAAGGCCGAAGATGGCAAGGTTACTCCGCTGGACGTCAAGGCTGGCGACCGCGTGCTGTTCGGCAAGTGGTCCGGCACCGAGGTCAAGCTGAACGGCGAAGACCTGCTGATCATGAAGGAATCGGACATCCTCGGGATCATCGGCTGAACGCCTGATCTCCTGCCCGCTGGACAACCTTTTGTCAGGACAGTGTCCGGTGTGTCCATTCACAGTTTAACCGTTTGATTTGAAAGGACAGCAACATGGCTGCCAAGGACGTTAAATTCGGTCGTGACGCCCGCGAACGCATTCTCGCCGGTGTCGACATCCTCGCCAACGCGGTGAAGGTCACCCTCGGTCCCAAGGGCCGCAACGTCGTGATCGACAAGAGCTTCGGCGCCCCGCGCATCACCAAGGACGGCGTCTCCGTCGCCAAGGAAATCGAACTCAAGGACAAGTTCGAGAACATGGGCGCCCAGATGCTGCGCGAAGTCGCCAGCAAGGCGAACGACGCGGCTGGTGACGGCACCACCACCGCCACCGTGCTGGCCCAGGCAATCGTGCGCGAAGGCATGACCGCCGTTGCCGCTGGCATGAACCCGATGGACCTGAAGCGCGGCATCGATCTGGCCGTCACCAAGGTGGTCGAAAACCTCAAGGCCCGCTCCACCGCGGTGACCGGTTCGGCGGAAATCGCCCAGGTTGGCATCATCTCGGCCAACGGCGACCGCGAAGTCGGTGAGAAGATCGCCCAGGCCATGGAAAAGGTCGGCAAGGAAGGCGTGATCACCGTGGAAGAGGCCAAGGGCCTCGAATTCCGAACTCGATGTCGTCGAAGGCATGCAGTTCGACCGCGGCTACCTCTCGCCCTACTTCATCACCAATCCCGAGAAGATGACGGTCGAGCTCGAAAACCCCTACATCCTGATCCACGAGAAGAAGCTGTCGTCGCTCCAGGCGATGCTGCCGATCCTCGAGGCCGTGGTGCAGTCGGGCCGTCCGCTGCTGATCATCGCCGAGGACATCGAAGGCGAAGCGCTGGCCACCCTGGTGGTCAACAAGCTGCGCGGCGGCCTGAAGATCGCCGCCGTCAAGGCGCCGGGCTTCGGCGATCGCCGCAAGGCGATGCTGCAGGACATCGCGATCCTCACCAAGGGTGAAATGATCAGCGAAGACCTGGGCATCAAGCTGGAATCGGTCACCCTTGGTATGCTCGGCCAGGCCAAGAAGATCACCATCGACAAGGACAACACCACCATCGTCGACGGTGCCGGTGCGGCTGAGGACATCAAGGCCCGGGTCGAACAGATCCGCGCCCAGATCGAAGTCACCACCAGCGACTACGACCGCGAAAAGCTCCAGGAACGCCTGGCCAAGCTGGCTGGCGGCGTGGCCGTGATCAAGGTTGGCGGTGCCACCGAGGTCGAGGTGAAGGAACGCAAGGACCGCGTCGACGACGCGCTCCACGCGACCCGCGCCGCGGTTGAGGAAGGCATCGTCCCCGGCGGCGGTACTGCGCTGCTCTATGCCACCAAGGCACTTGAAGGCATGAAGGGCGCCAACGACGAGCAGACCAAGGGCATCGACATCGTGCGCCGCGCGATCCAGACCCCGCTGCGCCAGATCGCCACGAACGCCGGCCATGACGGCGCCGTGGTTGCCGGCAACCTGCTGCGTGAAAACGACGAGAACATGGGCTTCAACGCCTCGACCGACGTCTATGAAAACCTGAAGGCCGCCGGCGTGATCGACCCGACCAAGGTCGTGCGCACCGCGCTTCAGGATGCGGCCTCGGTCGCCGGCCTGCTGATCACCACCGAAGCGGCGATCTGCGAAAAGCCCGACGACAAGCCCGCGATGCCCCCGATGGGTGGCGGCATGGGCGGCATGGGCGGGATGGACTTCTAAGCCCTCGCGCACTACCAATCCGAATGACGGGGGCCGGAAGAGCGATCTTCCGGCCCCTTTCATTGCGAGGCGCGCGAGACCGCGAAAATGCCCGGTCGCGGTCTCGATGTTCCCCGATCTAGGCGTTTCCCCGCATCCAGCCTTCGGTTCGTCGCTCGGCAATTGAGTGTGGCGGCCACCTTGGCCAGTCTGGTTAGACATTTCGAAACCACGATTGGGTTAATGCGCGCGGTGATGATGACGGGACTTCTCACGCGACTGATCGGAACGCTGGCGCTGGCTGGCGCGCTGGTTGCGCCGGCTGCGGCACGCGCCGATTCGATCGATTCCGCGTTCGACCGCACGTTCGGCACCGAACTGCGCACGCCCCCGGAAGTTGCCTCGACGGTCCAGCCGTGGGTTCCTGCTCCTTCGGTCAATGTCTTCGGCGGCAGCCTTGAGGCGCAGCTTGCGGCCTATGCCGATGCCGGACAGGGCCGCATTGGCGTGGCCGCGCTCGATCTGGCTTCTGGCCGGATGGTTTCGGTGCTGGGCGACCAGCCCTTCCCGATGGCCTCGACCAGCAAGATCGCGATCGTCGCAACCTATCTCGACGGGGTCGATCGCGGCCGCTGGAGGCTGTCTGACCAGTTCCCGCTGATGCTGCCGGTGCGTTCGGCCAAGTTTTCCTCGGCGGTAGCGCCGGTCCGAGCCGGGCAGATGATGTCGGCGCAGAGCCTGATCGAACTGGCCATCACCCGCAGCGACAATCCGGCGACCGATGCCTTGCTCAAGGCGGTTGGCGGCCCGGCAGCAGTTAACCGCTGGATGCGTTCCGCCGGGCTAACCGGTCTCAGGATCGACCGTGATATCGCCACTCTGGTGCGCGACGATGGTGAGCACGATCCGGCGCGCACTGTTGACCTGCGCGACAGCGCCACTCCGGTGGCGATGGTCAATCTGGTTTCGGGCCTTTACCAGGGGCGCTGGCTGACCCCGCAGAGCCGCGCCGTGCTGATCGGCGCGATGGAACGCTGCGTCACCGGCAAGAACCGCATTCCGGGGCTGTTGCCCGAAGACGCGCGCGTTGCCCACAAGACGGGGACGCTCAGCAACACCGCCAGCGATGTCGGGATTATCAACACGCCTGACGGGCGGGCGATTGCCGTGGCGATCTATGTTACCGGGCAAGGCAGCAAGGCCAACCGCGCGGCGCGCATCGCCTCGATTGCGCGGGCGGTCTACGATGGCTACCAGATCGAAAGCTCCAGCCTGCGGCGCAGCGCCTCCCGCTGATCGCACGCTCGGATTGAAGGCGTTGGCCGCGCACCCCATATCCGCAGCATGACCGAGGCTCCCCAACCGCTGCGCAAGCGCGGCCATCCCCACGCCCTTGCCGCGCGCGAGCGCAAGCGCGCGGAAGCTGCCGCAATCGGAATCGATCCCGCCTATATCGATGCCTTTGTCGAGACGTTCTATGCCTCGGTGCGCGAAGATGCGCTGCTGGGGCCGATCTTTGCCGCGCGGATCGCCGATTGGGGGCCGCATTTGGCGCGGATGAAGACGTTCTGGCGCGGGGTCCTGCTGAACAGCGGCGAATATTCCGGGAATCCGATGCGGATGCATCTGGCAATCCCGGGGCTGGAGGCGCGCCACTTTGCCCACTGGCTGGAGCTGTTCTATGCCGCGCTCGCGCGCCTTGAGCCGCAGGGTGAGGCGGCGCGCGCGGTTGGCGCCAGGGCGCGGATGATCGCCGACAGCCTGCTCACCGGCATCGAGATGCAGCGCGGCGGCGGGATCGCGGCGATGCGCAGCGGGGACAGCCTGCCGCATCCATCCGCGTCCTAGAGCTAGTGGAGCGCCTGCGCCGTAGCTTTGGCGCAGCGATCTGTCGCGGCGCGGCGGCTTGCGGAAAGCAGCCTTGCCTTTTGGCGAAAAGGTGCAACTGGACGACTCTTTTTCCGGTTAATAAGTATAAGTGACTATGTCTCTGATCCGGGATTATCAATCATGATCCTGGAAAACCCTCTTGTCCAAAAGGGGGCTTGTATGATTGAATAAAACATCTCACTGCGTAAATTTAACCGCGCAAGGGTATTTTATCATATTTCTGATAGTACTTTCGTTTTCGTATCCGCTTTCCTTCTTGCATTGCAAGCATCATCTGCAGGTGCTGCAGGATTTGCCAATAACTTGGTGCCGTCGCGGTCGGAGCAAGGTCGGCCGGCGTTCGTGGAACTGGACGAGCAGATCGGTCATTTCCGCCTTGCGCCGTCCAGCCCGGGGGAGCCCGAGGGCAGGGCTCCTGCCCTACGCGAGCCGCAGATTGCGGGCCAGCAATCCACGAATCTTTCCTCAGGCGGGATGGAAGAGTGGCCGGGGCCGCTCACCAGAACCCCCGTTCTTGGCCACGATGTGCCCGGGGGCGGTGCAGGCCAGCCCTTGCCGACG
Source organism: Novosphingobium sp. (assembly GCA_016719755.1). Taxonomy (GTDB): domain Bacteria; phylum Pseudomonadota; class Alphaproteobacteria; order Sphingomonadales; family Sphingomonadaceae; genus Novosphingobium. The sequence continues at coordinate 311,741 of JADJYM010000012.1, read as the reverse complement.
CCGCAGGCCTACGCGGTATCGAAACGAAAGGTCGAATGGCGCGACATTCGTAAATTCGAGATCGCTTTCCAGGTGCTTAACATCGTCGATGCCGTGGAAACGATCAGTTGCCTGGAACGCAACCGCTGTCGGGAAATGAACCCGCTACTGGGCCATAATCCGTCAGCGGGCAAGATAATCGCCGTCAAGGCCGGTTCGGGCGTGTTGCACTACATGATCACCCGGTATCTCTGGAAGAACCATCCCAGCATGGTCGATGAGTGGGCCATTTCGACGACAGTCTTGCAGGGTGGAGTAGTGCTCTGGAATCTACAGCACTGCTTCTGACTGGAATGGCGGGGCCAGGCGCTGATGCCCGGCCCCGCCTGCCTTACTTCGCGAACATCGCCTTGCGCGGGCCGAGGTAGCCAAACAGGTAGGCGCCTACCTTGCGCATCTGGATTTCCTCGGCGCCTTCGGTGATCCGGTAACGGCGGTGGTGGCGATAGATGTGCTCGAACGGCTTGTGGCGCGAATAGCCGATCCCGCCGTGGACCTGCATCGCCCGGTCGGCGGCTTCGCAGACCAGCCGGTTGGCGTAGTAGTTGCACATCGAGATCTTGTCGGACAGCTGGTGCTCGATCTCCTTGTGCTCAAGCTGGTCCATTTCCCAGGCGGTCTTGTAGATCAGCGTGCGCAGCATCTCGCACTGGGTGGCCAATTCCACCAGCGGGAACTGGATACCCTGATTGCGGGCCAGTTCCGCACCGAACGGCTTGCGCTCCCGCGCGTACTTGACCGATTCCTCGACGCAATAGGTCGCCGCGCCCAGCGAGCTGGCGGCCTGACGGATGCGGTTCTGGTGGACGAAGCTTTGCGCGATGGCGAGGCCGCCATCGACCGGGCCAAGCACCGCGCTGTCCGGCACCCAGACATTGGTGAAGCTGACGCGGGGATGGTCGGTCGGCATGTTGAAGGTCCACAGGTACTCCTCGATCACCAGCCCTTCGGTGGGGTTAGGCACGAGGAAGCAGGTGATGCCCTTGGCATCGCCGTCCTTGCCGCTGGTCCGTGCGAAAGTGGCGCAGTGGGTGGCAACGTGCATGCCAGTGGTCCACATCTTCTCGCCGTCGATCCGCCAGCCGGAAACGCCATCGCGGGTCTCGCGCACGGCTCTGGTTTCCATGTGGGTCGCGTCTGATCCGTGGAGCGGCTCAGTCAGGCCAAAGGCGGTGCGGCGGGTGCGCCCAAAGCCGCCAAGGATGAATTCGTGCTGCTGCTCCTCGGTTCCGAAGTGTTCGAACATGGCGACGAAGGGGAAATTGCCGACGATCGAATGCTCGTTCTGCAGATCGTTGTGCAGCCCCAGTCCCATGGCGGCGAAGCGGTCGCGGATCACGGCCATCCACAGGTTGGACCCGTCCTTGCCGCCGTACTTCTTTGGGGCGGAAAAGCGCCAGTGGCCGGCCTGGTCGGCGCGGATCGACGCTTCGCGCAGGAGCATTTCCCATTCGTGGCGGGGCAGGCCGCCGTTCTCGAAATCAGTGCGCGCCCATTCGCGGCGGTGATCGAAGAAGCGGATGTTGTCGTCCTGCTGCTCAAGCGGCTTGATCTCGCGGGCGATGAATTCGTCTAGCTCGGCGAGGTAAGCGACGAGGTCCTGGGGGAGCGCAAAATCCATCTCAGTTTCCTTCCCATTGGGCGCGGGCAATGGCCAGCGCCGGATATTTCGGCATGTCGGCGGAGAGCTTGTCGAGCGCGGCGCGGCGCAGGCGGGCGAGCAGGCCGGGCGTGGCAAGGTCGGCGCGCCCGGCCAGCAGATCGGCGGCGAGCGCGGCGTCGGTTGCGACCGGGCGCTGCACGATCTCACGCGCGACGATCCCCAGCGCGTTGCGTGCCACGGCCAGATTGAACTTGCTGCGGCCGCTGACCAGCGGCTTGATTTCATCGTTCAGCCACTCCGAAATCGCGGTCAGCACTTCGGCGCCGTTCGGCTCGCCGGTGCCTTCGGCCAGTGGCTCGGGCGATGGGGGCAGGGGGCGGGCGCGTTCCGCCTCGGGCGCGAGGTCTTCCAGCAGCAGCAGCAGGTCGAGCTCCTGCTCGCTGGTGCGCCGCGCGACAACCACGCGCTCAAGCGAACGATCGAGGCCGGTGCGCCAGGTGTTGCCCATCTGGATGCAACCCAGCGCCCACCAGAACGTGCGGTAGACCAGCCAGAAGCGGAAGCGGACGGGATCAAAGGCTTCACCGCCGGCCTGGGCATAGGCCTGTGCCAGCGCCTCAACCGACGCGAGGCCATAGGCGGGGCGGTCCGGTCGACTGAACCGCCAGACAGTCATGCAGCCATAGGCCAGATCCTCGTGCGGATCGCCGAAATGGGCCAGCTCCCAGTCGAGCACGCCGGTCAGGCGCCCCTTGTCGACCAGCAGGTTGCCCAGGCGGAAATCGCCGTGGACCAGGCGCGGGGCCACTGGCGGGGGAATGTTCGCTTCCAGCCAGCGCAGCGCCAGAGCAAGGACCGGGCGGTCGCCGCCATAGTCGATGAAGCGCGCCCGCAGATCGGCCAGTGCATCGGCGGTGACCATCGTCGGCAGGCCCGCTACTTCGGCGGGATCGATGGCGTGGGTCGCGGCCAGTTCGCGGCCGATGTCGGCAATCAGCAGGGCGGGGTCGGCTTCGGCCAGAATTTCGGGGGGCGAGGCGGTGCCCGGCAGGGCCTCCATCACGAAGCCCGCGCCGATTCCATCGTCCTGGGTCAGTTCGACGATAACCCTGGGCGCGGTGACACCGGCCTTGTGTGCAGCGCGGATCAGCGCGGCCTCGATTCTGTGATCGATGGCACGGCCGCCGATCAGCGCGAAGCCGGCGGGAGAGCGGCGCAGGACGTAGGTGCCTTCGCCGGCGCGGAACAGCCAGCTTTCCATGTTGGCGCCGCCGGACAGCCGTTCCAGGCTCTGCGGCTCGGGAAGCCCGACGCGGGCGAGGGCTGCGGCCAGTCCTTCAGGCAGGGAACGGGTCAAGTCCTTGGGCTCCTCTCCAGGCGGCTACGGCCGCTCTTGGCAGAGGGGTTAATCGAACGATTAAACGTGTCAAGGCGCTGAGCCGTGCCAAGGGCGCCGGACAAAAGAAAAGGGGCGCGAAGGTTGCCCTTCGCGCCCCAATTCTTTGCCGTGCGGCGAAGATTACATCTTCTTGGCAGCGTCCGAAGCAGCAGCAGCAGCAGCGTCGGCAGCGCCCGAAGCGGCAGCAGCAGCATCGGTGGCAGCGCCCGAAGCGGCAGCAGCAGCGTCGGTGGCGGCGGCAGCAGCGTCGGTGGCGGCAGCAGCAGCGTCGGTGGCGGCGTCAGTGGCGGCTTCCGAAGCGGTAGCAGCGGCGTCTTCAGCCTTTTCCGACGAGCAGGCCGACAGAGCGAGAGCGGCGCCGGCAGCAGCAGCAGCGAGAACGATCTTGCGCATGAATGGTATTCCTTGAACAGCGAGTGGACCACGCGCGGCAGCAATGCGGAATGCATCCCAGCCGAACGGAAAGCCTACCTTATCGGTAGACTTCGACATGACAATTAGTCGCCTTCGATTGGCGATGCAAGCGATTGTCGCATTGCGGAGAAAAGCTTGTGGATTTCCGCGCGTTTTGGCCAGCGGGGATTGGCCGGGTGGACGCAAGCGAGGCACGGCTGGTCGCAGCCCGGGTCTGATTCGCGCGCGCGGGGCAGGCTACCGCTGCGGCTGCGGGTCTGCTAGCCATGGCCGATGGACCCCAAGCAGCATCTCTACCTGGTCGACGGATCGGCCTATATCTTCCGCGCCTATCACCGCCTGCCGCCGCTGACCAATCCGCAGGGCACACCGGTCGGTGCGGTCTATGGCTATACCACCATGCTGTGGAAGCTGGCGGAAGACCTCAACAAGGCGGATGGGCCGACCCACCTGGCGGTAATCCTCGACGCGTCGGGTAAGAGCTTCCGCAACGAGATCTACGATGCCTACAAGGCCAACCGCCCGCCCCCGCCTGAAGATCTCAAGCCTCAGTTCCCCCTGATTCGCGATGCCACCCGCGCCTTCAGCCTGCCCTGCATCGAGGAGCAGGGGCTCGAAGCCGACGATATCATCGCCTCCTACGCCCGCGCCGCCTGCCAGCGCGGATGGGATGTGACGATCGTGTCCTCGGACAAGGATCTGATGCAACTGGTCGGCCCTTGCGGAGCGGGGCGGATCGACATGCTCGACACGATGAAGAACCTGCGCATCGGCATTCCCGAAGTTGAAGAGAAGTTCGGCGTGGCGCCCACCCTGGTCGGTGATGTCCTGGCGCTGATGGGGGATTCGGTCGACAATGTGCCCGGAATTCGCGGGATCGGCCCCAAGACCGCGACCAAGCTGATCCAGGAACACGGAAGCCTTGAAGCCGCGCTGGCCGCTGCGGCGGCGATGAAACCGTCCAAGCTGCGTGACAATCTGATCGAGCACGCCGACATGGCGCGGCTCAGCCGGGTGCTGGTGGCGCTGAAGGAAGACGCGCCGCTGCCCGTGCCGCTCGACGATTTCAGGCTGGGGTCGATTCCGCCCGAACCGCTTGCCGCGTTCCTCGAAGAGCATGGCTTTTTCAGCCTGCTGAAGCGCCTGGGCGAAGGGCGCGGCAGTCCGGAGCGCAAGGTCCAGCTCCACCCGGCAAAGGTCGTCACGCCCGGCGCGGCGGCCCCGGTGAAAGGCGCCCGCCAGCCGCTGCCCGAATTGCCGCCGATCGATCGCAGCCGTTATGCCTGCGTCCAGACGGAGGCAGCCCTTCAGGCGTGGATAGACCGCGCCTTTGCCGTGCGGCTGGTGGCATTCGATACCGAAACCAGCTCGCTCGATGCGATGCAGGCCGATCTGGCCGGGATCAGCCTGGGGCTGGGGCCGGGCGATGCGTGCTATATCCCGCTGGCCCACGGCGGAACCGACATGTTTGCCGAGCGCCCGGAGCAGGTGGACAAGGCCCGCGCGTTGGCCATGCTGAAACCACTGCTGGAAAGCGACGCGGTGCTGAAAGTGGGGCAGAACGCCAAGTACGACATCACCGTACTCGCGCGGCACGGGATCGCGGTTGCGCCGATCGACGATACCATGGTGATGAGCTTCGATCTTGATGCCGGGCGCAGCGAGGACGGGATCGGAGGCGGGCACGGAATGGACGAACTGGCGCAGCGCCACCTGGGCCATACCACGCTGACCTTCAAGGAGATCTGCGGTACCGGCAAGAAAGCGATCCCCTTTGGCGAAGTCCCGCTGGACCGCGCCACCGAATATGCCGCCGAGGACGCGGAAGTGACCTGGCGGCTGCACCGCGTACTGAAGCCGCGCCTGTCCGCCGAAGCGGCGACGCGGGTATACGAGCGGGTTGACCGGCCGCTGGTTGCCGTGGTTGCCGCGATGGAACGCCACGGCATCAAGGTCGACCGCGAACGGCTGGCGGGTCTTTCGGCCACCTTTGCCGAGGAAATTGCCCGGCTGGAAGGGCAGGTTCACGCGCTTGCGGGCGGGCCGTTCACGATCGGCAGCCCCAAGCAACTGGGCGAGGTGCTGTTCGACACCCTGGGTTACAAGGGCGGCAAGAAGGGTAAGACCGGGCAGTATTCCACCGACCTGTCCGTACTGGAGCGGCTGGCCGGCGAGGGCGCGGAAATTGCGGGCAAAGTGCTGGAATGGCGCCAACTGTCCAAGCTGCGCTCGACCTATACCGAGGCCTTGCAGGCCGCGATCAACCCCGCGACGGGCCGGGTCCACACCAGCTACAGCCTGGTCGGGGCGCAGACCGGGCGCCTGTCCTCGACCGAGCCGAATCTGCAGAACATCCCGATCCGCACCGAACTGGGCCGCCAGATCCGCGATGCCTTCGTGGCGGAGCCGGGCAACGTGCTGCTCGCCGCCGATTACAGCCAGATCGAACTGCGGCTGGCGGCGCACATGGCCGACGTACCAGAACTGAAGGAGGCCTTCGCCCACGGCGAGGACATCCACGCCCGCACCGCGCAGGAGATGTTCGGCGAGGTCAACCGCGACACGCGCGGGCGGGCCAAGACGATCAACTTCGCGATCCTCTATGGCATCAGCCGCTGGGGCCTGGCGGGGCGGCTGGGGGTGACCAGCGAGGAAGCGCAAGCGATGATCGACCGCTATTTCGAGCGGTTCCCGGGCATCCGCCGCTATATCCACGCCACGCTGGAATCTGTCCGCGCCCAGGGCTTTTCGCAGACGCTGTTCGGCCGCAAGACCTGGTTCCCCCGGATCAACGCGTCAAATCCCAACGAGCGGATGGGGAGTGAGCGCGCCGCGATCAACGCCCCGATCCAGGGCACCAGCGCCGACATCATCAAGCGGGCGATGGCGCGGATGACGCCCGCGCTGGCGGCGGCGGGCCTGGGCCACGTGCGGATGCTGCTGCAGGTCCACGATGAACTGGTGTTCGAACTTCCCGAAGGCGACATTGCGGCCGCTTCGGAAGTGATCCGCGAAGTGATGGCGGGCGCGGCGGAGCCGGCAGTGAAACTCAGCGTGCCGCTCGGCGTGGAAATCGGCACGGGCGCAAGCTGGGGGGCCGCGCACTGATGGCGGGCGGGCCGAACTTTCCCTCGACCAGCGCGATGCTCGACTATTCCGAGGCATTCAGCCTGGCCGCGATCCATGCCGGGATCGCGGTCGGCGCCGCGCTGCTGCTGCACCTTGTGACCTTCGCCGTGCTGGGGCGGATGGCGCGTGCCTCGGATTCGGAGACGGACGACCTCGTCATCACCCGCCTCGGCCAGCCGCTGCGCTGGGCAATGGCGGCGGTGGCGCTGTCGCTGGCAAGCGAGGGCGATGCGCTGCTGGCGCGGGGCTGGGGCATGGTTGGGCGGTTCATCGAACCCGCGTTGTTCGGCTGGGTGGCGTTCGCGCTGGTCAAGGCCTTCGCGGCGGCGATGGAGCGGCACACCCGGACCTACGAGGACGAACTGGCCGCGCGCAGCCGCCGCACCCGGATCGCGATCTTCTCGCGCACGGCAGGGTTTGGAATCGTGTTCGTAACGGTGGCGCTAGTGCTGTTCGGAATCCCGGCGGTGCGCAACATCGGCGTGACGCTGATGGCATCGGCGGGCGTGGCGACGCTGGCGGTGGGCGCGGCGGCCCAACCGGCGCTGAAATCGCTGATCGCGGGCATCCAGATTGCGCTGACCGAGCCGATCCGGATCGGCGATTTCGTGGTGGTCGACGGCGAAAGCGGGCGGGTGGAGGATATCCGGCTCAGCTATGTCGTGATCCGTACGGCGGACGAGCGGCGGCTGATCGTGCCGACTTCCAAATTCCTCGATGCCAGCTTCCAGAACTGGACGCGGCTGGGCGGGGGGATCACCGGTTCGGTGGTCCTGCCGATCAAGCCCGGCCACCCGGTTCAGGTGATCCGCGAGGCCTACGAGGCGCTGCTGACCGCCCATCCCGACTGGGACAAGCGCACCGGCGCCTTGCAGGTGTCCGAAGTGCAGGTCGGATCAATCGAATTGAAGCTGGTAATGAGCGCCGCCGGTCCAACCGCGCTCAGCCGCCTGCGCCCCGCCATGCGCGAGGCGATGATCGAGTGGCTGCGCGAGAATATGCCGCAAGCGCTCTGCGACGAGGTTTAGGGTAGCCGAGACAAAGCCCCCCCTTCGTCCGAGTCGAGCGAAGTCGAGACACGGGCGCGGGTTGTCTCGACTTCGCTCGACTCGGACGAAGGGGGGCAGAGGGACGCTGTCCAACCGGCGCAGCCCGATCCGCTCGTCATTGCGAGGCCCGCAGGGCCGCGGCAATCCAGAGGCGGTTTGAGCCGCTCCTGGATTGCTTCGCTCCGCTCGCAATGACGAACCGGGTTGGGGCGTTCGCTTTGGAAATTCCGGTGCGATTCCAGCGCCCCTTCCCAATGGATAAGGGCGCCCGAACCTAACCGTGCTTGCGGTCCCGCGTCGACTGGACCATGCCGGGAGCAAGGAAGCCGATCTGCTGGGCGGTGACCTCGGCGGCGCGCTTTTTGAGTTCGCCTTTCATCTTGAGGTATTCGCTTTCCATTTCCGCCGAGACGGTGGCGCGCGAATCCGCCAGCGCCTCGCGGAAGTCCTCGGCGTTGACGCTTTCCGCCTTGCCATCGGTGCGGCGGATCGCGTTGAGGCCGGCGCGGCGGGTGACGTCCTCCAGATCGGCGCCGGTAAAGCGTTCGGCCTGCCGGGCGATCTCGCCCAGGTCCACGCCCTCCGCCAGTGGCATCTTCGCGGTATGGATTTTCAGGATATGTTCGCGCCCCTTTGCGTCGGGGGTGCCGACATAGACCAGCTCGTCCAGCCGTCCGGGGCGCAGCAGCGCCGGATCGACCAGCCCGGGGCGATTGGTCGCGCCGACCAGCACGACGCTGGACAGTTCCTCCATTCCGTCCATTTCGGCCAGGATCGTATTGACCACCCGCGCGGTCACTTGCGGCTCGTTGCCGCTGGAACCGCGCGCGGGGACCAGGCTGTCGATCTCGTCAATGAAGATCACGCAAGGGGCGACTTGCCGGGCGCGAGCGAACAGGCGGGCGATCTGCTGCTCGCTTTCGCCGTACCACTTGGACAGGAGGTCGGAGCTCTTGATCGCGATGAAGTTCGCCTCGCTCTCCTTGGCGACCGCCTTGGCCAGCAGGGTCTTCCCCGTTCCGGGCGGGCCATAGAGCAGGAAGCCCTTGGCCGGACGGATGCCCAGACGGCGGAACGCCTCGGGGTTCTTCAGCGGCAGCTCGATCCCCTCCTTCAGCTTCTCCGCCGCCTCGTCCGCGCCGCCGATGTCGGCCCAGCCGACGTTGGGCACCTGGACCATTACCTCGCGCATGGCGCTCGGCTGGACGCGTTTGAGGGCAGCGACGAAATCCTCGCGCGTCACGGTCAGGCTTTCCAGCACCTGCGGCGGGATGGTTTGCGCCTCAAGGTCCAGCTGGGGCATGATCCGCCGTACCGCGTCCATCGCCGCCTCGCGGCTGAGCGCGGCCAAATCAGCACCGACGAAGCCGTGGGTGGTGCGCGACAACTCATCCAGGTCGACGCCTTCGGCCAGCGGCATGCCGCGGGTGTGGATTCCCAGTATTTCGCGCCGGCCGCTTTCGTCGGGCACGCCGACCACGATCTCGCGGTCGAACCGGCCGGGGCGGCGTAGCGCCTCGTCAATCGCGTCGGGGCGGTTGGTGGCGGCGATGACGACGATGTTGGACTGGGTATTGAGCCCATCCATCAGGGTCAGCAGTTGGGCGACCAGCCGCTTCTCCGCCTCGCCCGGCGTGCCGGAACGCTTGGGCGCGATCGAATCGATCTCGTCGATGAAGACGATCGAGGGCGCGGCCTTGGCGGCTTCCTCGAACACCTCGCGCAGGCGTCGTTCGCTCTCGCCATAGGCAGAGCCCATGATTTCCGGGCCGTTGATGGTGAAGAAGCTCGCGTCGCTTTCGTTCGCCACTGCGCGGGCAAGGCGGGTCTTGCCGGTGCCTGGCGGGCCGTGGAGCAGCACGCCCTTGGGCGGATCGACACCCAGCCGTGTGAACAGTTCGGGATAGCGCAGCGGCAGTTCCACCATCTCGCGCAGCTGGCGGATCGTGTCCCCCATCCCGCCGACGTCGTCATAATTGACTTCGCCGCGCGCGGCGCGGGCTTCCTCGAACTCCTCGCGCAGCTCGACCTCGGTCTCCTCGTCGATGTGGACGATGCCCTTGGGGCTGGTGGACACGACTGTCAGGCGGATCTGGGTGAGGGCGAAGGCGGGGGCGTTGAGCATCCGCGCGACCTGCGGCGGCATATCACGCACCGGGGTCTGCCCGGTGGTGGCAACCAGATCGCCCGCGACCAGCGGCCGTCCGGCGAAATTGCGCTTCAGCGCCTCGCCCGGACCCTGCAGGCGCATCTCGCGCTGGGCCGGGGCAAAGACCACGCGGGTTGCGGGGCGGCTTTCGGCCTTGCGGATCAGGACGTGGTCGCCCGAACCGACATCGGCATTGGCGCGCTGCAAGCCATCGAGCCGGATCACTTCCAGCCCTTCGTCCTCGGCATAGGCCAGGACCGCGCGCGCCGCCGTCGGCCGCTTGCCCTCGATCGCGATCACATCGCCCTCGATGATGCCAAGCGCGCTCATCGCGGTCTTGGGCAGGCGGGCGATGCCCTGGCCGCTTTCTTCCTGCCGGGCGGCGGCGACCTGAAGCTTCACCATCCGCTCGTCCGGCTTTACTGCTGCATCGGCCATGGGGCTGTCCGTTCCTTGCCTAGTTCCGGCCAAGTGCCGGACAGGTCAAAATTAGGAACTGCACCCGCGATTTGCAAACCCTCGCGCCGTGGTCGGGTGGGCCTGCCGGTCCGGATTAAAAAAAGGGCCCGGTCGTTGCCGACCGGGCCTTTGAAGTTTTGGGAGAGGATGCCTGAAAGGCAGGTTCTAAGTGCTGCAACTCGCGTTTTTGTGCAAGTGCGAAAAGCTCATTCATTGTTGCAAAATATGCAACCATCGTTCATTTCCGTGCAAGAGTGGCGGATTTCCGGGATTGGTACGTAGTATGTACCAAGGGGAAGTCCGGATATCCGGACCTCCCCCAAGAAGAATTGTGCGCTGCAACATAAAGTCGCGCCGCGCTGGATTGATTCGTTGCAGTTGCTCAGTGCGCCAGCAGCAGCGGCGGAGCAGCCTCGTCCTCCAGAAAATAGCGCGTGACGCCGCCGAACAGCAGTTCGCGCACCCGGCTGTGGCTGTAGGCGCCCATCACCAGTACCTGCGCGCCCAGCCGCGCCGTGGCGGCAGCCAGCGTCTGCTCGACCGAATCGACGCGGTCCAGTTCGTGCAGTTCCGCCTTCAGGCCGTGGCGTGAGAGATAGCGCAGCGCATCGGTCGGCGGGAAGCCTTGCACCTTCTCGGTATTCACCGTCAGCACGTGGAGCGATTCGCAGCCCGCCAGTAGCGGCACCGCGCCGCGCAGGGCATGGGCAGCCTCGTCGCCGCCGTCCCAGGCGATGCAGGCGGCGCCCAGCGGCAGCTTGATCGCGCCCGTTTCCGGCAGGACCAGCACCGGGCAACGCGCGGCGATGGCCAGATCCCCGGCATAGCCGCAATGGCGCGAGACGATCGCAAGGTCCGCCAAGCGCGCGGCCCCGGCCATCGCATCGACCGGCTGGAATTCGTAGTGGACCACATCGAACGGCACGTCGTCATTCGCCAGCCGCCCGGCAAAGGCCTCGGCCAGCGCCTCGTCGTCGGCCAGCGCGGATTCCAGCGCTTCGCGAGCGACATAGGTGCCGCCATAAGGATCGGTGGTCACGAACCGGTCGACCGGCGTGTCGATCAGCAGCGTGATATGGCCGTTTCTGGCCCGGGCAATGTCCATCGCGGTATCGAGCCGGGCGGCCATCCCGGCATCGCGGCCTGCCTGTACGAGGATCGAGCGCATCTGATGTTCTCCCTTCGCTTTGGCTGATAACCCGGCATTGGATACCCGGCTATGACCTGCGTCAACTGCGATGCACTTGCGGTGCGCGCACCGATGCGCCACGGAAGCGCGTCCCCGGCAATCAGGAGCAGGACATGACGCGCCCATTTTCCGCCGTGATCTTTGATTTTGGCGGAGTAATTACCGCCTCTCCGTTCGAGGCGTTCAACCGTCTTGAGGAGGAACGCGGCCTGCCGCAGGACTTCATCCGGCGGGTAAATGCCACCAATCCCGATACCAACGCCTGGGCGCTGTTCGAACGTGCCGAGATCGACGCGCGGACCTTTGACGTGCGATTCGAAATGGAGGCGGAGGAATTGGGCCATTCGCTTGCCGGGCGCGATGTGCTGGCGGTGCTTTCGGGATCGATCCGCCCGGCGATGGTCGCCGCGCTCGACCAGCTCAAGGCCGAAGGCTACCGCCTGGGCTGCATCACCAACAACGTGCCCGCCGGCCACGGCGCCGGGATGGCCCGCAGCGGCGACAAGGCCGATGCCTATGAACAGGTCTTCGCCCGGTTCGAACACATTATCGAAAGCTCCAAGGCGGGGGTGCGCAAGCCCGATCCGCGCATCTATCTTATGATGTGCGAACGCCTGTGGCTGGAACCGGCTACGTGCGTCTACCTCGATGACCTTGGGATCAACTGCAAGCCCGCCGCGCAGCTGGGGATGCACGCGATCAAGGTGACCAGCGGCGAGCAGGCCCTGGCCGATCTTTCGGAAGTGCTGGGGTTGACGCTACCCTGAACCGTCGATCCTGAGGGCTGCGGCGCGGTGAAACATCTCCAGGATCAGCGGGTCCTGCTCGCCGCTGCGGATCGCGGCTTCAAAGGCGATCCGGCGCCGGGGGCTGGGGTGGGCCTCGGCTAGCAGGCCAGCCGCCAGCGCTCCGCGCACCATGGTTTCCGGAAACAGCGCCGCGCCCGCGCCGCCTGCGACGATGCCGATCATCGTCTGGACATTGTTGCACACGTTGACCGAGCGATGCGGCAGACCGTCCGCAAGCTCGGCCAGCAGCACCTGATGGATCGGCGAATGGGCGCCCACCGACCAGACCGGGAGCGGCTGGTTGAACCCGCCTGCCGCGATCGTGGCCGGCGCGGCAAGCCAGACCAGGCCAACCTCGCCGATGGGTGCGGTCTGCACGCCGGGGCTGGCGACCGGCCCGGCCAGGAACACCAGGTCGCGCGTGCCGCCAAGCAAATGCTGAAGCATCCGCGCGGTAAGGTCGAGGTCGATTTCCAGCGTCACCCCCGGCAGGTCGCGGCTGACATCGGCGACAAAGCCGGGTAGGCAGCTGGCCGCCGCGATCTCGCCCGCGCCCAGCCGCACCACGCCGCGCGCGCCGGCAAGATCGCCCGCCGCCAGCAGGGCGCGCTCGAACCCGGCAAGCAGCGGTTCGCAGTCCTGCACCAGTTGGCGGCCCCGTGCAGTCAGCACCACGCCGCGCCCTTCGCGCCGGAACAGGGCGATCCCCAATTGCTGCTCGATCTCGCGCACGCGGGCGGAAATCGCGGGCTGGGTAGTGCCCAGCCGCTCTGCCGCAGCGCGGAAGGTACCCAGCCGCGCGATCCACAGCAGGGTTTCAAGGTGATAGATGGCGAGCTTTCGCATCAGTAACTCTTATCAAATATGCAAACAAACAATCGTTAGTCCGGATTGAATCCGGCCGCTAGACTGCACCCTCGATCCATGCGGGAGGAACCATGGCCCAGAAAGTCTACCCCGATGCCGCCGCTGCCCTTGACGGCCTGCTGCGTGACGGCCTGCTCATCGCCTGCGGCGGCTTCGGTCTGTGCGGCATTCCCGAACGCCTGCTTGATGCGGTGCGCGATTCAGGTGTGAAGGACCTGACCTTCGCCAGCAACAATGCTGGAATCGACAACGAAGGCATCGGCAAGCTGCTGCGCACGCGTCAGGTGAAGAAGATGATCTCCAGCTACGTGGGCGAGAACAAGGAGTTCGAGCGCCAGTACCTGTCGGGCGAGCTTGAGGTGGAATTCTGCCCCCAGGGCACCCTGGCCGAGCGGATGCGCGCGGGCGGTGCGGGCATTCCGGGCTTCTATACCAAGACCGGCGTCGGAACCCTGGTGGCCGAGGGCAAGGAAACCAAGGTGTTCGACGATCAGGAATATGTCCTCGAACGCGGGATCTTCGCCGATCTGGCGCTGGTGAAGGCGTGGAAGGCCGACACCACCGGCAACGTCGTGTTCCGCAAGACCGCGCGCAATTTCAACGTTCCCGCCGCCACTTGCGGCAAGGTCTGCGTGGTCGAGGTGGAGGAAATCGTCGAGGCGGGATCGCTCGATCCCGAGGCGATCCACCTGCCCGGCGTCTATGTCCAGCGGCTGATCGTGGGCGCGCCCTATGACAAGAAGATCGAATTCCGCACCGTGCGCGAAAGGGAGACCGTGTGATGGGCTGGACCCGCGATGAAATGGCGGCCCGCGCCGCGCAGGAACTGCAGGACGGGTTCTACGTCAACCTGGGGATCGGCATCCCGACCCTGGTGGCGAACCACGTGCCCGCCGGAATGACGGTCACTCTCCAGAGCGAGAACGGAATGCTGGGAATCGGCCCGTTCCCCTATACGGGGGAGGAAGACCCGGACCTGATCAACGCCGGAAAGCAGACCATCAGCGAGCTGCCGCACTCCGCCTATTTCGACAGTGCTACCAGCTTCGCGATGATTCGCGGCGGCAAGATCGATCTGACCGTGCTGGGCGGGATGGAAGTTTCGCAAGACGGCGACATCGCCAACTGGATGGTGCCAGGCAAGATGATCAAGGGCATGGGCGGCGCGATGGATCTGGTCGCGGGCGTCAAGAAGATCATCGTGGTGATGGAACACTGCGCCAAGGACGGCAGCCCCAAGTTCATCCCGGCCTGCACCCTGCCGCTGACGGGGCGCAACGTGGTCGACATGCTGATCACCGACCTTGCCGTGTTCCGCCGCGACGATCATGCCTCGCCGTTCCGCCTGCTGGAACTGGCGCCGGGGGTGAGCGCGGAGGAAGTCGCGGCGAAGACTACGGCCAGCTACGTGGCCTGATTATCGGGTCGCCGCAGGCCATTGGATCGATCCCGCGTTGCGGCAGGCGCGGGATGCGGATTCTAGGGCGGCTGCGCCGCAAATCTCACCGCAAATCTCACCGCGTCCGCGTCTGCGCGTGATTCATCCAAGAAAGGTCTCTTGCCGCAACCTTTCGCCCGCGCCATGATCGCCCGCAAAGGGAGAGTATCATGGACAATGCACTTTGCCGGATGACCGGCGCCGAATTTCCGCTGTTCGCGTTCAGCCACTGCCGCGATGTGGTGGTGGCGGTCAGCAAAGCGGGGGGCTTCGGCGTGTTCGGGGCGGCGGCCTACACGCCCGAACAGTTCGAGCAGGAACTGGCCTGGATCGACGCGCATATCGACGGCAAACCCTATGGCGTCGACGTGCTGGTGCCCGAGACAGTCGACCCGCGCGTTACCCAGTTCACCAGCAACGCCCAGCGCGCGGCGGCGATTTCGGACGAGCACAAGAGTTTCACCGCCGATCTGCTGGGGCGCTACGGCGTCTCGATCCCCGATAGCGAGGCGCTGCGCATCCGCGAAGGCGCCGGGATCACACCCGAAAACGGGCAGGCGCTGATGGAAGTCGCCTTTCGCCACCCGATCCGCCTGATCGCCAACGCGCTGGGGATCGCCCCACCCGAAATGATCGCCGAGGGCAAGAAGCGCGGCATTCCGGTAGCCGCGCTGGTCGGCGCCAAGGAACACGCGCTGCGCCAGGCGGCGGCAGGGGTCGACATCATCGTTGCCCAGGGCGGCGAGGCGGGCGGCCATTGCGGCGAGGTATCCACGCTGGTGCTGGTTCCCGAAGTGGTCCGCGCGCTGAAAGCGGCCGGCAAGGACATCCCGGTTCTGGCTGCCGGCGGGATCATGACAGGTGGACAGATGGCGGCGATGATGGCGGCGGGCGCGCAGGGCGCCTGGTGCGGTTCGGTCTGGCTCTCGACGCCCGAGGCAGAGACCAGCCCGGCCTTCCGCCAGAAGATGGTGGATGCCCGCAGCCGCGATACCGTTCGCTCCAAGGCGCGCACCGGCAAGCCCGCGCGCCAGCTGAAAACCGCCTGGCACGAGGCGTGGGACGGCCCCGCCAGTCCCGGCACCCTGCCGATGCCGCTGATGGGCATGGTCAGCGAACCCAGCTTCGCCCATATCGAGAAGGCGGTGGTCAACGGGAACGAAGAGGCGCGCGATCTTGTTTCCTACTTCGTCGGCCAGGGCGTAGGGCTGATCGAGGCCGAGCGGTCCTGCCGCCAGGTGGTGCAGGACTTCCGCGAGGAATTTGCCGAGGCGGTGCTGGGCCTCACCAGTATGCTGGAATAGGGGGCTGGAGTGACCGCGATGCCGATGTCCGCCTTTCGTGAACGTTATCTCGACGTGCTGGCATCGGTCTATATCTACAACGAGCACCGGGGCTACACCTCGCTTGACCGGGTGCTGGAAGCGGTGCGGGCGCGCTGCCCGGACGACGGCGCGTTCATCGCCGAAGTAACCCGTCACCGCGCCGACGAATACAAGCACTATCATATGTTCCGCCGCTGGTTCGAAGTGCAGGGGCGGATGCCGCTGCGGCTGGATTCGGGGGCGGGGCACATCGACCGCTTCATCCAGTGGATCTTCCGCTGCACGATCGAGGACCTGGACACCGAAGAGGTGGTGTCCGATCCCGAAGCCTTCGAACGGCTCTGCCGGGTGATCATGCTGACCGAGGAGCGTGGGCTGAAACAGGTGGAAGTGCTGCTGCGCAGCCGGATCATCCAGGCCGATCCGGTGATGCTGCGGATCTTCCGGATCGTCCACAAGGACGAGCCCGAGCATTTCCTGCCCTATCGCCGCTGGCTGCTGCGCAACGGCCGCGCCCAGGCCCGCTGGAACGAGATCGCCGCCGACTGGTGCATCCACAAGGTGCTGATGCTGGTGACGCTGCCATCCGTGTTCCTGGACCGCGCCACGCCCCGGCTGGAGCGCTGGCCGCACGAGGATGCCGCCGCTTACCTGCATTGACCGCGCAGCGCGCAAGGCTAGGCTGCGCCCCATGACCTATACCCTGATCACCGCCAACCGGAACTATTCAAGCTGGAGCCTGCGTCCCTGGGTGCTGATGAAAGCGCTGGGGATTGCCTTCGCAGACAGGCTGGAGCCGTTCACCAGGCCCGACAATTACGAGGACTTCCGCCGTTTTTCGCCCACCGGACAGGTGCCGCTGCTGATCGACGGGGCGCGCAAGATACCGGATTCGCTGGGGATCACGCTCTACCTCGCCGATCGCCATGCGGGCGTCTGGCCGGGGAGCGAAGAAGCGCGCGTGTTCGCTCAAGGGGCGGTCACGGAAATGCACGGCGGCTTCGGGCATTTGCGCAGCGATTGCACGATGAACGTGGGCGTGCGCGTCCGCCCCAAGCCGATGAGCGAGGGCTTGCGCCGCAATGTGGAGCGTGTGCGCGAGATCTTCGAGGACGGCCTCGCGCGCTTCGGCGGCCCGTGGCTGGCGGGCGCGGAGTTCACTGCGGTCGATGCCTTCTACGCCCCGGTCGCCTTTCGCATCCGTACCTATGGGCTGGATGTCGGCAAGGGGCAGGCCTGGGTCGACCACGTCCTTGCCCATCCCGCCATGCGGCAATGGGAAGTCGAGGCGCTGGCCGAAACCTGGCGCGAGGAAAGCCACGAGGCCGAACTGGCGGCGGCGGGCGTGGTAACGGCGGACTATCGGCAATAACGTCGTCCCGGGCTCGACCCGGGACCGGTGGCCGCCTTGCGCCGGGCTTACTGGCCCAGCGCGGCCTTGAGATCGTCCACCAAGTCCAGCCTTTCCCAAGGGAAGAAATCGCCGTCCGTCTTGCGGCCGAAGTGGCCATAGGCGGCGGAGGGGCGGTAGATCGGCTTGTTGAGGCCAAGGTGGGTGCGGATCGCGCGCGGGGTCAGGCCGCCCAGCTTGGGCAGGGCGAGGATCGCGGCCTCGATCTTGTCGTCGCCCACCGTGCCGGTCTCGTGCGTGTCGACATAAAGCGACAGCGGCTTTGACACGCCGATGGCATAGGCCAGCTGGATCGTGCAGCGCGTGGCAAGGCCCGCCGCGACAATGTTCTTGGCAAGATAACGGCTGATATAGGCGGCGCTGCGGTCGACCTTGGTCGGGTCCTTGCCCGAAAACGCGCCGCCCCCGTGGGGGGCCGCGCCGCCATAGGTGTCGACGATGATCTTGCGCCCGGTAAGGCCCGCGTCACCGTCCGGCCCGCCGATCTCGAAGCTGCCGGTGGGGTTGATGTGATATTCGGTCTCGCGCAGCAGCACCGGCGGGATCACGTCGGCCACCACGCGTTTTACATAGGCGTGCAGCTCGGCTTCCTTGTCGCCCTCGTCATAGCCCGGTGCGTGCTGGGTTGAGACGACCACGGCGGTTGCGGCAACCGGCAGGCTGCCTTCATAGCGCAGGGTCACCTGGCTCTTCGCGTCGGGTTCCAGGAACGGCGCGGCGCCGGAATGGCGATCCGCCGCCATCCGCTCCAGGATCTTGTGGCTGTAGTAGAGCGTCGCGGGCATCAGGTCGGGCGTTTCATCGGTGGCATAGCCGAACATGATGCCCTGATCGCCCGCGCCTTCGTCCTTGTTGCTGCTGGCGTCGACGCCCTGCGCGATGTGGGCGGACTGGCCGTGCAGGCGGTTGATGAATTCGAACTTCTCCCAGTGGAAGCCGTCCTGTTCGTAGCCGATGTCCTTCACGGTCTGGCGGACCACGCGTTCGATCTCATCCTTGGCGCCGGGGGCCCATGCGCCGCCCTCGAATACGCCCTTGCAGCGGATTTCACCCGCCAGCACGACCAGCTGGGTGGTGCACAGCGTTTCGCAGGCGATCCGCGCTTCCGGGTCCTTGGACAGGAACAGGTCAACGATCGAATCCGAAATCTGGTCGGCAACCTTGTCGGGATGGCCTTCGGAAACGCTTTCGGAAGTGAACAGATAGGTGCTGCGCATCGCGGGTCCTGTCGCTGAGATATTCGATATAAGGAAAGCTTTATATCGGCTGTCTAGCTGCCATGGCGGCGGCTGGCAACTGCCGACAAGGCAAGAAGAACTGCGGCCCAGCCAAGGCCAAGCATATTGCCCAGCCGCGCGAACAGAGTCGGCGCAAGCGGCGCGGGCAGGGCCGTGTCGATCCGTCCGGCATGGTGCTGGGGCAGGTGGTCTAGCACGCGCCCGCGCGCGTCGATTACCGCGCTGATCCCGGTGGTGGTGGAGCGCAGCACCGGCAGCCCTTCCTCGATTGCGCGCAGCCGCGCCTGGGCGAGGTGCTGGGGCGGACCCCAAGCCCCGAACCAGCCGTCGTTGCTGGGATTGAACAGGAACTGCGGGCGGTTGGCGCGGTCCACCACCTGGCCTGAAAAGATGATCTCATAGCAAACCTGCACGCCCGCGCGGCCCCAGGGGCCAAGGTCCAGGGTGCGCGGGCCGGGGCCGGGCCAGAAGTCAATGTCGCCGGGCACCAGCCGTGCAAGGCCTAGCGGTGTGAGCAGCGCGCGCAGCGGCAGGTATTCGCCGCCCGGCACAAGGTGCGCCTTGGCATAGCTGCCCCGGATGGTGCCGCTTTCATCCAGCGCGGTGACGGAATTGCGCGCGCCCACCGCGCGCTCGCGGCCAGCAACCATACCGATTTCGAGGTCGGAGGTGCCGCTCAGCAGCATCCCGCCGGCGCCCGCGACCTTGCCCAGCCGCCGCCGCGCCAGCACCGGATCGGCGCCGTAATTGTCAAGGTAATAGCGATCGGGATAGCCTTCGCGCAGATAGTCAGGCACGCCGGATTCCGGCCATAACAGCAACCGCCGCTGCCCTGACTGACGCGGCGGGGAAAGCGTGGCGAGCTTGGTGAAATTGGCCTCGAACATCGCCGGATCGTTAAGGACGGTCTGGTCGATGTCCGGCTGGACGAGGGTGATTGTCAGGCCCTTGCCGCCGGTTTCGTCGAGCGGCGCGCTACGCAGCGGAGAGAGGAACAGCACGGCCGGCACCAGCACCAGCACGGCGCCGCGCCAATCGGGCAGTCCGCGCCTGACCGCGATCAGCCAGGCCCCGGCGAGCATGACCACCAGTCCGGACAATGCATAGGTGCCCAGCCACGGTGCCAGACCGGCAAGGCCCGCGTGGTCGAACCCGCCCAGCGCGATGGCGGCCAGCGGGTTCCAGGCAAAACCCGTGAAGACCCAGCTTCGCAGCCATTCGGTGATAATCCAGGTACCGGCCATGGCCATCACCAGCGCGCCATAGCTGCGCCGCCCGATCAGCCAGGCGCCAAGCGCCGCCAGCGCGGGATAGATTGCCAAGAAGGCAGCAAGGCCCGCAACCGCGACCCAGCCCAGCCAGGCCGGCATCGCCGC
The DNA here is from genome assembly GCA_016719755.1 of Novosphingobium sp. Lineage (GTDB taxonomy): Bacteria > Pseudomonadota > Alphaproteobacteria > Sphingomonadales > Sphingomonadaceae > Novosphingobium. The sequence continues at coordinate 291,868 of JADJYM010000012.1, read as the reverse complement.
CTGATAGGTAAAGGCCGTGGCGATCCAGTTGTTGCCCAGCGTGAAGAGTCCAAGCCCGAACAGCCAACCGATCAGCGCGGCGCGGCGTGCGGATGGCGCGCGGGCGATCAGTTCGATCAGCAGGGCAAGGGCCAGCAGCGCCAGCGGCCACAGCTTCAGCGGCTCAAACCCACAGGCCACCAGCACGCCAAGTATCGGCGCAAGGCTGCGCGGATTCCGGCTCAGCCTGTCAAGCAGCTGCGCCAAGTGCGGCTCAGTTCACCGCCTCGGCCGCTTCGCCTGCCTCGTCAGCCACCGGCTTGCGGCGCGGACGGCCACGGCGTGGCTTGGCCGGGGCCTCGTCATCAGTCATTTCCGGTGCGCTTTCGCTGCGGCTGGCCGAAATCGCCGGGGGCAGCGAGGCGGGATCGAGCGCGGCGGGTGGCTCGTCGCCAGCCGATGCAGCATCGCGCTCCTCGCGGCGGGGACGGCGATCCTCGCGGCGCGGCTTCAGACCGCGGGTGCCGCGGGGCTCTCGCACAAAGGGATTCTGCGGCGGTTCGTAAGGGTTGGGTTCACCTGATTCGCTATCCGCAGCCTCGGCCACGTTCCCGCGCGTATCCTCGTCGCCCGACGAATCCTCGTCCTGCGACCGGTCGTGCTCCTGGTCCTGCATGGGGCGCTGGCGGGGCCGATCATCGCGCTCGCGGCGCTGATAGGGAGGCTGCTCGAAGCTCGGGAAGTCGCTTTCGACCGAAAACTCGCCGCTGTCGTCGGCTTCCTCGCCGCCTTCCCAGCGTTCGTCGCGGGGGCGGCGCTGTTCTTCCTGGCGCACGCGTGCGTCGGCGATCACCCGGAAGTAGTGGTCCGCGAACTGAAGGTAGTATTCGGCCTGGACCCGGTCACCGTTGAGGTGTGCATCCTGCGCCAGCTTGCGGTACTTTTCAAGCAACTGGGGCGCATTGCCGCGCGCACGGCTGTCAATCCGGTTGAGCTGCTGGCCGCCGCCGCCCTGCTGACGATTGCCCCGGCCGCGCCGCCGGTTGTTGTTATTGTTGCTGTTGCCGCGATTATTGTTGTTCAAGGGTACGATATCCCTGTTCCGGCGGCCCAGCCTGTTCCGGCTGTGGGGGCCGCATGACCCGTCGCCGCGAAGGCGAAATGCGCTTCGCAGTCCCGACATCTGCTTGGAGCGTGGCGGTATGTGCCACGCAAACCGCAAATGTTGGATTGGGCCGGCGGGACGCGAAATTCGCGTGCCTGCGCTGGCTTGGGCCCGGCTTAGGCGCTGGTTCCCGCCTTGCCAAGCGGAATCTTGAGTTCAAGTGCGCGGGGCCTATCGGCCAGGTCGTGGTGCAGGCATGCCGCAAAACCGGCAGCGCGGGCAATCTCCTCCACCGCTTTGGCCTGCAGATGACCGATCTCCAAAATCGCGGTTCCGCCCGGTGCCAGCAGGGCGGGCAGCTGTGGGATCAGCACCCGGTAGGCATCAAGACCTTCCGGCCCGGCAAACAGTGCGCCCGCCGGTTCATGATCGCGGACCGAGGATTCAAGCTCTGCCGCCTCCTCGACATAGGGCGGATTGGCCAGGATCAGGTCGAATGGGCCGCCCAGACCTTGTGTCCAGCCGGGGGTATCCCAGTCGGCGGTAAGCAGCACCGCGCGGCTGTCCAGCCCGAGCCGCATGGCGTTGCCGCGCGCCACCGCCAGCGCGGCGGGCGAACGGTCGATGCCCACGCCGCTTGCCCGTGGCAGGTGGTCCAGCGCGGCCAGCAGAAGTGCGCCCGATCCGGTGCCGCAATCGAGCACCCGGCGCGCATCGGCGCAGGCGGCCAGCGCCGCCTCGATCAGCACTTCGCTGTCATGGCGCGGGATCAGGACATCAGGGGTGACCGCGAAATCGAGGCCGAAGAAGTTCTGGTGCCCGGTGATATAGGCCACCGGTTCATGCGCGGCGCGGCGGGCGATCAGCGCGGCGAAAGCGGCAGGCACGGGATCGCCCATCCGTTTCAGGAACAGTTCCGAACGGCTTGCCCCCAGCGCATGGGCCATCAGCACTTCGGCATCAAAGCGGGCGCTGTCGGTGCGGGGACCCAGCACTTCGGTTGCGGCGCGCAAGGCCTCGGCCACTGTGCGGGCGTCGGCGAGATCGGGACCGCGGGCGATGCTCACGAATCCATCGCCGCAAGCCGCTTGGCCTGATCCTCGGCGGTCAGGGCGTCGATCAGTTCGCCAAGGCCGGTGCCTTCAAGAATCTCGGGCAGGCGGTGGAGCGTCAGGTTGATGCGGTGATCGGTCACGCGCCCTTGCGGGAAATTGTAAGTGCGGATGCGTTCCGAGCGATCGCCGGAGCCGACCATGGCCTTGCGCGCCTCGGCCTCTGCCCCCTGGGCCTCGTCACGCATCTTTTCATACAGGCGCGCGCGCAGCACCTGCATGGCCTTGGCCTTGTTCTTGTGCTGGCTGCGCTCGTCCTGGCAGATCACTACCAGGCCGCTGGGCAGGTGGGTGATCCGCACCGCCGAATCGGTGGTGTTGACGTGCTGCCCGCCCGCGCCGCTGGCCCGGTAGATGTCGATCTTGAGGTCCTTGTCCTCGATCGCGACATCGACCTCGTCGGGTTCGGGCAGAACGGCGACAGTCGCCGCGCTGGTGTGGATGCGCCCGCCGCTTTCGGTGACAGGCACACGTTGCACACGGTGGACGCCGCTTTCAAACTTCAACCTGGCGAAAACCCCCGATCCATTGACGTGGGCGACCACTTCCTTGAAACCGCCGATGTCGCTGGAGTTGGCGTTGACGATTTCGAAGCGCCAGCCTTGTTCGGCGGCGAAGCGTTCGTACATCCGCAGCAGGTCGGCGGCGAACAGCGCGGCTTCGTCGCCTCCGGTTCCAGCGCGGATTTCCAGCATGGCCGGGCGGCTGTCCGCCGCATCGCGCGGCAGCATCGAGACGGCAAGGCGCTGCTCGGCCTCGGGCAATTGTGCCTTCAGCCGCTGCACTTCCTCTTCGGCCAGCGCGCGCATCTCGGGGTCGGGATCGGAGATCGAGGACAGCTCGGCCAGTTCCGCGCGCATGGCGGCGACCGCTGCGGCGGCCTTGGCCACTGGCTCCAGCTCGGCAAAGTCGCGGCTGGCGGAGACGAAGTCCTTGCCCTCCAGCGTGCCCGAAGCCAGCCGCGCCTCAAGCTCGGCGAAGCGGGCGGCAAGCTGCGCAAGGCGGGCGTCGGAAACGCTCACGCCGTCAGAGATTCCAGCAGCGAGGTGACGCGCACAGCATCCTGCGAATAGCCGGACGAGCGGGTGTTGCAGGCAACCTGACCGTCGCGGATCGTCACGCCGACCAGCACCTTGGCGGGAATCTTCGAAGCCTTGTCGAACCGCTTGCGGGGCGATCCGCTGGCCACCATGTCCGCAGAAAGGCCGCCGCTGCGCAGGGCTTTCAGCGCGCGGGTGCCAAACGCAATGGCGGCGTCATCCTCGATCGCCAGGATGACATCGACCATGTCTGGCGCGACCTGCCCGGCGTCCTGCACCAGCATTGCCAGCCGCTCGATCCCAGCCGCCCATCCGACCGCCGGGGTGTGCGGCCCGCCAAGGCTTTCGAGCAGGCCGTCATAGCGCCCGCCGCCCAGCACCGTGCCCTGCGCACCCAACCGGTCGGTGACGAATTCGAAGGCGGTGTGACGGTAATAGTCGAGGCCGCGGACCAGCGCCGGGGCGCGGGTCCATTGCACCCCCGCTGCATCCAGTCCGGCAGTGACCGCCGCGAAGAAATCCTGCGCTTCGGCGGAGAGGTAATCGTCGATCTTCGGCGCGGCCTCGGTGAAGCCCTTGTCGCGCGGGTCCTTGGAATCGAGGATGCGCAGCGGGTTGCGCTCCAGCCGGTCCTGCGAATCCTCGGACAGGTCGGCGCGGTGGGCGCGGAAGTATTCGACCAGCGCGGCGCGCCAGCTATCGCGGCTCGGCGCATCGCCCAGCGTGTTGAGCAGCAGCGTGACGCCATCGGAAATGCCCAGTTCCTTGAGCAGCTGGTCAGCCATCACCAGCAGTTCGACGTCTGCCTGCGGTTCCCCGGAACCCAGGATCTCGGCGTCGAGCTGGTGGAACTGACGGTAGCGGCCCTTTTGCGGGCGCTCATAGCGGAACAGCGGGCCGTGCGTCGCCACTTTCAGGGGCGCGTGCTGCTGCCAGCCGTTGGTCAGGAAGGCGCGGGCGATCCCGGCGGTGAATTCGGGCCGCAGGGTCAGCGATTCGCCGCCCCGGTCCTCAAAACTGTACATTTCCTTGGAGACGACATCGGTCGTCTCGCCGATGGAGCGGCTGAAGACTTCGGTCTTTTCGAACACCGGCATTTCGATCCGGCGGAAACGGTAGAGCCGGCGCACGCGCTCGAACGTGTCGACGACATGCACGAAAGCTTCGGCCTCGGCGCCGAAAATGTCCTGGGTGCCCCTGATCGCTTGCGGTGTGCTCATGGGGGAGGCCCCTAGAGCGGTTTGCCGCGAAAGGGAAGAATCGCGGACCTGGCTTGTCGCTCGTCGAAAAGCCTCGCCCGCGGGATTGCGGGTGTGCTGCCCTGTCGGCATGAAGCACCCATGAGCAAATTCAAGATCCTGATCCTCGGCGCCGCGCCCCTGATCGCCCTGCCGATTGCCGCCTCTCCCGCAAACGCCCAGAACCAGCTGTCCGCGCCGCTGACCGTGCCGATCTCGCGCGAAGTGCCCGATGCCGCCGACGTGCCCTACCCCGGCGGCACACTGGGGCTCGACATTGACGCCAGCGATGTCCGGCGCGGGGTTTACCGTGTGGTCCAGACTATCCCGGTGGCACCCGGCGCGGACAAGTTGATCATGCTGTTCCCGCAGTGGCTACCGGGCAACCATGGTCCGCGCGGGCCGCTGGCCGAACTGGTCGACATCGGCTTCGAGGCGGACGGCAAGAAGCTGGAATGGCGGCGCGACCGGGTGGAAGTGAACGCCTTCCATGTCACCCTGCCCAAGGGCGCCCGCCAGGTGACCGCGCGCTTCCTCCACACTTCGCCGCTTCAGAGCAGTGAGGGACGAATCACCATGACGCAGGAAATGCTGAACCTGCAGTGGGAGAAGATGAGCCTCTATCCCGCCGGCCACTATGTCCGCCAGATCCGGGTGAAGCCTGCGGTTACCCTGCCCGATGGCTGGACGGCGGCGACCGCGCTGGACGGGGTCAGCCGGTCCGGCAATCGCTGGTCATGGGCGGAGACCAACTACGAAGTGCTGGTCGATTCGCCGATCTTCGCTGGCAAATACTTCCGTAAATGGGATCTGGGCCAGAAGGTCACGCTCAATGTCGTCTCCGACAAGCCCGAGCAGCTTGAGGCCAAGCCCGAACACATCGAGCTTCACCGCCACCTCGTCACCGAATCGCGACTGGCGTTCGGCGCCAACCATTTCGACCATTATGAGTTCCTGTTGGCCCTGACTAACCGGATGGGTGGCATCGGACTGGAACACCACCGATCCAGCGAGAACCAGCTTGAGCCTGACGCCTTTACCGAATGGGACAAGAACGAGTGGGACCGCAACCTGCTGCCCCACGAATACGCCCATTCGTGGTCGGGCAAGTTCCGCCGCCCGGCGCGGCTGTGGACCCCCGATTACCGCCAGCCGATGCAGGGCGACCTGCTCTGGGCCTATGAAGGGCAGGACCAGTTCTGGGGGCTGGTGCTGGCCGCCCGGTCAGGCCTCCAGGGCAAGGACATGGTGCTGGGGATGCTGGCCAACTGGGCGGGCAATTTCTCCGAGCAGCCGGGGCGGCGCTGGCGCTCGGTCGAGGATACGGGCTTCGATCCAGTGTTCGCCGCGCGCAAGGCAAAGCCCTATGCCTCGCTGGCGCGCAGCGAGGACTATTACACCGAAGGCGCGCTGGTCTGGCTGGAGATTGACCAGATCATCCGCCGCGAAACCGCCGGGAAAAAGAGCATCGACGATTTTGCGCGGGCTTTCTTCGGGATGCGTGACGGCGATTGGGGGCAGCTGACCTTCGAGTTGAAGGACGTTGCCGCAACACTCAACACCGTGCTGCCGCGCGACTGGGAAGGCTTCCTGAACGAACGCTTCAACCAGCCCGGCCAGCCCGCGCCGGTTCAGGGAATCGAGGCGGGCGGATACCGCCTGGTCTGGAAGGAAGAGCCCAACCCCTTCGACAAGGCGCGGATGACCGATGCCAAGATCCTCTCGCTCACCTATTCCCTGGGCACCACGATCGACAAGGACGGCAAGGTTACCGCCGTGCAGTGGGACAGCCCTGCCTTCAACGCCGGGATCGTGACCGGTGCCAAGATCGTGGCCGTGGGCGGCACCACTTATGACGCGGACGGGCTGAAGAAGGCGATCAGCTCGGCCAAGGCGGGCGGCGGGATCGATTTGCTGGTCCAGCGCGGCGACCGCTTCGAAACGGTAAAGGTGGATTACCGCGGCGGTCTGCGCTGGCCATGGGTCGAACGCGCCGCGCCGGGCAAGGCGCCGACGGGGCTTGATCGCCTGCTGATGCCGCTTCGTCCTGTTACCAAGACGAAATAGTCCAAAGCGTGTTGCGATGCAGCATGGGCGGCGCTAAGGGCGCTGCCCATGCGTATCGACAAGATCCCCGTGGGCGACAATCCGCCCGAGAGCCTTAACGTCATCATCGAAGTGCCCGTCGGCGGCGAGCCGGTGAAGTACGAATTCGACAAGGAATCGGGCGCGCTGTTCGTGGACCGCATCCTGCACACGCCGATGCGCTATCCGGCGAACTACGGCTTCATCCCCCACACCCTGTCGGACGATGGCGACCCGCTCGACGCGCTGGTGATCGCGCGCTCGCCCTTCGTTCCGGGCTGCGTGGTGCGCGCCCGGCCGATCGGCGTGCTGAACCTGGAAGACGAACACGGCGGCGATGAAAAGCTGATCTGCGTGCCGGTCGATTCGACCTTCCCGTACTATTCCGACATCGGCGAGCAGAAGGACCTGCCCTCGATCGTGCTCGCCCAGATCGAGCACTTCTTCACCCATTACAAGGACCTTGAGGCCGAGAAATGGGTGCGGATCGGCAAGTGGGGCGATGCCGGAGACGCCAAGCGCGTCGTGCTGGAATGCATCGAGCGCTACGAGAACTCGAAGGCGGGCTGAGCCGCCTGCGTCCTTGAACTCCCCTCCCGCAGACGGGAGGGGGATTTTCGGCGCCGCGCTGGCCGCGTGGCGCTGCTTCAGTCGCCGGCCACCGTCATGCCGTCCACCCGGATCGTCGGCACGTTGACGCTGCGGTGCCATTCCAGGTCGCTGGCCACCGAAAGGTGCGCAAACATGTCGATCAGGTTGCCCGCGATGGTGAATTCCGCGACCGGCCCGGTAATCTCGCCCTTGACGATGCGAAAGCCCGATGCGCCCCGGCTGTAATCGCCGGTCACGCCGTTGACGCCGTGACCGATCAGTTCGGTCACCAGCACGCCCTCATCGATATCGGCGATCAGTTCGGCCACGCTTAAGCTGCTGGCGGCAAGGTGCATGTTGCTGGGCGAGACGCCTGGCGCGCCGCCATGGCCGCGCACTGCATGGCCGGTGGGCGCACGGCCAAGCTGGCGGGCGGCGGCGCTGTCCATCAGCCAGCCGGTGATGCGCCCGTCCTTGACCAGGTGGCGCGCAGCCGTGGGCAGGCCTTCGCCGTCGAAGGGGCGCGAGATCAGGCCACGCGGGCGCAGCGGATCGTCGATGATCTGGATGCCGGAGGCGAAGATCTGCTCGCCCTCCTTGTCTAACAGAAAGCTGGAGCGGCGGGCGATCGCGCTGCCCGATATCGCGCCCGCGAAATGGCCGACCAGCGAGCCGCCCACACGCGGATCAAACACCACCGGCATGGTCCCGCTTTTCAGCCGTCCGGGGTTCAGCCGCGCAACCGCGCGCGTGCCCGCCAGTTTGCCGATCTCTTCGGGCGATATCAGGTCTTCGGCGTGGTGCGCGCTACGCCAGGCATAGTCGCGCTGCATCGACGAGCCCTCGCCTGCGACTACCGAGGCGGACAGGGCGCGGCCGGTTCCGCCATAGGCCCCGGCAAAGCCGTGGCTGGTGGCGAGCGCGAAGGCGCGGGCGCTGGAACTGGCGCTGCCGCCTTCGCTGTTGGTAACGCCCGCAACGGCGCGCGCGGCGTCCTCGGCGGCGAGTGCCTGTTCGCGCAGCGCTTCGGGGCTGGGTTCATGCGGATCGCTGAGGTCAAGATCGGGGAAGGGGGCGCGGCTGAGCAGGTCTTGCGCGGCCAGGCCGGCATAGGGATCTTCCGGCGCGGCGCGGGCCATGGCGACGGCGCGCTCTGCCAGTTCGCCCAGCGCCGCGTCCGACAGGTCGCTGGAACCGATCGAGGCGGAGCGACTGCCGACGAACACCCGAAGGTCCAGGTGCTCGCTTTCCGAACGCTCGACGTCTTCCAACTTGCCCAGCCGGATCGAGACGCTTTCCGATGCGCCACCGGAATAGACCGCATCGGCGGCATCCGCCCCGGCGCGGCGGGCTCGTTCGACCAGGGCCTGGGCGCGGTCAAGGGCTTGGTCGGGGGAAAGCATGCGTCAGGCACTCCGGATCAGGGAGTGCCGACTTAGGGAGTCAGGTGCGAAAGGGCAATCAGGGCGCGAAGATCACCCGACGGTGTGCGCCAGCACCCAGAATACGCCGGTCAGCAGGAACGGCAGGCCGATCGCCAGCGCCCACAGCCACATCTGGTCGCGCCGGTAGCAGCTGGCGAACTCGGGACTGGCGGCCTGATCGTCGTTCAGGCGGTTCCAGCGCTTCTCGAACCGGCGGCATGCCGGAATGATCGCGGCGACCAGCACCACCAGCGCGAAATAGGGCAGGATCGAGCCGCCCTTGCCGTGCAGCGCGCCCATCGTCATGAAAATCTGCAGCGCGGTATAGACCAGCAGCGCATAGGCGATATTGTCGCTCATCCGCTTGCGCCAGTCGATCGATCGCGGCGCCGTGTGCGTTTCCGTCACGGAATTGTCCCAGGCGTTGGCCATGGCTGCATCCCCTCTTATCCCGAATCGGAGTTAAACACCGAAGCGCCGGGCAGGCAAGCCCCGTTTACCGTAGCGGAATGCCCTTGGTGCCAGCGCCGGACATGCACGAAACCTGCCAGATTGGCCCCGGTTCGCTTGCGCCCGCTTGCCGAGCGCGGTGAACCCGCCTAAATCGCGGGGACCATGCCCGACACCGCAGCTCTCGCCGAAGCGCGCTCCGCCGCCGTCCAGCCGATCCCGCAAGGCGGGCTGGAAGTGATCTCGATCGCCAAGAGCTATGACAAGCGCGCGGTGCTGACCGATATCTCGCTGTCGATCGGCAAGGGCGAGGTACTGGGCCTGCTTGGCCCCAACGGCGCGGGCAAGACCACTTGCTTCTATTCGATCATGGGGCTGGTCCGGCCGGATTCGGGCCGAATCCTGATGGACGGGGTCGATGTCACCAACCTGCCGATGTATCGGCGGGCGATCCTGGGGCTGGGCTATCTGCCGCAGGAAACCTCGATCTTCCGGGGCATGACGGTTGAGCAGAACATCAACTGCGTGCTCGAACTGGTCGAGCCGGACAAGCACGTCCGCGCCCAGGAACTGGAGCGCCTGCTTGATGAATTCAGTCTCACCCGGCTGCGTGCCAGCGCCGCAATGGCCCTGTCGGGCGGTGAGCGCCGCCGCTGCGAAATTGCCCGCGCGCTGGCCGCCAAGCCCTCGATCATGTTGCTGGACGAACCCTTTGCCGGGATCGATCCGCTATCCATCGCCGATATCCGCCATCTGGTGATCGATCTCAAGCAGCGCGGGATCGGGGTGTTGATCACCGATCACAACGTGCGCGAGACGCTGGATATCGTTGACCGGGCCTGCATCATCTATGGCGGGCAGGTGCTGTTCGCCGGAAGCCCGGAAGCGCTGGTCGCGGACGAGAATGTGCGCAGGCTGTATCTCGGCGAAGGCTTTACGCTCTGAGCCGGATCTGAACGATGGCGCTGGGGCCTCGCCTCGACTTAAGGCAAAGCCAGTCGCTGGTGATGACGCCGCAGTTGCAGCAGGCGATCAAGCTGCTCGCGCTGTCCAACCTGGAAATCGAGACCTTCATCGGCGAGGCGCTGGACAGCAACCCGCTGCTGGAAATCGGGGAATCCGGCCCGGCGCCCACCGAAGCGGTGGAGGATGCGCCCGACCTGCGCCGGACCACGCTGGAAACCTCGCCGGTTGACCAGCTGGTGTCCGAAGGCCGTGCCGAAGACGACCGCCCGCTCGACATCGACGTTGCCGCGCTCGACCGTGACCGCGACACCGGAGACTGGAGCGCGGACCTGCGCCTTGGCGGGGGCGAGGAAGGGCCGGGAATTGACGAACGCGCGGGCGAGGCGCCGACGCTGGCCGAACACCTCCACGCCCAGATCGGCGCGGCGGCGCGCGATCCGGCCCAGGCCTTTATTTGCCGCCATATCGCCGCCCTGCTCGACGATGCGGGATACCTGCCTGTCACCTTGCGCGAAGTGGCGGATGAACTGGGAGTGCCGCTGGCCGAAGCGGAAGCCGCGCTGGCGCTGGTCCAGTCGCTCGATCCCACCGGGGTCGGCGCGCGCGGCCTGGCGGAATGCCTTGCGCTGCAAGCGAAGGAAGCGGATCGATACGATCCCTGCATGGCGCGGCTGCTCGACAATCTTGAGCTGCTGGGGCGCGGGGAACTCGCTCGGCTCAAGCGGATGTGCGGCGTGGACGACGAGGATTTCGCCGACATGCTGGCCGAACTGCGCGGCTATGATCCAAAGCCCGGCCTGCGCTTTGCGCGCGGCGGGGGCGAGCCGGTGGTGCCCGACATCCTGATCGCGCCGGGCGCGGACGGCGGCTGGGACCTGTCGCTCAACCAGGCGACCCTGCCGCGCCTGATCGTCAACCGCAGTTACTACGTGGAAATGCGCGGCGCGGTGGATGACAAGGCGGCGCGTGGCTGGCTGTCGGAAAAGCTGGCCGATGCCAACTGGCTGGTGAAAGCGCTCGACCAGCGGGCGCGGACGATCCTCAAAGTTGCGGCCGAAATCGTCAAGCAGCAGGATGGATTCTTCCGCCACGGCGTCTCAGCCCTGAAACCGCTGACCCTGCGCGCCGTGGCCGAGGCGATTTCGATGCACGAATCGACCGTCAGCCGCGTCACCTCGAACAAGTACCTCCACTGCGAACGCGGCACTTTCGAGCTTAAATACTTCTTCACCTCGGGCGTCGGCGCGGTCGACGGCGAGGGCGGGGCCTCTGCCCAGGCAGTCAAGGCGGCGATCAAGCAGTTGATCGATGCCGAAGATCCCAAGGCGATCCTGTCTGACGATACCCTGGTCGATCTGCTGAAAGAGCGCGGCTATGACCTCGCCCGGCGCACCGTGGCCAAATACCGTGAGGCGATCGGGCTCGGCTCCTCGATCCAGCGGCGGCGGCAAAAGGCGCTTGCGGGCGTGCGCTAGGGCGCGTTCCGCCGGATTGACTTGCCCGCCCCCGGCGCCCCAGTCTGTTGCAAACGGGCGGGGGGAATCGGCATGAGCGGATGGGCGATCTGGGGCACGGCGCTGGCGCTCTACGCCGCGTTCCGGCTGTGGTACGATAATTGGCGCGGGCCGCTGACCAAGGTGGAGATCGACGCGTTCTTCGCCGATGTCGCGGGGAAGTTCGGTGAGGGCACCAACGATCCCGCCGCCTTGCGCGTTTTTCTGGAAGCGGACGACGGGCGCGAATTCGTGATGCTCAACCTCGTCAAGGTGGAGCCCGGCACGGTGGCCGATCCCCATACCGGCGAGCCGGTGGCCGGTTCCGCGATGATGCGCCGCTATTCGGATCCCTTCGTGCGCCGCCTGATTGCGCGCGGCGGCCACCCCGGCATGGTCGGGCGCAAGGTTGGCCCCTATGTCGATGCATGGCGGGTCGAGCCCGATCCCGGCTGGTCGATCTTCGGCCTGATGCGCTATCGCAGCCGCCGCGACATGATCCGCATGGCCGCCGACCCGCTGTTCCGCGAAGTTCACCCCTACAAGCTGCTGGGCATCCCGGTGACCTTCAGCTTTCCCACGCAGCGACAGGTCTCGCTGTTCGCCAGCCCGCGCCTGACTGTGGCGCTGGTGCTGGCGCTCGGCGCGGCACTGGCGCATCTGACCGTTCTGGGTGCGTGGGGATAGGGGCAGCCGCCTGCCATCCGCGCGGTATCCCCGTCACCCCGGACTTGATCCGGGGTCCAGCTTTGGACGCGAACCCACGTCTTGCCGCAAGGAGCCACACCCCGGATCAAGTCCGGGGTGACGGGCGTGCGCACGGGGGTGGCTTAGTCAGGAAGTTCGATCGAAAGCATAGCTATTGCTGGTCGGCGGGTTCAGAAGGTAATCAAGTGTAATTGAAACGCCAGCCACACTAGGATCGGGCGATCTGGTGCGGGCACGACCTACTTCTTTTTGCGCGAGAGACACGAATCTAGCACGGCACTTTTCAGCAAGACGAGACATCTTCGTCCTGTCTTCATCTAGGGCGTCGGGGAATCCTCCGGCGATTAGATGGGCGATCAGGAGTTGGTCGAGAATTTCGGTGCGATAGCCTTGGTAAGCGGTTTCCTTGTGGCGGCCATAACCTTTGGCTTGAGCGTTGCGGAAAAACAGGCGGCCACGTTCAATCAAGTTCAAAGTCGAGAACCAAATCGCTTCTAGGTGGGCGATCAGGAGTTGGTCGAGAATTTCGGTGCGATAGCCTTGGTAAGCGGTTGCCTTGTGTCGGCTATAACCTTTGGCTTGAGCGTTGCGAAAAAACAGGCGGCCACGTTCAATCAAGATCGAAGTCGAGAACCAAATCGCTTCATAGCTATCTGCCTCGACATCAGCCCTGTTCAAATCACGGCGGCAGAGTAGGCACAGTGTTTGAAGCGCGGCGATAGCCTCTTGGCTCCATGCAAGTACTTCATCGTGCCTGAGTTCCCGGGTTCGCCAACCCCACCAGGTTCCGGCCAAAGTCAGTGCAGCGACGGCAACCGATACAACCGCTGCCCAAGCCTCGATGCTCACCATTTAATGTCCCCCTCAAGCCTCCAGCTCCACATCCCAGTACAGCCAGTCCCGCCACGTCTCGTGCAGGTGGTTCGGCGGAAAGGCCCTTCCGCGTTCCTGCAAGTGCCAGCTGGTCGGGCGGATCGGTTTCAGCAGCAGCGGCATTCCGGCCTGCTGGGGGGTGCGGCCGCCTTTGCGCAGGTTGCAGGGGGCGCAGGCGGTTGTGACGTTTTCCCAGCTGGTGCGACCGCCCAGCCGCCTTGGCACCACGTGGTCGAAGGTCAGCTGGTGGGGGCTGCCGCAGTACTGGCAGGTGAAGCGGTCGCGCAGGAACAGGTTGAAGCGGGTGAAGGCGGGAAACTCGCTGGGTTTCACATAGCTGCGCAGCGCGATCACGCTGGGGATCGGCATGGTCCAGCTGGGCGAGTGGACTTCCCGCGCATAGCTTGCGACGATATCGACCCGTTCCAGGAACACCGCCTTGATCGCGGTCTGCCAGGGCCACAGGCTGAGCGGGTAATAGCTGAGCGGGGTATAGTCCGCATTGAGCACCAGCGCGGGGCAATCGGCCAGATTGCGGGAGGGATCCTCCCCGGCGCTGCGGAACCGGGCCGCACGCTCGATCAGCTCCGCCTTGAGCATGGCCTCTTGTAAACCCGGCAGATGACAGTTGGGTGACCCGGCATGGGCTGAGTGAACATTGCGGCGCGCCCGCCGTCAAGGCTTGCGCGCGCACGCAATCCACAGGATGGATCGCGCGCGATGATCGTTACCCGCTTTGCCCCCAGTCCCAACGGGCCGCTCCACCTGGGCCATGCCTGGGCCGCCATGGTCGCGCACGATCTGGCGCGCGCGCGCGGCGGGCGCTTCCTGCTGCGGATCGAGGATATCGACGGAACGCGCAGCCGGGCGGAACTGGTGCCAGAAATCCTGGCCGATCTGGAATGGCTGGGTCTGACATGGGATGGGCCGGTGGTGTTCCAGTCCGCGCGCCTCGCCAGCTATCAGGCGGCGGGGGAGCGGCTGAAGGCGCTTGGCCTGCTCTATCCCTGCCGCTGCACCCGCGCCGAGGTGCTGGCCGCCGCGCGCGAGGCGGGGCCGGACGGGCCGCTCTATCCCGGCACCTGCCGGGCGCGCGAGGTTGATCCGGATGGCGCGGCCTGGCGGATCGACATGGCCAAGGCGGTTGAGCTTGCCGGGCCGCTGGAATGGACAGACGAGCTGGTGGGTGTGCAGCGAGCCGCGCCCGAGGCGTTCGGGGATGTCGTGCTGCTGCGCAAGGAGGCGCCGGCCAGCTATCACCTTGCCGCCACGCTCGACGACGCGGCGGACGGAGTGACGCTGGTGACGCGCGGGGTGGACCTGTTCGCTGCCAGCCATGTCCACCGCCTGCTCCAGGCGCTGCTCGGCCTGCCGGTGCCGGTGTGGCATCACCACGCGCTGCTGGTGGAAGCGGACGGGCGCAAGCTGGCCAAGCGGCGCGGGTCCCCCGCGCTGGCCGACTTGCGCCGGGCGGGCGGCGATGGACGTACTTTGGTGCAGGCCCTGCGCGAAGGGCGCTTGCCCACTGGCCTTTCATTCGGCGCGGGAGTAGAAGCCGGGGTATGACCTATTTCCTGATCGTTGTGCTGCTCGTGCTGATGGGCGGCGTCATCTACAGCCTGGTGCGCGGCATCGCGGCGTTCCTGCAATCCACGCGTGAGGATCTGGAAAGCGACCGGACCGGTCCCAGCGCCATGCAGCTCAGGCAGAACAAGATGATGTTCAACCGCATCCTGTTCCAGGCCGCCGCCGTGGCAGTGGTGGCGGTGATGCTGTTCGCGGCCAAGGGCTGACCCCGCTTGGTCAAGCTCAACAAGATCTACACCCGCACCGGCGATGACGGGACGACGGGGCTGGTCGATGGCACCCGTCGCGCCAAGCATGATGCTCGCATGGAAGCGATCGGCGCGGTCGACGAGGCGAACAGCGCGATCGGCCTGGCCGTCGTCGCGCTGGAGGGTGGCGATCACGCCGCGCTGCTGACCCGCATCCAGAACGATCTGTTCGATCTGGGCGCGGACCTTGCCACGCCGGGCGAGGATTTCGCGCCTTCGGAAATGGTGCTGCGGATCGTGCCTGTGCAGGCGCAGTGGCTGGAAGGCCGGATCGACGCGCTGAACGAGGCGCTGGCCCCGCTCACCAGCTTCATCCTGCCCGGCGGGAGCGAGGCGGCGGCGCGCGTCCATGTCGCCCGCGCCGCCGTGCGCCGCGCCGAACGCGCGATGACCGCGCTGGCCGGGGCGGAGCCGGTCAACCCGGCCGCGCTGGCCTATGTCAACCGCCTGTCCGATTTGATGTTCGTGCTGGCCCGCGCGGTCAATGCTGGCTCGGGCGGGGATGTGCAGTGGGTGCCTGGCCAGAATCGTTAGGGGACAAAACCGCTAGTCAGACCCCGCATTCGCCGCTAACCACCCGCCCGTGCTGCAAGTGCGAAGGAGCGGTTTATGCGGACAGTGGCGGTTATCGGTGCGGGTCAGATGGGGTCGGGCATCACCCAGACCGTTGCGCAGTTCGGCATGAAAGTGCTGCTGTCGGACGTAGACATCGCGCTGGCTGAAAAGGCCAAGGCCAATATCGACAAGGCCTTCGCCCGCCTGGTTTCCCGCGAGAAGCTGACCCCTGACGAAGCCACCGCCGCGCTCGCCCGGATCACCCCGGTGGCTGATTATGCGCCGATGGTCGAGGCCGACCTGATCATCGAGGCGGCGACCGAAAAGGAAGAGATCAAGCACAGGATCTTCGCCGCTGCCGGCAAGGTGCTGCGCGAGGACGCGATCATGGCGTCCAACACCAGCTCGATCCCGATCACCCGCATGGCCGTCTCCTCGCCCGATCCGGCGCGGTTCATCGGGCTGCACTTCTTTAATCCGGTCCCGGTGATGGGCCTGATCGAAGTGATTCCCGGCCTTGCCACGTCCAAGGACACCGTCGCGCGCACCCGCGCCTTCGCCGAAGGGCTGGGCAAGCAGGTGGTGCTGGCCGAGGACGAGCCGGGCTTTGTCGTCAACCGCATCCTCCTGCCGATGATCAACGAGGCGGTGTTCGTGCTGGGCCAGGGCACGGCAAGTATCGCCGATATCGACAAGGGCTGCCGCCTGGGCCTCAACCACCCGATGGGTCCGCTGGAACTGGCGGATTTCGTGGGGCTGGACACCTGCCTCGACATTGTCCGGGTGCTCTACAACACCACCGGCGACAGCAAGTACCGCCCCGCGCCGCTGCTGATGAAGTACGTCGAAGCCGGCTGGCTGGGCCGCAAGACCGGCCGGGGCTTCTACGACTACACCGGCGATGCTCCGGTGCCGACGCGGTAAGCGTCGTGGGTGGAGCGCAGCAGTGAGCTTAGGGTCGGGACGGTTCGTCGCACTGTTTGCCGCGCTGCGTCAGCCAGCCGATCTCGCCAGCGAGGCTGGCCGCGCGCATGCCCGCAATCGAGCCATTGCGTTCACCGCGCTTGCTTCGGCTTTTGCGCGAGGCGTTTCGATTTTGACCGCATTGGTGTCGGTACCCCTGACTCTGCATTACCTTGGCAACGAGCGCTATGGGATGTGGATGACGCTTAGCGCCTTTTCCGCGCTGCTGAGTTTCGCCGATTTCGGAATTGGCAATTCAGTTTTGACCGCACTTGCGCGGCGGGCAGGTAGTGGCGACGAGCAAGGTCTACGAGTCCACATCTCTTCAGCTTATGGCGCGATGTCCGCGATTTCGCTGGCGATGCTCGCCCTGCTGGCGCTAGCCTATCCCCTAGTCGACTGGGCTGCACTGTTCAATGCACGGAGTGATCTGGCTCGGGAAGAGGCGGGGCCCGCGGCGATTGTGTTTCTGGCGATCCTGGCGCTCAGTACCCCGATCGGCTTGATCACACGTGTACAACTTGGCCTGCAACAGGGCTTTCGCGGGAACGTCTGGCAAGGCGTATCGAGCGTGGTGACTTTAGTCGTGCTCGTGGCAGCCACCCGGCTAGAGGCCTCGTTGCCCTGGCTGGTGCTCGCTCTGGCGGGCACGCCGCTGTTGGTCTCGATGATCAATACCATCGACTATTTTTGGCGGGTCAGGCCCGGTCTGCGGCCCATGGTTCGGCTGTTCGATGGCCGCGCAATGCGCAGCCTATCGGTCGATGGTGGCATGTTCCTGGTGCTCCAAGTCTGCGCGGCGCTTATGTTTCAGATCAATACCCTGATCATAGCTCAGCTGCTTGGTGCTGAAGCAGTGGCGACCTATGCCGTGCCTGAACGGATGTTTGCGATTGTCGGCATGGTCCTGGCTTTCGTACTCAATCCCCTTTGGCCAGCCTACGGTGATGCGGTCGCGCGTGGTGATATTTCCTGGGTGCGCCGAACGCTAAAGATATCGTTGATCCTTGGCATGGGTGGCGCTGCTTTGATGTCACTATTCCTGGTTCTCGCAGGCCCGACGCTACTGCGTCTCTGGGTGGGGAGTGCGATCGAAGTGCCTTTCGCGCTGATCCTGGGCTTTGCCGTGTGGAAGGTGATAGAGGCATTCGGCAATGGCTCGGCTATGTTCCTTAACGGCATAAATGCCATTGGTATCCAGTTGGCCTTTGCGGTGATCAACGTGATCGCCAGCGTGGCGCTGAAAATCTGGCTAGTCGGCATCTATGGATTACCCGGAGTGATGTACGCAACCTGTCTAGCCTACGGCGTAATTGCAATACCGCCGATCGTATGGGTGGTTCGCCGGTCAATGGCTAAGATAGAGGCGCGTTGTGGGACTGCAGGCGGAGAGAGCGTGTCCGGGCATTGACTTGCTTCGCCATTTCAGCGCGCTATAGGCTGGATGTCTGCAAAGCCGAAGCCTTGCGGCAAGCCTTCCGAAGTCCCTATCTGTCCAGAAACGGCGGACCCACTTGATGGAAAATCGCATCCCGGTCTACGCGCCCAGCTTGGGGCAGCGCGAGCGCGAGAACGTGCTGGCTTGCCTCGATTCGAGCTGGATTTCCTCCAAGGGCGAATTCCTGCCCCGGTTTGAAGGCGATTTCGCTGACTATATCGGTGCACCTTTCGCAGCAGCGGTGTGCAATGGCACTGTCGCCCTGCACCTTGCGCTGCTTGCGCTGGGGATCGGTCCGGGTGATGAGGTGATCGTGCCGACGCTGACTTACATCGCTTCGGCCAATGCGGTTGCTTATACCGGCGCGACGCCAGTATTCTGCGATTCCGAGCGCGATGCTTGGCAGATCGATGTGGCCGACGTTGCTGCCCGGATAACTTCGAGAACCCGAGCAATCATGCCGGTCCACCTTTATGGTGGCACCTGCGATATGACCGAACTGATGAAGCTGGCCCGTCGTCACGACCTGTTTGTGATCGAGGACTGCGCCGAGGCTATCGGTACTCGTCATGGCGGAACCCATGTCGGCACTTTTGGTGTCAATCGGCGTTCAATCGGGACCCCCTATCGGCGTGCAAAAGGGACCCCCTTGCAGTTGCGGGGATTGGTTGATGCTGGGCGCGTGTTTCGCGCTGCTGGCGGCGTAGGGAGGGCGTAGCCCGACCGGAGGCGGCAGCAGCGCGAGGGCCGTTTTTCTGATTGGGTCAGCTGCGGTTTTTGAAGCGCCAGCTGTCGTTGCCTGTCTCGACGATATCGCAATGGTGGGTGATGCGGTCGAGCAGCGCAGTGGTCATTTTGGGGGTCGCCGAACACGGTGGGCCATTCGCCGAAGGCCAGGTTGGTGGTGATGATGACCGAGGTCTGCTCGTAGAGCTTGCTGATCAGATGGAACAGCAGCTGGCCGCCTGAGCGGGCGAACGGTAGATAGCCCAGTTCATCGAGCACCACGAGATCGAGCCTGCCGAGCTGGGCTGCGATGGCGCCAGCCTTGCCGATGCGAGCTTCTTCTTCGAGCCGAGTGACGAGATCGACCGTGTTGAAGTAGCGTCCGCGAGCGCCAGCACGCACGACGCCGGCGGTGATCGCGGTGGCCAGATGGGTCTTGCCCGTCCCGGTCCCGCCGATGAGCACGATGTTCCGGCGACCAGGTACGAACGAACCTGCGTGAAGGGAGCGCACCAGCCCTTCGTTGATCGGGGTCCCCTCGAACACGAAGGCGTCGATGTCCTTGATTACCGGCAGCTTGGCCGCGGTCATGCGATAGCGGATCGAGGCGGCATGACGATGCGCGGCTTCGGCGCGCAGCAGGTCGGCCAGGATCTCATGGGTCGTGCGCTTGCGCTGCAGCCCGGTGGTGACCGCCTCGTCGAAGGCCCCTGCCATGCCCTTGAGGCCGAGCGAGCGCATCGCCTCGATCATCTCATGCCGCTGCATCGAAGCCTCGCACCGTATCGTAGCGCGCGCAGTCCGCGATCGGCGGGTGGTTGAGCTTGAGGTCGACGATCACGTCCAGGGGCGCTCGGATGGCGGGTCCCGGTATCGGGCCAGAATGTTGAGGATGACCTCGTCGCTGACGGCACCGCTATCAAGCGCCTCCCGGATCGCGGCCTCGACCGCTTCCAGGCCATCGGTCATTACAGCTGCCAGCACGCGCACGAAGCGGCGGTCGGCTTCATCACCGCTGCCCAGCTTGCGCCGCAGCCGCGTCAGTGCCGCTGGTAGGTCCCACCCCTGGAAGGGTGCGCCGTTCCGCAAGGCCCCAGGCTTGTTGGCCAGAACGGGCAGGTAATGCCAGGGATCATAGATCGTTCGGTCGCGGCCGAAGTGCCGGGCATGTTCGGCGATGACCTCGTCGCCGAGGCGCACGACGATGCAGTCGGCATAGGCGCGGACCTGAACGGACCGCCGTGCAGCCTTAGCCATGACCGAGTAGCGGTTGCGGTCGAAGCTGATCAAGCAGGTGCCCGTCACGGCATGCGCGGTCTCGTGGAAGCCGTCAAACGGTGCCAGCATCGGCTGCAGGGCTGGTCGTTCGAGCTCCAGCGCTTCGGCAACGGTCAGCTCCTTTGCTCGGGATGGGCGTGCCTTACGGCCCAGCGCAGGCACTCAGCTTCCAGCCACCCGTTGAGCTCCTCGATGCTGGCAAAGCGCAGGCGGGGTTGGAAGAAGCGGCCTCGGATGGTCTGCACCTGGTGTTCAACCTGCCCCTTCTCCCACCCCGCCGCTGGCGAGCAGGCCGTGGGCTCGACCATGTAATGATCAGCCATGACCAGAAAGCGGCGGTTGAACACCCGCTCCTTGCCGATGAACACGGTGGTGACCGCGGTCTTCATGTTATCGTAGATCCCGCGCAGCGGAACGCCACCAAAGAAGGCGAAGCCGCGGGCATGGGCGTCAAACACCATCTCCTGTGTCTCGCGTGGATAGGCTCGGACATAGACTGCCCGCGACGCGCATAGCCGCATATGCGCCACCTTCACCCGCATCGGCTTGCCGGCGATCTCTACGTCCTCATGGCTCCAGTCGAACTGGTAGGCCTCGCCGGGCTGGAATAGCAGCGGGATAAAGGCCGGCGCCCCCATCGCCAGGATCCTTGCGCCGTGCTTCCGCCCAGCGCCGGGCGTAGCGCCGGACCGCATCGTAGGAACCCTCGAACCCCTCACGGCACAGCAGGTCATGGATGCGCGTCATCCGCAGCCGATCGCGCCGGGGCCGGGCCTCGTTCTCCGTCAGCAGCACATCGAGCCGCTCCTGAAACGGCCCAAGCCTGGGCAGCGGTTGAACCTTGCGCCGATAATCGAACGCGCCTTCCGGCGCCCGGATCGCCTTGCGCACCACCTTGCGCGACAGCCGCAGATCCCGCGCAATCGCCTTGATCGACTTCCCATCCGCGTGTTCACGCCGAATCCGGCAAACTGTCTCCACCACCAACATCCCGATCTCGCCACCTGGAAAACCAGACAGCTCGCTACACCATCAGAATGAGGGGTCCCTTTTAGACGCCGATCACCCCGCTAACGGGGTCCCTTTTGCACGCCGGTCTACACTTTTGGCGACATCGCGACTTTCAGCTTCTTCGGTAATAAGACCATCACCACCGGCGAGGGTGGAATGGTGGTTTCAAGCAACCAGACGCTCCACGAGCGTGCGGTCCATTTCAAGGGGCAGGGTCTCGCCGCGCATCGCCAATATTGGCACGATGTGATCGGCTACAACTATCGCATGACCAACATCTGCGCTGCGATCGGCGTTGCGCAACTGGAGCGAGTAGATCAGTTCCTTGCAGACAAAGCTCGGATTGCCGCGCGCTATCGTACCAATCTGGCCGATCTGCCGCTGACCTTTCAAGGCGAACAGGCGAATAATGTGCACAGCCATTGGATGGTCGCGCTGCTTGTGCCCGACGCCGCCTTGCGCGATCCGCTGCGCGCGGCGCTGGATGTGGCGGGAATCGAGACGCGACCGGTGTTCTATCCAATTCACACAATGCCGATGTACGCCCAACGATTCCAATCGCACCCAGTGGCCGAGGATATCGCCCGCTGCGGGATCAATCTGCCGAGCTGGCCCGGGCTGAGCGACGGCGATGTCGATAGGATATGTGATTCAATCCGGGGCTTTATGGTCGGGCAGGGCTAAGGGCGGCTTGGCCGGATGACCGACTACAACGCCCGTTTTCTCTCCGCTACCGAGCTTGCCGGCCTGCCGTTTCGCGCCTGTGGCAAGGATGTTTTGATCGATAGCTCGGTAAGGCTGATCGGCGTAGAAAACATCCTGCTGGGCGATCGAGTGCGCATCGATGCCGGAACCATCATTATCGCAACCGGCCCAGTGACTATCGGATCATGGGTGCACATTGCCGCCAACTGCTATCTAGAGGGACGAGGCGGCATCACAATTGGGGATTTCGCGAACATTTCCAGCTATGTCAGCCTTCACAGCGTGAGCGATGATTTTTCTGGCGCTTCGCTAACCAACCCAATGACGCCCGAGCGGTTCAAGCGGCTTCAATTGGGAGAGATCGTGCTAGAGCGCCATGCCCTGCTCGGGACGAAATCGACTGTCTTGCCCGGTGTGCGAGTAGGCGAAGGCGGCGTCCTTGGTGCGCACAGCATGACGCGCGGTGATATCTCCGCATTCACCATTCACGCCGGCGTCCCGGCTCGCCGGGTCAAGGATCGCCGCCGCGATCTGTTGGAGCTTGAGGCCCAGTTTCTTTCGGAGAACGGCGGATGATCGCCGGAACGCCGCGGCGAACGCCCCAGCGGATTGGAGTGCTTGTCGACGATTTCGCCCTGCTGGCTGGAGCGACTGATTTTATTGTCGGCTTTGTTGATGGGCTGGTTCGCGCCGCCGAAGGGCGGGATGTTGTGCTTGTATATCGCACGGCACCGCCTTGGTGGCTGTGGCGTGGCGCAGCGCGGCGTACGAAGGCGCTGTTAACCGGCAAGCGCGCTCCCCACGGACCAGACTGGCAGGGGTTGCACGAACGCCTGCGCCAGGCCGGGCTGCCCGAATTGCCGGTGTTGATCGTCCCGCGCGATGAAACGGCGCTGGTTCGCTTGTGTCGCCGGGAGAGATCGACGTGATTGGGCCTCTCACCAATCCGCCGTTCGGGCGAATGCCAATACCGTGGCTCGGCTATCTGTTCGATTTTCAGCATCGCCACCTGCCCCATTTTTTTACGATCGATGCCATCACTGGGCGTGACCGACTGTTCCGTCGGATGCTGGAAAAGGCAGACGCCGTGGTGGTCAACGCAGCGGATGTGCGCCGTGATTGCGGCCAGTACTTTCCGGGGCTTGAGGAACGGGTCTTGGTTCTGCCGTTTTCCGCGGCCCCAAAGGCTGAATGGTTGGAAGTCGATCATGAGGCAGCGAGGCGCAAGTATGGGCTTGGCTCACGCTATTTCATCGTTTCCAACCAGTTTTGGTTGCACAAGCGCCACGAGGTGGCAATCGAAGCCTTCGCCCGGATCGCGCACGAGGTAGCAGACCTCGAACTGGTCATGACCGGCGCAACAGATGATCCACGGTCACCCACGCGGCTGGCCGACATTGATGCACTGATTGACCGGCTGGGCATTGCTGGTCGGGTGCATATCTTGGGACTTATACCCAAACTTGATCAGATCGCGATCATGCGGAGCGCTGTAGCCGTAGTCCAGCCGACGGCCTTCGAGGGAGGTCCCGGCGGAGGCTCAGTATTCGATGCTGTGGCGCTAGGTGTGCCCTCTCTGGTCTCTTCAATTCCGGTGAATCGCGAGATCGAGGAGCATGTGACGCGGTATTTCCCGCTCGACGATGTGGTAGCGCTGGCTGAAGCGATGCGCGAGTTGATTGCTCTTCCTCGCAGCGATGTTGATCCGCAGGTGCTGATATCTGCCGGAGCGGCACGGCGCAGAGCGATGGGACAGGCCATCTGGCAGGCGGCGGCACTCGCAATGGATCATGCCCGTTTGACGCGGAGGGTCCGGGTGTGACCGACAGACAATCCCACTCCCCCCGCATTGCCGTGCTGGTGGCCTGCTTCAACCGGCACCGCATCACGTTGCCCAATATGGCCGCGCTGATTGCCGCGCTGGACGCTTCGCCTTGCCGGTTTGACGTTCATCTGCTCGACGATGCCTCTCCCGACCGGACGGGCGAGCTGGTCAAGGCGGCTCACCCGGCGGTCAACGTGGTGGTGAGCGAGGGTGACCTTTTCTGGAACCGGGGTATGCTGCGGATTTTCACCGCGGCGCGGGGGCATGGTCCTTATGACGCCTACCTGATGTTCAACGACGATGTCACGGTCGATGCGGCGGCGGTCGCGCGCGCCGTGGCGCTGTGGAGCGAACTCAACGCGGCCAGTCCCGCCACCGTGATCGGGGCGACCCGCGCCCAGGGAGAACCGCGCACCACCTATTCCGGCTACCGCCAGACCAGCCGTCACCGCGTGCTCTCGCTCGCCCGGGTCGAGCCGGGGGACGAGCCGCGCTCGTGCGATACCTTCAACGCCAATTTCGTGCTGGTCCCGGCCGCGACGATGGAAGCGCTGGGCGGCAACGATCCGTTCTACTGGCACAGCTTTGGCGACATCGACCTTGGCCTCTCGATCCATCGCCGGGGCGAGCGGCTGGTGGTGGCGCCCGGCTGGATCGGGCGGTGCGATGACCGCGCGGTGGGCGTGCCCAGCCGCCACGGCCTGCTCCGCCGCCTGCGCCAGGGCCTGACGGGCCGGGAGGATCCGCGCCAGAACGCCTATCTGATCTGGAAACACCGCGCCCATGCCCCCGGCGCCGCGCTGGCGATCGCCGGAATGCTGGCCAAGCGGCTGTGGGTGCTGGCCAGCAATGCCCCGCACGTGATGCCGGACGGACCAGACGCGAAGGTGGGTTAGACCCCGGGTCTGAATTGCATTGCTCCGCAGCGGTTTGATGCCCACATTCGGCTGCGGAATGGGGACGGCAATGGCCAAAGCAACATCCGAACTGGAAGAGAGCAGTCGGCAGAGCTGGTTGGAACGGCTGCGCGCGCCGTTCAGGTCGGGTCCAAAGGCCGACGGGACTGGCGGCGACAACGGCCGACTGAGGCGCAAGCTGATCTGGCTTGCGCTGTGCGGCGCGGGCGGGCTGTTGCTGTGGATCGGCCTTGGCTTTGCACCGACCGAAAGCGTCAAGGAAGCACTGGCATTCTGGCTCAAGTCGCGTCCCGGGCTTGAGGATTGGCTGAAAACCAATCCCTGGGCGGATTTGGCGGTGAACTGGCTGGCGGCACCGTTGTTTGTCATACTGGTCGGATGGGCCTGCTTCGATTGGGCAGACCGGAGGTTCCTCAACCGCTGGCTGGGCGGAAAGCCCGATTTCCTGCTGGAGGATCCCCTGTCGGCGATTGCCGAAACCGCGCTGTTCGCAGGCTATGATCCGGCGGTGTTCGTTGGCCGGGACAAGCAACTGGCAAGCCTGCGCGCCTTCGTCGGCGATGACGGTTCGGGGTTCGCCTGGCGGATGGTCACCGGGCGGACCGGAATAGGCAAGACCCGGCTGTGTGCCCGGTTGGTGGAAGACCTGGCGCGCGCGGCGCGCGGGCACCATTTTCTTCACCGCTTCGCCTTAGTCCGCAGGCGGCTCAAGGTGCCGCCCCCGTTCGCGCGGCAGTGGGATGCGGGTTTCCTCGATCCGCGCCAGACCGGCCAGATCGCGGACTGGCAGCCGCGCCGGTCGACCCTGCTGGTGCTCGACGAAGCCAGTCGTACCTTCGGGGACGAACTCTACCCGCTGCTGGCCACGCTTGCCGCAAAGAGCACGCGCCGCCGCCCGGTGCGGGTGCTGGTGATCGATCACCTGCTCGGCGATCCGGTGGTGCGCCTGCTGGGCACTGCGGCACGGGTCAGGGGCGAAGGCAGTCCGCTGGCGCTGGAAGGCCTGTCGGATCCCGAACTGAAGGAACTGGCAAGCCATTACCCGGGCCATGCCCTGCCGCTGGCGACCTTGCTGGCCTCGGCGGACGGAAGCCCGCGGTCGGCGTTGTACATGCTGCTGGAAGGCAAGACCTGGGATTACCGCGAGGCGATCCGGCAATGGGCAAACGCGATGATTCCGGGTCTGGCCCCCGCCAGCGCCAAGCCCAGCCCCGAGATCGAAGGGGAAGTTGCCGAAGCACTGGTCGCGGCGGCGCTGATCGGGCCGGTGGATATCGCGGCGACCACGGTGGGCGATGCCTTCGCGCTGGCCGGAAAGCTGCGGCGGTTCTTCCCCGACAGCGATCCGGAACTTTGGCGCACGACGATTCCCGCCTTCGCTCCGCGCGATCTGGGCTACGAGCTGGCCTTCCGGCTGTTCGATCAGATGTCGGCGCAGCGCCAGGATGCGGTCGGCGCCGTGCTGCTGGGCAACCCGCAGCGGCTGCGCGCCTCGCTCCACGAATTCTGGCGCGAGCGTTGCAGCCACTATTCGGCCGATCCGGACGAGCGGCTGTTCGGCCCGGCCTACGCGATCCAGCAGCGCCTCGACGCCGCCGAACCGGAAGTGGTCGAGAAGATCCGCCGCGATGTGGAAGGGCATTTCGAAGCCCTCACCGCCTCGCGGGATCGCACGACGATCAAGACCCATCTTGCGGTAGCCAGGGCGCACTTCAGATACCGGCCCTTCGACGCCGTGGTCCTGAAGTTCTGCCTTAGGTGCGAGATCAATGCATCTTTGGCAGATGGGATGACAGGGGCCTTCGACAAGGGGGTGGAAGAGCAACTGACCCACCCGCTGATCGCAAGGTGGCTGGCTGATCCCGAAGTCGAACTGCTCTATTTTCAGGTTCTGGTGAATCTCGCGGCGACTCGCCAGTCGCGGGCCGACATCCGGTTTCTCCACCGCGTCAAGGCAGCCGTTGAGAGCAAGCTCAAGGACTATCGCGGTGGAGAGGATGAAGTTGCAGCAGCGGCCATGAGGGCCGGGCTCAATCTGATCCGGCGTTTTCGCGATGCCCGACTTGTGGACCAAGTGATCGAGCTGGCCCAGACGATGACCTTCGCCATCGGCAGGGCGAAAGGCGCGGCCAGCCGCGATTTCGAACTCAACTATGCTACCGCGTTGCTGAACGTGCTGGGCAGCAAGTCGCTGCCGGGCATGAGCGGAGCAGCGTACAAGGCTGCGGAAGAACTTTACGAGCTTGCGACCTCCAAGCGCTGGGAAAATGACCCCGACATGCAGGTGCGCCTGCTCGCCGGTCTGATGCACGCAATGAATCTCGAGCGCCGGGGCCCTGAATCCCAATCCCGCAAGTGGAAAAACCGGCTGGAGCGATTGACCGGGCAGATCACGGCGGACGGAAATCCAGACTTCCATATTCTTGCTTGCCACGTGATCAAGGACAAGGTGCATGAGCATGCGGTCGTCGGCAGATTCGTGGAGGCCGAAGAGACCTTCAGGCGGCTGACCGAACTGTGCCAGCAAGAAGCAGGCGGGCTGCGGTGGGATTGCCAGGGCGCCCTGATGAAGGCGAGAGGCTGCCTATCCGGTCACTATGCCAGCTTTGGCAAAGGTGCGGAGGCCGATGCGATGGGCGAGTTCCAACTCAAGCAGATCGAAGTCTCACCCGATCTGACCAAAGAGATGATTGAGTACACGGTCCTTGGCGATTTCAGCGATCTGGCAGAATATATCGACTCTTGGCACAGCCTGAACGACCGAAGTGCCGCAGCCGGGAAATGGGATCGCTTCCTCCGGAGCATGGCTGCCTGGAACCGCTTTTTCGCTCCGTTCGCAGAGCTGGCGAAATCGTCGCAGGTCAACATGAATGTGCTTGGCGCGGCTTGTAGATTGCTGAACTGCGCAAGGCGGTCCTTCGCACAGAATTCTCCTTACATGGGGGTCATCCGCCAGCAAGCCTTCGAACTCTACCGCCTGGCGCCGCACGATCCCGCTATCGCCGGGCTGGCGCAAGAGCTGGGGGTTCACGTTAACCGTGCCCCGCCCCCCCGGTTGATCCTGCCCTAGCCAGCGCCCTGAACGAAGCCCATCTCAGCCTTCCCCCAGCAGCCGCCGGGCCATGGCCCGCACTTCGTCCTTCATGTCATCGCGTTCCAGCGCGATCGCGAGCGTCGCCTCGACGAAGCCGGTCTTGCTGCCGCAGTCATAGCGCTTTCCCGCGAAAGTCACGGCGTGGAATGGTTGCTGGCCGATCATCCGGGCCATGGCGTCGGTCAGCTGGATTTCCCCGCCCGCGCCGCGCCCCTGGCTTTCCAGCACCCGCATCACTTCGGGCTGGAGGATGTAGCGGCCCGAGATGATCAGGTTGGAGGGCGCATCCTCGCGCCGGGGCTTTTCGACCAGACCCAGCACCTCGGTCAGCGCGCCGTCCCGCTTGCCGGGCGCGATCACGCCATAGGAGGACACTTCCTCTTCCGGCACTTCCAGCACCGAAATGAGGTTGCCGCCCACTTGTTCATAGGCTTCGACCATCTGCTTCATGCAGCCAGTAGATCCGGCATTGGCGATCATCAGCTCGTCCGGCAGGAAGATCGCGAAGGGTTCGTCCCCCACGATCGCCCGCGCGCACCAGATCGCGTGGCCCAGGCCCTGCGGCACCTGCTGGCGCACGGTGACCAGGTTGCCTGGCTGGATGCGGGTGGGTTCCAGTGCCTCCAGCGATTTCTCGCGCCCGGCCATGGTCGTTTCCAGTTCGAACGCCATGTCGAAATGTTCGACGATCGCGGTCTTGCCGCGCCCGGTCACGAAGATCAGCTGCTCGATCCCAGCCTCTCGCGCCTCGTCCACCGCGTACTGGATCAGCGGGCGGTCGATGACGGGGAGCATCTCCTTGGGGATCGCCTTGGTGGCGGGCAGAAAGCGCGTGCCAAGCCCGGCAACCGGGAACACGGCCTTCCTGATCGGCTTGCGAAGCGCTGCGTCGGTCATGCTGGGGAGGCTACCATGCTGTTGTTTCGCGCGCGTTAAAGCGGTTTCCCCGGCCCGTGCAATGGCCCTGCTTGCGGGGGGGCAAATTCGCGCTAAACCGCCCCAATGGACAAGATCATCATCCAGGGCGGCAAGCGCCTTTCCGGCACCATTCCGATCTCCGGCGCGAAGAACGCCGCGCTGACCCTGCTGCCCTGCGCGCTGCTGACGGACGAGCCGCTGACCCTGCGAAACCTGCCGCGCCTGGCGGACATCGACGGGTTCCAGCACCTGCTCAACCAGTTTGGCGCGTCCACCACCATCGCGGGCACCCGGCCCGAGGATTTCGGCCGGGTGATGACGCTGGCGGCCACGCGGATCACGTCCACCGTCGCGCCATATGAACTGGTGCGCAAGATGCGCGCCTCGATCCTGGTGCTGGGGCCGATGCTGGCGCGGATGGGCGAGGCAACCGTTTCGCTGCCCGGCGGCTGCGCCATCGGCAACCGCCCCATCGACCTGCACCTGAAAGTGCTGGAAGCGATGGGCGCAACAATCGAGCTGGCGGCGGGCTATGTAAAGGCGATCGCCCCCGATGGCGGCCTTCCCGGCGGGCGCTATGCCTTCCCGGTGGTGTCCGTGGGCGCGACCGAGAACGCGCTGATGGCCGCCGTCCTGTGCACCGGCAAGACCGTGCTGCACAACGCCGCGCGCGAGCCCGAGATTGTCGACCTGTGCAACCTGCTGGTCGCCATGGGGGCCGAGATCGAGGGGATCGGCACCAGCGACCTCACCATCCACGGCGTGCCGCGCCTGCACGGCGCGACCTACCGCGTGATGTCCGACCGGATCGAGGCGGGCTCCTATGCCTGCGCTGCCGCGATCACCGGTGGCGAGGTGTTCCTGAAACACGCCGTGGTCGAGGAAATGGACGCCACCGTCCAGGCGCTGCGCGATGCGGGCGTCCACGTGGAGCCGCGCGCCGGGGGCCTCTATGTTGCCGCGCAAGGCCCGCTGAAGGCGGTAACGCTGTCCACCGCGCCCTATCCCGGCTTTGCCACCGATATGCAGGCGCAGCTGATGGCCATGCTGTGCCTGGCGCAAGGGTCCTCGGTGCTGACCGAGACGATCTTCGAAAACCGCTATATGCACGTCCCCGAACTCAACCGCATGGGCGCGCATATCGAGACCAAGGGGCGCACCGCAGTGGTCCACGGCGTACCGAAACTCCACGGCGCCGAAGTGATGGCCACCGACCTGCGCGCCTCGATGAGCCTCGTCATCGCCGGATTGGCGGCGGAAGGCGAAACCCAGGTCCACCGGCTGTATCACCTCGACCGGGGGTATGAGCGGCTGGAGGAAAAGCTGGCGCTGGTGGGGGCGCAGATCGAGCGGGTTGGCGGGGATTGATGGGGTTGGAAGGGCGGTTGTCGTTGGTCGCGCTGCTCTGACTGCACCGACATCCGGTTCGCATTGCGCGCGCCGTGTTAATTGCCAGTCGTTCACAGCAGTCTAACCGTGCCCCGGGCCTTTCGGGGTTATGCATCTGCCTAGATGGTCCAAATCCGACCGTCGGCTAGGTGTTCGTCTACTTTTACTGCCCCGGCGCCGGGGTGATTGGCCAGAACAAGGCGCAACAGTCGAACGGCGCCATATGCTCTTTTCATCAGGTCTCGTTGGTTGGCAGCAATTTCGATTGAGAACTCATCCTCCGTCGGCGTATGAGAGGGCTTGTTCCTCAGTCTTCGTATTTCGCGAAAGGTTGCGAACATCTCCTCCATTGGAGCCTTGTCCTTTGGTCTGAAACGCCTCTCAATCCATTCCTGCAGAACTTTGATCGAACCCTTCCGCTCAACTTGCACTTTACCATCCTTGCGTTCCACGTCCCGCTCCAGCGGTACATCATCTTGGAAGAACTTTAGATTTATATTGTCGGAGATCATACTGTCTAAGACGCGCACAAAATCATTGAACTCTTTGAGCGTTGGTCGAAGCAGTGCCTCGAAGCCTCGCGGGCGATTCTCCACATAGTCTTGTCGAAACAGGTTTGGACGGCCAAGTGCGACCGAAATCTGGTTGATGACCCTAAGCTCACGACCAAAGGCCTCATACATCGAATAATGCTGGGCAAAGTCGCCCATGATCGCATTGCGGAAATAGTCGGGGTGCAAACGAGTGATTTTGTTTGCTTCACGCATTTTCCACATTCGTTGCACATCAGACGAGAGCTTGAAAAGATCCCAACGGAATACTGCGACATAGCGATTTTCGTCATCGTCGTAACAAAAGCCAGATCGGAGATAGACCTCTTCGCTTTCCTTCAGTCCCAAGTCTCCAGATTTCACGTTGATCTGACCCGAAATGTCATTTGTCTGATACGAGAAGCGAGGGTCATTCCGGTACGGCTCAAGTACGTGCATATCAAAAGCCCGATGCTCGAGTTGCGCACCTCCTAACGCCAGCTCTAAGGCGTAAGGCCGGTCGCCGTATTCGATGGGATTGATCACAGTTTTGAGGTGTTCTGCGGTTGGGTACAGACAAGCGTGACCGATATCCTTGCCCAAAAGTTTTGCGAGGTTGTGGCCTTCCGTTCGTCTGAAAAAGCTCGAATGTGAGGGTTCGGATGAACATCTCCGAATACCACGGTTACGTGCCCGCTTTCGACCAGTTCTCGGACCGCACGAACTATCTCCTCGCTAGGCTGCTTCGGAGGCTCCCGCATCGGCATGATGCGCTGAGACAAGTCCGTTTCTTGCTCTCCGGTCGCTTCTTGCAGCGATAGGGTATGAAGCGGCAGGCCATTGAAGTGAGCCGATTCTAAGTAATGAGCAGTGATACGCTCCAACAGGTCAGGGCAGCTCAACCGGAGGTCTCCATTCTGCGACATTTCAACTTCTCGGAATGGCAAAGTCTTAACTGATAATTCGCAACGTGACGACCCTCGTTCCCGAGATCATGAGTGACTGCGATTGTCGCGGCGTCCGCCAAACCCAGCCGCCCTTGTCCATCCACGCATGGTGGCAGGTGATGGGCCGGAAAAAAAGCCAAGCCCCGTGTCAGGCACGGGGCGACGGGGGCTGATCCGGATTGCTTTCACCCCGGCCGGTTCGCCAGGCAACGCCTCCTCCCGGCCAAGGCGGCCCCGATAGGTTCCCTCAATCGCCCAGCCATCGGGCTGTCAGCTCGCCGTTGTGCCCCTCGGGCGCCAGCGCGGCGCGCAGGGCCTGGAGCAGGGGGGGCAGCGTCTGGGTGAAGGCGTAGGGCGGGTTGACGATGAACAGGCCGGCGCCGTTATAGCTGCCGGGCTGATCGCTGTCGTAGAGCCAATGCTCCACGCACAGGAATTTCGGGATGCCCAGCTTGCGCAGCTGCTGCTTCCAGCGCTGATGCGCGGCGCGGTCTTTCAGCGGGTACCAGATCACCGTTACGCCATGCGCCCATTTGCGGTGCGCGGCGGCAAGGGTGGCGGTGACGCGCGCGCGTTCGTCCGTCTGCTCATAGGGCGGGTCGACCACCACCACGCCGCGCGGGCTGCGGGGCGGCAGCAGCGCCAGCCACAGCTCATAGGCGTCGCGCTGATGCACGGCAGCGGGGGTGCCGCGCATCGCGCCGCGCAGTGTCTGGGCGTCCTGGGGGTGCTTTTCGTTGAGGACAAGCACATCCTGCGGCCGCAGCAGCTGCGCCAGAATCCGCGGTGATCCGGGGTAGAGGCGCGGTTCGCCCCCGGCATTCACGGCCGCCACGGCAGCGCGGTAGTCACCGAGCAGGGGGCTGGGATCGGCAAAGGCCCGGTAAACGCCCTGCGCGGCTTCGCCGGTGCGCCGGGCTTCCTCTCCGCCAAGATCGTACAGCCCGCAGCCGGCATGGGTGTCGATCAGGGTCAGCGCGCTGTCTTTGAGCTGCAAGGCCCGCACGAGCGCGATCAGCACACTGTGCTTCACGACATCGGCGCTGTTGCCGGCATGGAAGGAATGGCGATAATTCATGGCGTTTCAGGATCCTGCCAGCCGCGCCGCCAGCCAGCCGACCAGCCAGACCCGCACCGCGCCCGCAAGGCCGGGGGGGACGGGGGCCTTGATCCGCTCCGCATCGATCCGCGCGACCAGAGCGTTGATCGGCAGGCCTTCGGCGGCAGCGGCCTGCTTGAGCAGTTCCCAGAACAGCGGTTCCAGGCTGATCGAGGTCTTGTGCCCGGCGATCTCGACCGAGCGCTTGACCGGGGGGTGGAACGGGGTGGTCATGGGGGCTGTGTAGGGCGCTTCGGGGCAAAGGGGCAACATGCCGCAACCCGACAGGCAGTTTCCGACTGGATCAAGCCGGGTGACGGGAAGGGAGGCGATCCGCTGACGGCAGGCCCCAGTCATGAACCAGCCACTTCACATCTTGGGGCTGTGATCGGAAATGACTGGATACCGCTTTAGATCGGTTCGACGCGCAGATCGTCCACGGTCACATCCGCGCTGCCCGGCGCAAGCCAGAGTCGCAGCCATGGCGCCTTGCAGTCAGCCGGGATGCTGATCTGCCGCGTCAGGCGATCACCCAGCGGCATCCCGGCTTGCGGCTGTGCTGCGACCAGATCGCGTGCGCACGACAGACTGGCCAGGAGGCGGCGTTGCTGTTCGCTGCCGGGCTCCTCGATCCGCCAGGACAGGCGATAAGTGCCCGGCTGAAGCGGCACCAGTTGTTCAATGAAGGGCAGAGTGACCGAACTGCTCGAACGAACTTGAACGGCCTGGCCGCCCTTTACAGGTGCCAGACCGGCGTCCAGCCCTCCATAGCCGGTTACCGACCATTCGAACGGAACCTGGGTATCCAGACTGGCCAGCACCGGCTGTTCGAACCCGCCGTCAATCACCAGTCCCTGTCCAGCGGCGCGCGGGCAATGCCTGCGCCATAGCCGCGCTCCCGCCGCCGGGTCGACAGCGGCCAGAACCCGGGCTGGCTGCACCATGCTTTCGCAGCCGATCTGCCTGCCCAGATCCGCCACCCGGTTCAGAACATCTACCCTTGCGGCAATCTGCTCGGACGTGGTCCCATCACGGATCGTGGCATAGGAACCTGTCCAATTCGCGCCTGCGACCAGACGCCGGGCCAGGGCATCGCGCCCGGCGCTGCTGCGCTCCAGGCTGCGGGCCATCACTCCGATATAGGGCGCATCGGGATGCTGGCGGGCGATGGCATCGAACCGCAGCACCGCATTGTTGAGATCGTTCTGCGCCAGCGATGTCTGGAACCAGTAAAGCTGGGTGAGGGGTTCGCGCCAGCCGAGACGGGCCGCAACCCGAAATGCCTGATCCGCTGCCGCCATGTTGCGCTTGCCGAGTAGCGCCATGCCCAGCAGGGCGGGCGCTGCCGGATTGACTGGCTCGCTCAGCAGGGCGGCCCGCGCCGGATCGAGAGCCGAACCGGGAATGCCGGCTTCCACAAACCGGCGGGCCTCAACGAAGCTGGTGCCGCTGTGCAAGGCCGGAGGCGTCCATACGCCGCCCGTGGCCAGATCCCCGGCCGCGCGGTCGATACCGCTGCCCCAGGTCAGCACCGCGTAAAGGAGCACGGCTGGCAGAATCAGCCAACGCCATACCCGCTCGCGCGGATTCACGGCTGCGCGCGCCCTGTCCGGGTCACGCCTTGGCCTTCTTGTTGCTGTCCGCCTCGTAGACGTAATAGTTGTAGCCGTAATACTCGGAGTAGCGGTTTCCGGCACGGGTCGGGTCGAACTTGGTCAGTACAGCACCGAGCAGGATCGGGCGCATCGCGCGCAGGCGGCGCAGCGCGGTTTTGAGCGAGCCCCTGCGGCCGCGGTCCGATTCGACCACGAAAATCACGCCGTCCGCCAGAGCCGAGAGCGAAGGTGCGTCGGCGAGACCAAGGATCGGCGGGGTGTCGATCACTACGGATTCGAATTCGCGCGCCATTTCCTCGACCAGCTGCTCCATCTTCTTCGACGAGAGCAGTTCAGTCGGGCTGGGCGGGACCGGACCGGATGGAAGCACGAACAGCTCCGGCTGATCGCTTGGCTGGATGGCGGAAGCCGGAGCATCATTGCCGGTCAGCAGCGTGCTCAGCCCGCGATCATTGCGGTGCCCAATCCGGCGGTGCACCGACGGCCGCCGCATGTCGCAATCGATCAGCAGCGTCTTGCGCCCCATCCGGGCGAGGCCTGCCGCAACCGCGTAGCTGGTCGTGGTCTTTCCTTCCGATGCCTGCGCGCTGGTGACCAGAAGTACCTGCGGCAAGCCTTCCGTGGTCGAATAGAGCAACGCCCCGCGCAGCGAATTGTAGGCTTCCGACACCGGAGACTTGGGATCGGAAAGATCCTCGTCCGGATCGCTGCTCTGCGATTTCGGAACCACACCAAGCAGCGGCATGCGCAGCTTGAATTCGACGTCTTCCGGCACGCGGATCGCGTCATCGAGCTGGTCCTTGAGGAACACGGTGAGCGCGGCCAGCCCCATGCCGGCGAGCAAGGCGATCAAAAGGTTCTTGGTCAGGCTGGGCGAAGTCGGAGCGCCCGGCACAACCGCCTCGTCAATCACATCGACATTGCTTGTCGAGATCCCCGCAGCGGCGTTCAGCTCCTTGTAGCGCTGAAGCAGTGCATCATAAAGTGTGCGGTTGGTATCCGCCTCGCGCTCAAGCAAGGCATACTGCACGTTGAGGTCCTGCTCGGACATGGTCTCGGACTTCGCGGCGGTCAATTGCGCCATCAGGCGCTGCTCGTTGGCGACCGCTGCTTCGAGATCGCGGCGGATGGAATCCTTCACCGAACCGGCAACCGCCTGAAGCTGGGAACTGATCCGGTCGAGCTGGGCACGCTTGCTGACCACCGATGGATAATCATCCAGATGGGTGGCAAGATCCTTCTGCAATTCGGCCTCGGCCCGGGCCCGGTCGGTCATCAGGCTGCTCACGGCAGGGTTGGCGAGGATCTCGCGGTTGCCAAGCAGCGGACCACGGCTCACTGCCTGCCAGCGCCCTTCGGCCGTGATCCTGGCCATCTTCGCGTCGTTGGCAAGCCGGTTGAGCTGCAGAAGGCTGGCCGTGGTGATCGAGGCGCCCCCGCCATCCGAATCGCTCGACGTGCCCGAAGACTCAGTCTTCACGAGGCCAGCGGAGCGGGCATAATCGTTCAAAGCCCGTTCCGAGTTTTCCAGCCGAACCTTCGATTCCGCAAGCTGCCCGGATACGAATTCGCGAGCATAGGCCGTGCTATCGTACTTGCGCTGAAGGTTGGCCTGGATGAACTCGGAAGCGAACGCGTTGGCAATCCTTGCCGCATAGGCCTTGTCCGCGCTTTCGAACGAGATGGTCACAATCCGGGAATCGCGCGGCAGCTTCACGCTGACATTGGCTCTCAGCAGGTTGATCGTCAGGTTCCTGACGTCTTCCGGCCTGGTGTTGCGCGCAGGCGGTTCGACTTCCTGGGCGCGGTAGAACTCAGCATTGCCATCAAGCTTGAGGCGCTGGGCCACACGGGTCGCAAGACCACGGCTGGTAATGATGTCGGTTTGCGTCTTCAGGAACCGGTCAGTGTCGTAGATGTTCGCGATGGGGCCGGTCGTATCGTCCTGCTCGCCCAGCACGCGGCTGCCTGCATCGTTGATCTGAATGGTCGTCGCTGCGGTATAGCGCGGCGTCTGAAGCAATGTGCCAACCACGGCCAGGGCCAGACTGGCCAGCATTATTGCGATGATCAAGATCATGTTGCTGCGAATGGCCGCGGCAATATACCGGAAATCTATCGCGCTGCGCGTTTCCGGGCGAAACGAATCAGGATCGTCGTAGTCGTAGTGGCCGTGCTGCCGCGAAGCGTCGAAAGCGTCGGTGTCGTTCATGGTCTGGTTTCGCGCTTTCGAGTTTACTTGAGCAGGTAGAAGAGATTGAAGAGCGGCGCGGATTGCAGGATGTCACGATAGACCGAGCGTCCTTCCGACAGGCCGACAACAATTGTATCGCCGGCAAGGATCTGCGGGTCCGGCGCTTTGCCGGCGCGAATCTCGCGCAGATCGAACCGCCCGCCCATGCGTTGCCCGCCCACTGTCCGGAAGATCAGGACTTCATCGAGTTTGGCGATGGTCGTCGGGCTCTTGGCGCGTGCAATTGCTGCAAGCAGGGTCGTCGATGGATCCACGGCGTAAACGCCTGGCTCCGCAACCTGACCTTCGATCGCAAAGCTCGACTGGACGCTTTCCATCACCGCTACTGTCACTTGCGGATTGCGCAGGAAGCGCTTCGAAAGACGGCGCGCGATCTCGTCGCGCAGTTCGCTCGGCGTCTGGCCTGCTGCGGGCATTTCCCCGATCAGTGGCAATTGCAGATAACCGAGATTGTCCACGCGGAACTTGTCCGATGACAGTTCCGGTTCGCCGAAGATGTCGATGGCCAGACGGTCTCCGGCGCGGATCGGCTGGGGCGCCAGCGCCTCGGTACTGCGCACCGGGATCGATTGGTAGGCAGCGTCGCCGACCGGCAGGGAGCTTGGCCGGGTCAGACCGCAACCTGCCAGTAGCGGTGCTGTCAGCAGCGCCATCGCGAGCACGCGTCGACATCTCGCCGATCAGAACATTGAACAACTGCGGCAGTTCATCGATGCTGGTGCGCCGAATGAACTGGCCGACCGGGGTGATCCGGTCATCGTCACGCCCGGTTGAGCGCTTGCCGTCGTGATCGCTTTCGGCAGTGCGCATCGAGCGGAATTTGTAGACATCGAAAAAGCGGTTGCCTCGTCCGACACGGCGCTGGCGGAACAGCACCGGGGCGCCATCCTGCAGCAGGATGGCAAGTGCCACCACCGCCAGCAGCGGCGCCAGGATGATCACCGCGGTGCCCGCTACCGCTACGTCGAACAACCGCTTGGCGGCGCGGGCGCGCAGCCCGAGCGGCCCGAGCGACACGCGCAGGAACCCATGTCCCCCAGCGATCCGCGCGCCATGTGCGCCCAGTTCAGCCACTGCATCGTCAATCACTTCGCCGTCGACATTGGCGCCTTTGAGGATGATCGACCAGACTGCCCGCCGTGGCGGAGGGCAGCTCACCACCACCCGGTCGACAGCCTGTAGCAGCAATCCGATCCGGTCGAGCGCCACGGGATTGTCGAGTGCCGGCTCGATACCGTAGTTGGCAGCCTCGATATGCACCGCATCGGGCAATTCGAGATCAGGCCCGCCGTCGAGGATCACCAGTTCGTTCAGCACCCGCGGCCCGCAGCGCCAGCGCACGAAGGTGCGCATCTGGGCTCGCATCCAGACGATCCCGAGCACGGTCAGCACAAACCCGCCGGTGAACACCACCCGCGAAAAAGCCGCGCTCGACTTGGCGTAATAGGCGATCGCGACAACCAGCGCCGCTGACAGGGCATAGGCCACCAGCGCCCGCAGGATCCCCCGGCGCGGGCGGATCAGGGCATCGATCGAATAGGCGCCGTTGTACAGGGCGATGGTGAGAAACAGGGGCAGAACCAATTGGGCAAGGACGGCTGCCTTGCCCGCTCCGTCCGCGCCCAGATAAAGCGCGCCGGCCGCGATATAGCCGCCGAAGAGCATCGCGCAGTCACCCAGCAGCAGCGCCAGATAGCACTGCAGGCGCCGCCGCTCGAGCGGCTGGGCAAGCGGAAGCTCGCGCACCAGCGCCGCGTGTTCGTTCACCGTGCGCCCTCACGGGACGTATGATTGCCAAGTGATTTCATGAACCCCTTCCACAGGGAATCAACCTGCAAGAAACTACAGGCATTTGCCTGCTGCGCCGCAACGCAACTTCTTTCCCTCGTAAAAACACACAGTTGCAATCGAACCGCCTCGCGCCATGCACGGCTGGCCCGCTTCGGGCAGTTCAGCCCTGATTGCGCTGTGCGGCGGCCCGCGAAATGTCGGCAAGGCCTTGCGCGAGGAGCAGTTCGGCATTCTGGCTGTTGGCCAGCAGCGCGCGGTGCAACTCGCCAAGCCGGGCGATCAGCCTTGCCAGCTTGCGCCCCCGCCAACGCTGAAGCTGGGCGACCAGATCGCGCTTGTCCTTCCAGAATACGCGGCGGGCCGCGGCCTCGCTGTCGATCAGGCCGGCCACATCGCCGCGCGGACCCAGCCGGGCGGCAAGCTGGGCAAGCTGGCCCGCGCGCCGTTCGAATGCCAGCAGCACGCCGACCGGGCTGAGTCCAAGCTCGCGCATCCGCCGCAGTTCACCCGCCAGCTTGTGCGTTTCGCCGGACAGCGCCGCATTGACCAGCGGCATCAATCCGTCGTCCTCGGTTCGGGCGCCGATCGACTCCAGCGCGGCCACGTCGGCCCGGCGCGGAGCCTGGGGAGAAGCGTCGAGATAGAGCGCCAGCTTGGTCATCTCGCTCTGGGCGATGCGCGTGTCGAGCGCTGCGGCGCGGGCGATCCGCTCGGCCAGATCGCCGCCGAGCTGAACTCCGGCAGCGTCCGCCATGCCCCGCACCGCCATGGTCACCGCGGGAAGGTCTGGCGGATAGAACATCGCCACCAGTGCGTCGGCGCGCGGGGCGAGCAGCTTGGCGGTCCGCGACTTGTCCGTTGCGCTGGAAGCGGCGATCACCACCGGGCAGGCTTCGGCTTCCCCGCTCAGCAGGATTTCCACCGCATCGTGCGCCTCGTCGCCGCTGGCACGCACCCAGATGTGGCGATTGCCGCCGAACAGGGAGGTGGAACGCGCCTCGTCCCCCAGCCGCACCGGATCGCGCCGCAGCTCCGCGCCGGAAAATTCGATTCGCTCGCCGGGGTCGGGTAACAGCGAAACGATCAGCTGCGCCGCGTCCTGCACGCCTGCCTCGTCCCCGCACAGGAAGAACACGCGGCAATCGCGGACAGCGCGCGCGGCCTGGCTGCGGAAGTCTTTCTGGCTGGCCTTCACCGCTCGGCGCGCAGGCGCAGGGCAATCCGGGTGACGATCCGGTCCGCCACTTCGCGTGAGAGGTTTTCAAGCGCGGTCTGCTCTGCGGCGATGGTCGCATATTCGGAGCTGACCACGTCGATCCCGGCATCCGAACCTGCGGTTGCATCGAGCAGGATCTCGCCCGAAGCCAGATCGACCAGTTGGTAGCGCGCGCGCAGGGTGCGGCGTTCGCGGGCAATGGTGTCGTCTGACAGCAGCCCCAGCCCTTCGAGCCGGTCATCGAGTCGCACATCGAGCCGGTAGCGTGCGCCAGCCGAACCGCCCGCGCTCAGCCGGTCGTTCAGGGCATTGCGCATCAGCCAGCCGGCCTTGCCCTCGATTGCGGAAACCTCGACCGCGGCAAGGCCCTGTGCCACGGCGCCGCTGCCGCCGCCGGCATACATCGGCTTGAGACCGCAGGCGCCGAGCAGGACGGCGAGCAGAAGGACGGCAAGCTGCCTCATGCCACCAGGTTCACCAGCCGGTCGGGCACCACGATCACCTTCTTGACTGCCTTGCCATCCAGCGCACGCTGCACCTTGTCGGAGGCAAGGGCAAGGGCCTCGATCTCCTCGCGCGGCATGCCCTTGGGCACGGTGATGGTATCGCGCAGCTTGCCCAGCACCTGGATCGCGATGGTCACCTCATCCTCGACCAGCAGCGCGGGATCGACCGGCGGCCAGGCGGCATCGGCAATCAGGCCTTCCCCGCCGATCGCGGCCCAGGCCTCTTCGGCAAGGTGCGGCATCATCGGCGCGGCAAGCAGCAGCAGGACCCGGATCGCCGCAGAGCGGCTGGCACTGGGCGCGGCCTTTTCGACCGCGCCGGTCAGTTCGTAGATCCGCGCCACGGCCTTGTTGAAGCCGAGCGAGGCGATGTCCTGCCCAACCGCGTGAACAGTTTGGTCGCGCTTGCGATCCAGCGCCTTGTCCTCGCCGGTGGCGGCAGCGTCGTACTGGCGGAACAGCCGCCACAGGCGCTGGACGAAGCGTGCGCAGCCCTCGATCCCGGCCTCGGACCACGGCAGGTCGCGTTCGGGCGGGCTGTCGGACAGCATGAACCAGCGCACCGCGTCGGCGCCGTACTGGGCAATGATGTCGTCAGGATCGACGACATTCTTCTTGCTCTTCGACATCTTGATGACTCGGCCGATCTCGACCGGCGCGCCGTCCGCCTTCAGCACCGCGCTGTCCGCGCCGCGCTCGATGTCGGCAGGGCTGAAAAAGACCGGCTGGCCGTTCGCCGGATCGACGCGCGAATAGGTCTCGTGCGTCACCATACCTTGCGTGAACAGGCTGCCGAACGGCTCCTGCACGTCGATCAGGCCGATATGGGCGAGCGCGCGGGTCCAGAAGCGGGCGTAGAGCAGGTGCAGGATCGCGTGTTCGATCCCGCCGATGTACTGTTCCACCGGCAGCCACTGCTTGATGACTTCAGGATCGAACGGCCGGTCTGCGGGCTGGCTGGCGAAGCGCAGGAAATACCACGACGAATCGACGAAAGTGTCGAGCGTATCGGTCTCGCGCTCGGCCTTGCCGC
Source organism: Novosphingobium sp. (assembly GCA_016719755.1). Lineage (GTDB taxonomy): Bacteria > Pseudomonadota > Alphaproteobacteria > Sphingomonadales > Sphingomonadaceae > Novosphingobium. Next base: position 251,158 of record JADJYM010000012.1, on the reverse strand, counting down.
CGCAGCTCGGGCAATCGACGTGCTTCCAGGTCGGGTGGCGCAGCAGCGGATTGCCGGGCACGTCGAAGCTGACGTCCTCGGGCAGGGTGACGGGCAGCTGGTCCTTGGGCACCGGCACCACGCCGCAGGCCGCGCAGTGGATGAACGGGATCGGCGTGCCCCAGTAGCGCTGGCGCGAGACGCCCCAGTCGCGCAGCCGCCAGACGGTCGTGCCTTCGCCCCAGCCTTCGTGCGCGGCGCGGGCGATGACGGCGGCCTTGGCGGCCTCGATATCCATCCCGTCGAGCCAATCGGAGTTCACGATCCGCCCCGGGCCGGTATAGGCCTCGTCGCTGTCGAACGCGCTGCCGGTTTCATCGCCGTCGGCAACCACGCGGGTCACCGGCAGCTCGTACTTGCGGGCAAAGTCGAGGTCGCGCTGATCGTGCGCCGGGCAGCCGAACACCGCGCCGGTGCCGTAATCCATCAGCACGAAGTTCGCGACATAGACCGGCAGGTGCCAGGCGGGCTTGAGCGGATGCTCAACCGACAGGCCGGTGTTGAAGCCTTTCTTTTCGGCAGTTTCCAGCTCGGCGGCGGTGGTGCCGCCCTGCTTGCACTCGGCGATGAAGGCGGCGAGTTCGGGCACGGTTTCGGCCATCTGCTGCGCGACCGGGTGATCGGCGGCGATGGCAACAAAGCTGGCGCCGAACATCGTGTCGGGCCGGGTGGTGAACACCTCGATCCCGTCGGCGCTATCGACAAAGCGGAAGGTGCAGCGCAGGCCCTGGCTCTTGCCGATCCAGTTTTCCTGCATCAGGCGGACCTTTTCGGGCCACTTGTCGAGGCTGCCCAGCCCTTCCAGCAGGTCGTCCGCGAACTGGGTGATCTTGAGGAACCACTGGTTCAGCTTGCGCTTTTCCACCAGCGCGCCCGAGCGCCAGCCGCGCCCGTCGATCACCTGTTCGTTGGCCAGCACGGTCATGTCGACCGGGTCCCAGTTGACCGCGCTTTCCTTGCGGTAAACCAGCCCTGCCGCATAGAGATCGAGGAACAGCGCCTGTTCGTGGCCGTAGTATTCGGGATCGCAGGTCGCCAGCTCGCGGCTCCAGTCGAGCGCGAAGCCGAGGCGCTTGAGCTGGGCCTTCATGTTGGCGATGTTGTCGCGGGTCCAGCCGCCGGGGTGGACGCCCTTTTCCATCGCCGCGTTTTCCGCGGGCATGCCGAAGGCGTCCCAGCCCATCGGGTGGAGCACTTCGTAGCCCTGCATCTTCTTGGCGCGGGCCAGAACGTCGCCCATCGTGTAATTGCGCACGTGGCCGATGTGGATACGCCCGGAAGGATAGGGGAACATCTCCAGCACGTAGGACCGGGGCCTGGCCGAAGTGTCATCGGCCCGGAAGCTCTGCGCTTCGTCCCACGCGCGTTGCCAGCGCTGGTCGGCACTGGCGGGATCAAATCGTTCTGCAGTCATGATCGCCCCTCTAGCCGCTGGGCGCGACTTGTCGAGAGGGGAGGGAGGTGGAGGAAGGAGGGAGGGGGTCTTTGATGGGTGCGCTATCGACATCCGTCGATAGCTTGGCCTGGCCAACCCGCTCCCGAGTCTTAATCCGCCTCACGGCGGTGCGGACAGGGCATCCGCCCTGTCCTCGCAACACCAGCCCGCTCCCCCGGCCCGACCACCCATTTATGGTACCCTGTGGGTGGTCGGGCCGGGGGAGCGGGCTGGTGTTGCGAGGCCCTTCGCGGAGGCGAAGGGCGCACCGAACAAAGACTCGCTTACTTCACCGCGTTGCGGCGCAGATCGCGGGCCTTGGTCAGGATGATGTCTTCCAGCTTCTGGACGGTCGCGGCCTGGACCGGCGCATCGACCCAGCCACCGTTCTGACTGACCTGACGGCTGGCGGCAACGCGCAGCGCATCGGCGCGCAGGTCCTGGTCGAGGATCGTGACGGTGACCTTCATCCGCTCGCCCGGATTGTTCGGGTTGGAGTACCAGTCGGTCACGATCACGCCGCCATTGCTGTCGGTCTGGAGCATCGGCATGAAGCTCAGCGCCTCAAGACTGGCGCGCCAGAGATAGGAATTGACGCCGATGGTGGTCACGCGGCTGGCGGCGAGGTCGGCCTTGGGCTTGCCCTTGCCGCCACCGCAGCTGACCAGCGCCAGCGCGGCCATCGCGACAAGACCGGCGCGGCCCAGGTTGCGGAAAATGTTAGGGCCGGTGGTGGTGGTGCCGTTCATCGTCGTTCCAGATCCTGTCGGTTTCAGCCCCTGCGGCTGCTGTGGCCTCTATAACCGAGGCGTCGCTTGCGGCAAGTGCGCATTGCCCGCCTAATGCGCGGCGGGGCACTGAACGCCCCCTGAATGGCGCGTCTGACGGCTTGTTAACCCTCAATTCATGGCGGCAAGTGCATTTTTCGCTTGGAGATCGCGGCACAAGCTACGACATTTCCCGGGATCTACCGAAGGGAACAGGCGCGGTGCGCAAGGCGCAAGGCAATCAGACAGGACGTCGCAGCGGCACTGCCGCAGCGATGCTGCTTGCCGGTGCGGTTGGCGTCCTGGCCCTGCCCAGCGCGGTTCTCGCCTTTTCCAGCCGCTTCGATCCGCTGCCAGGCGCTGGCCCCCAGGCTGTCCAGCCGGGCGGTTTCCAGCCGGCCGAGGTCGATCCGCGCCTCGCCCGGTCGATTACCGTGCGGGCCCTGGCCAAGGGTCAGCGGTTCCGCTTTACCCCGGCCGTCACGCCCAACCGGCTGGAACGCTCGGTCACCGTGGCGGTCCGGTTTGATGGGCGCAACCAGCGCCCGATCGTGGTCAGCGGACCGCTCGCCGCGGCCGAGCCGGTGACCGGGGGCAATTCGCTGCGAATCGCGCCGACCGCCTACAACCTCGGCGCAACGCGCGGTTACAAGGGCTTTGGCCAGGGCGGCGGTCCGACGCAGTCCGCCAATCGCAAGCTCGAACTGCCCGATCTGTCGAGCTACCAGCTTTCCGGCAGCACCGCGCGGGGCGATGACTCGCGCTTTGCTCCGCGCATCGCGCTCGACGAAAAGGAAAAGCCCGGGCGCAGCCCACGCACTTTCGAGGGTGAGAGCGAACAGTCGGTCGATCTTGGCGGCTCCTACCGCCTGACCCGCAACCTCAACGTCACGGCCGGGGTCCGCTACCAGACCGAGCGTGACCGGCTGGTCCCGCTGACCGACGGCAAGAAGGACAGCCAGGCGGTCTACGTCGGAACCCAGTTCCGCTTCTGACTCTTGCGAAAATTACGTATGCGGACCGCTTGCCGGAGCCGCGCCGCCTGTTACACCTGACCTTACGGAAATCGGGCAGGGAGTTACTGGAATGGCGCGCGTGGCAATCGTAACCGGCGGAACCAGGGGCATCGGCGAGGCGATCAGCCTGCGCCTGCAGAAGCAGGGCCATACCGTCATCGCCAACTATGCCGGGAACGAGGAAAAGGCCAAGGCCTTCACCGCCCGCACTGGCATTCCCGCCTTCCGCTGGGACGTGGGCGATCATGAGGCCTGCATCCACAACTGCAACGACATCGCCGCCGAATTCGGCCCCATCGACATCGTCATCAACAATGCCGGGATCACCCGTGACGGGGTGCTCCACAAGATGAGCTTCGATGACTGGAACGAGGTGATGCGGATCAACCTGGGCGGCTGCTTCAACATGGCCAAGGCGACCTTCCCCGGGATGCGCGAGCGCGGCTGGGGGCGGATCGTCAACATCGGTTCGATCAACGGCCAGGCGGGTCAGTACGGCCAGGTCAACTATGCCGCGGCTAAATCGGGCATCCATGGCTTCACCAAGGCGCTGGCCCAGGAAGGCGCGAAGTTCGGGGTTACGGTCAACGCCATCGCGCCGGGCTATATCGATACGGACATGGTCGCCGCCGTGCCTGCCCCGGTGCTGGAAAAGATCGTCGCCAAGATCCCGGTCGGCCGGCTCGGCCACGCCGAGGAGATCGCGCGCGGCGTGGCCTTCCTCACCAGCGAGAATGGCGGCTTCATGACCGGTTCGACCATGAGCATCAACGGCGGTCAGCATATGTATTGAGCGCTGGGCGCACAAAGGCACTTAAAGGCACCTAGCGGCACTTAACGTCACCTAATGGCCTACAAGGTGCCTGAAACTGTGCTGTCGGCCTTCTGCTGACGCAGTGAAGTCCAATTCCCTGCGTGGCAGAGAACGGGGACACCCCATCGACCCACTTCGTGTTGGAGCCGCTTCAGGCCAGGGCGGTTTCCAACTCCTCCAGTGCTGGCGGAAAGTCGGCCAGCAAGGCCTCGTATTCAGCCGGGACTCCGGAAAGGATGACCTGCTCCGCGGCAACTTCCCGCCAGCCGATCCGGCAGCCGCGCGCAATCAGGTGGTTGTAGAGCGGGGCGACGAACAGCTCATGCGACGAGGGCGCCCGCCGTTCGACCGCGAGCGCTTCGGCAAAAAGCGCGGCAGAGGCAAACCCGTACAGACCCGTGCAGCAGTGATCCGAGATGCGGTGCTTTTCGGTGCAGCGGGCGACAAGCGCGGGCTCGTCCGGCTTCGGTTCGATGAAGGACCAGTTTTCGCCGGGAGCCGAAAAGGTTTCAAGCCAGCCGTCGAAGCCTGGCAGGGCGATGCTTTGGGCACCCGGCCGGATCGTGTCGATGTTGAAGATGGTCAGCGGCGTTTCTGCCGCAACCGCGCATCCGGCAAGGCCGCGCTCGACAGTCTCGGCCTGTCCCGCTGTCGGCTGGTCAAGCGTCACAATGCGCAAGTCGGCGATCCCAAGCGCTTCACCCCGCGCCCTGACGAAATCCGCCACCCCCGGCTCATCACGGACCACGAACAGGAACGGGCGCGCTGCGAAGTCGGCCGCGAAGGAGCCCACCGCCCAGTCGAACAGCGGCCTGCCCCGCAAGGGCAGCTTGTACTTGGGTTCAAGATAACCGGCCTCGGCAAAGCGGCGGCTCGCCCCTGCCATGGGAATCACGATCATGCTTCGGACCACTGTGCGAAAAGGCGCAGCGCGTTGGCCAGAAACGCCTGCTGACGGTCGGGGCGGTCGCTGTGCAGCGGCAGCATGGACAGGAAAAGCTGGATCGTGATGGCGGTGTTTTCGCGATCGCCCAGCCGGCAACCGCCCAGATCGAACTCGCGCGCGATGCCCGATACGCGATCGATGCCGGGGTGGGCCGGAAAGTCGATTGCCAGATCGCGTTCGGCAAAACCGGTGCAGGCAAACCGCTCGGTCAGGATGAAGTCGTAGAGCCCGTGGACCGAGTGGTTGAGCTTGGCCAGATCATACCGCAGATCGCCATGGATCCCCGGTTCGGCGCCAACTCCGCCGCGCGGATCGATTGCGCGGATCCTGCGCGTCCGGAAGTCATAGAAGGCGTTCGGAAAGCACAGATCGCCGTGCATCACCCCAAACAGATCCTGCCGTTTCAGGTCGATCTCCGCGCTGGTGAGGCGGACTATTTCGTGGAGCGAAGGCAGGGCCTGCCCGCGATACCGCCATTCGGTCCCTGCTGCTATTCCGGCCGCCTGCAGGAAGGCATCGAGACGCGCCGGGGTCTTCGCGGCTGTAAGCGTTTCAAGCGGCGGGCGCTGCTGCGGCCCCGCATCATACTGGTTGCAGGCTGCCAGGAACTCGAAGCAGGCGGAAAGCACGTTGCGCCAGCCGGATTGAGCAAGATCGCCGAACACGAACAGTTCGTGCAGCGAAGGGCTGGGAACGTATTCGATCGCATAGCCCGCCTGAGCCTCGGTCTCCTCGCAGCGGCCAAGGAAGGCCGGCGTGTAGAGCCTGAGCGGGGCAGGCAGTTTCTGATACCAGCCGGCCTCGGCCGCCATTTTCGCCTTGTCGGAGCTGCGTTTCTCGACCCGCCGGTAATCCATCGACAGCGCGTTGAATGCGCGGTTGGTGCGGATCGAACAGCGCGAGCGGTAGTAGGTCTGGAGATGCCCGCAATCGAGCCAGGATTCCACTTGTGCCCGGGCCAGGGGCCGCTGGTGGCCATATTCGTGCACCGCCGCAACGAAGTCCCCTTGCGAAACGGCCAGTGACCGGCGCAGCGTCAGGCCGTCGGCAAAAGCGAAATAGCCCGCCAGGACAGCCGCATCGGACGATTGCTGGCTGTCGTCGGCAGCCCCCCAGGCATAGGCATCCGGCGCTTCCCCCACCGCGATCACATCATTGCCGCCGGGCAGATCGTAAATCACCGTATCGCCGTGGAGCAGGCGTACGGCGGCATCGACATGACCGATCGTTTCGAGCGCGAAATCGATCGACTCTCCCAGCCGGAGGCCATCAGGCACCTCGATGATCCGGACGCCCGCCGCGTTCAGCCGTTCGCGATCGATATCCGGAACCCGGTAAGAGGCCGGCAGCGTAAGATAGACCGGGGCAGGAAGCAGGCCGATCTGGATTTCATACAGCCTGCGGTGCCCGACCGGGAGAAACGCGGGCGGCAGCTGACCGAACTCGGCAACGAGTTCGTCGGCGGCGTAGGAGGCCGAGGTGATCAAGCTCAAGGCCATTGTTTTCCATCCGGGAATCGCTGCCTGCAGGCGCCTGTTGCCAGCCTTGCCGCTTGCTGTCACGCGCCGAAGCGGGCTCAGGCAGAGGCGGATTGTGCCAAAGTGAGCTCTCTGATCCGGGTGCGCAGCGGATCGTTGAACGTCCGGGCGATCCGCTTGATCCCGAAGTGGACCGGGTTGCCATTGGTGTCTTGCGCAAAACCCCTGGCTGGGCGGCCCGCAATCAGCGCCTCAACGTCTTCCTGCCGGGCAAAGGGGGAGGCAAAGCGCAGCTCGATCCGGTTCAATGCCTTCTGCAGGATGTCGGTCAACGCCGTGGCGCGCAGGGGCGGCGGCAGCAGCGCGGCACCGGCGGCCAGCAATCCGGAATTGCGGAACAGTACATAGGGCGCTCCGGTCGGGCGTCCCATGCGGCACCGCGCCCAGGTTGAGAATATGATCTCTTCCGAGGCATCGGGCAGCGCCGCCAGCAGATCGTCCTCGCCGTCAAGCCGCGCGACCAGTTCGGCGAGCAATCCATAGGGATAGGAGGCACCCTCGATCTGGCTGCCGCAGCCGCGATCGCAGCCCATCCGCTCCAGCAGGGCGGCGAACGCCTTTGACTGGCCGAATTTCCGTCCGGTGTACCACGTGCTGCGCGGGCTGACCTCGAATTCGTTGAACAGCACGGTCGTGCCGGGCGCGAAGTCCGGCAGGCGCCGCAGCAGCATGTCGTTCGATGCATGGAACGTGACGATGGTATCGGCATCGACGTGCGAGGCCAGCGCGCGGATATTGGCGAAATGCGCCCCGGTCAGCGCGCCCCAGGCGCTCTGGACGGAGACCGGGTTGACCAAACTGCGCTCGCACCCAGCCAGCCGCAAGGCTTCGGCCAGTTCATCGCGCGGGAATGAAGCGGACGGCGAAACATGGATCATGATCAGCGCGGCCGGTGCAAACGCCTCGAAATTGCGGCACTGATCGGCCACCACTTCAATCTGTTCATGGACCAGCAGCGAAATGGCATGGCGTACTGCCAATTTCAGATTCCCCCCGGAATAGACTTCGCCCCAAGGACTGCTACCTAGCAGTTTTGCCCCGGGGCGCCAACGGCATCGGTCAGTCGCGCAACGCGCGGTGCTTGATCAGAATGGCAGGATTGCCCGAATAGACCCCGTCCGGCTCCGCATCCCCGAACAGGGCGGCACGCGCGCCCACCACGGCGCGATCGCCAATCGTCACGCCCGGACCCACAAAGGCCTCGGCCGCCACCCAGCAGCGATTGCCAATCGTGACCGGCCTCAGCACCAGCTGGAAATGCGGGTCGTGGATGTCGTGCGTGCTGGCGCAGACATGCGCCCGCTGCGAAATGACCGTGCGCGCCCCGATCGTGATCCGGCCCTGGTTGTACAGCCGTGCGCCCGGTCCGATCAGGCAGTTCTCGCCGAGTTCCAGATTGGCGGGCAACCAGATCGCAGTGCTGCCATGCACGCGTGCTCCGCGCCCCACACGCGCGCCGAAGGCACGCAGGACCAGCCGGCGCCAGGCGTGCAGGGGCGGCGGGGTGAACCGCGCCAGAACCAGCCAGGCAAGTCCCCAGCCGACCCGCGCGATCCGGTTGGCGAGCGAAAAGCTGGCTCCGCCTTCCAGCGGCCGGGTCGTGTTGGCATCAAGCAGGGTCATGCGGCTGGCTTCCCCGAATTCACGATCAGATCGCGGTAGGCGCCCGCCCATTGATCGGCGATGGTCGCGGCGGAGAACGGCCCCTCGGCAAGCGCCGTCGCCGCGCGCGACATATTCTGCCAGTCCGGTTCGGTCATGGCCAGCGAACGGTGCAGGCACCCGGCGATTGTCTCGGGCGTAAGGCCGCAATCCAGTGCCGCGCCTTGGGCGAAGCCTTCGGGAAGGTTGCATTCCGTCGTCATCAGAACCGGCGTGCCGGCCGCCCACGCTTCAAGGATGACCATCGGCAGGCCTTCGCTGAGCGAGGGCAGGAGCAAGAACCGCGACTGTTCGAGCAGTTCCCGCTTTGCGGCACCATAGACCGGCCCGGCAAAACTGACCGACGGCGCGGCGCGGGACAGGCCTGCCCGCAGTTGCTCGACATGGGCTTCGTCACCCCACCCGGCGATGACAAGGCGTGCGTCCGGCGGAAGCCTGCCATCGGTTTCCAGGCGGTTCCACGCGGCGATCAGCGCGTCGATGTTCTTCTTGGGGTGGATCCGGCCCAGGCAGAGAAACTGCGGTGCGCGGGGCGGGCGGGCAGTCTGCACCGTGGCAGCGGGTCCCGGATTGGCGATGACAATGCTGTCGTTCCGGCCGGATTCGGCCTCGATGTCCCGCGCTTCCCGCGCGGTGAGCGCGTGCAGCGCACTGGCGGATTGCCAGCTTGCGCGCTCATATCCGGCACGTGCCAGCACCTTCTTCCAGCGGCCGCGCGACGTGATCCAGGGATCGAGCATTCCGTGCGGTGAAATCAGATAGGGGCGGCCCGTCTGGCGGCGCCAGAGATAGCCGGCGCGGGATGGATACATCCAGATCCCGTGGAGATGGAGGCAGTCAAGCCCGGCATCCAGCATATGCCTGAGCAGGTCCGGCGCGAAGCCGATCTGGCGGGGGCCGGCAACGCGGCTGTGCCGGACCCGGGCGGGAGCGAACCGGTGCCGGTCTTCCTCGGAGTATTGATCTTCGAGCGCGAAGACGATTGCCTCTCCCCCGCGCTCGCGGATCAACGCGGCTTGCGCGGCCACGGCCTCGAACACGCCGCCGCCCAGACGCGAAGCCGATGCGGTGAGCAGTCCGATCCTGATGCCACCAAGGTCATCCTGCATCTAGGCCGTGCCCGCGCCCTGCCGGCTGCGAAGCTGGGCGCGGCGGCGACGAACCGCGGGCGGAAGCCATTGTTCCACCTTCCCGACCTGTCCATCATTCAGTGGCGGGATTCCGGATGGGCTGGTTGGCCCCTCCGCGAGCGCCCTGCGCCGCGCGGTCTGGATGGCAAACGCTCGTTCATCCCGGGCGAGGGGAATGCCAAGATATCCCGCGATCAGTCGCCACAGCAGAACCGGGGCAATGAAGAACATGCCCTGACGCAGAACTGTTGCCAGCAGGCCGTCTCGAAATGCAATGATGAAGACCGGAATGAAGGAAAAATAGAACAAGACCGCGAAGCTGCTCTGCGATCCGACTGCGAAGCGCCGGTAGATGCCGCCCAGCAATGCCCCCCACAAACCGCACCAGATGACCACACCGGCCCAGCCGAGCTGGGTCCAGCCTTCGCCGGGCAGGGAACGCGTCATCCCGATTGGAAAGCCATAGTCAAACAGCTTGAAGAACTGGACCGGAGAGCCGATCGGCTTGCCGGGCCACAGCACCCGCGGGATCGGTTCGGTGAATATGATGAGGTTGTCCGCGAAGTACTCATAGGTTCCGGTTCGCTGCGGAACCGCATAGACCATGAACTCGAAGAACTCCATGTTGGCGAAGTCCATGCCTTCGAGAGTTTGGGTCCCAAGCACGGGCGCCGTGACATCGACCTGTTCGGTCTTGTTGACCAGGGCGCGGACGCTGGCGCCCCGGTCCGTACCAATCAGCAGGAACAGGCCGGCCAGAGCGGCACCCAGAGCCATGATCCGGATGCTCGGAAAGCGCCGCCGGTGCTCGTAAAGGTAGATCATGGCAAGGCTTGCCGCCGCCGTGATGAAGGGGCCGCGTCCGCCGGTGCCGGCACGAAAGACAATGAAGGCAAGCAGGGGAAGGAGCGCAATCAGGCGAAACCGGAACAGCCAGCCGATCATGACGCAGCAGGTTGCCAGCATCAGCTGGGCTTCGACGACATAGCCGTTGATCGATGTATTGATCGCCGTTCCCGTGGCGGCGTCGCGCACCATGTCGAACACGCCGGCACTCGCCCGGTTCCACATCACCGCCAGCGAATAGGCTCCGATCAGCCCGCACACGGCAATCGCCCACAGCGCGGACGGCAGCAGCCGCTTGCGCTCCGCAATCGCGAAACGGTCATGCCGGAAGAGCACGGGGACATTGCCGGTTTGCAGGCTAAAGAACGCGAATGCGACCAGGCCCAGCGACGAGGCCAGGATTACCGTGACCTTGTCAGCCAGCGACGGCGTAAACTGGAACAGGACGTAGATCCCGCGATAGTCCCCGATGTAGGCGACGATCGGCCGGAACACGAAAACGAACCCGTGAAACGCGAGATAGAGCGTGAGGGGGTGAAAGGCGTTGAAGCTTGGCTGGCGCGAAAAATATCCGAGCACAAGTCCGAAGCAAAGCACTGCAAGAGCAAGGGATACTTCGTACATCGCGGTCCACGGAATCCCAAGCTCTACTCGGCGGAACGCTAGCAGAGGAGCGCTCCCGGCGGCAAGAGGCGATAACCGGACGACTTCCTTCCACGACCATTTACTTAGCTCGTCTGCGGTATATTGACGATCGTGCGACAGTCATGCTGCCAGAGGAATCGGCGCCATACCTACCCATCGTACAGATCTGCGCTCGTTCGCCCGCGTTCGCGGGTTGCCTCGCGCTATCATGATGGCGGTGCTGTCGGTTTTGTATCGCGTGCTGACGTGCCTGCCAGTGCGCCGGGGGGTGGTGATCTATTCCAGCTTTCCGGATGCGGCGGACAATGCCTATGCGATGTTCCTTCATTTGCGCGGTGCTTCAGCCGACCTGAAGCACGCGTGGATAGTCGGTGCTGGCTTCGCCTCCGGCTCGAAGGATCTGGCGGGCGCTACTCTGCTGCCGCGCGATAGCTTGCGGGCGCTTTATGCGATGGCGCGCGCGGAGTGGGTCTTCCATACCCACGGAATCTACCGCTTTGCCCGGCGGCGGCGCGGCCAGACGATCGTCAATCTGTGGCATGGAATGCCATTGAAGGCGATCGGCACCTACGACCCCGATGTTTCGCGCCTCCCGCTGGGCGACGTGGCGATTGCGACTTCCCCCATGTTCCAGGAAATCATGGCCCGGGCCTTTCGGATGCCCCGGGAGCGCGTGATCCTGTGCGGGCAGCCGCGCAACGATCTGACAGTGCGTGCGGCAGCACGGTCAGAGCCCGATATCGCGCTGTGGATGCCCACCTACCGCCTGTCGATCCAGGGCGAGATCCGCAGGGATAGCCCGCTTGCCCCGGAAGCGATGATGGCCTTGCTCAGCGAGGTCGAGGCACACCTCGAACCCGGAGCAGCAGTGGTGCTGAAGCTCCATCCTATGGATGCACTCAATTCGATCCTCGATGGCCGGATCGGTCGAATCCGCGTCTTGCGCAGCATGGACCCCCAGGAACCGGTCGAAGAACTGATGGCGCGAAGCCGCTGTCTGGTATCGGATTACTCGTCGGCAGCAATTGATTACATTACGCTCGGACGGCCCCTGGGATTCTTCTGCCCGGACCGGGCCAAGTATACCCGTGGCTTTATCGAAGGGGTGGAGCAGCCGTATTTCGCAGCCGGAACCATGCTGGAGAATGCCCGGTCCCTGGCCCGGTTTCTGAGCTGCCCGGTTCCGGGCGGCGACTTAGGCTCCAGCCTTGTGACGGATCGGGACGACCGTGCTGCCGAACGCCTGTGGACCCATTTGAAGAGCGTGAACCCACAATGACGATTGCGGACAAGCCGGTCACGGTTCTTACTTACGGGACATTCGATCTGTTTCACATCGGGCACTTGCGCCTGATCCAGCGCCTGCGGGCACTGGGCGACCGGCTGGTGGTTGGCATATCGACAGACGAATTCAATGCGCGAAAGGGCAAGCAGTCGATCATCCCCTACGCCGACCGGGCCGCGATCGTCGCCGCGATCCGCGGGGTGGATGAAGTCTTCCCGGAACACGACTGGTCCCAGAAGGCGGACGATATTCAGCGCTTCGGCGCCGACATCTTTGCCATGGGGGATGACTGGGCGGGTAAGTTCGACGACCTGGCGCAGTACTGTAGTGTCGTCTATCTGGAGCGCACGGCGGGAATCAGTTCGACCAAGATAAAGGGCCAGCTGATCCCACGCAGCGACAAGCCAGTGGCCTGAATGCCCGGGCTGTGGAAGTCAGCCGACCATCTTGCGAAAATAATCGATCGTCGGGGTCAGTCCCTCTCGCAGTGCGATCTTCGGCTCCCAGCCCAGCCATTCCCGTGCGCGTGTAATGTCCGGTTGACGCTGACGGGGATCGTCCTGGGGCAGTGGCCGGTGGACGAGTTCGACGCTGGAGCCGACCAGTTCGCGGACCATCTCGGCCAGTTCGATCATCGTGAATTCGCCGGGATTGCCAAGGTTTACAGGACCGGTCACGGCCTTTTCGGTTTCCATCATCGCAATCAGCCCGCTGACCAGATCGTCGACATAGCAGAATGATCGCGTCTGCTTGCCATCTCCATAGAGCGTGATCGGTTCGCCCTTCAGGGCCTGGACTATGAAGTTGGAAACAACCCGTCCGTCATTTGGATGCATGAACGGGCCATAGGTGTTGAAAATCCGCACCACCTTGATCTGGAGATCGTGCTGGCGATGGTAGTCGAAAAACAGCGTTTCGGCACAGCGTTTGCCTTCGTCATAGCAACTGCGCGGGCCGATGGTGTTGACATTGCCCCAGTAATCTTCGGTCTGGGGATGCACCGTCGGGTCGCCATAGACTTCCGAGGTAGAGGCCTGGAGGATCGGTATGCGCAGCCGCTTGGCCAGGCCCAGCATATTCACCGCGCCGATCACGCTGGTCTTGGTCGTCTGCACCGGATCGAACTGGTAGTGCACGGGCGAAGCCGGGCAGGCGAGATTGTATATCTCGTCAACTTCAACGTAGAGCGGGAATGTCACATCGTGACGCAGCAGCTCGAAGTTCGGATTGCCAAGCAGTTCCGAAATGTTGGCGCGCGATCCGGTGAAGAAATTATCGACGCAAAGCACCTGATGTCCGCGATCGAGCAAACGCCGGCAAAGGTGGGAGCCGATAAATCCGGCACCCCCGGTCACCAGGCTGCGTTTCTGGAGGGAATAGCCAGAGCCCGATACGGCAGTCATCTCAGGTCGTCTCCATCAGGTGAGAGTTGAACAGGGCAAGGCGTTCGCCAGCCTCTTTCGCATCGGCGTCGAGCAGGATCTCGACCGCGTCGGCCAGCCGATCGGCATCCCCCAGCCAGGCGCGTGCCCGGGAGGCTTCGGACATCCGCAACCAGCCTTCCTGCGAGGCACTCAGTTCCCCAAGCGCCTGCGCAATACCGGCAATCGAACCCGGTTCGACGACGTAGCCATTGATCAGATTGCGGACGAGCGCATCGCGGGATCCGACCGCAGTACTCACCACCACGGGCAGGCCTACTGCCAGAGCTTCATTGACCACCAGGCCCCACTGTTCTTCGGTGCTCACAAGGATCAGCGCCAGCGCTTCGGCAAGGCGGGCCGATACCTCAGCCGCATCGAGGAACCCGGGAAAAATGACCCGGTCTGCGATTCCAAGTGCCTCCGCGCGGGCGCGCAGTGCAGCTTCGAGTTCGCCCGATCCTATCAACTGGAGCCGCCGCGCTTGCGGTCCGGCCGCACGGGCGTAGGCAGCGAAGCCTTCAAGCAGGGTTTCCAGGTTCTTTTTTGAAACGAACCGTCCGACGAAAACGAAGTCGCGATCTTCCCATGCGATCGATCTGCCGCCCAGTGCAGCATCGGCCTGCGCACGAATCCGCATAACATCGACGCCATCATAGCCGGGCAGTACAGGCCGCCGTCCAAAGCCGAGGAAGCGCGCGTAGCCAATCTGCCGCTGTCCGCCAACGATGGCGCCATTGTAGGAAGCAAGCAGTAGCCGTTTCAGCCATTCCCGGCCCAATCGGCGGGGATGGTCATCGAACTTGGATTCGGTCAGCATGATGACCTGGACACCGCACGCGCGCAGAGTCCAGGAAAGCAGGATGATGTCCGGCTGGTTGTAGCCGATCCCGATCAGGACGATCTTGCAGCCACGCAAGGCCCGAAACTGGGCACGCCAGCGGCGGAGCCGGCCGATCTGTTCAAACCCCTGCCCCGGAAACAATGTCTGCTTGACCGCGCCGGGGATCTCACCGGACGGTTTCCAGGCGTAGGTGCTGGAGGTCGATGCCACCTCAACAGCAACCACTTCGGCCCGCCCCGCGAAGCGGCGTGCCAGGGCAGCACAGCGATCGACATGATAGGCTGCAAACTGGGCCGCAAGCATGCCGATGCGAGGTAAATGGCCTCCGGGCATGCGAGTACAAATCCCCATCACAAGTCAGCAGCGGACACGACAGGTTCCGGCGTTCCGTAATCTGCGCGATGCACCAACAGATCGGATTATACAAGCCACCAAAGGGGATAGGCGGCCGACCGGGGATCGGCCGACCGCCTGTCGCGCAAGGATACCGTTCAGTTCCCCGCTTGCGGGGTCGAATAGCTGACGGCCAGCTGCATGGCTGGAGGGTCAAGTGCTACCGCACCGGCATTGCCGAAGGTCAACCGGACAAATCCGTTGCGAGCCTCTGCGGCTGACAAGTGCAAGGCACCCATTTCACCGGTGACACGAACCGCATCGACGAAGTCTCCCGCCATCATCGCCGGGATCGGCAATTCTATCGTAGCGGACGCTCCAGCGGGGATGGCGGGAAGGTCGAAAGCGGGGA
Organism: Novosphingobium sp.; assembly: GCA_016719755.1. Taxonomy (GTDB): domain Bacteria; phylum Pseudomonadota; class Alphaproteobacteria; order Sphingomonadales; family Sphingomonadaceae; genus Novosphingobium. The sequence continues at coordinate 236,025 of JADJYM010000012.1, read as the reverse complement.
AATGCGCTTCCCTGAAATCCCGGTCGGCTCCCGCCCCGCGCCAGTCCTTCTCCGTCATCGCGTAACTGGCATCGACAAGGGGCGCGAACCAGGCCTCGAATTCGACGAACTTGGCGGCCTGGTCCAGTCCACCCGTGGCCGAGGTCGTGCAGAGAATCTGGAACTGCTGGTTTCGCTGTGCCCAGTGCACGCCTGCGACTGCACCACCGTATATCGGCAAGGACGCGTTCTGCCCGGCGACGATCTGGCCGTTCACTCCGTTGGCCAGGTTGTAGCCATTGTCCCCGGCGCGGCCGAGCCAGAATCCGGTCAGTTGCTGCCCCACTCCCGCACTCAGCCCTTCCGCGGCATAGATATTGGCACGGACCATGATCCCTGGAGGACCAAAGGCGTAGACCGACTGATTGTCGCGCAGCGCGAAGCGGCGCTTCCAGTGGCGCAGGCGGTCGAAATCGTAGATTTCGCGGATGCCGCCCAGGATCATGTCGAGCCGTCCGCTCATTTGCGTGACAGGGATGGACCAGGGGTCGGCAGGATGCCTGAGCCTGGTGATCCCGCTGAAGTGGACCGTGCCCGAATAATTGGCCGCACCGTTGCTGGTTTCCGCCAGCCGATAGCCGCCATGCCCCGTAACCGTCAGGTCGTGGACCGACACGCTGGCCTTACCGACGGCAAGGATCACGGCCACGTCGGTTCCCAGTGACTGTCCCGACTGGTTGGTGATGGTGTTTTCGAAGTGCCCGCCGAGGACCGAAACTTCCGCACCTGCCTCTGCCTTCACCAGATTGAGAATGGAGCGGGCATGGGGCCGGACAATGCTGACATTCCGGCATTCGGCAAACCCGAATGCTGCCCCGAAGCTGGCCTGGGAGAGGACGACACCGTCCTGCCAGCAGTCGATCAGGCTTACGCCATCGCAATACTGACCCGCAAACAGACCGGCTCCAAGGTTGGAGCCTCCAACGCGCTCCAGTGTAATGCGCTTCCCGCCGTAAACCGCAACTCCGTACTCCACGTTGCTGGCGGTGATGGTGAAATCGCGCAGTGCGCAGTTGGTGAGAATACCGATCTTGACCAGACGCTTGTTGGGGCCTGTGACTGAAGAAAGGGTCAGTCCTTCCGGAATGGGTTTGTCGAGAGTGACATACTCGCCGGAAACCGCCACCACCTTGGCAATGTCCCAGTTCAAGGTTTCAGGGGTGTCGTAAGGGAGTTCTCCGAGCATCCAGAAGACGGTATTGCCGGGCGCCAGTTGAGCCGCATCGGTGGCGGCCAGCCTGACGGTGATGTCGCCGGCCTGGACATCGGCCACGATCGGGAACGAGGCCATTGCCGCCGGGCTCGCCGGGCTAAAAGCGATTCCTCCGCCATTGAGCTGGCGGACCAGTTCGACCCCGCCGAAATCGTGGACCACGTTGCTGGTGAGGGCCAGCGATGCCTGTGCGCCGGTTGCAACGCCAGATTCGGCGAAGGTCATCGATTCCATCCGATAGCGCTGCTGGCCAAACCGCACGCCCTGCGCACCAATTGCCGCCGCATAGGCAACCGCTGCGCGGATCGCCGGTCCGTCGTCGGTCACGCCATCGCCCTTGGCGCCGGAAATGTCGACCTGGATGCGGCCGTCTTCCGGCAGGGCGCGGAAATGGCGCCCATTGCTCGACCGGGCGACGAACCGCGGGTGGGCGGCGAACAGTGCGGCATTCGCGGCCGCGTCCGCGACATACAGGCCCGGCGCCTTGCCGATCGTTTCGCGGCCGCTGGTCTGGATCAGGTCGGTGCCGCTGCGAATGTTCTCGCTGGCAATCTGGGTAAAGAGGATATCGGCCATGATGGCTCCTTGTTGGGCTGAACTGATAGGTCAGACGAATTCGGAAAGGATCAGGCGCCGCAGGGCAGCAGCCATCCAGAGTCCGTCGAACTTGTGTCCCATCGTGGTCGGATGGGTGCTGTCGCTGCCGGTATAGAGCGAGGCCTGGTCCGATGTGGTCGAGTAGACCCCTTCGCGCAGGAACGGCATCAGGCGATCAATGAACCACACGTTCTCGCTGGCGCGGCTCCAGGCCGCCTCCATGATCCCGTCGCGAATGGCATAGACGGTCAAGGGCGGCCGGTTGTTGGGCGGCCCGGAAGGCCAGGTCGGGCCGAAGAAGACGATAGGCCTGCCCGGCCGGGCGGCCAGCCAGGCATCGATCATCGCATGGGTGCGGTTGGCGATCGCGTCCTGCAGTGTCGCGCCGTAGGGTCCGTACAAGGTCGGCGAAGCGCCTTGGTCGTTGAACGATCCGAACACGATGCCCATCCGGGGGCTGGCTGGCGCAGAGCCGTTCTGTGTACTCGTCACTCCCGCCAGGGTGAGGTCGACCAGCCGGTCGGGATCGGTAAAGGGTACGCGTGAGCCGGGGTTGATCATGCCGGTTCCGCCCGCTGCGGCGAGCCCGCAATCGAAGCCCAGCGCGCGGGCGAGCACCAGTGACTGGCCTTCGCCTGCGGCCGCGCCCGTGCCTTCGGCCAGACTGTCGCCGATCATGGTTACCAGGGGCGGTGTGCGGCCAGTGCTCGCAATCTCGACCGAGGCATTCGCGACGTTCACGCCATTGGCAGGAACGCCGTTGGTTTCGACCGTGATCCGCCGCGTGCCACTGGCCGGAAATACCGCCTTCAGGTAATATGCCTGCCCGGTCGAATTGGGCACCGCCATTGTTCCGGCCAGGGCTCCGTTGACCAGCAGACGGAAATTGATGCCCGAGCTGCCCTGTCCAAAGAGCGGGATTTCCAGCTGGGTGCCCTTGTGAATGAACTCGTAAGCAATGGGTGAGCCGAGGCCCCGGCTGCCCGGGCCAAAATAGGCGCCGCGCGCCCGCATATAGTTCCAGGTTGGGTGCGCGGCGCCGGCATCCACGATCGGACCGCACAAATAGGTCAGAAGCTCGCTGCGAAAGTTGACCGTCGGTGCATACCAGGCATTGCCGTTGATCGTCGATGCCGCGCCGTTTGCGCTAAGCGTCAAAGTCGGCAAGTCATTGGCCGGCAACCGTTCGGTCGCGCGGGTGGCGTTGCCGTATTCCCGAATTCCGGCGATCAGTGCGGCGGTATTGGCGGAACGCCCGGCCTTCGCGCCAAGCGCGCGGGCTACTAGATCGACGCTCATTGGGACACCCGATACGTCAGGCTGCCCGAGCCAAGCGTCACCGCAAGATAGAGCTGGGCGCCGACTTCGTTCTCCTCCCACACCGCTTCGCAGCAATTCGCGGTGAACTGGGCCCAGGGGGCACCGCTCAGGGTGACGGGCAATTTCGTGGTGCCGCCGTCGGTGGAACGTTGCAGCCGCACGGTTCCGCTCCAGGTGCCGGACAGCACGAGCATGACCGGCTTGCCCGCAACCGGTGCAAAGGGACCGACTGTGCCACTCGAACTGAGCGAACCGGCCAGCGCGGTCGGCGCGGCGGCGGCGCCAAGAGTGACGGGCAGGGGGGCGGCGACGCTAACCTGAACGGCTGAGCCATCGGTGTCGGCGTAAACGAGTGCCCGGGCAGGGGTGTAGCCACCGGGGTTGATGATCGGGGTGGAAGGCATGAGGGCTCCTTGCGAATCAGGAGCCGAGTAACTAACCGATATGGTTATATGTAGGAAAATTGTTACTCTATGCGGCACATAAATTGTTGTTTACGTTCGATGGCTACCCGTTATGGCCATTGGCCATGCGTGCGGTAGTCTTTCACCCGGGAACCCAACATAGCTGGCAGACTGCGCTTGCGCTTCAGCAGCTTGGCCGATTGGCCTGGTATGGCACTTCGATTTTTTACGACCCGGATCGATGGCCGTATCGGATAGAAAGATATCTACCAGGTCGACTTCGCGAACGAGTCCACGGCGAGTTCCTGCGCTTCAACCACCCCGGCCTAGACCGCTCTCTAGTACGCACCGGCGGGAGCGCAGAGTGGCTGGAGCGAATCGCGAACCGAGCGCGTTTGCGAAAGCTTGCGCGGCGAATAGATACCTATGGTAATCGCAGGTTCGTCAATGTGATTTCTGGGGGGCTGAACACTCCGGAGCGCCTCGCGCTGTGGGGCTTCAACGGCAGTTCACTGGAGACTTTCGAGCACGCCGCGACACTTGGGCATTTGAGGATCCTTGATCGGACCATTGGAGACGCTCGTGCCTACAATGCCTCAATGGCTGGTTTGCTAGATCAGTTTGGTGAGTGGTTCCTGCCCAACGAGCGAGCTTTCCCTGATTCGACTATCGCTTCCGACCAGGCTGAGTACGAACTGGCTAATTGCATATTGGTCGGTAGCGAATTCGCTGCTGCGACTGTTCGCGAGCATGGTGGCGAGGCAGTTGAAGGCAAAGTGCGCGTACTGCCTTATTGTTTCGACGAGGCACTCTTCTCGAAGATCCCGTCACCCGCACCCGTAGCGCGCGACCAGCCATTGAAGATGCTTTTCATCGGTCAAGCCAACCCACGCAAGGGTGTTCACCATTTGCTTGATGCGATTAGCCGTATTCCCGTGGCTGACGCTACCCTGACCATGGTTGGCGATCTGCGGATCCCTCAGGAAGTATTCGCCCGTCATGCTGATCGGGTGAAATATCTGCCCACCGTCCCCCGCGCGGCCATTCCCGCGATTATGGCTGATCACCATGTGCTTGTATTCCCAAGTTACTTTGAGGGATCGGCACTCTCTCTGCTTGAGGCACTGGCATCTGGTATGGCCATCATCCAGACGCGCGCAAGTGGCAATGGGGTTACCCCGAACACTGGAATTCTGCTCGAACAGCCGGATACCGACGCGCTGCACCAAGCAATGCTTTATGCCGTTGCAAACCGTGACCGCGTAGACGCATGGCGTTCAGCCGCCCAATCTGAGGCGAAGCGCTATTCTTTCGCGTGTTACAGAGAAAACGTAGGCGCACTACTCGACGAATTGTCTCGGCCGAGTTGAAGTGTTTCTGGGGCGGCTTCAATTAGCCTTGCGATCAGCATCCTAGACGCACCGCAGCGGCCTTAATCAGCCCTGTCCCATCTGCGCTTCGTAAGCAGCCTTGTATTCATCGCGCAGGTGCCGCTTGTAGAGCTTGCCGGTCTGTTCGCGCGGGAGTTCCTCGCGGAAGTCGATCTGGCGCGGCATTTTCACGCGGCTGAGTTGCGGGGCGAGGTAGGCCATCAGTTCCTCGGCCAGTGCGGGTCCCGCATCGGCCATGTTGGCGGGCTGGACCACGGCCACGACCTTTTCGCCCATGTCCGGATCGGGAGCGCCAATCACGGCGGCGTCGGCCACCTTGGGGTGGGTGACCAGCAGGTTCTCGATCTCCTGCGGGTAGATGTTGACCCCGCCAGAGATGATCATGAAGCTCTTGCGGTCGGTCAGGAAGACATACCCCTCCTCGTCCTCGTAACCGACGTCGCCCAGACTGGTCCAGCCATGCTTGTTGCGGCTTTCGGCGGTCTTGACCGGATCGTTGTGGTATTCGAACGGCACGTTGGCCTCGGTCGGTTCGAAGAAGATCTGACCCTCGGTGCCGCGCGGAACCTCGTCCCCATTCTCGTCGCAGACCCGCACGATCCCGGTCAGCGCGCGGCCAACGGAGCCGGGACGCTGGAGCCATTCCTGGCTGGTAATGAAAGTGAAGCCGTTGCCTTCGGTGCCGGCGTAATACTCATAGATCACGGGCCCCCACCAGTCGATCATCGCGTGCTTGACCGGCACAGGGCAGGGCGCGGCAGCGTGGATCGCGCACTTGAGGCTGGATGTATCGTACTTTGTGCGTACCTCTTCCGGCAGCTTGAGCATCCGCACAAAATGGGTGGGGACCCACTGGCTGTCGGTCACCTTGTACTTTTCGATAAGCTGCAGCGCGTGTTCTGGATCGAACTTCTCCATGACAACTACGGTTCCGCCAAGCTTTTGGACAGTCATCGACCAGCGCAGCGGCGCAGCGTGATAGAGCGGCGCGGGAGAGAGGTAGACGGCATCCGGCTGGATCCCGAATGCCATCGAGGCCAGCCCGACCAGCGCGTTGACCTGCGCGATATCGGGATCTTCGGGCAGCGGAATCTTGACCCCCTTGGGGCGGCCGGTGGTGCCTGACGAGTAAAGCATGTCAACGCCGGCGCGTTCATCCGCGATCGGGGTTGCGGGCATGGCCGACAGCGCGGCTTCGGCGTCCAGATCGGCCGAAGCGCCGAAACGGAGCTGGGGTATTGCAGGGGTGAGCGTGGCCACTTCATCGAGAGTGGCGGCAAGGTAGGACGAGCCGAACAACAGCCTCGCACCGCTGTCTTCCAGGATGTAAGCGATCTCAGGCGCGGTCAGGCGGCTGGAGATGCAGACATAGTGGACCCCGGCACGCTGCGAACCCCAGGTCAGCGCGAAGTACCAGGGGTGGTTTTCCATGCAGATGGCAACCGTGTCGCCGATCTGGATGCCCCGGGCGCGCAGCAGCTGCGCAACGCGGTTCGACCGCGCATCAAGCTCGCCGAAACTGATGGTCTCGCCCGTGCCCGCCATGATGACGGCTGGCTTTTCGGGATTGGTCCTTGCGTGGATGGAAGGATGCATTTGCCGTTCGCTCTCTCTCGCTTGCGGCCTGATTCCGACCGCTTCGAGGAGGTTTTAACCGTTCGATTAAAAACCGCAAAAAGAAAAAGGCGATGGAAACCCATCGCCCCTTTCCCAGCATCCTCTCGAAGCTGATTACCGGTCCGGATCTTTGCCCGGCTCCGGGATGGAATTACTCTTCGTCGGGGCCGCCCTGGGCATCACCATCGACGACCGCAAGGAGCGGGGCCTTGGCTGCGGTATCGGCCTGGAGGTAAGGGATCGGGTTGACCGATGCGCCGGCGATGCGCACTTCATAGTGCAGGTGCGGGCCGGTCGAGCGGCCGGTAGAGCCAACATAACCGATCACGTCGCCCTTGCGGATCTGCTGACCGGCAGCGACGTTGAGGCGTGAAAGGTGGCCATAGCGGGTCTGGATATCAGCGCCATGCTCAAGCGAGATGTAGAGGCCGTAGCTGGAGAACCATTCGGCCTTGCTGACCACGCCATCGGCAGTCGCATAAACCGGGGTGCCGGTCGGCATGGCAAGGTCGATGCCCTTGTGCGCGCGGCGACCGCCCAGAACGGGGTGGGTCCGCATTCCATAGCCGCTGGTCAGCGCGGCATTTTCAACCGGCATGCGCGAAGGGATCGACACACCGGCCGGACGCAGGATCGAACCCTGGCTCAGCGGTGAGGCGGGTAGCGCGGTACGAGCCTGAACCGTGTTCACCACGCCGCGATCAAGGGCCTTCCAGTCCGCGAAGAGGCGGCGGAATTCCGCATCGGTGCTGGCGGTCGCGGGCTTGGCAGCCTGGGCAGTGCGCAGGGGGGCGGTCACATCGGCAGCGGCGGCGCTGCTGTTGGCCAGGGCGGGATTGGAAACGGCCAGACCGGCAAATGCAGCGAGCGCGGCAATCGACCGGAACTTGGCAAGAAACGAAATCACGACCACTCGAACTACCTTGTTTCAGCGGCCTGCTGGCAAGCCGTGCGAACCCTGTTTCCCCGAACCTTGGCCCCGGGTCTGGATCTTTTCAGAGATGGCCGGAACCCCCCGACTTCTCGAAAGCGGGGTTAGCCCGGGCGGGTTTCAGCTGGCAAGTGCTGCGTAGAGACTGCGCGACAAACCGGCACTGTGACGCGCTGAGTCGTTGAACGGAGGCTTAATCGCCCCGCGAAAGTGGCGCGCAACAAGGGTTTTCCACAGGGGCTCCTGCGATTCACCGCGCGCCGCGCAGACTGCGGCGAAGTGCTTTGCGCCAAAGCGGACATGGCGGATTTCGTCGTCAAGGATTCGTTCGAGGATGCGCGCACCCGCTTCGTCACCGGCCTGGCGGACACGCTCGAGCGTGGCTGGCGTAACGTCCAGACCGCGCGCTTCCAGCACCATCGGGACAATGGCAAGCCGTGCCGCCACGTCATGCATGGTTTCGCTGGCAGCGTCCCACAGGCCGGAATGGGCGGGAAGCGCGCCATAATGGCTGCCAAGGACCTGCAGATGCCGCTCGATCAGCGCGAAGTGCATCGCTTCGTCCGCCGCGACCATAAGGAAGTCGGAAACGAATTCCGGCCCCATCTCCGGGCCAAACCGCCCCGCCATGTCGAGCGCCAGGTCGATGGCGACGAATTCGATGTGGGCCAGGGCATGCCACAGAGCAATCCGGCCACGCTCCGATCCGCCTTTGCCGCGCTTTGGCATTTGGTTGGGCGGCAGCAATTCCGGTGCGGCGGGCCGGCCCGGTTCGTCCGGCATGGCCGCGTCGAAGCGCCAGTCCAGCCGCCGGAGCCGCCAGTCGCGCGCGACGCGCCGCGCGGCCATCACCTTGGCGCGCGGGTCGGCCTCTATCAGGGCGGCATGGATTGCCGCGGACAGCGAGGTCATGCGCCCAAATCCCGTCAGAGCGACCGGGCCGCCGCAAGCACTTCGGCCGCGTGGCCCTTGACCTTCACCGGGCTCCAGATCCGGGCGATGCGGCCGTCGCTGCCGACCAGATAGGTGGAGCGGACCATGCCCATATAGGTGCGACCGTAGTTCTGTTTCTCGCGCCAGATGCCCAGCGCATCGGATAGGCCACCGCTTTCCGCATCGCTGGCGAGCGGCGCGACGAGACCATGCCTGGCAGTAAACCTGGCGTGCTTCGCGGGGGTATCCTTCGATACTCCGAGCAAGGCCGTGCCTGCCTTGGCAAACTCTTCCGAAAGCTCGGAAAAATCCTTGTTTTCGGTAGTGCATCCGGGGGTGTCGTCCTTGGGGTAGAAGAACACCACCAGCTTGCTTCCGGCGAAGTCCGAACATTTCACCGCCGAGCCATCGGCAGCGGTCATCACGATGTCGGGCATGGCATCGCCAACGCCGGGGAATGCGGTCATGTTTCCAGCTCCAGTTGTTCGCCGAATACGGCCGACCAGCTGGCCGCAACGGTGCGGCGCGCGGCGGCGAGATTCGCTTTAAGTTCCTCCCAATCGCCGCATTGGCAGGCGCGCGCAAGCACCTCGCGCGCGGCCCTGGGCGGTTCCTCGCTGTCCGGTGCGAGCAGGCGGGCCGCGATCAGGAAGCGTGACAGCGCGGCATGAGCCTCGATCATGTCTGCCGGAAGCAGCCCAGCTTCCACCAGTGCCGCCAGTGCGGCGGGAATCGCGGGCAGCAGGGCGATATGGTCGCGGAGCTGGAGGTAGTGGGTCAGGAACTCGATATCGACCAGTCCGCCGCGCGCCAGCTTGACATCAAGTGGCCCCCTGGCCGGCTTGTGGCGGGCCATTTCGCCGCGCATGTGCAGCACGTCGGCCCGCAGCTTTGCCGCATCGCGCGGCATGGTCAGGACGGTGTGGATGATCCGCTCCAGTTCCGCGCGGCCATCCGGCGGACCGTGCAGCACCCGCGCGCGGGCCAGCGCCATGTGCTCCCAGGTCCAGGCCGCCTCGTGCTGATAGCGTTCGAAACTGTCGAGGCTGACCGCGATCGGCCCTTGCGCTCCGGATGGCCTGAGCCGTGTATCGACCTCATAGAGCGCCCCTTCAGCTGTGGGTACCGAGAGGGCGGCGATGACCCGCTGTGACAGGCGGTTGAAGTAGAGCGTGCCACCCAGCGGCCGCGCGCCATCGCTTTCCGCGCCGTGTTCGCCAGAGAACAGGAATACCAGATCTAGGTCCGAGGCATGCGTGAGCAATCCGCCGCCGAGCCTGCCATAGCCCATGATGACCAGTTCATTGTCCGCAATCCGGCCATGGACGCGCTCGAATTCCGCCGTCGCGCCCTCGGCCAGCACGGCCAGTGCCGCTTCCGCGATGCGCGACAGAGCCTGGCCGATGGTGCGCGGGTCACGCACGCCCTCGATCAGCTGGACGCCCAGAATGAAGCGCTTTTCCCCGACCTTGCGCCGGACCCGGTCAAGCAGGCCCTGGTAGTCATCGCCGCTTTCGCCGTCGGCGAATTCCGCGGACAGCGCTGCGACGTCGCCCGGCAGGTCGAAAGCGCTGGCGTCGATCAGCGGATCGAGCAGGTCAGCGCGCCGCGCCAGGGCATCGGCGAGCGGCGGCGCGAGGCTGAGGATCCGCCCAAGCAGCTGGAGCAGGGCGGGACGGGCTTCCAGCAGGCGGAACAGGTTGATCGCGCTTGGCAGGTTGGCGAGCAGTTCCTCCCAGCGCAGCAGGGCGCGTTCGGGCTCGGGCGAGGCGGCGAAGGCGGCGAGCAGCGGCCCCTGGATCGCATCGAAGGCGGCGCGCGCGGCATCGCTGCGCAGCGCGCGCATCCGGCCCGAACGCCAGCCTTCGATCCGTGCGGCCAATGCCTCGGCATCGGCGAAACCAAGCCGAGCAAGGTCAGGGGCCTGATCCTCGCCCGATGGCATGGCGACGGCGCCGCCATCGTCGCCGTGCAGCGCGATCAGCTTGTCATAGCGCGATCCCACCGCTTCGCAGATTTCCTCGAGTTCGGCGATCAGCGCCGTGCCATCGGGCAGTCCGTCGAGCCGCGCGACATTGTCGAGCGCGGCGGGATCCGACGGCAGGGTCTGGGTCTGCTGATCGGCAACCATCTGCAGCCGATGCTCGATCGTGCGGAGCCGGTCGTAGCACTCGCCCAGGGCGCGGGCATCGTCGGGATCGACCAGCCCGGCAGAGGCCAGCGCATCAAGGCTGGCGCGCACGTGCCGCTGGCGCAGCGCGGGATTGCGCCCGCCATGGATCAGCTGAAGCGTCTGGGCATAGAATTCGACCTCGCGGATTCCGCCGCGGCCCTTCTTGACGTCGAAGCCCGGGCCGGGCCGCGCGGCGCCATTATGGTTGCTCCGGATCCGTCCGGTAAGCCGCCCGATCTCGGCAATCGCGCCGAAGTCCAGGCTTTTGCGCCAGACGAAGGGGCGGATCGCGGCCAGGAATGCCTCGCCCGCCGCGATGTCGCCCGAACAGGCGCGGGCGCGGATAAAGGCGGCACGCTCCCAGGCCAGCGCTGAGCTTTCGTAATGGGTCAGCGCGGCTTCGATCGGGATCGCCAGCGGGCTGACCTCTGATGCTGGGCGCAGGCGCAGGTCGACCCGGAAGACATAGCCCTCACCATCAACGTGGCTCATCGTCTGCATCAGGGTGCGCGCCACGCGCTGGGCCGCCTCGCCCGGTTCGTCGCGCTGGCGGCGCGGGAGCAGGGCTGGATCGTAGAGCAGGATCGGATCGATGTCGGACGAGTAGTTCAGCTCCTGCGCGCCGTGCTTGCCCAGCGCGAGGGCGAGGAACCCGGCTGGTTCCGCGTCGGGCACCCGTGCCCGGATCGCGTCCGCGATGGCGGCATCAAGCGAGCGGTCGGCAAAGTCGGACAATTCGCCGGTAATGCGCAGCAGGGGAAGCGCGCCGGCCAGATCGCCGATCGCCAGCGCGGTGGCGAGCGCCAGCTTCTCGCGCCGGAGCGCGCTGGCTACTGTCGCGGCGCCATGGCCGGCGGCCCTGGCCCAATCGAGCGCCTCCTCGATAGCGCCAGCTGCAAGCAGGCTTTCAAGCCCCGGCAAACGGTCCAGCCCATGAGCAAGGTAGGGGGCATGGGCCCGCGCCCGTGCAATTGCTCCGGTCCAGTCGCCAAGCGTGCTTATCGTGGTCATCGCGAATCGGGATGCCCGTTCAGCTCTTGCCGATCAAGCGGTCCGATCAAATGCCGATGGCTATCGACGGGCGGCGCTTGCCCCTCTGGCGCCGGTCTGCCAAGCGGTTGCCCCGCGTCAAATTCACCAGAGGTCTGTTTCCCATGTTCAACCGCCTTGTCCCGCTGGCGCTTGCCGGCCTGCTGCTTTCGACCAGCGCACTGGCAAAGCCCGCTCCGGTGCCGGTTGTCGCGCCGGTCGCTCTGCCTGAAGCGACGCTGAGGGAAATGGTCGAAACGCTCTCTTCCGATGCCTTCGAGGGGCGCGCACCGGGCACGGCGGGCGAGGAAAAGACCGTTGCCTACCTGATCGAGAAGTTCCGCGCCGCCGGGCTCCAGCCGGGTAACAAGGGCAGCTGGACCCAGGAAGTGCCAATTGTCGAGATTACCGCGACCGCAGAGGCCGGCCTTGCGGTGACCGGCGGAGCCAGGACCCTGCTGTTCGCGCCGGGCAAGGATTTCGTGGTCGGTTCCTACCGCGTCACGCCGCGCACCGAGATTGCGGACGCCGATCTGGTCTTCGTCGGCCACGGGATCAACGCGCCCGAACTTGGCTGGAACGACTATGCCGGGGTCGACATGAAGGGGAAGATCGCGGTGATCCTGGTCAATGATCCGGACTATGCCAGCGAGACTGAAGAGGGCCTCTTCAAGGGCCGCCGCATGACCTATTACGGGCGCTGGACCTACAAGTTCGAGGAAGCCGCCCGGCAGGGCGCGCGCGCGGCGCTGATCGTCCACGATACCTTCCCCGCCGCCTATGGCTGGAACGTGGTGGAATCGAGCTGGACCGGCGCGCAGTATTATGTCCAGAAACCGAACAATGGCGACGATCAGACCGAGGCCAATGGCTGGATCCAGCAGGACGCGGCCAGGGCGATCTTTTCAGCCGCCGGTAAGGACCTGGCCGCGCTGACCGCCGCCGCGAAGGTCAAGGGCTTCAAGCCGGTGCCGCTGGGCCTAAAGGCCAGCACCAGCTTCGACAACTCGATCCGCCGCGCAACTTCGCGCAATGTCGTGGGGATCCTGCCGGGCAAGAAGCGGCCCGATGAATATGTGCTCTACACCGCGCACTGGGATCATCTTGGCCGCTGCAAGGCGGATGCCAGCGGCGACGACATTTGCAACGGCGCGCTCGACAATGCCACCGGCACGGCCATGCTGGCGGCGCTCGCGGAAGCCAACGTCAAGGCCGGGACGGCTGATCGCAGCCAGGTGTTCCTGGCCGTGACGCTGGAGGAATCGGGGCTGCTGGGATCGGAATTCTACGCCCAGAATCCGATCTACCCGCTGGCGAAGACGGTTGGCGGGGTGAACATGGACGCGATTTCGCCGGGGCGCCCCGCGCGCGATTATCAGGTGGTCGGCGGCGACAAGTCGGAACTGACCCGCTACCTCAACGCGACGATGAAGGCGATGGGGCTGGTCCAGTCTCCGGAGGAGCACGTCGAGCGCGGATACTACTATCGCTCGGACCATTTCAGCCTCGCCAAGCGCGGTGTGCCGATGTTCAACCTGGGCCGGGGATCGGACTGGGTGCCGGGCGGCAAGGCGGCGGCCAAGGCCTATTCGGACGAGTATACTGCCAGGAACTACCATGGCCCGAACGACGAATACGACACCAGGTGGGACTGGTCGGGCATCCTCCAGGATGGCGAGATCTACTATCGCCTCGGTCGCAGCCTGGCGATGGGCAAGGACTGGCCGAACTGGCACCCGACCGACGAGTTCCGCGCGATCCGCGACGCGAGCCTGAAGGGGAAGAAGTAGGCCATGAACGAGGCAATCATGCGGATGCCCCCGGAATGGCATCCGCAGCAGTGGCTGTGGATTGGTTTTCCGCATGATCCTGTCGAGTGGCCGGGGTTCCTGCCGCGTGCGCAGGAGCAGATCGCGGCCTTTGCCAGCGCCGTGGCGGAGAGCGGGCAGGAGGTGCGCCTGATCGTCCGCGACGAGGCCAATGCGGCGCGTGCCCGGGCGCTGTGCAGCGCCGCGGTGAAGCTGGAAATGCGCCGCTATGGCGATGTCTGGCTGCGCGACACCGGGCCGCTGGTGGTGCAGGACGGGCAGCGGCAGATCGCCCGGCGCTTCGGCTTCAATGGCTGGGGCGGCAAGTACCTGATGGACGGCGACCAGGAGATTGGCGCGGAGCTGGCAGGCAGCGCGGGCCTGCCGGTCGAGACCTGCGACTGGGTGCTGGAGGGCGGGGCGCTCGATGGCGATGGCACCGGGCTGGTCGTCACTACCGAACAGTGCCTGCTCAACCCGAATCGCAACCCGCACCTCACGCGGGCCAATATCGAGGCGCGGCTGGCCCGCGATCTTGGCTATGATCGTGTGCTCTGGCTTGGGGACGGTCTGATCAATGATCACACCGACGGTCATGTCGATAACCTGGCGCGCTTCGTGGCTCCGGGTGTGCTGGCCTTGCCGCGCGCGACCGGGGCGGACGACCCCAACGCGGCGATCTATGCGGACGCGAAGGCTCGCGCCGAGGCGTTCGGGGTGACCGTTCGCGAAGTGCCATCGCCCGGACGGGTCGAGACGGACGGACGGATTGAGCCGGCGAGCTACATGAATTTTGCCATCACCTCGAAGCTGGTGGTCGTGCCGACCTCTGGCACGGCGCACGATGCTGATGGGGTGGCGGCGGTTGCAGAGCTGTTTCCGGACCGCGAGGTGGTGGGCATTCTCGCCGATGCCGTGCTGGCGGGCGGCGGAAGCTTCCACTGCGCAAGCCAGCAAATGCCTGTTTTGAAATCGTAAATATCTCATCGTTGGTTCGCTGCGCCTGCGATAGCCGCAGCGTCCCTTGACTCTCCAAACTTGGCCAACTAGTTTCATTTGCAACCGGAAGAAGCATCCGTAAACTGGGGAGTTGCACGGTCGTGGCCGATCTGTTCGATAATCCGCTGGGCCTAGACGGGTTCGAGTTCATCGAGTTCTGCGCGCCGGAGAAGGGCGTGCTTGAACCGGTGTTTGAATGCATGGGCTTCACCCATGTCGCCAACCATCGCTCCAAGGATGTTGCGCTGTGGCGGCAGGGCGGGATCAACCTGATTGCAAACTATGAACCGCGCAGCCCGGCCGCCTGGTTCGCGGCAGAGCACGGCGCATCGTGCTGCGGCATGGGCTGGCGGGTCCGCGATGCCAAGCAAGCCTATGATCTTGCACTGGAACGCGGGGCCGAACCGGTCGAGACGCGCACCGGGGTGATGGAACTGCGCCTGCCCGCGATCCGCGGGATCGGCGGTTCGATCATCTATCTGGTCGACCGCTACGAAGGGCACGAAAGCGGCAGCGATCTATCGATTTATGACATTGATTTCGTGTATCTTCCCGGCGTTGACAGGCATCCGGTCGGTGCGGGATTTCACACCATCGATCACCTCACCCACAACGTCTACGGCGGGCGGATGGCGCACTGGGGCGGCTTCTACGAGCGGGTCTTTGGCTTCCGCGAGATCCGCTATTTCGACATCAAGGGCGAATACACCGGCCTGACCAGCCGGGCGATGACCGCGCCGGATGGCAAGATCCGCATTCCGCTGAACGAGGAGGGCGCTGGCGGAGGCGGGCAGATCGAGGAATTCCTGCGTCAGTATAACGGTGAAGGGATCCAGCACATCGCCTTTGCCTGCGATGATCTGATCGGCGGATGGGACCGGCTGAAGGGCCTGGGCACGCCGTTCATGACGCCGCCGCCCGCGACCTATTACGAGATGCTGGACGAGCGTTTGCCCGGGCACGGCGAACCGGTGGCAGAGCTGCAAAAGCGCGGAATCCTGCTGGATGGATCGACCGCGAAGGGCGATCCGCGCCTGCTGCTGCAGATCTTTTCCGAGACGGTGATCGGTCCGGTGTTCTTCGAATTCATCCAGCGCAAGAAGGACGAAGGCTTTGGCGAAGGCAACTTTACCGCGCTGTTCGAGAGCATGGAGCGCGACCAGCTGCGGCGCGGCGCACTTGGCGCACAGGAGCACCTAGCATGACCACACCGGCTCTGAAACGCATTCATCACGTCGCCTACCGCTGCCGGGACGCACGCGAAACGGTTGAGTGGTACGCCCGCACGCTGGGCATGACCTACACCACCGCCTTTGCCGAAAACACCGTCCCCTCCACTGGCGAGGACGACCCCTACATGCACGTCTTCCTCGACTGCGGCGGGGGCAACGTGCTGGCCTTTTTCGAACTGCCGAACCAGCCGGAGATGGGGCGCGATCCCAACACCCCGGCGTGGGTCCAGCACCTGGCCTTCGAGGTTGCGGACGAGGCCGCGCTGCTGGCGGCCAAGGCGCATCTGGAAGGGCTGGGGGTCGGTGTGCTGGGGCCGACCTATCACGGCATTTTCCGCTCGATCTATTTCTTCGATCCCAACGGCCACCGGCTGGAACTGGCCTGCAATATCGGCACGGCGGAGCAATATGCCGAGCTCAAGGACCTGGCCGGGCCGATGCTGGAGGAATGGAGCCGGACCAAACGCGCCCCGCGCCACGCCGCCTGGCTGCACGAGGACCCGGCCGAGCGCGGCGACCGGTAACCGTCAGACCGGCCGGGGCAGGGCGGTGGTGTGTTTCATCCGCTCCATCGAGAAGCTGGAGCTGACATCGGCCAGATCGGGCACCGCGGCAATCAGCCTGCGGTAGATACGATCGTAATGCGCAATGTCGCGCACCACCAGTTTGAGCAGGTAATCAACGTCACCGGCCATGCGGTGGCATTCGATCACTTCGTCGATCGAGGCGACCCCGCGGGCGAAGGCTTCGAGCCATTCGGGATCATGCCGGCTGGTCTTCACCGCCACGAACACGGTGGTGGCAAGCCCGATCCTGGCCGGATCGAGCAGGGCCACGCGGCGCGCGATGACGCCTCCATCCTCCAGCCGCCTGATCCTCCGCCAGCAGGCATTGTGCGACAGCCCGACCCGCTCCCCGATCTCGTGCACCGCCAGCGAGGCATCGGCCTGAAGCTGGGCGAGAATCGACCAGTCGAGTGAATCGAGTTGGGATTCGGCGTTCATGATGGGAGAAAGTAACCGCATAATGGCGAAATGGCCAGAAAAACGGTGAAGAAATGGCGCCTGCGTTTGGATAGGATTGCGGAACCAACCGAAAGGACGCAGCCGATGGACCCCACCCGCCTGTTTACAGACCACCCCGCCAGCGTCGGCGAAAGCTATGGCGAGCATCTGGTCATGGCATCGGGCTTCGGGCTGCGGATGATCCTGGGCGGCATCGCCTGCCTGATCCACGGACTGCTGCCGTTCCTGTTCGTAAGGACCGGCAGCGCGCAGATCGCGCAGCTCCACGATACGATGGTCGCCAAGCGGCGGCGCAAGCCGCATTCGGCCGTGTTCGACTTCGTGATCTAGGCGGCGCTCGACACGAACCGGAGCGGGGAAGTGGCTGAATCTAGTCGATCAGCAGCACCGCGAAGGCCAGTGCGGTGGCCAGGCTGGCCACGCTGGCGACAATTACCGGCACGGTCGCGCGCCAGCCCATCTGCAGCAGCAGGTCCATCCGGCTGCGCATCGCGGTGGCGGTCACCGCCAGCAGCAGCAGCGCCTTGGACGCGGTGAGGCAGGCTTTCGTTACGTCTTCGGGCAGGCCGGTCAGGCTGTTGAGCGTTACCACGCCCAGAAAGGCAAGGATGAACCAGGGCAGGGCCAGCCGCTTCCACACCGGCTGGCCCGCGCCGCTGCCGCCGTGCCCGATAGTCAGGCTGACCAGCGCGACCACCGGGGCTAGCAGCGCCACGCGGGTCAGCTTGACGATCGTCGCCTGGGCGCCCGCCGCATCGGAAAAGGCATATCCCCCGCCGATTGCCTGGGCGACATCGTGGATCGAGGCACCGATCAGGAAACCGGCCTGAGCATCGCTCAGCGCCAGCTGCGCGGCAAGCACCGGATAGACCGTCATCGCCATGGCGCTGGCCAGCGAGATGCCGACCAGGCTCAGCGCAAACTGCGCCTGGCTGAGCCGGTCCTTGCCGATCACGCCGTACAGCGCCAGTGCAGCACTGGCCCCGCAGATCGCGGTTGCACCGCCGGCCAGCATCCCGGCATGGGGCGACTGCCCGGACAGGCGCGCGCCAAGTACGCCGGCGAAAAAGGTGACGATCATCACCACCGCCAGCGCGGCGAAGGGCGCCGGGCCCAGCGCGCCGATCTGGGCAAAGGTCACCTGCACCCCCAGCACCACAATCCCCCAGCGCAGACAGGTGCGCGAGGCGAAGTCGAGCCCCGGGTGGGTGCGCGGATCGGCGGAAATGAAGTTCAGCGCCAGGCCGACCAGCAGGCCCAGCAGGATGATCGGGAAGCCGTAATGGTCCGAAAGCCAGGCCGCCGCCGCCGCCGCCACGCCGCACAGCGCCAGGCCGGGAAACAGCCCCGGCTTTGCCGGTTTGGGCGCGGGCGCGGTGTCTGCCAGATGCAGTTCGCCGAACAGATCCCCGCCATAGGGCAGCGCGTCCCAATCGGGTGTGCTGCTTGTCTGCTTGACCGGTGCCATCCCCATCCCTTCGCTTTGCCCACCATTGCGCCTGCGGGCCGCCAAGTCAAAGGGCGCGGACCCCGCTGGATCCGCGCCCCTTGTCCGCTTGCGGGGGCAGCGCTGCCGCCGCCACCCGCGGGCGGGATCACTTCATGCCAAGCGCCTTGTCCTCGTGCGCGCGCTTGATCACGTACTGGCGGAGGTTTTCCGCCTGCTGGTCGTTCAGTTCTTCCTTCCAGCTGATCATGCCGTTCTGGGCCAGCGCCCCGCCGATCACGATCTGGTTCCACATCTTGGCATCGCCCAGCGATCCGGCGCGGCGCAGATCGCGCGTCACGCCCGTGCCGATGGCCGCGTCCCCGTGGCAGACGCCGCAGAACTGGCCAAAGTTCCTGGCGCCATCGGCCACCTGTTCAGGCGTTCCGGTGAGCGTCGGGGGATCGAGCGGCGGCACGTTGTGCGGGCCGGGATCGGGCAGCTTGGCCGTTCCGCCCAGCTTGAAGACCAGCAGGCGTGAGTGGTTGCGCACCGGACCCACCGGTTCGGCGACCAGGCCGCCAGCCAGCGGCCAGGCGCCGCCCCAGCCGGCCAGAACCGCGACATACTGTTCACCCTTCACCCGGAAGGTTGAAGCCGGGGCGACCACGCCGGTCTGGGCCTGGAACGACCACAGCTTCTTGCCGGTGGCGCTGTCCATCGCGGCGAATTCGCCGCCGGCATTGCCCTGGAACAGCAGGCCGCCGGCGGTGGCCAGCAGGCCGCCGTTCCACGAGGCCGGATACTTGATGGTCCAGCGCGCCTTCTGCGCGACGGGATCCCACGCGATCAGTTCGCCAGTGGTTGCGGCAATCGCGTCCGCACGGGTCTTGGCATCGGCGGGCATCGCGCCCGAGGCAAGGTCCAGCCCGACGTTGAAGCCGTGCTTGTTCGGCTTCCAGTCAGGCTTGTGGATGAACGGGAAGGCCGAATTGATCGCCGGAATATAGACCAGCCCTTCCTTCGGATCGAAGGCCATCGGGTGCCAGTTGTGCGCGCCGATCGGGCCGGGCGATCCCAGCCACAGCTTGCCGGTGCGGTAATAGCGCGCATCCGGATTCTCGATCGGCCGTCCGGTCTTGAGATCGAACCCGGTCGCCCAGTTCACGGGCACATAGTTGTTGGCCGAGATCAGCTTGCCGTCGGTGCGGTCCAGCACGAAGAAGAAACCGTTCTTGGGCGCCTGCATCAGCACCTTGCGCTTGGCTCCGCCGATCGTCAGGTCGGCCAGCATGATGTGCTGGGTGGCGGTATAGTCCCAGGTTTCGCCCGGCGTGGTCTGGAAGTGCCAGACATATTCACCGGTCTTGGGGCGCAGCGCGACGATCGAGGAAAGGTACAGGTTGTCCCCTTCGCCCTGACTACGGAAATGCTGGTTCCACGGGCTGCCGTTGCCCACCCCGACATAGAGCAGGTCAAGCTCGGGATCATAGGCCATGGCATCCCACATGGTGCCGCCGCCGCCCAGCTTCCACCATTCGCCCTTCCAGGTCGATTCGGCCTTGATCAGGTGCTCGTCGGTGTTCTTGCCCGGCTCGTCCGGCACCGAATAGAAGCGCCACAGCTGCTTGCCGCTGTCTGCGTCATAGGCGGTCAGGAAGCCGCGCACACCCATTTCGGCACCGCCATTGCCGATCAGGACCATGCCATTGATCACGCGCGGCGCGCCGGTGATGGTATAGGGCTTCGACTGGTCGAGCGTGACGACGCTCCACACTTCTTTGCCGGTCTTGCGGTCAAGCGCGACCAGGCGGCCGTCGAGCGTGCCCATGAACAGCTTGTCGCCCCAGGCGGCCATGCCGCGGTTGACCACGTCGCAGCAGGCCGCGACGCCGCGTTCGCCCGGCACCTTGGGGTCGTATTCCCATTCCAGCTTGCCGGTCAGCGCGTCATAGGCCTTGGCCTTGGACCAGGCGGTGGTGATGTAGATCTTGCCATCGATCGCCAGCGGCGTTGCTTCCTGCCCGCGCGCGGTATCGAGATCGGCGAACCAGGCCAGGCCCAGGTCCTTGACCGTTTCCTTGTTGATCTGATCGAGCGGGCTGTGGCGCTGCTCGTCGTAAGTGCGGCCATAGGACAGCCACTCGTCCGGATTGGCGGCCAGGATCCGTTCCGCATTCACGGCCCCGGGCAGTTCGGAACTGGGCTGCTGCTTGCACGCGGCAAGCGGCAGCAGGATGGCAAGCGCCATGACCTTCAATCGCATTTTCAGACCCCTCCAGTTTTCCGCCCCGATCGCTTCGGGTGCGGATCAGTTCACGATGCGAGTCGCATTGCCCCCTGTCAGGCAGCGCAGCGCCTTGCCGGCCATCTTGCATGGAGCGGGACACTTAATCGAGTCCATAAATGCAACTTATTCTGATGCGTCAAAGAATGAAGTGATCCCCCGCAGCGCGGACGGTAATGTCGCCGATCGAGACGCCCCACGGCTGGTCGATCACGTGAACAATGGCATCGGCGATATGCTCTGGCGCAAGGCTGGCATAGTCGATGTTTGCGGGGTCGAGCCGCTCTGCCGGAAAGGTTCCGGCCTGCATCCCTTCGACCATCGCCATGAAATCGGGCGTGTTCTGCCCCAGGATGCCGACGCTGGCCGCCGGGTTGATGACGCTGGCGGAAAGGCCGGTGGCGGGCACGCCCGTCGGCTTGACGATCGTCACCTTGATCTTCCCCCGCGTTTCCACCCGGAAGCTTTCGGAGAGGAAGTTCACCGCAGTCTTCGACGCGCCATAAACCGCCGCGCCGACCACCGGGAAATTGCCATAGATCGAGGACAGGTTGATCACGTGGCCGCGGCCCTGCGCGATCATCGGATCGTGGGCGGCGATCATGCCGTTGAGCACCCCCTTGATGTTGACATCGATGCAGCGTTCCCACGCTTCATGGGCGGCCTCGTGGTCGGAGATGAAGGCCAGCGGCATGATCCCGGCATTGTTGATCATCACGTCGATCCGCCCGAAAGTGTGGGCCGCACGGGCAACCAGCGCCTTGACCTCGGCCAGTTTGCGCACGTCAACCTGCGCCGCCTGGGCCTGCCCGCCACCCGCGCGGACTTCTGCTGCGGCGGCTTCGGCGGCGGCAAGGTCGATGTCGCCCAGCGTCACCATCGCGCCCCGCGCGGCGGCCTTCAGCGCGACGAGCCGGCCAAAGCCGCCGCCCGCGCCGGTGATGACGATGGACTTGCCGGAAACGTGATCGGTCATGGGGGTTCCTCTCAGGGTCTTGCTGGCTCTCGCGGCCACCGAACCGCCAGTAAGGCACGGCGGGGGGGAAGGGGCAAGTGTCCGTTGAGGCTGGCTGGACAGGCGGAGCCATGCGGCTAATCTTGCGCTCCAAGGAGAACAGCCATGTGCGATGAACTGACCGCCCGGGAAGAAGAAGCCGCGCTGCAGCGCCGGGGCATCAACCGCCGCGATTTCGGTGCCATTGGCGCGGCGGGCGTGATTGCCGCCTGGACCGCCGGCGATGCCGAGGCCAGGGGCAGGCGCGCGCTGACGGAACGGCGCGTGACCTTTCCCACGCCTGATGGCACGGCGGACGGGTTCTTCGTCCATCCGGCCCGGGGCAAGCATCCGGCCGTGCTGCTGTGGCCAGACATCGCCGGACTGCGCGAGGCCTATCAGGTGATGGCGCGGCGGCTGGCCGAGGCGGGCTATGCCGTGCTGGTGCTCAACCACTATTACCGCAATGCGCCCGCCCCGATCATGCAATCGATGGCCGAATGGCGCACGCCCGAGGGGCAGGCGAAGCTCAAGCCGATGATCGCGGCGATCGATCCGGAAGCGACGATGCGCGATGCCAGGGCCTCGATCGCCTGGCTCGATGCGCAAAAGGCGGTGGACCGCAAGCGCGGGGTCGGCACGCAGGGCTATTGCATGGGCGGTCCCTACACCGTGCGCACCGCCTTTGCCGTGCCGGACCGGGTGCGCGCTGCCGCTTCGTTCCACGGGGGCGGGCTGGTAACCGACAAGCCGGACAGTCCGCATCGCCTGATGGCCCAGACCAAGGCAAGCTACCTGATCGCTATCGCCCGCAACGACGATGCCCGCGCGCCCACCGACAAGGATGCGCTGCGCGATGCGGCGAAAGCGGCGGGGCGGCCAGCGGAGGTAGAGGTCTACAACGCCGACCATGGCTGGTGCACGATCGATGCGCCGATCTATGACAAGGCGGAAGCCGAACGCGCCTGGGCGCGGCTGCTGGCGCTGTACAAGGCGGCACTATAGGCAGGCCGCAACGAACGGGAAGTGGATGGTGAAATGAGCAGCCGCGCGCCGTTTCGGGCGCGCGGCCGCCTGCGTCAGCGCTTGACCTTCGACGTGTCGAAAGTGCCAAGGCCGGGCTTGAAGCTCTTCTCGTCGAGGAACTGGCGGGTGGCTTCATGGCGGGCTTCGACGCCGCCGAAGTTGTGCAGCGCTTCCTGCGCGCGGATCAGGTAATCCTCGGCATTGTCATAGGTCATTTCGGTCATGCGGCGCACGGCCCACTTGGTGGCGCGCAGCGCATGGCCGTCCTTCTTGATCAGCGCCTCGGCGATTTCGCGCACACGCGCTTCCAGCCGGTCGGCCGGGACCGCTTCGGTAACCAGACCCTGGGCCTCAGCCTGCTTGCCGTTCAGGTTTTCGCCCATCATCGCGTGGTACAGCGCCTTGCGCAGCGGCATCAGGTCAGCCACCACCTTGGAAGCGCCGCCGCCCGGCAGAATGCCCCAGTTGATTTCCGAAAGGCCGAACTGCGCGTCTTCCGCCGCGATCGCGATGTCGCAGGCGAACAGCGGGCCATAGCCGCCGCCAAAGCACCAGCCGTTGACCATGGCGATGGTCGGCTTCTCATACCAGCGCAGGCGTTCCCACCAGGAATAGGCTTCGCGCTGCGAGCGGCGGACGGCGTGCAGGCCCTCGTTCTCGGATTCGCGGAAGTATTCCTTGAGGTCCATGCCCGCCGACCAGGCCTCGCCCTCGCCGGTCAGCACCAGCACCTTCACATCGTCGCGGAATTCCAGGTCGGTGATGACCTTGCCCATCTGGCGGTTGAGCTTGGGGCTCATGCAGTTGCGCTTTTCCGGGCGGTTGAACTTCACCCAGGCGATGCCGCCCTCGACGGTATAGGCAACGGTGTCTTCTTCGGCGCGTTCGGCGGTCATGGCAATCCAGCTCCTTGTTGGGTCGCTATCGGGCATAGCAACCGGGATTGCTATGATCAATAGCCATCTTGAAGGGGCGGATGGTGGCCAAAAAAAAGGGCCGCCGTTCTCACGGCGGCCCCAGTAGGGTGAAATGGTTGGACAGAAGTTCAGAAGGACTTCTTCACCGTGACCGCCCAGGTGCGCGGCAGGGCCGGAGCGCCCGAGATCGTGCCCGGGCTGGCAAACTGCTCGTACAGCGAGGTGAAGTAGTAGCGGTCGAACAGGTTCAGCACCTCGAGGCTGACCGAGAACGGCGCTTCGCTGTCCTGCTTCCAGGTCAGGCGGGCATTGCCCAGGAAGTAGCCGTCGATCCGGTTCGAGGCGACCAGCGTGGGCAGCGGTCCGCCGCCCGGGCGGGCAGTCACGCCGGGGACCGTGGGCGTGGTGGTGATCGGCGCCGTGGTCGAAACCAGGATCCGGTCATAGTTCACCGCTTCGGTGTAAATGTGGCTCTGGTAGGAACCGTCGAACCGCGCGCTCAGCGTGCCGCCCAGCACGTTTTCAAAGTCGTACTGCGCGCCGAAGCTCCACTTCCACTTCGGCGTATAGGGCGTGACCATGTTGAGCGTCACCGCGGTGGTGCCGTTCAGCGCCTTGTACTTGAAGTCGATGTAGCTGAGCGCGCCGTCCAGCGTGAAATTGGGAGTCGGCTTTATCAGGGTTTCAACCTCGAAGCCCTTGACGTCGGCCATGCCGACATTGTTCGGCTGGAGGCAGGGGCTGATCGGGCAGGCCGACAGGGTGAGGATGATGTCCTTGTAATCGTTATAGAAGGCCGAAACATTGAGGCGCATCTTGCGGTCGAACAGGTCGGTCTTGAAGCCCGCTTCATAAGACAGCAGCGTTTCCGGCTTGAACGACTTGATCTGGTTCAGCGCGCCATTGGCCGGGCCGAAATAGGGGCGCGGATTGACCCCGCCCGCGCGATAGCCGGTGGCCACCTGGGCATAGACCATCACTTCGGGCGAGAAGCGGTAATCCATCGCCACGCGCCAGTCGAACCGCTTGGACGAGAAGCTGGCCGGCGAACCATTGAGCCCGGCAATCAGGCAGTTCGGCACGCCGGTGGAATAGGTTGCGACCGGGGGCGGCGCGGCGCAGGATCCGGGCAGACTGCCATCCGGGTTGTGCCGCTGGAACAGGTATTCCTTGCTGTCCCACGACTGGCGAACGCCCGCCGTGACGTTGAAGGCGTCGGTCACGTGCCAGATGCCGGTGGCGAACAGCGCCTTGTTGCTGGCGGGCGTCGGATCAGGACCATGGATGAAGTCCAGACCGGCGTAGTTCAGCACAACGCGCGCGGTCAGCGTGCCGTCGCGCTTGAAGTAGAAGCCGCCCAGCGTGTATTCGAACTGCCGCGTTGTCACCGATCTTGCCGTTGAGGCGCAGTTCCTGGCTCCACTGGTCGTTGACCAGCACCTGGGCCAGCTGCTGGTTGGCCAGCGGCGAATTGTCGACATCCTGCGCCCAGTCGGACTTGTAATGGCGCCAGGCGGTGATCGACTTCAGCGAAAGGCTGTCGGACAGGTCGATGTCGATCGTGCCCATCACGCCATAGTTGTCTAGCCACTGGTGCGGCTGGAAGATCACCGGCTTGAACGGCGCCTGCGGGGTTACCGCGCGGGTATCGGCAAAGGTCGAATAGGTGACATAGCGCGGATCGTATCCGCTCAGCGTGTCGCAGCTGTTCACGCCATAGGGGACGAAGCGGCAATTGCCGGTCACCGGCGCGCCGGTGACCGTGTTGGTCATCCACGCCACCCCGTCGCCGGTGGTGGAAGCGTTGTTGTAATAGCGCAGCACGCCCGCGCCTGCTTCCGAACGGTCGCGGGTATAGTCGCCCGAAAGGTTGACCTCCACCGTTTCGCTCGGCACCCAGCGCAGCGAAAGCTTGCCCGCGGCATAGGACTGCCCGCCCAGCGTGCCCAGCACCGGGCCGCCCGCATTGTTGCTCGGCACGCCCGACCCCGGGTGGGTCAGGCCATAGTCGAGCCGCTTGACGTGGCCGTCGCGGTTCTTGGAAACGCCAGCAACGCGCATGAACAGCTGGTCGGACAGCGCCAGGTCGGCAAAACCGCGCACTTCGATGCGGTTGTACGAACCATAGGTCGCCTGGATCGAGCCGCGCCCGTTGCCCTGCGGCTTGGTGGAAAACAGCTTGATCGCGCCGCCGATGGCGTTGCGGCCCGAAAGCGTGCCCTGCGGCCCGCGCAGCACCTCGACCCGGTCAAGGTCCATCAGATCGAGCAGCGATCCGGTGAGGGTGGGGATATAGACATCATCGACATAGATGCCGACGCCCGGTTCCAGCGCGAAGTTGAAGTCGGTCTGGCCGACGCCGCGGATGAACGCGATCAGGCCCGAACCGTTCTGCTGGCCCTGCGGGGTCAGGGTGACGTTGGGCGCCTGCGCCGCGACCTGTTCGACCGAGGTCTGGCTGCGGCTTTCCAGCATTTCCGCATTGACCGCGGAAATCGCCAGCGGCGTATCCTGCAGGTTCTGTTCGCGGAACTGGGCCGTGACGATGATCTCGGGATTGTCGGCGTTGTCGGTCGCTTCCTGCGCGTGGGCAGCGTTCGAAATCAGCGCGATGGCCAGCGCGCCCGCGCTGGCTGCTGCGGAACGGCGGAATGTCTTCATGGTTGCATCCTCCCTCGGGCATCGTAGGCCCGTTCGATTTCATATCACCCATGTGAAAAATTCAAAAGAGCGAAAATTCACACGGCGTTCATGTCCCGGGGAGGGGATAACTCAGGCAAATTCCTCGGTATCGATGGTCTGCTGGATCGCCGGGGCATAGCGCGGGCCGCTGACCGTCGACTGGTTGATCAGCGCGTCCAGCTCGGCCGCGACCGACTCGGGGATTGTCCAGTCCCAGCGGGCGATGTTCTCTTCCAGATGCGGGATCGAGGCGGTGCCGGGGATCGTCACCACGTGGTTTCCGCGCGACAATACCCACGCCAGGCTGAGCTGGGCCGGGGTCACGCCCTCGCGCAGGGCCACGGCATTGAAGGCATCGGCCAGCGCCAGGTTGCGGGGCCAGTTATCCGCATTGAAGCGCGGCATGGTGCGGCGCAGGTCCTTATCGGGCAGGGCGGCCAGATCGCGCACCCCGTTCGCCAGCACCCCGCGCGCCACCGGCGAGAAGGCGACCAGCGCCGCGCCAAGATCCGCGCAGGCTTGCAGCACGCCAAGTTCGGGGTTGCGCGTCCACAGCGAGTATTCGGTCTGGACCGCCGCGACCGGGTGGACCGCATGGGCGCGGCGCAAGGTCTCCGCGCTCATCTCGGACAGGCCGACAGCGCCGATCTTGCCCTCTTTCACCAGCTTGGCCATCGCCTCCATCGATTCTTCGATGGGCGTCGCGAAGTCGCGACGGTGCATATAGTAAAGGTCGATGTGATCGGTCTGGAGGCGGGTCAGCGATTCCTCTACGCAGCGGCGGATCGTCTCGGGCTTGCAGTCCACCCGGCGCTTGGCCCCGTCGACGATGATCCCCATCTTGGTGGCCAGGAAGAATTCGCCGCGCCGCCCCTTCAGTGCCTTGCCCAGCAGCGTCTCATTGTGGCCCAGGCCATAGATGTTGGCGGTGTCGAGGTGATCGTAGCCAAGGTCGAGCGCGCGGCCCAGCAGCTTGAGCGCCTCGTCCTCCGAGGGCGGGACCCCATAGGCCCATGACAGCGACATGCAGCCAAGGCCCACCGGGTTGGTGGCCCGTCCGTTGATTTTCCGCCTGCCGACCATCGTAACCCCATTCGTCATTGCGAGCCCTTCGGCTTGCGGCTCAGCAGCCGCGCTCAGGCTGGACTGCACGAAGCAATCCAGGGCGGTTTGCGCAAGCCCTGGATTGCCGCGCGGCTTCGCCGCTCGCAATGACGAAGCCAGTTAGCGGAAGGCGAAGTTCAGCGCGCCGCTTCCAGCTGCTTTTCCAGTTCGCCCAGCACGCGGTAGCAGTCCAGCACCTTGCCGACCGACGAATTGGGTTCGCGGCCCTCCCGAATGGCCGCAATGAATTCGCGGTCCTGCAGTTCGATCCCGTTCATCGAGACGTCGACCTTGGATACGTCGATCGGTTCTTCCTTGCCGTTCACCAGATCGTCGTAGCGCGCGATATAGGTGGCAGTGTCGCCGATGTAGCGGAAGAAGGTGCCCAGCGGCCCGTCGTTGTTGAACGACAGCGACAGGGTGCAGATCGCGCCGCTTTCGCTCTTGAGCTGGATCGACATGTCCATCGCAATGCCCAGTTCCGGGTGGATCGGGCCTTCGATCGCATTGGCCTGAACGATCCGGCCCGCCTGATAGGCGAACAGGTCGACCGTGTGGGCGGCGTGGTGCCACAGCAGGTGGTCGGTCCAGCTGCGCGGCTCGCCCTTGGCGTTGATGTTGCGGCGGCGGAAGAAATAGGTCTGGACGTCCATCTGCTGGACGTTCAGTTCGCCCGCCTTGATCTTGTTGTGCACGTACTGGTGCGACGGGTTGAAGCGGCGGGTGTGGCCGACCATGCAGACCAGGCCGGTTTCCTTCTGCTTGGCCAGCACCGCCTCGCTATCGGCCCAGCTGTCGGCCAGCGGGATTTCCACCTGCACGTGCTTGCCCGCGTTCATGCAGGCAATCGCCTGGGCGGCGTGCATCTGGGTGGGGGTGCACAGGATCACCGCGTCGACATCGTCGCGGGCGAGCGCATCCTCAAGTTCGGTTGAGCTATGCCGCGCGCCATACTTTTCCGCCACGGCGGCGGCCTGCTCACCCGTGCGGCTGATGATCGAGACGATCTCGGTGCCGGGGATGTTCTTCAGGCCGTCGAGGTGCTTTTCACCGAAAGCTCCGGCGCCGGCAAGGGCGATGCGGATAGGCTGGGTCATTGTGCGGGCTCCAGTACGATGTGGCCGATGGCCGTATTGCTGCAAGGGATGTGGTAATGGCGGTGCAGGCGCTTCACCTTGCGGCCCAGCGCGCCGCGCATGATCAGCCACATCACCATTTCGATGCCTTCGCTGCCGGTTTCGCGCAGGTATTCGATGTGCGGGATGTGCCGCGCCGCATCGCCTTCCGCTTCCAGCAGGTCGAGGAACTTGTTGTCCCATTCGCGGTTGAGCAGCCCGGCGCGAGGGCCCTGGAGCTGGTGGCTCATGCCACCCGTGCCCCAGATCTGCACGTTGAGGTCTTCCGGGAAGCTATCCACCGCGCGGGCAATCGCCTCGCCCAGCGCCCAGCAGCGGTTGCCCGAAGGCACCGGGTAGGTCACCACGTTCACGGCCAGCGGCACCACCTTGCACGGCCACTTGTCGGGCGTGCCGAACATCATCGACAGCGGCACGGTCAGGCCGTGATCGACATCCATCTCGTTGATGATGGTCATGTCGAATTCGTCGAGGATCAGGCTCTGCGCGATGTGCCAGGCCAGGTCCGCGTGGCCCTCCACGTCCGGCACGGGGCGCGGACCCCAGCCCTCGTCGGCGCTCTTGTAGCTTTCGCCGCAGCCGATCGCGAAGGTCGGGATGATGTTGGCATCGAAGGCGGAGGCGTGGTCGTTGTAGACCAGGATCACCACGTCGGGCTTCTGCGCTTCCTCCCACTGCTTCGTCCAGTCATAGCCGGCGAAGATCGGGCCGAAGTAATCGTCGCGGGTCTTGCCCTGATCGACCGCCACGCCCAGCAGCGGGACATGGCTGGAGCCGACGCCAGCGGTAATGCGGGCCATGTCAGTAGCCTCCCTTGATCGAGCGGTTGCCCTGCGGGCTGCGGCCACCCTTGTTCATCATTTCGCGGTATTCGGGGAAGGTCATGTCGGTCATGGTGCTGACCGCTTCCGCAAAGCTGAGGCCATCGGTGCTGAACAGCTTGGAGAGGAAATAGACGTTTCCACCCAGATCGAGCAGGCGGTTGTAATCGCGCGCCAGCAGGGCTTCCTTGGCCTCGTCCGACAGCTTCCATTCGTCCATGTAGGCCTTCTCGTCGGCCTTGAAGCGCTCGCGGTTGTCGGCCTTCATCAGGCTCATCGCGAACTGGTTGATCCAGTAGCCCTTGCGCGCCCGCGCCGCCGTGTAGACCCGGGTGCCGGGAATATCTTCAAACTCGGCGAGATATTCGTGGATGTTCTGCGTGGCTGCGCTCACCGCCCTCTCTCCTTCAGCTGGGCATCGAGCCGCGGGAAGACCCGGCGGGCGTTGCCTTCGAAAATCGCGTGGCGTTCGGCGTCAGAGATGTCGAGCGCGTCCACGTAACGCTTGGTATCGTCGAAATAGTGCCCGGTGGTGGGATCGATGCCCCGCACCGCGCCGACCATTTCGCTGCCGAACAGGATGTTCTTGTTGTCGATCACGTCGGCCAGCAGGTTGATCCCCGGCTGATGGTAGACGCAGGTATCGAAGAACACGTTGTTCATCAGGTGGCCCGACAGGTCCGGCTTTTTCAGCATGTCGGCCAGCCCCCGGTAGCGGCCCCAGTGATAGGGCACCGCACCGCCGCCATGCGGAATGATGAAGCGCAGGGTGGGGAAGCGGCTGAACAGGTCGCCTTCCAGCAGCTGCATGAAGGCGATGGTGTCGGCCGCGATGTAATAGGCGCCCGTGGCGTGCATCGCCGGGTTGCAGCTGCCCGAAACGTGGATCATCGCCGGCACGTCGAGCTCGCACATCGTCTCGTAGAACGGGAACCAGTATTCGTCCGTCAGCGGCGGATGCCTGAAGTGGCCGCCACCCGGATCGGGGTTGAGGTTGCAGCCGATGAAGCCGTTCGCCACGCAGCGCTTCAGCTCGGCAATCGAACTGGTCATGTCGGCTTCGGGCGACTGCGGCAGCATGCACACGCCCGCGAAGACATCCGGGTAAAGACCGACCACGCGCGCGATCAGATCGTTGCAGACCTGCGCCCACTTCACCGCGACCGACTGGTCGCCGACGTGCGGGGCCATGGCGCTGGCCCGGGGGGAAAAGATCGTCATGTCCGCGCCGCGTTCCTTGATCAGGCGCAGCTGGTTGCTCTCGATCGTCTCGCGGATCTCGTCATCGGAGATGTCGGGATAGGGCGGGCATTCGGTCCCCGCCTTGAACGCGGCCTTCTGTGCCTCGCGCCACTCGTCGTGGGCGCGTGGCAGCACGGTGTAATGGCCGTGGCAGTCGATGATCATGGTCATATGTTCAATGTCCTCCACCGCCGTTCGCATCGAGCGAAGCCTGGTTCTGTTGGGCTGCTTGTCTCTGGCGATAGACGGTGCCGCGCGTCATCACCGGGGGAACCCCCAGCGCCAGCAGCGTCTTCGCGCTCTCTTCCATTTCCGCCGCACGGCGCAGGCCGTGGGTGTGCATCCTCTCCAGATTGTAGGCGGCGCGTTGCGCCCAGGGCAGCGCCTTTTCGCTGGCGTCGAGCGAGGACAGCACCTCGTCCGCAACGCCCGCCGCTTCGGCAGCCGCCATCATCTCGTCGGTCAGGGCCTCGATCCCCTTGACCATGACCGAGCGGATCATCTTGATCGCACTGGCCCGGCCAACCTCGTCCCCCACCACGCGCAGGTTGGTGAAGCCCAGCACGTTCAGCCGTTCGGCCGCATCGTCCGCCGCCGCGCCCGCCAGCAGCAGGGGCACGGCCAGCCGCGCGGGATGAACCGGGGCAAGCACCGCCAGATCGACATAGCGCCCGCCCGCCGCCTCGACCGCGCGGGCCGCCGCGCGCTTGGTTTCGGGCGCGACCGAATTGCCATCGCACCACAGCGCGCCGGGGGAGAGGAGCGGGGCATAGTCCTGCGCGGCCTTCAGTGCCTCGTCGGCAGTGACCAGCGACAGGACCAGCGGCGCACCCGACAGGGCCTGCGCCGGTCCATCCGCCGTGGGCAGACCCGCTGCGGCCATCGCCGCGCGGCGCCCGGCCAGCCGGTCCCAGCCGCGCGCCCGCGCGGACCAGTCGCCAGCCTTGGCAAAGGTCGATCCGGCCTCGCCGAATCCGATCAGGGCAATGTCGCAGGTCATCGCCCTGCCCCTCGCGCGCGGGCAGGCCGCCCGCAAATCGAATGAAGCGCCGGGTTATCGCTTTTTGCGAATCAGCCCTGCGCCTGTTCGCGTCCCACCGCGCGCAGCAGGGCCAGGAAATCCGCCTGCGCCGCCGTGGGCCGCCAGCCGGAGCGGGTGGTGATGCCGATCGTCCGGGCGACGGGCACAGGGGTGGGCATCGCGGCCAGCACCCCGGCATCGAGCTCAACCGACACCTGACCGGGCGAAAGCAGGGTCAGCGCATCGCTGCCCAGCAGCAGCTGGCGGATCATCATCACCGATCCGCATTCCACCTGGACATGGGGCACATCGCGCCCCAGCGTGCGGACCATGTCCTGCCAATAGCGCCGCAGTGGGGTTTCGGCGCCCGGCAGCAGCCAGGGATAGGCGAACATCGCCTTAGCCGGATCGGTGGCGGTCAGCAGCGGGTGGCCCGCGCGCATCACCAGCGCGGGGCGGTCCTCGAACAGGGCTTCCTGCTCAAGGTCCTCGGCCCGCGCCCCTTCGCGCAGCGCGCCCAGCATCAGGTCGATCTCTCCGTCGCGCAGCGGGCCGACCAGTTCGGCGTGGCTGCCTTCGTGCACGGCCACGTCGATGCCGGGATGGGCGGCGATGAAGCGCGCGATGGTTTCGGGAAGCCAGCGCGCGCGGCTCAGCGGCATGGCGCCCACCGCGATCCGCCCGCCGGCCTTGCCCTGCAGCGCCGCGACTTCGGACAGCCCGGCGCGCAGCTCGGCCATGGCCAGGCCAAAGCCGCGGGCGCGGCGCTCTCCCGCCGGGGTCAGCACCAGCGCCCGCCCGCGCCGCTCGATCAGCCGCTGCCCCAGCGCGACCGAAAGGTCGGCCACGGCGCGGTGGAGCGAAGCGGCGGAGATCCCGGTCGCTTCGGCGGCGGCGGAATAGCTGCCCGCGCGCACCACCGCGAGGAAGGCACGCACCTGGGTGCCGGTTACGCGCGAGCTGCCGATATGCTCGATCGCGGCCTCGGCGCGCGGGGCCAGCAGCAGCGCGGCTTCGGCCGGGGCCATGCCCTGCGGGCCGCGCTCGAACAGGGTGGCCCCCAGGCTTGCCTCAAGCCCGGTGATAGCCTGGGTCAGCGCCGGCTGCGACAGGTTGACCGCCCGCGCCGCGCGGCTGAGGCTGCCGTGCCGCACTGTCGCGGCCAGCGCGGCGAAGTGGCGGATATTCGGCGGGCGGCTTGGCATGGCTGCTCGATTAGCAAATTTTTATGGCCGCCGCCATGGCCCGGCCTGGATCAGTAGATCGTGTAGCCGCCGTCGATCACGATGCTGTCGCCGGTGTGGAAGCGCGAGGCGTCCGAGGCGAGGTAGACCGCGATTCCGGCAAAGTCCTCGCCTTCGCCCCAGCGGCGCATGGGCACGCGGCCGATCACTTTGTCGTTGAACTTGTCCCAGCCTTGCAGCCGCGCGGTCATGTCTGAGCGGATCCAGCCCGGCAGCACCGCGTTGGCGCGGATGCCATAGCGGGCATATTCCACCGCCAGCCCCCGGATCAGGCCGAGCACGGCGGTCTTGCTGGAGGAATAGGCCTCGTTCGCGGGCGCTCCGTCGATCGCTGAGGTGGAAGAGGTGACCAGCAGCGAGCCGCCCGGATCGCCGGCCTGGGCGCGCTCCAGCATATGCTTCGCCGCTTCGCGCAGGGTCCAGAACACGGCATCCAGGTTGACGGTCATCACCCGGCGCCAATCTTCGGTGGTGGTTTCATGGAACGGCCCCGCGCCGCCGCCGCCGATCCCGGCATTGGCGGCGCAGAAATCGAGCCGCCCGAAGCGGGCGACGACCTCGGCGATTCCGGCCTTGACCGCGTCCTCGCTGGCAACGTCGATCTGCTGGACCAGCACTGCGCCGCCATGCGCGCGCAGCGCGGCCTCCGCGGCGGCGTTCTTGTCTGGATTCTGGCCCCAGATCGCGACCTTGGCCCCGGCGGCGGCGAGGCCTTCAGCCATGCCAAGCCCGATCCCGCCGTTGCCGCCGGTGACAAGCGCGACCTTGCCGGTCAGATCAAAGGGATTGAAAGCCATGCACGCTGTTCCTCTCGCTGTTATGCGATCGTCCTAGCGCGCCATGACGGCCTCGTCACGGCCTCAGGCGGGCGGCGGCTTCTTGAGGTTCATCAGCGTCACCATCTCGTCGTAAAGGGCGATCAGGTGGCTGTCGTACCATTGGTCGAGCACGCATTTGACGCGCCCGAAAAAGCCGGAAACCTCGTCCAGCACATAGGTGCCGCGCAGAGCCGGAGGGGCGGTATCGTCGTAGCGCGGGGGCGGGACGACATCGAGCGCCTGGCCCTTGAGATAGGCGACGATTTCGTCGACATGCTGGCGCAGCGCCGCGCGGCGCAGGTCGTTCGATCCGCTGCGGGCGTGCTGGAGTTCTTCCTTGGCCTTGTCGAGCAGGCCGGTCAGGTATTCGTAGACCCGGTCCATGTTCTCGCGCTTGAGCGAGATCATCTTGTCGACATAGTCCTTCTTGACCCGGAGTGCCGCAGTCTGCGGATGCTCTGAGCCCCAGAAGCCCTGGCTCCAGTTCGCGGGATTATCCTGAATCATGCGGCAGAGCCTAGTTCAACATAGTTTCGACCTGGTTAAATCCGCCTGCCGCTTTCGCTTGCCGCCACAGCGCAGGGCGCTAACATGCGCGCCTGCAATATCATCTAAGGGGATACAAAATGGCCGGTTTTCTGGTTGCCCTGCTGGCTTTCGCGGGGATCTTCCTGCTGATGGGGGTGCGCGTCGTGCGCCAGGGCTATGTCTACACCATCGAACGGCTGGGCAAGTATACGCTGGCGGCGCAGCCCGGCCTGCACCTGATTATCCCGTTCATCGACCGGGTGGGGCACAAGGTCAACATGATGGAACAGGTCCTGGATATTCCGGGGCAGGAAATCATCACCCGCGATAACGCGATGGTCGGGGTCGATGCGATCGTGTTCTTCCAGGTGCTCGATCCGGGCAAGGCGGCATACGAGGTTGCGAACCTCTATGTCGCGATCATGCAGCTTACCACTACCAACCTGCGCACCGTCATGGGGTCGATGGACCTCGACGAAACGCTGTCCAAGCGTGATGAGATCAACGCGCGGCTGCTGGTGGTGGTTGATGCGGCAACCGAACCGTGGGGAATCAAGATCACCCGCGTCGAGATCAAGGACATCCGCCCGCCGGCCGACATTTCCAACGCCATGGCCCGCCAGATGAAGGCGGAGCGCGAGAAGCGCGCCCAGATCCTTGAGGCGGAGGGCATGCGCGCCGCCGAAATCCTGCGCGCCGAGGGCGAGAAGCAGGGTGCGATCCTGTCCGCCGAAGGGCGCAAGGAAGCCGCTTTCCGCGATGCCGAGGCGCGCGAACGCTCCGCCGCCGCCGAAGCCGAGGCAACCCGCGTGGTGTCCGAGGCGATCGCCGGTTCGGGCAGCCAGGCGCTCAACTACTTCATCGCGCAAAAGTATACCGAGGCCGTGGCGGGCTTTGCCAATTCACCCAACGCCAAGACCATCCTGTTCCCGGTCGAGGCGACCCAGCTGATCGGGACGGTCGGCGGGATTGGCGAACTGGTCAAGGATGCGCTGGCGGCTGACAGGACGCCTCGCTGATGGCCTGGGTGGACGCGCTTGAGCCGCACTGGTTCTGGCTGGCGCTTGGCCTGATCCTGGCGATCGGGGAAATGGTGATCCCCGGCGTTTTCCTGATCTGGCTGTCCGGATCGGCGATCGTGACCGGGCTGGTCGCCTGGGTCATGCCGATCGGGATGCCCTGGCAGATCGTGCTGTTCGTGACGCTTTCGCTGGTTTCGGTGTTCGTCGGCAAGCGCTATCTGGCCGATAATCCGATCCATCCGGCGGATCCGAAAATGAACGATCGCGGCGCCCGCGCGGTGGGCGCGACCGTGATGGTCACCCAGGCGATCGAGGCCGGGTCGGGCCGGGTCAAACTGGGCGACAGCGAATGGCTGGCGCGCGGTCCCGATGCGGGGGCGGGCACCCGGATGCGGGTGGTCGCTGCGGACGGCGTGATCCTGATCGTCGAACATCTCAACTGACACCAACCAACACCAACAGGGGTACATACCGGTATGCGAATGATGATGAAGGCGCCGCTCGTCGCGGTTCTGGCCATGGCGGCAGCAGCGCCGGTGGCGGCACAAGGCGGCGCGCCCAGCGACGAGCTTTGCCTGGTTTTGATGGCAGAGGCGCATTCGCGGATGACCGATGCCGGTACCAAGTCCGTCTCGCTGATGTTCGAAAGCTATTACGCGGGCAAGGTGCGCGGGCGGCTGGGCAGCACAGGCGATACCCTGGCAGCGATGAAGCGCGGCAGCAGCCAGCTCGATGGGCTGACCGATGCGCAGCTTAACGAATATCGCGCCAAGTGCATGGATGGCGTGAACAAGGAGGACATCACCATCCTGTTCCAGTTCAACAGCATGGCGAACGACAAGAAGTAAGGTGCCGGGCCGTCCGGTCTGCCGGGCGGCCCCGCTTGTCCCGCCTGTCCTGGCTGTGCCGCTTGTCATTGCGGGGCGGATTGCCCATCTTGGCGCGGACAAGCCCGGGGAGAACGCGCGATGACCGACAAGATCAAGCTTAGCGACGACGAATGGCGCCAGCGGCTGAACCCGCTGCAGTACCATGTGCTGCGCGAGCATGGCACCGAGCGCGCCTTTACTGGCGAATATGAAAGCAACAAGGCCAGCGGGCTCTATCGCTGCGCCGGCTGCGGCACGCCGCTGTTCGCTTCCGCCACCAAGTACAATTCCGGTTCCGGCTGGCCCAGCTATACCGCACCGCTCAGCACCGATGCGGTCGAGGAATTCCGTGATGTCAGCCACGGCATGGTCCGCACCGAAGTGCGCTGCGCGCGCTGCGAGGGCCACCTTGGCCACGTGTTCCCCGATGGTCCGGGGCCGGACGGGCTGCGCTATTGCATCAATTCCGCCTCGCTCGCTTTCGATCCCGAGGACGGACCCGCCTGAGCGCGCGGTGCAGCCAGCGGCCTCCACCGCGTCTGCACCGGATCGACACGAAAATCATCGTTAACCCCATGTTGCAATTCGCCTATGCATAGGCGGCAGCGTCCGGTGATCCGCCGGGCGGGAGGACCAGCCGAGCCACATGGCCAGAAACGATATCCGGCGCGCGCCGCCGCCCAGATCCAGCCGCCCGGACAAGCCGGAACCTTCGCGCCTGCGCCGGTTCATGCGCCGCCTGTTCGTGTGGGGCATCGCCTTCGCGCTGCTTGGCGCGATGGCGCTGGGCGTTGCCGTGGCGCTCACCGCGCGTTCGCTCCCCAGTTTTTCCGAACTCAAGGGTAGCCAGGTTGGCCAGACCATCGTCGTGCGCGCGCGTGACGGGTCGGAACTGGTCGCGCTTGGGCCAAGCTATGGGCGCTGGCTGTCCTCGGGCGAGATTCCCCAGGTCATGCGCACCGCGATGGTCTCGGTCGAGGACCGGCGTTATTATTCGCATTTCGGCATCGATCCGCTCGGCCTGGCGCGTGCGGGCTTTGTTTCGCTGAGCAGCGGCAAGTCGGTGCGGGCGACCTCCACGATCACCCAGCAACTGGCGCGCACCGTGTTCCTCAACAACAGCCGCAGCCTGGGGCGCAAGGCGCGCGAGGCGCTGCTGGCCATGGCGCTGGAATGGAAGTTCTCCAAGGCGGAGATCCTGGAGCTCTATCTCAACAAGGTCTATTTCGGCGGCGGCGCCTATGGCGTCGATGCCGCCAGCCGCAAGTTCTTTGGCCATCCCGGCACCCAGCTGTCGCTGCCCGAAGCGGCGATGATCGCGGGCATGGTCAAGGCGCCGTCACACTATTCACCCACTGCCGACCGCGAGGCGGCGATTGGCCGCGCCAAGGTGGTGCTGGGCGTGATGCAGGAGAACGCGGCGATCACTCCGGCCGAAGCCGATGCGGCGGACTTCGAAAAGCTGACCTTCGCCAAGGAAACCCCGCAGAATTCGGTCCGTTACTTCACGGACTGGGTGCTCGATCAGCTCGACCTGCTGCTGCCTGAAAACAGCGCTCCAATCGAGGTTTGGACCACGCTCGATCCTGGCCTGCAACGCGCCGCGACCGAGGCGATCCTGCGCAACGCGCCGGGCGGCGCGCAGGGCGCGCTGGTCAGCCTTGACCGCGACGGCGCCGTGCTGGCGATGATCGGCGGGACCGACTATGTCACTTCCAACTATAACCGCGCGACCAAGGCGGTGCGTCAGCCGGGTTCGGCGTGGAAGCTGTTCGTCTATCTCGCCGCGCTTGAGGCGGGCTACAACGCGGACGCCGAAGTGGTCGACGAGCCGGTGACGATCGACGGCTGGAGCCCGCGCAATTCGGGCGGGACCTATGCCGGCAAGATCGACGTCCGCACGGCCTTCGCCTATTCGAAGAACACCGTCGCGGCGCAGCTTGGCAACGAGGTTGGCTTCAGCGCCGTCGCGGGCATGGCCAAGCGGCTGGGCATCACCACGCCGATTTCGACCGTGCCATCAATGGTGCTGGGTTCCAACGAAGTGCGCCTGATCGACCTGACCCGCGCCTTCGCGGTGGTCTCCGCGCGGGGGGCGGCGATCGAGCCCTATGGCATCCTCAAGATCACCAGCAACGAGGGCGAGGTGCTCTACAAGCGCGAGGCGCAGCAACCGCCGACGCTGATCGCGGCCCACGTTTCCGCGGGGATCACCGACCTTTTGCAGACCGCGGTGAGCATCGGCACGGGCCGCGCCGCGCAGATCGGCCGCCCGGTGGCTGGCAAGACCGGCACGACCTCTTCCAACAAGGATGGCTGGTTCATGGGCTTTTCCAGCGGGATCACCACTGGCGTATGGATGGGCCGCGATGACAATCGAGCCGTGCCCGGGCTACAGGGTGGGGCCGCACCGGCCCGGGCGTTCGCCGCCTATATGCGCACCGCCGTCGCCGCGCGCCCGGTCGAGAAGTTCCAGACCGAGGCGGTGCTGCCGACCTGGCAGATCGAACCCGATGACGAGGCGATGCTGAGCGGCAGTCCGGCCGATTATTACTATGTCGACGAGCAGGGCAACCTCGTCTCGCCCAGAGGCGATCCGCCGGCGCCGGCTGCCGAAGCCGCCGCGCCGGAACAGGGCGGGGGGCTGGAAACGGTCGAACCTCCACCGGCGGCGAACGACGATTTCCTCAACGAGGCGACCGGCGGCCGCCGTCCGGGCTGACGGGAGCCCGACACGGGAACGGGTCAAGTGAAAGGGCCTCCGTCCGGCTGGACGGAGGCCCTTCTGGTTCGGCGGCCTGGCCAGGCCCCGGTCAGCGCATCCGCACCGGCAGGTAGGCGGCGGGCTGGCCACGGCGCTGGATGCGCAGCAGCACCGCCGCGCGGCCCTCCGCCTTGGCGGCGCGCACAATCGCTTCAAGCTCGGCCACGGTCTTCACATCGGTGTAGTTGGCCGACAGCACGATGTCGCCGCGCTGCAAGCCCTTCGAACCGGCGTCCGAGGACTGATCGACCACCGAGATCACCAGCCCGCTGGTGTTGTCGGGCACGCCCAGCTGGCGGGCGATCTGCGCGTTCATCGGCAGCACCGACAGACCCAGCGACTTTTCGACCAGTCCTTCGCCCTGGCGCTGCGGCTGGTTGAACTGGTCATCGCCCTGCGGCTGGTTCGGGTTGAACTGCTGCGCGGCAAGCTCCTCCTCGCCGGGGCGCTTGGCGACGGTCGCCGTCAGGGTCATGCGCTTGCCATTGCGGATGAGTTCGATCGGGATGCGCTTGCCCGGCGCGGTGTTGGCGACGATGTAGGAAAGCGTCTGTTCCCGGCTGACTTCCTTGCCATCGACCTTCAGCACGATGTCGCCCGGCTGGATGCCGGCGTTCGCGGCCGGCTGGCCCGGCTGAACCGTCTGGACCAGTTCGCCGCGGTTGTGGGCCAGTCCCAGCGAATCCGCGACATCCTCGGTCACTGGCTGGATCTGCACGCCCAGATAGCCGCGATCGATCGTTTCGCCCTTGATCAGCTTGGCGACGATCGGCGCGGCGGTTTCCGCCGGAATGGCAAAGCCGATGCCGACGCTGCCGCCGGTGGGCGAGAAGATCGCGTTGTTGATGCCGATCACCTGCCCCTTCAGATCGAACATCGGTCCGCCCGAATTGCCCCGGTTGATCGAGGCGTCGGTCTGCAGGTAGCGGTCATAGGCGCCGCCCGCGCCGGTGTTGCGGTAGACCGCCGAAACGATGCCCGCCGTCACGGTGCCGCCAAGCCCGAAGGGATTGCCGATGGCGATGACCCAGTCGCCCACCCGCGCACTGCGCGAATCGCCGAAGGGTACGTAGGGCAGCGGCTTGGTGGCCGTGATCTTGAGTACCGCGATATCGGACGGCGCGTCGCGGCCGATCAGCTTGGCGGGGTATTCGGTGCCGTCGGCCATGGTGACGGTGATCGATTCGATCTGGCCGCGGCCATCGGCGGTGACGACGTGGTTGTTGGTGACAACATAGCCATCGGCCGAAATCACGAAGCCCGAACCCAGCGACTGCGCCTCACGCGTGGCCTGGCCGCCACCCTGATCGCCGAACAGGTCGGCGAAGGGCGTTCCGGCAAAGGGATTGCCGCTGCGCACCTGAATCTTCTGGCGGGTCGAGATGTTGACCACGGCTGGCTGCAATTGCTGAACCAGGTCGGCAAAGCTGGCATGCGCCCCACGCGGGGCCACAGATTGCATTTGCTGCGCGTCATTCTGGGCTATCTGCGCGCCGACCGGAAGGCCGGTTGCCAGCGAAAGGGCTGCCCCGCCCAGCAGCAGGGCGGACGTCACTCCATAGGCATATCGCACGTTCTTGGTTTCCTCTTGTTCAAATGGCGCGGGGGCGCTGCCCCCTTGTTCCAGTCCCGGATTCACGCTGCTCCGCCTGAACGGAGTTTGAATGGCGCTACTCACTCCGGAAGTACTTCAGGTAGCCGCTCCCGGGGCCCAGCACGATGGTCGTCCTGGTCTTTGCCTCGGGGTCGGCAAGGATCGCGTCGTAGCTGCGCATGGCCCGGTAGAAGCGGTAGAATTCAGGATCCCGTCCGGCGCTTTCGCCCAGGATGCGGGCGGCTTCCGCCTGAGCCGCAGCGGTGATGAGCTGAGCCTCACGCGTGCCCTGGGCCTCGATCGCGCCAACCATCCGCTCGCGCTGGTCCTGCATCCGGGTCAGGACTTCCTGGCGCGCCTGGTCGGACAGGCTGGCCCGCGCGATCCGGATGTCCACCACCTGGGCGCCGGATTCCCGGGCCTTCGCGTCCAGCGCGATGCGAACCCGCGCCAGCGCGCCGCCCGCGCCCGGCAAAAGGATCTGCCGCGCCTCCAGCTTGGCCAGTTCGGCGGTCAGCGTGCCGGGCAGCGCCGCGCTCAGGTGGCTGTCCAGCCGTTCCTGCGACCCCTGGGTGGTTGCCATCCGTACCGGATCGAAGACGCGGTAGCGCAGCGCGATGTCGAGAACGAGCAGCTGCCCGTCGGCGCTGCGCACCTGCTGGCGTTCGGCGGACAGCCCTTGCAGCCCGCGCTCCGCCCAGACCAGCTGTTCCAGCACCGGAACGTGCAGCAGCAGGCCCGCGCCGCCGCTGCCGGGCGCGGCGCCCGGGACGAAGCGGTTGACCACCCGCACCGCCGCACCTTCGCGCATCACCACCAGCTGGCGGGTTTCGGGTACCACCACCACGCTGGCGCCAAGCAGCAGCAGGACCACGCCAAGCAGGAACAGGATCTGGCGGCTTTCGCGCAGGATCGCGGTCATTCCGGCTTGCCTTCTGCCGGAGCCGCCGGAGCCGCCGCGGGTGGCGGCGGGGGCTTGGCCGTGTCGGGCGCGGGGAGGGTGATATTGCCGCCCTCGGCGATGATTTTCGGATTGTTGGCGAGCACGCGTTCCATCGTTTCGTAGTACATCCGCTGGCGGGTGACCTCGGGGGAGATCTTGTACTGGGCGTAGACCGCATCGAAGGCGTCGGCCTCTGCCCGGGCGCCTTCAAGTGCGGAGGTGGCCCACGCCTGTGCGCGCTCCTGCGCCTTGCGCGCCTCTTCCCGGGCCTCGGTTATCCGGCTGAAAGCCGGGCCGAGCCGCGCCGGAGGGTTGGCGCGGGTGATGTCGATCCCCTCAAGCCTCACCCCCAGCCGCCAGCTGTCGGCCACGGCCTGGGTGCGGGCAAGGACCCGGGTCTGAAGTTCGCCCTGGCGCGATCCGTCCCACACGGGGTCGAACGGCAGTTCGGCCACGGCGGCCCGCATCTGCGCGGCGGCAAGCGTGCGCAGCGCGGCTTCGGGATCGCGCACCTGGTATTCGAACTGGCGCAGATCGCGGACTTTCCAGCGCAGCTGGAACGTCAGGTCGATCAACTGGCCGTCGCGCGTGACGAGCAGGTTTTCACCGGCGCTGTCGGGCACCGAAAGCTGCTCAACCTTGGCGGTGTTGCGCACGGCCACGGCCTGGACCGGCCAGGGCAGGGTCAGCGCGACGCCGGGGTCGGCAATGTGCGAAAAACGGCCCATGGTGGTGACCAGACCCTGCTCGCCCGCGCCGACGAAATGGACCGACGTGGTGACCAGCCAGGCGCAGAGCGAACCGGCGAGCGCCCAGCGCCACCAGGCGCCCTCCGCCGCACCGCCGGGCAGCCGCCGCAGCGGGCCGCCCCCGCCGCCACGCCGCTGGCGCAGGATATCGTCAAGCCCGGCAGAGCGCCGCGCGGTTTCGTCGCTGGCAGGGGGAAGCCACGGGTTGCCGGCGCCCTTGTCGCCCCCGGCAGGCGGCGTCGGACCGGCCGCCGTGTCCTGCTCTCCCGCCGTCCCGTTG
This sequence comes from Novosphingobium sp., assembly GCA_016719755.1. GTDB lineage: Bacteria > Pseudomonadota > Alphaproteobacteria > Sphingomonadales > Sphingomonadaceae > Novosphingobium. The sequence continues at coordinate 193,847 of JADJYM010000012.1, read as the reverse complement.
CCCGTGCCCCATGGGTTCCTGTCGCCGCTCATCGCGCTCTTGTTACCGCCGATCGCGGGGGTCCGACCGTCGTCGCAGCTGCCTTTTCGATCCATGCCCTGCACTATAGGGAACCGTGCGCACAAAAACAGTGTCTCGCCCCGCTTTTTCCTTGCTAGGGGAAGGGAAAGCACAAGGAGCATGGCAAAGTGAGCGAAGCGGACGCGGTGACGGAACGGCTGAAGGCGGTATTGCCGCCGCTGGCGCGCGCGCGGCTGCAATCCTTGCGGCTGGCCGAAGGCGGCACGGCGATCGTCGTTCTGGATGCCGCCGGGCTCGACACGCTGGAGCGCGAGCGGCTGGAGCAGGCGGTGAACGAGGCGCTGGCCGGGCAGGCAGGCGTCAGCGCGGTGCGCGTGGCGCTGATGGCCGACAAGGTCCGCCGCCGGATCATCGCGGTCGGATCGGGCAAGGGCGGGGTCGGCAAATCGACCGTTTCCACCAACATCGCGGTCGCGCTGGCAAGGATGGGCCGAAAGGTCGGGCTGGTCGATGCCGACATCTATGGCCCATCGCAGCCGCGCCTGCTGGGTAACGAGGGCATCAAGCCCCAGGCGCGGGACAATAAACTGGTGCCCGTGCCCAGCGAATGGGGCGTGCCCTTGCTGTCGATGGGCCAACTGATCGAACCGGGCAAGGCGATTGCCTGGCGCGGGCCGATGGCCAGCAACGCGCTGGGTCAGCTGATCGATGCGGACTGGGGCGCGATCGACACGCTGATCGTCGATCTGCCGCCTGGCACCGGGGACGTCCAGCTGACCATGCTCCAGCGTCACAAGCCGACTGGCGCGGTGATCGTTTCCACTCCGCAGGACCTTGCGCTGATCGACGCGCGCCGCGCGATCCAGCTGTTCGGGGTGGGCGAAGTGCCGGTAATCGGGATGGTCGAGAACATGGCCGGTTATGCCTGCCCGCATTGCGGCAAGGTCAGCGATCCCTTCGGATCGGGCGGGACCGAGGCTGCGGCGAAGGAACTGGGCCTGCCGTTCCTGGGCCGCATCCCGCTGCAAATGGCGATCCGCGAGGCCAGCGATGCCGGTCAGCCGCCCGCTGCCGGGGAAGGCGAAGGCGCGGCGGCGTTCGAGGCGGTTGCCCGCCGCATCGCCACCTGGCTCGATAACCAGTAAGAGCAGGCCGGGGCCATGCACATCTCGCGCCGGGGCGTGCTGCTGGGGACCGGGGCGACCGGCGGCCTGCTGGTCGCCTGGGCGCTGACCCCGCGCCGTTTCGCCCCTCCGCTGGTCGCGGGCGAGGGGGAGCACGCCTTCAACGCCTGGCTGAAAATCGGCAGGGACGGCGTGGTCACCGTCGCCGTGCCGGAACTTGAGGCGGGACAGGGCATTTCCACCCTGATCCCGCAGATCGTGGCGATGGAGCTGGGCGCGGACTGGCGGCAGGTGGCGGTCGAGCCCGCGCCGGTGAGCGGGGCCTATGCCAATGTTCCGCTCGCCGCGCGCTGGGCGCCACTGTGGATGCCGCTGTTTCCCGGCCTGGCCGGAGGAGAGGACAGCCTGCTCGCCCGGCGCTTTGCGGAGCGAGAGGCCTTTACGGTCAGCGCCGATGGCACCGCGCTGGCCGCGCATGAACTGCCCGCCCGGATCGCCGCCGCCAGTGCGCGGGCGATGCTGGCTCAGGCCGCCGCTGACCGCTGGGGCGTGGCCTGGGAGGAATGCGAAGTGCAGGGCGGCTTCGTGACCCACGGCAAGACCCGCGCTGCTTTCGGCGAATTGGTCGAAGCGGCAGCTGGCTTCAGCCCGCCCAGGCCGGCCGTGCTGCGCCCCGAAGCTCCGGCCGAGCGCGCGGCGCAGTTCCCGGCGGGGGCGACGCTGCGCTATCCCCGGCTTGACCTGCCGGCCAAGGTTGACGGCTCGCTCGCCTTCGCGGGCGACGTGCGCCTGCCTGACATGGTCTATGCCGCGATCCGCCATGGCCCGCATGGCGAGACGAAGCTGAGCGGGGAAATTGACACAGGCGATGCGCAGGCCCGTTCGCTCGGGCTGGTCGGGATGGTCGCGGGGCCGGACTGGCTGGCCGCCGTCGCGCCAACCTGGTGGGCCGCCGAACAGGCGCTGAAGCGGATCGCCCCGCGCTTTGCCGCAGAACAACGCGCGGAAAGCGGCACTGTCACCCAGCGACTGGAAGAGGCGCTGCGGCGCGGCGATGCCACCCGCATTGCCGAGGCGGGCGATCCGGATGAATGGCTGTCCAGCAAGTTCGAACACGTTGCCAATTACGGCGTGTTCCCCGCGCTCCATGGCGGCCTCGAAACTGCGAGCGCCACCGCGCGCTATGCCGATGGCAAGCTGGAGCTGTGGATCGCCAGCCAGGCCCCGCAGGCCGCGCGCCGTGCGGCCGCCGACGCGCTGGGGATCGGGATCGACGCGGTGGTGCTTTATCCGATGCCCGCCGGGGGCAGCTTCGATGCCCGGCTGGAACATCCCCACGCCGCCGAGGCCGCGCTGATCGCGCGCGAGGTGGGCCGACCGGTGCAACTGGTCTGGTCGCGCTGGCAGGAACAGGTCGCGGGCCTGCCCCGCACTCCGGCGCGCGCCGTGCTGGCGGCGCGGACCGGGCCGGAAGGCAGCCTGACCGCGCTGAAAGTGCGCGTTGCCATGCCCGCGACCACTCGCGAATTTGCCGCGCGGCTGCTGGAAGGCGAAAGCCCGCAGGACGCGCTGTCGGCGCAGGAAGCGTCCGATCCATTGGCGATGGAGGGCATGGTCCCGGTCTATGGCATCGAGCATCTTGTGGTCGAGCACGTGCCGGTCGGCATCGGTCTGCCCACCGGGCGGCTGCGCGGCAATTCGCACGGCATCGGTTGCTTCCTGATCGAAACCTTCATCGACGAACTGGCCCAGCGGTCTGGGCGTGAGCCGATGTCCTATCGCATGGCCATGCTGGGCCAGGACCTGAAGCTTGCCCAGTGCCTTCAGCGGGCGGCAAGCCTGGCCGAATGGGGTGGCGGTGCCGGGGGCAGCGGGCAGGGGATCGCCTGCCACCGCATGACCCTTGGCCGCCGCGAGGGCCGGATCGCGCTGGTCGCCTCGGCCCGGCGCGATGAACGCGGCATCCGGGTCGACAAGCTGACGGCGGTTGCCGACATCGGCCGGATCGTCAACGTCGACATTGCCCGCCAGCAGATCGAGGGCGGTCTGGTGTTCGGCATGGGGCTGGCGCGCGGGTCTTCCACCGCCTATGGCGATGGCCTGCCGCTGACGGGCCGGATTGGCCTGCTCGGTCTGCCGCTGCTGGCCGATTGCCCCGAGATCGAGGTGGAGTTCATCGATAGCGAAGCCGAGCCGTTCGATCCCGGCGAGCTTGGCGCGGTGATAGCCCCGCCGGCTATCGCCAACGCCCTGTTTTCCGCCGGGGGAACCCGGCTCCATTCGCTGCCGCTTGGCGCAGGAGAGATTTGAGATCATGTCCGCCGTGCTTCCCGCCGGTCATCCGTCCGTCCAGCCGTCCCGTGTGGGCGTGTTGCTGGTCAACCTCGGCACGCCCGACGCGCCGACCCCGGCTGCGGTTCGGCGTTACCTTAAGCAATTCCTGTCTGACCCGCGTGTCGTGGAGATCCCGCGCCTCGTCTGGTGGCCGATCCTCAACGGGATCATCCTCAACACCCGCCCTAGGAAGAGCGCCCATGCCTACAGCCAGGTCTGGACCGAACACGGCTCGCCGCTGGCCTCGATCACCCGCGCGCAGGCAGCGGCCTTGCAGGAGCGGCTGGGCGATGCGGCAGTGGTGCGCTGGGCGATGCGCTATGGCAATCCCGCGCTGGGGGCCGAAGTTCAGGCGCTCAAGGATGCGGGTTGCGAGCGGATCCTGATCGCCCCGCTTTATCCGCAGTATTCTGGCGCAACCACCGCCTCCTCGCACGATGCGCTGGGTGCGCAGCTGGCGGCGATGCGCTGGCAACCCGCGATCCGCACCCTGCCGCCCTATTACGACGATCCGGCGCACATCGCCGCGTTGCGCGATGATACCGCGCGCCAGCTTGCCGCGTTGCCGTTTGTGCCCGAAGTGCTGCTGCTGTCATTTCACGGTATGCCCGAGCGCACCCTGCACCTGGGCGATCCCTATCACTGCCAGTGCCGCAAGACCGCGCGGCTCTTGACCGAGGCGCTGGCCGGGGATTTCCCTGACCTGAGGATCGAAGTCACTTTCCAGTCGCGCTTTGGCCGGGCCAAGTGGCTGGAACCAGCGACCGACGCGGTGATCGCTTCCGAGGCCGCGAAAGGCACCCGCCGCATGGCCATCGCCGCGCCGGGCTTTTCCGCGGACTGCCTTGAAACGCTGGAGGAACTGGCGATCCGGGGCAAGGAACAGTTCGTGGAGGGCGGCGGCACGAATTTTGCCGCCCTGTCCTGCCTCAACACTTCCCCGGCCGGAATGGCCATGCTCGAAACCCTCGTCCGCCGCGAACTCGCCGGCTGGATCTGACTTTCAGGAGATTTACCATGCCCGGCCTCAATCCCGGAATCGACCCTGACGGCTTGCTCGAATTCTCGGTGGTCTTCACCGACCGCTCGCTCAACCACATGAGCGCCGCGTTCCAGCAGGTCATGCGCGACATTCACGCCGGGCTGACCGATGTCTACAAGGCCAGCCGCGCGGTGGTGGTGCCGGGCGGCGGCTCCTATGCGATGGAAAGCGTCGCGCGTCAGTTCGCCACCGCCAGGCGCGTGATGGTGATCCGCAACGGTTTCTTCTCCTACCGCTGGAGCCAGATCTTCGAGGCGGGTAGCATTCCGGCCAGCGAAACCGTGCTCAAGGCGCGGCGCATCGGGGATGGGCCGACCGCGCCGTTTGCCCCCGCGCCGATCGAGGAAGTGGTCGCCGCAATCGAGGCGGAAAAGCCGCAAGTGGTCTTCGCCCCTCATGTCGAGACGGCGAGCGGGATCATCCTGCCCGATGCCTATATCGCGGCGGTGGCCCAGGCGGTGCACCGCGCTGGCGGGCTGTTCGTGCTCGATTGCGTGGCCTCGGGCTGCGTGTGGATCGACATGGCCGCGCTGGGCGTCGACGTGCTGGTTTCCGCTCCGCAAAAGGGCTGGTCGGCGCAGCCCTGCGCGGGGCTGGTGATGATGAACGATGCCGCTCTGGAAGTATGCCGCGCAGCGCAGTCGACCAGCTTTGCAATGGACCTTAACCGTTGGGTGGCGATCATGGAGGCCTACCTTGGTGGCGGTCACGCCTACCACGCCACCATGCCAACCGACGCCTTGCGCGCGTTTCGTGACACGATGCACGAGACAATCGCCTTCGGGCTGGACAAGGCGCGCGATGCGCAGTGGGAACAGGGCCGGGCAGTGCGCGCCCTGCTGAAGGCGCGCGGTGTGCAGTCGGTCGCGGCGGAAGGCTTCGAGGCGCCGGGCGTGGTGGTCAGCTACACCGCTGATCCGGAGATCCAGAACGGGAAGAAGTTTGCCGCGCGGGGCCTCCAGATCGCGGCGGGCGTGCCGCTGATGATCGACGAAGGCGCGGAGTACCGCAGTTTCCGGCTCGGCCTGTTCGGGCTCGACAAGCTGGGGGACGTGGCGGCAAGCGTGAAGCGGCTGGAATCGGCGTTTGACGCTGTGTTCTGATCCGGTCCCGGCTACCAACCGCCGTTCTTATCGAGCGCAGACGGGCAGTTTAGCAAACCGCCCTCAGAAATCGATGGCGATGCCCTTTTTTACCCAATCGCCATAGCGGGTGGGGGGCAGGCCGTCGGGATCGGGCTCGTCCTTGGCCGGGGCGGGCTGGGGCACGGGGTCGTTGCTCCAGTGCGCGGGCTTGGCGAAGGGCTGGGGCCGCTGGGTGGCGCGCTTGATCATGGCAATTCCATGCGCTGGCTGGTCCTGCAATGCAATTGCCTATAGGGGCAGCGCATGGACATTCCCGGCCTTCCCGCGCGCAGATCGGCGCTGCGCCTGCTCGATGCCGTGCTGCGGCGGGGCGAGACGCTTGATGTCGCAGCCCACGGCGCGCTTCAGGGCCTGCCCGGCGCGGCAGACAAGGCGCTGGCCCGAGCGCTTGCGGCCGAGGCGCTGCGCTGGCTGACCGACCTCGACGCGCTGATTGACAGTGCCACCCGCCTGCCGCTTCCCGAAGACGCCAAGCCGCGCGCCGTGCTGCGGCTGATGCTGGCTGGCTGGCTGCGGCTCGATACGCCGCCGCATGCGGTGATCGCCACGGGCCTGCCGCTGCTGAGCGGCGGTCCGCGTCGGCTGGCGCACGGTGTGTTCTCAACACTGGTCAAGCGTGGCGTCGTCCTCCCCGCCGCACCGACCCTACCCGCCGAAACGGCGGCCCGCTGGGGTGAGCGGGCCGAAGCGATTGCCGCCGGACTCGCTCTGCCGCCCCCGCTCGATCTGACTCTGCGCGATCCCGCCCGCACCGCCGAATGGGCCGAGCGGCTGGGTGGTGCGTCGCTGCTCCCCGGTCATGTGCGCCTGCCGCGCGGCACGGCCGTCGAGAACCTTGACGGCTATGACGAAGGCGCCTGGTGGGTGCAGGATCTCGCCGCCAGCCTGCCCGCGCGGCTGCTTGGTGCGGGGGAGGGGCGCCGCGCGCTCGATCTCTGCGCGGCGCCCGGGGGCAAGACGCTGCAACTCGCCGCCCAGGGCTGGCAAGTGACCGCGCTGGACATGAGCGCCAAGCGGCTGGAGCGCATGAGCCAGAACCTCAAGCGCACTTCACTTTCCGCTGAAACCGTTGTTGCCGATGCGCTTAAGTGGGAAACCGAAGAACGTTTCGATGCCGTGCTGCTGGACGCGCCGTGCACAGCCACCGGCACCTGCCGCCGCCATCCGGATGTGCTCCACCGCATCGGGCCGCGCCAGATCGCGGAAATGGCCCATTTGCAAGCCGCCATGCTGAGCCGCGCCGCGCGGCTGCTCGCTCCCGGCGGGCGGCTGGTCTACGCGGTCTGCTCGCTTGAGCGCGAGGAGGGCGAGGATCAGGCGGCGCGCGTGGCGCTTGCCCCCGATCCCATTCGCGCGGACGAGGTGCCCGGCTTCACGCCAACCGCGCAAGGCTGGCTGCGCACCGACCCCGCCATGCTGGCGGAGGCCGGCGGCATCGACGGGTTCTTCATCGCGCGGTGGCGGGCCGCCTGAACAGCGCTCAACCCTTGAGCTGCGCCGCGAATCCCTTGTGCAGCTTGGCGAGCTTGGGCGGGATCACGGCGAGGCAATAGGGGTTCCGCTGGCCATCGCCCTCCCAGTATTCCTGGTGATAGTCTTCAGCCGGATACCAGGTCGCCGGGCCTTCGATCGTGGTCACCACGCGCCCGCCATGCTCGGCCTGTGCGCGGACGATCCCGGCCTCCGCTCCGGCGCGCTGGTCTTCGTCCACCAGGAAGATCGCCGAGCGGTACTGGGTGCCGATGTCGCCTCCCTGACGGTTCAGCTGCGTCGGATCGTGAGTGGCGAAGAACACGTCGAGCAACTGGGCATAGGAGATCACCGCGGGATCATAGGTCACCCGGATCGCTTCGGCGTGGTCGGTGGTGCCGCTGCATACCTGTTTGTAGGTGGGGTTTTCGACGTGCCCGCCGATGTAGCCGCTTTCCACTTCCGTAACCCCGGCGAGCTGGCGGAACACCGCCTCGGTGCACCAGAAACAGCCGCCTGCGAGAATTGCCTGTGCCATTTGCGTCCTTTCGTCCAGGCTTCCCAAATAGGCACCTGCCCGGGACTTGTCATCGGCAGTGTGCAAACTAGAACCATTCGCAGAAACACCACCTCCCCGGGAGACACTCCATGCGCCGCCTGTTCCTGCCCGTTCTTGCCCTCGGCCTCGTTCTGCCGCTGACCGCCGCCGATGCCGCGCCCGGCAAAAAGCGCCCCGCCGCCGCTGCGGCAAAGATCGATCCGGCGCTTTCCGCAGCCGTCGCCGATTCCCGCCGTGATGCCGACCGTGCCCGCGATCAGTATCGCAAGCCTGCGGAAACGCTGACCTTCTTCCAGGTCGCGCCGGATATGAAGGTGGGTGAATATGCCCCCGGCGGTGAATGGTATTCGCGTTTGCTGGGGCTGTACCTCGGGCCTAAGGGCAAGCTGGTCGGGCTTTATTTCGATCCCACTTCGGGGGCCTTCAACGAGAAGTCCCAGCAGGGCATCCGCGATGGCGCGGCAAAGTATGCGTCGGACATCGCCACCTGGTCCGGCCAGCCGGCAGAGCGTTTCACCGCCCTCACGCTTGATGCCGTGCCTGCTGCTGAAAAGGGCACGTTCGACCGCATCCTGATCATGCGGATGATGCACAACCTGATGCGCTGGAACATCGCCGACCGCGAGATCAAGGCGATGCGCGAACTGCTCAAGCCCGATGGCATGGTGGGGATCGAACAGCACCGCGCCCGCGCCGACGCGCCCTACAGCTACAGCGATGGCAGCAAGGGCTATCTGCGCGAGGCCGACGTTATTCGTTTCATGGAACTCAATGGCTTTACCTATGTCGGCAAGAGCCAGGCCAATGCCAATCCGAAGGATCCGGCCAACTGGCCCGACGGCGTCTGGACCCTGCCGCCTGCGATGCGCGGAGCCAAGGAAGAGGACAAGGCCCGGCTTCGGGCAATCGGCGAAAGTGACCGGATGACGCTGCTGTTCCGCAAGCGTCCCTGACCTGCGGGAATGAGTGGGGCGGTTGCCAAGTATGCGAATTTACAAGCTAAGTTTGTAAATTTGTAAATCGATGGTTCGGCCGACCTTGTCGATAAATTCACTAAGTGTGCCGCGCAATCTCGCTCATCGCGGGGGCTGCCCTGGTGGACTTCGCGTTCAAGGAGACATAAGCGTCGGCCATGGACAGGATGATTACCGTCGCCGCTCTCCAGTTGCCGCTCGGCTCGGCCGACGAGGGCGAGAATATCGCTGCCGTTGGCGCCCAGGTCGAAGCCGCCGCCGCACGGGGCGCGCAGGTGATCCTTCCGCCCGAGCTGTTCTCCGGCCCCTACTTTTGCAAGCACGAGGACGAGGCGCTGTTCGAACTGGCGCGCCCGGTGGAGGACCATCCCTCCGTAATCGCGATGCGCGCCCTTGCGGCCAGGCTGAAGGTGGCGATCCCGACCAGCTTTTTCGAGCGTGACGGGCACCACTACTACAACACCCTCGCCTGGATCGGCGCGGATGGCGAGATTGCGGGGACCTATCGCAAAAGCCACATTCCCGACGGCCCCGGTTATGAGGAAAAGTACTATTTCCGCCCCGGAAACGACGGGTTCAAGGTGTGGGAAGCGTTTGGCACCAGGATCGGCGTCGGCATCTGCTGGGACCAGTGGTACCCCGAATGCGCGCGGGTGATGGCGCTGCTGGGGGCGGAAGTGCTGCTCTATCCCACCGCGATCGGCACCGAACCCTATGACGCCGATCTCGATACCAGCCGGATGTGGCGCCGCGCGATGCAGGGCCATGCGGTTTCGAACTGCATGCCGGTGATCGCCGCCAACCGGATCGGCACCGAAGATGGCCAGCGCTTTTACGGCCATTCATTCATCGCGGACGAATGGGGCGATCTGGTGGTGCAGTTCGGCGCTGAGGAAACCGGCGTCCTGGTCCATGGCCTGAATCTGACCCGAGCCGCGCGCCACCGCGCAGGCATGGGCTTTTTCCGCGATCGCCGCCCGCAGCTCTACGGCCGGATCGCGCAGGACATCTGAGGCAGGTGTACCGCTACCTTATCGCGCTGGGATCGAACGTGCGCCACGCGCGGTTCGGGCGGCCCGAACAGGTGCTGGGCGAGGCGTTCCACGCGCTCGATGCCGCCGGGATCCGGGTGGAGCGTGCCGCGCCGGTGATGCGCTCCGCGCCGATCGGACCTTCCAGTCGCCGCTATGCCAACAGCGCGGCGCTGGTGGTCTGCGAGACGGAGCCCGATGCGCTGCTGCACCGCCTGAAAACCATCGAGCGTGCCTTTGGGCGCAGGCCCGTCGGGCAGCGCTGGGCCAGTCGCGTACTCGATCTCGATATCGTGCTGTGGTCGGGCGGATGCTGGGGCTCGCCCGGCCTCATCGTCCCCCACCGCGAGTTCCGCCACCGCGACTTCGTCCTGACCCCCGCCGCCGCCATCGCTCCCGCCTGGCGCGATCCGCTGAGCCACCTGACCCTGCGCCAGCTGCACAGACGCCTGACCCGCCCGCACCGCGCTTGACCCGGTGCCCCGCTCCAACTAGGGCACGTGCTCCGTGGCAAGGGCCCTTAGCTCAGTCGGTAGAGCAACTGACTTTTAATCAGTAGGTCGCTGGTTCGAACCCAGCAGGGCTCACCACGGAATCTCATAAAATCAGGACATTGCAGCGTACGCCGGATGATGGCGGAGATGTGGGCCGACCGTGGCTGACCTTATCAGCGCCAGCGGTCATGGAGTGCCGGAGATTTGAAATCTCTACGGATCAGGCCTGCAATGCCCGGGCCAGCGCCTTCTCGTCGTCGATATCGATGAGCAATTCGGGCGTGCACGCGACCAGTTCCGCCTGAGCGAGCAGCCCGCGCGCGCCAACGTCGCCCATGATGGCCGCCAGATTGGCAAGACGATCACGCCCGAACGCGGCCGGGGGCGACCGGACACCGGCGGCGACCGAAGCAATGATCGCGGCTGGGCCGGAAGCGGCCGCGCGGGCGACCAGGGACCGAAAATGATCGGCGGGAACCAGGGGCATGTCGGCCAAGACTATCAGCAGGCCATCGGCCTTCGCGTCCAGCGCCAGCCTGGCAGCCAGCGCGACCGAAGTGCCCATGCCGGACGAGGCCTGTGGATTCACCGCAATCGTGAAGCGATCGGCCTGCCAGCTCTGGGCGCAGGAGTGGTCGGCCCGGGCAGCGATGACCCAGCGATGCGCGAACTCCACCCCGGCCAGGGTGTGGCAGGCCAGTTCGCCAAGGCGCCGGCCCCGGAACATCGCCGCCAGCTTGTCGCCCGGGGCGTAGCGGCGCGATTGCCCGGCGGCGAGGACCGCCACGGCAAAGCGTGGTTCCTCAGGCAAGGGCGGATCCGAAGTCGGTGGCCTGATAGACTCGGACAATCTCGGCCAGGGCGGATAGGGCCAGCGTCTCCGGATCGCGCGAGGAATGAAACAGGCCGATCGGTGCATGCAGCGTGGCGATCGCGCTGGCCGGCACGCCGGCGGCCAGCAGGGCCTCGCAGCGGGCGGCATGGGCCCGCCGTCCACCCATCGCGCCAACATAGAAGTGCGGTAGTTCAAGCGCCCGGCGCAGCAGCGCGATCTCCCAGTCGTGGTCGTGAAACAGGAAGGCGATGGCGGTCCACGGATCGCTGTGCAGCAGCGCGGTATCGGTGGTGCGGTTCAGCTTCGTGACCGGAAAGCCCAGACTCTGCAAGCGGTCCTGTGCCCGCTCGTCCGGGGTCAGCACCGCAACCTCCAGCGCGCAGGTCCGCGCCAGCAGCGCCAGCGCGCTCAGCCCCTCGCCGTGCCCGACCAGTATCAGCCGCGCCTGCGGGAAATAGCCAAAGCTGGCGGTGCCCCCGGCCGGATCAAACGGTGCCGGATGCCAGCCTGCACGGCACTCCACTCCGTGCGGGCCGATCGCGAGCGAGTAGGGGCGCCGGGCCTCGATCGCGGCAAGGCAATCGCGCGCGACCATCCCGTCGGCTAGCGGCTGGAAATGAATATCGAGGCCCCCTCCGCAGGGCAGGCGGATGTCGAGATAGGGCGAGCCTGCCCCGAACCGCACGATCCGGGGCTGCCGCTGGGTCAGGGCCGCGCAGGCCTCGGCCACCACCGCATTCTCGATACAGCCGCCCGACAGCGAACCGGCAAAGCTGCCATCTTCCGAGACGGCCATGTGCGTCCCGGGATTGCGCATCGCGCTGCCCTCTACCGCCAGAACGGTTACCAGCGCGCAGGCCTGGCCAGCCGCAATTCGATCCTTCAGGAATGCGAATATCCGGCGCTGGTCCATGCGGGCGAGGCGCTCAATCCTTCAGGCTGGCAAGATAGGCGATGATCGCGGCGCGGCGCGGGGCATCGGTTACCTGTCCCGCCGCCATCGAAGTGCCGGGAACCTTGGCGGCGGGGTTGGCCAGGAAGGTGTCCAACTCGCGCTCGGTCCAGGTGATGCCGGACTTCGATATGGCCGGGGAATAGCTGAAACCCGGGGCTGATCCGGCGGCGCGGCCAACCACTCCATGAAGATTGGGGCCAATGCCCGAAGCGGCGCCCGGCGCGGCGGAGTGACACGCGGCGCAGGCGGCAAAGGCCACCTTGCCAGCAGCCACCGGATCTCCGGCGTCCGGAGCGCCCACCGGGGCCGAAGCGGCGACGGCGCCGGGCTGGCGCACCACGATCTGTTCGACCGGGGCTTCGGCCCTGGAACCGCAGGCGGACAGGAGCAGGGCCAGGCCAGTCATGGCGAAAGCGGCGGTTGGTTGCATGGCGTCTCGCTCCCGGTTCAGGCGAAGTGCTTGGAGATCGGAAGGGCGCGGATGCGCTTGGCCGTGGCGGCGAAGATCGCATTGGCGAGGGCTGGCGCCACGGGGGGGAGCCCCGGTTCGCCTGCGCCGCCCAGCTTCTCGTGTTTGCCGTTGATGATCTCCACCGCGATGGCCGGGCATTCGTCCATCCGCAGCAGCTTGTAGTCGTGGAAATTGCCTTGCTCGACCGCTCCGTCCCTGAGCGAGATTTCGCCGTAGAGGGCTGCCGTCAGCCCGAACACGATCCCGCCCTCCATCTGGTTGCGGAACCCGTCCGGGTTCATCGCGAAGCCCGGATCGGCGGCGCACCACACGTTGGTTGCGCGCGGCTTGCCGCTGCTCATGTCAACTTCGACCACTTCCGCCACGATCGTGCCGAAGGATTCGGTCAGGGCAATGCCGCGCCCGCGTCCGGCAGCGGGCCTGGTGCTCCAACCGGCCATGGCCGCAGCTTTTTCCAGCACGGCCTTGTGGCGCGGAGACTGGCCCAGCATGGCCAGGCGAAACTCCAGCGGATCGCGCCCAGCGGCCTGCGCTGCCTCGTCGATGAAGCTTTCGATGAAGAACGCCTGCTGGCTGTGATCGACCGAACGGAAGGCCGCGAAGGGCAGGTGCAGCTCCGCTTCGGCGACGCGGATCGACTTGTTGGGAATATCATAGAAGGCGCAGTCGCAGGCGTCCGCCGGGTCGTTACGCTGGGTAAAGACGTTGTTGTACGCCACCAGCCGCCCCCGCGCGTCGAGCCCGCCAGTGAACCGGCTCATGTCGGCGCAGCGGAACAGGCCCTTCTGGGTATCTTCCTCGCGCGACCAGATCATCTTGACCGGATAGCCGGTGGCCTGGCCGATCCGGGCGGCCATGATCACGTAGTCGACTTCCAGCCGCCGCCCGAAGCCGCCGCCCAGCAGCGGATGATGCATGGTCACGTCGTCAGCCGAAATATCCAGCGCCTTCGCCGCCGCGCTGCGCGCCATCAGCGGCACCTGGGTGCTGGTCCAGATCTCGCACTTGCCATCGCGCACCCAGACGGTGGCGTTCATCGGTTCAAGCGGGGCGTGGGCCAGGTAGGGCACCTGGTAGTCGGCGCTGATCTTCCTGGCGGCACCAGCCATCGCGCCCTTGGCATCGCCCAACGCGATCACTTCCTTGCCGCCCGCTTCGCCAGCTTCGTCCAGCGCGGCGGAAAAGCGGGCGAACTGGTCCTGGCTTGACCGGATCGAGCTTTCGGGTGCGGTATATTCGGCGGTAATTGCGTTCAGCGCCTGCTGGGCCTGCCAGTAACTGTCCGCCACAACCGCCAGGAAATCGCCCATGTTGAGGATCTGCAGCACGCCCGGCATGGCCTTGGCCGCGCTGGCGTCCATCTTTGCCACGCGCGTGCCAGGCACCGGAGCGCGGCGCACGGCGGCATAGGTCATGGTCTGGCCCGTCACCACGGCATCGATGCCGAAACTGGCCGTGCCGTTGACCTTGGCCGGGATATCGGTGCGCGGAGCGTCGGTGCCCATCAGGCGGTAGTCCCCGGGCGCCTTCAGTGCCGGTGTCTGCGGCATATCCTCTTCGGCTGCGGCTGCGGCGAAGCGGGCATAGGGCGCGGAGCGACCCGAAGCCTTGTGGCTCAACACGCTGCCAGCCGTGGTGATCTCGGCGGCGGGGACACCCCATGCGCGGGCCGCCGCGCCAACCAGCATCTGCCGCGCCGCCGCGCCCGCGATCCGCATGGTGTGCTGCCCGGTGGTGCGGACCGATGAGCTGCCGCCGGTAATCATCCCATCGGCCAGCCGACCGATTCTGGTGAACAGGCCGTTCCAGGTCGGCTCCAGCCAGTCCGGCGCACCCAGCGTGCCCTGGGCCACGAAGCCGCGGATCGTATCGGTCACCACATAGCTGCCATCGGCCGGCGCCTGCATGACCCTGACCAGCGACCAGTCGGCATCAAGCTCATCCGCCAGCATCTGCGCCAGCACCGAATGCGCGCCCTGGCCCATCTCGCAATGCGGGACGATCGCTGTGACGATATTGTCGGCATCGATCTTGAGCCAGCTGTTGATCAGTTGCTCGCCCTGGCCCCCGGCGACCAGCGAGCCAAGCTTGCCCACCGGATTGCCCGGCCGCACGGCGACGCCGATCAGCAGGGTGCCCCCCGCCAGGACCCCGGCCCCGATGAAGCCCCGGCGCGACCATTTGGCCGCGCGGCTGCGCTGCGCCGGCTTGGCGATCTCGTTCATGCCTGCGCACTCCCGGTCTGCGGCGCGCCCTTGGCCGGTTCCAGTCCCGCCGCCACCTTGATCGCGCGGCGGATGCGGACATAGGTTCCGCAGCGGCAGAGGTTGCCAGCCATCGCCGCGTCGATATCGGCATCGCTGGGGCTGGGATTGTCACGCAGCAGCGCGGTCGCCGCCATGATCTGGCCCGATTGGCAATAGCCGCACTGCGGCACCTGTTCACTGATCCAGGCCTGCTGGACCTTGCTGAGTTCCCCCTCTGGCCCGGCGACGCCTTCGATCGTGGTGATGGCCTTGCCCTCCGCCTCGGCGATCGGGGTGGAGCAGCTGCGCACCGGCCGGCCATCGAGGTGCACCGTGCAGGCCCCGCACAGCGCCATGCCGCAACCGAACTTGGTGCCGGTCAGCCCCAGCTTTTCGCGCACCACCCACAGGATCGGCATGGCCGGATCCACGTCCACCGCTGTGACTTTGCCATTGATCGTGAGTTTCATCATGTCCGCCGCGTCCGTGTTCGCCGCGTGGTTACCCCGGAACGGGCCACGCACTCAAGCGGGCAGTGCGAAAGGGAGCGCGCCGCCCGCGCGGATCGCAACTGGACCCATCAGGCGCCGACCGCGGCCTGATTGACATTGCGCAAGGCAAGATCGTGCTTTGGCCTTATGGTCAAACAAGAGGAGTGGATGAATGCTGTCTCCCGCGACCAATAAAATTCTCCGATGCATTACGGATAAGTATGATTTTTCTAGCTTAATTTTCTGTGTTCGAGGGACGGGTTGCGGAAATTTCATTCGAAGACGAGTCGTTTTTTCAGAGAAGGTATTGGCCGCGACCGGATTTTTTCCCGGGCAATGGGACACAGCGGCAGCGAATGCCCGTTTGGTTTCTCCATTTGCCAGTACGCTTCCGACAATGGTTCCCGGTGAGCGAACCATGGCAGGCCGGGCGGGCTTCCATGCCCGCGGCAGGGCCAGCCGTTCCAATCCCGCGCCGGGCCGCACCTTCTGGACTGAGGACTGACTGTCATGCTTCGTATCGCCCCCTCTCCGCCCCGGACTGCCCGCCCTTGGCAGCACCTTCGCCGCGCGCTCATGGCCTCCAGTGTGCTGGTGGCCGGCCTATCCGGGCTGGCCCATGCGGAGACGCTGCCTTCAGGCGGCAACGTGGCTGCCGGTTCCGCGACGATCGCGGCGACGGGCGGTTCCATGGCGATCGATCAGTCAACGGCGCGCGCGGTGATCAACTGGAACAGTTTCTCGGTCGGGCCGGCCGGCAGCGTCGCCTTCAACCAGCCGGACGCGCAAAGCGCCACGCTCAACCGCGTAACCGGCACGGCCGCTTCATCGATTGCGGGCCAGATCACGTCCAACGGCGCGGTCTATCTCGTCAATCCCAACGGCATCGCGATAACCGCTTCCGGCAGCGTGAACACCGCTGGCGGCTTCGTTGCATCCGCCCTCGACATTGCCGACGAGGATTTCATGGCTGGCAAGGCCGGTTTCACTGGCCGGGGCGCATCGGGCCGGGTGTCGAACGCTGGCAGCATCACGGCCAGCCAGGGCGGCTATGTCGCGCTGCTGGGCGGGAGCGTCGCCAACAACGGCTATATTTCGGTGCCGTTGGGCAAGGTCGGCCTTGGTTCCGGAGAGCAGATCGCGCTCGACATCAACGGCCGCAACTTTATGCAGGTGGGCGTGCCAACGAGCGCGCTCGCTGGCGATGAGGCGCTGGTCGGCAACAGCGGCACGATCACGGCGACCGGGGGCACCGTGCTGCTCAAGGCAGCGACCCTGAAGGACGCGGTCCGCAACGTGATTAACATGTCGGGCAGCATCAGCGCCGACAGCGCGGTAGGCAGTGGCGGCACGATCCTGCTGCTGGGCGGTGCTGGCGGGACGGTCACCGCGTCGGGAAGCCTGACCGCGCGGGCAAGCGGCGCCAGCGGCGACGGCGGCTTCATCGAAACCTCGGGCGCCCATGTCGATCTGAACGGCCTTGCGGTCGATACCGGCGCGGCCCACGGGCAGACCGGCACCTGGCTGATCGACCCGGTCGATTTCACGGTTGCGGCATCGGGTGGCGATATCACCGGGGCCGCGCTCTCATCGAACCTGGCGGGCAGCAATGTCACCATCCTGTCGAGCAATGGCTCCTCGGGAACCGATGGCGATATCGTTCTTGATGACGCGGTGACCTGGTCGAGCGGCACTGTGCTGACGCTGTCGGCCTTTCGCGACATCGCCGTGAATGCCAACCTTTCCGCGACCGGCGCCAATGCCGGACTGGTGATGAAGGCCGACAATACCGGCACAGGCACAGGAACGGTGGCCTTCGGCACCGGCGCCGCCGCCAGCCTCTCGGGCGCGGGATCGACGGCGCTGATCTATTACAACCCGGCCTCGTTCGGCACGGCAACCGACTTCAGCGGCAATGTCACGGCAGGCACCGTGACCGCCTATCAGTTGGTCCGGACGCTGGACCAGCTGCAGGCGATCAACGACCACAGCATGGCCAACAGCTACGCGCTTGGCCGCGACATCGATGCCAGCGCGACCGCCAGCTGGAATGCGGGCGCCGGGTTCGTGCCGCTGGGGACCGATGGTGCGGGCAGTGTCTTCAACCCTGAAAGTGACTGGGCCCTTGCCGGCTTTACCGGATCGTTCGACGGCCAAGGGCACACGGTTGCGAATCTGACCATCAACCGGCCGAGCGCCCGCTTCGCGGGACTGTTCGGCTTTGCCGGGCGCGCCGCCAGGATCAGCGATCTTGGTGTGGTGAATTCCAGCGTGACGGGATCGACCTATCTTGGCGGTCTGCTCGGGGCCAATTTTGGGACCATTTCCCGGTCCCACTTCACGGGCAGTGTCACCGGCACCGAGTATTTTACTGGCGGTCTGGTGGGGATCAATAATCCGGGCGCGACCATCACAGAGTCCTATGCAAGCGGCAGCGTATCTAGCTCCTACTCCATAACCGGCGGCTTGGTGGGCTATGACCAAGGCACCATCTCGAAGTCCTACTCGAGCTCCAACGTAACCGGGACGGACCGGGTCGGAGGGCTGGTCGGCTATGCCTATCGCAGCTCGATTATGCAGTCCCATGCCAGCGGGATTGTGTCGGGAAGTTCGAAAGTTGGCGGGCTGGTTGGGGGTAATGAGAGAAGCTCCATCAGTCAGTCGCATGCCTCCGGCCTTGTTTCAGCGAGCTGGGCCTTTGCCGGGGGTCTTGTGGGCTGGAACGACCGCTCACCAATCACGCAATCTTATGCGACTGGTAATGTTTCGGCATACTTCCAATCGGCTGGAGGTCTGGTCGGCCAGAGCGAGTACGCCTCGATCACCCAATCCTACGCGACGGGGAAAGTATCGAGCAGGTATCATGTCGGCGGGCTGCTGGGGCATGTTTCAGGCGGCCTGGTGTCCCAGGCCTATGCCACCGGCCAAGTCTCTGGCGAACAGATGGTAGGCGGTCTGGCGGGGACCATCTATAATAGCGCCAGCGTCAGCCAATCCTATGCCACCGGCAATGTCTCAAGCAGCGATTTCAGGCTCGGCGGGCTGGTGGGGCTCAGCTACCAGAACAGCAGTATCGCGCAGTCCTATTCCACCGGCACTGTGTCCGGAAACTTGGAAGCTGGTGGGTTGGTTGGTCACAACGAAGGCACCATCAGCAGCAGCTATTGGGATGTGACGACCTCGGGCAAGGCGGCAATGTGCGGAGTGGCCGCCGGCAGCGGTTGCAGCGATGCCAATGGGCTTGCGACAGCGCACCTTCAGGATTTCAGCAGCCATGCATCGACCTATGCAGGCTGGGATTTCGCCACAGTCTGGTCGCCGCCGAGCCAGGTTGGGCAGGCCGGGCAGACTGCCGGTTATTACCCGCAGCTCTACGCGCTGACCCCGGTTGCGGTGGTGATGCCTGATGATGCTTCGCGCAATTATGGCGATGCCAATCCGGATCTGACCGGTTCGATCACCGGCGGCGGCCCGGGGTATTACGTCTTTGGTCCGGCCGGAGACAGCCTGTCCTTAGCCGGACTGTTCGAGACTGCCGCCACGAATACCACGGGTAGCGGCGACTATTCCATCACCGCTGGCAATGCGCTGACCAGTTCGGGCGGCGTGGCCTATCGCGTGATCGTGCCCGCCAATGCCGTGCTGACCATCACCCCGCGTCCGCTGACGGTGGTCTACACCGCCAATCCCGTCAGCCGCAGCTATGGCGATCGCAACCCGCTGCTGGCGGGCAGCTATACCGTGCAGGGCCTGGTGGGCGGCGATGCGGTGTCGGGTTTCATCTCGTGGTCGACGGGTGCCTCCACGCTGTCCAATGTCGGCAGTTACGCCATCACCGGTTCGGGCCTATGGGCCGGTCGCAACTATGCGCTGACCAGTGTCCAGGCGCCGGGCAATGCCACCGCACTGACGATTACCCCGCGCGCGATCATAATCAACGCCTATGCCAGGGTCCGCACTTACGGCGATGCCAACCCGGCGCTGACCTGGTGGATCGGCGGGCAGGGGCTGGCCAATGGCAATACGCTGAGCGGGGCGCTGGCGACCAGCGCCACCACCGCCTCGAACGTTGGAACCTATGCGATCACGCAAGGGACGCTGGCGGCCTCGGCCAATTACAGCGTCACCTACAATGGCGCCAACCTGACGATCCTGCCGCGCCCGCTGACGGTGACCTATACCGCTTCGGCGGCAAGCCGGACCTATGGCGATGCCAATCCGGCGCTGACCGGCAGCGTCATCAGCGCCGGGCTGGTCAACGGGGATAGCCTGGGCGGCGCGCCAGTGTGGAGCACGCCGGCCACCGCCACCTCGGCCGTGGGCGCTTACCGCGTCACCGGATCAGGGCTGAGTGCCAGCAGTAATTACCGGCTGACCACGGTTCAGGCGGCGGGCAACGCCACCGCGCTGACTATCATTCCGCGCGCGATCACCATCACGGCGGACGCGCTGACCCGCTACTATGGCAGCCCCAATCCGGCGTTCAGCTACACGATCGGCGGGCAGGGACTGGTCAACGGCGACAAGCTGGTCGGATCGCTGGCAACCAGCGCGACCATCCCTTCAGCGCCCGGCGACTATGCGATCGTCCGGGGTTCGCTGTGGGCCTCGCCCAACTATGCCGTTACCTATACCGGCGCGAACCTTACGATCATCCCGCGCTGAAAGGGGCACTGGCGAGCAAAGACCGGATCGCGGCGGACCGGCTCAGTCGGCGCCGTCGCGGGAAGTGCCCGCCGGGTCTGCCCCGATGTGGACCCTGCCGCGCGCGGCGGCCAGTTGTTCCTGGCGATGGCGTTCCCGGCAGGATGCGCGCTGCGCGTCGGTTCGCTCCGAATGGCACGAGGCGCAGCTTACCCCTTCTTCATAGAGCGCGGACTGGCGGTCGTTCGGACCCAGCGGGCGGCGACAGGCCCGGCAGAGACTGTGCGTGCCCTCGGTCAGCCCATGGCCGACCGCCACCCGCTCGTCGAAGACAAAGCATTCCCCCTGCCACAAGCTGCGTTCCTCTGGCACGGTTTCCAGATATTTGAGGATTCCGCCTTTGAGGTGATAGACCTGATCGACCCCCTCCTGCCTGAGGAAGGCCGTCGATTTTTCGCAGCGGATGCCGCCGGTGCAGAACATCGCGACTTTCGGCTGCTTCCCCTGGCCGAGCAGCGCATCGCGCTGCTGGCGAAACCACTGGGGGAACTGCCGGAACGACGCGGTCCCGGGATCGAGTGCCCCGGCGAAGGTGCCGATGGCCACCTCATAGTCGTTGCGGGTGTCGATCACGATGGTATCCGGTGCGGAAATCAGCGCGTTCCACTCCTCCGGCTCGACATAGGTTCCGGCACTGGCCCGGGGATCGATGTCAGGCTCACCCATGGTCACGATCTCGCGCTTCAGCCGGACTTTCAGGCGATGGAACGGCATGGCCGCCGCGCTTGACAGCTTGACGTCCAGATCCGCGCAATCGGGCAAGGCGCGAATATGCGCCAGCACCCGGCCGATCCCGGTCGGATGCCCGGCGATCGTGCCGTTGATGCCCTCGGGGGCAAGCAGCAGGGTGCCTCGAACGCCGTGCTCCCGGCAGACCCGCTCAAGCGGCGCGCGCAGGCTGGCGCAGTCGTCAAGGCGGGTGAACCGGTAAAGCGCCGCCACGCTCAAGCCTGACGCGGCATCATGTGGGATCGGATTCATGACGGCCTCATAGTGCCAAGCCCCGGGCGCGTCAGCCCGCGCCGCGCATGGGGCGGCTCATTGTTGCGGCTCCCGCACGGCCGCCGCCGCGATGGGCTTGCCCTTGAACGAGATCAGCCGCGAGCAAAGGTAGGACAGGGCAAGGGCCGCGGCGACCGCCAGAAACCGCACCCAGACCTCGCGCCCGAGCAGTTCCGAAATCCAGACGAGCACGGTCAGGTGGACGCAGTACAGCGGCAACGAGTAGTTGCCGAGCCATTCGAGCATACGGCCGATTGCCTGGGGAGGGCGGCTCATCGCCACGTTCCACATCACCAGCGGCATGAAGGCCATGACGAACGCCAGGTCGCCGTTCGCGCGGGAGATCGGCAGGTAGGGAAGGGCCATGATCCCGCCGACCGCAAGCAGCAGGGCCAGGTGCCAGGGCAGGCCGGAGGTGCGCAATCCTTCGCGGTAGACGCGCCCCATCCACACCCCCAGGACATAGGACCAGCCGACCCGGGCGATCGGCCTGTACCAGGTTTCCCAGGTGAGCGCGCTGACCCCGACATTGTCCGCGCCGTGATCCTGGACGACAAGCACCAGCCCGGCGCCAAAGCAGGCCGCCAGCAGCGGTAGCCACCGCGTCGGCACGCGGCGCAGCAGCAGGGCGTGCAGGAAATTGGCGACGATTTCCCAGAACAGCGTCCACTGCGGCCCGTTGAAGCGGTAGAACGGCCCCACGCCGGTCAGCACCGGTATCATCGCCAGGTCTAGCGCCAGCCAGAACAGCAGCGTCAGGGGATCGGCCATGCCGATGAAGAAGGCCCGCACAACCGCCAGTCCGGCACCGACCGCGACCAGCGGCCACAGGCGCACGAATCGCGCCCTGGTAAAGGCCAGGGCGCCGATCCCGCCCGCAAGCTTGCGTTCGGTCGAAACGGCAAGCACGAAGCCGCTGAGCAGATAGAACAGATCGACCATCAGGTAGCCACGGACAAACGGCCCGTGGCTGCGGAATACCATCTCCAGATGGTACAGCATGATGACCAGCGCGGCCAAACCTCGCAGTCCGTCAAGCTGGACCAGCCGCGAACCGGGATCGGGCTTGTTCATCGCGCGCAGCCATTACAGCCGCGTTCGGGAGAGTCAAAGCGCGCGCCGCAAGGGGCCTGCCGCCGCATGGCCCCTGCCGCCCGGCTCCGCCCGGCCCTTACCAGGGGACGGTCCTGCCCAGCAGGTCGACGAACCGGCCATTGTCCTGCGCGGAAAGGCCCGCGATGACCTTGATCTGGTTTGCCACGCTCTCTTCCACCGGCCACCGCGCCGACGCCCCGCCAAGATCGGTCTGGGTCCAGCCCGGGGCCATGCTGACAACCGTGAAGCCCTGTTGCGCCAGTTCGGCGGACAGTCCCTTGGTCACCATGTTCAGCGCCGCCTTGCTTGAGCGGTAGGCATAGGATTGCCCCTGCGTGTTGTTGGTGATCGAGCCGAGATCGGATGACATGTTGATGATCAGCTTGCGCTGGCCCGCATTCAGGCTGGCGCGCAGCACCTGCACCATCTGGAACGGCGCCAGGACGTTGACCCGCATGATCTGTTCCCACAGGTCATAGTCCATGTTGTCATGGCTCTGGCGGTGCGAGGCGTTGTCCCAGCTGCCGCCATAGAGGCCCGCATTGTTGAGCAGGACATCGACCGGGGTGCCTTCCAGCCGATGGCCCAGCGCGATGATGGACGCGCGATCTTCAAGATCCAGGGCCTCAACCCGCAGCTGCGGGTTCGCGGCGGTGAGATCCGCCAGTTCGGCGGCACCGGCGGGATTGCGGGCGGTCGCAATCACTGTTTCGCCGACCCTGGCCAGCTGCCGCGCATACTCAAGCCCGATGCCCCGGTTCGCGCCGGTAACCAGCCATGTAGCCATGATCCGTTCCCCTAGTTCGCTGGTCAGTCCAGCCTGACGACGACCTTGCCGAACGCGCCTTCATTGGCGCGGGCATAGGCGGCTTCGGCCTGTTCGAATGGATAGGTGCTGTCGATCACCGGCTTCAGCCCCTTGTCGGCCATGAACCGCGACAGCTCCTCGTGATCCTTGCGCGAACCGACCATGACCGCACTGACCCGCAGGGCAGAGAAAATCAGCGGCAAGGCATCGATCGTGCCGCCGAAACCGTCGAGTGCCCCGATCAGCGCAAGGTGGCCATTCAGCCCGAGCGCCGCGATGGAGCGCTGCAGCGTGCCAGAGCCGCCAAGCTCTATGACATGATCGACGCCAGCCCCATTGGTGCGCTTGCGCAGCTCGTCGGCCCATTCGGGACACTCGCGATAGTTTATCGCATCAACGGCGCCGAGCGCCCGAGCGCGCGCAATCTTCTCTTCGCCTGATGACAGCACGATTGGCCTGGCCCCCATGGCTGCGGCGAGCTGGATCGCGAACAGCGCAACTCCGCCGGTGCCGATCACCGCCACGCTATCGCCGGGCTGGACGTTCCCCAGGGTGCGGAGCGCGGACCAGGCGGTCACGCCCGCGCAGGGCAGGCAGGCGGCCTCTGCAAAGCTCCAGTCCTGCGGGACCGCGACGAGCCCGCTTTCGGCAAGGATGACGTGGTCGGCAAACACGCCAGGCCCGCCCGAACCAAGCGCGGACAGCACCGCGGGCAGGGTAAGCCTTCCGCCCGCGTGGTTCTGCATGAACGCCGAAGCGACCCGGTCTCCGGCTTTCCAGCCGGTGACGCCTTCGCCAACCGCGACAACTTCGCCAGCGGCATCCGAAAGCGGCACGAAATGATCGGCGCCATTCACCGGATAGGACAGGTCGCGGACGCCCAGGTCCCGCCGATTGAGCGACACGGCGCGGACGCGCACCAGCACCTCTCCCGCGCCCGGTGCGGGAATATCGCCGTCGGCCCGGACCAGATCGTAACCGTTGGCGCTGCGGGCAAGTTGATAGCGGCGGTTTTCCATGGAGCTTGGGCCTTTGATCTGGTTCAGGATCGAACGGGCGAAAGCGCCGCTTTGCCGTTCGGGTGTTGCAAGAAATGCCGGCCCGGTTACCTCGACGGGAACGGCGGGAAATTGCTGGCGCAGCCGATCGAGCATGCCGTTGAGGGTCAGCGGGTCGTCGCTGGCCTGGACAACCCTTACCGGAGTGCGGCCGGTTTCGAGCACCTTGGCGAGCAGCCCTGCGAAATCCTGCGCGAAGATCGCGTCGAACGCGAGATCGCGCCCCTTGCCCGCAACCAGCGCGCCCATGGCTTCGGCGTGGACCAGGTCTGGCTGCGGATCGAGGAACAACGAGCGCATCAGGCGGTACGTTTCGGTTATGTAGGCCCCGTCAAGATCGACGGCGGCCGCATCGCCCATCTCGGCGCGCATCGCGGCGCGTTCGTCCGCCGGGGCGAGCAATATGCCCGACAGGGTCAGCGACAAGGACCTGTCCGGCACCATGGCGGCAATTTCCGCAGCGAAATGCGTTCCCGTGTGATGCGCGGCAAGGTGGAAGCGCTCGATCCCCAGGGCGTCAATCGCCTCGAGCAGCCAGGCGCCATAGTCGCGGGCGGAGGGAGCGCCCTGCGGCAAGAAACTGCCACCGAAACCGGGACTGTCGAGGGCGACGCAGGCTTGTCCCGCCCGTTCCAGAAACTCCATCACCCGGGTGAATCCGGCAGAGCAAACCGGGGTCCGGTGCAGCAGGACTACCGGGGTCGCGCCCGATCCGGCCTTGCGGCCGTGGATCTGGCCGCCAGAGGTGGCAACGTAGAACTTTTCGATCATCGCCAGGCCCCCAAGTCTGTCCCCGCCCGATCGGGACTGCTCGCGCGGATGGTAATGGCATTCAGCGCGGCGCGGGTTGGTGCCCGATCGTCGAAATGCCCGACAGACGGGCAGCGAAAGGCCTGTGACCGGGGCCTGCGGGGCTGCGCCGCTTGTCCGGCCGTTCCTTCGAGCGGCACCGGCGAAGGGCGAAGGGTTGTCGCTGCGGTTGATCGACGCCGCGCGCGGGTGGTGGCATAAGGCCCCATGGACGAGAACGACCTCGATCTTTCCGCACCGCCGCGCATCCGCCTTGGGGTGGCCGCGCTGGTCGCGCTGCTGCACGTGGCGGTACTGTTCGCGCTGATTCGCGCTTTCGCGCCGGATTTTGCCGGGAAGGCGGTGGAAACGGTGGTTTCCACGTTCACCGTAACGATCACCGCGCCTCCGCCTCCGCCGCCGCCCGGACCGGCGCCGGTTCCCGCAGCGGCGGGCGGGGCGGGCGAGGCGGGGAAGAAGGCCGTCCCGCGTGAGGTCAGGGCAGAGCGTCCCAGGGTGGAACTGGCCCGGGGAAGCGCACCGCTCGCCAGTGCCAGCGGCAGCGCCGACACTTCGGGCGCGGGCGAGCAGGGATCGGGCACCGGTGCGGCGGGCGCGGGCAGCGGCACGGGGGCAGGCAGCGGCGGCAGCGGGCCGGGCGGCGGATTGGCGAGCAAGCCGGTCCATGTCTCCGGGCGGATCGACAATGCCCGCGACTTTCCCGTTCCCCCCGGCGGGCGCGAGGCGCGGATCGGCAAGGCAGTGATCCTGGCACTGACGATCGACCCGGAAGGGCGTGCGGTTTCCTGCCGGATCTACCGGTCCAGCGGGTTGCCCGATACCGATGCGGCGACTTGCCGGCTGGCCATGGAGCGGCTGCGCTTCAGACCCGCCAAAAATGCCGCTGGCGAGCCGGTCAGCGCTATATTCTACTGGCAACAGAAGTTCTTCTTCTGATCGGCTTGATCGCGGCGCGCGCTGGCGGCATGGATCGGGGAAACGGAGAGAGATTCCCATGGCCACAATCCATCCAGTCCCCGCCGAATGGGCAGCCGATGCCTATGTCAACGCGGCGTCCTATGCCGAAAAGTATCGCCGCTCGATCGACGAGCCGGAGGCATTCTGGCGCGAGGAAGCGGCGCGGATCGACTGGATCAAGCCCTGGACCCAGCTTTCGAAGTGCTCATACGACGAGGCGGACTTCGGGATCGAATGGTTCTCGGACGGCACGCTCAACGTCTCGGCCAATTGCCTCGACCGGCACCTGGCGGAGCGCGGCGATCAGGTGGCGATCATCTGGGAAGGCGATGACAGCGAACATCAGCGCCGGCTGACCTATCGCCAGCTTCACGCCGATGTCTGCCGCTTCGCCAATACGCTGAAGGCGCTGGGCGCGAAGCGCGGCGACCGCATCACCATCTACCTGCCGATGATCCCCGAGGCGGCGGTGGCGATGCTGGCCTGCACCCGGATCGGCGCGATCCATTCGATCGTGTTCGGCGGTTTCAGCCCCGAGGCGCTCGCTGGGCGCATCCAGGATTGCGACAGCAACCTGGTCATCACCGCCGACGCCGGGATGCGCGGGGGCAAGCTGGTGCCGCTGAAGGCCAATGTAGACGAGGCTCTGGAGAACTGTCCTTCGGTCAAGGCGGTGCTGACCGTGCGCCATGTCGGCAACGACGTGACCATGCGGGAAGGCCGCGACCACTGGTGGCACGAACACCGCGAGAATGCGTCCAGCGATTGCGCGCCCGAGGAAATGGGCGCGGAAGACCCGCTGTTCATCCTCTACACCTCGGGATCGACCGGCAAGCCCAAGGGCGTGCTGCACACCACCGGCGGCTACCTCGTCTGGGCGGCGATGACGCATCACTATGTGTTCAACTACCGCCCCGGAGACATCTACTGGTGCGCGGCGGATGTGGGCTGGGTGACGGGCCACAGCTATGTGGTCTACGGCCCGCTTGCCAACGGCGCGACCACCCTGATGTTCGAGGGCGTGCCCAACTATCCCAGCCACAGCCGGTTCTGGGAGATCGTCGACCGCCACCAGGTCAACATCTTCTACGGCGCCCCCACCGCGCTGCGCGCCCTGATGCGCGAAGGCGACGACTGGGTGAAAGCCACCAGCCGCAAGAGCCTGCGCCTGCTGGGTTCAGTCGGCGAGCCGATCAATCCCGAGGCGTGGGAATGGTACTGGCGGGTGGTGGGCGATGAGCGCTGCCCGATCGTCGATACCTATTGGCAGACCGAAACCGGTGCCTGCATGATGACCCCGCTGCCGGGCGCGCACGACCTGAAACCCGGCGCGGCGAGCTTCCCGATGTTCGGCGTGGTGCCCCAGATCGTCGATGCCGAGGGCAATCCGCTGGACGGTGCGACCGAGGGCAACCTGTGCGTGCTGCAAAGCTGGCCGGGGCAGATGCGCACCGTGTGGGGCGATCACGAACGCTTCTTCCAGACCTATTTCACCACCTATCGCGGCAAATACTTCACCGGGGATGGCTGCAAGCGCGACGAGGACGGCTATTACTGGATCACTGGCCGGGTTGATGACGTGATCAACGTCTCTGGCCACCGCATGGGCACGGCCGAGGTCGAGAGTGCGCTGGTCGCCCACGCCAGGGTAGCGGAAGCGGCGGTGGTCGGGATGCCGCACGAGATCAAGGGGCAGGGCATCTATGCCTATGTCACGCTGAACGCGGGCGAAGACCCTTCGGACGAGGTGCGCAAGGAACTGGTTGCCTGGGTCCGCCGCGAGATCGGCCCGATTGCCACGCCCGACGTGATCCACTTCGCGCCCGCGCTGCCCAAGACGCGCAGCGGCAAGATCATGCGCCGCATCCTGCGCAAGATCGCGGAAGGCGATACATCGAACCTTGGCGATACCAGCACGCTGGCCGATCCCTTGGTGGTGGAAACGCTGCTGACCAGCGGGCGGTAAGGCGGTTTACCGGGTCCGTTCGTGTCGCGGCTACGCTCGACACGAACGGTGGCGGATTGCGGCGGGCAGGCCTCAGTGCTGCGTGGTCATTCGCAGCATCGAGGTGTCATAGCCCAGCGTCCTGGCCCGCTCGACCAGTTCGGTCACCCGCGCCTCGCCGGGCCGGGCCTCGCGGCTGAGCAGCCACAGGTAGCGGCCCGAAGGCTCGCCGACGATGGACCAGCTGTAATCGTCAGCATGATCCAGCACCCAGTAATCGCCAAAGAACGGGCCAAAGAAGCTGACCTTGAGCTTGGCGTTGGTCGCCGCATCGACGATCTTCGCGCGGCCCCTGGCATTGCTGATCCGGCCATCGGGCTTGCGGCAGCGGTTGAGCACGTCGATCCCGCCATCGGCGCGCAGGGCGTAGTCGGCGGTCACGCCTTCGCAGTCCTTCTGGAAGCCCTGTTCATAGCGGGCAATCTCGTACCAGCGGCCCAGATAGCGCGACAGTTCGACCGCCTTGGCAGGCTGCGGCACGGCGGCGTTGCCGACGGGATGCTTCGCGCCCAGCGCGGCGCAGCCGGCCAGCACCAGCGCGGCAAGGGCTGCCGCGGCGAACACGGGAAGTCTTGATGGGGTCATGGTTCCGGGCGCTCCTTGGCGCTGGTGTGATCGCTACTTGAATATGGGGAGAGTTGCCCGGTATTCCAGCCGCATGATCGCCCAGACCATCCAGCTCGCGCTTGCTCCCGTCTTCGTGCTGGTGGCGATTGGCAACATCCTCAACCTGCTGTCATCGCGGCTGGGGCGGGTGGTGGACCGTTCGCGGCAATTGCAGGAACGGCACGTCTCGACCGAAGGGGCGGATCATGACGAGGTGGTTGCCGAAATCCGCCTGCTCGACCGCCGCATCACCCTGATTACCCGCGCTTTCCGCCTGCTGGTCGTTGCGGGCCTGTGCATCGGCACGACGGTTGCGGTGCTGTTCCTTGAGGAGATCGCCCACGTCAGCCTGCAATTGCTGGCGGCGGGCGTGTTCCTGATCGCCATCGCTCTGCTGATGTGGGCGCTGGTCCTGTTCCTGCGCGAGATTCAGGTGGCTGCCGCGCAGCTGCGCATCCCGCGCGCCTATCTGGAGCTTGAGCGGGAAATCTGACGTCGTCCCTGGCTTGACCGGGGACGACGCTCGGGGGCGGATCAGGCCAGCAGCTTGCGGGTCTTGGCCTCGACCGCGCCGCGCACCAGAGGTTCGGCAAAGGCGAGGGCGGCGGGCAGGCCGATCTCGAACACGATTTCCGCGTCGGCCAGTTCGATATGGCCCGATACCGTCTTGCCCATCGCGCCGATCGACAGGTCCATCCGGTCCTCGCCCGGCCAGGCGATTTCCACCTCGGCATTGCCGCCGGGTATCAGTTCGGCCAGTTCGCCGGAACGCTCCTTCAGCCGCCGCCGCAGCTCGTCCTTGCCAAGGGTATGGGGCAGGGCAATGCGCATCAGGGTTTCGTCTCCGTCTGGTCCAGCGCCCCGCCGTACTTGTAATCGAGGTAGCGCGTCCGAATCGCCAGGTTGTCAATCGCGCCGCTGGCGAGCTGGCGGGTCACGCTGTCGATCTCGGTGCTGATCTTGCCCAGACTTTCGGTCAACTGCTGGTCCGGCGTCCCGCCCGCACGCGCTTCGGTACGCAGGTGGCGGGGGATCGAGGTGTAGCTGGATACCAGTTTGGGCAAATGCTCGCCCACCAGCTTGCGCACTTCCTGCGCGGCGGGGGCGCGCTCGTCCAGCCCGTCCAGCTGAAGGCCTAGCGCGTCGAGTTGCAGGCCGATCTGGTCAACCAGCTGGACCGCGGGCGCGGGAAGGGCGGGGCGCTGGCGTTCCAGCCACAGCTCGGTCCGCCCGACCAGCGTCTTCACGTCGGCCTTGCCCAGCGATTCAAGGCTGGGCGAAGGGAGCCGGGGGAACACGCCCAGCACGCCGACCGCGACGATGATCGCCAGCAGGGTAATGATGATCCCGCCCCAGCCGATTCCGTTGATGATCAGCCCCGCGATCATCGCGCCCATCAGGATCGCGCTGACCGCCAGCAGGATCCGCACCAGCTTGCGAAAGGCGTGGTCGCGCTTCAGCGCCGCCGAGCGCCGCCCGATCGAGCCTGTCCGGCGCCCGCCCGCGCGCTGGTGCTGCAGCGACTGGCGCGCCTGGAGCAGGATACGGTCGGAATCGTGCGACGGAGAGGACAAGTCAGCCCTCCAGGCTCAGCAGGCTGGGCGCGTCCGCCGCGTGGGCGGCCTGCGCCGCGCCTTCGGCCCGGGCGATATAGCCCTTGGACTTTTCGACCTCGGCGGTCAGGGTGGTCACGGTCTGCTTCATGCTTTCCAGCGCCTTGACCTTGAAGGTATCGATGTTGTCCATCGTATCGTAGATGTTCTGGAAGGCCCGTTGCAGCGTTTCCAGCGGGATCGTGCTCGATGCCGCCTGCTCGTGAATCCGCCCGGTCTGCTCGCGCAGGAGGGTTCCGGTGGAATCGATGATCTGCGCGGTGGTGGAGTTGAGCGCGGTGATCTGTTCCAGCACGAGCCGCTGGTTGGTCATCGCCTGGGCAACCGTTACGGCGGTGCGCAGCGCGGCCACCGTGGTGGTGCTCGCGCGGTCCACGCCCTTCACCAGTTCCACGTTGTTCTTCTTGACCAGGTCGAGCGCCAGATAGCCCTGCACGCTGACCGCCATCTGGGTCAGCAGATCCTGGGTGCGCTGGCGGACATAGAACAGCGCGCTTTCGCGGATCGCCTTGGCCTTGGCCGGATCGGTCGCGTCGAGTTCGGCCGCTTTTTCCTCAAGTTTTGCATCGAGCGTGCGGCTGATGTGGATCATCTGCTCCAGCGCGCCCATGGCTTCCCACAGCTTGGCTCGCTCAACGTCGATCGCGGCATTGTCCATCAGCAGCTCGTCCTTGCCCGAGGCAAGGTGGCCCAGGATCGACTGGATGTGCCCCTGCGCCGACTGGTAGCTGGTGAAATAGCGCTTCATGCTGTTGCCGAACGGGATGATGCCCAGGATCTTGCGGCCGGTGGAAAGCTTGCCTTTTCGGCCCGGATCAAGCTCTTCCACCGTGCGGCGCAGTTCGGCCAGATTCGCGCCAACGCCCGAATCCTTGTCCATCGCCCGCACCGGCCGGTCGAGGAAGCGGTTGGACATTCCGCTTGCCGCCATGATTTCCTTGCGGCCCATGGCGGTCAGCTGGTCCACGCGCTTGCCGAATTCGGGTGAATTGGCATCCTGCGCGATCAGGTCGGCAACGAAGGCATCGACCTTTTTCTGAAGCTTGGACTTGTTTTCGTCCGACACCGGGACCAGCCCGACGGCGGCCTCGGGTGCAACCACCGGCACTGGATCGGGCGGGGTAAGCGTGATCGCGGGCGCGGCGGTCTGGGTATCGGTAGGGGTGGTGGCCATCGGCGGGGTTCCCGTAAACTCCTGTCAGGCCGCCAAGATGGTATGCCAGGCGCGCCAGTGCAAGCTGTATTATCGAAACAATACAGCCTGCGAAGCTTTCCGGTGCTTTGCCGAAGCGGAAAGCCTAGTTGCCAAACCAGCGTGAAAGCAGGCCGCGCTTGCGGGGCGGGTGGCGCTGGGTCACCTCGAACAGGTAGTTGGCCAGCACGGCAGCCTGTTCCCGGGTCATCACGACATGGTGCGAATCCACCTCGTCCCGTTGAAGTCCGCGCGTCGATTGCACGCATTGCAGGCGCAGATCGAGCTTGGAACCCATCGGGTGATGCGTCCAGCCTACCAGTACGCCATAGCTGTCGCGATCAGTTGCAGCTTGAGCCATTGCCCTCTCCTCTCCCCATAAGGCTGCGACCCCAAGTGGCTCCAGCTTATGGAAAGCGCATTCGATTGCAAGCCGTTCGGCTGTCCCGCTTGTGGACGGAAACAGGCCGCCCAGCGCCTTGCCTGCGACCGGACAGGTTTTAGTCAGTTTCC
Source organism: Novosphingobium sp. (assembly GCA_016719755.1). Classification (GTDB taxonomy): domain Bacteria; phylum Pseudomonadota; class Alphaproteobacteria; order Sphingomonadales; family Sphingomonadaceae; genus Novosphingobium. The sequence continues at coordinate 162,291 of JADJYM010000012.1, read as the reverse complement.
GGCAAAGCCCCTACGGCAATCCGATCAGGCCGCCAGCTTGATCGGCTCGATCTCTCCCGAAAGATAAAGCTTCTTCGCCTTGGCGCGGCTCAGCTTGCCCGAACTGGTGCGGGGCAGGGTCCGGGGAGGAACCAGTTCCACGATGCAGTTCATCCCGGTGATCGAACGCACCTTGTCGCGGATCATGTCGCGCAGTTCGACCCGCGCGGCCGGATCCGACACGCGGCAATGGACCAGCACGGCGGGGGCTTCCTCGCCGTTTTCGGTTTCGACCGAGAAAGCGGCGATGTCACCGTGGTTGAAGCCGGGCAATTGCTCAACCGCCCATTCGATGTCCTGCGGCCAGTGGTTCTTGCCGTTGATGATGATCATGTCCTTGGCGCGGCCGACGATGAACAGGTAGCCATCCACCATGTAGCCCATGTCGCCGGTGTCCAGCCAGCCATCGACCAGACATGCGTCGGTCGCTTCCGGATCGCGGAAATAGCCGACCATCACGCTGGGGCCCTTGCACCACACCTTGCCGATGTGGTGATCGGCCAGAACCTCGCCATGCTCGCCGCGAATCTCGAGCGCCATGTCCTTCACGGCCTTGCCGCAGTTGACGATCGCGCGGTAGCGGGCCGGGCGGCTGAGATCGCGCGGGCAGCCGGAAAGGCGCTCTTCCTCGACCAGTTCGACCCGGATGCCTTCGCCCGGAGGCATGATGGTGACAGCCAGCGTGGCTTCGGCCAGGCCATAGGAGGGCAGGAAGGCGCTGGCACGGAACCCGGCCTGCGCAAAAGCGTTGACGAAGCCCTGCATCACGTCGGGCCGGATCATGTCCGCCCCGTTGCCGGCGATCCGCCAGCGCGACAGGTCGAAGCGTTCGGCGACATTGCTCTGGCTGGAAATGCGGCGCGCGCAGATGTCATAGCCGAAAGTCGGCGAATAGCTGGCGCTGGTCCCCGGATTGCGGCTGATTAGGTCAAGCCAGGCAAGCGGGCGGCGGGCGAAATCCTCGGTCTTGAGGTAATCGACCGAGATCTGGTTGGCGATCAGCGACAGGAAACAGCCGACCAGGCCCATGTCATGGTACCACGGTAGCCACGAAATGCAGCGGTCGCTTTCGATCAGCTTCATTCCCTCACCATGACCGGCGAGGTTGTTGAGCAGGCTGGCGTGGGTGACGGCGACGCCGTGCGGGAAGCGGGTGGATCCCGATGAGTACTGCAAATAGCAGATATCGTCGGGGCTGGACTGGGGCAGGGTGCAATCGGGCGCGGAGTTCTGCGCGAAATCTTCCCAGGCGATGCCCTGGCAGCCCTGCCGCGCAGCGGCGGCGCCCGCCATTTCGGCCAGTTCGGCGGGATAGAACAGCGCGAGCGGATCGCTGGAGGCAAGCTGGACGGCCAGCTGGTCGATATAGCTGTCCTTGCCGCCAAAGCTGGTCGGCAGCGGCAGCGGCACCGGCCAGGCACCGGCGTAGATCGCTCCGCAAAACAGCGCGGCAAAGTCTGGCCCGGTTTCCGCGATCAGGGCAATCCGGTCGCCCTTGTTCACCCCGTGCGCGATCAGGCGGCGGGCCATGGCCAGCGCGTCCGTGCGCAGCTCGCTGAAGGGGTAGACCCGTTTCAGCTGTCCGCGCGGATCATGAAAGTTCATCCCCCGCTTGCCAGTGGCGGCATAGTCCAGCGCCTCGCCGAAAGTGGCGAAGTCGGACAGACGGCGCGGCAGCGCGTCTTCGTTGGGGGTCGGCACCAGGTTCGCTGTGTCGCTCCCCGGCAACGTGGCGGTGTCGGTCATGCGAAAAACCCGTCTGAAATTACTGCGGCGCGCCGCAATTCGGCGCCGCCGGATGGACCATTGCTGAACGAAGCGTTGAAACGCCCCCCAGCGCACTCCCCAATCGCCGCACACTATGGCACGAATAAGGCCATGACGCAGCGCACCCGCCCCAATCCCCGGCCACTCGACGCTGCCCGGCTGGAGGAACTGGCGCTTGGCTATGTCGCGCGCTTCGCCACCAGCGCCGCCAAGCTGGAGGCCTATCTTGCCCGAAAGCTGCGCGAGCGCGGCTGGGATGGGGAAGAGCCCGCACCGGTGGCCGCACTGGTCGCGCGCTTCGTGTCCGCCGGATATGTCGATGATGCCGCCTATGCCCGCGCGAAAAGCGGCAGCCTGCTGCGACGCGGCTATGGCGCGCGGCGGGTCGAGCAGGCGCTGCAGGCTGCTGGAATCGGCGAGGCGGAGCGGGTTGGAGCAAGGGCCGCTCCGGCCCAGCGCCGCGCGGCGGCGCTGACCATGGCCCGCAAGCGCCGCTTCGGTCCATTCGGGCGCGCGCCACTGGATCGCGCGGCGCGCGAGAAGCAGATCGCGGCCATGCTGCGGGCCGGCCACGGTCTGGACAGCGCCCGCGAATTGGTGAATGCCATCAGCGAGGAAGCGGCGCTGGAATGGGCCGCCGCGCTGGATGACGAGGCATGAGTATGACTCACCGCAAGCTGGCCATGGCCCTGACCGCGATCGCCCTGGGGCTTGCCGCCTGCTCACCCGGTACTGGCGAGGCGCGGTCCAGCCAGGCGGTGAGCGTTCACCCGGTCTCGGGGCTGAAGGTTGTGCCGCTCACCGTCACGCATGGTTCGGTAAGGCACAGCTTTCGCGTGGAAGTTGCCGCCAGCCCCCAGGAACAGGCGCGCGGGCTGATGTTCCGCACGACGATGGGCGCGGACGAAGGCATGATCTTTCCGATGAGCCCACCGCGCGGCGCCAGTTTCTGGATGCGCAACACGGTGATCCCGCTCGACATCATTTTCGTCGGCGTCGACGGGCGGATAACGAACATCGCTGCCAATGCCATTCCCTATGACGAACGCCCGCTGAGTTCGGTGGGAGAAGTCAAGGCCGTGCTTGAACTCAACGGCGGCCGCGCCGCGCAGCTGGGCATCGCGCCGGGCGACAAGGTGGAGTGGTAGCTCCGTTCTGGCACCTTGCGTTGAACCGGCAATCGGGGCTAACGCGCTCGCCATGGGATTCTTCGGCAAGATCTTCACCTGGTGGAACGGCGCGACCGTTTCGACCGCGTTCAACTCGATGCTGTCGGGCGAAAAGGTCGGCAGCGATGCGCAGGGCAACACCTATTACCGCGCGAAGAAGCGTTACCCCAAGGGTCATCCCTTCGCGGGGCGGGAACGGCGCTGGGTGATCTACAACGGCGCCAACGACGCCAGCCGGGTTCCGGCCGAATGGCACGGCTGGCTGCACGGTTCGTTCGATGGCGTGCCGGAAAGCAACCTGCCGCCGCCGCGCATCTGGGAAGTTGATTTCACCCCGAATCAGACTGGCACTGCCGCCGCCTATCGTCCGGCCGGCGCGCTGGAACGCGGGGGCAAGCGCGCCCCGGCGACCGGCGACTACGAATCCTGGTCTCCCGAGGGCTGACGCGCGTGAAGCGGCTGGCCGTCCTGCCGCTGCTGGCGCTCGCCGCCTGCCAGGGCGGGGAAGACGAGGCCGCGCGCGGCGCCGCGACAGATGTGCCAAAGGCTGTCGCCGGGGCGGCTGCCGTGAAGCCTGCTGTCGAGAGCGAGTACGGCACGCCGGTCAAGGACCGCGTCGCGACCATCGGCCTGCTCAACAAGCGCAACAACCTGACCCAGGACGTGGTGCTGAAGTCGGGCGAAGCGCGGCGCATCGGCAACGTGGTGCTGAAGCTGGCCACCTGCGAGCGGACCCCGCCGTGGGAGCAGCCCGCCTCTACCGGAGCCTTTGTGCAGGTGTTCGTCGAGGAGCGCGCCCAGGCCGATCAGCCGCTTGCCTGGCGCAAGGTCTTTTCGGGCTGGCTGTTCAGGGAATCGCCCTCCCTCAACGTGGTCGAGCATCCGGTCTATGATGTCTGGGTGAAGGACTGCGCGATGAAGTTCCCCGGCGAGGAGGAGGATCTCTCCGCCGCCGCCAGCAGCGCGTCGAAGCCTGCGGGCAGTCCTGCGGCGACGCCTTCCGCTGCCGCATCGCCCAAACCCTCCCCGGCGCCTTCCGCTGCCCCGGCGGCCAGGCCGCCAGTGCCGGCTACCGCCGAGGACTGAGCTGCGGCGAGCAGTTTCAGATAGCGTGCCTGGGTTATCTCCACCGCGCCAAGCGAGGACAGGTGCGCGGTGATGAACTGGCAGTCGAGCAACTGTCCCCCCGCCGTGCGCAGCGCGGCGACCAGCCAGGCGAGCGCCACTTTCGAGGCGTCGGGCACCCGGCTGAACATCGATTCTCCGCAGAACACCCGGTCGAACCCGACGCCATAAAGCCCGCCGACCAGTTCGCCCGCCTGCCAGCATTCGATCGAATGGGCGTGGCCCAGTTCGTGCAGGTCGCGGTAGGCTTGGGTAATGCGCGCGCTGATCCAGGTTTCCTCGGTCTCGCGGCGCGGTGCGGCGCATTCGGCGATCACCCGGTCGAAGGCGACATTGCAGGTTACCTCGAACCGCCCGCGCCGCAGCGTGCGCGCCAGCGAGCGCGAGCAGCGGAAGCCATCCAGCGGCAGGATCGCCCGGCGGCGCGGCTCGACCCAGTAGATATCGGGATCGTCGCGCGTGTCAGCCATCGGGAACACGCCGACCCGGTAGGCCGCCAGCAGCAGCGCCGGGTCGATCGAGGGAGGCGGCAGGGATGCGTGCACGGACCAAGCCATGCACCTTTGTCGCTTCCTTGTCATCCGGCGCTTGTGTTCCCCCGAATGCCCCTGTAAGGGCCACGGCGCCCGCAGGAGTGTAGCTCAGTTGGTAGAGCATCGGTCTCCAAAACCGAGGGCCGCGGGTTCGAATCCTGCCACTCCTGCCAGCTTTCCCAAGACCAGACGCCGAACGCCATGACGCCTGAACCACTTGCCGAACAGTCCGGTTCGCGCGGCTTGCAGCCGCTGCGCTGGCTGGCTGGCGAGCCCGGACAGCGCGAAGGGCTGATTTTCGGCCTGTTGCTGGCCCTGCTGGCTGCCCTGCCGGTGATGGTCGCCAGCTATCCGCAGATGGTCGACTATCCCGCGCACCTGGCGCGCTACCATGTGATGCTGGAGCGCGAATCCAGCCCGTGGCTGCAACACTACTATGGCTTCGAATGGCGGCTGATGGGCAACCTGGGGGTCGACCTGCTGATTCGCCCACTGGCCGCGATCATGCCGCTGGAGACTGCCGGGCGGCTCGTCGTCGGGCTGCTGCCGGTGCTGTGCGGGCTCGGCATCGTTGCGGTCGACTGGACGCTGCACCGGCGGGTGGGGCTGGCGAGCGTGCTGGCCTTCGTGTTCGTCTGGTCTCCGTCGATGCTGCTGGGCTTCCTCAACTTCGTGCTTGCGCTGGCCTTGGCGCTGTTCGCCTTCGCGGGCTGGGTTTTGCTGGAAGACAGGCGCTGGCGGGTCTGGCTTTACATGCCGGTCGGCCTGATCGTCTGGCTGTGCCACGTTTCGGGCTGGGGCGTGCTGGGGCTGCTGGTGTTCGGCTATGAATGGTCGCGCGGCAAATCCTGGCGCGCCTTTGTGGCGCCCGCGCCGCTGATGCTGCCGTTCTTCGTACTCGCAGCAGGGGCGACTGTCGGCGGCAGCGGCGGGGGCGAACTGGTGTCCTATGGCCCCGCGCCGGAAGTCTACAAATGGGCGATCTGGCGCCAGTCGATGCGCGCTACGCTGCAGTGGATCGACTATTCCAGCGTCATCGCCATCGGCCTGGTTCTGGTGGCATCGATGGCATTCCGCCGGTTTGACGGGCGGATCGGCTGGGCGGCGGTGATGATGCTGGTCGGCTCGCTGGTCATGCCGCGCCACATTTTCGGCGGCGATTATGTCGACGCGCGGATGATTTCCAGTGGGCTGCTGGCGGGTTGTCTTGCCTTGTCATGGCGGGCGCCGCGCTGGGTGCTGGTGGTTGCCTGCTCGCTGTTCGCGGCGCGTCTGGGCTATACCACGATGGACTGGCACAGGGATTCGCGCGAGACCGCGCGCCATCTGGCGGCGCTCGATCTGGTGCCGCAGGGCGCGCGGATCGCCAGCGTCGTGGCGACCGATCGCGGCACCTGGGGCTTCAATGCCCAGGAGCATATCTGCGGCTATGCGGTGGTCCGCAAGGACGCGCTGACCAACTGCAATTTCGTGCTTCCGGGGGTGCACATGCTGACCCTGCGCGGGGCCAGTGATGGCTTTCGCGACCCCTTCCATCGCGTCCTGCGGCGCAATGGCGTGCCGCTAGATCTTTCGAAATACGGCCCTGCCAGGGAAGCGGACTGGCTGTGGTACGTGGGCAACGGCCCGCCCGCCGCGCTGCCCCCGGGGGCGCAGGTGGTGCGCCGCCAGCGCCATTCGCTGCTGGCCCGGCTTGCAAATCCGCCGCGCGGTAGCTAAGTGCTGCCGTGTCTTCCTCACATGGAGAACACATTGCCCCTCCCGGCCACCTCGGCCGGGGCGGCGATGACCCCTAGGCGGAAGACATGAGAGCAAACTTCGAACGGACGGGGCAAACACCCATGGCCAAGATCAATCCCGGCGAATTCATGCGCCAGGTCCAGGCGGAAGCCCGCAAGGTGGTATGGCCTTCGCGGCAGGAAACCGTGACCACCGCGATTTTCGTGGGGATCATGATGGTCCTGCTGGCGGTTTTCTTCCTCGGCATCGATTCGCTGTTCGGGTGGGTCGTGCGCCAGCTGTTGTCGCTGGCCTGATCGCCCATCCCGCACTGACTATTCACGAGAGAAACATGGCTCGCTGGTACATCATCCACGCCTATTCCGGCTTCGAGAACAAGGTCCGGGAATCGATCCTGACCGAGGCCGAACGCAAGGGGCTCGACGCCCTGGTCGAAGCGGTAGAGGTTCCGCATGAAACGGTGACCGAGGTCAAGCGAGGCAAGAAGGTCCAGGTCGAACGCAAGACCATGCCCGGTTATGTGCTGGCCAAGCTGACGCTCAACGATGACGTCTACCACCTTGTGAAGAACACCGCGAAGGTCACCGGCTTCCTTGGCCCCAATGGCAAGCCACAGCCGATTTCCGACCGTGAGGCCGCCCGTTACTTTGGCGCGCGCGATGCTGCTGCGGCCGAACCGCGCAAGCACGTCAGCGTCGATTACGAGATCGGCGATTCGGTCAAGGTGCTGGACGGCCCGTTCAATTCCTTCACCGGTGTTGTCGAGGAACTCGATTTCGACAAGAACCGCGTCAAGGTGGCGGTTTCGATCTTCGGGCGCGCCACCCCGGTGGAACTGGACTTCGAGCACGTCGAACTGGTCAAGTAGGACCTTTGGTCCGCTGCCTGCGGAAATAGTTGGTCAGATCGTTGATCTCTGCATCGCACAGGTCCTGATGCGATTGCGGGGTCACGTCTGACCAGATCGCCGCAAACGTCGGCCCGTAATAACGTTGCACCACTTCCCCCGCCTGTTGCTTGAGACCAAGTCGGGCGAGGGTGAAGTACAGCCTGACATCACCCTGGCCGCGCTCGGCCTTCGGCTTTGCCGGATCGGGCGCGCGGGCCTTCCATAACCCCAGCAGGCGCTGCTTGACCTCGTCCGGCGCCGCATCGCCCATCCGGCAGAAGCTGGGCAGCAGGCTGGTCTGGAGGTCGCCCTTGCGCGTTTCCAGCCGGTGCAGCAGGATCGCCCGCTCTGCCGTAATGGCGCCGTCAAGCCGCGCGTAGATCGCATTGCTGGTTTCGGTCCATGGCTTGGCCCGGGCCGGGTCGAGCCATTCCACCAAGCTGGACCGATAGGGGGCAAGGCCCGCATCCGGCAGGACCGCAGCGAGCCGCCACAGGTTGCGGCCGACTTCGCTATGCCGCAGGTCCGACTGCTGCAGGGTGCCAAGCGCCGCGAAAATTCGCTCCGCCATTGGGGCGACCACTTCGGGACGGTTGGGCAGATGGTGGAACCAGTCGCGGTGGTTGCCGAGCGGGTCGGCCAGCATGGCTTCCAGCAGGGCGAGTTCCTTCTCGATCAGCTTCCGGTCGGCGGCTTCGGTCAGACGGCTGATCACATTGGCGTCCAAGGCGCGCGCCGCGCGATCCCCGGAGGGTTCTAGCCGCAGGCCGCTGGCGATGAGCTTCAACAGGTCCGGCGCGGGCTGGTCCGCGCCGAATGCGGGTAGCGCCCGGTTACGGCCGCGTATGAAGCCGGCCGAGCATTCCCACGAAGGGGCGCCGCTGTTGAGCGCGCAGCCGATCACGGGCATGGGGAAGGGCATCAGCAGGGCCGCGCTGATTGACTTGATTTCGCTGGTTTCGCCCGTCGTCTCGTCCCTGAGGGTAAACTGTGCCGTTTGCAGCGGCAGGAACCCCCGGTGTTCGCTCGTCCGGTCGCTGACGATTGTTAGGACCGGGCGGTCAGGGCTGGCCGGGGCATAAATGATGCAGATGTCGCCGCCTCCGCGCGGCTTTAGCGAGAGCCCCTTGCCGCGCGATCCGGGCAGGTCATGCGTGCCGACGCCCGATGTTCTGGCAAACTCGCTGCGGGCGAGCTTGCAGGCCTCGGGCGTGCCGAGGAAGTAGACATGGGGGCCTTCGAATGCCCGTGGCACGGCGTAGTCGGGCAGCAGCTGCGCGACCGAGGGGTGCAGATCCCCCTTCCCCTTTTCCAGGACCAGATCGTGCCGGCGCGGATCGTATGACAGACCCTTGCCCTGGTTGAACTCTGCCAGCTCGCTGGACACCTGCCGGACGGCGAACTGTTCCCGAGCGTAAAGCATATAGTAGCCGCCGAAGTAGGCGAGGGGCAGGATCAGCCAGCCCCGGGCGACCTTGCCGCTCACAGCTTCCCACGCGATCCCGATCATGCCGGCGTTGACCAGCAAGACCGACCAGAACATGGCCAGGACTAACATCAGGAAGATCCCGGTCAGGGGGATCCTCTGGAGCACGAACACGACCAGTGCCGCGATCAGGAACCACAGCGAGACCGGCCACGTCGCCGGCAAAGACAGAGACATTCCAGTCATATGCCACGCCTAGGCCGGTCCGGTTAAAATTGTCTCTGACATGAACTCTTGCTTTTGCGGGGCGCTTCTCCTAGGCGCGCGGCTTCGCTTCGGCTTGCCGGTGCGATTCCGTGCGGGAGAAAGGCATCGGCCTTTCGTTTGACCGCTCACTCTGCGGACCGGATGTCCGGTTCAACAGGAAGAAAGGAGGCCATCCGTGGCCAAGAAAATTGAAGGCTATATCAAGTTGCAGGTGCCTGCGGGCAAGGCAACGCCGTCTCCGCCGATCGGCCCGGCCCTGGGCCAGCGCGGCGTGAACATCATGGAATTCTGCAAGGCGTTCAATGCCGCCACGCAGGACCTTGAAGCCGCCATGCCGATCCCGACCATCATCACGGTCTATGCGGATCGCAGCTTCACCTTCGTCACCAAGACCCCGCCCGCGACCTTCCTCATCAAGAAGGCGGCCAACCTCAAGTCCGGTTCGAAGGAGCCCGGCAAGGTTTCGGCCGGAACCATCGCCCGCTCGAAGCTGGCCGAGATCGCTCAGGCCAAGATGGCCGACCTCAATGCCAACGACATCGAAGCGGCGACGAGGATCATCGAAGGCTCCGCTCGCGCGATGGGCCTCACCGTGGTGGAGGGCTAAGATCATGGCGAAGCAGACCAAGAAGCAGAAGTCGCTGACCGAAAAGCTGGGCGACAACCAGAAGCTCTATGGCATCGACGAAGCCATCCAGCTGCTCAAGGACCTCAAGAGCGCCAAGTTCGACGAGAGCCTTGAAGTCGCGCTGAACCTGGGCGTCGATCCGCGCCACGCCGACCAGATGGTCCGCGGCATGGTCGTGTTGCCCTCGGGCACCGGCAAGGACGTCAAGGTTGCGGTCTTCGCCCGCGGCGACAAGGCCGAAGCGGCGCTGGCCGCCGGGGCTGACAAGGTTGGCGCCGAAGACCTGCTGGAAGACATGCAGGCCGGCAACCTCGACTATGGCCGCGTGATCGCCACGCCCGACATGATGGGCCTGGTCGGCCGCCTCGGCAAGGTGCTGGGCCCCAAGGGCCTGATGCCGAACCCGAAGCTTGGCACCGTCACCCCGAACGTCGCCGATGCGGTCAAGGCTGCCAAGAGCGGCCAGATCGAATTCCGCGTCGAAAAGGCCGGCATCATCCACGGCGGCCTCGGCAAGCTCTCGTTCTCGAACGATGCGCTGCGCGCCAACTTCGACGCATTCGTCGATGCGGTGGTCAAGGCCAAGCCGGCCGGCGCCAAGGGCAAGTACGTCCGCAAGGTCGGCCTGTCCTCGTCGATGGGCCCGGGCCTGAAGATCGACGTCGCGCAGGTGCACGGCGGCTGATCCGGCAGGAACGGCAAATCGAAAGGGCCGGGAAGGGATGCCTTCCCGGCCCTTTTCGTATGTGGCACCATCGCCGCCCATGAACCGATTCATCCTGCTGGCGCCCGCCCTTCTGTTATCCGCCTGTTCCGAACGGGCGGCAGAGCAGCCAGCTGCCGCTGCAACTTCAGACGCTGATGGGCAGACGGACATGACAACGCCGGTTGTTTCGCCGTCAGCGCCATCCCCATCGCAGCGGGTCTCACGCTACACCAGGCTTGATGACTGCAAGGTCGTGAAAACCCAGGAGGACGAGGATTGGGCCGTGCTGCGCTGCGAAGCGCAGGGCGGGATCGGACTGACGCTCAACTATTACGACGCGCGCGACGATCTCGAACTAGTCCGCCCCGGCAGGCCGCCCGTTCAGATCGGCATTCCCAATCTGGCAGGCGGCGGCTTCAACAAGCTGGGAGATACGGTTGAATGGTGCGGGACGGTTGAGGGCGGCGCATTCAGGCCCGACGCGCTGATCGTGCGGAACAACGCGATCGAGAACTCCGAACGGCCTGAACGCTCGACCTCGTTCCTGACAGTGATCGATATTGCGCAAGGTTGTGCCGTGGCGCAGGTCAGGCCCGGATCGGGTCAGAACGAGCGGGCACGCAAGATCGCGGATTGGCCGGGGCGTCCTTGCCTGCGTGAAGGGGGCGCGCCGCCCTGACCGTTACCCGCGCAGATTGGCGCGGGTGTAGCATTCCACCACCAGCGCCAGCGGCGTGCCGTCCTGCAGACGCAGCAATGCGCGGTGCGACAGAATCGTCCCGGAAGGGCATGGCGCGGTGCGGCCCCGGGTACTGTCCAGTCGCTCGCGTCGGAAATTCAGCTGTTCGGCGGCCTTGCCGAACGGGGTGTCGGTGGTGCGCAGCAGTTCGTTCATTGCGGGCGTCAGCCGCTCGGGCACGTACCAGTTATGCGCATCCGACAAGACCTTGCCGCCGCAGGACAGGCGGACATGACGATACCCCGGCGCGGCGCCCGCTGGCAGGTCCAGTTGGCGGGACAAATCGTCGGGCGGCGCGATTCCCTGCGGCGCCAGCGCCGCGCTGATGCGGGCGGGACTGGCGAGCTGCTGGCGTTCGCACCAGCGGGTGAGCGCGGTTGTGGCGCTCTGCTCGGCGGCTAGAGTGCTTTCGAATTCTGCCAGACGCTGCGGTGCGGCGCAGGCAGACAGCGCCAGAACGGCGAGCGGGGCTGCGCCCGCCCCGCACCTAGACACCGCCCGGGACAGCCTCGCGGCCAAGTGCGCGCAGGCCGGTGGCGAGCGCCTCGACCGCAGCTTCGATCACGGCTGGCTCGGTCGAACGGACCACGAAGTTGGCTCCGACCCGGCCTTCCCGGAAGAACGGGTAAGAGCCGATCGCGCAGCCTTCATGGACGCGCTCGGTCTCGCGCAGCAGATCGGCGATCTCGCTTTCCTGAACCCAGCTGCCGATGGTCTCGCTAAGCAGCGGCGCGCCGCCTTCCAGTTCTCCGGTAAGGGCATCGAGCATCCCGGCGGTGATCGAGGGGACGCCAGCCATCAGAAACACGTTTTCGATGCGAATGCCCGGGGCGCCGGACATCCGGTTGGGGATCAGGTCAGCGCCTGCGGGCACGCGCGCCATGCGCAGCCGCGCCTCGTTCAATCCGCCGCGGGTGGCGTAGTAGCCTTCCAGGATCGCCCGGGCCTCGGGATGGATTTCCACGCCCACGCCCAGCGCTTCAGCCACCGCATCGACGGTGATGTCGTCATGGGTCGGGCCGATCCCGCCGGTGGTGAACAGATAGTCGTTGCGCGCCCGCAGCGTGTTCACGGCCTCGACAATGGCCTCGGTCCGGTCGCCTACCACGCGCACCTCGGCCAGGCGGATGCCCTGGACGCCCAGCCACGATGCCACCTGAGCGATGTTCTTATCCTGGGTCCGGCCCGAGAGGATCTCGTCTCCGATCACCAGCAGCGCGGCGGTCCAGATGCGGTTGTTGTCAGCCATGGTTCTCGCTTAGCGGCAGGCAGCCTTGCGGGGAAGGGGGGAGCGGGTTCAGGCGTCAACCAGTTCCCTGGCGCGGGTGAATTGCAGCACGCCGTCGTCGATCGGCGCCTGGCGCATGTCCTGCCGGTCGCGGCGGTAGTCCTGATTGAGCCGCCACGGCAGGCTGGCCGCATTGCGCGGCATCGTATCCTTGCCGCGCTGGATGTAGCCGGCGGAAAAGTCGAAGATATCGTCCTCCTCCGGCTCGCTGCCCGGTGCCATGGCCGGGGTCGCGGCAACCGCGCCATACTTGTCCATCTGGCGCAGCAGGCGGGTGATGTACTCGGCGACGATGTCCACCCGCAGCGTCCAGCTGGCGTTGAGATAGCCGAACACCCCCGCCATATTGGGGACGTTGGAGAACATGCAGTTGCGATAGAAGAACCGCTTCGAGAATTCGACCGGCTCGCCGTCGACAGAGACCGCGATCTTGCCCGCGAAAGTCATCTTGAGGCCCGTGGCGGTAACGATCACGTCGGCGTCGATGTGGTCGCCGGATTCGAGCACGATCCCGGTCTCGTCAAACCGCTCGATCCGTCCGGTCACGACAGAGGCCTTGCCTTCGTTGATCGCGCGAAAGAAATCGGCGTCCGGCACCAGGCACAGGCGCTGGTCCCAGGGATCGTAGGGCGGGGTGAAGTCCGCTGCGCTGTAATTGTCACCCAGGTGCTCGCGCAACTGTGCGGAAAGGAAGTCCTTGACCTTTTCAGGCTGGTTGCGGGCCCGCTTGAACATCAGGTCCTGCAGGAAGATGTTCTTCGCCCGTGTCAGGGAATAGGCCAGCTTTTCCGGCAGGAAGCGGCGCAGGGTCTTGTTGATCCCATCGCGCGCGGGGCGGCTGACCATCCAGGTCGGGGTGCGCTGCAACATGGTGACGTGGCCCGCGCCGGAATGGGCCATGGCCGGAACCAGCGTGACGGCAGTGGCACCCGATCCGATCACGACCACTTTCTTGCCGCTGTAGTCGAAATCATTCGGCCAGAATTGCGGGTGGATGACCGTGCCCCTGAAGGTGTCTCGCCCGGCGAACCCGGCGTCATAGGCCTCATCGTAATCGTAGTAGCCCGACCCCAGGAACAGGAATCTGCCATAAACCTGCTGGCGGCTGCCGTCTGCCGCTTCGGTGGTGACGCACCAGCGCGCGGTCTTGCCGTCCCAGTCGGCGCTGACGACCTTGCGGCCAAGGCGCATCTTTTCAGCAAGGCCGTATTCGGCGGTGATTTCGTCAAGGTATTCGAGGATCGAGGGGCCGTCAGCGATGGACTTTTCATGGGTCCACGGCTTGAACGAGAAGCCGAGGGTGTGCATGTCGCTGTCCGACCGGATGCCGGGATAGCGGAACAGGTCCCAGGTGCCGCCAAGCCGTTCGCGCCGGTCAAGGATCGCAAAGCTCTTGCCAGGGCATTCGCGGGTCATGTGCACGGCCATGCCGATACCGGAAATCCCGGCCCCGACGATAATCATGTCGAGGCAATCGCCCGCTGGCTCCGGCATGTTGGTGGCCATGTTCATGGTCCTGCTCTCCCGATCAATTGACATTCATGTCAGTTTATCACGGCTTAACTCATCGCGCGCGGGATTGCCAGCATCATGGCGCTTTGCCACACCATGGCAATGCCCATCCTAGCCCAGCGCCGCTATTGCGGCGGAAATCCCGAACCGAACGAACTGGTGCTGGACGGCAATCCGCGAACGCCGTTGCCCGGGCAAAGCTTTGACTGGATTGGCCTTGCCAATCCCGATGCGGAGGAAATGGGGCTGGTCCAGCGGCAGTTCGCGCTGCACGCGCTTGCCGTGGAAGACGCGCTCAATCCTACCCAGCTGCCCAAGGTTGAGGTCTATGGTCAGCAGCTTTTCCTGATCGCGACGACGGCCGCGAGCGGCGAGGGCGACAAGATCGAGTACGGCCAGACCGCGCTGTTCCTTGGCCCCGATTTCCTGATCACGGTCCGCAATGGCTCGACCCGCGCCCACACCGCGCTGCGCCAGCGTCTGGAGGCGCAGCCGGAGCGGCTCAGCGAAGGGCCGGACTATGTGGCCCACGCGATCCTCGATTTCATTGTCGATGGCTACCAGCCGATCATCGACAAGCTTGAGGATGTGGTCCAGGCGATGGAGGAGGGCGCGATCAATTCGTTCCCGGCAAGTTCAACTATCCGCCGCATCTTCCGCCTGCGCCGTCAGATGCGGCGTTTTGTCCGGATCATTGGCCCGATGGAAGAGGTCTGCGAGCGCTTGGCGACCACCGATCTGCCATCGATCGACCCAGGCGCGCGGATCTGGTTCCGCGACGTTCTTGACCATGTCCGCCGGACCATGCGCCGGGTGGCAGGGCTGCGCGACACGCTGGCCAGCATCGTTGAAACCGCCAGTCTGCTGGAACAGCACCGCCAGGGCGACATGACCCGCCAGCTAGCCGCCTGGGCCGCGATCCTTGCGGTGCCGACCGCGATTGCCGGAATCTACGGCATGAATTTCGACTACATGCCCGAATTGCACCAACGCTGGGGCTACCCGGCGGTGATGGGCATGATTGCATTGGTCTGCGGCGGTCTGTGGGTGCGCTTCCGCTCGATCGACTGGTTGTAGGCCCTCAGTTCGGCATCACCATGAACTGTTCCCATCGGCCTTCCTCGCCGGGTTCGGCATAGGTCACCAGCACCAGCCGCTTGCCCGCGAAGCTCACCCGGTAATTGCGGTTGACGAAGCCGCCGCGCAGCCGCGGAGCGCGGGTGGCTTCAAAGCCTGTAATCGGGCCGAGTGCGGAAAGGCTTGAGACATAGTCGCCCAGCGCCTCTGGCGTGAAGAAGTACTGTGCATTGGCGGTAAAGCGCGCGGCATCGAAGCGCCCGGCGATCAACGCTTCCAGTGTGGCACGGGCATCGTCGGTGCGCGGTGCCTCGCGTGGATCGTTGCTGCCCGCCTTTGGCAGGACGATGTCCGCAACCTTGGCGGTTATGCTGTCCTGCGCGCCGCCGAAATCGCCGTTTGTCAGCACGACGATGGCCAGCTTGTCATCAATCCAGATGCTGTTCTGCGAGAGGAATCCGACCGACGCGCCGCCATGGTCGATGACCCGGCGCCCGTTTGCCATGCGCGTCGAAACGCCAAGTCCGTAGCCGTTGGACGTTCCGTCGGCGAGGCGTACGGGGCGCTCCATCTCTTCCCAGTCCTCGCGCGGGAGCAGGCTGCGCTCCATCCGGGCGATGTTCCATTCAGCGAGTTCCGCCGCGCTCATCGACAGTTCTCCCGCTGCCCACAGCCAGCCCGCCGCTGCCGGTCTGGCGGGGCGCACGGGGCCAAGCGCATAACGGCGATACCCTTGCGGGAACGCCGGCCCGCTGGTCTCGTCGATCGGGTAGGGGCGGATGCCCAGCGGCTTGAAGATTCGTTCGTCGAATTGCTGCCACAGCGGCGCACCTCCGGCTTTTTCCGCGATAAGTCCTGCGACGACATAACCGGTATTGGAATACTGCCAGCGGGTGCCGGGCTCGTAGTCCAGCGGCTTCATCGCCCAGCGCGCGACGATCTGATCGGGCGCGACCGGCTGCTCCATCGCGGCAAAGGAATAGTCCTGCGGCCAGTAATCCTGCAGGCCGGCCGTGTGCGACAGCAGCTGGCGGACCGTTATCCGCTCCGCTCCGGTCACTTCGGGCAGCCAGCGCGAAACCGGATCGTCGAGGCTCAGCTTCCCGTCGTTTTCCAGCATCAGCAGCAGCGCGGCCAGAAACTGCTTCGAGTTGGAAGCGATCTGATAGGGCAGGTCGGCGCGGGACCTGGGTATCTTCTCACTCGCCTTGCCCCAGGCGCGGTCCAGTACCAGGCGCCCGCCGCGCACCACTGCCACCTGGGCGGATGGCACACCCGTCTGGTCGAGAATCTCGGTCACGGAACGGTCGATTGCCGCCGCTTCCTCGGCGGTCAGGTCCTGCGCCGGTGCGGCGGCAGGCAGGGTGAGCAGGGCGATGGCCAGGACAAGGCGTTTCATGTCCGCATTGCTAAGCCATCGCGGCGCAGGATCAAGCGCAAGTCGCGCCGCAGCAAGCTGTGGACAGGCTGTGCGGGGAACGGAAAATCGAGTCACACCCGTGTCAAAAAACTGTCATAGGGGCGCCGATCTGATTTGAGGGGGGTTGATCAATGTTCGGGTGGTTTCAGCGGCTCCTGCCGCATTCGAGCGATTTTTTCGTGCTGTTCGAACGCCATGCCGCAGCCGTGGTTGGCGCCGCTGATGCGCTTGTCCAGCTCACGGCCGGACAAGGCGACCGCGCCGCCCACCTGCGCGCCATCCGTGACCGCGAACACGATGCGGACGAAGTG
This sequence comes from Novosphingobium sp., assembly GCA_016719755.1. Classification (GTDB taxonomy): domain Bacteria; phylum Pseudomonadota; class Alphaproteobacteria; order Sphingomonadales; family Sphingomonadaceae; genus Novosphingobium. The sequence goes on along the minus strand of JADJYM010000012.1, from coordinate 145,655 downwards.
ATCCGCGAAACCCTGCACGAGGTGCGCCGCACCTTTCTTACCCCGTTCGACCGCGGCGCAATCACCGCTCTGATCGGGGCGATGGACGATACGATCGACGAAATGAATCGCTCTGCCAGCGCCATCGAGCTTCTCGAGGTGCATGAGTTCGATCCGCAGATGAAGCAGATCGGTGTGCTGGTGCAGGATGCCAGCCGGCTGATCGCCGAAGCCGCGCCGCTGCTGCGCGATGTTGAGCGCAACGGCCGTCGCCTGCATGAACTGACCGCCAAGCTGGTCAAGCTGGAGGGTGAGGTCGACATCCTGCACGACACCGGCATGCGCGCGGCCTTCCAGGCGCAGAAGGCAAAGCCCGATCCGCTGGCCTTCATGGTCGCGCGCGAGGTCTACAAGAACCTGGAACGCATCGCCGATGCCTTCGAGGACGTCGCCAACGAAATCGACTCGCTGGTCATCGACCACGGCTGAGCGCCCTCTCGCAAAGGTATCCGGCAATGCATGAGCTTGCCTTTCCGCTCCTGGTCGGGCTCATCGCCATCGCGCTGGCGTTCGACTTCCTCAATGGCCTTCACGATGCGGCCAATTCGATCGCCACGGTGGTCTCCACCCGGCTCCTCTCTCCGGTTGCTGCGGTGGTCTTTGCCGCCTTCGGGAATTTCGCGGCCTACTGGCTGGTCGGGCTTCACGTTGCCGAGACGGTCGGCAAGGGAATCGTCGACAAGGATGCTGTGACGCCAGCCGTGGTGTTCGGCGCCCTCATCGGCGCGATGTTCTGGAACGTCGTGACCTGGCTCAAGGGCATTCCCTCCTCGTCCAGCCACGCGCTGATCGGCGGCCTGCTGGGCGCGGGCATCGCGCATGGCGGTTTCGACGTCGTGGAAAGCTCTGGAACCACCAAGACCGTGATCGCCATTTTCCTGTCTCCGGTGATCGGCTTCGCGCTGGCGATGCTGATGGTCCTGATAACCTCATGGCTGTTCAAGGGTTTCCAGCCGCGTCGTGCGGAGGGCGTGTTCAAGTCGCTGCACCTGGTCAGTTCCGCAGCCTATTCGATCAGTCATGGCGGCAATGATGCCCAGAAGACGATGGGGATCATCACCGTGCTGCTCTATTCGACAGGGCACCTGAAAGGCGAATTCCACGTTCCGGAATGGGTAGTCATCTCCTGCTACGCGGCGATCGCGCTGGGCACGATGTCGGGCGGCTGGCGGATCATCAAGACGATGGGGACCAAGATCACCAAGCTCAACCATCATACCGGCTTTTCGGCCAGCACGGCGGGATCGATCGTGGTGTTTGGCGCCAGTGCCTTTGGTATTCCGGTCTCCACCACCCACGCCATCACCGGCTCGGTGATCGGCACCGGCGCCGCCCGCAAGGCGAGCGCGGTGCGCTGGGGCATCGCAGGCCGCGTGGTCACCGCGTGGTTCATCACCATTCCGGCCAGCGCGGGTGTGGGTGCCGTGTTCTACGTACTCACGCGGATGTTCTGACGCGTCACGCGCTGACGGGCAGGGTCGGCCAGGCTCCGGCAATTTCCCCGCCATCATAGACCGCAATGTCGCCGAACTGCAGGAACAGCGCCTCGCTCTGATCGGGGCGCAGGAACACGTGGTCGTCGGGCTTGAGGTCGATGTTCCTCGATCCGGTCAGGAGCTCCTGGTTGGAGGAGCGGCCGAACAGCTTCGAATATTCCAGCCCTGGCGGCGAGGCGGGTTTTGCCAGCCAGTGCCCGCCGTGGATGAAGAAGCCGCGCTGGGTGTTGCGATCCCACCAGTGCATCGCGCCGGACAGCGCCTCCACGCCGGGAAGCTGCTGGTCCGCGCTTGCCTTGATCACCGGGGTGGCGATGAAGGCGGCCGGTTTCAGGTCGGTGAGATCAGGATAATTGAAATCGCCCGGTTTGACGAAAGCCGAGCCGACCGAGACCTCGTTCGCGACGGTACCGGCGCAGTGGCGGCGGAAAGTCGGGCTGCCCGCGCTGTTGAGCGTCAGTGCGGCGCGGTCGGCAAAGCCGGCCTCGGCCAGCGCGGACAGCGCCTCGCGGTAGGCGGCTTGCGCGGCGGCGTGGGCCTTGTCCGGACCGGGCATTTTCGGAACGTGCGGATCGTAGCCCATCAGGCCGGAAACGGCGGCCCCGGCCTCGCGCGCCCGTCTGGCAGCGGCAGTCAGCGCGGCGGGATCGTTGAAACCGCCGCGATGCAGGCCGACATCGATCTCGAAATTCAACCGTGGCGTGATCCCCAGCGCCTTCGCCGCTTCCAGATACTGCGCCAGCCGCTGCGGCGTATCGATCAGCCACTGTACCCGGGATGCGAACTCGCCACCCGCGCGCGCGGCCAAGCGGATGAACTCGCTGACCGGGAGCGGCTTGCCCATCAGCATATCGGCCCCCGGGTGCAGCGGGGCGAGCTGGATCAGCATCTCGGCGCTGAACACCATCAGCCGCTGGCTGCCCATCCCGTCCATCACCGCGCCAAGCAGGTCCGGCGAAGGGAGCGACTTCGCCACCACTCGCAGCGGCAGCCTGGCCGCATCGACGCTGGCGCGGATCGCCGCGATATTTGCGCTCAGGCGGGCTCGGTCGATCACCAGAACGGGGCGCATCAGTCCGGCGCGCGTCAGCGCCGCGGAAAGGCCGGCAAAGTATGTGTCGTGCATTCCACCCCTTTCGTCCGGGCGCGCAGCCAGCAGGCCCAGCGTGCCCAGCGCCAGCGCGCCGCCGCTGAGCAGCAAGGCGCGGCGGTCAAAGCCGGTCATGGCCAAACAGCTTCTCCAGGAACGGATTGAGCATGCGGCCCTGCGGATCGACCGAGCGGCGCACGGCCTGCGCCTCGGCCCACATCGGGTAGAGCAGGGCCAGTTCCTTCGCCCCAAGCGAATGGAGCTTGCCCCAATGCGGCCTGCCACCGGCTTCGCGGAAGACCGGTTCGATCAGGCGGAACATCCAGTCATGCTCGTCCTTGTACCAGGCATGGACCGCGATCGATCCGCTGGCACGCTGGTAGAATGGTGACAGCCAGGCATCGTCGGGCGCGATGATGCGCGCCTCGATCGGAAAGAACACGTCAGTCGCGCTGGATTCGATCCGGCGGATGACCTCGCGCAGCACTTCCACCTGGCGTTCGATCGGCAGGTGATATTCCATCTCCTTGAACCGGACCGGACGTTCGTTGGACAGCAGCTTCCAGCCTTCGTCGATTGCAATCTCGGGCGGAACGTCGGCGAGCAGGCGGCTGGCGAGCGTTTTGCGCAAGCCCGGCGTGAACTCGAACAGATCGCGCAAACGCTTGAGGCTCATCAGCGTGTCCGCGTCCTGATCTGGACCGCGCGGACTTACCGGATCGAAAGTGACGTCGTGGGTGATCAGCGCCGATTTGCCGGTAAACGGCAGGACAAGAAATTCCGCATTGCGGTGATGCCCGGCCCGTGCGGGCCAGCTGGCCAGCATCTCGTCGGTATCGATCAGCCGCACCACCTTGCGCACGCGGGCAAGCGGCTGATTCTGCAGACTGACCTGGCTCAGCACCCCAAAGGCACCAAGCCCGACCCGGGCGGCGTGGAACAACTCCGCGTCGGTATCGCGGCTGCATTCGCGCACCTTTCCATCTGGCATCACCAGCCGCATCGCTGTGACCGCACCGTGGAGCGCGGTGTAGTTCTTGCCGGTGCCGTGGGTCCCGGTTGCGAGTGCGCCGGCGAGAGTCTGCTTGTTGATGTCGGGCAGGTTGGGCATTTCCTGTCCCACCCCGGCCAGCGCCGGACCAAGCGCGGAAAGCCTTGTCCCTGCGCGAACCGTGGCTGTGCCAAGCGTGCGGTCGGCGCTGACCAGGCCGCTCATCCGGTCAAGCGAGAGCATCGTCCCCTCGGTCGGCACCAGCGCGGTAAAGCTGTGGCCGGCCCCGACTGGGCGGATCGGGGCCATCGCGCGCGGCAGCAGGGCGGCCAGTTCCGCCTCATCTGCCGGGGCGGCGCGCGCGGCGGGCCAGGCGCTTTCGATGCCTGCCCAGTTGCTCCAAAGCAGTCTCCCGCGCGCATCGGTCGCGGCGGGGAGGGCTGGTTCCCGGTCGAGCCAGGCGCGGCGCCCGGCCATCCCGCCCGCGCCGAGCGCGAGCAACCCGGCACCGCCGAGCAGGACCTTGCGGCGGGTACTCACTTGTTTCTTCCGGCCATAAAGCGGATCAGCGCGCGGTAGTCGTCGGGGGTGCAGGTGAAGCATTGGCCACCGGCCGGCATTGCCTGCTTGCCTTGAAGCACAGCGGCAAGCAGCGCTTCTTCCCCCTGCGCCCAGCGCGCGTCCCACAGGGTGCGGTCGCCAGTCAGAGGGGCCAACGAATCCTTTACCGTATGGCAAGCCCTACAGGAATTGTCATAGAGTTCGGCCAGCCGCGCATCGGCTGGGCGCAGCGCGGCGCTTTGCTCCTGGGTCAGGGGCCGGAGCGGCGCCTCACTGGTGCCGCAGGCCGCCAGCATCAGGGCTGGCAGCAGGATCGCAATATGCCGCATCGATTCTCCTCTCTCCAGACGGGGAGGCTAGCGGCTTTCCGCGTTACTGCGCAATCGCTCCGTAAAGGTCGTGCGCGTCGGAATCCTCGACCAGCACCTGAACGATGTCTCCAGGGGCCAGTGTGGAGGGCACTTCGCGCAGGAAGACCGCGCCGTCGATTTCGGGCGCGTCAGCCTGACTGCGCCCGGTCGCGCCCACATCGCCATCCTCGTCAGGCTCACCCACTTCGTCGATGATCACCGGGATCGTGCGCCCGATCTTGGCGGCCAGCTTGGCGGCGCTGATCGCTTCGGTCTTCTCCATGATCCGGGCGTAGCGTTCCTCCTTGACCGCTTCGGGTATCTGGCCCGGCAGGTCGTTGGCCGCAGCCCCGGCGACAGGTTCAAACCGGAAGGCGCCAACCCGGTCGAGCTGGGCCTCGTCCAGCCAGTCGAGCACGTATTGAAAGTCCGCCTCGGTTTCGCCAGGGAAGCCGACCACGAAGCTGGAGCGCACCGCGATGTCGGGGCAGATCTCGCGCCAGGCCTTCAGCCGTTCCAGCACCTTGGCCTCGTTCGCCGGGCGCTTCATCGCCTTGAGCACCGAGGGCGCGGCGTGCTGGAAGGGGATGTCGAGATAGGGCGTGAGCAGCCCCTCGGCCATCAGCGGAATGACCGCGTCGACGTGGGGATAGGGGTAGACGTAGTGGAGCCGGACCCAGGGCGCCTGGCCTTCCGGCGTGCGCAGTCCGCCGAGTTCGCGGGCAAGGTCGGTCATGTGGGTGCGCACCGCATGATCGTGCCACATCCGCTCCTCGTGCCGCACATCGACACCATAGGCCGAGGTGTCCTGGCTGATCACGAGCAGTTCCTTCGTCCCAGCCGCGACCAGCTTTTCCGCCTCGCGCAGCACCGCGTCGATTCGCCGGCTGGCCAGCCTGCCGCGCAGCTGCGGGATGATGCAGAAGGCGCAGGCGTGATTGCAGCCTTCGGAAATCTTGAGATAGCTGTAGTGGCGCGGGGTCAGCTTGACGTCCATCTGCGGGACCAGGTCGACGTAGGGGCCCTGGCTGGGCGGCGCAGCCTCGTGCACCGCCTCAACCACAGCCTCGTATTGATGGGCGCCGGTCACGGCGAGCACTTCGGGAAATTTCGCGCGGATCGCCTCCGCCTCGTTGCCCATGCAGCCGGTCACGATCACCCGGCCATTCTCGGCAATCGCCTCGCCGATTGCAGCCAGGCTTTCTTCCTTGGCGGAATCGAGGAAGCCGCAGGTATTGACCAGCACGACGTCCGCCCCGGCATAGTCGCCGCTCATCGCGTAGCCATCGGCGCGCAGCCTGGTCAGGATGCGCTCGCTGTCGACCAGCGCCTTGGGGCAGCCAAGGCTGACCATGCCGACCTTTTTCTGGCCGGGAAGGGCTTTCGGAGGATTCGCTGAGGGAATTTGGGATGCCATGGGCGCTGGCCCTTACACTTTGCGCAGCCTTCGCGCTACACCCGCGCGACAGGAGACGAAAACGATGGGACCGGTGAACTGGATCGCGGTGGTGCTGGCGGCGGGCGTGGCGGCGCTGGTGCTGTGGCTGTTCTGGCGCGGGGCCTCCCCCCGCGTGAAAAGCTGGCTCTACGCCGTGCAACTGGTGCCCGCTGCGATGCTGGGGCATGCGCTTGCCCGGATCGGGCCGGACAAGTTGGAGCTCAAGCCGCATCTCTACTTCATGCAGGCGGGCGGGCTGGCGCTGGCCATCGTGATCCCGGCGCTGTGGCTGGCGCAGGCGCGACATGGCGTTGCAGCGCGCGAGACCTGGCGCGACAGTGCGGCGCTCCTGATCGCCTACCTCGCCATGGGCACGGTGTTCTGGTTGCTCGGCTAGGCTAGAGCGTCGGCATCACGGCGACGATCACGTCACCGGCCTCGATGCGCTGGGCCTCGGGCTGCCAGAAGCCGATCTCGCGCCCGCCGCGCTGGATGCGCAGGCCGCGCGCCCGGCCGGGCAGCGCGTCGAGGCTGAGCCCGACCTCTTCCGGCAGCGCCACCCGCTCGACCAACTGCACCTCGCCCGATGCGGAGGCGAGGTCGGCAAGGTAGTCCGACACGTGGGTGCCCTGCGCCGACCCGGCCAGCAACAGCCCGGTGAAGCGTACCGGGTTGATGACGTTGTTGGCCCCGGCCTGACGGGCAAGGATTTCGTTGTCTTCGGCCCGAACCACCACGCTGATCGGCACGTGCGGGGCAAGGTGCCGGACGGTCAGCACGATCAGGATCGAGGTGTCGTCCCGCCCGGCCGAAACCAGCACGGTGCTGGCATTGGCGATCCGCACCGCGATCAAGGTATCGTCGCGGCTGGCATCGCCTTCCAGCACGTTGCAGCCCATCGCCTCGGCCTCTTCCAGCCGCTCGGCGCTGGGATCGAGCACTACGATCGATCCCGGATCGGTGCCGCGCTCGATCAGTTCGCTGACCGCTTGCGAGCCGCTGATGCCAAAGCCGAGCACCACGATGTGCCCGGTCAGCCGTTCCTGGATACGCCGCATTCGCCAGTTCTCCCAGGTGCGCTTGATAACGAAATTGTAGGCCGTGCCGACAAAGATGAACAGGACTGCCAGCCGGATCGGGGTGACAATCACTGCCTCGATCAGCCGGGCCTGATTACTGATCGGGGCGATATCGCCAAACCCGGTCGTGGTGATCGATATCATCGTGAAGTAGACGACGTCGAGGAAGCTGATTTGCCCGTCGTGACTGTCCTTCAGCCCCGCGCGGTCGAGCCAGTGGATCAGGATCACCAGCGATACCAGCGCCAGCGCTGCGGACAGCCGCAGCGCAAGGTCTGCCCAGACCGGAACCTTGATCGCGCGGCGTAGCGGCCTGGCCGGGGAAAGGCGCAAGGGGCGCGGCATCACCGCTTCGGGAGATACTTCGCCGGGTCGAGCGCCACCTTGTTGCGGCGCACTTCGAAATGAAGCTGCGGCTGTGTGGCAAGGCCGCTATCTCCAACCAGCCCCACCCGCTCACCGGCCTTGACCTCGTCGTCCTGCTTGACCGTCACCTGTTTCAGGAAGCCGTAGGTCGTGGTCCAGCGTCCGCCGTGATGGATGATCACGGTGAGGCCGTATTCCTTGGGGCCTTCGCCCGCGAAAATGACCTTGCCAGCCGCGCTCGCCCGCACGGCGGTTCCCTCTGGCGCGAGTACGTCGATCCCGTCATGGAAGGGCGTTTTGCCGCCGCGCGGCGCGAAGCTCCGGCGGACATCCCCCTTGACCGGCCACGCGAAGGCGGGTGCCCGCGTGTCCGTGACTGCTGCGGGGGACTGCTGGGTGGCCGGCGCGGCAACGGCTGGCTGCGCCGGGGTAGGTGCGGAAATAGGCCCGGCGGCTGGAGCATTGGCCGGAATAGCGACTGATGCGGGCTGCGCGGGCTTGGCGGGCAGGGCCGATGGTGCCGCAAGCGTTGGGATGGTCAGAACCTGACCGGGCTTGACCTCAGCCTTGGGATCGAGGCCGTTGGCGGCGGCAATCACCGACCACGGCACGCCCTGGTCCATCGCGATCGAAAAGCTGGTCTCTCCGGTCTTGACGGTGTGGATGCGGCGTCGCGGAATGATCAGCTTCTGGCCTGACCGCAGCAGATAGGGCTCCTTCAGCCCGTTCGCCTCGATAATGAGGACCCGCGGAACGCCCGCGCGGATGGCGATCCCGCCCAGCGTTTCACCCGGCTTGACCACGTGCTCCGTCGCGGTCTTCGGATCGGGAGTGTCGGCAATGGCCGGAAGCGCGGCCAGAACCGCAATGACGGCCAATGGACCCCCAATCCACCTCACCGGGCGTAGCGCCCCGCGAGATCGCCCAGCGAGGCTTCGTGCGTCAGATCAAGTTGCAGCGGAGTAACCGACACGTATCCGTCCTGTATCGCCTCAAGGTCGGTCTGGTGACCCGGCGTATGCTCTATACCATGGAGACCAAACCAGAAATAGCGATATCCACGGGGATCGGTGCCTTCAACCACGCTGCCGCGCGCATAGTCGTGGAAGCCCTGCCGGACCGCCTTGATGCCCTTGACCGCACCCGCATCGAGCGGGGGAAAGTTTACGTTGACCAGCGTGCGCGGCGCGAACGGAGCGTCCAGCAGCGGAGCGATCACCTGTTGGCCCCAGGCCTCGGCGGCGCCGAACGGCACGGTGTCGCCCATGCCTTCCTTGGCATAGACCTGGCTCAGCGCGATCGAGCGGATCCCGGCGAGCGTGCCCTCGATCGCGGCGGATACGGTGCCCGAATAGGTCACGTCGTCGCCCAGGTTGGCGCCCCGGTTGACGCCCGACAGCAGCAGATCGGGCGCATCCGGCATGACCGTGCGCAGCGCCATCATCACCGCATCGGTCGGGGTGCCCGAAACCGAAAAGCGCCGCTCGTCGTGCTGACGCAGCCGGACCGGGCTGGACAAGGTGAGCGAATGGCCCGCGCCCGATTGTTCCTCGGACGGGGCGACGATCCAGATGTCGTCCGAAAACTGCCGCGCGATCCGCTCCAGCACTTCAAGGCCGGGGGCGAAGATGCCGTCGTCGTTGGTGAGGAGGATGCGCATCAGGCCGGCACCAGCGCGGTCAGGCCGCCGCAATAGCCCAGCAGGGCTGGCGGCACTGTTACCGATCCGTCCTCCTGCTGGTAGTTCTCCAGGATCGCCACCAGCGCGCGCCCGACCGCGAGGCCCGAGCCGTTAAGTGTATGGACGAATTCCGTGCCCTTCTGCCCTTCGGGCCGGTAGCGCGCGTTCATCCGCCGCGCCTGGAAATCGCCGCAGTTGGAGCAGGACGAAATCTCGCGGTAGGCGCCTTGCCCCGGCAACCAGACCTCAAGGTCGTAAGTCTTGCGCGCGGTAAAGCCCATGTCGCCCGCGCAAAGCAGAACCTTGCGATAGGGCAGGTCGAGCGTCTGGAGGATGGACTCCGCCGCCGCGGTCATCCGCTCGTGCTCGGCCTCCGAATCCTCGGGCCGGGTGATCGAGACAAGTTCGACCTTTTCGAACTGGTGCTGGCGGATATAGCCGCGCGTGTCCTTGCCCGCCGCACCCGCCTCGCTGCGGAAGCATGGGGTCAGCGCGGTCATCCGGATCGGCAGCTGGGCCTCGGCCAGGATCTGCTCGCGCACCGAATTGGTCAGCGAAACCTCGGCGGTGGGGATCAGCCAGCGCCCGTCGGTGGTCTGGAAATTGTCCTCGGCGAACTTCGGGAGTTGCCCGGTCCCGAACAGCGCCTCCTGCCGGACCAGCAGCGGGGTGGCGCATTCGGTATAGCCGTTTGCGGTGGTCTGATGATCCAGCATGAACTGGGCAAGGCCGCGCTGGAGCCGCGCCATCTGCCCGCGGAGGAAAGTGAACCGCGCACCCGAAATCAGTGCCCCGGTCTCGAAATCGAGGCCGAGCGCCGGGCCGATGTCGGCGTGTTCGCGTGGGGAGAAGCTAAACGCGCGCGGGGTGCCCCAGTGCAAGACCTCGACGTTTTGGCTCTCGTCCTCGCCTTCGGGCACTTCATCGGCGGGCAGGTTGGGGTGGCGGGCCAGTTCGTCTTGCAGGCGCTGGGTGAGGTCGCGCTCCTCGGCCTCAAGCGCGGGCAGCGTGTCCTTCAGTGCGGCGACTTCGGCCTTCAGGCGCTCGGCCTCATCCTTATCGCCCCGGGCCATGGCCGCGCCGATCGCCTTGGAGGCATCGTTACGCCGCCCCTGCGCCTCCTGCATCCGCGTCGCGACGGCACGCCGCTGCGAATCGAGCGCGAGGATCGCGGCGGACTGGGGTTCCACCCCGCGCCGGGCAAGGCCGGCATCGAAGGCTTCGGGATTTTCGCGGATCAGCTTGATGTCATGCATGGTGGCGGGGCTATGCCCGCTTGGCTTCATGCTTTCAAGGAGAGGAAGTGGTGGGCGCGACAGGGATTGAACCTGTGACCCCACCCGTGTGAAGGGAGCCAGCCAGATCAGATAGTTAGCTGTTTTGGTTGTAAAAACAGCCTCTTGTACGAGGACCGCTGTACGCGATTTGTACGAGAGGGCCTCTGGAGGCCCTCGAAAACGCGCATATCTGGTCGGATTTTGGCAGCGACGGAGGCAGTTGCCAGACCACCAGACCGGAAACGAAAAACCGCCGGAAGGGCTGCCACCCTCGCCAGCGGTCATTTCGATAGCGTCGCAGCTACTGCCTTCTCATACGATATCACGGAATCCCGTGCAAGCGCCCAGCTTGCTGGCGGTGCGTCATGAGCGCGACCCTGACTCACGGGGGCCTGCCCAAAGGTGTCAGGCGAGTCGATCTGCTTTCCTTGGTCGAAAATCTCGGCAAGCGGGGGCTTGGCCTGTCGAGCACGGCAACGAGGGTGCTCAGGCATTATGTCTGGCGCTCGCGTGACGAGGACTATCGGGCAGGTCGCATCTGCGCAGTCTGGGATCGGGTTTGCCGGACGGCGGATGATCTCGACCTGTGCAGCCGTGCCATTAACGATGCCGAGCGGGAGCTCGAGACCAAGGGACTGATTGCCCGGACTACTGGCGGAAATGGAGCCCGTTCAGGCCTCAGGAGCGCAGGAGCCATCCGATGGGCCGCTGGCATCAATCTCGCGCCCCTGATCGAACGCTACGCCCAACTGAAGGCCGCACGGGAGGCCCGCAGTCTCGAGCAGCAGGCGGTGGCCGAGTGCAAGGCCGAAATCCGCAGGCTGCGCCGCTTGATACGCGAGGGCGCCATCCCAGCGATGGTCGAGCGTGCAGACGCCATTCTGCCCGACGGCCGCGTGGCGCCGATCCATCGTATCGAAAGGCTCAGGGCCATCCAGGCCGGCCTTCAAGCCGTGCTTGCGGAACTCTCATGCGAACCTCGTGCGATGAAAACTTCCGATCGACCGGAAGAAAACGACCGACCCAACATACAGAATCACCATTCATCACGATCCTGTAGCGAACGCAGGTCCGAGGCCACGATCGCGCCGCGCCTGGCGCTGGAACTCGCCTCGGAAGAATACCGCCTGATCGCTAGCTCGCATGGCGATCCAGGGTGGCCGAGCCTGATCGAGGCGTCGCGGCAAACGGCAAGCTGGCTCGGCATCGGACAGCGGACCTGGGGCAAGGCCTGTGCCATGCTCGGCAGAGAGCGAGCCGCGTTGTGCGTGCTGGTCATCGACCGAAACGTCCGCCTCCAATCCAGCCACCGCTATCGAGCGAGGCATGCCGGCAAATGCCTCAGCGGCATGGTCAGGCGAGCCACGAGCGGCGGCTTCAATCTCGATGGGCTGCTGAGGGCTTTCCAGCGGGATGAACTGGCAGGGTCTGGTCCGGCTGCAAAGGCATCGCTGCCTGAACCCGAACAGGGCCAGACCATGGCCTCGCTCACAGCCCAAATCCTCTCACGCATCGACACGTCCATTGGAGACGCGGCATGAACTCGCACGCCATTTTGGCCCAACTCCTCGAATGGCAGTCGGGCCGTCTCGGTCCTGCTGGAAGTGCCCTTGCGGCATCCTGTACAAGCACCAATGAATTCAGCGGGATCCTCACGCTTTTTTTGCTTGAAGGGTCACACACCACGCTACGGGGTAGCAGTCCCGGAAGATTCCGGAGTCCGCAGGTATCTGCGGTTCTAGGCGCTAGGCCGGTTCTTAATCCGGTCCGAAAAGCTCTTTCTGTCGCAATCGCAGCTAGAGCGACCATCTATAACGACAATATATCAATTGGTTGCGGAATAGGTGGCGGAGTCCGTCGCCGTCTCCATTCCGTTGCTGGGAGGCCCTGATCATGGGCCAGGTCAACGTCAATTACGACGACCGCACGCTCGCCGGGATCGACCGGGTATGCAGCGCGAAGGGCCTGTCGCGGACCGAGGTCCTCAGGCTGATCGCGACCGAAGCGGTCGAGGCGCACGATGCCGGTCGTCTGGCCTTTCAAGAGGTGGCTGGCCCCAAGCTGGGCGGCACGCTCAATGCCCTCGCCGCGCAGCTGCGTGACAACGTGATCGAGCAGGATCGCCTTTTGCGCAGCACCCAGCGACACGAAAAGAAAATGCTCGATGCCTGGACACCCAACGCGGAATCGATCCGCGCCGCGGAAGAGAAGTTCATGGCGCGGATCACCGATAGCAATCGAAAGTCCTACGAGCCCTTCCTCGACGTGGCCAAGAAGCTGAAGGCAGCGTTTGGCGAAGCCGCCGACCGCATGGCCAATGCGCAGGATGCGCGGCTCCAGAGGATCGAGCAGCGCCTCGAAGCCGTCCGCGCCGAGGCGACCGCACCGCGCAACCTCTACAAGGTGGTGTTCCCCGGCGATTTCTCGATCGGGTTCCTGGCTGCGTTAGGGTCGATCGTCGCGCTGATCGGTGCCTTCGTCGTGCTCCTCGCGGCCACGAATATGGAATGGCTGGGCGTACCCATCGCCAAGAAGCTGCTGCCGACCACCGAGTTGGTCTGCCGGGTCATCGACGACCGCTACGGGGTAGGCGACTGCGAGGTGCCGGCAGAATACCGACATGGTCCGGTTCGCGCCGCGAGGGCAGGCAAATGATCAACCTTGCGGCAGTCGGCTCCGCCAGTGGCGCGGGCGAGTATTACTCTCAGGACAACTACTACACGACCTCGGAACTGACCGAGGCGAGCGAGTGGTTCGGCCGCGGTGCCGAGACGCTGGGCCTGCAAGGCGCGGTCGATGAGCAGGCCTTCGTCGATGTGCTGTCCGGCAAGCTGCCTGATGGCAGCGAAATTCCAGCTGTTCATGGCGAACACCGGCCCGGCGTGGACATGACCTTCTCGGCCCCCAAGTCGGTGTCGCTGCTGGCGCTGATCGGGCGCGACGATCGCATCGTCGGTGCCTTTCGCGATTCCGTCACCGCCACCCTCGGATGGACCGAGAAGAACCTTATCGAAGCCCGCGTTTGGGATCCGGCAGCGAAAATGCAGATGGTCGAGAAGACCGGCAACATGGTCGCCGCCACCTTCCTCCATGACGTGAACCGCAACAACGAACCGCAGCTGCATGTCCATGCCGTGATCGCCAATGCGACGAAGGCATCCGATGGCAAGTGGCATGCTGTCCACAACGACCAGCTCTACCGTAACCAGCATCTCCTCGGCGCCGTCCACAATGCCGAACTGCGCGCGCGGATCGAGGCATTGGGCTACGAGACTACCCCGGCGCGCAATCCCATCGATGGTGCCTTCGAGATCAAGGGCATCTCCCGCGAAGCGATCGATGCCTTCTCCACCCGCCGCGAGCAAATTCTCGAGGCTTTGGCCCGGGAGGAGCGCAGCAGCCCCCGTGAACGCGAACTGGCGGCGCTCGCCACCCGGCAGGCAAAGAACCCCGAGTTCAGCCCCGAGCAGCGCGGTGCGGAATGGCAAGCGACGGCGGAGCGGGTCGGGTTCGATGGCCGAGCGTTGATCGATGCCGCCGCAGAGCGGTCAGCCCAACGCGAAACCGTCTGGTCCCGTGTGGTCGAAGGTGCGCGCGGGATCGGTGCGCGGGGCTTGGCTATTGCCGGTGCGATGGGCCTGACGCCAAAGGATGGCGATCCGCTGGTGCCGGAGCGATTGGGCCGACTCGATCCCAAGGCCTTCGCGGCGGCGCAAGCTGTCGCCTCGGCCGCCCGCGATCTAGGCGAGCGCGAGGCTGCCTTTGGGCGCAACGACCTTATCCGCACGGCGCTCGAACGCGGCGGTCCCGTTACCGTCGCGGACATCGAGGCGCGGATAGAGACGCTTGATGGTAAGGGCCTGCTGATCGGCGGCGAGCGGCTGATGACGACGCAATCGGCCTTGGCATTGGAGCACCGCGTGATCGCATTGGCGGAAGCGGGTCGCGATACCGTGCAACCGCTCGGCCAGGGCAAAGACCTCGCAGCCGATCTTCAGCAGGCAGCGCGCGATCTTGGCCTGAGGCGTCTCAACGCCGGGCAGGAGCAAGCCGGGATCGATGTCCTGCAATCTCGCGACCGGGTGCAGCTGATCCAGGGCGGTGCCGGCGTCGGCAAGTCGGCCGCGCTGATGCCGGTAGCGGCCATGCTGAAGCAGGATGGCCGTAGCCTCTTTGCACTGGCCCATGCCGGACGCACCGCGCGTGATTTCGGCGCGAAGCTCGATGTGCCAGCCTCGACGGTCGATAGCTTTATTGGCCGGTTCAAGCGCGTGCTCGACGGCACGGCCAGCTCGGAAAAAATGGCGGAGGCAAAGGCATCGCTGTCCGGCTCGGTCATCCTGGTCGATGAAGCCTCGCAGATCGGCAACGAACGCCTCGCCAAGTTGATTGAGCTGGCGAACGGCATGGACGTCGCGCGCCTGATCCTCGCCGGTGATACCCGTCAGCTTCCTGCCATCGAGGCCGGGAAGCCTTTCGAACTGCTGCAGAAGGAAGGTTTGGCCACCGCCACCATAACCGAGAATCTGCGTGCCCAGTCGCCGCAGATGAAGGCCCTGAATGACGCGCTGGACAATCGGAACCTTGGCCGCGCGTTCGACCTTCTGAAGCCAAACACTATCGAAGTGCCCTTTGCCAAGGGGCCAGAGACCGCCGCGAAGCTATGGGCCAATCTTCCGGAGGGTGAACGTGACCGAACCCTCTTGCTCGCATCTGGCCGCGCCATGCGCACCGCCGCCAACGCTGCAGTCCAGCGCGAGCGGATGACGCGCGGAGAGCTGGATGGCGAGGAAAAGCGGGTGAGCGTCCTCGACCGCGTCACCATAACGCGGGAGGGGGCGCGGCAGATGAAGGGCTATCAGGACGGGCGGATCGTCGAGTTCGGCACCGACCTGCCGAGTCAGGGCTTCGGGCGTGGCGATCGCGGCGAGGTGAAGGGGGCAGACGGCGGCAAGGTTCAGCTTGCCATGGCAGACGGCTCCGTCCGCCAGTTCACTCCCGACAAGCTGCCTCGCAACCTCTCCCATGATGCGGTTTCGATCTATCAGCAAAAGAACATCGGCGTGTACGAGGGCGACCGCATCCGCTGGACCGACAATGACCGCCAGCGCGGCCTGCTCAACGGCGACTTCGCGCAGATCGAATCCATCGGCCGCCATTCGATGACCGTGCTGACGCGCGACGGCGAGCGGCACGAACTCAGTCGCGGCGACCGGATGCTCGAGCGGCTCGACCTCGCATACGCGATCAACGTCCACATCGCCCAGGGCATGACCGCCGACAACGGCATCATCCTGATGAGCGAGAAGGAAAAGACGCTCAACTCGACCCAGTCGTTCCTCGTCGCCGTCACCCGCATCGCCGACAGCGCTGCCTTGGTAGTCGACAACGTCAAGGCGCTGGAACGCGACGTGACCCGCAATATCGGCGGCAAGACCTCGGCCATCGAGACGGCTCAATCGAAGCCGGCGATCCAACTGCCGGTCCCGGAAAAGACCCTGGATTTCGACTTCGGGCTCTGAACCAGCGCCCACACCGCACATGTTCACACGTCCACATGTGAACATGCCCACACGTGAAGGAGTTCACATGACCACTATCGCGATAGTCAGCCAGAAGGGCGGTACCGGAAAGACCACCTTGGCCATTCACCTCGCAGCCGCAGCCGAGCGCAAGGGCGAGGTGGCTCTGATTATTGACGCCGACCCGCAAGCGACCGCCAGCCAGTGGGCGGCTTGGCGCGAGGAAGCGCCGCCCGAAGTCATCGACAGCGCCCCGCCGCGAATTGCAGCCAAGATTGCTCAGGCCAAGGAAGCGGGCGCGACGTTCATCGTGATCGACACACCGCCGCATGCCGACACGACGGCGAGCAAGGCGATGGAGGCTGCCGACCTTGTACTGATCCTGTGCCGCCCGAGCGCATTCGATCTGGCGGCCATCCGGACGACGGCAAGGCTGGTGCAGTTGCTCGCCAAACCTGCTTGGGTGGTGTTTACTGCAGGTCCGCCGCACGCCGAGCGCATTCACGCCGACGCTGCCGCGCTAGTCGCCGGGTTCGGCGTACCCACATGTCCTCACCGGATCGCCGATCGCGCTATGTTCAGGCATGCCAGCGCCGCAGGGAAATCCGTGTTCGAGTTCGATCCGGACGGAAAGGCGGCGAGCGAGATCGAACATGTTCATATGTGGGTATGTGAACAGGTGAACATGGCGACAGGTGAACTTGTGGAAGGAGAGAGCCGATGAGCCGATTTGCCAAACTGGCCGATAAGCCGAAGGAAACGGCTGAACCACGCGCGATTGCGAGTGAGGCCATCACTTCAACCGTTCCGCCGCCAAGCCGGGTCGGACGTAAGGCAATATCAGGGTACTTCTCGCCGGAAATGTCGCTGGCGATGCATACGTGCGCGCGGAGGGGTGGAATCAGCCTTCAGGCGTTGATGGCAGAAGCGTTTGACGATGTTTTGCGCAAGTACGGTGAAAGCCCGATTGGCTTTTAGGTCGGATAAGCGGGACTGTCTGGACTCGGAGGCACAAATGCGGTTTGCGGCCGTTCGTTCAGCCGAGCTTCCGGAGCCCACGAATTTCCGCCGGAGAATGCGCGAGATCCTGTGATTGCGAAAAAGGCTGTCGATGGACGACATCAGATCACCAAGTGAGGTATGTCCGCTGCCATAATAATTTTGGTTTACCGCGATTCGCGAGATACATAACGCTATGGGGGCACGAGAAGACACTAAATCGCTGAACAACTTAGCGATTCAAGCTGTAGGTGCTCTACTTGGCGCTAAGCTGCCCGCCCAAGGCATGGCGCGTTGTCCTTTACCGGATCATAACGACACGACACCATCTTTCGAAATACGCTCCGGCGGACTTCGGTGGATCTGCTACCGTTGCGATGAAAAAGGCGGTGCTATCGACCTTGTGATAGCCGCCCGCCGCCTCCCGTTTTCGGAAGCGAAGCAATGGCTTGCCGAAGCAAGCGGCCTATTCGCTCGCCCGTTGAGACAAGGCGTTCAGCAACGTCGCCGACCTCCCGCTCCAGTCGTCCCTCGCCAGTCTCTTCGACCTACTCAATCTCCAGTACCGACTGATCTAGGCGAAACGCAGGCTGATCATGAACTTTACGCGTCGTTACTCGGTGCCGCCCCGCTCTTATCGACAGGCAGAAATTACCTGCTGGGCCGCAGCCTTTCTGATCGGATAATTGCGCGCTTTGCCGTAGGCCAGATGCCTAGCGTGGACGCAATGATCCGGCTTGTCGATCAGTTCGGTTTTGCGAGAGTTGAGGCGAGTGGGCTGCTTACCAAGACATCAACGCGAGATCGGTACTGGCCCATATTTCCCGCGGGGGCTCTGCTCTTTCCCTATTTAGAAGGCGGTCGGGTCGCGTACCTTCAAGCCCGCATTATTATGGGAGAAGCGAAGGGCAGCCGTTGGCGCAATCTGAACCATCGCAAACGGCGGCTCTTCAACACCGATGTGCTCGTAGCATCTTCAACCAATCATGTAGCGATCTGCGAAGGTGCGATAGACGTGCTTTCCGCTGCGGAACTTGGTCGTGACGCGATTGGCCTTATCGGGGTCAGCGCCCGTCTCACCGATGCCGAGATGATTGCGTTGCGCGGTAAGCAGGTTGATCTATTGCTCGACTGGGATGAAGCTGGCGACAAACGGGCGGTGACACTGCGCAAAGAGCTTTCACGCTTTGGCGTCGCCGCCACACGCAAAACTGCTCCCAAGAGCGGCGCGAAAGACGTCAATGATTATCTCCGGGAGGGGAACGCCAGCATATGAACGCCTACGACCGACTGATGCTGCCGGAAAATCTGAATTACGCGTGGCTTAAGGCTAAGAATCTGTATCGCAGCGCAGACGGCTACGTCGATGCCGGCGAACTGGCCGCATTTGAGCTTGATCTAGAGCAGCGCCTTTTGGAGATTCGCCGGCAATTCGAGCGCGGCACCTTTCGGCTGAAAAAGCTGCGCCCGCTCCCGCGCCCAAAGAAACTGACCGAAGAAATTCCAGTCGACCGACAATACTACCATGTCGCAGTAGAGGACCAAGTCGCGTGGATCGCGCTGGTGAACGCGCTTGGGCCCGATCTCGACATGATGATGGAGCCTTGGAGCTACGGCAATCGGCTCTATCGGCCCGCTTGGTACGAGAAGGACGAGGCTAGCATCTCGACCCTCGAAATCGGGCCCTACCGTCATGCGAGCGGCAATCTCTATCGCAAGTTCCAGCATAGCTGGCCGCTATTCCGTCGCCATATTACTCTCACCGCTCGGATGATGGTTTACCGACGCCAACTGCGGCGCGACGAGATGGACGAGCCCGACCAGCTCGCCGACGCTACAGCACGCCGCGCTAATCTTATCTATTTCTCCCAAGATTTCTGGCCCAAGAAGGGGGCGCAGGACGCAAAAAGCGACGTTTATCACGCTTCGATTGACCTCAAGCAATTCTATCCAGCGTTGAAAATTGAAGCCGTTCTCGCTGGACTCGCTGTGGCCGGTGCGCTGGCGGATCAGCGTATTAAAAATATTATCGGCGCAATGTTGAATTTCCAGATCGATATGACAGACATGCCCCATACTGCGATGGAGAATGTCGAACCGCCCTTTCTAAAGGGTAGCATCAAGGGCATTCCAACTGGTCTTTTCGTGGCAGGGTTTCTTGCCAACGTTGCGATGCTTCCAGTCGATAAGATCGTCGCGCTAAAGATCGACGAAAATAGGAATGTCGCTCATTTCCGGTTTGTAGATGATCACACGATCATCGCCGATGATTTTGATGCGCTATGTGACTGGATAATTTGGTATGAACAATTGCTTCTCGATCAGGGCATCGGTGCCGAGGTCAATCCGGAAAAATACGATCCGCCGAACCTTTCTGAATGGGTGGCGCTCATAAAGACGGGCGAACCACTGTCAAATCTTCGAGGAAAAAAGCCTGACATTTACAAGGCGGCAGTTCGCGATACGCGACTTGATGGGAAGAACCCGACTAAGCTGATGACTAAGACATTGGCTCAGGTCTCGGCTATTGCTGCGGCCGACATCCATATCCTCGATGACGATGATCTCAGCGAGCGATTGAAGATGCTCGAATGGTTACTGCTCGCTGACATACCTGAGCGCGAAATTCGTCCTGATACCCGCGCGGCCTTCGCCGCTGGTCAAATCGCGTCGCTTGTACCTATTCTCGTTCAAGAAGCAGATGGCTTAGTCGACGCCGAGCGCAAACTTTCGGTCTGGCATCTGCGCCAACCTGACGCCGGACGAGCAACGGAGGCCGATTGGGTGCTTTATAAGGCCACGCTTGCCGAGCTAGTTGAAGAGCGCGACGCGTGCCTTTTGCGACACGACGAGGCCGAACTCTCACTACTCAAACGGTGTTTTTCGTTGCTCCTCCAGTCACTTCGAGAACACCCAGGCAAGGCGCGACTCTTCTACCGTATTCACCAATATTGCCGCGTGACCGGGCATCGAGGCATCAATGCGATTGTCGAATGGTTGAAAGAAACCCGCGCAAAAGGCCGTGAAGTTTGGGCCGACTACTACATCGCACTTTCGCTCCAGATTATGGCGAGCGGCATATTAGCGACGCTGCGCCGCATCGAAACTCCAGGTGCACTGCGATCGGATATCAAAGCGGCCTTTAGTCATCTTGAGGATATCGCAGCGCTCGATGCGGCGGATTTTCGCGTCCGCCCGGAGCGTGAGGCTTGGTATCATGCTGCCGGCCGTCGCGAGTTCGGCGTGGCACTGATCCAAGCCGCTGAAATGCTTGCGCACACCGAATATACGGCGCTTGCCAAACGACTCGCGACACTCTCGCAAGCTTACGTTCGCGTCTCACCGGGAGCACCCGCAGATATTTGGCTCGCCGAGACTGCTCGGACATCGGGCGTTTGGGCGCATCTCGGCGAGAATAGCTTGGGGCGCGAAGAAGGTCCCTCGGCTGCGTGGTCGGCATTTTCACCCCATTTCGCGTTTGACAGTTGGGCCGATATGAAAGCCGCGCGCCGCTATCCAGAACAGCTTCCGTCCGCCGCGTGGCAACAGCTTCTGGCGGCGGGCAATACATTGCCCGAGAATGACTCGGCTTGGTTACGCGAAGTCATCGGCGACGATGTCGAGAAACGCGCGGTCGCCCAAGCGACAGGCAAAAATGCCTTTACCCGAGCCGCCCGATCACTTGAGCCGCCACCGAAAAATTGGATGACGATCAGTGAATGGTCAAAGAGTGTCCATGATTGCAATCCATTCGATCCGCGGCGCGGCGAGTGGACAGCCCTTGAGATCACGGCTCAGTTGCTTGAGGCGGCGACGTCAGCAGATGGTGAAGAAGCCATTCTAGACCGGCTCCATCCCAATAACGTCCTGCTGCCGCGCCGATGGATCATGGATTTTCCCTGCAATCGGCACACTACCGATTTGAGCTGGGAGGTATGGCGACACTTTGCGCAGGATTCAGAAAGAAGCCGAGCGAAACTACGCGAGCCTTCCACGTCACTCGCGGACTATCGCTATACACTTGAAAGCAAGGCGGGCCTCCCAATCCCTGATGCCGAACGTCGGTTGGTATCTGTGGGCCGACTACTTCTTGGTCTCTTGCGCAACAATCACGCCGCGCCGCGCATATGGAACATGCGCGGCAACGAACTCGTATTTCAACTGCCCCATGCTCGTTGGTTCGAATCGCTCGCGATCTCCTCGCTAACGACACTAATTCTTGAAGGATGCCTTGGAGCGCGGCCGGCAGAAACTCGTGCCATCACCCGCGAGCCGAGCTTGTTTGGTTGGCGTGACGGGGTGAATCCCAATGACGCGGCATTCGATCCGCCGCTTTTTTATGGGTCGACCGATCTACTTGAGCAAATACGGCACTCGCAAAAGATCCTTGAAGATAACCAATTGGCGGTAGCACGGAACCAGCCACGCCAGCTCATACCCTTCCGCCTCGGCGATTTTGCTGCCGCGAGCGGAGATGAAGGTGATGGCGAAGGAGGTAACGATGCTGAATGACCGGCTTCATATTGGGGTCATTCAAAATTCGCTGCATGCCGACGCAGCTTGGATGGACGACAAATCTGGAAACTGGCAAAAGTGCGTTCAGATGTCCGATACTGAGGAACGGCGCGCAAAGAAGGAAATCAGACATTTCTTGGCCTCGCTGCGCGGGGTCGACCGGTTGCCCGACATTGTCCTCTTGCCCGAACTTTCGGTACCACTCGGCTTTGTGCCGAGACTCAAAAAAGCCGCAGAGAAACTTGAAGCAATCATCATTGCAGGCCTCGATTACCGCATCGAGGCCGGCGAGCCCGGACCAACGGTCTCTAACGAAGCGGTTGTAATCGTGCCAAGGCGGTTGGGTGGTCGCCAGGTTGCTCGCCGAACCGAGATACGGCGCGTCGGCAAGACCTATCCCGCGCCGGGCGAAAAGACGAAATTGCAGAACATCACGGGAGCACCGGTCGCGTTTCTTGCTCATCCGACGGTATGGATTTTCGAGAGCGCCGAGCTGGGCAAGTTCGCTGTCGCAATCTGCTACGATTTCATGGATCTCGACCGGATCGTCATGTATCGGAATAAAATCCAAACCTTGTTCATTCTCGCCTATAACCGTGACACGACGTCATTCGATCATCTTGCGGAAGCCCTGTCGCGCATGCTTTTTTGCAACGTTGTTGTATGTAACTGCGGCCAGTTTGGCGGTTCGCTCGCGGTCAGTCCGTTTCGAGAACCCTATCGGCGGTCAATCTACCGCCATAGCGGTCAGGGCCTGCCGCATGCGCAGCTTATCGAGTTGCCGTTGGCGGCGCTCGCATCGCATCAACAGGGTGTCGCTGGAAAGGATTTCAAGAGCCTGCCGCCAGGGTTCGAGGATATCCAGTCTCTCGTCGCAGCAACCAAATCCCTTTGAATGTCGTGCGACGGTGTCCCCTCATGCGAATGCCGCCGCGCTACAAACACTTTGTTGTCAGTGCTAGGCGTCGCGTGTCACCATTATCTTTTGGACCGCGCTGCCAGGTGCACGCAGCGGCAGCTTGCAGGGCGCGGATAAACGGCTGATGTTTGTCTTCTACGACATAGAGACGAGCGGCATCGACATCGTTTTTGATCAGATTCTCCAGTTCGGCGCCATCCTCACGGACGAAAATTTAGTCGAGGTCGACCGGTTCGAAATTCGTTGCCAACTTCTTCCGTGGATTGTCCCTTCGCCAAAGGCGCTTCTCGTGACGGCCACGCCCGTCCAGCGTCTCGAAGACGGTTCACTCCCAGATTTTTACACGATGATGCAAAGGATTGGCGAGCGGCTTAATGTTTGGGGTGCGGCAACCTTTGTCGGCTACAATTCGATGCGGTTTGACGAGCCGTTCTTGCAACGGGCCTTTTGGCAGGCCCTTCTTCCGCCCTATCTTACGGTGACCGGCGGGAATGCCCGGTTCGATCTTCTACCGATAATCCGAGCGACCGCTCACTTCCGGCCCGGGCTGCTCAGTATCCCGTCTAACAAGAACGGGAAACCGAGCTTCCGGCTCGACGCCCTCGCGCCAGCTAACGGTTTTAATACTCACCGAGCTCACGATGCCATGGGAGATGTCGAGGCGACGCTCTTCCTCGCACGGAAAATAGCGCGAGGGTTTCCAGAACTTTGGCGACCGTTATCGACGCGAGCATCGAAGGCTGGAACGGCGGCCGTGCTCGCTGCTGACGCGCCTGTTTTCCTCTTTCGACATGGCGGCAATCCGTCCATCGCCTGCTACCGCCGAATAGACAATGAACGCGGATCATATGCGGTTCTTGCCCGACTGGATTATGATTGGGCGAGCGCGCAGAGCAAAATCGAGGCATTCACATCGGACGAATTTGCGATCCTTCGCAGTGCGTTGCGTCGTGTCGCGCTAAACAAGGCGCCTGTCTTGCTAACGCTCAGGGAAGTGGAAGAGATTGCTGGCGTTACACCTGTTGCCGCTGAACTCGCACAGGCCGATTTGTTATCAAGAGACCGCGACTATGGCGCAAGTCTTGCAGAGCTGATCGCGCCATTGGTCTGGTCCAAACCGGCCGCTGACGCTCAGGTCGAAGAGATGATCTTCGACGGTTTCGCAAATGCAAGCGACGTACGCCTAATGGCCGAGTTCCAGCGAGCCACTCCGAGTGAGCAACTGACGATTGCACGCACTTTTTCAGATTCGCGTTTCCGCCGTCTCGCCATGCGCATTCTGTATGTTCGCACTAGGACGCTTCTCGGTGTGGGCGAGCTAGAGCAGATACGATTAGGCATCCAACGGCGTCTCAACGGTGATGAGGGAGTCGGACACCGCTGGCGTTCTATCTCGGATGCGATAGCAGAACTTATAGCCACTCCCGAGCCACCAACGTCCGAAGAAGCGGAAATCACCGCTTGGCTTGCCAATCAACGAATGCTGTCCGAATGCACCAATGGATCATTGAGCTTGTGGTCGCGGCCTGAGCCCCCCGGTCCCTAATTATACCGGCCGTTCTCTTCTGCACCCACGGTCACGTCGCCAGTCAACATCGGCGTGTGCTACGATGGCCTTGCCGACGGCCGGGCCTTGCTTGTGCCAGCTGAAGCGGCCACCTCCCCGGAGCACGTCGTCGTGACATGGGACAGCGCTAAATGGCTGTTCCACTGGACCACCGCCAGCCGCTGGCACGACAGGTCGCAGTGTGGTCGTCAGGACTACGTGCAGCAGGTTGAATTAAGGGTCAAGCGGTTGTCTTCTCTCTGCGACGCCTCAGAATTCTCGCTATGATTGTTAGCCCCTTAGGGGGCAGGTCAATTGAGGCGACCTCTTGCCGATCTCGCACTCGTTTCCTACAACCCGGAAATTATGGACGGGAATGACATCCTTAGGCTGGCAGGGGAAGCACTATACGGGCGGCAGTGGCAAGCGCCACTCTCTCGCGATTTAGGCGTTACCGACCGTACGGTCAGGAACTGGGCAGGTGGATTGAATCGCCCGGCCGACATCGCAGATCGAATCGTGCCATTGCTTCGCACACGTGCAGAGCAGCTTGCACACATCATTGCGCTCGCCGAGCGCCATCAGAATAGGTAACGACATGGCCTCGACTACGATCTTTGATTGCTGCCAGCCTCGACAAGACATCCTTAATGGTACGATGTCTGAAGCCGAGTTTGCCGCTCGTCTCGGTCCAGTACTTTCAGGGCAGGGGCCAGCTGACTATGTCGACGCACAGCGTTTCTTCGCCAATACCTATCCCACTGCGGGGTTAAAAGAGCTCCTTGGCCAGGTTCTGGGGCGTTTGTCTGGCCTTGCCTCATCTTCTGCCGTTTTTCGCCTCGACACCAGCTTTGGTGGAGGCAAGACGCACGGACTCATCGCACTTATTCACGGCGCGCGTGAAGGCGCTTCGGTGCCCAATATGGGCGAGTTCGTGACACTCCAGTCCATGCCGACTGGTACGTCTGTCGCCGCATTCGATGGTGAGGCCTCAGACCCATCTAATGGACGCACAATGGGTGAGGGCATCCGAGCATTCACTCCGTGGGGTGAGATCGCATACCAAATCGGTGGAGCCGCGGGATACGAAATCGTTCGCAAGTCTGACGAGATGCGACGCGCCCCTGGAGCAGACACGCTTGCAGAAGTTTTCGGCGATCGCACGGTCCTTGTAGTCCTCGACGAACTCGGAGAATATCTCCGCAAATGTCCAGACGCGCATGGCCGGGACCAAATCTCCGCGTTCCTTAAAGCGCTATTCGCGGCCGTTGAAAGTCGCCAGCGCGCAGCCGTGGTCTTTACCCTGGCAATTCGTTCCGACGGCAAGGCTACAGACGCATTCGCTCGCGAGAATGAAGAAATTTCCCGGATCGTCAGCGAGCTCGAAAGCGTCTCTGGCCGTAAGGCAACCATTCTCAATCCTACAAGTGATGATGAAACAGCCGCGGTCTTGAAGCGCCGCCTATTCGAACGAGTCGATATTCCCCAGTCGACGATCGACGAATACTGCCAGCTTTGGGTGCAATACCGGGATCGAATTGATGCGGGGCACCAAGGGGCTGAAGCCCGCACCGGTTTGGAAGCGAGCTATCCATTCCATCCGGACCTTCTTGATACACTGACCGGCAAGACGGCCACACTGGCCGACTTTCAGCGTGTTCGCGGCATGCTGCGTATCCTTGCCAAGACTGTCGCTAATGTCTGGGCAAAGCGCCCTAAGGACGCGACGCTGATCCATACCCATCATGTCGATCTGGGTGATGAGAGCATTCGGCGCGAGTTCACCACTCGTCTGAACCAGAGCGCCTACGATTCCGCGATCCTGAATGATATCGATGGCAAGGCCGGACGTGCAGCGCTCGCGGCCAGTATCGATGCCGATCGGTTTAGCGGCCTGCTTCCTTACGCCAGCTATGTCGCGCGTACAGTCTTCGTCCATACAATGGCGTACAACAATGAACTGCGCGGCCTTACGCCTGCGCATATGCGCTACTCAATCTTGTCGCCAGGCGCGGATCTCAGCTTCGTCGCAGACGCCGAGGCAGCTTTTATCCAGGGATCTGCCTATCTCGATGATCGTCCAGGCGCGCCGCTCAGGTTCAATGCCGAGGCAAACCTAACGCAGATCATCGCGCGCGAGGAGCGCGGCGTTGATGCCGAAGCAATGCGGGTCGAGGCCGACAGCCGCATCAAGGAAATCTTTGGCGGCAACGGTTCCTTTGAGTCCATCCCGTTCCCTGCCGGTGCGTTTGACGTGCCCGACGATATCGGGGACGGTAAGCCACGTCTTGCCATCATTCACCACCAAGCCCTCAGCATAGGCAATGTCGTCGATGAGGTGCCCGAGCTGGTTTCGACGATTTATCAGCGTAAGGGCCAGGACGGTGGCGGGCTGCGCCAATTGCGCAACAACCTTGTCTTCCTTGTCGCGGATGAAAGGCATGTCCGTCATCTGACCGCAACGGTCTCTCGCCACCTTGCGCTTCAGGAATTGAAGCGCCCAGATCGTCTGAGCGAACTTGCCGACCATCAGCGGGCACAGGTGATCGAGCTGGCGCAACGCTCCCAAACCGACATCGCGGTTGCAATTCAGCAGTGCTACCGACACCTGTTCTATCCGTCGCGCACAGCGCTTGGCGGTGGCACGGTCTCACTCGATCTTGCAACGATCGACCAGCATTCCGCTTCGGAACGTCCAGGTTCCGGGCAGACACAGATTGTCCGTCAGCTGACGGAAATTGGCAAGCTGCGAACGCCTGAAGATCAACCGGATTTGCCGCAATTCGTTCGCGATCGCACGCCGTTGAAGCGCACCGGCCAGATGACTGCCGCTGACCTGCGGGCTGAATTCCGCCGCGATCCATCACTGCCCATGCATGTGGGGGATGACCCGTTCAAGAAGCTGGTCATCAAGGGCATCAATGACGGGGTTTTCGTCTACCAGCGGGAGGGTTTGACGGCCGGCAAGGGCGATCCCGTGCCTTCTATCGTGATCGACGGAAGTTCTATCATCTCGACTGCTGATTATGCGCGAGACCACGGCATCTTTCCTCGGCCGGTCAAGACTCCTGAACCGACAAACCCGACGTCGGGCGGCCCGGGAGACCCTCAACCTGGGGACGTAACCTACCCCAATCCGGGGGCGGCAGCGGCGGACCTGTGTCCGATGTAACGACAACCTTCACCGGGTTCTCTGGCGGCGGACAGCCAGGTTCGGGTCAGCCGAGTGGTGAACCGGGTGCTGGACAGCCATCTGCACAAACTTTTTCCGGTGAAGGCGTACTTAAAGACGCGCTTTCGACCGTTTTCCAGCGTGCCCGTGCGGCCAAGATCGGGAAGGTCTCTCGCCTTGCGCTGACACCTTTCGAGGTCGGGCACTTTTTCATGCTCCTCAACGTCGTCGAGAGTGTACCGGGAGCGACGAAGACGGCGAACGCGACGATCGAGTTTGAGACGGCGGCCAAATCGATCATCACCATGACGATCGAAGGCGCGATCAGCGATGCGAAGCAGACACGCGAATATGTCGAGCCACAACTGCGGGCTGCGACTGAAAAGAACGTGTCCGCCACCATTCAGCTCGACTTTACCGACGGCCTCGCGCTGGGCGGGGGCGAGCCGGAAAAGATCATCGAACGACTGACGAAATTCGGCGCGTCCGCCGCCTTCGTCGAAGTCACCGCAGAGGCATGAGAGAATGGCATCCAGAACAGCAAGGGCCGAGCGCGTGACGCTGCCCACAATCGAACCATCTTACGAGGTTCGGGCGCGCCGGATCGCCGGTAACGAGTTGCAGGTTGAAATCTGGCAACTGCCATCGCCAGCATCGCCGCACATCCACGTTCCGGTTCGCGTGGCGGGGTTGGCTGGCCGAAATCTGGAGATCAACCAGATACGCATCCTCAAGAAGCTGAAAGATGCTGGTATCCGGCTCGATGTAATGCCGGTTGATGGACTGCGCACGTCGATCCGCGAAGACGCGGCGCTGCGGTTGGCGCTGCTGTTCCGCGTACTCGCCCCGATGCGTTCGCGCATGGCGATGGTTGCCGTAGCAGAAGGCGTCGAAGCCATGGCGCGGCAGGAGGCTGCCTACTGGCTCGGCATGGCCGTCCACCGCAAGAACCCGCGACGCGTTCTGACTGCGCTCCGCATCCTGCTTACTGCGCCTGCGCGCTGACCGTTAAGAGTTTCAATATGACCAAGACCCGCCTTATCGAACGCTGGCTGCCAATTGCTGAAATCGGCATCGAGAGCGTGCGGGAGCGCACCCCCATGACCCCTTTCCCAGCTCCCAACCGTCTGCACGTTTGGTGGGCACGAAGGCCGTTGGTCGCTTCACGTGCGGCCGTGCTGGCATCAATCCTGCCTGAGGGTGCCAACAGAATTGCGTTCAAACACGCACTTGGCATTCACGGCGATCCTGTGCGCAGCGCCGCACTGATTGACCGCGCCAAGAGAACTGGCATCCGTGTGGACGATCCCTACGGTTATGAACGCGCCTTTAAATACTCGCCTTCCAGGCAAGAAATGATTGATCTCGCGGGTGATAATCGAGAGAAGACTTTAGTTCTCGACGCAACTGCAGGTGGTGGCGCAATCCCCCTGGAAGCGGTTCGGTTGGGGTTTTCTGCTATAGGAAACGATCTCAATCCCATCGCGTCGCTGTTGCAAAGAGCATCGATCGAATATCCGAGGCGCCACGGTAAGGTACTTGTTGATGAATTTAGTTCGGTCGCTAGCGATTTCAGGACCCGCATAGGCGAGGTTCTGCGCGAATATGTTCCGCAACCTAATGCCCCTCAAGAAGAGGCGACTTCGTTCCTCTGGGCTCGCACGGTTGTTTGCCCATATTGCGCCGGTAAAGTGCCCCTGTCTCCAAACTGGCGACTTGCGCCTGATGGCACCGGCGTCCGACTAACACCGAATATTTGCAAAGGTCCGGGGGACGAGCAACGGCAGTGCTCGTTTGAGATTGTAACATCGGTGCAAGATCAATCGACGGGAACCGTAGCCGGGGGCGACGGAATCTGCCCATTTCCTGACTGTGGGCGGCCGATCGCGAGTGACGATATAAAGCGGCAAGCCCTAGCGGGCTCCATGGGGGATCAGCTATTCACGGTGGTCTATAAAAGGCAGACAATCACAAAGACAAAGACTGGAAAGAACAAGATCAAGTGGATTCGGGAGTTCCCGCTCCTACTTCAGATGATGACAATCAAGAAGCGGTGGAAAAACTGCTCGCTGAGAAGATACCTGAGTGGGAAGCGATGGATGTGGTGCCCATCGAGCGCATCCCAGAGGGTAGCAAGACGGACGAGGCGCGCCGTTTTGGGATGAACAACTGGCGGGACATGTTCTCGAATCGTCAGTTGCTTGCTCACGGCACGGCCTCGAGATATTCCGGAAAATGCTTGAGGCTGATCGAGAGGTTGGAGCACTTACCGAGGTGCGCGCCGCAGCCTATGTCTATTTGGCACTGGCACTGGACAAGCTATTAAACTGGAATGCGCGACTCGAGTTGGAACGTGAATGCTGTTACCCTGCGCTCCGTTTTCGACCGTCACGATTTCGCGTTCAAATGGTCTTACGCGGAAATGGGGCTCCTTGCTGATGGACTTGGCTTCGACTGGGCGATTGAGGCAACCGCAAAGGCGCTGAAAGAGCTCGTGTCGATGGTCGGTGAGGGCAAGCGCGGTGACATGCTTGACGTGATGCAAGGCGACAATGCGACTATCAGCATTACGAATGGCTCAGGTGCGTCGATGCCACACATCGCTGACAAGTCCGTGGATGCGGTGGTGATGGACCCTCCTTACGGCGCGAACGTCATGTACGCCGAGCTGTCAGACTTTTTCTACGTTTGGCTGAAGCGAACTGCCGGCGTCGTTGTGCCTGAACTGTTCACTCGCCGCCTTGCAGACAAGGATTCCGAAGCTGTCGCCAACACGGCCCATTTTAAGGGGCAGAAAGGGGCCGCCCGCCTGGCGGAAAGCGATTATCGCTTGAAGATGGAGGGGATATTCGCGGAGTGCCGACGAGTTCTGAAGGATGACGGAATCATGACCGTCATGTTTACACACAAAGAAACCGGCGCTTGGGATGCGCTGGCTATGTCCCTCATGGATGCGGGCTTTGTCATCACAGCATCTTGGCCGGTCAACACCGAGGCGTCAGGATCGCTGCACATCAAGGACAAGGCTGCCGCCAACTCGACCATTTTCCTTGTCTGCCGCCCGCGGGAAGAAGCGCAAGGCGATACGATGTACTGGGAAGACGTCGAACCCGAAGTGGCCAAGGCCGTTCGTTCGCGGGTCGGCGAGTTTCAGGCTGCGGGCATCCAGGGCGTTGACTTGTACCTCGCCAGCTTCGGACCTGCATTGGAGGCATTTTCGCGCCATTGGCCGCTTACCCGTGGCACTCCTGCGCCTGAACCGAAGAAAAAGCGGCGTACCCAAGGCGACCTGTTCGAAGTGTTCGATCCCTATGCAGTGCGGCCCGAAGACGCGCTCAATGCGGCGCGACGCGAGGTAAAGGCGTGGCGACTTGCCCAACTCGCTTCCGCCAAGGCGCAGGCCGACATGGATGGACCTACCGCATTCTACGTGCTGGCATGGGACGCCTTCAAGGCGGTGAGCTTCCCGTATGACGAAGCCCTGCGCCTAGCCCGTGCCGTCGGCGTCGATCTGGAAACGCAGGTTATCGGCAGGCTGGCCGAGAAAAAGGCCGCGGAAATCAAACTCTGGGACTCCGCCACGCGCATTGCCAAGGGCGCGATCGGCGCGGCAGACGGCTCACGCGGCATGATCGACGCGCTTCATCACGCCGCCCACGTCATGCGGACGCGCGGCGCAGAAGCGGCGCAGGAAATGCTAAAGGACGCTGGCGTTGCGCAGGAGGACGAGTTCAAGGTCGCGATGGAGGCGCTGCTGGAAGTCCTGCCGCCGTCCAAGACGTTCTCCGGCATCGATGCTGACAAGGCTGTGAAACCGGCAGCAGATGATTTCGACGCGCTCGAGAAGCTGCGCCGCATTGCCTATGAAGGTGAGATCGGTGAACCGCAGCAGCTGGAACTTTACCGCGAGCTGATGGCGGCCGAGTGACATGCTGCTGCAGGATCGCATCTGGAAGCTGAAGTACAGCCGTGAGGACGGCGATCTGGTGTCGCGGTTCTGGATTCCGGCGCTGTCCTCAGCCATCCGCTATGACCGGACGACCGGCTATTTCCGGGCGGGTAGCCTGGCGCTTGCCGCGCGCGGCATTGAGCATCTCGCCCTCAACCATGGCAAGATGCGGCTACTGGTCGGTTGTACTCTTGAAGACGCTGAGGTTCAGGCAATTGAGCGCGGCATGGCGATGGCTGATGTGGTCGCCGCCAAGGTCGATATTGGCCTGCCTGATACGGTGTCGAGCAGTGAGCGGGAAGCCCTTGAGTTGCTTGCTTGGCTAGTGGCGCGAGGAATGCTGGACGTGCGTGTCGCGCTCCCCTGCAATCCGGTCACCCGGGAGCCGGTCAGCGGCAGTGCGATCTTCCATGAAAAAACGGGGATTATCGAAGACAAGACGGGAGACCGGATCGCCTTCACCGGCTCGATCAACGAGACAGTGCAAGGCTGGATGAACAACGGCGAGACCTTCACCGTTTTCAAATCGTGGACGCCCAATGTCGAATATGTCGATGAAGAGGATCGCTCTTTCGCGACCTACTGGGCAGACAGGGCGGACCGTATCCGGACCTACGATGTCCCAACTGCAGTTCGGCTCGATCTGCTGAAATTCCTTCCGCCGGATGATCAACTTCCTGCACGTCTTCGTGACAATCCCGAACCGGAACCCATCGTCCTGCCAGAGCCGGAAGCGCCAAGCATTACGGCGCAAGACTGGGGCCAAGTCCGAAGTGATTTGTGGCATCGGGTGCGAACGGCAGCTCGTGATTCGAACGGGGGTATTTGGGTTGGAGAAGCGACTTCGCCGGTTGAAGCGTGGCCGCACCAGCGCCGTGCCTTCCTTCGAATGTATGGCGAGCGTGAAGATCACGCCCCTCGGTTGCTCATCGCGGACGAAGTAGGCCTCGGTAAGACGGTTCAAGCAGGCCTGCTGATCCGTCAGGCGTGGCTGGCCGGGCGTTTGCGCCGAGGGATTATTCTGGCCCCGGCAAACGTCTGTTCACAGTGGCAGGCTGAATTGCGAGAGAAGTTCGCGTTGGATTGGCCCATCTATGATGGCCGCTGCTTCCGTCGATATGATCCGATCACGCAGTCGCTTGTTGATGCACCAGTGACGCGCGATGCATGGTCGGCGGAACCTTTCGTCATCATGTCGAGTCATTTGGCGCGCAGGCGCGATCGACGGCCGGAACTGCTCGAGGCGGAACCGTATGACTTGGTGATCGTCGATGAGGCCCACCATGCCCGCCAAAAACGCACGGGTGG
Source organism: Novosphingobium sp. (assembly GCA_016719755.1). Classification (GTDB taxonomy): domain Bacteria; phylum Pseudomonadota; class Alphaproteobacteria; order Sphingomonadales; family Sphingomonadaceae; genus Novosphingobium. Next base: position 113,357 of record JADJYM010000012.1, on the reverse strand, counting down.
GCGCGTAGACCCCAACATGCTCATGCGTTTGTTGCGAGACCTCAGGCACCGCACGCACGGCTTCATATTGCTGTCTGCGACGCCGCTCCAGACCCATGCGATGGAGTTGTACGATCTCTTGTCGCTGCTTGGACTGCCCACGGAATGGGATGCGGTTGCCTACGAACGCTATTTCGCCGCCCTCGCAGAGCCGCACTTCTCAGTCGAGAAGATGGAAGAGTGCGCGCGCCTATTCCGGGCAACTGAGGCGTTCTTTGGCTCACTCTCGCCGGAGCGCGCTGCCCGAAGCGGCGGAGCTGCCGGAAAGCCTCTTTCTACCATCCGAACGCGCAGGATTCTTGGCGCGCTCCGCGGCGCAGCTTCAATCCCGCGTCGACAGCTGAACGGGGACGATCGCGCGGCAGCCATCCGCATTTTGAAGCGTTGGACCCCAGTAGCGGCGCTTATGTCGCGCCATACTCGATCGCTGCTCCGCCGCTATCAGGCCGAAGGTAAGCTCCAAGCCCGCATCGCCGTCCGCGACGTGCAAGATCGTTTCATCAATATGCTGCCGGCGGAGCGAGACATCTACGAAAGGGTCGAGGACTTCATCCGGTCGGCCTACCAAAATGCTGACCAATCAAAACGAACAGCAATTGGCTTCGTTCTGACTATCTATCGCAAACGCCTATCATCGAGCTTCGCGGCACTGGCGCGTAGCCTTCAAGGGCGACTGGATCGTCAGGTGGACGACGACCAGTTCGACTTGGAGGAAGGCGGCGAAGAAGTCGATGCTGACGAAGTTAAGGGCAATGAGGACGTGGCACGTCGGTTGCTGGAAAGTGCCGCAATCCGAGACATCCTCGCTGACCTCGAGACTCTGCCAATCGACACCAAGGCGCAAGCGCTCAGGGACGAACTCACCCGGCTTGCTGCCGAAGGCTACCAACAAACGATGGTCTTTACTGGCTACACAGACACTATGGACGGCCTGCGAGACTGGCTTGCCGACCAAACTGCGCGTGAGGTAATCTGCTTTTCCGGCCGTGGCGGCGAAATTCGACTGCCGGATGGCAGCTGGAAGCTCGTTTCTCGCGCAGATATCAAGAAGCGTTTTCGGGAGGGGAAGGGAGACATATTGCTCTGCACCGACGCAGCAGCTGAAGGTTTGAACTTCCAATTCTGCGGCTCACTGATTAATTACGATATGCCTTGGAATCCCATGCGCGTTGAGCAGCGGATCGGTCGCATTGATCGTCTTGGGCAAAAATTCGACAGCATCAAAATCGTGAACCTACACTATCACGACACGGTGGAGACGGAGGTCTATCAGGCACTGTCAGGTCGCATAAAGTTGTTCGAAGACATGGTGGGCGGTCTTCAGCCGATCCTCTCGGCCATCAGTCGCGAAATTGGGACACTGGCTCTCGCCGGTGCTCATGTGGATGTCGATGCGATGGTAGCGTCGACAATTAGTTCGGTAGAGGTGCCGAATGTCGACATCGATGACGTAGACGATCTAGGCGATATGCCCGACTTGGGACGGCCGTCGATAACGCTGGAAGATTTGATGGCTATCATAAGAGAGCCACGCCTCCTGCCCATGGGCTACGATTTGCAGAGGCTGGACGGTGATGATTTTGCGGTCGAGGAACCTATTTCCCGACATCGTCGACGGGCAACTCTGTCACGTGATTTCTACTCAAATCATTTTGATCACACCGATTTCTGGACGCCAGGGAGCGCTGCCTTCCCAATTGAGGGTACTCCAGAGCCAATTCTGGCTAAGCACTGAGCAAATTTGTGGCGCCATTGTGCAGGTGCCCGTAACACCGGCCTATGCGCGCTTGGATACTTTCCGACCTACACATCGAACAAAGCGACTGGGATCTTCCCGAATCTCGGCCTGACTTCGATGTGCTCATCGCGGCGGGCGACATCCATGATCCGCTAAGTGAAGGCGTTCGTTGGTTGGCGGAGCGATCTGACGGTCGCCCAGTGATCTATGTCCCTGGAAATCACGAGTGGTATGCCTACCGCAAGCGGTTCACCGTTCAGGATGAGAGTGCGGGTGCCCAAGAGCTAGCAGAGGAACTCGGTATCCATCTTCTTCAGGATGCTGCGGTCACCTTCGATGGCGTGCGTTTTCTCGGCAGCACACTTTGGACTGATTTCGAAATATTTGGGAACGGTCGCATGGCCATGCGCAACGCAGGAAGGTGGATGAACGATTTCAGGGTCATTTTCCCAACTGACCTGCGAGAGCCCCTGTCGCCCGAGCAAACACTCCGGTGGTGTAGACCGGCGTGCAAAAGGGACCCCGTTAGCGGGGTGATCGGCGTCTAAAAGGGACCCCTCATTCTGATGGTGTAGCGAGCTGTCTGGTTTTCCAGGTGGCGAGATCGGGATGTTGGTGGTGGAGACAGTTTGCCGGATTCGGCGTGAACACGCGGATGGGAAGTCGATCAAGGCGATTGCGCGGGATCTGCGGCTGTCGCGCAAGGTGGTGCGCAAGGCGATCCGGGCGCCGGAAGGCGCGTTCGATTATCGGCGCAAGGTTCAACCGCTGCCCAGGCTTGGGCCGTTTCAGGAGCGGCTCGATGTGCTGCTGACGGAGAACGAGGCCCGGCCCCGGCGCGATCGGCTGCGGATGACGCGCATCCATGACCTGCTGTGCCGTGAGGGGTTCGAGGGTTCCTACGATGCGGTCCGGCGCTACGCCCGGCGCTGGGCGGAAGCACGGCGCAAGGATCCTGGCGATGGGGCGCCGGCCTTTATCCCGCTGCTATTCCAGCCCGGCGAGGCCTACCAGTTCGACTGGAGCCATGAGGACGTAGAGATCGCCGGCAAGCCGATGCGGGTGAAGGTGGCGCATATGCGGCTATGCGCGTCGCGGGCAGTCTATGTCCGAGCCTATCCACGCGAGACACAGGAGATGGTGTTTGACGCCCATGCCCGCGGCTTCGCCTTCTTTGGTGGCGTTCCGCTGCGCGGGATCTACGATAACATGAAGACCGCGGTCACCACCGTGTTCATCGGCAAGGAGCGGGTGTTCAACCGCCGCTTTCTGGTCATGGCTGATCATTACATGGTCGAGCCCACGGCCTGCTCGCCAGCGGCGGGGTGGGAGAAGGGGCAGGTTGAACACCAGGTGCAGACCATCCGAGGCCGCTTCTTCCAACCCCGCCTGCGCTTTGCCAGCATCGAGGAGCTCAACGGGTGGCTGGAAGCTGAGTGCCTGCGCTGGGCCGTAAGGCACGCCCATCCCGAGCAAAAGGAGCTGACCGTTGCCGAAGCGCTGGAGCTCGAACGACCAGCCCTGCAGCCGATGCTGGCACCGTTTGACGGCTTCCACGAGACCGCGCATGCCGTGACGGGCACCTGCTTGATCAGCTTCGACCGCAACCGCTACTCGGTCATGGCTAAGGCTGCACGGCGGTCCGTTCAGGTCCGCGCCTATGCCGACTGCATCGTCGTGCGCCTCGGCGACGAGGTCATCGCCGAACATGCCCGGCACTTCGGCCGCGACCGAACGATCTATGATCCCTGGCATTACCTGCCCGTTCTGGCCAACAAGCCTGGGGCCTTGCGGAACGGCGCACCCTTCCAGGGGTGGGACCTACCAGCGGCACTGACGCGGCTGCGGCGCAAGCTGGGCAGCGGTGATGAAGCCGACCGCCGCTTCGTGCGCGTGCTGGCAGCTGTAATGACCGATGGCCTGGAAGCGGTCGAGGCCGCGATCCGGGAGGCGCTTGATAGCGGTGCCGTCAGCGACGAGGTCATCCTCAACATTCTGGCCCGATACCGGGACCCGCCATCCGAGCGCCCCCTGGACGTGATCGTCGACCTCAAGCTCAACCACCCGCCGATCGCGGACTGCGCGCGCTACGATACGGTGCGAGGCTTCGATGCAGCGGCATGAGATGATCGAGGCGATGCGCTCGCTCGGCCTCAAGGGCATGGCAGGGGCCTTCGACGAGGCGGTCACCACCGGGCTGCAGCGCAAGCGCACGACCCATGAGATCCTGGCCGACCTGCTGCGCGCCGAAGCCGCGCATCGTCATGCCGCCTCGATCCGCTATCGCATGACCGCGGCCAAGCTGCCGGTAATCAAGGACATCGACGCCTTCGTGTTCGAGGGGACCCCGATCAACGAAGGGCTGGTGCGCTCCTTCACGCAGGTTCGTTCGTACCTGGTCGCCGGAACATCGTGCTCATCGGCAGGACCGGGACGGGCAAGACCCATCTGGCCACCGCGATCACCGCCGGCGTCGTGCGTGCTGGCGCTCGCGGACGCTACTTCAACACGGTCGATCTCGTCACTCGGCTCGAAGAAGAAGCTCGCATCGGCAAGGCTGGCGCCATCGCAGCCCAGCTCGGCAGGCTCGATCTCGTGGTGCTCGATGAACTGGGCTATCTACCGTTCGCCCGCTCAGGCGGCCAGCTGCTGTTCCATCTGATCAGCAAGCTCTACGAGCAGACCTCGGTCATCATCACCACCAACCTGGCCTTCGGCGAATGGCCCACCGTGTTCGGCGACCCCAAAATGACCACTGCGCTGCTCGACCGCATCACCCACCATTGCGATATCGTCGAGACAGGCAACGACAGCTGGCGCTTCAAAAAACCGCAGCTGACCCAATCAGAAAACGGCCCTCGCGCTGCTGCCGCCTCCGGTCGGGCTACGCCCTCCCTACGCCGCCAGCAGCGCGAAACACGCGCCCAGCATCAACCAATCCCCGCAACTGCAAGGGGGTCCCTTCTGCACGCCGATAGGGGGTCCCGATTGAACGCCGATTGACACTCCGGTGGCACATGGAGTCGCGCCTCTGGCTTGAAGAAGTGCTTCGCGAGCCGTTTGATGGCAAAACCATCGTCGTTACCCATCACCTTCCGCATCCCCGATCGGTCCATCAGCGGTACGCAAATGATCCAGTGACCCCAGCGTTCTGCAGTGACCTGTCTGAGCTCGTCGAAAATTCGGGGGCTTCGCTTTGGGTGCATGGTCATACCCACACGAGTTGCGACTATTTGGCGGGGAACACGCGCGTCGTTTGCAACCCGAAGGGGTACGGTCCGCAGGCGCGAAGTAAGGTCATCGAGAACGACGAATTTAAACCCGAGCTGGTAATTGAAATCTGATCGTTCAGCCAAACTGTCGGGTGACTGAGTCCAAGCCTTCCGACACAGTGGTCAGGGACACTCCAATTCCGGTTTCACGAGCATGCATCGGCCAATCGGCGAGTGCGGAGCGAACATCGTCAATGACGGCGGCGACACGCTTTGCTGAAATTCCGTGACCTTTCCCGAGCTTCTCGACGTGTTCGCGTGTGATGGTGCGGCCTTCGCCCTGAACGGCCATGTAATGCTCGCCGCCGGGGCCGTTTGAGAACGTGAGGTCGAAGGCAGGTGCAAGCCGCCAATTTCCCCGATCATCCATCAGGTAGGCATGCTGTCGGACATGATCGTCGCGATTTCGCGAGAGCACATTGAAGACCATGCGGCGGAAGGCCTGTTCAACGTCTGCCATGCTGTGGGTGATGGCCAATGTCGCCTTCAGGAAGCCGTCGTAGTCGACGCTCGGCATATGCGGTGATGCCTCAAGTGCTCCGCCTAAGCTGACCATGTGAAGCCGCTTACCCGGTGCCGGTCGATCGAATCGCTTGGTAGCGAAATGACCGGGGCCGGACGCCGATGGGATCAGCTTCGTCTCTGCCATATCAATGTGTGCGGCGCGGGCCATCCTTGCATAGGCCTCTTCCAGCGGTCCGATATCAGCAGGGTCGTTGGTCGCTGCAAACTTGACGATCCATTCCTCACCAGCGTTTCCATCTCCCCCGACAGCCAGTTCGTCCCCGGCGCGCAAGCTACCGTCTACGCCGATCGCCACGTGGACTTTCGGCCGCGCACCGCCAGAACCGCCGCCCAGGCGAGCCAACAGCGCTTCTAATTCGGTCTCCTCACCCAGCAGCACATGACGGGCCTCATCGGCCAGGAGGTCGAGATCGATACTGTCAGAGACATCTCCAGCGAATGTTTGAGGTTGGAAGACGAGGGCGCCTCGACCTTTCGTGCCCACCAAGGCAAGCCGGTCAACTGCATCCAGATCTTCAAACCGATGCCCCGTCTGTTGGAGCCGACGTTTCAACAACAACATGCCCCAAGCGTCGGGCAGGCAGTCCGAAAGGAAACCGTGGAGGCCATCGAACGCCCGGCCGCGAGCCGGGTGTAGTCCTGGCTCCATGGGGTAGCGCAGAGGAGAGATTGTCATGCCCTCGGCGATGACTTCTGCCGACCATTCGAGCTGTGCTAATCCATTGGCCATCGCCAGCCTGCCGACCGAACGCGGTGCGGACTTCTCATCGCTCAGAAGTCCAACAGCCAGTGGAGTTCCCGGCGCAAGCTTCATGGCCTCGTACCCCCGGCGCGCTGCCGTTGCGATTTGGTTGCCTTGCGTTGTTGAGCGAGCAAATCGTCCATGCTGTTTGCGGCCATTTCAGGGAATAGCCCAACAATGCCTTCATCGCACCGGAGAGCAATGGCAGCTCGAACCAGGTCTCCGATGGAAGCCTTACCTTCGGCTTCCATCCTTCGCCACGTTCGGTGGCCTACGCCTGCTTTGGCAGCCGCCGCTTGCTGGGTAAGATCAAGTGCTAGGCGGCGCGCTTTGATCCGCTTTCCAAGGTCCGTCATTTGATCTTGGAGTGTGAGAAGCATCGGCCATATATGGCCTTTTATATCTCAAATGTCAATTTTAGAGGCCATATTTGGCCGCTTCATAAGAAGCTTGCTTGGTAGCTGGTCGCCATAAGCGAAACATGCGCCTCCAGTGGCGGGCGCAGTTCAAAGGCGCGAGGTTCGCGAGTGAAGTTCCAGAGCCTGACCAACGTCCAATGCTCGCGCCGATCTTCGGCTACGGCCAACTCGTTGCGCGAGATGTGGAAAGGTGTTCGCTCCCAGCCATTGGTCGTCTTGACCTCGACGAGCCTGTCACGGCCGTTGGGCTCAAAACTGAGAATGTCGTAGCCCGCACCGTCGCCATCCACGTGGGACACCCACCGGATGCGTTCGGCCAGATCCGTTCGCCCCGCAGCCCGCAATGTCGCTCGTTCATGCTCAAGCACCCGCTCTTCCCCAGCGAGGCCGAGTGCGCGATTCTTGGCATCCCTTCCGGCAACATCGAACTTTCTGGCGATTGCCGACATTTGTTCCAGTTCGTCAGGAGGTGGCATGTTGCTCAATGTCGGTGGCGGTCCAATCCAAAGCGTTGGTTGTTCCTTGACGAATGACGGTGCGCGCAACTCTTTGGCCAGATGCATAGGCGCTCGGTCGAGCCCACGCACAACGGCATCGATCAGCGAGGTCTGGAAATTGAACGCTGGCTTGTAGCCGGGTATCCAGTCTTCACCCAGAGCCTTCAGGACCGCGCTGATATTCTGGTGCTTGTATTCGATCGAGCCGCGTGGCCTCCCGGTTTTGGCCTGCACAGTCCTGTTGTGCGCAGCCTTGTTGTAGCTCCGGCCAGCACGATCATCCCCAAGCATCGCGAAATAGTCCGCGACGATCACGTCATTTTGTTCGTCACTCCAATCTCCGGACATCAGAACTCCAGGTTGCCAGCAGATGAGCGCCTTCACAGTGCTGAGATGTTCAGCCAGTGGACCGATGCGCAGCAGCTACTACTACGCTGCTACCATTGAAATTCAACTTGGTGTGCTTGGGGCGCATTCGGTCAGCCGGTAGTGTTTTTGCCCTAGAGCCGTGAGCAAGAGGCAAGCGCATGATCTCCCGTGACGAACTCTACAAGCTGGTCTGGTCAGAGCCGATGACCAAGGTTGCTACACGCTTCGACGTGTCGGGCAGCTACCTGGCAAGAATGTGCACGTTGCTCAACGTACCCCGGCCAGAGCGCGGCTATTGGGCGAAGTTGGCTGTCGGCAAGGCCTCGGCTCAGCCCCCGTTGCCTGCCGCGCTACCGGGCGACCCTCTCCATTGGAGCAAGGAGGGGGAGAGACTGCCAGTTGCAAAGGTGGAAGTGCCGAAACCGCCGGTGCCTTCGGGTAAGAAGCCAAGCATCCCTCGCGATTGCTCTCATGGGCTCATTCGAGGTGCAAAGGCACACTTCGAAAAGACCAGGCAGATCGAGGAATGGGACTATCTCAAGCCATACAAGAAGCTTCTGGTGGATGTCGTGACGTCGAGAGAGGGGCTCGACAGGGCCCTGTCGTTGGCGAACGATCTGTTCAACGCCCTTGAATCCATGGGGCATCGCGTAGTCATGGCGCCAACCCAGGAATCGATGCGGCGGGTCAATGTTGATACGCCCTCAGTCGATTACTGGCATCATACGCGATACTGGTCGCCGTATCGTCCCACGGTTGTCTATGTCGGGTCGATAGCCATCGGCCTCATCATTTTTGAATATCCGGAGACCGCCACGCTTCGGTACCTCAACGGCAAGTATGTGCGCGATACCGTCGAGTTGGAACGACGGCATTCCCGTAATTCCTATCGCAGTTGGACAACCACCAGAGAGCTTCCGTCGGGACGATTTCGGATATTCGCCTATTCTCCATATCACAGCGTGAGCTTCTCACGGACCTGGGACGAAACCAAAACCGCCTCTCTGCGCCCAAAGCTCAAAGGGATTGCTCAAGAAATCGAAGCGATGGCTCCCAAACTGGCTCAAGACCTTGAGAAGGCGCGACGCGAAGCGGAGGTCCGGCATCAGCAGTGGCTGGTCGAAGAAGACCGCCGCAAGCGCGAGGAAGATCAAAAGCGGATCCGACAATCGGAAGCTGAAAGCGACGCTGACCTGCGGAAGATCATCGGCACTTGGAGCGAAGTCGTGGGCGTTGAGCGATTTCTAGCTGGGGTTGAGCAACGCGCTGAGCAGCTTTCCCCAGATGAGCGGCTGCGGGTTCAGGATCGACTGACGCTCGCACGGGAATTCCTCGGCACACAAGATCCGTTGGACTTCTTCCTGAACTGGCGCACGCCTGTCGAACGTTACCAGCCCCGGTATCCTGAAAACGAGTAGACGACCCACCGACGCCATGGCGTCGGTCAGTTCGAGAGTGGAGGGGGCGATGGTTCGGTCGAGTTTGAAAACTCGAGAAGGAACCATCGAATGCCCAGAAAACCGCCGAAGATTTCAGACGGATTTCGTGCCAAGTTCAAGGCTGTCGCCTACGAAGCCGAGGAACTGGTACCGACTGCTGCCTATGCGAACTACGTCATAATAGATCCAACGTTTTCCGATCGCGATGAGATATTGCCTGGAGTGCCGATCTATATCGGTCAGACGGCTCGGATCGTTCCGCGTATCCAGGAACACTTGCGACACGCTCTTGCGCCAGCGGCTTCGTCCAATGCCCTGTATCGCCGAATGGGCCAGCTCATTCGCACAGGTGCTATGCCGATTTTTCGCATTCTCGAGGTTCACTGGACCCGGGCGGACAGCATCCGTGCCGAAGCGGTGTGGGCGCAGCGCCTGCTGAGGTCGGGCGCGGACCTGCTCAACTTCTTGCCCGAACAATCGCGCATTCTCACGGCTTCCAGCGTTGGACGGATGCAGCGCTTCCGGTTGCTGACCATGTCGTTGCGAGAGGCCTATACTGCCGGGCTCGTTCTGCAGATCGCCTGTCGCCGAGGGTGCTTTGCCCGCACAATATCGCCGGTTGACCTCATACACTGGTTCGGTGACCGAATAACGCTGATGGGTATCCGCTCAAAGGCAAGGCAGTGCCCTGTCTGCGGCGGTATCAATCGCTACGCAGTGGCCGAGGAAACGAAATCACCGATACCTGCTGGAGCTGAATACATTCCCGAGTTTCCGGGAGAGTTGCCATCTGCCGAATTCGAGTTCCGCCTTTTCGACGGTCAGAAACGCACGCCCGGCTGCGGTTAGTCTTTGAACGGCGGTATCGTGACTGGAGGCGGCTCCATCGAGCCGAACCCGACAAGCTTCCGCACCACGAGCTGGCCGCAGACCAGCAAGGTGCATCCAACAGCAAAGGTCGCGGCGAGAAAGTCTGACAGCGGATCGAAGGGCCAGCCAGCCTCTCGGGGACTGAACAAAAACGTGATGCCAGCGAGAAACGCCAAGCCGAGCCCAACGAAGCGAAACCTGTTGGCCAGTTCCGCAAGTTTGATTTCGAGTGTCGGTCGCTGGCCCATGTCAAATCATCCCCTCAGTCGTCGAGAAATATGTCGAAGATCGGCCCTGCCTCGGTTTTGGGGCTCGTTCCCTTCTGGGTGCAATTGCGGAAGATAAAGCTGCCAATCCTGGCGGCTCGATTGGGGGTCAGGACCAGTTTGCGAGCCTGAGCCTCTGAGACAAGCGCCTCGATGGTTTCTGAGACGACCGCAATCGTCTTCTCCCCCGCGTTGGCCTGTGTCCCGTAGACCAGCCATTCGAGTTCGACTTCAAAAGCCTCACAAAAGCCGACGGCGACCGCGAGGGGGAGTTCCCGTTTTTCGGCTTCGTAGTTCTTGTACGACTTGTCGGAAATTTCGAGCATCGCCGCGGCCTTGACCTGCGATGCCTGCTTTTTCGCTCGTGCCGCCGCCATGCGCGCGCCGATGCCGACTACATCTGTCATGTTGACAATCGTTCCCCAAAAGTGTTCAAACGTTCCCTATAGGGCGAGTCGGTTACCACTTCTTACCCCATTGGACTCGCTCGCGGGAGTTTTCTGCAATGAGAAGTACGTCCGTTAATCTGCTGACGCCTCGCCAGATGGCTCATCAGTCAGGCTGGTCGGTCAAGTCGATCCGCAAATTGCTGGCCGAGCGCCGCATCAGGCACCTGAAGCGCGGCAATCGCTACCTGATCCCCCAAAATGCGATCGACGAATTTCTCGATACAAACATGGTGGAGCCGGAGTCTGGCGATGGAGATCGATGCGCCAATGAAGCGGAAGGATCACTGTTGTGACCACCCTGACACCAATCCTCGACCGCGCGAAAACGCCCGAAGCCTGGGTCGACCTGCTTGCCGAGAAGGGCATTTTTCTCTCGCCGCGCACCTTGCGTGAATTGGCGAACCGCTGGGGGGCTTGCCACAAGGTAAGCCGGGTCATGCTGATCACCCCCGAACAGCTCGATCACATCATCGAAAGCCAGAAGAAATGCCCCTCGAACCTTATCCCCGCGGCGCGGTCTGGTGGGCGCGCGGCCGGGTCGAATACAATGGCGCGCCGATCACCGAATACTACCGATGCAGCACTGGCGCATCTGAGGAATCGGGCGCTAAGGACTGGTGCCGGAATGAAGAGCTGAGGGTCACCTGCATCCATCTGCTAGGTGAGGACCCGGAAGAAAAGCTCATCACCTTTGCCGACGCCGTCCTCCAGTACGACGCCAAGCCCAAAGAGGCGGCATATCTCGTCCCGATTACCAAGAAGATAGGCTCGATGCCGATCCGGGATATCAGTCCGAAACTGGTCCGCGAATTGGGACCAGACCTCTACCCGGATTGTTCTACCGACACCTGGACCCGCCAGGTCGTTTCTCCGGTCAGGGCCGTGATCAACAACATCAACGACAGCGAAAGCGGGATCGCCTTCCGGGTGAGAGGCTATACTCCGAAGGAAAAGGTCGCGCAGGATAACAAGCGCAAGAGCACGGGGCGCAAGAAGTATCCACCAGGCAGTTGGGAATGGCTGCTGAAGTTTCGGCAGAAGGCCCCGCCGCGTCTGGGAGCATTGGCTCTGCTCATGTTCATCAGCGGTGCGCGCATCAGCCAGGCAGTGGCCATGCATCCCCACAAGCACATCAACAAGGCCAAGGGCATGATCTGCATACCCGGCGCGAAGGGTCACGGCGATCGGTGGCTGCGCGTGCCCGATGTCGTCATGGCTGAGCTCACGGCACTGCCAGAAATCTATCCTCGCGATTGGCCTCGCAAACCGGAGAATTTGCGGATGTTCGGCTATGCGGATCGTGGTGGTCCTAGAAAGCTATGGAACAAGGCCTGCGACGATGCGGGCATCGAACGGATCCCATTCCATCCGGCGGGGCGTCATGGATTTGGCCAGGAGATGAATGTCCGCCAGCGTGTGGACGAGAAGGCAGCAGGTGCATTCGGTGGATGGTCCGACCTCAACCTGATGCGCAGCACCTACACCCACGCCGAAGACACCGAGATAAAGGTCAATCAGGCACTCAACCGCGGCCTGCTGGAAGCGGAGCGCAAGACCGGTCTCAAGCTCAGAAAGGAGCCCTGACGTTGTACGGATTTTGTACGAGAGAGGGTCGAATCGACCCCATTTTTGCCGTCAAACGGCGTCAAGACCTGCGGAATGGAAGTGGGTCCATCCATAAATTCCCTATATTTCAAGGGCATTTATGGTGGGCGCGGCAGGGATTGAACCTGCGACCCCACCCGTGTGAAGGGTGTGCTCTACCGCTGAGCTACGCGCCCACTTCCGTTGCGGAAGCGCGCCCTTAGAGCGTGCCGCGCGAATTGACAAGCGCCCATCAGAGGATAGAGCGCGGGAATGAGCGAAGAAACCACCTCCGGCCCCGACGTGCCGCCCGACCGCCTTGCGATCAATCCGCGCAGCGACCATTTCGATGCTGACGTGCTGCAGCGCGGGGTGGGTATCCGTTTCAAGGGGATCGTGCGCACCAACGTCGAGGAATACTGCATTTCCGAAGGCTGGGTGCGGGTTCAGGCAGGCAAGACCATGGACCGCCACGGCCAGCCGCTGACAATCCGCCTCAACGGGCCGGTCGAAGCCTGGTTCGAGGATCTGGGCGAGGACGCCCCGGTCGCCAGGGCCTGAGCCGATTGCGGGGGTGGGCTGGTTACCAGCCCATCCGCGCGCCGATCAGGTCGGCGATCGGATCGTCGCTGCCGCGCGGGAGATTCGCGGGCACCGGTCGCTCCCTCAGCTTTTCGCCATGCTTCGGTTTGGTCGGATAGATGAAGCCCTGGACCGGCCAGTGCGTGCCGCCAAGGTCCTTCAGTGGCGCATACCAGACGCGGACTGCGCTCCAGTCGTTGGCGGGCGAGACGTCAACCACCCTGACGTTGTCCTCGATCTGGCCGCGCCGCCCGTTGATCGGGCTCCAGTTCGAATGACGTACCAGCAGGGTGCGCGAATCGACGATCTTGCTCACCGCGGCGACATGGCCCAGCCGAGATCCGCCATGGGGCCGCAGCGCCAGCACCGCGCCGACCCTGGGCTTGTAGCCCCGGGCATAACGGCCTTCCGCCTGGCCCCACCAGGTGTGCGCATCGCCGAAGATATTGATGCCGGTCAGCTGCCGCGCATAGGGTACGCATTGCAGATAGGGAGGCAGGGAAACCGCTTGGCCCATGGTGCCTTGACGAGGCGTTGGCACGTCCACGGCGCCCGCTCCGGCGGCGATGCTTGCCAGTGCCGCGAACAGTCCGGCCGAGAGGAGAAGTTTCCGCTTCATGAAGGCCAAGCTGCCAGCTTTTGGTTAGGGCAAGCCTGCGGTGCATGGTTAACGCGCCGTCAAGATTTGACGCGCGGGTTGCAAATGTTCGCTACAAAGGTCAGGTGGCGCACATGGCGCTTCCCCAGGTTATCATCATCGGTCGTCCGAATGTCGGCAAATCGACCCTGTTCAACCGGCTGGTCGGCAAACGGCTGGCCCTGGTCGATGATCAGCCCGGGGTAACGCGCGACCGCAGGCTGGGCGAAGCGCACTTGCTGGGCCTCGATTTCACGATCGTCGATACTGCCGGGTGGGAGGACGAGGACAAGGCCAGTCTCCCCGGTCGGATGCGGATGCAGACCGAAGCATCGCTCAAGGGTGCGGATGTGGCGCTGTTCGTCATTGATGCGCGCGCGGGCCTCACCCCCCTGGACGAGGAGATCGCCCGTTACCTGCGCCAGCAGGGCGATGTGCCGGTGGTGCTGCTTGCCAACAAGGCCGAAGGCAAGTCCGGCGATCACGGGCTTTACGAGGCCTATTCGCTTGGCTTTGGCGATCCGGTTCCGTTCTCCGCCGAACACGGAGAAGGGATGGGCGACCTGTTCGAGGCTCTCCAGCCGCTGCTGGAAGGTGCCGAGGCCGACGCCGAAGCCGAGGAGGAGTTCGACGAGGAGGATGAAGAGGCGCTCAATCGCGCGCCGCTCAAGCTCGCCATCGTCGGGCGGCCCAATGCCGGCAAGTCCACGCTGATCAACGCGCTGCTCAAGGAAGACCGGCTGCTGACCGGGCCGGAAGCCGGGATCACGCGCGATTCGATCGCGATCGACTGGCACTGGACCGATCCCGACAGCGGCGAGGCCCGTCCGGTTCGCCTGATCGACACGGCGGGTATGCGCAAGAAGGCTCTGGTCGTCGACAAGCTCGAGAAGCTGGCGGTGGCCGATGCACGCCATGCGGTCGACTTCGCGGAAGTGGTCGTGCTCCTCCTCGATGCGACACGCGGGCTGGAGCACCAGGATCTCAAGATCGCTTCAATGGTGCTGGAAGAGGGCCGGGCACTGATCGTTGCGATCAACAAGTGGGACGTGGCAGAGGATGCCTCGGGTCTGTTCAACGGCATTCGCGGCGCGCTCGATGAGGGTCTTGCCCAGGTCAAGGGGCTGCCCGTGCTGTCGGTCTCGGCGCGGACCGGCCGGGGGCTCGACACACTGATCAAGGTGGCCTTCGAAATCCGCGCCGCCTGGTCGAAGCGGGTGCCGACCGGCCTGCTCAACCGCTGGTTCGAGTCCGCGCTGGAGGCCAATCCGCCGCCAGCTCCCGGGGGCAAACGGATCAAGCTGCGCTATATCACGCAGGCAAAGACCCGCCCGCCCGGTTTCGTGCTGTTCGGCACGCGGCTCGACGACTTGCCGATGAGCTACCAGCGCTACCTGGTGAACGGCATTCGCCGCGAACTGGGCTTCGATGCCGTGCCGGTGCGGCTGACGCTGCGCAGCGCGAAGAACCCCTTCCGCAGCTAGCTTGCCTTGACCGACTGGCTGTTGAGCTGAATGTAGTTTTGCAGGCCCATCCGCTCGATCATCTCGAACTGGGTCTCGATCTCGTCGACGTGGTGTTCCTCGCTGGCGAGGATCGATGCGAACAGGTCGCGGCTGACATAGTCGCGCACGGTTTCGCAGTGGGCGATTGCATCGCGCAGCAGCGGGATCGCCTCGTTTTCCAGCGCGAGATCGGCCTTGAGAATCTCCTCGACGTTCTCGCCGATCCTAAGGCGGCCCATCGACTGGAAGTTGGGGAGGCCGCCCAGGAACAGGATGCGTTCCGCCAGCTGGTCGGCGTGCTTCATCTCGTCGATGGATTCGCCGCGCTCAAAGGCCGCGAGTTTCTTCACGCCCCAGTTGTCGAGCATCCGGTAGTGCAGCCAGTACTGGTTCACCGCCGTCAGCTCACCCTGGAGCGCCTTGTTGAGAAATTCGATGACTTGAGCGTCGCCCTGCATGGATGCCTCCTTAAGTGGCCAATACTATGCGCTGCGGCGAGCCTTCCGACAAGGCCGGAGGGCAGGGTTCAGGAAGCTGGGGCGAGCAGTCCGACGGCAGCCTTTTCGCGTTCCTCGATCAGGATGGTGGCGGCATCGTCAAGGCACTGGCCGCACTGGGGCGTCTTGCCAAGGGCCGCATAGACCGCGTCGGCATCGCCCGCGTGGAGCAGTGCGGCGCGGCGCAGCTCGGTTTCCCTGATGGCATTGCAGATGCAGACGTACATCGGCGGTGCTCCTCGAATCGCCCGCCCTGCTTAATGAGAATTAATCGCAATAGCAACTGTCCGTCTAGTTTCGCACCGCCAGGCAAGTGAAACCGGCAGCGACCAGCCGGGTGCAGGCGCCACGTGCCGCTGCCTTGCTGGCAAAGCCGCCGGCCTGGAGCTTGGTCACCGCACCGGCGCGCTGGTCGATCCGCGCATGGCCGGACAGTTCAGGCCGCGCGCGCACCCGGTTCCACATCGCGTCAGCGTTGGCGGCAACGCCAAAGGCTCCCAATTGCACGCGCCAGGCTCCGCCCGCTGGTGGGGGACTGGCGACGAGAGCCGGTGCTGGCCGAAGGGCTGGCACAGCCGGGACAGCGGCCTGCGCAGGCTTCGCGACCGGGCGCGGGGCGGGAACGGCAACTGCGGGGCGGGCATAATCGGCTCCCGCCGTTGCCGGGCTGTCGGTTCCGGCAACCCGGCGTGCGGCGTTTACCGCAGTGGGAGCCGTCGGGGGCGGATTGCGCAGGGCCACGGCCGGGACCGCGGATGCGGTAGATGGCGCCGCTGCGTTCGCTCCCAGATCGACCGCAGCCAGTTGCCGCGCGCGCGTTGCATCGGCCTGGCTCTGCAATTCGGTGGCAAGCTGGGCGGCCTGCTGGCGCTGCTCCATGGGGACGTACTGGTCCATCTGGGTCAGCGCCGGGGTTGCCTGGGCCAGGCCCTGCTGCTGGGCAAGGCTGACCATTGCATAGGCGCGGACCCAGTCCTTAGCGACCAGATCGCCGTTGAAATGGGCAAGGCCCAGCAGGTACTGCGCGCGCGGATCGCCGCGATCGGCGGCGGCACGGATAAAGGGCAGGGCCTTTTGCCGCTCGCCCTTCTGGAACAGCAGCAGGCCGTAGTTGTCGGACGCCTGTAGGTGGCCAGCCGCCGCTGCCTGGCCGAACAGCGCTTCTGCCTTCGCCATGTCCTGCGGCACGCCCTTGCCCAGCTTGTAGGCCTGACCGAGGTTGAAGGTGGCATCGGCGTCGCCCTTGGCCGACTGGGCCTGCCATTCGCGCACCGCGCCGGGGTAGTCGCCCCGCGTCCAGGCCTCTACCCCGGCCTTGGTATCGGCCCAGGCACCACCGGCGGGTATCGCCGCCGAGGCCAAAATCATCGCGCCAATCAACAATTTCCGGCCCATCGCAAAAAATCCTGTTCTGCCAGGGGGCGCTTAACCGGTTGGCATGCAACCTTGCCCGAAACCCCCGCAATACCCTGCCTTCATCTTTAAGGACATTGGTGAACGTATGGTTAGCAAAGGATTTGTTCCGCTGCACCCGGTGTTTTGCACAAGGCCGAGCGCCTGGGCGTTAACCCAAAATTAGGAACGTTCTGCGATCCCGGCCCAATCGAATTTTGGGTTTGCTGCATTTCTCAGGGGGATCAGGCTTTGCGCGTACTCGCTTTGGCATCACAGAAGGGCGGTTCAGGCAAGACGACCTTGTCCGGCCATCTTGCCGTGCAGGCCCAGCGCGCCGGCGCCGGGCCGGTCGTGCTGATCGACATCGACCCCCAGGGGTCGCTGGCCGATTGGTGGAACGAGCGTGAGGCGGAGTTTCCCGCCTTTGCCCAGACCACCGTGGCCCGCCTGGCGAGCGATCTGGCGCTGCTGCGCCAGCAGGGCTTCCGCCTGGCGGTCATCGATACGCCGCCCGCGATCACCATGGCGATCCAGTCGGTGATCTCGGTCGCCGAACTGATCGTCGTGCCGACCCGTCCCTCTCCGCATGACCTGCGTGCCGTAGGGGCAACGGTGGACCTGTGCGAACGCGCCGGCAAGCCGCTGATCTTCGTGGTCAACGCCGCTACGCCCAAGGCCAAGATCACTTCCGAAGCGGCGGTCGCGCTGTCGCAGCACGGCACTGTCGCTCCGGTCACGCTGCATCACCGCACCGATTTCGCCGCCTCTATGATCGATGGCCGCACGGTGA
The DNA here is from genome assembly GCA_016719755.1 of Novosphingobium sp. Classification (GTDB taxonomy): domain Bacteria; phylum Pseudomonadota; class Alphaproteobacteria; order Sphingomonadales; family Sphingomonadaceae; genus Novosphingobium. The sequence continues at coordinate 95,742 of JADJYM010000012.1, read as the reverse complement.
TGGAAGTCGATCCCAACGGCCGTTCCTCGCAGGAAGTGGTCGCGCTGTGGAACTACATTTCCGACCGGCTGGAGAAGAACTTCCGCCGCACCGTATTTGCCGCGCCGACTGCTGTTGCGCCGATCGCCGGCGTACAGCGGCCTTCCGGAGGCTTCGGCCGCCGGGTTGCCGGTTCGTAACGGGGGCTCGGGGGGCATGAGCGAACCGAAGCCTTTCGCCTCGCTGGGACCCAGCCTGCTGGCCCGCAAGGGTGGCGCCCGCCCGGCGATGCGCGCTCAGCTGGCTGCGGTGCAGCCCGCGCACTTCATCTCCGACCATGACGACCTGGGCTGGAACGACATGGGCCACGATCACACGCCCGCCGCGCCCGCGCCCGCGCCTGCACCGCAGGCCGTGCCCGAAGTGGTCCGCCAGCAGCAGGAAGTGGCCCGTCATTTCGGCGCCCCGCGCCGCTCGGCTCTGGCCGATGGCCGCCGCGCCGCCTTCACGCTGCGCGTCGATGCGGAGCGCCACCTGAAGTTGCGGCTCGCCTGCACGTTGAAGAACCGCAGCGCCCAGCAGCTCGTCACCGACGCGCTCGACCGCCTGCTCGATGAACTGCCCGATGTTGCCGACCTCGCCGCGCAAGTGGCGTCCAAGCGCCGCAAGAACTGACCGAATCCGAGAAAGGGAGACTTCCCATGACCGTCAATCGCCTAAACGCCAAGCTTCTGCCGCTGGGACTGACCGGTGCCCTTGCAGTGGCCCTGATCGCCGGGGCTTCCTTCAGCGACTCGGTCGTCGCCAAGCCCAGCCCGGACAAGACTGCCGCGGCCGCTCAGGCCGCTCTCGCCAAAGGCCAGGTCGACAAGGCAATCCAGCTGGCCGAGGCTGTCGTCGCTTCCAACCCGCGCGAGGCCGCCTATCGCGCCCTGCTGGGGCAGGCCTACCTGCGCGCCGGTCGCTTCGATTCGGCGGCGACCGCCTTCGATGACGCGATGAAGCTGGGCGACAATTCCGCCCGCTCGGCCCTTGGCTTCGCGCTTTCCAACGTGGCGCGCGGTCGCAATGGCGAGGCGGTTGCGATACTTGACGACTGGCGCGATGCCATTCCGGCCAGCGACCTTGGGCTTGCCCTGGCCCTGGCTGGCGAAACGTCGCGCGGCGTTGCCATTCTTGCCGACGCGATGCGCGCCGGGGATGGTTCGGCCAAGCTGCGCCAGAACCTGGCCTATGCCTATGCGCTGGACGGGCGCTGGCGCGAGGCGCGGGTGATGGTTTCGCAGGACGTTCCCGCCGATCAGGTCGACAAGCGGATCAGCGACTGGGCGATGCGGGCCAAGCCCGAGGATGCCAAGTTGCGCATTGCCGGTCTGCTCGGCGTGCCGCTGCGCGGCGATCCTGGCTTGCCGACCGCGCTGGCGCTGGGCAATGCCCCGGTCAACGAGCAACTCGCCGCTGAAACCGGAGCCGTCACTGCCGTTCCGGCTCCGCTGCCGCAGCAGGTCGCAGCGCAGGTTGAACTGCCTGCCGCCAGTCCTGTGCCGGTCGAGCAGCAGAGCCAGCTGGCCCAGTATGCTCCGGTGGCCGCACCGGCCCCGGCCCCGGTTTATGCCCGGGCGCAGGATAGCTTTGCCACCGCTTTCGCTCCGGCTGCGGTTCCCGCTGCGGCCCCTGCTTCGGTGCAGGCAGAGCCCAGCCATTTCGATGGCCGGGGCGCGCAGGTCAGCTTCGTTTCGCGTCCGGTGGTCCAGGCCATTCCGGCGGGTTACCGCGAATACCGCGCAGCCGCGCCGCGTCAGGTCCGCACTGCCGTCGCCTATCGTCCGGCCGCTCCGCAGGCGCTGCGCAGCGTGACCAAGGGCAGCTCGCACCTGGTCCAGATGGGCAGTTTCCGCAGCCCGCAGGGCGCCCGGCGCGCCTGGGGGATCTATGCGGCAAACAATCCCGAGCTCAAGAACTTCAAGATGACGATCACCCCCGCCGTGGTGCGCGGCAAGAACTACTGGCGCGTTGCCGCCGCCGGGTTCGACGCGGGCGGCGCGCAGGGAATGTGCGCCAACCTGAAGGCGCGCGGCGGGGCCTGCTTCGCCTATGCCGGATCGGACATGCGCGGCGCTCCTGCCCGCCCGGCCCTGGCGCGGACCCAGACCGCTCCGGCGCGGGTTGCCGCCAAGCGCTGATCCGGGGCGTTTCAAAGAGCTTCAGGCCGTCGCTTCCCCCGGGGAGCGGCGGCCTTGCTGTGTCAGCCGACCTCCTGCCCGCCCTTGAACAGGCGCAGGACGCGGCCTTCCACGCCCTGTTTGTCAAACGGGGTGTTGCCAGCGGCGGCGGCCATCTTGTCCGAATCGACCACCCAAGGCCGGTCTGGATCGATCAGAGCGACATCGGCCTCGGCGCCCACCGCGAGGGTTCCGGCCCGGACACCCAGCAGCGCGGCGGGATTGGCGGCCAGCAGGCGGAAGGCGCGGGCGGTGTCGATCACGCCGTCGCGCACCAGCCCCAGGGTCAGCGGCAGCAGCGTTTCCGCGCCCGCCATGCCGGGTTCAGCATCGGTAAACGGCAGGCGCTTGTCCTCCGGCCCGCGCGGATCGTGGCCCGATGCGATCACGTCGATCGTCCCGTCGGCCAGCGCGGCGCGCACCGCCCGCCGGTCAGCCTCGCTGCGCAGCGGGGGGGAGAGGCGGTTAAAGGTGCGGAAATCGCCCAGCGCGACATCTGATAGCATGAAGTGCGCGGGCGTTACCCCGGCGGTCACCGCCAGCCCGCGCGCCTTGGCGCTGCGCACCAGATCAAGCGCCGCAGCCGTGGTCACCTGGCGGAAGTGGAGCCGCGCGCCGGTCAGCTCTGCCAGCATCAGGTCGCGCGCCACGGCCAGCGCCTCGGCCTGCGCCGGAGCGGCGGGCAGACCAAGGCGCGTTGCCATCTCGCCCGCCGTGGCGACCGCCTGCCCCGCAAGGCCGCCGTCTTCGGCATGGGTCACGACAACCAGATCCAGCATCGCGCCATAGGACAGCAGGCGGTGCATCGCGCCTGAATCGCCAATCCAGCGCCGCCCGGTGGCAACCGCCCGCGCCCCCGCATCGCGCATCAGGGCCAGTTCGGCGAGCTCGGTCCCCTCCAGCCCCTTGGTCGCGGCGGCGAGCGGGTGGACCCACAGGTCCGGCTTGCCCGACTGCGCGGCAAACCGCACCGCCGCCGGTTTATCCAGCACCGTGCCCTGATCGGGCATCAGCGCGGCGCGGGTGATCCCGCCGAAGTGGAAGGCCGGCTTGTCGATCGCGAAGACGCCCAGATCGACGAGGCCCGGCGCGATCAGCGCGCCCCTGGCATCAACCACCCGGTCGCCCTCTTGCGCGGCCACATCCGGCCCCACGGCAACGATCCGGTCGCCCTCGCAGCGCAGGCCCCCGCGCGCCGGTTCGCCCTCGGGCAGCACGATCCGGCCATTGAGGATGGCGAGGGGAGCAAGGTCCTTCATGCCCAGCCCTCCACACCGCGGCTTCGCCGGGTCAGCACATCAAGGCAGGCCATGCGGATCGCCACGCCCATCTCGACCTGGGTGGTGATCGCCGAGCGGCCCGGCAGATCGGCGACATTGCTGTCGATTTCCACTCCCCGGTTCATCGGCCCGGGATGCATAACCAGCGCATCGGGCTTGGCTTTTGCCAGCCGGTCGAGCGTCAGTCCGTAGAGGTGGCGGTATTCGCGGGGGGAAGGGATGAACTGGCCGCTCATCCGCTCCTGCTGCAGCCGCAGCATCATCACCACGTCGGCGCCCTTCAGCGCGGCGTCGAAATCGTGGAACGGGGTCACTTTCAGCGCCTCGATCTCGGCTGGCATCAGCGAGGGCGGAGCGCAGACCCGCACTTCTGCGCCCAGTGTCGTCAGGCAATGGATGTTCGATCGCGCGACCCGGCTGTGCAGGATGTCGCCGCAGATCGTCACGCGCAGGCCGCCGAAATCGCCCTTGGCGTGGCGGATGGTCAGCGCGTCGAGCAGGCCCTGCGTCGGGTGTTCGTGCTGGCCGTCCCCGGCGTTGAGCACCGGGCAATCGACCTTTTCCGCGATCAGCCGCACCGCGCCGCTGCTCTGGTGGCGGATCACCATGGCGTCGGCGTGCATCGCGTTGAGCGTCATCGCCGTGTCGATCAGCGTTTCGCCCTTTTTCACGCTGGACTGCGCGGCCTGCATATTGACCACGTCCGCGCCCAGCCGCTTGCCCGCGATTTCGAAGCTCAGCAGGGTGCGGGTGGAGTTCTCGAAGAAGGCGTTGATGATCGTCAGGCCCGCCAGCCGCTCGCTGCGCTTCTGCGGCTGGCGGTTGAGCGCGACCCATTGCTCCGCCTCATCGAGCAGGAACAGGATCTCCCACGGGGCAAGCCCCGCAAGGCCGGTGAGGTCGCGGTGCGGAAAGGCGGCGGAACCGGCTGGATAGCGGCCCGACGCGGGTGATTGCGGCGATGTCATTGAAGACAGTGCCCTAGACCGGCTTGGCCAGCCCCGCAAGGGATGGCGGCGATTGTTCCACCGGCGCGAGGACGTTGCACACTCTTCTGCGGTTTGCGTTGTGTGACCTTTGTCCGGGGTGTGCTTAATAAGCACATGGAAAATTGAGAAAAAACTCCACAATGGGGCAAAGTGGCGGGCATCGTTCTGTGACCTTTGCTGTCAGCGGGCTTTCCGCCTTCGGAAGGGGTCGGATGTGTCGCGCAGCCTGACAGGCAAGCGCGGAGTAGGAAAGCAGCCTAAGTGGCTCCCCGCCGGGGAGGGGTTGGGGTGGGGGAACCGCGCCACGTCGCCCTCGGCCCACATGGCCCTCTGGCCGAACGGACACTGGTCTTTCCGCCAGCGGCTCCCTAAGTCTGCGGGCAAGTCTGAACAAGGAACCACAATGGGATTTGCCCGCAAGGTCTGGCACCTGCTCGTCGGCATCAAGGACGGGCTCGTCCTGCTGCTGATGTTGCTGTTTTTCATGACGCTGTTCGCGGCGCTGACCGCGCGGCCCAGCCCCGGGCAGGTCCGCGAGGGCGCGCTGCTGGTCAAGCTGGACGGCGCCGTGGTGGAAGAACCCGCCGCAGTCGATCCGCTGGAAGCCCTGATGGCGAGCGAGGCCCCGCTCAAGGAATACCGCGCTCGCGATGTGGTGCGGGCGATCGACCTTGCCGCCAAGGACGAACGGATCAAGGCCGTGGTGCTCGATCTGTCGCGCTTCACCGGCGGCGGGCAGGTCCACATGAGCGAGATCGGCGCGGCGCTGGACCGTGTCCGCGCGGCGAAGAAGCCGGTGCTGGCCTATGCCACCGCCTATGCCGATGACGGGGTGCAACTCGCCGCCCATGCCAGCGAGGTGTGGGTCGATCCGCTGGGCGGGGCTTTCGTGGCCGGGCCGGGGGGCGAGCGGCTCTATTTCGGGGCGCTGCTCCAGCGGCTGAAGATCACCACCCACGTCTTCAAGGTCGGCACCTACAAGGATTTCGTCGAACCCTATCTCTACGACAAGGCCTCCGCCCCGTCGCTCGACGCGCGCCGCGCGCTGTATGGCGCGGTGTGGGACAACTGGAAGGCCGAGGTCGCCAAGGCCCGGCCCAAGGCCGACATTGCCCGCGTCACGGCCGATCCGGTCGGCTGGTTCAAGGCCGCGGGCGGCGATGCCGCCAAGGCCGCGCTCCAGGCGGGACTGGTCGACAAGATCGGTGACAAGACCGCTTTCGGCCTGCGCGTGCGCGAGATTGCGGGCGAGGATCCCTACAGCGAAAAGCCCGGCGCCTATGCCCATACCCGGATGCCCGCGCTGCTTGCCGCGCACCCGCAGGATCAGTCCGGACAGGCGGTGGCAGTGGTCACGGTCGCGGGCGAACTGGTCGACGGCAAGGCCGGTCCCGGCACGGCGGGCGGCACCCGCATCGCCCGGCTGATCGACGAGGCGACCACCGACGATACCAAGGCGCTGGTGCTGCGGGTCGATTCGCCGGGCGGTTCGGTCTTCGCCTCCGAGGAAATCCGCAGTGCCCTGCTGCGCTACAAGGCGAGCGGGCGGCCGATCGCGGTATCGATGGCCAATGTTGCGGCCAGCGGCGGCTACTGGGTATCCACCCCGGCGCAGCGGATCTTTGCCGAGCCTTCGACCGTGACCGGATCGATCGGCATCTTCTCGATCATCCCCAGCTTCGAACGTGCGCTGGCGGATTACGGCGTCAACAGCGACGGGGTGCGGACCACGCCGCTGTCGGGCCAGCCGGACCTGATTTCGGGCCTGACGCCGGAAGTCGAATCGATGCTCCAGGCCAATATCGAGCATAACTATGGCCGCTTCATCGGTCTGGTCGCCACGTCGCGCGGCAAGACGGCCGAGCAGGTCGATGCGGTGGCGCAGGGGCGCGTCTGGGATGGCGGAACGGCGCGGCAGAACGGGCTGGTCGATCAGTTCGGCGGCCTCAACGATGCGCTTGCCTGGGTGGCGAACAGCGCCAAGCTGGGCGATAACTGGCACCCGCGCTTTTATGGCGGGGAGGCCGATCCCTATGCCTCGCTGGTCGAGCGGCTGGGCGGCGGCGACGAGGAGGAAACCGACGCTCCGGCGGCGGCGGGCGACCTCGCCGCGCTGATCGGGCGGCAGCAGGACGCGCGGCTGGGGCAACTGGCGGGCGAGCTTGAGCGGCTGGTTTCGCTGCGCGGAACCCAGGCGCTGTGCCTTGATTGCCCGGTTGAACCCAGGGCCGCAGATGCGGGTCCGAAGGGGCTGCTGGCGCGGCTGGCGAAGGTGCTGGGACTGGTCTGACCGCCAGGTCGCAACTCATCGCCGATCTTCGCTGCCTCGCCGCTTGCCCTTTGCCGCGCCTGCCACTAAGGGCCAGCGCTTGATTCAGGACTCCGCCCGCTCGGACGGAGTGCTGGGGCTCGTCGGCCCGCGGGCGTGGCGGAACTGGTAGACGCGCTGGATTTAGGTTCCAGTATCGCAAGATGTGGGGGTTCAAGTCCCTTCGCCCGCACCAGTCCGTCACCTGCGGAAAGGCAAGCCCTGGCGGCATTGCTAGAAGGCTTTCATTGTCATGCAGATTGTCGAGACCACCAACGAAGGTTTGAAGCGCGCCTACTCCGTCACGATTGCCGCGGTCGATATCGCCGCGCGGATCGAGGGCGAAGTGGAAAAGATCGCGCCGCAGGTGCGCATGCCCGGCTTCCGCCCGGGCAAGGTTCCCGCGAACCTCGTCAGGAAGATGCATGGCCCGGCGCTCCACCAGGAAGCGCTCAACACCTCGATCCGCGAAGCGATGGACAAGCTGGTCGCCGACCACAAGCTGCGTCCCGCGACCCAGCCCGGCGTCTCGCTGGGCGAGGGCTACGAGGAAGGCAAGGACGCCGAGCTGACGGTCGAGCTGGAAGTGCTGCCCGCGATCGAGGTTCCCTCGCTGGACGGCCTGAAGCTGGAAAAGCTGGTCGTGCCGGTCAGCGACGCCGAAGTGGACGAACAGGTTGCCCGCATCGCCGCCGGCAACAAGAGCTTTACCGACGCCAAGAAGGGCAAGAAGGCCGCCGAGGGCGACCAGCTGATCATCGACTTCACCGGCAAGCTTGACGGTGTGGAATTCGAAGGCGGCAAGGCCGAGGACGCAGCGCTGGAAATCGGTTCGGGCCGCTTTATCCCGGGCTTCGAGGAACAGCTCGTTGGCGTGAAGGCGGGCGACGAGAAGACCATCACCGTGAATTTCCCGGATGACTATCCGGCCGAAAACCTCAAGGGCAAGGAAGCCACCTTCGACATCGTCGTCAAGGCGGTGAAGGTGCCGGGCGAAACCGCGATCGACGATGATTTCGCCAAGAACCTGGGCCTGGAAGGGCTGGACCAGCTCAAGGGCCTGCTGCGCGGCCAGCTGGAGCAGGAGACCGCCGGTCTGACCCGCACCCAGATGAAGCGCGCGCTGCTTGACCAGCTGGCTGCCGGCCATGACTTCGACGTACCCCCCAGCATGGTTGAGGCCGAATTCAACCAGATCTGGGCTCAGCTGCAGCAGGAAGCCGCGCGCGAGGAAGACCCCGCCGCCGCCATGGCCGAGATCGAGGCTGAGAAGGAAGACTATCGCTCGATCGCCGTGCGCCGCGTGCGCCTGGGTCTGCTGCTGTCGGAAATCGGCCAGGCCAACAACGTGCAGGTCAGCCAGCAGGAAATGTCGATGCTGCTCAGCCAGGCTGCGCAGCAGTACCGCCCGGAAGACCGCCAGCGCTTCGTCGAATACGTCCAGCAGGACCCGCTCGCCGCCGCCCAGCTGCGCGCGCCGCTCTATGAGGACAAGGTCGTCGACTTCCTGTTCGACAAGGCCGAAGTCACCGAGCGCGAAGTGACCCGCGAGGAGCTGCAGGCCGCGATCGAGGCCGACGATTCGGCCCCCGCAGCCGAGGCCAAGCCGACCAAGAAGGCCGCGCCCAAGAAGGCCGCCAAGAAGGACGAGGCCAAGGAAGAGGCCCAGGCGGATGCGGCTCCGGCCGAGGAAGCCAAGCCCGCCAAGAAGGCCGCCAAGCCCAAGGCTGAAAAGGCCGAAGGCGAGGAAGCTCCGAAGAAGGCTCCGGCCAAGAAGGCCGCCGCCAAGAAGTAAGGCGGCGCTGCCGACAGATCATCCGGCCCGGAACGCAGCGCCTGCGTTCCGGGCCGGACGCGTTTTGCGCAGGCGAAGCTTGCGGGTCGGCGCGAACACCGGCTTGTGAACGCCGCAAGTTGTGCCACACTGCCCGATGGACAAGGATGGAGCGTGGGGTGAAGGTTCGTTCCCTGGTAATTTCGCTTGCGCTATTGGGATCTGTGGCGGCGGTCTGGCTGGTTTCGTCGGTTCCGTCTGCGGCGCAGTCTGGCGCGGTCAGAGACCCTGTCGCCCATTGCCGAACCGTCGGCAACCAGAACGAGCCGCCCGGTTGGGATCGGGCACCAAGGGCCATCGCCAGGGCGGCTGGAGGCAGCGCCCACAACTATGGAGTCCACTGGCGCTGCGCCGATGGCCAGGTTCTGGTCTGCGCGGTCGAGGACATGCACGAAGTGAGCTGTTCGAAGCGCGACCGGCGGCGTCAGGCGGAAGTGCCCGGTTATTGCCGCCAGGTTCCCAACGCTTCTTTCATTCCCTTTTCCGAGGGCAATCGACGCTCGGTTTATGATTGGCGTTGCCGTGGCACGATCCCCGTGATCGCCCGCCGTCTGATCGCTGAACACGAGCTTGACCCGGCAGGTTATGTGAAAGCCGAATGGAAGCCGGTTGCCGCAACCCGCAGACCGGCGGCTGCCGCGGCGATCCAGGTCACCGTTGAAGTGACTTCACCCGCACGGGTACGCAATCACCCTTCCGCGAATGGCTCCGCAGTTCTCAAGACCATGCAGCCCGGCGAAATTCTCAGTGGCGAGTGGGTTCCTGCTGATCATGGACCGGGTCGCTGGCTGCGCGTGGAGCTTGCCTCGCTCGAGATCGAGGACGCCTGGCCCTATGGCTATGTCTGGGAAGGCAATCTCAGGGTCCTGCGCCAACGTTGACGCTGATGTGGTCAGCCTTGGCCGACCCATCGGGGCCGCCTGATCGGCGCGGTCTTCTGCTGATGATGCCATGACGCCCCGAAAACCGGCGGCCCGGTGCGGGAATGTCCGCACCGGGCCGTTGCTTGTCCAGCTTGCGACCCTGGGGCTCCGGCTCGCCCGGGAGCGCCTACCCGGCCTTGCAGGTATTCACGCCCAGCAGCGAATAGAGCGGGCACGTGCCGACCAGCCCGGTCAGCAGCGGCACCACGCCGATCCAGGTCCACGGCGTGTACATGCCGCGCAGCGCCAGCACGATCAGCACCACGCCCAGCGCGACCCGGGCGACGCGGTCCAGCGTTCCTTCGTTGCGTGTCATTGTATCTACCTCTCTCGTTCGAGCGACCGGGCAGAGGATTGGCACGGCAGGGCCGGGCCGGTCTGTGACTATGTCACCAAGGCGCGGAAAATCGTGTCCGTCTCTGGCGAATCATTCCGCGAGGTGGGCCAGGGCCTCCAGTCGCGCGCGCCCGGTCAGTTCGATGTGGCCGCGCGTCACCGCAATCAGCCCTTCGCGGGCGAAGACTGCAAGCTGGCGGCTGATCACTTCGCGGGCCGATCCGATCTCGCTGGCCAGCGCCTCGTGCGTGGCGTCAACCGCGTCCGCGCTGCCGGCCAGGCGCAGCAGGGCACGCGCCAGCCGCTCTGCCACGGAGGACAGTGCGACATCTTCCACCAGCCGCTCAAGATCGGCAAACCGCGCCGCCACCGCGCCGAACAGGCGGGTGCGGAATACGGGATCGTTCTCCACCAGCCGCTCGAACTCGCCCGCGGGCACCACTTCCAGCGCGCAGTCGGTTTCGGCCACGCCCTCGGCGGAATAGGTGGTGCGGTTGACCAGGCAGCCAAAGGTCTGAAGGCAGACCTCGCCCGGACGGACCCGGTAAAGCACGATCTCGCGCCCGTTCTCGGCCGTCAGCGTCACCTTGATCGTGCCGCTGTGGACCACGACAAAACCCTGGCAGGCGTCTTCCGGGCGGAACAGGACAGTGCCTTGGGGAACCTGCATCATCGGGCGATGCTCCAGCGAACGTTTCCGTACAATCCCCGCCGCTTGCCACAGGCGCGGGCGCGGAGAAAGCCGCAATCGGTTAATGCCCTTGAACATCGCGGCGCCAGCGCCGACATAGGCCTATCCAGTCACAAGAGGATTCCCATGATCGACCTGTACGGTTCGTCCAGCGCCCAAGGAAAGTTCACCCAGGATCCCATCACCGGCGCGCTGATTCCGGTCGTGGTCGAACAATCGAGCCGCGGTGAGCGCAGCTTCGACATCTATTCCCGCCTGCTGCGCGAGCGCATCATTTTCGTTACTGGCGAGATCGAGGATCACATGGCCTCGGTGATCGTTGCCCAGCTGCTGTTCCTGGAAAGCGAGAATCCGTCGAAGGACATCTCGATGTACATCAACTCGCCCGGCGGCGTGGTGACGGCGGGTCTCGCGATCCACGATACCATGCAGTACATCCGCCCGCGCGTTTCCACCGTGTGCATCGGCCAGGCCTGCTCGATGGGCAGCTTCCTGCTTGCCGCGGGCGAACCGGGCATGCGCATCGCCCTGCCGCAGGCGCGGATCATGATCCACCAGCCTTCGGGCGGCGCGCGCGGCATGGCCAGCGACATCGAGATCCAGGCCCGCGAAATCCTGCGCCTGCGCCAGCGGATGAATGGCCTCTACGCCAAGTTCACCGGCAAGGATCTGGAAGTCATCGAGAAGGCGGTCGATCGCGATACCTGGCTTGATGCCGAGGAAGCGATGGAATTCGGCCTGGTTGACAAGGTGTTCCAGAGCCGCCCGGCGGGCGAAAGCGACCCCAGCGGCACTGGCGGCGCGCCCTGAGGGCAGGGCCAAGACTTTGCTAACCCTGCCGCTTCAGCGCCCGGCAATGCCGCGCTGTTATGAGGCAGGTTTGATAAATGGGCTCGCCGGGCTACACTCCCGGCGAATCCCTACACCCCGCTCCGTTGCGGGCCGATGGAAGAAGGCATGACCAAACTGAGCGGATCCGACGCCAAGAGCACCCTGTACTGCAGCTTCTGCGGGAAGTCGCAGCATGAGGTGCGCAAGCTGATCGCCGGCCCCACCGTGTTCATCTGCGATGAATGCGTCGAGCTGTGCAACGACATCATCCGCGAGGAAACCAAGGCCGGCATCGCCGGCAAGAAGGATGGCGGCGTTCCCAGCCCGAAGGACATCTTCGAGACGCTGAACGATTACGTCATCGGCCAGGACCGCGCCAAGCGCGTGCTTTCGGTCGCGGTGCACAACCACTACAAGCGTCTGAAGCACAGCGGCAAGGGCGGCGAGGTTGAGCTGTCCAAGTCGAACATCCTGCTGGTCGGGCCGACCGGTTCGGGCAAGACCCTTTTGGCCCAGACCCTTGCCAAGACGTTCGACGTGCCCTTCACCATGGCCGATGCGACCACGCTGACCGAAGCCGGTTACGTGGGCGAGGATGTGGAGAACATCATCCTCAAGCTGCTGCAGGCCAGCGACTACAACGTCGAAAAGGCGCAGCACGGGATCGTCTACATCGACGAAATCGACAAGATCAGCCGCAAGGCCGAAAACCCCAGCATCACCCGCGACGTTTCGGGCGAGGGCGTGCAGCAGGCGCTGCTCAAGCTGATGGAAGGCACCACTGCCAGCGTTCCGCCGCAGGGCGGGCGCAAGCATCCGCAGCAGGAATTCCTGCAGGTGGACACCACCAACATCCTGTTCATCTGCGGCGGCGCCTTTGCCGGTCTTGAAAAGATCATCGCCGACCGTCTGCAGAAGCGCTCGATCGGCTTTGGCGCGCACGTTGCCGATCCGGACAAGCGCAAGGTGGGCGAACTGCTCCAGAAGGCGGAACCGGAAGACCTGCTCAAGTTCGGGCTGATCCCCGAATTTGTGGGCCGTCTGCCGGTGATCGCCACGCTGGAAGACCTCGATATCGAGGCGCTGGTCAAGATTCTGCGCGAACCCAAGAACGCGCTGATCAAGCAGTATGCCAAGCTGTTCGAGCTGGAAGACGTCGCGCTGACCTTCACCGACGATGCGCTGGAAGCGATCGCCAAGAAGGCCATCGAGCGCAAAACCGGCGCGCGCGGCCTGCGCTCGATCGTCGAGGCGCTGCTGCTCGATACCATGTTCGACATTCCCACCGAACAGGGCATTGCCGAAGTGGTGGTTGACAAGGACGTGGTCGAGGGCCGCAAGGAACCCGTCCGCGTGCTCAAGGGCAAGGAAGAGGCGGCCTGAGCGCCGCCTCTGCCTGACACCTTCCCCGATCCCGTTTCCGCCCCAGTCCCGCTGCCCGTTCGTGTCGAGCGTGGGCGGTGAGGCGCGGCGCGGGATACTATTCCTCGGCAGCCGGGCACTTGGCCGGGTCCGCGCCCTCCCGTTCAGCCCTGGCCCAGGCCTCGCGGTAGAGCGCATCGCGCCGCGCCGGGTCCGAAAGGTCGAACCGCGCGGCTGCCAGCAGCTTGCCGCGCCGGTCGTGCAGCCGCACCGCCAGATCGCGCGCGGCTTCGGGTAGCGGCTCCAGCGCGGCCATGCGCATCGCCGTCATCGGCAGGTCGGCAATCCGTGCATCGCGTTCCAGCGGCAGGCGGCCGGGCGCGCCGCCATTGGCGCTGAACTCGGCCCAGGCGCCATCCAGTCGGCGCTGCACGGCGCCGGCATTGCGTGATCCCGGCGGGGCAAAGGCCATGGCCGTCAGGCTGGCGCCGGAACCGGTGCCCGGCCCTTGCGCAGTCGGTTGCCCGAAGAACAGCGTGAAGCTCAGGTCCGGTGGATTGTCCGGCCCCGGTTCGACGCGGCGGGGCGGGTCCCAGTTGGCGGACTGGCCCTCATGCTGTCCGCCGGCGGCGAAGTAGTGGATGACCTCCACCCGCTCGCCGTTTGCCCCCTCGGCGGTCCCGGCGCAGTGGTATTGCACCGGGACCGCCAGAGCGGGCTGGGCCATAGCGGGCTGGGCAAGCAGGGCCAGCGCCAGGCAGGCTGCGGTGCGCATCAGTTCTGCTGGTGCAGGAACACTTCGCCGTCGCGCTTGACGGTCAGTTCCTTCTGCACGCTGCTGACCAGCAGCCAGTTCCCGCCGCGCAGGGCCCAGATGTCGCTGGAGCGCAGCTGAAGCTCCATGTTGTGTTCCTCGCCGTCCGGGTCGGTGCGGCTCATCGCGCCGGTCAGTTCCTGCTCCACCGCCGCCCTGTCGCCGGTGATCGCGGCGGACAGCACTTTCGTTTCCACACTGCGGCCCCCGCCCTGCGGCATTCGGCCCATCCGCTCGGTCATCGCGGCGGCCTTGTGCTGCTCGCCCTGGATGTCGGTGAGGGTGAATTCCGGGGCGAGGACGGCGGCGATCCGTGCCTTGTCCTTGTCCTGCATCGCGCTGCGCAGGTCGGCATAGCGCGCCTGGAACAGCGCGGCGGGATCGGCCTGGGCAAAGGCCGGGGCGGCCAGGGAAAAAGCGGCGGAAACGATCAGGGGCAGGCGCAGCAGACGGGGCATCGATCTCTCCTTCGCGCCGGATAGACCACGGCGGCGGCGAGGAGGTAAGGGCTGATCGATGAACGGCAGGTGGACCGCGCGGCGGTTTAGTGCGCGTGTCCGTGTGCTTGCCCGTTCCCGTCATCCACGGTGCAGCCGTCCTCGCTGGATTCGATCTGGATCGTCGCGTGATCGATGCCGAAGCGGTGGTCAAGCTCGTGCGCCACTTGCCTCAGAAAAGCGTCGCCGGGATGGCCGCCGGGGATGATGAGATGCGCGGTAAAGGCCACTTCGGTGGTGCTCATCGGCCAGATGTGGAGATCGTGGATGCGCTCCACCCCCGGCAGTGCGGAGAGGTATTGCCTCACCGCTGCTTCATCGATGTGCCCCGGCACGGCCAGCAGCCCCATCTTCACCGCATCGCGCAGCAGGTCCCAGCTGCTCCAGGCCAGGCCCAGGGTGATGATCAGGCTGGCGACCGGATCGATCCAGTGCTGCCCGGTCAGCATGATGGCCAGGCCGGCGATGACCACGCTGGCGGAAACCACCGCGTCGGCCAGCAGGTGCTGGAAGGCCGCGCGCAGGTTGAGATCGGACTTGCTGCCGCGCGCGAACATCAGGGCCGAACCCAGGTTGATCGCGATGCCGATCGCGGCGACCACCATCATCAGCCCGCCATCGACCGGCTCTGGCTGCCAGAATCGGCGCAGCGTTTCGATCAGCACCGCGCCCAGCGCGACCCACAGCAGCGCGGCGTTGGCGATCGCCGCCAGGATCGACGAGCTTTTCAGGCCATAGGTAAAGCCCGGCCCGGCCGGGCGCGCGGCCAGTGCCGAGGCGCCCCAGGCGAGCAGCAGCGAAAGCACGTCGCCCAGGTTGTGCCCCGCATCGGCCAGCAGCGCGGCCGAACCGCTGACAAAGCTCGCCGCCACTTCCGCGACCACGAACCCGGCGTTGAGCAGCACCGCGATGCCGAATGCGGTGCCGTGGCTGCCCTGGCCATGGGCGGGGCCATGGTGATGGCCATGGCCGCCGCCATGGCCGTGCCCATGATGGTGCCCGTGATGATGTCCTGTCCCGCCCATTTTCGCCTTTCGAAACGCAGCGTTGCACAAATGCCGCAGTGCAGCAAGAATCGACAGGCGGGCCTGCGGGGGATAAGCAGGATCAGAACGTGAAGGCGTTGATTTGCGTAACTCTATTCCTTCAGTTACGGCCTTGAGGCAATGAAATTCCAAATGTCGGATTTGTTCCATTGATCCGGCGGGAAATGGTCACAAGTCCGTAACACCGGCCTGTTTAGCGGGGCGGGCCGCGCCTGTATCAGCGTGGCCATTATCGCGGGCGGCGTGATTCGATGTCCCCCGCGAAGTGCAGAAATCCAGCCGTTCACAAGCAACAGGGATCCTCTCCGCCATGCGCTTCAACACCGCCCTGACCGCCGCCGCGAGCACTTTCGCCATCGGCGTCGCCGCGCTTTCCGCGCCCGCCTTCGCCCAGTCGACCGGCTCGATCGATTTCGACAAGGAAATCGTCGTTACCGGCGCGCGTGGCGGCACCCAGGCCGTCGCCGGCATTTCCGCGCCTGACACGGCCAAGGCCAAGGCGGTCCTGACCAGCGAGAATATCGAACGCCAGAACCCCGGCCAGACGATCCTCGACACGATCAACCAGATCCCGGGCGTCAGCTT
Organism: Novosphingobium sp.; assembly: GCA_016719755.1. GTDB lineage: Bacteria > Pseudomonadota > Alphaproteobacteria > Sphingomonadales > Sphingomonadaceae > Novosphingobium. Next base: position 80,045 of record JADJYM010000012.1, on the reverse strand, counting down.
CCAGAACAACGACGCCTACGGTTCGTCGGGCGGCACGCTCAACGTCCGCGGCTTCTCTTCCGACCGCGTCAGCCTGACCTTCGACGGCGTTCCGCTGAACGATTCGGGCAACTATGCGGTCTATTCCAACCAGCAGATCGATCCCGAACTGATCGAGCAGGTCAACGTCAACCTTGGCACCACCGACGTTGACAGCCCCACCGCTTCGGCGGCGGGCGGCACGGTCAACCTGCGCACCAAGAAGCCCGATCACGATCTGGGCGCGATGTTCAGCTTTTCGGCCGGCGAGTATGACTTCCTGCGCCTGTTCGCCAAGATCGAGACCGGCGACCTGACCGAAAGCGGCCTGCGCGCCTGGTTCTCGGCCAGCAAGGCGGTGAACGACAACCCGTTCAACAACTATGGCCGGGTCAACAAGCAGCAGTACAACTTCCGGATCTACCAGCCGCTCGCGGGTGACGATTTCATCTCGCTGGCCGGTCACTGGAACCAGAACCGCAACAACTTCTTCGGCTCGCTGCCGCTGCGGCTCGATGCCAACCGCGTGGTCGGTTCGGCCTCGTCGAACCGCTTCCCGGCCAATGCCAGCGAGCGCAAGTACAACATCAACTTCCCGTGCTCGAAAACCGCGCTGACCAACGGCACCGTTGCTGCCAACTTCGGCATCGCCGATCCCGCCAGCACGTGCGGCACCGAATTCGACCGCCGCTACAACCCGTCGGATACGGGCAACATCCGCATCAGCTCGCGCTTTACCCTGGCTGACAACATCACGCTGACGGTCGATCCCAGCTATCAGTACGTCAAGGCGAACGGCGGCGGCACGTCGAACGCCAGCGAAGGCCTGCGCGACATCGACCCGTCTCCGACGGTGGCCAACAACATTGCCGGTTACCTGGGCGGTTCGCCGCGCTTTGGCCGCGACATCAACGGTGACGGGGATATTCTGGATACCGTGGCTGTGCTGGCCCCCAGCCAGACCCAGACTCACCGCATCGGCGTGATCGCCGGCCTGCGCTGGGAAATGGACGACAACAACACCTTCCGCGTCGCCTATACCTATGACCGCGCGCGTCACCGCCAGACCGGCGAGGTCGCCCTGCTGAACTACGATGGCGAGCCGGTAGACGTGTTCGCTGATGGAGTTGCGCAGAAGGATGTGAACGGCGCCGTGCTGCAAAAGCGCGACCGCCTGTCCTACGCGATCCTCCACCAGGTCTCGGCGGAATATCGCGGCGAGTTCATGGACGACAAGCTGGTGGTCACCGCCGGTCTGCGCGCGCCGTTCTTCAAGCGCAACCTGACCAACTACTGCTTCACCAGCTCGGCCAGCGGCAACGTGGAATGCTTTGGCGGCAACGCCGCGGGCGTCACCCTGGCGACCACGCTGAACCCCTATTCGGCCACCACCAACACCACCACCGGGGCGATTTCGGTGAGCGGCTGGGCGCCGCCGCAGCAGCGCATCTACAACTACAGCAAGCTGCTGCCCAACATCGGCTTCGTCTATGACGTGATGGACAACGCCAGCGTGTTCGGCAACTTCAGCCAGGGCCTTTCGGTCCCCGGCACCGACAACCTTTATCAGGCGTTCTTCTTCCCGGTCGGCACCTCGCGCGCCAAGCCGGCGCCGGAAACCACCGACAACTTCGACATCGGCTTCCGGTTCCGTTCGGGTTCGATCCAGGCGCAGGTCTCGGGCTTCTACAACCAGTTCCACAACCGGCTGGCCTCGGCCTATGATCCGGAAATCAACCAGACCGTCTATCGGAACCTGGGCGATGTGAAGAAGTACGGCATCGACGGTTCGATCGCCTACTCGCCGATCGAGAACATCTCGCTCTACGTCTTCGGCAGCGTGATCAAGTCCGAGATCAAGGACAACCTGGTCGTGGGTGAGAATGCCAACGGCACGCCGATCCTGGCCCTGACCGCCGGCAAGCGCGAAGCGGGCGCGCCGAAGTATACCTTCGGCTTCACCGCGCGCGGTTCGCTCGGTCCGGTCGAGCTGGGTGTCACTGCCAAGCGCACCGGCGAACGCTTCATCTATGACAACAACGAGGCGATCTTCACCGGCACCTATATTGCCAACGGCGCGCTGACCTCGACCGGCGCCACGCCGACCGGCGTGCCTGCCCGCACCCAGGTCTACGGCGCCACGGCCCCGGCCTACTGGCTGGTCAACCTTGATGCGCGCGTTAACCTGGAAAAGGTGGGCCTGGGCAAGTCCTACCTGCAGCTCAACGTCTACAACCTGTTCAACCAGTTCTATGTTGGCGGGTTCGGCGGCAACGCGTTCCAGAACAATACCTTCTGCCCGTCGACTTCGACGAGCTCGTCCAACACCTGCTTCAACGTGCCGGCGGGCCTGTCGGTCTATGGCAACACCCCCAACGTCCAGATCGGCGCCCCGCGCACGGTCAGCGGCACGGTGGTGTTCCAGTTCTGATCGATCCCGCAAGGGTTCAGGACACAAGCGGGGGAGGGGCGCCATGGCGCTCCTCCCCTTTGCTGTTGGGGGCGGAGGGCCTTCCCACTCCACCCGTCATTGCGAGGCCGAAGGCCGAAGTAATCCAGAGGCGGCAATGCACTGACGCCGCCGGATTGCCGCGTCGGCTGCGCCACCTCGCAATGACGAAGGGTGTGTCCTGAAGGGGGCAGGCAGGCGGGGGTTACCCGATGCCTCTGGGCGGCCCTATTGGTAGACGCAGGCGTCCAGCGCTTCGTTGCGCACCACCCCGCTGCGCGCGGCGATGGCGTTGCCGTGGCGGCGGGTGAAGCCCTTGGCGCCGGTCACCGCGCGCTTCTTGGGGTTGGGCAGGGCGGCGGCGATGCGCGCGGCCTCCACCCGGGTCAGGCGGGCGGCGGAATGCTTGTAATAGCGCTGCGCCCCGGCCTCCACGCCATAGGTGCCGATCCCGGTTTCCGCGACGTTCAGGTAAACCTCCATGATCCGCCGCTTGTCCCAGATCGTCTCGATCAGGAAAGTGAACCACACCTCCAGCCCCTTGCGAGCATAGCGGGTCCAGCCGGTGCCCTGCCACAGGAACACGTTCTTGGCGGTCTGCTGGCTGATGGTGGAGCCGCCGCGCAGCCGTTTGCCGGCCGCGTTCTTTTCGATCGCCTGCTCGATGGCTTCCTGGTCAAACCCGTTGTGGCTGCAGAACTTGGCGTCCTCGCCCGCGATCACGGCGGCCACCATGTTGCGGTCGATCCGCGACAGCGGGGTCCAGTCCTTCTCGAACCCGTTGGGGTCCGCGATCATGGTCAGGGTGACGGGCACGGGCACGAAGCGGTAGACCACCGTCATCCCCACCGAAATCGCCACGAACCACACGATCGCCCGGCCGATCCACCAGCCGAGGCGATAGGCAAAACCCTGGTTTGCGGAAGGCCGCGAAGGCCGGAGGAAGCGCAGCATCGCCGCCCGTTATGGACAAAGCCGGGGCCGGGCGCAATCGGGCGGCGTTCTGGCTAGCCCAGTCGTTTCGCCACCCGGTGGACCGGGCCGAAGCCAACCAGCGCCGCGCCGATGAAGGGCAGGGCGACCAGCCACAGCCGCACGCCGGTGACGCCGAGCGGGCTGGCGATGGAGATTGCGGCGGTGAAGCCCAGGCCCGCGCAGATCAGCAGCAAGCCGCTGGCCAGCCGCCACAGCGGCAGCTCTGCCTGATCCGCGCCGCGCCCCTTGTTTTCATAGCGCGCGAACAGCAGGACCAGCGGCAGGGTGACCGCGATGTAGAGCGCGAACCACACCGGGCGGCTCGCCCACCATGCACCGCTGCCGGGCGCGGCGTGAAGGCCGATCCCGCCCAGCAGCCAGGCCGCCACCATCACCGCGACGAAAGCGGTGAGGTGCCACAGGTACAGCGTCATGATCATGCCGTTGACCAGCACCACCCCGGTCCAGACCCGCAGGCTGGCCAGCATCCGCCGCCCCAGCGGCTCCAGCAGCAGCGCCAGCCCCGCCTGCGCACAGCCGAGCGCGAGCAGCGCGATGGTGGGCGGCATCGAATTGGATAGTTCGCTGCCCGGTACGCCAATCATGGCGACAGGGTAGGGGCCGTACTTCACCAGCGTCAGCAGCGCGGCCAGCCCGCCCACGAACAGCAGGGCCGGGCGCGCGCGGGCCTCGAAGCGGCCTTCTTCCCAGGCATAGCCCAACTGGTGGACCGCCAGCCAGACGAAGCCGAAATTGGCGAAGTTGATATGGGGAACGCCGCGCGCGATGCTCAGCCAGTCGATCAGCGCGGCGCCCAGCACCAGCGCCGCGACCGATCCCCAGCCGAACCGCCGCCAGGCCGCGTGGCTCAGCGGGACCACGGCGGAAACCATCAGGTAAACCGACAGGAACCACACCGGGACCAGCGCAAGCTGCGCGGCCATTGCCACCACCTCGCGGGGCACGCCCAGCGCCGTTCCGGTCAGCGCGAAGCCGGTCCAGATCGCGAACAGCGGCAGAACGGGATAGATCAGCCGTTGCAGCCGCCCCGTATACCAGCCGGAATAGCTGCCGCCCTTGCGCCGCGTTGCGGCCCAGGACACGCCGTTGGAATAGCCGCCGACCAGGAAGAACAGCGGCATCACCTGGAACCCCCAGGTCAGCCACTGGGTCCACGCCAGCAGGCCCAGCAGGTGCCCGCCCACCACCGCGCCGTCCTTCATGTAGGGCGCGGCGACCAGCCAGTGGCCCACGACCACGGCCAGAATCGACAGCGCGCGCAGGAAATCGACGTAGCGGTTGCGTTCGGGCGGGGTCTGCTCCGCCATCATGCGGGCACGGCCCCACAGGCCGCGCGGACGTGTTTCGCTGCTCATCGTTCCCCCTTGGCCCAGTGGCTCAGGCGGGAACGATGGCAGGAAAGTGTTGCCCTGTCGTTAGTTGACAGTCGCTGGCCGGTTTACGCGGCGGGCAGCAGGCGGCGGTCGGTTGCGATCCGCAGCATGGCCTTCTGCAGCTTTTCAAAGGCGCGCACCTCGATCTGGCGCACGCGCTCGCGGCTGACCTGGTATTCCTGGCTCAGTTCTTCCAGGGTCTGCGGATCGTCGATCAGGCGGCGCTGGGTGAGGATGTGGCGTTCCCGCTCGTTGAGGCTGGACATGGCTTCGAGCAGCAGGGCGTGGCGGTTGCCGGCTTCCTGCGCTTCTTCCACGATCTGGTCCTGCAGCGGGCCTTCGTCCGACAGGATGTCCTGCCACTGGCCTTCGCCTTCCTCGTTCAGGCTGACGTTGAGGCTGGCATCGCCGCCCATCATCATCCGCCGGTTCATGTTGACCACTTCCGTTTCGGACACGCCGAGATCGGTGGCGATCTTCTTCACGTCGTCGGGGTGAAGGTCGGTATCCTCGTAGGCGTCGAGGTTCTTCTTCATCCGGCGCAGGTTGAAGAACAGCTTCTTCTGCGCCGCCGTGGTGCCCATCTTGACGAGGCTCCACGAGCGCAGGATGAATTCCTGCATCGAGGCCTTGATCCACCACATCGCGTAGGTCGCGAGGCGGAAGCCGCGATCGGGTTCGAACTTCTTCACGCCCTGCATCAGGCCGATGTTGCCTTCGGAAATCAGCTCGGACACGGGCAGGCCATAGCCGCGATAGCCCATCGCGATCTTGGCGACGAGCCGCAGGTGGCTGGTCACCAGCTGCTTGGCGGCTTCGGGATCCTGGTGTTCGGCATAGCGCTTGGCGAGCATGTATTCCTGCTCGGCCGTCAGCAGCGGGAACTTCTTGATCTCGGTCAGGTAGCGGTTCAGCCCCTGCTCCCCGCCAAGGGTGGGCATGGTGCTGGCGCTGCTGGCCGGAACGTTGCGCTTGGCTTCGGACATCTTACTCACTCGTCCTTTCATCGTCGGCTCACCCTTAAAGGACCCTTTAGAGGCATCCCCCGGTGGCGGCCACATAGGGAAGTGTCATACCGCAATAGGTCAGCTATTGCTCCTCAATTCGACCAACAGCCCCGTCATGTCGGCGGGCAGCATGCTTTCAAAGCGCAAGGCTGCCCCCGTGACCGGGTGGATGAACCCCAGCACTGCGGCGTGCAGCGCCTGACGGGCGAAGTGAAGCTGGGTGAGAATCGGCCTGAGCCTGGGCGGGGTTCGTCCATAGACAGGATCACCCAATAGCGGATGGCCGATTGACGCCATATGAACGCGCACCTGGTGGGTCCGCCCGGTTTCCAGCCGGCATTCGACGAGCGCGGCGCCCGCGAACACTTCAAGCGTCCTGAAATGGGTGACGGCGTGCTTGCCGCGCTTGTTGAGCTCGTGCAGCACGGCCATCTTCTTGCGGTCGTGGTCGCTGCGCCCGATCCAGCCCTGCACGGTCCCGGCGCGTGGCAGCGGCAAGCCCGCGACCACGGCCAGATAGGCGCGCTCGATCGAATGGTCGGCGAACTGGCGGGCCAGCCCTTCGTGCGCGGCGTCGGTCTTGGCGACGACCAGCAGGCCCGAGGTATCCTTGTCGATCCGGTGGACGATCCCGGGCCGCGCGACCCCGCCGATCCCGGACAGCTGGCCCGCGCAGTGGTGCAGCAGGGCGTTGACCAGCGTGCCGTCAAGGTTGCCCGCGGCGGGATGGACCACCAGCCCGGCCGGCTTGTCGACCACGATCAGGTCCGCGTCCTCGTGGACGATGGTCAGGGGAATGTCCTGGGCCTGCGCCTCTGCCGGGGCGACTCCGGGCACGCGGATCTCAAAAGGGGTGCCCGCGGCGGGCTTGAGGCTGGCCTGCGCGGCGGGCTTGCCGCCCAGCATGACCCGGCCTTCGCCCATCAGCGCCTTGATCCGCTCGCGCGACATTCCGCTCGCCTCGGCCAGCGCCTTGTCGAGCCGCTGGCCCGCTTCGGCGATCACGCCGGAAATGATGGATTCTCCCCCGTTCATTGCTAGGCAGATGGCGATGGAACCCGTGCTGACAAGTGGCGCAAAAGCCACACTTCTTGAAGAAGCGACGCGCGCCTTCCCGCGCGAGTGCTGCGGCCTGCTGCTGGGCCGTGACGGCCGGATCGAAACCGCGCTGCCTTGCGCGAATGTCCACGGCCAGCCAGAGCGGCATTTCGAAATCGATCCCGCCGCGCTGATCGCCGCGCACCGCGCCGCGCGGGGCGGCGGGCCGCAGGTGCTGGGCTATTATCATTCGCATCCCTCGGGCCGGGCCGAACCATCCGCCACCGACCGGGCGCAGGCCAGCGGGGACGGGCGGATCTGGGCGATCGTCGCGGGCACAACCGTGACATTGTGGCGCGATTTGCCGCACGGCTTCGAAGCGCTTCCCCTGCGACTCGCACCGGGTTAAGAAGGCGGCAACGGGGCAGGGGGCTCCAGCCAGGGAATTCAATGACCGATAATGCCATCGACCTCGCCAGCCTGCTCTGCTCGCGGCTGTGCCATGATATGCTCAGCCCGGTCGGGGCGCTGTCGAACGGGCTCGAACTCCTCGCCGAGGAGAAAGACCCCGAAATGCGCAAGCGCTGCATGGAGCTGCTGGAGCAGAGCGCGAAGATCAGCGCCGACAAGCTCAAGTTCTTCCGCCTCGCGTTCGGCGCGGCGGGCGGCTTTGGCGAGTATGTCGCGGTGGAAGAGCCGCGCGCGCTGATCGATGCGCTGGCGGGCAACAACGGCCGGATCACGGTCAACTGGTCGCTGGGCGCGCCGATGCTGCCCAAGGGTGCGGTCAAGCTGCTGCTCAACCTGGCGCACATCGGAATCGATGCGCTGGTGCGCGGCGGCACGCTGGATATCGGCGCGGAAAGCCGTGAGGGCGCGAGCGAGATCGTGGTCCGTGCGGCGGGGCCCAGAATCGCCTTCGATCCCAACATCGGCAAGGCGCTGGATGGCACGCTGCCCCCGGTGGAGCTGTCCAGCCGCACCGCGCCGGCCTGGATGCTGCACCTGCTGGCCCAGCGCCAGGGCGGCGGCCTGCAATATGCGCTGACCCCGGAGGCGCTGGTGATGGGCGCCGTGCTGCCGGAGGGCTGATGGACGAGCTGGTCCACTTCGAGACGCCGTCTCCCAACTGGAACGCGCGGCGCCTGCCGATCTCGATGGTGGTGCTCCACTACACCGGCATGGAAACCGCCGAGGCCGCGCTGGAGCGCCTGTGCGATCCTGCGGCGGAAGTTTCCGCCCATTACCTGATCGAGGAGGACGGCAAGGTCCACCGCCTGGTGCGCGAGGATCGCCGTGCCTGGCACGCGGGCCGCTCCTCGTGGCGCGGAATCACCGATGTCAATTCCGCCTCGATCGGGATCGAGCTGGTCAATCCGGGGCACGAGTTCGGCTATCGCCCGTTCCCCGACGCGCAGATGGCCGCGCTGCTGCCGCTGCTGGCGGACATGGTGCTGCGGCATGACATTCCCCGCGCCAACGTGGTCGGCCATTCGGATGTCGCCCCGGCGCGCAAGGAGGATCCGGGCGAGCTGTTCGACTGGGAGCTGCTTGCCGCGCACCGCCTGGCGCTGCGCACCCCGCGCGTGCGGATGCCCGGTCCATACGAAAACGACGGGGCGTTCTTCCTGGCGCTGGAACGCTTCGGCTATGACATTTCGGACCAGCCCGCCGCGATGCGCGCGTTCCAGCGGCGCTGGCGCCCGCATATCATCGATGGGCAGGTGGATGGGGAATGCTGCGCGATCCTGTTCGCCTTGCTGCTGGATCGCGACACCGGAAAGGCCAGGTAACCGCGCTTGCGGCTTGGCAGCGCTATGCTAAGGACCACTTCGCCGGGGGGCCGGGCAGCCGCGTCATCGCAAGATGCCGAGGAAAGTCCGGGCTCCACGAAACAAGGGTGGCGGGTAACGCCCGCCGGACGAGTGGCTTGCTGCGAAGTCCAGGGAAAGTGCCACAGAGAGCAGACCGCCCCCCAAGCTGTCAAAGGCTTGCGGGGTAAGGGTGAAAGGGTGCGGCAAGAGCGCACCGGGCCGCTGGTAACAGGGGTCGCATGGCAAACCCCACCCGGAGCAAGACCGAATAGGGGCGGCGCGTCCTTCGGGACAGGTCTGTTTCGGACCCGACCGCCCGGGTTGGTTGCTTGAGCCGCGCAGCAATGCCCGGCCTAGAGGAATGGCTGCCCCCGCCGATACGGTGCCCGACCAAGGGAAACCTTTGGGCATACCGTCGGCGGGACAGAACCCGGCTTACAGGCCCCCCGGCGAATTTTCGGGCCTTGTGTGCGCAGGCAAGCTGGACCCCGGATCAAGTCCGGGGGGCAGCTTGCCTTCAGTCAGTGCCGAACTACCCCAGCCGCGCCAGTGCCGCCGCCAGCCGCTCGGCCTCGGCCTTGTGCATGGCGTGGTCGGCGCGGGCCTTTTCGACCGCTTCGGGCTTGGCCTTCTCGACGAAGGAAGGATTGGAGAGGCGGCCTTCGAGGCTTTTGGCTTCCTTGGTCGAAACCTCCAGCGCCTTGGCGAGGCGCGCCTTTTCAGCGGCGATGTCGATCACGCCTTCCAGAGGGACGATCAGGTTGGCATCCCCTGCGCCCACCTGCATCGCCGCGCCCTCAGGCGCCGCTGCAAAGCGGATGCCGTTCAGGCGCGCCAGCCGGTCGATCGCGGCGGGATTGCGTTCGATGATTCCGCGCGTCGCCTCGCTCGGCTCGGGCAGGTAGGCGTCGAGCTTGGCGCCGGGCGCGATGCCCAGTTCGTTCTTGGCGGTGCGCAACGAGCCGATCAGCGCAATCAGCCAGTCGACCTCGGCCTTGGCTGCGGGATCGACCGCCGCGCCCGGCTCGGGCCATTTCGCCGTAATCAGCGGATAGTCGGCCCGGTCGCCCAGCTTGGACCACAGTTCCTCGGTGACGAAGGGCATGAAGGGGTGGAGCATGACGAGAATCTGGTCGAGCACCCAGCCCGCCACGGCCCTGGTTTCTTCGTCAAAGCTGCCCTTGATCAGCTCAATGTACCAGTCGCAGAACTGGTCCCAGACGAAGTGGTAGATGGTGTTGGCCGCTGCATCGAAACGCAGGTCGGCCATCGCCTGATCGAGCGCGGCGACGGTTTCCACCACCTCGCCGATGATCCACTTGTTGACCGCGCTGGTGGCCACCGGTGCCGCGAGCGACCGGCTCGCGCCGATCCCGTTGGACTGGCAGAAGCGCGCCGCGTTCCACAGCTTGGTGGCGAAGTTGCGGTAACCTTCCACCCGCTTCTCGTCCATCTTCACGTCGCGGCCCTGGCTTTCCATCGCCGCCATGAAGAAGCGCAGCGCATCCGCACCGTACTGGTCGATCAGGCCGAGCGGATCGACCACGTTGCCCTTGGACTTGGACATCTTCTGCCCGTCGGCGGCGCGCACCAGCCCGTGCAGATAGAGGCGCGGCCAGGGGTTCTGCCCGGTCATCGCCTGCCCCATCATCAGCATCCGCGCGTCCCAGAAGAACAGGATGTCGAAGCCGGAAACCAGCAGGTCGTTGGGGTAGTGGCGGGCCAATAAGCCCCTCCCCTGCGGGGAAGGGTTGGGGTGGGGGCTCGACGCGGGTGCGGAACCCCCATCCCAACCCTTCCCCGCAGGGGAGGGGCTCTCGTCCGGCCAGCCGAGCGTGGCGAAAGGCCACAGCGCCGAGGAGAACCAGGTGTCGAGGACGTCGTTGTCCCGAACAGCCGCCAGTGCTTTGGCTGCCTGGTTCGGGTCCTAAGGTCTTTGAACGCCAGTTATCGCAGTGTTTGATGGTAACGCCCGACCCAAACTTTTCGCGAAACTGCCTCTCCATATCTTCATCGTCATAGGCAACAATTACAGTGGCTTGATTGACTGACGGCAATTTTCCTGATGCAAAATCATAGCCTGTCAGTCGAATTCCGGAGCCGTGCCTCTCGATTTTAGGAACATACCACGCAGGAATCCGGTGGCCCCACCACAGCTGGCGCGACACGCACCACGGCTGGATGTTCTCCATCCAGTTGAAGAAGGTCTTTTCCCAGCTCTTGGGCACGATCTCCACCGCGCCGCTGCGCACGGCCTCGAGCGGGGCCTTGGCGAGGACTTCGGCATTCACGTACCACTGGTCGGTCAGCCACGGTTCGATCACCACGCCGCCGCGGTCGCCATAGGGGGTCTGGATGGTGCGCGGTTCGGCGTCAGCCTCAACCTCGTTGCCGTCCTTGTCCTTGGTGACGTGGGGGACGAGGCAGCCCGCCGCCTTCATGTCGGCCACCACCATGTCGCGCACCACGAAGCGGTCGAGGCCGAGGTATTTGTCGGGCACCAGCCCATCGGCGGTCTGCACGACCTTCGCTTCGGCATCGAACATATTGAGCATCTCGGCGGGCTTGATCCCGGCGCGCTTGCCCACTTCGAAGTCGTTGAAATCGTGCCCCGGGGTGATCTTCACCGCGCCGCTGCCCAGTTCCGGATCGGCGTGCTCGTCGGCCACGATGCGGAAGCGCCGCCCGGTCAGCGGCTGGAGGATTTCCCGGCCGATCACGGACCTGTAGCGCGGATCGTCCGCGTTTACCGCCACGGCCATGTCGGCCAGCATGGTTTCAGGGCGAGTGGTCGCCACGACGATGTGGTCCGCGCCGTTATCCAGCTTCACCCCGTCGGCCAGCGGATAGCGGAAGTGCCAGAAACCGCCCTTCACCTCGCGCGTTTCCACCTCAAGGTCGGAAATCGCGGTCTTGAGCTTGGGGTCCCAGTTGACCAGCCGCTTGTCGCGGTAGATCAACCCCTGGTTGTAAAGATCGACGAACACCTTCACCACCGCGCGGGTGAAGTGCGGGTCCATGGTGAACTGCCCGTCCTTGTTTGGGGAATTTAGGCTCCAGTCCATCGAGCAGCCCAGGCGGCGCAGCTGGCGGGTGATGGTCCCGCCGCTTTCGGCCTTCCATTCCCACACCTTGTCCACGAACTGTTCGCGCGTGTAGTTGGTGCGCTTGTCCTGCCGCGCTTCCAGCTGGCGTTCGACCACCATCTGCGTCGCGATCCCCGCGTGGTCGGTGCCAACCACCCACAGCGCATCCTTGCCGCGCAGTCGCTCGTACCGGATCACCACGTCCTGCAACGTGTTGTCGAGCGCGTGGCCGATGTGCAGGCTGCCGGTGACATTGGGCGGCGGGTTGACGATCGTGAAGGGCTGCGCGTCCGGGCGCTCGGGCCGGAACAGGCCGTTCGTTTCCCAATGTTCGTACCACTTCGCCTCGATGCCGGCGGGGTCGAAAGTCTTGTCGAGTGCGGTGTCGCTCATGGGGCGGCGCTTTGCCAGCGCGGGCGCGCGGGCGCAAGGCGCGGATTCGGCGTGACAGAGCCCCGAAGATCAATCGCCAGCCTTGCCGAGGCCCGGTTTTTCCCGCATCACCCGCCCGATGCGCGACAGGGCCGACTTCAGACTTGAAACCGACGCCGAAGGGCGCACGGTGCTGGCGCTGAGCGGGAACCTGCTGGTTTCCACCGCCGGCTTCCTCGATCCGCAGCTGCGCGCACTGGATCAGCCGATCGCGCGGATCGATCTTGCGGATGCAGGCGAGATCGACACGGTAGGCGCCTGGCTCGTCTGGCGGCTGGCGCGCGATCACGGCGCAACCATTGCCGGGGCGGATGAAATGGCCGCGCGCCTGATCTCCGCGCTGCAAGGGGCGGGCGGCGATGGCGATATCGCTCCGGCCCGCCATCCGGTGTTGCGCCGCGTGCCGGAAGCGGTGGGTGCCTATGTCTCCGCCCTCCCGGCCAGTTGGGTCCGGCTGCTCGATTTCCTTGGCGCGCTGCTGATTTCCAGCTGGACGATCATCCGGGGCCGCTCGCCGCTCAGAATGCACGCGGTGGTCCGCCAGCTGGAACTGGTCGGCGTCTCCGCGCTGGGCATCGTCGGGCTGATGAGCTTCCTGGTCGGCATCGTCATTGCCCAGCAGGGCGCGGTGCAGTTGCAGGACCTTGGCTTTGGCGAGCTGACCGTGAACCTGACGGGGCGCATCTCGTTCCGCGAACTGGGCATCCTGATGACCGCGATCATGGTGGCGGGCCGTTCCGGATCATCCTTCGCCGCGCAGATCGGGACGATGAAGCTGACCGAGGAAATCGACGCCATGCGCACGATCGGCGTTTCGCCGATGGAAGCGCTGGTGATCCCGCGCGTACTGGCCGCCGTGCTGATGCTGCCGCTGCTGGGGTTCTATTCCGCGATTCTTGCCATCATCGGCGGCGCGTTCATTTCGACCATCACGCTCGATATTCCGTTCCATGCCTTCCTGTTGCGGATCCAGGACGTGGTGCCGATGCACGATGTCTGGGTGGGGCTGGTCAAGGCGCCGTTCTTCGGTTTCATCATCGCGGTCGCGGGCTGCTATCAGGGCATGCAGGTCCAGGGCAATTCCGAGGAAGTCGGCCTGCGCACCACCATCGCGGTGGTCCAGGCGATTTTCGCGGTGATCGTGCTCGATGCCTTCTTCGCGGTGTTCTTCACCGAAGTGGGGTGGGGATGACCGAGGCCCACTACACCGGCAACTTCCCGATCGTGGTCGAAGGGCTGTGCAACGCCTTCGACGGGCACGTGATCCACCAGGACCTCAGCCTCAAGGTGCGGCGCGGGGAAATCCTGGGCGTGGTTGGCGGATCGGGTTCGGGCAAATCGGTGCTGATGCGCTCGATCATCGGGCTGCAGCATCCCGCCGCGGGCGAGATCGAGGTGCTGGGGCAATCGATGTCGGGCGGCGGGGCGCCGGCCCGTGACGAGATCGACATCCGCAGCCGCTGGGGCGTGCTGTTTCAGGGCGGCGCGCTGTTTTCCACCCTGACCGTGGCGGAAAACGTGGAAGTGCCGCTGCGCGAATTCTATCCCGAGATCGACGATACCCTGCGCCACGAGATCGCCCGCTACAAGGTGATGCTGTCCGGCCTGCCGCCCGAGGCGGCAGCGAAATTTCCTTCCGAACTGTCGGGCGGGATGCGCAAGCGGGCCGGTCTGGCCCGGGCACTGGCGCTCGATCCGGAGCTGCTGTTCCTTGATGAACCCACCGCCGGGCTCGATCCGATCGGCGCGGCGGCATTCGATGCGCTGACCCGCGAACTGCAGGACACGCTGGGGCTGACCGTGTTCCTGATCACCCACGATCTCGATACGCTTTACGAGATCTGCGACCGGGTAGCGGTAATCGCGGACAAGCGGGTGATTGCGGTGGATACGATCTCCGAACTGCTGAAGATCGATCACCCGTGGATCCAGGAATATTTCAACGGACCGCGCGGCCGCGCGGCCGATGCCGCGCGCCACCGGGCCAAGGCGATGGACAAGCAGGCTGACAGGGGGGCATAGAGGGGGCGATGGAAACCAGGGCCAACAATGTCTGGGTGGGGGCGGTAACGCTGGCACTGCTGGCCGTGGTGGCGATCGTCGTCATCTGGATCGCGCGCCTTGGCGAAGGCGATCAGCGCAGTTACGATATCTTCTTCAAGCAGTCGGTCGATGGCCTGGCCAATGGCTCGTCGGTCAGCTTTTCGGGCGTGCCGGTGGGCCAGGTCAAGGAAATCGAGCTGTGGCGCAAGGATCCGGGCTTTGTCAGGGTCCGCATCGCGGTGAACGATGATGTGCCGATCCTGATCGGCACCACCGCGACGCTGCAGGGCAGCTTCACCGGATCCTCTGCCGTCCAGCTGGAAGGTGCGCAGCGCGGGGCGCCGCCGATCACCGAAATCGGCCCGGAAGGTGTGCCGGTAATCCCCACCAAGCGCGGCGGGCTGGGCGAATTGCTCAATTCGGCGCCGGTGCTGCTGGAACGGCTTGCGACCCTGACCGAGCGGCTGACCATGCTGACATCGGACAAGAACCAGAAATCGATCGAGAACATCCTGGCCAACACCGACCGGCTGACCGGCAACCTGGCCAATGCATCGCCCCAGGTGCAGACCACGCTGGCCGAATTGCAGGGCACGCTGGTCCAGGCGCGGACCACGCTGGCGAGCTTTGACAAACTGGTCAACAGCACCGACCAGCTGGTGAACAGCGACGGACAGGCGCTGGCCAGGCAGCTGCGCGGCACGCTGAAATCGGCGCAGGGCGCGGCTGACGAACTGCAACTGGTGCTGAAGGACGCGCGGCCCGCCGCAAGCCAGCTCAACCAGACCACGATCCCCGCCGCCGAGGCCGCGATCCGCGATTTGCGCGCCACCACCCGGGCGCTGCGCGACCTGACCGAGAAGGTCAACGACGAGGGCGCGGGTGCGCTGATCGGCGGGCAGAAGCTGCCGGACTACAAGCCATGACCGGCGCGGGCAACAGGAAGGACAGGGGCATGCGGGGATTGGGCAGGATTGGCACGGCGGCCTTGCTGGCCCTTGCGCTGGGCGGTTGCCTGGGGCTGGGCGGCGGCAAGCCCCCGCCATCGCTGTTCAACCTGACCGCCGCGAAGACCGCCTCCGCCGGGGCAGAGGCGCGCGGCACCAGCGCCGCCGTGCTGATGGTGATGGAACCCGAAACCGACCGCCGGCTGGCCGTGCAGCGGGTGCCGGTGCAGGTCAGCGCGTCTGAAGTCGCCTATCTCAAGGGTGCGCTGTGGGTGGAGCGCCCGGCGCGGCTGTTCCGTTCGCTGCTGGCCGAAACGCTCCGCGCCGAAAGCAGGGGGCTGGTGCTGGAAGATGATCAGAGCGCCTCTCCCGCCGCCGTCCGGCTGGGCGGGCGGCTGGTCGAAATGGGCTATGACGCGCAGCGCCAGTCCGCCGTTGTGCGCTATGACGCGCTGCGCACCGGGCCGAACGGCGCCGTCGCCACCCGCCGCTTCGAAAGCGTGGTGCCGGGCGTCTCGGCCGATCCGAAAAGCGTTGCCCCCGCGCTCAACCGCGCCGCCAACGATGTCGCTGCGCAGGTCGCGGCGTGGATGGCGGGCTGAGCGTTCAGTCCGCCTGCGGCTGAAGCGCGGTCACCAGCCTCAGCACTTGCTCTGCAAGGTCTGCCCGGCAGATCAGCAGGTCGGGCATATAGGTGTCTGACTGGTTGTAGACCAGCGGCGAGCCGTCGGTGCGCGAGCAGTGCAGGCCATGCGCCAGCGCCACGGCGACCGGCGCGCAGCTGTCCCATTCGAACTGGCCGCCGGTGTGGAGGTAGATGTCGGCCTCGCCCCGCACCACCGCCATCGCCTTGGCCCCGGCGCTGCCCATCGGCACCAGCTCTGCCCCCAGCGCCTCGGCCACGGCAACCGCTTCGGCGGCGGGGCGGGTGCGGCTGACGACCATGCGCAGCGGGCTGTTGGCAGGCGGCAGCGGCGCGGGCCGGTCCGAACGCAGCACCGCGCCCAGTCCCGGCAGGGCGACCGCGCCGTGAACCGGCACCCCGTCCACCGCCAGAGCCACGTGAACCGCCCAGTCGGTCCGCTCTTCGCCATATTCGCGGGTGCCGTCGACCGGATCGACGATCCACACCCGGGAATGGGCGAGCCGTTCGAAGTTGTCCTTCTCCTCCTCGGACAGCAGGCCATCGCCGGGCCGCTGTTCGCGCAGGGCATGGACCAGGAACTGGTTGGCGGTCTGGTCTCCCGCCTTGCCCAGCGCCTTTCCCGAAAACACGCCCGAGCCGCGCACTTCAAGCAGGATGCGCCCGGCCACTTCGGCAAGGTGCGCGGCAAGGTCGGCGTCGGTCATTGGCGGTCTTTCAGATGCTTGCGGCGGGATCGTCGGGCGTGCGCTTGGTTCCCCAGCGGACCGAACTCCACACCCGTTCGTGGAAATAGAAGAGTCCGATCTTGGTCACAACTTCGGTTGATGCAATCGCCCCGGCTGCCTTGGCATTACCCGTGAACAGCCAGGACAGCACGAAGGTATCGACACTGCCCAGCACCCGCCAGCTGATCGCCTTGGCCAGCGAGCGGCCGTGGCCCTCGTGCCCGCGCAGCAGGAACACTTTGCCTAAGCCCCGTCAAGCAAACGGTCGACGATAAGATCGGCGGCCTGTTCGGGCGTGATCGCGGTGGTGTCGATCCGCAGTTCGGGGTGCTCCGGCGCTTCATAGGGGCTGTCGATCCCGGTGAAGTTCTTGAGCTGGCCCGAAC
Organism: Novosphingobium sp.; assembly: GCA_016719755.1. Taxonomy (GTDB): domain Bacteria; phylum Pseudomonadota; class Alphaproteobacteria; order Sphingomonadales; family Sphingomonadaceae; genus Novosphingobium. The sequence goes on along the minus strand of JADJYM010000012.1, from coordinate 63,085 downwards.
GCGCCTTCTTGTAGAGGCCCTTGACGTCGCGCCGCTCCGCCTCGGCCAGCGGGGTGTCGATGAACACCTCGATGAACTCGCCCTCGGGCAGCATGGCGCGGACCATCTCGCGTTCGGCGCGGAAGGGAGAGATGAACGCGGTGATGACGATCAGGCCCGCATCGGCCATCAGCTTGGCCACTTCGCCCACGCGGCGGATGTTCTCGATGCGGTCGGCCTCGGTAAAGCCAAGGTCCTTGTTGAGGCCGTGGCGCACGTTGTCGCCATCGAGCAGAAAGGTGTGGCGGTTCATCCGGTGGAGCTTCTTCTCCACCAGGTTGGCGATGGTGCTCTTGCCCGATCCCGACAGGCCGGTGAACCACAGCACGGCGGGCTTCTGGTTTTTGAGCGCGGCGTGCGCCTCGCGGCTGATGTCGGTCGCCTGCCAGTGGACGTTCTGGGCGCGGCGCAGGCTGAAATGGATCATGCCGGCGGCAACCGTGGCGTTGGTCAGCTTGTCGATCAGGATGAACCCGCCCAGTGCGCGGTTATCCTTGTAAGGCTCGAACACCAGCGCCTTGTCGGTGATGATCTCGGCCACGCCGATCGCGTTGAGATCAAGCGTCTTGACCGCAATGTGCTCCATCGTGTTGACGTTGATGGCATATTTTGGCTGCTGAACCGTGACCGAGACGGTCTGCGAACCCAGCTTGAGCCAATAGGCGCGGCCCACGTGCATGGGATCGTCGTTCATCCACACCAGCGTCGCCTCGAACTGGTCGGCGGCCTGCGGTGGATTGTCGGCGGCGGCGATGACATTGCCGCGCGAACAGTCGATCTCGTCGGCAAAGCACAGCGTGACCGACTGTCCGGCCACCGCCTCGTCCAGATCGCCATCCCTGCCGGTGGCGCTTGCGCCAGCCGGACCGCTTGGCATCGTGACGATCCGGGTGACCGTGCTGGTCTTGCCCGATGGCAGTACGCGCACCTCGTCGCCCGGCTTGACGCTGCCGGTGGCGATCAGGCCGGAGAAGCCCCGGAAATCGAGGTTCGGGCGGTTGACCCACTGGACCGGCAGGCGCAGCGGCTTGGCCGCATCGGCAGAGGAAATCACCTCGACCGCCTCCAGATGCTCGACCAGGGTCGGACCGGCGTACCATGGCGTATTGGCGGACAGAGCGGTGATATTGTCGCCCTTGAAGCCGGAGATCGGCAGGGCGGTGAAGCTCTCGATCCCGATGCTGGTGGCAAAAGCGCTGTAGTCGGCGACGATGGCGTCGAAGACCTTCTGGTCATAGTCGACCAGGTCCATCTTGTTCACGGCGAGCACGATGTTGCGGATGCCGATCAGGTGGCACAGATACGAATGGCGCCGGGTCTGGACCAGCACCCCCTTGCGCGCGTCGATCAGGATCACCGCAAGGTCCGCGGTGCTCGCGCCGGTCACCATGTTGCGGGTGTACTGCTCGTGCCCCGGGCAGTCGGCGACGATGAACTTGCGCTTTTCGGTGTTGAAGAAGCGATAGGCGACATCGATGGTGATGCCCTGTTCGCGCTCTGCCGCAAGGCCATCGACCAGCAGGGCGAAGTCGATTTCCTGCCCCTGGGTGCCAACCTTTTTGCTGTCGTTTTCCAGCGCGGCCAGCTGATCCTCGAAGATCATCTTGGAATCGTAAAGCAGCCGCCCGATCAGGGTGGACTTGCCATCGTCCACGCTGCCGCAGGTGATGAAGCGCAGCATGGTCTTGTGCTGGTGCTGGTCAAGATAGGCGTCGATGTCCTCGGCGATGAGGGCGTCGGTCTGGTAGATCGCCTGATCGGTCATCAGAAGTACCCCTGCTGCTTCTTGACTTCCATGCCCGCGCCGCCCGCGTCCTTGTCGATCGCGCGGCCCTGGCGTTCGCTGGTGGTGGTCAGCAGGGTTTCCTGGATCACTTCGGACAGGTTGGCGGCCTCGCTTTCCACCGCGCCGGTCAGCGGATAGCAGCCCAGCGTGCGGAACCGGATCGAGCGTTCGACCGGAACCTCGCCTGGCTTCAGCGGAAAGCGGTCATCATCGACCATCAGCAGCATCCCGTCGCGTTCCACGGTCGGGCGCCTGGCCGCGAAGTAGAGCGGGACGATCGGCACGTCGTTGAGCTGAATGTATTGCCACACGTCCAGCTCGGTCCAGTTGGAGATCGGGAAGATGCGGATCGATTCGCCCTTGTGCTTGCGGGCGTTGTAAAGGTTCCACAGTTCGGGCCGCTGGTTCTTGGGGTCCCAGCCGTGGCTGGCGGTGCGGAAGGAAAAGATCCGCTCCTTGGCCCGGCTCTTCTCCTCGTCGCGCCGCGCTCCGCCGAAGGCCGCGTCGAACCCGTACTTGTCGAGCGCCTGCTTCAGCCCCTCGGTCTTCCACATATCGGTATGCAGCGCGCCGTGATCGAACGGGTTGATCCCGCGCTCCGCCGCTTCGGGGTTCTGGTAGACCAGCAGATCCATGCCGCTTTCCCGCGCCATGCGGTCGCGCAGCTCGTACATCGCGCGGAACTTCCAGGTGGTGTCGACATGGAGCAGCGGGAAGGGCGGCGGGCTGGGATAGAACGCCTTGCGCGCCAGATGCAGCATCACGGCCGAATCCTTGCCCACCGAATAGAGCATGACGGGCTTTTCCGCCTCGGCCACCACTTCCCGCATGATGTGGATCGCCTCGGCCTCCAAACGCTCAAGGTGGGTCAGGGTCCGCGTCATTCTTCACATCCTAAGGCAAGGGCAGTCGGGCGCCAGTCCGGCATGGGGTGCCTTTGACCGTTCATCGGGGGCAACGGCAACAAATGTTCGCTTTCCACGATGAAACCAGTCTTTTGCAGCCAGTCCGCTGCGCCCTTCCCCCGCAGACAGGCTGCATTGCCGTTCCCCTGCGCTAACCGGGGTGGATGAGCGGACGTCTGATCCTGATCCTTGGCGACCAGCTGAGCCCCGGCCTGTCCAGCCTGACGGCGGGGGACAAGGCTGCGGACCGTGTGCTGATGGCCGAGGTCATGGCCGAGGCCAGCTATGTCCCGCACCACAGGAAGAAGCTCGCCTTTGTCTTTGCCGCCATGCGCCACTTCGCGCAGGAACTGCGCGGCGCGGGCTGGCAGGTCGATTATGTCACGCTCGACGATCCGGCGAACACCGGTTCGCTGGGGGGCGAGGTGCGGCGCGCCATGGAACGCCACGGGCTGGCGCATGTGCTGGCCACTGAACCCGGCGAATGGCGGCTGCTGGAAGAGATGCGCGGCTGGCCGGATGCCGAATTGCTACCCGATACCCGTTTCCTTGCCGACCGCGCCGGATTTGCCGCCTGGGCCGAAGGGCGCAAGGGCCTGCGCATGGAGCATTTCTACCGCCTGATGCGCCGCAAGACCGGCCTGCTGATGGACGGGGCGGAGCCGGCTGGCGGGCGCTGGAATTTCGATGCGGAAAACCGCGCCCGCGCCGCGCCGGATCTGCTGATGCCCCAGCCGCCGCGCTTTGCCCCCGATGCGATCACCGCTGAAGCGCTGGACATGGTCGCGCGGAGGTTCCCCGGCAATTTCGGCACGCTGGAGCCGTTCTGGTTCGCCGTGACCCGCGCTGATGCGGAGGCGGCATTTGCGCATTTCGTGCGCCACGCGCTGCCGCGCTTCGGGACCTATCAGGACGCGATGCTTAGCGGGCAGCCGTTCCTCTATCACGCGGTGGTGGCGCAGTATCTCAACGCCGGGCTGCTCGATCCGCTGGCGCTGTGCCGCGCGGTGGAGGCGGAATGGCGCGAGGGCCGCGTCCCGCTCAACAGCGCGGAAGGCTTCATCCGCCAGATCATCGGCTGGCGCGAATTCGTGCGCGGGATCTACTGGTGGCAGATGCCGGGGTACGAGCGGTCCAACGCGCTGGATGCCCGCCGCCCGCTCCCCGCGTTCTACTGGACCGCCGATACGCAGCTGGCCTGCCTGCGCGCCTGCATCGCGCAGACCCGCGACGAGGCCTATGCCCATCATATCCAGCGGCTGATGGTCACCGGCAATTTCGCACTGCTCGCCGGGATCGATCCCCACGCGCTGCACGAATGGTACCTGTCGGTCTATGCCGATGCCTATGAGTGGGTGGAACTGCCCAACACCGTGGGGATGAGCCAGTTTGCCGATGGGGCCTGCTGGCCAGCAAGCCCTATGCGGCCAGCGGCGCCTATATCGACCGGATGAGCGACTATTGCCGGACCTGCGCGTTTGACGTGAAGGCCAAGGCCGGCCCCAGGGCCTGCCCGTTCAACCTGCTCTACTGGGATTTCATCGACCGCCATAGGGATCGTTTGGCCCGCAATCCGCGCATGGCGCAGATGGTCCGCACCTGGGAGCGTTTCGCGCCGGAGCGGCAGGAGCAGTTACGGCAGGATGCCGCCCGGTTTCTGAACACCCTTGCCTGAGTGCTTGTGGCCTGAGCGGCAACGGTCCGAGCAGAACTTCACGCTGTCCCAGTCGCGCGCCCACTTGCGCCGCCAGGCGAAGGGGCGCTGACAGGCGGCGCAGAGCTTCGTCGGAAGGTCGGCCTTGCGGCGCATCTTCGCCATCGCCGCCTACCAGGGCAGGCGTTCGCCGTTCCAGGCGAACAGGCCGCCGCTGTCGGCGGGGGTAAGTCCGTCGATCACGGCCAGCAGATGGTCGGCGGCCTCGTCGGGCGAGAACAGCCGCCCGGGCGCGACCCGGCGCTGGAACGGGGCGGAAAGGCGGCTGTCGACCGTGCCGGGATGCAGCGCGGCAACCACGGCGCGCGGATTGCCGCGCTCCAGCTCGATCGCGAAGTTCCTGACCAGCATGTTGAGCGCGGCCTTGCTCGCCCGGTAGGAATGCCAGCCACCCAGCCGGTTGTCGCCGATCGACCCGACTTTCGCGGAAAGCACCGCAAACACCGCGCGCCGGTCCCGCGGCAGGCGCGGCAGGCAGTGCTTGGCAATCAGCGCCGGGCCGATGGCATTGGCGGCATAGACATCGGCCATCGCCGGGGCGGAGAGCGAGCGCCAGGTCTTTTCCGGCGCGATGGCGCGCGCCTCGTCGTGGAGCAGGCCGGTGGCCACCACCACCAGCGCGGGCGGTTCGGGCAGGTCCGCCACGGCGGCGACAATAGAGGGCTCGTCCATGGCGTCGAAACGGAAGCACCGCGCGCCCTCCGGCACCGCCGCATCGCCGCGCACTCCGGCATGGACCGCGCCATAACGGCCGCTGGCCAGCAGCCGCGCGGCCATCGCAGAACCAATCGCGCCGCCGGCGCCGAAGACGATTGCCGAGGGAAGGGGAGGAGCCATGGGCATGACGCGGGAGCTAGCCCCGGACGAGTGCGCCAGCCACCTGCCGAAACGGGCAGTGGACCAAGGGGCATCTCGGCAAAGCGGCTGGTTTGCGGCATGGCTGCGCCCATGGAAAACACAGCCTTGCCCCGGCCCGCCGTGCTGCTGGGCCTGTCCGGAATTTTTCCGCAGGCACTGTGCCTCGTGCTCGCCGTGGTTTCGACCGAATGGCAATGGATGGCGCTGGCGGCGGGGTGTTTCTATGCCGCGCTGATCCTCTCGTTCCTGGGCGGCCTGTGGTGGATGCAGGCGCTGCTGCGGCGCGAGGAGCGCTGGGGTCCGTGGCTTCTGGCCGTGGCGGCCAGCCTTGGCGGCTGGGCGGCGCTGCTGCCATGGTGCCTGGGCTGGACCTGGCCCGGGCCGTCGCTGGTGGCGCTCGGCCTGGTCCTGCTGCTGAGCCCGCTCGCCGACCGCTATCTGGCGACGGCTGGCACCGCCGCCCCGCCCGCCAGCTGGATGAGCCTGCGCGCCCGCATGGCCGGCGGGCTGGGAACGCTCACCCTGCTCCTTGGAATCGCCACGCCGCTGCTGTCGTGATCGAGGGCTTTGGCGCCCCCATCTGGCCTTACCCCAAACTGCCCCGGATCTTTTCGCGGATTGAGCCGGATTTGCCGAAAAGGCAGGGTATGGCAAGCCAATCCCAGCCTGGAAAAACCACGGCCTTCTGGGGGCCTGAGGCAGGTTGTTCGTGGTGGATGGCGGCAGTAGTGGCGGAGACGGAGGGATTCGAACCCTCGGTACCGGATTTACCAGTACGACGGTTTAGCAAACCGTTGGTTTCAGCCACTCACCCACGTCTCCGGATCGCAGCGGCGAAGCGCGGCTATAGCGAGGGGGTTTGCGGGCGGCAAGGGGGTGGGCGGCGATTGGCCGGGTTTTTTTGGGGGCTGTCTGGCGGATTCGTCTGGCCGCAAAACCGGACTCGGTTCGTCGCCGCGCGATTGCCGCCTGTGCGCCCATCGATTCTGGTGGGATGGTAAGCGTTTGCCTTGCTGGCGGCGGTGCGTGGAAGGTGGGGTTACGATGACGGCAGGGGTGGTTCGGGCGTGGCGGAGCGGCCTGGCGGCGCTGTGCGGCGCGGCGGCGCTGGTGCTTTGCGCTCCGGCGGGGGCTCAGGTGGAGCAGGTCGATCCCGATAAGGCGATCGATGCGGACCTGGGCAAGGCGGCGGGCACGCCTTCCGGTCCGGCCAGCACGCCCAGTCCCACGCAGGTGCCAGCCGCGACGCCAGCCACGCCGCCCACCGGCGCGGCCTCCGACGTGGTCGTCACGGCAGAGAACAGCGGCGGCAAGACGAGGGACGAGGCCCCCAACGTTGCCACCACCGACAAGACCTACCGCGCGGGCGATCTGGTCAAGGCGGGCGAGGAAGTGTTTGGCGAAGGCGCGGCGGGGCTGGCCGAGATGATCCAGGGTCTGCTCAAGAAGCAGGGCGAGCCCAACGCCTATATCCAGGGCAGCGAGGGCGGCGCGGCGCTGATCGTCGGCCTGCGTTATGGCAAGGGCACCCTGTCCCACAAGGTCGAGGGGCAGAAGCCGGTCTACTGGACCGGGCCTTCGGTGGGGTTCGATGCGGGGGCCAATGCCGGCAAGACCTTTGTTCTGGTCTACAACCTTTTCGACACCGAAGACCTGTTCAAGCGGTTCCCGGCGGGCGAGGGGCAGGCCTATGTCGTGGGCGGGCTGACCGCCAGCTACCTGCGCAGCGGCGATGTCGTGCTGATCCCGATCCGCATGGGCGTGGGCATGCGGCTGGGAATCAACGCGGGCTATATGAAGTTTTCCAAGAAGCAGAAATGGATGCCGTTCTGAACCGGCGCGCTATTGGCTGAACCGCCACAGCGACAATCCCAGGATCGCGGCCAGCGCGGCAAGGGCGAGCAGCACCTTGCCCGCTTCACGCACGATTCCCCGCCAGTCCATTGCCGCGCCGCAGCCCCCCGTTCGGCGGCCCCGCTATGCCCGGCAAGGCCGGGCGCATAGCTGAATTTTATCATGGTTGCCGCGAAATTAACCCTGCCCCTTAACTTCCCCGCGCAGCCGCCGTTCCTGTTTGCGGCCCCGGATGGGAGAAGGATCCCCCCGGGCGCCGTGAGACAATTCGGGGGTAAGTACCATGGCAGTGATCAATACCAACATCGCCGCGATCAGGGCGGCCAATGCTTCGAACAGCGCCAGCAAGATGCTGGGCACCGCGATGGAGCGCCTGTCGACCGGCAAGCGCATCAACAGCGCCAAGGATGACGCCGCGGGCAGCGCGATCGCCACCAACATGACCTCGCAGGTGCGCGGCATGGGCCAGGGCATCCGCAACGCCTATGACGGAATCAGCCTGGCCCAGACCGCCGAAGGCGCGCTGAGCGAAGTGACCAACATGCTCCAGCGGGTGCGTGAACTGGCGGTGCAGAGCGCGTCCGGTACCTATCAGAATGCCGACCGCGCCTATATGCAGTCTGAAGTGACCGCGCTGACCAACCAGATCAGCGATGTGCTGGCCAATACCCAGTTCAATGGCAACACCCTGTTTTCGACCACGGCTGGCACCGACGTGACTTTCGACATCCAGACCGGGGCCAATTCGGGCGACATCGTGACGATCACTTCGGCCGCGATCGACGGCACCAACATTTCGGCCACCGCGCTTGATGTGACCGCCGCCGCCGCCGCCAGCACGACGATCGACAACGTCAATCTGGCCCTGACCGATGTCAACGCGGCGCGGGCCGGGCTGGGGGCGGGGCAGAACCGGCTGGAATCGGTGATTTCCAACCTGACCAGCAATGTCACCAACCTGTCGGATGCGCGCAGCCGGATCGAGGATACCGACTATTCGTCGGAAACCACCGCGATGGCCAAGGCGCAGATCCTCAGCCAGGCATCCACCGCAATGATCGCCCAAGCCAACCAGAGCGCGCAGAACGTGCTTTCGCTGCTGAAATAAGCGGCGCGGCCAGAACCGGCCGGAACGGGGGCGTGGCAGGTGCCGCGCCCCCTTGTTCTTGGGGCAATAGGGGGCTAAGCGCGCCCGCGTCATGCTCAACACTCTGCCCCAACAGCCCGCCGATGCGCTGCTCGCGCTGATCAAGCTCCACAACGAGGACCCGCGCGCCGACAAGATCGATCTTGGCGTCGGCGTCTACCGCACCGGCGATGGCGCGACGCCCGTCTTCGCGGCGATCAAGGCGGCGGAAAAGAGGCTGCTGGAGACGCAGGATTCCAAGGCCTACCTTGGCCCGGAAGGCGACATGGGCTTTGTCCGCGCGTTGATGCCGTGGGTGTTTGGCAAGGCCAACCCGACCATGGACGGCCGGATCGACGGGATGCAGACCCCGGGCGGCACCGGCGGCGTGCGCCTGGCCGTTGCGCTGGCCAAGCGCGCCGGTGTGAACCGCGTGCTGATGGGCCTGCCCAGTTGGCCCAACCACGCGCAGATCTATGCCGACCTTGGGGTGGAGCTCAAGGGCTTCAACCACGCCGGCAAGGACGGCAAGGTCGACATGGACGCGTTGCGCGCCGCGATTGCCGAGGCCCAGGCGGGCGATGCGATCCTGCTGCACGGCTGCTGCCACAACCCCACCGGCATCGATTACAGCCATGCCGACTGGGACGAGATTGCCGGCCTGCTGGCCGCCAAGGGCCTGCTGCCGATCCTCGATCTGGCCTATCAGGGGCTGGGGCAGGGCATGGAGGAGGACGCCTATGGCGTGCGCCGCGTGCTGGCCGCCGTTCCGGAAGCGCTGATCGCCTATTCGTGCGACAAGAACTTCGGCATGTACCGCGACCGCGTTGGCGCGGTTTACGTGATGGTGTCGGACCCCGCGCAGCTGGGTGCGGTGCTGTCGAACGGCTATGCGCTGGCCCGCGCCGCCTGGTCAATGCCGCCCGATCACGGCGCCGCCGCCGTCCGCCTGATCCTTGAGGACGAAGGCCTGGTGAAGCTGTGGCAGGGCGAGCTGGACGATATGCGCGCCCGCATGAACCAGGTCCGCGCCAGGCTGGCCGGGGCTGGCCACGCCGGTTCGATCGATCTTGCGCCGCTGGGCGCGCAGAACGGGCTGTTCTCGGTCTTGCCGCTGTCGGGCGAGCAGATCCTCAAGCTGCGCAATGACCACGGCATCTACATGGCCGGTTCGGGGCGGATCAACGTCGCGGGCCTGACCATGGACAATATCGGCAAGTTCATCGCCGATCTGGGCGCCGTCGCCGCCTGATCGCGGCGGGCGGGGGCGGCGGCGGCGGCGTCAGCCCCCGCGCACCACGCAGCGAAAGCCGATGTGGCTGGTCGAGGTGTCGATCATCTCGGGATGGCGCGCTGCCGGGCGATAGCGCTGGCAGTGGTTGGCAGCGCACAGGTGCGATCCGCCCTTCAGCACCTTGCGGCCAATCCGCACTTCGGGCTGGAAGGGATCAAGGCTGGCCTTCAGCGTGCCCCCGCGCGGGTGGGGATAGTGCAGCAGGCCTGCGCGTGCTTCTTCTTCGCGGTTGGCAGATTGTCCTGCCACCAGTCCTGGGTCCATTCCCAGACATTGCCGATCATGTCGAACAGGCCATAGCCATTGGCAGGGAAGCTGCGCACGGGCGACGTGCGCTCCCACCCATCCTCGCGGGTGTTGGCGAAGGGGAACAGCCCCTGCCAGTAATTGGCCATCATTTGCCCGCCCGGCGCCAGTTCGTCGCCCCAGGCAAACTCCGCGCCCTCCAGCCCCCCGCGCGCGGCAAATTCGTGCTCGGCCTCGCTCGGCAGATCTTTGCCCGCCCACTTCGCATAAGCGGCCGCGTCGTGCCATGTGACCTGGACCACCGGATGGTCCCACAGGTCCAGGCTGTCCAGATCGCTGTCCGGCCCCAGCGGGTGGCGCCAGTCCGCGCCGTGCACGAACGACCACCAGTGGTGATACTCGGTCAGCGGCACCGGCCCGGTCGTCTTGGTGAAAACCAGCGATCCGGGCACCACGTGCTCGGGCAGGATGCCGGGGTAGTCTTTTGGATCAGGCGCGATCTGCGCCGTGGTGACATAGCCGGTCGCGTCCACGAAGCGGGCGAATTCGCGCGCCGTCACCGGGGTTTCGTCGATCCAGAAGCCATCGACGCTGACCCGGCGCAGCGGCGCTTCCTCGGGATACCAGCTGAGCGATCCCATGCTGAAGGCGCCGCCCTCGATCCAGCGCATTCCGGCGGGGGCAGCAGTCATGCCATGGTCCTAGCCCGGGTTGCGTTCGAAGCAGGCAATGCCCTCGGCCACTTCGACCCACGGCAGGCGGGTGGAATTCCACAGGCTGATCCCCGGCGCGAACGGAGCCGGATCGTCCAGCGTTCCGGCCTTGACCGCGACCATCGGATGGGCGGTAAGTTCGAGAGGATCGGACTGCCGCACTTCGGGCAGAACAGCCGGTTCACCGGGTTGCCGGACTGGGTATCGCCATCGACATAACAGGCAAGGTCTCCGCTGGTGGTTACCGCACCCTTGGGCACCACCAGGTTGACCGAGAAGGCGCTGCCCGACTGGCGCCGGCAATTGTTGCAATGGCACTGCGCCACGGCCACGGGCTGGCCTTCAATCCGGTAACGGACCTGGCCACAGTTGCATCCGCCTTCAAGCATTGGCTTTCTCCCGGTTCACCGCGTCACAGCCCCAGCTGCGCCTTGGCGATGATGTTGCGCTGGATCTCGTTCGATCCGGCATAGATCGATCCGGCGCGGTCGTTGAGGTACTTCAGCGGAGCGATGGCCGCCTCGCGCGGGCCTTTCAAGCCCGGATCGTGCGGGATCAGGTTCGGCCCGCCCGCCGCCCCGGCCGCAGGCTGAAAGGCCAGACCATAGGGCCCTGCCGCCTCAAGCGCCAGTTCGGTGAGGTGCTGGCTAAGCTCGGTGCCCAGGATCTTCATCACCGATCCGCTGATCCCCGGCCGCCCGCCGCGTGCGGCGGCGGTAAGCGCGCGGAACTCGTAGACTTCCAGCACGTCGACGCGGATCTGGGCTTCGGCCACGCGCGCGGCGAATCCGGGGTCCTCCATCAGGCTTCCCGCCATCTCGCGAATCCGTTCCAGCCGCACCTGCAGCCCCGGGGCATAGGCGCTGCCGCCGCGCTCGAATTCCAGCAGGTATTTCGCGACGGTCCAGCCATCGTCGATCGCGCCCACCGCATTGGCCACGGGTACCCGCACCTCGTCGAAGAAGATCTGGTTCTGGATATGCTCGCCCGATGTCATCACGATCGGCTGGACGGTGACGCCCGGGCTGTCCATCGGGATCAAAAGGAAAGTGATACCCAGTTGCGGGCGGTCGAACTGGCCGGTGCGGACCAGGCAGAAGATCCAGTTGGCGACATTGGCATGGGTGGTCCAGATCTTGGTTCCGGTGCAGACGAAGTGATCGCCATCGCGCACCGCGCGCATCTTCAGCGGCGCAAGGTCCGATCCGGCGTGCGGTTCGCTATAGCCCTGGCACCAGAAATGCTCGCCGGTGAGGATGCGGGGCAGGAAGTGCGCCTTCTGCTCCTCGCTGCCGTGGCCCAGCAGGGCGGGGCCGCACATCGCGATGCCCATCGGCGAGAGCGGCGGCGCCCCGGCCAGGGCACATTCCCGCTGGAAGATATAGCGCTGGGTCACGCTGAATTCGCCCCCGCCCCACTGCCTGGGCCAGGCCGGCGCCGCCCAGCCGCGCGCGTGGAGCCGCCGCTGCCATTCCAGCGAGGCTTCGTGATCGCCATAGACGCTGGTCATCCAGCGCCCGGCGTCGCGCAGCTCTTCAGTCAGCTCGGCGTCCAGAAAGGCGCGGACTTCCGCGGCGAAGGCGCGGTCCTCGGCGCTCAGGGCCAGTTCCATGGCTACTCCTTGCTCTTGCCCGGGTCAGGGCGTCAATCCGCGCCCGGCCAGCGTTTGGGGGATTGCCATCCCGCAGCGACAAGGCAAGGTTGGGGTCATGGACTTCGAACTTAACGACGAGCAGCTTCAGCTCAAGGCCACTCTTGCACGTTTTCTGGCCGACGCGGGCGATTTCGCCGCGCGCACCCGCGCGCTGCGCGCCGGACCGGGCTGGCGCGAGGACGTCTGGCAGGGGCTGGCCCGGCCTTGGCGTTTTGTCGATTGGCCTGCCCGAGGCGCAGGGCGGGTTCGGCGGCGGGCTGGAGATGATGGCGGCGATGGAGGAAATGGGCCGTGCGCTGGCGCCCGAACCACTTTCCGAAACGCTGTTCCAGGCCGCGCCGCTGCTGGCGCGCCGCGGGCAGACGGAGTTGCTTGAAGGGGTCGTGGGAGGGCAGGTCCGGATCGCGCTGGCCGTGGGCGAGGACGGAATGCGCGATGACCTGAACGCGATTGCGATGACCGCCGCGCGCAGCCCATCCGGCTGGCAGCTGGACGGCACCAAATGCGTGGTGGTCGCCGCGCCCTGGGCAACGCACCTGCTGGTTGCGGCACGCACTTCGGGATCGCCGGGCGAATCGGACGGGCTGTCGCTGTTTCTCGTTCCTGCCGCTGCCCCCGGCGTCAGCATGGCGCCCTACCGGATGCTGGACGAACGCCATGCGGCGGATGTCAGCTTTAACGCCGCCGGAGTGGATGCCTCCGCGCTGGTCGGCGGCGAGGGGCAGGGCTTTGCCCTGATCGAGGAATGGCGCGACCGGGCCATCGCCGCCGCCGCGGCCGAGGCCTGCGGGGTGATCGAACGGCTGCTCGACGATACCGTGGCCTATGCCCGGCAGCGCGAGCAGTTCGGCCATAAGATCGGCTCGTTCCAGGCGCTCCAGCACCGCATGGTCGATATGTACCTGGAACTGGAGCTGGCGCGCTCGGCCGCCTTGCTCGCCTGCCAGTCGCTCGATGGCGATCCGGCGGAGCGCGCCGCCGCCGCTTCCGCCGCGAAGGTCACTGTGGCCCGGGCGGTCCGCTTTGCCGGGCAGAACGCGGTTCAGCTTCACGGCGGGATGGGGATGACCGACGAACTGGCCATCGGCCACTATTTCAAGCGCGCCACGGTGATCGAGCATCAGTTCGGCAGCGCCGGCTGGCACCTTTGCCCGCCGTGCCGCGCTGGACGCGCGCGCCGCCTGACCGGGGCGGCGCTTACCCGCCTCGATTTTACCCTTGCTGGCCACGCTGCCGGGTGCGTGAGCGCTAGTCCGCCGCGCGCCCAATGCTCAGCCGCGCAGATCGAATTCGATAACGGCTAGTCGGTTTTGCAAGGACGCGCTGACAAGCGCGCGGGCGGCGGCCATGCCGGGCCGGCTGAATGCAGCAGGCTTGGGAGAATGGACAAGACATGCACGAACCGCCGATCTCCCGGCCCACCAAGGCCGCCTATGGCGTTGGCGCAGTGGCGCTGGGGTTGAAGGACAACGGGTTCTCCTACCTGCTCCTGCTATTCTACAACCAGGTGATCGGCCTGCCCGCGCCCACGGTGGGGCTGGCGATCATGATCGCGCTGATCGCGGACGCCATGCTCGATCCGGTGATCGGGCAGGTCAGCGACAACTGGCGCTCGCGCTGGGGGCGGCGCCATCCGTTCATGTACCTGTCCGCCGTGCCGATCGCGGTCAGCTATTTCCTGCTGTGGCACCCACCGCTCGGCTGGTCGGACCAGGCGCTGTTCTTCTACCTGATCGCCACTGCGATGGTGATCCGCACCTTCATCGCCATGTTCGAAATCCCCAGCGCCGCAATGGGCGCGGAGCTGACCAGCGATTATCATGCCCGCACCGATCTGGCCGCCTGGCGCGCCGCGTTCAACTGGTACGGCGGGCTGATCATGGTCATGCTGACCTTTCGCGTGTTCCTGACCCCTACGGCAGAGCAGCCGGTCGCCCAGCTGAACCGCGCAGGCTACGAGCTTTACGGGCTGGTGTCGTCGCTGGTGATGCTGGCGGTGATCCTGATTTCGGCGGCGGGCACGCACCACCGCATTCCGTGGATGCGCCAGCCCACGGGGCTGCGCAAAGGGCCGGGCGCGGCCTTGCGCGACATGTTTCAGGCGATGCTCAACCGGGCGCTGTTGCCGATGCTGGGGGCAGGGGTGTTCAACGCGATGGCTTACGGCCTAAGCGTCGCGCTCTCGCTCTATTTCAACACCTATTTCTGGGGCTTTTCAGCCGGTCAGGTCTCGCTGTTCATCCTTGCCCAGTTCGGCTCCTCGGCGCTGGCACTGTGGATCGCGGCGCCGCTGTCGCACCGCATGGGCAAGCGCAATGCCGCGATCCTGTGCAAGGTGCTGGCCCCTCTGTTCGGCGTGACGCCGATCGTGCTGCGCCTGCTCGATGTGTTCCCTGCCAACGGATCGGCCCTGCTGCTCCCGATCATGCTGGTGTTCCACCTGCTGTCGGTAACGGCGGCCAGCGTGGTTGCGATCATGGTCGGTTCAATGTGCGCCGACGTGGTGGAGGACCACGAGCTCAAGACCGGGCGCCGTGCCGAAGGGGTGATGGCGGCGGCCAACCTGTTCGTGAACAAGACCACTTCGGGCATCGGCATCTTCGCCTCCAGCATGGTCCTGGCGCTGGTCGGCTTTCCGGCCGGCGCCGCGCCGCAGGGCGTGGACCCGCAGATCCTGCGCGATCTGGCGCTGGTCTATGTGCCCGCCGTGATGGCGATGCACGGCTGTGCGGTGCTGTGCATCTGGCGCTACCGGATCACCCGCGAAAGCCACGCGCAGACCCTGGCGCTGCTGGCCGAGCGCCGCGCGGCACCCTCGCTCGAAGCATGATCAAGTTTCTGCAAAAAAAAGAAACTTTCGGTTTCGATCAGTCAGTTTTGAACCCGGCTAGCATCTTTCGGGAGGATCGGGAGACGCGCCCGGCCGGGCCGCTACGACCAGTCCGGCGCGGGAAGCGAAGCAGAAGGCCGACGGGCTCGTCCAGCGCATGGTATGAGGAGAGAGCAATGAACCTGATCCGCAACAAGACCGTGCTTCATGGCGCCGCTTCGATGGCTGCGCTGGCAATTGCCGCGCTGGCCGCGCCTGCTCAGGCGCAGGAGGCCGCACCGGACAGCGAGGAGGCCGCGCAAACGATCGTCGTTACAGGTTCGCGCCTGCTCAGTGCCCGCGAGGCAGAGGCCCTGCCGCTGCGCTCGATCAGCGCCGACGAGCTTGAGAAGCAGGGCTCGCCCGCCTTGATCGACGTGATTCGCGCGCTGCCCGAAGCGTCGGGTTCGATCGGCAACTCCAACTCCTCGCAGCCGGGCAAGGGTCAGGGCTTTGAAGGCTCGGAAAGCATCAACCTGCGCGGGCTGGGGCCGGATCGCAACCTGGTGCTTCTGAACGGCAAGCGCCTGCCGCTGACCAGCGGGTTCTTCGTCAACACCCGCAACATCCCGTCATCCGCCGTGGCCCGGATCGAGATCCTGAAGGACGCGGCCTCCACCACCTATGGGTCCGATGCGATGACCGGGGTGGTCAACTTCATCACCCGGCGCGGGTTCGAAGGGCTGGAGATCGGCGGCGATTATACCATGATTGACGACACCGATGGCGACTGGCGGATGGACGCGACCTTCGGCAAGAAGGGCGACAACTGGGACCTGCTGGTCTCCGCCGGCTATCAGAAGCGCGCCCAGCTGCGGGTCAAGGACCGGCCCTGGTCGACCCCGCCCTATTCGGTCAATCCCGACGCGGGATGGAATTTTTCGTCCAACCCGGCGCAGTTCACGCCTGTTGGCCTGGTCGGCCCGGCGGGAACGCTGGCGCCCACGGGCGTGCGCGCGGTCGATGTCGGCTGTTCCGCTCTGGGCGGAATCCAGCCGTTCGCGGGCTTCTGCGTCAACAACGTCCAGCTGTGGCAGGATCTCGTCGCCCCGGCGGAGACCTGGCAGGTCTACAGCGAATTCAACTATGATTTCGGCGGCGTGGAGCTGCACCTTGAGGGCTACTACTCGCGGATGGAAACGCGGGTGAACTATCCGCCCTCGTTCAACCAGCCCAAGCCGATTACCGAAACCGTTCTGCCCGCCGAAATCAACCCGGCCAGCTATACCGCAGGCACCAGCCCGCGCCTGTTCGGCAACTGGTTCGTGCCGATGACCAACCCGGGGCTGGCTTCCTACGCGGCGGCCAACCCATCGCAGTTCCCGGCCGGCACCACCGGCGTGTTCATTCCGATCGGCCAGTGGCGACCCTATCTCGTCGGCGGCAATCCGTTCTTCGGCGATGCCTCCACCCCCGGCTACCAGGGGCGCGAGCAGGACGAATTCCGCCTGTCCGGCGCGCTCAAGGGTACGCTGGGCGAAACGACCAACTGGTCCTTCGACGTCACCTATGGCCGCAACAAGCATTACCTTTATGGCTGGGATTCCAGCGGGGTAATGATCGAGCTGGCGCTGCGGGGCCTGGGCGGGCCGAACTGCAAGTGGCAGACCGCCGTGCCTGGCAGCACCGGGTGCCTGTGGCTCAACCCGATGTCCAATGCCATCCAGAGCGCACCGATCAATGGCGTGCTGTCCAACCCCGGCTACAATCCGGCGGTGGCCAATACCAAGGAGGTGGCCGACTGGCTGATGATCAAGCAGGAACGCTTCCTGACCAGCCAGATCGCCGAAACCAACCTCAACTTCGACGGCACATTTGCCGGGATCGACGTGGGTGCGGGGCCGCTGCGCTGGGCGGTAGGCGGCCAGTGGCGCTGGATCGCCTTTAACGAGCGCGATTCCAAGTTCGCCGACCGCACGCAGGTGCCGTGCCTCAATTCGCCGCTCGACATTCCGGGCGCGAATGTCTGCACGCCCACGCCCTATACCCCGCTGGGCCTCGCCGCCGCCTTCGCGCCGACCGACATCAAGACCAACGTCTTCGCGATCTATGGCGAGGCGGTGCTGCCGCTGTGGACCGACAGCAACATCACGCTGGGCGCGCGGTACGAGGATTACGGCAAGGACGGCGGCGGCAGCTTCAATCCGCAGGCCCGCGCCAAGTTCCAGATCCTTGACTGGTTCGCGCTGCGCGGCTCTGCCAGCAAGACCTTCCGCGCCCCGCCGCAGACCTCGCTCGCGCCCAATCCCACCGCGTCGATCCCCAATATCCTGGGGCGGCCGACCGCGCTTGATCTGGTCGGCAATCCCGACCTCGAACCGGAACGGGCGACCACCTGGTCGGTCGGCGCGCTGGTCAGCGGGTCGGGCTTCGATGCGGCGGTGGACTATTACCACTACGACATCGACAATATCCTGACCACTGAACCGCAAAACGCGATCGTCAACGCGCTGTTCCCCAACGGGGCTACGGGTGCGAACAACTGCGGTTCACTTGATCCGGCCTTCATTGCCACGCACTTCCAGTTCACCGGGGCCTGCTCGGCGGCGAACCTCTCGAAGGTCCTGCTGCTTCGGATCAACGGCCCCAAGGCGCGTTTCTCGGGCCTGGACATGCGGGCCAGCTACCGGACCGGCGGTGTCGTTGGTGGCACCCTGACCGTAGGGGCTGTGGCCAATGTCACGCTCAGCTATGAATTCGATGGCTTCAGCGTGGCGGGCCTAGCCGTCCCCGGGTTCGATGCGGTGGGCAAGCTCAACGCGGGCACGCTGGCCCACACCCTGCCCAAGTGGAAGCTGAACACTTTCGTCAATTACGAGAACGGGCCGGTCAACCTGCGGTGGGGCGGGCGCTATTACTCGTCCTACCTCGACCAGCGGCAGGCTGCCACCGCAGTGGGCTACAGCATCCCCGGCCAGTTCCTCCACGATGTGGCGGTGACGGTGCAGATGCCGTGGGACGTGACCTTCAGCCTGGCGGTCACCAACCTGTTCGACAAGGACCCGCCGCTGGCCCGCCTGCCGGAGGGCTATGACGCGATGACATCCGACCCGCTGGGCCGGACCATTCGTCTGGGCCTGCGCAAGTCGTTCTGATCCTGCCCGCCGCCGCTTCCTTGGGGAGTGGCGGCGGACCATTCGAAGGCATCTGCGATGAGCGATAGCTGGCCCGGCACCATCGGGCGGACCTGGGACCGGTCCCAGCCCTGGCTTGAACCACGGGCGCGCCCCCGCGAAGACGCGCCCAACGTGCTGCTGGTGGTGCTAGACGATGTCGGCTTCGCGCACCTGGGCTGCTACGGATCGACCATTGCCACCCCCGCGATTGACCGGCTGGCGGCGGGCGGGAGGCGCTACACCAATTTCCACACCACGGCGATGTGTTCGCCCACCCGCGCCTCGCTGCTGACGGGGTGCAACCACCATGCGGTGGGCATGGGTATCATTGCCGACATGTGCACCGGCTATCCGGGCTATCTGGGGCAGGTGACGGACAAGGCGGCAATGCTGCCGGAGCTCCTGACCCCGGCTGGCTACAGCACCTTCGCGGTGGGCAAGTGGCACCTCACCCGCGCGCGCGACATGACCTCTGCCGGGCCGTTCAACCAGTGGCCGCTGGGGCGCGGGTTCGAGCGCTACTACGGCTTCCTCTATTCGCTGATCGATCAGTGGCACCCCGAACTGGTGGAGGACAACCGCTTCATCCCCACCCCGCGCGAGGCGGGCTATCACCTCAGCGAGGACCTCGCACACCAGACCATCGGCATGATCCGCGATGCCCGCGCGGCAGACCCGGCGAAGCCGTTCTTCGCCTATCTTGCCTTCGGGGCGTGCCATTCCCCCCCACCAGGCCCCGCGCGAATGGATCGACCGCTACAAGGGGCAGTTCGACGAAGGCTGGGACGTGATGCGCGAGCGCTGGCTGGAGAGCCAGATCGCGCTGGGCATCGCCCCGCCGGATACCCGGCTGACCCCGCGCAATCCCGAAGTCGCCGCCTGGGACAGCCTGAGCGCTGACGAGAAGCGCGTCTGCGCGCGGCACCAGGAAGTCTTCGCCGGGTTCCTCAGCCATACCGACGCGCAGATCGGCCGGGTGACGGACTACCTTGAGGCGCAGGGCCTGCTTGATGATACGCTGGTGATCGTGATGTCCGACAACGGCGCGTCCGCCGAGGGTGGGGCGCTGGGAAATCTCAACCTGCGCAGGCATTTCCAGCACATCCCTGAGACTCTAGACGAACATCTTGCCGCGCTTGATACGCTGGGCTCGGACCGGCACTGGAACAATTATCCTGCCGGGTGGGGCCACGCCGGGAATACGCCGCACCGCTGGTTCAAGATGCAGACCCACGGCGGCGGGGTGCGCGATCCGCTGATCGTCCACTGGCCGCGCCGGATCGGGCAGGGCGGGGCGATCAACCGCCAGTTCTGCCACTGTGCCGATCTTGCGCCGACCATTCTGGAAGCGGCAGGGATCGATCCCGCGCCGCAGCCGGGCCGCATGGCGATGCAGGGCACATCCATCGCCTATACCTTCGACGATCCTGAAGCCCCCACCCGCAAGCGGGTCCAGTATTTCGAACTGATGGGCAATCGCGGCATCTGGGCTGATGGGTGGAAGGCAGTGACGCGCCACTACCCCGGCGACGACTATGCGGCCGAGCGGTGGGAACTCTACCACCTCGACAGCGACTTCTCCGAAGCGGAGGATCTTGCCGCCACCCATCCGGACAGGCTGGGCGAGCTGCAGGACCTGTGGGAACGCGAAGCGGCGGCGAATGCCGTGTTCCCGCTGGATGATCGCAACATCGACCGGCTGCCGCACACCTATTACCTTTCCCCGCGCCGCCGCTGGAGCTTCGCGCAGGGGCAGGGCCGCATGTCGGGCTATGCCGCGCCGGCCATCGGCAACCGGTCCTACCTGATCGAGGGGGAGATCGACATCGACCTGGCCAGCCACGGGGTGATCCTGGCGGCTGGCGGGCAGGCGGGCGGCTTTGTGCTGCACCTTGATGGCGGGCATCTGGTCCACGAATATGTCGGCCCGCGCGACCGGCAGGTGCTGCGCAGCGCTGCCGCGCTGGAGCCGGGGCGGCGGCGGATCGCCTTTCAGTTCGCCAAGACCGGAGATTACCGGGGCACGGCCTCGCTGCTGGTCGATGGGCGGACGGAAGCGGTGGCGACGATGGCAGACCTGTGGCCCGCGCCGGTCAGCGGCGGGGTGACCTGCGGCCATGACGATGCCTCGCCGCTCAGCGACAGCTACGCCATGCCGGGAACCTTCACCGGCACGATCCTGAGCCTGACGGTCGAGACGGCGGACGATTTCCGCATCGATCCCGCGCTGGAAACCCACATCGCGCTTTGCGAGGACTGACGTTTATTCGGCGCCGCCGCGCTCCTCGCCGCTGTTCCAGCGGGCCTGCGCCTCGGCGCGGTATTCGCTGGGGGTCATGCCGGTTTCGCCGCGAAAGGCGCGGTTGAACGGGGCGAGCGAGTGGAACCCGCTGTCGATCGCGATGGTGGAGATCGGCACGGCGACCTGTTCGGGATCGCGCAGCGCCTCCTTCGCCTCGGCGATCCGCCACTGGCTGATGTAGGCGTTGAAGTTGCGGTGCCCCAGCCCATAGTTGAGCAATTGCCGCAGCCGGTATTCCGGCACTCTCAGCCGCGCGGCCAGGTCGGATATGCGCAGGCCCGGCGTGCGGTAAAGCCGCTCGTGCCGCATCAGTTCATCCAGCGCGGTGGTCAGCGCCATGTCGGCCGGGGGCAGCTCGCTGCGCGGCTGGCTGCGCGCGGGCTGGGTGCGGGTCAGCGGCTCGGGTTCGGATTCGTCGCCGAACAGGGCCGGGGCAAACTGACCGAACACGACAATCGCCAGCAGGGACGAGAACAGCAGGATCCCGGCGTTGATCAGCGAAGGCTCGCGCGCGATCCCCATCAGCAGCTTGACGTTTTCAACGAAGCCCAGGCCGATGCTGTAGATGGCGGTCACCACGAACACCGGCGTCGCGATGAACTTGCGCCGGTCAACCAGATCGTCGCGCCAGCTGATCATCAGCACGGTCAGCAGGTGGCCCATCAGCGCGACGGTGGTGAAGGCATGAAGCAGCCACAGCGCGCGGGCCACCGGCGGCGGCGTGGCCATTGCGGCGATGACGATGACCAGCACACCCAGCACGGGGAGCAGCCGCCTGGCATCGAACCGGCGGTTGTCGCTGAACAGCTCGATCCCGAACAGCCAGGTCAGCGCCGTGCCCATCGTTGCCATGAAGGTGATCGGCGGCGCCCCCAGCCCAGCATCGCCATGATCGGCGGAAATGCAGGATCGTGTGCGCGGCCTTGGACACATAGGCCAGTGTGCCCGCGATCCGTGCCGAAGTGATCCGCCAGCGGAACACGACCAGCGCCGTGGCAAGATAGAGCCCGACGGTGATGAACCGTATGGCGGTTTCCAGAACCAGACTGCCTTGCAGTTCGACCGCCACGTGCTCCCGCTCCCCCTTTTTCTCTCCGCATCCTAGCCGATAGCGCAATAAGTCCAAGTCCTGTCGTGTTTTAAGGGTTCTATCTAAGTTGTTTTGAAAAAGGATAGTTTCCGGAGCGACCGATCAAATCCGGAAGTGATTAGCCGTTCTTTGAAACTGACCGGCGGCCACGTTGCCCTTGCCGCCAGCCCCCGGCATCACTGGGCCACAGATCAAGGCCGGACGAACCGGGGGACGAGGCATGGAAGAGCAATTCGACTTCATCATCGTCGGCGCAGGATCGGCCGGCTGCGTGCTGGCCGACCGGCTGACCGCTGATGGCCGCTTTCGCGTTCTCCTGCTGGAGGCGGGGGGAAGTGACAAGCGCCTGTTCGTGCAGATGCCTGCGGGCCTGGGGCAGGTGTTCTACGATCCCAAGGTCAACTGGTGCTATGAAGCCGAACCCTGCCAGCAGATGGGCGGCCGCACCGATTTCTGGCCGCGCGGCAAGGTGCTGGGTGGATCCAGCTCGATCAACGGCATGGTTTATATCCGAGGCCAGCGCGAGGATTTCGACGACTGGGCGCGGCTGGGCAATCCCGGCTGGGGCTACGACGATGTCCTGCCCTATTTCCGCCGCTCGGAAGACAACGATCTGGGCGAGGACGCCTGGCGCGGCGGGGGCGGGCCGTGGAAGATTTCCAGCATCGCCGGGCGCGAACAGCCGGTGGTGCGGCTCGCGCTGGACGCGGCCATGGCCAGGGGCTGGCCAGCCAATCCGGACTTCAACGGCGAACGGCAGGAAGGGGTGGGGCTCTACCAGTTCAGCTTCCGCAAGGGGCGTCGCACCAGCAGCGCCACCGCCTTCCTCGATCCCGCGAAGAAGCGCGTCAACCTGACGGTTGTGACCAAGGCGCTGGCGACGCGGGTGCTGTTCGAGGGTCGGGAAGCGGTCGGCGTGGAATATCGCCACGGCGGACGGACCCTGACCGCCCGGGCGCGGCGCGAGGTGATCCTTGCGGGCGGGGCGGTCAATTCGCCGCTGCTGCTGGAACTGTCCGGGATTGGCGACGGGGCGCGGCTCCAGCTTCACGGCATCCCGGTGGTCCACCACAGCCCGATGGTGGGCGAGAACCTGCAGGACCACGTCTTCACCGGCTTTACCTATCGCACCGCGATCCCGACGCTGAACGACAGCCTGAATTCGCTGCCCAAGATCCTGTTCCACGGCGCGCGCTATCTGTTCACCCGCACCGGGCCGCTGACTTTCGGGATCAACCAGGGCGGGGCTTTCGTGCGGACCCGGCCGGACCAGCCCCGGCCCGACACGCAGCTCTATTTCATCCCGCTGAGCTTCCAGGCGCCGGCCAAGGGCAAGTCTGCCACGGGACTGCGCGCCCATCCTTTCAGCGGCATGACGATCAACGCCAGCCCGTGCCGCCCGGAAAGCCGGGGGCGATCCACATCCGCTCCGCCGATCCCGATGCGCCGCCGGTGATCCACCGCAACTACCTTGCCACCGAGAATGACGTGCGCACGATGATCGACAGCCTGCGGCTGGCCGATGCGGTCGCCCATACCCAGCCGCTTGCCGGGGTGGTGGAGGAACGCCTGTTCCTGCCGCAGGGGCCGCTGTCGGACGAGCAGATCGAGCAGTGGGCGCGCCAGACCGGGCGGACCACCTATCACCCTACCAGCACCTGCACGATGGGGCCTGATCCGGAGCGCTCGGTGGTCGATCCGCAGCTCAGGGTCCACGGCACCAGCCGCCTGCGGGTGATCGATGCCTCGATCATGCCGCTGATCGTATCGGGCAACACCAATGCAGCGGCGACCATGATCGGCGAAAAGGGCGCCGACCTGGTGCTGGCCGACCACACCTGACCCCCGGGGAGAACAACCGATGACCATTCACCAGGACCGCATCGCCAAGGTTGAAACGCTTGCCTGCTCGGCCGGCTGGCGCAACTATTACTTCGTCAAGATCACCACCAGCGACGGCGTGATCGGCTGGAGCGAATACGACGAAGGCTTCGGCAATCCCGGCATCACCAACGTGATCCACCAGGTCGCCCCACGCTTCGTGGGCGAGCGGGTGGGCGATCACGAAGCGGGTCCATGCGATCCTGCGCGGGGTGACCCGCCCCGGCACCGGCGGGGTGGTCGGCCAGGCGCTAGGCGCGATCGAGAATGCGCTGCTGGATGCCAAGGCCAAGATCCTGGGCGTGCCCTGCGCGCAGTTGCTGGGCGGAGTGATGCGCGACCGGGTGCCGGTCTACTGGTCGCACTGCGGCACCTGGCGGATCAGCCGCAAGCCCTGGTACGAGCCGATGATCGATAGCATCGACGGCGTCGTCGCGCTGGGCCGCGAAGTGCGCGAGCGCGGTTTCCGCGCCCTGAAGACCAACGTCTACCGCTATGAGGATGGCCGCCCGATCGGCTGGGCCACCGGCTTTGGCGTGCCGTTCGAACCGGGCCTTAACGTCGACCGCAAGGTGCTGCGCGGCATCTGCGATCATCTTGACGCGCTGCGCGAAGGAGCCGGACCGGATGTGGAGATCCTGCTCGACCTCAATTTCAACGCCAAGACCGAGGGCTATCTGGAAATCCTGCGCGCGATCGCAGGGCAGGAGCTGTTCTGGTTGGAACTGGACACCTTCGATGCCGCCGCGCTGGCCTATATCCGCGATCACAGCGCGCACCCGATTGCCTCGTGCGAGACGCTGGTGGGGCTGGGCCAGTTCATGCCGTTCCTGCGCGGGCAGGCGGTCGACGTGGCAATCGTCGACCTGGTGTGGAACGGGCGTGGCAGGCGATGAAGATCGCCGCGCTGGCCGACGCGCACGAGGTGAACGTGGCCCCGCACAACTTCTATGGCCACCTGGCGACGATGATGAACCTGCACTTCGCCGCCGCCGTGCCCAATCTCAGGATCATGGAAACCGATATCGACCGGATCGCGTGGGACGAGCAGTTGTTCACCCATGCCCCCGAGTTCGAGGACGGCTGCATGGTCGTGCCCGACCGCCCGGGCTGGGGCACCGAACCCGATGAAGAGGCGCTGCGTGCCCATCCGGCCAATGACCTGCTCAACCCGATCGGGCTGATCACCTATGGTCGGCGCAGCGCGCCCTGATACCGTGTTAGCCTGAAAACGCGTCCGGAGCGGCGGTGCCGGCTCCGGGCGCGCCAAACCTCTGGAAAACCTTGCGCGCGCGCTTGGTGCGAATCCCCGCAGCCGACTAGGCCCGCCAGCGTGAGCGCGCCCATCCAGATCGGAACCGACCAGAGCGACCGTCCGGTCATTATCGATGTCGAGGAACTGCTGGCCACCCGCCTGCTGGTGCAGGGCAACAGCGGCTCGGGCAAGTCGCACCTGCTGCGCCGCATTCTTGAGGAAAGCGCCGGAATCGTCCAGCAGGTGGTGATCGACCCTGAGGGTGATTTCGTCACCCTGGCCGACGTGTTCGGGCATATCGTGGTCGATGGCGCGGCCTATTCGGCGGCGGAACTGACCCGGCTGGCCGCGCGCATCCGCCAGCACCGCGCCTCGGTGGTGCTTGCGCTCGACGGGCTGGAGATCGAGGCGCAGATGCGCTGCGCCGCGTTGTTCCTTTCCGCACTGTTCGATGCCCCGCGCGAACAGTGGTTTCCCGCCCTGGTGGTGGTGGACGAGGCCCAGATGTTCGCCCCCGCCGTGGCGGGAGAGGTCAGCGACGAGGCCCGGCGGCTCAGCCTGGCGGCGATGACCAACCTGATGTGCCGGGGCCGCAAGCGCGGGCTGGCCGGGATCGTTGCCACCCAGCGGCTGGCGAAGCTGGCCAAGAACGTGGCGGCGGAAGCCTCGAACTTCCTGATGGGCCGGACCTTCCTCGATATCGACATGGCGCGCGCGGCCGACCTGCTGGGCATGGAACGCCGCCAGGCCGAGCAGATCCGCGATCTGGCGCGCGGCGAGTTCCTGGGGCTTGGACCGGCGATCAGCCGCCGCCCGGTGGCGGTGCGGATCGGCGCGGTGCGAACCGGCGCGCGGGTGATGGTGCAGAAGCTGGCCCCGCCGCCCACGGCCTCGCCCGATGCGCTGCACGCGCTGCTCCACGAAGACCTGCACCTGGATGAGGCCGCGCCGCCCGCGCCGCCGCCCGCGCCGATGGTCCCGGCGGCCGATGAACTGCTCGAACAGATTGCTGCCGTCCCGCTCGACGCGGTGGAGCCGGTGGAGCAGCCACAGCTGTTCGCGCCCTCGCAGGCCGAAATCGACCTTGCGGTAGACCGGATCCTGATCGACATGGCGGCGGAAGAAGGCTGCACGTTCCAGACCCCGGCCAAACTGTTCCAGGACTTCTCCGTCCGGTGCCGGATGCAGCGGCTCACCGCCGGCCATGTCGATATGGCGACATTTCGCCGCCGCTTCGCCATGGCTGTGGCGGGGGTCAGCGACGAACCGGGTGGCCCTTGGCAGGATATCCTGCGCGTGGCGCAGCCGCTGGCCGACGATCTGCTCGCCCCGTTTCTGGTTATCGCCCGCGCCGCGCAGCAAGGCCTGCCGTGCCCGGACGACGATGAGCTTGCCCGCGTCTACGGCACCAGTTCTCCGGGCCGCATTCGCCGCCTGATCGACCACTACGAACGCAGCGGGCTGATCGTGGTGCGAACCGATTTCAGTGGCCGCCGTTCAGTCTCGATCCCTGAGCTGGGCCTTGCGACCGAGCCGCTGGAAGCCTGACGGTCAGACCGAGGCGCTGGCGCTGGCGACTTGCCTGCCATCGGCGGCAAAGGCGCCAAGTTCAAAGCCCGCCTCCGCCCCCCGCATCGCCAGATGCAGCGCCTCGCCGCACATTGCCGGGGAAAGGCCACGGAACGCGAAGCTTTTCAGCGCATTGTCGCCCAGTTCGCGCTGCGCCAGGGCGAGCAGCAGGGTGGAAGTGAGCGGCCCGTGGACCACCAGCGCACGGTAGCGTTCGACATCGCGCGCATAGGGCAGGTCGTAATGGATGCGGTGACTGTTGAAGGTCAGCGCGGAATAGCGGAACAGCAACGGCTCGGTTGGCAGGACCACGTGGTGGGCATCCCACGTGGAAGTGTCGAACGCGCCTTCCCCCGGCGGCGGGGGGCTGAGCGGAGCATCGCCGGGAGCGGCATCGCGGTAGACCAGCGATTGCACCTCGCGCACGGCCAGCGCGTCGTCGCCATAGGTTTCGTGCTCGACATCGACGAACACCAGTGAGCCCGAGCCGCCCTGCTTGGCCGTGACCGAGGCCACGCGGCTGGTGCGCCGTACCGCCTGTCCGCTGCGCAGCGGGGCCAGGAACTCGACCTTGCTCGATGCCCACATCCGGCGCGGCAGGGGGACGGGGGGCAGGAAGCTGTCCGGACTGTCGTCGCGCAGCGGGTGGCCATCTGGCCCCAGCCGGGCAGTGGCGGCATCGGGCGTGCACAGGCACCAGTGGAAGCCCTGCGGCACGGTGCCATCGGCAGGAGCAGCGCGGTCGAACGTCGCCAGCCAGCGGGCGAGCAGGCCCTCATCGACCCGGTCATGGCGCTGTTCCACGCGCCCGATCCATGCGTTCCACTCGCTCATCTCATACCTTCTTTTACCTTCCCGTTCGCATCGAGCGCAGTCGAGATGCCGCGCGTGTGTCTCGACTTCGCTCGATGCGAACGGGGCCGGGATTGATCCCCCGTCAGTTGCGTCCTTCGAGCAGGCCGCGGGCGATCACCTGGGCCTGGATTTCCGCCGCGCCCTCGAAAATGTTGAGGATCCGGGCATCGCACAGCACGCGGCTGATCTCGTATTCCAGCGCATAGCCGTTGCCGCCATGGATTTGCAGGCTGGCGTCGGCGTTGGACCAGGCGGCGCGGGCGGCGAGCAGCTTGGCCATCCCGGCCTCAATGTCGCAGCGCTTGCCCGAATCCTTGGCCCGCGCGGCGGCATAGGTCAGCTCGCGCGAGAGGATCAGGTCAACGAGGCTCATCGCCAGCTTGTCGGCAACGCGCGGGAAGGCCGCGATCGCCTTGCCGAACTGTTTGCGGCCCAGCGCATAGTCCAGCCCCAGTTCCAGCGCCCGGCGGGCCACGCCGACGGCGCGCGCGGCGGTCTGGATGCGGGCGCCCTCGAACGTGCGCATCAGCTGCTTGAAGCCCTGGCCTTCCTCGCCGCCCAGCAGGGCGTCGGCGGGGGCCGTCATGCCATCGAACGACAGCGCATATTCGCGCATCCCGCGATAGCCCAGCACCTCGATCTCGCTGCCGGCCATGCCTTCGGCGGGGAAGGGGTCGGCTTCGGTGCCGCGCGGCTTGGGGACCAGCAGCATCGACAGGCCGGCATAGCCTCTGGCATCGGGCAGGGTGCGTGCCAGCAGGGTCATCAGGTCAGAGCGGCTGGCGTGGGTGATCCAGGTCTTGGCCCCGTCGATCCGCCATTCGCCCGTTTCCGTGCGCCGCGCCCGGGTCTGGAGCGAGCCGAGGTCTGATCCGACATCGGGTTCGGTGAACACCGCAGTGGGCAGCACTTCGCCGCTTGCGATCCGGGGCAGCCAGTGGGCCTTCTGTTCCGCCGTACCGCCGTGGGTGATAAGCTCGCCCGCGATTTCGCTGCGGGTGCCGAGCGAGCCCGCGCCGATCCAGCCGCGCGACAGCTCCTCGGTGACGAGACACATGACCAGTTTCGATAGGCCCAGCCCGCCGAACTCCTCGGGAATGCAGACGCCGAACGTGCCAAGCTGCGCCATGGCGGCGACGGTTGCGTCCGGGATCAGATCATTGGCCAGGTGCCACTTGTGGGCATTGGGCAGGATTTCCGCTTCGGTAAAGCGGCGGAACTGATCGCGGATCGCGTCGAGATCGGCGTCGCCAAGCGTTTCCGAGGGCCACAGCCCCTGGGCCAGCAATTGGGCAAGCTCGGCGCGTGCCGATGCGTGATCCGCGTTCAGCAGGTCGCCGCAGGCATCGGCCAGATCGCGCGCCGCATCGGCCAGGCCAAGGTCCGCCGGACGGAGCAGCTCGTTCTGTCCCATCGGCAGGCCGCCGACCAGCTGGGCCAGCGTTTCGGCAAAGCCCAGCCGGGTGACAAGGGCGTCTAGCGGGTTGAGCCCCGCGCCCGCCTTTTCCCATGCCGCCAGCGCCTCAAGCGCGGCGACGCTGGTGGCGATCCACGCCAGCCCGTGGGCCGCGCGCTGTTCCTCGTCGATCCGGCGGCCTTCCAGCCGCTTGGCCAGAGCGGCGCGGGCCAGCGCCTCGTAGCCGCGCGCGAGGCCCAGCAGGTGCGCGGTATCGATCGCCATGTCAGGCCTTCTCGAACACCGCTGCGATGCCCTGGCCGCCGCCGATGCACATGGTTTCCAGCCCATAGCGCACGTCGCGGCGCTGCATCTCGCGGGTCAGGTTGGCAAGGATGCGCCCGCCGGTCGCGCCGATCGGATGGCCGAGCGAAATGCCCGAGCCGTTGACGTTCAGCATATCGTGGCGACTGTCGTCGTCCGACCAGCCCCAGCCCTTGAGGCAGGCGAGCACCTGCGGCGCGAAAGCCTCGTTCAGTTCGACCAGGCCAATGTCGTTCCACGACAGCCCGTTGCGGGCGAACAGCCGTTCGCTCGCGGGGACCGGGCCATAGCCCATGCGGCTGGGATCGCAGCCCGCCGCCGCCCACGAATGGAAGAAGGCGATGGGTTCAAGGCCCAGTTCCTCCAGCTTGTCTTCGGCCACGACCAGACAGGCGGCGCCGGCGTCGTTCTGCTGGCTGGCATTGCCAGCCGTCACCACACCGCCTTCCAGCGGGCGGAGCTTGCCAAGCGTTTCCATGCTGGCGTCGGGGCGGTAGCCCTCGTCATGGGCGAAGACGAGCGGATCGCCCTTCTTCTGTGGCACTTCCACCGGCACGAGTTCATCGGCGAACAGGCCGTTCGACCACGCGGCGGCGGCGCGCTGATGGCTGCGCGCGGCATAGGCGTCGCAGGCCTCGCGGCTGATGTTCCAGTCCTTCGCAAGGTTTTCCGCTGTCTCGATCATGCCGCTGATCACGCCGTAGCGCTCGATCGGCTGGCTCATCACCCGGCCGCGCGTCAGGCGGTCATGCAGGGTCAGGTTGCCCGCACGCACGCCCTTGCGGATGTCGATCGAGTAATGCTCGACGTTGGACATGGATTCGCAGCCACCCGCGACGACCACGTCCGACACGCCGGTCTGGACCATCATCGCCGCGTTGACGATCGCCTGCAGGCCCGAACCGCAGCGGCGGTCAAGCTGATAGCCGGGCACTTCTTCCGGCAGGCCGGCAAGCAGCCACGACCAGTGGGCGATGCACGGCGCCTCGCCGTTGCCATAGCCTTGCGCGAAGATCACGTCATCAACGCGCGAGGGATCGATCTTCGTGCGCTCGACCAGGGCCTTGAGGACGGTTGCACCCAGTTGTCCGGCGGTCAGCGAGGACAGCGCCCCCCCGAACTTGCCGACGGCGGTACGGATGGGCGAGACGATGGCTGCGCGGCGAAGGGTCATGACGGGGTTCCTACAATTCCGGTGTCGATCAGGCGGGCGATCTCGCCCGAGGAGAGGTTGAGGCGTTCGGCCAGCACCTGTTCCGAATGCTGGCCGTTGCGCGGGGCGGCTTGCGGCGCGCCGCGTTCCAGCTGCGGCACGGTGCCGAACGGGCCGGCCGCCGGATAGGCAAAGCCCGACGGGTTGGCATCGAACGCGCTGAACATCGGGTTGTCGCCCACCAGCCGGGGATCGCGCGCGGCGTCGAGCATCGTGCGATAGGCGCTGTGAACGATCCCGCCCGCATCCAGCGCGGCGGCAAGATCGGCATGGCTGCGCGCACCGATTGCCGCCTCGAACAGCGGGAACAGTGCATCGCGGTGGTCATAGCGCAGGCCATCGTCCTTCGCGAAGGAGACGCCGCGTTCCGCCTCGACTGCGGCGACAGGCCCTTCCAGCCCCAGCGCGGCGATCAGGTTGCTCCACTGGCGCGGAGTGACCACCACGATCATCGTCCGCTGGCCATCGGCCGTCACGAAATCGCGCCCGAACAGGCCGTAGACCGCGTTGCCGAGGCGCGGACGGTTCTCGCCCGAGTAGAGCACTTCGGCGATGCCGCCGAGATTGGCGACCGTGCCGATGGCAACATCCGACAGCGGAATGCGCACTTCCCCGCCTTCGCCGCTGACGCTGCGGCGCTGGATCGCGGCAAGCAGGGCAAAGGCCGCATAGGCGCCGGAAAGCAGATCCCAGGCGGGCAGAACGTGGTTGACCGGCTCCGGTCCGGGGCCGGTCATCATCGGATAGCCGACAGCGTTGTTGACCGTGTAATCGAGCGCTGGCGCACCGTCTGCCCAGCCCATCACGCGCACGGTGATGAGGTCCGCGCGGCCCTGGCTCAGCGTTTCGTGGCTGAGGAATCCGCCGACCGGGAAGTTGGTGATGAACTGGCCGGTGGCGCGGACCAGTTCCTGCAAGAGCTCGCGCCCCTGTGGAGAGGACAGGTCCAGCGCGACCGACTTCTTGCCCCGGTTGAGGTTTTCCCAATAGAGCGAATCGTTCTCGCCGGTCACCGGCCAGCGGCGGAAGTCCGGCCCGCCGCCGATCTGGTCGACGCGGATCACCTCGGCCCCGAACTGCGCGCAATACAGCCCGGCGGTGGGCGAGGCGACGAACGACGACGCCTCTATCACGGAAAGGCCCTGGAGCAGCGGGTACACGCCGCTCAGCCCTGGTTCGCCGCCCATTCGCGCAGCATGTGCTTCGCGATCTGGAGCTGGAGGATCTGGGTCGTGCCTTCGTAGATGCGGTAGATGCGGGCATCGCGGAAGAAGCGTTCGGCATCGTATTCGGCAAGATAGCCCGCGCCGCCATAGATCTGCACCACGCGGTCGACCACGCGGCCGCACATCTCGGTGGCGAACACCTTGGCCGCAGCCGCCTTGCGCAGCACGTTCTCGCCCGCGTCGGCGCGTTCGGCGGCGTCATCCAGCATGCATTCGGCGGCGTAGATCTCAATCTCGCTGTCGGCCAGCATCTGCTGGATCAGCTGGAAGTTGGCGATCGGTTCGCCAAATGCCTTGCGCTCGTTGGCATAGCGCAGCGCGGAATCGAGCGCGCGGCGGGCATAGCCGGCCGCCGCCGAACCAACCGAAAGGCGCCCGTTGTCGAGGCTCTGCATCGCGGTGATGAAGCCCCGGCCTTCCACGCCGCCCAGCAGGGCGTCGGCGGGCAACTGGACGTCTTCCATGATGATGTCGGCGATGTGGCTGCCAGCCTGGCCCATCTTCTTGTCGCTCTTGCCCACGGTGATGCCGGGCGTGTCCATCGGCACGATGAAGGCCGAAACGTGGGCGTTCTTGGGCAGGGCTTCCTTGCTGGTGCGGGCCATGATCAGCGCGACCTTGGCGAAGGGCGAATTGGTGATGTAGCGCTTGGTCCCGTTCAGCACCCAGCCGTTGCCGGACTTCACCGCCATAGTCTGCATCGCCGCCGAATCCGAGCCGGAGCCCGGCTCGGTCAGGCCGAAGCTGGCGATTTCACCAGCGGCAAGACGCGGCAGCCATTCGGCCTTCTGCTCTTCCGTGCCGCCGTTCTTCAGTGCCGAGCAGACCATGCCGATGTTGATCGAGGTGATCGAGCGATAGCACGGCATGGCATAGCTCAGTTCCCGGATCGTGCGGGTGTACTGCTTGATGTTCATCCCTGCGCCGCCGAATTCCTCGGGCATGGTCAGGCCGAACAGCCCCATCTCGCGCATCTCGTTCATGATGTCGTCGGGGATCAGGTCGGTCTCGAGAATCTGCTTCTCGGCCGGGATCAGCCGCTCGCGGACATAGCGCTGCAGCTGTTCGATGAACTGTTCGAAGACGTCGGCGTCCATGCCGGGGTTTGCGGTGCTCATGGGGAAATCCTCAGATCGGGTCGTAGGGGAAGACGTGGGCCGAAACCTCGTCCGCGCGGGCGAAGCTGGGCTTGAAGGCCGGGATGAGTTCGTCGGCAATGCTCTCGGGCGTCCAGCCTTCGACCTTGGTCATCGAACGGACCGGGCGCGGCTTGTTGAACAGCACGATCTCGTTCTTGCGGACCGAGAAGATCTGGTTGGTCACGTCCCGCGAGGCATCGGAGGCGAGGTAGACCACCAGCGGGGCGATCTTGTCCGCGCTCATGGTCTTGAGCCGCTCGACCCGCTGCTTCTGCTCGGGCGTTTCGGCGGGGATCGAGGCGGTCATCCGGCTCCACGCGAAAGGCGCGATGCAGTTCGAGCGCACGCCCGCGCGCGCCATGTCGAGCGCGATCGACTGCGACAGCGCGACCAGACCCAGCTTGGCCGCCGAATAGTTCGCCTGGCCGATATTGCCGATCAGGCCCGAGGTGGAGGTGAAGTGAATGAAGCTGCCCGACTGCTGCTCGCGGAAATAGGGGGTCGCCGCCTTGCACACGTTGAACGGGCCGTTGAGGTTGACGTCGATCACCGCGCGCCAGTCCTCGTGGCTCATCTTGTGCCAGATCGTGTCGCGCAGGATGCCCGCGTTGTTGACCACCGCGTCGATCCGTCCGAACCGCTGCACCGCGTCCTCGATGATCGATGCCGCCCCGACCGGATCGGCCACGCTGGCCAGGTTCGCCCAGGCCTTGCCGCCCGCCGCGATGATATCGTCAACCGTCTGCTGGGCGGGGCCGGCATCGCCGCCATCGCCGCCGCCGCCGACACCCGGATCGTTGACCACCACTGCCGCGCCATGCTTCGCGCAGAGCAGCGCTATCTCGCGGCCAACGCCGCGACCGGCGCCGGTGATCGCCACAACCTTGCCTTCAAGCATTCCCATCGTCCGAACCTCCGTCAGCGATGCATCCGCGGGGCATCGCACCGCGCCTGCGATGGGGCAAGCGGATGATTCGGTCAATTCAAACATCGGCATTGCTTTTCACATATCTGAAAGGTAGGTCTTGACAATGTCCACCCAGGTGCGTTCGGTTTCACTGGCATTCGCGGTGCTGCGCGCCCTGGCCGCGCGGCCCGGCGGCGCGACCCTGTCCGAAGTGGCGCGGGCCGTGGAACTCAGCCCGTCCAGCACGCTCAACCTGCTGCGCACGCTCGTGGCGGAAGGCGCGGTGGAGCGGATCGAGGAGGCCCGGCGTTATCGCCTGGTGCCGGAGTGGAGCGCCACTGGCCCCGGTCCCAACCGGCTGGCCCAGTTGATCGAACGGATGCGCGGACCGGCACGCGCCTTTGCCGAGGTGCACGAATGCACGGTCGGCCTGTGGCAGGCCACATCACCCAACCGGATCGTGCTGGCCGCGCTGTGGGACAGCGGCGCGGCGACGCGGATTCACATGGTGATCGGCCAGCGCCAGCCGATCGGCGGTGGCTCTTCGGGGCGGGCGCTGGCCGCGCTCGAAAGGATCGGCGAAAGCGAGCTCAGGCGCCGCTTCGATGATGTCCGCTGGCACCAGCCGCTGGCTTTCAGCGCCTACGTCGATCAGGTCAGGCAATGCGGTGAACGCGGCTATGCCATCGATGACGGCTTCAGTCACAGCGGAATCTGCTCGGTCGCGGTAGCTATCGGCGGGTCTGCCAGTCTGCGGCTGTGCCTGTCGGTTTCCACATTCGCCGGGACCCGTGACCCGGAGCAGCTTGCGCAGCTTGGGCGCGAGCTGATCGAACTGGCCAGACTGCCGGCATTCCGCCAAACCTCAGAGCAGAAAGTCTAGACCGGTGGGGCCGCGGGCCTAGACCAGCGCCCCGTCCAGTTGCCGGACCTTGGCCGCAGCCGCCGAGCCGATTGCCGCCGCGAACTGGTCTGTCGCCCGCTCCCACGAATACCGCGCGGCAAAGGCGGCAGCGGCGATGCGGTCGAGCCGCAGCGCCTTTTCGATCGCCAGCGCCAGATCATTGTCGAGCGCGCCGACGGTTGCGGGCATGGAGCCGTCGGTGCCGCGTCCCTGGGGACCAAGGATGTCGAGCGGACCGGGAACCGGCAGGGCGGCGACCGGCAGGCCGCAGGCCAGCGCCTCGATCACGACCAGGCCGAAGGTATCGGTCCGGCTTGGAAAGACAAAACAGTCCGCGCTGCGATAAGCGGCGGCCAGTTCCTCTCCGGCCAGGGCGCCGGTGAAGACCGCGTCAGGATAGCGATGGCTCAGCCGTGCAAGATCCGGTCCGTCGCCGACGATCACCTTGGTCCCGGCAACCTTGGCCTCGAGGAACGCCTCGAGGTTCTTTTCGGCGGCGACCCGTCCCACGCTCAGCAGGATCGGGCGCGGCAGGTCCGCCAGCATGGCGTGGCGATCACCGGTGGGACGAAACAGCCAGCGGTCGATGCCCCGGCTCCAGCGGCGGGTGTGGCTTATGCCGCGCTCGTGCAGTTCGGCTTCCAGGCTGGCGGTTGCTGCCATTACCGCGCTGGCGGGGGCGTGAAAGCGGCGCAGGATCGGCCAGAACCGCTCGGCGCTGAGGCCGGTGCGGATCGCCGCGTAGTCCGGAAAGCGGGTGTGGAATGCGGTGGTGAAAGGCACACCGTGGGCCAGGCACCAGCCGCGCGCGCTCCAGCCGATCGGACCTTCGGTGGCGATGTGCACCACATCGGGCTGGAACGCCCCCAGCGTGCGGCGCACGTTGAAACGCGGGGCCATGGCCAGGCGGATCGAGGCATAGCCGGGCAGAGGCAGGGTGAGCATCCGCTCTGACGTGACCAGCTCCACTTCCCAGCCGCGCCGGTCGAGTTCGGCGACGGTCGCGGCCAGGGTGCGGACCACGCCGTTGACCTGCGGGTACCAGGCATCGGTGGCGATGGCGATTCTCATGCGGTTAGCTCCATGGCGGCAGGAGAAGGATCGGACATGGCGGATTGCCGCGCCCATTCGACGATGGTCATCGCCCCGGTCGCGTCCTCGACCAGGGCGGTGCAGCTTTCAACCCAGTCGCCGTCGTTGTAATAGGTGATGCCCGCGATCTGGCGGATTTCGGCGCAATGGATGTGGCCGCAAACGATCCCGTCCAGCCCGCGCTCGATCGCCTCGCGCGCGACCGCATCCTCGAAATCGCAGACGTACTGGACCGCGTTCTTGACCTTGCGCTTGAGATGCGCGGAGAGCGACCAGTAGGGCAGCCGAAGCCGCCGCCGCGCGGCGTTGACCACCACGTTGGCGCGCAGCAGCACTTCGTAGGCCTTGTCCCCCAGAAAGGCGAGCCAGCGGTGGTACAGCACCACACCGTCGAAACTGTCGCCATGGGTTACCAGCAGGCGGCGTCCGTCGGCGGTTTCGTGGACTGCCTCAAGCACCAGCTCGACCCCGCCAAAGGTCATTCCAGCATAGTCGCGGAATACCTCGTCATGATTGCCCGCGACGAAGACCACGCGGGTGCCGCGGTGCGCCATTTTCAGGATCCGGCGGATCACCTCGTTATGGGCATCGGGCCAGTACCACCCCTTGCGCAGACGCCAGCCGTCGATGATGTCGCCCACCAGGTAAAGCGTTTCGCATTCGACCGAGCGCAGGAAGTCGACCAGCATCGCCGCATTGCAGCCGCGCGTGCCCAGATGGACATCGGATATCCAGATCGTGCGATAGCTTTTCTTCGGGCGGAATCCCTTCGGTTCGGGAAGCATCAGCCAGTCCGGAATGCCGAACGGGCGGCTGCGTTCAAGTAATCCGGCGCTGTCCAGCATTGCCCGTGTCCCGTCTGGCTATCCCGGGCCGGGCATAGGGCCGCCATATTGCGCGGCGGTGACGGCTTGCGGACAGAACGGTTACAGTCGCTTCGGATCCGGCGTGACCGGAACCGCCGCTCCGCCCCGCCGCAGCGCCAGCTTGGGCACTTTGCGCCCGTGGTCCAGTGCCGCGCCGCGCCCGGACAGCGAGGGATTGGTCATGAAATAGCGGTGCAGATTGAAGGGGTTCTCGGCCTTGCCGATCCGCTGATAGGTCCCGTCGGCCGCCAGCAGCCAGCTCTGTTCGGTGTCGAGCAGGTTGGCGACCATCACCTGGTCCAGCACCTGATCGTGGACCGTGCGGTTGCGGATCGGGACCAGCACCTCGACGCGGCGATCGAAGTTGCGGCTCATCCCGTCGGCAGAGGAAATGTAGACCCTGGCCCGGGCCGAGGGCAGATCCGCGCCATTGGCGAAAGCCCAGATGCGGCTGTGTTCCAGAAACCGGCCGATGATCGATTTGACGGTGATCCGCTCCGACATTCCCGGCACGCCCGGCCGCAGACAGCAGATGCCGCGCACCGCCAGGCTGATGCGGACCCCCGCGTTGCTGGCTTCGTACAACTGCTCGATCAGGTCAGGATCGGTCAGCGAGTTCATCTTTGCCCAGATCGCGGCAGGCCGCCCCGCGCGGGCATTGGCAATCTCGGCGGCGATGCATTCGCCCAGCCGCGCCCGCAGTCCCAGCGGCGAGATCGCCAGCAGTTCGGTGCGGCGCGGCTCGACATAGCCGGTAATGAAGTTGAACAAGCGCGCCGCGTCGCGCCCCATGCGCGGATCGGCGGTGAAGAAGCTGAGGTCGGTATAGATCCGCGCTGTCACCGGGTGATAGTTGCCCGTGCCGAAATGGCAGTAGGTCCGGTAGCCGCCGTTCTCGCGCCGCACGACCATCGAAACCTTGGCGTGGGTCTTCCAGTCGACGAAGCCATAGATCACCTGAACCCCGGCGCGTTCGAGCTGGCTGGCCCACAGCAGGTTCTGCTCCTCGTCGAAGCGGGCCTTCAGTTCGACCACGGCGGTGACGGACTTGCCCGCCTCGGCCGCCGCGATCAGCGCCGCGATCACGGCCGATTGCTTGCCCGCGCGGTAGAGCGTCTGCTTGATTGCCACCACTTCGGGATCGCTGGCGGCCTGGTGCAGGAAATCGACCACCACCTCGAAGCTTTCGTAGGGGTGATGGATGACGATGTCCTTTTCGCGGATTGCGGCAAAGCAATCGCCGTCATGCTCGCGGATGCGTTCGGGGTAGCGGGGGCTGTAGGGTTCGAACTTCAGCTCCGGGCGGTCCTCATCGACGATGGTTGCCAGGCCGCTGATCCCGATCAGGCCCGGCGAATGGATCACCAGCGCGTGATCGAGGCCAAGCTGGGTGCGCAGCAGCTGTTCCGCCGCCGGGTCGAACTGACCCTGCAATTGCAGCACGACCACCGATCCGCGCCGCCGCCGCTGGATCGCGGTGCGGAAATAGCGGACCAGATCTTCGGCATCCTCCTCGATCTCGATGTCGCTGTCGCGCAGCACCCGGAACACCCCGTGGCCCAGCACCTTGAAGCCGGGGAACAGCAGCCCGGCGTGCCGGCAGATCAGGTCCTCGATCGCGATGTAGCTGGCGTCATCTCCGGGCAGGCGCACAAAGCGCGGCAACTGCTGGGGGATCAGCACCATCTCCATCACCGGCGCGCCATCGGCCAGCCTGACCAGCGAGAACAGGATGCCGATGCCCTGGCTGGCAACGAACGGGAAGGGGTGCGCCGGATCGATCGCCTGCGGGGTAATGACCGGCAGGACGTGCTCGTTGACGAAAGACCTCAGCCAGCGGCTACGCCCCGCACCAAGCCGCTCGCTGCCCAGCACCGCAATGCCTTCCGCCGCAAGTTTCTGCCGCAGGTCGAGCCACACCGCCTGCTGCGCCGTCTCAAGTGCGAGCACCGCCTCGGTAATCGCGGCAAGCTGCTGGGTCGGGGTCAGGCCATCGATCGAGGTCTGCTCGATCCTGCGGCGGACCTGTCCATAGAGCCCGGCCACGCGGACCATCAGGAATTCATCGAGATTGCTGCCCGAGATCGACAGAAAGCGGAGGCGTTCGAGCAGCGGGTAATCGGGATTGCAGGCCTCTGCGAGCACGCGCTGGTTGAACGACAGCCAGCTCAGCTCGCGGTTGAAGAAGCGCGAGGCGCCTCCCGTCCGTTCGGCCTGCGCCTGCCCCTTGCCCGCCTCCATTGCTTCCCCGCCATGTATCCAGTCTGGCCATGGCGCATGATCGGATTGCGTTACAGGCAGATGACAATCGCCTGACCGATTGCGGATCAGGCGGGGCCTGCCCCCCCGACCGAGCGCCACGGCCCGCGGATCGCAAGTGTCCGGCCCGGCGCATAGGCATTGACGAACAGGATCGACCCATCGGGCGAAAAGCAGGCGCCGGCCAGTTCGGTTTCGGCATTCAGCCTGGCGACTGTGTAGATCTTTCCTTCGGGCGAAACCCCCTTCAGGTGGTTGACCTTGTCGCCCGTGCGGTCCTCGCAGACGATCAGGTGGCCCCAGGGCGCGACGGTCAGATTGTCGGCATAGTCCATGAGCTGCGGATCGCCGGATTCGACGAACAGTTCCAGCTGGTCGGTGGCGCCCGCGCCGGTCACCAGGCGGAAGATCTGCCCGAACCGGCCCGCGCCGCCGGACGTGCAGGTGAAGAAGAATTCGCGCGCGCCGTCCTTGCCGAGCCCCAGGTGGATGCCTTCGCCCCGCGCGAACAGGGCCGCGCCTGCGGCATGGCCGCGCTGTCGCAGGTCGTCGGCCGGGCTTTCGACGTCGGCCAGGTCGATCCAGCGCACCGCGTGGCTCGATCCGGGGCGAAGCGCGGCGCCGGTCCAGTTGCGGCTGTCGCGCAGATCGCCGGGCAGGGCCAGCGCCTGCAACCGTCCGCCCCGTGCCAGTTCGCCGGGGTGGCTTGGAATGAAGCGATAGAACAGCCCGTCCTCGCGGTCTTCGGTCAGGTAGACGATCCCGGTAACCGGATCGACCGCCGCCGCTTCGTGCCGGAAGCGACCCATCGCCTTCAGCGGCACCGGATCGGCAAGGCCCCGGCGCGCGGCGGGTACTTCGAAGATCCAGCCGTGGCTGAGGCCGGTGTCGGGGGCGGCAACGGCGGTTTCCTCACAGCTCAGCCACGATCCCCACGGGGTGACGCCGCCCGCGCAGTTGACCGCCGTTCCGGCCAGCGAAAGGAACTGCTCCTCGCGGCGGGCGGTAACGGGATCATAGATCACGGTGCTGGTGCCGCCGGGCAGGATCAGCCCGCTGGCAGCGCGGTCATAGGCGCCGCGCCCGGCCAGGCGGGCCTCGCGGCGGGCATCGCCCCCGGTCGGTCCCTTGCCGACCGCATTCACGCCCAGTTCGTGGTTGCGGACCAGGGCGAGTTTGCCGCCGGGCAGCGCGAAGCAGCCCATGCCGTCGAAGTTGTCCGGCACGATGAAGCCGTCCTCCATCGCTTCGCCAGCCGAGGAAATCACCTGATAGGTGAAGCCGCGCGGCAGATCGAGGAAGCCTGCCGGATCGGGCAGAAGATCGCCATAGCCGGCAATCTCGTTGCGATAGGTGGGGCCCTGAAGGCTTGCGGTGGAGCGCTGCGCGTATCCGGCAAAGGCCATCGCGGCCACGCTGCCCAGACCGAACTGGCGACGGGTGATCGACATGGTAACAGTTTAATCCTTCTTGCGGCGCAGCGCGAGCAGGATGTCGCGCCACGAAACGAGCTTGAAATTCTGCGCGGCGGGCGCGTTATCGCCATCCTGCGCGACGAACAGGCCCCGGGGGTAGGCCCTGCCGAAGCTGCCGGGGGCAAGCGCGATGCCATCGGTCTCCTCGGTCGATCCCAGCTGCCCCGCGGCGATGCGGAACCGGCCGACCGGCGCCATGTCCGGCAGGCGGTAAAGGGCATAGGCATTGTCACCCTGGCTGGACGCGACCAGCCAGCCGCCCTTGCGCCCCTGCGGCATGATCGCCAGCCCTTCGGTGTCGGCAACCAGGTGGACGCCATCGACCGGGGCCACCAGCTTTCCGCTGGCGGGGGCACCCGCTTGGGCGCCGAAGGCCCAGATGCCGCGCGCCTCTTCGCCGACGTAGAGCGCGGCGCTGCGCGGATCGACCACGCAACCTTCGGTCTGCGAGGCAAGCCGCAGGGTGCGGACGATCTCTCCGCGCGGGGCCGCGCTGCCGTTCAGGCGAATGCGGACCTGATGCACCGCGCCGTGCTTGAGCACCGAGAAGGCGTGAATTTCGCGCGACTGACGCCACAGGCACAGGCCATAAGCCTCGCCTTCGCCGCCATCGACAGCGCCAAGCGAGATGAGCGTGCCCTGGCGCGTGTCGAGCCGGTAGAGCCGGAGCCGGGCGCGGGCCTCGTCATTCCGGTCCGAGGCGACGACGATGATCCGCCCGCGCCCCATATCAACCAGATCGACATTGTTGAGCCGACCCGCCGCCTCGAAGTGGCGCACCTTGCCGTCCAGTCCGTAGACGTAAAGCCCGGCCTTCTTGTCGGTCCCGATCACCAGGCTGCGGGCCGGGTCGGCTGGGTTGCGCCAGATTGCCGGGTCGTCGGCGGCGTCGGCCTCGGCCGTGCCGACCGGGGCAGTTTCCCCCCGGGCGGTGACGGTGACGGTGCCCGCACCTGCTGCCGCTGCCGGCAACGCGGCCAGGGCGGCAAGCAGGATGGTTGCGCGGGCCATCATCAGAAGTTGACCCGGATGCCGCCCGAATAGCGGCGGCCGAAGCGCTCCCATTCGATGGTGTAGCTGTCGGTGAACGGGGTGGGAGTGCCGGTGGCGGTCAGCAGATTACCCGGTTCGGCATAGCGGCGGCCGGGCTTGTTCAGCAGGTTCGAGGCATCGAAGTAGATTTCGACATTCTTGTTGATCGCATAGCGCGCCGAGAAATCCAGTTCGTCATCCGCCGCCCAGTAGGTATCGCCCGCATCGGTCAGATCGTCGGCGATGCCGTCCATCCAGGTGCTGCGCTTCTGGTACTGAAGCCGCAGCGACAGCCCGTACTTCTCGTAATAGGCGCCCAGGTTGTAGACCACGTCCGAAGTGCCCGGCAGCCGCACCTTGCGCGCCGGAACCGCGCCGATCGCGGGCTTGGTGATCTCGCTGTCGTTGAGGGTCAGGTTGGCGGTCACGCCGAAGCCGCCCATCCAGTCGGGCAGGCCAAGGTCCGCCGTCCACGGCTCAAGCTGGAGCTGGGCCGCCAGTTCAAGGCCGAAGACCCGGCCATTGCCGCCGTTGGTGATGCCCGAGAAGGCATAGCCCGAGCGGTCGATGCCGCCAGTATCCAGCGCGTTGGACCCGAAAGTGCGGGTCTGGCGGTAGAGGACGTCATCGACCTTCTTGTAGAACAGCCCGGCCATCAGGTAGCCCTGCGGACGGATGTACCATTCGAAATAGGCGTCCACGCCATAGGCGCGTTCCGGCTTCACACCCGGGTTGCCGCCAGAGATCGTCTGGTTGGCATCGTTCACGGTGACGTTGGGGCGCATCTGGTCATAATCGGCCCGCGCCGCGCCGCTGTTGAACGACATCCGCAGCTTCTTGGTGTCATCGACGTTGTAGTTGACGTGGAGGCTGGGGAAAGCGAGCGTCTGGCTGTTCTCCGCCGTGACCAGCCCCGTGACGGTGCCGACCGTCGCGGTGGCAATCCCGCGGTTCTTCAGGTGCTCCACCCGCACGCCGCCCAGGATCGAACCCCAGTCATACTTGACCGTGCCCATCAGGAAGCCCGCAAAGACCTGCTCGCGCACGTCGTAAAAATTGCCGGTGTTGGGTGTGAAGGCAAAGTTCGCCCGCGCGGCGTTGGAGGCGGCGCGCATCTTCTCGGTATCGAAGTAGCGGAAGCTGTAACCCAGCGGCACCTTGCCAAGGAAGGCCTGGTCGAGCGAGAACTGGCTGTAATCGGTGGGTATGCCGATCGCGGTGAATTGCGCGGTGGTGTTGAGCAGGATCTGCGCCTCGTCCACCATCTTGGTGCGCTGGTCGAACTGGAAACCGAGCTTCAGCGTGGCCTCGCCGCCCAGCAGGCCGGTCTCGCGCGCCAGCACCAGCTTGCCGGTCCAGGCCTTGGTCGTATCGATGGCATCAAGCACGGTCAGCTGCGACAGCGGCTTGGTAAAGCTGTCGATCGCGGTAACCACATCGCCTGCCTGGTAGCGGGTCGGGCTGCTCAGCTGAAGTGTGCGGTAAAGCATCAGGCGAGCGAAGCCGGGATCGGTGAAGTCATAGCCCACGGTCGGTCGCAGGGTGCGGGTCGAAGGGCTATCCCAGTTCGCCTCGCCGATGACCGAGCGGTCATCCTTCGAGATGGTGTGATTGCCAAGCCACAACAGCTTCCAGCCCTCGCCGAAGGCATGATCGCCGGCCAGCGTGTTGGT
This sequence comes from Novosphingobium sp., assembly GCA_016719755.1. GTDB lineage: Bacteria > Pseudomonadota > Alphaproteobacteria > Sphingomonadales > Sphingomonadaceae > Novosphingobium. Next base: position 20,453 of record JADJYM010000012.1, on the reverse strand, counting down.
GAAGATCGACTGGCGGAAGGCACGCAGCGTGGAGCGCTGGCGGATGTCGATGCCATAAATCGTGCCCTTCAGCGGCGTGTTGCCGATGCAGACATCGCCGTAGCCCGTGGTTGATGGCGCGGTGTTGACGGCCGTTTCGCAGGCAGCGGCATTGGCAACGAGATCGCCCTGCCGGTCATCGAGGTCGAAGCGGTAATTGTCGCGCGCCTCGTCATCGGTGAAGATCGAATAGACCGAGCGGAGCGACAGGGTGTTGTCGCTGTCCGGCTGCCAGTCGACCCGGCCCGAGACGGACCAGTTCCGGCGGGTCAGGCGGTAAAGCTTGTTCTCGGTCTCCTGCGCCCAGAAGCGCGTCGATGCGCCCGGGCGCTGATCCTGGCTGACCCGCTCCCAGTCAGTCTCGAAATTGTCGGTAATCATGCCGCGCTGATAGAAGCTGCCGGAAACCAGCACGCCGATCTCGCCCTCACCCGCCTGGAAGCGGTTGGACAGCACGGCGGACGCTTCGTATTCCTTGCGCTCGCCCAGTTCGGCAAAGCCCATCCCGGCCTTGCCAGCGAAGTGCAGCCCGGCATAATCGAAGGCGGAGCGGGTGACGACGTTGACGTTGCCCGAAACCGTCTCGCCCGGCATGTCCGGCGTCACCGCCTTGGACACGACGATCTGCGAGGCAATGGCGGACGGCACCGAATCGAAGCGCGCGTCGCGGCCCTCGGGGCTGACCACGTTGATCCCGTCGAACGATAGCGTGGTCCAGTAATTCGGCGCGCCGCGCAGGCTGATATAGCGGGCCTGGCCCTGGTCGCGCTCCACCGCGACGCCGGGCAGGCGCCCCGTGGCCTGGGCGATGTTCTGGTCGGGCAGGCGGCCCACCGAATCCGAAGCCGCGACCGTAACCAGCGAGTCCGAATTTTTCTGGACGGTCAGCGCGGCCGCTTCCGATTCAGCGATCGGGCGCGCGCCGGTAACGATGATTTCCGCCGCCTCTTCAGCTTCCTCGGCCTGGGCCGGGGCCAGCGGCAACAAGCCTGCGGCGCTGCACAGCAGCACGGCGCGCAGGCGGAACGAACTTTTGAAAACCGGCATTGGAACTACCCCGTTTAAAGCGTGGACATGCCGGGCTGCTAGGCAGGCCAGATGACGCCACCGGGACGATTCGAAGGCAGATCGAAGAAAGTTGCGCGACGGTTTGATGACAGGGCTGCGGCAGGCGGCGGCAGCCCGGCGCGGGATGCGCGCGAAGGCCGGGGGATCAGCCGAACAGGTCGCGCGCCGCGGCGATCGCCGCGATGCCGCGCTTGCCGTCGATCCGGTCAAGCTGGACCACCACGTCGATCACTGACGCCGCATAGTCCAGCGTTTCGGCCCGGGTCAGGCCGATGCCCGTCTGCATTGCCATCAGCGCGATCTGCTCAAGCGCGCCGCGCGGGGTATTGGCGTGGACGGTCGAGAACGATCCCGGATGACCGGTGTTGATGGCGCGCAGGAAGCTGACCGTCTCCGATCCGCGCAGTTCGCCCAGCACGATCCGGTCGGGGCGCAGGCGAAGCGCGGCCTGCAGTAGATCGGCGGCGGAAACCTTGGCTTCCCCCAGTTCGCCCTTGACGGCGATCAGGCCGACGCCATTGGCACCGGGAAGGCGCAGTTCGGCCGTGTCCTCCACCAGAACCACCCGTTCGTGCGCGGGAATCTCGTGCAGCATGGCATTGAGGAAGGTGGTCTTGCCGGTGGAGGTTCCGCCTGAAATCAGGATCGTCCGGCGGCGGCGGATCGCTTCGCGCAGATAGGCGATCGGCTCGGCCAGGGGATCGGGCAGGGGCGGTTCCGGCCGCGCGATGATCGGCCCGCGATCATAGGCGCTGAGCGGCAGGTCGAGCAGGCGGTGGCGGCGGATCGCCATGGCCCAGTGGCGGCGCGTCGCGGGCGGACCGCACAGCTGGATGCGGGCGCCGCCGGGCAGGGTCGCGGCGAGCAGGGGATGCTCGCGGTTGATCCCCTGATGGCTGACCCGCGCGACCTGTTCGGCCAGCCGCTGGAGCAGGTGGTCTGTCAGTTCCGGCAGGAGGACGCGCTGCATGCCCGGCTGGGCGGCATCTTCGACCCACAGCTCGCCGGGGCCGTTGACCAGGATTTCGGTCACCGTCTCGCGCTCCAGCCAGGGCTGGAACGGCGCGAGGTAGGCGTCGAGATAGACGCTGCGCGGAGCCTCGGCTTCGGGAGCGGTGGAGGGCAGCATCGGCAGGCGGTGCAGCGCCGCGTTCATCCGGCGGTGACCTGGGAGAAATCCAGATCGCGCGCGGTGAACACCCGGATCGGCTGGCCCTGACGGACCCGCACCGTCGGGCCGATCTGCCCGGACTGGCCGACTGCCGCCGCTGCCGCCGACTGGCCGCCGCCAGCGATGATCACGCCGGCATTGCCGCCGATTGCGGACAGTCCGCCGACCACCGAGAGCAGCATGGCCGAACCGAAACGCTCGAAGAAGTGCGAATTGACCTTGCCTTCAAGGCCCGTCTCGCCGCCGAAGCCGATCGCCGGAGAGCCGATGTTGACCGAAACGCCGTCTGGCCGGATCAGCCGGGTCCAGATCACGTAGGCGCGCTTCTGCCCCGCCTGGAGGCCGCTCTTGTACTGGCCGATCAACCGCGACGAACGCGGCACCAGCACGCGGGTGCCATCGAACGAGCGGACATCGGCGGAAACCACGGCGCGGACATAGCCGGGCACGTCGGTATCGATCGCGGTTTCCAGCACGGCGGGAATCAGGGTGCCCTGGGTGACCGTGGTGCGGGGATCGAAGCTGGCGCTGGCCGTGGCCGAGCTGCCGCCGACCCCGCCCAGACGGCTGGCGAAATCCTCGTTCGAATTGCCGGTCGGCGTGGCTGCGGGCGCGCCGCCCGGCACCGGCGCGGCGGGGGCGACCAGCGGGGCGGGAAGGGCGCTGGCATCGAACACCACTGTGGGCGATGCGGCGGGATTGCTGGCGGGAGCCGACAGGGTCTGGACCTGCGGCGGAGCGGCGAGCACGGCCTGCTCTGGCGGCGCGGCGAGGGCGCCCCCCGGCGGCGTGATCGCCTCTGCCGGGACGGCGGGGGCGGTGTCTGCCGGGGCAGCCTGCAAGGGGGCGCCCTGGGGGGCGGGCTGCTGCGGCGGGCGGGCCTGCCCGGTCCGGACCGAATCCATGCTCCACAGCGTCACGGCGCCAAGCAAGCCGACCAGCCCCACGCCCAGGGCAAGGCCAAGCCCTTCCCGGCCGGGTTTGCGCTGGGTTACGCTGGGCAGGACGTTGCGGGTGGCAAGGTCGATGATCTCGGCGCCGGGGCGCTCGCGCGGGTCGGACTCGCTGGACGGGTCGCGGCTGTCGGGGAGGCGGCGGTTGAGGCGCATCGCTCAGGGCTCCTTGGCGGGCGCTGCGGCGGCGAGCGCGGCGGGTTCGTTCGGCTTGCGGGGGGCGGGCTGGTGTTCCAGCGTTGCGGAATCCTTGCCCGAGCGCAGCACGATCAGGCCGGGGACGCCATCGACCACGATCACCTCGCCGCGCACCGCAAAGTTGACCGGGCCTTCGGCACCTGCCTCGTTGCGGATCTGGATCGCGGGGATCGGGTTGCGGGCCGGCCAGGTCAGAAAGGTCGCCTGACCATCGTCATAGACGCGTGAGGGCAGGAGCGCGGCCTTGCCCTTCATCCGCCAGCCGAAGTTGAGACTGGCTGGATCGACGGCACGCTCCTGCGGATTGGCGGAAATCGCGCCGGCCTCCTCGGCAGTCAGGGCCGCGTCGGCCTGCCGGGGCAGCGGTTCGGGCTTGGGTTCCTCGGGGTAGGTAAAGCGCAGGACATACAGCGGTGTGCCCTGGGCGGCAGCCGCCAGATCGAAGAAATAGGTCCGCCGATCCGTAATCACGGTCATGTTGGTCCGCGCCTTGGCCGACAGCGGCTTCACGAACAGCAGGTTGGCGCGCTTGTTGGGCGTGACCTGCCACGAGGTCGAATCTCCGATCGCGACATTCTCGATATGCTCGTCCTCGGCGAAGGCGACCGAGGCCTGGACGCCGATCCGGCCGTCGATGCGCACCACCTCGTCCGGGTTGTAGAGCCGCGACGACAGGCGCGCGTCGCGCGCTTGTGCCGGGGCTGCCAGGGACAGGGCGATGGCTGCGGCCAGCAGCGGTGGACGGATCATCGGTACATCTCCCGGGCTTTGCTGGGCTGAGTCTGGAAACGGCTGCCGATCCCGCGCGCGCGGCGGTCTTGCCGGGCGGGCAGGGCGGCGGGTGAATGGCTGTCGATAGTGGTCACCACCATGGTCCGGCCCGAGCGTGAGGCGGCCGGGCCGCTGGCCGGGGCCGGGACATCGGCCTGTGGCGTGGCGGCCTGGGCGAAGTAGGTGTTGCGGCGCTGAACGCCCGGCGCGGCGGCGGCCGAACCCATGGTCGGCGCCATGGCTGCTGCCGGGGCGGAAGGGGCATGGGCGGACTGGGCGTCCGGGCTTTCCCCGCCTGCCAGTCCGAAAACCCGCCAGGCGGAGACGACCGAGCCGATCACCCGCGTGATCATGGTCATCAGCGCGATGTGGACCGTGGCGATCAGGAACAGCGCCATGGCCGCGCGCCCGTCGATCATGCCTTCACCGGAACGCAGCGCGCCGATTACCGGAACCAGAAGTTCCATCACGATGCCCCCGCCGGTCACGACGAACAGCGGCATGATCGCGGTCATCACCACGCCGCGCAGCCACCCGGCGGTCAGCCCGCGTGTGCCCGTGAACAGCGCGAGGACGACGAACACCGGGCCAACCGCGAGCAGCACGGCCAGCGCGATCCGGGCGGTCACCAGGATTCCAACCGTGCCCAGCAGCAGCAGGAGGGCGCCGAGCCACATGACATTGGCGGGCGTGAAGCTGCCCGATGTCGCCCCCGCACCCGCCCCTTGCGCGCTCTGGCCGGTGGAACTGGCCACTTCGGCAATGGCGGCGAAGACGATGTCGATGCGGTCGGCAAAGATCTGCGTGGCGGAGCCGCGCGCCCCGGTCAGCACGCTGGCGATCTGGTCAGGCGCACCAATCGCGAGGTTCCAGACCACGCTCTGGTAGGCGACCCAGCTGGTGGCGAAAGTCAGCACCAGCCCCAGGGTCATCATCCGGGGGGTGAGCGCGGAAATGCCCAGCCGGCTGCGCCCGGTCAGCAGCGAAAAGGCGAAAAAGGCGATGTAAAGCGTCAGCAGCGCGGTCAGTGCAGGCACCAGCGCGCCATTGCCGCCGAACAGGCGGCCAAACGCGGCTGCGGTGGTTTCGCTCGCCAGGCAATCGACCGCGCGCAGCGCCGGAGCCACCCCGGACGAGGCGTTTGCCGCCAGCTGTTCGCAGGCGCTCACTCGGCGGCCTCGGTCCACAGCGCGGACGGCTCGTCGGTCTCGCCCGGCCACAGCTCGCCGGTCAGCGCCGGATACCAGGCGGCAGGGGCATCGCCATACTGCGCGCGCAGCGCATCGAGCCGCCGCACTGTGCTTTCGCGGCCTGATAGCAGGGTGAGGACCTCAGGCATGCCGGACAGGTCCAGCCGCACCACCACCGAGGCGTCAGGCTGGCGGATCAGGAAGCAGCGGCTGTGCGCGGGGAGGGTGCGGATCAGGTCCAGCTCATGAGTGGTCAGGCCGAAGCCTTCGCAATAGTCCTCTGCCCGGGCGCGGGCATTGGGCATGAAAATCATCGTCGCGGTCTGTTCGATCAGCGCGGTTGAAATCCGGCTGTCCAGCGCATCGCGCGCGCTTTGCGTGGCGAAGCCGACCAGCGCGTTGCGCTTGCGCAGGGTCTTGAGCCAGTCGCGGATCCGGGCCGAGAACACTTCGTCGTCAAGCGCCTTCCAGCCCTCGTCGATCAGGATCATCGTCGGTTCGCCGTCCAGTCGCTCCTCGATGCGGTGGAACAGGTACATCATCACCGGCGTGCGCAGGCGCGGGGCTTCGAGCAGCGCGGTCATGTCGAAGCCAAGGGTGCGGGCCGAAAGGTCGAGCCGGTCCTGAGCGTTGTCGAACAGCCAGCCGTGCTCGCCGCCCTGCAGCCAGGCATCGAGCCGACTGGCAAGATCGCCCGGTTCCGGTCGGCGGGTGCCGGCCAGCAGCTCGCGGAAATGGGTCAGACGGCGCAGTGCGGGATCGTTGGCATAGGCCGCATCGACAGCAGCCGAGATGGTGGCCAGTTCCTCCGGCCCGTCCGCCGCCAGCAGCACCCCCAGCCAGTCGCGCAGGAAGGCGCGGTTGACCGGACTATCGGGCAGGGCCAGCGGGTTGAAGCCGGTCGCCTCGCCCGCCGCGATCCGGCTGTAGCGCCCGCCGATGCCGCGCACGAACACTTCGGCGCCCCGGTCCTTGTCGAACAGGATGGTGCGCGGCGCGAACTTCTGGGCCTGCGCGGCCAGGAAGTTCATCACCACCGTCTTGCCGGACCCCGAAGGCCCGATAATGCTGAAATTGCCTAGGTCGCCGTTGTGAAAGTTGAAGAAGAACGGCGTCGAGCTGGTGGTCTGGAGCAGGGTCACCGCCTCGCCCCAGTGATTGCCATTGGCCTGGCCAAGCGCGAAGCCGTGGAGCGATCCCAGGCAGGCCATGTTGGCGCTGGAGATCAGCGCGCGGCGGACCAGCAGGCTTTCGTTGCCGGGGAACTGGCCCCAGAAACAGGGTTCGAGATTGACGTCCTCGCGCACCGCGACTGCCCCGGCATCGGCCAGGGCGGCGGCACAGGCGGCGGCGGTATCGTCGAGCGCGTCCAGCCGGTCGCTGCGCACCAGCACCGACAGGTGGTGATCGCCAAAGGCCACGGCGCCCACGCCCAGCGCGTCACGCGCCGATTGCATCTCGCGCCGTTCGGCCATGGCCTCCTCATCGGCGGAGCGCAGACGGCGGATTGCCAGGTCGATCCGCTCGCGCGCGACCTGGCGGTCGGACGGGGCATAGCTTTCGGTCAGGACCAGTTCGAACGGCAGGCGCAGCAGCGCATCGGTCATGCCCGGGCTGGTAACGTCGGGATAGTCCTTCAGGCTGATCAGCGCGCCAAAGCCGGTCTCGCCCGCGCCGCGCAGTTCCATCGCGTCAAGCCCGAAGCTGATCCGCTTGTAGGGCAGCATCCGGCCAAGGTCGGTCCCTTCGGCCGGACGGCGCACCGGGCGCATCTCGCCATTGTAGAGCGCGGACAGCAGTTCCAGCACTTCCGAGCAGCGCCCGGTAGGGCTGTCATAATCGCCCAGCAGCCGCGCGCCGTAGGCGCCCAGCGATGCGACCATTGCCGTGGCGGCGGCACGCAGCGCGCGCAGGTCTGCGGGTTCGGCCTCGACCGTATCGGCTCCGCTGCGCCTGACCATCCGCGCCAGCCGGTCGGCCCAGCCGGCCTTGCCCCGCGCGGGGCGCCGGACAAGGGTGACGAATTGATCGTTGACGAACAGGGCGCCGCTGGCGAGCCTTTCCCGCCAGCGGGCATCGATGTGCGCCGCGACCGGATCGTCGAAGCGCCCGTCCAGCTCGACATGGACCCGGCGGCGTACGACGTGGTGGTAGAGCACGAAGCGGGCATCGAGCGCGCTGCGCAGCACAACCTCGCGCGTGGCGGTATGGGCGTTGAGTTCGTCGCTGTCCGCCGTCTCGAAGCCGATTCCGGGAACCAGCAGCGAAATCATCGCCGAACCGTCGCGCAGCAGCACCACGTTCTCGTCGATCAGGCTCAGGTAGGGCAGACGGTCGCCTGCCAGCTGTTCCTTCCTGCCCCAGGCGGAAATCGGCGTGGCCCCGCCGGAAAAGATACCCATGTCAGCGATCCTTCACGGCGCGTAGCTGTTGCAGCCCCAGCGCTGCCAGTTGCGGACGCGGGGGCAGCGGCTGACCCTGGTGATCCACAGGTCGAACACGCGCGGTTCGCGCAGGCAGGCGAGATAGCCGATGGCGTGGACCAGCAGGGCGACCGGCAGTGCCAGGAAGCTCTTGGTGATCAGAAATGCCTCGGTGGTGACGGCGGCATTGATGATGAAGAAGCTGTAGGTCACGCCCGCGAACATCTGCGGCCGGGTCAGGGCCCGGTGCACCGGAAAGCGCGCGAGCGGCGAAGGCGGGGACACCGGATCAGCCTACTGCTGCGGCGGCCTGGATGCCCGACACGATCGCGCCCGCACCGAACAGGATGAAGGTGCCGATGATCACCGTCGCGCCAAAGCGCCAGTTCATCCGGCCGGTCAGCATCATGAAGCCAACCGCCGCGACCGCCATCACGGCGACGGCCGTTGCGACATTGCCAAGCAGCGTGCCCTGCAGCCAGCCGAGCGCGGCAACGATCGGGCCCGATCCTTGCGGATTGGCGGTCTGGGCCAGGGCGGGCTGGGAAAACGCGGAAAGCAGGGCGGCAAGCGCAACGGCGCGCAGCGAACGCATGATGGTCATCTCCGGACAGGTTGGGAAAGTCGCCCCATGATCGCGGCGACATAGAGGCGGGTTTCGCGGATTGGCGGGATTCCCCCCGCCTGCTGGACACGGCGCGGCCCGGCATTGTAGGCGGCCAGGGCCAGTTCGACATCGCCGCCGAAGGCATCGAGCTGCATCCGCAGATAGCGGGCGCCGCCTTCGAGGTTCGAGTGGGGATCGTTCGGGTTGACGCCAAGATCGCGCGCTGTTCCCGGCATCAGCTGCGTCAGACCGCGCGCCCCGGCTGATGAGACTGCCGCCTGGTTCCAGCGGCTTTCCTGCCAGACTACCGCTTCCAGCAGGGCCGGACTGATATCGTACTTGCGGGCGAGTTCGGCAACGCGCTCGCGCCACTGGTGTGGACCGGCGGCCGGATCGACCGGGGTGAACGAGGCTGTCGCAGCGTCGGCAGGCGCGGAAGCGGTCCCTTGGTAGGCGGGATCGGGACGGGCGGGGACGGCTGCCGGGCCGCCCGCGATCCAGGCTGCTCCGCCGCTGCCGATTTCCAGCACGTCTGCATGCGCCGCTGTCGGCAGGGCAAGCGCCAGCCCAACCTGCACAGCAATCATCCGCATCGGCAACCAGCGACTCATTGCGCCCTCCTGGGGGACGCAATGCGGTCGTTACATGACAGCTCTGTGACGAAAGTCGATCAGTCCGGAATTATTGCCAGACCGATCGACTTTACTTCATTTACGTGCGGACTGCCTTGTGCGGGTGTTGCCCCTGCCGATGCGGGGGGCGTTCAGCGCAGGGCGAGGGTCTGGCCATCCTTGAGCATCGTCATGGCCATCCGCGCGGCCTGTCGCGAATCGAGCCAGCGGCCATCGGCAAGCTGCAGATCGAAGCGTTCGCTGCTTGCCGCGGCGGCATTCAAGGCCGAGCGGGCATCGCCTGCGCGGCCCAGCCGTGCATAGGCGGCAGCGAGGTTGATCAGGGCGGCGGGGTCCTGCGGATTGGTGGCCAGGCTGGCTTCGATCCGCGCAATTGCGTCGATTGTCCGGCCTTCGGCGAGTTCTTCATAGCCGACATCGATCCGCTCGGCCCTGGCTTCGACCGTGACGGCAGAGGCCGGGCTTTGCGAGGCAAGGGCGGCGGCAAGGACCAGGCTGCTGAACATGGCATCACTCCGATTTTCTTGTTTCTGTGCCTGCGAGACTACGCCCGCCCGCACTTGCCGCCAAAAAAAATCGCCGATTGTCACAAAAGCGAAACAAACCGGATTTGGCCATTGGCGACTCGTTCGGAAAGGCGCGTTTTACTGTGGCTGTCACCGTTGTGTCGCAATATGGTTAGAATAATGCCATAATAATCGTCACAGTTGCGAAATCAAACTGTCACCTTGGTTCCCTAATCGGCGAGTCGCGATGGCGGAATCGCCTGCGTCGCTCGTATTCCAAGGGGATCTATCGTGAAGAACATCCATGGCTTGTTCCTGGTCGGCTGCAGCGCCATCGCGCTCGCCGGGTGTGGCCCGAGCGACATCGCCTCGCCGGGCACCGGCGGCAATGTCACCATCAACTACCCGGCGGCCACGCCTACTCCCACGCCGACCCCGACCGGCCCGGCCACCGTTACCGCCGCGGGCGGCTGCCCGACGATCGCCGAGCCGCAGGGGCTGGCCGACGGCGGCACGATTACCGGACCGACCGGCACCTGGCGCGTCTGCCGCCTGCCGAACCTGATCAAGGTGTCGAGCACGCTGCCCAAGATCGCCGGACTGCTTTACGAGATTCCGGGCCGCGTGAACGTGGGCTGCGATGGTGGCTTCCGCGCGCCGACGGCCGCTGCGCCCTTCAATTCCACGACCACGGGCTGCACGACCGCGCTGACCGCCGACACCAACGTCACGCTGACGATCCAGCCGGGTGTGATCCTTTACGGTTCGACCGGCCAATCCTGGCTTGCCGTCAATCGCGGCAACAAGGTTCAGGCCGTGGGCACCGCCACCCAGCCGATCGTCTTCACCAGCAAGGACAACGTGCTGGGCTACAACGACGACAGCTCGCAGGGGCAGTGGGGCGGCGTGGTGCTGATGGGCCGCGCGCCTGTGACCGATTGCAACGTCGGAACGGTTGCCGGCGGCACCTGCGAGCGTGATACCGAAGGTTCGGCTGACCTTGCCCGGTTTGGCGGCAGCAACGCCGCAGACAGCTCGGGCCGCCTGAGCTATGTGCAGATCCGCTATTCCGGCTTTGTGCTTGGCTCTGGCCGCGAACTGCAGGCCCTTACCACCGAGGGCATCGGTTCGGGCACGGTGCTCGATCACATCCAGGTCCACAACAGCTCTGACGATGGCGCCGAGTTCTTCGGCGGCGTGGTCAACATGAAGTACTACATCGCCACCGGTGCCGACGATGACAGCCTCGATGTCGATACCGGCGCGCAGATGGACCTGCAGTATGCCATGCTGCTGCCGCGCGCGACCAAGGGCGATGCCCTGTTCGAGATCGACAGCAACGGCGCGGAATCCGATACCCCCCGCACCCGCCTGCGCGTCTCGAACTTCGTGGCGATCCAGCCGCAGACCAGTGCCGACAACGAAGCCAACGACCTTGCGGCAGGGCTGTTCCGGGGCAATTCGGATACGACGCTCGTCAATGGCCTGATCATTGCGCCGAACAACGAATGTATCCGCATGAACGGTTCGGGCACCACGCCCGCGACGCTCACGGCGCGTTCGGTGGCGCTGCAGTGCAATGCCACCAAGTACCTTGGTTCGGGCAGCTACAATGCTTCCGCCGTGCAGACGGCTTTCGGTTCAGGCGCGAACAACAACAACGACAGCTTCACCAACACGCTGGCGAGCCTGTTCATCAACGGCGCCAACGAGACCGGGGTGACTGCTTTCAATGCCTCGACGCTGGCCAGCTTCTTCGATGTGACCAGCTGGATCGGCGCGGTGCGCAACAGCTCGGACACCTGGTACGCCGGCTGGACCTGCAACAGCGCGACCGCGAACTTCGGTTCCTCGTCGTCCTCGTGCACCTCGCTGCCTGTCACCTGACACGCGGCTGCCTGACACGTTCGCTTGGGGGCAGCCACACGCTGGCTGCCCCCGGCTTGCATCCGAACCAGGGGAATACAGATGTCTATCGCGACGCGACTGGCTAGCGCCGTCCTGATCACTACCGCGCTTACGGCGCCCAACCTCGCCTTTGCCCAGGCGGCCGAGCCCGTTCCGGCTGAGGACAATGCCGCCACACCGGACCAGGCCGCCGAAACGCCCGCGCAGGAGCAGGTTGAGGTTTCGGCCCCCGGCGGCGAGATCGTCGTTACCGGCAATCGCGTCCGCAACATCGAGCGTTCCGCCCCGCAGGTTGTCTCGGTGCTGTCGAGCGCCGAGATCGCCCGCACCGGTGAAGGCAACATCGCTGGCGCTTTGGGCCGGGTTACCGGCCTCAGCGTGGTCGGCAGCGGCTATGTCTATGTCCGTGGGCTTGGCGACCGTTATTCGCTGGCGCTGCTCAACGGATCGCCGCTGCCCAGCCCCGAACCGCTCAAGCGGGTGGTTCCGCTCGATCTGTTCCCCAGCAGCGTGATCGCCTCGTCGCTGGTGCAGAAAAGCTATTCGGCGAACTATCCCGGCGAATTCGGCGGCGGCGTGATCAATCTCACCACCAAGGCGGTTCCGCGCGATCCGTTCCTGTCGATCGGCTTCGGCGTGTCGGGCGATACCGAAACGACCAGCCATCTTGGCTATACCTATTACGGCAGCGGCAGCGACTGGGCCGGCTTCGACAATGGCCAGCGCAACCTGCCCCCGGCGCTGCAGGCCTTCCTTGGCAGCGGCGCGCGGATCAGTTCGGGCACGGTCGATACGCCGGCGATTGCCAGCCAGCTGGTGACCGGGCGCAATTCCGCCGTGCAGCGCTGGCAGCACTTGCCGGCCAACTTCTCCGGATCGCTCACCGGGGCCAAATCCTGGGACATCGGCGCCACCAATCTGGGGCTGATCGCTGCGCTTGGCTACAGCAACAAGTGGCTGACCCGTCAGCCGCATCAGCAGCGCTCGCTCAGCGCCGATCTGTCGACGATCGAATCCGATTTCACCGGGCTCAACACCGACAACCGGATCGTGGTCAACGGTCTGCTTGGAGTGGGCCTGGAGTTTGGCGAGAACAAGCTGCGCTGGACCAACCTGATCATCCGCGACACGGTCAAGCAGGCGCGGCTGGCGACCGGCAAGCAGAACCAGACCAATGTCGACTACATGCGCCAGAATACCGCCTGGTACGAGCGCCAGCTGATCAACACCCAGCTGGTCGGCGAATTCAAACTGACCCCGGATCTCAGCCTCGACCTGCGCGGCAGCTACGCCAAGTCGAGCCGCAATGCGCCCTTCGAGCTCTATTTCGAATATCTGCGGACCAATGCCGCGGCCGATCCGCTGGGCGCCTATTTCGTGAACCGGCTTAACAACGGCAACGGCGGCGATGCCCGCGTGACCTTCTCCGAGCTTGACGAGACGCTCTGGTCGGGCAGCGGTGACCTGTCCTACAAGGCGCTTCCGGGCCTGTCGGTGACCATTGGCGGCGCCTTTTCGGATACCCGCCGCACCAGCTCGCGGCGCCAGTTCCAGTTCCTGGCCCCGGGCGTGTGCGAAGGCGTGCCGTCAACACCTTCGTCTTGCCTGCCATCCGGCGTTACCCTGCTGCGGCCGGACTACCTGCTTGGCCCCGATGTGGTGAAGACTTTTCGCATCGGCCTGATCGAAAGCGATGAAGGCAATCCCGCCTTCCTTGCCCAGCTGCGCAACGCGGCGGGTTACGCCAAGGTCAACTGGCAGATCGCCGACAGCCTGAGCATTGATGCCGGTCTGCGCTATGAATGGGCGCGCCTGCGGGTCGATCCGATTCAGGTCTTCACCGTGCCTGGCGCGGCGACAGCCGGGACCAGCCAGACAAACGGATACTGGTTGCCCGGCGCGACTCTCACCTGGGAAGTCCAGCCGCAGATGCAGGTCCGGGTGTCTGCCTCCAAGACCATTGCCCGGCCCCAGTTCCGCGAACTGATCAACCAGCCTTATTACGATCCGGACACCAACCGCGAGTATCGCGGCAACCCGCTGCTGGTGGACAGCCAGCTGTACAATGCGGAAGCGCGCTTCGAGTGGTATTTCGCGCCGGAGCAGCGGCTGTCGCTGGCGGGGTTCTACAAGAAGATCGACCGCCCGATCGAGGCGTTCATCAATCCCTCGTTTGTCACTTCCTACGCCAATGCGCCCCGGGCGACGCTCTATGGCGTCGAGTTCGACGTGCAGAAGCGCTTCAGCCTGGGGGATGAAGGCTTCTTGGCCGCGCGGCGCCTGCTGCTGGTGGGCAATTACACCTTCACCAAATCCAAGCTGAAGGTTGCGCCGGGAGACGAGGTGCAGGTGTTCGGCGCCTTCTCCACCTCGGCCAGGGACTATTTCACCGATGGCGCAAAGCTGACCGGCCAGTCCGACCACATCGTCAACTTCGAGATCGGCCTGGAAAACCAGGACAAGCTTTCGCAGCAGACCATCATGGTCACCTATGCCAGCGACCGGGTGGTCAGCCGCGGGGTGTTCGGCTCGCCGCCGCAGCCCGACGTGTTCGAGCAGCCCGGCCTGCGTGTCGATTTCGTCGCGCGCGAAGGCTTCTCGCTGCTTGGCAAGGAACTGGAACTGAAGTTCGAGGCGCGCAATCTCACCGGACGGCGCCATGTCGAGTATCAGCGTTCGGGTGGCAACCGCCTGGACGTCAATTCCTATGCCGTCGGACGCACATTCTCGCTGTCCGCATCCCTCAAATTTTGACCATCACCCTGCGGGGAGGGGCGACCCTCCCTCCGGTCAAAACACCTCGGGCCTGCCTCCGCAAAGAAGGCAGGCCCGGTTTTCTTGCGGCAAGTGCAAATACGGGTGTGATAGCCGGCAGCGGGATCAGGGCTCGTCGAGGACATAGCCGAGCGAACGCACGGTACGCAGATTGTATGTGACCCCCGCAGCCTTGAGGGCGCGCCGCAGCCGGCCAACCCAGACATCGACCGTGCGTTCGTCGAGCGGCTGTTCCTGCTTGCCCAGCGCCAGGATAAGCTGCTGGCGCGTGAACACGCGGCTGGGGTTCTCCACAAAGTAGCGCAACAGGCGGAACTCGTTGGGCATCAGCCGCACCGGCTTGCCTTGCCAGCGCGCCTGGAACGCGGCGAGGTCTATGTTCAGATCGCCCAGGGATACGGTCTTGCGCTGCGATGCGGTCAGGTCGCCGATCCGGCCGGACAGGATGCGATCGAGTATGGCCCGGCGCGAGATCGGGCCAATCGTGTAGTCATCCGCACCGGCGCTCAGCGCCCGGCGCTTCAGATCCATGCTGTCCTCGCCAAGCACCATGGTAATCCGGGACTTGGCGAGGCGCGGATCGCAGCGCAGGCGGCGGCAGACTTCCAGTCCGGAAGTGTCGGGCATGAGCCAGTCGATGAACGCCCAGCTGACGTTCTCGAGCAGGGGCAGCTCGTTAAGCCTCGAGAAGAGATGAAACTTCACGGTCAGACCGTCGTGAGTATAGCTTTGCATTCCATCATCTGGTTGACTTGAAACAAGAATATCGATCTGCCGCATGGTCTTGCACCCCTGATGCGGCGGCTTAGCTCTTGAAGTTTACGTGGCAGTGACGGTTCTGTGTCCGTTATCTGAAGGCAATGTTGCAGGCTCCGGTCGGGGAGCCAGGCCCTATGATAGCCGGGGTGTGCGGAGGGAATCACGTGGCCCGGAATAGCTGCAAGGTTGATCAGGCTGTTCCAAACCGACTTTACGCCTCAGTGTCATGTCGCTTGTTGAGTGGCTTATAGCATTGTCATAATTGGTCTTTCTAGAAGTTTGAAACAAAATTGCCAAAAAGGGATTGACCGAATCGCGGGGTCTGCTTAGAGGCCGCTTCACCGGACGGGGAGGCTGCTTTCAACGGCTTCTTCGGCTTGGTCGCCAACATGGCCGGACGCCAGTCCCCCGAAGTAAGACCCGGGGAACGATGGGTGTCCGCCTGATTTTGTC
>JADJYM010000011.1 GCA_016719755.1 Novosphingobium sp. | reverse complement strand
GGCGCAGCTTCAAACTGTCCAACGACTAAGCAGCATTTGCCGAAGCTGCACGATGTTGTCGTAGCTTTGCGTCTCGCCGCCGGCCCACGCTACGCGCTGTCGGGTCGACGAGAAGAGCCAGATCCAGGCGCTCGACCGCACCCAGCCCGGTCTCCTGCTAGCTACTGGCGGCGCAACAATGACCCACGACTGGCAAGGGGCGCAACGTGACCACGAACCTGTTTGTCGCGCCTTCATATTCTCGACGGATCGGTGATCGGCCGCAACATGCAGCGCCACCGGCATCAGGAGTTCATCCGCTTTCAATGCCATCGAGGCCGAGATGCCCATGGACAAGGCAATCCACGTCATCTTGACAACTACGCCAACCAGTTGGGCAGCCAAAAGTCAGAGCATGGCTGGCCAGGCATCCACGAGGACCTTCCACTTTGTCCCCGACGTCCTGCCTGGCAGGGCTCAATGCCGTCGAGGGGTTCTTCGCTGCTGACCCAGGCGTCTGAAAAATGGCGTGTTCCATCTGGTCGTCGATCCGCAGGCCGCTATCAATCGCTTTATATGCGAACATAATGGCGATCCCAAACCGTTCATCTGGAAAGCCGATCCTGATGAAATCATCGCCGCTGTCCGTCGCAGGCACCAAACGTTGGAATCAATCCACTAGGAAAGGCGGCGCATTTGCGTGCGTAGGCGATCTGCTCTTCCGAAAGAGATGTTGAAGCAAGAATCCGGATGGTTCGGAGGTTGCCTTCAGAAGAGATCGACACAGCGATGCCATTGTAAGTGCGTAACTCTTTGCGTTTATCAGAAGCATCGGCTGGAAAAAAGCGCGGGAAAACCCCGTCCCAATCTTGAGAGATATGTGGGCTGCTATGAATTCCAGAGGCTCATGAGAGCGTAGCTCGATTTGCATATCCGGCTTTGTCGGCAGCACTACACCCGCTCACCATCAGGTAAGTTCCTGCGAGGATGGTGTGGTACATGCGCATAGTTCTTCTATAGTCATCCAACCGGGCCACCGCAAAGAACCTGCTCCTACCCGGATACTGCTTGGACGATCGACGTGGCGCGGCAGGATTGATTCAAGGCTGCTTTTTGGAGGCAGGCTTGAGCCGAGGCGATCTGACAGAGGCAGAATGGCGCATTCTAAAGGCCTTGCTGCCCATCGAGCCTGAAAACCGTGGTCGATCAACCGAGCGATCGCTTTCCCTTTATACGACCAACCGGCCAACAGCTTCCTCGGCATGGTCCATATCGCCACCGCCTCGATCATCGTGCCGCCGAGCTGCTCGACGTCCATGATCGTCACCGCGCGGCGGTAATAGCGGGTCACGTCGTGGCCGATGCCGATGGCGACCAGCTGGACCGGGCTCTGCTTCTCGATCCAGTCGATCACCCGGCGCAAGTGCAGTTCGAGATAGCCCGCGCTGTTCACGCTGAGGGTCGAATCGTCGACCGGCGCGCCATCGGAAATGACCATCAGGATGCGGCGATCCTCGGGCCGGGCAAGCAGGCGGGTGTGCGCCCAGAGCAGCGCCTCGCCGTCGATGTTTTCCTTGAGCAGGCCTTCGCGCATCATCAGGCCCAGGTTCTTGCGCGCCCGGCGATAGGGTTCATCGGCCTTCTTGTAGATGATGTGGCGCAGGTCGTTGAGCCGGCCCGGATGCGCGGGCTTTCCGCCGGCCAGCCAGGCCTCGCGGCTCTGCCCGCCCTTCCAGGCGCGGGTGGTGAAGCCCAGGATCTCGGTCTTGACCCCGCAGCGTTCCAGCGTGCGCGCCATGACGTCGGCGCTGATCGCCGCGATCGAGATCGGCCGCCCGCGCATCGATCCCGAATTGTCGATCAGCAGGGTGACGATGGTGTCCTTGAACTCGACGTCGCGCTCGATCTTGTAGGACAGCGAGTGGCCGGGCGAGATCACCACGCGGGCCAGCCGCGCGGCGTCGAGCAGGCCTTCTTCCTGATCGAAATCCCAGCTGCGGTTCTGCTGCGCCATCAGCCGGCGCTGCAGCCGGTTGGCGAGCTTGGTGACGACGCCCTGCAAGCCCTTGAGCTGCGCATCCAGATAGGCGCGCAGCCGGTTCAGCTCGTCCTCGTCGCACAGGTCGCTGGCGGCGACGACTTCGTCGAAGCTTTCGGTGAAGGCCTTGTAGTCGAAGTTGGCGGGAATGTCGGTCCACGGGCGGTTCGGGCGGACGGGGAGCATGCCTTCCTCGCCCTCGTCGCCGGCCTCGGCCTCGCCGGACGTCGTCCTGGATCTGGGCTCTGGATCGCCCTCGCCGTCCTCCTCGCCCTCGGTGGGTTCGGCGGCGACTTCGGTGGGGGGTTGCTCCTCGCCGATTCGCCGTCCTGCGGCTGGTCCTCGGCCTCGTCCTCGCCGTCCTGATCCTCGCCGTCTCGGTGCTTCCTGCTCCTGGCTCTGGTCGGTGCGGGTCAGTTCGAGGTGCTGGAGCATGTCCAGCGCCAGGTTCTGGAAGGCCTGCTGGTCCTCGAGCGAGCCGGCCAGCGCATCGAAATCGTCGCCGGCCTTCTCTCGATCCAGCCGCGCAGCATGTCGACCCCGGCGCGCGCGGCTCGGGCACCGGCTGGCCGGTCAGCTGTTCGCGCAGCAGCAGCGCCAGCGCGGCCTGCATCGGCACTTCGTCCGGGCTGGCGGCGCGGGTGATCGGGTCCGCGCCCATCCCGCACCATCAGCGCGGCGTCCAGATTGTCGCGCATGCCGGCATAGGCGTTGGAACCCAGCGCTTCGTAACGCACCGCCTCTACCGCGTCATAGCAGGCGCGCGCGGCGGGTTCGGCGGGGGCGTGGCGGGCGTGCAGCGCCTCGTCATGATGGCGCAGCTTCAGCGCGAAACTGTCGGCAAAGCCGCGCGCTTCCATCGCCTGGGCGCGCGGCACCCCGCGTCCGGGCATCGGCACGCGAAAGTTCTTGCCGTTGGCAATCGCCACATCGGCAGTCCACGCAACCTCAACCTCCGGCTCGTGCGCCCCTTGATGACCGACGGCGGCGCGGTCATCACGTCGGCGCCGATCTTGGCGGCTTCCAGCACGTGGACCCCGTGACGGACCGAAGCTACGAGGATTTCGGTGGCGAAGCCGTAGTTGTCATAGATCAGGCGGATGTCGCTGATCAGCTGCATCCCGTCGAACCCGTTGTCATCATGCCGCCCGACGAAGGGCGAAACGAAGCTCGCCCCCGCCTTGGCCGCGAGCAGCGCCTGGGTGGCGGAAAAGCACAGCGTGACGTTGACCATGGTGCCTTCGCCGGTCAGCGCCTTGCAGGTCTTGAGGCCGTCGATCGTCAGCGGCACCTTGATGCAGACGTTGTCGGCCAGCTTGCGCAGCACTTCCGCCTCGCGCATCATCCCTTCGTGGTCGAGCGCGACCACTTCGGCGCTGACCGGGCCATCGACCAGCGCGCAGATTTCCTTCGTCACTTCCATGAAATCGCGGCCCGACTTCATGATCAGCGAGGGGTTGGTGGTCACCCCGTCGAGCAGGCCGGTGGCGGCCAGTTCCTTGATGTCGGCGATTTCGGCGGTGTCGGCGAAGAATTTCACTGGAAGGCGCTCCTGAGTGCGAGTCAGCCGCCGCTATAGCAAGTGCGGCGGCGAGGCCTAGTGCTAACCTCGTCCCGCAAGCTACGTCGTTTCGGGACGACGCCTTGCCTAGAGCAGCTTGAACGCGGCAATCAGCAGGGGATCGTTGGTGCTGGCCGGATCGGCGCGGATCGCGCCTTCCTGGCGGCCGATCTCGCCCCAGATGGCATTGTCGACATCAAGCGCGAAGCGGCTGGCAACACCCGACAGGTCCACGCCGGTCAGCGCGTTCAGCGCCTGGGCGACCACCGGATCGCTGGCCACGCGCAGGCCGTCGCCCAGCGCGGGCACCATCACCTCGACCAGCCGGCGGCCCATGTTGCCGCGCAGCAGATCGGTTGCGGCGGTCGGCCCGCCGCGCAGGATAGCCAGCGCGTTCTCCACGCCGATCAGCTGCACCGCATCGGCCACGGCGGGCGCGGCGCGGCGGGCGCCGTCCTCGGCCACGTGGTTGAATTCGCGCTGGAGCCGCTCCTTGACGATTGCCGAGGTCAGGATCCGTTCCAGCACCATGCCCCGGCCATTGAACACATCGGGCAGAGCGAGGCGGGTGACCGAGCGATCCCAGAACCCCCCCGGCGCGGTCAGCATCGCAAAGGCGCGCTGCGCCGACAGCAGCAGCAGGCGGCGGATCGCCTCGACCAGGTTGATCCGCTCAAGCGACTGGCAGCCGGGCAGCAGCAGCACCGCCGTGGCGGCGGTTCCGGCCAGCAGGCTGCGGCGCGTGGTGAGCGGGGAGACTTGGTGGGCCATCTCTATCCAGTCCTTTCCTTGCAGGCGGGTGTCGCGCTGGCGCGTGCGGCCCCCTATATGCGGCGTGGATGAACCGCGCCCGACTCCTTGTTTTCAATCCGGTCCTTCATGTGCTGGACTACCGCGTTCCGCAAGGGATGGCGGTGGAGCCAGGTTCGATCGTGCTCGCCCCGCTCGGCCCCCGCCAGGTGCTGGGGATCGTGTGGGAGCCGGACCGCCTGCCCGGCGACGAGGTGCCCGAGGGCAAGCTGCGCCCCTTGCTGGAAGTGCTGCCGGTGCCTCCGCTGTCCGCGCCCCTCAGGCGCCTGATCGAATGGTGCGCGGACTATTACGTCGCGCCGATGAATGCGGTTGCGCGCATGGCGCTGGGATCGATGGCCGCGCTGCGCGGCGGCGGAACGACCACCGAATACCGCCTGTCCGGCCTTGAGCCCAAGCGCCTCACCCCGCAGCGCGCCGCCGCGATGGATGCGCTCCACGGCGAACAGGCGAGCATCCGCGAGCTGGCGGAGATCGCCAGCGTATCGGACGGCGTGCTGCGCGGCATGGTGAGCGCGGGCCTGCTGGAGCCGGTCACGGTCGACCTTGACCGCCCCTACCCCCGCGCCCGCCCTGACTTTGCCGTGCCGGACCTGTCGGAAGACCAGCGCGCAGCGGCCGACACCTTCGTGGCGGCAGTGGAGGCGCATGAATTCGCCCCCTTCCTGCTCGACGGCGTGACCGGATCGGGCAAGACCGAATGCTATTTCGAAGCCATGGCACAGGCGCTGCGGCTGGGCCGGCAAGTGCTGGTGCTGCTGCCTGAAATCGCGCTCACCCAGAACTTCCTGCGCCGGTTCGAGGCGCGGTTCGGCACGCCCCCGGTGCTGTGGCATTCCAGCCTCAAGGCCAGCGAGCGGCGGCGCGCGTGGCGGGCAATCGTTTCGGGAGAGGCGCAGGTGGTGGTGGGTGCGCGATCGGCGCTGTTCCTGCCCTATGCGCGGCTGGGTCTGATCGTGGTCGACGAGGCCCACGAGGTATCGTTCAAGCAGGATGACGGGGTGCGCTACAACGCCCGCGACGTGGCCGTGATCCGCGCCCGGTTCGAAAAGGTGCCGGTCATCCTGGCCAGCGCCACCCCCGCGCTCGAATCGCTCCAGCTGGCCGAGGCCGGGGTCTACCGCAAGATCGACCTTGCCGCGCGCTATGGCGGGGCGGAATTGCCCGCCGTGTCGATTCTCGACCTGACGAAGGAACCGCCCGAGCGGGGCCGCTGGCTGTCTCCCCGGCTGGTCGCCGAGCTGAAGGACCGGCTGGCGCGCGGCGAGCAATCGCTGCTGTTCCTCAACCGGCGCGGCTATGCCCCGCTGACCCTGTGCCGCCACTGCGGCTACCGCTTCCAGTGCCCCAACTGCTCGGCCTGGCTGGTCGAGCACCGCCTCTCGCGCCGCCTTGCCTGCCACCACTGCGGGCACGAAACGCCCGTGCCCGACGAATGCCCCGAATGCCACACCGGCGACTGCCTGGTCGCCTGCGGCCCGGGTGTGGAGCGGATCGCCGACGAGGTGGCGGAAATCCTGCCCGAAGCGCGCCTCGCCGTGGTCACGTCCGACACCCTCAACAGCCCGGAAAAGATCGGCGCCTTCGTCGCCGCCGCCGAACAGAAACTGATCGACGTGATCATCGGCACCCAGCTGGTCACCAAGGGCTACCACTTTCCCGAACTGACGCTGGTCGGCGTGGTCGATGCCGACCTTGGCCTGGAAGGCGGCGATCTGCGCGCGGCGGAGCGGACCTATCAACAGGTTGCGCAGGTCGCGGGGCGCGCGGGGCGCGGGGAAAAGCCGGGCGAAGTGCTGATCCAGACCCGCCATCCCGAAGCCGCCGTGATCGCCGCGCTCGCCGCCGGAGACCGCGACGCCTTCTACGCCGCCGAGGCCGAGGCGCGGCGCGATGCCGGCGCACCCCCGTTCGGGCGCTGGGCGGCAATCATCGTGTCGTCCGAGGACGAGGCCGAAGCGCGCGATGCCGCCCGGATGATCGGCGGCGCGCGGCCCGATCTACCCGATGTGATGATCCTAGGCCCCGCCCCCGCCCCGCTATCGCTGCTGCGCGGGCGCTATCGCTACCGCCTGCTGGTCAACGCGCGTCGCTCCGCCAAATTGCAGGACGTGATCCGCGAATGGCTGGGCGCGCTGCAATTCCCGCAAGGGGTGCGCGTGGGGGTGGACATCGATCCCTACAGCTTCGTGTGACGCGCGAAGCCCTCCCCCTTCAAGAGCGGGAGGCGGGTGGGGGTGTTTGGACGCTGCGGGAATGGAGAACGCTGGCGCCCGGCCCCCTTCCCGACCCCTCCCCGCCGGAGAGGGGCTTCCGGCGCGCCTAATCCAGCAGCGCCGCGGCCTGGAGCAGGCGGTTGCCGTGATCGGTCTCTTCCTTGCCGTTGAGGAGGAACAGCCGCGCGGCCTCTTCATTGCCGACGTTTTCCGCCCACTTCTGATACAGCGCATCGCCGCCGAATTCGCCCTGGGCAAGGCCGGTCAGCGCTTCCTTGGTGATCGGAGCGATCGGGCCCGCGCCGTCCTGAAGATAGGGGTTATCCTCGGCCAGCGGCGGGAAGAAATCCTCGCCCGAAACCGCCTTTACCGCCAGCGCGGCGCGCTGGGCGTGGAGGAATTCCTCGCGCCCGTTGCGTTCCAGCAGGGCGCGCACCTCGGGATTCTCGGCGGTTTCGGCGGTCTTGTAATACAGCGTTGTCGCCGCCGCCTCGGTCAGGGCCATGATCTTGATGTCGAGCACGGTCGGCGCCGTGACGGTGCCGATATGGGCAAAGGCTTCGCGCAGGGTGGCAGGGGCGCCTTCGGGCAGGGGCATCACGTTGGTATGGGCAGGCATCGGGATCTCCGGTTTCGTTTGCGCGCAGGCTAGCGCCGCAGTTTCAACTGGCAAGCCCGGCGCGGCTGGGGCAGCAAGAGCGCGCAGCAGGCCGGAACACCCGGCCGCATGGGGAGAATCACGAATGCTGACCGTCCACCACCTGGGCATTTCGCAATCCGAACGGATCGTCTGGCTCTGCGAGGAGCTGGGCCTCAACTATGAATTCAAGCGTTACGAGCGCCGCGCCGACAACCGGCTGGCGCCTGATGAATACAAGGCGCTGCACCCCATGGGCATCGCCCCGGTCATCACCGACGGGGACTTCGTGCTGGGGGAAAGCGGCGCGATCTGCGATTATCTGAATGCGAAGTACGGCAATGGGACGCTTGCGCCCGCCGCCGACGATCCCGACTTTGCCGACCACCTGTTCTGGTTCCACTGGTCCAACGGCACCTTCATGGCGACGTTGATGATGCAGTTGGCCGTGACTTTCGCGGGCGGCGATCCAGCGGGCGGATTCGTGGGCGAACGCGCGCGGATTTGCTGGGAGATGTGCGAAAAGCGGCTGGGCGAAGCGCCGTTCTTCGGCGGACGGAACCTGACCACCGCCGACATCATGATGATGTACATCCTCACCACCAGCCGCGCGTTCCGCAACATGTCGATCGATCACCTGCCCAACGTGAAGGCCTATATCGCGCGGATCGCGGCGCGCCCGGCCTATCAGCGGGCAATGGCCAAGGCAGAGCCGGGGATGCCGCTGCCTTCCTGAGCGATCAGGCGCGGCGGGATGCGGCCCACATCGGTGGCCGCACCCCCCCGCGCCGCACGGCCAGGACCAGCAGAACCAGGCCCGCCAGCGTCGCGGCAATCATCGCCACGACGCTTGCTTCCAGCCCGAAGCCGCCGCCGGTCAGCCAGTCAGGGCCCTCGCGCCGGGTAATCAGCAGGCCGAGCGGCGCCTCTCCGCCGGAAACGGGGATCGAAAAGACCCAGCCCTGCGTGAAATTCCACGCGGCGTGGATCCCCACCGCCAGCCACAGCCGCCGGGTGAGCATCCAGGCCGCGCCCAGCAGGATGCCGGCCTCCACCGCGATGGCGAAGGCGGCGAACAGGCTCGCATCGGGATTGCCAAGATGCGCCGCGCCGAACAGCGCGGAAGTGATCGCCAGCGCCGCCCACGATCCCAGCATCGCCTCGATATGGCGGAACAGCACGCCACGAAACAGCACTTCCTCGAACACCGCGCTGGTGGTGCCCATGGCCAGCATGGCCCAGATCTGGCCCGCCCCGCGCACCCTTCGATCCTGAGGCCGCCCAGCAGCAACACTACCAGCGCCATGCCGGAGAACAGCAGGAAGCCCAGCGCCAGCCCGCCGCCCAGTTCGGTGCCAGCCCGGGGCAGCGTGAACTCACCGTCGCCTTCCCCCTCCAGCCAGCGGCGAAGCGCCTTCCACAGGCCGACAAGAGCCACGGCAATAGCCAGCGCACCCAGCAGGCGGAGCGGCCCGTCCGCCCCGGTCCCCGCCTTGCGCAGCGCGAACGAGAGGCCGGCAACGACCAGCACCACGGCGAACGCTTCGATCACCAGCAAGGTCAGGGGAAAACGCAGCACGCGCAGCACAAGGCCCGGTGCGGGTTTGATGACGTCCATTCGCTTTCCCCCGAACTGTATTGCGGGCACAATACAGCAGCGCGGAGGTGGGTCAATCGTCCAGCTTCAGCCGGACGCCCTCCTTCGCCAGCAGCTTGCGCTTGATTTCAAGACCATAGGCATAGCCACCCAGATGTCCGCCCGTGCGGATCACCCGGTGGCAGGGGATTAGTACGGCGACGTTGTTGGCCCCGTTGGCGCTGCCCGCCGCGCGCACCGCGCGGGGATTGCCCGCCGCCGCCGCCAGCCCGGCATAGGTCCGCGTCTCGCCCGGCGGGATGCGGCGCAGCTCGCGCCAGACCGCTTCCTGAAAGGCGGTGCCCTTCACGTCGAGCGGGATGTGGGCGAAATCGCCCGGAGCCTCCACCGCGTCGATCACCTGCGCCAGCAGGGCGGCGAACTCCGCCCCGCCCTCGACCAGCTCGGCATGGGGAAACCGCGCCTCCAGCGCCTCGCGGCCTTCGCCGAACGACAGGCGGCAGACGCCCTTGCCGGTCGCGGCGACCAGCATCTGCCCCAGACTGGTGGGAACGACTGCCCAATGGATGGTCACTCCCCTGCCTCCGTTCGCCCAGGCCGATGGCGCCATGCCCAGTCTCCCTTCAGTAGCGGCATAGAAGCGCGACGGCCCGGAATAGCCCGCCGCATAGATCGCGCCGGTAACCGCGCCCTCCTCGCTCAGCGCCTGCGCCGCGCGCTCGGCCATCAGCGCCCGGGCATAGGCGGCGGGCGACAGGCCGGTGTGGCGGGTGAACACGCGCTGGAAGTGGCTGGGCGAATAACCGGTCTCCGCCGCCAGCGCCGCCAGCGCGAGCGGCTGGCCCGCCGCCTTGATCGCGGCGATGGCGGACAGGACAGCGCGCTCATCGCGGCTCACATCATCAGGCAGGCAGCGCTTGCAGGGGCGCAGGCCCGCCGCCCGCGCCGCCGCGCCATCCGCGAAGAACCGCACGTTGCCGCGCGCCGGGTGGCGAGCCGCGCAGCTGGGGCGGCAGTAGATCCCGGTGGTCAGCACCCCCGTCACGAACCGCCCGTCAAACGCGCGGTCCCGCGCCACCACGGCGCTCCAGGCTTCATCGGCGTCGATCATCACATCCATCATGGCAGGGCTCCTTGTGGACGCAAGCCATGGCCGATTCGGCCCGGGGACGCTTCCCGCGCCTTGCGGTCAAACTATCCCCCCAGCGCCCGGAACAGCATCAGGGTGCGTTCCTTTGCCAGGTCCGCGCTTTCGGGGTGATAGTCTTTGCGCCGGTCGGAATTGAACCCGTGTCCCGCCTCGTAGACAAAGATCTGCGCGGTCGGGTGGGCCTTGGCGATCAGCTTTTCCACCGGGGCGAAATCGACCAGCGGGTCATAGCGGCCGAAATGGGCGATCGTGGCGCAGGCGGGCGCCTCGTCGGCGAAGCGGGTGGCGATATAGCCGCCGTAATAGCACGAGGCCGCGTCCAGATCGTCGCAGGTCTGGGCCATGCGCCACGCAACCGATCCGCCAAAGCAGTAGCCCGTGATAAACGTGGGGCCGCCCTTTTCCTTCAGCCAGGCGATGCACTGGCGGGTATCGGCAAGGCCGCGTTCCCAGTCATGCAGTTCCCGCCCGATCTTGACCGCGCGTTCCCAATCCGGCCCGGAATAGCTCAGCTCGCAGCCCGGCTCGACCCGGTCGAACAGATTGGGCGCGATCACCTCGTAACCATCCGCGGCATATTCGTCGCACAGTTCGCGGATATGGTCGGTCACGCCGAAGATTTCGTGCACCAGCACCAGCCCGCCGCGCCGCGCTCCGTCTGGCAGGGCGTGATAGCAGGGCAGCTCGTAGCCATCGTCCATCGCGATGCGAATCGTCTCGCCCAAGGGGTCCCTCTCCATTCGTTTGGCCTATCGGCCCGGATTGCACACGCGATGGCAGGGCCGGTCAAGTGCGCTTGGCCTCTGCAACAGGAAGTTCCCCGCGCCAGCTTGCATCGCCCGGCAATCGTCGCTATGCGCGCCCCCGTCTCAGGGGCAGTCTTGCGCTTTCGCGCCGGGCCGGGCCCTGTCAACGCACCCGATGTAAGGAACAGACGCGCGTGGAGAATTCCGGCGGCATTACGGCCAGTCTGCAAGGGCGATACGCTTCGGCGTTGTTCGACCTGGCGAACGAAAGCGGCGCTGTCGCGGCCGTCGAATCCGATCTTGAGAAGCTGGGCCAGGCGATTCTTGCCAGCGACGATTTCGCTGCGCTGATTCGCAACCCGCAGCTTGGCCGCGACGCCGCCGCCAAGGCGGTGGACGCGGTGGCCGGCCTGCTTGGCCTGTCGGACCTGACCCGCAAGTTCCTGGGCGTGCTGGCTGGCAACCGCCGCCTTGCCGCGCTGCCCGATGTGGTCCGCGCCTTCGCCTCGATCGCCGCCGCCGCCCGCGGCGAAGTGACCGCCGAAGTCACCAGTGCCCATCCGCTTACCCCGGCCCAGCTCAAGTCCCTGACCGCCAAGCTCAAGGAGCGTGAAGGCAAGGACGTTACGATCAAGGCCAGCGTCGACCCCGAGGTGCTCGGCGGTCTCGTCGTCAGGATCGGTTCGACCCAGATCGACAGCTCGATCCGCACCCGTTTGAACACTCTCGCTAACGCGATGAAAGGCTGAACATGGATATCCGCGCCGCAGAAATCTCGAAGGTCATCAAGGACCAGATCGCCAGCTTCGGCACCGAGGCCCAGGTCTCGGAAGTCGGTTCGGTGCTCTCGGTCGGTGACGGTATCGCCCGCATCCACGGCCTCGACAATGTCCAGGCCGGTGAAATGGTCGAATTCTCGAACGGGGTTAAGGGCATGGCGCTCAACCTCGAAGCCGACAACGTCGGCGTCGTGATCTTCGGCTCGGACAGCGAAATCCGCGAAGGCGATCAGGTCAAGCGCACCGGCACCATCGTCGACGTTCCCGTCGGCAAGGGCCTGCTCGGCCGCGTGGTCGACGCGCTCGGCAATCCGATCGACGGCAAGGGCCCGATCGTCGATGCCACCCGCCAGCGCGTCGAAGTCAAGGCGCCGGGCATCATCCCGCGCCAGTCGGTTTCCGAACCCGTGCAGACCGGCCTCAAGGCCATTGACGCCCTGGTTCCCGTCGGCCGCGGCCAGCGCGAACTGATCATCGGTGACCGCCAGACCGGCAAGACCGCCGTCGCGATCGACACCTTCATCAACCAGAAGGGCCCGAACGCCGGCACCGACGAATCGAAGAAGCTCTACTGCATCTACGTCGCCGTCGGCCAGAAGCGCTCGACCGTCGCGCAGATCGTGCGTCAGCTCGAAGAAAACGGCGCGATGGAATACTCGATCGTCGTCGCCGCGACCGCTTCGGAGCCCGCTCCGCTGCAGTACCTGGCGCCCTACACCGGCGCGACCATGGGCGAATTCTTCCGCGACAACGGCATGCACGCCGTGATCGTCTATGACGATCTTTCCAAGCAGGCCGTCGCCTATCGCCAGATGTCGCTGCTGCTGCGCCGCCCGCCGGGCCGCGAAGCCTATCCGGGCGACGTGTTCTATCTGCACAGCCGCCTGCTCGAACGTGCGGCGAAGATGAACGACGCTGGGCGGCGGTTCGCTGACCGCGCTGCCGATCATCGAAACCCAGGCGGGCGACGTGTCGGCCTACATCCCGACCAACGTGATCTCGATCACCGACGGCCAGATCTTCCTTGAAACCGGCCTGTTCTACCAGGGCATCCGCCCGGCGATCAACGTCGGCCTCTCGGTCAGCCGCGTCGGCGGCGCCGCGCAGACCAAGGCGATGAAGAAGGTGGCCGGCTCGATCAAGCTGGAGCTGGCGCAGTACCGCGAAATGGCGGCCTTCGCCCAGTTCGGTTCGGACCTCGACGCCTCGACCCAGCGCCTGCTGAACCGCGGCGCGCGCCTGACCGAGCTGCTCAAGCAGGCCCAGTTCAGCCCGCTGTCGTTCGAGGAGCAGACCGTGTCGATCTTCGCCGGCACCAACGGCTATCTCGACAGCATCCCGACCTCGGACGTGACCCGCTACGAAGCCGAAATGCTCAGCTTCGTGCGCGAAAAGCATGCCGATGTGCTGGCGCTGATCCGCGACACCCGCGACTTCGGCGATGAAGCCAAGAAGAAGACGGTCGCCGCGCTCGACGCCTTTGCGAAGCAGTTCGCGTGATTGCCTCATCCCCCCCCCCCCCCCCCCCCCGCCCCGCCGGGGACGACGAATTAGAGGAACCGATAGAGTGGCTTCACTCAAGGAACTCAAGGGCCGGATCAACTCGGTCAAGTCGACCCAGAAGATCACCAAGGCCAAGCAGATGGTCGCGGCGGCGAAGCTGCGCCGGGCGCAGGCCAATGCCGAAGCGGCCCGCCCCTACGCGGCGCGGCTGGCAACGGTGATGGGCTCGCTGGCCGGCAAGGTCACGGTCAGCGAAAGCAGCCCCAAGCTGCTGGCCGGGACCGGCAAGGACCAGGTCCACCTGCTGGTCGTCGCCAACTCCGACAAGGGGCTGTGCGGCGCGTTCAACTCCAACATCGTCAAGGCCGCCAAGCTGCGGGCGCTGGAGTTGAAGGCCGAAGGCAAGACCGTGCTGTTCTATCTCGTCGGCCGCAAGGGCCGTGCGATGATCCGCCGCGAATTCCCGAACGATGTCATCGCCATGTTCGACACCACCGACGTGCGCGAACCCGGCTATGCCGAGGCTGACCGGATCGCGGCCGAACTGGTCGCGCTGTACGATGCCGGCAAGTTCGACATCGCCCACCTGTTCTATTCGAAGTTCCGCAGCGCCCTGGCGCAGGAGCCGACCGAGCAGCAGATCATCCCGGTGCCCGCCCCCACCGCCGCCAGCACCGGCGGCGCGGTGGATTACGAGCCCGAGGAAGAGGCGATCCTCGCCGCGCTGCTGCCGCGCTACCTCAAGACCCAGCTGTTCGGCGCGCTGCTTGAGAACATGGCCAGCGAACAGGGCGCCTCGATGACCGCGATGGACAACGCGACGCGCAACGCGGGCGATCTGATCAACAAGCTGACGATCCAGTACAACCGCAGCCGTCAGGCCGCGATCACCACCGAACTGATTGAAATCATTGCTGGCGCGGAAGCGCTCTAAGCAGTCGAAGGCAAGGAAACGACCATGGCAACTGCCGCTCCCAAGACCCGCAAGAAGGCCGCTCCGGCCGCCACCAGCGCCGCTGCGACCGGCAAGATCAGTCAGGTCATCGGCGCCGTCGTCGACGTGAGCTTCGAGGGCGAACTGCCCGCGATTCTCTCGGCGCTCGAAACGGACAACAACGGCAACCGCCTGGTGCTGGAAGTTGCCCAGCACCTGGGTGAAAACACCGTCCGCACCATCGCCATGGACGCGACCGACGGTCTGACCCGCGGCCAGGCGGTTACCGCCACCGGCGCCCAGATCTCGGTGCCGGTCGGCCCGATGACGCTCGGCCGGATCATGAACGTGATCGGCGAGCCGATCGACGAGCGCGGCCCGGTTGGCGCTGAAAAGCGCAACCCGATCCATGCCGAAGCCCCGCTGTTCGTCGACCAGTCGACCGAAGCGGCGATTCTCGTCACCGGCATCAAGGTGATCGACCTGCTCGCCCCCTATGCGCGCGGCGGCAAGATCGGCCTGTTCGGCGGCGCGGGCGTGGGCAAGACCGTGCTGATCCAGGAACTGATCAACAATATCGCCAAGGGCCACGGCGGCGTTTCGGTGTTCGCGGGCGTGGGTGAACGCACCCGCGAAGGTAACGACCTCTACCACGAATTCCTCGACGCCGGGGTTATCGCCAAGGACGCCGACGGGAACCCGACCCCTGAAGGGTCGAAGGTCGCCCTGGTGTTCGGCCAGATGAACGAGCCCCCGGGTGCCCGTGCCCGCGTTGCGCTCTCGGGCCTGACCATGGCCGAATACTTCCGTGACGAGGAAGGCCAGGACGTGCTGTTCTTCGTCGACAACATCTTCCGCTTCACCCAGGCGGGTTCGGAAGTGTCGGCGCTGCTCGGCCGTATTCCCTCGGCGGTGGGCTATCAGCCGACCCTCGCGACCGACATGGGCGCGCTGCAGGAGCGCATCACCTCGACCAACAAGGGTTCGATCACCTCGGTCCAGGCGATCTACGTGCCGGCGGACGACCTTACCGACCCTGCGCCCGCCACCTCGTTCGCGCACCTTGACGCGACCACCACGCTGAACCGCGCGATTTCGGAGCTGGGCATCTACCCGGCGGTCGACCCGCTCGATTCGACCAGCCGCGTGCTGACCCCGGCCGTCGTCGGCCAGGAGCACTACGACACCGCCCGCCGCGTTCAGGAAACGCTGCAGAAGTACAAGTCGCTGCAGGACATCATCGCGATCCTGGGCATGGACGAGCTTTCGGAAGAAGATAAGCTGACCGTCGCCCGCGCCCGCAAGATCCAGCGCTTCCTGTCGCAGCCGTTCCACGTCGCGGAAGTCTTCACCAACATCCCGGGCAAGTTCGTCCAGGTGGAAGACACCGTGCGTTCGTTCAAGGCGGTTGTGGACGGCGAATACGATCACCTGCCCGAAGCCGCCTTCTACATGGTCGGCGGGATCGACGAAGCGGTCGAAAAGGCCAAGAAGCTGGCCGCCGAGGCCTGATCTTCCACCCACCCCCCTCCCCTTGCGGGAGGGGGGAAGGAATTTGAAATGGCATTGCACTTCGAACTCGTCACCCCGGCCCGCCTCGTCCGCTCGGAAGACGTCCACATGGTGGTCGTTCCCGGCACCGAGGGCGAATTCGGCGTCCTTGAAGGCCATGCGCCCTTCATGTCGACCGTGCGCGACGGCACTCTGAAGATCTATCGTACCGAAGGCGGTCAGCCTGAGGAAATCGAGGTCCAGGGCGGCTTCGCCGAAGTCGGCGAGAACGGCCTGACCGTGCTGGCGGAGCACGTCGAAGGCTGAGGCTTTCGGCAGCACCCGACCAGCGAAGGGCGGCCCACGGGCCGCCCTTTTCGTTTACGGATTAACGATGAGGCGGGAAGCCCCCGCCAGGCACGCCTCTGCCTCCGCCGCCATCCGCCGCACGATCTCCGCTGCGCCGGGCAGGTCGCGGATCAGCCCGGTCACTTCACCCACGGTGACATTGGCGCGGGTAAAGTCACCCGCCGCGGCGCCCGCATCGAACTCTGCCCACGCGGCGGCGGGATTGGCCCGCAGCTCGGCCTCGCGGCCTTCCCACGTGCGGTGCAAAGCGTTGCGCAGGGCTCGGAAATCGTATTCGGCAGGCCAGTCCTTGCGGCGTAGCACGTCAAAGATCGGGCTGCGGGCAGTCGCATCGCCATCGGCGGCAAGCGCCTGCTCCTTCGCTCCCTGCGCCGCCAGCCCCTCGCGCGAGGCCCACAGGCGCGAACCGACCAGCGCGCCGTCCGCGCCAAGCATCAGCACCGAGGCAAGGCCGCGCCCGTCGGCAATCCCGCCCGCACCCAGCAGCATAACGCCGGGCGCGTGGGCCGCCAGCCAGTCCGCCGCCTCGGGCACGAAGACCATGGTCGAGCGCGCCGTAGCGGCCACCGCGCCGTGGCCACCCGCCGCGCCGCCCTGGGCGACGATGATCTCAGCCCCGGCCTCGATCGCGGCGGGCAGTTCGGCCAGGCCCTGGATCTGGCAGATCAGGCGCACCCCGGCCCTGGCAATCCGGCTGGCATAGGGACGGGGATCGCCGAAGCTGAGGAAGATTGCCTGCGGCAGCAGCGGTTGGTCCAGCACCCAGTCGAGCGCGGAAGCATCCTGATCCAGCTTCCAGGTGATGAACCCGCAGCCTGCGTGGCGCGCTGCCGCGCTGTTGGCGAGGCGCCGGGTCAGGATGGCCCATTCGCGCCGGGTCCAGTCGAGATCGCCGTAGCCCCCGCCGACCAGCCCAAAGGCACCCGCCTCCGCACAGGCCGCCGCGAGTTCGCCCCCTCCGGCAAGCGCCATCGGCGCGAGCATGACCGGCAGGTCGAGCCCCAGCCGCTCGGTCAGGCGGGTGCGAATCACAGCCGCACTTCGCCTTCGATGCAGGTCACGCACTGGCCGCCGATGTGGATGTCCGCGCCCTCGAACCGGACGGAGACATAGCCATCGCGCCCGACCTGTCGGCCCTGGCTGGCGACGTAGCAGTCGCCCGCGCCCACCTGCCCCGCCGCCAGCCGGAACGCCGCGACCGCGCCGTTGCCGCTGCCGCAAACCGGGTCTTCGGCGATGCCGTCACCCGGCGCGAAGCTGCGCACGACCACCCGCTGCCCGTCGGTGGCATAGAGCGTTGCGCCGGTCATGCCGCGCGGCATATAGAAGGCGGAAAGCCGCGCTTCGTCATGCCGCAGGTTCTCCAGCGCGGCGATTTCGGCCAGTTCGGCCACCAGCCACACCGGCCCGACGTCCACCGCCTGCGCCGCACCCTTCACCGCCGCGCCAATCCACGCCGTAGACTCGGGATCGGTCAGTTCGGAAAGGGCATAGCGCGGCAGGCGGAACGACAGGCCCTCCCCCCCTGCCCGCAGATCGACCGGGCCCACGGCGCATTGCTGCACCAGCCGTCCTTCGATGGCGCTCGCCAGCCCGGCTTCCAGCACCGCATGGGCCGTGCCCAGCGTCGGATGCCCGGCAAAGGGCAGTTCGGCCTTTGGCGTGAATATCCGCACGCGATAATCCGCTGCCGGATCGGTCGGCGGCAGGACGAAGGTCGTCTCCGAAAGGTTGGTCCAGTTGGCGAAAGCCTGCATCTCAGCGTCGGATAACCCCTCTCCGTCCAGCACCACGGCAACCGGGTTGCCCTTGTAAGGGACGGCGGTGAACACATCGACCTGCCGGAAGGCGCGGGTACGCATGAGCATTCTCCTCAGTCGCGCGGGGGAATGACCTGGCGGTAGTTCCAGCGCTGCGCGTCGCTGCCGTCGATCTTCGAGATTTCCGCCATCAGCAGTTGGCCCTGCCGCCAATAGCGGATGCGCTGGGGGTAATCGTGGTTGGCATTGGCAAACTCGACCGACTCCTCGCTGCGCAGCACCATCGGAAATTCGCTGGCGGGCTTGCCGCTCGGCTGGGCGAAGAAGCTGACCGAACCATCCGGCTTGACCTTGATCTGGGTGGTTTCCCACGATTGCAGCTGCGATCCGAAGCCGGTGCGGGCGACCCCCAACATGATTCCGCCGCGCGCATCGGTCCACAGCTCGTCAGACCACTCGGCGCCGTCCTCCATCATCCAGGTGCCGGCCATCCAGCCGGGCAGCGCGGCATCGCGCCCACCGGGGGTGGCGGCGACGAGCGGGGCGGCAGCGATCAGGGTGAGCGCCGCGAGCAGCGTCTTGGTCATCGGTGGGGCTTTCATGGTCGCGGTTTGCAGAAGCAAGGGTGTAGCGCCAATGAACGGCGCCGCAAGGCTTCTCGGCAGCTCCGCTCAGGCCTGCCCCAGCCGTTCGCGCCGCCGCCCGGCCTGCCACAGGAACAGCCCCGCGCCGACGATGATTGCCGCGCCCAGCATGGTCAGGCCGTCGGGGCGATCACCGAAAAAGGCCCAGCCGCACACCGTTGCCACCAGCAGCTGGACATAGGTCATCGGCGCCACCGTGGCCGGCCCGGCGCGGGTCGTCCCCATGTAGATCAGCCAGTGCGCCAGGCTGGCCGAGCAGGCAACCAGCGCGCAGCGGGCCAGCACCGTCCAGTCCGGCATGGTCAGGACAAAGCGGGACAATCCGCTGAAGTGCCCGCCGGCCATGGCCAGCAGCAGCAGCGGAGTGGCCATCACCGCCACCGAAAACTGCATCGCCAGGCTGGATGCCTTGCCCGCGACAAAGCGGTTGCCGATCATCAGCAGGCTCATCCCCAGTGCCGACAGCAGCGGCAGCAGGGCCGCCGCGCCCGCCGCCGCGAAGTTCGGCCGCAGCACCACCAGCACTCCACCGAACGCCACCAGCGAGGCAACAACAGTCTCCCGCCGCGCCGGTTCGCCCAGCACCACGGCCGCCAGCAGGGCGGTGATCATCGGGCTGGTGAAGGTCAGCGAAGTCGCCGCCGCCAGCGGGATGAAGGTGATCGCGGTGAAGAAGCCCACCGTTGCCAGGGCCACGCCAAAGCCGCGCAGCAGTTGCACACGCGGGTGCGGCAGATCGAAGCCGCCGCGCCCTTCCCGCAAGGCCAGCAGGCCGGACAGGGCAATCGCCCCCAGCGCATAGCGCGTCGCCGCGATCGCGGTGGGCGGCCACAGGCCCGACATCGACTTGACCACCACGTCGCCCAGCGACAGCGTGGCAAAGCCGCACAGCGCAAACAGCAGGCCGGTCGTTTCGTTCTTGCGCAAAAGGCGTGCTCCCGTATCCCGGCCTGCGCTCTATTCCCGCAGCGCCTGCTTGACCAGCACCGCCACCGGCCGGGGCGTGCATTAGGGAAACGTAAAAGTTTCCCCTCTATTCACCATCGGGATTAGTCAAAGGGTAGCCATGGCCGACGCATGGTGCCCTTTGCATATCCGAGGGTTTGGAAACGATGAGCGCATTCGGCCGACGCAATGGCATGGGAGGCATGACGCCTGGGGCTCGCCCCCAGTTCGGCGTAGCCCGGCCGATGAAGGGCGGCGTGGACTCTTCGAAATCCGCCGCGCCCGTGCCTTTCGGAGGCGACCAGTTCCCGCCCATGCCGGGCGAAGATGGGCCGATGGCCGATCCGATGAAGGCCGACGCGATGACCCGTCTGGCCGACCGGGTCAACGGCGTCCACGAGAACAGCTATCAGGCCGAGGGTTTCGAAGCCTCGGTCCACAAGATCAAGGAACAGGTGCTGCCGCGCCTGCTTGAACGCGTCGATCCCGAAGCGGCGGCAACGCTGACCAAGGATGAGCTGTCGGAAGAATTCCGCCCGATCATCCTCGAAGTGCTGGCGGAACTGAAGGTTACGCTTAACCGGCGCGAGCAGTTCGCGCTGGAAAAGGTGCTGATCGACGAACTGCTCGGCTTCGGTCCGCTGGAAGAGCTGCTCAACGATCCCGACGTGTCGGACATCATGGTCAACGGCCCGGACCAGACCTACATTGAAAAGAAGGGCAAGCTTCAGATCGCGCCGATCCGGTTCCGCGATGAAAGCCACCTGTTCCAGATCGCCCAGCGCATCGTCAACCAGGTCGGCCGCCGCGTCGACCAGACCACGCCGCTGGCCGACGCCCGCCTCAAGGACGGCAGCCGCGTCAACGTGATCGTGCCGCCGCTGTCCCTGCGCGGCACGGCGATCTCGATTCGTAAGTTTTCGGAAAAACCGATCACGATCGACATGCTGCGCGATTTCGGATCGATGTCGGACAAGATGGCCACCGCGCTGAAAATCGCGGGCGCCTGCCGGATGAACATCGTCATCTCGGGCGGTACCGGTTCGGGCAAGACGACCATGCTCAACGCCCTGTCGAAGATGATCGACCCGGGCGAGCGCGTGCTGACGATCGAGGACGCGGCGGAACTGCGCCTGCAGCAGCCGCACTGGCTGCCGCTTGAAACCCGCCCGCCGAACCTTGAAGGCCAGGGCGCGATCACCATCGGCGATCTCGTCAAGAACGCCCTGCGTATGCGTCCCGACCGGATCATCCTGGGCGAAATCCGCGGCGCGGAGTGCTTCGACCTGCTCGCCGCGATGAACACCGGCCACGACGGCTCGATGTGCACGCTGCACGCCAACTCGGCGCGCGAATGCCTGGGCCGTATGGAAAACATGATCCTGATGGGCGACATCAAGATCCCCAAGGAAGCCATCAGCCGCCAGATCGCCGAATCGGTCGATCTGATCGTTCAGGTCAAGCGCCTGCGCGATGGTTCGCGCCGTACCACCGGCATCACCGAAGTGATCGGGATGGAAGGCGATGTGATCGTGACGCAGGAACTGTTCAAGTTCGAGTATCTGGACGAGAGCGAGGACGGCAAGATCATCGGCGAATTCCGCGCCTCGGGCCTGCGCC
This sequence comes from Novosphingobium sp., assembly GCA_016719755.1. Taxonomy (GTDB): domain Bacteria; phylum Pseudomonadota; class Alphaproteobacteria; order Sphingomonadales; family Sphingomonadaceae; genus Novosphingobium. The sequence continues at coordinate 468,793 of JADJYM010000011.1, read as the reverse complement.
CCTATACGCTGGAAAAGGCCCGCCAGTTCGGGTTCGATCAGGCCTATCTGGAAGCCTGCCTGTAAGGGACTGCCCCACTTCTCTTCTGAATTGCCCGCTCAGCCCGAGGCCAGCCAGCCCCTCAGCGCGGCGATCAGCAGCAGTACAGCGGCAAAGGCCGACCAGAAGGCCACGTCGCGCCAGGCGACCCAGCCGACCGCGTCTGGGTCGCTGCGGTTCATCCGCCGCCGGTCGCCCGCCCAGGCAAACAGCGCCAGCGCCAGGGCGCCCAGCCCCGGCAGCAGCCACCAGACCACCCAATCGTGATCGAGCCAGTCCGAAATCGCGGTTTGCCAGTCCATCAGCCTTGCCTGTCCATCCCGGGCGGTTAGAGCGGACCCATGGCCCATGTCCAGCCCGCCCCGCCGCGCCAGCGGCCGTTCCTCGCGCTGGGGCTTCGGGTGATTGCGGTAGGGGTGCTGTCTACCCTGGTCATGCTGGTCAAGTTCACTGCCGAATCCGGCGTGGCCTTTGCCGAAATCCTGTTCTGGCGGCAGGTGCCGACCGTGGCGCTGATCCTGGGCTGGCTGGCGCTGCGCGGGCAGGTCCACCGGCTGAAGACCAACCGGCCGATGATCCATATGCGCCGTGCCGTGCTGGGGCTGACGGGGATGTGCTTCACTTTCGGCGCGCCGCTGCTGCTGCCGCTGGCGGAATCAACGGTGCTGGGCTTTACCACCCCGATCTTCGCGGTGCTGCTGTCCGCCTTCGTGCTGAAGGAGCAGGTTGGCCCGGTCCGCTGGCTTGCCGTTGCGCTGGGCTTTGCCGGGGTTCTGATCATCACCCAGCCGGGCAATTCGCACCTGCCGCCGTTCGGCGCCTTCGTGGGCATCATGGCCGGACTGATGGTGGCGATCATCGCGGTCCAGGTGCGCGATCTGGCACGGACCGACGAATCGCTGTCCATCGTGTTCTGGTTCGCGCTGTTTTCCGCGCCGATCCTCGCCCTGGTATTGCCCTTTGCCTATACCCCGCACAGCCCGCTGCAGTGGGCGCTGCTGCTGGGCTGCGGGCTGCTTGGCTGCCTTGGCCAGATCCTGCTCACCGCATCGCTGCGCTTCGGCCAGGTCGCCAGCGTGATCGTGATGGATTACACCGCGCTGGCCTGGGCCACGCTCTATGGCTGGTTGCTGTGGGATGAACTCCCACCCGCCGCGACCTGGCTGGGCGCCCCCGCGATCATCGCTGCCGGAGCGGTGATCGCCTGGCGCGAACATCAGCTGTTCCGCCGCGGCCAGCCGCCTGCGGCCAGCGGTGCCGATTAAGCGGCGCGCGGAGCCAGGCTCACCTTTCGTTCAGGCCCGGCCGCGCACAACTGGGCGCGGACAAAGGAGAACACCATGGTTCGCAAGCTGATACTCGCTCTGGCCGCCGGCGGCATCGTGCTGACGGCCAGCGCCTGCAACACCGTCAAGGGCCTTGGCCGGGACATTGAATCCGCCGGTCAGGCCGGATCGGAAGCAATCAACAAGTAAGGGCGCCGCCAATCGTCGTCCCGGGCCTGCCCCCCCGGGACGACCCTCAGGCCTTTCGCCTGGCCATCGCCCGCGCGGCGGGTTCGCGAACCAGCAGCCAGCTCAGCAGGCCGACCGGCCCGGCAATGAAAGTCGCCGCCAGAAACGGCACCTGCACCACCCGGCCAAACCCCTTGGCATCGGCATCGCGCGCGATCCACAGGCCGGTGAACAGGTCAAAGGCCAGGTAATGGGTCCAGCCGATCACTACCCCGCCATCGGACATGAACAGCGCCCGGACCGCTGCGATCGAACCAAAGCCCGGCTCGCCCGCCCCCGGCAGGGCGCCCGGATCGACGCTGCCGCTGACGAACAGCGCAAAGCACACCGCATAGATCAGGCAAAGCAGCGCGACGCCCAGATACAGGACCGCACTCAGCGCCAGCGGCTTCCTGGGCAGAAACGCCAGCACCACCCAGGCGGCAAGCGCCATCGCATTGGTCAGGCTGAACAGCAGCGGCCACATGGCCTTCCCCCCCTACTTCGGACTTGGATACGATACCTTCCCGCAAGGGGAGAGGAAGTCAATCGCGCCAGCCCAGCACCGGCTTGCGCGCCGCCAGCGTTTCGTCCAGCCTCCGGCGCGGGGCGAAGTGGGGAGCGCTCTTCAGGCTCTCGTCCCCCGCCCGCGCCCGCTCCGCGAGGCTACGCAGCGAGGCGATGAAGCGGTCAAGTCCGGCCTTGCTCTCCGTCTCGGTCGGCTCGACCAGCATCGCGCCGTGGACCACCAGCGGGAAATAGACCGTCATCGGGTGGAAGCCCTCGTCGATCAGCCCCTTGGCAATGTCGAGCGTGGAGAAGCCCTCGGCCAGCCCGGCATCGCTGAACAGCGCCTCGTGCATGCACGGGCCGGAAGCGGCGAAAGGCGCGTCCAGCACGTCCTCAAGGCTGCGCAGCACATAGTTGGCGTTCAGCACCGCGTCTTCCGCCACCTGCCTGAGACCGTCCGCACCATGGCTGAGGATATAGGTCAGCGCGCGAGTGAACATCCCCATCTGGCCATGGAACGCTGCCATCCGCCCGAAGCTGGATGGATGATCCTCTAGCGCGTGTTCTTCCTCGATCAGCCGCGCCGCACCATCGGTATCGCGGGTGACGAACGGCAGAGGCGCGAACGGCGCCAGCGCGGCGGATAGCACCACCGGCCCGCTGCCCGGTCCGCCGCCGCCGTGCGGGGTGGAAAAGGTCTTGTGCAGGTTGATGTGCATCGCATCGATGCCAAGGTCGCCGGGGCGGACCTTGCCGACGATGGCATTGAAATTCGCCCCGTCGCAATAGACATAGCCGCCCGCCGCATGGACCGCGTCGGCAATCGCCTTCATGTCGCGCTCGAACAGGCCGCAGGTGTTGGGGTTGGTGATCATCACCCCGGCGATGTCCGGCCCCAGCCGCGCGGTCAGGGCGGCAAAGTCAACCCGCCCCTCGGGCGTCGCCGGGATGTTCTCGATGGCAAAGCCAGCAAAGGCCGCCGTCGCCGGATTGGTGCCGTGGGCGCTTTCGGGGACCAGCATGATCCGCCGGTCATCACCGCGTGCCTGTAGCGCGGCCTTGATGCACAGCACCCCGCACAGCTCGCCATGCGCGCCCGCCTTGGGCGACATGGCAACGGCAGCCATGCCGGTCAGCGCCATCAGCCAGTCGGCCAGCTGGGCGATGGTTTCCAGCGCGCCGCGCACCGCCTGCTGCGGGGCAAGCGGGTGGACATCGGCAAAGCCGGGCAGCCGCGCGACCTTCTCGTTGAGGCGCGGGTTGTGCTTCATGGTGCACGATCCCAGCGGGAACGGCCCCAGATCGATGGCATAGTTCTGGCGGCTGAGGCGGGTATAGTGGCGCACGGTTTCCGGCTCGCTCAGGCCCGGCAACGCGGGCGCGGCCTTGCGCAGAAACGGAGCCAGCGCGTCGGACGTGCCCAGCTCCGCCTCGTCGATGTCCACCCCGCAGGTGCCTGCGCGGCCCAGCTCGAAGATCAGCGGCTCTTCCAGCATCAGCGCGCGGTCGCCGCTGGCGGTGGGGCTATCGAGGGTCTCGGCGCTGCCCATCGCGGGGCGCCAGCCGGACTGGTTGGGGGCGTTCATGCCAGCACTCCTTCAATGGCGGCGGCGAGGGCTTCGATATCCTCATCCGTGGTGCATTCGGTGGCGGTGACGAGCAGGCCGTGGGCCAGCGCGTCGTCATCAGGATAGAGCCGCCCGAGCGAGACCCCGCCCAGCACGCCGCGATCCGCCATGGCGCGCACCGCCTCGCGCGCATCGGCGGGAAGCCGGACCGCGAACTCGTTGAAGAACGCGCGGTTCACCACCGACACCCCCGGAACCTTGGCCAGCCGGTCGGCAAGGGCGCGGGCGCGGGCATGGTTGAGCCGCGCCAGCCGCGCCAGCCCTTCCCCACCCAGCAATGTCATGTGAATGCTGAAAGCCAGCGCGCAAAGCCCTGCATTCGTGCAGATATTGCTGGTCGCCTTCTCGCGCCGGATGTGCTGTTCCCGGGTCGAGAGCGTCAGCACGAAGCCGCGCCGCCCCTCTGCGTCCACGGTCTGGCCGCACAGCCGCCCCGGCATCTGCCGGACATACTTTTCGCGGCACCCGAACAGGCCCAGGTACGGCCCGCCGAACTGGAGCCCCACGCCCAGCGCCTGACCTTCGCCCACCACGATGTCCGCGCCCAGGTTGCCCGGCGCCTCGATCAGGCCCAGCGCGACCGGCTCGGTCACCACCGCCACCAGCAGCGCGCCGGCGGCATGAGCCACCTCCGCGATTGCGGCCAGATCGGGAATGCGGCCCAGAATATCGGGATACTGCACCACCACGCAGGACGTTTCGCCATCGATCGCGGCGATCACGCCTGCGGTGTCGGGCTCCGCCTCCAGCTTGGGCGCCCGCCAGTCGATCACGTCGCCGGTAAACTTCGCCATGGTCCGCACGGTCGAAACGTAGTGCGGGTGCAGGCCCCGGCACAGCACGGCCTTGCCGCGCTTGGTTATCCGCCCGGCCATCGCCACGGCCTCCCAGCAGGCGGTCGAGCCATCGTACATCGAGGCATTGGCCACCTCCACCCCGAACAGCCGCGCCACCTGGCTCTGGAACTCGAACAGCACCTGCAGCGTGCCCTGCGCGATTTCCGGCTGGTAGGGCGTATAGGCGGTCAGGAACTCGCCGCGCTGGATCAGGTGATCGACGCTGGCGGGAATATGGTGGCGATAAGCCCCCGCCCCCAGGAAGAACGGTGCCGAGCCAGCGGAAATGTTCTTCGCCGCGAGCGCGGCCATGTGCCGCTCCACCGCCATTTCGCTGGCGTGGAGTGGCAGGCCGGCAATTGGCCCGGACAGGCGGGCCTCAGGCGGAACGTCGGCAAACAGATCATCGACGGTAGCCGCACCGATCACGGCCAGCATGTCCGTGCGTTCGGCTGGTGTCAGGGGCAGGTATCGCATCGACTTACAGCTCCGCGACGTAGGCGTCATAGGCGGCGCGGTCCATCAGGCCGGACAGTTCGCCCGCATCGCTGAGGCTCAGGCGAAACAGCCAGCCACCGGCTTCGGGATCGGTGTTGACCAGTTCCGGCTCATCGGCCAGCGCGCCATTGGCCTCGGTCACGGTGCCGCTGACCGGCGCATAGACGTCCGACGCGGCCTTGACGCTGTCGACCACGCAAGGGGCATCGCCCTTGGCCAGCGTGGCGCCCGCTTCGGGCAGTTCGACAAAGGTGATGTCGCCAAGCTGGCCCTGGGCGTAATCGGTGATCCCGACCGTGCCGACATCGCCGTCAACGTCGATCCATTCGTGGTCCTGGGTGTAATAACGGGGCATGGGTCAGCTCCTCAGCGGTGATAGCGGTGGGGGACGAAAGGCAGCGCGGTGACGCGCGCGGGCAGACGTTTGCCGCGCACTTCGATTTCAAGCGCGGTGCCCGGCCCGGCGTACTCGATGGCAACGTAGGCCATGGCGATGGGGTGTTCGAGACTGGGCGAGAATCCGCCTGAGGTCAGTTCTCCAACCTGTTCATTTTCTGCAAAAACAGCAGCGCCCTCACGCGCCGCCTGGCGGCCTTCGAGGGCAAGGCCGACGCGCTTGCGCCCGGTCCCTTCGGCAAGGTCGCGTAGCACCCGCTCCGCACCCAGGAAGCCGCCCTCGGCGCGGCGGCGCTTGTTGATCGCGAAGGCCAGGTCCGCCTCGATGGGCGAGGTTTCGGGGCTGAGGTCATGGCCATAGAGCGGAAGTCCCGCCTCCAGCCGCAGTGAATCCCGCGCGCCAAGGCCGATGGTCCGAACCTCGTCCTGCGCGCAGAGCAGGTCCGCGATCTCAGCCGCCGCCTCGGCAGGCAGCGAAATCTCGAACCCGTCCTCGCCGGTATAGCCCGAACGGCTGATCCAGACGTCATGACCAGCGAGCTTGAACTCCCCGCCCTTCATGAAAGTGAGCGCCGAAAGCGGCTGATCGCCGGTCACGACCCGGTCCAGCGCGGCGAAGGCCTGCGGCCCCTGCAAGGCGAGCAGCGCGTTGTCTTCCAGCAGGGTCAGGGTGATCTCGTCGGGCAGGTGTTCGCGCAGGTGGGCGATGTCGTCCCACTTGGTCGCGCCGTTGACTACCAGGTAGAAGCCGGTGCGCCAGCGGGTGACCATCAGATCGTCAAGGATCCCGCCATCTTCGTCCAGCAGCATCGAATAGCGCGGAGCGAACGGCTTCAGGGTGGCAAGGTCGATCGGCAGCACGGCTTCCAGCGCGGCCTCCACGCCCTCACCCGCCAGATAGAGCTGGCCCATGTGGGAAACGTCGAACAGCCCCGCGTGGCTGCGGGTCCAGTGATGTTCGGCGATGATGCCCTCATACTGCACGGGCATCCAGTAGCCGGCAAATTCGACCATTCGGCCGCCGTGCGCGCGGTGCCAGGCGTCAAGCGGCAGGGTCAGAACCTCGGGTTCTTCCGCCAGACCTTCGTCAATATCGTAAGTATCGCTCACTAATTCGCCTTCCGCACAGGTGTGACGCCAATCGGCGCCCCCTCTGTCACGGAAGCCTGAGAGCTTTCCCCTGCACCAAGTCCAGGGTTACACCTTCGGCGGGCTGCCCGGCCCAGAAGGACATGGGGCAACCACTTTCCAGAGTATCGCTATCGACCCACGCGGTCCTTTGGCCTGAGAGATTCCGGGGCGGTTGCTCCTTCGGCGCCCGGTGCCCGTCAAAACGACGAATCACCGGAACTCTCCCGCGCGGTCAGCGACGGTGTGGCGATGGCGGCAAGTGCTTCAGGAGTCAACGGGCGGCGGCGGCCAGTCCCCGGCCTTGCGCGCCGCGCGCAGGATCGCATCGTGTTCGAACACGAAGCGCCCGGCAGCCTTTTCCTTCGTGAGCCCGACGATCGCCTGGGCCATGGTCTCCGCCCGGACCGAGCGGTACTTGCGGTACTGGCCGTGGAGCAGCAGATCGAGCAGCGGACTGGCGATCATCCCCAGCCGCTCGGCGGGGCGCACTTCCTCGCGCGGGCCGCGCAGCAGGCCGGGGCGCAGCACGTCGAGCCTGGGAATCCCCAGCTTGCCCAGTTGCTGCTCGGTCTCGCCCTTCACTTTCAGGTAGAAGTTCTTCGCCGAAGCATCTGCACCGACTGAGGAAACTGCGATCATCTGGCGCATATTGGAAGCCTTGGCCGCGCGGCCGCAGGCCAGCACAAGGTCCTGATCGACGGCGCGGAACGCTTCCTCGTCCTTGCCCGCCTTCTTCCAGGTGGTGCCAAGCGCGCAGACCAGCACCCTGGCATTGGCCGCGGCGATGGCATCGGCCCAGTTTTCGGGATCGGCCACCAGCACTTCCATCCGCGCGCCCTTCGGCAGCGGAATTTCGCGCCGGGCGATGGCGATCACGCGGATGTCGGTGCGCTCCACCGCCAGGCGGATCAGGCTCATCCCGATCAGGCCGGATGCGCCAACCAGCGCGATGCGGGTCTGCCTAGACATTCGACAGCCCCTCGACCGTGCGGCCATAGATCCGGGCGTGCGCGGCGATGGCGAAGCGGTCGGTCATCCCGGCGATGTAGTCGGCGATGTGGCGGCTGCGCTGCGGTTCATCGGCGGGCAGGCGCGAAAGCCAGCCCTCCTCCATCAGCGCCGGGTCCTGGGCGTAGGCGGCATAGAGCTCGGCCGTCACCGCGCGGGCACGTTCGGCGGTCTGCAATTGCTGGGGATGGTGATAGAGCCGCGCGTACATAAAGGTCTTGAGCGCGCGTTCCTGCCCCTCCAGCGCGGAGGAAAAGGCCGCCGTCGCCCGGCCTGCCGCGCGGACATCGGCGACGCTGGCCATGCCGTGGGCGCGCGCCGCCGTCTCGCCGATCACATCGTTGACCATCCAGCCGATCTGACTGCGCACCAGTTCGCGCAGGCGCCGGTCCTGCGGCGCAGTGGGGAACTTGCGCTCGATCGCCCGCCAGTGATCGGCGACGAAATCGAGGCCAAGCAGCTCGTCCAGATCAAGAAAGCCCGCGCGCAGCCCGTCATCGATGTCGTGGTTGTCATAGGCGATGTCGTCAGCCAGCGCGGCCACCTGCGCTTCCAGCGAGGACCATTGCCGCAATTCCAGCGGGAAGTCCGCGTCAAGCTCGGCCAGCGCCCAGGGCACCATGCCAAGCGGACCATTGTGCTTGGCCAGACCTTCCAGCAGTTCCCAGCTGAGATTCAGCCCCTCATGCTCGCAATAGGGGCTTTCCAGCCGCATCAGCACGCGCAGGCAGTGCGCGTTGTGATCGAACCCGCCGTGCCGCTGAAGCGCGTTGTCCAGCGCGTCCTCGCCCGCATGGCCAAAAGGCGGGTGGCCGATGTCATGGGCCAGGCACAGCGCCTCGGTCAGGTCTTCGTCCAGCCCCAGCGCGCGCGCGATGACCCGGCCGATCTGCGCGACCTCGAGGCTGTGGGTCAGGCGCACCCGGTAATGATCGCCATCGGGAGCGATGAACACCTGGGTCTTGTGGCGCAGGCGGCGGAAGGCGATCGAATGGACGATCCGGTCGCGGTCGCGCTGATAGGGGGTGCGCGGCCCGCGCGCGAGCATCCCCTCGATCGGAAACTCGCGCCCCCGGCTGCGGGCGGGATCGCTGGCATAGGGGGCGCGGTTCAACGTGGCGTCACTCTTCGCCCATCATCCAGTCGACCGCCGCCTCGGCGTGGATGCGGGTGCAATCGTAGATCGGCAGGATATTGGCATCGACATCGACGACCATTTCCAGCTCGGTGCAGCCCAGCACCACGGCTTCGGCCCCATCCTGCTGGAGGTTGGTGAGGATCGTCTTGAGCTCGCGCTCGGCCTGGCGGGTGGCCTTGCCCTGCATCAGTTCATCATAGATGATCCGGTCAAGCGTCTCGACGAACTGCATTTCGGGCGGAAGCAGTTCGATGTCGCGCCCGATCAGCTTTTGCCGGTAGAAGCTTTCCAGCATCACGTTGCGCGTCCCGATCAGCGCGGCTTTCTTCACCCCGCTGTCCGCCATGCGCGCGGCGACGCATTCGGCGATGTGCAGCACCGGCACCGTTACGGCGCCCGCGACCTGGTCATAGACCTTGTGCATGGCATTGGCGCCGATCAGCAGCGCGGTCGCCCCGGCCTGCTCCAGCCTCCTGGCCGAATCCGCCAGAATGCCGGCCGCGCGCTGCCATTCCTCATTGCCCGAAAGGCGGCTGAGCGAGGCGTAATCGAGGCTTTCGATCAGCATCGGCGCGCTGGAACCGAGCCCGGCGCGGGCCTGAACCAGGCGGTTGATGTGTTCGTAATACGTGCGGGTCGACAGCCATGACATGCCGCCGATCAGGCCAATTTTGCGCAAGACCGAATACTCCCCGGGATCGTGGAAAATCCCCTGTTGCGCGCGGCCTTACGCAAAGCGCACGCCCGCGTAAAGTTCAGCTGGCCCCGCCGGCCGCTCCCTCCGGCTTGGCCAGTCCGGCCATGAAGGACGCAACCGCCGCGGCGCTTTGCAGCGGCGCCTCCTGCTGCGGCAGGTGGCCAATCCCGGGATAGACGACCAATCGGCTGTCAGGGATTGCCCTGTTGTACCAGCGCGCGCCGTCCACCCCGATCAGCGCGTCCTCCTCGCCCCACAGGATCAGCGTCGGCACCCTGACCTCCGCCAGCCGCGCGGGATCGAGCGTGGCGCGCGGGGTGGAGAAGCGGATCATCGTCGCCTCGCGGTTGCCGGGATAGCGCAGCATTTCCCAGAAGCGGTCGACCGTCTGCGGTGTCACCACCGCCTGGTTGGTAACCGACTGGCGCAGGCTGCGCTCGATCAGGAAGCGCGGGGTGATCGATTCCGCCAGCGCGTTGACGCCCGGCATGGCTGCCAGCTTGAAGCCGATATTGCCGCGTTCGTTGCCCTTCTTGGGCGCGCCGCCCGCGTCGACGAGGACGAGGCCGGTCAGCCGCTCGGGATGGGCCATGGCATATTGCGCCGCCACCGCGCCGCCCATCGAATTGCCGGCAAGCGCGAACTTCGGCAGGGCGAGCCTGTCCGCCACCCTTCCGACCAGTGCAACCATTGCGGCAGCGCTGTAGTCCTTGTCCGGGCTGGCTCCGGTCAGGCCGTGTCCCACCGTATCGAACCGCACCACGCGGAAATGGCGTTTCAGCGCATCGGCCCACTGGTCCCAGGTGTGGAGATCATCGTTGGAGCCGTGGAGCAACACGATCACCGGCGCATCGCGCGGCCCTTCATCGCGCAAATGGACCGTCAGCCCGGCGCCGAGGTCCACGAACTGCGAGGGCGCCGCCCCGTATTTCGCGCGCATCTCAGCCGGACCGGTATCGGGTGTCCGCAGGGCCACGAAGGCCAGCAGCAACACCGCCGCCAGCCCGGCCAGCCACTTGCCCAGACGCTTCATCGCTTCATCTCCCTGATCCAGCGCGCGACCGCCTCCATCCCTGCCGGATCGACGGTGGAGCGGCCGATTTCCGGCATCGAGATGCCAGCCTCAAGGTTGCCCATCCGGTAATAGAGGATCGAGTGGTCGGGATCGCCGGGCACCACATCGAAATCGAGATTGCCCGCCCCGCGTCCTGCCGCGACCGGGCGCTTGCCGATCCCCAGCATCAGCGGATCGGTCTGTTCCCAGCTGAGGTCCAGACCGGAGTTGGACGCCGCCCCGCGCGGATTGTGGCAATGGGCACAATTGCTGTCTAGCCAGCCGCGCGCGGCATCGGCTGCGGCAACCTTCGCCCGCTCCTCCCACAGCGGCACCCGCCGCGCGACGGCCGGCATGGCATCGAGGTGCCCGGCGCGCTGGAAGTCCGCCAGCCACCGGGCCGACAGGTTGCGCGCCTTGGGCCCGATCGGCGCAACTGCGTGGTCGAGCTTGTGGCAGTCCTTGCACTGGTTCTTGTTGGGAATGGCATAGGAAATCGCCTGCCCATCAGGCCGGGTCAGCGCAAACCGCGCCCCGCCCAGCGCCAGTTCAGCGTCGGTCTGCGCCTCGTTCCAGCGATAGGGCAGTGCCGTCCAACCGTCGGCCCGGCGCAGCAGGACGCGGGTTTCGATCAGCCGCTCGCCAAAACTGAAGGTTTTCACCAGCGCCGAACCGACCGGCAGATCAAGCAGCCCGTCGCCCCCCGCGCGCGCCTTTTGCCCGGCAGGCACGTAGACGAACCGGCGCTTGTCGGCCCCGTCGGTCCACAGCGGGGTCTGGAGGCGATAGGGCGTCACCCCCGGCGCGGGCAACTGACGGCGGGCATCGGCGAAGAAGCCATAGTCCGACAGGCGCGGCGGCATGCCCTCAGCCGTGATCGCCGCGTCGCTGACCGCCGGATCGCGCGCCGTCGCGTGGTTCGCGGCCACGGCACTGACGGCCACCAGCAGGGCGGCAGCGAACAGTCTCACCGCGCGATCCGCGCACCCAGCGCGGCAGGGGCGCCGAACTTTGCCGGATCGATGTCGATCCGCAGCGCGCGCGGTTTGGCCGGAGCGGGCCGCGCGGCCTCGAACCCGGCACCCTGCTTCGGCAGATTGAGCGAGAGTACGCCCACCCCTTCATCAACCGACAGGGCCTCGCCCTCGGCCCCCAGGCCGTCCCACAGCACCGGCGGCAGGGCGCCGCCGAACGCCGCTTTCAATTGCGCCCCGCCCGGCAGCGCTGGATCGGTGCCGCCGCCGCTGATCCGGTTGGAACTCACGAACACGCGGCGCGGATAGGGATTATAGCGCGCATCGGTGAAGGCGTTGGGATAGGCCACCACCATCACCTGTCCGGTGGGGTTGTCGATAAGGCTGTTGCCGGTGACCACCACCGTATCGTTGGCCATGACCATAACCCCCGTGCCGCGCGGGACGGAAGCGACGATGTTGCCCTTGGGCGCGAAATTCGGGGTATCGTTGGCCACCACCAGATTGTTTTCGATCAGCGTCTGACCGCCGCCCATCACCGGCAGGTTGGGCAGGTCGAACACCAGGATGCCGCCGGTGTTGCGGGTAACGAGATTGCCGGTGACCAGCGCGTTGCGGCTGTTCTCGATCTCGATCCCCGCCACGTTCTGCTCGACATAGTTGTAGCGGACGGTGATGTCCTTCGACTGGCCGACATAGATCCCCGCGTCCGACGCGCCCGAGACCTTGCAGCCATCGATCAGCACCCCGGTGCTGGAGACCGGATATATCCCATACGCGCCGTTGGTTTCCTTTGGCCCGCCGGTCCAGGTGACGCGCACGCGATAATAGACCACGCGGTCGGCGCCCTTGGACTTGATCCCGTCGCCCTTGGTGTTCTCCACCGCGAAGTCGCGCAGGGTGACGTCGCTGGAGGTGACCAGCAGCCCCTCGCCCGAGCCTTGCTGGCCGGTGAAATCGAGCACAGTCGCATCCATCCCCGCGCCGCGCAGGGTGACGCCCTTGACGTCGAGCGAAAGCCCGTCGGTCAGTGAAAAGCGCCCCGCCCCCAGTTCCACCACATCGCCCGGCGCGGCGAGGATCAGCGCCTCCTGCAAGCGCCCCTGCGCATTCTCGCCCGGGGCAACGGCAATGACCTTGGCAAAGGCGGGGGCGGCCAGGGCAAGCGCCGGGGCCGCGACGATCAGCGCGATAGACATCCTCATGGGCGGGATGATGGACTGACAGGGGTGTAAGTCAATCCCGCGCAGCGGATGCGGCCTAGCGCTTCTCGCGCGCCAGCCCCGTGGCGCACAGCGCCGCCGAACTCGCCGTCACTTCCAGCGCCTCGCGGTCGCCGACCCGGCGCACCGCGGCAACGAAATCGCCCAGCGAGCGATCCGCGCCTTTCAGCTTCTTGAGCTTCTGCAACTGGCCAATGGTCAGCCGGTCGGTCATCCGCTCCGCCATGCAGGCCGAGTTGGGTTCCGACAGCCCGGCATCGCGCAGGGCACTTTTGACTGTGCCATAGGCAAGCTTGGAGGGAGCGCAGGCGGCCAAAGCGACCAATCCGGCAAGAGCAATTGCGCGAACCAAACCAACCTCCGTTCGTGTCGAGCGTAGTCGAGACACCTGCGCGCCGTGTCTCGACTACGCTCGACACGAACGGGAAGGTGGGACTGCCCGAATGACGCTCCTAGTGCGCCAGTCCCTTGTTGATGTCCTCGACCATCTTCTTGGCATCAGCGAGGAGCATCAGGGTCTGGTCCATATAAAACACGTCGTTGTCGACCCCGGCATAGCCCACCCCGCCCATCGAGCGCTTGATGAAAAACACCTGCTTGGCCTTGTCGACGTCGAACACGGGCATCCCGTAGATCGGCGAGGACTTGTCGGTCTTCGCCGCCGGATTGACCACGTCGTTCGCGCCGATGATGAAGGCGACGTCGGCAGTGGCGAATTCGCTATTGATGTCCTCCAGCTCGAACACCTCGTCATAGGGGACGTTGGCTTCGGCCAGCAACACGTTCATGTGCCCGGGCATGCGCCCCGCGACCGGGTGGATCGCGTACTTCACCTCCACCCCCTTGGCTTTCAGCAGATCGGCCATTTCGCGCAGGGCGTGCTGGGCCTGGGAAACGGCCATGCCGTAACCGGGGATGATGATGACCTTTTCCGCCTCGCCCAGCATATAGGCCGCGTCCTCGGCGCTGCCGCGCTTCCACGGGCGCTGTTCCTTGGCCTCGCCGCCAGCCGCGCTGGCATCGGCGCCGAACCCGCCCGCGATCACCGAAATGAAGCTGCGGTTCATCGCCTTGCACATGATGTACGAGAGGATCGCGCCCGACGAGCCGACCAGCGCGCCGGTGATGATCATCGCCGTGTTGTGCAGCGTGAAGCCCATCGCCGCTGCCGCCCAGCCCGAATAGGAATTGAGCATCGAGACGACCACCGGCATGTCCGCCCCGCCGATCGGGATGATCAGCAGGAAGCCGATCAGGAACGCCAGCGCGGTGACCGTCGCAATCACCCACAGCGACTGGTCGGTCATGAAATAGCCGGTCAGCCCGAGGATCGCGGCCAGCGTGGCAAGATTGATGACGTGGCGCGCGGGCAGCAGGATCGGCGCACCGCTCATCTTGCCCGCCAGCTTGAGGAAAGCGATGATCGAGCCGGAGAACGTGATCGCGCCGATCGCGATGCCCAGCCCCATTTCGAGGCGGGAAACCGGATCGATTGCCCCGTCCGGCCCGACGATCCCGAAGGCTTCGGGGTTGAGATAGGCCGCCCAGCCGACCAGCACGGCGGCAAGCCCCACCAGCGAGTGGAACGCGGCGACCAGCTGCGGCATGTCGGTCATCGCGATGCGCCGGGCGATCACCCAGCCGATCCCGCCACCGATGGCCAGCGCCGCGACGATTTCCGGCAAGCTGGCAATGTCATGCGTCACCAGCGTCGTCACCACCGCGATCAGCATACCGATCATGCCATAGCGATTGCCCGCGCGGCTGGTGCTGGGCGAGGACAACCCGCGCAGCGCGAGGATGAACAGCACGCCCGAGGCGAGATAGGCCAGCGCCACCCAGGGATTGACCGCGAGTTCGCCGGCAGCTGCAGAGAGAAGCGCGAAGTCCATCACTTCTTCTCCTTCTTCTTGTACATCGCCAGCATGCGCGCCGTCACGGCAAAGCCGCCGAAGATGTTGACGCTCGCCAGCACCACCGCCAGCAGCCCCAGCCACTTGGCGACCGGGCTACCCGCCGCCGCCGAGGCGATCAGCGCGCCGACCACGATCACCGAGGAAATCGCGTTGGTCACCGCCATCAGCGGCGTGTGCAGCGCCGGAGTGACCGACCAGACCACGTAGTAGCCCACGAAACAGGCCATCACGAAGATGGACAGGATTGAGATGAAGTCCATGTCAGCAGGCGACTCCCAAAGAGTCTCCCCTGGGGGTGGCGGCCAGGCCTGCGGAGGGGAGCGCGCAATCTGCCCAGCCCCTGCCCCCCCCCCCCCCCCCCCCCCCCCCCCCCCCCCCCCCGCCCGGCCCCCCTCGCCCCGCCATATCCGACCCGCGCAAGTCCACCCATTGACCTGGTGCGCCAGCCCCCCCCCCCTCCCCCTCCCCCCCCCCCACCGGTATCCTTCACCCCAGCAGCCTCTCGTTCACCACCTTGCCGCCCTGGGTCAGGCGGATCGCGGTGCCGATTTCCTCGTCCAGCACCGGGCGCCCCTGCTCCTTGTCCCAGAAGGCGGACAGGAAGTTGTAGAGATTGCGCGCGAACAGCGCCGAAGCATCGGCGGGAAGTTTGGCCGGAGTGTTGGAATAGCCGATGATCTTGACGCCGTGCTTGACCACGACTTCGTCCGGCTTGCTGCCCTCCACATTGCCGCCCTGCGCCACGGCAAGATCGAAAATCACGCTGCCAGGCTTCATCGTCGCGATCTGGGCGTCGGAAATCAGCCTAGGTGCCGCCCGCCCCGGGATAAGCGCGGTGGTGATGACGATGTCCTGCTTGGCAATATGGCTGGATACCAGTTCGGCCTGGGCCTTCTGGTATTCCTCGCTCATTTCCGTGGCATAGCCGCCCGCGCCCTCACCCTCGATCCCGGCGACATTCTCGACGAAGATCGGCTTGGCGCCGAGCGACTGGATCTGCTCCTTCGTGGCCGAGCGCACGTCGGTGGCGGAAACCTGCGCACCAAGCCGGCGCGCGGTGGCAATCGCCTGGAGGCCCGCGACGCCAACCCCCATGACGAAGCACTTGGCGGCCGAAACCGTGCCCGCCGCAGTCATCATCATCGGGAAGGCGCGGCCATAGGCATTCGCCGCCTCGACCACCGCCTTGTAACCGGCCAGGTTCGACTGGCTGGAAAGGATGTCCATCGATTGCGCGCGGGTGATGCGCGGCATGAATTCCATCGCCAGCGCCTCGAACCCGGCGGCGGCATAGGCATCAATGCGCGCGCGCTGGCCGAACGGATCGAGACCCGCCACGATCCACGCGCCCGGATTGGCACCGGCCAGCGCGGCGGGATCCGGCCCCTGCACGCCCAGCACGATGTCCGCACCCTTGACCGCGCCGGATGCCACTTCGGCCCCGGCGGCGGCATAGTCCGCATCGGCGATGCAGCCGCTGTCGCCCGCGCCCGGCTGAACCGCTACGCTGGCGCCCAGCGCGATGAATTTCTTTACAGTTTCGGGCGTTGCCGCAACGCGGGTTTCCCCGCTCGCGGTTTCCTTGAGGACCGCGATGCGCATGCCGCCGCTGTCCCTGCGCTCAGACGATCAGGTAGATGACGAGGACGGTGATCGCCACCGTTACGATGGTTCCCCACTTCGCCAGCCCGAGGAAGCTGGAATAGGTGGATTCGTGCGCCTTCATGTCGTTGCCGCTGGCCATGGTCATTCCCCAGATTTGTGCCCGTAACGGGCTTTCCGGGTTGCTCTATCGCCAGCCGCCGTGCGGCTCAAGGGGGCTTGGGGCATAATCCGGTCAATACCCTGCCTTAATCGCGTCTTTACCTCCCTGCGCTATCCGCAACTGGACAAAGTTGGGGGCCTAGAGACAGAGAATGGCGGAAATCGAGCAGCGCCTGTTGATGCTGATCGACGATGAGCCGGCGCAAAGCCGGTTGATCACCGCGCTTGCCGCGCGCGAGGGCTGGCGCACGCTGGTCGTGCGTGATGCCGAAACCGCGATCGCCACCCTTGGCACCCGGCAGGGGATGCAGCTCAGCGCGATCGTGCTGGATCAATGGGTGCCCGGCGACGAGGCCTGCACCCTGATTGCCGAGCTAAAGTCCCGCCGCCCCGCCCTGCCGATCCTGATGCTCACCACCAGCGCCTCGCCGCTGCTGGCGGTGGAAGCGATGCGCGCGGGCGCCACCGATTATCTGATCAAGCCCGTCGCGCCCGACCGGCTGATGCTGGCGCTGCGCATGGCCACCACCCGCGAGGCCCCGCGCGACGAACTGCAGCCGCTGACCGAGAAGATGGCTTCCAGCCCGGACTTTGACGCGATGATCGGCGCCGCCCCCACGTTCCGCACAGCGCTGGCGATTGCCGCCAAGGCCGCGCGCGGCCACGGCCCGGTGTTGATCGAGGGCGAAAGTGGCACCGGCAAGGAAATGCTGGTGCGCGCGATGCAGGCCGCCAGCCCCCGCGCCAAGGCTCCGTTCCGGCTGCTCAACATCGGCGGCATCCCGGCCAATTCGGTCGAGAGCGCGCTGTTCGGCCATGAAAAGGGCGCCTTCCCAGGCGCCTTCGATCGCCACATCGGCGCGCTTCAGCATGCCGACGGCGGCACCCTGGCGCTTGACGAGATCGACCGCCTGCCGATGCACGTCCAGCAGCGCCTGCTTGAATCGATCCAGCGCGGCGACGTGCGGCCGATCGGCGCGCGCCATTCGTTCCGGATCGATGTGCGGCTGGTCGCCGCTTCAAACCTGCCACTGCGCGACATGGTGGCTGGCGGACACTTTCTGCCCGAACTGCTGGCGGCGATCGGCACGGTCACGGTCAACCTGCCGCCGCTGCGCGAACGCCCGGGCGACATTCCGGCGCTGGCGCGGCATTTCCTTGCCCGGATCGGCGAACAACCGGGCCTTCGCGCGCTGGGCATAACCGATGGCGCGCTGGCCCTGCTGGCGGCCTATGACTGGCCGGGCAACGTCCGCCAGCTTCAGGCCGTGCTGTTCCGCGCGGCGGTGTTCTGCGATGGCGATGCGCTGACCTCGGACGATTTCCCGCAGCTGTCCAACCTGCTCGGCAGCGACAGCATGAACGGGACCGCGCCCTTGCAGGAAAGCGCGGGTGTCGTGCTCTATACCCCCGATGGCAACCTGCGCCCGCTGGAAGAGATCGAGGCCGACGTGATCCGCCTCGCCATCGGCCACTATCGCGGACGGATGACCGAAGTCGCCCGCCGCCTCGGCATCGGCCGCTCGACGCTGTACCGCAAGCTAGGCGAACTGGGGCTTGAGGGCGCCGCCTGAGCGGCCTACAATCGGCTTCCTGCAACGGGAGTTTACGCACTTGGTCCAGTGACACCGCCCCGGCGGATTGACGCGCATTCGTGGCCCCGCCGCTGCCGGGTGCCGCGCCCGACCAATTGTACCCAAAGGAAAATTCCATGCCCCGACTCACGGGAAAAATCTGCGTCGTGACCGGCGCGGCGCGCGGCATCGGCCGCGCCATTGCCCAGGCCTTTGCCGGCGAAGGCGGCGAAGTCATCCTGACCGATATCGACAGACCCGGCGGCGAAGCGGCCGCCGCCACAATCGGCTGCCGTTTCCTGCCGCTCGACGTGCGCGAGGAGGCGGACTGGGAAACCCTCGCCCGCGAAGTCCCGCGCGCCGCCGTGGTGGTCAACAACGCCGGGGTGACCGGCTTCGAAAGCTCCCCCGGGCCGCACGATCCCGAACACGCCAGTCTGGCTGACTGGCGCGCGGTCCACGCGGTCAATCTCGATGGCACCTTCCTGGGCTGCCGCTATGCGATCGGCGCGATGAAGCAGGCGGGCACCGGCTCGATCATCAATGTGTCCTCGCGCTCGGGCCTGGTCGGCATTCCCGGCGCTGCGGCCTATGCCAGTTCCAAGGCGGCGGTGCGCAATCACACCAAGTCGGTCGCGCTGTGGTGCGCCCAGCAGGGCTGGCAAATCCGCTGCAACTCGCTCCACCCGGCCGCGATCCTGACGCCCATGTGGGAGGCGATGCTGGGCGACGGGCCGGACCGCGCGGACCGGATGGCCGCGCTGGTGGCGGATACCCCGCTGCGGCGATTCGGCACGGCAGAGGAAGTCGCCGCGCTGGCGGTCCTCCTCGCATCGGACGAGGCGGGCTATGTGACCGGCGCGGAATTCTCGATCGATGGCGGCCTGCTGGCCGGTTCCGCCGCCGCCCCGGGTTAAAGACCTATCGACTTGTCGCCCGGACTGTCGCAAGCTTCACGGTGCGGGCTTGCGGAGGGGTGCATGGCGGGAATTTGCCGCAATTGCGGAAAAATGACGAAGGGCACCAGCCAGTTCTGCCCGGGCTGCGGCAGTCCGGTGCAGCTGGAGGCGGGCAAGCCGATCGAACACGATCCCTCGCCCACCCTGTCGAAGGCGCGGCTGCGTAATGGCGGGATCGCGGTTGGCGCGGCGCTGGTTCTTGCCCTGATCCTGGGCGTTGCGATCTGGACGCTATCCGCAGACGCCGACAGCCCCGCGCCCGAGGCCGCCGCGACCGAGGCGGCAGCAGACCCGGACGCGCCCCGCCCGCAGGAGTGGTTCGATACCTATGTGGACAGGTTCCTCAGTGCCGAGATCGAGCGGTTGGTCGTTGCGCCTGCGCAGAAGCGCAGCTTTCCCACCGCGCGGGGATCGGAAGTGACCGGCAGGATCGAACCCGGCGAGATGCTGACCGGCCGCTGGGTCGAAGGGGCCGACCCCGCCACCCGCTGGCTCAAGATCCGCGATGGCAGCTATGTCTGGGAAGGCAACCTGGCCGAACCGCAGACGATCACCGCTTTCGGGATGAACGGTTTCAGGGCCGGGGACGCCTTTCAGTCGATCAGCGACGCGTTCAGGCCGCAGGGCAATTACGGCTCGCAGTCGGCCGACTGGGACACCTATGCCTGCGAGACCTACAGTTCGAACGACCGGCTGGTGGACGTGATGGTGATCGAGGGCAAGGCTGGCTCGTTCCTTACCGTCAGCCCCGCGCTCAAGACCGCCAACGGCATCCATGTCGGCTCAACCGAGAAGGCACTGCTCGCTGCCTACGGTTCGGGCAAGCTGAAACGGGAGGCCAACCCCTACGACGGCGTCGACTATTTCTTCTGGGCCGGGAAGGATCGCGGAATCAAGTTCCACGTTGCGCAAGGCAAGGTCGAGACCATCACTGCCGGCGACCGCTCCATCGAATATGTCGAAGGGTGCCTGTAGCAACCTGACAGGGGGGGAGCCCGCGCTATGCGCGCTTCCAATTGCGGCGCTTTCTGCCAGACTGCGGCCACGCCTGAGGGGGATGCGGCATGGTACTGTGGACGGTTCTGGCTTTCGCCACGCTGGGGTGGATCGCCTCTGAGTTCTCAGGCTTTGGCCTGATCCTTGGCGGAATGGCGGGTTTGCCATTCGGGCTCTGGCTGCGATCGGCCATGCGCGGCGAAATCGCGCGCGCGGTGGCGCAGGCGCTCCATTCCCAGGCCCACGACGCGCAAGCCGAACCCGCCGCGAGAGCCGAAGCGGAAGAGCCCGCCGATCTCGCGCCCGCGCAGCCAAAGCAGGCAAGTACCCTGGGCGAACCTGCACCCGGCATGGAGGCCCGGCAATCCCCTGCGGAAATCATCGCTCCCGCCTGGCCCGAGCCTGCGGCGAACGGACCTGCCGTCTCCGCCACGCAGCCTGCCATCCCGCGCGAGCCATCTTTGGCCGAGCAGTGGGTTGCGGCGGCGCGCGACTGGCTGCTGGGCGGCAACACCATCGTCCGGGTCGGGCTGGTGATCCTGTTCGTGGGTCTCAGCTTCCTTGCCCGCTATGCCGCGCAGGCCGGGCTGTTCCCGATCGAGGCGCGCCTTGCGCTGGTCGCTGCCGCCGGTGCGGCGCTGCTGGTGGTGGGCTTCAACCGCCGCACGGCGCGTCCGGACTTCGCGCTGGCGCTGCAAGGTGGCGGCGTGGCGGTGATGTATCTTACCGTCTTTGCCGCCGCGCGTCTTTATGATGTGGTGCCAATGGGCGCGGCTTTCGCGCTGATGATCCTGTTCGCCGCGCTCGGCTGCGCGCTGGCGCTGCTGCAGGATGCGCGCGGCATGGCGCTGGTATCGTTCCTGGGCGGCTTTGCCGTGCCGGTGCTGCTGGGCGGCGATTCCAGAACCCCGCTGCCGCTGTTCACCTATTACACCGTTCTCAACGCCGCGATCCTGGTGATTGCCTGGAAGAAGAGCTGGCGGGCGCTCAACCTGCTGGGCTTCTTTGCCACTTTCGGCATGGCAATCGTCTGGGGCCAGACCAGCTATGCCCCGCAGCATTACCTGACCTGCCAGATATTCCTGGCGATCAGCGTCGGCATCTACCTGGCAACCGCCGTGCTCTATGCCCACAACACCCCGGGCAAGCTGGGCAATGCGGTGGATTCCACCCTGCTGTTCGGACCGGCGATGGCCGGGTTCGGGCTCCAGGCCGGGATGATGCGCGGCAGCGAGTTCGGCAGCGCCTTTTCCGCGCTGGCATTTGGTGCCGTCTACCTTGGCATTACCGCTTTCACCATGCGCCGCGCGAAGCAGGAAATGCGCCTGCTCAACGAATGCCTGCTGGCCATCGGCGTCGGCTTTGTAACCCTGGCCGTGCCGCTGGCGCTTGATGCGAAGTGGACCTCGGCCGCCTGGGCGCTGGAAGGCGCGGGCGCGTTCTGGGTGGGCAAGCGGCAGGCGCGCTGGATGCCCCGCGCGTTCGGCCTGCTGCTTCAGGCCGTGGCGGCGCTGGTGCTGCTGGGCAACCTGCCCTCCAGTGTTTCCGCCGTGCCGGTGCTGAACAACGGTTTCGTCAGCCCCTTGCTTATCGCCCTGCCCCTGCTGCTGACCGCCTGGTGGCTGCGCGGCGATCTGCCGCACAGCGGGTCGCGCGCCGCGCTGGCCTATGCCCCGGTGGAGCGGGCGCTGCGCAATCCGGCCTTCCTTGGCGGGTTCCTGTTCGTCGCCATTGCCCTGTTCCAGGAAGTCACCCGCAGCATCCCGGCCGCGAAGGCGTTCGATCTGGCGCAGCCCGTCCTGACTTACGAGACCCAGCTGCTGACCTTCATGGTCGCCCTGCTCGCCGCGGCCGCGCTGGCCGACGGGTTCGGACGGCGCAAGGACTGGGCCGTGGCAAGCTGGCCGGGCCGGGCCAGCCTGCCGCTGCTGTTCCTCACCTTCATGCTTTCGCTCGGGCTTGGGCGCCACGTGCTCTACCTGCCCGACATCGCCTTGTGGCTCGCGGCGCTTGGCCTGCACTTCTGGATGCTGCGCTCCAGCGATCGCGGCAGCGCGCCGGACGCCAAACGATCGGGCTGGAATTACCTCGTCCATGCCGCGACCGTGTGGCTGCTCACCGGAATGGTGGCCGACAGCCTGGATCTTGGCATCGACCGCGCGGCGCTGTGGGACACTTCGTGGGCGGGCGTGGTGTTCCTGGTCAGCGTGGTCGCGGTCCTGATGTTGCTCACCCGTTGGGCCGGACGTGCCGCGCCGCTGCAGGACCGATCCGGCCTGCGCTGGCCGCTCCATCCGCACGCCCCCGCCTATTACTGGACCGCAGCCGTGGTGCTGGCGATGCTGGCGTGGACGGGCGCGCTGTTCACCGCGATGCTTGCCGCCGGAGTGACTGACCCGCTGCCCTATGTCCCGCTGCTCAACCCCGTCGACCTCTCGGTGGCGCTGGCGCTGGTGGCGCTTGAACTGTGGCGGCGCATGGTGCTGACCGCCAAGCCGCAGCCGGGCGCGGCAGGCTTCCTTGCCGGAAAGGGCGCGCTGGCCATGGCCGCGATCCTGGGCTTCGTGGAAGTCAACACGATCTGGCTGCGCAGCGCACACCATTACCTTGGCGTGGGCTACGATCCGGTCTCGCTGGGGGAAAGCCAGGTGGTTCAGACGGGCCTCGCGATCCTGTGGACCCTGCTGGCGATGGGCCTGATGCTGCTGGCCAAGCGCCGCGCGATGCGGGTGCCATGGCTGCTGGGCGCGGGGCTGCTGGGCGTGGTCGTTGCCAAGCTGGTGTTCGTCGATATGTCCACGGCCGAGGGCTGGGCGCGGATCGTCACCTTTATCGGGGTGGGCGTGCTGTTCCTGGTAATCGGCTATTTCGTCCCCCTTCCGCCGCGCAAGGGAGCGCAGGAGACCGCATGATGAACCGCCGCCCGCTTCGCCTGATGCTGCCCGTGCTGGGAATGCTGGCGCTTGCCGCCTGCCAGCAGGACAGCCCCCAGGCACCGAAAGGCCCGGATGATTTCGCGTTGATCGTGCCGGTAGCTCAGGCACAGGGCGGCGCGGTGCAGCGGATCAGCCTGCCCCCGGCGGCGCTGGCCGCGCCGCGCCGCGCCGATCTTGGCGACATCCGGCTCTATGATGGCAAGGGCCGCACCCTCTCTCTGGCCTTCGAGGACGCGGGAAGTCAGGCCGCGCGCCAGACCCATGCCTTCAACGCGCTGCCCATCGCCGCGCCGCAGGACAGCGACCTGTCCGGCGTTTCGGTGCGGATTGACGATGGCGAACGCAGTGTTGCCGTCGATGCCGCCGAAGTGACCGCCCGGACCGCCCGGCTTGCCGTACTGATCGACACGCGTACCCTGACCGACCCGGCGGAGAGCATTGCCTTCAAGGCCGATCTGCCCGCGCAGGTGGCGGTCAACCTGACGGTCGAAAGTGGCAGCGATCTGAAAACGTGGGACTATCTCGGCGAAAAGGTGCTCTACCGCACGGGCGCGGGTCAGGCGCTGCTCAGCGCCGCGCGCCTGCCCCTGAACGGCGCGGACCTGCGCGATCGCTACCTCAGGATCAGTTGGCAAGCCGCACCGGGTGTGGCGGTGAACGGCGCCGAAGTGACCACCGCCCGCCAGCGCCCGCCCGAACGCACCGCGCTCGCCACGCGCGGGGCCGTGCTGACCGATCCGCACAACCTGACCTTCCGCCCCGCCCTTGCCGCGCCGATTTCCGCGATGAAGGTCAGCGAAACCGGCCCCGATGGACTGCTGCCGATCAGGCTGTTCGGCCGCGATGCCGCTGAACAGCCGTGGGTGCTGCTGGCTGAGGGCACTCTGCGCCAGAACGACAAGCCCGCCCTGCTCGAACTGGCAGGCGCCACCATGCGCGAATACCGGCTGGAAGCGGATAGCCGCAGCGCCGGGTTCTCCTCTGCCCCGCGGCTCGATCTGCTGCTTGATCCGGTGACGGTGATCGCCGCGCTTAATGGCGTGGAACCCTACCGGCTCGCGATCGGAAATGCTGAAGCGAAGCCCGCAGCCCTGCCCCTTGGCCAGGTGGTCGAACCGGCAAAGCTGGCAGCGCTGCCAGTGGCGCAGGCTGGCGGCAATGGGGTGCCCCCGGTCATCAGCCTTGCCCCGGCCGAGCCGGACGGGCCATTCTCTCCCCGCAAGCTGCTGCTGTGGGGGGCCCTGCTGCTGGGAGTGGGCGTGCTTGCCTTCGCCGCGATCCGTTTGCTGCGCAGCAATGCGAAGGTTGAGTAAGGACACCAGCGATCCCGGTATGCGCCGGGATGACGGCACTGCGTCGTCCCGGCCTTGATCCGGCACCGCTGGCCACGAAAGCGCGATCTAGCCAGCCAGCTGCGAAAAGTCCGTCAGCGCCGCATCGCGCAGCCCGCGCCACACGCGCATTGCCTGAACCGTCTCGGGCACGTCATGGACGCGCAGCAACTGGACGCCGGCTTCCATCCCCTTCACCGCCAGCATCACCGAACCGCCCAGCCGCTGGTGCGCGGGCGCCTCGTTGGACAGCGCGCCGACCATGCGTTTGCGGCTGGCGCCCAGCAGCAGTGGTTGGCCCAGTGCATGGAATAGCGGCAGCGCGTTGACCAAGGCCAGGTTCTCGGCCAGCGTCTTGCCAAAGCCGATGCCGGGATCGAGCACGATCTTCTCGCGCGCGATTCCCGCCGTCAGCGCGGCATCGCGCCGTGCGGCCAGCCAATCGAACACGTCCAGCACAACGTCGGCGTAGTGGCCGTCCGCGTGCAGGTCTTCGCCCTCCCCCGGCGCGTGCATCAGCACCACCGGCACGTCGGACCGGGCCGCGAATTCCTGACTGCGCGGATCGTGGCGCAGCGCGGAGACATCGTTGATAAGGTGCGCGCCGGCCGCCAGCGCGGCCTCCATCACGGCGGGCCGCCGGGTATCGACGCTGATCGCCGCGCCAGCCGCCGCCAGCCGCTCGATTGCCGGGATCACGCGCTTGATCTCGTCGCCTTCCCACACCGCCGCGCCGCCGGGCCGGGTGCTTTCGCCGCCCACATCGATCAGCGCCGCGCCAGCCTCAACCATCTTCGCGGCATGGTCATTGGCGATCAGCGGATCGTCCATGAAATGGCCGCCATCGGAGAAACTGTCAGGCGTGATGTTGAGGATGCCCATGACCTGCGGCTGATCCATCCGGATCGTGCGCGGACCGCATTGCAGCGGTGCATGGGCGCGCTGAAGATTGTCCCATTGCACCCGCACGGCATCCGGCAAGGAAGGCAAGGCGGTGCGCAGCTCGCCTGCGCTGTAACGGGTGCGCGCCGTCACCTTGCCGCCGCTGCGCTCGATCAGCGCGAACCGGCTGGCATAGACCATGCCCCCGGCCAGCCGCACCGCCTCACCCTCTTCGGACTGCGGGCTTTCGGCGAGCGCGATGGGGCGCAGATAGAAAGTCTGGGTCATGGCCACTACTGGTCAGGAGACGAACGGAAGGTCAATCCTCCGTCGCCAGCAGATAGAGCTGGCGGATCGCGTCGAGCGGCTTCACCTGCCCTTCGTGTTCGATATGCCAGAAGGTCCAGCCATTGCACGACGGTGCGCCCTGCAATTTCGCACCCAGACCGTGGATCGAACCATTCTCGCTGCCCGCTACCAGCGATCCGTCCGCCCGGACGGTAGCGGTAAGCCGCCGCTTCTTGTCGAACAGTTGCATTCCCGGCGCGATCCAGCCGGTCTCGATCAGGGTGCCAAACGCCACCTTGGGCGCGCTGCGGGCGCTCTGCATCGTGGTCAGCGCGGATTCGTCAAGCGGCAGGGCCAGTTCGATCCGTTCCAGCGCGGCTTCGCGATAGCCGCTCTCACGCTCGCAGCCGATCCATTCGCGGCCCAGCCGCTTGGCGACCGCGCCCGTAGTGCCGGTGCCGAAGAACGGATCGAGCACCACGTCGCCCTTGTTGGTGGTGGCCAGCATCACCCGGTAAAGCAGCGCCTCGGGCTTTTGCGTCGGGTGAACCTTGTGCCCGCCCTTCTTCAGCCGCTCCTGCCCGCCGCAGATCGGCAGGACCCAGTCCGAACGCATCTGCAATTCGTCGTTGAGCGTCTTCATCGCGCGATAATTGAAGGTGTACTTCGCCTTCTCGCCCATAGAGCACCAGATCAGCGTTTCGTGCGCATTGGTGAAGCGGGTGCCCTTGAAGTTGGGCATCGGGTTGGCTTTCCGCCAGACGATGTCGTTGAGGATCCAGAACCCCATGTCCTGCAGCATCGCGCCCAGTCGGAAAATGTTGTGGTAGGACCCGATCACCCACAGGCTGCCATTGGGCTTAAGCACCCGCCGCGCCTCGGTCAGCCAGGCGCGCGAAAAGGCATCATAGGCGGCGAAGCTGTCGAACTGGTCCCAGTGGTCGGTCACCGCATCGACATGGCTGCCATCGGGGCGCGAAAGATCGCCGCCGAGTTGCAGGTTGTAGGGCGGATCGGCAAAAATCATGTCGACCGAGGC
This sequence comes from Novosphingobium sp., assembly GCA_016719755.1. Taxonomy (GTDB): domain Bacteria; phylum Pseudomonadota; class Alphaproteobacteria; order Sphingomonadales; family Sphingomonadaceae; genus Novosphingobium. The sequence goes on along the minus strand of JADJYM010000011.1, from coordinate 442,483 downwards.
CGAAGGCAGCGAGCGCATCGCCTCCACACAGTCACCATCAAGGATCCGCCCGATCGGCAGATCGGCCACCAGATCAGGCCGCGCAACCTCTTTCACGGCGCGCAGCCGCGCCTTCTCGCCTACCAGCATCTGACCCATCTTCGCGCCTTGAACCCCCTTTGACTTATCCACAGGGTGAGTCATCCGGAGTCCCGCGTCAAGCCGCGACTCCGCGGGAATCCTTGCATTTCATGGTAAAGGAAGGGTTGCCGATGGCGGAACGGAACGAGTCCGGTACAGGATATGGAGTCCCACGGCGGGGCCGGGACTCAACATCTGGTGGTGTGCCCGCAAGGACTCGGTCAGCGAAATAATTTCAGCGGAACATTTCCAGCTGCGCCACTGGCGCGAAACTGCGGCGGTGCAAGGGTGTTGGTCCGTGGCAGCGCAGTGCCTCCAGATGTTCGACCGTGCCATAGCCCATGTTGCGTTCCCAGCCGTAGTGCGGATGCGCTATCGCCGCAGCGCGCATCAGCCGGTCGCGGTGTTCCTTGGCCAGGATCGAGGCGGCGGAAATGCAGGGCTCGATCCCGTCGCCGCCAACGATCGCCCGGGCCTGCCAGCGCCAGTCAGGGTGGCGGCCGTGCGGGGTCATGTTGCCGTCGATCAGCACTTCGGCCGGTTCCACGCCAAGCCGGGCGACCAGCCCCGCCACCGCGCGCGTCATCGCCAGCATGGTTGCGGCAAAGATGTTGATCCGGTCGATCTCCTCCACCTCGGCCACGCCCAGCGCCCAGTGGCTGGTGGCCTGGATCAGCGGTTCCAGCGCGGCGCGGCGTTTGACCGAAAGCTTCTTGGAATCGTCCAGACCCGGCGGCACCGGCGTTCCCAGCACGCAGGCGGCGGCGACCACCGGCCCGGCCAGTGGCCCGCGCCCGGCCTCGTCCACGCCTATGACCACCTGACCATGGGGGAACTTGGCAAAATCGGACGGCTCACCAATATCTGCGGCCATGAACACTCGACTCCTCTCCGCTCTTTCGCCGCTTGTCCTCATCGCCGCAAGCTGCGGCGCGCCCGCTGCGGGGGATAGCCCGCCCGCAACGCGCACGCAGCAGGGTCAGTTTGCAATTCAGGAGCTGGGCACCTTCGACGAACCCTGGGCGATGGCCCAGCTGGCGGACGGGGCCTTGCTGGTTACCGAGAAGAAGGGTCGGCTGCTGCTGTGGCAACAGGGCCAGCCGGTGGCCGAAGTGGCGGGCGTGCCCCAGGTCGCCTACGGCGGTCAGGGCGGCCTTGGCGATGTGATCGTCCACCCTTCGGGCAAGGCGATCTACCTCAGCTGGGCAGAGGCCGGCGAAGGCGAAACGCGCGGGGCCGTGGTGGCGCGGGCGGAGCTGGTGCGCGGCGGCAAGCCCTCGCTTGCCAATCTGGAAGTCATCTGGCGCCAGACTCCCAAGGTCACCGGTCGCGGGCACTATTCCCACCGCTTGGCGGTCAGCCCGGATGGTCGGCACCTGTTCATCGCCTCGGGCGACCGGCAGAAGATGCAGCCCGCCCAGGACCCGGGAAGCGACCTTGGCAAGCTGATCCGCCTGCCGATCGACGCGGCGGGCAAGCCCACGGGCGCGGCAGAGCGTTATTCGCTGGGACATCGCAACATCCTTGGCCTGCAATTCGCGCCGGATGGCCGCCTGTGGGAGATCGAGCACGGCCCGGCTGGCGGGGATGAGCTCAACCTCGTCCGGCACGGGGCGAACTACGGCTGGCCGCTGGTGTCCGAAGGCAGGCATTACGGCGGCGAATTCATCCCGCCGCACTCCACCCGTCCCGATTTTGCCGCACCATCACTGGCATGGAACCCGGTAATCGCACCGGGCGGCATGGTGTTCTACACCGGGAAAATGTGGCCTGAATGGCAGGGCCAGCTGCTGATCGGCGCGATGAACCCGGCCGCAGTTGTCCGCGTGAAGATCGACGGCGACAAGGCCAGCGAGGAAGCGCGCTATCCGATGGACAAGCGCATCCGCGCCATCGCCCAGGCGAGCGACGGCGCGCTGCTCGTGCTTGAGGACCGTGCGGGCGGGAGGCTGCTGCGGCTTTCGCGCAAGTAGCCCTTCCCGCGCGTTTCGATTCGACAAGCCGCGCCGCCGGTCCTATCGGCGCGGCCCATGTCCGATGCCCTGACCCTGATCCCGCTCGACAATGTCGACCCCGCGCTGGTCGAAGCCCTGCTCGACCGTGCGTTCGAACCCGGGCGGCACCAGCGCACCGCCTACAAGGTGCGCGAGGGCATGGACTGGCTGCCCGGCCTCAGCTTCGCGGCGATTGACGGGCAGGAGCATCTGGTCGGCACGATCCAGTGCTGGCCCGTGGCCCTGACTGATGGAGCGGGCCGCGCCCATCCGATGATCATGGTCGGCCCGGTTGCCGTTCTGCCAGAACATCAGGGCGCCGGAATCGGCAAGGCGCTGATGAGCGCCAGCCTCTCCGCGCTTGATCCGCGGGCGCCGCTGCCGCAGGTGATGATCGGCGATCCCGAATACTACGGCCGGTTCTGGGGCTTCACCAATGCCTTCACCGGCGGCTGGGACCTGCCCGGCCCGTTCGAGCGGCATCGCCTGCTGGTGCGCTGCGACGAACCCGCCGTCCTCCCCAAGCAGGGCGTGCTGGGGCCTTGGAAAGGCTGAGGCGATCTGGCATCGCAGTTTTCGATGCCATACGAACCGCCGCCCGATCTTGCCGCACTGTCGCTTGCCCAGGTGGCCGAGCTTGCCGCCGCGCGCCGCCTGCCGCCGGTCGAGCAGTGGAACCCGGCGGTCAGCGGCGACAGCCTGATGACGATCCTGGCCGATGGGCGCTGGTTGCACGACGGCGGGGAAATCCGCCGCCCGGCAATGATCCGCGCCTTCTCCTCGTTGCTGCGCCGCGATGAGCAAGGTCGCCACTGGCTGGTCACCCCGCATGAGCGGCAATCGATCGAGGTCGAGGACGCCGCGTTCATCGGCACCGACGTCGCGCGGCGCGGCGATGCGCTGGTGTTCCGGCTCAACACCGATGACACCGTGGTGGCAGGCCCCGAGAATCCGCTGACCGCGCGCGGCGATCCGGACCTGCCCGCGCTCTACCTGTCCGTGCGCCACGGGACCGAGGCCCGGATCAACCGTTCCACCTGGCTGCAACTGGTCGACCTGGCTGGCGAGGACCTGACCGTATCGAGCCAGGGCGCGCGTTTCTCGCTGATCCCGGCATGAGCCTGGTCGAGCGCCTGCGCCGCCTCCACGCCGAGGGCCATGCCCGCGAGGTCGAGGGGCTGCGCGACGATCACTGGCTCTCCCCGCCCGAAATGCGCGATGCGGCCGTGCTGGCCGCGATCACCGATGGCCCGCGCCCGGGCTTTCTGCTGATCCACCGCCCCTCCAACATGCGTTCGCACCCCGGGCAGGTTGCCTTTCCCGGCGGCAAGGTCGATCCCGGCGAAACCCCGGTCGAAGCCGCGCTGCGCGAGGCCTGGGAGGAAATGGGCATCCGCGAAAGCGACGTCACCGTGATCGGCACCAGCGACGTCTATCGCACCGGCACTGGATACAGCATCACCCCCGTCCTTGCCGTGGTGCCGCCCGACATCGAGATCAACCCCAGCCCCACCGAAGTTGCCGCCTGGTTCGAGGCGCCGGTCGATTTCGTGTTCGACACCGCCAACCACAGCCACAACGCCGCGACCTTCATGGGCAAGGAGCGCCGCTACATCGAGATCATGTGGCAGCAGCACCGCATCTGGGGCGTGACGGCGGCGATCATCAACAACCTCTCGCGGCGGATCGACTGGCACGGAGACGGCGCGAATGACTGAGCGCCTCGTCGCCGAATGGATGAGCCGCGCAGACCTTGCCGCGCTCAATGCCGCGCTGGGCCAGGGCATGGCCCGCTATGTCGGCGGCGCGGTGCGCGACAGCCTGCTCGGCCAGCCGGTCAAGGACATCGACATGGCCACCCTGCTCCAGCCGCGCGAAACGATGCGGCGGCTGAAGGAGGCCGCGATCACGGCAATCCCCACGGGCCTCGAACACGGCACGATTACCGCCGTGCTGGCGGGCGGGCCCGTGGAGATCACCACCCTGCGCCATGACGTGTCGACCGACGGCCGCCGCGCCACGGTGGAGTTCGCCACCGACTGGCGCGAGGACGCGGCGCGGCGCGATTTCACGATCAACGCGCTCTATGCCGATCCGCAGGACGGCGAGGTGTTCGACTACTTTGGCGGGCTGAATGACCTTGCCGCGCGGCGTGTGCGCTTCATCGGCGATGCCCGCCAGCGCATCCGCGAGGATCACCTGCGGATCCTGCGCTATTTCCGTTTTCAGGCGCGGTTCGGCAGCCAGCCTGCGGATAATGATGCAGAAGCAGCGGTTTCAGAACTGGCCGCCACGCTCAAGGGCCTGTCGCGCGAGCGGGTGGGGATGGAGATGATGAACCTCCTTGGCCTGCCCGACCCCGCCCCAACTGTTCAGCGGATGGCCGAACTCGGCGTGCTGGCGGTGGTCCTGCCAGAAGCCGATCCGGCCGCCCTCGCCGCACTGGTTGCCGAGGAACAGCGCCAGTCCGTTGCCCCCGACGCGCTGCGCCGCCTCGCCGCGCTGCTGCCCGCCGAAGTACAACTGGCCGAGGCCGTCGCCAGCCGGTTCCGTCTGTCTGGCGCGCAGAAGAAACGGCTGGCGCTGGCGGCGCAGCGCGATGGGGCGTCGGATGACGCCCGTGCGCTGGCCTATCGCCTGGGCCGCGAGGGCGCGCTCGACCGGCTTTTGCTGGCGGGCCAAAGCGCCGCTCCGCTCGACGGCTGGGAAGTGCCCGCCTTCCCGCTGAAAGGCGGCGCCATTGTCGCGCGCGGGATAAAGGCCGGGCCGGAAGTCGCCCGCATTTTGCGCAGCGTCGAGGCTCGCTGGGTAGCGGAGGGCTTCCCGGACGAAGCGCGGATCAATGCCTTGCTCGACGCAGCCCTGAACTGAAAATCACCCCCGTTCGTGTCGAGCATAGTCGAGACACGAACGGAGTATGAGTGGTGAACGCTCAGTCGAACTTGTTGTCCCGCGGGAAGCCCGTGGGCGGCATCCGGCCTGCCGCGCCGCGCGCGACCTTCCACATCCGCATGTCGCTTTCGGTCCGGGTCCGCCCGCTCTCGCCGCCCATCTTCCAGCTGAGGCCGTCCTCTAGTTTGAGCGTGGTGGCATCGGCCAGCCCGCCATCGCGGTAGCGTTGCAGGGCAACGCCCTGGCCCTTGGCCAGCACCGGCAGTTCTTCCAGGCTGAACAGAACCAGCTTGCGGTTGTCGCCGACCACGGCGACGTGATCATGCTCGGGCGGGATTTCGCGCACCACGGCCAGCTTGACGCCCGGCTTGGTGGTCATCACCCCGCGACCCTTGCGCGTCTCGGCCAGAAGTTCGTCCGTTTCGGCTGCAAAACCCCGGCCCACGCTGCTTGCCAGCAGCAGCTGCGCCTTGGGCTTGTAGATCAGCAGGGCAATGATCTGCGCGTCAGCGTCGATATCCAGCATGGTGCGGACCGGTTCGCCAAAACCGCGCGCGGAGGGCAACTTGTCGCAGCCCAGCGTGTAGAACCGGCCATTGTCGCAGGCGATCAGCAGCTTGTCGGTGGTCTGGGCGTGGAGCGCGAAGGCCGGGCCATCGCCTTCCTTGAACTTGAACTCCTTGTCGAGCGGCTCGTGCCCGCTGGCGCCGCGCACCCAGCCCTTGGCCGAAAGGATCACCGTAACCGGTGCCTTCTCGATCATCGCGTCCATGCTGAATTCAACCGTCGGCGCGGCTTCGGCAATGGTGGTGCGGCGGCGACCTAGCGCCGTATCCTCGGCATAGTCCTTGCGCAGGTTGGCCAGGTCGCGCTTGAGCCGGGTGCGCTGGCGGGCCGGGCTGTCGAGCAGCTTCTGCAATTCCTCCTGCTCGGCCAGCAGATCGTCACGCTCGCGCCGCAGTTCCATTTCCTCCAGCTTGCGCAAGGAGCGCAGCCGCATGTTGAGGATCGCCTCGGCCTGCCGGTCGGTCAGTTCGAACTCGGCCATCATCACCGGCTTGGGCTCATCCTCGGTGCGGATGATCTCGATGATCCGGTCGAGGTTGAGGTAGGCGATGATGTAGCCGCCGAGGAGCTCCAGCCGGTTCGCGATCTTTTCCAGGCGGTGCTGGCTGCGGCGGACCAGGATGTCGATCTGGCTCTTGACCCATTCCTGCAGCATCAGCTTGAGGCTGAGCACGCCGGGCGTGCGGGTCTCGTCCAGCACGTTGAGGTTGAGCCCGAAGCGGCCCTCAAGGTCGGTCAGGCGATAGAGCGATTCCTTGAGCAGTTCCGGATCGACGTTGCGGCTCTTGGGCACGAAGACCAGGCGGATCTGCTCGTCGCTTTCGTCGCGCACGTCTTCCAGGATCGGCAGCTTCTTGTCGGCGATCAGCTGGGCGACCTGCTCGATCAGCTTGCCCTTCTGGAGCATATAAGGGATCTCGCTGATGACGAGCTGCCACTGGCCCCCACCCAGCTTCTCAATCCCGGTTTCCTCCCAGCTGCCGTCGGGATTGCGCCCGATGGAAAAGCGCCCGCGCACGCGCAGCGCGCCCTTGCCGCTGGCATAGGCGGCAGAAATCACCGCCGGACTATCGACCACGATCCCGCCGGTGGGGAAATCCGGGCCGTGGAACAGCTCCATCAGCTGTTCGTGTTCGGCATGGGGATTGTCGATCAGCAGCAGGGTGGCGTCGATGATCTCGGCCACATTGTGGCTGGGAATGTTGGTGGCCATGCCCACCGCGATCCCGCTGGACCCGTTGGCCAGCAGGTTGGGGAACAGCCCGGGGAAGATCTCCGGCTCTTCCTCCTCGCCGTTGTAGGTCGGGATGAAGTTGACCGTGCCTTCGTCCAGCCCGGCCATCAGCTGGATCGCGGTCTTGGTCAGGCGGGCTTCGGTATAGCGGTAGGCGGCGGCGTTATCGCCGTCGATATTGCCGAAATTGCCCTGCCCCTCGACCAGCGGATAGCGCAGCGAGAAATCCTGCGCGAGGCGGACCATCGCGTCATAGACCGAGGCATCGCCGTGCGGGTGATACTTGCCGATCACGTCGCCGACCACGCGCGCCGATTTCTTGAAGGCCTGCCCCGGATCGAGCTTCAACTGCCGCATCGCCCACAGCAGGCGGCGGTGGACCGGCTTCAGCCCGTCGCGCAGATCGGGCAGCGAGCGCGCGGTGATCGTGGAGAGCGCATAGACCAGGTATCGTTCCGACAGCGCGGAATCGAACGGCGCATCGACGATCGCGTCGAAGGGATCGGGTTCGGTCGTGTCGATATCAGTCATCGTACCTGAAGCATTGTCCGTTCGTGTCGAGCGCAGTCGAGACACGCCGCGCAACGTGTCTCGACTGCGCTCGACACGAACGGGCTGTGGGCGCCACCGCTAGCAGGTGAGGCTGCGGCGCGCCTAGACCTAACGCCGTTGCATATCCCGGCTTTCCCCCGGAATCCGCACTTCCAGTCCGTCATGCCCTTCGTCCAGCACGATCTGGCAGGACAGGCGGCTGGTGCGAGCCACTCCGGCGGCAAGGTCGAGCATATCCTCCTCGTCCTCGCTCGCGCGGGGGAGCCGGGCGAACCAGTCGGGCGCCACGATCACGTGGCAGGTGGAGCAGGCCATCTGCCCTTCGCAGGTGCCCTCCAGCGGCATGTCGGCCAGTTGGGCAACCTCCAGCAGGCGCTGCCCCGCTTCGGCTTTTGCCTCTACCCTGTCGCCATTGGCGGTCACGAACACCACGCGAACCATCATGCACCCTGTGCTTTGGCCGCGGCATCAAGCGCGCGGCAGGCTTCAACCACTTCTTCCCTAGTCGTGTAGCGCCCGAATCCCAAGCGGATCGAGGTCTTCGCCTGCGCATCGCCAAGGCCAATGGCGCGCAGCACATGGCTGGGCCGCCCCGACCCGCTGGCGCACGCCGATCCGGCGGAGAACATCACGCCGCGGCACTCGCTCATCAGGCGGGACACGTCGAGCCCGTCCAGCCGCAGGTTGAGATTGCCCTTCCAGCGCAACGTCTCCGATCCGTTGAGCGTCCAGCGGGAGAGAACCTCGCGCGCAGCATCCCACAGCGCCGACACATGGGCTGCGTCCTCCTCCATCCTTGCCGCCGCCAGCGCCGCCGCCGCGCCGAACCCGGCGCAAAGCGCGGGGCTGAGCGTGCCGGAACGCAGGCCGCCTTCCTGCCCGCCGCCATGGATCAGCGGGGTCAGGTTCACCCCATCGCGGACCCACAGCGCGCCAATCCCCTTGGGGCCGTGGAGCTTGTGCGCCGACAGCGCGATCAGGTCCGCGCCGCGGGGTGGAGCCAGCTTGCCGCCGCCCTGCACCGCATCGCACAGGAACAAGGCTCCTGCAGCCTTGGCCCGCTCGGCCAGTCGCGCGACCGGCTGGATGGTGCCGATCTCGTTGTTGACCTGCATCACCGCTACCAGCCGTGCCCCGTCAGGCAGCACGGCCTCCGGATCGATCACCCCGTCGCTGCCGACTGGAAGCTCCACATCAATGCCCTGCCAGCGCGCCGTATCGCGCACCGCCGCGTGTTCAATCGCAGAAACTGCAACCGGGCCGCCCTGCCCGCCCCGGATCGCCAGGTTCAGGGCCTCGGTCGCGCTGGCGGTGAACACCACCCTGCCGCCCGGCGGCAACAGCGCCGCCACCTGCTCTCGCGCCACTTCCACCGCCGCCGCCGCCGCGCGGCCCATGCGGTGGGCGCTGTGCGGATTGGCAAAGCCATCGTCGGCCAGCCAGCGCAGCATCGCCGCGCGGGCCTCGGGCGCCAGCGGCGTGGTCGCCTGATAATCGAGGTAGATCATGCCCCCGCCACCTCGCGCCAGGCAGCGATGAAGCGCTCGATCCCATCAGGCGTGGTTTCGCGGCCGATGCTGACGCGGATCACCTCGTTCGCTCCTTCCACGCCCATCGCCGAAAGGACATGGCTGGTCCGCAGCGAGCCCGACGAACAGGCGCTGCCCGCCGAAACCGCGATGCCCATCGCATCGAAGCGGATCAACTGGGCATTGGCCGACTTGCCGGGCATCCGGTAGGCGGCGATGCTGGGCACGCGGGCGGTTTCCTCGGCGATGGGAATGCCCCCTGCCGCCGTGATTTCCGCATCCAGCCGGTCGCGCAGAGCCACCGCCGTGTCCAGCCAGCCGCGCTCCGCCTCCAGCGCGGCAGCCATGGCCATGGCGCCGGGAAGGTTCTCCGTCCCGCCGCGATAGCCGCGCTCCTGCCCGCCGCTGGGTTTGAGCAAACCCCATTCCCGCACCAGCAGCGCGCCGATCCCGATCGGGCCGCCGAACTTGTGCGCGGACAGCGCGATCAGGTCGGCACCAGAGGGTGTGCAAAGCTTGCCTGCCCCTTGCGCGCAATCGGCCAGCAGCAGGCCGCCCGCCTCGTGAACCTCGTCCGCCACCCGCTCCAGCGCCTGCATCACGCCGGTTTCGCTGTTCGCCTGCTGCACCGCGACCAGACCCGGCAAAGCGCATTCGCCGCACAGCACCAGTCCGAGAGGGTCGACCGGCAGGCGCCTTGCCTGGCCTGCGTGGCGTAGCACCGCCTCGTGCTCCACCGCGCTGACCGCGACAAGCGGCTGAACGCAGCGCTGGATCGCGATGGCGATGGCCTCGCTCGCCCCGCTGGTCAGGATCACTTCGCCGTCCCATTCCAGCGCTGCCCTGATCCGCGTGCGGGCATCTTCCAGCGCGGCGCGAGCACGGCGCCCGGGGGCGTGGGGACTGGAAGGATTGGCCCAGATCGCGAAGCCTTCCAGCATCGCCTCGCGCGCCGCAGGCAGCAGCGGAGTGGTTGCGGCATGGTCAAGATAGAGTGGCAACGCGGTCATGCTCGCAAATCATTGCTTTTCGGACCCGCGTTTCTATATAGCGCTGGCTTCCCGATCATAGCCCCATCCGGTCCGGCCTGCTGAAAACCAAGCGCCGCGAGTGGAGCCTCTTGCAGAGCAGGTACCAGAACATGCCCTCAGTGATTTTCCCCGGTCCCGAAGGCCGCCTCGAAGGCCGCTTCCAGCCCGCCAGCCGCGCCCGCGCGCCGGTGGCCATGATCCTTCACCCGCACCCGCAGGCGGGGGGAACGATGAACGACCGGATCACCCAGGCGCTTTATCGCACCTTCCAGGCGCGCGGCTTTGCCACGCTGCGCTTCAACTTCCGTGGCGTCGGTCGCAGCCAGGGCAGCTTCGACAACGGCATCGGCGAACTGAGCGATGCCGCCGCCGCGCTTGACTGGGTGCAGTCGATCCACCCGGAAGCCTCGACCACCTGGATCGCGGGATACAGCTTTGGGGCGCTGATCGGCATGCAGCTGCTGATGCGCCGCCCGGAAATCCGCGGCTTCATCTCGGTCTCCCCGCCAGCCAATATGTACGATTTCAGCTTCCTTGCGCCCTGCCCGGCTTCGGGCATCATCGTCCAGGGCGCGGCCGACACGGTGGTGACGCCGAACGCGGTGCAGAAGCTGGTCGACAAGCTGCGCACCCAGAAGCACATCACCATCCACCACGAGGAAATTCCCCGTGCGAACCATTTCTATGAAACGGAAATGGATGACCTGATGCGCTCGGTCGACAACTACCTCGACATGCGCCTCTCGCCCGATTGCCCGATCCGCTGAGCTAGCGCACCGCCTTGCTGACCGGCGCCTCTCCCGAGGCGTCGGGCAGGGTCCAGATCGCGACATTGATTGCGGCGATCATTGCCAGAATGATCATCAGCATCGCGCGCTTGCGATCGCCCTTGCGCCACATCATCGCCGCGCCAAGCAGCATGGCGATGGCGGCCAGAACCAGAATCGAAAGAACGGTCGACATCAGGGGATGAACTTGCGGCCCAGGCCGATGATGTCATCCAGCGCGTTGCCATCCCCGTCCATGTCGAGCAGCGAACCGATTCCACCAAGGCCGCCGCCCTGCTTGTCGCCAAGCACCGAGCCAAGGATCGAGCCCAGCCCGCCCAGCCCGCCGCTGCCTTCGGCGCCGCTGCCACCGGCGCGGGCCGAAAGATAGCCGCCGACCAGCATCGCAAGCAGCGGCAGCATCTGCTTCAGCACTTCGGGATCGATTCCCGTGCGTGCTGCAGCATCGGCCGCAACCGAACGGCTGACATCCTTCGAACCGAAGACTTCGCCCAGCACCGCATTGCCACGTCCGGTGTCGGTTTCGTCAGGGCCAAGCACATTGGCGGCAAGCCCGCCGCCGCCCAGCCCGCCCAGCATGCCAACCAGCGCGCCAAGCCCGGTCTCTCCGCCGCCCGCCGCTTCGCCGCGCTTGGCAAAGCCGCCAACCAGCGCCGGCAACAGCGCCTCGACTCCCTGCGCGGCAACGCCGGGGGGAACGCCCAGTTGCTTGGACACGGCCTCTATGCCGCCGCTGCGCCGCAGCATATCGAGCAGACTTGCATCCGCCATGTTCTGGCTCTCCTGAGGCGCGACCCTTCGGACTTTAACCATATGTCTACCGCAGCTTGACCTGCCAGTTCCAGTCCATTTTGGACCTAGTGCGCCCACCTGTCCGAATTTGACACGTTTTCAATGCCGCGCCACAAGCCGGCGATGGAAATCTTCCCCCAGGTTTCGCGCCGCAGGGCGCTTTCGCTGCTTGGCGCATCGGGTGCCGCATTGGCTCTGCCCGGCTGCCGGACCCTTGCAGAAGCCTCCCCGACCGCCCCCGCATCGGCCTCCGGACTGCTTGATGCGCTCGCCTGGCAACTGATCGAATCCGACCCGGAACAGGCCACTTCGCTCGGCGTCGATACCGGCGCGCGCGCGGGCCTGCGCAGCCGGCTGGAGGATCGCTCCGCCGCCGGCCAGCGCGCGCTGGCCGAAGTGCTCCGCAAGGGGCTGGCCCGGGCGGCGGCAATCGATCCAGCCGAACTCGACGCGCCCACCGCCGTTTCGCTGGCCGTGGTGAAAAGCGCATTCGGCGTGGCGCTGGATGGCTTTGCCCTGCCCTATGGCGACGTTGCCGTCGGGGGCTGGCGCAACACGCCCTATGTCGTGATCCAGAACGTCGGTGCCTATCTCGATACCCCGCGTTTCCTCGACGGCGATCATCCGGTCCGCGATGCCGCCGATGCCGAAGCCTATCTTGCACGGCTGGCGCAAATGCCGGTCCAGCTTGATGGCGAGTTGGAGCGCCTGACCAGCGCCGGACGGATCGGCGCCATCGCGCCCTCGTTCCTGCTCGACAAGGCGATCCGGCAGATGGAAATGAGCCTGGCCGACGCACGGCAGGGCGGCGGTCTCGTGAAATCCCTGGTCCGTCGCACCGGCGCGATCCCCGGGGCCTGGGAAACCCGCGCCCGGGACATTGCTGCGGGCAGCGTGGCCCCGGCACTGGAGCGCCAGCTGGCTGAACTGAAGGCCCAGCGGAGCCGGGCGAACGATGACGCCGGTCTGTGGGCGCGCCCGCGCGGCGATGAATGGTACGCCTGGGGTCTGCGCGCCAGCACCACCACCCGCCATTCCCCGGATGAGGTTCACGCCATGGGGCTGGACCAGCTGGCGCAGCTCCATTCGCGCATGGACCCGATCCTGCGAAAGCTTGGTTTCACCAGCGGGACGGTTGGCGAGCGGATGATCGCGCTGGGCCGGGACCAGCGCTTCCAGTTCAACAACGACGACAAGGGCCGCGCCGAGATCATCGCCCTGATGCAGACCAAGGTCGATTACATCCGCACCCGCATGCCCGACGCGTTTCGCACCCTGGTCCCCGGCAAGCTGGAGATCCGCCGTCTGCCTCCGGCCGAGGAGGCTGGCGCACCCGGCGCCTATGGCGGGGCGGGTTCGATCGACGGGACGATTCCCGGCAAGATCTGGATCAACCTGGGCAACACGGCGCTGCACAGCCGCTACAGCCTGCCGACGCTTGCTTTTCACGAAGGCATTCCGGGCCATGTCTGGCAGGGTGAATATGCCAATCGCCTGCCGCTGATCCGCTCGATCCTGGCCTTCAACGCCTATTCCGAAGGCTGGGCGCTCTACGGCGAGACGCTGGGCGACGAACTGGGCGCCTACGACGGCGATCCCGTTGGCCAGTTGGGCTATCTGCAATCGATCGCCTTCCGCGCCTGCCGCATGGTGGTCGACACCGGCCTCCACGCCAAGCGCTGGACCCGCGATCAGGCAGTGGAATGGTTTTCCAGCACTAATGGATCAAGCGTGACCGAAGTCGCGCCCGAGGTTGACCGCTATTGTTCGTGGCCAGGACAGGCTTGCGGCTACAAGATGGGGCACAGCGAAATCCTTGCCCAGCGCGAACGGGCCAGGGCGGCGCTGGGCGCGAAGTATGATCTGCGTGATTTCAACGATGCGGTGGTAACCGGCGGCAATGTGCCGCTTGACGTGCTGGGGGCGAACGTCGCGGCCTATATCGACGGCACGCTCAAGAGTTGACGAAAAAAGCGCCGATGCGGTCAGCCGCATCGGCGCTCTTTTCGTCATCCAGAACACGCCGGGCCATTGGCAGACCCGCCTATTCCGGACCCGGTCAGGCAGCCTTGGGAGCCGCCTGCAGCACGCTTTCATCGACATGGTCGGCGAACTGGGCGAAGTTCTCGATGAACTTGGTAACCAGATCGCGCGCGGTCTTGTCGTACTCGGCCGGATCGGCCCAGGCGCCGCGCGGATCGAGCAGCTTGCTGTCGACGCCCGCCACCGCAACCGGAACTTCGAAGCCGAAGTTGGGATCGCGCACGAATTCAGCGTCATTCAGGCTGCCGTCGAGCGCCGCGTTGAGCAGCGCGCGGGTTGCCTTGATCGGCATCCGCTTGATGCCTTCCATCGTGGCCTTGCCGCCCGACCAACCGGTGTTGACCAGCCAGCACTTGACCCCGCCCTTGGCGATCCGCTCCTTGAGCAGGTTGCCATAGACCGAGGGGTGGCGCGGCATGAACGGTGCGCCGAAGCAGGTCGAGAAGGTCGCCTCAGGCTCGGTCACGCCGATCTCAGTGCCGGCAACGCGCGCGGTGTAGCCCGAGAGGAAGTGATACATCGCCTGATCCGGGGTCAGCCGCGCGATCGGCGGCAGCACGCCATAGGCGTCGGCAGTGAGGAAGATCAGGTTGGCGGGAACCGGACCGAGGTTTTCTTCCGAAGCGTTCGGAATGAAGTCGATCGGATAGGAACCGCGGCTGTTTTCCGCCAGGCTGTTGTCGTCAAGGTCGATCTCGCGCGTGACGGGATCAATCACGACGTTTTCCAGCACCGTGCCGAAGCGCTTGGTGGTGGCGAAGATTTCCGGCTCAGCCTCGGCCGAGAGGCGGATCATCTTGGCATAGCAGCCGCCTTCGAAGTTGAACACGGCGGTATCCGACCAGCCATGCTCGTCATCGCCGATCAGGGTGCGGCTGGCATCGGCCGACAGAGTGGTCTTCCCGGTGCCCGAAAGGCCGAAGAACACAGCGGTCTTGCCGTCAGGCCCGACATTGGCCGAGCAGTGCATCGGCATCACGCCCTTCACCGGAAGCAGGTAGTTGAGGATGCCGAAGACCGACTTCTTCATCTCGCCCGCATAGGCAGTGCCGCCGATCAGGATCAGCTTCTCCGAGAAGTTGACCGCGACCACCGTTTCGGTGCGGCAGCCGTGACGCTCGGGATCGGCGCGGAAGCTGGGCAGGTCGATGATGGTGTATTCGGGAATGAAGCCGTCCAGTTCGCCCTCGGTCGGGCGGACCAGCAGGGTGCGGATGAACAGGTTGTGCCAGGCCAGTTCGTTGATCACCCGCACGTTGACACGGTGGTCGGCCTGCGAGCCGCCGAACAGGTCGGCGACATAGAGCGTCTTCTTCTCGCCCAGCGCGGCCAGGAAATCAGCCTTGAGCGCGGCAAAGTGTTCCGGGGTCATCGAGACGTTGGTCTTGCCCCACCACACGGTGTTTTCGGTCACCCCATCGCGGACGATGAACTTGTCCTTCGCGCTGCGGCCGGTGTGCTTGCCGGTTTCGACCACCAGCGGGCCGTCCTTCGAAAGCAGGCCTTCGCCGTTCTTCACAGCATGTTCAACCAGCGGACCGGTGCCAAGGTTGGCGTGAATCGTGGCGGTGGTAGCGATACCCTGCTTCTCGAGCGGGTAGGAAAGCGAACCGGTCAAGCTCATCTCCATGATCGTGGACGAAGACGCGGACACGCCCCCGTGAATGGCGCTGCATACCTATGCGGCAGGAGTCGAGGGGGCGCATAGTCGACCGGGCTGATTCCGTCAAATCACGCATTTGGAAGGCTGGTGGCTTGCGCCCCGTGCGCCTTGCCGCCCTGCCCGGGAGCGGCTACCCGTGGCGCTGTTTCTGTCCGACCAAGCCGGATTTCCGATGGCCGAGCCGCCTGCCCCGAATGCCCCCACCCCATCCGGCCCCGAGCCTGCCGGCCCCGCGTCCGGGCCGCAGGTGATCGCGCTTGTCGATGACGATCGCAACATCCTGACCACGGTGTCGATCGCGCTCCAGGCGGAAGGCTTTGCTACCCGGCTCTATTCGGATGGCGCCGCCGCGCTGAAGGCCCTGCTGGAAAATCCGCCCGACCTTGCGGTCTGCGACATCAAGATGCCGCGCATGGACGGTTTCGAGCTGCTGCGCCAACTGCGCGCGAAGAGCGCCCTGCCGGTGATTTTCCTGACCAGCAAGGACGAGGAACCGGACGAGGCCCTCGGCCTGGCGCTGGGCGCGGACGATTACATCACCAAGCCGTTCAGCCAGCGCCTGCTGGTGGCCCGCATCCGCGCGATCCTGCGGCGCAGCGACTTCGTCCGCGCCGCTGCCGGCGAAGCACAGAGCGAACCGCAGCCCGAGCCGATCCGCCGCGGGCGGCTGACGATGGATCCGCTCCGCCACGAGGTGACCTGGGCCGGCGAGCCGGTTTCCCTGACCGTCACCGAATTCCTGATTCTGGAGGCGCTGGCCAGCCGCCCGGGCGTGATCCGCACCCGCAACCAGCTGATGGATGCGGCCTACGATGACGACGTGTTCGTCGATGATCGGACGGTCGATAGCCACATCAAGCGCCTGCGCCGCAAGTTCCGCAGCGTCGATCCCGGCTTTGCGGCGATCGAAACGCTCTACGGCGCAGGCTATTCCTTTGCCGATGGCTGATCGCGCCGCGCCCCGCACTGGTTCCGCCCGGCGGCAATGGACCCGGCGCACCTCGCTGACGGTGCGCATCCTGGCGGTCAACATCATTGCCCTGGCATTGATGGCGGGCAGTCTGTTTTACCTCGATTCCTACCGCAAGCAGTTGCTCGACCAGCGTTTCAAGCTGGCGGCGGCAGAGGCGGAAATCCTTGCCGACGGGCTGGATCAGGCCGACTGGCAGGGCAAGCAGACTCTCGCCCGGCGAGTCGCGGCGCATCAGCAGCTGCGGGTGCGGATCTACCATGCCGATGGGCTGCCCATCCTCGACAGCAATGCCCTTGGCCCGCCGGCCTTCACGTTCGTTGACCCCGCGGGCGAGCCGTTCCTGCTGCGCTCTGCCCGGCGGCTCGACCGGGCGATGAACTTCGTGCTCGGCGCCGATCCGGTCCCAGCCTACCGCGATCCCGCTAGCGACAGCATCGCCGCCTGGCCAGAGCTTGCCGCCGCGCAGCACGGCGGCGGCACCCGCGTGATGCTGCGCGCCGCCCCCGACGAGACGCCCGTGATCAACGCCGCTGTTGCGATCCCCGGCAGCGGGGCGATGCTGCTGACCACCCGCAACGCGCGCGACATAACCAAGGAAGTGCGCGACGCGCGCGGCACCCTGGCAATCGTCCTTGCCGCCACCCTGATCATCTCGATCCAGCTCTCGCTGTTCCTCGCCCGCACCATCGTCCAGCCGCTGCGGGCGCTGATGCGCGCCGCGATCCGGGTGCGGCTGGGGCGCGACCGCGAGGTGGTGGTGCCGCGCTTGCCCGACCGGGGCGACGAGATCGGTCTGCTGGCGCGCGCCCTGTCTGACATGACCGGAGCGCTGCGCAGCCGGATCGACGCGGTGGAAAGCTTCGCGGCCGATGTCGCGCACGAGATCAAGAATCCGCTGGCCTCGCTGCGCTCTGCGCTCGAGACGCTGGAACGGGTGGAGGATGCCGATCTGCGACGCCAGCTGACTGCAATCGCCAACCACGATGTGCGCCGGATCGACCGGCTGGTCAGCGAGATTTCCGAGGCCAGCCGGATCGACGCGGAACTCAGCCGCACCGAATTCGTGCCCGTCGACCTTCATGCACTGGCTGCCGCACTGGTCAGCGCGCGCGAGCAGCGCGGCGAGAACCGGGGCTGCCAGCTGGTGCTGGAACCGCTGGGGCCAGGTCCGTGGGAAGTGCCCGGCGACGCGGCCCGGCTGGAACGCGTGCTGGAAAACCTGATCGACAATGCCGCCTCGTTCTCCCCCGAAGGCGGACGGATCACGGTGCGGCTGGAGCATCACGGCGACCGGGTGGAGCTGACGGTGATCGACGAAGGCCCCGGAATCCCGCTTGAAGCGCGTGAGAAGGTGTTCGAACGGTTCCATTCGCTACGCCCGTCCGAAGAGGCGTTCGGCAGCCATTCCGGGCTTGGTCTTGCCATCGCCCGCACCATCGTTTCCGCCCATGACGGCACCCTGATCGCGACCGGCCGCGAGGATGGCCACTCAGGCGCCTGCCTTGTCGTCGATCTTCCAGCGGTGGAGGAAGGCGAGGAATGAGCCTGCTCGCCAACGTCTCCTGCGTGGCGAAAGATGGCCGCGCGGTGATCATCGAAGGGCCACCGGGATGCGGCAAGTCGAGCCTAGCCCTCGCCCTGATCGACCGGGGCGCGGTGCTGGTCGGCGACGACGGACTGTGCCTCGCGGCCCGCTCCGGGTGCCTGTTCGCTAGCCCCGCGGAACGAATCGCCGGGCTGATCGAGGTCCGCAATGTCGGGCTTGTGAACCTGCCAACCGCTGCCCAGGTGCCGGTTGCACTGGTGCTGCGACTCGACGGGGAGGCACCCCGCTTCATCGACGCCCCCGCACAGCGCGAAATCGAAGGGATTGTCCTGCCGCTGGTCCAGCTCTGGCCCGATGGCGCAATCCTGCCACTGAAGGCAGAACTGGCCCTGATGCGCTGGGGCCTTTCCTTTCCTCCCGTGCCTGCGCCATAAGCGCGGGCGATGCCCGAATCTTCCCCCGCCGCCCCGCGCCAGCGCGTCCTGCTCGTCACTGGCCTGCTTGGCGCCGGCAAGACCACCGCCCTTCGGGTGCTGGAGGACCTGGGCTGGGAAACGATCGACAATTTCCCGATCCGCCTGCTCGACCGGCTGATCGACAGTCCGGATGCGCCAGCCAGCGAAGTCCGTGCGCCGCTGGCGATCGGCTTCGATTCGCGCACCCGGGGGTTCGATCCCAACAAGGTGATCGAGCGGGTGAAGCGGCTGGTTGATCGTCCGGACCTTGAGCTTACCACCCTGTTCCTCGACTGCTCCGGCGCCGAGCTGGAACGCCGCTACAACGAAACCCGCCGCCGTCACCCGATGGCGCAGGATCTGCCGGTCAGTGCCGGGATCGCCGCCGAGCGCGAAGTGATGGAGCCGCTCCGCCGCTGGGCAGACATGGTGATTTCCACCACCGGCTTCACATCGAACGATCTTCAGCTCGCGATCCGCGAGCGGTTCCTGCCCGATGCGCCGCGGACCATGACAATCACCGTCACCAGCTTCGGCTTTTCGCGGGGTACGCCGCCGCTCGCCGACCTGGTGTTCGACATGCGCTTTCTCGACAATCCGCACTGGGATGCACAGCTGCGCCCGCAAACCGGGCTGGATCGCGGCGTAGGCGTCTATATCGCCAAGGACCCGGCCTTTGACGAGGCTTTCGCCCGGATCCGCGACCTGATTCTGATGCTGCTGCCGCGCTACCAGGCCCAAGGCAAGGCCTATCTCAACATCGCCTTCGGCTGCACCGGCGGGCGCCATCGCTCTGTTTTCGTGACCGAACAGATCGCTGCGGCGCTGCGCGGAGCGGGCTATTCGCCCACAGTCCTGCACCGCAACCTGTCGGCCCGGGCGGCCGATCTGGTCGAAGGAAAACATTGACCGCGCGGGACTTCGGCGGCATGGCCGCGCGTCACCTTGCAGCGGGATTCGACCTGCCTACATAGGTAACTGGCACTGGGCCGCAGCACAGGAACGAAGCGTCGACATGATCGGCATCATTCTGGTCACTCACGGCAAGCTGGCCGAAGAGTTCAAGCATGCCATGGAGCATGTGGTTGGCCGGCAGGAAGCCGTGGCGACCGTGTGCATCGGCCCCAATGACGACATGGAGGCCCGCCGCCGCGAGATTTCGGATGCGGTAAAGGCGGTCAACTCCGGCCAGGGCGTCATCATCCTCACCGATCTGTTCGGGGGCACACCTTCCAATCTCGCGATCTCGCTGATGGAAGCCGGCAAGGTCGAAGTGATTGCCGGGATCAACCTGCCGATGTTGATCCGCCTCGCCAAGGCGCGTGGCTGCATGGACCTGGCCAAGGCAACCGTTGCGGCGCGCGATGCGGGGCGCAATTACATCACCATCGCTTCGGAGTTCCTCGGCCAGGACGCCTGAACAGCATGGCATAAGCGTATCAAGGGGGGGAAAGCCGATGACCGAGGCACGCGAATGCGTCGAGATCGTCAATAACCGGGGTCTTCACGCCCGGGCCAGCGCCAAGTTCGTCAACGCCGTGGCCAAGCTGGGCGACAGCGTGGCTGTAACCGTCTGGAAGGACGGAGCCGAAGCGGCCGGCGGATCAATCCTGGGGCTGATGATGCTGGGCGCGGCCAAAGGCGACAGCGTTGACATCGTCGTCACCGGCGAAGGCGCGGATGCGGCGCTGCTGAAGCTGGTCGGGCTGGTCAAGGACGGCTTCGGCGAGGATTGATGGCGTGACCGCGCGCCGCACCATCACCGGTTTTTCCAACCCTGCGGTGAAGGCGCTGCGGGCGCTGCGCGAGAAGAAGCATCGCAAGGCCTCTGGCCAGTTCCTGGCAGAAGGCCTGCGCTTGCTGACCGATGCGCGCGAGTCCGGCAAGCTGCCGCAGGTGCTGGTCATGTCGACCACGCGCGACCCGCACCCTTTGCTGGAAGCGCTGGAAGCGGATGTGTTGGCGGCGGGCGGCGAAGTGCTGGAAATGGCGCCGGACCTGCTCTCCAAGATCACCGGCAAGGACAATCCCCAGGCCGTGGCGGGGGTTTTTGCCGAGTTCGATACCAGCCTTGCCGCGCTCGACCGTTCCGGCGCGAGCATCTGGCTGGTCGCCCAGGCGCTGCGCGATCCAGGCAACCTGGGCACGATGCTGCGCACCGGCGATGCGGTCGGCGCGGGCGGGCTGATCCTGATCGATGACTGCGCCGATCCC
This sequence comes from Novosphingobium sp., assembly GCA_016719755.1. Lineage (GTDB taxonomy): Bacteria > Pseudomonadota > Alphaproteobacteria > Sphingomonadales > Sphingomonadaceae > Novosphingobium. The sequence continues at coordinate 422,090 of JADJYM010000011.1, read as the reverse complement.
TTCTCGGTCGAGGCGGTGCGCGCCAGCATGGGCGCGGTGTTCACGCAAGGCATAGCCCAGGCGAGATGGGACGAGTTCCTGCCGTGGCTGCGCGCCGGCCCGGGCCAACTGGTCGCGGCCTCGCTCCGCGATGCAGTGCCCTATCGCGGCGCGCCCTATGCGGCGCCGTGCTTCATCATGGTCGGGAACGAAAGCCGGGGCCTGCCCGAAGCCTACGAGGCCGCCTGCGATCTGCGCGTCACCATGCCGATGAAGGGCCGCGCCGACAGCCTCAACGCCGCGGTTGCCGGTGCAGTTCTGGCCTACGAAGTGCTGGCGGCGCTCGGCGACTGAGGCGTTCAGCCTGCGATCAGCGTGGCAGGTTCAGTATCTGGGCCATGAAACACCTCTTCATCCCCGCCGCGCTGGCCCTGCTGGGCGCTTGCGCAACCGCATCGCCCGCCCCTCCCCCGCTTGAGAACACCGCGTGGCGCTTCGAACGGATCGACGGCGCGGCTCCGGTGTCCAACCGGGCCCGGCTGGAATTCCTGCCGGGCAGGATCTCCGCGAGCGCGGGCTGCAATGGGCTGGGTGGCGAATGGCGCCTGGAGGGGAGCCGCATCGTCACCGGTCCGTTCATGTCGACGCGGATGTATTGCGAAGGCCTGATGGACCAGGAACGCGCGGTCAGCGAACTGCTATCGGCGTCTCCAGCCTGGCGGATGGCGGGTAACCGGCTGGAGCTTCAGGCCGCCGGACACCGCGCGGTGCTGGTGCGGGTCAGTCCCCCGCCACGAAGGCCATAAGCCGCCATTCGCCGCGCTGCCGCTGCACGACGAGCCGGTAGTCGAGCGGACTGCGCAGCGCGCCGCTGGCGATATAGCCCTGTTGCCTGCCACCCGGCAGCGAAACCTTGCGGAACGCGCCGCGTTCTTCGATGCCGTCGACAATATCCCATGTCACCAGCGCGATGGCCGGCGAGGCGGAGTCTGGAACAGCACGCAGTGGCACCTTTTCGCCCGCCACCAGCAGCACCTGATAGGGATCCGCCGCGCCAAGGCTCTGACCGAAAAACCACGGCAGGACGGCATTTCCGGTTTCCGGTCCCGCAGCACAGCCAAGCTTCAGGATCGCATCAAGCTCTGCCCAGAGCTTGATGCCGTCGCTGCCGGAGAGCCGGCGCTGCAGTTCCGCCGCACCGCTCCCACCGCCGAAATCGAGCACGATTCCAGGATCGGCCAGGGCTACCAGACCGGCCGCGTCCCGCTGCCCGATTGCCCTGCCAAGACGAAGAAAAAAGGCATCCCAACCTGGCGATCCACCGCATTCATCGCGCGGCGCGAAGCGGCCCACGATCTCGGGAATCGAAGGTGCAGCAGATGACGCAGCCGCAGTCGACGCGGGGGCAGCGGACGGGGGCCTTGCTTCAGCGGCGGGCAATACAATCCGCCCGCTTTCCCGCCCGCAGCCCGCCAGCAACACGGCTGACAGGAGGACGAGAGCCAGGCGGGTCATGATCAGGAGGCCGCTGCCTAGTCGCTCGTCGGATCGGGAGCGGTCAGCGCCGTGTCGCTATGGCGGGGCGCGGATTCGACCAACTGCACGTCCTCTGCCTCGCGCTTGCCGATTTCTATACCCTTGTCACGCAGGCGGCGCGCGGAAGTGAGCACGTTGCGTTCGAAGCTGCCGACGAACTTGTTGTAGTTGCTTACCGCGCTTTCCAGACCTCCACCGACCCGGCGCAAATGTTCCGCGGCCGTGGCGATACGGTCGTAGATTTCGGTCCCGATCCGTCCGATCTCGCGCGCTTCAGCGGCCAGCGCATCCTGCCGCCAGACCTGCGCCACGGTGCGGGCAATGGCAACAAGGTTGGTCGGGGTCGCCAGCAGCACCTTGCGCTCGAAGGCGAAGTTCCAAAGGTCCGGGTCGTGGTCGAGCGCGGCGGCGACGAAATGCTCGCCCGGCACGAACATCACGACATAGTCCGGAGCTTCCTCGAACTGGCTTTGATAGCTCTTCGCGCCGAGTGCCTGGATATGGTTCTTCATCGAGCGGACGTGCGCTGCCAGTGCCAGATCGCGCGCCTCGTCGTTGCTGGCGGCGAAAGCTTCCTGATAGGCGTTGAGCGAAACCTTGGAATCGATCACCAGCATCTTGCCGCCCGGTATCCGCACGATCGCGTCGGGACGAAGTCGCCCGTCCTCGGTATCGATCGAGTGTTCCATCAGGAAATCGGTGTGCTGCGACAACCCGCAGTTCTCGAGCAGGTTCTTGAGCTGCTGCTCGCCCCAGCGCCCGCGCGCCTTGGGGGCGTTGGTCAGCGCGCTGGACAGCCGCATCGCTTCGTCCCGCACCGCCTGCTGCCCTTCCCGCATCGACTGGATCAGGCCGGTGAGCTCGCCAAAGGCGTTGACCCGCTGCTGTTCCAGCGTGCGGACCTGCTCCTCATAGCTTTTGAGCCGCTGATCGACCGGCGCGAGCATGGCCTTCAGCCGCTCGGCGCTCTTCTCTTCCGAATGAGTGAAGCGCTGCTGCGCCTGGGTAAGGAATGCCTCCTGCGCCTGGGCCAGGACCTTGGCCCCCGCCGATTCGAACTCGCGCTTGAGGCTTTCCTGCGCGGTCAGCAACGACGCCTTCTGATCCTCGAAGTGGGCGGCATTGGCCTTCAGCGTGGCCAATTCGATCGAGGCATCGCCCAGTTCCTTCACCGCCGCGCGGAACCGGGCGTCGAGTTCGCCCGCCTGCGCCTCGCCCGAAGCCAGGCGAGCGCGCAGTTCCGCGACCGGTCGGGATCCGGCGAACCAGCCGAGACCGGCCCCGGCCAACAGGGCGGCAAGCAGCAGGACGATGGCAATGGTCTGGTCCATGGGACTCGCGCAAAAATGGAACGAAACGCGAACTTATACCGCCTACCCCGCTTGCACAAGAGCGCCCGCGCCGCTTCCCACAGGCGCCAGGTCAAACGGCAAGCGGCCCCGGGCCGGGATGGCCTTGTTCACGCCGCCTTGCGCAGCTTTTCCAGCTTCTTCAGCGCCATCTGCCGCTTGAGGCGGCTCAGGTGGTCGATGAACAGAATGCCCTCAAGGTGGTCCATCTCGTGCTGGAGGCAGGTCGCCATCAGGCCTTCCATTTCTTCCTCGTGCACCGTGCCTTCCAGATCCTGCCAGCGCGCGCGGATGCGGGCCGGACGTTCGACTTCGGCATAGATTTCGGGGACCGACAGACAGCCTTCCGAATAGACGCTGCAATCGTCCGAGGGATCGAGAATCTCGGGGTTGATGAACACCCGGGGCTCGCGCTTGGTGGGCTGGTGATGATGGTGATGGCCGTCGTGGTCGCAGGCGACCGGCTCGGCATCGGGATCGTCGGGCTGGAGATCGATCACCAGCACACGCAGCGGCACGCCGACCTGGATCGCGGCAAGGCCGATGCCCGGGGCATCGTACATCGTCTCGAACATGTCGTCGACGAGCGTCTTGAGCTCGTCGTCAAACCGGGTGACGGGTGCCGAGACCTGCTTGAGCACGGGATCGGGGACTTCAAGGATTTCGCGAATGGCCATGAGCGGCCAGATAGGGTGCTTGGCCGCGAATCTCAACCCACCGGACGCCGCGCGCGCAGCGCTTGCGCAAGGGTGCCTTCATCAAGATAGTCGAGTTCACCCCCGACAGGCAGTCCGTGAGCCAGCTGGGTGATCCGCACCGGATAGCCTTCCAGCCGCTCGGCGATGTAATGCGCGGTGGTCTGACCTTCCAGCGTGGCGTTCATCGCCAGCACCACCTCGTCGATCCCGCCCTGCGAGGACGCGCTCGATCAGCGGGCCGATCGAAAGGTCTTCGGGCCGCACCCCTTCCAGCGCGGAGAGCCGCCCACCCAGCACGTGATAGCGCCCGGTGAACAGCCGCGCCCGGTCAAGCGCCCAGAGGTCGGCAACGTCCTCCACCACGCACAGCGAACGCGCGTCGCGGCGCGGATCGGCGCAGATTGCGCAGGGGTTGGCGGTGTCGATATTGCCGCAGGTCTGGCATTCCACCAGTCGCTGCGACAGGCCCTCCAGCGCGCCGAGCAGCTGCACCAGCGCGGTTTCGCGCCGCTTGATCAGCCACAGCACCGCGCGGCGGGCCGAGCGCGGCCCAAGGCCGGGCAGGCGCGCCAAGGCCTGGGTCAGCGTCTCGATCTCTTGCGATGCCATGGCGCGACAGATAGGGCGCGCATTCAGGAAAGGCAAAGCCACCATGCGCGTGATCTTCATGGGAACCCCCGATTTTGCCGTCCCGGCGCTGCAGGCACTGGTGGCGGCGGGGCATGAGGTGGTGGCCACCTATACCCAGCCCCCCCGCCCCGGCGGGCGGCGAGGCAAGGAACTGACCCCCACCCCGGTGCACCGGGCGGCCGAAGCACTGGGGATCGAAGTACGCTACCCGGCCAGCCTGAAAGGCACGGAAGAACAGGCGGCATTTGCCGCGCTGGGGGCCGATATCGCCGTGGTCGCGGCCTATGGGCTGATCCTGCCGCAGGCCGTGCTGGACGCGCCCCGGCACGGCTGCCTCAACCTCCACGGCTCAATCCTGCCGCGCTGGCGCGGGGCGGCGCCGATTCAGCGCGCGATCCTGGCCGGAGATGCCGAAACCGGCGTCGATATCATGCGGATGGAGGCGGGGCTCGATACCGGGCCGGTGCTGCTGGAAGGCCGCACGCCGATTGACCACAAGTCAGCGGGCGAGCTGACCGAGGAACTGGCCCAGATCGGCGCGCGGCTGATCGTGAAGGTGCTGGCCGATCTTTCCGCCTATCCGCCGCGCCCCCAGCCCGACGATGGCGTGACCTATGCGAAGAAGATCGACAAGGCCGAGACACGGATCGACTTCACGCAGGACGCGGCCGCAATCGAACGCCAGATTCGCGCTTTTGCGCCCTCGCCGGGGGCCTGGTTCGAGCTTGAGGGCGAACGCTACCGGGTGTTGAGCGCCGAAGTCGTACGTCGTCCCGGACTCGATCCAGGGCCGATGGCAGATGCAGAGCCCAGCCCGCCAGCGGCCCCGGATCAGGTCCGGGACGACTTTGGCACCACGCTCGACGACAGCCTGACCATTGCCTGTGGGAACGGCGCGATTCGTCCCGTCCTTATCCAGCGCGCTGGCCGTCCGGTGATGAGCGTGGCCGAACTGCTGCGCGGGCGGTCGATCCCGGCGGGGACGCGGCTCTGTTGACCCGCTTTGCCCTCACTCTCGAATTCGACGGCACGCCGTTCCATGGGCTGCAGCGCCAGGCGCACGGGCCATCGGTCCAGCAGGCGGTGGAAGAAGCGGTCGAGCGCGTGACCGGCGAGCGGGTGACCCTCCACGCCGCCGGGCGCACCGATGCCGGGGTCCATGCCCTCGCCATGCCGGTTCATGTCGATATCGAAAAGGACATCGCCCCGTTCCGGCTGATGGAAGCGCTTAACCATCACCTCAAGCCCGATCCGATCGCCGTGCTGGCCTGTGAGGTAAAGAGCGATGATTGGCACGCCCGGTTTTCGTGTCTTGGGCGCAGCTATCTCTACCGAATCGCCAACCGCCGCGCTCCGCTCACCCTGGATCGCAGCCGCGCCTGGCAAGTGGCGCAGCCGCTGGACGAGACGGCGATGCACCGCGCCGCGCAGGCGCTGGTGGGACGGCACGATTTCACCACCTTCCGTTCGGTCCAGTGCCAGGCCGCCGATCCGGTCAAGACGCTGGACCTTCTCAGCGTGGAGCGCGCGGGCGACGAGGTCCATATCCGCGCCGAGGCGCGCAGTTTCCTGCACCATCAGGTCCGCTCGATGGTCGGCTGCCTCGCGCTGGTTGGCATGGGCCGCTGGCCGGAAGAACGAATCGCGCAGGCACTGGCCGCGCGCAACCGGCAGGCGCTGGGCTTCAACGCGCCCAGCGCGGGACTCTATTTCGTGCGTGCGCTTTACCCCGGCGATTGAGGCATTAGGTTGCAATCCGCAACGCCGTGACCACACGGCAGGATTCGGGAGACGACCATGACTTTCACTGGCAAGCAGCTCACCACCCAGCTCGACGCCGACGGCACCTTGACCGTCCAGCTGAACGACAAGACCTGGGACGCACCCAAGGCGGGCCAGGTGCTGATCAAGGTCGAGGCAACGCCGATCAACCCGTCTGACCTGGGCCTGCTGTTCGCTTCGGCCGATACCGACAACGCGGTCTATTCGCCCGGCAAGGTCGTGGCGAAGATGCCCGACAATGCCACCCGCGCGATGAAGGCACGCCACGGGCTGGCCATGCCGGCGGGCAACGAGGCGGCGGGGATCGTTGTTGCGGCGGGCGAAGGGGCCGAGCACCTGATGGGCAAGCGGATCGCCTGCGTTCCCGGAACGGCCTATGCCAGCTATGCCATTGCCGAAGCGCAGATGGCCTTCGCGGTGGATGACAGCGTGACCGCCGAACAGGCCGCCAGTTCCTTCGTCAACCCGATGACCGCGCTGGGCTTTGTCGAGACGATGAAGCTGGAAGGCTTCACTGGCATCGTCCACGCCGCCGCTGCCTCCAACCTGGGCCAGATGCTGGTCAAGATCTGCCTTGAGGACGGCGTGCCGCTGGTCAACATCGTGCGCAGCGAAGCGCAGGTGAAGCTGCTCAAGGATCTGGGCGCGACCCATGTGCTCAACATGACCGACGCGGATTTCATGCCCCGGCTGATCGACGCGATTGCCGAGACGAAGGCGATGCTGGGCTTCGATCCGATCGGCGGAGGCACATTGGCCGGGCAGATCCTCACCGCGATGGAAGCCGCCGCAAGCCGGGGCGCCGCCTTCAGCCGCTATGGCTCTTCAGAGGCGAAGAAGGTCTACATCTACGGCGCGCTCGATCTGGGGCCGACGATCCTCAACCGCGCCTTCGGCCTCACCTGGGATCTGGCTGGCTGGCTGCTCACCCCGTTCATGATGAAGGCCGGGATGGAAGTGGTGGGCCGGATGCGCGCGCGGGTGATGAAGGACCTGACCACCACTTTCGCCAGCCACTACAAGGCGCGGGTCAGCCTGGAAGGTATGCTGACCAAGGAAGCGGTAAGCGAATACAACGCGCGGCGCACGGGCGAGAAGTATCTGGTCGTTCCCTGATCCAGACGTCGTCCCGGGCTCGACCCGGGACCGCTGGCCGTGTTGCGCAGTGCCGGACGGCCACCGGTCCCGGATCAGGTCCGGGCGACGTTATTGGGATTTCAGTTTGTCCAGCCAGATGAAGACTGCCGTTTCACCCCGGCTATCGGCATTGCGCCAGCTGAGCGCATCCTTGCGACTGTTTCGCTGGCGCCCGTCAGGACCAAGCGCGAACATCGCGGGCGTGCCCTTCAGCCGCTCAACACCAAAGCGCGGCAGCAGGGATTCGTTGTGGCCCTGCCCGGTCTGCGGCTTGCCGGCATCGATGAACACCAAGGCGTAGCGCGCCGCATAATCGCGGCGGAACCGCTCCGACGTCAGCACCCGGGCAAGCGAGCGGCTATCGTGACACCAGTCTGCCCCGAACACGACCAGCAGCGTCTTGCCCTCGCGCGCGGCAGCGGCAAGCGCCGCATCGAGCGTGGCCCCGGCATCTATGCTGGCGGGATAATAGGCCGTCTCCGTCGCCGCCGCACCCGACGGCGCGGGCGCGGATAACGCGGGCGAAGCCGCGCCCAGCGCCAGCAACAGCGGCGCCAGGCCGGTCAGCCTCACGCCTTGGCGACCACGCTTTCGGGCAGGTCGGTGCCGAACACGCGCTGGTAATATTCGGCCACCAGCATCCGTTCCGTCTCGTCGCACTTGTTGAGGAACGAGAGACGGAAGGCGAAGCCCGGATCCTTGAAGATCGCGGTGTTCTGGGCCCAGGTGATGACGGTGCGCGGGCTCATCACGGTGGAGATATCGCCGTTGATGAAGCCCTGACGGGTCAGGTCGGCAACCTTGACCATGTTGGCGACCACGTCCGGCGCGGCGTCGGTCACCTTCTTGAGGACGATCTCGGCTTCGACCTGGGCGGGCAGGTAGTTCAGCTGGACGACGATATTCCAGCGGTCCATCTGCGCCTGGTTGATCGCCTGCGTGCCGTGATACAGGCCCGAGGTATCGCCAAGACCGACCGTGTTGGCCGTGGCGAACAGACGGAAATTGCGGTTCGGACGGATCACCCGGTTCTGATCGAGCAGGGTCAGCTTGCCTTCGGTTTCCAGCACGCGCTGGATCACGAACATCACGTCCGGGCGGCCCGCGTCATATTCGTCGAACACCAGCGCCACCGGGTGCTGGAGCGCCCAGGGCAGCAGCCCTTCGCGGAATTCGGTGACCTGCAGGCCATCGCGCAGCACGATCGCATCGCGCCCGATCAGGTCAATGCGGCTGATGTGCGCATCAAGGTTGATCCGCACGCAGGGCCAGTTGAGCCGGGCCGCTACCTGTTCGATGTGAGTCGACTTGCCGGTGCCGTGATAGCCCTGGACAATGACGCGGCGGTTGAAGGCAAAGCCCGCAAGAATCGCGAGCGTGGTGTCCGGATCGAACACATAGGCCTCGTCCACATCGGGCGTGCGTTCATCGGCCACACTGAAGGCCGGAACCTTCATGTCGATATCGATGCCGAACATCTCGCGCACGTCGATTTCCCGGTCCGGAGCGGCCAGGATGGTGTTGTCGCGGGTGTCGGCTTGCAGGTTCGGAATGTCAGTCATCGCGCCCATCCGCCTATACGCGCGCGCGCCGCCCTGCAACAGGCTTTGCGTTGCAAATCGCGACTTGCTGCAAACCGGTGACGCCTGGTCAGGCGCGCGCCGCGATGCCCCCGGCAAAGCCGGTCGCCCGGCAGGTGCGATCGCGCCCGTCCGCCTTGGCCCGGTAGAGCGCGGCATCGGCCAGCCGGTAGAGCCGTTTCCATTCATCGTGCGAGCCCACCGGGCCATCGGCAAAGCCAAGGCTGGCGGTTACCTTCAGCGCGTGCGGCATGGTGTGGGTCCGGATCGCATCGAGCACCTGTTCCGGCAGGCATTCGCCTTGCCGCGCCAATGGCACGAGCAGCGCGAACTCCTCGCCGCCCATCCGGACCGCGAGGCTGCCGGGAATCCGCACCGACTGGATCGCGCGGGCGATCTCGCACAGCACCTCGTCGCCGATATCGTGGCCCATGCGGTCGTTGATCGCCTTGAAGCTGTCGATGTCGATCAGCATCAGCCGGTGCACGCCGGACCGTCCGACAGCGCGGCCGATGAAGGCCCGGCGGTTGAGCAGCCCGGTCAGCGGATCGCTGCTCGCCAGCCGCAGCGCCGATTGCTCGCCCTCGCGCGCCAGGTCGCGCTCGCTCGACAGCACGCGCAGGCGGGCGATGATCAGCAGGCTGGAAAGCAGCGATTCCACCGCCAGCGCGATCAGGTTGCCGTTGTCCAGCCAGAAGCTGTAGGGCAGCAGATTGAAGCCATAGGCGGCGCGCGCCGCCGTGGTCAGGATCGGCGGCGACCAGGCCAGCAGGAACAGGCCCAGATAGGCGTCGCCCTGCTTCCGTGCCGTCCACAGCACCGGGACGACCGTGGCCAGCAGCAGCACTCCGCCGATGTAGTAGAGCCGGTCGAGCAGGTGAATCTGCCACGGCGCCAGCAGCGCGAACAGCAGCGCGGTAACCATCATCGCCGCTCCGCCCAGAATCGTGAAATGACGAACCCGCCGGTCACGCGCGGCATCGCTGAAGAAATCTCGCACGAACAGCACCGCCGCCAGCGCGGTCAGCCCCAGCAGGACATAGTTGATCCGCAGCCGGTCGTTGTTGTCCAGCGATGGAAAAGCCAGCAGCGCCAGCCCCGACGAGGTAAAGGTATAGGCCATCAGCGAGGCCACCATACCGCAATAGGCCAGCTGGAAGCGGTGTCCCAGCGCCACCCACAGCGCCGAATTGTAGGTCAGCAGCGCAAGGCTCAATCCGGCAAAGCCCGCATAGAGCGCGACCAGCCACGCCTTGAGCGCAAAGGATTCGCTGCGGGTCATCAGTTCCGCGCCCAGCACCACCCCGCGCAGGTTGGCGCTGTTCGTCACCTCGATGTGGATCGCCTGCAAGGGGGCGGCATGGGTCGGGACGGGAAATTCGAAAATCGCGCCGATGGTCATGTAGCGCGAGGCGTTTGCCGAATTCCATTCCAGCGTTTCGGTGGTGCCGTCCCCATAGCGGAAGACAATCCGCTGCGCGTCCTGCCAGACGCTGGTGGTCCGCAAGACCAATGGATCACCGGCGGCCGGGCTGACAGGATCGAAGGCGAAGCGCACCGCATAGTTGCCAGGGCCGTGCTCGTTCTGGCGGGTGGTACAGTCGTATTGGCGCGGCGCGGCCAGCAGGCGTTCGGCCTCTGTCGCGGCGGCCGGAAGCCGCGCGACGCAGGCTTGAAGCGGCACGGCCGCGCTGGCCGTGCCAGCCATGCCGCAGGCCAGCAGCAGTGCCGCGACCACCCACCCCAGCAGTTTAAAAGCCCGCTCCATCGCACCCGGAATAAGCGGCCAAAGCAAAGGTATGGTTAAGATCGCCGCGCGTTGACCTACCAATTCACCAACGAGTCGGCCGATGCCGCCAGTTGCCCGTTGCGTCGTAGCCGTGCGCCCCTATCCTGCGGTGTTTCCGCCCGGCACGCCGGAGCAGGACTGCGAGAGGACCAGCCAATGCACGAACTTTCCGTAACCCGCCTGATCGACGCCCCGCCAGCGAAAGTGTGGGACGCGATGGTCAACCGCACCAATGAATGGTGGTGTCCCGCGCCGTGGCGCGCGGAAATGGATTTCGGATCGCGCCAGCCCGGTGGATACTCGATGGCAGTCATGTACGGCCCCGACGGCGAAGTGAATCGCCATCCCGGCTACCTGCTCGCCTGGGACGAAGGCCGGCGCTTCGCCATGACCGACGCGATCCAGGAAGGACTGCAACCGGCCGGCCCCTTCATGCTCGGCATCTGGGAAATCGAGCCTGAAGGCACCGGCACCCGCTACACCGCCCGCGCCCGCCACTGGACACCCGAAAGCATGGCCCACCACCGCGAGATGGGCTTCGCGGAGGGCTGGGGGATTTGCGCCGATCAGCTCAAGGCACTGTGCGAGGCGGGCTGACGGCGTGACCGGCCTGTGGCTGCGGATAACCGCGCTGTGCGGACTGGCCGTGCTTGGTTATAACCTTCTTGCCGCCAAGTTTGCTGGCGGCAACGCCGGTGCAACCCTGACGATGATCGCCGCCGGGCCGCTGGGCGATGCGGCGCGTGACTGGGCACCGGGCGGCGTGGTCCTGGGACTGCTCGTCCATTTCGCGCTGACGGCGGCAATGATCGGGGGCGGGCTCGTCCTCGCGCGACTGACAATCCTTGGCGAGATCGCGCCATGGAAGGCCGGGACGTTCTATGGCCTTGCCCTCTACATGGCGATGTACGGCCTGGTGCTGCCGTGGCGCTTTGGTGTGCCTTTCCCGAATCCCGACCGGCTGAGCCTCTTCATCGGCCTGGTGCCGCATGTCCTGTTGGTCGGCCTGCCGGTCTTCTACATGGCAAAACGCAAGGTGCTTCAGGCAAACAGCGCGGACTTGCGGAGCAGCTGATAGGCCTCGACCACCGCCTGCAAGCGCTTTTCCATCGAGCGGTCGCCCTGGTTGATGTCCGGGTGATAGCGCCGCGCCAGCGTGGTATAGCGTGTGCGCAGATCGTGCCGGGTCGCATCGATCGGCAGTTCCAGCAGATCAAAGGCGCGTCGTTCCTCTGGCGTCACCGCGCGCCCGTCCTGGCGCTGGGCGGGCTTGCGTGCCCGCGCCCGCGCGGAAATCGCTTCAAGCGGGTCCTTGAAGTCAGCCCAGCGCGGCGCGGTGTCGATCCCGGCGGTGGGGGAAAAGGCGCGGGTCTGCCGCTCCCAGCCGTGGACCGGGGATTGCGCGGCAAAGATTTCTTCCGGACTCATCCCCTCGAACCAGTCGTAGCCCGCGTTGAATTCACGGACATGGTCGAGACAGAACCAGCGGTAATCGCCAGGTCCGTCGAACCCGCTGCTGCGCGCTCCGGGCGCGCGGAATTCACCCGCCTCGCCGCAGCCCGGGCGCTCGCATCGCTGACCGGCGCGGTGGACGCGCCCATGGAACCGATCGTGCTTCACACCCTTTCACATGGCGATTGTTCGGCTAGAAGGAAAGACCAAGGAGCATGACCATGACCGGCCCCGTTGCCACAGAGATCGAACGACTGCTGACTGTTGCCTTTGCCCCCCGGCGCCTCGCGGTAATCAACGACACCGCACGCCACCACGGCCATGCAGGAGATGACGGTTCGGGCGAATCGCACTTCACCGTTGAGATCGAGAGCACCGCTTTTGCTGGCGTTTCCCGGCTCGAAAGGCAGCGCATGGTCAATCGCGCGCTGGGCGATATTCCAGGAACGCGGGTCCACGCGCTGGCGATCAAGGCCCGCGCGCCGGGCGAAACGCCATGACTTCGCTCGCCACGATCCACCCCGTCACGCACGATCTGGGCGCCTTTCAGGTGCGCCGCGTGTTGCCCTCGCGGGGGCGGATAATGGTCGGACCGTTCATTTTCGTCGACCAGTTCGGCCCGGCAGTGATCCCTGCCGGACAGGCGATGGACGTGCGCCCGCATCCGCACATCGGCCTGGCCACGGTTACCTGGCTGTTCGAGGGCGCGATCGACCACCGCGACAGCCTGGGCTCGTTCGCCACGATCCGGCCCGGGCAGGTCAACCTGATGACCGCCGGGCAAGGCATCGTCCATTCCGAGCGCGGCCTGCCCGCCGAGCTTGACCAACCCAAGCCGATCTACGGGATGCAGACCTGGCTGGCCCTGCCCGACGGCCAGGAAGACATCGCGCCCGCCTTTGAATCCCATGCCGACCTTCCGCTGATCGAGGACAATTGCGCCTCTGCCCGCGTCATCATGGGATCGCTGTGGGGCAAGCGCGCGGCAACCACCTGCCATGCCGAGACGATCTATGCCGAGATCGTGCTGGCGCCGGGCGGTTCGATTCCCATCGACGCCGAGGCAGACGAGCGCGCGGTGATGCTGGTCGGCGGCCAAGCGAGCGTCGATGGCCAGCCGCTGGAGCTCTATTCCCTGGCGGTGCTCGCCCCGGGCGCGGCCATTCGGCTCGATTCGGCGGTGGGCGGGCGAGTCATGCTGCTGGGCGGCGAGGCCTTCCGCACCCCGCGCCACGTCTGGTGGAACTTCGTCCACTCCTCGCGCGAGCGGATCAATCAGGCCAAGGCCGACTGGACCGCCGGGTGCTTCCCCAAGGTGCCGGGAGACGAGGCCGAGTTCATTCCTATACCCGACGTGCCGCTGACCAACAGCGACTGAACCAGAACAACGATGCAGGAGAGGACATGACATTCGCAGGACAGGCCGCCTGGATAACAGGCGCTTCATCAGGCATTGGCGCGGCGCTTGCGCGGGTGCTTGCCTCGCAGGGCGCCCGCCTGGTGCTGTCGGGCCGAAATACCGCCGCGCTTGAGGACGTCGGCGCGCAGTGCGGCGGCGAACCGCTGATCCTGCCGTTCGAGACGACCGACCGCGCAGCCCTCCCCCCGGCCGTCGAGCAGGTGTGGAACTGGTCCGGCGGGATCGACCTGCTGGTCAACAACGCGGGCATATCGCAGCGTTCGCTGGCCGTGGACACGGCGATGGCAGTCTATGACCGGATCGTCGATGTCGATCTGCTGGCGCCGATTGCCCTGACCCAGGAACTGCTGCCACGCATGGTGGCGCGCGGCTCTGGCCGGATCGCGATGATCTCGTCGGTCGCGGGCAAGGTCGGCGTGCCGATGCGCACGGCCTATTGCGCGGCGAAGTTCGGGCTGGCGGGCTATGCCGACGCGCTGCGGGCGGAAACGGCTCACCTCGGGTTGAAGGTCCACAACATCTACCCCGGCTCGATCCGCACCGGAGTTTCGCGCAATGCCCTGACCGCCGACGGCTCAGCGCGCGGGGTCAGTGACAAGGCCATCGACAACGGGATCGATCCTGATGAGGCTGCTTCCGCGATGGTTGCCGCCATGGCCCGCGACGAGCGCGAAATTGTCGTCGCCGTGGGCGTGGAGAAGGACATGGGCGAGCTTCGCCGGATGCCAGATGCGCTGCTCGATCAGGTCGCGGCGATGATGGCGGCAGGCTATGCCGAGAAGATGAATGCGGGGGGACAATGAACATGCAACGCGTAAAGCTGGCCAGCGGGATTGAACTGGACGTGGTGGACCAGGGGCCGCGTGATGCGCCCGTGCTGATCTTCCTCCACGGCTTTCCCGAAAGCCACCGCACCTGGCGCCACCAGATCGCCCATCTTTCGGATCGCTATCGCTGTATCGCGCCCGACCAGCGCGGCTATCGCGGTTCGTCCAAGCCGCAAGACGTCGAAAGCTATTCGCCCGACAAGCTGATCGGCGACATCTTTCAGCTGGCCGACGCGCTGGGGGTGGATAAGTTCACGATCGTCGGCCACGACTGGGGCGGCGCGATTGCCTGGGGCGTGGCCCTGATGGGGCAGATGAATGGCCGGGTCACCCGCGCGGTAATCGCCAATGCCCCGCATCCGCTGGGCTTTTCGCGTCTGGTCTGGCTCAACCGCCACCAGCGCGAGGCGAGCCAGTATATGCGCACGTTCAAGGACACGTCCCACGATGCGCTGGTGCGCGAACACGGCCTTGGCGGGATGCTGCTGCTGGCCTTCGGCGACCGCCTGAACGGCGGCGAGGACAAGATGGAGCCCGAGGAGCGCGCGGCACTCACTCAGGACTGGCTGGACCGCGATGCCGCGTTCGGCATGCTCAACTGGTACCGCGCGAGCCCGCTCTATGTGCCGGCGATGGACGAACCTTATGAAATTCCGGCTGATCGCCCGCTACCCGCAGTCCCGCCGCTGACCATCCCGACGCTGGTGATCTGGGCGCTGGAGGATTTCGCCCTGCCGCCGGAAAACCTCGAGGGGATCGACGAACTGGTCAAGGACCTGACGCTGGTGAAGGTGCCGGGCAGTGGCCACTTCGTGCCGTGGGAGGCTCCGGCAGCGGTCAACGCGGCGATGGACGGGTTCCTTGGCCGCACCGGCTGAGGGCCAGCCTGCGGGCGGGATCGGCGCGGCCGTCGCCGCCGCCAACCAGCGCGCCCGCGGTTCGGTCCTGCGCAATCACGGGGGTGGACACGCGCCGGTCAGTTATCTGGAACTGTTCTTCGATCTGGTCTTCGTTTTCGCGATCACCCAGATTTCGCACAGCCTGCACCACCACCTGACCTGGCACGGCCTGGCTGAAAGCGCCGTGCTGTTCCTTTCCGTGTGGTGGGGCTGGATCTACACCGCCTGGGTCTCCAACTGGGCCGATCCGGATCGCCTGCCCATTCGCCTGCTGCTGCTGGGCGTGATGCTGGCCAGCTTGGCCATGGCGGTGGCCATCCCCGCCGCCTTCTCGGAGCACGGCCTGCTGTTCGCGGGCAGCTATGTGGCGCTGCAACTGGGCCGCTCGTTCATCGCGATGCTGATCTTCCGGCGCGAGGGCGCGGCGCGGATGCGCAACATGGCGCGAATCGCCGCGTGGTTTGCCGCCTCCGCCCCGCTATGGATCGGCGGGGCGCTGACGGCCAATCCGGACCTGCGGCTGCTGCTTTGGCTTGCCGCGCTGGGGATCGAATACGTCGGGCCGATGACGATGTTCCGCACCCCGCTCCTCGGTCGCTCGAGCGGGAGCGACTGGGACATCTCCGGCAGCCACATGGCGGAGCGCTGCGCCCTGTTCATCATCATTGCGCTGGGCGAAGGGATCGTCGTGACCGGGGCCAGCGTGGCCGACGCACCGTGGGGCGCAGGACTGGCGCTGGCGCTGACAACTGCCTTTGCCGGGTCCGCGCTTCTGTGGTGGCTCTATTTCGATCTTGGCGCGCAGCGCGGCGCGCAGCTGATCTCGGGCCATGAGCAAGTGGGGCGCATGGCACGCAACGCCTATACCTACCTGCACATGCCGATCGTGCTGGGTGTCGTAATTGCCGCGGTTGGCGATGCCCTGCTGCTGGAGCACTGGCATGAGGTTGCCAGCCGCGAACTTGTGCTGGTCCAGACCGGGGGAACCGTGCTGTTCCTGGCTGGTCTTGGCCTGTTCAAGCGCTTCGCCAACACGATCCGCAACTTCCCGCTATCGCACATGGTGGCGATTGCCGCGTTCCTGGCCCTGGGACTGCGGGCATGGATGACGCCGATGGGATCGCTCGCCTTCGCCGCCACCGGCGTCGCCATCCTGCTGGGCGCGGCAGTGTGGGAATGGGTATCCTACCACGGCGGCTGGATGGAGCGAATGGAACGCCTGGGCCTGCCCTATCCGCAGCGCGTGCGCGAGCGGTTCGAGCGGCGGCGACGCGAAGGCGAATCCGGCTAGACCTGCCAGTCTATCATCATGCCGTGCGGGTGCGCGCGGCCGAGCATGACCGGCTCTCCCCCTCCCGGCCAGTAACGCACGACAAGTTCGTGCAGGTGGAGCATGCGGTTAGCCTCGAGCGCGATCCAGGCTAGCGGCCGCTCCGCCGTGGCCCGCGCCCCTGCCGCTTCCATGGCCGCGGTGATCCGCTCCTGCTGGTCGGCGGGTACATATTGCCAGACGATCGAATGCATCAGCAGCCGGGTGGTTCCAGCCTCTTGCGGCCTGGCCAGTTCCGCTTCCATGAAGTCGGCGGCATTCATATGAACAAGGTCGGGCCTCTGCTTGGCGGCTTCGGCAATCGCGGCTTCCATCCGCTCGAACCGCTCGGCATGTTCGGGCCAGATAAAGGCTTTCAGTCGCAGCGCCTGGGCGGGATCAGCCAGATCGACCGGGGCGACGTCGCACCCCCGGGTAGAGACGATCTCGATCGCCCGGTCCGGCGGCGGGTTGCCCTTCCAGCGCGGCTCGAAGCGCATTGCGCCCGGCTCCGGCCCGACGCTTACCCCACCCAGTTCATAGCGGTAACGCGCCAGCATCAGGTTGATCCCGGCACTCGATCCGATTTCCAGGCACTGGAAACGCGGGGACAGACCTTGTTCCGCCAGCCACAGCATGGCAGCGATGAAGCCGGATGATCGCCCGGCCTCATTGGTCTGCGGGGGGCCATCCAGCCAGGGCATCAGTTCCGCCTCGTGCGCATGGACTGCGGCCGCAACAAGGGCCGTATCGTCAACACCCGGTTCGTCGCGATAGATTGCGCCAAGCGCCGGGGCGCTGCCCTTGAGGTACAGGGAGTGGATCCCGCCCGAGACCCGCAGTGGCAGGGCATCGGCCAGCGGCGCGCCGGGCCATGCCCGGACCGTATCAAACAGCTTTCCGCCTTCGCCCCGTTCCAGCAGGTCGCGCAGCGCCGCGACCACTCGGGCGGTCACCGTGGCCCCGGCCTTGCGGCAATAGGCCACCTGATTGTCGAAGGCGGCAACGACTATTCCCGGACCGCTCGCATTGATATCGATGAACTGGTATTCGTCTGCCATGCGTCCGCTCCTTGCCCTTTCGCCCCGCCCCGCTTAAACGCGCCCAGCCATGACCCGACCGCTGACTTTCGCCGTGCCCAAGGGCCGTATCCTCGATGAGGCGTTGCCGCTGATGGCGCGTGGCGGTGTGGTGCCCGAACCGGGCTTTCACGACAAGGGCAACCGCGCCCTTTCCTTCGCCTGCGAAGACCCGGACATGCGCCTGATCCGAGTGCGCGCGTTCGATGTGGCCACCTTTGTCGCCCACGGCGCGGCGCAGGCCGGGATCGTCGGCTCCGACGTGGTGGAAGAGTTCGCCTACTCCGACCTTTATGCCCCGGTCGATCTCGACATCGGCCATTGCCGCCTGTCGGTCGCGGAGCCTGCCGAGCAAGCCGGAGATGGTGCCCGCGTCAGCCACCTGCGCGTTGCCAGCAAGTATCCCAACCTCACCCGCAAGCACTTTGAAGGCCTCGGCATTCAGGCGGAAGTGGTGAAGCTCAACGGGGCTATGGAACTGGCACCCGGACTTGGCCTGGCCAGCCGGATCGTCGATCTCGTTTCAACGGGGCGCACGCTGAAGGATAACGGCCTGATCGAAACCAGCCGGATCCTCGATGTGTCGGCCCGGCTGATCGTCAACCGCGCCGCGCTCAAGACCGATCCGCGCGTTGGCGCACTGGTCGAACGCTTCCGGGCGATGGTCGCGGCGGACAAGGCCGCCTGATGCTGCGCCTTTCCACCGCCTCGCCCGATTTCGACCGCGCCTTCCGCCGCCTCGTCGCTGACCGGCGCGAGAGCGACGAGAATGTCGCGCGCGACGTTGCGCTGATCCTCGACGATGTGCGCAAGCGCGGTGACGAGGCACTGGCCGAACTGACCGCGAAGTTCGATGGCCACACTCTGGCGGGCGAGGATGATTGGCGGATTCCCGCCGAGACCTGCCGCGATGCTTTCGAAGCGCTGGACCCCACCCTGCGCGCCGCGCTGGAGTTCGCCGCGCAGCGCATCCGCGCCTACCACGAAGCCCAACTCCCCACCGACCGTGATGCAACCGATGCCGTGGGCGTGCGGATGGGTGCGCGCTGGCGCGCCGTGGATGCTGCCGGGCTTTATGTCCCGGGTGGGCGCGCGGCCTATCCGTCCTCGCTGCTGATGAACGCCATTCCCGCGAAGGTGGCTGGGGTCGAACGACTCGCCGTGGTGACCCCCACACCCAAGGGGCAAGTCAATCCGCTGGTGCTGGCCGCCGCGCATCTTGCCGGAGTGGACGAGGTCTGGCGCGTCGGCGGAGCCCAGGCCATTGCCGCGCTTGCCTATGGCACGCAGCGCATCCGCCCGGTCGATGTCGTCACTGGCCCTGGCAATGCCTGGGTGGCGGAAGCCAAGCGCCAGCTCTACGGCGTCGTCGGGATCGACATGGTTGCCGGGCCGAGCGAAATCCTGCTGATCGCGGACGGCAGGAACAACCCTGAATGGACCGCCGCCGACCTGCTCAGCCAGGCCGAGCATGATCCTGCCGCCCAGTCGATCCTGATCACCGATGATCCGGTCTTCGCCGATACCGTTGCCGACCGGGTCGGCGTGGAACTCGCCATGCTCCCCTCCGCCCGGGTGGCGAGCGAGAGCTGGAAGAACCACGGCGTGATCATCGAGGTGGCGAGCCTTGACGAGGCCCCCGAGCTCGCCAACGCGCTTGCCGCCGAACACGTCCAGGTCGCAACCGATGATCCCCAGGGGCTGTTTGACCGGATCCGCCATGCGGGCTCGGTGTTCCTGGGCCGAATGACCCCCGAAGCGGTCGGCGATTATGTCGCCGGGCCCAACCATGTCCTGCCCACCGGGCGGCGCGCGCGGTTCTCTTCCGGGCTGTCAGTGCTCGATTTCATGAAGCGCACCAGCTTCATCCAGCTTGACGAGGCGGCGCTACAGGCGGTCGGCCCGGCCGCCATCGCGCTGGCCGAGGCCGAAGGCCTGCCGGCCCACGCCCGCTCCATCGAAACGAGGCTCGGCATATGAAGTCCACTGCCCAGGCCCGCGCCGCCGCGCGGCTTGCCGCCGTCCAGGCGCTCTACCAGTTGGAGATGGAGGGCACGCCCCTGACTTCGCTGCTCGACGAGTTTCACCGCCACCGGCTTGGTGCGGAGATCGAAGGCGCGCAGTACGCCAAGGCCGAAGTCGCCTTCTTTGACGCGGTGGTCAGCGGAGTTCACGCCCGCCTCGATGAAATCGACGCACTGGTGGGCGGCAAGCTGGCCGAAGGCTGGAAGCTGGAGCGGATCGACAAGACCATGCTGCAAATCCTGCGCGCGGGCGCGTGGGAGCTGATGGCCCGTCCCGACGTGCCAACCGGCTCGGCGATCAGCGAATATGTCGATGTGGCCCACGCCTTCTTTGAGAAGCGCGAGGCAAAATTCGTCAACGGCGTGCTGGATGCCATTGCCAAGGCGGTGCGCTGAGCACCGAGGCTGCCTTCGTCGAGGCGCTGCGCGCGCTGGCGACGCATCCCGCCGCGCGCGGCCTTGCCGATGATTGCGCGGTGCTGGATATCGGCGACGAAACGCTGGTCCTGACCCACGACGCGATGGCCGAAGGCGTACATTTCCTGCCCGGACAGGACGCGGCGGACGTCGCCTGGAAGCTGGTCGCTACCAACCTTTCAGATCTTGCCGCCAAGGGCGCGGAACCACTCGGCGTGCTGCTGGGCTACCGCTTTGGCGGCGATGACACGCGCTTCGTTGAAGGGCTGCGCGAGGTACTGGACCATTACCACGTGCCTCTGCTGGGCGGAGACACCATCGGCGGGCCGGGTTCGCAGGTGCTGGGGCTGACCGCGCTGGGCCGCGCAACCTGCCGACCGGTCCCCGCGCGCAGCGGCGCCCGGGTGGGAGACGGGCTCTGGCTGACCGGACCGGTCGGCGGTGCGATGATCGGGTTCGAGGCCCTCCAGGCCGGGCATGGCGACAGCGCCGCCTATCGCCGCCCCGCCGCACTGCTGGCGCAAGGGCAGGCACTGGCCCCACTGGTCACGGCGATGATGGACGTGTCGGACGGTCTGCTGCTCGATGCGGCACGGATGGCGGATGCCTCTGCGATGACCTTCACCATCGACGCTCAGGCCGTACCGATTGCCGCGCCCGAGGCGCGCCGCGGCGAAGCGCTGCGCTGGGGCGACGACTATCAGTTGCTGTTTACCGCGCCTGCCGGAACAGCCCTGCCTGTACCGGCGCACCGGATCGGCGAGGTCACCGCGCGCCGGGACACCGCGCTCCTGATCGATGGTGCCCCGCCTTCCGGCTCACTCGGGTACCAGCATTCCTAGTCCTTGAGCGCCGAGCAATCCACGCCGCGCGCTTCCAGGATCGGCTTCATTTCGCGGTAGGCGGAGCGGGTCAGATGGTTCGGAACCTCGGGATAGAGGTGATGAACGACGTGGTACTGCATTCCCATCGACAGCCAGTGACCGATCCAGGTCTTGAACACGCGCGTGTTGTCATAGCGCCCGGTGCCGGTGCGCGGATGGTGCGGCGCCCAGCTCAGCCAATAGCGGATGTACGAAAGTCCGAGATGGCGCGGCAGCCACCACAGCAGCGCCACTTCCATCGCGTAGCCCGCCCACGACATGGCAAAGAAAAACGCCATCGAGAACAGCTGGAGCAGCATCGTGTCGCGCAGCGCCTTCTTGGCGGCGGGGGTGCCGATCCGCTCCAGTACGCGCTTGTAGTGATGGATCGAGCCATCGACGCCGGGCTGGCGGTTCAGCCAGGTCTTGTACCACGCCGAATACTTGCCAGGCGCGGCATCGGTATAGTCCGGATCCTTCTCGGGATCGTTGGTGTAGTAATGGTGATGCAGGTGCATCATCCGCGCCATCGAGAACGGGAAGATCAGGATGATCGTTGCCACTTCGCCCACCGCCTCGTTCCAGAAACGCTGCGGAGTGCCCGGGCGGCCGATATTGGAATGCATCGCCTCGTGGCTGGTGATGTAGCCGCCAGCCGCGAAAATGCACGACAGCGGAAAACCGATCCACAGTGGCATGATGTCCAGCATCGCCAGCGGCCAGAATGCCAGCCACAGCGCGAAGCAGCCCAGGGTGGCCACTGTGTAGGGCCACATCGCCTTGCCGCTTGAGGAATACTTGCGGGCGATCGCGCGCTCCTGCTGCAACAGGGTGCGGCGGGTGTGGGCGTCGAGCCCGTCGCCCTCCCCCAGCGTGATCGCGGGGCCGGTGCCAGGCGACTGGACAGTGCCAGGTTGAAGCGTCGTCATCTCGTTCACAGCCAGCGCCCCCTCAACGTCGCATAGAGTCCCCAGGGCGCCCCGATCATCAGGCCAAACGCGATCCGGCTGATCCCGAAGGGCGCCGGAATCTCCCAATAGGCCATGGTCTGGGCGATAAGCGGGGCGATGAAGCCGATCCCGAACAGGAAGGGCATCCAGTGGAACAGTTGCCTGAGTGCGGTTTGCATGGGCGTTAACCTCTCACAAACCATTGTGTCTGGCAAGAATCCGTCGTTTGCCGGCAATCCGGCGCCTGTCCCGCACTGAAACGGACGGGCGCGACGCTACCTGCCGGGCCAGCTTCGCCCAACCGTCCCGAAAGCGTTGCATTACCCCGAATCCCCCTATAGCCTCTCCCGTGAGCCCCGCACGCGCGGGGCTTTTCAAATGTCTTGGAAAAAAGGGGGGAGGTCCTGTGAGTCTCGTCACGATCTCGATAATACTGGGACTACTTGCCGTGCTGTACGGCTTTGTAACCAGCCGCCAGGTGCTCAGCGCGCCGGCCGGCAATGAAAAGATGCAGGAGATCGCGGGTGCGATCCAGGAAGGCGCGCAGGCCTATCTGCGCCGCCAGTACGCCACAATCGCCGTTGTCGGTGTGGTCGTGGCGATCATCATCGTCCTGACCCTTGGCAAGGTTTCGGCGGCCGGCTTCCTGATCGGCGCCGTGCTTTCAGGCGTTGCGGGCTTCATCGGGATGAACATCTCGGTGCGCGCCAACGTGCGCACCGCTGCTGCTGCCCAGAAGGGTCTGCAGGAAGGCCTGACCATGGCTTTCCGTGCGGGTGCCATCACCGGCCTGCTCGTCGCGGGTCTCGCGCTTCTCGCCATCGCGGCGTTCTACTGGTTCCTGACCGAATCGATGAACATGGCGGTCGATAGCCGCACGGTGATCGACGGGCTGGTCGCACTCGCGTTCGGCGCCTCGCTGATTTCGATCTTCGCTCGTCTGGGCGGCGGCATCTTCACCAAGGCCGCAGACGTCGGCGCCGACCTTGTCGGCAAGGTCGAAGCGGGTATCCCCGAAGACGATCCACGCAACCCGGCCGTCATCGCCGACAACGTGGGCGACAACGTGGGCGACTGCGCCGGCATGGCTGCCGACCTGTTCGAAACCTATGTGGTCACCGTGGGCGCGACCATGGTGCTGACCGCGCTGCTGCTCAAGGGCGCGGGCGATCTGCTCCCCAACCTGATGGCGCTGCCGCTGCTGATCGGCGGTGTCTGCATCGTCACCTCGATCATCGGCACCTACTTCGTCAAGCTTGGCGGTTCGAAGAACGTCATGGGCGCGATGTACAAGGGCTTCCTGGTTTCGGCAGTGCTTTCGATCCCGGCGATCTGGTGGGCCACCGGCTTTGCGCTCGGCGGCATTGAAACCGTGGTGGGCACGCTTGCCGATGGCAGCAGCTATACTGGCCGCTCGCTGTTCTATTGCGCGCTGCTGGGTCTGGTGATCACCGGCCTGATCATCTGGATTACCGAATACTACACCGGCACCAACTATCGCCCGGTGAAGTCGATCGCCAAGGCCTCGGAAACCGGCCACGGCACGAACGTGATCCAGGGCCTTGCGGTTTCGCTTGAAGCGACCGCACTGCCGACGCTGGTGATCGTTGCGGGCATCATCATCGCCCACCAGCTGGCGGGCCTGATCGGCATCGCTTACGCTGCGACCGCGATGCTGGCGCTGGCCGGCATGGTGGTTGCCCTCGACGCCTATGGCCCCGTCACCGACAATGCCGGCGGCATTGCCGAAATGGCGGGTCTTGACGATTCGGTCCGTGAAAAGACCGATCTGCTCGACGCTGTTGGCAACACTACCAAGGCCGTCACCAAGGGCTACGCGATCGGTTCGGCCGGTCTTGCCGCACTGGTGCTGTTCGCCGCCTATACCGAAGATCTCAAGTACTTCTCGCAAGCGCTTGGCCTGACAGAAGCGGTGAACTTCAGCCTTGAAAACCCCTATGTCATCGTTGGCCTGCTCCTTGGCGCCCTGCTCCCGTACCTGTTCGGTGCGATGGGCATGACCGCCGTGGGCCGCGCCGCCGGCGACGTGGTGATCGACGTGCGCGAACAGTTCCGCAACGATCCGGGCATCATGGCCGGCACCAGCCGTCCCAACTATGCCCGCACTGTGGACCTGGTCACCAAGGCGGCGATCAAGGAAATGATCATCCCCTCGCTGCTGCCGGTGCTCGCGCCGATCGCGGTCTACTTCATCATCTCGATGGTGGCGGGCAAGGCGAACGGCTTTGCCGCGCTTGGCGCGTTGCTGCTGGGCGTGATCGTCGGCGGCCTGTTCGTTGCCCTCTCGATGACCTCGGGCGGCGGCGCATGGGATAACGCCAAGAAGTACATCGAGGACGGCCATCACGGCGGCAAGGGCTCCGAGGCCCACAAGGCTGCGGTAACTGGCGACACGGTCGGCGATCCCTACAAGGATACCGCCGGTCCGGCCGTCAACCCGATGATCAAGATCACCAACATCGTTGCGCTGCTCTTGCTCGCGGCACTTGCCGGGGGCCACGTCGCGGGCTGATCCCGCGCCGACCCAATGGCTGAAGGCAAGCCCCGTTCGGAGCGATCCGGACGGGGTTTTGCTTTGCAGCCAGGCGCATGTCGGCATTGCTGTTAGCCATTCCTTGGCGATTGGCCGTTAAGCTCCTTCCCGGAAGACGGCCACTTCGGCCCCAGATCGGTTGCGGGAATACCCTATTGGCCATTGCGGCTACGATGCGGCGTGACAGTTCGGCGGCTCCTTCGAATGAAGAAGCCGCCAGGCAGTCCTGTGCACGGCTTGCGCCATGGCGAAGCCTGGACACGCCCGAGTTCCGCCTCGCCTGGGATGCCTTGGCGCAATGGGCCAGCGAGCCAAATCCGTTCCACGAAAGCTGGTACCTGCTCGCCGCGCTGCGCGCGCTTGATCCGCAGGGCAGCGTCGCCATCCTGCGCTTTGACCATGACGGGGAACTGGCCGGGATCCTTCCCTTGCGGCGCGAGCCCCGCTATTACCGCTGGCCGATACCGCAGTGGTGCAACTGGGTTCACGGCAATTGTTTCCTCGGCGCACCGCTGGTCGCCGCCGGACTCGAACGGCCCTTCTGGCGCGCGCTGTTCAACTGGCTCGACCAGAATGCCGGTGCCGGCCTGTTTCTGCACCTTGCACAAATGCCGTTGGACGGACCGCTTCACGCCGCACTGCAGGCCGTGCTCGCCGAGCAGGGCCGCTCCGCAGCGCTGGTTCACGGCGAAGAGCGGGCGATGCTCGCATCTTCTCTGTCCGCGCCGGATTATTTCGAATCCTCCCTTTCCGGAAAGAAGCGCAAGGAACTGCGCCGTCAGCACAACCGCCTTGGCGAGCTAGGCGAACTGACGTTCGAGCGCCGCGACGATGATCACCGCCTGGCGAGATGGATCGATGACTTTCTGGCACTTGAACACTCGGGCTGGAAAGGCGCGGCAGGTTCCGCGCTTGCCTCGCACCAGGCGACGGCACGGATGTTCCGCGAGGCCCTGTCGGGCGCTGCCGCGCAGGGTCGGCTCGAGCGTCTCACCCTTTCGCTGGATGACGAGCCCATCGCCATGCTGGCCAATTTCATCTCCCCGCCGGGTTCCTATTCCTACAAGACCGCCTTCGATGAGCGCTACGCACGCTTCTCCCCGGGGGTACTGCTCCAGCGCGAGAACCTTGCCCTGCTGGACCGCGACGGGATCGATTGGTGCGACAGCTGCGCCGCAGCCGATCACCCGATGATCGACCACATCTGGCGCGAGCGGCGGCTGGTCGGACGCCTGTCTATCGCCATCGGGGGAGGCCTGCGGCGCGCGCTGTTCGGTCAGCTGGTGCGCGCCGAACTGGGCCGCAATCCCACCGGAATTGACCGCCAGACCGGTTGACGCCGCCCTTCCCGCGCCGCAAAGGCGAAGGGTATGGAAAAGCAACCGACTTCGGAAGAACTGGTCCGCTGGCTGGTCAAGCTGCTCGACGTCAAGCCCGGGCAGGAGGAAGGCCACTTTGCCGGACGGCGCAAGCGCGGCGGCGTTGGCCGGGTGTTTGGCGGACAGGTGATTGCCCAGGCCCTCGCCGCTGCCGAACGCACCGTCGCCGAAGACCGTGCGGTCCATTCGCTTCACGCCTACTTCCTGCGCGGCGGGAGCGAGGATCACGAAATCGACTTCAAGGTCGAGCGCGATCTTGACGGAGGAAGCTTCTCCAACCGGCGCGTGGTGGCAAGCCAGCTCGGCACGCCGATCCTCAACCTCGTCGCCTCGTTTCACCGCCGCGAGGACGGGCCGCGTCACCAGGACGCGATGCCGGACGTTCCGCTGCCGGACGATCTGCCAAGCGAAGCGGAGCTGCGCCGCCAGTACCTTCACCTCGTCCCCGAGGACAAGCGCGCGCAGATGATCGCGCCGCGTCCGATCGAACTTCGTCCGGTCGAAAAGCGTCACTGGATGGGCGCCGAGCCCAGCGAGCCGAGGGCTCACACCTGGTTCCGTGCCTGCGCGCCCCTGCCCGACGATCCGCGCATCCACCGGGCCGTGCTTGCCTATGCCAGCGACATGTCGCTGCTGGGCACCTGCACGCTGCCACATGGTCTGTCGTGGACAGTCGGCAACCTGATGGGGGTCAGCCTTGACCACGTCGTATGGTTCCACGACGATTTCCGCGCTGACGATTGGCTGCTCTATGCCACCGATAGCCCCTGGGCCGGCGGCGCGCGCGGCCTTAACCGCGGGCGGATTTTCACGGCCGATGGCCGACTGGTAGCCGAAACGGCGCAGGAAGGACTGATCCGGGAGATCAAGCCGAAGGGCTGACCCCAGGGGGAGAGGGAGAGGCATAATGAGGAAGCGCACAATCCTGCTTGGAACGCTGGCCGCCGCACTGGTGGCGGGCGGGGCCTGGCTGGGCAGTCTCGACAAGGAAACGCGCGGACTGCTGGCCGCCTTGCCAACCGATCGTGACGTGCTGATGTGGCAGCAGGACCAACGCGATGCCGCGTTCCGGGCGATGGACCGCCTGCCCTTCCTTGCCGAAGCCAGTACGATTGCCCCATCGGCAACGCCGCGGCCCCTGCCAGCTGGCAAGCCGCTCACCATTCCGGGCATCGATCAGTACATGGCCCAGCAGCGCGCCGCCGGACTCGTGATTGTGCAGGACGGCAAGGTGCGGTTCGAGCGTTACGGCCTGGGTTTCGATGCCAAGGGCCGCTGGACCAGTTTCTCGGTGGCCAAGTCGTTCACCTCGACACTGGTCGGCGCGGCGATCCAGGACGGCAAGATCAAGAGCCTTGAGGACAAGGTCAGCGTCTATGTTCCTGGTCTGCGGGGGTCTGCCTATGACGACGTGACCGTCCGCCAGTTGCTGACGATGAGTTCAGGCGTGCGCTGGAACGAGGACTACGAGGATCCGAAATCGGACGTGGCCATGTTCAACAATGCCGAGCCCGAACCCGGCATGGACGCGACAGTCAGCTATATGCGCAAGTTGCCGCGCGCCCATCCGCCGGGCGAAGTCTGGCACTACAATACCGGGGAAACCAACCTGGTTGGCGTGCTTGTCAGTTCGGCTACCGGCAAGCCGCTGGCCCAGTATCTTAAGGAAAAGATCTGGCAACCTGCAGGCATGGAAGCGCCCGCAACATGGCTGCTAGGCAAGACGGGTCACGAGATTGCCGGCTGCTGCATCCAGGCCGCGACCCGCGACTATGCGCGCTTTGGCCTGTTCGTTCTGGCGGGTGGCAAGGCAGGCTCGAAGCAGATCGTCCCCGAGGGCTGGTTCGCCCAGGCAACCATCAAGCAAAAAGACATCGGCGAACCGGGCAAGGGTTATGGCTACCAGTGGTGGACCTATGACGATGGCTCGGTCGCGGCGCAGGGGATTTTCGGCCAGGGCATCTTCATCGATCCCAAGCGCCGCCTGGTCATCGCCAGCAATGCCGACTGGACCCGCGCCACCAAGGGCCCGGAACCTGACGCGCGCGAGGCGTTCTATCGTCAGGTCCAGGCCCTGGTCGACGCAGGGCAGTAAACCGGGTCAGTCGCCGTCGAGCAGGTTGCCAAGCGAGCCGAGCAGCGATCCTTCGCCGCGGTTCGCGCCGCCAGTGCTGCCCGCCGCCGCGAGCATCCGTCCGGCCAGGCGCGAGAACGGCAGCGACTGGATCCACACACGGCCCGGGCCGCGCAACCGCGCGAAGAACAGCCCTTCCCCGCCAAACAGCATCGACTTGACGCCGCCGACGGTCTGGATGTCGAAATCGACATCGGCGGTCATCGCCGCGATGCAGCCGGTATCGACGTGGAGCTCCTCGCCGGGCGCCAGTTGGCGTTCCACAATGGTGCCGCCCATCTGGACGAAGACCCAGCCGTCGCCCGACAGGTGCTGCATGATGAACCCTTCACCGCCGAACAGTCCGGTAAGAATCTTGCGCTGGAAGTGGACGCCGATTGACACGCCGCGCGCGGCGGCGAGGAAGCTGTCCTTCTGGCAGATCAGTGCGCCACCGACCTGATCCAGCTTGATCGGCAGGATCGCGCCCGGCACCGGCGCCGAAAAGGCAACACGCGCCTTGCCCTGGCCCTGATGGGTATAGACCGTGGTGAACAGGCTTTCACCCGTCACCAGCCGCTTGCCCGCGCCCAGCAGCTTGCCCATGAAGCCGCCTTCAGCGCCGCGCCCGTCGCCGAACACTGTGCTCATCTGCACGCTTGAATCCTTCCAGACCATGGCGCCGGCTTCGGCCACGGCGCTTTCGCCAGGATCGAGTTCGATCTCGAGGAACTGGAGTTCCTGCCCCTTGATCTCGAAGTCGATGTCATCGGCCGCACCGGCGCTGCGGCTATGGGTCCAGGGACTGTTGCTCATGTCGGATTCTCCTTTGCGAAGGACGGCTTAGCCGCCCGGATGGTAGAAATCGTAAACCGCCTGCGCCACCGCAGCGCTGACGCCGGGAGCGCGTTGCAGGTCTTCCAGCGCCGCTGCGCGGACCTTTCCAGCCGTCCCGAAGTGCAGAAGTAGCGCGCGTTTGCGCGCCGGGCCGATGCCAGGAATCTCGTCCAGAGGACTGGCAGTGATCGCCCGGCTGCGCTTTTCGCGGTGCGCCCCGATAGCAAAGCGGTGGACTTCGTCGCGCAGCCGCTGGAGGTGGAACAGCAGCGGTGAATTGACCGGCAGCATCTTTTCCCGCCCATCGGGGAAATGAAACACTTCCCGCCCATCACGCCCGTGGTGCGGGCCCTTGGCGATGGCGATCAGCGGCACATCCTCGATCCCCAGTTCCTCCAACGTATCGCGCGCCGCGCTCATCTGGCCCTTACCGCCATCGATCAGCACCAGATCGGGCCACATCCCGCCATCACGGTCCGGGTCCTCGTCCTGGGCGCGGGCAAAGCGGCGCTGGAACACTTCTCGCATCATCGCGAAGTCATCGTTGGTCTGCGCCGCCTTGATGTTCCATTTACGGTACTGGCCCTTCACGAAACCTTCCGGTCCTGCCACGATCATCGCACCCAGCGCATGGGCTCCCTGGACATGGCTGTTGTCGTAAACCTCGATCCGCTCCGGCGGCTCGGGCAGCTCGAGGAATTCGGCGAGTTCGCGGTTCAGCCGGGCCTTGCTCCCGGTTTCCGCCTGGCGCCGTTCGATCGCTTCCTCGGCATTGCGGTGGGCCTGCTGGATCAGGCGGCGACGATCGCCGCGCTGGGGCACCGAAATATCGACCTTGCCCCCCGCTGCACCAGCCAGAGCCTCGGCCAGCAGCTCACCTTCGGGCAGTTCCCGGTCAGTCAGGATCAGGCGCGGCGGGGGCACTTCCTCGTAGAACTGGGCTAGGAAACTGGTCAGCACCTCGGCTTCGTCCAGCCCCTCGGTATGGGCGGGAAAGAAGGCGCGATGCCCCCAATTCTGGCCGCCGCGAATGAAGAAGGCCTGCACGCCGAACTGGCCATTACGCTGGGCGACCGCGAACACGTCGGCATTGCCCACACCTTCGGCGTTCACGGCCTGACTGCCCTGGATGAAGGTCGCCGCCCGCAGCCGGTCGCGCAGCATGGCGGCGCGCTCGAAATCGAGTGCCCCGGCCGCTTCCTCCATCTGTGTGGTGATCTTCGCCTGGACGGCCGAGGAGCGCCCGCCGAGAAAGTCCTTCGCCTCGCCCACCAGCTCGGCATAGCCCGCAGCGTCGATCCGGCCGACACAGGGCGCGGAGCAGCGCTTGATCTGGTAAAGCAGGCAGGGCCGGTCGCGCCGGGCAAAAAAGCTGTCGGTGCAACTGCGCAGCAGGAACAGCTTCTGCAGCGCATTGATCGTCGTGTTGACCGAACCGGCGCTGGCGAAGGGACCATAGTAATTGCCCTTGGCCCGGCGCGCGCCGCGATGCTTTGTAATCCTGGGAAAGTCGTGGTCCGCACGCAGCAGGATAAAGGGAAACGATTTATCGTCGCGCAGCAGCACGTTGTAGGGTGGGCGGTAGCGCTTGATCAGCTGCGCCTCCAGCAGCAGCGCCTCGGCCTCGGAATTGGTGGTGACGATGGTCATGGAGCGCGTCTGCGCGACCATCCGCTTCAGCCTGAGCGGCAGACGCTCCACCTGAGTGTAGTTGGCGACCCGATTCTTGAGTGCCCGCGCCTTGCCAACATAGAGTACGTCGCCGCGCGCATCGATCATCCGGTAAACGCCGGGCTTGGGCTTCAATGTGGCCTGAACCTCGCGGATCGCTGCGATGCCGGTCTCCAGGTCGGGCTGGCTGCCCTTCATGGTATAGGTCGCCCGCTCCTCATTGAAGCGTTCCTCGCTCTGCCGGTCTGGCGGTGTGGGGTTGCGGGGCATGAGCGAGAGATAGGGATTGTCCGCGTGCGACAAAAGCGCCTTGTTCGCAGCTTTCCCCGGGTGTTAGCCTGATGCCGGAGAAAATATGCAGGGGATGCCATGACCACTCGCCACCTTGTCGATCCGGAGATCCTGCCGCTGATCGATCTGATGCCCTTCACCGGGTTCACGCGCGAAAGCCTGCCCGCAGCACGGGTGGCTTCGGCCGAGCGCTTTGCGTTCCTCGGCGAGCCACCGCTGGCGCCCCAGGTCAAGACAATTGCCGGCCCAGGAGGAGTACTCGAAATCTACTGGTACGATCCCTCGCCCGATGCGCGGGACCGCCCCGCTCTGCTCCACATCCATGGCGGCGGGATGATCATCGGATCGGCGAAATCGATGCAGCACGGTCCTTCGGGCACGGCGGCGGCGCTGGGCATCCCCGTCGCCTCGGTCGAATACCGGCTCGCGCCAGAGCACCCGTTCCCGGCCCCTCAGGAGGATTGCCTGGCCGCGCTGGCATGGCTGGCGGGCAGCGCGGACGAACTGGGAATCGATCCGGCCCGGATCGGCATCATCGGAGAAAGCGCCGGTGGCGGTCTCGCGGCGGCGACGGCACTGATGGCGCGCGATACAGGCGGCCCTGCGCTTGCCGCGCAGTTCCTGACTTACCCGATGCTCGATCACCGCACCGGCGGTCAGAACTGCCCCTGGCACAACCCCACGACCGGCGAGTTCATCTGGAACCGCGAATCGAACGTGTTTGGGTGGGAGGCACTGCGCGGCGACTATGCAGCGGACGATGTTCGCAAAGGCTGGTTCTCGCCTGCCCTGGCCGAAGACCTGTCGGGCCTGCCGCCCACCTGGATCGGCACCGGAGCCCTCGATCTATTCCTCGACGAGGATCTGGATTACGCTCGCCGCCTTGTCGCGGCCGGGGTCGAGGTTGAACTGCACTGCTATCCGGGTGCGATCCACGCGTTCAACGCGGTCGCGGAAAGCCGGATAGCCAAGGCCTTCGCCCGTGATCAGCTGGGCGCCATCGCACGTTTGCTCAGGATTCCATAAAGCGGAAACAGCAGGGCCGCGTGCTCCTGGTGAAGCACGCGGCCCGTTGTTGGTGCAGGTTTCAGGATCAGATCGCGCGGCCGTCGATGCTGACCGAGCGAATCCTGCCATCGGTGTCGACGGTGCAGGCAAAATCCTGGCCGCCACCGGTGCGCCCGGCAACACGCCAGCCCGCACCCTCGCGGTTTACCGAATCGACGCCTTCAACCTTGGTCGAGCCGCGCTCCAACTCTTCAAGACAGCGGTCGACCGCGCCATTGATCCCGTTGCCTTCGCGCCATTCAGGCCGGTTATCCGAGCCGGAATTGCCGTAACCCCCAGAATCGTTGCGCTGAGGATCGCCCTGCTGGCCAGGATAACGGTATTCGTCACCAGCCTGCTCGCGCGCCTCGCGGTCCTTCTTGCTCTTGCTCGCGGCGCTGGCGATGGCGGCGATGCCTCCGATGATCAGAACACCGGCAAGGACATCGCCCGCCGAAACGCCATCGTCGTGATGGCGCCCGTAATGCCCACCCCAGCCGCGATCGCGGGCCAGGGCCGGTGTTGCCGCCAGAGTAAGGACTGCGGCCGATGCAAGAACTGCCGCGCCGCGCTGAAACTTGCTGAACATCTCTGCGAACCCTCCACGGGGAAGCTTCAAGCCCTGGCACCCGCCGACAGCCCACCTGCCCCACATAGACCTGTGACTAGGCGGTTCAGGCTTTCATTGTCCTGAACCGCCCATCGTCATTCCGACACGTCTGGCCGTGCCTTTGCGTCAGAGACCGCGGATGCCGCTAAAGTCGATATCGACCACCCGGCCCCGGTCATAGCGGCACTTGAAGCTGCCGCTGTCGTAACCACGCAGGTTGCTGTTCCAGCCGCGATAGTCGCCGCCCCAGCCCCTGCCATAATAGCCGTCTCCACCGCGCCAGCCGCGTCCCATCGAGTTGACCGCGATGCGTCCCTTCACTTCCAGGCCATAACGCGTATCGCGAACCTGGCGGATGTCGGTCACGTCCGCGTTGCCGTAGCTAAAGCGACTGGCCTGACGTTCGGCGGCGCGGACACACTGTTCCACTGCCTGACGCGGGTTGTCGCGGAAGCCGTAGCCGCGATTGGAGCCATAGCCGGCCCGGTCATAGCGATAATCACGGTCATAGCGGTCGTTGTTGCTCGCGGCCGAGGCGATCGCCGCAATCCCGCCAATCACCAGCGCGCCGGCAATCACATCACCGGCACTGATTCCATCACGGTCGTGGTGACGGCTTTCCGCGAACGCGGGGGTTGCCGAAGAAATCGCCATCGCGCCAGCCGCGACGGTTCCGACCAGAGCTTTGGACAGAGTCTTCATGGCTATTCATCCTTCAATCGAACCGAACAGGTTGTCCGGCCATGAAGACGGAATACCGAATCGACCTTGGCCCGAAGCTGAACTTGCGCGTTAGCTACCGTTCAGGTTTTTCGACAATTTCCTGAACGCCGTTTGCTGGAACCGCCAGTCCGCTCCATTGCGCCAGGAAAGCCAGAACGTCAGCCCCTTCCGCAACGGCCTTGTCGGTCGGCTTGCCTGCTCCGTGTCCGGCGCGCGTCTCGATCCGGATCAGCCGAGGCTTGGGGCCAAGCGGAGCAGCTTGCAATGCAGCGGCATATTTGAACGAGTGGCCCGGGACCACCCTGTCGTCAGTATCCGCAGTAGTCACCAGGATAGCGGGATAGTCCCCCCCTGCCCGGACGTTATGATAAGGCGAATAGCTGCGCAGCACGCGGAAATCGGCTTCTCGGTCGGGATAGCCGTAATCGTCAACCCAATAGCGCCCGGCAGTGAAGCGATCGAAGCGCAGCATGTCCATCACTCCGACCGCCGGATTGGCGGCGGCGAACAGGTCCGGCCGCTGGTTGACCACCGCCCCCACCAGCAATCCACCGTTGGAACCGCCCTGGATGGCCAGGCCATCCTTGGCCGTGATGCCTTGTGCGATCAGAAACTCGCCCGCCGCGATGAAATCGTCGAAAACGTTCTGCTTGTTGTGAAGTCGCCCAGCATCGTGCCAGGCCTTGCCGTACTCGCCGCCGCCACGCAGGTTGGCCATGGCGAAGGCCCCGCCCGCCTCCAGCCAGGCCATCCGCACCGCTGAGAAGCCGGGCGTGAGCGACACATCGAATCCGCCATAGCCGTAAAGCAAAGTTGGCAGAGGCTTGCCCGTCAGCGCCTTCTTGCGCACCAGGAACAACGGCACCCGCGTGCCGTCCTTCGAGGCATAGAAGCGCTGTTCGACCGCGTAGTCGGCAGGATTGAAAGTCAGCTTCGGCAGCGCAAAGGGCGTCGTTGCGCCGGTCAGGCTGTCATAACGATAGATTGCGCTGGGCTGGGCAAAGCTTGAAAACGCGAAGAAGGTCTCCGGATCGCCTGGCCGCCCGGTAAAGCCCGAGGCCGTACCGATGGCATTGAGTTCTATCCGCTGAACCGGCTTGCCGTCGAGCGACAGCACCTCGGCAGTGGAAGCCGCGTCCTTAAGGTAGGACAGCACCAGCCGGTTGCCAACAATCTGCGCCCGATCAAGCGTTTCGGCACGTTCAGCCACGACTTCGGAAACAGAAAAATCGCGCGCCCGGTTCGCCAGATCAACCTTGACCACCTTGAGCTTTGGCGCATCCAGGTTGGTCGAGAAGTAGAGCGTATCGCCAATACCCTCGATCAGCCGCCAGTCATTCTCCAGCTTCCCGATCAGCGGGATCGTCGACCAGCCTCCACCGCGACCAAGGCGGATCACATGCACGGCATGCTTGGCATCGGTCCCGCGCGAGGTAGTGATGACCACCCAGCGCCCGTCATGGGTCACCCGCGCAACATGGCCCAGTTCCGGATCCTCCGGCGTCGCATAAACCAGTTCATCCGCCGACTGCGGAGTACCGATCCGATGGAACCGGATCTCCTGGTTCTTGTTGAGCTGCTGAAAAGCCTGCCCCGGCTGCGGCTCCGGGAAGCGTGAATAGAGGAAGCCCTTGTCGCCGATCCAGGCGATCGCGGTAAACTTCGCCCACTTGATTTCGTCGGCCAGAGCCTTGCCGCTGCGTACATCCTTGACCCGGATCGACCGCCAGTCACTGCCACCGTCCTGCACGGCATAGGCGAGCAGCCTGCCGCTGTGCGAAGGCTCCCAGTCCGCCAGCGCAGTAGCACCGTCCTTCGCCCAGGCATTGGGATCAAGCAGCAAGCGTGCTTGCCCATCGAGCCCATCGCGCACAAACAGCTGCGACTGGTTTTGCAAGCCGGAATTGCGGGTGTAGAAATAGCGCTTGCCCGCCTTCACCGGCAGGCCGAACCGTTCATAGTTCATCAACGCCTTGATCCGCCTGCCGAACCAGCCCCGCTGCGGCAGAGTGTTCAGGTAACTGCGAGTGTGTCCGTCCTGCCGCTGCACCCAATCGGCCACTTCGGGGTCGGTCCGAACGTCATTCTCAAGCCAGCGGTAGGGATCCGCCACCGCAGCGCCAAAGCGGGTTTCAACCAGGTCGGTCTTGCGGGTTTCGGGATAAGTCAGTTTCATGTCCTGGGCGCTCGCAGGCACAGCAATGGCAAACAGAGCACCAGCAAGGGCGCGAAATCGAAACGGCACGGACTACTCCCCGAATGCAAAAGGCGGGAGCAAGCCTAACGCCTGCCCCCGCCTTTGCAATTTGCCGTTCGACGAATGGCGTTCGTCGATCAGTGCTGGCGATCAATCCTCTTCGGTAAGGACCGGACCCGAATCCTGACCCTTGGCCGAGGTGTCGCGATCAACCAGCTCGATCACGGCCAGTGGAGCCGCGTCCGAGGCGCGAATGCCAGCCTTGATCACGCGGGTATAGCCGCCGGCGCGGTCGGCGTAGCGCGCAGCCAGCACGTCGAACAGCTTCACCAGCTGCGCATCGTCAAGCAGACGGGCATGAGCCAGACGGCGGTTCGAAAGGCCGCCATGCTTGGCAAGCGTGATCAGCTTTTCGACGTAGGGGCGCAGTTCGCGAGCCTTGGGCAGCGTGGTGGTGATCTGCTCATGCTTGATCAGCGCCGCCGCCATGTTGCGGAACAGGGCCTTGCGGTGGCTGGAGGTGCGGTTGAGCTTGCGGCCGCCGTACTTGTGACGCATCGTTCTTTCCTTCGTTCGTTATGGGGCCGTGTCAGGTACCCCAGACCCGGCAGCACTCGCGGCGGCTGCCCCTTGCCGTGAAGGGGCGCCCGAAAGCGCCCCTGAACCGATCAGCCGAGCAGTTCCTGCTCAAGCTTCTTGGCCATTTCCTCAATGTTCTCAGGCGGCCAGCCCGGGATGTCCATGCCGAGGCGCAGGCCCATCGACGAGAGCACTTCCTTGATCTCGTTGAGCGACTTGCGGCCAAAGTTCGGCGTACGGAGCATCTCGGCCTCGGTCTTCTGGACCAGGTCGCCGATGTAGATGATGTTGTCGTTCTTGAGGCAGTTGGCGCTGCGAACCGACAGTTCCAGTTCGTCGACCTTCTTGAGCAGGTAACGGTTGAGCTGGTTGGTATCGCCTTCCTCCGCAGCCGGGGCCGCCATGCCGATCATGGGCGAGCTGCCCATCGGCACAGCGTCCTCGAAGTGCACGAACAGCGAAAGCTGGTCCTGAAGGATGCGTGCGGCATAGGCCACGGCGTCTTCCGGCGTAACAGTGCCATCGGTTTCGACCGAAAGGCTGAGCTTGTCGTAGTCAAGCTCCTGACCGATGCGCGCGTTATCGACCTTGTAGCTGACCTGACGAACCGGCGAATAGAGCGAGTCGACCGGGATCAGACCGATCGGCGCGTCGGCCGGGCGGTTCGACACAGCCGGGACGTAGCCCTTGCCGGTGTCGGCGGTGAGTTCCATGTTCAGCGTCGCGCCTTCATCGAGATGACAGATCACCAGATCCTTGTTCATCACCTCGATGTCGCCCGAAACGGCGATGTCACCGGCCGTGACAGCACCGGGACCGGTCGCCGAAAGCTGAAGCCGCTTGGGGCCTTCGCCCTGCATGCGCAGCGCGATCTGCTTGACGTTAAGGACGATGTCGGTGACATCCTCGCGCACGCCAGCCAGCGACGAGAATTCATGCAGCACGTTCTCGATCTTGATCGAGGTGATTGCTGCGCCCTGCAGCGAGGAGAGCAGCACACGGCGCAGCGCGTTGCCGAGCGTCAGGCCGAAACCGCGCTCCAGCGGTTCGGCGACGAAGGTAGCGCGCCGCTTGGGGTCGTTGCCCGGCTTCACCTCGAGGGCGTTGGGCTTCTTGAGTTCCTGCCAGTTCTTGATGTTGACAGTCATTGACTTCCCCTAGGGTATGTTCTGGCGGCAACGGCCGCTGCTCCCGTGGGAACCGCGGCCGATCCGAAACTGCGGCGGGGCCCGGACCCAACCGCGAGCGGCACGATCAGACGCGGCGACGCTTCGAAGGCCGCACACCATTGTGCGGAATCGGAGTGACATCGCGGATCGAGGTAATGGTAAAGCCGACTGCCTGCAGGGCACGAAGCGCGCTTTCGCGGCCCGAACCGGGCCCCTTCACTTCGACTTCAAGGGTGCGCACGCCGTGTTCGGCAGCCTTCTTGCCAGCGTCGTCCGCAGCCACCTGAGCGGCATAGGGGGTCGACTTCCGGCTACCCTTGAAGCCCATCATGCCGGCCGAGGACCAGCTGATCGCATTGCCCTGCGCGTCGGTGATGGTGATCATGGTGTTATTGAAGCTGGCGTTCACATGCGCGATGCCGCTGGTGATGTTCTTACGCTCGCGGCGCTTAATGCGCTGGGGTTCGCGTGCCATGGTTTGTTATCCTGTCGAGTATCGGGAAGGAAAAGCGCTGGTCCTGAGACCGGCGCTTACTTCTTCTTGCCGGCGATGGGCTTGGCCTTGCCCTTGCGGGTACGGGCGTTGGTGTGGGTGCGCTGGCCGCGCACCGGCAGGCCCTTGCGATGACGCAGGCCGCGATAGCAGGCGAGGTCCATCAGGCGCTTGATGTTCATCGCGGTTTCGCGGCGAAGATCACCCTCAACCGTATGCTCCGCGTCGATCGCTTCACGGATATGCAGCACTTCCTGGTCGGAAAGGTCCGCAACCCGGCGCGCGTGGTCGATACCCAGCTTGTCAGCAATCTGGCGGGCCTTGAACGGGCCGATACCATGGATGTAGGTGAGCGCGATGATCACGCGCTTGTTGGTGGGGATATTTACCCCGGCAATACGAGCCACTTAATTCTCCATGCTCCACAGAAAGCAGCGACAGCGGCTTCCCATCTCAACGCTCCAACCATAAAACGGCAAAAGGTCCGGCTGGCGAGCACAATGGCATACGCCGTCCGGACTAAGCCCGCTTTTCGGTTGAAGCGCGCGCTTAGGGCGATTCGCACCAACTGTCAACGGCGGTTGGCCGCCGGATCAATCCTCAGCTTTGGCCTTATCTTCCTGAGGTGTCGTTGGCACAGCCTTTGATGCGAGGCGACCAAGTTGTTCACCCAGCACCTTATCGACCTGCGCCGCAATCTCCTGCGGCTTGAGCACAACCAGTCCGCTGACGACATACACCCAGTCGAACCGGGTACCCTGCCCGGTCGGATTGAGCTTTATGGTGAGCGTCCCACTGCCCGCATCCTGCTGCAACGGCCCCAGCCCGCCAGTCATCCGTAGAACGCCAGCCTGAGGGTCAGAGTAAACCACGTGCATATGTTCGACGCTGCCGATCCGCTGTGTCTCGGGCGCATCCTTGGGCCGGGGAATTTTCTCGCAAAAGCAGCCGGTCGCCTGGGCGTCGATCCACAGGTTGGCCGCGTCTCCGCTGTAAGTGTGGTCACCAGACCACCAGCGAGAAGGCGCGATCAGCACCTTCCAGGCTTCGGACCTATCAGCTTGTGCGTCGGCCGACAGCTTGATCACAAAGCCGGCATCCGTCGTCGAAACAACTTCAGCGGCCGCCGGGGCCGCGCTGAGAACCAGACAGGCGCCAAACAAGGAACGATACATAAGCGACCCTCCCGGCAGGATCAGCCGGAAATAATCCGTTCGATCGCTGCTGTCACTCCATCGAGTTCGGCCATACCGTTCACCCGGCTGACAATGCCCCGAGCCTCATAGATCGGGAGGATTGGCGCTGTCTTGGCCCGGTATTCGGCCATGCGAGTACGGACCGTCTCTGCATTATCATCGGGACGGCGCTTGAACTCGCGGCTTCCGCACTTGTCGCAAACGCCCGGTTCGCGCGGCTGTTCGAACGTGTCGTGATAACCCTTGCCGCAATTGGCGCAGGTGAAGCGACCGGTGATCCGCTCGACCAAGGCATCCTCATCGACGTCGAGTTCGATGACGTGATCAAGCTTGCGGCCACGGACCGCCAGGATCTCGTCCAGCGATTCGGCCTGGGCTGCGGTGCGCGGATAACCATCGAAGATAGCGCCAGCCTGAGGGCCCATCTGGTCAAGTTCTTCACCGATCAACGCGGAAACGATCGCATCAGACACCAGTTCTCCGCGCTCCATCACGGCCTTGGCCTGCAGTCCAACCGGCGTGCCCGCCTTTACCGCCGCGCGAAGCATATCGCCGGTTGAAAGCTGGCGCATGCCATGCCGCTCAACCAGACGCTGGGCCTGGGTCCCCTTGCCTGCGCCCGGAGGCCCCAACAGGATGATGTTCACGTTGCGCTCCCCCTATGGAAATTGCGCTCTCAGCGCAGCTTGCCCTTGAGCTTGGCCTTCTTGATCAGATCGCCGTACTGGTGGGCGAGCAGATGTGACTGGATCTGCGTGATGGTATCCACGGTAACATTGACCACAATCAGAAGGCTGGTGCCGCCGAGGAAAAACATGGTCATGCCAGTCGATGCCATGACCCATTCGGGAACCACACAGACCACAGTGAGATATATCGCACCGATCACGGTGATCCTGGTCAGAACGTAGTCGAGATAGGTCGCGGTGTTCTTGCCCGGACGGATGCCCGGAATGAAGCCACCATTGCGCTTCAGGTTCTCCGAGGTTTCCTCAGGATTGAAGACAACCGCAGTATAGAAGAAGCTGAAGAAGATAATCCCGGCCGCATAGAGCAGCATGTAGACCGGCTGACCATGAGCCAGATACTGGTTCAACGTGACCACGAAGCTGCCAACGGTGGTATCCGGCGAAATCGAATTGCCGGCGAACTGGCTGATCGTCAGCGGCAGCAACAGCAGCGAACTGGCAAAGATCGGAGGAATTACACCGGCAGTATTGAGCTTGAGCGGCAGATGACTGCGATCCGCCTGCATCATGCCGTGCTGGCTCGCGCGCTTGGGATACTGGATCAGCAGCCGGCGGGTTGCCCGCTCCATGAAGCAGATCATCAAAACCATGCCAACCAGCAGCACGATCAGCAGCACGATGGTGAACGCCGAGACCGAACCCGAACGCCCGCCTTCGAACATGTTGACGATGAAGGTGGGCATCTGGGCGACAATGCCGGCCATGATGATCAGCGATGTGCCGTTACCGATCCCCCTGGAGGTGATCTGCTCGCCCAGCCAAAGCAGGAACATGGTTCCGCCAATCATGCTGATAACCGCACCCACGCGGAACATGAGGCCCGGCATGACCACAGCCTGGATGCCGCTGGACGCCCCATAAGCCTCAAGGCCCGATGCGATGAACCAGCCCTGGACCGCCGTAAGCACAACCGCGCCATAGCGGGTATACTGGTTGAGTTTCTTCCGGCCGCTTTCGCCTTCCTTCTTCAGCGCGCTGAGCGCCGGATGAAGCGATGCGGCCAGCTGAACCACGATCGAGGCCGTGATATAGGGCATGACCCCGAGCGCGATAATGCTCATCCGCTCAAGGCTGCCGCCAGAGAAGGTGTTGAACAGGTCGAGAATGCCGCCCTGGGTCTGCTTGTAGAGATCCTGCAGGATCAGAGGATTGACGCCGGGCAGCGGAACGAAGCTCAGGAACCGGAAAATGATCAGCGCACCGATCGTGAACCAGATGCGGTTCTTCAGCTCGGTCGCCTTCGAAAAGTTGGCGAGACTTAGGTTGCTCGCGATATTATCGGCGCGTGATGCCATTGCGGTACTGAGCCTTCGCTTGGGCGCCGGTCGCCGGACCGGCCCTTCCCCCCATAGTCAGGAGGAGCCCATATAGGGCGCGGGCGGAGATCGGTTAACCCCCGCCCGGCCTTTTCCGGAATTATTCGGCTGCGTCAGACTTGGCAGCGGGCACTTCGACCGAGCCGCCTGCCTTTTCGACTGCCTCGCGCGCGCCCTTGGACACGCCAGCAACCAGGAAGCTGGCCTTGGCCGAGAACTCGCCCTTGCCGAGCAAACGCACACCATTCTTGCCGCCACGGGCCAGACCGGCCGCCTTGAGAGCGGCGTGATCGACCACAGCCTTGGCATCCAGCTTGCCGGCGTCGATCGCCTTCTGAACCAGGCCCAGATTCACCTCGGCATAGTCCTTGGCGAAAATGTTATTGAAACCACGCTTCGGGATCCGCATGTGCAGCGGCATCTGGCCGCCTTCGAAGCCATTGACGCTGACGCCAGAGCGCGCCTTTGCGCCCTTCTGGCCGCGGCCCGCGGTCTTGCCCTTGCCCGAGCCAATGCCCCGGCCCACGCGCATGCGGGACTTGCGGGCACCATCGTTGTCGCGGATGTCATTCAGTTTCATAGCTTGCACTCGCTTTCGCTTTTAGTCGCGCTGATAGGAGTGGCGCCATTAATCGTCCGACCAGGATTTGTCACCACTTTTTGCAGCAGGGCATTTCAACCTTGTTGAGCCGTTGCCGTTTCGGCCAAAAAATCGTTGGCGCAGCCAAGCTCGAAGCCCGCCGGTCCGTGCTTCGGTTACCCGGGAGAACAACCACGAAGCCAGCGTTGCAGCAAGAACCACACCGAACCAATGCATGAGCCGGATGCCATCGGGTGCGGCGCGGACGCCAGGAGCAATGGCGCTGACGAGAACAAGAACCAAAGGAAAATGAACCGCATAAAGCGAGAACGCGGCACCCAATACCAGCGAACCGCCAAACCAGGGAACCGCAAGGCGGCTGGCAATCAATGCGCAGCCAAGAATGACAACCGAGCAGATCAGGGCCGCGACTGCCTTGGCCCCACCCCTGTCCTTCGCCGCTACCGCGCGCCTGTCGAGGTAAAACAGAGAACTGCCCATCAACCAGACGCCAAATCCAACAACCAGTTCGACAGACAGAAAACCGAACCCGAGCGTTAGCAATCCAAGCGAAAAGCTGCGCCGCTTCACCAGAACCATAAGGCGGGCGAACCAGATGTAATACCAGAACTCATATGTCAGACTCCACAGCGGACCATTGGAGCCGAATGTCGGAAAAACCAACTTTTGCAGAAACTGTCCGGCGTCAGCGCCAATGGCACAGATTTGAGGTTGTGAATTAAGGAGTTGGGCTTCGTCGTAGTGACGAAGGAACGAAGATGAGCCCAAATCCTCCTTAAAATCGGTGGGCTCCGCGGGGGTGGTGAAGGACATCCGGCGGGCGACACGCCGGCACTTCTCGCCGAGGATAAAATCCGGATCGTGCTTGAAGGCCTGCGCGGCGATGACAGCATTGCTGAACTGTGCCGCAAGGAAGGGATCGCCCAGAGCCTGTACTACACCTGGTCGAAGGAGTTCATGGAAGCGGGCAAGCGCCGGCTCGCCGGCGTACCGCCCGTGCCGCAACACCGGCGAGGTCAGGACTGCGCCGGGAAGCCCGTGGCTGAAGGAATGCGTGGCCGACCTGACCCTGACCGCTGCTTAAAAAAGCTGATCCGGATGGGGCGCGACGAATGAGATACCCTGCATCGGTGGAGATCCCGGATCGTCGAACAGTCGCACCTCCGGCCTGGCGCACGCTGGAGCAGTTGGGCATCCCGCGCCGGACCTTCTATCGCTGGTACGACCGCTATCTCGAAGGCGGCCCGGGGCGTTGGAGGATCGGCCATCGGCCCCGCGCCGGGTGTGGAACCGCATGGCGACGATATCCAGCAGCAGATCATCGACATGGCGCTGGATACAACCGATCTGTCGCCCCGCAACTGGCGGTGCGCTTCACCGACGAGAAGCGCTACTTCGTGTCGGAGGCCAGGTTTATCGCCTGCTCAAGGCCCATGATCTGATTACCAGCCCGGCCTTCGTCGTGATCAGGGCAGCCGATGCGTTCCACACCAAGACGACGCGGCCGAACGAAATGTGGCAGACCGACTTCACCTACTTCAAGATCATTGGCTGGGGCTGGGTCTATCTGTCGACCGTGCTCGACGACTTCTCGCGCTACATCATCGCCTGGAAGCTGTGCACCAACATGCGAGCCGAGGATGTCACCAACACGCTGGACCTCGCGCTCGAGGCCTCGGGTTGCGACAGCGCAGGTGCTGCACAAGCCTCGGCTGCTGTCGGATAATGGCCCGAGCTACATCCGGGTAACTGGCGGAATATATCGAGGCCCGGAAAATGAGCCATGTGCGCGGCGCTCCGATGCATCCCCAGACCCAGGGCAAGATCGAGCGCTGGCATCAGACCCTCAAGAATCGCATCCTGCTCGAAAATTACTTCCTGCCCGGTGACCTTGAGGCCCAGATCGAAGCCTTCGTCGAGCATTATAACCACCGACGTTACCACGAGAGCCTGAACAACGTGACGCCCGCCGACGCCTACTTCGGCGGGGCCGTGCCATCATAAACAGCGCGAAAGGATCAAACGGAAGACCATCGAACATCGCCGCTTGCTCCACCGCAAGATCGCCGCTTAATATCAACCCCAGGACGAGGCCCGCACTCCGCTAATTTACGCCGCGAGTTGTGCCAAATGTTCTGACGACGGACAGGAAAAACCAACTTTTGCAGAAACAACAGATTCCCAATAAGCACGCCAGGACCAAGACTGTCGATCACAGGTCGCTGCACGGTCAGAGCCCCGGATGTCACGTCGACGTATTGAGAACCAAGAAGGTGGATCGATGTCAGGTCAAGAACCGCGCCCAGCATCAGCACCGGTACCAACACGATCAGGAGGCGGGATAGACGGTCAATCAGATAAGTGCGCCAGAAGTCTGTCCGCTCTATCCGCCGGGACACTGCCGAAGTGATCCAGAACCCCGAAAGCACAAAGAAGACAATGACCGCCTCGTTACCGAACCCGGTCAAAAAATAGAACACCTTCCAAGGAACGGAGAGGTTGCTGACCTCGACCAGCGCCAAAAAAAAGAAGATCGCGAGAATGCTCCATGACAACCAGCATGGCCGCGACAAAGCGCAGCACATCAGCCCAGAAGAAAGCGCCC
This sequence comes from Novosphingobium sp., assembly GCA_016719755.1. Lineage (GTDB taxonomy): Bacteria > Pseudomonadota > Alphaproteobacteria > Sphingomonadales > Sphingomonadaceae > Novosphingobium. The sequence goes on along the minus strand of JADJYM010000011.1, from coordinate 378,240 downwards.
CGTGGAGCAGGAACAATCGCATGCGACATTGCTTGTGACCCGCCGTACATACCTGATTGCCCCAAGCAACGTTAGGACGCGTGCCGCCCCCTGCCAAGGCTTGCCGTTCCTGAAAGTCAAAGGGCCCCAGCTTTCGCCAGGGCCCTTCCAATGGTCGGTAAAGGCAGCCGAGGTCAGTCGATCACGGCGACCATATGCGGCAGCTTGGCGATCGCGCCGCGCACTTCCGCAGTGTCTTCCAGTTCGACCACGCGGTGCATCTTGCCGAGGCCCAGACCGATCAGGATCTTCTTCTGGCTTTCGGGGCGACGGATCGGCGAACCGATCTGCTTGATCTTGATCTTCGCCATGTCGATTACTCCACAATCGCGTCGGCGGCCGCTTGGGCCTCCGCCACGCTCGCACCGCCGCGACCCAGCAGGTCAGCGACCTTCTTGCCGCGACGCTGCGCAACCGACTTCGGCGAAGTCTGCTCACCCAGCGCGTCAAACGTGGCACGGATCATGTTGTAGGGGTTGGAAGTGCCGACCGACTTGGTCACCACGTCAGCAACGCCCAGACTTTCGAAGACGGCGCGCATCGGGCCACCGGCGATGATGCCGGTACCTGCAGGAGCCGAACGGACGTTGACCTTGCCCGCGCCGAAACGGCCCTTGCCGTCGTGATGCAGGGTGCGGCCTTCCTTCAGCGGAACGCGGATCATCTTCTTCTTGGCCGAAGCGGTCGCCTTGGTGATGGCTTCCGGCACTTCGCGGGCCTTGCCGTGACCGAAGCCGACGCGGCCCTTGCCATCGCCAACCACAACCAGTGCAGCAAAGCCAAAGCGCTTGCCACCCTTCACAGTCTTAGAAACGCGGTTGATGTGCACGAGCTTTTCGATCAGCTCCTCGCCACCTTCCTCGTCCCCGCCACGTCCGCGGCGATCGTCACGGCGGCCACGGCCCCCACGATCACCGCCACGGTCGTTACCACCGCGGCCACGGCCACGACCGCGACCTTCGCGCTGTTCGCCACCCTCGGGGGCAGCAGCCTCGACGGCGACGCCGGTGGCTTCAATGTTGGTTTCGTCAGCCATCTTCAGAACTCCAGCCCGCCTTCACGCGCGGCGTCGGCCAGCGCCTTGACGCGGCCATGGAACAGGAAGCCGCCGCGATCGAACACGACGGCGGTCACGCCAGCCTTCTTGGCGGCTTCGGCCAGAGCCGATCCCACCTTGGCGGCAGCATCGACGTTCGAGCCGCCCTTGCTGCCCAGCGTCGAAGCCGCAGCCAGGGTACGGCCAGCGGTGTCGTCGATGATCTGCGCGTAGATGTGCCGACCCGAACGGTGAACCGACAGGCGGGGACGATCGCCCGAACGCGCCTTCAGCGAAGTGCGGACACGCCGACGCCGGCGCTCGAAAAGAGAGAGCTTGGCCATTACTTCTTCTTCCCTTCCTTGCGGAAGATGTACTCGCCGCGATACTTGATGCCCTTGCCCTTGTAGGGTTCGGGCTTGCGCCAGCGACGGATTTCGGCAGCCACCTGGCCGACCTTCTGCTTGTCGATGCCGCTGATCTCGATCGTGGTGTTGTCCGGCGTCTTGATCTCGATGCCTTCCGGCACCGCAAAGTCGACATCATGGCTGTAACCAAGCTGCAGCTTGAGGTTCTTGCCCTGCGAGTTGGCGCGATAGCCGACACCGGTGATCTCGAGAACCTTGGTGTAACCCTGGGTCACACCAGTCACGAGGTTATCAACCAGCGTCCGCTGCATGCCCCAGAAGGCCCGCGCCTGCTTGCTGTCGTTCGCCGGACGAACGAGGATGGTATTACCCTCGACCGTATAGCTGATCTCATCGCGCATGCTCAGGGTCAGGGTGCCCTTCGGCCCCTTGACGGTGAGGGTGCCATTCGCGATCTCGGCGCTGACGCCGCTCGGGATGGCAACCGGACGCTTACCGATGCGGCTCATCAGAACACCTCCGCCAGCACTTCGCCACCGACGTTCTGCGCGCGGGCTTCGGCATCCGAAAGCACGCCGCGCGGCGTCGAGACGATGGTGATGCCAAGACCGTTGCGCACCACCGGCAGTTCCTTGGAACCCGAGTAGACGCGGCGGCCCGGCTTGGAGACGCGAGCGACGTGCTTGATCGCCGGTTCGCCTTCGAAATACTTCAGCTCGATGCGCAGCTGCGGATGAGCGCCGGTGGCGTCTTCCGAAAAGCCGCGGATATAGCCTTCGCGCTGGAGCACTTCGAGCACGTTTGCGCGAAGCTTGGAGGCCGGCGAAAGGACGGAATCCTTCTTCGCGCGCTGGCCATTGCGGATGCGGGTGAGCATATCACCCAGGGGATCGGTCAGTGCCATCGCTTGATCCTTACCAGCTCGACTTCGTCACGCCCGGGATCATGCCCTTGTTGGCAAGATCACGCAGCTCGATGCGGCAAAGGCCGAACTTGCGATAGTAGCCGCGCGGGCGGCCGGTGGTGGCGCAGCGGTTGCGCACCCGGGTGGGGTTCGCGTTGCGCGGAATTTCCGCCAGCTTCAGGCGCGCAATCAGGCGCTCGGTATCATCGAGCGACTTGTCGTCGGCAATCGCCTTGAGCTTCGCGTACTTCGCCGCGTACTTCTTCACGAGCTTCTTGCGCCGCTCGTTCTTGTTGATGGAACTCAGTTTCGCCATGGACTTAAGCTCTCTTCCTCAAACCTGGGTCACGCGGCCTGCTGCGCGTCGGCAGCATCCTGCGGGAACGGGAAACCAAACAGACGCAGCAGCTCGCGCGCCTCGTCGTCGGTCTTGGCAGTGGTGGTCACGATGATGTCCATCCCACGCACCTTGTCGATCTGATCGTAGCTGATCTCCGGGAAGATGATCTGCTCCTTCAGGCCCATGGCATAGTTGCCACGACCATCGAACGACTTCGGATTCAGACCGCGGAAGTCGCGGATCCGGGGCATTGCGACGGTGATCAGGCGATCGAGAAACTCGTACATCCGCTCACGGCGCAGAGTTACCTTGCAACCGATCGGCATGCCTTCACGCAGCTTGAACTGCGCGATCGACTTCTTCGCCTTGGTGATGACCGGCTTCTGGCCGGCAATCAGCGCCATTTCGGCGGCGGCGGTCTGGACCTTCTTCTTGTCCTGGCTGCCTTCGCCGACGCCCATGTTGATCGTGATCTTCTCGATCTTGGGCACTTCCATCACGTTCTTGTAGCCGAAGCGCTCGGTCATCGCCTTGGCGACAACTTCGTCATAACGCGACTTCAAACGGGGTACGTACTTTTCAGCCATCGATCTTCTCCCCGGACTTGACGGCCACGCGGACCTTCTTGCCGTCCTGCTCCTCGAAGCGGACGCGGGTGGCCTTGCCATCCTTGGGATCGGCCAGGCCGACCTTCGAGACGTGCATCGGTGCCTCGCGGCGGTCGATCCCGCCCTGCGGGTTGGTCTGGCTCGGCTTGCGGTGACGGGCGGCGACGTTCACGCCCGAAACCACGACCTTGCCCTCCTTGGGCATGACCTGGAGGACAGTGCCGGTGCGGCCCTTGTCCTTGCCCGAACGGACGACGACGCTGTCGCCCTTCTTGATCTTCGCGGCGGCCATTACAGCACCTCCGGAGCGAGCGAAATGATCTTCATGTAGCCCTTGCCGCGCAGTTCGCGAACCACGGGGCCGAAGATGCGGGTGCCGATGGGCTCGGCGTTCTTGTTGATCAGCACGGCAGCGTTGCTGTCGAAGCGGATCACGCTGCCATCGGCGCGGCGCACGTCCTTGCGGGTGCGAACGATGACTGCACGGTGCACGTCACCCTTCTTCACCTTGGTGCGAGGCTGGGCCTCCTTCACCGAGACGACGATGATGTCGCCCACGCCGGCAGTCCGGCGCTTCGATCCGCCCAGCACCTTGATGCACTGGACGCGCTTGGCGCCGCTGTTGTCAGCGACGTCGAGCTGGGATTGCATCTGGATCATTGATCCGGTTCCTTCTTACTGGCTTGCCGGAACCTGTCCGGCAGTTCCAAATTTGTCAGACGTCGGCTTCAACCGCGGCAGTCTTGCCAGCAGTGACGCGCTCGATGACCTTCCAGTTCTTCAACTTGGAAAGCGGGCGGGTCTCTTCGATCCGCACGATCTCACCAATCTTGAACGAATTGTCTTCGTCGTGGGCGTGATACTTCTTCGAACGACGGATGATCTTCCCGTAGAGCGGGTGCTTCACCTTGCGCTCGACCTTCACGACCACGGTCTTGTCGGTCTTGTCGGAAACCACGGTCCCGATCAGGATACGCTTGGGCATCGTCGTGGGCTCCTTACTTCGACGCGCGGGCGCGTTCGCCCTGCAACGTTTGGATGCGGGCAATGTCGCGACGCACTTCCTTGATGCGCGCCGGGCGTTCCAGCTGGTTGGTCGCAGCCTGGAAGCGGAGATTGAATGCCTCGCGCTTCAGGTTACCCAGGTCAGCCGAAAGCTGATCGTCGCTCTTCGCGCGAAAATCTTCAGACTTCTTGGCCATCATTCGCCTCCCAGGTGGCTGGTATCGCCCAGGCGGGCAACGACCTTGGTCTTGACCGGCAGCTTCATCGCTGCGCGGCTGAACGCCTCGGCAGCGAGCGGACCGGCAACGCCGTCGAGCTCGAACAGGATCCGGCCCGGCTTGACGCGCGCGGCCCAGTATTCCACCGAACCCTTGCCCTTGCCCTGACGGACTTCGGCAGGCTTCTTCGAAACCGGCACGTCCGGGAACACGCGGATCCAGAGACGCCCCTGGCGCTTGATGTGCCGGGTGATCGCGCGGCGAGCCGCCTCGATCTGGCGGGCGGTGATCCGCTCCGGCTCCATGGCCTTCAGGCCGTAGGATCCGAAGTTGAGATCGGTGCCGCCCTTGGCGTCGCCCTTGATCCGGCCCTTGAAGGCCTTGCGGAACTTGGTCTTTTTCGGTTGCAGCATGGTGCTTACTCTATCCTAGGCTCAACGCGCCGGGCGGACGCCGGAGGTCTGAGCCTCCATCATCAACCGGTCCTGCGCCATCGGGTCATGACCGAGGATTTCGCCCTTGAAGATCCACACCTTGATGCCGATGATGCCGTAGGCGGTGTGGGCTTCGGCTTCGGCGTAATCGACATTGGCGCGCAGGGTGTGCAGCGGCACGCGGCCTTCGCGGTACCATTCGACGCGGGCAATTTCAGCGCCGCCAAGACGGCCGCCACACGTGATCTTGATGCCTTCGGCACCAAGGCGCAGCGCGGACTGCACCGCCCGCTTCATCGCACGACGGAACGCAACACGGCGGATCAGCTGATCGGCCACGCCCTGGGCGACAAGCTTGGAGTCGATTTCCGGCTTGCGAATCTCGACGATGTTCAGCTTGACGTCGCTGTCGGTCATCTTGGCGAGCTGCGAACGCAGCTTTTCGATGTCCGCGCCCTTCTTGCCGATGATGACGCCCGGACGAGCGGCATAGATCGACACGCGGCACAGCTTGGCCGGCCGTTCAATCACCACCTTCGAGATGGCCGCCTGCGGCAGGGTCTCGACGATGAACTTACGGATCTTGAGGTCTTCCTCAAGCAGCTTGCCGTAGTTCTTCCCCTCGGCGTACCAGCGGCTGTCCCAGGTGCGGTTGATCTGGAGGCGCAGGCCAATCGGATTGCTCTTGTGACCCATGGATCAGGCCTCCTCGACTTCGCGGACAACGATGCGCAGCCGCGAAAACGGCTTGAGAATGCGCGTGGACTTGCCACGGCCGCGCGTGTGGAACCGCTTCATGGTGATCGACTTGCCGACGCTGGCTTCGGCCACCACGAGGGCGTCGACATCCAGGTTGTGGTTGTTTTCCGCGTTGGCGATCGCCGAAGCGAGAACCTTGCGCGCATCAACCGCCATCGCCCGCTTCGAGAAGGCGAGGATGTTCATGGCCTCTTCGGCCTTCTTGCCGCGGATCAGCGCCGCGACCAGGTTAAGCTTCTGGGCCGAACCACGGATCGTGGTGCCGACCGACAGGGCTTCCTTTTCGCCTACGCGGCGCGGAGCTTTTGCCTTGCCCATTAGCGCTTACCCTTCTTGTCGGCGGCGTGGCCGGGGAAAGTGCGCGTGGGCGCGAATTCACCAAGCTTGTGGCCGACCATGTCTTCGTTGACCGAGACGGGGATGAACTTGTGGCCGTTGTAGACGTTGAACGTCAGACCAACGAACTGCGGCAGGATCGTCGAACGACGCGACCAGGTCTTGATCGGACCGGCGCGGCTCCCCTGATCCTGCGCGGCTTCCGCCTTCTTCAGCAGGTGCAGGTCGACGAAGGGGCCTTTCCAGACGGAACGTGCCATGGTGGCTTACCTCTTCTTCTTCGCGTGACGCGAACGGATAATCATCTTGTCCGTCTGCTTGTTGTTGCGGGTGCGGGCGCCCTTGGTCGGCTTGCCCCACGGAGTGACCGGATGACGGCCACCCGAGGTGCGGCCTTCACCACCACCGTGCGGGTGGTCGACCGGGTTCTTGGCGACACCGCGGGTCAGCGGGCGACGGCCCTGCCAGCGGGTGCGGCCGGCCTTGCCGAAGTTCTGGTTCTGGTTGTCCGGGTTGGACACCGCGCCAACCGTACCCATGCAATCGCCGCGCAGGTAGCGCTGCTCGCCCGAGTTGAGGCGAACGATGACCATGCCGCGGTCACGACCGACGACCTGCACATAGGTGCCGGCCGAACGGGCGATCTGACCGCCCTTGCCCGGCTTCATCTCCACGTTGTGGCAGATGGTGCCGACCGGCATCTGGCTGAGCAGCATGGCGTTGCCCGGCTTCACGTCGGTCTTTTCACCAGCGACAACAGTGTCACCCACGGCAAGACGCTGCGGCGCCAGGATGTAGGCGAGTTCGCCGTCCTCGTACTTCACCAGCGCGATGAACGCGGTGCGGTTGGGATCATACTCCAGACGCTCGACAACGGCAGGCATCCCACTTGCGACGCTTGAAGTCGATGAAGCGATACTTCTGCTTGTGACCGCCGGCGATCCCGCGCGAGGTGACATGGCCCTTGTTGTTACGGCCACCGGTCTTGCGCTTGCCTTCGGTAAGCGCCTTGACCGGCTTGCCCTTCCACAGCGCCGACTTGTCGACCAGAATCAGGCCGCGGCGGGCCGGGCTGGTCGGGTTGTAGTTCTTGAGTGCCATGGTGCGCCTCAGATCCCGCTGGTGACGTCGATCGACTGGCCTTCAGCCAGACGGACGACCGCCTTCTTCACGTCGCTGCGGCGATAGGGCTTGCCCTTCCACCGCTTGGTCTTGCCCTTCTGGGTCAGCGTGTTCACGCTCACGACCTTCACGTCGAACAGGGCCTCAACCGCCGCTTTGATTTGCGGCTTGGTTGCGCTCTCCGCCACCTTGAAGACCACGGCGTTATGCTCGCTGGCCAGCGTCGCCTTCTCAGTGATGTGGGGAGCCACGATCACGTCGTAGTGACGCGTGTCGATTGCGTCCTTAGCCATTGAAACGCGCCTCCAGCTTTTCGACCGCGGCGCGCGTCAGCACCAGCGTATCATGCTTCAGGATGTCGTAGACGTTGGCGCCGACGGCCGGGAGCACATTGATGCCCGGCAGGTTGCGCGCAGCACGGGCGAAACCTTCGTTCACCGCATCGCCATCGACGACCAGCACCTTCTTGCCCCAGTTCGCCTTGGCGAGCTGACCTGCAAGAACGCCTGTCTTTGCATCTGCGATATCAAGGCTGTCGACCACGACAAGGCCAGTCTTTGCCTTCGAAGAAAGCGCCATCTTGAGACCTAGAGCGCGAACCTTCTTGTTCAGCGACACGTCGAATTCACGCAGGCGCGCACCGTGCGCCTTGCCGCCGCCGATGAACACCGGGGCTGCGCGGTCGCCGTGACGGGCGGTGCCGCCGCCCTTCTGGCGACCGAACTTCTTGCCCGTGCGAGCAACTTCCGAACGCTCGCGGGTCGCTCGGGCGATGCCGCGGCGATTTTCGAGCTGCCAGGTGACAACGCGGTGGAGAATGTCGGCGCGCGGCTCGAGGCCGAACACGTCATCCGAAAGCTCTACTTCGCCCTTGGCGGCAGAACCATCGAGGTTGAGGACCTTGACCTTCACGACTTAGCCCTCCTGGCCTTCGGTCGCCTCAGGCGCCACAGCTTCTTCAGCGGGCGTATCGGCGGCGGCCGACTGGTTGCTGTTGGCGGCCTGCTTCAGGCCGGCGGGATAGGGCGCGTCGGCATGACGATCGACCTTGACGCTGTCCTTGACGGTCAGCCAGCTGTTCTTGGCACCGGGTACCGAACCCTTGACGAAGATCAGGCCGCGTTCGTCATCGACGCGCACGACTTCGAGGTTCTGCTGGGTACGCTGGCGATCGCCCATGTGGCCGGCCATCTTCTTGTTCTTGAAGACCTTGCCCGGATCCTGGCGGTTACCGGTCGAACCGTGGGCACGGTGGCTGATCGAAACGCCGTGGGTGGCGCGCATGCCGCCGAAGCCCCAGCGCTTCATCGCACCGGCAAAGCCCTTGCCCTGGGTGTGCCCGCCGACATCGACGAGCTGGCCCGGCACGAAGTGCGAGGCAGCAATGGTGGCGCCAACTTCGAGCACAGCATCATCGGCCACGCGAAATTCGACGACCTGGGCCTTCAGTTCGACTTCGGCCTTGGCGAAATGTTCACGCTGCGGCTTGGCAACGTTCTTCTGCTTGGCCGCCCCGGCACCGAGCTGGACCGCGACGTAACCGTCACGATCTGCGGTGCGAACCGAGACCACCTGGCAATTCTCCAGCGCCAGGACGGTAACCGGCACATGCCGTCCGTCCTCCTGGAAGAGGCGGGTCATCCCCACCTTCTTGGCGATCACGCCGGTACGCATGATCCGTTCTCCTACACAGAGGCCCGCGGAGACCATCCCCACGGGCGTGTCCAACCCATTTGTTCGATACGAGCCCCGTCCGGGCTGGGTGCTTCGCGGAGCTGGCTCCGTTGAAGCAAGACGGGGGACGCATACCCGGAGCTTGCCCCGGAGGTATCCCTGTGTCCGCGCGGGATGTTTCCCGCGTAACCAGCCGAAGCCGGAAGGAAGTGGACCCGAAGGTCCGAAACTCGTCTCGAGCGCGGCTTACGCCAGCTTGATCTCGACGTTCACGCCGGCAGCAAGGTCGAGCTTCATCAGCGCGTCCACGGTGGCGGCGTTGGGCTGCACGATGTCGAGCAGCCGCTTGTAGGTGCGGACCTCGAACTGCTCACGCGACTTCTTGTCGATGTGCGGCCCGCGGTTGACGCAGAACTTCTCGATCCTCGTCGGCAGAGGAATGGGGCCCCGGATCAGCGCGCCGGTGCGGCGGGCGGTGTCCGCGATTTCGCCGGTCGCCTGATCAAGCACGCGGTGATCGAATGCCTTCAGGCGAATGCGGATATTCTGAGCTTCCATTGTGTCCTACCGATGAGAAAGAGCCACACCAGGACCGCCCCCGCGGCCTATATTACTTGGTGATCTTGCTGACAACCCCCCGAACCGACGGTGCGGCCGCCTTCGCGAATGGCGAAGCGCAGGCCTTCGTCCATGGCGATCGGCGCGATCAGCTTAACCGACAGGGCAACGTTGTCGCCCGGCATGACCATTTCGGTGCCCTCGGGCAGGATCACTTCACCGGTCACGTCGGTGGTGCGGAAGTAGAACTGCGGACGATAGTTGGCGAAGAACGGCGTGTGACGGCCACCTTCGTCCTTCGACAGCACGTAGACTTCGGCGCTGAATTCGGTGTGCGGAGTGACCGAACCGGGCTTGGCCAGAACCTGACCGCGCTCGACGTCTTCACGCTTCAGACCACGAACCAGGGCACCGATGTTGTCGCCGGCCTCACCCTGATCGAGCAGCTTGCGGAACATTTCGACGCCGGTGACGACGGTCTTCTGGGTGTCCTTGAGGCCGACGACTTCGACTTCTTCGCCAACCTTGACGATGCCGGTTTCGACACGGCCGGTCACGACGGTACCGCGACCCGAGATCGAGAACACGTCTTCCACCGGCATCAGGAACGGCTTGTCGGTCGGACGCGGCGGCTGCGGGATGAATTCGTCCACGGCCTTCATCAGCGCGTAGATCGATTCCTTGCCGATCTTGTCGTCACGGCCTTCAAGAGCAGCCAGGGCCGAACCCTTGATCACGGGGATCGCATCGCCGTCGAAGCCATACGAGCTGAGCAGCTCGCGGATTTCGAGTTCGACGAGTTCAAGGATTTCGTCGTCGTCGACCTGGTCAACCTTGTTCATGTAGACGACCAGCTGCGGCACGCCGACCTGACGGGCAAGCAGGATGTGCTCGCGGGTCTGCGGCATCGGGCCGTCAGCAGCGTTCACCACCAGGATCGCGCCGTCCATCTGCGCCGCGCCGGTGATCATGTTCTTCACATAGTCGGCGTGGCCCGGGCAATCGACGTGCGCGTAGTGGCGGTTGGCGGTCTCATACTCGACGTGTGCGGTCGAGATGGTGATGCCGCGCTCGCGCTCTTCAGGAGCCTTGTCGATGTTGGCATAGTCGGTGAAGGTGGCGCCGCCCGTTTCAGCGAGCACCTTGGTGATCGCAGCGGTCAGCGTGGTCTTGCCATGGTCGACGTGACCGATGGTCCCGATGTTGCAGTGCGGCTTCGTCCGCTCGAATTTTGCCTTCGCCATTGTCTCAAACCTTCTTTCGCTTGAATTGAATCTGCGGGGTTTGGACGGCGCCCGCTGAATCAGGCGCCGCCCCTAGCCTGATCCATCTTGCACGTATCATCTGCCGGTCAGGCAAGCTTCTCCTTGACCTCGGCCGCGACATTCGCCGGGACCTCGTCGTAGTGGGAGAAAATCATCGAGTAGTTGGCCCGGCCCTGGGTGAACGAGCGCAGCTGGTTCACATAGCCGAACATGTTGGCCAGCGGGACCATGGCCTCGACGACCTGCGCATTGCCGCGGGTGTCGGTGCCCTGGATCTGGCCACGACGGCTGTTCATGTCGCCGATGACGTCGCCGAGGTATTCCTCGGGGTGACGACCTCGACCTTCATGATCGGCTCGAGCAGCTTGATGCCGGACTTCTGGGCCACTTCGCGCATCGCGCCACGGGCGGCGATTTCGAAGGCCAGCGCCGACGAGTCGACGTCGTGGTAGGCGCCGTCATAGAGCAGGACTTCGAAGTCGATGATCGGGAAGCCGATGAGCGAGCCGGTTTCGGCCGTTTCGCGGAAGCCCTTTTCGATCGCCGGAATATATTCCTTGGGAATATTGCCGCCCTTGATCTCGTCCTTGAAGACGAAGCCCGAACCGCGCTCACCCGGAGTGACCTTGACCTTCACGCGGCCGAACTGGCCCGTGCCGCCCGACTGCTTCTTGTGGGTGTAGTCAATATCCACCGGCTTCGCCAGGTATTCGCGGTAGGCCACCTGCGGCGCGCCGACGTTGGCCTCGACCTTGAACTCGCGGCGCATGCGATCGACGATGATGTCGAGGTGCAGTTCGCCCATGCCCTTGATGATCGTCTGGCCCGATTCATGATCGGTCGAGACGCGGAACGAGGGGTCTTCAGCCGACAGGCGATGCAGCGCGACGCCCATCTTTTCCTGGTCGGCCTTGGTCTTGGGTTCCACCGACAGTTCGATGACCGGCTCGGGGAATTCCATGCGTTCGAGCACGATCGGAGCACGTTCGGCGCAAATTGTGTCGCCCGTGGTAGTCTCCTTCATCCCGGCAAGCGCGATGATGTCACCAGCGAAGGCCTCTTCGACGTCCTTGCGTTCGTTCGCATGCATTTCGAGCATGCGGCCAACCTTTTCCTTCTTGCCCTTCACCGAATTCAGGTAGGTGCCCTTGGTCAGGGTGCCCGAGTAGATGCGGATGAAGGTGAGCGAGCCCACGAACGGGTCGTTCATGACCTTGAACGCCAGCGCGCTGAACGGCGCGTCATCGGCGGGCGGACGGCTGTCCGGCTCGTCGCTGTCGATCTTGACGCCCTTGACGTCCTCGATGTCGAGCGGCGAAGGCATGAAATCGACAACCGCGTCGAGCAGGGTCTGAACGCCCTTGTTCTTGAACGCCGAACCGCACAGCACCGGCACAAAGGCTTGGGCGAGCGTGCCCTTGCGGATCAGGCGCTTCAGTTCGGCGGCGTCGGGGATGTTGCCTTCGAGATAGGCTTCCATCGCGTCGTCGTCCTGCTCGACGGCGAGTTCGATCAGCTTTTCGCGGTATTCGGCAGCCTTGTCGGCCATGTCGGCCGGAATATCGACGTACTCGAATTCCGCACCAAGGCTTTCATCCTTCCAGATGATGCCGCGCTCGTTGATGAGATCAACCAGGCCAACGAAATCGCCTTCAGCGCCGATCGGCAGATAGAGCACCGCCGGAGTTGCGCCAAGGCGATCGATGATCGTCTGGACGCAGTAGTAGAAGTTGGCGCCGGTGCGGTCGAGCTTGTTGATGAAGCACATGCGGGGGACGCCGTACTTGTCGGCCTGGCGCCACACGGTTTCGGACTGGGGTTCGACCCCGGCCACGCCGTCGAAGCAGGCAACCGCGCCGTCGAGCACGCGCAGCGAGCGTTCGACTTCGATGGTGAAGTCGACGTGCCCGGGGGTGTCGATGATGTTCAGCCGGTGGTCGTTCCAGAAGCAGGTGGTGGCCGCCGAGGTGATGGTGATCCCGCGCTCCTGCTCCTGCTCCATCCAGTCCATGGTCGCGGCGCCGTCGTGGACTTCGCCGATCTTGTAGGACTTGCCGGTGTAATAGAGGATGCGCTCGGTCGTCGTGGTCTTGCCAGCGTCGATGTGCGCCATGATACCGAAATTGCGGTATTTGTCGAGGGGATGGCCGCGTGCCATGGGTGTTTCCTTAGGGAGCCGGGTGGAGCCGCTGGGCGGCCCCTTCCCGTTGGGTTGGTTTTGTGACCAGCGCGTGACTTACCAGCGGTAGTGGCTGAACGCCCGGTTCGCATCGGCCATGCGGTGCGTGTCTTCGCGCTTCTTGACCGCGTTGCCGCGGTTGTTGGCGGCGTCGAGCAGCTCGGCCGAAAGGCGCGCGGCCATGGTGGTTTCGCTGCGGTTGCGCGCGGCGGTGATCAGCCAGCGGATCGCCAGCGCCTGGGCGCGTTCGGGGCGAACCTCGACCGGCACCTGATAGGTGGCACCGCCAACGCGGCGCGAACGCACCTCGATCTGCGGCTTCACGTTGTTGAGCGCATCGTGGAACAGGGCCACCGGATCGCTCTTGGCGCGGGTTTCCATGGTTTCCATGGCACCGTAAACGATGCTTTCGGCAACCGACTTCTTACCGTCGAGCATGAGGTTGTTCATGAACTTCGACAGAACCTGATCACCAAACTTGGGATCGGGCAGGATTTCCCGCTTCTCGGGACGACGACGACGTGACATTTCGTTTTACTCCTTCGGAGTGCGGCCAAGCCATCCGGCTTGCCCTTGCGGCTCCGGCCCTCTCCCCCTCCCGGCCACCCGCAGCCTGCCTTCGCGAAGGTGGCCGGGAGGGGGAGCGGTCCAGAACCGCGCCTGCGTAAACCTTACTTCGGACGCTTGGCGCCGTACTTCGAACGGCTCTGCTTGCGGTCCTTGACGCCCTGGGTGTCAAGCACGCCGCGCAGCACGTGATAGCGCACGCCCGGAAGGTCGCGCACACGGCCGCCGCGGATCAGCACCACCGAGTGCTCCTGCAGGTTGTGGCCTTCGCCCGGAATGTACGAAATCACTTCGCGCTGGTTGGTCAGGCGGATCTTGGCGACCTTGCGCAGCGCCGAGTTCGGCTTCTTCGGGGTCGTGGTGTACACGCGGGTGCAAACGCCGCGCTTCTGCGGGTTCTGCTCCATCGCAGGGACCTTGGACTTGGTCTTCTGCGGAACGCGGCCCTTGCGGACCAGCTGGTTGATAGTGGGCATTAAAGGCTTCACCTTGGTTTGTGGCCGCGCGTGGCAAGGTGAAGAGAATGCGGCAAACCCGCGAATGCGCCGGATCGGGGCAAACCCCGCCGATGTCAGTCACGAGCCGAAAACGCTCCACCCGGACAAACAGGCCGGGTTACTTTGACGGATCAGGCCCAATCGGGCCGCACCGCCAATGTTCAGCTCACCCAGGCCAATAAAGGCCCGGAAGCGCGCGCCCCTAGTTGGATTTGCAGACAGGGTCAAGCGGAATGCGGGCGGTGGAGGCGGAACTCGCCCCCAACACACTCCTATCCAGGCTGCCCCGGCGGACAAGTCCGCAAGCCGCGCCATCCTTCCCCCATCGAGGGGGAAGGTGCAGCGCCGCGCCCCCCTTCCCCCTCGATGGGGGCGAACCTGCGCCCCATGCCCCCTAAAGCGCGATCTCTCCAAACAGCAGCGCGCGGGCGACGGCTTGTGCCGCGGTTTTTGCCTTCAGCTTGCGGCGGGCGTTGCGCAGGTGCAGTTCGACCGTCGAATCGGCAATCTTTAGCCGTTCGGCGATCCGCGCCGTCCGCTTGCCCTGCGCCAGCAAGGTCAGGCAATCGCGTTCGCGCGGGGTCAGGGCCTTGGCCCCGTGCTGGTTGCCCCGCACTTCGCCCAGGCTGCGTTCGTGAAACATCGTGCCAATGGTCAGCAGGGCCATCTCCTGCCCGGCGAACCGGCGGACGAACTCATCTTCGGGCAGGCTGCTGCCCAGGGTCATGCCGCCGATCGGATCGGGATTGCCAAGCAGGTCCGGGAACACCACGCTGATCTGCGAGCGCAGCCCTGCCTCTGCCGCCTGGGCGATCACGTCCGCCTCGCGCCGGTCTTCCAGCCGTTCGCCCATTTCGGCACTGAACCGGTAAGGATTGAAACCCCGTTCGCGGACGAAACGCACATGGGGATCGTGCAGGTCCAACCGCCGGTCCAGATAGTGCCCGATCCAGGTCGGGTCCATGCTGGAATACTGGATTACTCCCGCTTCCTCGCGCGTGCCGGTCTGCAGGTCGAGCACGGCGTAGTTGACCTGATCGATGCCCAGGTCGCGCAGCTGCGTGACCAGGCCCGACCAGCGCAGCCCATGGTCCAGGGCCGCTTCAAGCCCGGCCAGCGCCTCTTCGAGAATTTGCCCCGTCATCGGTGCCAGGATAGCCTGTTCCCGCGCCCGCAAAAACCATTTTCCTACTCCCCCCGCGCCGCGCTAAACCAACCCTCCAGCGGGGAATCCAACAGCAGATGGAGCCCGCCCGTGCCCAGCCGCCCTTCCCGCCGCACCAGCCGCGTCGCCAATCCCGGCGCTGTGCCGGATGCGGACGATCCCTTGCTGGGCTTTGTCCCCTACCTCCACGCCGCGCCGCGCCGCAATTCGATCACCCCGCCGCGCCAGCGCGCCTTTATCGCCGCGCTGGCGGCCACCGGCATCGTCACCCAGGCCGCGCGGGAAATCGGCGCCAGTCTTGAAGCGCTTTACCGGCTGCGCAACATGCCGGGCGCCGAAGGCTTTGCCGCTGCGTGGGAGCAGGCGATCGACCGGGGCATGCAGCGGCTGGAGGACTGCGCGCTGGAACGCGCCATCGCCGGCGAGGAGCGGCCCGTGGTGCGCGGGGGCGAGGTCGTTACCACCTGGCGGCGCTATGACACGCAGCTGCTGCTGTTCCTGCTGCGTCAGCGCCGGAGCCACCGCTATGGCGGGGCGGCAACCCCGGCGGACGCGGACACCCGCAGCGACGCCGAAGTCTATGCCGAGATCGACGCGATGATCGACCGGATGCGGGAGAACATGGCGGCCGGGGAGGAACCTACAGACTGAACGCGGGCCGCTGTGCCAGCCGCGCGCGCCAGGCGGCAGTCGCCGGGTGGGCCGCGTCATAGGCGTCCACCCGCAGCACCCGCGCGAAATCGAGCGCGACGGCGGCGGTGATGTCGGCCAGGCTGAAGTGGTGGGTCGCCACCCAGTCGCGCCCGGTCATGTGCCGCTCGAACCGCTCAAGAAAATGGTCCAGCCGGTCGCGCCCGCGCCGGGCCAGTTCGGGGATCTGGGCATAGTCGTTCGGCCCGGGCAGCGCGCGGCCCGCCATCGCCGGGGCCGAATTGCGCATCGCCTCGGCAATCGCCATGAAGCATTCGCCCTCGATTCTGGCGTTCCAGCTGGCGACCTCGGCCTTTTCCAGCGGATCGCGCCCCATCAGCGCGGGTTCCGGCTGCGCGGCCTCGGCCCAGGCGGCGATCGCGGCATTGTCGGGCAGGACGGTGCCGTCCTCCAGCGCGAGGGCAGGCACGGTGCAGGCCGGGTTGATCGCGCGGTAGGCGTCGGACAGCTGTTCCTGGCTGGCCAGATCGACGATCCGCGTTTCGTGGGCGATCCCCTTCTCGGCCAGCAGGATCCGCGCGCGGCGCGGGCTGGGGGCGCGGGCGAAATCATAAAGTACCGGCATCTGCATCCCTCCGTTTCCCGCCAGCCTAGATGCAAGGCGCTGCGGGGGAAAGCACGACAGGTTGACGCTACGGAAATCAAGCTTGCCGCGTTGGATGCTACGTTATACTGTTACATTCTCTCGAGTCGCCACGGGGCGAATCGGACACGCCACAGGGCCCCCGCCCCGAACCTTCCGGCGCACTCGCAGCGAAGGAGGATGCCATGGCCTACGCAGGAACCGCCCCCACCCCCCGCCGCATCGGCACGTTCGGCGCGGTCGCGCTGATCCACGTCGCGGCCGGATATGCGCTGGTGACCGGGCTCGCAGCAGAGTTTACCCGCACCCTGCCGACCCGGCTGGTCTCGACCTTCCAGACCGTTCCGCCCAGGGTGCTGCCCCCGCCGCCGCCGACGCCGCAGCCACGCGACAACCGAACGCTGCCCACCAAGGCCCCGCCGCCAATACCCGCCAGCGATTTCGCGCTCGGCCCGGTGCAGCTTCCGCCGGTCATGCCATCGGCCGGAGCGGGCGAAGGCGGCGGCGTGGGCGAGGCTTTGTTCCCCGTGCCGCCCCGCCCCACCCCTTCGCCCGCCTTCACCGCCAGGGGGGCCAAGCCGCGCGGCAACCCCGGCCTGTGGGTGACGCCGAACGACTACCCCGCCCAGGACCTGCGCGAGGAGCACACCGGCGTCACCCGCGTGCGCCTGGCGATTGACCGCGAGGGCCGCGTCGCGGGCTGCGAGGTTACCGCCTCCAGCGGCTGGCCCCGGCTGGATGCGACCGCCTGCGACAAGCTGGCCAGCCGCGCCCGCTTCGAACCCGCCACCGACGATACCGGCGCGCGGGTGCCCGGCAGCTTTGCCACCGGGGTGCGCTGGGAAATCCCGGACTAGGGCCCGCCCGCCCGCTCCGCCAAGCCCCCGGCCCGCGCGAACGGCCGGGGGCACCCACCCAATCTTAACCCCTGAGTGCTAGGGCGCAGGCTGCGATTTCCGCTGCAACGAGGACCCGCGCCATGGACCGCGCCGTTTTTCCGCCCGAAGCCCTTGCCGCCTTCGCCGCCGCCTATCCGGGCGCGCCGGTGCGGCTCAGCCATTCGCTGACGGATCACCCGCTGCTGACCCTGGAGGCGCTGGCCGCCCTGGCCGAGGCGCTGCCGACCGACTCGATCGAGTACAACCCCGGCAAGCTGCCGATCGGGATCGCGCCCGAGGACGTGCCCGCCGCCACCCTGCCCGTCACCGACACCATCCGCAACATCGGCGCGGCGGGATCGTGGGTCGCGCTCAAGCGGATCGA
The DNA here is from genome assembly GCA_016719755.1 of Novosphingobium sp. GTDB lineage: Bacteria > Pseudomonadota > Alphaproteobacteria > Sphingomonadales > Sphingomonadaceae > Novosphingobium. Next base: position 360,609 of record JADJYM010000011.1, on the reverse strand, counting down.
GCAGCATCCTGACTATGCCGCCCTGCTCCATGCGATCCTTGGCGAACTGCGCGAAGTGGTGGAGCCGCGCACCGGCAAGATGATGCAGCTTGAAGGCTTTGTCTTCATCACCTCGCCCGGCGGGGTTACCCCGTTCCACTTCGATCCGGAGCACAACATCCTGCTTCAGGTCACCGGCTCCAAGACCATGACCCTGTTCCCGGTGGAGGACGAGGAGATGTTCTCCGCCCGCGTCCACGAGGAATTCCACCTCGGCAAGCACCACCGCAACCTGCCGTGGAGCGACGCCTTCGCCGCCAAGGGCACGCCGGTCGGCCTTACCCCCGGCGCGGCGCTCCACGTGCCGGTGAAAGCCCCGCACTGGGTGCAGAACGGCGAAGCGCCGTCGATCTCGCTGTCGGTCACCTGGCGCTCGGACTGGTCCTATGCCGAGGCCGACGCGCGCGCCTTCAACCATATGCTGCGCGAACTGGGCATGCACCCCGCAAGCCCCGCCGCCTTCCCGGCGCACAACACCGCCAAAGCGCTCGCCTACCGCGCGGTGCGCAAGCTGAAGGGGCTGCGCAAGAGCGCCTGAGGCATCGTGCGTCGTCGCGGGCTTGACCCGCCGGGATGACGTTTACTTCGCCGGCATCACCCGGGTCAGGAACTCGATCACCGCGGCGTTGAATTCGTCGTTCCTGTCGCCCGCCACCATGTGGCCCGCGCCGCGGATGTCGGCGATTTCCAGCGCGGGGATGCGGCGGCGCAGGTCTTCCACCCCGTCTTCGGTGACGATGTCGCTTTTCATGCCGCGCACCAGCAGGGTGGGAATGCGGTCGGTCCAGTCGGCCTCGTCCATGATTGCAAGGATGTGGTGCGGATCGCCGCGCATGTCCTGCATCATCCGGGGATCCCAGTGCCAGCGATAGCGCCCGTCGTCGCCCTGGCGCAGGTTCTTGTTGAGGCCCGAGAGGTCCTTGGGCCGGGGCCGGTCGGGATAATAGGCCGAAATCGCGTCGGCCGCCTCTTCCAGGCTGGCGAAACCGTCGGGCGCGGCGGACATGAAGCCGCGCACCTTGTCAGCACCCTCGACCGACATCTTGGGGACGATATCGACCAGCACCAGAGCTGCGGCATCCAGCCCGCGCGTGCAGGCGATCAGCGCCGTGATCCCGCCCAGCGAAGCGCCAACCAGCGCCACCGGCCCTTTCGCCAGTCTGGCGATTTCGGCCAGATCGGCCGAGCGGACCTCGTTCGGATAGCGCCCATCCGGCGACCAGCCGCTGTCCCCGTGGCCGCGCAGATCATAGTTGACCGCGCAGTAACCAGCCGCCGCCAGTTGCAGTTCGGCCTTGTCCCACGAATGGCGGGTCTGCCCGCCGCCGTGCCCCAGGATCACCATCGGCGCGTCGCGCGGGCCGGCGATGTCGGCAACGATGTCGATCCCGCCGGATACGGGAATGCGGATGGTTTCGGTATGCATGGCGGCAACGATGCCCGCCGCCCCGCAGCGGGTCAATCGTCAATTTAATCGCCCGGTTAATCGAGCGGCTCGAAGTCCTGCTTCTCGGTGCCGCAATCGGGGCAGTACCAGTCCTCGGGGATGTCCTCGAAGCGGGTGCCGGGGGCGATGCCGTCCTCCGGCAGGCCCAGCGCCTCGTCATAGATCAGCCCGCAATTGCGACAGCGCCACTGGCGCGAAGGGGTTTGGGACATGACCGCCCTCCTCAATTCGCCTTGAAGCGGATCGGCACGTGCTTGGGGCCGCAGACGAAGTTGGAAATCGTCCGTTCGCCCTGGCCGTTCATTTCAACCGACTTGAGGCGCTTGAACAGTTCTTCCCACAGGATGCGCATTTCCATCCGCGCAAGGTGCTGGCCCAGGCAGACATGGACGCCATAGCCAAAGGCGATCTGCGGATTGTCCTTGCGGTCGATGCGATATTCGAACGGATCGGCCCAGACGCTCTCGTCGCGGTTGGCGGACTGGTAGGACAGCATCAGCCAGTCACCGGCCTTGATCTGCTGGCCGCCAACCACGCAATCGCTCACCGCGCTGCGCATGAAGTGCTTGACCGGCACTTCCCAGCGGATCGATTCCTCGACGAAGGCGTTGATCAGGTCCGGGTTGTCCTGCATCTGCTTGAGCATGCCCGGACGCTCGGCCATGGCCCACATCGCCCCGGCGGTGGTGTTGCTGGTGGTGTCGTGCCCGGCGGTGGCGGCAATGATGTAATAGCCCATCATCTGCCGGTGGTTGAGGTATTCGCCGTCGATCTTCGCGTTGGCAATCAGGCTGTTGATGTGGGTGGTGGGGTTGTCACGGAATTTCCTGGTCACCGCCGCGAAGTAGTTTTCCAGTTCCATCGTGGTTTCCCACAAGGACTTGAGCATTTCCTCAGGGGTCAGTTCGGCGCGGGCGCGGTTCAGTTCCGGGTCGGCGTTGTTGAACAGTTCCTGCGTCAGCTTGAGCATGAACGCCTCGTCCTCCTGCGGCACGCCCAGCACGGTCATGATCACGCGCAGCGGATAGAGGAAGGCGACGTCGGCGGCGAAATCGCATTCGCCATCGAAGCTCAGCATGTAATCGACGAATTCATTGGCGATGGCGCGGATCTGGTCTTCCAGCGGACGGATCGCGCGCGGGGTGATGTGCGGGAACACGATCCCGCGCAGGTTCTTGTGCTCCAGCCCGTCGACCGAAACGAGGCTGCGGATCAGGTTCGGCTCGCCCCCGGTCAGCATCTGGACGCGCTGGTTGCCTTCGATGTTGGTCAGGAAGGTCGACTTGTCGCCATTGTGGAAGATATCCGGCTGGCGTTCGATCTCCTTGATGTCGGCGTGGCGGCTGACCACCCAGAACGGCTCGAACCCTTCGAGCGAGGCAACGTCCAGCGGGGTTTCGGCGCGGATCGTCCTGAACGCCTGATCCACCGGATCGCGCAGCGAATAGGCCTTGGGGTCAATGATCGTCTGGGCAAGTTCGGTGGCGACAGCCATTCACGCTCTCCTTCGTGTGCCCGGAATCGCCTTGGCTGGCGAAGGGCTTGACGGCATGGCTATTTTACTGTTGGTTGTTGGTCAACAACTATCTTGCAGAACAGGCGGCTCGGTCCGCACGGGGAACGCATGAACGTCGAACTGGCCCCGCCGCGAGCGCGGCGCACCCAGGCGCAGCGGCGCGAGGAATCCGAACGCCGCCTGCTGGAAGCTGCGGCCGAGATCATCGCCGCCGAAGGCTATCTGGCCTGCACGCTGGAGCGGGTGGGCACAGCCGCGGGCTTTTCGCGCGGGCTGGCCAGCCGCAAGTACGGATCGAAGGACGGACTGATCGAGGCGGTGATCTGGCACGTCTCCGCCCATGTCCACGAACAGATCGACATCGCCATCGCCGACAAGGCCGATCCGCTGGACCAGTTGCTGGCGCTGTTCGACCGGTTTGTCGAACTGGTTGTCTCCGATCCCGCCGTGCGGGCCTATTTCGTGCTGTTCAGCGCGATGATCGCCAACCGCCTGGAAACCCGCAGCGTGTTTGATGAGGTGCAGGTCCGCTTCGGCCAGCGCCTGCACGAACTGATCGCGGCGGCGCAGGCGGCGGGATCGATCCCGGCGCGCGTGCCCGCCCAGCACGCGGCCTTCATGGTCGGCTGCCTGCTCGCCGGGATCTCGGTGGAAACGGTGATCGAATTCGCGCGCGATGCAGACCCGGCCCAGCTGCGCGCCGATCTGGTTGCCATGCTGCGCGGGGCACTGCTGGGCTGAGGCCCAGCCGGATACGAACGGACGAGGCCGATCTTCCGCTTGCACCCCATTGCCCGCCGCGCCTCTCCCCGATAGTCTCTCCGCCAGACCATCGCTTCCCCGGGGAGAATCCTGCATGTTCCGTTCCGTCGCCGCGCTTGCGGCAAGCCTGCTGGGCGCCACCAGCGCGCTCGCCGCGCCGACCTATATCCACGCCGGCAAGCTGATCGCCGTGCCCGGCCAGCCCGTGCGCGGCGCCTCGACCATCGTGGTCGATGACGGCCGGATCGTCTCGGTGCTCGAAGGCCACGTCCCCGCGCCCGAAGGCTCGCCGGTGATCGACCTCAAGACCCGCACCGTGCTGCCCGGCCTGATCGATGCCCACGTCCACCTTGCCAGCGACCGTGGGGGCAACGAGGGGCTGGCCGCGGCGATGACCGACAGTGTGCCGCTCAAGGCCCACGAAGCCTACTGGAACGGGATGAAGACCCTGCGCGCGGGCTTTACCACGGTGCGCAACCTGGGTGACGATGGCGGCAAGGTGCTGGCGCTGAAGGAAGCATCCCGGCGCGGCTGGCTGATGGCGCCGCGCATTATCGATGCGGGCGAATCGATTTCCACCACCGGCGGCCACATGGATGGCCGCGTCGGGCTGGCTGACCATCTCCACGGCGCCTACGATACCGAGAACCTGTGCGACGGGCCTGACGATTGCCGCCGCGCGGTGCGCCGCCAGATCGGGCGCGGCGCGGACGTGATCAAGTTCGCCACCACCGGCGGGGTCAATTCGGGCACCGGCCTTGCCACCCGGATGGACGAGGACGAGGCCCGCGCCCTGGTCGAAACCGCCCACGCCTATGGCCGCAAGGTCGCGGTCCACGCCCACGGCGCCGCAGGGATCAAGCTGGCGGTCCGCGCCGGTGCGGATTCGGTCGAGCATGGCACGGTGATGGACGACGAGATCCTCAAGCTGATGAAGGAAAAGCGCACCTTCTATGTGCCGACGCTGTCGACCGTGAACGGCTATCTGGAACGGCTCGCCGCCAATCCCAACGCCTATCCCCCCGCGATCAAGGCGCAGATCGACTGGCGCATCGGCATCACCGGCAAGTCGCTGCAGCAGGCTTACCCGGCCGGCATCCGCATCGCCTATGGCACCGATGCGGGCGTATCGAAGCATGGCCGCAACGCCGACGAATTCGAGCTGCTGGTGAAGTTCGGCATGCCCCCCGCCGAAGCGATCAAGGCTGCCACGGTCAACGCCGCCGAGCTGCTGGGCGTCGACAAGGAAACCGGCACGATCGAGCCGGGCAAGGCAGCGGACATCATCGCGGTCGACGGCGATCCGCTGGCCGACGTGCGGGTGCTGAAGGCGATGAAGTTCGTGATGGCGCGCGGCCAGGTGGTGGTCGCCCCGTAAGGTGCGGTGCCTCCCCCCCTTGGAGGGAGGCACCAGCCCGCAAGGCTTATGGAGGGGGCAGGCCCGCGCCCTGGCGGCCTTGCAAGGACGAGCGGGTTTATCCGAACCTTCGTCATTGCGAGGAGCGCAGCGACGCGGCAATCCAGAGCGGCACAGCGCCCGCCGCCGTCAGACGTTCCGCAGGCTAGCGCTCCACCTTCACCCGGCCGACCAGCCGCATGCCGCTTTCCTCCGGCTTCATTTCCACCGTCACCAGTTCCTCCCGCTCGGTCGGGCGACCAAAGTCGTAGGTGATCCGCAAGGTCAGGTTGGACGGGCCGTTGGGGTTGTTGCGGTCCGCCGCGAAGGTCTTGGCGCGGACCTCGTATTCGCCCTTGCCCGCCACGCGCAGCATGTATTCCTCCGGCCCGTAGCCCTGCGTCATGTCCTGGTTGTAGCGCCCGCCGCGCGCCGACAGGCGGTGCGAATAGCCGACCTCCTCGCCCGAAGGTTCGCGCACCCACAGGTCGATGTCGGTGCGCGGGGTGTTCCATTCCGCGCTGACCCGGACCCCGGCATCGAGCGGGCGGATCAGCGCCGGATCGAGCCGCGTCCCGCTGCCCTCGCGCCCGCCCAGCTGGGCGATCAGGCGGTTCGCCTCGACCAGGACGATGGCATAGATGCCCCGGTACTGGTCGGGCCAGGGCGTGGTGAGCACCTCTTCCAGCAGAGCGAGCGCCCGCTTGCGGTCCGCCTCGCGGGCCTTGCCCTCGCGCAATTTGGCCCGTTCCAGCAGCGCCAGCGCCAGGGTGCGGCGCGGCTGCGGGCGGTCGGTTTCCAGCTTTACCAGCCGTTCCAGCAGGGCAATCGCGCGGGTCTCGCTGCCATAGCGCAGCAACCGCGAGGCGACGATCTGGAGCGTCTGGTTATCCCGCGTCGGCAGATCGAGCGCGCTTTCCACCGCGCGCGCCGCCTCGGCCTTGCGGCCGTTCGCAAAGTGCCATTCGGCCAGATCGAACCAGAACAGCGGGATCGAGCCATGCTTGGCGCGCTGCTCGTCCACGGCCGTTTCATAATCCGCGCCCGCCGCCTCGAACCGGGCGATGTAGGGCCGGTCCGCCGACCACGGCTCAACCGCGATCGACCCGCCGGGTGCGGTCTGGACGGTGCGCGCGTCTGATTCGCGGGCGGCAACCTCGCCCACCATGGCCGGTGCGGCCATTGCCGACGGCGGCGGTGGTGGCGGCGGCGGTGGCGGCGGAGGGGCTGAAGGCGTGGACCGGTTCTCGCGCCGGGGCCGCGCGTTGTCCGCCGCGCGCTGGGCGGTGACGATCACCTGATCGCTCTCCCCCTCCTCGCCGCCGCTGGCGCTTGCGCCAGCCACCTGCTTTTGCACCGCGCGCTGCGGGCGGCCTTCGGGATCGTATTTCGTCTCCCACCAGCGCAGCACTTCGTCCCAGGTGCCGCGCACCTGCCCGGCCAGCTGCTTCTGCCGCTCCTCCTTCTGGCGCAGCTGCGCGGCGCGCAGCGTGTCGAACCGGGCGCGCTGGTCCTTGGGATAGCTGGCGGGTGGTTCGATGTCGGAGCGGGCATAGTCATCGGGCGTTTCCAGCACCACGAAAGCGGCCTGCGGGCTGGCGACCGAATAGCGCCGGGCAAAGGCGATCCGCTCGTCTGGTCCGGCATCCTCGCCGATCCCGGCCAGCCGCCGCGCGGCCCACAGCGCGCCCGGCCCCGCGAACATCGGCGTGATCGGAGAGGCCGCGCGGTAAGCGCGCGTCTCGCCGCTCGCCAGCGTCAGCCGCAGCCCGCCCGTGTCGGGCATCCGGCCCACGATCCGCCAGGCTCCCGGCGCGGCATCCAGCACGACATGATCCACCGCGCGGCCCGCGTCGTCGGTCAGCCGCGCTACCGGTGATCCCGGCCCCAGCAGGCGTGAAAGTGCGGCAGCGTGGTTTCTGGTATCAAGCTCGACCGGGGCATTGCCGGTCAGTTCGCTCAGCAGCGCGCGGTCCGCCTCCGGCCCGCTGGTCACCGCGCGCGCGGCGCAGGGCAGGCCCTGCCCCTGCCCGTCCATCGTCGGGCGTCCATCGCTGAACAGCAGGCATGGTGTGCCATCGGCAACCTTCACCCCCGCCAGACCGGCATAGGACGTGCCGCCGCGATAGCGCGCCTGCGCGATCAGCTTCAGCGCGGCTTCCGGGGTTAGTCCGGCATGGGTTTCGGGCGCCGTGCTGTCAAACAAGGTGACGCTGACCCGCTGCGCGCCCTTGGCCCGCAGCCAATCGCCAAGCAGCGCGCGTTCGGCGGCCAGATCGTCGTCAAGCCGGCTGACCGAGCGGTCCCAGAACACATGAACGACGGGCGCGGGCGCGCCGCTGGGCGGCAGGGCCGCCAGCCGGTCGGACAGTTCGAAGAACCGCCCCTCGCCCGGATGCTCGCTGACCAGCAGCGCGGCGCTTTTCGCCGGAGCAATCACCAGCGCCCCGCCCAGCTTCACCTGATCGCCGCTGAAGGCCAGCGCCCCGCCCTGCAACTGCCCGGAAACCCCGCGCGGCAGGGTTACGCGCGGCGCGGCGCTCTGCCCCGAAGTCTCGATGGCGAGGCGCAGCCTGCCCACCGCCGCCGCCATTTCCAGCGGCAGGCGGTAGCCCTCCACCGGGTCCAGCGGAGTGACGAAGCGCAGCCGCACCGTGCGGCCCGAACGCGCGGGGATCGGGAAGATGCGGGTTGAGAAGCGGTCCGAATAGTCAACTTCGGCCAGGCCCGGATCGACCCGCACCGCGACCCGGCTCTGATAGGCCTCCTGCGCCTTGTAGCGCGATTCCAGCACGCCATCGACCATCGTGCCGCCCACATCGAGCGCATAGCCGGTAACCACCGAGCCTTTGGGCATATCCAGCGCGAAATCGCCTTCGAGCACGTCGCCCGACGGGTTGGCGAAGCGCAGCGTGATTTCGGTTTCAGCCACGCTGCCGCGCAGGGTGACCTTCACCTCCATGTCGGCGATTTCAAGCGCCTTGCTTTCCGCCCGCTCGGCGCGCACGCCGTTCACGTGGGCTTTCAGCGATGGCCCTTCGGCGGCCTGCGCCAGAGCGGGCGCGGCCAGCGCGGCCAGCGGCATCAGCATCAGGCGGGCAAAGCGCGCGGTGTTCATCGAAAAAGTCCCCCTTCGATCCAACTTGGGGGGAAATGGCGCCGGGGGCGCTGAATGGCCCATGAATTCGTGCGCGCGGGCGGACTGTCAGGCGGCGGCACCCTCCCGGACCTGATCCGGGGTGACGGTGATCGGAAGAGTGAGCGCCAGCCCGATCAGGCAGTCAGAAAGGCCACCAGCGCCCTGACCTTCTTCTGCCGCCACTGCGGCAGCGGGGCGACCAGCCAATAGGCGCGGCGGCAGGGTTCAAGCGCGCCGGCATCCCCCAGGCGGCCAAGGCTCAGCCAGCTTTCCGCCAGCAGCGCGGGCACCCGCGCCTTGCCCAGGCCCGCCGCCGCGGAGGCCAGCGCAAGCCCGGCATCGCCAACGATCAGCGGCAGTTCGCTGCCCGGACCGCCCGGCTGGGGATCGCCGGGCCAGGCGATCCATTCGCCGCTACCCACCACGCAGTGCGCGGCCTGGCCCAGCTGCGCGCCTTCCAGTTCGCCCGGCCCTTCGGCCCAGCGCACCGCAAGATCGAGGTTGGCCTCGGTAAAGTCGGTCGCCTCGCCCTCCAGCAGGTGGAACCGCACTTCGGGATTGGCCGCGCGGAACGCGGCAAGCCGGGGGGCAAGCCACACGGCATAGAATTCGCGCGGCGCGGCGATGGTGTAGACATGGCTGGATTGCCCGGCCTGCATTGCCTGAACCGCGTCCTCGAAATGCAGGAACCCGGTGCGCAGCGCCTCAAGCCCGGCCTGGGCTTCCTCGGTCAGTTCCAGCCCCTTGGGCGTGCGGCGGAACAGGACCACCCCCAGCACATCTTCCAGCGCGCGGATCTGCTGGCCCACGGCCGCAGGCGTTACCGCCAGCTCGTCCGCCGCGCGGGTAAACGACAGATGCCGCGCCGCCGCATCGAACACGCGCAGGGCGTTGAGGGGCAGATGGGTCCGCTTCATGCCCGCATCCCTATGGGGAGTGGGGGCCAGGGGCAATTGGAAAACGGTGGCGGATCAGTTCACCCCGCCTCGGCCGGAGCCGCCAAAGGAAAGAACGGGATCGCCGCCTCGAACGTCGAACCATCGCCCCGGCGGAAGGTAAAGTGGCCTTCCATCGAGCCGTGCGGCGTGCCCAGCGGGCAGCCGGAAACATAATCGTGGCTGCGCCCCGGTTCGATCACCGGCTGTTCGCCGACCACGCCCGCGCCGTCGATCAGCTGGATCATGCCGCGCCCGTCGGTGATGCGCCAGTGGCGGCTGATCAGCTGCGCCGCCTCGGCCCCGTGGTTCTCGATCCGGATGTGATAGACCCAGAACCATTTGCCCGCCTCGATCTGCGATTGATCGGGCAGAAAGCTGACCGCGACGCGCACGATCATGCCATCGGTCATGGCGTGGTGCTGGAACAGCTCCTTCATAGCCGCCAACGTAATGCGCACGCCGCGCCGCTGCAATGGGCCTTTGGGGCAGGTCGGTGGGGCGCACGGTTCCCGTCATCCCGGGCCTGATCCGGGACGACGCGAATCGCCCTACAGCCCGACCGCCTTCAGCGCCCTGTCGAGATCGTCGATCAGGTCGAGCGGGTCTTCCAGCCCGACGTTGAGCCGCAGCATCCCTTCGCTCACGCCCATTTCCGCGCGCGCTTCGGCACTGACGGAATAGTGGGTGGTCGAGGCGTTGTGGCACATCAGCGAGCGCGAATCGCCGATGTTGTTGGAGATGTCGATCAGCTCCAGCGCATCGAGCAGCCCATGGGCCTGCTCGCGCCCCTCCACCTCGAACGAAAAGATCGGGCCGCAGGCGTCCATCTGCTTCATCGCCAGTTCGTGCTGGGGATGGCTGGGCAGGCCCGGGAAGTTGATGCGCGGCACCCGACCTTCCAGGAATTTCCCAACCTGCAGAGCGTTTTCGCTTTGCTTCTTCACACGTAGATCGAGCGTTTCCAGACCCTTCAGCACCACCCAGGCGTTGAACGGCGAAAGGTTCGGCCCCGTGTTGCGCTGGAACGGCAGCAGGACGTTGTTGATGAAATCGGCCGATCCGGAAACGGCGCCGGCCAGCACCCGGCCCTGCCCGTCCATCAGCTTGGTGGCGGAATAGGCAACCACGTCCGCACCCCATTCGATCGGGCGCTGCAGCGCCGGGGTGGCAAAGGCGTTGTCGACCACCGAGACGATCCCGCGCGATCTGGCGAGGCCGCAGACGAAAGCCAGGTCGACCACGTCCATCGTCGGATTGGCGGGCGTTTCAAAGAAGAACACCTTGGTGTTGGGCTGGATCGCGGCTTCCCACGCGGCGTTGTCGCGCGCGTCGATGGTGGTGGCGGTGATCCCGAAGCGCGGCAGCAGCTGATCGACCAGCCAGCGGCACGAACCGAAGGCGGCGCGCCCGGCAACCACATGGTCGCCCACGCTCAGCTGGCACAGCAGCGCGGCGGTCATTGCCGCCATGCCGGACGCCTGGACGCGGCACGCCTCTGCCCCGTCGAGCATGGCGATGCGTTCCTCCAGCATGGCCACGGTCGGGTTCTGGAGGCGGGAATAGGTCATCCCCTGCTGGTCGCCCCGGAACCGCGCGGCGGCGGTTTCGGCATTGTCGTAGGCAAAGCCGGAGGTCAGGAACAGCGCCTCGCTGGTCTCCCCCTGCTCGCTGCGCCAGGTGCCCGCGCGCACGGCCTGGGTGGCCTTGCGCCAGGTGCGGGTGATCGATCGGTCGGTTCCGGTGGTACGCTTCATGGCGGCTGGCTTTAAGGGGGGAGGATTGGCGGGGCAAGGGCGTTGCGCTTGCGCGCCGCGCCGGATAATCCGCCTCTCATGCGCGCCGCTTTCACGACTGAGCAGGACCCGGCCGACTGGTGCGCGGTGATCGCGGTGTTTTTCCTCGCCCTGGTGTGGTGGCGGCTGGGCATCCCCTCGCGGATCTACTTCGACGAGGTGCATTACGTCCCCGCCGCGCGGAAGCTGATCGAGGGGGTGCGGGCCAATCCCGAACACCCGCTGCTGGCCAAGCAGGTGCTGGCCTGGTCGATCCAGTGGTTGGGGGACAAACCACTCTACTGGCGTCTGCCTTCGGCGTTTGCCGGGGCGCTGGGCCTGTTCGCCTTTTCGCGGCTGGTCTGGTTCGCCAGCGGGCGGCGCGATGCCGCGCTGATCGCCATGGCCCTGCTCGCCACCAATTTCCTGTGGTTTATCCACAGCCGGATCGCCATGCTCGACATGATCATGGCCTGCCTGGGGATGGCCGCGCTGTGGCAGTTCGCCGCCGCCGTGCGCCTGCCCCGGCAGGGCCGCTGGCGGCTGGCGCTGGCGGGGCTGTGCGCTGGTCTGGCGCTGGGGGCGAAGTGGTCGATCGCGGTGGCCATTGCGCTCCCCGGTCTGGCCTTTCTGCTGCCGCGGCTGTGGCAGCACCGCGCCCGCTTCCTGTGGGCGCGCGGCGGAGCGCCGGTGCCGGGAATCTCGCTGCTGGAAGCCGGGGTCTGGCTCGGCCTGCTGCCGCTATGCGTCTACTGGCTGACCTACTGGCCCGCGTTCCACTATGCGAAGGACGCGGTAAATCCCTACGATCCCATCGGCTGGCACCGCTATATGCTGGAACTGCAGGACAGCGTGAAGCGGCTGCACCCCTATCGTTCGCAGTGGTACCAGTGGGTCGGCAACTGGCGGGCGATCTGGTACCTCTACCAGCCGGTTGACGGGGCGCAGCGCGGGATCGTGCTGATCGGCAATCCCTTTACCATGCTGGCGGGCCTGCCGGCCGTGCTGTGGTGCCTGTGGGCCGGACTGTGGCGGCGGCGGCATGACGCGCTGGCCTTTGCCCTGCTCTATCTCGCCAGCCTGGGGATGTGGGCGCTTTCGACCAAGCCGATCCAGTTCTATTACCACTACCTGCTGCCCGCGACCTTCCTGATGGCCTGCCTGGCGCTGGCGCTGGAGGCGCTGTGGCGGCGGCAGGATCGCTGGCGCTGGCTGATGCCGGCGGCACTGGCGATCAGCGCGGCGATGTTCCTCTATTTCTACCCGATCATCTCCGCCGCCAAGCTGTGCTGCGGACGGCCGAGTTTCGAGCAGTGGATGTGGCTGAGGAGCTGGCGGTAGGGCGCCCCTGAATCGCCCCTCCCCGTGGGGAGGGGTTGGGGTGGGGGTTCGGCGCCAGTTTCGGCAACCCCTTCCAGCGTCCAAACACCCCCACCCAACCCTCCCCCTCAAGGGGGAGGACTCAGGCAGGCGCGGTCAATACTTGCCCCAGACGAACTTGCTCGACAGCGCGAAGTTCCACACCGAACCCAGCACGATCCCGACAATCGCGGCGGGATAGGGATTGAACCCGATCCGCACCAAGGCAGTCGCCGCGCCGATGTTGGCCAGCAGGCCAAACGCGCAGGTCAGCAGGAACCGCACCCAGCCGGTCAGCAGCGGCAGGAACCCGCGCAGCCGCTTGTCGGCATAGGTCAGTTCGTTGTTGAGCACGAAGTTGAAGGTCATCGCCACCAGCGCCGCCGTGGTCTGCCCGGCGATGAAGGCGGTTTCCTTGGGATAGTGGCTGACGGCAAATTCGGCGCCGAACAGGCCCAGCACCATGGCCAGCACGGCCATGTGGACCACCACGCCCAGCGCGCCGATGGTGCCGAACAGCGCAAAGCGGGTCGGGATGATCCGGCCCAGCCACTTGTCGTACAGCCCGACGAGGAATTCGAACACCACCGTGCGGTCAAGCTTGCTTTCCCCGTCCGCGCGGGCGGCGAAATGCATCGGCACTTCCTTGATCCGCAGCGGCTGTTCGACCGTGGCGAGGATATCGAGCAGGATCTTGAAACCCACGCCCGACAGGCGGTGCGCATCGGCGCGCAGCACTTCGCTGCGCAGCATGAAATAGCCGCTCATCGGGTCGGTCAGTTCGACGCCGGTGACCTTGTTGGCGATGCGGTTGGCCAGGCCCGAAGCCTTGACCCGGTCGGGCCGGCCCCATGCCTCGGTGCTTGCGCCTTCGGCAAAGCGGCTGGCATAGGCCAGGTCGTAATCCCCGCTTTCGATCGCGGAGAGCATTCCCGGGAGCAGCGCGGGATCGTGCTGGTGGTCGGCGTCCATCACCGCGACGACCGGCGCGGCGGTGGCGCACATCCCCTCGATCGCGGCGGAAGACAGCCCGCGCCGCCCGATCCGCTGGATCACCCGCACGCGGGGATCCTCGCGGCCAATCGCGCGCGCCTCGTCCGCCGTGCCGTCGGGGCTGTTGTCATCGACAACGATGACTTCCCAGGCGATCCCGGCCAGCGCCGCATCGAGCCGCTCGACCATTCCGCGCAGATTGCCGCGCTCGTTGTAGGTCGGAAGAACGATGCCGAGGCGCAGGGTCATGTCACAGCCGCTCCAGGATCGCGTCGCCAATCGCGCGGGTGCCAAGGCTGCCGCCCAGATCGCCGCCGCGAATACCATCGGTCAGCGCCTTGCCGACCGCCGCCTCGATCCGCGCGGCCTGAGCCTCCAGCCCGAAAGAGTGGCGCAGCAGCATGGCGGCGGACAGCACCGTGGCCATCGGGTTCGCCAGATCCTGCCCCGCGATGTCGGGCGCGGAGCCGTGGATCGGCTCGTAAAGCCCGCAGGTGCCCTCCGCCAGGCTGGCCGAGGCAAGCAGGCCGATCGAGCCCACGCACATGCTCGCCTGATCGGACAGGATATCGCCGAACAGGTTGCCGGTGACGATGGTATCGAACTGGCCGGGATTGCGCACCAGCTGCATCGCGGCGTTATCGACGTACATATGGCTCAGCTCGACGTCGGGGTATTCAGCCGAAACCTCGATCACCACGTCGCGCCACAGCTGCGAGGTTTCCAGCACGTTGGCCTTGTCGACCGAGCACAGCTTGCCCCGGCGACCCTGCGCGGCCTTGAAGCCGACATGGGCGATGCGGCGCACTTCGTCTTCGGCATAGGACATCATGTCCCAGCCCTGGCGGCGGCCATCCGGCAGAGTGCGGATGCCCTTTTCGCCGAAATAGACGTCGCCGTTCAGTTCGCGCACGATCAGCAGATCGATCGCGCTGGCGACTTCGGGGCGCAGCGCGGAGGCATCTTCCAGCCCCGCGAAGACCCTGGCCGGGCGCAGGTTGGCGAAAAAGCCCATTTCCTTGCGCAGGCCCAGGATTGCCTGTTCGGGGCGCAGATGGCGTTCCAGATGGTCGCAATCGAAATCGCCGACCGCGCCGAACAGGATCGCGTCCGATTGGCGGGCAATCTCCAGCGTCGCTTCGGGCAGCGGGTGGCCGTGCTTCTTGTAGGCCGCGCCGCCGACATCGCCTTCGGTGAGTTCCAGCCCGGGCAGGCCCAGCGCCTGGAGCACGCGAACGGCCTGAGCCGTAACCTCGGGACCGATGCCGTCGCCGGCGAATACCGCAATCTTCATGGGGTTTTCCGCTTCTATGTAATCCGTGCCAGCCGCTCGCGCAGCATGGCGCGCGCTCCCATAACATCGCCGCGACGTTCGGCAAGCGGATAGCGTTCCAGCCGCGCGCCCGAGGCATCGAAGGCGGCAAGCTGCGCTGCCCAGTCCTCGCCCTGCGCGCGCACCACATCGCCGCCATAGCCCAGTTCGCGCAGCAGCAGCGCCTCATAGGTCAGCAGCCCGGGCAGCCAGCCGCGCGCGGAGGGGGCGTGGCACACCGCAGCGAGCAGCGCCGACAGCGCGGCAAACAGGCCCGGATAGGCATGGCGTTCGGGCAAGGCGGCGGCGGTCAGCGAACAGGTCCAGCCGATGGCGGCGGCGGGCAGCGGCTCGGTCAGCCACGGCCCCCGGCTGGTGAGCAGTTCCAGCCGGGCAAACGGCAGCTGATTTTCCGAGCGCGAGCGGACCTGCGCTTCCACCACGTTGCCCGGGATCAGCACCGGGCGCAGCTGGCGCCCGCGCCCGCCCGCGACATAGACCGCGATCAGGCCGCGCTCCGCCGTCAGCAGCCGGGCAATCGCCGCCGTCTCGCCGTGGGGGCGGTGGGCACAGACAATGGCCTCGGCGCGCAATTCCATCGCGCGGGTGTGGCGGGAAACGGGGTGGGGTTCAACCTCCGCGAAGGGAGGCGCAGGCGGTTACTTCTTCGCCTTGGGCTTCGCAGTGGCTTCCAGCGCGGCGATGCGCGCGGCCAGCTTTTCGTTTTCGTCCAGCGCCTTGGCGGCCATATCCTTCACCGCGTCGAATTCGTCGCGGCTGACGAAGTCAAGCCCGCCCATGGCTTCCTTCATCCGCTCACGCGCGGCTTCGCGGGCTTCGCGGCCCATTCCGGCCATGGTGCCAGCCGCAGAGTTGAGCAGCTTGGCGAGATCGGCGAACAGGGGATTTTCACTTTGCATGGAGGCTAGATGGTCCCGCGCTGCACGGCGCGCAAGAGGTTACTTGAACTCCACCGTCTGCACCGCCTCGCCCCCGCCCAGCGGGCCGTCGGCCCCGGGGTTGGCTTCAAGGAACTGCCAGTTGAGCAGCGTCGCGAACAGCACCCAGGCCAGATAGGGCAGCAGCATCGCCCCGGCCAGCGGGCGCACCCGCCAGAACAGCGCCACCGTGGCCAGCACCGCCACGTCGATGGCGAACAGCAGGTACAGAGCATAGGTGATCTGCTGCATTCCGAAGAACAGCGGCGACCAGACAAGGTTGAGCAGCAGTTGCACCGCGAACACGCCAATCGCCAGCCCCCGCCCCGGCGCTCCGCGCGCGGTGACGATCATGGCGAGCGCCAGCCCCATCAGGATATAAAGGATGGTCCAGACGATCCCGAAAGCGGCGGGCGGCGGATAGATGTCAGGCTTTACCAGCGCAGCGAACCACGGATTGCCCGGCCCGCTTTGCGCCATGCGCCCCGAAACGAAGCCGAGCAGCACGATGCCCGGCACAAGCACGAGCGCCCAGCGCAGGAAGCTGGCCCGCAATTGCCCGGGCGATGCAAGCTCAGTCATCAATCACGACCCCGATTCGCTTTGCGTAGCAAACGGATATTGGCCGGGGAGCGGCAACTAGGCAATGGCCGCGCGTGGCGGAGTGTCCCGGATTGGGTCCGGGGAGTTTGCCCCTACCCCCCATTGGTGCCGGGTGCGCTTGCCTCACCCCCGCCGCGCGGCGATCAGGAATTCGACGTTGCCTTCCGGACCGGTGATCGGGCTGGTCTCGATCCCCTGCACCTGCCACCCGGCGGATTCGAGCCATTCGCGCACTTCGCCGCAGACGCGTTCGTGCAGCGCGGGGTCGCGCACCACGCCGCCCTTGCCGACCTCGCCGCGCCCCACTTCGAACTGCGGCTTGATCAGCGCGACCAGCTGGCAGGCGGGCGCGGCCAGGCGCAGCGGCACGTCCAGCACCTTGGCCAGGCCGATGAAGCTGGCATCGCAGACCACCCAGGTGCAGGGCGCATCGATCTCGCGCTCGGTCAGCACCCGCGCGCTGGTCTGTTCCAGCACGGTGACGCGCGGGTCCTGCCGCAGTTTCCAGGCGAGCTGGTTGGTCCCCGAATCGACCGCGAAGACCCGCACCGCGCCCTTGCTCAGCAGCACGTCGGTAAACCCGCCGGTCGAGCTGCCGATGTCCATTGCCGTCGCTCCCGCCGGATCGAGCCCGAAGGCCTCCAGCGCGTGGGCCAGCTTGATCCCGCCGCGCGACACCCACGGATGATCGCGCCCGCGCACGTCCAGCGGAGCGTCCACCGGCAGGGTCTGGCCCGACTTCGCCACCTTCGTTTCACCGCTGAACACCAGGCCCGCCAGCACCAGCGCCTGCGCCCGGGCGCGGCTTTCCGCCAGGCCGCGTTCGACCAGCAGCTGATCGACGCGCTGCTTCGCGGATTTGGGGCTGGACGGTGCGGACATCGGATCGGAAGAGCTTCTGGGGACCGGAAGGGCTTGTGGGGAGGGACGCCTCATTCCATAGGAGGGACGTGAAGGCAAATATTCCTCCCGTGCGTCATCTGGCGGCAGTTGCCGCGCTGGCAGCCCTCGCCGGGTCCTGCGCCGCGCCGCGCCAGGCCCCGGTCCAGCCCGCGCCGCCCGCGCCCCGCCCCGTGGCGGTCGCCACCCCCGCGCCGCCCCCGCCGCTGCCGCGTCCGCCCGCCAACTGGATCGATCAGCCCGCGACGCCGGGCGACTGGACCTGGGGCATCGTCGCCGGGCGCTCCACCGCCAGCTATGGCCAGCCCGGCAAGGCCCCGCTGGTGACGCTGGCCTGCGACAAGGGTGACGGCGAGGTCTGGATCAGCCGCATTGGCACCGGCAGCGGCCATGTTCCCGCCGCGCTGTCCACCACCACCGGCACGCGGCCCCTGGTCAGCGATCCGGAACTGTCCTCTCCCGGGCGCATCACCATCGCGATCCGGGCGAAAGACCCGATTCTGGACGCCATCGCCTTCTCGCGCGGGCGCTTCGCCTTTGATCTGGCGGGCAACGCGCCGCTCTATCTGCCAAGCTGGCCGGAAGTGAGCCGGGTGATCGAGGATTGCCGCTGAGGGGGGCGGTTCCGCCTGCCTGACCCCGCGCGAAGGCACGGATACTGACACCAAAATAATTGAACGCAAGTCTTGTTGTGCAGTGCGGAATCGGTAGATTTTCACCCACGGCCAAGGCGGCCCGCCGCCAAGGCCCAGTCCCCGCCCGGGGGCGTTTGGCTCAACAGCGCGAAAGGAGGTGACCGATGTCTCATGGTTCAGCAGAGGGGTCGGTAAACCGCAGCGCGAGGCATTATCTCTGATCCAGCAGCGATAGAGGCTTCGTAAGCGGCGCTTCCGGCCGCTGACCATGTGAAGGGCCGTTCCCGGGTTGCCGGGGCGGCCCTTCTCATTTGCGCTTTCGGACCGGCGCAGCGGGCGCAGGCCACGAGATCGACAGTTCCGCGACCAGCGGCTCGGCCGCCACCACTTCCCCCTGCTGCGATCCGACAATGCGTGCCGCGCCGCTCGCTCCGGCTGCGACCTGTTCGGGCAGCGGCGCGACCAGCCGGACCCCGACCGTGCAGCCGCCGGGCAGAGCCGCGCCCAGCGCTCCGCCTTTCCAGTCGATCACCCGCCCGCCCTCGCCCGGGCCGAACCCGCGCAGAGCAAAAGGACCGCCATTGCGCGCCGTGACCGCTGCCAGATCCTGCCCCACCCGCAGCCCGCCAACCGACCAGGTGGAGGACAGCCGGTCGATGCTCAGCCGCAGCGGCACACGCATCGCCGCGTCGGGATAGATCACCTCGATCCGCCGCGCCGGCTCGTAGGGGTAGAGCACCAGCTTGAACACCTGCACGCCCTGCTCGTCGGACCGGGAACTGGGAAGCGCGTTGTCCCCGAACCGGCGCTGCAGGGCCCGGGCCGAATCCGCCCGCCCGACCGGAACCGCGCAGGCCAGTGGCGCGATCCGCACCTTGGGCGCGGGCTTCGCCTTGGCCGCGGGCTTCGCTCCGGGCGTGGGCCTTGCCGGACTGGCCGCGCCCGCGCCGATCGGCACCGCCAGCAGCAGGCCAGCCGCGCAGATGGTCCAAGCTGATGTCATGCGGCGTTCTCCCGGGATCGAGCCCGCGCAGCTTGCCAGTCCGGCGCGCACTTGCCAATGCGGCTGCCGAGCGGCGGGGGGCCTTGCCCAATCCGGCTGCCGCCCTCTAAACTGGTCGGCAGGCAGGATGACTTGCCATTTATTTCATTACGCTTGCCCTGAACGCAATTTTCATTCAATGGGCGCGCTTCGCAGTAACGAGGATCCGAATCATGGCGACGCTCGCCCAGCCCAGCATCCAGTTCGCCCGCCTCGCCCACCCTGCGCCAACGGCGGCCGATGTGCGCGAAGCCGTGCTGGCGAACCCGGGCTTCGGCACCTATTTCACCGATCACATGATCACGATCGACTGGGCCGAGGGACAGGGCTGGCACAATGCCTCGCTCGGCCCGCGCGGCCCCATCGCGCTCGATCCCGCCGCCTCGGTGCTGCACTATGCCCAGGAAATCTTCGAAGGGCTGAAGGCCTATCGGCTGAAGGACGGGTCGATGGCGCTGTTCCGTCCCGAGGCCAATGCGGCGCGGTTCAACGCCTCGGCCCGCCGCCTCGCCATGCCTGAGCTGCCGGTGGACGTGTTCGTTTCCGCCGTGCGCGAGCTGGTCGGCGCCGACCGCGAATGGTTCCCCTCGGTCGAGGGTGGATCGCTGTACCTGCGCCCCTTCATGATCGCGACCGAAGCGTTCCTGGGCGTGCGCCCGGCCAAGCAGTACAAGTTCATCGTCATCGCCAGCCCGGCAGGCAACTATTTCAAGTCGGGCGCGCCGGCCGTGTCGATCTGGGTGTCGGACTATACCCGCGCCGCGCCCGGCGGAACGGGCGCGGCCAAGTGCGGCGGCAACTATGCCGCCAGCCTGGTCCCCACCGCCGAGGCGTTTTCGCGCGGGCACGATCAGGTGCTGTTCCTTGACGCGGCAGAGCATCGCTGGATCGAGGAACTGGGGGGCATGAACCTGTTCTTCGCCTTTGCCGACGGCAGCCTGATCACTCCGCCGCTGACCGGCACGATCCTGCCCGGCATCACCCGCGACAGCCTCCTGAGCCTTGCCCGCGAGGAAGGCCTCACCGTGCGCGAGGAGCGCTACAGCCTTGACCAGTGGCGCGAGGACGCGGCGTCGGGCAGGCTGATCGAAGCCTTCGCCTGCGGCACGGCTGCGGTGGTCACCCCGGTCGGCAAGGTCGCGGGCACGGACGGCGAATTCGTGATCGGTTCGGGCGGCCCGGGGCAATTGACGCAAAAGCTGAAGGCCCGCCTCACCGCGATCCAGCGCGGCGAAGAGGCTGACACCCACGGCTGGGTGATGCTGCTGGATTGAGGCCACCCCTGGCATGCCCTCCCCCTTCAGGGTGAGGGTCGGGTGGGGTGTCTGGACGCTGGCGCCGAGCCCCCTCCCCAACCCCTCCCCGACGGGGAGGGGCTTTCAGTGATTTACGGCGTGGGCGTGGGCGCGGGCGCGCAACTTGGCGCTTGCGAACGGATCGCATTCCCGCACATCTATGCGGCAACTACAGAGATGACCGAAAGAGGATTGCCCATGGCCGATGCCGAATACACGCCCCCCGCCGTCTGGACCTGGGACAATGCCAACGGCGGCCCCTTCGCCAGCATCAACCGCCCCACGGCGGGCGCCCAGACGACACGCGAGCTGCCGGTGGGGCAGCACCCCTTCCAGCTCTATTCGCTCGGCACGCCCAACGGCCAGAAAGTGACGATCCTGCTGGAGGAACTGCTGGAAGCGGGCCACAGCGGCGCGGAATACGATGCCTGGCTGATCCAGATCGGCCAGGGCGATCAGTTCACCTCGGGCTTTGTCGCGCTCAATCCCAACAGCAAGATCCCGGCGATGCTTGACCAGTCCGGGCCGGAACCGCTGCGCCTGTTCGAAAGCGGGGCGATGCTGCTGCACCTGGCCGACAAGTTCCAGGCCTTCATCCCGCAGGACCAGAAGGGCCGGACCGAGGCGCTGTGCTGGCTGATGTGGCAGATGGCCAGCGCCCCCTTCATCGGCGGCGGCTATGGCCATTTCTATCACTATGCCCCGGTGAAGATCGAATATGCGATCAACCGCTATGCGATGGAAACCAAGCGCCTGTTCGACGTTGCCAACAACCGGCTGAAGGAAACCCGCTATCTGGCGGGGGACGAATATTCCATCGCCGACATCGCTTCCTACGCCTGGCTGGGCGCGCTGTGGAACGGCGATGCCTATGGCAGCACGCGCGAGTTTCTCCAGCTTCAGGAATACGAGGCGGTCGGCCGCTGGGTGACGGAAATCGGCGCGCGGCCCGCGGTGAAGCGCGGGCGGCTGGTCAACCGCCCGTTCGGCGCCGAAGGCACGGTCCTGCGCGAACGCCACAGCGCGGCGGATTTCGCCACGCTCAATCCCGGTGTGCTGGACTGACCACGTCCTTTCTTCCTCGTCGCCCCGGGCCTGACCCGGGGTGACGAAAAAGGGTGGCGCGGGAGCTGCCTTGCCCCCTTCCCTTCCGGTGAGGCTCTGCTAAAGGCCGCACCTCTGCTGGGGCGTCGCCAAGTGGTAAGGCACCGGTTTTTGGTACCGGCATTCGCAGGTTCGAATCCTGCCGCCCCAGCCAGCACGCAACGCCCGAACGAACCTGCGAACAGACAAGAGAATCAAGGTTCGAGCCGGAGCGAAGCGGAGGCGACCGAGCGCAGGCACCCCGAGCACGCCAACCTGCCGCCCCTCCCCCAGCCAGCAGCACGCTACCTCTCCCGAACCTGCGAACAGACAAAGACTCGAGGTTCGAGCCGGAGCGAGGCCCTCAATCCGGCAGCAGCACCTGCCGCCCGCGCTGGACGGCTCCCAGAATCCAGTCCTTGCCCGCCCTCACCCGCGCCAGCTGGTGGGTGTCCTTGTGGGTCACCAGCCAGAAGGTCCGCGTAACCCGCCGCTCCGGCAGGACGGGGACAAGGCCGGCGTCCGCATCGCCGATGAAGCACGGCAGCACGCCGATGCCCGCCCCGGCGGCCAGCAGCTGGTGCTGGGCGTTGATGCTGGAGGAGCGCAGCGTGGGCGCGAGGCCGGGGTGAATCTCGTCCAGATAGCGCAGCTCCGGCGCATAGAGCAGGTCGGGGATATAGCCGATCAGGCGGTGGCCCTGCGCCAGGTCGCCCGGTGCGCGGGGCTGGCCGTGGTGATCCAGATAGGCACGGCTGGCATAGAGCCGCAGCGCATAGTCCGACAGCTTGCGCGCCACCATCGGCCCGGCCTTGGGCCGCGACAGGGTGACGGCAATGTCCGCCTCGCGCTTCGACAGGCTGAGGAAGCCGCTGCTGGCCACAAGATCGAGCGTCAGCGCCGGATGAGCCTCGGCAAATTCGGGCACCTGACGGGCCAGGAACCACGATCCGAACCCTTCCGACACGCTGATCCGCAGGGTGCCGTGGATCGCGGAGGCGCCGCCCGCCGCCGCTCCTTCGCCGATTCCCGCCGCCGCATGGTCCATCGCCTCGACCCGGGCGAGCAGGCCCTCGCCCGCCTCGGTCAGGACCTGGCCCTCGCGGGTCTGCTCGAACAGGGTGACGCCAAGGCGCGCTTCCAGCCGCCGCAGCCGCCGCCCCATGGTGGAGGCATCGACGCCCATCGCGCTCCCCGCGCGGGCCAGCTGCCCGGCGCGGGCGATGGCAAGGAAGGTCTGGAGATCGCTCCAGTCGGTGGCTTGCATATTTGCAGGTCATAATGGCAAATTTGCCGGTTGTATGCATGAATATCGGGGCGCAAAGCAGGCGCAAAGGAACCTTGAGAGGGACAGAGCCCATGCGCATCATCGATCACGTCATCGCCGGGGGCACGGCGGGCCTTGCCGCCGCCCGCACCAGCCCGGTCTATGATCCCAACACCGGCGCGGTGCAGGCCGAAGTGGTGCTGGGCGCGCAGGACGCGCTCGACCGCGCTGTCGCCGCCGCCTCTGCCGCGCAGCCCGCCTGGGCCGCCACCAACCCGCAGCGCCGCGCCCGGGTGATGTTCAACTTCAAGGCGCTGGTCGAGGCCAACATCGACGAGCTGGCCCTGATGCTCTCCAGCGAGCACGGCAAGGTCATCGCGGATTCGAAGGGCGACATTCAGCGCGGGCTGGAAGTCGTGGAGTTCTGCTGCGGCATCCCCCACGCGCTGAAAGGCGAATACACGCTGGGCGCGGGCCCGGGGATCGACGTCTATTCGATGCGCCAGCCGCTGGGCATCGGCGCGGGGATCACCCCGTTCAACTTCCCGGCGATGATCCCGCTGTGGATGGGCGCGGTCGCGACCGTCGTCGGCAACGCCTTCATCCTCAAGCCCAGCGAGCGCGATCCGTCGGTCCCCAACCGCCTCGCCGCGCTGTGGCTGGAAGCAGGCCTGCCCGAAGGGATCTTCCAGGTCGTCCACGGCGACAAGGAAATGGTCGACGCGATCCTCGA
Organism: Novosphingobium sp.; assembly: GCA_016719755.1. Taxonomy (GTDB): domain Bacteria; phylum Pseudomonadota; class Alphaproteobacteria; order Sphingomonadales; family Sphingomonadaceae; genus Novosphingobium. Next base: position 337,440 of record JADJYM010000011.1, on the reverse strand, counting down.
TCATCCGGCGATCGGCGCGGTCAGCTTCGTCGGCTCGTCCGACATCGCGCACTATGTCTACAACCGCGGCGTCGCCGCCGGCAAGCGCGTGCAGGCGATGGGCGGGGCCAAGAACCACGGCATCGTCATGCCCGACGCAGACCTTGACCAGGTGGTCAACGATCTGGCGGGCGCGGCCTTCGGCTCGGCGGGGGAACGCTGCATGGCGCTGCCCGTGGTGGTGCCGGTCGGCGATGACACCGCCGAACGCCTCAAGGCCAAGCTGATCCCCGCGATTGCGGCGCTGAAGGTCGGCGTTTCGACCGATGCCGCCGCGCACTATGGCCCGGTCGTCACCCAGGCGCACAAGGACAAGGTCGAAGGCTGGATCCAGAAGTGCGCCGACGAGGGCGCACAGCTGGTGGTCGACGGGCGCGGCTTCACCCTGCAGGGCCACGAGAACGGCTTCTTCGTCGGCCCGACGCTGTTCGACCACGTGACGCCGGACATGGATTCCTATCACAACGAGATCTTCGGCCCGGTCCTGCAGATCGTCCGCGCCAAGGATTTCGAGGAAGCGCTCAGCCTGCCCAGCCGCCACCAGTACGGCAACGGCGTTGCCATCTTCACCCGCAACGGCCACGCCGCGCGCGAATTTGCCGCGCGGGTCAATGTCGGCATGGTCGGCATCAACGTGCCGATCCCGGTGCCGGTCGCCTATCACACCTTCGGCGGCTGGAAGCGCAGCGCCTTCGGCGACACCAACCAGCACGGCATGGAAGGCGTGAAGTTCTGGACCAAGGTCAAGACCGTCACCGCGCGCTGGCCCGACGGTTCGCCCGACGGCGGAAATGCATTTGTCATCCCGACCATGGCCTGAGGAGCACGGCCATGAAAATCGCATTCATCGGGCTGGGCAACATGGGCGGCGGCATGGCCGCGAACCTGGTCAAGGCGGGGCATGAAGTCCGCGCCTTCGACCTTGCGGCAGAGGCGCTCGCCCGCGCGCAGGACAGCGGCTGCGCGGTGTTCACCTCGGTCCGCGAGGCCGTCCAGGGGGCCGAAGCGGTCGTCTCGATGCTGCCCAACGGGGCCATCGTCGAACAGGTCTACACCGCTGACGTGATCGGCCACGCCCCCACCACGGCCTTGCTGATCGACTGTTCGACCATCGATGTCGCCACCGCGCGGCGGGTTGAGGAAGCGGCGCGCGGCGCGGGCTATGCCATGGTCGACGCGCCGGTTTCGGGCGGGATCGCTGCGGCGAATGCCGGCACACTAACCTTCATGGCCGGCGGCGAGGCGGCGGACTTTGCCCGCGCCGAGCCGATCCTGGCGCTGATGGGCAAGGCGGTGATCCACGCCGGGGCATCGGGCGCGGGACAGGCGGCGAAGATCTGCAACAACATGATCCTCGGCGCGACGATGATTGCCACGTGCGAAGCCTTCAACCTGGCCGAAAAGCTGGGGCTGGACCTTCAGACCTTTTTCGACATTTCCAGCAAGGCCTCGGGCCAGTCGTGGTCGATGACCGCCTATTGCCCGGTCCCCGGCGTCGGCCCGCAAAGCCCGGCGGATGGCGGCTATCAGGGCGGTTTCGCCGCCGCGCTGATGCTGAAGGACCTGAAGCTGGCGATGGAAGCGGCCGCCTCTGCCGGGGCAAAGGTGCCGATGGGCGCGCGGGCGGAAGAGCTTTACGAAGCCTATGTCGGCGCGGGCAGCGGCGGCACGGATTTTTCGGGCATCATCCGCAGCCTTGACGATCTTGCCCGCTAGACCCGCCCTTCACAGCGGCGGAAATTGCCCCCAAGGGACGTTTCCGCCGCTTGATCCGGCGCCGGTTCGCCTCGTAACGGGGACGCTCTGACAAACCTGATGGACGTGACCATGACCGACCAGTTTGCCCTGACCGCCGACCAGCTTGCGATCCAGGACATGGCGCGCAAGTTCACCGCCGACCGCATCACCCCCTTCGCCGCCGAATGGGACGAAAAGTCCCACTACCCGGTCGATGTGTGGAAGGCGGCGGGCGAGCTGGGCTTTGGCGCGATCTATGTGTCCGAGGAATCGGGCGGGATCGGCCTTGGCCGGCTGGAAGCGGCGCTGATCATGGAAGCCATGGCCTATGGCTGCCCGGCGACCAGCGCCTATATCTCGATCCACAACATGGCCGCGTGGATGATCGACACCTTCGGCTCGCCTGACCTCAAGGCCGCTTCCTGCCCGAACTGGTGGGCATGGAAAAGATCGCCTCCTATTGCCTGACCGAGCCAGGTTCGGGTTCCGGACGCCGCCGCGCTCAAGACCAGCGCCCGGCTGGATGGCGATCACTACGTCCTCAACGGCACCAAGCAGTTCATTTCCGGCGCGGGCTATAACGACGTCTACGTCTGCATGGTCCGCACCGGTGAGCACAAGTCGGGCGGGATCACCTGCCTGGTGGTGGAAAAGGGCACTCCGGGCCTGTCGTTCGGCGCGCCGGAAAAGAAGCTGGGGTGGAACGCCAGCCCGACCGCGCAGGTGATTTTCGAGGACTGCCGCGTGCCGGTGGCCAACCGCGTCGGCGCGGAGGGCGAAGGCTTCCGCTTCGCCATGGCCGGGCTCGATGGCGGACGGATCAACATCGGCGCCTGCTCGCTGGGCGGAGCGCAGCGCTGCCTTGACGAGGCGGTGAGCTATACCCGGGATCGCCAGCAGTTCGGCCAGGCGATTGCCGATTTCCAGAACACCCAGTTCATGTTGGCCGACATGGCGACCGATCTGGAAGCCGCGCGCGCCCTGCTGTACCTCGCCGCCTGCAAGGTGTCCGCAAATGCGCCCGACAAGAGCCGCTTTTCCGCGATGGCCAAGCGCCTTTCCACCGATGCGGGCAGCGAAGTGGTCAACAAGGCGCTGCAATTGTTCGGCGGCTACGGCTATCTCAAGGACTATCCGATCGAGCGGTTCTGGCGCGATCTGCGGGTCCATTCCATTCTTGAGGGCACCAACCAGGTCATGCGAATGATCGTGGGACGCGACCTGCTGCGGCAATGAAGCTGCTCTTGGCGCTTGACTCTCTTTGCCCGTTCGCATCGAGCGTAGTCGAGATGCCGCGCACCCGTGTCTCGACTACGCTCGACACGAACGGAGGTGGGAATTGACTGAAGACGTGATCATCCGCCGCGAAGGCCACGCGGGCTTCCTCTCGCTCAACCGGCCCAAGGCGATCCACGCGCTGACCCTGCCGATGGTCCACGCGATGACCGCGGCGCTGCTGGAATGGCGTGACGATCCCGAAGTGTCGGTCATCATCATTGACCATGCCGAGGGGCGCGGCTTCTGCTCGGGCGGGGACATCGCCTTCCTGCGCGATTCGGCGCTGAACGATGGCGGCGTTTCGGGGCGGCGGTTCTTCCATGACGAATACCAGCTCAACCACCTGATCTTCACTTATGCCAAGCCGGTGGTCGCCTTCATGGACGGGATCACGATGGGCGGCGGCGTGGGCATCAGCCAGCCCGCGCGCTTTCACGTGGCGACCGAGAATACCCGCTATGCCATGCCGGAAACCGGCATCGGCCTGTTCCCGGACGTGGGCGGCGGCTGGTATCTTTCGCGCCTGCCGGGGCGGATCGGCCAGTTCCTGGCGTTGACCGGCGCGCGGCTGGACGGAGCGGAATGCAAGTGGGCGGGCCTTGCCACCCACTATCTGCCGCACGACGCGCTGGCCGAGGCCAAGGCCCGGATCGCCCAGGGCCATGAAGCGGGACAGGTCCTCGCCGCGCTTTCCGCCACACCGCCCGAGGCGCGGATTGCCGGGAATGCGACCAGGATTGCCAGGCACTTCGCCTCTGACCGCTTCGAGGACATCCTCGCCAGTCTGGAAGGCGACGAGAGCGAATGGGCCGCCAAGGAACTCGCCACGCTGCGCACCAAATCCCCCCAGACCTGCAAGGTCGCGCTGCGCCAGTTGCACGACAGCCTGTCCTGCGACACCTTTGCCGACAACATGGTGATGGAATACCGCATCGGCAGCCGCGTGCTGACCCTGCCCGACTTTGCCGAAGGGGTGCGCGCGGTGATCGTCGACAAGGACAACGCGCCCCGCTGGAACCCGGCGACGGCGGAAGGCGTGACCGACGACCTGATCGAGAGCATTTTTGCGCCGCTGCCGGCGAATGAAGAATGGAAACCCCTATGACCTTTGAAACCATCCTCGTCGAACAGCGCGATGCCGTCACGCTCATCACGCTCAACCGCCCCTCGGCGCTCAACGCGCTCAACAGCCAGGTGCTGGAAGAGCTGATCGAGGCCTTTGCCGCCTATGAGGCCAACCCCGCGCAGCGCTGCGCGGTGCTGACCGGCGCGGGCGAAAAGGCCTTTGCCGCGGGCGCCGACATCAAGGAAATGGCGGAAAAGCCGGCGGCGGAATTCTACAGCCAGGACTTCTTCAGCCGCTGGACCAGCCACGTGGTCAAGACCACCCGCAAGCCGTGGATCGCCGCCGTCAACGGCTTCGCGCTGGGCGGCGGGTGCGAACTGGCGATGATGGCGGACTTCATCATCGCGAGCGAGAACGCGAAGTTCGGCCAGCCCGAAATCAAGCTGGGCGTCGGCCCCGGCATGGGTGGCAGCCAGCGCCTGACCCGCGCGATCGGCAAGGCCAAGGCGATGGAAATGTGCCTGACCGGGCGGATGATGGGCGCCGAGGAAGCCGAACGCAGCGGCCTGGTCGCCCGCGTCGTACCGCTCGCGGGTCTGGTCGAGGACGCGCTCAAGACCGCCGCCGAGATCGCCGCGATGCCCCCCTTGGCCGCCATCGCCAACAAGGAAATGGTCAATGCCGCGTTCGAAACCACGCTTGACCAGGGCCTGCTGATGGAACGCCGCATCTTCCAGGTGCTGACCGCGACCGCCGACAAGGCCGAAGGCATGGCCGCCTTCATCGAAAAGCGCCCCGGCGTCTGGCAGGGTAAGTAAGGCTTCCGATCCCCCTCCCTCTCAAGGGGGAGGGGATCAGCCGCGCGCCGTTTCCGCGATGATCGCGGGCAGGGCGTGGCCTGCCCCGAATTGTGCGGCCCAGTGCGGTGCAAAGGCGATGCCGACCGTGCGGACCAGATCGAACTCCTCCAGCGCGGCCATCGCGATGCCCCGCCGTCCCAGCGAGCGCGGCGCGACCGTAACCCCCAGCCCGGCGCGGACCATGGCCAGCGCGCGCTCGTCGTTGGGGGAACGCAGGGCAAAGCGCGGGCGCACCCCGCGTTCGGTGAAGAACCGGCTGGTTTCGGCCAGCACTTCGCACGATCGGCGGGCGATCATCGTTTCCCCGGCCACCTCGCGCGCGGCGATCCGCCCCGCCCCGGCCAGCGGGTGCGCCTCCGGCAGGGCCAGGCAATAGGGCTCCTCGAACAGCACCGTGCCATCCCCCCGCACGCCGGGCGGCAGGATCGTCAGCGCCAGATCGAGCGATTCGCTGCCCAGCGCGGCTTGCAGTTCGCGCGCGCTGCCCTCCACCAGTTCAAGCGGTTCGGGCCCGCGATAGTGCGTGACGATGGCCTCCAGCCAGTGGAGCGGCAGCGTTTCCAGCACGCCCAACCGGATCGGGCGGAGCGGCACCGGCAGGTTGCCGACCTGGGTTTCGGCGCGGTGAAAGCTGCGCTCGATCCCGCGCGCCAGCGGCAGCAGCTCGTTGCCCGCCGGGGTCAGCCCGATCCGCCGCCGCTCGCGCACGAACAGCCGCGTGCCCAGCTGCCGTTCCAGCTCCGCGATCCCGGCAGACAGCGAAGGCTGCGCGATGTTGAGCGAGGCGGCGGCGCGGGTGAAGCTGCCGGTATCGACCACGGCAAGGAACTGGCGCAGCTGGGTGCGGCTTAGCATAGGTTTTTCCTATCACACCCAGCGATCAATTCCAGTTTTTCCTGAGGAAGCACCCGCGCTAGTCTGCGGCCCAAACAGACTGCGGAAGAAGGACTGCCCGATGCGCGCCACCCCCGATTTCGATTTCGGCCTGACCGAAAGCGCCGCGATGATCCGCGAGGCGGCGGGCCGCTTTGCCGACGAGCAGATCATGCCGCTCGCCGCCGCGATCGACCGCGAGGACCGTTTCCCGCGCGAACTGTGGCAGCCGATGGGCGCGCTGGGTCTGCACGGCATCACCGTGGAAGAGGAATGGGGCGGGCTGGGCCTGGGCTATCTCGACCATGTCATCGCGGTAGAGGAAGTCAGCCGGGCGAGCGGCGCGGTCGGCCTGTCCTATGGCGCGCACAGCAACCTGTGCGTCAACCAGATCCGCCGCTGGGGCACGGATGAGCAGAAGGCGAGGTATCTGCCCAAGCTGATCTCGGGCGAACACGTCGGCTCCCTCGCCATGTCGGAAGCGGGCGCGGGATCGGACGTCGTCTCGATGAAGCTGCGCGCCGATGCCGTGCCCGGCGGCTTCCGTCTCAACGGCACCAAGTTCTGGATCACCAACGGCACCTGCGCCGATACCCTGGTGGTCTATGCCAAGACCGCGCCCGAGGCCTCCTCGCGCGGGATCACCGCCTTCCTGATCGAAAAGGACATGGCGGGTTTCTCCATCGGCCAGAAGATCGACAAGATGGGCCTGCGCGGCAGCCCCACGGCGGAACTGGTGTTCGACGATTGCTTCGTGCCGGAAGACAACGTGATGGGCCCGCTCCACGGCGGTGTCGGCGTGCTGATGAGCGGGCTGGACTATGAACGCGTGGTGCTGGCCGGAATGCAGATCGGCATCATCCAGGCCTGTCTGGACGTCGTCATCCCCTATGTCCGGGAACGCAAGCAGTTCGGCAAGCCGATCGGCAGCTTCCAGCTGATGCAGGCCAAGGTCGCGGACATGTATGTCGCGATGCAATCGGCGCGCGCCTATGTCTATGCCGTCGCCAAGGCGTGTGACGCGGGCCAGACCACCCGTTTCGACGCGGCGGGCGCGATCCTGCTGGCGAGCGAGAACGCCTTCCGCGCCGCGGGCGAGGCGGTGCAGGCACTGGGCGGCGCGGGCTATACCAAGGACTGGCCAGTGGAACGGTTCCTCAGGGACGCCAAGCTGCTCGATATCGGCGCGGGCACCAACGAAATCCGCCGCATGCTGATCGGGCGCGAACTGATCGGAGCCAACGGATGAGCGCGCCGGTCCTCCCCACCACGCTCGACCTCGACGATCCGCAGGCCCGCGCGCGCGCCGCGCATAACCGCGCGCTGGCCTCGGAACTCCGCACCCGAGTCGCCAGGGCCGCGCTGGGCGGGGATGAACGCAGCCGCGAACGCCACGTCGCGCGCGGCAAGCTGCTCCCGCGCGAGCGGGTGGAGCGGCTGCTCGATCCCGGCTCGCCGCTGCTGGAACTGGGCCAGTTGGCGGCGGACGGCGTTTACGGCGAGGATATTCCCGGCGCCGGTATCATCACCGCGATCGGCCGCGTTTCCGGCCGCCAGTGCATGATCGTGGCCAACGACGCGACCGTGAAGGGCGGCACCTATTACCCCCTCACCGTCAAGAAGCACCTGCGCGCGCAGGAAGTGGCCGAGGCGAACCACCTGCCCTGCATCTACCTGGTCGATAGCGGCGGGGCCAACCTGCCCCACCAGGCAGAGGTCTTCCCCGACCGCGACCACTTCGGGCGGATCTTCTTCAACCAGGCGAACATGAGCGCCAAGGGCATTCCCCAGATCGCCTGCGTGATGGGCAGTTGCACCGCCGGGGGGGCCTATGTTCCCGCCATGTCGGACGAGACGGTAATCGTGCGCGAACAGGGCACGATCTTTCTGGCCGGGCCTCCCTTGGTCAAGGCCGCGACCGGTGAGGAAATCAGCGCCGAGGATCTGGGCGGAGGTGATCTTCACGCCCGCAAGAGCGGCGTGGTCGATCACCTTGCGCAGGATGACGAACACGCGCTGACGATTGTCCGCGATATCGTGTCCCACCTTGGCCCGCGCCACGCCCACGGCCTGCCGCTGACGGAACCGCGCCCGCCAAAGCACGATCCGGAAGAACTTTACGCCGTGATCCCCGAGGACGTCCGCGCCCCCTATGACGTTCACGAGGTCATCGCCCGGATCGTCGATGGCAGCGAGTTTCATGAATTCAAGGCGCTCTATGGCTCGACCCTGGTCTGCGGCTTCGCGCATATCTGGGGGATGCCCGTGGCGATCCTCGCCAACAACGGCGTGCTGTTTTCCGAAAGCGCGCAAAAGGGCGCGCACTTCATCGAGCTGGCCTGCCAGCGCAAGGTGCCGCTGCTGTTCCTCCAGAACATCTCCGGCTTCATGGTCGGCGGCAAGTATGAAGCGGAAGGCATTGCCAAACATGGCGCAAAGCTGGTGACGGCGGTTGCCACCGCCAGCGTGCCCAAACTGACCGTGCTGATCGGCGGCAGCTTTGGCGCGGGCAATTACGGGATGTGCGGGCGGGCCTATTCCCCGCGTTTCCTGTTCACCTGGCCCAACGCGCGGATTTCGGTAATGGGCGGCGAACAGGCCGCGAGCGTGCTGGCGACCGTCCACCGCGATGCCGCAAAGTGGACGCCTGAGGAGGCAGAGGCGTTCAAGGCCCCGATCCGCGCCAAGTACGAGGACGAGGGCAACCCCTGGTACGCCACCGCCCGCCTGTGGGACGACGGGGTGATCGACCCGGCGCAGACCCGCGACGTGCTGGGGCTGGCGCTTGCCGCCGGCGCCTGGAACGCCCCCGTCCGGAGATCGATTTCGCCATTGCGCCTTGTTCCGGACCCCCCGCCCCCCCCCCCCCCCCCCCCCCCCCCCCCCCCCCCCCCCCCCCCCCCCTTTTTTGGAGGGGCCCCCCCCCTCCCCCCCCCCCCCCCCCCCCCCCCCCCCCCCCTGAGAGAACCATATTGGAAACTTGACCATGATCCAGTCCCTTCTCATCGCCAATCGCGGCGAAATCGCCTGCCGGATCATCCGCACCGCGCGCCGCATGGGCATTCGCACCGTGGCGGTCTATTCCGATGCCGATGCGCAGGCGCTGCACGTGCGCATGGCGGATCAGGCGGTGCATATCGGCCCTGCCCCGGCGCGCGAGTCCTATCTGGTGGGCGAAAAGATCATCGCCGCCGCAAAGGCCAGCGGGGCCGAGGCGGTGCATCCGGGCTATGGCTTCCTCTCGGAAAACGCGGATTTCGCCCGCGCGGTGATCGATGCCGGCCTTGTCTGGGTTGGCCCCTCGCCCGCCAGCATCGAGGCGATGGGGCTGAAGGACGCGGCCAAGGCGCTGATGCAGGCCGCCGGAGTGCCGGTGACGCCGGGTTACATGGGCGAGCGGCAGGACGCCGACTTCCTGGCCGAACAGGCAGCCCAGATCGGCTATCCGGTGCTGATCAAGGCGGTCGCGGGCGGCGGCGGCAAGGGGATGCGGCTGGTCGAAGCGGCAGCGGACTTCGCCGATGCCCTCGCATCATGTCAGCGCGAGGCCCTGGCCAGCTTTGGCAATGCCCACGTGCTGATCGAGAAATACATCCAGCGCCCGCGCCATATCGAGGTGCAGGTATTTGGCGATAGCCACGGCAATGTCGTCCACCTGTTCGAACGCGATTGCTCGCTCCAGCGCCGCCACCAGAAGGTGATCGAGGAGGCCCCCGCCCCCGGCATGGACGCGGCCACACGCGAAGCGATCTGCGCCGCCGCCGTCCGCGCGGCCAAGGCGGTCGACTATGTCGGCGCGGGCACGATCGAGTTCATCGCCGACGGTTCCGCCGCGCTCAGCGCGGAGCGCATCTGGTTCATGGAAATGAACACCCGCCTCCAGGTCGAGCACCCGGTGACCGAGGAGATCACCGGGGTCGATCTGGTCGAATGGCAATTGCGCGTGGCCAGCGGCGAGGCCCTGCCGCTGCGGCAGGAAGACCTGCGCATCAACGGCTGGGCGATGGAAGCGCGGCTCTATGCCGAAGACCCCGCGCGGGGCTTTCTGCCCAGCATCGGGGCGCTCGACGTGCTGGCCGATGAAACCGAAGGCCGCTTTGAAACCGGGGTTGAGGAAGGCGATGCCATTTCGCCCTTCTACGATCCGATGATCGCCAAGCTGGTGACCCACGGCGCCTGCCGCGACGAGGCGCGGGCGAAACTTGCCCGCTCATGCGGGGCGCTGCTGTGCCATCCGGTCAGGCACAATGCCTGGTTTCTGAAACGCCTGTGCGAGCATCCGGCCTTCGCGGCAGGCGAAGTAACCACCGGGTTCATCGAGGCCTATTCCGCCGATCTCACCGCGCTGCCCCAGCCCAGCCAGCTGCTGTTGCAGGAAGTGGCCGAGGCGCTGATCCTCGATGGCGGCACGCCGCCCGCCGAGTGGCGCGCGCGCGAAAGCGACATGGGGCTGGGGCTGATCGGCTTCCGGCTGAATGCGCCGCGCCGCACCACGGTCAACCTGTGGCTCGATGGCGAAACGCCGCTGGCGGTCGATTACGATCTTGACCTCTACGACAGCGCTGTCGGCTATGAAGTCAGCGCCGGGGCGGTGATCGAGCACGGGGAGGCCGTCTATTTCGAGGATGGCGCCGCCTTCACCTTCTCGCTGCGTCCGCCCGCCGGGCACGGCCACCACGCCCACGATGGCGATATCCTCTCCCCCATGCCAGGCCGGATCATCGCGGTCGAGGTGAGCGCGGGACAGGCGGTGACCAAGGGGCAGAAGCTGCTGACGCTGGAAGCGATGAAGATGGAACACACCCTTACCGCCCCGTTCGACGGTGTGGTGGCCGAACTCGCCGCCGTGCCGGGCGCGCAGGTGCAGGTGGAGGCGCTGCTGGCGCGGATCGAGGCGGGCGAATGACCCTCCCCGGCACGGGGAGGGAGACCATGCAAAGCATGGTGGAGGGGGCCTGCCCCCGGCGCGGCGCGTGGAGGCAAGCCCCCTCCACCGCCGTTCCGGCGGTCCCCCTCCCCGTGCCGGGGAGGATATGATGGCCGGAAAGTATTTCGACGAATGGCAAGTGGGCGAGCGGATGGAGCATGAAATCCGCCGCACCGTGACCGAGACGGACAACCTGCTGTTCAGCACGATGACCCACAACCCGCAGCCGCTGCACATCGATGTGGAGGCGGCCAGAGCCAGCGAATTCGGCCAGATCCTGGTCAACGGCACTTTCACTTTCGCGCTGATGGTCGGCCTGTCGGTGGGCGATACCACGCTGGGCACGCTGGTCGCCAACCTTGGCTATGACCAGCTGGTGATGCCCAAGCCCGTGTTCATCGGCGATACGATGCGCGCCACCAGCGAAGTGGTGGAACTGAAGGAATCGAAGAGCCGCCCGAACGCCGGGATCGTCACCTTCCGGCACGAGCTGATCAACCAGCGCGGCGAAGTGGTCTGCCGCTGCCTGCGCTCGGCGCTGGTCAAGCGGCGGGACGGCTAGCCAGCCCCCTTCTCCCTTCACCGTTCGTGTCGAGCCGCTTAACGCTGGCCCGCGTCCGCCTGCGCCCAGCGTTCCAGTTCCAGCAGCACCGGTTCAAGGCTGCGGCCCCTTGGCGTCAGCGCATAGTCGACGCGCGGGGGAATTTCGCCGTGGTCGTGGCGGCTGACCAGTCCGTCGGCCTCCATGTCCTTCAGCGTGCGTGACAGGGTGCGGTGGGTGATCGCGCCCAGCCGACGCTGCAATTCGTTGAAGCGCAGCGGCTCTTTCAGCAGCCAGAACAGGATCATCGCCCGCCACTTGCCGGTGATCAGGTCAAAGGCCGAAACCGCCGGGCAGATCCAGCCGGAGGGAGGAAGCGGGGCATTCATCAGCGGTATCCCAAAGGACCGTACTTGCGATGTGATAGCGCCGGTCTATCTAGGCGGCAAGTCAGCAATCGGGCCAGGGGCGGGCCGCAGCAATACGCCCCCGAAAGGACACACCATGAAGACCCTGATCGACGTGATCGGCAACACCGCGGGCCACTGGGTGGGCGACGGGTTCCCGGTGCGCTCGCTGTTCAGCTATCACGGGGATACGCGCGCGATCACCCCGTTCCTGCTGTTCGACTATGCCGGGCCGTTCCAGTTCGAGCCGAACGCCGGGCCTCCGCGCGGCGTCGGGCAGCATCCGCACCGCGGGTTCGAGACGGTGACCATCGTCTATGACGGCGAGGTTTCGCACCGCGATTCGGGCGGCGGCGGCGGCACCATAGGCGCAGGCGACGTCCAGTGGATGACCGCCGGCGCGGGCGTGATCCACGAGGAGTTCCACTCCGCCGCCTACAGCCGCAGCGGCGGGCCGTTCCGCATGGTCCAGCTGTGGGTCAACCTGCCCGCCCGGCACAAGTCCGCCCCGCCCGCCTATCAGGCGATCACGGCGGACTCGATCCCGACCGTCCAGCTGGACGGCGCCAGCGCGCGGATCATCGCCGGTCAGATCGCTGGCACGCGCGGCCCGGCGCGGAGCTTCACGCCGATCAACCTGTGGGATGTGCGCATGGCGGCGGGCGCGGATGCCGTGCTGCCGCTGCCCCGTGGCCACAACACGATGATCGCGGTCCTCTCCGGCCACGTCACCGTGGCCGGGCGCGGGATCGGCGCGGCGGAGATCGCGCGGCTTTCGACTGAGGGCGAAGGCGCCGCGCTCCACGCGGACGACGATGCCATGCTGCTGGTGATGACCGGGGAGCCGATTGACGAGCCGGTGTTCGGCCACGGCCCCTTCGTGATGAACACCCGTGCCGAGATCGTCCAGGCGATCGAGGACTTCAACGCCGGGCGGTTCGGCGGGATCGCGGGGTAAGGCACACCGGCCCCGCCCCCGTGGGAGGGTCGAAGGCGGCGCTCCGCGCCGCCTAGGCCTTGCGCGCGGCGAGCAGGGCCACCGGCAGGCCAATGATCAGGGAAATCACCAGGCCGGCCAGCAGCAGGATCATGACCCACAGCATGTACTGGCCGTCATAGCCATCCGCCACGACCGTCGCGATCGGCAGGACAACCGGCAGGAAACCGGCGGCCGATGCCGCGGCGCAGTTACGCCTCAGCGCGCTCCAGCGCGGTCGCAGGCGCGGCAGATTGCGGCCCAGCGCAAAGGCGATCCCGGCGGGAAGCACCACGAAAACCAGCAGGATGAAAAGCAGCCCCATGGGGGCAGACTAGCCGCTCAGGCCTCGTCCGCATAGATCGCGGCGATCACCAGCCGCGTCTCGTTCCATTCGGGCACGGCTTCGGCGCGCATCGGCACCATGAAGCGCTTGCCGGGCTTGCCGTCGACAGAGGGGCGCTGGATTTCCAGCACATCGCCCGCGCCGAAATTGTCGACCGCCACGCAGGTGCCCAGGTCCTCGCCGGTATCGGACACGGCAGGCAGGCCGATCAGGTCGGCGTGGTAATATTCGCCCTCCCCCAGCGGCGGCAGGGCGGAACGCGGCACGGTCAGCGCGGTGCCGCGCAGCTTTTCGGCGGCGGTGCGGTCGCTCACTTCGGCAAAGCGGGCGATGGCGCCGCCCTTGCCGTCGTCCTTCAGCTTTTCGAGCGTCAGCGCCGAATCGTTGAAGGCGCGGTAGCGCCGCAGCGCGCCCACGCCTTCACCGAACAGCTTGAGGCGGACCTCGCCGCCCACGCCATGCGCGCCGATGATGGCGGCCAGCGTGACGGCGCGGTCCATATCCGCAGCTTAGCCTTCAGCCTGGGCTTCGGCAGCAGCTTCAGCCGGAGCTTCCTCAGCGGGAGCTTCCTCGGCCGGAGCGTTGGCGGCTTCCTCGGCGGCCTTGGCTGCTTCCTCGGCTTCACGGGCCTTCTCGGCCTTTTCCTCGGCGCGGTCCTTGGCCTTCTTGCCCGGCTCACCCTTGCTGGGGTTCACGGTGGCGGCGCGTTCCTTGATCCCGGCCTTGTCGAGCAGGCGGGCAACGCGGTCGGTCGGCTGCGCGCCGACGCCCAGCCAGTACTTCACGCGGTCCTCGACCAGGCGCACGCGGTTCTCGTCGTCCTTGGCGAGCAGCGGGTTGTAGGTGCCGACCTGTTCAAGGAAGGCGCCGTCGCGCGGGGCGCGGCTGTTGGCGATGACGATCTTGTAGTACGGGCGCTTCTTGGAGCCACCACGCGAGAGACGGAGGGAAACAGCCATTCAATTCACCTTTCAATCAAAGACTTGAAACTTATTTCTTGAGCAATTTCGAAAGATCGGGGACACCGCCGCCAAGGCCCGGAAGGCCCCCCGGCTGGCCGCCGCCCAGGCCCGGCATGGCGGCGCCGATGCCGCCCTTGCCGAACAGCGCGCCCAGGCCCTTGAGCCCGCCCATCTTCTTGATCTGCTTCATCGCGCGCTCCATTTCCTGGTGCATCTTGAGAAGCTTGTTGACGTCCTGAACCTGCACGCCCGAACCATTGGCGATGCGGATCTTGCGCTTGGCATTGAGCAGATCGGGCTTGGCGCGTTCCCTGGGCGTCATCGAGCCGATGATCGCATCCATCCGCAGCAGCACCTTGTCGTCCATGCCGGACTGCTGCATCGCCGCCTTGGCCTTCTTCATGCCCGGAAGCATTCCCGCCAGCGCGCCAAGGCCGCCCATCGACTGCATCTGGCGCAATTGCTGGCGCAGGTCGTTCATGTCGAACTGACCCTTGGCCATGCGCTGGGCCATGCGCTCGGCGTCTTCCTCCTGGATCGAGGCCGCCGCCTTTTCCACGATCGAGACGATATCGCCCATGCCGAGGATGCGGCTGGCAACGCGGCCCGGGTGGAACGGCTCAAGCGCGTCGAGCTTTTCGCCGGTGCCTGCGAACTTGATCGGCTTGCCGGTGACCGCGCGCATCGACAGCGCCGCGCCGCCGCGCGCATCGCCGTCCATCCGGGTCAGGACCACGCCGGTCAGCGGCACCTGCGCGGTAAAGCTCTGCGCGACGTTGACCGCGTCCTGGCCGGTCAGCGAATCGACGACCAGCAGCACTTCCTTCGGCACCGAGATGCCGGCCACGGCCTTCATCTCGTCCATCAGCTGCTGGTCGACGTGGAGGCGGCCCGCGGTATCGAGCAGCAGCACGTCGATTGCCTGCAGCTTTGCCGATTGCAGCGCGCGGGTGGCAATCTCGGTCGGCTGCTGGCCCAGCACGATCGGCAGGGTGGCAACCTCGACCTGCTCGCCCAGCACTTTCAGCTGTTCCTGCGCCGCTGGACGGTTGACGTCCAGCGAGGCCATCAGGACCTTCTTGCCCTGCTTCTCGCGCAGCATCTTCGCCAGCTTGGCGGTGGTGGTGGTCTTGCCCGAACCCTGCAGGCCGACCATCATGATCACCACCGGCGGCGCGGCGTTCAGATCCAGGCCCGGCGTATCGTCGCCGCCCAGCATCTCGACCAGCGCGTCGTTGACGATCTTGACGACCTGCTGACCCGGCGTGACCGAGCGCAGCACGTTGTGGCCCACGGCCTTTTCGGTGATTTCGTCGATGAAGCGGCGCACCACCGGCAGCGCGACATCGGCTTCCAGCAGCGCAATTCGCACTTCGCGCATCGCTTCGCGGACGTCCTGCTCCGATAGCGCACCCCGGCCGCGCAGGCGGTCGAAGACATTGCCAAGCCGATCGGACAGTGCGTCAAACATTCAGAACGTCACCTCAACGCGCAAAACGCCGGCGGGCGAAACCTCGCCGGCCAGCGTGAAGAACAAGTCCTCAACTCATGTTGAATGGTGGAGCCTAGCGGGATCGAACCGCTGACCTCCTGCATGCCATGCAGGCGCTCTCCCAGCTGAGCTAAGGCCCCATTCCATTCATCGCGGCTGGTCCTGGGGGACCGGCCGTAACCCCTACCCTGTGGTCGGGACGCCGCCTCTAGTGGCCTCGTCCCGCCTTGGCAAGGGGGTAATTCGCTTAATTGTCGTCGGCGTCGCTATCCGAGTCGAGCCCGACGCCAAGGTCGTCGTCGCCGCCCAGATCGACGTCGTTGTCCGGCGAATCGCCATCCTCGTCGATGTCCAGATCGGCATCGGCCAGATCGCCGTCCTCGACCACCTCGACCTTTTCCTTCTGGATTTCCTCATAGGGAATCGGCTGCTTCGATTTCAGCACCGGTTCGGCATGCCAGGCATAGCCGCATTCGATGCAGGTGATCGGATCGTCCTTGCCCAGATCGTAAAAGCGGGTGCCGCATTTCGGGCAGCCGTGCTTGGCGCCCCATTCAGCCTTGACCATGTCAATTCCTCGATGCTGCCCATGGGCCAGGGCCCGGGCGTAAATTCCTGCGTATCGTATTGGAGACGGCGAGCGCCATGTCCAGCGCGGCGCGCGCCTTGCCATAGCGCGCGCCCGCTGTCAAAAGCCGCGCGCATTTGCCGCCCCTGCCCCGGAAAGACCATAGCCCCGTGTCCAGCGCCGATCCCTCCGCCATGCGTCCGCGCCGGTTCCTGCCCGCCGGGCCGCTTACCGGCACGATCCGGGTGCCGGGCGACAAGTCGATCAGCCACCGCTCGATCATGCTGGGCGCGCTGGCGATTGGCGAAACCCGCGTCACCGGCCTGCTGGAAGGCGAGGACGTACTGTCCACCGCCGCCGCGATGCGGGCGATGGGCGCGCAGGTAGAGCGCACCGGCGAAGGCGAATGGCGCGTCCACGGCGTGGGCGTGGGCGGCCTGCTGCAACCCGCACAGGCGCTCGACATGGGCAATTCCGGCACTTCCACGCGCCTGCTGATGGGTCTGGTCGCCAGCCACGGCATCACTGCCAGCTTCATCGGCGATGCCAGCCTGTCGAAGCGGCCGATGGGCCGGGTGATCGAACCGCTGAGCCGGATGGGCGCCGATTTCACCGCCAGCCCCGGGGGCACCCTGCCGCTGATGCTGCGCGGCGCCTGCCCCGCCGTGCCGATCGAATACCGCCTGCCGGTTGCCTCTGCCCAGGTGAAGAGCGCGGTCCTGCTCGCGGGGCTCAACACCCCCGGCGTCACCACAGTGATCGAACCCGTGCCCACCCGCGACCATTCCGAACGGATGCTGCGCGGCTTTGGCGCGGAGCTGGAAGTGGAGACCGATTCGGCAGGCGTGCGCACTATCCGGATTCGCGGCGAGGCAGACCTCAAGCCGCAAGTGATCGAAGTGCCGGGCGACCCCTCGTCCGCCGCCTTCTTCATGGTCGCCGCGCTGGTCGTGCCGGGCAGTGACCTGACGATCGAAAACGTCGGCCTCAACCCCACCCGCGCGGGCCTGGTCGAAGTGCTGCGGGCAATGGGCGGCCAGATCGAGGAGCTGAACGCCCGCGTGGTTGGCGGCGAACCGGTGGCTGACCTGCGGGTGCGCCATTCCGCGCTCAGCGGCATCGCGGTCGATCCCGCGCTTGCCCCCAGCATGATCGACGAATTTCCCGCGCTGTTCGTCGCCGCCGCACTGGCGCAGGGAACCACTGTCACCACCGGACTGGACGAGCTGCGGGTCAAGGAATCCGACCGTCTGGCCGTGATGGCCGCCGCCCTTTCCGCCGCAGGCGCGCGGGTGAGCGAGAGCGCGGACGGGCTGACCATCGCAGGCACCGGCGGCGCCCCCCTGCCCGGCACGGCTGGCGCAATTGCCACCCATCTCGACCACCGCATTGCCATGTCGATGGCCGTGGCCGGACTGGCATCGAAGGCCGGGGTGGAAGTGGACGATACCCGCCCGATCGCCACCAGCTTTCCGCAGTTCGAGGCCCTGCTCGACGGAGCGGCCAGGTGATCATCGCCGTCGATGGCCCCACCGCTTCGGGCAAGGGCACGATCGCCAGGGCGCTCGCGGCGCATTTCGGTCTGCCGCACCTCGATACCGGGCTGCTCTACCGCGCGGTCGGGCGGCAGGTGGCCCAGAACGGCGGCGATCCCGATTCCCCTGCCGACGCGCTGGCCGCCTGCGGCTTTCCCGATTCGCTGCTGGATGACCCGGAGCTGCGCAGCGAGGCCAGCGGCGGCCTCGCCAGCCGGGTCTCGGTCCACCCCGCCGTGCGCCGCGCGCTCTATGAACGCCAGCGCGCCTTCGCCACCCAGCCGGGTGGCGCGGTGCTTGACGGGCGCGACATCGGCACGGTGATCGCGCCAGAGGCTGCGGTAAAGCTGTTCGTCGTCGCCAGCGTGCCTGCCCGCGCCGAACGCCGCTTTCTGGAAATGCAGCAGGCGGGCCGCCCGGTCAGCCTGGCCGAGATCTCCGCCGATCTTGAAGCGCGCGACCTGCGCGACCGCACCCGTGCCGAAGCGCCGCTGCTCGCCGCCCCGGACGCCGTGCTGCTCGACACCAGCGATCTCGGCAAGGAGGCCGCGATTGCCACGGCGATCCGGCTGGCGCAGGCGCGGCTGGGGTGATAGCCGGGTAGCCATGAGCAAGTTCGCCGCCAGCGCCGCCCTGATCCTGACCGCCGCCCTGTTTGTCTCCCCGGGAGAGGCCGCGCCCAAGCGTGGCGCTGCCGCCCGGGCCGAGGCCGCCCGCGTGGCCAAGGGCCTGGCCTTCGCGCAGGAACGCTGCGCCGCCTGCCACGGCGTGACCGCCAACGCGGGCTCGCCCAACCCGGAATCGCCCAGCTTCGAGGATATCGCCAACCAGAGCGGCCTCACCCGCACCACGCTGCGCCGGTTCCTGACCGATTCGCACAATTACCCGGACGCGATGCAGTTCAAGGTCGAACGGGGGGAGATCAGCAACCTCGCGGACTATATGCTCACCCTGCGCAGGCCGGGGTACAAGCCGGCGATCTGAAGGCGATTGCCAGCGGACCTTCAGGGCATTGCGAGCCCCCGTTCAGCATGACGACGGGGTTAGGCGCAAACTGATCCTGTCCTACAGCTCAGGACCTGCGGTAGAACCGGCCCATGCGCCCTTCCCTGCCCCTGTCGATCCGCCGCCGCGACGGCCCTTGCGCGACTACTGGACATTCCCTCTCCAGAACCCTGTCCACAGTGTCCACCCGTTCAGGAAAACCCCGAATTTCCTTGCCATCTGGGGGCATCGGGCATAAGGGCCGCCGGTCCAACCGGGGTTTGCCCCGCGCGGGCGCCGCGGGCGGCATCCGGCCCCCCTGGCAGTTCGGCCCTTTGGCCCGCAACCGGCATGGTGCCGGCAGCGGAGAAAGACCGGCGGAAAAACCGCCTGGCCGGAAACATTGTTGAACGAGGAAACTCTAACCTATGGCATCTTCTGCCAACCCCACCCGCGACATGTTCGCGGCTCTCCTTGACGAATCGCTCGGCGGCGCTGCCGACGGCGGCTTCGAAGGCCGCGTGGTCAAGGGCACCATCACCGCGATCGAAGGCGACAAGGCGGTGATCGACGTCGGCCTCAAGAGCGAAGGCCGCGTCGCACTCAAGGAATTTGCCCAGCCGGGCCAGCCGCACGGCCTGAAGGTCGGCGATGAAGTCGAAGTCTACGTCGACCGCGTCGAGAACGCCGACGGCGAAGCGATGCTCAGCCGCGACCGCGCCCGCCGCGAAGCCGCCTGGGACAAGCTCGAAAACGAATTCGGCGAAGGCAAGCGCGTCGAAGGCATCATCTTCGGCCGCGTCAAGGGCGGCTTCACCGTCGACCTCGACGGCGCCGTGGCCTTCCTGCCCGGCAGCCAGGTCGACATCCGCCCCGTGCGCGACGTGCAGCCGCTGATGGACGTGCCGCAGCCGTTCCAGATCCTCAAGATGGACCGCCGCCGCGGCAACATCGTGGTTTCGCGCCGCGCCGTTCTGGAAGAAACCCGCGCCGAACAGCGTTCGGGCCTGATCCAGAACCTCGCCGAAGGCCAGGTCATCGACGGTGTAGTCAAGAACATCACCGATTACGGCGCCTTCGTTGATCTGGGCGGCATCGACGGCCTGCTCCACGTCACCGACATGAGCTACAAGCGCGTCAACCACCCGAACGAAGTGATCGCCATCGGCGACACCGTGAAGGTGCAGATCATCCGCATCAACCAGGACACCCAGCGCATCAGCCTGGGCATGAAGCAGCTCGAATCCGATCCGTGGGAAGGCGTCGCCGCCAAGTACCCGGTCGGCGCCAAGCTGCGCGGGACCGTCACCAACATCACCGAATACGGCGCCTTCGTGGAGCTGGAGCCGGGCATCGAAGGCCTGGTCCACGTTTCGGAAATGTCCTGGACCAAGAAGAACGTCCACCCCGGCAAGATCGTCAGCACTTCGCAGGAAGTCGACGTGCTGGTGCTGGAAGTCGACAGCGACAAGCGCCGCATCAGCCTTGGCCTCAAGCAGGCCCAGCAGAACCCCTGGGAAGCCTTCGCCGAGAAGCACCCGGTCGGTTCGGCCGTGGAAGGCGAAGTCAAGAACGCGACCGAGTTCGGCCTGTTCATCGGCCTCGATGGCGACGTCGACGGCATGGTCCACATGTCGGACATCGCCTGGGGCATCTCGGGCGAGGACGCGCTTGCCCTGCACCGCAAGGGCGAGCAGGTGTCGGCCATCGTGCTCGATGTCGATGTCGACAAGGAGCGCATCAGCCTGGGCATGAAGCAGCTTGAAAAGGGTGCTCCGGCGGCTGGCGTTTCGGCTGCCTCGAGCGGCCTGCGCAAGAACGAGGTGGTCACCGTGACCGTGCTCGAAGTGCGCGACGGCGGTCTGGAAGTGCAGGCTGGCGAAGATGGCGCCACCGGCTTCATCAAGCGCAGCGACCTTGGCCGCGACCGCGACGAACAGCGTCCGGACCGCTTCCAGGTCGGCCAGAAGCTCGACGCGATGGTGATCGGTTTCGACCGTTCGAAGAAGCCGAACTTCTCGGTCAAGGCCCGCCAGCTCCACGAGGAGAAGGAAGCGGTCGAGCAGTACGGTTCCTCGGATGCCGGCGCTTCGCTGGGCGACATCCTGGGCGCCGCGCTCAAGGCCAAGAAGTAAGACTTCTCCCGTCCCGGCACTGTCCGGGATGGCCAAACGCAAAAAGGCCCGTCCGGATCGTTCCGGGCGGGCTTTTGCTTTGCCGGCAGCGCGCGGCAGGGCATCATCGCGGCGATGCGGTTTCGCTCATTCCTTGATCCCCCGGCCCGCACCGCGCCGTGGGTGGCGATCGGCGCGATGCTGGCCATGCCGGTGATTGCCCGCTGGCCCGAAATGACCCGCCTGCCCGCGCTGGTGCTTGGCGTCCCTCTGGCCATGACGGGCGCAGCGATGGCACTCGCGCGGATGATCTGGACGATCAACAAGACCGCGCTGACCGATGGCGGCCCCATGCTGCCTGATCCCGGCGAGCTCAATTCCGGCCCGATGCGCACGCGCTGGTTCAACCTTTACGGATACGACCGGCGACTGTTCCTGCTGATGCTCGCCCTGATCGCCGAACTGGGCCTGCTCGGCGGCGGCGATGCACCGCACGAAGCGGGCTTGTGGCTGTGGTGCGCGGCGGTCTATCTTATCGGGGCAGCCAATTACACACGGACCCCGCCACCAGAACCGGCGGGGACGGGAGAGAACCCCAATGCTTGAAGTTCACCAGTTCCCCTGCCTGTCCGACAACTACGGATATCTGCTTCACGATCCCGTCAGCGGCGATACCGCCTGCATCGACACGCCTGATGCCGAAGCCTATCTGCGCGAGGCCGGACACAAGGGCTGGCAGATCACCCAGATCTGGAACACCCACTGGCACCCGGATCACGCGGGCGGGAACGCGGCGATCAAGGCCGCCACGGGCTGCACCGTGATCGCTTCTGCCGCGGAAGCCGATCGCACGGCGGCAGTCGACCGCTTCGTCAGTCCGGGAGACGTAGTGCAACTGGGCGATTTTGAAGCCCAGGTAATCGACGTCGGCGGTCATACCCTGGGCCACATCGCCTATCACCTGCCTGGTGCCTCCATGGCATTCGTCGGCGATTCGCTGTTTGCGCTGGGCTGCGGGAGGATGTTCGAAGGCACGCCTGAGCAGTTCTGGACCAGCCTGTCGCGGCTCAAGGCCCTGCCGGCCGAAACACTGGTGTATTGCGCGCACGAATATACCGCTTCCAACGCCCGCTTCGCGGTCCATGCCGATCCGGACAATGCGGACCTCGCCTCCTATGCCGCGCGCGTCGCCGCGCTGCGCGCCGAGGGCAAGCCGACCGTGCCGACCACCCTGGCGCGCGAGTTCAAGGCCAACCCCTTCCTGCGCGCCGACGATCCGGCCATGCAGGCGCGCTGGGGCCATCCCGGCGATGCGGTGGCGACTTTCGCCGCCCTGCGCGGCGCCAAGGACACCTTCTGACCGCAATGCAGGCGCTGGAAGTCAGCTCGCTCGCCCCCGGCTTCGCCGGTTGCGCCCTGGTCGACCGCCCCATGCCGGTTCGCGCCGCCGGAGAGCTGCTCGTGCGGATTCGCGCAGCTTCGCTCAACTTTCCAGACCTGCTGATGACGACGGGCGGATACCAGTTCAAGCCCGAACTGCCCTATGTCGCAGGGATGGAACTCGCCGGCGAGGTGGTGGAAGCCGAACCCGGCAGCGCCTTCGCGGTTGGCGACAAGGTCTATGGCGGCAACAAGACCGGAGCCTTCGCGGACTATGTGGCGCTACCCGAACGGGCACTGACACGGATGCCCCACGGCATCGATTTTCCCGCAGCCGCCGCGCTGGGGGCCGCCTATGGCACCGCCTATACCGCCCTGGTCGAAATCGGCGGAATGAAGGCCGGACAATGGGTGCTGGTCCATGGCGCCAGCGGCGGGGTGGGCCTCGCCGCCGTTGAACTGGCCAAGCGCTTTGGCGCCCATGTCATCGCCACCAGCGGCTGCGCCGCCAAAGTCGAACGTCTGAAGGCGGTCAGCGACGCCGACGCCGTTATCCTTGCCGAAGGACGCTTCCGCGAGCAGGTGGCTGAACTCACCGGCGGCGCGCTCTGCGATATCGTCTATGACCCGGTCGGAGGCGACGTGTTCGATGAAAGCACCCGCTGCGTGGCTTTCGGCGGAAAGCTGCTGGTGATCGGTTTCGCGGGCGGCCGGATTGCCGACATCTCGACCAACATTCCGCTGATCAAGGGCTTTTCGGTGGTCGGTGTCCGCGCCGGTGAATACGCCCGGCGCTTTCCCGAACGCGGCCGCGCGATCCGCGAAGCGGTAGCGACGCTGGCTGCAGATGGCCGTCTCAATCCGCATATCGATCGCTTGCTGCCGCTCAGCCGCTGGCGCGAAGGGTTCGAGGCAATGGCGGCGCGGGGGATCGTCGGGAAGGTCGTATTCGAACCGGGTGTATGATGCCCTGCCAACGAAAAAGGGCGGCCCGAAGGCCGCCCTTTCCCCTCTCCAGCTCGTGGCGGAGGCTCAGAGCCCCGCAATAGCCTCGTCAACCAGCACCTTGTCCGCCTTGGCGTCATGGTTGGCCGCAATCAGGCCGCGCGCTGCGGTGGCGGCAGCCGTGGCGGCCTTGGCGCGCAGTTCTGCAATCGCGCCGCGCTCGGCAGCGGCAATCTTGTCTTCGGCCATCTTCTCGCGCCGGGCGATCAGCGCCGTGGTGTCTGCCGCGGCCTTGGCAACGATGGCATCGGCTTCGCTGCGGGCGTGAGCCAGCATCTCTGCCGCGTCCTTTTCGGCGTTGGCGATCTTGGCGGCATATTCGCCGCGCAGTGCCTCGGCCTCGGCGCGCAGCGCCTTGGCTTCGTCAAGCTGCTTGCGGATTTCCGCGATCGAGGCATCGAGTCCCGATGCGACCACGCCCGGAACCTTCTTCCAGATCATGATCAGGATCAGCGTCGTCATCGACAGCGCGACCCACATGCCAGGGCCAACGAACCCGAAGGCAACCGGCGTGGCGTGGCCGGCGGCTTCGGCGCCGTGTTCAGCAGCGGCTTCGGCGAGAAGGCGAAGATCAAGCATTGAGCGCCTCCTTGGCAGCGGCCGCAGCCGCCTTGGCATCGACCTTCACGCCGGCAAGGCGCGAGACGATATCGCCGGCAGCCTCGGCAGCAAGCGCTTCGATTTCCTTCAGGGCCTGCGCACGCGCTCCCCCGATCCGGGTCTCGGCCTCATCCAGCCGCGTATCGATGCGGGCGTTGGCTTCGGCGAGGCTGGCCTCGCTTGCCTTGGCGGCGTCCTGCTTGGCCTTGGCGATCACCGCCTGGGCTTCCGCGCGCTGGGCATTGGCCTGGGCGCGCCAGGCCTCTTCCTCGGCGTTGGCGGCGGCGCGGGCCGCTTCCGCAGCAGCGAGATCGCTGGCAATCTGCTTGTCGCGCACTTCAACGGTCGCCATCACCTTGGGGACCATGCCCCGGCCGATGACGAAGAAAATGAAGCCGAAGAACAGCAGCATCCAGAAGATCTGGCTGGAGTAGGTCGCGGCAAGCTGCGAAATTTGAGGCATCGGGGCGTCCGGTCTTGTCCGGCCGGCAGGGTCCCCCGAACGGGGACCCGCCAGCCGGATAATCAGTCGGTCTGGTTACGTCAGGCGACGAAGATCAGGATCATCGCAACGACGAACGAGAGCAGGCCGAGAAGTTCGGCGGCGGCGAAGCCGATGAACAGGCGGCCCTGCTGGCCGTCGGCGGCACCCGGATTGCGCAGCGCGCTTTCCAGGAACGAACCGAAGACGTTACCCACGCCGATGGCGGCCATGCCGGCACCGATTGCAGCCAGACCAGCGCCGATCAGCTTTGCGCTTGCAGGTTCCATGTCAAAACTCCTTTTCTCGAAAATTCGTGTGGTTGAAAAACAAACTTAGTGAAGGTTTTCAGCGTCGTTGAGATACAACGAGGTCAACAGCGCGAAGACGTAGGCCTGGATGCCGGCGACCAGCAGCTCAAGAGCCGAGATCGCGACCATCAGGATGAAGCTGGGGATGCCGACCACGGTGCCCCACAGGAGGCCCGAGTTCGAGCTGTCGATGACAAAGCTGGACAGCACCTCGAGCAGCACGTGCCCGGCCATCATCGCAACGAACAGTCGCAGCGCGAGGCTGAACGGGCGGACCAGGAACGAGATCAGCTCGATGAACGGGATCAGCCAGAGCAGCCAGATCGGCGTGCCGTGCGGCACGAACAGCGAGAAAAAGTGGAACCCGTGGCGCCAGAACCCGACGATCAGCACGATCGAGAACGACAGGATCGCCAGCACGCCGGTGGCCGTGAAGTGGCTGGTCGGCGTGAAGGGATGCAGACCCGGGATCAGCGCCAGCGGCATCAGGCCAAGCAGGTTGGCGAACAGGATGAAGGAAAACAGCGAGAAGATGTAGGGTACATACTTCTTGCCCGCCGGGCCGACATTGGCGGCCAGCAGGTTGTCGATGAAGCCGGTCAGGCTTTCCACCGCCATCTGCCAGCGGCCAGGCACCAGCTGACGCTTGTTGCCCCCCGCCACGAACACCAGCAGCGCCACGACGGTAATCGCCATCCACAGCGCGGAGTTGGTGAAGGCGATGTTGTAGCCCGCGATCGACCAGTGATCGGTGCCGAACATCGGCTCGATCGTGAACTGGTGCATCGGATCGACTTTTGCCTGTTCGGCTGCCACGCGTCCTGCCCTCGCTTGCGTCATATGCACACCAGCGCCCCACATGCCCCCGGAAATGGGGTTCAATCGGGACGCCGGGTGGAAATCCGGATGATGTTCCTGAAGGCAACGATGATCCCGAGGGCCATCACCACCAACAGACCCCAGGGCGAGGTTCCGGCGGCCCAGTCAATGACCCAGCCGATGAACGCACCGCCGCCGATTCCCCCGATCAGTTCGGCAAGAACACGGCTGCCCATGCGGTAATTCGCATCGGCCTCTGCGCCTGCCGCCGGGCGGGTGCGTTCCTCTTCCCGCTCGCGTGCGGCCTTCAGCCGCTCTTCGAGCGCGTCGATTCGCGCGTCCTCGCCAAGGGAGTCTCGGGCTGGCTTCTCGTCGCTCATGCCATGCTCCTTCAATCGGATCGCGGCACGGGCAACGGTTGCCCGCCGAGGGCGCCGACCCCTTAGGCAGGCCCCGCGTCTAAGTCAACCGATAGGAAACAGCGATCCGCCGATAGCAAAAGGCCTCACCGGCCGAAGCGCGGAGAGGCCTTGAAAGTGCGGCGGTGGCCGGGTCAGTTGACCTTGGGGCACAGTTCGCTGCGCAGCGGCGGTTCGGCCGTGCGGGTGCGCCACGAACCATCGGGAGCCTGATACTTCTCGCCCGGAACGGTGCGCAGAATCGCAAGGCATCCGGCGGTGAAGGCATATTCCTCCACCGTCGCGGCATTGGCCTGGGCCTTTTCCGCGTAGATGTTCTTGCGCTTGATGTTGATGTCATCGGCCATCCGCTTGACCCCCGCATTGGGCGCCACCGGGAAGCCGAGGTAGCCGTCCGCCTTCTCGCCCACTTCGCCCTTGGCGCGGGCATCGGCATAGGCGGGATCGCGCTGCTGCGCCGAAGCCGGCGCGGAAAGCGACAGCAGGGCCAGCGACAGCGCCCCGGCGGCCAGGGCCAGCGGGCGGTGCTTCAGGCGGTCTTCACGCAGCAACATGGCAAGGTCCTTCAAAAGATGTCGGAGTTTTCCTCAATCGTGTTCCCGGCATCCGCCGCGAGACGATAGACGACCTCCTGCTTGATGTTGATGTTAAGCTCGATGACGATCGGCTTGTCCGGCGCATTGATCGAAATGCACCCGCCAAGCGCCACCGCGCAGCCCACCAACATCCCCAGCGCGGTTACCCTGCGCCGGGCCGACCATCGTTTCCCGGATTGCCTGACCTGCATGGGCAGGGTTGTCGCAGTCCGGGCGCGGTTGGTCAATTCATCGCTGTTCATGGCCTGTCCCTGCTGACTGGAGGCTGAATATCGCCGGTTTTCCGAGGCGTTGAAGGCGGCGCCGGCGGCTTTTCCCGGTTGACCGGCCGCCCTGCCCCGTCAACCAGCCCAAGGCTGCGCGGATCGCGGATAAAGGTGGGATCGTAGATCGACTTGTACGATCCGATCAGTTTCTGGAACGGCGCACGGATGTTGATGTTGAACTGGATCGGCAGCCTGGCGAAGCGGCGGGTGATGAAATTGCGCTTGGCACCGGCGCCCTGGGTCACTCCCGTCAGCTTGACGCGGGTCACCAGTTCGCCTTCCAGCGGGCCGTCCATGCCGATGGTCATCTTGCGGTAGTCGATCGAGCGCAGCGTCTGGAACGCGAAGTTGCCCATCGGCGAAAGATCCTTGTAGGTCAGCTCGCCCACGTAAGAGAGGTTGCCCCCACCCGGCCGCGAGACAAGCATCCCGCCGTCGATCCGCCCGCCGTTCTCATCGAACACCAGCGGCAGATCGCCATCGAACACCCCGTTGGCGGAGAGATTTCCCAGATCGAGCTGCTGGACGAACTTGGCCGCGTCCGCCCCTTGCAGCCGCAAGGTATAGCGTCGCACTTCCGCCGCGCCGAACACCATCCGCGTCGGCAGAAGTTCCAGCGTTCCATCGACAAACGGCCACCTGGCGCCATTGATGGCGAGGACCCCGTTGCCTTCCAGCGCGAACGATGCCTCGCCGTTCATCACTTCGATCCCGGGGTTGATCGAGGCGATCTTCAGCCGCTGGTCGGGCGCGGTGACCAGGCCAAGCAGATCGGTGAAGACCACGGTCCCGCTGGTGCCCTTGACCGGACCGAACGCCGCCGCGAAATCAAGCCCCGTGGTGCTGAACCGGCCATTGCTGGTCACCGCGCCAGCATTCCAGACGATCTCGCCCTTGCCGGTCAGCGTGCCGCGCGCGTTGGCGATCACACCCAGTGCCAGGGTGGAGAGCGTATCGGGCTGCAACTGGTTGTCGAACAGGATGCCCGGCACTTCCAGATCGGCGCGGCCCGTGCCGGTGCCGGTATCGTGGGCGATCCGCGCCTCGACCACCTGCCGCTCGCTCTTCGGCTCGCGCAGCAGGGCCAGAGCGGCAATTCTGCCGTTCTGGAGGCTGAGCGTGGCATCGCGCGCAATCAAGGGCCGGAAGCGGCCATCGACCTGCCGGTCCTCGACCCGCAGCCTTGCCTCGGAAACATCAAGGTTCCCGCCCGCGAAGCGCCACTTGCCCGCAGCCTCGAACACGTCGAGCGGAACGGCGGCAATGTGGAATTCGGTCCCGGCGAAGGTTCCTTCCATCGCGCTGCCAAGCTGCCCCTTCAGGTCAGCGATCTGCAACACCGTCGGCGCGGCAGGATCGCCAAGCGACAGGCCGACATTGCGCATGGCCAGGGCTCCGGGCCAGGCGAATCCGGCCGGACCGGAGGTCAGCCTCAGGGGAGACGAACCGAGCCGCCCGGCCAGCGCGAACCCGGCCATCCCGCCCGCGATCCGCAGACCGCGCGCGTCGCTGCGCAGGATTGCCCCTTCGCGCCCCGGACAGACGGTCAGTTCACGGCGATCAAGCGTCAGGCTCGCCAGCTCGAAACTGTTGAACCGCAGCGGCGTGCAGCGCCGCCAGGCGGCAAGGCCAGCACGCTGCGACCAGGTTCCGTCAATCGGCACCAGCAGCGAATCGATTCGCCCGCCCGGCACCAGGCCGCTCAATTCCGCCCGGCCAGAAAAGCCGATCGCCCCGCCCTTTTCCTGAACCAGCACCAGTTCGGGCATGGCCAGGCGGGAATCGCCCGCACGGTATTCGGCCAGGCGCAGCCGCGCCGTCGCGCGTCCTTCCGCCTGGCGCGCGATCTGCCCCTCGATCACGGGAATTCCGGGCCCGCCGGTCAGGACATTGCCCCACAGGCGCGGCCCCGTCTTGCCGCCAAGCATGACTTCGGTGCGCGTCAGGGTCAGCAGCCCGGTCCCACTGCGCCCCGTCAGGCTGGCGCGGGGAATCACCAGCGTCGCAAGTTCGCCGTTCTGGCGCAGGGTATAGCTCGCTGACAGACGGCTGCCCGGAACCTCGCGCGCCAGGGCCTGCCTGAACTGCCCGGCGAGCGGCGCCAGCAGCGTCCCCTCGCCCGACCTGACCAGCCCGCCAAGCGCCGCGTCCAGCCCCTTGCCGGGCGCGATGCCCGAGCCTTCCAGCGTGCCTTCGCTTTCCAGCCGCGCAAAGCCTTCGCGGCTGCGGACCATGCCATCGGCGAGCAGGCGCGCCGCACCGAACGCATCGCTGGCGATCCCGCGCCCCTCGATCCGGTAACGCGCGGTCAGGCCGGTCGGGCGCAGGGTAAAGTCGCTGGTCCCGGCAAGGCCCTGAGCGCGCGCGCCCTGCCAGCCCAGCGCGCCGCTGGTCAGGCCGAGCTTGCCGGAAAGGCCGTCGAACGCCGCGCTGGACGTTACATCAAGCGCGGCGTTCACCCCGGCCAGCGTCAGGCCGCGCTGCGGGCAGGCGAACGAGGAACCGCGCAGCGGACCGGCAAAGTGCGCCTTGCCCTGCGCCGTATCGACCTTGCCGTAGAGCGATAGCCCCCGCCCCGTGCAGCCTTCGGCAGACAGGCCGGGCGCCACGGCCGCGACGATGCCCTGGAAGCCGTCCTTCAGGTTGCCCCGCCCTTCGGCCTTGATCCCGATCACGCCATAATCGCTGTCGAAGCGCGCGCGCCCATCGACCAGTTCCAGATCGAGGTCCGGCAGCCCCGGCGGCCGGGTGCTTTGCGCGAACAGCAGCTTGTCGAGCACGCCAAAGCTGGCCTTGGCATTGCGGTAGGTGCCGTAGATCCGGGGACGGACCAGTTTGACCCGGCCGACCGCCGGCAGGCCAAAGGTCGGCTCGGTGAAGACCTCGGCGCGCTCGATCGTCATGTCGGGGCGGGCGGGATCGCCGATCACGATGTTGGTCAGCACCTGGCGGCGCGGGCCGACGGATTCGATCTTGTAGGTTGCGGGAAGATCGAGAGTCTTCAGCTGGCCGGTGATGATCCGGTCGGCAATCTGTTCGCGCTGGACCCACACCGTGCCAAGCGCGAGCAGCGAAATTCCGCCAAGCACACCCAGCACCCGCCAGCGCTTCGCGCGCCGCGGCCGGTTTTCGGCGTCCTCGGGTTCCTGCTGGCCCGGACCGGGTTCCTCGCTTTCGCTGTCGAGCATTGTCTCACACTTGCGCGCTTGCCGTACGAAAGGCAATGGAGGCAAATGGATGAACTGCCCCTGTCCAGCGGCGAACTATCCGGCGGCATTGGTTCCGGCGGCAAGACCCCGCATGACGGAGCCGGGCATCGCGCCCGCCTGCGCGCGCGGCTGCTGGGCGGCGGGGCCGATGCGCTGGCCGATCACGAACTGATCGAATACCTGCTGATGCTGGCCATCCCGCGCAAGGACATGAAGCCGCTCGCCAAGGCGCTGCTGCGCCGTTTCGGCAGCCTGGCCGGGGTGCTCAATGCTGATCCGACCGCGCTGGCCAAACACCCCGGCATGGGCGAGACCAGCGCGGCGGCGCTCAAGATCGTGGCCATTGCCGCCCGCCGCCTGGCCCGCACCGCCGTTCAGGAACAGCCCGTGCTGGGCAGCTGGCAGGCCCTGATCGACTATCTGACGATCGACATGGCGCATCTCAATCACGAACGGGTCCGGGTGCTTTACCTTGATATCCGCAACCGCCTGATCCTTGATCATCTGGTCGGCGACGGTTCGGTCGACGAGGCCGCGATCCACCCGCGCGAAGTGGTCAGGAAGGCGCTCGACATCGGCGCGAGCGCGCTGATCCTGGTCCACAACCACCCATCCGGATCGCCCGAGCCCAGCCGTGCCGACATCGCCATCACTGGCCGCATTGCCGAAGCCGGAAGGCTGCTGGGCATCGTGGTTCACGACCATGTGATCATCGGGCGCGAGGGGCACGTCAGCCTGAAGGCCAAGGGGCTGATCTGATGTGCGTCGCCGCCATCGCCTGGAACGCGCACCCGCACTGGCCCCTGGTCGTGATCGCCAACCGCGACGAATACCACGCGCGCGCCTCCGCCCCGCTGGCACGCTGGGACAACGGCATCCTCGCCGGACGCGACCTTGAGGCCGGTGGCACATGGCTGGGCGCGGCACCCGGCCGCTTTGCACTCGTCACCAACCGCCGCGCGCCCGGCTATCCCCGCCCCGGCATGGCCAGCCGGGGAGAGCTTGTCACAGCCGCGCTGCTGGGCACGGAGGCGGGCGATCCTGCCGCGATGAACCCGTTCAACCTGTTCGAATGCTCCGCTTCCGGGGCTTCGTTCACCACCAACTACCCCGCGTTCGATCGCCGTGCCCTTTCACCCGGCATCCACAGCCTGTCGAACGGCGCGCTCGACGAACCGTGGTTCAAGAAGCAGGCGGTGGAAGCAGCACTTGGCGGCTGGCTGCGCGAACCCGGCCCGGTGGAAGCCCTGTTCGCCCCGCTGGCCGATGACACGCGCGATCCGTCCGAGCCGGATTCGCACTATGCCGCCGTCTTCGTGCGCAACGAAACCTATGGCACCCGCTGCTCCACGGTGGTGGCGGTCGATGCCGGGGGGAACGGCGTGATCATCGAGCGCAGCTTCGATGCGCAGGCACGGCCCAGCGGCGAATGCCGGATCGGGTTTACCTGGACCGGCTGACAGCCCCGGGTTGATTTCCCCCGCCCCTCCCCCTAGCGGACCAGACATCTGCACAGGAGTCTGACATGGTCCCCCGCTACGCCCGCCCCGCCATGGTCGCGATCTGGGAGCCCGAGGCGCGTTATCGCATCTGGTTCGAGATCGAGGCCCACGCGACCGAAAAGCTGGGTGAGCTTGGCGTCGTCCCGCCCAGCGGTGCCAAGGCGCTGTGGGATTGGTGGGCGACGAACCCCGCCATCGACGTGGCCGCGATCGATGCGATCGAGGCGGTGACCAAGCACGACGTGATCGCTTTCCTGGACTGGGTGGCCCAGCAGGTCGGCCCCGAAGCGCGATTCATGCACCAGGGCATGACCAGCTCCGACGTGCTGGACACCACGCTGG
This sequence comes from Novosphingobium sp., assembly GCA_016719755.1. Taxonomy (GTDB): domain Bacteria; phylum Pseudomonadota; class Alphaproteobacteria; order Sphingomonadales; family Sphingomonadaceae; genus Novosphingobium. The sequence continues at coordinate 305,805 of JADJYM010000011.1, read as the reverse complement.
CCGTCCAGCTGGCCCGCGCCTCGGACCTGCTGCTTGCCGATCTCGACGATCTGCTCGCCGCGATTCGGCGCCGCGCGCTGGAGCACAAGTATACCCCCACCATCGGCCGCAGCCACGGCATCCACGCCGAACCGACCACCTTCGGCAAGAAGCTGGCCGAAGCCTACGCCGAATTCGCCCGCTGCAAGGCCCGCCTGATCGCGGCCCGCGCCGAAGTGGCGACCTGCGCGATTTCCGGCGCGGTCGGCACTTTCGCCAACATCGACCCTTCGGTGGAGGAATATGTCGCCGAAAAGCTGGGCCTCGCGCCCGAGCCGGTCTCCACCCAGGTCATCCCGCGCGATCGCCATGCGATGTTCTTCGCCACGCTGGGCGTGATCGCCAGCTCGATCGAGCGGCTTGCGGTGGAAATCCGCCACTTGCAGCGCACCGAGGTGCTTGAGGCGGAGGAATACTTCTCGCCCGGGCAAAAGGGCTCCTCGGCCATGCCGCACAAGCGCAACCCGGTGCTGACCGAAAACCTCACCGGCCTTGCCCGCATGGTCCGCTCTGCCGTCACCCCGGCGCTGGAAAACGTGGCGCTGTGGCACGAGCGCGATATCTCGCACTCCTCGGTCGAACGCTTCATCGGCCCGGATGCGACGATCACGCTCGACTTCGCGCTCGCCCGGCTTACCAGCGTGGTCGACAAGCTGGTCGTCTATCCCGAACGGATGCGCAAGAACCTCGACAAGATGGGCGGCCTGGTCCACTCGCAGCGGGTGCTGCTGGCGCTGACCCAGGCCGGGCTGGAGCGCGATGCCGCCTACCGCCTGGTCCAGCGCAACGCGATGAAGGTGTGGGAATCGGACGGGCAGCTCAACCTGCTCGAACTGCTGAAAGCCGACGCCGAAGTCACCGCCGCGCTCTCCCCCGCCCAGCTCGAGGAAAAGTTCAACCTCGACTATCACTTCAAGGCGATCGACACGATCTTCGCCCGGGTGTTCGGAGAGTAAGCTTGCGCTGTCAGACGTCGTCCCGGACCTGATCCGGGACCGCTGGCAGACTGGTGCGGCGCGGCCCCCGATTCCCGCGGGCAAGCCCGGGATGGCGGCAGTCTCGCACGGGCTTCCCTAGGACCGCGATCCGGCCTAGCATCGCACGAAGCTGCTGAAAGCAAGGGAGGCTGCCACCAATGCAAGCGCTGCGCACGATCGGCTGGGTGATCATGACCATCATCCTCGTCGCCTTCATCGCAATCAACTGGAGGCCGGTCGCAATCAACTTCTGGCCGCTGTCCGATGGCAGTTTCCTGCGCTTCGAATGGCCGGTCGGCTTCGTCGCGCTGGTGTTCTTCCTGCTCGGGTTTCTGCCGATGTGGCTGGTCAACCGCGCCGGTCGCTGGCGGACCAGTCGCCGGATTGCGACGCTGGAAAACACGCTGCGCAGCTCGTCGCTTGGCACCGCTCCGCCCGTTCCCGCCACGACTCCGCTTGACGCGCAGGCTCCCGCCACGCAATCGCCGCCGCAATGAACACGAATCCGATCTATCTCGCCCTCGACCTGCCGCGCCTGGATGCGGCTGAAGCCCTCGCCCGCAAGGTCAAGGACCATGTTGGCGGCCTTAAACTGGGGCTGGAATTCTTCTGCGCCCACGGCCACCACGGAGTGCACGAGATCGCGAAGATCGGCCTGCCGCTGTTCCTCGATCTCAAGCTGCATGACATTCCCAACACCGTCGCGGGTGCGATGCAGGCGATCCATGTGCTGGAACCGGCGATCGTCACCGTCCACGCCTCGGGCGGGCGGGCGATGATGGAAGATGCCAAGGCCGCGGCGGGCGAACATTGCAAGGTTGTGGCGGTAACGGTCCTGACCAGTCTCGACGATGGCGATCTTGCCGCCACCGGCGTCGGCGGCAGCGCGCATGATCAGGCGATGCGGCTGGCCGATCTCGCCCACTCCGCCGGACTGGACGGGATCGTCTGCTCCGGACAGGAAGTTGCCGCCGTGCATCGCCAGTGGAAAGACGGCTTCTTCATCGTGCCCGGCCTGCGCCCGGCGGAGGGCCGGCACGGGGACCAGAAACGCACCGTCACCCCGCGCCAGGCGCGCGATGGCGGGGCCAGCGTGCTGGTGATCGGCCGCCCGATCAGCCGCGCCGAGGATCCCGCCGCCGCCGCGCGCGCGATCGAGGCGACGCTGTAACGGGGGCAGCGGCCGCGCACCCGCGTTCAGCGGCGTGCAATGCGGCTGCGGGTAGGCTCCCGGACAAAGGAGTAACACCATGAAGTCGCTTGCCTTTCCCGCCGCCCTTGCCCTCTCCGCAATGATCGCGCCTGCCGCTGTTTCGGCGCACGATGCGCAATCCGGCCCGGTCATTGCCCCCGCCAGCACCCTGCTGGTGCTGAGCGCCGAGGGTCGCTCCACGCGCGTGCCGGATCTCGCCACGTTCAGCGCGGGCGTGACCAGCCAGGGCAAGACCGCCGGCGAGGCGATGACGGCCAATTCGGCGGACATGAACCGCGTGGTCGCGGCGCTGAAAAAATCGGGGATTGCCGAAAAGGACATCCAGACCAGCTCGATCAACCTCAATCCGATTTATGGCCAGCCCGTGGTTGGACCGAACGGGCAGGTGACGCAGGAAGCCCGGATCATCGGCTATCAGGCGAACAACACGGTCAATGTTCGCCAGCGCGATCTCAAGGGCTTTGGCAAGGTGCTCGATGCGCTGGTTGCGGCCGGGGCCAATCAGGTGAACGGCCCGAACTTCCAGATGGCCAATCCCGATGCCGCGCAGGATGAAGCCCGCGTGGCGGCGATGAAGGCGGTGCGCGCCCGGGCCGAACTTTATGCGAAGGCATCGGGGCTTCGCGTGGTGCGGATACTCTCGATCAGCGAGGGCGGCGGCTACAGCCCGCCCATGCCGGTCATGTACGCCAAGGCCGCCATGGCTGACGCCGCCGCGCCAACCCCCGTCGCGGTGGGCGAAGTCGAATCGGCGGTCACCGTCAGCGTCCAGTTCGAACTGGCGCCCTGAATGCGGGCGCGCTAAGCGCGCGGGCCATGGGCAGGCCCGGAATCAAGATCTGCGGGATCAGGGACAGCGCGGCGCTGGGCGCCGCGCTGTCATCAGGTGCGGACCACATCGGCCTGGTTTTCGTGCCCCAAAGTCCGCGCCATGTCGCTCTGGAGGCCGCCGCCGCCCTGGCCCACGAGGCGCGGGGGCGAGCGCGGATCGTGGGGCTGTTCGTCGACCCTGACCTTGCCGAGCTTGAAGCCGCGCAGCGCGCGGTCGGGCTTGATGTGATCCAGTTGCACGGGCAGGAAACCGCCGCCTTCGCGGCGACCGTGCGGGGCACTTTGCAGCGCGAGACGTGGAAAGCGATCGGCGTGCGGACCCGCGCCGATCTTGAAGCGGCGCACGGCTATGCCGGGGCCGCGGACCGGGTGCTCTACGATGCCAAGCCGCCCGAGGGCGACGCTTTGCCGGGCGGAACCGGTCTCAGGATCGACTGGCGCCTCCTGGCCGGGGTGCGGCATCCGCTGCCGTGGATCCTGGCTGGCGGGCTTGATCCGGACAACGTGGCAGAGGCCATGGCGATCACCGGCGCCGATTTCGTCGATGTCTCGTCGGGGGTCGAAAGCGCGCGCGGCATCAAGGACGCGGGCCGGATCGCGGCGTTCTGCGCGGCGGCGCTGGGCCAATAGCAAAAGGGCGGCCCGTTTCCGGACCGCCCTTTCCCGAAAATGATCGGTAGTGCCGCTTAGAAGCGGACGCCCAGGCCAACCATCACCGCATTCGCGTCGGGGTTGTTGTTCTGGGTGAAGTAGTGGCGGTATTCGACCTTGCCATAAAGGTTCTGGCCAAAGCCCTGCTGGACGCCAGCGCCAGCGTGCCACGAACCGTCGCACACATCGCAGGGTTCGGTGGTGTAGCCGCCGTTGAGGTAGACCTTGCTGGCTTCGCCCAGCTTGGCGCCGGCGCGGCCGGTGAAGCCCCAGGCAACCTTGGTGCCGGTGTCAGCGACCTTGTCGCCCGAAACCTCGACGCCAGCGAACGCGCTGGTGCCCAGGTCAAAGTCATAGCCCATCGCAACGCCGTAGACGTCCTGGGTATATCCGTCGCCCCAGAATACGCCGCCACGGCCTTCGATCCGCGCTTCATTGGCCAGCGCGGGAGTGGCAACCGCCAGCGAGGCGAGCAGCGAGAGAACGATCTTCTTCATGGGAAACTCCTTGGATTCCATTCCGTATTTCATGCATGCCCAGGTCTTGGGCTGAGGCGCAGGTAGGGAAAGCCGGCTTGCGGGTAAATGAACCGCCTGTTCAGAAATTGCATTGCGCCGGAACAGTGTTGCACATGTGCATCACTATCTTTCGCACCCTAAGTACTTCCTGCCCTTTCGGGCATGGCGCCAGGTCCGCAACGCGGGCCGAAAGGCTGGACTTCGCCGCCCCGCTCTGCCAATCGCCAGCCCCATGACCGCAGCCAATTCCTATCGCACCCAGCCCGACGAGCGCGGGCATTTCGGCCAGTTCGGCGGCCGCTATGTCGCGGAAACGCTGATGCCGCTGATCCTCGACCTTGAGCGGGAATATACCGCCGCCAAGGCCGATCCGGCATTCAAGGCAGAGTTCGACGACCTGCTGGAACACTATGTCGGCCGCCCCAGCCCGCTGTATTTCGCACCACGGCTCACCGAGGCTCTGGGCGGCGCACAGGTGTGGTTCAAACGCGATGAGCTGAACCATACCGGCGCGCACAAGATCAACAATTGCATCGGCCAGATCCTGCTGGCGATCCGCATGGGCAAGACCCGGATCATCGCCGAAACCGGCGCGGGTCAGCACGGGGTGGCGACGGCCACCGTCTGCGCGCGCTTCGGCCTGCCCTGCACCGTGTTCATGGGCGCGACCGACGTGGCCCGCCAGGCCCCCAACGTGTTCCGCATGAAGCTGCTGGGCGCGGAAGTCGTGCCCGTCACCGCTGGCGCCGCCACGCTGAAGGACGCGATGAACGAGGCGCTGCGCGACTGGGTCGCCAATGTCCACGACACCTTCTACATCATCGGCACCGCCGCCGGTCCGCACCCCTATCCGGAACTGGTCCGCGATTTCCAGAGCGTGATCGGCAAGGAAGCGCGCGAACAGATGCTGAAGCGCACCGGCCGCCTGCCCGACCTGCTGGTCGCGGCGATCGGCGGCGGCAGCAACGCCATCGGCCTGTTCCATCCGTTCCTTGATGACCCGTCGGTCAGGATGCTTGGCGTCGAGGCGGCGGGCTATGGCCTTGACAAGGACCACGCCGCTTCGCTTGCCGGAGGACGCCCCGGCATCCTTCACGGCAACAAGACCTACCTGCTGCAGGACGACGACGGCCAGATCATCGAGGGCCACTCGATCAGCGCCGGGCTCGACTATCCGGGGATCGGCCCGGAACACGCCTGGCTGCGCGACGTCGGCCGGGTGGACTACACCAGCGTGACCGACGACGAGGCTCTGGAAGCCTTCCAGCTGCTATGCCGCACCGAAGGCATCATCCCCGCTCTGGAACCCAGCCACGCCATCGCCGCCGTGGCCAAGGTCGCCCCGACCATGGACAAGGACCAGATCGTGCTCGTCAACCTGTGCGGGCGCGGCGACAAGGACATCTTCTCGGTCGCCGGGCATCTTGGGGTGACGCTGTAAAAGGCCCTCTCCCCTTGAGGGGAAGGGGTTGGGAGAGGGGGAATGCGCGACCCGGAATTGACAGGCCATGCCCGCGCCAACCGCAAGCAGATGCCCGAGCCTGAAGCACGGATGTGGTTGCAACTGCGCGCCGAACGGTTCCAGGGCATAAAGTTCCGCCGCCAGAAGGTGATCGGCCACTATATCGCCGATTTCGCGGCTAACGAGCCAAGGGTGGTGATCGAAATCGATGGCGATACGCATGATGCGGATGATCGGCGCGATGCAGTCCGGACTCGCTTTCTCGAAGCGCAAGGCTATCGCGTGATCCGGTATTCGAATGTTGATGTTATGCAGAACCTGGAAGGTGTGTTGATGAATCTGGCTGAGGTCATTGCGGCGATGCGCCCCCTCTCCCAACCCTCTCCCCTGAAGGGGAGAGGGCAGTATGACCCGCTTCGAGCGCGCGTTTGCCAGGGGCCCGGCCCTCGTCACTTTCGTCACCGGCGGCGATCCCACGCCCGACGCTACCCCTGCGATCCTCGACGCGCTGGTCGAAGGCGGCGCGGACGTGATCGAGCTGGGGATGCCCTTTACCGATCCGATGGCCGATGGCCCGGCGATCCAGAACGCCAACATCCGCGCGCTGGAAGCGGGCACCAAGACCGCCGATCTGCTGCGCATCGCCGCCGATTTCCGCGCCCGCCACCCGGAGGTGCCGCTGGTGCTGATGGGCTATGCCAACCCGATGACGATTCGCGGCTCCGAATGGTTCGCTGCCGAATGCGCCAAGGCGGGCGTGGACGGGGTGATCTGCGTCGACATCCCGCCCGAGGAAGACCCGGAGCTTGGCCCGGCGCTGCGCGCGGCGGGCGTTGCCCTGATCCGCCTGGCCACCCCCACCACCGATGCAGCGCGCCTGCCCGCCGTGCTGGAGGGGTCGTCCGGCTTTCTCTACTACGTTTCGGTCGCGGGGATCACCGGCATGCAGCAGGCCGCGCAGTCCAGCATCGAGGATGCGGTGGCGCGGCTGAAAGCCAAGGCGACGATTCCCGTCGCGGTCGGCTTTGGCGTGCGCACGCCCGAGCAGGCGGCGGCCATCGCCAAGGTCGCGGACGGGGTGGTAGTCGGCTCGGCGCTGGTCGATCTGGTTGGCCAGCACGGCACGGACGCCGCCGGCCCGGTGCGCGACCTCACCCGCGCGCTGGCCGATGCGGTGCATTCGGCACGGCCCCGGTAAGACCAGCAACCCGGCCCTCGTCATGGCGAGGAGCGAAGCAACAAACCAATCCGGAGCGTCCCGCACGGCGCCCCGGATTGCTTCGCTTTGCGCGCAATGACGATGATGTTGTGGGAATGACGAGCGTGGTCGGCACGGCAAGGGCTTTAATCCCGGCCAGACTTCGCTAAAGGCTTCTCCATGAGCTGGCTCAACCGCGTTCGCAATTCGCTTCCCTTCACGCAGAAGCGGGACACCCCCGACAACCTGTGGATCAGCTGTCCTTCGTGCAAGGAAATGCTGTTCACGCGCGAGTATGAGGAAAACCTCTCGGTCTGCCCGCGCTGTGAACATCACGGGCGGATCGGGGCCGATGCGCGGCTGGCGCAGCTGCTCGATCCGGGCTTCACCATTCTCGACGCGCCCAAGGTCAAGGAAGACCCGCTGAAGTTCCGCGATTCGAAGAAGTATCCGGACCGGCTGAAGGCCGCGCGCGCCGCCAATCCGCACCCCGATGCGCTGACCAACGCGCTGGGCGCGATTGACGGGCAGAAGTGTGTGCTGGGGGTGCAGGACTTTGCCTTCATGGGCGGATCGATGGGCATGGCGGTGGGCGCGGCCTTCGTTGCCGGGGCCGACCGCGCGCTGAAAGAAAAGTGCGCCTATGTGATCTGCACCGCCGCCGGGGGCGCGCGGATGCAGGAAGGCATCCTCAGCCTGATGCAGATGCCCAAGACCACGGTCGCGGTGCGCCGTCTGGCTCAGGCGGGGCTGCCCTATATCGTCGTGCTGACCGACCCCACCACCGGCGGCGTCACCGCCAGCTATGCCATGCTGGGCGATGTCCAGATTGCCGAGCCGGGCTGCCTGATCGGCTTTGCCGGCCAGCGCGTGATCCAGGACACGATCCGCGAAAAGCTGCCCGAAGGTTTCCAGCGCGCCGAATACCTGCTGGAACACGGCATGATCGACATGGTGGTCCACCGCCGCGACCTGAAGGCAAAGCTGGCCTCCGTGCTGGATTACCTTGGCGCGGCAAAGGCAGCGGCATAGCAACCACGCCGGCGCAAGCCGGCGACATTCTTCCCCCTTCCCGCCCGCGGGAGGGGCCGGGGGAGGGAATGTTTACGGAGCGGCCTGTAACCGGCCCTCCCCACGCCCCTCCCGCAAGCGGAAGGGGCTTTCCAGTGAAAGACTTCGCCATTTCCGACAACCCCCGCGTCCAGGCGCAGCTGGACCGGCTGGGCGCGCTGAGCCTGCCGCAGGGGCGGATCGGGCTGGAGACGATCCACGCGCTGCTCGCCCGGCTGGGCAATCCGCAAACGGCGCTGCCCCCGGTGTTCCACGTTGCCGGAACCAACGGCAAGGGATCGACCTGCGCTTACCTGCGCGCCATGCTGGAAGCGCAGGGGCTGACCGTCCACGCCGCAACCAAGCCGCATCTGGTGCGCTACAACGAGCGGATTCGCGTGGCGGGCAAGCTGATTTCCGACGATCTGCTGGCCGATCTGCTTGAAGAGGTGCTGGACGCAGGCCACGACCTTGCCCCCAGCTTCTTCGAGGTGACCACGGCGGCGACCTTCCTGGCCTTCCACCGCATTCCGGCCGATGTCTGCGTGATCGAGGTCGGCCTTGGCGGGCGCTTCGATGCCACCAATGTGCTCGATGGGCAGGCCGCCTGCGGCATCGCCTCGCTGGGGATTGACCATGAGGCGTTCCTGCTCGCCCCCGAAGCGGGCGTTCCGCCCGAGCCGCTGTGCCGGATCGCGTTCGAGAAGGCGGGAATCGCCCGCCCCGGGGTTCCGTTGGTAACGCAGGGCTATCCCACCGAAGTCACCCGCACGGTCATCGAGCAGGCAATGAAGGCAGGCGCGCGCACCGCGATTCGGGGGCTGGACTGGTTTGCCGGGATCGGCGCGGACGGCATCGCCTATCGCGACCGGCTGGGCGAGCTTGCCCTCCCCCTCCCCGCGCTGGCTGGCAGTCATCAGGCTGACAATGCCGCGCTGGCTGTCGCCATGCTGCGGCACCAGACGCAGGTGGATGTTGCGCCGCAGTCCATGGCGCAGGGCATCCGCAGCGCGCGCTGGCCCGCCCGGCTGCAATTGTTGGGCGAAGGTCCGCTGACCGCGCTGGCGGCGGGGCGGCGGGTCTGGCTGGACGGCGGCCACAATGTCGATGCGGGGCTGGCGATTGCGCGGTATTTCGCCAGCTCTCCGCCGCTCCACCTCGTCACCGGAATGCTGGCCAGCAAGGACCCCTCGGCCATCGTTGCGCCGCTGGCGGGCCGCCTGCTCAGCCTGTCGGTTGTCCCCGCGCCCGGACACGAGGCCCATGCGCCGCAGGACTTCGCGCCCTTCACCAGCCTGCCGGTGCGGCCTTTCGCCGATGTTCCTTCCGCTCTGGCGGCGCTGCCGGGCGAAGGCGATGTGCTGATCTGCGGCTCGCTTTACCTTGCGGGCGAAGTGCTGCGGCTCAACCGGGAGTTTCCGGACTGAGCCGCGCGGCACGGGCCTGGCGCGCCCATTCCAGCGCGCTCAGCACCACGGCGATCGTGCCCAGCGCCGCAGTCAGGAAGAACACCGGGGCATAGCCGTTGGCATCGATCTGCGCGCCGATGGCCGCGCGCCCCAGCGATCCGACCAGGAAGGTCAGCGAGGCCAGCAGCGAGAACTGCACCGCCGCGTGGCTGCGCGAGGTGATCGAGGAGAGGTAGGCGGTAAACGCGGCTCCCGCGAAGCCCCCGGCCAGATTCTCGCCCGTGATCGCCAGCAGCAGACGTGACAGACGATCGTCCGAGCCGAAATTGGCAGCCAGCCAGTAGAACCCGCTGGCATGGCCGAACCGATCAAGCCACACGCCGCCCGTTGCCAGATCGGCATAGAGCAGGTTGCTGGCCGCCGAAATGACCGCCGCGAAGACCAGCGTTGCCATGCGCCCGATCACCGTGAAGCTGACCGCCCCCAGCGCAATTCCGGCCATGGTCATGCCCACGCCGAAGAACTTGCTGGCAAAGGCCACCTCGTCATTGGTGTACTTCAGTTCCTGCAGGTAGAACGGCAGGGCGAACGGACCCCATACGCTATCGGTCAGCCGGTAGGTCAGGATGATCCCGAAGACGAGGATCGCCGCCCAGCCCAGTCGTCCAACCAGCTCTCCCAGCGGCTCGATCAGCGCGCGATAGGCATGGTCGAGCGGATTGGGCCGCGCCGCTGGCGCCGCTTCGCCTGCGGAAGCGAACCGGCCGGAGCGCTGCCAGTGGCCGATCACGGCGGCGATGATCGCGGGCAGGATTACCGTGGCAATCACGATCAGCGGCCCCTGCACCTTGATAAAGTCGGTCGAACTTGGCCGCGCGCCGGGCTCCGCGCCCAGCGAGTGCACCATGAACGAGATCACGCTGAACAGCGCCCAGCCCCACAGCGCGCCGACCAGTCCCAGCGCGACGGCGCGGACCCTTGGCGGCAGACCGGCCAGCGCCTGCTCATGGTCGTCGCGCTCCTCGAACGGGGTGTCGGGCGCCAGCCAGCTGGCCACCATGGCAACCAGCATGAAGCTGCCCAGCGCGAGATAGACGGCCGGCCAGCCGATCCGCGCCGCCAGCACCAGCGCCAGTGCCCCGCCCATCAGCGTCGCCAGGCGAAAGCCCAGCTGGTAGATCGCGGACAGCACATCGAGCGTCGCCACCTCGTCAGCCACTTCGACGCGCCAGGCGTCGATCGCGATGTCCTGGGTTGCGGCGGCAAAGGCGGCAAGCCCCGCCAGCAGCGAGAACCAGCCCAGCGCGGCGTGCGGATCGAGCCGCGACAGGACGATCAACACCGCCCCGACCAGCGCCTGAATCGGCACCAGCCAGCTGCGCCGCCGTCCCAGCCGCCACAGCCCCGGCAGGCGCACCCGGTCCACCACCGGCGACCACAGGAACTTGAACGCATAGGCCAGGCCAATCAGCGAGAAGACGCCCATCGTCTCCAGATTGACCCCGGCCTCCCCCAGCCAGGCATAAAGCGAACCCAGCAGCAGCACATTGGGCAGGCCCGCCGCCATGCCCAGCACCAGCATCACCCCGGTCTTGCGGTTGGCAAAGGCTGCGGCGAGCAGCCGCAGCGTGCCCTGCCGTGCCGGATTTTCGCTCGTCATTCCCGCTCCTGCCCGATTCCCCAGCACCTTAGCCATTGCGCGGCTCAAAAACAGGTCCCTGTGGAAAGACCTTGGGGCCCGCCGCGCCCCGCCCCGGCTTTCGCAAAGCGGCCGAAGCGGCTAAGGCCCCGGCATGACATCCCAGGACCAGCCCCGCGAGGGCGACCGCATTGCCAAACTGCTTGCCCGCGCCGGCATCGCCAGCCGCCGCGAGGTGGAACGCATGATCGCCGAGGGCCGCGTGAAGATCGGCGAGGAGGTGGTCACCACCCCCGCAACCGTGCTCACCAGCCTGAGGGGCGTGAGCGTCGACGGCAAGCCGGTGAAAGCGCCCGAGGCCGCGCGGCTGTTCGCCTTTCACAAGCCTTCCGGCCTGATCACTGCCGAGCGCGATCCCGCCGGACGGCCGACCATCTACACCGCGCTGCGCAACGCCCTGCCGCCGGGCACACCCCGGGTGATGCCGGTCGGGCGGCTCGATCTCAACACCGAAGGGCTGCTGCTGCTGACCAATGACGGCGGGCTGAAGCGGGCGATGGAACTGCCCTCCAGCGGCATCCCGCGCACCTACCGCGCCCGCACCTTTGGCGACATCAGCCAGGAACAGCTGGAGGAACTGAGCGAAGGCGTGACCATCGAGGGCATGCATTACGGCTCGATCAACGCCAACATGGAACGCCGCACCGGGCGCAACCAGTGGATCGAACTGACCCTGACCGAAGGCAAGAACCGCGAAGTGCGCCGCGTGCTGGAACACCTCGGGCTTCAGGTCAGCCGCCTGCTGCGGACCAGCTATGGCCCGTTCGAACTGCTCGACCTGCCGCGCGGGCAAGTGGTGGAGATCCGCGCCGTGGAGGTCGAACGCTTCCGCAAGACGCTGAAAGGCGACGTGTCGAACGAAGCGCCGCGCGCCTCGCACGAACACGCCCGGCTGCGCGTCCAGAAGGCGCGCCGCAAATGAGGATCATCGCCGGGGACTGGCGCGGGCGCAAGCTGACCGCCCCTGCCGGAGACACCACCCGCCCCACCGCCGACCGCACGCGCGAGACGCTGTTTTCGATGCTGGTCAGCCGGCTCGGCAGCTTCGAGGGGCTGAGCGTGGCCGACCTGTTCGCGGGTTCCGGCGCGCTGGGGCTTGAGGCGCTGTCACGCGGCGCGGCGCGCTGCACGTTCGTGGAGCAGGACGCGGCGGCGCTGAAAGCGCTCAAGGCCAATGTCGCCACGCTGGATGCCGGTGCGCGGGCCGACGTGCGCGCGGCCTCGGTGCTGGCGCTTGGCCCGGCCGCCGCGCCGCTTGATCTGCTGCTGCTCGATCCGCCCTATGGCAGTGGCGCGGGCGCGGTGGCGCTCGACAAGCTGCAACGGCTCGGCTGGATCGGCCCCGCGACCTGGATCAGCCTGGAAACGGCCGCGGGCGAGGAGCCTGAAATCAAGGGGCTGGAAGCCGTGGCCGACCGCAAGGTCGGCAAGGCGCGGCTCACTCTGCTACGGATGCCGGACGCCGAATAGCCCCCCCTGGAGGCCCCCCCCCCCCCCCCCTCAGGCCGATGCCGGACGCGCCAGGCTGACGCCGATCAGGGTCAGCACCCCCGCCCCGGCCAGCAGCAGACCGATCGATCCGCCCATCCCCGCATTGCTCATCGCCTTGGCGGCCAGCGGAGTCACTGCCCCGCCCAGGATTCCGCCCGCGTTGAAGGCCACGGACACCCCGCTGTAGCGCACCGGCACCGGATAAAGTGTCGGCAGCCAGCCACCGAGCGGCCCGTAGACGAAGCCCATCGTGAACAGCGCGGCAGACAGCGTTGCAAACACCAGCAGCCCCGAACCCGAAGTCAGCCCCGGGTTGAAGATCAGGCCGACCGCGACAGTCGCCGCCGCGCCCCACAGCAGCACCGCCCGCGCACTCGACTTGTCCGAAAGGTAGGCTGCCAGCACGATCCCCAGCGCCAGGAAGCAGTTGGCCCCCAGTTGCAGCCCCAGAAACTCCTCGCGCGCATAGCCGAGCGAGCGGGTGCCGATATCGAGCGCGAACGCGGTGGAGAGATAGAACAGCGCAAAGCACGCCACCACGCCCGCGCTGCCCGCCAGCACCGCGCCCCAGTGATCGCGCAGCAGCTTCGCCAGCGGCACTGGCGGCGGCGGCGCAGCCTCCAGCGCGGCGCGGAAGGCGGGCGTTTCCCCGATGTTGAGCCGCACCCACAGGCCGATGGCGACCAGCAGCGCCGAGGCCAGGAATGGCACGCGCCAGCCCCAGCTCAGGAAATCCTCGTCCCCCAGCCACAGGCCCAGCAGCAGAAACAGCCCGTTCGCGGCCAGGAACCCCAGCGGGGCGCCCAGCTGCGGTGCGGAGCCAAAGCGCGATTCATACCCCTTGGGGCGCGTTCTCCACCGCCAGCAGCGCCGCCCCGCCCCACTCCCCGCCAAGGCCGAAGCCCTGGCCGAACCGCAGCACGCACAGCAGCAGCGGCGCGACGAACCCGGCCTGGGCATAGCTGGGCAGGAAGGCGATCAGCAGCGTCGATCCGCCCATCAGCAGCAAGGACGCGACCAGCGTCGCCTTGCGCCCGATCCGGTCCCCGAAATGGCCAAAGGCAATCGCCCCCACCGGCCGCGCAAGGAAGGCAATCCCGAACACCATGAAGGCCTGGATACCCTGCGCCTGCGGCGAACTTTGCGGGAAGAACAATTGCCCGAACACCAGCGCCGTCGCCGTGGCGAAGACGTAGAAGTCATAGAATTCCACCGCCGTGCCGGTGAGCGAGGCGGTCAGGATGCGCGAGTGCTTGCGGTAGGGCGATGTCATGGCGCGCAGCGATGCGGCGAGAGGACGCCCGCGTCAACGGCGCCCTTGCGCGGCGCGGCGATGTTCCCTAGCTGTTCGCGCGTGTCCCCGCAGAACGAATCCCCCTCCGATCCGCTGATCGACGGTCTCAACCCGCCGCAGCGCGAAGCCGTGCTGACCACCGAGGGGCCGGTGCTGATGCTGGCCGGGGCGGGCACCGGCAAGACCGCCGCGCTGACCGCGCGGCTCGCCCATATCGTCCGCAGCCGCCTTGCCTGGCCCAGCGAGATCCTCTGCGTCACCTTCACCAACAAGGCCGCGCGCGAAATGCGCGAGCGGGTGGGCCAGATGGTCGGCCCGGCGGTGGAAGGAATGCCGTGGCTGGGCACGTTCCACGCCATCGCCGCCAAGATGCTGCGCCGCCATGCCGAACTCGTCGGCCTGCAATCGAACTACACGATCATCGATACCGACGATCAACTGCGCGTCCTGAAGCAGCTGATTCAGGCCGAAGGGCTGGACGAAAAGCGCTGGCCCGCGCGCCAGCTGGCTTCCTGCATCGACCGCTGGAAGAACAAGGGCCTCAACCCCGCCGATCTCGATGCCGCGGAAAACGAAGCCTATGCCAATGGCAAGGGCCAGCGCTTCTACCAGCTCTATCAGGACCGGTTGAAGGCGCTCAACGCCTGCGATTTCGGCGACTTGCTGCTGCATATGCTCAACGTGCTGCGCCAGCACCGCGACGTGCTGGAACAGTACCAGCAGCGCTTCAAATACGTGATGGTGGACGAATACCAGGATACCAACCAGGTCCAGTACCTGTGGCTGCGCCTGCTCGCCCAGCCGCGCCACAACATCTGCGTGGTGGGGGATGACGACCAGTCGATCTATTCATGGCGCGGTGCCGAAGTTGCCAATATCCTGCGGTTTGAAAAGGATTTTCCGGGCGCGAAGGTGATCCGGCTGGAACAGAATTACCGATCCACCCCTGATATCCTTGCCGCTGCCTCCGGCCTGATCGACGCCAATTCCGAGCGCTTGGGCAAGACGCTTTGGACCGAGGCCAGCGGCGGCGACAAGGTCCGCGTGATCGGCGTGTGGGACGGCCCCGAGGAAGCCCGCCGGATCGGGGACGAGGCCGAACGGCTGGAGCGCGAGGGCGCGCCGCTGTCACGCGTCGCCATCCTGGTGCGCGCCCAGTTCCAGACCCGCGAGCTGGAAGACCGCTTCATCGCCATCGGTCTGCCCTACAAGATCGTCGGCGGCTTCCGGTTCTACGAGCGCGCGGAAATCCGCGATGCGCTGGCCTATCTGCGACTGGTATCCCAACCGAGCGACGATCTGGCGTTCGAGCGGATCTACAACACACCCAAGCGCGGCCTGGGCGACAAGACGCTGGAAAAGCTCCACCGCCACGCCCGCGCGCGCGGCGTGCCGCTCAGCCTAGCGGCGGTCGAGATTGTCGATACGGACGAGCTTCCGGCGCGCGCGCGCAATACCCTGCTGGCGCTGATGCGCGACGTGGCGCGCTGGCGCGACCTCGCGAAGACCGCCTCTCCCGCCGAACTGGCCCGGACCGTGCTGGAGGAAAGCGGCTACACCGCCGCGCTCCAGGCGGAAAAGAGCGCGGAAAGCGCCGGAAGGCTGGAAAACCTCGCCGAACTCGCCCGGGCGATGGAAGAATACGAAACGCTGGGCGATTTCCTCGAACACGTCAGTCTGGTGATGGACAACGAGGCCCGCGACGGCGCGGAGAAGCTGACCATCATGACCATCCACGCCGCCAAGGGGCTGGAGTTTGATCACGTGTTCCTGCCCGGCTGGGAAGAAGGGGTGTTCCCCAGCCAGCGGGCGATGGACGAAGGCGGCCTGCGCAGCCTGGAGGAAGAACGCCGCCTTGCCTATGTCGCGATTACCCGCGCGCGGCGGCGCTGCACGATCCTTCATGCCGCCAACCGGCGGATCTATGGCCAGTGGACCAGTTCAATCCCCAGCCGGTTCATATCCGAACTGCCCGAAGCCCATGTCGAACAGGAAACCACCCTGTCGGGCGGGGCTTCGCTGTGGAAGGCGCAGTGGTCCGAAGCGTCCGATCCCTTCGCCCATGTCGCCCGCGCCAGTGCGGAACGCGGCATGGCGCGCGGCCCCGGCTGGCAGCGCGCCGCCGCGCAGACCTATGACCCCACCCCGCGCCGCCTGCCCGAGGCGACCCGCTCAGCCGCCAGCTTCGCCGCGAAACCGCGCGGCGACGTGAGCCTTGGCGCGCGGGTGTTCCACGAGAAATTCGGCTATGGCACGGTCACCGCGCAGGAAGGCAACAAGCTGGAGATCGAATTCGAGACCGCTGGTCCGAAGCGGGTGATCGACAGCTTCGTCAAGCTGGCCGACTGAGGGGCAGCGGCAGGCTGCGGCGGGGACAAGGCCCCGCCCGCAGCGCCAGACTGCCGGACGCCTTAAAGCGCCGAGACGTTCAGGAAGCCCGGGACCGGGCCGTTCCATTCACCCGGCCCGCTGGGCGGTTCGGCGGCATCGCCACGGCGCGGACGGCGCTCTTCACGTTCCGCACGGGGTGCGCGTTCCGAACGGGGGGCGCGTTCCTCACGGGGGGGGCGTTCTTCACGCGGCTGGCGTTCGGGGCGCGCGGCGCGCACTTCTTGCGCGGGGGCATCTTCCTGCACCGGGCGTTCTTCGCGCGGGGCGCGCTCGGTCCGGGCGGGACGCTCGGCGCGGGGGGCGCGTTCGGCACGGACCGGCTTTTCGCCGCGGGCACGGCGGTCACGGGGCTTGCGCTCTTCGCGTTCGCCGGTTTCGGCGCGAGCCTCCTGCGGTTCCGCGTCGCGCTCAGCGCCGTCCAGATCGTAGACCGGGATTTTCAGGCCGGTCAGCTTCTCGACATTGGCGATCGCCTCGGCATCGTCGGGAGCGACGAAAGTGAAGGCGCGGCCCGTTGCCCCCGCGCGGCCGGTGCGGCCGATGCGGTGGACGTAATCGTCCGGATGCCACGGCGTGTCATAGTTGAACACGTGGCTGACGCCCTTGACGTCAAGCCCGCGCGCCGCAACGTCGGAGGCGACCAGGATGTTGATCGTCCCGGCCTTGAACCGGTCAAGCTCGGCAATGCGCGAGGACTGGTCCATGTCGCCATGGATTTCGCCCGCCAGAAAACCGCTCTGCTTGAGGCTCTTGGCCAGTTCGCGCACGGTGGTCTTGCGGTTGCAGAAGATGATCGCGGTCGAAACGTTGTCGGTCCGCAGGAGCTGGCGCAGCGCCTCGCGCTTGCCGCGCACCGAGACGGCAACCTTGTGCTGGGCGATGTTGAGATTGGACGAGGCCGGGCGCGACACCTCGATATATTTGGGATTGCTGAGGAACTTGTCCGCCAGCTTCTTGATCGGCGGCGGCATGGTCGCGCTGAACAGCAGGGTCTGGCGCTGCGCCGGAAGCTTGGAACAGATCGTCTCGATGTCCGGGATGAAGCCCATGTCGAGCATCCGGTCGGCCTCGTCGATCACCAGCAGGTCGCAGCCGGTCAGCAGGATCTTGCCCCGCTCGAACAGGTCCATCAGCCGGCCCGGCGTGGCGATCAGCACGTCGACGCCCTCGTTCAGCGCCTTGACCTGGTCGCCCATCTGCACGCCGCCGATCAGCAGCGCCATCTTGAGGTCGTGGTTGACGCCGTAGGCCTCGAAATTCTCGGCCACCTGGGCGGCGAGTTCGCGCGTCGGCTCAAGGATCAAGCTGCGCGGCATCATCGCGCGGCGGCGGCCGTGGGCCAGCACATCGATCATCGGCAGCACGAAGCTGGCGGTCTTGCCGGTCCCGGTCTGGGCGATGCCGATAAGATCGCGCATCATCAGCACGCTGGGGATGGCCTGGGCCTGGATCGGCGTGGGCGTGTCGTAGCCCTTGGCGGTTACCGCCGCGACTAGCTGGTCGGAGAGGCCGAGATCGGCAAAATTCATAGGTCTGGTAGTATCCGGAAAATCAGCTGCGACGTCTGCCAGGCAGAAGCCGCGCCTTGAAATGGCCCAGCAAAGGGCTGTGCCAGCGCGCCCCCTAGGCGCAAAGCCATGCCAAAGTCAAGAAAACCCGGGCGTTCAGTTACCCGTCGGGATCAACTGGCGGAAGGTATGGACCTGGCAATTGGCCCCGCTGCGCGACAGCAGCGCGTCGCGCCCGGTGCAGATCATTCCGTCCGCGCTCTTGGCGACGAGAAACCCCGAGTAATAATCCCGGCTGCGGCAGCCCTTGCCCAGTTGCGCGGTGACCAGCCGCTGATCGCGCATGATCAGCAGCAAACGGTCGGGCGAGGCCGGCTGAACCCCGGCGATCCCGGCCACCGGCACGCATTTGCCCAGCTTGCGCTCGGTGAAGCGCGGGGCCCCGCCTTCATCGCTGCGATTTTCATCGAACATCGCCTCGGCCAGAGGCATCGGCGAGGGGCGCGGGGTGATCCGGATGGTGACGCGCTGCTCGATTCGCACCTGCTGCGCGGTCGGGGCGGACCAGCCCTCGGCAAAACCGTTCATGACCGGCAATTCGCCGCTGACCGGACGGGGGGCAGGCGCGCCGCGCGCCGCCAGTCCCGCGCTGTCAGCCGCCGGGGCGGTTTCCACGGGCAGCGGCTGCCCGGGCGATTCGAGCGCGGCTGCGGCAGGCAGCATCAGCAGGATCGGACCCAGAAGGTGGACGGCAGGCAACATTGCAGCTGGTAGATAACCCCCATCGTTGAACCACCGCTTAACCCGGCCACCTCAGGTTGCAAGCCCTGCGCCGCACTATGGCGCTGACGCCGCCGCCTGTGGCATAGCCCGCAGACCATGACCGACCCCGCCCACTCCCTGCTGGACCAGGCCGCCGCACTGCTCGGCCCGCGCGGGCTGATCCGCGATCCCGACCTGCTGGCGCCCTGGCTGACCGACTGGCGCGGCCGCTATACTGGCAAGGCGCTGGCCCTTGCCGCTCCGGCGGATGCCCATGAACTGGCCGCACTGGTGCGGCTGTGCGCGCTTTATGGCGTCGCGATGGTCCCGCAGGGCGGCAACAGCGGAATGTCCGGCGGCGCCACCCCTGACAGCAGCGGCACCGCCCTGCTGATCTCGCTGCGGCGCATGAACGCGATTCTCCCGGTCGACGCGCCGGGCCGCAAGGTTACCTGCGGCGCGGGCGCGGTGCTGCAGGACCTCCACAACGCCGCCGAAGCGGCCGGTCTGCGCTTTCCCCTGACGCTGGGCGGCAAGGGCAGCGCCACGATCGGCGGGCTGATTTCAACCAACGCGGGCGGAACGCAGGTGCTGCGCCACGGTTCGATGCGCGCGCAGGTACTGGGGATCGAGGCCGTGCTGCCCGACGGGCGGATCTACAGCGCGCTGACCCCGCTGAAGAAGGACAACCGGGGGTTCGACCTCAAGCAGCTGTTCATCGGCAGCGAAGGCACGCTGGGCATCGTCACGGCAGCCACGCTGCGGCTCGTGCCGCAGACCCGGGGCCGCGTGGTCGCCTGGGCCGGATGCGGCTCGATCCATGCCGCCCGCGCGCTCCTGCTGCTGGCCGAGGAGCAGCTTGGCGAAACGCTGGAAGGCTTCGAGGTGCTGCCCCAGACCTGTCTTGACGCGGTCATCGCCTATCTTCCCGATGCCCGCGCACCGCTGGATGATCCGCACCCCTGGCATGTCCTGATCGAAGTGGCCGGCGATCCCGCCGTGCTGCGCGGCCAGCTTGAGGATCTGCTGGGCGCCGCCTTGTCTGCCGGAACGATCGCGGATGCGACGCTTGCCGCCAGCGAGGCCCAGGCCGAAGCGCTGTGGACCCTGCGCGAATCGATCAGCCCGGCCGAACGCGCGAAAGGCCCGGCCGTGCAGCACGACATCGCCGTGCCGGTTGAAGCCATGCCCGCCTTCATCGAGGAGGCACGAGCGCGAATCGAGAGCGACTGGCCGGGCACGCGGGCCTTCGGCTTCGGCCACCTGGGCGATGGCAACATCCACTTCCACGTTGCCGCCCCGCCCGGAGCCGACGCGGCCAGCTGGGACGCGGGCGACGGCAAGGCGATCTCGCGCACGGTCCACGATCTGGTAACCGCGGCGCAGGGCACGATCAGCGCCGAACACGGCATCGGGCAGATGAAGCTGGACGAGCTGGAGCGGCTCGCCGATCCGGTGGCGCTGGCGCTGATGCGCCAGGTCAAGGCGGCGCTCGATCCCCGGGGATTGCTCAATCCGGGCAAGCTGGTCAGCCTTGCGCCTCAGCCGCCCACCGCCTAAAGAGCCCGCTTTCACGCGGGAACGTCGGCCGCCAGGGGCTTTCGAACCGCATAATTTTCGGAGAGTTAACGATGGCCAGCGCGCCCCAGGCTGCCGCCCTTCCCATGTTCTACCAGGACCTGATGCCGCTCAACAGCCGCGACCATGCCGAATGGACCGCGCGCGCGACCGACAAGGCGACCTGGATGGTGAACCAGCACGCGATCCCGCTGACCGCCGAGGAATTCATCCAGGCGCAGCGCCATTTCCCGATCATCTTCTCCAACGCCGCCGATCCCGTGCCGCTGGCGCTGATGGCGATGAACGAGGGCATCAACACCTTCTTCGACGATGAAGGCAAGATGATCGAGCCGGTCTACGTGCCTGCCTATGCCCGCCGCTATCCCTACATGCTGGCGAAGCTGACCCCGGAAACGGAAGAGCTTTCGCTGTGCTTCGATCCGACCAGCGATCTGCTGGGCGAAAACCCCGACGGCGCCCGCCTGTTCGAAGATGGCCAGCCGACCGATGCCACCAAGGCGACTCTCGAATTCTGCAAGAACTTCGAGGAAGCCGGAATGCGCACCCAGGCCTTCGTCGAGGACCTCAAGAAGCACAACCTGCTGATGGACGGCGAAGTCTCGATCCAGGGGCCGGAAGGCACCCAGCCCTTCGTCTATCGCGGCTTCAAGATGGTCGACCAGGAAAAGCTGCGCGACCTGCGCGGCGATGTGCTGCGCCAGCTCAACCAGAGCGGCGCCCTGGCCCTGATCTTCGCCCACCTGTTCAGCCTTGAGCACATGAGCACGGTGTTCGGCCGCCAGCTGCAGCAGGGCAAGGGCCCGGCTCCCGTGCCGGTGGCTGCCGCCTGAACCCTTCAGGACAGGCCCTGACCTAATGGGTAGTATGCCGGGGCTTGCAAGCTCCGGCATAAGGGCCTATCTTTCAAGAAGTCACGCCGGACTTCCCTCATGGTCCGGTATGATCGGTGCGCTTCGGTGCACCTCCTCCCTGAACCTTGGCCACCTCGTGCTGCTTGCACGAGGTGGTTTTTTTATGGGGTCCGGGGAAGGCGCCTATTCCGCCGCGATAGCCCAGGGGGCACCCCCGCCGCCGCGCCCCAGACCGGCGACTTCTCCCGCCAGGCGGCGCACCAGCGCGCTGAGCAGTTCGACCATGGCATCAAAGCCCTCGCCCGGTTCGGCCATCCGCGAATCGAGATAGCTGGTGCGGTCCACTTCCAGTTGCAGCGCGTGGATGCCGCCAGCCGGATCGGCATGGCGATCCAGCACATAGCCTCCGGCATAGGGGCGATTGTGCGCGGCACCGCGCCGGGCCTCGGCCATGAAGGCAAAGCAGCTGGCCATCAGCGCGCCGTGGCACGATGCGCCGAACCGGTCGCCCAGCACGAATTCGGGCGGCGCCTGCCCGCTTCTCCAGCCCAGCGGCGGCATCGAATGGAGATCGATCAGCAAGGCCGCCCCCCAGCGTTCGCGCAGCCGCAGCAGCGTTGCCGACAGGCATTCGTGATAGGGGGTGTGGATCTGCGCGATTCGCGCGGCAAGGTCTGCCTCGTCATGGCGGCGCTTCCACAGCTCGCCCAGTCCCGGCAGGCGGCGCGGGATCAGGCCAAGGCCGCTGCGCGCGCGAAAGCCCGGGCTATAGCTGCCCAGGCTGTGCGCGCCGCGCCCGGCGAACATATCCCAGTCGACATCCTCGACCGCGCGGTTGAGATCGATCATCGCGCGCGGCGCCTGGGCAATCAGCAGCGCGGCCCCGGTGATCCGGGCAACAGCCTCGCCCAGCCGGTCGGCATAGCGATCCTCCAGCCGCAGCGCGGCATAGCCGGGGTTGCGCATCCGCTCCAGCACGGGGCCGGGATAGGCGCGCCCGCCGTGCGGCACCGCGATCAGCACCGGCACCGCCGAAGGTTCGGCGGCCGACAGGACAAAGGCCGGCACGCCCTGCCCCCCGGGGATGCTTCCGCCGAAGATGCGCCCCGAATCGCCGTTGCTGCCGTGATCCGCTGCCATGCCCCTGCCTGACGCGAATGCGATGCTGTGTCAAAGTCGGTCAGGTGCGAATCGGGGCGAGATTGTTAACCGGCGCGGGTGTAGGGAAAGACACGCGACGCGGCCGCAATGCGCCCGCCCAGTGCCACTATCCGGGGATGGACCTGAACACGATGATCCGCATCCTGCTTGCCGAAGATGAAGAAGCGATGCGCACCTACCTGGCGCGCGCCCTGCAGAATGCGGGTTACGAAGTGGTGGCGGTGGACCGGGGCACGGCGGCGCTGCCGCTGCTTTACGGCAAGGATTTCGATCTGCTGCTCTCGGACATTGTCATGCCCGAAATGGACGGAATCGAGCTTGCCCAGCGCTGCGCGGAGATCAGCCCGAATACCAAGGTGATGTTCATCACCGGCTTCGCGGCGGTGACGCTCAAGGCCAGCCGCGAGGCACCGCAGGCCAGGGTCCTGTCCAAGCCCTTCCACCTGCGCGACCTGGTGATGGAAGTCGAAAGAATTTTTGGCCAGCAGGTCCAGGCAACCGTCTGACAGGGGGTTGCCAACCGTGGGGAGCCTCGCTAATGGCGGCCCCCTGCCCGGGGCGACGGCCTCGGGCAGAACCGGATGGTGCGGGCGTATAGCTCAGTGGTAGAGCACTATGTTGACATCGTAGGGGTCGCAAGTTCAATCCTTGCTACGCCCACCATTCGAAAACGCTAAAAAGGCCCCGGGAAACCGGGGCCTTTTTGCTTTATCCTCCCCTCCCGCTGGCGGGAGGGGAGTTCAGGCAGCGCCTGCTTCGCGGCGCGCGGGCTTACTTGCCCTGCCAGTTCGGCTTGCGCTTTTCGGCAAAGGCGGCGGCGCCTTCGCGGGCGTCTTCGCTGGCGAAGACCGGCATGACGATTTCCGCCTGCTTGGCCCACATCTCGGCGTCCGACCAGGTGTGCGATTCGCGGATCACCTTCTTCGAGGCGATCAGGGCGAGCGGGCCATTCTCGGCCACGGCGCGGGCCAGGGCCTTGGCGCCTTCCAGCGCCGGGCCATCGACCACGCGGTTGACGAAGCCCAGTTCATAGGCGCGCTTCGCATCGATGAAATCGCCGGTCAGCGCCAGTTCCATGGCGATGCGCGGCGGGATCTGGCGGGGCAGCTTGATCAGGCCGCCAGCGGCCGCGGCCAGGCTGCGCTTGGCTTCGGGGATGCCGAACTTGGCACCCGAATTGGCGACGATCAGGTCGCAGCTCATCGCCAGCTCCATGCCGCCGGCCAGCGCGTAGCCGTCAATCGCGCCGATCACCGGCTTGGCCGGGGTCCATTCGGTCATCCCGCCAAAACCGCGGCCCTCGATGCTGGGACGCTCGCCGCGCAGGAAGCCCTTGAGGTCCATGCCCGAACAGAAAGTTCCGCCCGCGCCGGTCAGGATCGCGCAGCGCAGGTCGCTTTCGGCATCAAGCCGGTCAAGCGCGGCGGCGATGCCTTCGGCCTGGGCCTTGTTCATCGCGTTCTTCGCCTCGGGGCGGTTCATCGTGATGATCAGGACGCCATCTTCGACTTCGGTCAGGACTTCGGGTGCTTCGCTCATGGACTGTTCCTCTCGGGGATCGGGTTTAATCGGCCGGTTAAAGGTCTATTCCGCGAAGCGCCCGCCTGTCCACCCCGAACTTGCGCAGCCGGAATGCTCTGCTAAGGGGGCCGGGAATTGTACGAAAACCTCCCCAGGGAAAGACAAGCGCACGATGGGCAAGATCAAGGTAGCGAACCCGGTCGTCGAACTCGACGGCGACGAAATGACCCGCATCATCTGGCAGTGGATCCGCGAACGGTTGATCCTGCCCTATCTCGACATCGACCTGAAGTATTATGACCTGTCGGTCGAGAAGCGCGACGAGACGAACGACCGCATCACCGTCGATGCCGCCAACGCGATCAAGCAGTACGGCGTGGGCGTGAAGTGCGCCACGATCACCCCGGACGAAGCGCGGGTCGAGGAATTCGGCCTCAAGAAGATGTGGAAGTCGCCCAACGGCACGATCCGCAACATCCTGGGCGGCGTGGTGTTCCGCGAACCGATCGTGATGCAGAACGTCCCCCGCCTGATCCCGGGCTGGACCGATCCGATCGTGGTCGGCCGTCACGCCTTTGGCGATCAGTACAAGGCCACCGATTTCGTCGTCCCCGGCCCGGGCAAGCTGCGCCTGGTGTGGGAAGGCGACAACGGCGAGAAGATCGACGAGGAAGTGTTCCAGTTCCCCAGCGGCGGCGTCGCCATGGCGATGTACAACCTGGACGATTCGATCCGCGATTTCGCCCGCGCCAGCTTCAACTATGGCCTGGGCCTGGGCTGGCCGGTGTACCTTTCCACCAAGAACACCATCCTCAAGGCTT
The DNA here is from genome assembly GCA_016719755.1 of Novosphingobium sp. GTDB lineage: Bacteria > Pseudomonadota > Alphaproteobacteria > Sphingomonadales > Sphingomonadaceae > Novosphingobium. The sequence goes on along the minus strand of JADJYM010000011.1, from coordinate 281,377 downwards.
ATGACGGCCGCTTCAAGGATCTGTTCGCCGAAGTGTTCGAGAACGAAGGCTTCAAGGAAAAGTTCGACGCCGCCGGGATCGTCTACGAACACCGCCTGATCGACGACATGGTCGCCTCGGCGCTCAAGTGGTCGGGCAAGTTCGTCTGGGCCTGCAAGAACTATGACGGCGACGTCCAGTCGGACCAGGTCGCGCAAGGGTTCGGCAGCCTTGGCCTGATGACCTCGGTGCTGATGACCCCGGATGGCAAGACCGTGGAGGCCGAGGCCGCCCACGGCACCGTCACCCGCCACTATCGCCAGCACCAGCAGGGCAAGCAGACCAGCACCAACCCGATCGCCAGCATCTTCGCCTGGACGCGCGGCCTGATCTATCGCGGCAAGTTCGACAACACGCCCGACGTGGTGCGCTTTGCCGAAACGCTGGAACGCGTCTGCATCGACACCGTGGAAAGCGGCAAGATGACCAAGGACCTTGCGATCCTGATCGGTCCGGACCAGCCGTGGCTGACCACCGAAGGCTTCTTCGAGGCGATCGTCCAGAACCTCGACGCCCAGATGGCCAACTGGAAGTAAACCTTCCGCTCTAACGGCAAGCAAAGCGGCGGCCCGGACACCCGGTGCCGCCGTTTTCTTTTGCCCGGGCCGTGACAAGCGGCGCCCCCCTGCCCTAGGGTCGGGCAATGGCCGGAACCGACCCGATTACCTCTACCTCGATCCTGTCCGACGCGCTTGTGGTGCTTGGCGCGGCCGGAATCGTCATCCCGCTGTTCGCGCGCTTCCGCATCACGCCGATCATCGGCTTCATTCTGGTTGGCCTGCTGGTCGGCCCGTCGGGCCTTGGCGCCTATGTCGGCCAGGTGCCGTGGCTGGGCTATGTCACCATTTCCGATTCCCACCGGCTGGAACCCTTCGCCGAGTTCGGGATCATCCTGCTGCTGTTCTCGATCGGGCTGGAACTGTCGTTCGGACGCCTCTGGGCGATGCGGCGGCAGGTCTTCGGGCTGGGCGCGCTGGAACTGATCGGCTGCGCCGCGCTGATTGCGGCGGGCCTGATCGCGCTGGGCAACTCGCCAGCCACCGGCATGGCGCTGGGGCTTGCCCTGGCGCTGTCCTCGACCGCGCTGGTGCTCAAGATCGTCGATACCAACACGCCGGTCGGCAAGGCCGCGCTGGCCATGCTGCTGTTCGAGGATATCGCCCTGGTGCCGATCATCTTCCTCCTGGGAGCGATGGGGCGCGGCAGCGAGACGCAGAGTACCGAGGAACTGCTGCGCGTGATGGGCGAAGGCGCCGTGGTGATCCTGGGCCTGCTGGTGGTGGGCCGCCTGCTGCTGCCCCGCCTGTTCGCGCAGGCCGCGCGGACCAAAAGCCCCGAACTGTTTCTTGCCGCCAGCCTGCTGGTGGTGGTGCTTGCCTCGTCGCTGACCGGCGTGGTCGGGCTTTCACCGATCGTCGGCGCGCTGATCGCCGGCCTGCTGATTGCCGAGACCGAATACCACGAGGAGGTCGAAGCGATCATCGAGCCGTTCAAGGGCCTGGCCCTGGGCGTCTTCCTGATCACCGTGGGGATGAGCCTGGACCTTGCCGTGGTGTGGGAACGCCCGCTGGAGATCCTGCTCGGGGTTACCGCGATCCTGGTCGCCAAGGCCGTGGTAACGGGCCTGCTGCTGCGGCTGATGGGCGCGCGGCCCGGCACCTCGACCGAGACCGGCATCCTGATGTCGAGCCCTTCGGAAACCACCCTGATCGTGCTGGGCGCGGCGATCAGCGCGCGGCTGGTCAGCCGCGATGCCGCGCAGTTCTGGCAGATCGTCACCGCCATCGGCCTGACCGTGACGCCGATCCTCGCTTTCGGCGGGCGATGGCTGGCGCGGCGGGTCGATCAGGTGGCGCAAACCCCTCCCCCGCCGCTGGAACCGGAGGAGCGCCGCGCGATCGTGGTTGGCTGCGGGCGCGTCGGGCGGCTGGTGGCGCGGATGCTGGACACGCACGGCATCCCCTATGTCGCCATCGATTCCGATTCCGATCAGGTGCGCCTGGCCCAGGAAGCGGGCCTCAAGACGATGTTCGGCGACGTCGCGCGCGGCGATTCGCTGCGGCGGATCGGTGCGGACCGGGCTGCGGCCGTCATCCTGACCATGGACGAGCCGGTTGCGGCGCAGCGCCTGGTGCGCAAGCTGCGCGCTGCCTATGCCGACCTGCCGATCATCGCCCGCGCCCGCGACGTGCGCCACGCCGCCGCGCTGTATCGTGCCGGGGCCAGCCATGCGGTGCCCGAAGCGCTGGAAAGCTCGCTTCAGTTGTCGGAAGCGGTGCTGGTCGACCTTGGCGTGCCGATGGGGCTGGTGATCGCCTCGATCCACGAAAAGCGCGACGAATTCCGCGAACAGATCATGGAAGAAGGCGGGCTGGACGAAATGCCGAAGCTCAAGAGCGGCACCTTGCGGGAACACCGCCCAGCCTGACCGCTTCGGCCCGACCGGAGCCGCGCGCGGGTGCTGCCGTGTCTCTGCTAAGCTCGACACGAGCGGGGGCAAGTACGGAAGGTCGGATGCCGAACCGGCGGCTCAGCCCGCCAGCGCTGCCTTGACCGCGGCAATCGCCTCGGCCGCCTTGGCGCCATCGGGGCCGCCGCCCTGGGCCATGTCGGCGCGGCCGCCGCCACCCTTGCCGCCCAGCGCCTCCACGCCCGCACGGACCAGATCGACCGCGCTGACCTTGCCGGTCAGGTCATCGGTTACTGCTGCCGCGATGCTCGCGCGGCCATCGTTGACCGCGACGATCACCGCCACGCCCGAACCGAGCCGCTGCTTCGCCTGATCGAGCAGGCCGCGCAGTTCCTTGGGATCGAGCCCTTCCAGCACCTGGCCGGAGAACTTCACGCCGCCCACGTCCTCGTCCGCCGGCCCCGCAGCAGCCCCGCCGCCGCCCAGCGCCAGCGCCTTCTTTGCCTCGGCCAGTTCGCGCTCCAGCTTGCGGCGCTCGTCAAGTAGCGCGGCAACGCGGCTCTCAACCTCGTCGGGCGTGGTGCGCAGCAGGCTGGCGGCGCCCTTCAGAGCATCCTCGCGGGCGACCAGCCACTGGCGCGCGCCTTCGCCGGTCAGGGCCTCGATCCGGCGCACGCCAGAGCTGACCGCGCTTTCGCTGACGATCCGCATCAGGCCGATGTCGCCGGTGGCGCGCACGTGGGTGCCGCCGCACAGTTCGACCGAATAGTTACGCCCTGCGCTGGCGCGGCCCATCGAGAGGACCCGCACCTCATCGCCGTACTTCTCGCCGAACAGCGCCATGGCCCCAGCCTCGATCGCGTCGTCGGGGCTCATCAGGCGGGTTACGACCGCTTCGTTGGCGCGGATTTCCGCGTTCACTTCCGCCTCGATCGCCGCCACGTCCTCCGCCGTCAGCGCAGCCGGGTGCGAGAAGTCGAAGCGCAGGCGGTCGGCCGCGACCAGCGAACCCTTCTGCGTCACGTGCGCGCCCAACCGGCCCCGCAGCGCGGCGTGGAGCAGGTGGGTGGCCGAATGATTCGCGCGGATCGCATCGCGGCGCACGACATCGATGTCGAGCTTGACCGTATCGCCCAGCCTGATCGTGCCGGCCTCGACCACCGCGTTGTGCGCGTGGAGCCGGCCCAGCGGCTTGCCCGTATCGGTGACGGCCAGCTTCAGGCCATCGGCGCCGGTGATGGTCCCGGCATCGCCGGTCTGGCCGCCGCTTTCGCCATAGAACGGGGTCTGGTTGACGATCACGCTGACGCTGTCGCCCGCAGTGGCGCTTTGGACTTCCTGCCCGTCCTTCACCAGCGCGACGACCTGCGCCTCGGCGGTGTTCGCGGTATAGCCGGTGAACTCGGTTGCCCCGGCGCGTTCGGCGATATCGAACCACACCTCGCTGTCGGCAGCCTGACCGCTGCCCTTCCACGCGGCGCGCGCGGCGGCCTTCTGCTGGGCCATGGCCGCGTCGAACCCGGCGCGGTCCACCCCGATGCCCCGGGCGCGCAGCGCGTCCTCGGTGAGGTCATAGGGGAAGCCATAGGTGTCATAGAGGCGGAACGCGGTCTCGCCGGGCAGTTCACCGCCCTCGCCCATGTCGCCCGTAGCCTCGTCCAGCAGCTTGAGCCCGTTGGCGAGCGTGCGGCGGAACTGCACTTCCTCGCGCTGAAGGGTTTCCTGGATCAGCGGCTGCGCCCGGCCCAGTTCGGGATAGGCGGCGCCCATTTCCGCGACCAGCGCGGGCACCAGGCGGTGCATCAGGGGCTCCTTCGCGCCCAGCAGGTGCGCGTGGCGCATCGCCCGGCGCATGATCCGCCGCAGCACATAACCGCGCCCTTCGTTGCTGGGCAGCACGCCATCGGCCAGCAGGAAGCTGGTGGAGCGCAGGTGATCGGCGATCACGCGGTGGCTGGCCCGGCTTTCGCCCTCGGCCTTCACGCCGGTCAGCCCTTCGGAAGCGGCGATCAGCGCGCGGAAGGTGTCGGTATCGTAATTGTCATGCTGGCCCTGCAGCACGGCCGCGATCCGTTCCAGCCCCATGCCGGTATCGATGCTGGGCTTGGGCAGTTCGGAGACGATCTCGCCCGCCGCCTGCTCGTACTGCATGAACACCAGGTTCCAGATCTCGATGAAGCGGTCGCCGTCTTCCTCCGCCGATCCCGGCGGGCCGCCCCAGATGTGGTCTCCGTGGTCGAAGAAGATTTCCGAGCACGGACCGCACGGGCCATCATCGCCCATCGCCCAGAAATTGTCCTTGGTGGCGATGCGGATGATCCGCTCTTCCGGCAGGCCGGCGATCTTCTTCCACAGGTCCGCCGCCTCGTCGTCGGTGTGATAGACCGTGGCGAGCAGCTTGTCCTTGGGCAGGCCCCATTCGCGGGTCAGCAGGGTCCAGGCGTGGGTGATCGCCTGTTCCTTGAAATAGTCGCCGAAGCTGAAGTTCCCCAACATCTCGAAGAAGGTGTGATGGCGCGCGGTATAGCCCACATTGTCGAGATCGTTGTGCTTGCCCCCGGCCCGCACGCACTTCTGCGAGGAGGTTGCGCGGGGCACGGCCCGCGTCTCCAGCCCCGTGAACACGTTCTTGAACGGCACCATCCCCGCGTTCGTGAACATCAGGGTCGGATCGTTGTAGGGCACCAGCGGCGCGGATTGCACCACCTCGTGCCCGTTCGAGCCGAAGTATTCCAGGAAGGAGCGGCGGATGTCGTTCGTCGAGGTCATAATGCCCCGCCGATAGGACAGTGGCCGATTTGCGGCAAGCGCGAAGGCGTTAACGCGGCTTTCCCAGCCCTTTTGGCCGTGCGATCAGCCGTGCCCCGCCGTGACGATCCACGCAGCGGCCGGCAAGGCCACCAGATCGCCGCTGCGGTGAGCCTCCAGCCACTCGCGGATCCGTGCCTCGGCAGAGGCGCGCGCCTCGCCCTCCAGCGCGCGCAGCGCCTGTGCGGCGGGACCGATGCGGCGGAACAGGCCAAGCGCGTCCTCCACCGGGTCTTCCCCCTTGCCCGCGATATAGGCAAAGTCGACCGGCTCGAACCCCGGCCCCAGCCAGCCCGCGCCCGACAAGATGTCTTCGACATACTGCGGATCGGCAAAGGCAAAGGGGCCCGGCGCGGTCGGATTGGCCGATGGCGGCAGTTGCAGCAGCTTGGCCAGATCGGTCGCCCAGGGATTTTCCTGGGGACTGCGGAAGCACGAAAAGATCAGCTCCGCCTCTGGCGCGGCAAGGTCAAGCAGGTTGGCAAAGGCCGGAACCGGCGCATCGAAGAACATTACCCCATGGCGCGAAACCAGCACTTCAGGCGCAAAGCCCGGCTCCTGCCAGGTCGCGGCATCGGCTTCGACGAACCGGACATTGGCAAGCTGTTCGCCACGCTGACTGGCCGCGCCGACCAGTTGCGCCGAAATGTCGACGCCGACGACCTGGGCGTAAGGGCGGTTCCGCGCGATTGCCAGCGACAGCTCCCCCGCCCCGCAGCCGATATCGAGCACCTGGCCACCCTCGCGCTCGGCGATCCGCTCGAGCAGCCGCTGGGTCAGCCCCGCGAAGCTCCGGTCGGTGAGGTGATAGCTCTCTGCCCAGCTGCGCCCGGTTTGCGCGCGCCAATCCATTCCCGTGGTCATGTCCGGCAGGCTATGCCCGGCGGCCTTGCGCGGCAAGCAACAATTGTCCCGAACAATTCACTTGCGACTCAGCCCCCGCAGGCAGACCATCTGCTCCAGTCCTTGCGCGTCGGCGTGCAAGATCCCAGCGCCCGGCGCGCCTTCGTTGAAGAGGAGGCGACAATGGGCAACACCCAAAGCGGAACTCATCCCGGCAGAGCAGCCACCCGTGCGGTCGCGCTGGTCGGACCGGCAGGCACGGGCAAGACCAGCCTTGCCGAAGCACTGCTGTTTGCCAGCGGCGCGATCAACCGGCAGGGCAGCGTGGAGGCGGGCAGCACCGTCGGCGATGCCAGCCCCGAGGCGCGGGCGCGCGGCGGATCGACCGAACTGGGCCTGATGCACTTCGACTACCTGGGCGACCGCTTTGCGCTGATCGACACGCCCGGCGGCGCGGGCTTTGTGGCGGATGGCCTGGCGGCGCTGCAATCGGCCGACCTGGCGCTGGTCGTGATCGACCCGGCGCCCGAACGCGCGGCGCTGGCCGAACCCATTCTGCGGCGGCTCGATGATCTGGGGCTGCCCCATGTCATCGTGATCAACAAGATCGAGCATGCCCGCGCCGGCACGGTCCACGCGCTGCTTACCGAGCTTCAGCCGATGAGCCGCGAGCCGCTGGCGCTGCGCCAGATCCCGATCCGCGAGGGCGACACGGTGGTCGGCTATGTCGATCTCGCACTGGAACGGGCCTATCGCTATCGGCCCGGCAAGGAGAGCGAGCGGGTCGAAATTCCGGGCGAAATGGCCGCGCTGGAACAGCAGGACCGCTCGCACCTGCTCGAAACGCTTGCCGACTTCGACGACGCGCTGATGGAAGCGCTGCTGATGGACGAGGCGCCGGACCAGATGACCGTGATGGCCGATCTTGCCGCCGATACCCAGGGCAACAAGGTCGTGCCGGTGGTGCTCTGCTCGGCGCTGGGTGATGGCGGCGTCCACCGTCTGCTCAAGCTGCTGCGCCATGAAGCGCCCTACCCCGATGCCGCCGCCGCGCGGATCGGCCTGCGCGAAGGCGGAGCCTTCCACGTGTTCAAGGTGGCGAACGCGGGGGCGATGGGCCGTCTCGCGCTTGGCCGGGTACTTGGCGAGCCGCTCGGCGAAGGCGACGAACTGGATGTGGCGGGCACGGCGGAACGCACCGGCTCGCTGTTTCTCGTCCAGGGCGAAAAGACCGCCAAGCATTCCGTGGCGCAGGTTGGCGAGGTGGTTGCCGTTGCCAAACTGGAAGGCGCGCGCTGCGCAAAGGTGCTGCCGCGCAAGGGCGCGCGCTGCACCGCCGCGCCGGCCCTCGCCTATCCGCCGCGCAACGCCGCGATCGCCATCACCACCCGCGACCGCAAGGACGACGTCAAGCTTTCCACCGCGCTCCACCGCCTGTGCGAGGAAGACCCGGCGCTCGAATGGACGCAGGACGATGCGACGCACGAAACGCTGCTGCGCGGGATCAACGAGGATCACCTCGCCGTAGTGCTGGGGCGGCTGCAGCGGCGTTACGGGGTGGCGGTCGAAACCCGTCCGCCGCGCGTGGCATACCGCGAATCGATCCGCAAGGCCGCGGCCGCACGCGGACGGCACAAGAAGCAGTCGGGCGGGCATGGCCAGTACGGCGATTGCTCGATCGAAATCCGCCCGCTTGAACGCGGCGCGGGCTTTGCCTTCGAGGACAGGATCACTGGCGGCGCCATCCCCCGGCAATACATCCCGGCAGTTGAATCCGGCATCCGCGACGCGATGGAGCGCGGGCCGCTGGGATTCCCCGTTGTCGATGTTGCGGTGACGCTGGTCGATGGCTCGTTTCACGCCGTGGACAGCTCTGAACTCGCGTTCCGGATCGCCGGGCGCATGGCGATGGGCGATGCCCTGGCGCAGGCCGCTCCCTATCTGCTGGAGCCGGTCGTGCGGGTGGCGGTCGATACGCCGGGTGGCAGCGGATCAAAGGCCGGATCGGTCCTGTCGGCCCGGCGCGGACAGATCCTCGGGCTGTCACCGCACCCGGAGTGGGAGCGTTGGGAACGGGTCGAGGCGCAGTTGCCAGAAAGCGCGCTACACGGCCTCGACGCGGAACTGCGCTCGTTAAGCCAGGGCCTTGCCGAGTTCGTCGCCGGGTTCGATCATCTCGCCGAACTGGCCGGCAAGCACGCCGACGAGGTGGTCAAGGCCCGCGCTGCCGAGGCGCACTGAAGCGGGGCGCCAGCGCCGGCTTTCAGGGAATGACGCGGATTTCGCGCCGCCAGTCGGCCGAGGCGCCGAGGCTGCAGCGCGCTGCCGAGAGGTTGACCGATACGGTGCCGCCGCTGTTGGCGGTGCGGGTCGAACCATCCCCGTTGCCCCAGAGGAACGGGATGTAGACCTGCGACCACTCCCCGCTCGGTCCGGCGCGCACCGTCCAGTCGATCGGCTTCATCGCCGCGTTGGTCAGGGCGAACCTAGCCCTCTCTCCGGGAACAAGGCCGACCGCGCGCAATTGCATGATCCTGCCGTTGCCGGTGATCGACAAACGGCACGAACCATCCCGGTCGCTGGCAAGAACCGGCCAGTTGTCCGAAAGCTGGCGCGCCATTGCCGCTGGTGCGGCGGCGAGCAGCAGGCCTGAAACAGCAATGGCAAAGGTAAGGCGCGGGGTGGGCATCGGGCATCTCCAACGGATCTGCCCGCAACCCTATCCGGGTCCGCCGGATTGCGCCCCGGCCCATTTCGGCCTGCCCCGCTACGGGACGGGCCGGAACTTGGGTTGAGCCGCCCCTTTACTGCGCCGGAGAAGGCTGTGGTGCCGGCGATGCTTCAGGTGCCGGGACCGCAGCCGGGGCACTGGCTGGCGCCTTGCCCGCATCCGAGACGAGATCGGCGCCAAGCGTCTTCAGCAGATCCTTGCGCACTTTGTCATTGTGCGTCTGGAGCGTGGAAACCACCTTGCCCTTCTTGTCGAGGAGCATGGTTTCTTCACTGGAACCCAACGGCGCAAGCTTGAGCGACAGCGGGGCAGGCGCGAGGTGATTGGTCGATCCATTGGCGCTGTCCACGACGCCGCCGACGATCCCACCAAGGAGCACGTTCCCGACCACTGCCCCGCCGAACTGGCTCTGGATCAGGACATAGGCAGGCTTGTAGCCGTCAAGCGTCACATCGGCGCGGAAGTCCTTGCGGCGCTTGAGTTCGATCTTGCACGGGGATTCACACGACAGGCCATTGTTGAAAGTGACCTTGGCCCCGGCGGGATCGGTCTTGATCTTGTAGTCCTGGTTGTTGCCGTTGATCACCGTGGCGCAGCCCGACAGCGCGACCGAGGACAGCGCGACGAGCGCCGCGAGCTTGAACTTGTGCATTGAACCCCTCCTGTACAGCACGCCCTTGGTAGGCGAGCCGTGCCCGGGGTCAAGCCGGAAACCCCTGATCTGGACACGGTTTTCGAAAGCCAGGAACGGAAACCGGCGCGGCCCCGCCTGGGTGCCGCGCCGGTCCGGTTTCGTGGAGGACGCCCCCGGGTTTGGGGGACGAAGGGCGCCCTCCCCTGGGGATCAGATATCGTCGTCCGCGTCCGGACCCGTCATCATCTCCCCGGAAAGACCTTCGGTCTGGCTGCGGATCGCAGCCTCCAGCCGGTCGCACATTTCGGGATTGCTCTTGAGGAACTGCTTGGCGTTTTCACGCCCCTGGCCGATCCGCACGCTGTCATAGGAGAACCAGGCGCCCGACTTCTCAACCAGCCCGGCCTTGACGCCAAGGTCGAGGATTTCGCCGATCTTGGAGATCCCCTCGCCATACATGATGTCGAATTCGACCTGCTTGAACGGCGGGGCGACCTTGTTCTTGACCACCTTCACGCGGGTGGCGTTGCCGACGATCTCGTCACGGTCCTTGATCTGCCCGGTGCGGCGGATGTCGAGCCGGACCGAGGCGTAGAACTTGAGCGCGTTGCCGCCCGTGGTGGTTTCCGGGTTGCCGTACATCACGCCGATCTTCATGCGCAGCTGGTTGATGAAGATCACCATGCAGCGCGAACGGCTGATCGAACCGGTGAGCTTGCGCAGCGACTGCGACATCAGCCGCGCCTGGAGGCCGACGTGGCTGTCGCCCATCTCGCCCTCGATCTCGGCCCGGGGGACCAGCGCGGCGACCGAATCGACCACCAGCACGTCGATCGCGTTCGAGCGCACCAGCGTGTCGGTGATTTCCAGCGCCTGTTCGCCGGTATCGGGCTGCGAGACGATCAGTTCGTCGATGTTGACGCCCAGCTTCCTGGCATAGACCGGATCGAGCGCGTGTTCCGCATCGATGAAGGCGGCGGTCCCGCCGCTCTTCTGCGCTTCGGCGATCACGTGCAGCGCCAGCGTGGTCTTGCCCGAGCTTTCCGGCCCATACACCTCGATCACGCGGCCGCGCGGCAGACCGCCAACGCCCAGCGCGATGTCGAGCCCGAGGCTGCCGGTGGAAATCGCTTCGACCTGCATCGTCTCTTTCGAGCCGAGCTTCATCGCGCTGCCCTTGCCAAATGCGCGATCAATCTGGGCCAGCGCCGCTTCCAGCGCCTTCTGACGGTCCATCGTTTCCTTGCCTTCCTGAATCAGCTTGAGCTGTGCAGCCATCGTTCGTCCCCTTGCCTAACCCGCCGACCCGGAAGGTCAACTTGCGACTCGATGTATCGCGTTTGTTCCAGAAGAACAAGAGGAAAACATTCTATATTTGTTCCGGTCAGGAGACTGCCCGTCCCGATGAACGAATGGACATTATGGACAGAGTCCAGGGACATTCTCTGCGCCCCGTCCAGGACCTGCTCCCAATTCCTAAATGATCTGAAAACTCGAAATCATACTATTGATAGTAAATAGTTATGCTCGGTTAGGAAAGCGGGTCGTGAGGCCTCATCCCCGCCCGCAAAGCCGCCCGCCAGCTGCCAAGCCGCGCGTGGCTTGTTCCGGATCAATGAACTTGCCGCCAGCCGGGTGTGTATTACAATCTGCTTACATAAACAGGGCAGGACCAATCCCGATGCCACAGCGTGCCAGACCCAGAACCGCCTTCGTCTATGCCCTGCTGGCCGCGGTCGCGGTTGTGCCGCAGGGCTGTTCGAAGGTTCAGCAGGCGGTGACCGGCAATTCGGCGCAGGACCCGGTCCGGCTGTTCGGAGAGGCGGAAACGTTCCGCCTGATGGCCACCGCCGACCTGCTCCGCGCCCTGGCGGTTTACGGCACCCCCCAGGCCAACCTGCGCTTTGCCGCGCTGGGTGATGCGATGTTCCCCGATGGCGACTGGCAGGGCAACTGGCGGCTGTTCCTCTCCACCGCGCTGCCCAACATCGGCAAGGCCGCCGATGGTACGCCGCTGGTTGGCTATTACCATCCGTGGAGCGATACGATGCTGCTGACCCGCTGGTCGCGCGGCAGCGACGGCAAGCTGACGATCGTGGCGGTCGATGCCATGCCAGGCGTCACCGTGCGCGGCAAGACCGGCGATTTCACCCTGGGCCGCGCCTGGCAGCGCGGCGAGGTTTTCGCCCCTGAGGCGGTGGCCCGCCTGACCGCCGAGACGGCTCTGGCGTTCGAGCGTGCGAACGATCCCCTCGCCGGGATCGATGCCGAAACCGCAGCACTGCTGCCCGTCATGGCAGGCACCGCCTTTGTCGACTATCGCGGCGAGGTCGATCCCCTGTTCGCAAGCGGCAACACGGCGGGAGAGGCGATCACGATCTGGATCGAGGCCCGCGACGGTGCGATCGCTGGCAAAACCATGGGCGAAGGCGCGATTGCCGAAGGGGTTGCCATGATCGGCAAGCTCGACCCCAGGGTACGCGATTCGCTGACCCCGGTTTCCTACCTCGCGACCGACAAGTCGGCGCTGCTGATGCTGGCATCGAAGCTTCAGCCGAACCTGTTCGTCGTGCTGCAGACCGAGGAGACTGAAAGCGGGCCGGACCTGCGCCGGCTCAACCTGGTCAGCTTCCAGAGTTTCTACGACGCCGCCCGCAAGGAGAAGAACTGATGCGCGCGATCCTCAAGGTCGGCACGGCACTCGCCGCGATCATCGCCATCGCCCCGCTGGCCGCGCAGATCTCCGGCGGCAGCGCCCAGATCAACAAGCCGCCGGCATCGGCCAACCAGCCACCGGCCTCGGTCTCGCAGATCTGGGTGCCCGATAGCGGCGCGTGGATGGACAACGTCTCGTCCGAAGGCAACCAGGCGCTGTTCAAGGACCTCGCCCGCCAGTTCACCGCCGATGCGGGGCAGCAGCGGGCGCTGGCGGCGCGGCTCTACGAGCTTGCCTCGAACCCCAAGATGTCGCCCGAGCTTAAGCGCGAGGGGCTGCGCGAGGCGGTGAAATTGCAGTTCAGCTCGCCCGGCACCGAAAAGGCGGCAAGCTATGCCGAAGGCGTTGCCAAGGTCCTGCAGCGCTTGAACATGGTTTCGGTCGGGATGAAGGCGCTCGGCTATGTCGTCGAAGGCGACTTTACCGGCGCCGCCGGGGTGCTGATCCAGGAAACCACCAAGAGCGGGATGGCCACTGGCGGCGGCATGGCGGGATCGTGGTTTCCCGGCGGCCAGTTCATCGGCGCCAGCCTGGGCGATTATGCGCACGACCAGTACGTGAAGCAGGCGATCGACAGCTACGAAAACGCGATCCGCGACAAGGCCTATGCCGATAAGTACATCGGCAAGCCGTGGCTGACCCCGCAGGTCATCCTCGACCGCGACGGGAAAGTGCGTGCGCTGCCGATCGATGAGTACATGGACAAGCAGGGCGTCATCCGCACCCGCAGCCCCGAAGAGCAGGCCGCCTATGAAAAGCAGGCCGCGACCGATTCAGCCAGTGCCAAGCGCTGGGCAGAGATCGAGCGGGACTTCAAGGTCGGCAAGATCAGCCCCGAACAATACGCGCAGCTGCGCGGCCAGTATGCCATGCGCAACCGCGCCGCAAAGTGGAACCCGCAGGGCGCCGGCAACTGCGAGGCTGCCGCCAACGATCCCGCCGTCCAGGAACTGCTGGTCATCACCAAGCGCCTCAACGCGATGGCCGGCGGGATCAACGCCGATTCCATCAACACCGAAGGCGAGGCCAAGGCCGCACTGGGACAGGCCAATGCGCTGATGGCACTGGCCGGGAGAGCGCAGACGCTGACCAACCAGGTCCAGGCCCGGTACACCAAGGAATGCCTGAAAAGCGTCGCCGCCGATGCGGGGATCGGCCCCTCCCCCGCACCCAGTGACGAACCGGCACCCAACAGCCACACCGGATCGGGCACGGTCTACAACAAGGACGGATCGCGCGAAGTGCTTACCCCCGGCAAGGATGCCGATGGCAAGCCGGTCAGTGTGTGGACCACCTATGACAAGAACGGCCGCGTCACCAAGACGCGGATCGAGCGGTGATGCCCGCCGCACCTCCGGTTGCCCTCCCCTGGCCTCCGGCCTAGAACGTTCGTCGTCGCATCAGGCCGTGCCGATGCGAAGGGGGGACAGACGATGCACTGCACGATCCGGATCATCCTGCCGGCCGTTCTGCTGGCGGCGGCCCAGCCCGCGCTTGCCGCCCCGGCGGCAAAGGCCGCGCTGCGGCTGACGCCGATCGAGGATACCTTCTCAGGTTCGGCCTGCCGGATATCGCTGCGCCAGAACGACCAGCGGATCATCGGCGGGATGGACTATTTCCCGGTGGGGAACGACAACTGGCAAGTCGGGATCAACGGCAAGTCCTATCGGCTGCACGACCAGGCCGGCAATACGCCCAACCCGGTCCTGGTCAGCAAGGACCGCAAGGTGACGGTCAGGCTGAAGCGCGGCAAGCGGGTGTGGGTTTCGCAGGAAGAAAGCTATCCCGCCGACACCTACCGCACGGCCGCGACAGTGACCGTAAGCGGCCAGACCGCTGTGTTCACCGTGTTCCTGACCTGCGGCGACGGCTGAGGCGCGCCCCCGCCTGACCTCAGCCCTTCCGGCTCAGCCTTTCGCCTCGGCCAGCACGGCGCCGACCTTGTCGGTGATCTGCTGGACGGTGAAGGGTTTGGGCAGGAAGCCGACATTGGCCATGTCGATTTCCTTGCGCAGCTGTTCCTCGGCATAGCCGGACATGAACAGCACCGGCAGATCGGCGTGGGTCTTGCGGATTTCGCGGGCCATGGTCGGGCCGTCCATCACCGGCATGACGACATCGGAGACGACGAGATCGAACGCCTCGCCGCGCTCGATGATTTCCAGCCCCTCGTCGCCGTCGCTGGCGGTGGTCACGGTATAGCCGGCGCGGGTCAGGGCGCGGCTGGCGACGGCGCGGACCATGTCCTCGTCCTCGACCAGCAGCACCCGGCCGCCTCCGGCCCATTCGCGCGGAGCCTCTGCCTTGGCGGCGCGCGGCGCTTCGCCAGTGCCGTGGTGGACCGGCAGGTAGACCGAAAAGCGTGTGCCGCGCCCGCGCTCGCTGTCGGCGAAGATGAACCCGCCCGATTGCTTGACCACGCCGTAAACGGTGGAGAGGCCCAGCCCCGTGCCCTTGCCCGTTTCCTTGGTGGTGAAGAACGGTTCGAAGATCTTGCCGAGGTGTTCGGGCGCGATGCCGGTGCCGGTATCCTCGACGATCAGGCAGGTGTAATCGGCCTGCGGCATGATCGCACTGCCCATCGCCCGCACGTCGGCGGCGGTGATCTTGCGGGTGGCGAGCGTAACCTTGCCCCCGCCCTCGCCCTTGGACAGGATCGCGTCGCGGGCGTTGACCGCCAGGTTGACGATCACCTGCTCCAGCTGGCCCGGATCGGCGCGCACCGCCCCCAGATCGCGGTCGTGGGTGACGACCAACTGGATCTTTTCGCCGATCAGCCGCTTGAGCAGGTGCGACACGTCCGAAACGACATCGGGCAATTGCAGAACTTCGGGGCGCAGGGTCTGCTGGCGGCTGAAGGCCAGCAGCTGGCGCGTCAGGCTGGCCGCGCGGTTGGAATTGGCGCGGATCTGCTGGATGTCGTCATAGTCGCTGTCACCCGGGGTATGGCGCAGCAGCATCAGATCGCAGGTGCCCAGAATCGCGGTCAGCACGTTGTTGAAATCGTGCGCCACCCCGCCCGCCAGCTGGCCCACGGCCTGCATCTTGGTGGCCTGGGCGACCTGCTGCTTGAGCCGGGTTTCCTCGCTGCTGTCGGTCAGGCCCAGCAGCACCGAAGCCTCGCCCAGCCCGCGCACCCCGGCCAGGCTGAGGCTGACCGGCTCTTCCGGCTGGCTGCGCAGCCGCACCGCGATGTCGCCCGCGCTGGCCGGTCCCTGCGCGAAGCGGCGGATCGCGTCGGACAGCGGGCCCTTGTCCTCCTGCACGACCAGGTCGGTGGGATAGACCGGGTGCGGCTCGTTCTCGCGCCCCGCGGCGCGCATGAAGGCGGGATTGGCAAACAGCAGCCGTCCGTCGCGGTCGGCCATGGCCAGGCCCAGCGGCAGCGGGCCGAGCAGCGCCTCAAGGTGGGGGATGGCCGCCGTGCCTTCGCCCCCGGTGCCGCCGCCGATGCCCACGCCGCTATCGGCCAGCAGCATCAGCGAAGGCGCGTTTTCATAGTCGATATGGGCGGCATCGGGGTCCGCGACCGGCAGGTAGAACATGGTCAGCGGCGATCCCCGGTTGCCGTCGCGCGCCCAGGTGATGCGGTCGCGCTCGTCCTGGCGCAGCAGGCCGGTGAACGACTGGCCGGTCAGCAGCGCGGCGGAATCCCCCGTGGCGCGCGTGGCGAAACCGCTGCTCGCGGCGCGGATCGTGCCGTCGGGATCGACGATCGCGGCGGCGATCCCGGCATTGGCAAGGGCGCGGCCCAGCTTGCCGTCAAGGTGGGGGACCAGTTCCGCCACCGGATCGGGCGCGCTGAGCGGGTGGATCGTCCAGACCAGATAATCGTCGCCCCGCCCGGCGCGCACCGCCACAGCTTTCCACCGTCCGGACGGGCTTTCGATCAGGTCGGCCAGCCCCTTGCCGTCGCGCCAGCCGGTGCGGCCCGCCTTGGCGAGGCGTTCAAGGCTGGCGTTGTCCACCGGTAGGCGCGGCGGAGCATGGCTGGCGCCAAACCAGGTTTCGTACAGCGGATTGGCGCAGACCAGCCGCCCGGCGCGATCGGTGATCGCCACCGCCGTATCGGCACGGTCGATCGCGGCAACGGTGACCGACCAGTCCGGCAGGGCATAGTCAGGCTCGCGCGCCGTTTCACGCGGGCGGCCAAGCGACCAGGCCAGCGCGCCGACCACCGCGACGCCGCCCGCAAAGGCCGCAACCAGCACCGGATCGCGCGTGACCAGCCACAACAGGCCCAGGCTGACCGCCAGCGCGGCGCCAACCAGCGCCCGTTCGGCGCCCCGGCCTTTCGGCGCGGCGCCCGCCTCGCTCATGGTTCTTCCGCAGCCGCGGCGCGGGCGGCGCCGAGCTGCTCCAGCTTGACCCGGCGCTTGTGCCGCACCCACCAGTTCCAGATAACCGAGGAGATCAGATAGCCCAGCGCGGCGGCCAGCGTCGAGATCACGAACAGCCCCAGCAGCATGGCCGGAGCGGCATCGGACAGCAACCAGTAGGCCCAGTCCTTCAGCGAGGCGCCGTGATCGAGCAGGGCGTTGAAGGTGCTGACATCGGCGTGGAAGCCCAGCTTGTTGCCGACATAGATCGACGCGGCCAGGATCAGCGGCGTGGTCGCCGGGTTGGACAGGAAAGTCATCGCCGCCGCGATCGGGATATTGCCGCGGCTGGGCACGCACATCAGCGCCGCGCCGACGATCTGGATGCCCGGAATCAGCGCGAAGATGCCAACCAGCAGGCCCACCGCCACCCCGCGCGGAACGGAGCGGCGGGTAAAGCGCCACAGTTCCGGGCGGCGGGCGAACGGCCCCACCCAGCGGCTGTGCTCAAGGTCTTCGCGCTTGGGCAGGTTGCGGTTGCCCCAGGCGGCGATGCGGTTCGCAAGCTTGCTCACTTGTAATCCCGCATGATCCGCGCCTGATCGCGCTTCCAGTCCCGTTCCTTGATGGTCGCGCGCTTGTCGGCGACGTTCTTGCCCTTGGCCAGGGCAAGCTCCACCTTGGCCCGGCCCCGGCCGTTGAAATAGACCGACAGCGGCACCAGCGTCATGCCCTTGCGCTCCACCGCGCCGGTGAACTTGGCGATCTCGCGCTCGTGCAGCAGCAGCTTGCGCAGCCGCTTGGGCTGGTGGTTGAAGCGGTTGCCGTGGCTGAATTCGGGGACATTGGAATTGACCAGCCAGACCTCGCCGTTTTTCACCTCGGCATAGGATTCGGCGATCGAGCCTTCGCCAAAGCGCAGGCTTTTGACTTCGGTCCCGGTCAGGACGATCCCGGCCTCGAACACCTCCTCGATATAGTAATCGAACCGCGCACGGCGGTTTTCGGCGACAATCTTTTTCTTGTCGAACGGGGCGTGGGTCGGGCGGGCCATGGCGTAACCGCGCATGTAGGGCGCGGCGCGGCAAAAGAAAACCGGCGATTGCGCAAATTTCGCCCCACCGCGCGCCCGGCCCGCCGCAGACCGGCCCGCCTCAGACCAGCCCGGCGTGCTCCAGCCCCGCATCCACCGCGCGGCGAGCCTCGGCGCTGCATTCGACCAGCGGCAGGCGGACCGAAAGGTTCAGCCAGTCGTGCAGGCGGGCCAGCGCGTACTTGACCGGCGCGGGCGAGGCATCGGTGAACAGCGCCTGGTGCAGCGGGAACAACCGCTCGTTAAGCTGATGCGCGCGGGCCATGTCGCCAGCCAGGCTGGCGGCCTGAAACTCGGCGCACAGCCTGGGCGCGACGTTCGCGGTGACGGAAATGCAGCCCGAGCCGCCGCCCGCGTTGTAATGCAGCGCCATGTCATCGTTGCCGCATAGCTGGACGAAGCCCGCGCCCAGCTGCATCCGGTGCGCGGTCAGGCGGGTCATGTCGCCGCTGGCATCCTTGATCCCGACGATCCGGTCAGGGAAGCGGCGCGCCAGTTCGATCACGGTTTCGGGCTTGATGTCGGTGACGGTGCGGCCCGGCACGTTGTAAAGCACGATCGGCAGGTCGACCTTTTCAGCCAGATAGGAAAAGTGCGCCAGCAGCCCGGCCTGGCTGGGCCGGTTGTAATAGGGCGCGACCATCAGCGCGGCGTCCGCGCCCAGATCCTTGGCCACCTGCATATGCCACAGCGCGGTCTGGGTATCGTTGCTGCCGCAGCCCGCGATCACCGGCACGCGCCCCCCGGCCTGCTCCACGCAGGCCGCGAACAGCAGGTGCTGTTCATCGTTGGTCAGGGTCGGCGCCTCGCCGGTGGTGCCGCAGGGAACCAGGGCGAGCGAGCCTTGCTCCACCTGCCAGTCGACCAGTCGGCGGAACGCCTCGTAATCGACCGCTCCATCGCGGAATGGTGTGACAAGTGCCGGAATCGAGCCGGAGAACATGGACTTTGCCCCTGCATTTGCCGCATAGAGGTGGACCGTCCACCCCGTTCACGCGGGCGCTGCTATTCAGCGCCTGATAAGGAGCCTAGGCGCAGCATGTCCAGCATGGTCCGCAACACAATTGCTTCGGCGCTGGTAATGCTGGCTTTCCTTTCCGCCCCGGCGCGGGCGGAAGAGCCTCATCCCGATGGCCGCGAATGGGATGCCGCGCGCGCCCAGCACCGCGCAACTCCCCCGGGAAACATGGTCCAGGCGGTCAGCCGGTGGAAGCTGCTCAACGCCTCGGACCAGTTCAAGTTCGATGACTATTCCAGCTTCGTGGTGACCTATCCGGGCTTTCCGGAAGAGGCGAAATTGCGCATCCGGGCCGAACAGGCGCTGGAGCGCGAGGGCGTGGAGCTGACGCGAATCACCGCCTTCTTCGACCGCTTCCCGCCGCTGACCAATCCGGGCCGGGCGCGCTATGCCCTTGCCCTCGCCGCGCTGGGGCGCAGCGAGGCGCGCGAGGTGGGCCTGGCCGCATGGCGCGGCGGGCCGATGAACGACGCGGTGGAGGCCAGCCTGCTCGCCCAGCTCGCCCCGGTGCTGCAACCGTCAGACCACGATGCACGGATGGACGCGTTGCTGTGGGCCAGTGCCGGCGCGCAGGCCGAACGGCAGCTGCTCTATGTCTCGCCGGGCGCGCGCACCGGATTCCTGGTGCGGCTTGGCCTGATCAACGGGCGCGATCCCGCCGCCGCCGGGCTACCCCAGCCGACCGACCTGCGCGCCGCGCCCGGCTATCTTTACAACCGCGTGCGGATGCTGCGGCTCGGCGGGCAGACGGCCAGCGCCGCCGCCCTGCTCGCCACCCGCCCGCCATTCGCCGCGCCGCCGCCCGATCCGCGCCGCTGGATCGCCGAACTGCTGGCCGTGGCGCGCAAGGCCGACGCGCGCAGCGCCGCGCGGATCGCGGGGGGGATCGACGATGCCTTTGCCGCAGGCACCGATGTCAGCCAGCAACCCTTCGCGATCCGTGACGATTATACCTCGCTGATGTGGCTGGGCGGGACCAAGGCCCTGCGCGAACTGGGCGACGGGGCCGCCGCCGCGCCGCTGTTCTGGCGCTACGGCGCTGCCGCTCGCACCCCGCAGACCCGCTCCAAGGGCTTCTACTGGGCCGGGCGCGCCGCGATGCAGGCCGGGCGGATGGATGATGCGGAGCGCTATTTCGAAGCCGCCGCCGCCTATCCGGACCAGTTCTACGGGATGCTTTCGCTCGAACGTCTGGGGCGCCCCCTGCCCCCGCTGGGCAGCTCCCCGGCCGTGGTCCCCACCCCGGCTGAACGCGCCGCCTTCGAAGCGCGCCCGCTGACCCAGGCGGTGCGCGAAGTGGCGCGCGATACCGAATGGCCGACCGCCGTACGCTTTTTCAAGGAAATCGCCGAGCAGGCCGAAAGCGAAAGCGAACACGTGCTGGTGATCGATCTTGCCCGGCAGATGGGGCGGCGCGACCTGGGCGTGATCCTGGGGCTGGCGGCGCACGTCGACGGCCACGGGATCTATCGCGGCTCCAGCTTCCCGCTGATCCCGATTCCGCCCGGCGGCAACTGGACCATGATCCACGCGATCAGCCGCCAGGAAAGCCAGTTCGCGATGAACGCGGTCAGCCATGCGGGCGCGCGCGGGCTGATGCAGCTGATGCCGGGCACCGCGCGCGAACAGGCGGGCAAGCTGGGCCTGCTGTATGACGCGACCGCGCTGACCCGCGACGCGGGCTATAACCTGACCCTGGGGGATGCCTATTTCCGGCGGATGCTGGCCTATTACAACGGCAGCTATCCGCTGGCCGTCGCGGCCTATAACGCGGGGCCGGGCAACGTGAACAAGTGGCTGGCCGCCAACGGCGATCCGCGCCGCTTCGATGTCGACTGGATCGACTGGATCGAGCGCATCCCGCTGTCCGAAACGCGCGGCTATGTCCACCGCGTGCTGGAAAACGCCGTGGTCTACGAGGCGCTCTACCCGGCCAAGGCGACGCAGAAAGGCCCCAATCCGCTCAGCGGCTTCCTTGGCAAGCGCGATCCGGGCTGATCGCGCCATGAGCGAGGGTAGGCTGAAAGCGGAAGGGCCGCCGATCACTCCGGCGGGCATGGCGGCGCTGCGCGCGCGCTATGACCACCTGCTGGGCAGCGAGCGCCCGGCGATCGTCGAGATCGTCAGCTGGGCGGCCGGCAACGGCGATCGCAGCGAAAACGGCGATTACCTGTATGGCCGCAAGCGGATGCGCGAGATCGACCGCGAGCTGGCCTTCCTGGCCAAGCGGATGAAGGCCTGCCGGGTGATCGATCCCGCCCGCCAGGAGGACCGCAGCCGGGTGTGGTTTGGCGCGCGGGTGACCATCGCCGACGAGGACGACAACCAGCGCGTCCTGACCCTGGTGGGCGATGACGAGCAGGACGCCTCCGCCGGTCTGATCGGCTGGAGCGCCCCGCTGGCCAAGGCCCTGCGCGGCGCAGGGGTGGGCGATCTCAGGCGCGTGCGCCTGCCTGCGGGCGAAAAGGAATGGGAAGTTCTGGAAATCGCCTATCCCTGACGCTCCGCGCCTTACAATCGCGGCGGTCATGGCCTATATGGGGGATATTGCGGGCTATCCGAAGGTAGGCGTCCGCGACTGAGAGACCAGCGCGCTCCCGCTTACACGCCGGAGCACCATCATGGACCTCAACGAATCCTACCACCAGCATCAGATCGCGGTGATGAACGCCGCTGCCGCCACCAGCCGCCCCCGGCGCGAGCGGATGCTCGACCGGGCGCGCGGCATCGCGCTTGACATCGCCCGCTTCCAGCACGGCGCGGGCGCCGGCGCGGCGGCGATGTGGAACGTGCCGCTGGCCGCAAGGAACGCGGCATGAGCCGGGCCATGAACCTGACCCTGGCCGAAGCCGAGGTCAAATCGACCTGCGCGGCGATGGCGATCAGGATCAGCGCGATCGAAGTTCTGCCGGGCGGTGGAACCCATGTCGTCTGCGTGACTTCGGAAGGCGCCGAGGCGCTGCGCGACAAGCTGGCGTCGCGGATCATCGAGGGCAAGGTCAAGCGCTTTGCCTTCTACCGCAGCCCCAGTTCCTGGTAGGCGCTTTTCCCCGGGCGCGAGTTCTGCAATGAAGGGGGGCATGGTCCGTCCCGCCCCCTCCTGCCCTGCCCGCCTGTCCCCCCCATGGCTGAGGTGATCAACCTGCGCCTGGCCCGCAAGGCGAAGACGCGCGCCGCCGCCGCGCGGCTGGCAGAGGAAAACCGCGCCCGTCACGGCCTCACCGGGGCCGAACGCAAGCGCCAGCGGGCCGAGGCGGAGCGTGCCGCCAGAACGCTTCACGGCGCACAGCGGGAACCGGACTGATGCGCACCACCTATGACGGCGCCACGGTGCGGCTCTATCACCTTGACGGCGATGTCGAAGGGGGCGCGGCCAGCACCCTGTTCTATGGCCCGCTTGCCCAGGCGCTGGACCTTGCCGCGCAGCAGCCGGTCGAAGTGCAGGACGGCCTGTTCATTGCCACGGATAACGATGTGGTTGCCTATCTTGACCTGATCGGGGAATAGCGCGCGGTGCGCTGGCTGATCGCCTTTTCCCTGCTGGTGGTTGCCCTGCCTTTCGCCGGCCCCGCCATGGCGCGCGACAGCCTGGGGATGTTCGGCGCGTGGGGCGCTTTCCGCGATCCCCAGGTGCCGCGCTGCTACGCGCTGGCCAAGGCCGTGCCATCCACCCTGCAACGCGATTACCCGCCCTATGCCGATGTTGCCTGGTGGCCCCGGCAAGGCGTGCGCGGGCAGGTGCATTTCCGCCTGTCGCGCAAGCTTGCCGCGAATGCGCCGATCACCCTGATCCTGGGCCGCCAGCGCTTCAGCCTGACCGGCGGCGGCGGCGATGCCTGGGCCATGGACAAGGCAATGGACGCCGCGATCATTGCCGCGATGCGATCATCGGCTGAAATGATCGTCAACGCGCGCGGCGCGGACGGACGCGGTTTTTCCAACAGCTGGAAACTGGATGGCGCGGCCAGCGCGATGGACGCGGCGGCGGTTGGCTGCGCGCAGCTGAAGTAACGCCAAACCCGGTCGTCCCGGACCCGACCCGGGACCGCTGGCCGCGCCCGCTGGATTTTCCGGGCCGCCTGCCCTATATGCCGCCCCTCATGGCCGACACTGCACTCATGCCGATCCCGGGCACCTTCGACCCGGTCCCCACCCCGCGCGAGGTCACGCCGCGCGCCGATGGCCGCGTCGACCTGCTCGGCCTGCCGCGCCCGCGCATTACCGAACTGTTCGAAGCCGCCGGGCTGGACAAGAAGGCGGCCAAGCTGCGCGCCAAGCAGGTGTTCCACTGGCTCTACCACCGGGGCGTGACCGACTTCGAGGCGATGACCGACATCGCCAAGACCATGCGGCCCTGGCTGGCCGAGCGCTTCGTGATCGGGCGGCCCGAGATCGTCCTTGCCCAGCATTCCAGCGACGGCACCCGCAAGTGGCTGCTGCGCACCGATGACGGCCACGAATACGAAATGGTCTTCATCCCCGACGCGGACCGGGGCACGCTGTGCGTCTCCAGCCAGGTAGGCTGCACGCTCAACTGCCGGTTCTGCCACACCGGAACCATGCGGCTGGTGCGCAACCTGACCCCGGGCGAGATCGTCGGCCAGGTCATGCTGGCGCGCGATGCGCTGGGCGAATGGCCCAAGGGCGCGATGGACGGCCTCGACGAAGACGAGGACGAAGGCGGCTATTCGTCCGACGGGCGACTGCTGACCAACATCGTGATGATGGGCATGGGCGAGCCGCTCTACAATTTCGAGAATGTGCGCGATGCGCTGAAGCTGGTGATGGATGGGGACGGTTTGGCCCTGTCCAAGCGCCGGATCACGCTGTCCACCTCGGGCGTGGTGCCGATGATGGCGCGCTGCGGGGAAGAGATCGGGGTCAACCTTGCCGTCTCGCTTCACGCCGTATCCAAGGAAGTGCGCGACGAAATCGTGCCGATCAACCGCAAATATGGCCTTGAGGAACTTCTTCAGGCCTGCGCCGACTATCCCGGCGCGTCGAACGCCCGGCGCATCACGTTCGAATACGTGATGCTGAAGGACAAGAACGACAGCGACGAGGACGCCCGCGAGCTGGTGCGGCTGATCAAACGCTACAAGCTGCCCGCCAAGGTCAACCTGATCCCGTTCAACCCCTGGCCCGGCGCGATCTATGAATGCTCCAGCGAGGAACGGGTGCGGCGCTTTTCCGACATCGTGTTCGAAGCAGGGATCAGCGCCCCGGTGCGCACCCCGCGCGGGCGCGACATCGATGCCGCCTGCGGCCAGCTCAAGACCGCCGCCCAGAAGCTGAGCCGCGCCGAACTGGACCGGCTCGCCGAAGAAAAGCAGGCCGCGCTTGGCTAGGCTTACCTTCTGTTAGGGACTGCCGCACCAGATAGGGCGGACAACGGGAGGAACGCTTCATGAAACGTCAACTGATCGCCCTGGCCGCCGCGTCGCTGCTGCTTGGCGGCTGCTCTGGCGGTGAAACGCCGGCCGAACCGGATGCCGATGCCGCTGCCGCCACCCCCGAAGCGGCGGACAAGGAAGGCGAGGACGGGGCCAAGGCCAAGCCCAACCCCTGGGCCAGCGACACTCCGCCGCTTCCGGCCGAGGCGCCCAAGGAGGACGAGGCCAAGCCCGAAGAGGCCAAGCCCAAGGTCAACCCATGGGCCAAGGACCCGCCGCCCGGCGCCGCCGCATCCGAAGCCGCGAAGCCGGACTGACCGGACGCGCAGCGCGCACGGCTGGCCGCAGCGCGCACGGCTGGCCGCAGCGCCGGGGCGGCTCGTCCCCACGGGCAAGCCAGGGTTCAGCTTGGCGGGCAAGAAGGGACTCTCCCGGATTTCAAGGAGCAGACCCATGCTGCGCACAAACCTGATCGCCGCCGCCCTTTCCACCGCCGTGCTGGCAACCACCGTCCTGCCCACGGCTGCCGCTCATGCCGGTCCGCCCGCCTGGGCCCCCGCCCACGGGTACCGCGCCAAGAGCGGTGACATTGCCTATCGCCGCACCGATAACGGCATCCGGTACTGGCAAGGCGAAGATGGCCGCTATTACTGCAAGCGCAGGGATGGCACGACCGGCCTGCTGGTCGGCGCCGCGCTGGGCGCGCTGATCGGCCGCGCGGTCGATACGCAGGGCGAACGGGCCACGGGCATGATCATCGGCGGCGTTGCCGGAGCCCTGATCGGCCGCGAGATCGATCGCGGCCCCACCCGCTGCCGCTGACGCCCGCCTGTCTTGCGCTTGACACGAACTGAAGGGAATCCCGTTCGTCAGGAATGTTGACGCGGCGCCCTCGGCCCCGCACAGGCTGGCGGCATGACCCGCCCCGCCATCCTCGTCACCGGAGCCGCCCGCCGCATCGGCGCGGTCCTGGCCCGCACCTTTGGCGCGGCGGGCTGGCACGTGGTGATCCACGTCCACCATTCGACCCTTGCGGCGGACGAGCTCGCCGCCAGCCTGCCCAGCGCCGAGGTCGTCACCTGCGACCTGGCGGACGGCGAGGCCGCGCTGGCGATGATCGCGGGCCTGGCCGCACGGCTGGATGACTGGCGGGTGCTGGTCAACTGCGCCACCGTGTTCCGGCCCGATACCGCCCGGGCAATCGAGCCGGACATCTTCGCCGAGGCGATGGCGGTCAACGCCGAAACCCCGACGCGCATGGCCCAGGCCTTTCTGGCGCAGGCCCGCAGCGCTGGCGGACGGCGGGTGATCCAGTTCCTTGACCAGAAGCTGCTCAACCCCAATCCCGATTTCTTCTCCTACACCATGGCCAAGCACGCCTTTGCCGCGACGGTGCCGATGCTGGCCATGGCGCAGCAGCGCGGCGAGGACCGCGTCTATGGCCTGGCCCCCGGCGCCATGCTGCCCAGCCACGACCAGCGCGAGGATGAGCATGAACTGAGCGGCCGGATGAACCTGCTGCAGCGCCTCACCGATCCGCAGGAACTGGCCGATGCCGCGCTGTTCCTTGCCCAGGGCTGGCTGGAGAGCGGACAGACGCTCTACATCGATTCGGGCCAGCACCTGCTGGCCCAGCCGCGCGACGTGCTCTACCTCGCGCGGGAATAGGACCACTCCCTGATGCTTGAGGCCTTCCTCTCCTCCACCGCTGTCGTCGCGCTCGCCGAGATCGGCGACAAGACCATGCTGCTGGCGATCGTGCTGGCGGCACGGATGCGCGGAGCGCACTGGCAGATCCTGGCGGGCATCCTCGCCGCGACCCTGCTCAACCACGCGCTCGCCGCGCTGGTCGGCAAGGAGGTTGCCGGGCTGCTCGACGCGCCGTGGTTCCGCATCGCCGTGGCGCTGGGCTTCATCGCCATGGCCGCCTGGACCCTGGTGCCCGACAAGCTGGACGATGACGAGGATACCGTGCGCCAGCGCGGCGGGGCGTTCGTGACCACGCTGGTCAGCTTCTTCGTGGTCGAAATGGGCGACAAGACGCAGGTGGCCACTATCGCGCTGGCCGCCCATTACCAGAGCGTGCTGGTCGTCGCGGCGGGCACCACGCTGGGCATGATGCTGGCCAATGGCCCGGCGGTGTTCCTGGGCGAGGCGATCACCCAGCGCATATCGATGAAGGCCACCCGCGCCATCGCCGCGCTGCTGTTCTTCGTGCTGGGCGCCTGGCAGCTGGGCGAGATCATGGGCTGGCTGGGTAGAGCTCGGTCCCGCACCCCACCCTCATCCGTTCGTGCAGAGTGAGCTTGGGGGCATCCAGCAAGCCGGACTGGCCCTCCCCCGTGAGGGGGAGGGTTGGGAGGGGGTGATCGGACGCTGCCGTCTTGCCCCCACCCCAACCCCTCCCCGCTGGGGAGGGACTTTGGACGGCTGGCCTACTTGCGCGTCTTCTTCGCCTTCTTCCCCGCCAGTTCCGCCATCAGCGCGGGCGAGGGATAGATGCTGCGCATCGCTTCCTGCACGGCCGCCGCGCTGACCACCACGGTGCGGTTGAGCTGCGGATCATAGCCGTAGTTGCCGCCCAGCGAGTGGATGTTGCCATCGAACGCCGCGCCGATCACCGCGCCGTCCTTGTCCAGCACGGGCGATCCGGAATTACCGCCGATGATGTCGTTGGTGGTGACGAAGTCATAGACCACCGCCTTGTCGACCCTGGCCTCGTTCGCGGCAAAGGCCGGGGCCAGATCGAACGGTTCGGCCCCGGTGGCGCGTTCATAGGTGCCGCCCAGCGTGGTCACGGGCGCAACCTCCTTGCCGCGCTCCATCCACCCGGCAACCTTGCCGTAGCTGATCCGCAGGGTGAAGGTGGCATCCGGGTAAACCCCCGCGCCATAGGCGGCGAAGCGCGCGTCCGACAGCTTGGCCGCCGCGCTGGTCAGCGGGGCGACGACTTCGGCATTGTTGGCCTTGGTCAGTTCGCGGTCGCGCGCGTCGAGCTGGCGGGCATAGACGATCATCGGATCGGTCGAGGCCTCGATCGCGGCCTGCCCGCCTTCCCACAGCGCCTTGCGCACCGCCGGATCGGCCAGCTTGCTGCCCGAAACCAGCCGCCGCGCCAGCCCTTCGGGCGATTCCCGGCCCAGCAGCAGGCGGGTGTCGGCATCGTCCGCACCCAGATATTCGCGCGCCTTCGACAGGCTCCACGACATGTACAGCTCGTCCACCCACGGCGTCACCGGCCTGGCGTCCAGCAGGCGCTTCTCGGTCAGCGGCAGGGCGGAATCGGTGTAGCCGGGCAGCCGCTCGCCATTGGGCTTGGCCTTCTCCGCCGCTCCGCGCACCAGGGTGAGTGCCCAGCCATAAAGCGAGCCGTTGGGACGGATGAAGCGGTTGGCAAGGTACAGCTTGCGGCGCGCGGTCATCGCGCCTTCGACCTGCGCCCAGGGATCGCCGATCGCGGCATTGCCCGCGCTCTTCGCCTTCAACTCCGTTTCGGCAGCGGCCAGCTTGCCGGTGAAGACCGGGTCGTTCAGCGCCTTGGTCCGGCCAATGAACACCTTCAGGCTGTTTTCGATCCCGTTGAGTTCATCCTGCCCTTCGCGGCGGCGCTCGGGGCTTTCCTCCATCGCGCGCAGGAAGCGGCCGCGCAGTTCCGAATTGATGGCCAGCGTCACCGGCAGGGCAACCTCGCGCTCAAAGGCCAGCTGCGCGGCCGTAAACAGGCGCGAGGTGGAGCCGGGGTTGCCAACCACGAACGTCGCCTCGCCCGCCTGGGGGGCGCGCGGACTCCACTTCAGGAAGGCGGCCGGCTTCACCGGCTTGCCGTTTTCATACGCGCGCAGGAACGAGGCATCGAGCGAAAAGCGCGGGAAGTTGAAGTTGTCAGGATCGCCGCCAAAGGTCGCGGCGCGGTCTTCCGGCGCCCAGGCAACCCGCACGTCGCTGTACTTGCGGTAGGTATAGAGCTTGTACTGCCCCCCGCCGTAAAGCGTGACCACCTGGCAGCGCGTGGTGGCGAGATCGGTGCAACCGGCCTTCTCGATCTCGGCAATCCGGGCGTCGCGCGCCTTGACGAGGTCCGCGCCGGTCAGGGTGCCGATCGCGGCCTTCACGTCAGCCGTCACGTCGGCAATCGAGGTCACCACTTCGGCCTGCTGGCCGGGGCACTTCAGCTCTTCCTCGCGCGTGCCGGGGCGGAAGCCCTTGGCCAGCAGGTCGTTCTCACCGGTGGAAAGGTCCTGCAGGCACGATGCGATGCAGTGGTGATTGGTCAGGATCAGGCCCATGTCCGAAACGAAGCTGGCCGAACAGCCCCCGGTCAGCCGCACGGCGGCGGCGCGGGTGCGGTCGAGCCATTTCTGGTCGGGCGCCCAGCCATAGTCCGCCCGCATCTTGTCGGCGGGGAACTGGTCAAAGGTCCACATGCCCTCGTCGGCAAAGGCCGGTGTGGCGGCAAGCGGCGCGGCGGCAACGGCGCCGGCCAGAAGCAGGGAACGGATACGCATCGGGGAACTCTCCGAAAATGTTTGAACGGCCGGACGGCCATGACGCTTCCATGCGATGGAGCGGGGCGGCTTGGCAAGTGGCCCTTGGGGGCATCGCCCGGTCCGGTGCGTGGTCATAAGCCCTTGCCACCGCCCCAGCATGGCATAGACTGCGCGCCATGTGGCTGCTCGACAAGATGCTGAAGCCGCTGGTCCGCGAGGGTCGGCTGCGGGTGATCGACCATGACGGGACGGTCTATGACTACGGCGACCCGGCCGCCGAACCGATCGTGGTCCGCTTTACCGACAAGGGCGCGGCGCTGCATGTCGCCAAGGACCCCCGGATGGGTGCGGGCGAGGCCTATATGGACGGGCGGATGGTGGTGGAACCGCCGCACGACATCCGCGACATGATCCTGTTCCTGATGGGCCAGGCCAACCGCAAGGGCGGGCTGCAACCGCCCAGCAAGGTCAAGCGGCTGTTCGACCGGCTGGGTTCGCGGCTCGACCAGATGAACGACCGCACGGCCTCGTCGAAGAACGCGGTCCACCACTATGGCCTGACCCGCCAGTTCTACGAGCTGTTCCTTGATGAGGACCGGCAATATTCGATGGGCTATTACCGCGATCCCGCAAACAGCCTGGAACGCGCCCAGATCGACAAGAAGGCGCTGGTCGCGGCCAAGCTGCGGCTGGGGCCGGGCATGCGGGTGCTCGACATCGGCTGCGGCTGGGGGGGCCTTGGGCTGTTCTTCCACAAGCATTACGGCTGCGAAGTGCTGGGCGTCAGCCTTGCGCCCGATCAGGTCAAGTTCGCCAACGAACGCGCCGAGGCGGCAGGCGTGGCCGACAAGGTCAAGTTCCAGCTGATCGACTACCGCGACGTTCAGGGACAGTTCGACCGGATCTCCTCGGTCGGCATGATCGAACATCTGGGATCGCGCCATTACGACGAATACTTCGCCAAGACCCATTCGCTGCTGGCCGATGACGGGATCATGCTGACCCACACCATTGGCCGCGCCGCCCCGCCGGGGCCGACCGACAAGTGGTCGCGCACCTACATCTTCCCGGGCCACTACCTGCCGTCCCTCAGCGAGCTGTGCACCTCGCTGGAGCGCACGGGCTGGGAAATCGGCGATGCTGAGGTGCTGCGCTATCACTACGCCCACACCCTGCAGGAATGGTACCGCCGCACTTGCCAGCACGAGGCAGAGATCACCTCGCTCTATGACGCGCGGATGTTCCGGATGTGGCAATTCTATCTGGTCGGCGCGGAACAGGGCTTCCGCGGCGCGGCGCTGGTCAATTTCCATATGCAGTCGGTCAAGCGCCGCGATGCCCTGCCGATGACGCGCGACTACATCCAGGAGGAAGTGGCGCGCCTTTCAGCGGCAGAGCCGGAACCGGTCTGGCATCTGGCGCGCTAGGCGGCGGGGTAATCAGTCCGGATAGGCCTCGCTCATGGCTTGCCAGCTGAGCGCCACCAGTTCTTCCAGCACTTCCAGGTCCACGTCGGCCAGCTTGTTGATATAAAGGCAGGACTTCCCGGTCTTGTGCTTGCCCAGCCGCGCGAACAGGGCGTCGGCCTCGGCTTGACGATTGCAGTAGTCCGCCATCAGGTAGATCGTCATCGCCGCCTTGCGGGGGCTGAATCCGGCACGCATCCAGGTGCCTGCGCGGCCGCTGTCGTAGGTGTAGTCATAGCTGCCATAGCCGATGATGCTCGGCCCCCACAGCTTCGGCTCGCATCCCGTCACCCGGCGGTGGAGTTCGTCGATTGCCGCCGCTTCGGCTCGCTTGCGCTCGTCCGGCAGGGCGGCGATGAAGTCTGCCGGGCTGGCTGCGCTCGCCGTGGTCTTGAGTTCCGCCTTCGCCATCGGCTTGCCTCCCTTGCCCCCATAGCTTAGGGCGCGGCTCGAATCCTAACGCCAAGCCAGCGGAAAACCAGCCATGTCGGACATCAAGCGCGTCGTTCTTGCCTATTCGGGCGGCCTCGATACCTCGGTCATCCTCAAGTGGCTGCAGGTGACCTACAATTGCGAAGTCGTCACCTTCACCGCCGACCTTGGCCAGGGCGAGGAGCTGGAACCGGCGCGCGCCAAGGCCAAGCTGATGGGCGTGCCCGACGAGCAC
This sequence comes from Novosphingobium sp., assembly GCA_016719755.1. GTDB lineage: Bacteria > Pseudomonadota > Alphaproteobacteria > Sphingomonadales > Sphingomonadaceae > Novosphingobium. The sequence continues at coordinate 250,753 of JADJYM010000011.1, read as the reverse complement.
ATCTATATCGACGACCTGCGCGAGGAATTCGTGCGCGATTTCGTCTTCCCGATGATGCGCGCCAATGCCCGCTACGAGGGCGACTATCTGCTGGGCACCTCGATCGCCCGCCCGCTGATTTCCAAGCGGCTGGTCGAAATCGCGCATGAGACCGGAGCCGATGCTGTTGCTCACGGCGCGACCGGCAAGGGCAACGATCAGGTGCGCTTCGAACTGTCGGCCTATGCGCTCGATCCCAGCATCAAGGTCATCGCCCCCTGGCGCGAATGGGACCTGACCAGCCGCACCGCGCTGATCGACTGGGCCGAAAAGCACCAGATCCCGGTGCCCAAGGACAAGCGCGGCGAAAGCCCCTTCTCCACCGACGCGAACCTGCTGCACACCTCGTCCGAGGGCAAGGTGCTGGAAGATCCGTGGGAAGAAACCCCGGACTATGTCTATAGCCGCACGGTGAACCCCGAGGACGCGCCCGACGCGCCCGAATACATCACCATCGATTTCGAACGCGGCGACGGCGTGGCGCTGAACGGGGTGGCAATGAGCCCGGCCACCTTGCTGACCGCGCTCAATGACCTTGGCCGCAAGCACGGGATCGGCCGGCTCGACCTGGTCGAAAACCGCTTCGTCGGCATGAAGAGCCGGGGCATGTACGAAACCCCGGGCGGCGAGATCTATGCCCGCGCCCACCGCGGGATCGAACAGATCACGCTGGATCGCGGCGCGGCGCATCTCAAGGACGAGCTGATGCCCAAGTATGCGGAGCTGATCTACAACGGCTTCTGGTTCGCGCCCGAGCGCGAGATGCTGCAGGCGGCGATCGACCACAGCCAGGAAAAGGTCTCCGGCACGGTCCGGCTCAAGCTCTACAAGGGCAGCGCGCAGGTCGTGGGCCGCAAGTCGCCCAATTCGCTCTATTCGGAACGCCACGTGACCTTCGAGGACGATGCCGGCGCCTATGACCAGAAGGACGCGGCGGGCTTCATCAAGCTCAACGCGCTGCGGCTCCGTCTGCTGGCGCAGCGGGACCGCTAAGCGCGATCGCCAGGCGAAACCGCGCCCTCTGACGGGGCGGGGCGATTCTGTCCACCGCCAGACCCGAGTTATCCACCGCCAATCTGGCGATCTGTGGATAACTTGGCCTGCGCCCGCTTGTGCGACTCATCCATCGGGCGCAGCTTCAAGTCATCGAGACGGTGAAACCGAACTTGAAGTTTCAGCGGGAAACCACTGAAAAGGATAGGGAAAACATAGCGTATCGATCAGGCAGCGATGCCCGCAGCAGTATCGGAAAACACGCCTCAGGATGTCCCCGGACTGAATCTGGCGAACCGCAGATGCAGCGAATGGCGCGTTACCTGAAGGTCGCCCTGTGGCAACCGGAACGGGCAAAAGGAAAGCCGGGCTTCGGCCAGGTTGAACGGAAGGCTCTAAACGGTGGCGGCAGGACGGCATCGGAACCGCCAGGTGGCAGGCGATGGCTTTCGGGCCGGAACCGCCACCTGACGGAACCACACACCGGCTCAAGCGCCGGGACGATGGAACGCCGGAACCTTAGGGGACCGCCGGAACGTCAGGACGCAAGGCTCATGGAAAAGGTCCCTGTACCCGATCCTGAGCAGCCCGATGCGATGAGCATCACGATGCGGCACCCACGGTGCGATGGCATGCGAGGTGCTCTGAAGGCATCACAGCGGCAGGCGGACGGCAGACCGGGACAGCATTTCCATCTATCGACCGGAACTCCGGGCGGGTGAGCGTGGGGCTGGCGGAAACGCCGGCCCCATTTGCTTCAGTGTGCCCCGACCCTTGCCCCCGTTCATTCGTCGTTGCGAGCGCAGCGAAGCAAGGACGAGGATTGAGACGGGCCGGATTTGCCTTTTGCCCGCCCGCGCCATAGTCCCGCAGCGATGGCCCGCCTGATCCTGCTCAACAAGCCCTATGGCGTCCTGTGCCAGTTCACCGATCCGGGCGGCACTTCGGCTCATGCGACGCTGGCCCGGTACGTCGACGTGCCGGGGGTCTACCCCGCCGGGCGGCTCGATACCGACAGCGAAGGACTGCTGGTGCTGACCGACGATGGGCGGCTTCAGGCCCGGATCGCCGATCCCCGCCACAAGCTGGAAAAGACCTATCTCGCCCAGGTCGAAGGCACGCCGGACGAGGCGACGCTCGAAGCCGTGCGGCGCGGGGTGCGGCTGAAGGATGGCCTGACCCGCCCGGCAAAGGCGCGGGCGATCGACGATCCCGCCCTGTGGCCCCGCGATCCGCCGATCCGGGTGCGCAAATCGGTGCCGGACAGCTGGATCGAACTGACCCTCAGCGAAGGCCGCAACCGCCAGGTCCGCCGCATGACCGCCGCGGTGGGCCACCCGACCCTGCGGCTGGTGCGCTGGCGGGTGGGCGACTGGACGGTGGAAGGCCTCGCCCCCGGCGAATGGCGGGAAGTGCCGCTTGAGTCTTCCCGGACCTGATCCGGCAAGGCGTTCAGGGCCGCACGAACAGGCTGGCCAGCTCAACGTGGGTCGACCAGCGGAACTGCCCCACCGGGCGCAGTTCCTTCAGGACATAACCGGCCTCGACCAGCAGCGCCGCATCGCGCGCCCAGCTGGAAGGATTGCAGCTGACATAGACCACGCGGCCCACCGCGCTGGCGGCGATCCGCTCCACCTGTTCGCGCGCGCCGGCCCGGGGCGGATCGAGCAGTACGGCGGCAAACCGGTCCAGTTCCTCCGCCAGCAGCGGATTGCGGAACAGGTCGCGGTGGAGCGCGTGGACCGGCAATTGCTGCCGCCCCGCCGCCGTCTTGCAGGCAAGATGCGCCTCGCGCGCGGCCTCAACCGCCAGCACTTTCGCGCCGTCCTGCGCCAGGGCGAAGGCGAAGGTGCCAAGGCCCGAAAACAGGTCCGCCACCGTGCCGCAGCCCGCCAGCCATTCACGCGCGGCGGCAACCAGCACCGCCTCGCCATCCTGCGTCGCCTGAAGGAAACCGCCCGGCGGGAACGGCACCGACACGCCGGAAAGGGTGACGGTGGCCGGTTCCGGCTCCCACACCACTTCCGCGCCGTAGCCGCTGTCAAGCGAGAGCCGCGCAAGGCCGTGACTGCGGGCGAAATCGAGCAGCGCCTCGGCCAGCACCAGGCTATCGGCGCTCAGCCCCTTGATCGCCAGGTCCACGCCCTGATCGGTCAGGGTCAGTTCCACATCGGCGGCCAGTTTCGGCAAGGCGTGCTTGCCCAGCGGCTTGGGCTTGGGCTTGCCCCGCAGCTTGGGCGCTTCCTGCCCCTGCCCCAGCCGGATCAGCAGCTTGCGCAAGGGCGCGAGGATCGCAACCAGATCGGGATGCAGCACCGGGCATTCTGCCAGTTCCACCACGCGGTGCGATTTCGCCTCGCGGTAGCCGATCACCACCCGTCCCTGCGAACTTTCCGCGCGCAGCGAGGCGCGGCGGCGGCTCCCGGGCGGCGAGACATGCGGCGGCGCGATCGCTTGCGCCCCCAGTTCCTGCGAGGCCGAGGCATTGGCCACCCGCGCCTCGACGAAGCGGGCAAGGCTCTCCTCGTCGAGCTGCTGCAACTGGCAGCCGCCGCACTGGCTGAAGTGGCGGCAGGGCGGCGCAACATGGTGCGGCCCCCATTCCACGGTGCCATCGGCGCGCAGGGTGTCCCCCGGCGCCACGCCCCAGGCAAAGCGGCCCGAGGCGGTAACGCCGTCGCCCTTGGCGGCGATGCGGATAATCGGTTCGTCCATGGGCTCACTAGACCTCGCTCCGGGAGCCTTCTGCGGTTCGTCGGGGCAAGATCATCGGCGATGAAGGGCAGGCCGATCGCTGGCGGCCTCGGCGTGAAGCCAGGCGTCCGGCCGCCGCAAGCCGCGACCGCGGCCATCGCCGCCATCCTGGCGCAGGCGGCTGGCGATGGCCCCGGCCAGCACGTCGCCGGTGCCGGCCGTGGACAGCCAGCTGCACTCCGCGCGGCGCCAGCGCAGACCTGGCCATCGGGCGCGGCGATCAGGTAGTCGTTGCGCCCTTGGCGACGATGACCATGTTTCCGCCCGCGCCAGGCTTCAAGGCGGCAATCGCCTGTTCGACCCCGTAAAGCCTCCACCGGAAGCCCGCAGGCGCGCCAGTTCGCCCCCGTGCGGGGTGGCGATCAGCGGCGCGGTCTGTCGGCCCCATGCGGGTCGGCAGCGCCAGCGCATCGGCATCGAGCAAGGTGAGGCATCGGCCAGCGAGGGCCAGGCGTCGCGCGTTTCATTGACCAGGCTGGCCGACCAGCGGCGAGCATCCGGCCCGCGGCCCAAGCGGGGCCGATCAGCACAGCCCGGCGCTCGTCGGTCAGCGATCTTCGCATCCAGCAGGCGGTGGGCCAGACAGGCTGGTCCGCCTTCGTTGCCCGCCAGCAGCGCCACATAGCCCGCACCCGGCCCTGCGCGGCAGTGGCCGCCAGCAGCGCCGCCCCGGGCATCGCTCCGCCGACACGCCCAGCAGCCCGCGTGAATACTTGTGGGAATCGCTCTTAAGCGCTGGCGGCACGGGCCCGCGATTGTTCCGGTGTGGGCATTGGCCCGGGTCCCGACCCAGGCGATCAGGCGCAGCTCGCCCAATTCGCGGCGGCTTGGCCATGATATGCGCCGGCTTCCATGCGCCCAGCGCCAGGGTCAGGTCGCAGGCCGGACCGGTCGACCATCGGGTCCTGGCAAGCCGTGATCGGCATCGAGACCGCTCGGCAGATCGATTGCGATGACGCGCCGCGCATGTTCGGCGAGATCCCGAAAATGGAGCATCGTGCCCGGGTCAAGCGGTCGCAGCGCCCCGTTCGAACATCGCCACCCTGGGTGCCACCCCGTCGGTGCCAAACAGGCAATCGACCAGCAACGTCCCCCAGGCGCGTTGCGCGCCTGGGCCCATCATTCTCGCCGCGATAGAGCCAGCCCGCGCGGCGCGCGGCCGCAGTTCGGTTGCCGGTGGATAGGCCGCCAGCACCTGGACACTCGCCGCCGCGTTCGCGCAGCGCCTGGGCAATCACGTAGCCATCGCCGCCGTTGTTGCCGGGACCGCAGACCACGGTGATCCGCCGCCCGCCGCTCGTCCGCCAGATCCAGTCGGCCGCGCCGCGCCCGGCGCGCTCCATCAGTTCGTCGATGCTGGTTCCGGCATCGATCAGCGCCTGCTCCGCCACGCGCATCCGCGCGGCGCTGAGGATCGGGTCAGCGCGCGGCACTGCTCGCCGCCGGTTCCTGCGCGGCCGGGAAGCGATAGCGGTCCGGCCCGGCCTGGACGATGAATTCGGCCCCGTCGCGGGTCATCCCGACCTCGTCCGCCCCGTCGGCGGTGGCGATCCGGGTGCCATTGTCGATCATCTGAAAGCGCCGGAACCCGCCATCTGGGTGCCACACGATCCAGATGGTCTGCCCCTCGACGCTCTGTTCCTCGACCTTGCAGACAGGCGCGAAGTCCTTTGCCTCGCCCAGCGCGCAGGGGAGCGTCTTGAAGGCGGACTTTGAGCCGCCCTCGCTCTCGCCCTGCGCCGCAGTGCCCGCGTCCCCGCAGGCGGCCAGCGCCAGCAGCAACAGGGGCACCGCGCGGATCACTTGCGGGCCAACTGCGACAGATCGCGCACCGCGCCGCGCGCGGCGCTGGTGGTCATTGCGGCATAGGCCTGAAGCGCCACCGATACCTTGCGCGGACGCTCCTTGACCGGATGCCAGCCCTTTTCATCCTGCGCGGCGCGGCGGCGGGCCAGTTCCTCGTCCGAAACGGCAAGGTGGATGGTGCGCGCGGGGATATCGATCTCGATCCGGTCGCCCGGTTCGACCAGCCCGATCTCGCCCCCCTCTGCCGCCTCGGGCGAGGCGTGGCCGATGGAGAGGCCCGAGGTGCCGCCCGAAAAGCGCCCGTCGGTCAGCAGCGCGCAATCCTTCCCCAGCCCCTTCGACTTGAGGTAGCTGGTGGGATAGAGCATTTCCTGCATGCCGGGGCCGCCCTTGGGCCCTTCGTAACGGATCACCACCACGTCGCCGGCGACGACCTGCCCGGTAAGGATCGCGGTAACGGCGGCGTCCTGGCTTTCGTAGACCTTGGCGGGTCCGGCGAACTTGAGGATGCTTTCATCCACGCCCGCCGTCTTCACGATGCAGCCGTCGCGGGCGATGTTGCCGTACAGCACGGCGAGCCCGCCGTCCTGGCTGAAGGCGTGTTCCTTGCTGCGGATCACGCCGTTCTCGCGGTCGGTGTCGAGTTCCTTCCAGCGGCGGTCCTGGCTGAAGGCGGTCTGCGTCGGCACGCCGCCCGGCGCGGCCCTGAAGAAGGTCTGCACCGCCGGATCATTGGTCCGCGTGATGTCCCACTGGTTGAGCGCGTCACCCAGCGTGCGGGCGTGGACGGTCGGCAGGTGGGTGTGGAGGAGCCCTGCGCGGTCCAGCTCGCCCAGGATCGACATGATCCCGCCCGCGCGGTGGACGTCTTCCATGTGGACATCGTTCTTCGCGGGCGCGACCTTGGACAGGCACGGAACCTTGCGGCTCAGGCGGTCGATGTCCTTCATGGTGAAGTCCACGCCCGCTTCCTGTGCGGCGGCAAGCAGGTGGAGCACGGTGTTGGTCGATCCGCCCATCGCGATGTCCAGGCTCATCGCGTTCTCGAACGCCCCGAAGCTGGCGATGGCGCGCGGCAGCACGCTGGCGTCCTCTTCCTCGTAATAGCGGCGGCACAGTTCCACCGCGAGGCGGCCCGCTTTCAGGAACAGTTCCTTGCGGTCGGCGTGGGTGGCCAGCACCGATCCGTTGCCCGGCAGCGACAGGCCCAGCGCCTCGGTCAGGCAGTTCATCGAATTGGCGGTGAACATGCCGCTGCACGACCCGCAGGTCGGGCAGGCGGCGCGTTCGATGTCGGTCACTTCCTCGTCGGTATAGCTTTCGTCCCCGGCGGCGATCATCGCGTCGATCAGGTCGAGCGCCACTTCCTTGCCGCGCAGCACCACCTTGCCGGCCTCCATCGGCCCGCCCGAGACGAACACAACCGGAATGTTGATCCGCATCGCCGCCATCAGCATCCCCGGCGTGATCTTGTCGCAGTTGGAAATGCAGACCATCGCGTCGGCGCAGTGGGCGTTGACCATGTATTCCACGCTGTCGGCGATCAGGTCGCGGCTGGGCAGCGAATAGAGCATCCCGTCATGGCCCATCGCGATCCCGTCATCGACGGCGATGGTGTTGAATTCCTTGGCGACGCCGCCCGCCGCCTCGATCTCGCGCGCGACCATCTGGCCCAGGTCCTTGAGATGGACGTGGCCCGGCACGAACTGGGTAAAGCTGTTGACCACGGCGATGATCGGCTTGCCGAAATCGCTGTCCTTCATCCCCGTCGCGCGCCACAGGCCGCGCGCACCCGCCATGTTGCGGCCGTGGGTGGAAGTGCGTGAACGATAGGCAGGCATCAGGCTTCTCCGGAAACGGGATTCGGCGGTTTGGCGCCCTATTACACGGAAAATTGCGCGGCGCAGGGCAAAAACGTTCGCAAATAGCAGCCCCCGGCGATGTCAGGTGAGCTCCAGCGCAATCCGGTTGCACAGCCGCGTCAGCCGTTCGGCCCATTCGGCCTGTCCGCGCGCATCGGCGATCAGGTCCTGCCGCACCTCGATCCCGACATAGGGCCGCCCCTCCGCCTCGGCATGGCGGTTCATCGTCGCGTTGAGCAGGCGGCCGGAATAGGGCTGCTGGTCGCCGACGATCAACCCCTCCTCTTCACCGAGCAGCCGCAGCGCCAGCTTCGCGCCGCGCTCGTCCGCGTTGTAAAGTACGCCGCAGTGCCACGGGCGCGGCTCGTCCGGATGGCTGGCAAGGCAGGGCGTGAAGCTGTGCAACGAAAGGATCAACGCGGGCGGGCAATCGTCCAGCAGCGCGGACAGCGCCGCGTGATAGGGATGATAGAACCGCTCCAGCCGCGCGACATGGCCCGCGTGATCCAGCAGGTTGCCGGGCACCGCGTGACCGTCGCTGGCGATGGGGACCACACCGGGGGCGTGCTCCTCGCGGTTGAAATCGCAGACCAGACGGCTGACCCCGCCCTGGAACGCGGCGCACCCGGGGCGCTGCGCCATCAGCGCGCCGACCTCGGCCACCCCGATGTCGACCGCGATGTGCTGGGTCAGCAGGTCCGGGGCAATGCCGAGGTCGATGTCGTCCGGAACGTGGTTCGAGGCATGGTCCGACACCACCAGAATGCCCCCAAAACGCGGGGTGCCGATCAGGCGGAAGGCGTCAGCCATCAGCGCAGCCGTCCAAGCAGGCGCCACCAGCCGGGATGGCTCTGCGCGATCCGCGCGTTCGCAGCCTCTGCCTGCGCCATGTCCTCATACAGCGCGAAGCAGGTTGCGCCCGATCCCGACATCCGGGCGAGCAGCGGGCCGGTTGCGGTCAGCGCGGCAAGGACATCGGCAATCGCGGGGCACAGGCGGATTGCCCCGGCCTCCAGATCGTTGCGCCCTTCCAGCGCGATGGCGCGCATGTCGCCCTGCGGCAGGGGGCCGCGATCCACCCCGTCCCATGCCTTGAACACCGGGCCGGTGCTGAGCGGCAGGCGCGGGTTGACCAGCAGGACCGGGGTTCCGGCCATGGTGTTGGGGATTGATGCCAGTTCGGTGCCGGTGCCAAGGCCGATGCAGGCCTCGCTGCGCACGCAGGCGGGCACGTCCGCGCCCAGCTTCGCCGCGCGCTGTGCCCAGTTGTCCGGCAGGCCGTGCGCCGCCTCGACCATGCGGAATACCGCCCCGGCGTCCGCCGAACCGCCGCCAAGGCCAGCGGCAACCGGCAGGTTCTTTTCCAGCGTTACCGCCCAGCCCTGTCCATGCGGCAGGGCGGCCAGCGCCTGAGCCACGATATTGGTAAACGGATCAAGCAGTTCCCCGCCAAATTCGCCAAGGGTTCTCAGCTCGTCACGCGATGCCGGGACGGCGCTCAGCCGGTCGCCCGCATCGACGAAGGCGAACAGCGTTTCCAGCTCATGATAGCCATCCGCGCGCCGCGCGCGGACGTGCAGCGCGAGGTTGAGCTTGGCATAGGCGGTTTCGTGCATCAGTTCCTCCCCGGCACGGGGAGTTGGCATCGCGCAGCGATGACGGAGGGGTGGCCGAGATCAGCACGACCTCGCGGAAACCGCCTGCCCCCTCCACCAGCTTCGCTGGTCCCCCTCCCCGTTTCGGGGAGGAGTACATCACATATTCGGGTAGTTCGGCCCACCGCCGCCCTCCGGCGTCACCCAGTTGATGTTCTGGGTCATATCCTTGATGTCGCAGGTCTTGCAGTGGACGCAGTTCTGGGCGTTGATCTGAAGGCGCGGCTCGCCCTCCTCGATCCCCACGAATTCGTAGACCCCGGCCGGACAATAGCGCGCCTCAGGCCCGGCATAGTGCTTGAGGTTGACCTCCACCGGGATCGACGGATCCTTGAGCTGGAGGTGGCAGGGCTGGTCTTCCTCGTGGTTGGTGTTGGAGAGGAACACGCTGGACAGCCGGTCAAAGCTGATCACCCCGTCTGGCTTGGGATAGTTGATCGGCTTGTACAGGTCGGCGCGCTGGATCGCCTCGCAGTCGCGGTGATGCTTCATCGGCCTGGCCACACCAAACCCGAACAGGGTGCGCAGCCACATATCCGCGCCCGCCAGGATCGTACCGAGATCGCCGCCCCACTTGGCGACCAGCGGCTCGGCGTTCTGGACCAGCTTGAGCTCGTTGGCGATCCAGCTGTCGCGCACGGCGGCATCGTATTCGGCCAGCGAATCCGCTTCCCGCCCGCCCGCGATCGCGGCGGCGGCGGCTTCGGCGGCCAGCATCCCGCTCTTCATCGCGGTATGGCTGCCCTTGATCCGGGGCACGTTGACGAAGCCGGCCGAGCAGCCGATCAGCGCGCCGCCGGGGAAATCGAGCTTGGGCACCGATTGCCAGCCGCCCTCGTTGATCGCGCGCGCGCCATAGGAGACGCGGCGTCCGCCTTCCAGAATCGCGCGGATTTCCGGGTGCTGCTTCCAGCGCTGGAATTCCTCGAACGGGAAGACATAGGGGTTCTTGTAATCGAGCGCGGTGACGAAGCCGAGCGCGACCTGGTTGTTGGCCTGATGATACAGGAACCCGCCGCCCCAGCTGTCGCTTTCGGTCAGCGGCCAGCCCTGGGTGTGGATCACCCGGCCTGGAACGTGCTTGTCGGGATCGATGTCCCACAGTTCCTTGATGCCGATGCCGTAAACCTGCGGTTCGCAGTTCGCCTCAAGATCGTACTTCGCCTTGAGCTGCTTGGTCAGGTGGCCGCGCGCGCCTTCGGCAAAGAAGGTGTACTTGGCATGGAGTTCCATGCCGGGCTGGTATTCGCCCTTGTGGCTGCCGTCCTTGGCCACGCCCATGTCCTGCGTGGCGACGCCCTTGACCGAGCCATCCTCGTTATACAGCACTTCGCTGGCCGGGAAGCCGGGGAAGATTTCCACGCCCAGCGCTTCGGCCTGGCCCGCCAGCCAGCGGCACAGGCTGCCCAGGCTGCCGGTGTAGTTGCCATCGTTCGACATGAACGGAGGCATCGGCCAGTGCGGGATCGGGATGTGCTTGCCGCGCGTCAGCACCCAGTGCCAGTTGTCGGTCACCGGGGTTTCGGCCATCGGGCAGCCCTGGTCGCGCCAGTCGGGCAGCAGCTCGTCAAGCGCCTTGGGATCGACCACCGCGCCCGACAGGATGTGCGCGCCGACTTCCGAACCTTTTTCAAGGATGCAGACCGAAAGATCGGCGTTGATCTGCTTCAGCCGGATCGCTGCGGCAAGGCCCGCGGGCCCTCCCCCGACGATCACGACGTCATACGGCATCGATTCGCGTTCGCTCATGGCCTGTTCCACCCCGATGAAGCTGTAGTCATTTACCGCTTGTGCCTTGATTGCAGCGCCGCGGCAGGTCAAGACCGCATTGTGACTTTCTCAGGCGAAACCGGCGGCGCGCCAAGCCTCATTGCGCATGAAATGCGCGGCGCGCTCGCGTGGTGGCGCGATGCGGGAGTGGACCTCGACTTTGCCGACGAACCGGCGAACTGGCTGGCCCAGCCGCCTGCCGCCGTAGAGGAAAATGCCGGGACCGCGCCCCGTCCCGCCTTTCGCGAGCCGCCCCGCACCGCACCGGCAGCCGCGCACCGGATCGTCCCGCAGGATGGCCTGCCCGCCGATCTGGCCGCCTTCACCGCCTGGTGGCTGGCCGAGGCCGACTTTGCCGATGGCGCGCCCTCGGGCCGAATCGCGCCCACCGGAACCCCGGGCGCGGAACTGATGGTGCTGGCCGAAGAGCCCGAGGCCGGGGACGGGGACGCGCTGCTGTCCGGCCCGCAGGGCAGGTTGCTCGATGCGATCCTCGCCGCGATCGGCCTCAGCCGCGATGCGGTCTATCTGGCCAGCGCGCTGCCCCGCCATACCCCCGCCGCCGATTGGCCCGCGTTGGCCGCGATGGGCCTTGGCGAAGTGCTGGATCATCACGTGCGGCTGGCGGCGCCCCGGCGGCTGCTGGTATTCGGGGGGAACGCCTCGTCGCTTCTTGGCCACGGAACAGCGAAAAGCGGGCAGACTTTACCGCAAATTTACCATGAAGAGCGAGGACTGTCGGCATTGGCCGCGCCCGCGCTTGGATCCCTTGCCGGGCGGCCGCGAGGAAAGGCCGCCCTGTGGCGCGCCCTGCTCGACTGGACGGGGACTGAAACGACGTGACGATCAAAGCAAGGGCCTGGCTTGCCGCCGCGGCAGTTTGCACTGCCGCCGTGTCCTTTCCCACTGCCGCCGCGGCCAACAGCGCGGCGGTCGACTATTTCCGCAACCGCTCGGCCCGCACCGCCGTGCCCAGCCTGCTGACCCAGGACGAGCGCAGCTATTACCGCGACCTGTTCGGCGCGATCGACAAGGGCGACTGGACACGGGTGCAAGCCCTGTTCGCCCAGAAGGGCGAAGGCCCGCTGCATCAGGTGGCGCTGGCCGAATACTACCTCGCCCCCGGCTCCCCCCGCATCGAGCTTGATGCGCTGAGCAAGTGGCTGGAAAGCGGCACGGCGCTGCCGCAGGCCGAACAGATCGGCAATCTGGCGCTCAAGCGCGGGGCCACGGCGCTGCCGCCGCGCCCATCGTCCAGCGCGCTGGTGACCATGCCAAGCCGGGCCAAGCGCATCCGCCCGCGCGAAGTCAACGACGGGACCATGCCCGCCGCCGTCTCCGCCAGCATCCAGGCGCGAATCAAGGCCGACGATCCCGCCGGGGCCAGGGCCCTGCTCGACGGGATCGACACCCAGCTTTCCCCCGCCACCCGCGCCGAATGGCGCGCCAAGGTGGCGTGGAGCTTCTACATCGAGAATGACGACGCCAATGCCTATGCCCTCGCCCAGACCGCCAACGATGGCGCCGGGCCGTGGGTGGCGGAAGGCTGGTGGACGGCTGGCCTGGCCGCCTGGCGGCTGGACGACTGCACCGGCGCGGCCGATGCCTTTGCCCGCACCGCCAGCGCGTCCGAGAACTCCGAACTGACCGCCGCCGCGTGGTACTGGCAGGCCCGCGCCCTGGTGCGCTGCCGCCAGCCGGAAAAGGCCAGCGCCCCGCTGAAAGCCGCCGCGCGCATGGACGAGACGCTTTATGGCATGCTCGCGGCAGAGCAGCTTGGCCTGTCGCTTCCCAAGACCCACGAGGCACCGGACTTCAGCCAGGATGACTGGCAGGCGCTGCGCGACAGCAGCAATGTCCGCACCGCCGTGCAACTGGCCGAGATTGGCCGCGACGGCCTGGCCGACGAGATTCTGCGCCACGAAGCCCGGCTGGGTGATGCGCATGAATACCAGCCGCTGTCGCGCCTTGCCCGCGATCTGGGCCTGCCCTCCACCCAGCTGTGGATGGCCTACAACGCCCCGCGCGGCGGCAAGAGCGAACCGGCCGCGCGCTTCCCCACGCCCAAGTGGACCCCCGCCAACGGCTGGCAGGTCGATCCCGCGCTGGTCTATGCCCATGCCCTGCAGGAATCGGTGTTCCGCACCAGCGTGACCAGCCCGGCGGGCGCCAAGGGGCTGATGCAGATCATGCCCGCCGCCGCGCGCGATCATGCCGCCAGCCTGGGGGTGGCGGGCACCGCGTCCGACCTCTCCCGGCCCGAAATCAATCTCGCCTTCGGGCAGCGGCACATGGAAATGCTGCGGAACGCCCCCGGCACCCAGGGCCTGCTGCCCAAGGTGATGGCCGCCTATAACGCGGGCCTTGCCCCGGTAACCCGCTGGAACACCGAAATCCGCGACAAGGGCGATCCGCTGCTGTGGATCGAAAGCGTCCCCTATTGGGAGACGCGCGGATACGTGAACATCGTGATGCGCAATTACTGGATGTACGAGCGGCAGGCAGGCGGCCCTTCGGAAAGCCGCATGGCGCTGGTCCAGGGGCTGTGGCCGACTTTCCCGGGCCTGACCGGATCGCAGGCGGTGCGGATGGCCGCGAACGGCGTGATCCTGCGTGGCTATTGATCCGGCGCTGCCGTTCAGGCCGATCAACATCGCGGTCCTGACCGTTTCCGACACCCGCACGCTGGAAACCGACACGTCCGGCGCCCTGCTGGCCGAGCGGATCAAGGCTGCCGGTCACCGGCTCACCACCCGCGCGGTCGAACGGGACGAGGTGCCGCTGATCGCCAGCCGTCTCAACACCTGGATCGACCAGCGGCTGGCCGACGCGATCATCGTCACCGGCGGCACCGGCCTGACCGGGCGCGACGTGACGCCCGAAGCGCTCGATCGCATCAGGGAAGCTGGCGGCGGCAAGGACATCCCCGGCTTTGGCGAGCTGTTCCGCTGGATCAGCTATCGTTCGATCGGCACATCGACCATCCAGTCGCGCGCCTGCGCGGTGCTGGCGCGCGGGGTCTATGTCTTCGCCCTGCCCGGCTCCAACGGCGCGGTGAAGGACGGCTGGGACCAGATCCTTGCCGAACAGCTCGACAGCCGCAACCGCCCCTGCAATTTCGTCGACCTGATGCCAAGGCTGCGCGAACAGTAACGTCGTCCCGGACCTGATCCGGGACGACGCGCGCTCTTGTCTTTTCGTTCCTTTTATATTCCGGTCCCGCCATGCCCCCGGCTCCCCTCAAAGGGCGCGGCGCGCAGTCCGCTGCGGTGCCCCGGCGCTTCGGCCTCGCCGCGCGCGAGGTGGACGGGGACTGGCTCGATTGGCGCGAACTGGTGGACGGGCCGGGTCTGAAACTGCGCACCACGGTGATCGAGGAACGCCCCCGCACGATCATCGCCCGCAACACCTCGCCCGACATTCCCTTTGACCGTTCGATCAACGCCTATCGCGGCTGCGAGCATGGGGTGGTTCTATTGTATTGCTAATTCAAATGTCCGCTTTCGGGTGTTGCGCCACGAAGCGTGAATGACCGATTGTGGGTGGGAAGCTGACAGACTGCTACTCGCATCGAATTCGGCTAGGCTGCCGTTGCCCGCGTACGTCCTGCCCGACCACCGGGCCCGCCAGGAAGATTACAAGAACAACATTCGCGCCATGGTCGATATGGCCGAGATGAATGGCATCAAGGTGATCCTCGCGAGCATCCCGCCGATGGATCGTCTCTACTGGCAGCCCGACTTCCGGCCGGCCGAGGTTGTTCGTGAGCTGAACGCTTGGCTCCGGCAATTCGCGGCGGAAAGGAGGCTGGTCTTCGCAGACTATTATGCTGTGCTGTCATCTGCGACCGGTAGCATGAAGCCCGAATTCACTAATGATGGTGTACACCCGACATATCCGGGTTATGCCGCGATGCGACCGGTATTCGATGCTTCATTCACGCGAACTACGTCGAGTGCTGGAGCTCCGCCACCAAAGGGTAGCTGATTTTCAGCGTGCCAGGCGCTCGGAACGTCCGCAATTGGGCCAGGCCGTGTGAAAACGCGTTGGCAGACGAACGGCGCTGATTTCGGATTGGCGCTGAAGGTTGCGGTCCACCCTCAGGTCTGGATTGCGGCGATCATCGCCGGGACACCGAGGATGGCGACCAGCCTTTTGAAGTTATAGGCTAGTCATGTGAATCCGAAGTTCGGCTCATTGTCTTTTGGCAGAAGCGCCTGACGGCGGCGAGGATGTCGTCGTCCGATTTGACCCATTTGTAGGGTTTGGGGTTTTCGTTGTGCGCCTTGATGAAGGCAGTGATGTCAGCTTCGAGTTCCGCAGTGGAGCGATGGACACCGCGCTGTAACTGCTTGCGGGTCAACTCTGCAAACCACCGTTCAACCTGATTGACCGGACGGAGGGGGCCCGGGGGGGGGGCGCCCCCCGGGGGGCCCCCCCCCCGCCCGCCCTTAATTTTCGGCGTCTTGTGGGTGGCATAGCTCGAGGTGACGTCCGGCCCCTGGGCATCGAGAGGAACTCGGTCGCCCGATGGCGTTTATAGCACTTGCCGATGACGGCACCGGTGGCGATGTCGAGCGCCGCGAACAATGAAGTCGTACCGTTGCGGATATAGGTATGGGTGCGCCGCTCAGGCACGCCGGGTGCCATGGGCAAGACCGGCTGCTCGCGATCCAAGGCCTGGATCTGCGATTTTTCATCCACGCACAGCACGATAGCCCGGTTCGGCGGTGACATGTAAAGGCCGACAATGTCCTGCACCTTGTCGACGAAT
The DNA here is from genome assembly GCA_016719755.1 of Novosphingobium sp. Taxonomy (GTDB): domain Bacteria; phylum Pseudomonadota; class Alphaproteobacteria; order Sphingomonadales; family Sphingomonadaceae; genus Novosphingobium. Next base: position 235,100 of record JADJYM010000011.1, on the reverse strand, counting down.
AGTGGATCAGTGGACAGCTTGAAGGTCTCAGACCGGTGGGGCTGCAGGCCAAAAGCGCCCCAAATCCGGCGAATCGTGGTGTGCGACAGCCCGGCCTCAGCGGCCATGGAGCGGATCGACCAATGCGTGGCATCCTTTGGGGTGGTGTTCAGCGTGCGCTCAATTACCTGAGCCACCTGCGTGTCCAACACCGTTCGTGGCCGGCCCGCACGAAATTCGTCGGTCAGCCCGTCAATGCCATTTTGTACGAACCGCCGCCGCCATTTGCCTACCATATGCTCATGGACACCGAGGCGTTCGGCAACTTCCTTGCTCTGTAATCCCTCGGCGCAAAGCAGCACCATCCGGCATCGGTCCGATAGCGAACGTGGTGCTTTGTGGCGGCGAACCTGAGCTTCGAGAAAACAACGGTCGTCCGCAGTTAAGACAACCAACCCCCCCCCCCCCCCCCCCCCCCCCCCCCCCGGGGGGGCCCCCCCGGCCGGCCCCCACCGCGCCCCCACCCCCCCCCTCTCCTACGGTGAAGGGCGCTGAAGGGGCAGGATGCGGCCCCTTTTTCAGTTTCGCCCGGCGACTTTGTAAAGAATGACATAAAGCAAGGTGTGAGCTACAGCGAATAATGCGACCGCCGCGAGCCAAAGCCCCCCCAGCTTGAATGTGAAGGACAGCCCTGCCGCGATGCCCGTAATTGCGACAACGGCAGTTCGGAGCCTTGGCAACCAACTTCCAGCGATTTCGCGGTAAATGGCGATGGGAGTGCTCGGAAAGCCGACACGAAGAAACGCACTTAGGTGCGTGTAGATTGCCCAATCGAGCAAGACCGTGACGACCGCGCCAATCAGAGGATAAAGATACTGTATCACAACAACAGATTGGGCGAGGCCGCGAACGACTGCAACGGGTCGGAATGAGAATTTCGGCTTTCGTCGAGAAGCCCACCGAAGCTGCCTGGCAGGTATCAGGATCGCGGTGGCCGCTGGTCATGACCGGGGATGGGTGGGAAGGCGAATGGCGGGTTCCGGAGCAGCTGGCACCCAAGCAGACTTGATCTGGGCAAGCATGGGCTCACTGCGCCAGATGAAGCGATGGCCCCAAAATGGCGGCAAAGGCAGCCGACGCCGCCACGCCAGCAACAATCACCGCGACGCTCCTGTCAATCACGAACGCTTCGGCCTTGCCTTGTGCGTCCTTCGCAAGGCCAACCGAAATGAACCCGGCCAATCCACCGAAGGATGACGCGGCCGCCGACATGGCTGTGACGACAATTCCCAGCGGGTTAAGAATGCCGACCAGAATCGCAGCCGCCCCGAAACTCAGATAATATCCATGTGCTATAACACGACGCGCATGGCGCGATTCCGGGCCGCTGCCGATCATCACATTTAGGGTCCGCTTCGCTGCACGGACGCACACAATGTAACTGCCCAAACCTATCGCAATCTCGATCATCCGGGCTGGCCAGGTCAGCCCAAGGGAAGACAGAGCCCCGCCCGTGTTGAAGCCCAGATCGCCAAAGCCGGATAGTCCGGAGAAAAGAAAATAGCCTGATGCAACAAATGCTTCGCTCACCCACACAAGCCACAGCGTGATCCGGACAAGGTCGCTGGATTTGCCGCTGACGGCGCGTCGCCACAGAAGATAGGCGGCAATCGCCGCGATGACATTCACCAACACGCCGGCCCCGGCAACGCTGATGTCGGCCCATCCCGACAGCCCGCCACAGGCCACATAAAAAGCGCCAACCGTCTTCACCTGCCCGCCCTGCAGCGTGCAGACTGCGGCGTGGCCGCCGATCTCGTGCCACATCGTCAGTAATGGCATCAGCAGCAACCCAAGGCCGCCGATCGTCAGATAGTCAACGCGCTGCATCCAGCCCCCACAGTGCGCTGCGGTAAAGCGTGCGCAGTCCGATTTTCCGTCCACCAATCTTGTGTGCGCGTCTGATTTGGGAAGCAAGCCCGTCGATGACCACTTCGGGGTCGTTTGCTGACAGGCAGCTTTTCCCAGCACCGCATGAAGCGCACATTCGATCCTGTAGGCGCATTCTCCTACGTGATTGAAATATCTTGTTGCGTAACAGTGTATGCCTGGGAGCATGGCTGCGTCTATTGCTAGGCCCGCCCCAGCCACGCCCTCCATGACCTGTCGCCCGGACTGGACTTCGAAACAAAGCTGTTCGCCAAACCCGATGCGGCAAGGCTGCTGCGCGCCGAACTGGCGAAGCATTCCTACCGCCCCGCCCCGATCGCGATGGAAAGCAACACCGATCCCTGCCAACCGGTCGAGGAGCGCTACCGCATCACCGCGCCGTGCTGGAAGTCTGCCTTGAAGCGCGCCATCCGGTGACAATCACCACCAAGAGCGCGCGGGTGCTGCGCGATCTTGGCCTGCTGGGCGAACTGGCCGCGCTCAACCTGACCGCCGTGGCGCTACCGGTCACCAGCCTCGATCCGGTCCTGTCGGGCAAGCTCGAAGCCAATTCGGCGATCCAGGGCAGCGCCGCGATTGCTTCGGCCTGCGCCGCTCGCAATGACGAATGGGGGGACGTTACCCCGCGAACCGGATCAGCCGGCTGTCCGCCACCGCCGCCGTGCGGTGGGGCAGCGCGTCACGCACGTAATCCTCGTTCTTGACCATCTTCATGAAGGCGGCGCTGTTGGGGTAGCCCATGACGAAGGCCTCGTCCCATTCGCCCGCGGGGCCGGTGACGACGCATTCCAGAGGCGCTTCCCAGACCATCGCCGCGCCGTCATCCGCGACCAGTTTCTGGAATTCCTCCAGGTAGATGGCATAAGCCTCCGCCCCGGTCAGCCCCTTGCCATGGTTGGCATGCCCTTCGGGATATTCCGCCAGATCGCGGAAGCGGATCAGGTTGAGCATATGGATCGGCCGGTCGCGCGGGAGCGACTTGAACACTTCCCAGTTCTCGCGGCTGGGGTCGATATAGGCGGTCATTGGCGTTCTCCATTCCTCCCCGGCACGGGGAGGTGGCAGAAGCCCGAGGAGGCCCCCCCCCCCCCCCCCCCCCCCCCCCCCCCCCCCCCCCGCCCCCCCCCCCCCGGGAGGTCGCTTCAGGCGTCTTCCAGCTTGTAGTCGCGGAACTGGTCGCGCAGGTCCTTCTTGCTGATCTTGCCGGTGGCACCGTGCGGGATGGCGTCCACGAACTCGATCGCGTCGGGCAGCCACCACTTGGCGACGTGCCGGGCAAGGTGATCCTTGATCTCCTGCGCGGTGACTTCCGCCCCGGCCTTCCTGACCACCACCAGGATCGGACGCTCGTCCCACTTGGGGTGATAGATGCCGATGGCGGCGGCTTCCGCCACGCCGGGATGGCCCACGGCGGCGTTCTCCAGCTCGACCGAGCTGATCCATTCGCCGCCGGACTTGATCACGTCCTTGGTGCGGTCGGTCAGTTGCAGGGTGCCGTCCGGGTGGAGAATCGCGACGTCGCCGGTATCGAACCACTGGTCGGGCGAAGCAGCGGCATCGCTCTCCGCCTTGAAGTAGCGCTTGATGATCCACGGCCCGCGCACCTGCAGCGCGCCGGATGTCTTGCCGTCGCGCGGCAGGACGATCGAGGGATCGCCAAGGTCGACCGTGCGCAGTTCCACGCCAAACGGCACCCGGCCCTGCATCTGCTTGATATCGACCTGCTGTTCAAAGGTCAGGTCATCCCAGTCCCAGCTTTTCGCGCCGGTGGTGCCGATCGGGCTGGTTTCGGTCATGCCCCAGGCATGGGCGACGTTGACCCCGGCCTTCATCAGCCGCTCCAGCATGAAGCGCGGTGCGGCCGAGCCGCCGATGATCGCGTGGCGCAGCGTCGGCAGCGTGGTGCCGGTCGCGTCCATGTGCTGGAAGGTTGCCAGCCAGACGGTCGGGACGCCCGCCGAATGGGTCACCTTTTCGCGGTTCATCAGTTCGCACAGCACGGCCGGATCGTTGACGGCGGAGAACACGAACTTGATCCCGGCGGCTGCCCCCGACCACGGCAGGCCCCAGCTGGCGGCGTGGAACATCGGCACCACAGGCAGCATGACCGAACGCGCGTCAAAGTCGAAGATCGCGGGCTGAAGTCCGGTCATCGCGTGGAGCATGGTCGAGCGGTGTTCGTAGATCACGCCCTTGGGATTGCCGGTGGTGCCGCTGGTGTAGCACAGCATGCACGGATCGCGCTCGTCGCCCCAGGCCCAGGTGGTGTTGCCGTCCTCGGCGCCGATCCAGTCCTCGAACTGGCCATCGTCGTAACAGATGTAGTGGCGGATCGTGGTCCACTTGGGCTTCATCCGCTCAACCAGCGGCGCAAAGGCCCGGTCATAGAGCAGGACCTGATCCTCGGCATGGTTGGCGATGTATTCCAGCTGATCGTCGAACAGCCGCGGGTTGATGGTGTGGAGCACACCGCCCACGCCCACCGCGCCATACCAGCTGACCAGGTGGCGGCTGTGGTTCATCGCCAGGGTGGCGATCCGGTCGCCCTGCTGCACGCCCAGCCTGCGCAGCGCCTGGGTCATTTTCAGGGCATCGTGGCGCACCCCGGCCCAGGTGGTGCGGGTTTCGCTGCCATCCGCCCAGCGGGTGACGATTTCGCGCCCGCCGTGTTCGCGCGCGGCGTGGTCGATCAGATGGGTGACCCGAAGGTCGAAGTCCTGCATAGCGCCCAGCATTGGTCTCTCCGGTTTTTTGTTTTCAGCGTCAGGCGACGAGGCGCAGGTGTGCCTGCCCCCGCCGTGCGCTTAGCGACACATTGGCAAGTCCTTCGACGCTTGCCAAGCGTTCGGCGACGGCGCCGTCGAGCTGGAAGTCGCGTCCCAGCCGCACCAGCGGTTCGGTGCCCTGCCCGGTGCGCAGCCGCACCTGCACCTCGCCGCGCCCTTCCTCGCCCCGGGTCAGCGTCTGGACCAGTTCCTGCAGACCATCGGCGGACAGGACATCCAGCTTCAACAGCATCGAGCCCGCGCTTTTCACCTCGCTCAGCGGCTTGGCCGAACGCACGGTGACGCGCGGCGGCTCGTCCGGGCTGGGGGCGTCAAGCTCCACCGACAGCAGCAGGCAGGTGCCGTCCCTGGCCCATTGCAGCATCGGCTCGACCAGCGTTTCTTCAAAGCACGAGGCGGAAAACTGGCCGGAATTGTCGGAAAACTCCGCCACCACGAAATCGTTGCCGCGCTTGGTCTTGCGGCGCTGCACGCCTTCCACCATCGCCGCCATCACCGCGGGCATCCGCCCGCCGCCCGGAACCCCGGTTTCCATCAGGCTGGCATAGGAACGCGCGCCATTGGCCGAGGCGACCGCGCGCCACTGCTCCACCGGGTGAGCGGCGAAGTAGAAGCCGAAATTCTCGCGCTCCCTGGCCATCTGCTCGGACTTGGGCCACGGCTCGACGTCCGCCAGGCGCAGCGCCGGGGCGGCGTGATCCTCGCCCCCGAACAGGCCGTGCTGGCCGCTGGAACGGGTGCGCTCGGCCTCGTCGGCCACGGCCAGCAGCATGTCGGCGCTGGCCATGAGCTTGGCCCGGTTGGGATCGAGGCTGTCAAACGCGCCCGATGCCGCCAGCCCTTCCAGCGCGCGCCGGTTCATCGCGCCCGGCGGCACGCGGCGGAACAGGTCTTCCAGGCTGGCGAAAGGCCCGTTCGCCTCGCGCTCGGCCACCAGCGCGTCCATCGCCTTTTCACCGACGTTGCGGATTCCGGCGAGGGCATAGCGCACCGCGTAGCCCTCCTCGGTCTGCTCGACCATGAACTCGGCCTCGCTGCGGTTGACGTCCGGCCCGGCGATCTCGATCCCGTTGCGGCGCATATCGTCCACGAACACCGCCAGCTTTTCCGACTGGTGCATATCGAAGCACATCGAGGCGGCATAGAATTCGTGCGGGTAATGCGTCTTGAGCCAGGCCGTCTGGTAGGCCAGCAGGGCATAGGCGGCGGCGTGGCTCTTGTTGAAGCCGTAGCCTGCGAACTTGTCGATCAAGTCGAACAGCTCGTTGGCCTTGGCCTTGTCGATCCCGGACACTTCCTTGCAGCCATCAACGAAGCGCTGGCGCTGCGCGTCCATTTCCGCCTGGACCTTCTTGCCCATCGCGCGGCGCAGCAAGTCAGCGTCGCCAAGCGAGTAGCCCGCCAGAATTTGCGCGGCCTGCATGACCTGTTCCTGGTAGACGAAGATGCCGTAGGTTTCGGACAGGATGCCCGCCAGTTTCTCGTGCGGATACTCGATCTTTTCCGCGCCGTTCTTGCGCCGTCCGAACAGCGGGATGTTGTCCATCGGGCCCGGGCGATAGAGCGAGACGAGCGCGATGATGTCGCCGAAATTGGTCGGCTTCACCGCCGCCAGCGTGCGGCGCATCCCTTCGGATTCCAGCTGGAACACCCCCACCGTGTCGCCCGACTGGAGCAGCTGGTACACCTCGGCGTCGTCCCACGGCAGCGCCGACAGGTCGATCTCGATCGAGCGGCGCTGCAGCAGGTCGGTGGCCTTGCGCAGCACCGACAGCGTTTTCAGGCCCAGGAAGTCGAACTTGATGAGGCCGGTATCCTCGACATATTTCATGTCGAACTGGGTGACCGGCATGTCGGAACGGGGATCGCGGTAGAGCGGCACCAGCTGCGCCAGCGGCCGGTCGCCGATCACCACGCCCGCCGCGTGGGTGGAACTGTTGCGCGGCAGGCCTTCCAGCTGCACCGCCAGATCGACCAGGCGGTGGACCTCGTCGTCGTTGTCGTACTCGCGCTTGAATTCGCCCACCCCGTTGAGCGCGCGCGGCAGGGTCCAGGGATCGGTCGGATGGTTGGGCACCATCTTGCACAGCCGGTCGACCTGGCCATAGCTCATCTGCAGGATGCGCCCTGTATCGCGCAGCACGGCGCGGGCCTTGAGCTTGCCGAAAGTGATGATCTGGGCAACGTGATCGTGCCCGTACTTGCGCTGGACATAGCGGATCACCTCGCCGCGCCGGGTTTCGCAGAAGTCGATATCGAAGTCCGGCATGGAAACGCGTTCCGGGTTGAGGAAGCGTTCGAACAGCAGCCCCAGCCGGATCGGATCCAGGTCGGTGATGGTCAGCGCCCAGGCGACCAGGCTGCCCGCGCCCGAACCGCGCCCCGGCCCCACCGGAATCCCGTTGTCCTTGGCCCACTTGATGAAATCGGCCACGATCAGGAAGTAGCCGGCGAACCCCATGGTGTTGATGATCCGGGTCTCGAAATCGAGCCGGTCGAAATAGGTCTGCCGCTCTGCCTCCTCCATTTCGCCGTAGGGTTCCAGCCGCCGCTCCAGCCCCGCGCGGGCATCGTCGATCAGCATCCGCGCCTCGCCGGCGGCATCCCCGGCCAGACTGGGCAGCAGCGGCTTGCGCTTGGGCGGGGCATAGGCGCAGCGCCGGGCCACGACGAGCGTGTTGGCCGTGGCTTCCGGCAGATCGGCGAACAGCTCCGCCATCATCGGCGCGGACTTGACCCAGGCCTCGCGGCTGGAGCGGGGGCGGTCCGGCGCATCGACGTGGGTGGAATTGGCAATGCACAGCATGGCATCGTGGGCGCCGTGAAATCCGGGCTCGGCAAAGCAGGCCGGATTGGTCGCCACCAGGGGCAGATCGCGAGCATAGGCGAGGTCGATCAGCGCGTCCTCGGCGGCTTCCTCCGCCGCCTCGTTGCGGCGGGCGACCTCGATGTAGAGCCGCCCGGGGAACAGCGCTTCCAGCTTTTCGCAATAGGCATCCGCCGCTTCCCGCCGCCCTTCGGCGAGCAGGCGCACCAGCGCCCCGTCACCCGCGCCGGTCAGCGCGATCATCCCGTCCGAATGGCCCGCGATGTCGGCCAGAGTGACGTGGGGATCCAGTTCCAGCGGGCGGTCGAGATGCGCCTTGCTGACGAGATGGCACAGGTTCAGCCAGCCGGTTTCGTCCTGCACCAGCAGCACCAGCCAGTCGATCGGCCCGCCTGCTTCGCGCTGGACGCCCAGCGTGGTGCCGGTGATCGGCTGAACCCCGGCATCGCGGCAGGCCCCGGTGAAGGACATGACGCCATAAAGCCCGTTGCGATCGGTCACCGCGATGGCGGGAAAGCCCCGGTCCTTCGCCAGTTTGCCGAAGGCCTTGGGATCGATCGCTCCTTCGAGCATCGAATAGCTGGAAAGGACGCGCAGGGGGACAAAGGGAGCATGGGCCATCGCCCGCAGGTATCGCGCGCGGCCCCTTTCCGATCAAGCGCCGCGCCCCAAGGTCTGGGGAAAATCACGCGGCGTCTGTTCAAGGTCGGGCAAATGTGGTCCTATGCCGGGATAATAAGGGTCCGCTTCAACATTTTATCGAATTGGGGAAACTGACCATGGCTGAAATTCCAGGCGCACCGGGCGGCGGTTCGTCGCTTGTCGGGCGCATCAAGTCGCTCATCATGAAACCGCTGGAAACCTGGCCGGTGATCGCGACCGAGCGTGACACGCCGGGCGACCTGTTCGTGCGGCTGGCAATCCCGCTGGCGGCAATCGGCCCGGTCGGCCAGTTCCTGCACGGCCAGCTGTTCGGCTATGGCGCGTTCGGGATCAGCTATACGCCCTCGCTGGTCACCGGCATCGCCACGATGGTGATCTCCTACCTCCTCGCCCTGGCCTCGGTCGTGGTGCTGGGGCTGGTGGCGGACTGGCTGGCGCCAAAGTTCGAGGGCGAGGCCAGCCGTTCCGGCGCGTTCAAGCTGGTGATCTATGCGATGACCGCCGCGTGGCTTGCGGGTATCTTCCAGCTGGTCCCGTGGTTCGGATTCCTTGGAATCGTCGGGCTTTACAGCCTTTACCTGCTCTACACCGGGGTTACTCCGGTGATGAAGGTGCCCCAGGCCAAGGCAGCGGGCTTTACCGCCGTCACCGTGCTGGCGGGCTTCGTGTTCATGCTGGTGACCGCGCCGATCACTGCGGCGGTGACCGGGCTGATGGGCCTGGCCGGTTCAACGATCGGTTCGACCGACGATGTCCAGATCAAGCTGCCCGGCGGCGGCACGATCGACACCGGCAAGATCGAGGAGGCCGGCAAGCAGGCCGAAGCCATGGCCAATGGCGAGATCAAGGCGGCCAGCCCGGCGCAGTTGCAGGCACTGCTTCCCGCATCGCTCGGCAGCTATCAGCGCACCGCCACGCAAAGCGTGGCCATGGGCGAGATGGGCAGCACGGCGGAAGGCACCTACACTGCCGGTGACAGGACCATCACGCTCAAGGTCGTCGACATGGCCGGTGTCGGCGCGCTGGCCGGGCTTGGCGCCGCGCTGGGGGTGGAAGCGAACAAGGAAACCGCCGACGGCTATGAACGCACCGGCACGGTCGATGGCCGGATGCGCACCGAAAAATGGAACCGCAGCGACAGCAGCGGCAGCTATGGAACGGTAATCGCGGGCCGCTTCATGGTCGAGGCGGAAGGCCAGGCCGGATCGATCGACGAACTCAAGGCGGCCGTTGCGGCGGTTGACCAGTCGGCGCTGGAAGCGTTGACCAAATAGGGATGGTGACGCGGGGAGGTCAGCCTGTGGTCTCCCCCCTCGCCTCCTCCGTCCCGGCAATCGCCGCTGCCGCTTCGCGCATCGGCTTTCCGGCAAGCGCGAAGCACAGCATCGCCAGCGGGGTCACCGCGACAAAGGTGATCGCCATGGCGCTGGCGATATCGCCCTGCTCCCCGAACAGCAGCTTCGACACCAGCGCGACCGCGGCCGGCCCAAGCCCGAAGCCGACAAGGTTGTAGACCATCAGGAACACCGCCGAAACCAGCCCGCGCCGCTCGGGCGGGGTGGTCAGTTGCAGGGCGGCGGCGGCAACCGCGATGAACGGACTGCCAAGCCCCAGCACCGCGAAACCCGCCAGGGTCAGCCAGATCGATTGCCCGGAATAGGCCAGCGCGGCGGCAGCGGCCATGACCGGCAGGGCAAAGATATAGATCCGCACGTGCGCATCGCGCCAGCCGCGCCGGAACAGCCAGTCGGCCAGCACCCCGCTGCCGTACATCCCGATCGCCCCGCAGATCAGGCTGAGCAGCCCCATCGACCAGCCGATGGTTTCCACCCGCCAGTGGTAATCGCGGATCAGCACGGTCGCCTTCCACGCGACATGCGCGGCGGTGATCATGCACATCAGGCTGAAACCGGCGATGTGCAGCGCATAGAAGCGCCAGTGGCGGCGGAAATGATCCATCCCGCCCGCCGAGACCGATCCGGGCACGCCGCCGCTGCGCCTGCGCTCAGGCTCATGGATCGCCCAGACCAGGGTCGCCAGCGGCAGCCCGATCGCGCCGATGGAAAGGAACACCAGCTGCCAGGGCTGGACCGGCCCGATCAGCGGCAGGACCGCCCCGCCATAACGCGCGACCAGCCCGATGATCGCACCGCCCAGCGCGAACGAGAGCGCGCCCCCGGCAATCGCGCCCAGCGAGAATGTCGCCATCGCGCGGCTGAGGCGCGATTTCTCTACCAGGTCGGAAATGATCGAATAGGCCGCAGGCAGCAGCGCCGCCTCGCCCGCGCCCACGCCGAAGCGCGCGATCAGCAGTTCGCCATATGTGTCGGCCAGCCCGCAGGCAGCCGTGCACAACGACCAGAACGAGACGCCCGCCCAGATGATCAGGCGCCGCCGGTAGCGGTCCACCATCCAGCCCAGGAATGGCCCCGCCAGCGCGAAGAACAGGGTGAACCCCATTCCCTGAAGGAACCCCATCTCGACATCGCCGACGCCAAGATCGCGGCGGATCGGCTCGATCAGCAGGGTTATCACCTGCCGATCGAGATAGGCCAGCGTGTAAAGCAGCAGCAGGATGAAGATGGTCCAGCGTTCGGCGCCGCGCGCGGCCCTTGCGGCGCCGCCCGCATCCGTTGCCGCCGCGCCGTTCACCGGACCGCCCGCCGCGCCCGGATCAGAACTTCACCTGCGCGCTCACCCCGAAGCTGCGCGGGCGGGCATAGGCAACCGAATCGCCCGCCGCCGCCTCGGTCTTGTAGATGGCGTAGAGCTCATTCGCGAGATTGCGGCCCCATACCGCCAGCCGCACATGATCGCCCGGCAGGTTATAGGCGATCTCGGCGTTCATCAGCACATAGGGCTGCTCGCGCAGGCGGTTGTTCGGATCCCAGTAGAACGCCCCCGAATAGAATCCGCTGCCCGACAGATCGAGCGAGCCGCCATTGCCAAGCTCATGCCGGTAGGCGGCGGACAGCGAAGCGGTAAACTCCGGCGTGCGGATCAACTGGTTGCCGGTCGCGCCATCGGCGTTGACCTGCCCCGAACAGGGATTGAGCGCGCCGATCGCGATCAGCGCATTGCCCTGGGTCGGCGCGCCGCGCGGACAATAGACCGAGGCGCCGGGGAAGTTCTTGTAGGTGCTGTGGTTGTAGGCCAGCGCGGCGCGCAGCGTCAGCCCGTCGACCGGCTCCAGCGTGCCTTCGATTTCACCGCCATAGATTTCGGCGGCGGCGGCGTTGAACACCTGGGTCAGCCCGCCCGCATTGGGATTGAACGCCTGGAACTGGATGTTCGAATAGTCATAGTAATAGGCCGAAATCGCCAGGCTGTTGCCGCCCCGGCCATACTTGTAGCCCACTTCCCAGGCATCGACCTTTTCCGGGAACACCGGATTGACGGCCAGTTGCCCCGAAGCCAGGATTCCGTCGAACCCGCCGCTCTTGAAGCCCTTCGAATAGGTCGCATAGACCATCGAGGAGGGCGACAGCTTGTAGCGCAGCCCAAGCCGCGGGGTGAAGGTCTTGTAGGTCGTCTCCCTGACAATCGAGGAGGCGCCGCGGACAATCGAATAGTCCTTCTTCTCGATGTTGTAGCGCGCGCCCGCGATCAGGGTCAGATCGCCGATCGAATAGTTCACCTCGCCGAACGGAGCGATCGCCTCGGTCTTGAGCGTGATGACGTTGTACAGGCTGCCCAGGTTGATCTGGGTGTAGTTCGAGGAATCGTCGTTGTAATAGAACGCGCCCAGGAACCACTTGAGGTCATCGCTCCCCTGCGAGACAAGGTTCACTTCCTGCGTCCAGGTCTTTTCCGTGCCCGGAATGTCGGCGCGGCCAAGCGCCAGGTTGGTTCGGTCGGTATCGGTCACCAGGTAGGTCTCGATCTCGCCATAGCTGGTGATCGAGGTCAGCTGCGCAAAGCCCAGGTCCGCCCGCGCGGTCAGGCTGAACTGGTTGCTGTCCACCGTGATGGTCGGATCGAAGCTGAGCGAGACCTGGCGCGGTCCGCTCGCCGGGATCGAGCCCGTTGCGCTGAGCGAGCTATTGTTGCCGCCCAGCACCCCCAGGGTGAAGGCCGGATTGCTGGTGCGCGCGTTGTGCGCGGCGGACAGGGTGAAATCGAGCGCGTCGCTGGCCTTGAACAGCAGCTTGCCGCGCACGCCGAAGACCTTGCTCTGCGCCACCTTGTTGCCCGTGCCGATGTTGCGGACATAGCCATCGTCATCGCCATAGACCAGGCCAAGGCTGACCGCGAGCCGGTCGGAAACCGGGCCGGTGACATAGCCCGATACCTTCACTTCATCGAAGCTGCCGTACGAGGCCGAGACGCGGGCAGCAGGCGTCCACGAGGGCGCCCTGGTGGTCACCCGGATCGCACCGCCGGTGGCATTGCGGCCAAACAGGGTGCCCTGCGGACCTTTCAGCACCTCCACCTGCTCGACATCGACGAGATCGCTGAAATTGCCGATCTGGTTAGGCTGATAGACCCCGTCGACATAGATCGCGACATTGGCATCGCTGCCCGCGGCGGAAACCGTGGTGCCGATGCCGCGCACGGTCGGCTGGGCGAAAGCGCCGTTGGTGGCGAAGTTGAGCCCCGGCACGGCAGAGGTCAGGTCCTCGGTCGAACGGACCCCGGCATTCGCCAGCCCCTCGCCGCTCAGCGCGGTGATCGAGATCGGCACATCGGCGAGCCGTTCGGCGCGGCGCTGCGCGGTAACGACGATTTCGCCCGCACCGGCACCATCCTCGGCGGACGTTTCCTGTTCCTGAGCGAACGCGGGTGTCGCCAGAATGGCGGCGGCAGATGCAAGCAGCGTGAAGCGCATGACCATGACGATCCTCCTCTCGACCCGAGATGAGGATTATATAATCGTATAGACAAGTCTACTGTTGATGCAGAGGTGTGCAGCAAATCTATCCGGATAGCGGCATTTCCGCCACACCCGGCCCGCCAGCCCGCGCCGCGCTCAAGCGGTCAGAGCAGCGCCGCAATATCCTTTTCAAGGCTTTCGGGCTTGTCGGTGGGCGCATAGCGGCGCACCACCTTGCCGTCGCGGCCGATCAGGAACTTGGTGAAGTTCCATTTGACCGACTTCGTGCCCATCACTCCCGGCGCTTCCTTCTTCATCCAGTCGTACAGCGGCGAGGCGCCGGGGCCGTTGACCTCGATCTTGCCCATCAGCGGGAACGACAGGCCGAAGTTGACCTTGCAGAACTGCTCGATCTCGTCCGCCTCGCCCGGCTCCTGGCTGCCGAACTGGTTGCAGGGAAAGGCGATCACCTCGAACCCCTGATCCCGGTACTTGCGCCACAGCGCCTCAAGGCCATCGTACTGGGGCGTAAAGCCGCACTTGCTGGCGGTGTTGACCACCAGCACCACCTTGCCAAGCTTGTCAGCCAGGCTGACTTCCTCGCCGTTGGGCAGCTTCGCGGTGAAATCGGCGATGGTCTGCATTGTCTGAACTCCCCGTTGGTGTTGTTGCAATCGCGGCTAGGCCAGCCTGCCTTCGTGCAGCCGCAGCACCCGATCCATTGCCCGGGCCAGCCGCTCGTTATGGGTGGCGACGATTGCCGAACTGCCCGCGCCGCGCACCAGTTCAAGGAACTGGCCGAGCACCTTGTCGGCGGTCGCCTCGTCAAGGTTGCCGGTCGGCTCGTCGGCCAGCACCAGCGCGGGCTTGTTGGCCAGCGCGCGGGCCACGGCCACGCGCTGCTGTTCACCGCCGGAAAGCTGGCTGGGCCGGTGGCCGGTGCGCTGCCCCAGCCCCAGCGCCTGAAGCAGTTCCAGCGCCCGCGCCTCGGCCTCGGCCTGGCCCTTGCCCGCCACCAGCTGCGGCAGGACGACATTCTCCAGCGCGGAGAAATCGGGCAGCAGGTGGTGAAACTGATAGACAAAGCCGATCCGATCGCGCCGCAGCGCCGTGCGCTGATCGGAATTCAGCGCGCTCGCCTGGGTCCCGCAGATCGCGATGCTGCCGCCAAAGCCGCCTTCCAGCAGGCCGACCGCCTGGAGCATGGTCGACTTGCCCGAACCGGACGGCCCCAGCAGCGCGACGATCTCGCCCGGCTGGATCGCCAGGTCGATGCCGCGCAGCACGTCGATCCGCACCCCGCCCTGCTCGAAGCTGCGGGTCAGGCCTTTCAATTCCACGACGGGACTATTCATAACGCAGCACCTGCACGGGATCGGTGCTCGCCGCCTTGAGCGCGGGATAGAGCGTGGCGAGGAAACTGAACACCAGCGCCATCACGCTGATCAAGGCAATTTCCACCGGATCGCTGCGCGCGGGCAGCTCGGTCAGGAACCGGATCGAGGGGTCCCACAGGTTCTGCCCCGTCACCAGTTCGATCCCGCGCACAATAGACTGGCGGAAGAACAGGAAGACAAAGCCCAGCCCCAGCCCGGCCAGCGTGCCCAGCGCACCGATCACAAAGCCGATCGCCACGAAGACCTTGAGCAGGGATCGCCGCGTCGCGCCCATGGTGCGCAGGATCGCGATGTCGCGCGTCTTGGCCCGCACCAGCATGATCAGCGACGAAAGGATGTTGAACACCGCGACCAGGACGATGATCGAAAGCACCACGAACATCGCCACCCGCTCCACCGCCAGCGCCTCGAACAGGCTGGCGTTGATCGTCTTCCAGTCGCTCACCACCGCGCGGCCGGCCAGTTGCTCGCCCAGCGGGGCCAGCGTTTCGGCCGCCACGTCCGGATCGTCGACCTGCACCTCGATCATCCCCACGCTGTCGCCCAGCAGCAGCAGGGTCTGCGCGTCGCGCATCGGCATGACCACAAAGCGCTCGTCATAGTCGTAGACCCCGATCTCGAAGATCGCGGCGATCCGGTAGGCGATCTGGCGCGGCACCGTGCCGAACGGGGTGGAGCGGCCCTGCGGGTTGATGACCGTGATGGTATCCCCCACCCGCGCGCCCAGATTGGCGGCCAGCTGCGATCCGATCGCGACATTGCCGGAATCGACCTGCAATTCCTTCAGCGATCCGTCGATCACCTTGGGCGCGATGCGGCCGATGTCTTCTGCCGTGTTGCCGCGCACGAAGATCAGTTCGACCCGGCCATTGACCGAACCCATCAGCGGCTGCTCGATCAGCGGCGAGGCGCGCTTCACGCCCGGCACCTTGCGGGCCTGGTCCAGCACGCTCTGCCAGTTGTCGAGCCGCCCGCCGTAGCCCTGGATGATTGCATGGCCGTTCAGCCCGACGATCTTGTCGAACAGTTCGGCGCGGAAGCCGTTCATCACGCTCATCACGATGACCAGCGCGGCGACGCCCAGGGTCACGGCCAGCAGGCTGATGCCCGCGACCAGCGCGATGAATGCCTCGCCGCGCCCTGGCAACATATAGCGCTTGGCGATGGTCCATTCGAAAGGGGTAAGGATCAAGCGGATGCCTTCTGCAGGGCCACGTTCGGGGTGAATGGGTCGGTTAAGGGGATTTAGGGGGATAGCCTGCCAAGGGCAATGCCCCTTCCCCTTGCTTTCGCGCGCCGCAAAGCCCAAATGCGCGGCTCTACGAACAGCACCGATCAGGGCGATTCCCAGATGAACTTCACGCACCCCTTCCTCGACCCGGATGGCGACAAGCTCCGCGAGGAGTGCGGGATTTTCGGAGTGATCGGCACCAGCGATGCCGCCGCGATGACCGCGCTTGGCCTCCACGCGCTCCAGCACCGCGGACAGGAAGCCGTCGGCATCGTCAGCCTGGATGGGCAGGAATTCTATTCCCACCGCGGGATCGGCCATGTCGCGCAGGTGTTTTCCAGCAACCAGATCTTCGATGGCCTGCCCGGCAGCGTCGCATCGGGCCACGTGCGCTATTCGACCACCGGCGGATCGGGGCTGCGCAACATCCAGCCGCTGTTTGCCGATCTTGCCGCCGGCGGCTTTTCAATCGCCCACAACGGGAACATTTCCAACGCCATGCACCTCAAGAAGGAGCTGGTGTCCAAGGGTTCGATCTTCCAGTCGACGTCCGACACCGAGGTCATCATCCACCTGATCGCCACCAGCCGCTTCCCCAAGCTGCTTGACCGCTTCGTCGATGCGCTCCGCATGGTGGAAGGCGCCTATTCGCTGATCTGCATGACCCCCAAGCGCATGGTCGCCTGCCGCGATCCGCTGGGCATCCGCCCGCTGGTGATGGGCCGGATCGGCGATGCGGTGATCTTCGCCAGCGAAACCGTGGCGCTCGACGTGGTCGGCGCGGAATTCGTGCGCGAGGTGGAACCGGGCGAGATCGTCGAAGTACGCACCGACGGGCGCATTACCAGCCATCGCCCGTTCGGCGATCCGGCGCCGCGCCCCTGCATTTTCGAACACGTCTATTTCAGCCGCCCGGATTCGCTGATGGGCGGCCGCTCGGTGTACGACGTGCGCAAGAAAATCGGCGTCGAACTCGCCAAGGAAGCCCCGGCCGAGGCCGATCTGGTGATCCCCGTGCCTGACAGCGGGGTGCCGGCGGCAATCGGCTATGCCCAGCAGTCGGGCATTCCCTTTGAACTCGGCATCATCCGCTCGCACTATGTCGGGCGGACCTTCATCCAGCCATCGGACGGCGCCCGCCATGCCGACGTCAAGCGCAAGCATAATGCCAACCGCGCGATCATCGAGGGCAAGCGGATCGTGCTGATCGACGATTCGATTGTGCGCGGCACCACCTCGATGAAGATCGTCCAGATGATGCGCGATGCGGGCGCCGCCGAAGTGCACATGCGCATCGCCAGCCCGCCGACCGGCCATTCCTGCTTCTACGGGGTCGACACGCCGGAACGCAGCAAGTTGCTCGCCGCGCAGATGGACGTGCCCGACATGGCGGAGTTCATCAAGGCGGACAGTCTGGCCTTCGTCTCGATCGACGGGCTCTACCGCGCGGTAGGCGAAAGCGGCCGCAATGCCGCCTGCCCGACGCACTGCGACGCCTGCTTCAGCGGCGAATATCCCACCAGCCTGACCGACCACGCCGAGCGCGATGGCGATTCCGGGCAACTCTCGCTGCCGGTCGGCAAGGTCGCATGAGCGCGCTGGACGGCAAGGTCGCCCTGGTTACCGGGGCGAGCGGGGGAATCGGCGCGGCCATTGCCGAAGCCATCGCTGCCGCAGGCGCCCACGTGGTCATCACCGGGCGCGACACGCGCGCGCTGGAAGCGGTCGAGGAGCGGATCTTCGCAGCCGGCGGCAGCGCCACCATCGCTCCGGTCGACCTGGCCGACGGCGACGGGATCGCCCGGCTTGCCGCGGCCGTTTCGGCGCGCTGGAACGCGCTCGACATTCTGGTCCATTCGGCGGCCGTCCTGCCCGAACTGATGGCGGCCAAGGACATCGAGCAGACCGCGCTGTCGCGCGCGCTGACCGTAAACCTGCTTGCCACCCAGGCACTGATCGCGCGGTTCGATGGACTGCTGCGGGCCAGCGCCGAGGGCCGCTTCGTTTACCTCACCACCAGCGTCGCCACCCAGCCGCGCGCCTTCTGGGGCGCCTATGCCGCCAGCAAGGCGGGGGCCGAGGTTCTGGTCGATTGCTACGCGCAGGAAACCTGCAATATCAGCAATTTGCGCGTTGCCATTATCGATCCGGGCGCAACCCGCACGGCGATGCGGGCCAAGGCCTATCCCGGTGAGGACCCGGCCACCGTCAAGCTGCCCGGCGTGGTGGCAGACCGGATCGTTGCCTTGCTTGGTGAACAGATCGCCAGCCCGCACCGCGAAAGAATTAACCAGCCTCGCTAATCCCCGCGCAACCAGCCTGCTGCATACTTTACCAAGCAGAGCCGGAAAGTTTCCGGAAACTCAGGTGAACAGGCAGCAGTGGCCAGATGGCAATGGCCTCAGCAATGGGACGCAAGGCATGAGCGACTATCTGATCGGACAGAAGCGGGATTCCTATTTCTCGGCCGCGCAGGAGGACCGCTGCGCGCCGCGAACCCGCATCACCATCCCGGGCATGCTGCGCATGTCGGGCGCGCGCGCGGTGCAGACCGTGGTGCACGATCTTTCCGTCAGCGGGTTCTGCGCGGCGGCAGTTGTCCGGGTCCATCCCGGCACCGTCTGCTGGCTGACCCTGCCGGGACTGGAAGCGCTGCAGGCCGAAGTGATCTGGTGGGACAACAGCCTGGTCGGCTGCGCCTTTGACAACCTGCTGAGCCCGATCGTCCATGACAATATCCTGGCCCGCTGGCGCGGCGATCACATGTATCGCACTGTCAGCTAGGCCGCCGGTCCCCCCGAGCCCCGGCCGGGCCTGTCAGCTCGTGTCCCTTCCCCACCCCCCGGCGAGCGCTGCATGCGCGGCTGGCCGGGCCGGGGCTCACCCTTGCAGGCTTCAGCGCTTGACCAGCGTGACCTGCGCCACATCGATGCCGCCACCGCGAAAACCGCCTTCGCAGTACATCAGGTAGAACCGCCAGAGCCGCACGAAGCGGTCATCGAAACTCGCGGGCAGGCGCCCTTCGGCCACCACCCGGTCAAACGCCTCGCGCCACAGCCGCAGCGTTTCGGCATAGTCCAGCGCAAAGCCCTCGCGGTCTTCCCAGCTCAACCCGCGCGCCGCGGCCAGGCGCTCGAACTCGGCCTCGCTGACCAGCATTCCGCCGGGGAAAACGTGGGTCTGGATGAAATCGGCAGAGCGGGCATAGGCCGGGAACAGGTCCTCGCGGATCGAAATGAACTGGATCGCCGCCCGCCCGCCGGGCTTCAGGCAGCGCGCGATGCAATCGAACCAGTCGCCCCAGTATTCACGGCCCACCGCCTCGACCATCTCGACGCTGACCACGGCATCGAACTCGCCGGTGACATCGCGGTAATCCTGCTTGCGAAAGTCGATCCCGGCAGACTGCGCGCCGCGCGCCCAGGCAAGCTGCTCGTCCGACAGGCTGATCGCCGTCACCGCCGCACCCTGCTGGTGGAGATGCTGCGCCAGAGCGCCCCAGCCGCAGCCGATTTCCAGCACCGAGGACGCGCCCTTCACCCGCGCGGCGATCGTTTCAAGCTTGGTCTGCTGGGCAGCGGCCAGGTCTTGCGCGCCGGGCGCAAACCGCGCGCTGGAATAGACCATCGCCGGATCGAGCCACAGGGCATAGAAATCGTTGCCAAGGTCATAGTGCGCATGGATGTTGCGGCGCGCGCCGCTACGGGTGTTGCGATGCAGGAAGTGCAGCGCCCGGGCCATCAGCCGCCACGGGCCGTGTGCCCGCCCGGCATCGCCCAGCGTCTTGCCATTGGCCATGAACAGCGCGAACAGCGGGACCGGATCGGGGCTGTCCCATTCCCCCGCCTCCCAGGCCTGATACCAGCCCGCCGAGCCGCCGGTCGCCAGCCGCAGCAGGGCGCGCCAGCTGCGCAGTTCGACCCTGGCGACAAAGCCGGGAGCGCGCCCGCCCAGCCGCCGCTGGCTGCCATCGGGCAGCACGGCGTCAATCGCTCCGCTGGCAAGGCCCGCATCGATCCGGTCGAGCACCCGGCTGACCGGGCCGGTCCAGACCCGCGCGAACCAGCCGGGACGCGCCAGCACGCGGCCGGCGTCGACCAGTTCGATTCCTCTCCGCGCGGTGTCCGCTGTCATGAACCGGATATGCGCGAGCGGCGCGAGCGGTTCAATCCGTCAGTCGCGCCTTTCCGCCATTTCTAAAGCGAGCGAGTGACGGCCTCGAACACCACTTCGTTGAGCGGGCGGATGAATTCGCAGCCGAACTCGAACTCCTCAACCCAGGCGACGCGCGCCTCGATCGCTTCCAGGCCGGGCAGCTTCACAAAGAAGTGATCATCGTTATGGACCAGGAAGACCCCGCCGATCCGGGCGCCGAAGCGCGAAATGTCGCGGATCTGGACATTGGCGCGGCGCGTGCCCGCGCGGAACTGCACGGTGGCGGCAATGCTGCGCCGGTCGGCGCGGCGGCCGCCCGTATTCCTGAATTGCGGTTCACTTGCCATGATTGCACGTCGCACCGTTGGGTTCAGCCACGGAATCTCGCACAGCCGGGTAAAATCAAGGTTAACAGAAGGTTGGTACTAATATCATGCACTTACCAAAAAGGGCGCCCCTTGCGGGAGCGCCCTTGATGGCTTTCAACGCTGGCGTTTGGTTCAGAACTTCACTTCAACCTGAACCGTGAACGAACGCCCACGCGGATCGGCCACGCGCGGTTCCCAGCTGGAACCGGCCCCCGAGTTGCCGTCATAGCTGATCGCGAAGGGCGGATCGTTGTTGAACATGTTGCGCACGCCCAGCGTCAGCTTGTAATTCGGGGCAAGGCCCGTGTAGCTGAGCGCAAAGTTGTAGATCGTGTAAGCTTCGACCTGGGGGTTGAAGCCCGGACGGACAACCGCACCCGAGGCGATGCCCGGCAGCTTCTGGTTGGCATAACCAGCACGATGGATCTGGGTCAGCGTGGCCGAGAAGTCATCGTTCGACAGGGTCAGCCAGGCGTTGTGCTTCCAGCGCAGGCCAAGGTCGCCCGCAAAGGTGAACACGCCGATCTGGCTGGCGCTCCACGGCGCGGCCTGGGTCAGCTTCTCCTTCTTCTCCAGCAGCAGGGTGCCATCGAAGCCCAGCGACAGGGTCCGGCTGTCACGCAGATCGACCGAACCGCGCAGCGCGAAATCGATACCGCGCGTCTTGCGCGCACCGGCATTGATCCAGCGCTGGTCAAGCACCTGCACGTTGCCCGCCCCGTCGCGGATGAAGCGTTCGGGGAACAGCGCGGCATTGTCGATCAACTGGCGCAGGGTCAGCAGCTGGATGGTGTTGTCAGCCTTGATGTCCCACCAGTCGGCGGTCAGGCTCCAGCGCGGCAGCGGGCGGAGCACCACGCCCAGGCTCATCATCTTGGCGGTTTCGGGGCCAAGGTCGGCAGTGCCCCCGTTCCAGATGTTGGGGCGGATCTGCGCGCAGGGCTGGCCGCTGTTGAAGGCGCTGGTCGGCACCCCGCCCGGGCACTTCACCGGATCGGCCAGATCGCTGCCCGAATAGGGGCTTTCGGTGATGCCGTTGAAGATCTGGTTGAAGCTCGGCACGCGGAAGCCGGTGCTGTAGGAACCACGGAACATCAGCCAGTCAGCCGGCTGGAACTTGGCCGAAATCTTGGGGTTGGTGGTCGATCCGAAGCCCGAATAGTCATCCAGACGGATCGCGCCGGTCACTTCCAGCATGTCGATGATCGGCAGGCTGACTTCGGCATAGACCGCCTTGACCGTGCGGTTCTTCGGGGTCAGCGCGTTGACGTTGTCAAACGCGGCGTTGAAGATCACCGGCGCGGTCGCGGCGGCTGCCGCCGAACCGTTGAATTCATAGGTTTCGCGGCGATAGTCCACCCCGGCGGCAACCTGCGCGTCCCCGCCCGGCAGCGCGAACAGCGGACCTGAGATCGAAGCATCGGCCTGGAAGGTCTTGTAGCGACCGCCATACAGCGTCGCACCTTCCGCCGAGATCGCCTGCAAGCCCGCCAGCGCGGCGGCGCTCTGGGTGACGCTGAAGGGGTTGAGGATGCCGCTGTTGATCAGGCCGACCAGGCCCGGCGCGGTCGCACCCGGGGCGATCGGCGCGTTCGGATCGGAAGCACCCGTGGAAAGCGTCCCGCGATAGTGATAGCCGGTGCCCAGCTGCGAAGTGACCGAGCTGGTCGCATAGGAAGCCCCCACGCGGTAATCCCAGCGGTCGAACGGCAGCGGCCCCTCGATCCCGCCGGCAACCCGGAAGGTTTCGGATTCGGTCGTGTATTCACGCACGTCGCAGGGGATGCAGCGATAACGGAAGGCGATCGGCAGGCCATAGCGCGCATCGAGCGCCGCGACCTGCGCGGGATTGCCCGAGAACGCCGAGCGCAGCGAATTGAAGACCGAATCGTAGGTCGTCTTGGTCAGGCTGTTGAGCGGATAGGCAATCGGCAGGCTGGTCGTGTTCGACGAAAGCTGGTTGTGCGAGAAGCGCTTGGCCGAATCCGCCTTGGACCCGGTCACCTCGACATAAGCTTCGCTGCCGCCAACCGCCGCGGTGCCGCGCGCATAATAGGTCAGCGTCTCGATCGGCTGCTGCAGCACGGCCGCGCGGCCCGTATCCCAGGCGCAGGCGTAGAAGTTGTTCGGTGAGTTCCACAGCGCCCAGTCATATTCCTGGCCGCCGTCCATGCTGGTGCAGCCCGCGCCGCCCGGCAGATCAAGCACGTTGATCCCGCCCGAGGCCGCGTTGCCGCCATTGGGCGCGGTCAGCGTCAGGCCGCCGGTCAGCGTGCCGTTCGGGGTCTGGAAGGCATTGGAGCCGATGCTGAAGATCGTGGCGATCGGGGTGCCACGCGTGTCCACTGCCAGGCCGTTGATCGGCTGGTTGGTGTTGACGAAACTGCGCTGGTCGCCGCGCAGGCCCTTGTTCCAGCGATAGGACACGGCGGCCATCACGTTGAAGCCGTTGGTGCCAAGATCGCCGTAACCGACGATGCCGGACAGATTGTAGATTTCGCCCCCGCCCTGTTCGGGAATGTCGACGAAACCGGTCGCGCCGATGCCGGTGTAGTTCTTCTTGGTGATGTAGTTGATCACGCCGCCGATCGCGTCGGTGCCATAGATCGCCGAGGCGCCGTCCTTCAGCACTTCGATCCGGTCGATCGCGGCGAACGGGATCTGGTTGACGTCCACCGCCGAGCCCGAAAGCCCGTGCGCGGCGACGCGGCGGCTGTTGAGCAGCACCAGCGTGGCGGCGCTGCCCTGACCGCGCAGGTTGGCGGAGGACAAGCCATTGGTGCCGCGCTGGGCGCCGGTGGTCACGTCGGCATTGGCGGCCAGGTTATCCGCGCCCGAACCGTTCGAGGTCAGGAACATCGTCAGCTGTTCGGGGCTGGAAATGCCGTTCTGCTGGATTTCGGCATTGGAAATGATCTGCAGCGGCAGCGCGCTCTTCGCCGGATCCTGCTTGATGCGCGAACCGGTGACGATGATGCCGTCGCTCGCGGAATCGGATGCCTTGTTGGGCGAGGAGATATCCTGCGCCAGCGCCGGTGCCGCAAAAGCCGCCAACGAGACACTACCGGCAAGCGCCAGCCGGACAAGGTTGCGTGCTGTCATGTGAATATTAGCCCCCTGGAACACGGCCCCCTGGCCGAACGCAGGGAAGATACCAGACCAATCAGGCGTTTCCAGCGCACGAGACGGAAAATTGTTGTCTTTGCCTACAGTTTCCGCCGGTTAGACCCCAAACTGTTGCCGCAGTGCAACATAATTGCCGCATTTGGCCTAGTTGGCAGCCGCCACGGCGGCCAGCGCGGCATCCATCGCCGCCAGGGCGCTGGTCCCGTCCGGCACATCGTTGGCGAAAATCGCGAAAGTCAGCTCTCGCCCGCTGGCCGCGCGCAGATAGCCTGACAGCCCGTTGGTGGCATTGAGCGTGCCGGTCTTGGCGAAGATCTGCCCGGCCAGCGGCGTGCCGGCAAAGCGGCGCTTCAGTGTGCCATCTACCCCGCCGACCGGCAGCGAGGCGCGCCAGTCCGCTCCCCATGGCTGTTTCGCCCCCCAGCGCAGCAGCGCCACGGCCGCGCGCGGCGACACCCGGTTGTAGGTCGACATGCCTGAGCCATCGGAGAAATCGTAGCCCGTGCGCGGCAGGCCGGCCCCGGCCAGCACCGCGCGCATTGCCTCCAGCCCGGCTTCGAGCGAACCGCGCTGCGCGGTCGGCGTGGCAAGCAGATTGCGATCGGCAGCGGCGATGCCAAGCCGGCGCAGCAGCGCCTCGGCGTGGAGGTTCTGGCTGGGCTTGTTGATCCCGGAGACTTCCTCGGCAAGGCCGGGAGCCTCAATCACGATCCGCGCCGCCGGGCGCGGAACGCTCCTGATCTCCATCGCCAACGGGTCCCTTGGCGCTTGATGATTGAGCCGGGTCCGACCGGTGATCTTTACGCCCCGCGCGGTCAGGGCCTGGCGCAGCGCCCATGCCGCAAAATCGGCGCCGTCATCGATCCCCAGCAGGTCCTTCCACGGCGGTGCCCCCGCCGCGATCCGGCCGTAAACCCGCAGCGTCCGGCCATTCACCGCCCGGTCCACGGCGATCTGCGTCTTGCCCCCGGCGCTGGTCACCACCTCGTTCACCAGCGTGAAATAGGGCGAGACGGCAACCTTGGCCGGCTCTCCGGGCTGCCCCGGCGAAACCGTGATGGGCACTTCGTTGTTGTCGACGATCAGCGCCGATGTCGCCGTACCGCTGTCGGTGCCGATGTTGTTCCAGCTCATCCCCGGGCTCCAGCGCTGGTCGACGAAATGGCTGTCATCCGCGACCACATCGCGCAGGCGGCGGGTGCGGGCGGCCACCCAGTCAGCCAGCTGGGCAAGGCAGTGCTGGACGCAGTCGGGCGCGGTCGACAGGCTTACCCCGCCCCGCCCGGTCAGCCATGCATCGGGTGCGCCCTTGCTTGCCGGAACCAGCGCGAGATCGGTTGCGCCGCCGATGCGGAAAGCGGCGTCGTCCCCGCTCATCACGGCCATCGCGGCGGCAGTGGTGAACAGCTTGGTGTTCGAAGCCGGGATGAAGCGCTGATCGGGCGCGATGGCCACCACTTCGCGGCCCTGTTCGTCCACCACCAGCAGGCCAAAGCGGGTTCCGGCGGGCGCGGCGGCCAGCACCGCTTCGACCTGCTGCTGAAGCGGCGCGGGCCTATCCGCCTGAGCGGGAACGGCAAACAGCAGGGCGGCGAGCGGCAGCAGGTGTTTAAGCATCGCCCCACCCTGCCGCGCCGATCGGCGCAAGTCCACCTCCTGCGGCTCGCCCATCGTCCCCCTGCTGTCAGCGGTTCGTCGATTGGCCGGTTGCCCGCGCGCGGGGCTTGCGCCAGGCTGGGCCAATTGCGTCAATCAACCGGGGATCCCAGAATCATGCGCAGCCTGCTGCTTGCCTTCACTGCCCTTTCGCTTACCGCCGCCCCCGCCCTGGCGCAGGATTCCGCGCCAGTCGCGCCCAAGCCCGCCGCGCTGATCGCCGATGGCCTGCCGCCGGTGCCGCAGGCTCTGGTCGACAAGACCCGCCCCTACATGGAATTCCGCACCGCCAGCTTCCAGGACTGGGACCCGCAGACGAAATCGATGCTGGTCTCGACCCGCTTCGGCAATGTCGCGCAGCTTCACAGCGTTGCCGGCCCGCTGATGGCCCGCCGCCAGATCAGCTTCGAGGCCGAGCCGGTTGGCGGGACTTATATGCCCGGTGACGGCACGCTGGTGGTATCCAAGGACAAGGGCGGAGACGAATTCTACCAGCTCTACACGCTGAAGGACGGCCGCCTGTCGCTCATCACCGATGGCAAGAGCCGCAACTCACTCTCCGCCGTCAGCGCAGATGGCAAGCTGATCGCGCTCTCCTCCACCCGCCGCAACGGCACCGATACCGACCTTTACGTGATGGACCCGCGCGATCCGGCATCCGCGAAGATGGTGCTGCAGGTCAGCGGCGGCGGCTGGTCGCTGAGCGACTTTGCGCCCGGCAACCAGGCCGCGCTGGTGGCGAATTACAAGTCGGTCGAGAAGACCAACCTGTTCTGGCTTGACCTTGCCACCGGCAAGCTGACCCCGATCGGCAACCACAAGAAGGCGGTTGCCTATGGCGGCGGCAAGTTCGCGCCGGACGGCGCGCTGTGGGTAACCAGCGACGAGGGCGGCGATTTCCAGCGGCTTGGCACGCTTGACCCGAAAACCGGCAAGTTCACCCCCCGCAGCCCCGAACCGAAGTGGGATGTCGAAGGCTTCGACATCGCCGCCGACGGCAGCTTCATCGCCTATGTCGTCAACGAGGCGGGGGTTTCCCGGCTGCGCCTGCTCGATCCGAAAACCGGCGCGGTGCGTGAAGTGACCGGCCTGCCAAAGGGCGTGATCGGTTCGGTCAGGATCGCGCCGTGGGGCACCATCGGCCTCACCGTGTCCTCGGCCCGCGTGCCGTCCGATGCCTATTCGGTTGATCCGGCAACCCTGGCCGTCACCCGCTGGACGGAAAGCGAAACCGGCGGACTTGACCCGGCGAAGAACGCCGAACCCGAATTCGTCGAGGTGAAGAGCTTTGACGGAGAGCCGGTTTCGGGCTTTCTCTACCGCCCCGATCCGGCGAAGTTCCCGGGCAAGCGGCCGCTGATCGTCTCGATCCACGGCGGGCCGGAAAGCCAGTTCGTCCCGGGCTTCCGGGGCCGCGCGAACTACCTGATCAACGAACTGGGGGTGGCCGTGTTCCACCCCAACGTGCGCGGCTCGACCGGCTTCGGCAAGCGCTTCGTCGGCCTCGATAACGGGCCGTTCCTGCGCGAGGATTCGGTGAAGGACATCGGCGCCTTCCTTGACCGGCTGGCCGGTGACAGCGCCATCGACGCGGGCCGCATGGCGGTGACCGGCGGCTCCTATGGCGGCTATATGTGCTATGCCAGCGCGATCCGTTACGGCGACCGCTTCAAGGCCGCAGACTGCATCGTCGCGATCAGCAATTTCGTGACTTTCCTGGAAAACACCCAGGGCTATCGCCGCGACCTGCGCCGGGTGGAATACGGCGACGAGCGCGATCCGAAGCAGCGCGCCAAGCTGATGGAAATCTCGCCGCTGACCAGCATCGACAAGCTGACCATCCCGCTGATGGTCGTCACCGGCGCCAACGATCCGCGCGTGCCGCAGAGCGAGGCCGACCAGATCGTCGCCGCCGTCCGCGCCAAGGGCCGCAGCGCCTGGCACCTGGTCGGCACCAACGAGGGCCACGGCTTCGCCAAGAAGGAAAACGCGGACTACCAGTTCTGGAGCGAGTTGCAGTTCTGGCAGCAGCACCTGCTGGGGAAGTAGGACTGCGGAGCCTTGAACAAGGGCGGGGGAGCGTCAGCCCCCGCCCACCAGCACGCCGCGCAGGTCCAGTTCGGCCCCGCTGTCACGGTCCAGCCGGATCAGCCGGGGCCGCGCGCTGGCCGACCATTGCCAGTTGCCCAGTTGCAGGAAGCTGCGATGGGCGAGAACCTTCGCGCCCATTCGCTTGTGCGCCAGCAGCGCGGGCAGGTTGTAATCGCTGATCCGGCTAAGCGAGTGGGACAGACCGCGCGCGTCCATCCATTCCCCCGCCCCGGCCCACAGCGCGGCAAAGCTGCGGCCCATGCGGTGCTGCGGCGCGATCCACAGCCCCGTATCCCAGCAGCATCCGGCAGGCAGCAGGAACCGCACGGCAACCTCGTCCTCGTCGTGGCGGTCCTCGCGCAGCCAGATAAGGCCGGTCAGGCGCTGCTTGGCATCAAAGGCGGCGAGGCAGGTGAGCCCTTCGGCAAAGCGGCGGGCCTGGACCTGCGGGCCGGCATCGACCCGGTGGCCGGCCAGCTCTTGCGGCTCCAGCGCGCGCACGATGAACCCGCGCGGCATCGGCGGTAGCGCGGCGCGCGGCTGGGCAACGATCGCATAGCGATGAAACGCCGCCCGCCCCGACCCGCGCGCCAGCCGCGCCGCAAGGTAAGAGGCCGCGCCGATCAGCCCGAGCATCTGGATGGTATGCGAAACCGCCATTCCCGGGGCTTAGCTGGCTTTTCCTAAGGATCGGCTAAGCGCCCATGCTCCCCTGGCGGGCGGACGCGATCCATGGCTCGATTGCGCCCGGCGCCGTTTTGGCGTAAAGGCGCGAGTGACCGCCCCGGCCCAGTGAGTCCATTGCCGACTCGCATAGGCCGGGGCTTGCCATTTTGCATCCAAGGAAATGCCGATGTCCCGTCGCCGCCAGATCTACGAAGGCAAGGCCAAGATCCTCTACGAAGGTCCGGAACCGGGCACCATCATCCAGTACTTCAAGGACGATGCGACCGCGTTCAACGCCCAGAAGAAGGGCACGATCAACGGCAAGGGCGTGATCAACAACCGCATCAGCGAGTATGTGTTCACCCGCCTCAACCACATCGGCATCCCCACCCACTTCATCCGCCGCCTCAACATGCGCGAACAGCTGGTGCGGCAGGTGGAAATCGTGCCGATCGAAGTGGTGGTGCGCAATGTCGCGGCGGGATCGATCTCCAAGCGCCTCGGCATCCCCGAAGGCGAGCCGCTGCCCCACACCCTGCTGGAATACTACTACAAGGACGATGCGCTGGGCGATCCGCTGATCGCGGAAGAGCACATCGCCTGCTTCGGCTGGGCCAGCAACGAGGAGATGCAGGACATTTCCGCCATGGCGATCCGGGTGAACGATTTCCTGTGCGGGATGTTCGCGGCGATCAACATCCGCCTGGTCGATTTCAAGCTGGAGTTCGGCCGCATCTGGGACGGCGATTACAGCCGCGTGATCCTGGCCGATGAAATCAGCCCCGATGGCTGCCGCCTGTGGGACATGACCACCGGCGAAAAGCTCGACAAGGACCGCTTCCGCCGCGATCTCGGCGGTGAGGAAGAGGCTTACAAGGAAGTCGCCCGCCGCCTCGGCCTGCTCGACAGCGACAACGGCCCGAGCGAGGTTCTGGACCTGTCCGCCCACCGCAAGCTGCGCGGCAAGTAAGATAGCGTCGTCCCGGGCCTGACCCGGGACCGCTGACCTTTGGGGCAGAACCCCTTGCCCCAATTCGCGCATTCGGCCACGAAGGGCCGATGCGCCAACGCCAGCTTGTCCTAGCCCTCAGCCTGTCCACCCTGGCCCTTGCCGCCTGTGCCCCGCGCGCGGAACAGGTGGCCAGCGCGCCGAAACCGCGCCCGGTCTGGGCCTTCACCCAAAGCGACGTGCCGCTCGATCCGGGCTTTACCTTCGGCCAGCTGCCGAACGGGATGCGCTATGCGATCCGCGCCAACGCTACGCCAAAGGGCACCGCGCTGGTGCGGATGCAGATCGATGCCGGGGCACTGGACGAAGCCGATGCAGAGCGCGGCTTTGCCCACTTCGTCGAGCACATGGCCTTCAACGGGTCGACCAACGTGCCCGAGGGCGAGATGATCAAGCTGCTGGAGCGCCACGGCCTGGCCTTTGGCGCGGACACCAATGCCGCGACCGGCTTTGATACCACCACCTACCGGCTCGACCTGCCGAAAAGCGATGAGGAACTGCTCGGCATCGCGCTGATGCTGATGCGCGAGACGGTCAGCGAGCTGCGCTTCGACCCCGGCGCGGTGGAGCGCGAGCGCGGCGTGATCCTGTCCGAAAAGCGCGACCGCGATGGCTACCAGATCCGCAATTACCTCGATCAGATCGAATTCCTCCACCCCGGCGCGCACTATGTCCGCCGCTTGCCGATCGGCACCGACGAAACGCTGAAAGCGGCGAGCGCCGATGCCCTCAAGCGCTTCTGGCGGCGCGAATACGTGCCGCGCCAGACCACCCTGATCGTGGTCGGCGATTTCGACGCGGCGAAGGTCGAGGCCGCGATCCGCGCCCGCTTTGGCGACTGGCGCCCCGCCCCCACCGAACCCCCGGCAAAGGCCGGCCCCTTCCCGGCGAAGGATACGCCCCGCACCGATATCCACATCGATCCGGCGCTGGCCGAACACGTCAGCGCCACCCGCACCGGACCCTGGTTGGACGAGCCGGACAGCCTGGCCCAGCGGCGCGAGAACCTGTTGCGGCAGGTCGGCTATGGCATCGTCAACCGCCGCCTGCTGAGCCGCGCGCGTGAGGCGAACGCGCCTTTCCGCAATGCCGGTTTCAGCACATCGGAGCTGTTCCGCGAAGCCCGGCTGACCCGCCTCGGCGTCGATACGGTCGATGGCAAGTGGCGGCGCGGACTGGTCGAGGCGGCGGAGGAATACCGCCGCGCGCTGGCCTATGGCTTCACCCCCGCCGAAGTGGCAGAACAGGTCGCCAATATCCGCACCGCCAGCCGCAACGCCGCCGCCGGCGAGGCAACGCGCGACCACGCCGCGCTGGTCGGAGCGGTGCTGGCCCTGATCAACGACGACCGCGTGCCCGATACCCCGCGCCGCTCGCTCGAACGGCTCGAAGCCTTCATTCCCGAAATTACCCCCGTCGCCGTGCTTGCCGCGCTGAAGCGCGAGGCGCTGCCGCTGGACGAGCCGCTGCTGCGCTTTCAGGGCCGCACCCCCCCCGGTGGCGGCGAGGCGGGGCTGCGCGCGGCCTGGCGCGAGGCGATGGCCAAGCCGCTGGCGCGCGGGACCAGCAAGGCGGCCAGCGCGTTCGCCTACACCGATTTCGGCGCCCCGGGCCGGGTGGTGAGCGACAACGTGGAGCCGCAGCTGGGCATCCGCACCCTGCGCTTTGCCAACAATGTGCGGCTCAACCTCAAGCGCACCGATCTGCAGCAGGACCGGGTGCTGGTGCAATTGTCGGTCGATGGCGGCAACATGCTGGCAACGAAGGACAATCCCCTGGCGACCCGGATGGTTTCGGTCCTCGCGCTGGGGGGGCTTGGCAAGCACAGCAAGGACGAACTCGATACCCTGCTGGCCGGACGCACCGTTTCCAGCAATGTCAGCGCGACCGACGAGACCTTCACCGCGATTGCCGCAACCACGCCGCAGGACCTTGATCTGCAATTGCAGCTGCTTGCCGCGCAGGTCACCGACCCCGGCTATCGCCGCGAGGGGCAGGTGCTCTATCTCCAGACGATCAACAACATGTTCGCCTCGCTGCGCGCGACGCCCGGATCGGCGCTATCGGCCGACCTCGGCGCGATCCTGTCCGACAACGACCCGCGCTTCAGCCTTGGCAAGGTCGAGGCGTTCCGCGCGCTGACCTTCGACAAGCTGAAGGCCGACATTTCCGAACGGCTGACGAACGGCGCGATCGAGATCGGGCTGGTCGGCGATTTCGAGGACGACAAGGCGATTGCTCTTGTCGCCCGCACCTTCGGCGCCCTGCCCCCGCGCGAGCCGGAATTCCGCGCGTGGGCCGACCGCCGCGACCGCCCCTTCACCGCCAGCAACGCGCCGCGCGTGCTGCGCCACACCGGCCTCAAGGATCAGGCGCTGGTCACGGTCCACTGGAAGACCCGCGACGCGAGCGATCCGGCCGAAGCCCTGGCGCTTGAACTGCTGGGCCGGGTCGTGCGGCTGGAAATGACCGAAGTGCTGCGCGAAAAGCTGGGCAAGGCCTATTCGCCCAGCGCGGGCAGCGCGGTGTCGTTTACCTGGAAGGACTACGGCACCTTCACGGTCAATGCCTCGGTCGCAGTGAACGAGGTTCCCGCCGCGCGCGCCGCGATTGCCGAAGCGCTGGCGGGCTTGCGCGCGCGGGCGATCGATCCCGATCTGCTGCTGCGCGCCCGCGCACCGATGCTGGAGGATTTCGACAATGCGCTGAAGACCAACGCCGGCTGGCTGGCACTGGTCGACCGCGCCCAGACCGAGCCGGACCGGATCGAGCGTTATGTGAAGGGCAAGGACCGTTTGCTGGCGATCACCCCGGCGCAGCTTCAGGCGCTGGCCGCGCGCTATCTGACATCGCAGCGCGCGGTGGAAGTGACCGTTCTGCCCGAAGGGGTGGACCCGGTTCAGCCCACCGTATCGCGGTAACGGCGCACGGCGATTACCGTCAGCAGGACCAGCATGCCCAGCAGCACGCCGGTTTCCGGCAGGGCAAGCCGCAGATCCCAGCCCTTCAGCATGATCCCCCGCACCAGCCGGATGTAATGGGTGGGCGGCAGGATCTCCGCCAGCCACTGGATCGGCACCGGCATCCCGCGATAGGGAAAGGCAAAGCCCGACAGCAGGATCGAGGGCATCAGGTAGAACATGCTGGCCTGCATCGACTGGACCTGGCTGGAAACCAGCGTCGACATGGTGAAGCCCAGCGCCAGGCAGACCAGCGTGAACACCAGCGTCACCGCCAGCAGCAGCACCGGCGAGCCGACAAACGGCACCTTGAACAGCAGCAATGCGGCCGCCAGGATCACCACCACCTGGACCAGCCCGATCAGGAAATAGGGCACGATCTTGCCCACCATCACCTCGATCGGGCGCAGCGGGGTGGCCAGCAGGTTTTCCATCGTTCCCTGCTCTTCCTCGCGCGTGACGGACATGGCGGTCAGCGCCACCATGGTCATCGACAGGATGATCGCCAGCAGACCCGGCACGGTGTTGTGGCTGGTGATGCCTTCCGGATTGTAGCTGCGGTGCAGCACCAGATCGACCGGCGGCGGCGTCTGCGCGCGGGGCGCCAGCGGCCCGCGCAGTTCCCGCGCCAGCGCCTGGGCCACTGCCTCGTTAACGGCGGCGATGGCAGGTCCGGTTGAGGCGGGATCGGTGGCATCGACGGTCAGCAGCAGCTGCGGCCGTATCCCCCGCACCAGATCGCGGGACAGGTCGGACGGGATCGTCAGCACGAACTGCGCCGTGCCTTCCGCGATCAGCCGTTCCCCCTCGCCGTGCTGGCCGGTCAGCTCGATCACGTCGAAATAGGACGTAGCGCGCAGGCCGCTGACGATGGCGCGGGTCATCGCCGAATGGTCGTTCGCTTCCACGGCCAGCGGCAGGTGGCGCGGATCGTTGTTGATCGCCACGCCAAAGATCACCAGCTGGATGATCGGAAAGAACAGCATCATCGCAATGGTTCCGGGATCGCGGACCATCTGCCGCAATTCCTTGAACACCATGGCCCCGATCCGTTCCCACATGGCTCAGGCCTCCACCACGGAATTATCGGTGGCGTGGCGCATCAGGTGGATGAATACGTCCTCCAGGCTGGGCTCGCTCTCGGTAAAGCGGATGCGGTCTTCATAGGGGGCGACCGCGCGGCGCAGCGCGGCAAGGTCAGGCCCGCAGACGTGAAGCGAGGTGCCGAAGGGCGCGGCCATGTCCACGCCCTCGCGCCCCTCGATCTCGGCGGCCAGGCGGTCGGCCCCCGGCCCCTCGCCCTGCAGCGCCCGCAGGCCCGATGCGGCGATGACTTCGGGGCAAGTGCCGCGCGCCAGCATCACGCCATAGGCGATGTAGGCCATCTTGTGGCAGCGCTCGGCCTCGTCCATGTAATGGGTGGAGACCAGCACGGTCATCCCGTCCCGGGCGAGCGCGTGGATCTGGTCCCAGAACTCGCGCCGTGCCTGCGGATCGACGCCCGCCGTCGGCTCGTCGAGCAGCAGGATTTTCGGCTCGTGCAGCACGGCGGCAGCCAGCGCGAGGCGCTGCTTCCACCCGCCCGAAAGCTTGCCCGCCAGCTGGGTTGAGCGGCTGGCAAGCCCCAGCCGCTCCAGCGCCTCGGCCACCCGCTGCGCCCGGTTGTCGAGCCGGTAGACGCGGGCGATGAATTCCAGGTTCTCGGCAATCGAAAGGTCGGAAAACAGCCCGAACTTCTGCGTCATGTAGCCGATCTGGTGCTTGATCGCGCGGCGCCTGGTAAGCAGGTCCAGCCCCAGCACCTCGCCTTCCCCCTCGTCCGGGATCAGCAGGCCGCAGATCATCCGCAGCGTCGTGGTCTTGCCCGAGCCATTGGGACCAAGAAAGCCGCAGATCCGCCCCGGCTGGACGGTCAGATCGACATGATCGACCACGGTGCGATTGCCGAACCGCTTGGTCAGGCCGCGCACGGCAATCGCGGGAGCTTCGCTCATTGCGGCTGGACCGAAACGGGCAGGCCGGGCGGCAGCGGCTTGGCGCTGACTTCCAGCCGCGCCTCGACCAGGAACACCAGCTTGGACCGGGCGCGTTCGCTGTAGATCACCGGCGGGGTAAATTCGGCGCGCGGCGAGACATAGCTGACCACGGCCTTGCGCGTGCCTTCACCGCAGCCGTCGCAGCTGAAGCTGACCGCCGCGCCGGGACGCAGCTGCGCGATCGCCCCTTCCGGCACGTAAAAGCGCAGCTTGCGCCGCGCGTCCGGCAGGACCGAGACGACCGGCGAATTGGCCGGCACCCATTCACCCGGATTGTAGAAGGTCTGCTCAACCACGCCGGCCTCTGGCGCGACGGGGGCGATTTCGCGCCGCCGCTGGAGCTGGCCGCGCAGCCCCGCCTGGGCGCCCGCCACCTGAGCGCGGGCGGCGGCGATCTGCTCGGCCCGGCCCGCGCTGAGTTCGCCCGAGGCGATCTGCGCGCGCGCCTGGGCAAGGCTGGCGGCGGCACCGTCGCGCGCGGCGCGGGCGGCATCAAGCTGGGCGCGGCTGGCGAACCCGCGCGCGGCGAGCGCCGCCATGCGGTCGAAATCGTGCTGCGCCCTGGTCAGCTGTGCGGTGGCGGCAGCAGAGGCCGCGCGGCTGACGTCAAGCTCTGCCTGACGCTGGCGCGCGGTGGCAAGGTCGGCCACCCCGCCTCGGCCGCCGCAACCTCGGCGGCGGCGCGGGCGGTTTCGGCATCGCTGCTTTCCGGATCGAGCGCGAACAACTGCGCGCCGGCGGCAACGCTCGCCCCGCGCTCGACCGGGCGGGCGGCGAGCCGCCCCGACACTGGCGCCGCGACATAGAGCGTTTCCGCCTCGACATAGCCCAGCCAGCCAGCTTCCGGATCGGGCCGGGTGCCAATCCAGCCGGCAGCACCAACCGCTGCCAGCACGCCCACCACGATCAGGGGCCTTGGAACGTTCATGCAGGCAATCCCTCTCGCTTGATCAAACCATCCAGCAAAGTATCGGCATGGACTCGGGCCATCGCCGCGATGTCCAGCGGTTCGCCCCCCGCCGGTTCGAACACGATCTTCCACAGCGCACCGAAGACGATCCCCCCGGCGATCGAGCGGCGCGCCAGCGCCGGATCGGCACAGGCAAATTCGCCCTGCTCCACCCCGTGGCGCAGCACGGCCTCGATCACGCCGAGAATGCGGTTGACCACCTCGTCGTGATAGAACCGCGCCAGATCGGGGAAGTTCATCCCCTCGCCAATGATCACCCGGGGCACAAAGGCCATTTCGGTGCTGGCCAGCCGCTCGAACGCAAAGGCGATGAAGCGCCGCAGCAGGGCGGACGCCGATTGCCCGGCAAAGCTGGCGGGCAAGGCTTCTGGCAGGGTGCGTTCGATCAGTTCGCGGACCGAGGCTTCGAACAGCGCCTCTTTCGACGAGAACTGAAGATAGAGCGCGGCTTTCGAGACGCCCACCGCGCGGGCAATGTCGTCCAGCCGCGCGCCTGCAAAGCCGCGCGCGTTGAAGGCATCGCGGGCCGCCGCAAGAATATCCGCGCGCCGGGTGGGAGAGGCGGGTCGTGGCATGGCGGCATTTATAACTGACCAGTCAGTTATAAACAAGCGGGTTGAGCGAAATCGCCCCAAAGCGTCACAAATCCGTCACGTCGCGGTTGCATGATGGCCACCGGACCAAACCTCATGCCCCCAATCCCAACCCCCATGCCCAGCGCCATGACCATCCTGCTGACTGCCCGCGACCCCGCCCTGTTCGGGGCGATCGAACGTCTGCACCCGGGGCTGGTCGCCCTGCCGCTGCGCGGCGAGATCCCGGGCGAAGGGCTGACGAACCCGCTGTGGTGCTTTGTCGACTGGCTGCTGCCCGACAGCTCGGGCCTCGAAATGGTCCGCCGCCTGCGCGAAACCCGCGCCACCCGCGCGGGGCACATCACCATGGTTCTGGAAGAGGGCGACGCCGATGCCGCCCGCCGCGCGCTGCGCGCAGGCGCGGATGATTACCTGGTCGGCCCGCTCGATCCCGCCCGGCTGGCAGCCCGGCTGCGCCTGAACGAGCATGATGGGCCGGTGCGCGGCGCACGGCTGGAACAGGGCGGCCTGAGCATCGATCTGGCCGCTCACCAGGCCCGCTGGCACGGAGCTGCGGTTGCCCTGCGCCCCAACGAACTGCGCCTGCTGACCCATTTCATGGAGCATCCCGACCAGGTTTTCAGCCGCGCCGCGCTGATCGAGCATCTGGGCAAGGACCAGACCGGGATCGACGAGCGCACGGTCGATGTCTGGGTCGGCCGCCTGCGCCGCGCGCTGGCCGCCCACGGCGCGCCCGATCCGCTGCGCACGGTCCGCTCGCTGGGTTACGTGCTGGATTCGGTGGACGGCTGAACCTTCGCGCCAAGCCGCGCTTGCCCCCGCGCGCGACTGGCGGCATAGGCTGCGCCCGAGTCCACCCCATACGGTCCCCAGCGAAAGGCCCCGCGCACATGAAGGTCCGCGTCTACGTCAGCCTCAAGAACGGCGTGCTCGATCCGCAGGGACGCGCCATCCACCACGCGATCGAGGGTCTGGGCATCCATGGCGTCAAGGACGTGCGGGCCGGCAAGATGCTGGAACTGGAAGTTGACGAGACCGTCACCGATGCCCAGCTGGAAGACATGGCCAGCAAGCTGCTGGCCAACATGGTGATCGAGAATTACCGGATCGAAAGGCAGCCAGCATGAGCTTTCGCAGCGCTGTCATCACCTTCCCCGGATCGAACTGCGACCGGGACATGGCCGATGCGCTGGAAAAGGTTTCGGGCAGCGCGCCGCTGCGCGTGTGGCACGGCGATGCCGACCTGCCGGACAACCTCGATTTCATCGCCCTGCCCGGCGGCTTTTCCTATGGCGACTACCTGCGCTCCGGCGCCATGGCGGCGCGCAGCCCGGTGATGCGGGCGGTTGTCGATGCGGCGAACCGGGGCGTTCCGGTGCTGGGCGTGTGCAACGGCTTTCAGGTGCTGACCGAAAGCGGCCTGCTGCCCGGTGCGCTGATGCGCAATGCCGGCATCACATTCGTCTGCCGCGATGTCGCCCTGACGGTCGACAACAACCAGAGCCTGTTCACCAGCCGCTATGCCCAGGGCCAGCGGATCGTGATCCCGGTGGCGCACCACGATGGCAACTACTTCGCCGATGCGGAAACGCTCGACCGGCTGGAAGGCGAAGGCCGCGTGGCCTTCCGCTATGCCGAGGACGTCAACGGTTCGGCGCGGCAAATCGCGGGCGTGCTCAATGCGGCGGGCAACGTGCTGGGCATGATGCCCCATCCGGAACGGATGATCGAGGCTGAACAGGGCGGCAGCGATGGCCGCGCCCTGTTCGAAAGCGCGCTGAACGCGCTGGCTTCGGCCTGATCGGGCGGGCCTGACCGGCCCCCGTTCCTACTCGTTGACCGCGCGCAGGTTCGAATGCGCGAACAGGCCGCGCGCTTCGGCGCTCGGCATCGGGCGTCCGAAGTAATAGCCCTGGATCTTGCGGCAGCCCAGGCCCCGGATGATCTCCAGTTCGCGCTCGGTTTCCACGCCTTCGGCGGTGGTCGACATCTCCAGGCTTTCGGCCATGGCCACCACGGCGCGGATGATCGCCAGGCTTTCCGGGCTGCCCGTCGCCGCGCCCTGCACGAAGCTGCGGTCGATCTTGATCGTCGAGAAGCGCAGGTTGCGGATATAGGCGAGCGAGGAATAGCCGGTCCCGAAATCGTCGAGCGCGATCCCGCAGCCCAGCGACATGATCTGTTCCAGCGCGGCGCGCGCGGTGTTCGAATCGCGCACGAAGATGCTTTCCGTGACTTCGATTTCCAGCCGCTGGGCGGGCAGGCCGCTGATCGACAGGGCGCTGACCACGCTGGCGATGAAGCCCGCGTCAAGCAGCTGTTCGCCCGAGACGTTGACCGCCACCTTGACGTTGCCGGGCCACTTCTTGGCTTCCTTGCAGGCCTCGCGCAGCACCCATTCGCCAATCGGCACGATCAGGCGGGTGTCCTCGGCCAGCGGAATGAACTTCACCGGGCTGACCAGGCCGTGCTCTTCGCTGTGCCAGCGCAGCAGCGCCTCGAAGCTGACGATGGTTTCATCGTTGGCATCGACCACCGGCTGGTAGTTGAGCACGAATTCGTTGTTCTCCAGCGCGCGGCGCAGCGAGAATTCCAGCTTGCGGCGCTCTTCAGCGTGGGCATGGAGCGCGGGCTCATAGCCGAAGTGCAGCCCACCGCCCTCTTCCTTGGACCGGTAGAGCGCCAGGTCGGCATTGCGCATCAGCGTTTCCACCGTCGTCCCGTCGCGCGGGCCGATCGCGGAGCCGACGCTGGCGCCGATGTAAAGCGTGTGGTGGTCCACCTCATAGGGGCGCGAAAGCACCTCGATCACCGCCTGGGCAACCCGCGTCACGCGGGTATGATCGGATGCGTCGCGAATCACGATGGCAAACTCGTCGCCGCCCAGACGGCCGACCAGCTCGTTGTCGCTGATGACCGTCTTGAGGCGGTCGGACACGCGCGCCAGCAGCTGGTCGCCGACCAGGTGGCCCAGCGTATCGTTGACCGCCTTGAACCGGTCGAGGTCGATCATCAGGAAGGCGCAGCGGGTGCGCCACTGCTCGGCATAGCGCATCGCCTCGCCCAGCGCCTCGGTTACCATCATGCGGTTGGGCAGGCCGGTGAGCGTGTCATAGCGCGCCATGTGAGCGATCTTCTCGCTCGATTCGCGCTGCTCGGTAACGTCTGATCCGACGCCGCGGAAGCCGTCGAAATTGCCGTTCTCGTCCAGCTTGGGCGTGCCTGAAAGCTCCCACCAGCGCTGCTGGCCATTGATGGTGACGCGCACCAGCAGGTTGGAAAAGCTTTCGCGCCGCTTCAGCCGCTCGGCCAGATCATGCAGGCTGGAAGGGAACTGGCCGGTATCCCACGCGGGACCGGCGATCAGCTGGATGAACGGCTTGCCGTCGATCTCCTCGTGCGACAGCCCCAGCGCATAGGCAAAGCGCGGACTGACCGAGCGGACCCGGCGCGAGGTATCGATCTGCCACAGCCAGTCGGCCTCGCCTTCCTCGAACTCACGCAGCAGCAGCGAGACGACTTCGCTCTTTTCCGCCATGGCGGATTCGGCGATCCGGGCGGTCAGAAACGAGCGCGCGTTCTCGACCGAACCCAGCGCGACCACCCCGACAAATACCAGCGAGAGCAGCGCCATTTCATAACTGCCGGCCCACGCGAACCCGGCAAAGGCGCCGCCGCCGACGATCCCGGCGAACAGCAGGTTGCCCAGCGGCACGGCCGGCAGCAGTACGGCCGATGCCGTCATCAGCATGGCGGTGATCGCCCACAGTTCCAGCCGCGCGCTTTCAGTGCCGAACGGCGCGAAGCCGGCCAGCGGCACGACCCACACCAGCGCATTGTAGATCGACCCGCGAGACTGGCGGTTCACCTCGTCGCGCGACATCCGGCGCCGGTCGGCATCGGCCAGGGCCTTGTCGATCCCGGCCGTATGCCACAGGCTGCCGCACAGCGCGGCGAACCACATGGCCAGCAAGGCCGGATGCAGCGCGCTGAAATAGACCCACACCACCCCCAGGGCGGCGATCAGGTTGGCGGCGATCCGCAGGCGCGAAACGCGTGCGAGGCTTGAATACTGCAATCCGCGCAGGCGTGCCCAATCACCATCGCCGGGGTCGGCAAGCCCGAGCACGGCCATGGTGGGCAACTCCCGTGGGAGCGCAGCAGTAGCAGGGTTGGTCCTAGTCACGCCTCATGGATAGGCGCGGAATAGTTTCCGCCTCGTAAAGGCTAATCAGCAGCGAGTTGTTTTCCCAACTCGCCCGCGCGGCTATTCCACCGTCACCGATTTGGCGAGGTTGCGCGGCTGGTCGACGTCGGTGCCCTTCACGCAGGCGACGTGATAGGCCAGCAACTGCACCGGCACGGCATAGACCAGCGGCGCGATCAGCGGGTGAACCTTGGGCATCTCGATCGTGGCAAGGCAGCCCTCGCCCGCCTCGTCCAGCCCTTCGCGGTCGGAAATGAGGACGATCTTGCCGCCGCGCGCGCGCACTTCCTGCATGTTGCTGACAGTCTTTTCGAACAGCGGTCCGCTCGGCGCCAGCACGATCACCGGCACGGCCTCGTCGATCAGCGCGATCGGCCCGTGCTTCATTTCGCCCGAAGCGTAACCTTCCGCATGGATATAACTGATTTCCTTTAGCTTCAGCGCACCTTCCAGGGCCAGCGGATAGTCCTGCCCGCGTCCAAGATACAGCACGTCGCGTGCCGGGGCGATAAGGTGGGCCATGGCCGCGATCTCGTCGTCATGGGCCAGCGCCGCGTTGAGGGTGGCGGGCGCTTCGAGCAGGTGCTTGACCACCTCGGCCTCCTCGGCGCGGTCCATCCGGCCGCGCTTTACCGCCATATGCGCGGCTAGCGCGGCGAGCACGGCCAGCTGGCAGGTGAACGCCTTGGTCGATGCAACGCCGATCTCCGGCCCGGCGTGGGTCGGCAGCAGCAAGTCCGCCTCGCGCGCCATCGAACTGGTCGGCACGTTGACGACCACGGCGATGGTCTGCCCTTGCGCCTTGCAATGGCGCAGCGCGGCCAGGGTATCGGCGGTTTCCCCGCTCTGCGAAATGAACAGCGCCAGGCCGCCCGGCTCCAGCACCGGCTCGCGGTAACGGAACTCGGATGCAAAATCGATGTCGGCGGGCAGGCGCGCGAACTGTTCGAACCAGTAGCGGGCGACCATCCCGGCGTAATAGCTGGTCCCGCAGGCGACAATGGTG
This sequence comes from Novosphingobium sp., assembly GCA_016719755.1. Classification (GTDB taxonomy): domain Bacteria; phylum Pseudomonadota; class Alphaproteobacteria; order Sphingomonadales; family Sphingomonadaceae; genus Novosphingobium. Next base: position 194,608 of record JADJYM010000011.1, on the reverse strand, counting down.
ACGCGGTGGATGCTGGACAGGTCGAAATCGAACTGCGGCAGCGCGACCGACTGGTCGACCTGGCGGATGTAGCTGCGCAGGGTCTGGGCCACCACGGTCGGCTGCTCGAAGATCTCCTTCTGCATGAAGTGGCGGTAATTGCCCTTTTCGATCTCCGCCGCCGAAGCGCCCGAGGTGGTGATCTCGCGGCTGACGGGCGCATTGTCGTGATCGAACACCTGCGCGCCTTCGCGGGTGATGACCACCCAGTCGCCCTCGTCCAGATAGCTGATCCGCTGGGTCAGCGGGGCGAGCGCCAGCGCGTCGGACCCCAGGTAGGTTTCCCCTTCCCCGTAGCCCACCACCAGCGGCGAGCCGAGCCGCGCGCCAATCAGCATGTCGGGGTATTCCTTGAAGGCAATTGCCAGCGCAAAGGCGCCGCGCAGCTGCGGCAGCACGGCCTTGACCGCATCCTGGGGGGAAAGCCCGGCCTCGACCTGTTCGGACAGCAGGTGGGCGACCACCTCGGTATCGGTATCGCTTTCAAAGCGCCGCCCCCGCGCGGTCAGCGCATCGCGCAGCTGACGGAAGTTCTCGATGATCCCGTTGTGGACCAGCGCCAGCACCTCGGTGGCATGGGGGTGGGCATTGGCGGCGGTCGGCGCGCCGTGGGTTGCCCAGCGGGTGTGGGCAATGCCGGTGGTGCCGGGCGCGGGGTTGCCAGCCAGTTCGCGCACCAGCCCGGTCAGCTTGCCCGGCGCGCGGCGGCGCACCAGCTCACCGCCGTGCAGCGTGCACACGCCCGCGCTGTCATAGCCGCGATACTCCATCCGCCGCAGGCCATCGACCAGCCGGTCCGCTACCTGTTCCTTGCCGACGATGCCGATAATGCCGCACATGGATACTTGCTTTCGCTAGAGGGTATAGGGAACGCGGATGCCCGGCATCGCTGCCGGAAAATCCTTTGTATTTCGTGTAATGAGAATCCGCCCTGCCGTCTGCGCCGAAGCGAGGATCACCGCGTTTTCAAGGCTCAGCCCCGGGCGCTGGCCCCGCAGCTGCGCAGCGCTGCGGGCGATTTCGTCGCTGACCTCGACCACGCTGAAGTGCGATAGGAACTGCTCGGCGCGCTGCGCATCGTCAGGCTGGGCGCGGCTCAGCACTTCGATCCAGCTGAGCCGGCTGATGAAGCGCTGACGATAGCGCTGGAGCTCCGCCCCGGCGCGCGGTTCGCCGCGCAAGGCATCGATCAGCACCTGGGTATCGAAGGCCGCCGCGCTCATTGCGGATCAGCCTGCGCGCGGCCCGCCCAGATGCCGAAGAATCGCTCGATCCCCTGCTGCTCCCCGGCGGCGCGATAGGCCTGCACCGCCTCGCGCAGCACCGATGCGCGCGATTTCCCCTGCTCTGCCGCGCGGGCATCCAGCCACTTGATGTCTTCATCGGGCAGATCGGCAAGGATGCGGGTCATTGATATACCGATATCATATCATGATATCGTGTCAAGCTCCGCCTAACCCTTCTTCTCCGCCGCCTTCTTCTTTTTCATCGCGTCGTGGAAGCGGTCAGCCCAGCCGGGCTTGACCAGCTGTTCGGCGCGCACGATCCGCAGTTCCCCGTCAGCCACGTCGCGGCTGACGGCGCTGCCCGCGCCGACGATCGCGTCCGCGCCAATCCTGACCGGGGCGATCAGCGAGGAGTTGGAGCCGATGAAGGCCCCTTCCCCGATCACGGTCTTGTACTTGAAATAGCCGTCGTAATTGCAGGTGATGGTGCCCGCGCCGATGTTGGCCCCCGCCCCCACTTCGGCATCGCCGATGTAGGACAGGTGGTTGGCCTTGGCACCCTTGCCCATCACGGCCTTCTTCATTTCCACGAAGTTGCCGATCTTGGCCTTCTCCTCCAGCACCGCGCCGGGACGCAGGCGGGCGAAGGGGCCGACCTCGCAGCCCGAGGCGATGCGGGTGCCCTCGATATGGCAGTTGGCGCGGATATTCACCTTGTCGGCCACAGTCACGCCGGGGCCGAAGAACACGTTCGGTTCCACCAGCACGTCGCGCCCCAGAACCGTGTCCCAGGCGAACCAGACGGTTTCCGGCGCAATCAGGGTTGCGCCATCGTCCATCGCGGCGCGGCGGCGGCGCTGCTGCCAGCGCTGTTCCGCCTCGGCCAGTTCGGCGCGGCTGTTGATCCCTTCCACCTCGTGCGCATCAGGCGTGACCACCACGGCGCAGAGCCGACCGTCGGCGTTGGCGACGTTGACCACGTCGACCAGGTAGTATTCGCCCGCCGCGTTATCGTTGCCCACCCGCGCCAGCAGGCCGAACAGCTCGTCCGAACGCGCCGCCATGAGGCCCGAATTGCACAGGCGGCAGGCGCGCTCCGCGTCATTCGCGTCCTTGTGCTCAACCATCTTCACTATCCGACCATCCTGTGCGATCACGCGGCCATATTGCAGGGTGTCGGCAGGCTCGAAGCCCAGCACCACCACCGCCGGATTGTCATCGCCATGCAGCCGCTCGATCATCGAGCGCATGGTCGCGGCAGAAACGAACGGCACGTCGCCGTAGAGAATCAGCACGTCGCCCGAAAAGCCCGCCAGCGCGGCCTCGGCCTGCTGAACGGCATGGCCGGTGCCCAGCTGCGGTTCCTGCACCGCGATCGCGGCGCGGGTGCCAAGCTGCGCTTCCAGCTGGTCGCGCCCGTGCCCGGCGATCACCACCTGGCGCTGCGGGGCAAGCTCCGCCGCGCTCGCCAGCAGGTGTTCCAGCATCGGCCGCCCGGCGATGGGGTGCAGCACCTTGTGCAGGTCGCTCTTCATGCGGGTGCCCTTGCCCGCGGCAAGGACGACGATAGCCAGATCGTTGGAAGCGCTCATGCGGGAAGCCATGCCACCAAATGCTTGCCGATTCCACACCATCGCGCCAGTGGCGTTGACGATGACCACACTCCCCTTCTCGATCGTCGGCTTCGACCTTGACGGCACCCTGTTCGATACCTCGGGCGATCTTGGCGCGGCGGTGAACCATGCGCTAAAACTGGCGGGGCGCCCCGAAGTGCCCGGCGAGGCGGTCTATGGCCTGATCGGCGGTGGATCGCGCCTGATGCTGCGCCGCGCGCTCGCCCTGACCGGAGGCGACGAGGACGTCGACTTTGACGGGCTGTATGCCGAACTGCTGGCCTTTTACGAGGCCAACATCGCGGTCCACACCCGCCACTACCCCGGCGGCGAGGCGATGCTGGATGCGCTGGACGCAGCGGGCGTGCGGATCGCGATCGTCACCAACAAGCCGCAGCACCTGACCGACCGGCTGCTGGACGAACTGGGCCTGACGGGCCGCTTCGCCTGCGTGATCGGTGCGGGCACCTTTCCGCTCAAGCCCGCGCCCGATGCGCTCCACGCGATGGTGGAGCGGCTCGGCGGGGGCCGCGCGGCGTTCGTGGGGGACACCACGTTCGATACCGGCGCGGCGCGGGCGGCGGGACTGCCGTCAGTCGCGGTCAGCTTCGGCTTCTGCGACCTTCCGCCCGCCGAACTGGGCGCGGACAGGGTAATCGGCCACTACGACGAATTGCTGCCCGCGCTGACCAGCCTTTAGAAGTCGATCTGCATCCGGGTCTGGAGCACGTTCACGCCGTATCCGCGCTGGTTTACCGGCTGGGTCGATGTCGGCAGAACCTGCGCGGCAAGCGGCCCGCCCTGCACTTCGGCGCGGCCATAATTGACCATGAAGCGCATATAGTCGCTCAGATACCAGTTCAGCCCGACCAGATAGAGCGACTGCGTGCCGCCCCGGCCCAGCCGCGTGTCGAGCCCCGCCAGACTCGTCGCGCCGCTGGTGAAGTTGTTGGTCAGCCCGCCGCTCAGCGCGGCGTCATTCAGATCAAGGTATTCATAGCGCAGCGCCAGCTGGAGCGCGCCCAGCCCGCCCTTGCTGACGGGGTTCAGAACCTTGGTCCGCGCCCAGGTGCCATCGCCGCGCTTGTAGCCGCGCGTTTCGCCGGTGAGGAAATAGCCAACCTCGCCGTAGGCCCCGAAGAACGTGGGATCGGTCAGCGGCACCACCGCAGTGTTGCCGCCGCTGAAGGCATCGCTGCCCGAGGCAAGATCACCCGCGCGATAGGCGCGCGTCTTCACCCACTGGGCCTCGCCGGATAGGTACAGGCCCTTGAAGATCGCCATCGCTTCAAGCCCCAGCACCGAATCGCCATGGGCGGCGAAGTTGCCGGTATCGACGAAGCGCACGTCGGTGATCTGGCTGCCCGGCCGCGCGCGGTAGCGGGCGAGCTGGTTGACAGAAGGCATGGCCGTGCCGGACGAGGTTCCGCCCGAAATGTTCGAGGCGAAATCGCGGTACTGGTAATTCACGCCCAGGTGCAGCTGGCCGCCCAGCGCCTTGGGTGCATAGACCAGCCGCGCCGCGCCGATCCAGCCATCGTTGTCGAGGCTGCTGTCGATCGAATGACCCGCGAACAGGCCAAGCTCGGCGCGCAGATCGTCGTCCCTGCTTTTCCAGGCCAGCGCCGCGCCCAGCCGGCGGGCATTGATGAAGGCATCGTTGAAGGCGGCCCGCTCGATGAAGGTATTGTAGTTGGAGCTGGAGATCTGCTCCATCGAATTGAGCGTTTCGAAATTGCCGATCCGCAGTTGCAGCGGAGCATTGGCGGGGCTGTAAGACAGCTGGACATCGCCAAACCCGACGCCGCCATTGGCGAAGTCCGCCTCGACCTTGTAGCCCAGCCCGCCGGGCACCGTTCCCTCAAAACCAAGCCGGGCGCGGCGCACCCGCATCCGCATATCCCCCAGCGTCGGCGAAGTCAGCGCGCCCGGTGCGGAAACGCCGCCCGCGTCCAGATGCAGCCGCCCGCGCGGCTTGAAAGTCCAGCCATCCTTGCCGGAAAACTCCGGCGCGCCCTTCCAGGCAACGGCAACCGGCGCCTCGGGGGGCTTGGCGGCGGTGGCGGCAAGCTTCGCGGTTTCGGCCCGCGCCGCCTGGGCTTCGGCAATGGCGGCACCGGTGCGCGCTTCGGCGGCATCGGCGCGGGCGCGTTCCTGCGCCACCTGTCCTTCCAGGCTGTCCACCCGGGCGCTCAGCCGGTCGAGCTGAGCCTGCATCGCGGCCAGCTGATCGGCAACGCCGGGCTGGTTCGCGGCCGCGGCCTGTGCGGGGGATACCCAGCCGGCGGTCAGCGCAAGGGCAAGGGCGGAGGACTGAAGGATTCGGCTCACGGGAAATGCCTTTCGCTGCTGCGGTCGGGGCAGGTTTGTTACGATTCGTGGTCGCTGTTAGGACTGCAAGATGACACTATTTTGACAGTCGCCGTCGCGCTGCCGTTACGGCATGGCGCTGGACTGCGGCAACAGTTGATAGCCCTGCAACTTCGTGCCAGTGACGCGGCGCCTCCCCAGCTGGAACAGACCCTTTCTTCGGAGCACGAGCAATGACGATTTCTTTCAAGGACCGTGTCGCAATCGTAACCGGCGCAGGCGGTGGCCTGGGCCGGGCCTATGCCCTCGAACTGGCCAGGCGCGGCGCAAGGGTGGTGGTCAATGATCTGGGCGGATCGCGCGATGGCACCGGCCACAGCGACGCCGCGCTGAAAGTGGTCGAGGAGATCAAGGCCGCGGGCGGCGAGGCGATGTCGAACGGTGGCTCGGTCACCGAATTCGAACAGATGGAAGAAATGGTCGCCAAGGCCAAGGAAGCCTGGGGCGGCGTTCACATCCTGATCAACAACGCCGGCATCCTGCGCGACAAGAGCTTCGCCAAGATGGAAATGGCCGACTGGAAACTGGTCGTCGACGTCCACCTCAACGGCAGCGCCAACTGCACCAAGGCGGTGTGGAACCTGATGCGCGAACAGAACTATGGCCGCATCCTGATGACCGCCAGCTCGACCGGGCTTTACGGCAACTTCGGCCAGGCGAACTATGGCGCGGCCAAGCTGGGCCTGGCAGGCCTGACCAAGACGCTCCACCTCGAAGGGGCGAAGAACAACATCCGCGTCAACACCCTGGCGCCTGTCGCGGGCACCCGCATGACCGAGGACCTCGGCATGCCGGAAGCCTTCTTCAACGCGCTGGCCCCTGAAAACGTCGCGCCGATGGCGCTCTACCTCGTCAGCGAGGACGCGCCGACCAACATGATCTGCGGCGCAGGCGCGGGCGCGTTCCACGCCGCCTATGTCACCCTGACCCCGGGCGTGGCCCTGCCCGCCGACGAGCGCACGCCCGAAGGGATCGCCGCACACTGGGAGCAGATCATCGATCGCACTGGCGAAGTCGTGCCGCAGTCGGGCGGCGAACAGTCGCAGGCGGTAATGGCCGCGCTCGCCAGGATCGGCGGCCTCGGCTGATCCCCGGCCAATACTGGCAGACTGTATTGACACACTAACACACTTTGGGCATTCTCCCCGATAACAAGGGGAGAATGCCCGATGTATACCGAAGCCGACCTGCAATCCGCGGTTGCCGCCGGGGCGCTGAGCCACGAGGCTGCCGAAGCCTTGCGCGCCCACGCCGCCGGCCTGCGCAGCGCGCCCATCGCCGATGAAGAGCACTTCCGCCTCATCACCGGCTTCAACGATATTTTCGTGACCATCGCCGCCGTGCTGCTGCTGGCCGCCGCGGGCGGGATCGGCGCGGCCATCGCGCCCGGCGTGGCGGGCCTGCTGATCGCTGGCGCGGCGTGGGGCCTGGCTGAATTCTTCACCCGCAAACGCCGCATGGCCCTGCCCTCGATCGTGCTGCTGCTGGCGTTTGTCGGCGGCGTGGTCGCCGTGCCGGTCAATATCCTGGCCGAGGCCGATCCTGACATGGCCGGACGCACGGCCGCCCTGATTGCCGCCGCCATCGGGCTTGGTGCAGGCATCGCCGCGTGGCTCCACTGGCGGCGCTTCATGGTGCCGATCACCGTCGCCGCGGGGGCCGCCGCCGTGGTCGGCACGGTCCTCGCCCTGGTCCTCGCCGCGCTGGAGCCGATGGTTGGCGAGGAGCGGCTGGAAGCCCTGCTGCTGCCGCTGGTGTTCGTCGCCGGGCTTGGCGTCTTCGCCTTCGCCATGCGCTGGGACATGACCGATCCGCAGCGCGAAACGCGCCGCAGCGATGTGGCGTTCTGGCTGCACCTGCTGGCCGCGCCGATGATTGCCCACCCGCTGTTCAACTGGCTGGGCGTGACGGAGGGCGACAACATCGGCGCCGGATCCGTGCTGGGCGTGCTGGTGATCTACGTCGCCATGGGGCTGGTCGCGCTGGCGGTGGACCGCCGCGCGCTGCTGGTCTCGGCGCTCGCCTACGTCCTGATCGCGCTGACCTGGCTGTTCCGCGAATTTGGCATGGTGGAACTCAACGTCGCGGTTACCGCCCTGGTGATCGGGTCGGCCCTGCTGTGCCTCTCGGCCTTCTGGTCACCGATCCGCCGCGCTGTGGTGGAACAGCTGCCCGCCGCCCTGCGCAGCCGGTTGCCGGTCACGACCCGCACCGCACTCGCATAGAATCAGCCACTTGCGGCGCCCGCTCCTCCTGCTAGCCTTGCTGGCAGGGGGAGTTTTCCTGTCATGACCGCAACCGTCCATGATGCCCGCATGGCCTCGCTTCGCACCCGCTCCGCCGTGACGCGCGTGTTCATCGCCCTGTTCCTGCTGGTCGATCTGCTGCTGGCCGCCTTTGCCGCGCTGATGCTCTACCGCGAGGTGACCACCAGAATCTCGTTCTTCATGGTCGGCTTGCCCTGGTTCCTGCTTTTCATCGCCCTGCCGCTCGCCGCGAGCGGCTTTGCGCTGATGGTCTGGGTCCACCGCGCCCATGCCAACCTCCATGCCGAGACGCTGGAGGGGCTGAACTTTGCCCCCGGCTGGGCCGCCGCCAGCTTCGTGGTGCCCGTGGCAGGCCTGATCGTTCCTTTCCAGGCAATGCGCGAGCTGTGGAACCGCAGCCACGGCGAGCCGGAACACTTCGCGCGGGTCAGCGTCGACACGGTCTCTTCATGGTGGAGCTGCTGGGTGGCGGGAACGCTGATCCTTTTCGCGCTGACGCTGCTCACTGCGCTCGACCGCCTCACGCCGTTCGTGCTAATGACCCCGCCCGGAGTGAACGGGCTGTTCCTGCTGCTCGCCCTGCTGCTGCTGGCGGGTTCGGCCTGGTTCCTGTGGCGGATCGTCGCCGCGATCACACTGGCCCAGCAGAGCGTGACGCGGGTCGAGGGGACATTCGACTAAGCCCCCCGCCCCGTTGGTTCGAAGGCCTCAGTCCGAGACCAGCTTGACCAGACGGCGTTCCAGCGGGAACAACACGCCCGCCAGTTCATGGCCGCGCTTCAGCACCTGCCCGCCCTCGCCGTAGAGCGTCCACATTCCCTGCTTGGATCGCAGCGCCGGGCGCTTTTCGATCCGGGCCTGCGGATATTCCGCCGCGCGGCGATAGGCGCAGAACACCGCCGCGTCCTTGCCAAAGTCCATCGCATAGTCGCGCCATTCCCCGGCGGCGACCATCCGGCCATAAAGATCGAGAATGCGCTGGAGTTCGTCTCGCTCAAAACCGACCTGCGCCGGTGCGGCGCGACCGAGCGGAAAGGGCGTGACGACCGCGTTCAAGCGCCCTTGGTTCCTTCACGCTTGCGGCCCGCGCTTTGCTTCGCGGCGGCTGCATCGCGTTCTTCCAGCAGCTGGTTGAGCCGCTTCTGCAGCGTCTCCACCTCGCACTGGAGGATTTCGAGCTTCTGAGTCGAGGGATCGAAGCGTTCGCTGCACGGCGTGCCATAGGGCACGAAGTTCTGCGTTTCCGGCTTTACCTCGACCAGGGTCTGCTTGGCCGGAATGCCGACCATGGTCGCGCCTTCCGGCACATCCTTGGTGACCACCGCATTGGCCCCGATCCGCGCGCCCGCGCCGATCTGGAGCGGCCCCAGAATCGCCGCACCCAGGCTGACAATCACCCCGTCGCCCAGCGTGGGGTGGCGCTTGCCCCCCTGCCCGCTGGTGGGGTTGGTGCCGCCCAATGTGGCACCCTGATAGATGGTGACATTATCCCCGATTTCCGCGGTTTCCCCGATCACCACAAAGCCGTGGTCGATGAAGAAATTACGGCCGATCTTCGCGCCGGGGTGGATGTCGATTGCCGTGAAGAAGCGGGTCAGGTGGTTGACCAGCCGGGCCAGGAAATAGAGCCGGGCCTGAAACAGCGCATGGGCAACGCGGTGCCCAGCCAGCGCCCAGACCCCCGGATAGAGCAGCACTTCCCAGCGCGAACGCGGCGCGGGATCGCGCGCGACAATCGAGTCGATATACGAGATCAGGCGAAGTGGCATTGCCCCATCCTTGTCCCACCATCGCAGCTTCAAAGCAAGCGTGGCTCCTCCGGCCCCATGACCTCTTCCAGCGCGTCGCGCCAGATCGAAAGCGTGGGGGCGGCTTTTCGTTCCAGGCTGAGGCGGTCAATCGCCGCCACCAGCCGCTCTATGCCCAGATGGGAACGCTCCGCGCGCGGTGCAAGATAGGCCAGCGCATCCGGGCCGAGCGCCAGCCCGCGCAGTTCGGCATGGAGCGCGATCAGGTCTGCCACCATCGCATCGTCCGGCGCGCCGATTTCCAGGTGCAGCGCCGCGCCCAGCCGGGATGCAAGGTCGGGCAGGGCGATCTGCCACCCGCCGCCCGCGACCAGCAGCAGCGGCGTGCCGCTTTCCTGCGCGCGGTTCCAGCGATGGAACAGTGCGGTCTCGTCCAGCCGGTGCGCGTCGTCGATCGCCTCGCCCGCGCCGCTTTGCGCAAACCAGCGCGCCAGCAGCGATTTGCCGGAACGCGGCGGGCCGGCCAGCACGGCGGTGCGGAACGGCCAAGCTGAAGCGGCGGCCATCGCTTCCACCACCGCGCGGTTGGCACTGCCGACCACGATGCGGGATGCCATGCCCGCCCCGCCGGGCGCGAGGGGAAGCGCGATCTGGCTCATGCCCTCAGCGCCGGATCGAAAGGGCGTTGGCGCCAACCGTCACGCGCCAGCCGCGTGCGCGCAGGGCCTCTGCCAGAGTGTTGAGATCGCCGGCATAGCTGACCCGCATCAGCGAAGTGCCGCCCATCGCCAGACTGGTGGTCGACGCGCCCTGCACCCCCGGCGCGGACCGCACCGCGCCCAGCGCCGCATCGACGGCGGCCGCGTCGGGCGAGGCGAACTGGACGGTGAAGGTGCTGACCTTCACTTCCTGCGTCGGTTCCGGCGTCGGCGCGGCGCTTGGCGCCGCGGTGGGCGCGGCAACCGGCGCGTCGGCGGCCTGCCCCGCAGCGATCAGCGCGGCCAGCGCGGGATCGAGCTGCGGGCGCACGTTCAGGGTCGAATCAGGCTTGAGCTTGCCCTCTGCCAGGGCCTGGGCATAGATCGCGTCGAGCCGCCCGACCGCTTCGGCCAGCATCCTGGGCAGGCCTGCCTCGTCATTGGCGGTCAGGGTGAAACTGGCGAGGAAAGTGTTGTCCGGGCCGTAGCGCGCGGTGAAGGTGCCGCGCACCGGTCCGCCTGGCCACTGCCGCTCCAGCCGCGCGGCCGGAACCAGCACGTCGGCGGCACCGAACTGGTCGAGCACGTTGCGCCACCACGCCCGGCTGCGCCGTGATGGCTGGCCCGCCGTGATTAGCAGCGATTCCCCGGCACCGCCGCTGGGGCGGACATAGTCGATCGGGCTGGTCCCCGAGCGGAATTCGGCCCAGGCCTTCTGCCACGGCCCGCGTACTTCATAGACCTGCGCCGTGCCGCCCGAATAGAGCACCGGGATGATCAGCATCGGCGCGGAATGGGCGGCCTTGCCGCTGCTGCCGGTGCCGATGAACTGCCCGGCCCGGGCGCGATCGAACACCACCGACAGCGTGGCGATATAGCGGCGCGGGCCAACCTGCTCACGCTCAATCACCACGGCGGTGACCATGGCCTGCAATTGTCCGTCGCTCATCGCCGGGCCGCCCGCCTTGGCCCAGGCCTTGCGCGCGGCCTCCTGCCAGCCGTTGATCCGGGCCTCGTTGCCGTCCTTGCCGGTGGCGTTGACCTCTACCCCGGAGATTTCGATGTCGCTGGAACTGGCCACCGGGATGATCCCCCGATCACCCTCGATCTGGGCGATCAGCCGGTCAGGCCCCGCCACCAGCAGCGCCGCACCCAGCGCCAGCACGGCCATACCCGGCACCATCGCGGCGGGGCGGAAGCGCCAGGATCGCGCGCGGAAGGGGGTGATTGCAGTAAGCATCGGGGAAAACCGCCTGCCTTTTGCCCAATCGCTCGTGGAAATCCAAGCCGGAAAGCGCTAGGCGGCTGGCGATGTCTGAAAAGTCCTACACCTATGAGCAAGCCGGCGTCTCGATCGCCGCGGGGAACGCGCTGGTCAAGGCCATCGGCCCCCTCGCCAAATCGACTGCCCGGCCCGGCGCCGATGCGGAGCTTGGCGGCTTCGGCGGCTTCTTCGATCCGCGCGCGGCGGGCTACACCGATCCGCTGCTGGTCGCGGCGAACGACGGGGTGGGCACCAAGGTCAAACTGGCGATCGACCATGACCGGCACGACGCGATCGGGATTGATCTGGTCGCGATGTGCGTCAACGATCTGATCGTTCAGGGCGCCGAGCCGCTGTTCTTCCTTGACTATTTCGCCACCGGCAAGCTGGAAAACGGCGTGGCCGAGCGCGTCGTTGCCGGGATCGCGGATGGCTGCAAGCTGGCGGGCTGCGCACTGATCGGCGGCGAAACGGCGGAAATGCCGGGGATGTACGCGCCCGGCGACTATGACCTGGCGGGTTTCTGCGTCGGCGCGGTGGAGCGCGGCGAGCAGCTGACGGGGGACAAGGTGGCGGCCGGCGACGTGCTGCTGGGCCTTGCCAGTTCCGGCGTTCACTCCAACGGCTATTCACTGGTGCGCCGCCTTGCGGCGGACAAGGGCTGGAAGCTGGACCGCCCCGCCCTGTTCGATGCCGACCGGCTGCTGATCGATGCGCTGATCGAGCCGACCCGGATCTATGTGAAAAGCCTGCTGCCGCTGGTTCGCGCGGGCCGCATCCATGCCCTTGCCCACATCACCGGCGGCGGCCTGCTGGAAAACGTCCCGCGCGTCCTGCCCGAAGGGCTCCATGCCCGGATCGATGTCGGCGCGTGGGAGCAGCCGCGTCTGATGGCGTTCCTTCAGGCGCAGGGCCATATCGAGCCGGGCGAGATGGCGCGCACTTTCAACTGCGGGATCGGCATGGTGCTGGCGGTTGCGGCGGACGAGGCGGCCGGCGTGCAGGCCGATCTCGAAGCGGCGGGCGAGACGGTCCACGTGATCGGCGCGATCGAACCCGGCCCGCGCGGCTGCACCGTCCAGGGCAGCGACGAGGACTGGTCCGCGCGTGAGGCGTGGGAGGCAACGCATCTTGCCTGAACGGGCGCCTGAACGCGCCAAGGTCGCCGTGCTGATTTCGGGCAGCGGCACCAACATGGCCGCGTTGCTCTATGCCGCCCGCGCTGCCGATTGCCCCTATGAAATCGTGCTGGTCGCCAGCAACAACCCGGACGCGGGCGGCCTGAAACTGGCCGAGGCGGAGGGCCTTGCCACATTTTGCCTGCCGCACAAGGGCATGGCCCGCGCCGATCATGACGCCGCGATGGACGCGGCGATCCGCGCCCACGGCGCGCAGTTCGTTGCGCTGGCGGGCTATATGCGGATCCTAACCCCCGAATTCGTCAGCGGCTGGGAAGGCCGGATGGTCAACATCCACCCTTCGCTGCTGCCGAAATACAAGGGCCTTCACACCCACGAACGCGCGCTGGAAGCGGGCGACAGCCATGGCGGCTGCACCGTCCACCTCGTCACCGCCGAACTGGATGACGGGCCGGTGCTGGGTCAGACCCCGGTGGCGATCCTGCCCGGCGACTCGGCGGACAGCCTGGCCGCGCGGGTGCTGATCGCGGAGCATCAGCTCTATTCGCGCTGCCTTGCCGCGCTGGTCAGCCAGGGCAACGACCCCGACTGGCTTTTCCGCAAGCTGCGGGCACTGGCCCTTGCCCTGCCCGAGGTGGAGGAACGCCCCAGCCACGGCTCCCCCGGCTGGCGGGTGGGCGGCAAGTATTTCGCCCATTTCAACGATCAGCACCACGGCACACCGCACATCGCCCTGCTGGTCAAGACCAGCGGGCCGGACGAGCTGGAAGGCCTGATCGAGGCCCAGCCGCATGCCTATTTCAAGCCCGCCTACTACGGCGCGGCGGGCTGGGTAGGGGTGATCCTCAACCAGAGCGACGTCGACTGGGACGGCGTGGCCGACTGGCTGGCGCGCAGCTGGCGCAGCGTGGCGCCGAAGAAACTGACCGCCCTGATGGACGCGGCGGACGGGTTCTAGGCCGGATCAGGTCCGGGACGACGCCTTGATGCGATGCCCAGCCTCAAATCTCGCTGCCGTCCACCATCGGGCGGCTTTCGCGGGTGCCCTTGTAGCGCGCGTCGGGCTCGGTCGGGCCAGGAGAAATCACCACGTAAGCGTCATGCACTTCGAGCAGCGTGCCGACGAAGGGAAAGCCCTCCATCGTGCTCACCCGGTAGCTTACCGTATCGCCGACCTTGAACGTGGCGGCATCGAAATTGAACTCGAACGGACAGTCCTCGCCGCCCTCACCCATGCCCTTCATCGCGAATCTCCTTTGCGACACTCATATCGAGCGGGCGCGGCGGGGCAACGAAAAGGGCCACCGGATCGCTCCGGCGGCCCTCTATCCGGCTATCGACAGGTTCAGGCCGTGGCCTTGGCCTTCGCGACGATCCCGGCGATCTCGTCAAGCAGCGCCAGGCGCTTCTTCTTGAGCGTTTCGGTATAGTCGTCGGACGGCGTCTCGATCCCGGCCTCGATGCGGTGAATCTCGCCGTTCACTTCGTGATAACGGTCCGCAAGGGTCACGAAGTGGGGATTGTTCAGTTTAAGGGTGTGGAGCAGCGCGTGATCCTGCGGGAATTCTTCGGCCAGTTCATGCGGGGTATTCGACATTCCGATTCCTTCTGTTTTGGTCTCCCGCACAATCTGGCCGCCTTTCACGGACGTGCCTTGCGATCGGTCAAATAGTGCAAGACAATCGCAAAAAGGGCCGCCGGATCGCTCCGGCGGCCCCTTGAAAGCCTGAAGTCGCCGCGCTTTAGCCGACGATTTCTTCCGGCTTGAAGAAGTAGGCGATCTCGATCGCCGCGTTCTCGTCGCTGTCCGAACCGTGGACGGTGTTTTCACCGATCGACAGGGCAAAGGTCTTGCGGATGGTGCCTTCGGCGGCATCGGCCGGATTGGTGGCGCCCATCACTTCACGGTTGCGGGCAACGGCGTCTTCGCCTTCCAGGACCTGCACGACGACCGGCTCGCTCATCATGAAATCGCACAGTTCGCCAAAGAAGGGGCGTTCCTTGTGGACCGCGTAGAAGCCTTCGGCCTGTTCCCGGGTCATGTGGATGCGCTTGGAAGCGACGACGCGCAGGCCGGCTTCTTCCAGCTTGGCCGTGACTGCGCCGGTCAGATTGCGGCGGGTGGCGTCGGGCTTGATGATCGAAAAGGTGCGGGTAACCGCCATGGTGCGTTCCTTATTAAGTCCTGGGTGCGCGAAATAATGTTGCTTATGAAGGGTTGGCGCGCCCCTAGCCGGGAAAATGCTGCGCTGCAAGATCGAAGGACCTAGCCCGCCCTGGTCCAGCCCTTGTCCTGCTGTTGCCAGTAATTGCGCTCCATCCCCTCGCGGTCCTTGAGCCGCCGCCAGGTGGCGCGGGCATCGTCGATGGTGGCAAGATCGAAGAACAGGAACACCCGCTCGAACCGCTCTGCCTCGTCGCGCCAGCGCCCGTCAGCCAGCGCCACGAACCGCGCGCCGTTGGCCGGTTCCAACTGGTCCGCCAGCAGGATCGGCTGGCGCTCCTGGTGCGGCTCGCCCGCGCGGCCATGGGCAAGGAAGCTTTCCCTGCCCGCCCACAGCCCCTCGTCGATCCGGCCGAGCTGCGCGGTGTCGGCCGACACCACCAGCAGCCGCTCACCGGTTTCCAGCACCCTGCGCGCCAGTGGCGGCAGTTCGCGTTCGACCGGACCCCGGCTCAGCTGATAGAAATCGACGCGCATCAGCCCTCGAGGTGATCCCGCACGAAGCGGTCGAGCAGGCGCACGCCATAGCCCGTCGCGCCCTTGTCCCAGGTGGCGCCGGGCTTGCTGGCCCAGACCATGCCCGCGATGTCGAGGTGCGCCCAGGGCGTCCCCTTGTCGACATAGCGCTGGATGAACTGCGCGGCGGTGATCGAGCCGCCTTCGCGCGGGCCGACGTTCTTCATGTCGGCAATCGGGCTGTCGATCAGCTTGTCATAGGCCGGACCCAGCGGGAAGCGCCACAGCTTGTCGCCCGAGGCGGTTCCGGCGGCGACCAGCTTGCCGGCGAGGTCATCGTCGTTGGAAAAGATGCCCGCGTGCTCGTGACCCAGCGAAATGATCATTGCGCCGGTCAGGGTAGCCAGATCGATCACCGCGGCAGGGGCGAATTCCTTCTGGGTCCAGGTGATCGCGTCGCACAGCACCAGCCGCCCTTCGGCGTCGGTGTTGATCACTTCGATCGTCTGGCCCGACATCGAGGTAACGACGTCGCCCGGACGCTGGGCATTGCCATCGGGCATGTTTTCCACCAGCCCGCAGACGCCGATGACATTGGCCTTCGCCTTGCGGCGAGCGAGCGCAAGCATGGTTCCGGCCACCGCACCGGCGCCGCCCATGTCCCACTTCATGTCTTCCATGCCGCCAGCGGGCTTCAGGCTGATCCCGCCGGTATCGAAGGTCACGCCCTTGCCGACGAAGGCGGTGGGCTTGCCGCCTGCCGGGCCGCCCTTCCATTCCATCACCAGCAGGCGCGGCGGGCGGACCGATCCCTGCGCCACGCCCAAGAGCGCGCCCATGCCGAGCGCCTTCATTTCAGCCTCGTCCAGCACACGAATCGCCACGCCGGTCCCGGCCAGACGCTCTTGTGCGCGGGCCACGAAGCTTTCGGGATAGACGATGTTCGCAGGCTCGGTGACGAGTTCGCGGGTGAACTCGATCCCGTCGGCCAGCGCGGCTTCCACCGCCCAGGCGGCCTCGGCGCCTTCCGGCGCGTTCGCCGCGCGGATCGTGGTCAGGCTGCGCTTCTGGTCTTCGGGCAGCCGGGTGCGGTAGGTATCGTAACGCCAGGCCCGCAGCCGCGCGCCCAGCAGCACCGCCGCAGCGCCCGCAGCGTCGAGCCCGCTGCCCGCAAAATCGATGGTCAGCGCCGTTTCGCCCGAGGCGAGATACTTCGCGGTAACCGCCGCACCGGCGCGTTCAAGATTGGCAAGGCGATCCTTCGCCGCGGGGTCGCCCGCTCCGATCAGCGCAACGCGCTGCACCGCGCCGCCCGCAGCAACAAAGCCATCGTGGCATTGTCCGGTCTTGCCGGAAAACCGGCTGGCCTTTGCGCCTGCGGCCAGCACGGGATCGAGATCGGCAGGCAACGCATCCAGATTGACAATCCGGGCCAGCGGGCCGGAGGCGGCGGAAGTGGCGGAAACGAATTCGATCTGCATGGTTGCTCCGGTGGGAATCTTTCGAACCTGCGACAAAGTGCAGCCGCAAGTGGTTGGCGTGGATTGCAGTTAGGCGCGGGCGGTGCGATAGGCAACCCATGCTCCTGCCTGCCCGGCCCCGGCCGAAGCTCCTTTTTGCGTGCCTGACTTACCGCCACGCCGGTGCGCTGCTGCTTGCCGCCGGGGCGTGCGCGCTGCCGGAAATCGTGCTTGCCCAGACAGATACGGCACCGGTGGAAGAGCCTGCCCCGGTCCTGGCGGAAGGCGAGCGGGTCGCGTTCGAGTCTGACGGCCTGTCCTATGACAGCGACAACGACCTGGTCACCGCCTTTGGCAATGTGCTGATGAAGCAGGGCGACCAGTCGGTCCGTGCCGACAAGGTAACCTGGGATCGCAAGTCCGGCCGGATCGCGGCGGAAGGCAACATCCGCTTTGTCGACAGGGACGGCAACCAGCTGTTCACCGACAGCCTTGAACTGGACGACGAATTCCGCGCCGGAGCGATGAGCAACATGCTGATCGCGCTGCGCGAGGGCGGGCGGCTGGCCGCCAACAAGGGCGAGCGCGGGATGGACGGCAACGTCATCCTGTCGGAAGCCGTCTATTCCGCCTGCGCCGTGGAAGACAGCGAAGGCTGCCCCCGCAAGCCGAGTTGGCGGATCAGCGCCGAGCGGGTGATTTTCGATCCGGTGAAGAAGCTGGTCCGCTTCAAGGGGGCGCGGCTGGAACTGTTCGGCGCGCGGCTGATGCCGCTGCCCGGGCTGGTGCTGGCGACCGACGGGCGGCCGATCAACGGCTTCCTGATTCCCGACATCCGGCTGTCGGCCTCCAACGGGGTGGAACTGTCCACCACCTGGTACCAGCGGCTTGCCGACAACCGCGACCTGTCGATCACCGGCTACGTCTATACCGAGGCGCTGCCGATGATTTCGGCCCAGTACCGCGCGCTGACCAGCAAGGGTGCCTACCAGGTAACGGGCTATGCCACGCGCAGTTCGCGCATCCCGATCGGCACGGCCGGAACCAGCACCCGGCAGGACTGGCGCGGCTATCTGGCCAGCAATGGCCGCTTCCAGTTCGATCCCTACTGGAGCCTGACCTATTCGGGACGGATCGCGTCCGACCGCACCTTCCTGCGCCGCTATGACATCAGCCGCGACGATCGCCTGCGCTCGATGATCGACCTTGAGCGGATCACGCCCAATTCCTACCTTTCGCTGGCTGGCTGGGCGACCCAGACCCTGCGGGTGGGCGAACGCCAGGGGCAGGTGCCGGTTGCCCTGCCGGTGCTCGATTTCCGCCAGCGGATCGCCGATCCGGTGCTGGGCGGCAAGATCGAGCTTCAGGCCAATACGCTCGCCATCACCCGCACCAGCGGGCAGGATACCCAGCGCGCCTTCGCCAGCGCGCGGTGGGATCTGCGGCGGATCACCCGGATGGGTCAGGAAGTGACCTTCACCGGCCTGCTGCGCGGCGACGTCTATCATTCGGACCAGAACTGGCTGACCGCATCGGCGCCCTATCGCGGCAATCCCGGCTGGGAAGCGCGGGCGCTGGCAACCGCAGCGATCGACGTGAAGTGGCCGCTGGTGGGCGAGTTCCTGGGCGGCACCCAGGTC
Organism: Novosphingobium sp.; assembly: GCA_016719755.1. Classification (GTDB taxonomy): domain Bacteria; phylum Pseudomonadota; class Alphaproteobacteria; order Sphingomonadales; family Sphingomonadaceae; genus Novosphingobium. The sequence goes on along the minus strand of JADJYM010000011.1, from coordinate 176,464 downwards.
ATCACCCCGCGCGTCCAGGTGGTCGCCAGCCCGACGCTGCGCAACCTTGCCGTCCCCAACGAGGACGCCCGGGCGATCGATCTTGAAGATTCCAACCTGTTCGCGCTCAACCGCTTCCCCGGCTATGACCGGGTCGAGGACGGGGTGCGGTTTACCTATGGCTTCGACTGGCAATGGGAACGGCCGGGCTGGCGGATCCAGACCACGATCGGCCAGTCCTATCGTCTGACCAACCGCCCCAGCCTGCTGCCCGACGGAACCGGCCTGTCCGAGCGGACCTCCGACATCGTCGGGCGCACCGAAGTGCGCTTCAAGGATCTGGTTAAGCTGACCCACCGCTTCCGGCTCGACAAGGATAACCTGGCGATCCGCCGCAACGAATTCGACGCGGCGATCGGCACCGACCGGACCTATCTGGAACTGGGCTACCTGCGGCTCAACCGCAATGTCACGGCGGGGATCGAGGATCTCAAGGACCGCGAGGAACTGCGGGTTTCCGGCCGGGTGGGCTTTGCCCGTTACTGGTCGCTGTTCGGTTCCGGCGTCATCGACCTGACCGGCGCGAACGAAGAGCCGAGCCTGGTTACCGCCGATGGCTACCAGCCGCTGCGCACCCGGCTCGGCGTGGCCTATCAGGATGACTGCCTTGAGCTGTCGTTCACCTGGCGCCGCGATTTCGTGGCAACGGGCGATGCGCGCAAGGGCAACACCTTCCAGGTGCATTTCGCGCTGCGCAATCTCGGCTTCCGGTGATAGGACGCCTTGCGAAGTTGGCAGGCCCTTGCAAACCCGCTATCCGCTTTGCGGGCTGCGGGGTGCGGCGCCGCTTACTCAGCTTGGGTTAAGCCATTGCCCGGCAATGCCCCCGTCAAGTCCGGTGCGGATCGACCGCGCCGTTTTTGGGATATAGGTTCACGGTGACACGCTCCATGCTTCCCCGCAATTCGACCCGTCTTGCTCTTGCCCTGCTGGCCGGCTCCGCGCTTGCCCTTGCCGGCGGCGCGGTGGCCCAGGAAAATCCCGGCGCCTCGGCGGGTCTTACGCTGCCCGATAACCCGCAGATCTTCGTGAAGAACGATCCCAACCACCGCAAGGCGACCGTCGTGATCAACGGCGAAGTCGTTACCGGCACCGATGTCGACCAGCGCATGGCGCTGATCATCGCGGCCAGCGGCGGCAAGATCAGCGACGAGGAACGCCAGCGGCTGCGGCTGCAGGTGCTGCGCAACCTGATGGACGAAACGCTCCAGATCCAGGAAGCCCGCAACCAGAAGGTTGAGGTTGACGATAGCGAGGTCGATCAGACCTATGCCCGCGTCGCGCGCCAGAACTTTGGCCAGGATACCAAGGCGATGGACGGCTACCTTGCCCGGATCGGCTCCTCGCCCAACTCGCTCAAGCGCCAGATCCGGGGCGAGCTTGCGTGGCAGCGCCTGCTGCGCCGCAACGTCCAGCCCTTCGTCAACGTCTCGGACGAGGAAGTGCGCGAAGTGATGAAGCGCATGTCCGAAGCGAAGGGCACCGACGAATTCCGGGTCGGCGAAATCTTCCTGTCCGCCACCAGCGAGAATCAGGCGGCCGTGCTTGAAAACGCCAAGCGGATCGTCGAGCAGCTGCGTCAGGGCGGCAGCTTTGCCGGCTATGCGCGGCAATATTCCGAAGCCTCGACCGCCGCGGTCGGCGGCGATCTCGGCTGGGTCCGCGCCGGCCTGCTGCCGAGCGAGCTGGCCGCAACCGTCCAGGGCATGACCCCGGGCCAGCTGGCCGGGCCGGTGGAAGTGCGCGGCGGCTATTCGATCGTCGTGCTGACCGACCGCCGCCAGGTGCTGACCGCCGATCCGCGCGACGCGCTGCTCTCGCTCAAGCAGATCTCGATCACGTTCCCCGCTGGCATCTCGGAAACCGACGCGACGAACCGCGCCAAGCAGTTCTCCGACGCCATGACCGAGGCGCGCGGCTGCATCACCGCCGATGAAGTGGCGGCAAAGATCGGCGCCGAAGTGGTAACCAACGAGCAGATCAAGGCCCGCGACCTGCCCGGCCCGCTCCAGGCGCTGGTGCTCAACCTGTCGCTGGGCGAAACCACCCCCCCGTTCGGTTCGATCCAGGACGGCGTGCGCGTGCTGATGCTGTGCAGCCGCGACGATCCGCGTCCCGATGCCGGACCGACCTTTGACGACATCCAGACGCAGCTTGAGGATGAACGCGTGAACAAGCGCGCGCAGACTTACTTGCGCGACCTGCGCCGCGACGCGATCATCGACTACGACTGATCCGCCAATGCCGGGGGGACCGCTCGCCATATCGCTGGGCGATCCCGCCGGTGTCGGTCCGGAACTCATCGCCGCCGCCTGGGTGCGGCGCGAGGCGGAAGGCCTGCTGCCGTTCTGCGCGGTCGGCGGGCCGGAACTGCTGGCGGAAGCGGCGCGGCGGCGCGGCCTGACCATTCCGGTCATGCCGGTGATGTCGCTGGATGAGGCGCTGGACTGCTTCGACCGTGCCCTGCCCACCCTGGCCGGGGCCGACGGCGCCTATCGCCCCGGCGCTCCGGACAGCGAGGGCGCAGAACTGGCTCTCGCCTCGCTGGAGGAAGCCACCCGGCTGACCGTGGCGGGCGAGGCTTCCGCGCTGGTTACCGGCCCGATCGCCAAGGCGCGGCTGGCAGAGGTGGGCTTTGGCCATCCCGGCCAGACCGAATTTGTTGCCGCCGCTTGCGGCATGGCCCCTCGCGATGCGGTGATGATGCTGGCGGGCCCAAGCCTGCGCACCGTGCCGCTGACCGTCCACATCGCCCTTTCCGCTGTTCCGGCCGCGCTGACCAGCGACCTGATCGTTCACAAGGCGCGGATCGTTGCGGCGGCACTGGCGCGCGACTTCGGGATCGATCGCCCGCGCCTCGCGCTGGCCGCGCTCAACCCCCATGCTGGCGAGGAAGGCCGGATGGGCGACGAGGAAGCCCGGATCATCGCCCCCGCACTCGCTACGCTGAAGGCCGAAGGGCTGGAGGTTACCGGCCCGCATCCGGCCGATGCCCTGTTCGCCCCGCGCGCCCGCGCGGGCTATGACGCGGCGCTGTGCATGTACCACGATCAGGCGCTGATCCCCTTGAAGACGCTGGATTTCGACAGCGGGGTCAACGTCACGCTGGGCCTTCCGGTAATCCGCACCAGCCCCGATCACGGCACCGCCTTTTCCATCGCCGGGACCGGTCAGGCCGATCCCGGCGCGATGATCGCCGCGATCCGCATGGCCGGGGAATGCGCGCTGCGACGGGCGGAGGCGGAGTTGTGACAGCGGCAGCTCCGATTCTGCCCCCCCTGCGCGAGGTGATCGCCCGCCACGGCCTTTCGGCCAGCAAGGCGCTGGGGCAGAACTTCCTGTTCGACGAGCAGTTGCTGGACCGGATCGCCGCAATCCCCGGCAAGCTGAAGGGTGCGCAGGTGCTGGAGGTCGGCCCCGGCCCCGGCGGCCTCACCCGCGCCCTGCTGCGCGCCGGGGCGCAAGTGACCGCGATCGAGATGGACCGCCGCTGCCTGCCCGCACTGGCCGAACTGGCCGAGGCTTTTCCGGGCCAGCTGCGGGTGATCGAGGGTGACGCCACCAGGGTGCCGCACGGGATCGAAGGCCCGTTCCATGTCGTTGCCAACCTGCCCTACAACGTCGGCACGCCGCTGTTCGTGGGCTGGCTCTCGGGCGAGGGATGGCCGCCGCAGTGGGCCTCGCTGACCCTGATGTTCCAGCTGGAAGTGGCCCAGCGGATCGTCGCCGAGGCGGGCAGCGATGCCTATGGCCGGCTGGCGGTGCTGGCCCAGTGGCGCGCCGCCGCCAAGCTGGCGATGAAAGTCCACCGCAGCGCTTTCACCCCCCCGCCCAAGGTGATGAGCGCGGTCGTCCACGTCACCCCGGCGGCCATGCCCGATGGCGTTTCGGCGCGGATGCTCGAACGCCTGACCGAGGCCGCCTTCGGCCAGCGCCGCAAGATGCTGCGCCAGAGCCTGAAGGGCCTGCCCGGCGCACTGGCCGCGCTGGAGCGACTTGGCATCGATCCCCAGCGCCGGGCCGAAACACTCAGCGTTGCGGAATTCGTCAGTGTGGCGCGGGAACTGTCCGCCTAGCCCGCCTTCTTCACCCTACGCCATTGGTGCAGCAGCGGTTCGGTATAGCCGCTGGGCTGTTCGACGCCCTTGAACACCAGGTCGAGCGCGGCGCGGAAGGCCGGCCCGTCCTCGTTGCCGGTCAGCGGAACATAGTCCGGATCGCCCGCGTTCTGGGCATCGACCTTGGCGGCCATGCGGCGCAGGCTATCCATCACCTGCTCTCGCGTGCAGACGCCGTGGAGCAGCCAGTTGGCCATGTGCTGGCTGGAAATGCGCAAGGTCGCGCGGTCTTCCATCAAGCCCACATCGTTGATGTCGGGCACCTTGGAGCAGCCGACGCCCGCATCGATCCAGCGCACAACGTAGCCGAGCAGGCCTTGCGCGTTGTTGTCCAGTTCCTCGCGCACTTCCTCTTCCGACCAGTTGATCCCGGCCGCCAGCGGCACGGTCAGCAGGTCGTCCAGTGGCGGGACCGGCTTGCCCGCCAGTTCGCGCTGCACATCGAACACATTGACCTGGTGGTAATGCATCGCGTGCAGCGTCGCGGCGGTGGGCGATGGCACCCAGGCGGTGTTCGCGCCCGAGCGGGGGTGCCCGATCTTCTGCACCATCATGTCGTGCATCATGTCGGGCGCGGCCCACATGCCCTTGCCGATCTGCGCCTTGCCGGACAGGCCGCAGGCCAGCCCGATCTGGACGTTGCGCGCCTCGTAGGCGGCGATCCAGGCGCTCTTCTTCATGTCGCCCTTGCGGATCATCGGCCCGGCCCGCATCGAGGTGTGGATCTCGTCCCCGGTGCGATCAAGGAAGCCGGTGTTGATGAACACGATCCGGTCCTTCACCGCGTTGATGCAGGCGGCCAGATTGGCGGAGGTGCGCCGTTCCTCGTCCATCACGCCCACTTTCAGGGTGTGGCGCGGCAGGTTCAGCAGGTCTTCCACCGCATCGAACAAGGCATTGGTAAAGCCCACTTCCTCCGGCCCGTGCATCTTGGGCTTGACGATGTAGATGCTGCCCGTCCGGCTGTTGCGGTACTTGCCAAGGCCCGCCACGTCATGCGCGCCGATCGCGCTGGTGACCACCGCATCCATGATCCCTTCGGGAATCTCGGAGCCATCGCCCAGCAGGATCGCCGGGTTGGTCATCAGGTGGCCGACATTGCGCACGAACAGCAGGCTGCGCCCGTGGAGCGTCAGTCCCGCGCCGTCCTTGCCCGTCCATTCGCGGTCGCCATTGAGGGTGCGGGTCAGGGTCTGCCCGCCCTTCTGGAAGGTATCGGCCAGATCGCCGCGGATCACGCCCAGCCAGTTGCGATAGGCGGCCAGCTTGTCCTCGGCATCGACCGCAGCGACCGAATCCTCCATGTCGCAGATCGTGGTCAGTGCCGCTTCGAGCACGACATCGGCGATCCCCGCCCGGTCGGTGCGACCGACGGGGTGCGAACGATCGAGCACCAGCTCGATGTGCAGCCCGTTGCTGGCAAACAGCAGCCCGCCCGGGCGCTGGCCGCAGTATTGCGCGGGGTCGGCCAGCGGCGGCAGGCCCTCGCCGTCCCAGTCGCTCCAGCTCATGCCCGAAAGCGGCAGGGCAAGATCGAGGAAGGCGCGCGCCGCCTTGATCACCGCCTGTCCACGCGCATCGTCATAGCCGCCGGGGCGGGCCGGCGGCGCATCGAGCGCGTCGGTGCCGTAATAGGCGTCATACAGGCTGCCCCAGCGGGCGTTGGCCGCGTTCAGCAGGAAGCGGGCGTTGAGCACCGGCACCACCAGCTGCGGCCCGGCCATCGTCGCGATTTCCCGGTCCACATTCTGCGTCGTGACGGCAAAGGGCGCGGGTTCGGCAACCAGATAGCCAATCTCGCGCAGGAAGGCCTGATATTCGGCCATGGCGATGGGCTTGCCCGCCCGCGTCCCGTGCCAGGCATCGATCCGGGCCTGCAGGTCGTCACGCCGGGCCAGCAGCTCCCTGTTTTGCGGGGCGAACTTGCCAACCAGCGCGGCGAAGCCCTGCCAGAACGCGTCCGCGTCCTTGCCCAGCGGGGCCAGCACTTCGCTTTCCATGAAAGCGGCAAGCGCCGCATCGACCTGAAGACCGCACTTCTCAACCCGGTTGCTCATGAATCCTCGCAAGACTTCGCGCCGGAGGCACAGCACCGGCGCAAGGATTATCGTCGATCCCGGGGAGGAATGCGAGAGGCTATGCCGCAGTTGCGAAGAGAAGGCAACGGGGGTTGAGCCGCGCCGCGCCTCGCGTATAAAGTTTCACATGCAACGGCTTTCCGCAGAAGAGCAGGTCCTGATTAAGGCCGTCGATCCCACCCCGATGCTGGCGCAGGTCCAGGCCTGGGCAGCGCTCAACACGGGCACGGGCAACCTGCCCGGGCTGGCGGAGCAGGCGCGGCTGCTGGCCGACGCCTTCGCGGCGCTGCCGGGCGAGGTCCGCCTGATCGACCCGGCCCCGGTCAGCGCAATCGCGGCGGACGGCAGCGCGGTGGAGCGCGAACATGGCCGCCACCTGGTTCTTTCGGTCCGCCCCCGCGCCGAACGGCGATTCCTGCTGACCGGGCACATGGACACGGTGTTTGCGGCGGACCATCCCTTTCAGCATCAGGTCTGGCTGGACGAGGCCACGCTGAACGGCCCCGGCGTGGCCGACATGAAGGGCGGCATCGCGGTAATCCTCGCCGCGCTGACCGCATTCGAGCGCAGCGCGGCGGCGCGGGACACGGGCTATGACGTGCTGATCAATTCCGATGAGGAGACCGGCAGCCTCTCCTCCGCCGCACTGATCGCCGATCTGGCGCGCGGCAAGGCAGCGGCGCTGACCTATGAACCCTCCGCCCTGCCCGATGGAACCCTGGCCGGCGCACGCGCGGGAAGCGGCAACTACAGCCTGGTGGTGCATGGCCGCTCGGCCCATGCGGGGCGCAACCCCGGGGACGGACGCAACGCGATCGTCGCCGCCGCCGCGCTGGCGCTTGGCCTCAAGGCGCTGGAACGCGAGGGGCTGAGCGTCAATCCCGCGCGGATCGAGGGCGGCAGCGCCAACAACGTGGTGCCCGATCTTGCCGTGCTGCGCTTCAACATCCGGCCCCGGGAAACGGTCCTTGCAGACCTGTTCGAAAATGAAATCAGAAACTTGATTGCCAAAGTCGAGACAGAACATGAAGTTGTGATCCACCGCCACGGCGGCGTTTCCCGCCCGCCCAAGCCGATCGACCCCGCAGCAGCCCTGCTGTTCGACCTCGTCGAGCGCAGCAGCGCCGATCTGGGCCAGCCGATCGGCCACAAGCCGAGCGGCGGGGTGTGCGACGGCAACAACATCGCCGCCTGCGGCGTGCCGGTGGTCGACACCATGGGCGTGCGCGGCGGCGCGATCCATTCGCCGGACGAATACCTGATCGTGCCCAGCCTGGGCGAGCGCGCCGCGCTCTCCGCGCTGGTCCTCCACCGCCTTGCTTCGGGAGCCCCGCTTTGACCTTCGTGATCCGCGCCGCGCACGGCGGCGACCTTCAGCACCTTTACGAAATGGCCAAGCGCACCGGCGGCGGCTTCACCAACCTGCCGCCCGACCGCGCGGCGCTGATGGCCAAGCTGGAACGATCCGCCGAGGCCTTCGCCCGCGCGGAGGATGGAGCGGACGACGACCTGTTCGTCTTCGTGCTGGAAAATACGGCCACCGGCGAAGTGCGTGGCACCTGCCAGATCTTTTCCGCTGTCGGGCTGAAGTGGCCGTTCTATTCCTACCGGATCGGCGCGCTGACCCAGCATTCGGCGGAGCTGGGACGCACTTTCCGCGCCGATATCCTCAACCTTTCGACCGACCTTGAAGGCGCGACAGAGGTAGGCGGGCTGTTCCTCCACCCGGGCGAGCGCGCAGGCGGACTGGGCATGCTGATCGCCCGCAGCCGTTATCTGTTCATTGCCGGTCACCGCGCCCGCTTTGCCGACCGCACATTGGCCGAACTGCGCGGCGTGATCGACGAGGCCGGGGGATCGCCCTTCTGGGACGGTGTCGCGGGGCGGTTCTTCGGCATGAATTTTCAGGACGCGGACGAATTCAACGCCCGCCACGGAAACCAGTTCATCGCAGACCTGATGCCCAAGCACCCGGTCTATATCGCCATGCTGTCCGACCACGCCCGCGCGGTGATCGGCGTGCCCCACCCATCGGGCCGGGCCGCGATGCGGATGCTGGAGGCGGAAGGCTTTGCCTGGGAAAACTACATCGACATCTTCGACGGCGGACCGACCATGACCGCGCGGACTGACCAGATCCGATCGGTGCGCGAGGCGGCGCGCGATACCGTAACCGCTATCGACGCGCAGCTGGGCGAACATCAGGCGGGCGAGATGCGACTGGTGGCCATGGGCCGCCTCGCGCAGTTCCGCTGCGCGTTTGGCTGGATTGCCCCGCATGGCGATGGCATCGCGCTGGACCCTGCTTGCGCGGCAGTGCTGGGAGCGGAGCCGGGCATGACCGTCACCCATGCCGCGCGGTGGTGACATGGCGGTTTGCGAAATCAATTTCGACGGGATCATCGGCCCTAGCCACAACTACGCAGGGCTGAGCCTTGGCAACCTGGCTTCGGCAAGCCACGCGGGCGATGCCAGCCAACCGCGCGCGGCGGCGCTGCAGGGGCTGGCGAAGATGCGCCACAACCTGGCGCTGGGACTGGCGCAGGGCTTCCTGCTGCCGCTCCCCCGCCCCAATGCGGCGTTCCTTGCCGCGATCGGCGCCGACGGGAGCGAGGACGCGCGGCTGCGCGCGGCCGCCTGGTCGGCCAGTTCGATGTGGACGGCAAACGCCGCGACGGTTTCCCCCGCGCCCGACACGGCGGACGGGCGCTGCCACCTGACCGCCGCCAACCTTGTCACCATGCCGCACCGCTCGCAGGAATGGCCCGACACGGCGCGCCAGCTGCGCCTTGCCTTCGCCGATGCCTGGCACTTCGCTGTGCACGATGCCGTGCCGCCCTGTTTCGGTGACGAGGGCGCCGCCAATCATATGCGGATGGGCGAGAGCCACGCCGCACCGGGGCTGGAAATCTTCGTTTACGGCACCAGCGGCGGCGCATTTCCCGCGCGCCAGCATGTCGAGGCCAGCCGCGCGGTCGCCCGGCTCCACGGCCTCGATCCGGCGCGGGTGCTGTTTGTCGAACAGAACCCCGATGCGATTGCGGCGGGCGCGTTTCACAACGATGTCGTCGCCGTCGCCAACGAGCGGGTGCTGTTCACCCACGAACAGGCGTTCGCCGACCCGCAGGGCACCTATGCCGCGATCCGCTCGCGCGTTCCGGGGGCGGATATCATCGAGGTTCCCGCCAGCGCCGTCAGCCTGGCAGACGCGATCCGTTCCTACCTGTTCAACGCCCAGCTGGTGACGCTGCCCGCGGGCGGCATGGCGCTGATAATCCCCAGCGAAGCCTGGGAGCACCCCCGCGTGCGCGCCTGGCTTGATGCCATGCTGGCCGGCAACGGTGCGATCCGGCAAGTCCTGCCGGTCGACGTGCGCCAGTCGATGGCCAACGGCGGCGGTCCGGCCTGTTTGAGGCTGCGGGTGGTGGCCGATCCCGCCACGGTCGATCCGCGCTTTCTGCTGGATCAGCGCAAGGCGGCGCGAATCGAGGCGGTGATCGCGGCGCACTGGCCCGAACGGATCGTTCCTTCCGAGATCGGCAGCGCCGAGCTTGCGGGCCGGGTCATCGCGGCCCGGCTTGCCCTGCTGGCAGAGCTTGACCTGATGGAACTGGCCTGATCGTCCCCTGTCGGGACGGTTTACACGGGCATTGCCCTTAACCAGCCTCTTGCGCGGATTTCCGGGCTTGGCATTATGCTTGCACAATGAGCCGTTAAGAAATTCGAGGGACCCAGTGCACCGCAAGATCGCCCGCCTCTTCATGATCAAGACCCCGTTCGAGGCCTATGCGATCATCTATGCCCTGGCGCTGGGCGCGGTGGAGCGCGGATCGGTCTACCTGCGCCAGTATCCCGGCATTGGCGGAAAGCTGCTGTTCCTGGCCTGCACCGGCGCGGTGTTCATGGCCGGGGCCAAGATCCTGGACTGCCTGCGCCACGAAAAGCGCGTGGCGCAGAACCCAGAGACGGTGTTCTAGAGCAAGCTGCTGGCCTCGGCCCGGCGGGGGTTGCCACAGCAGCGCGGCATCCATTGGATTCGTCATTGCGAGCGTAGCGAAGCAATGACGATAGACCGGGATCCGGACCAGAGGTGAAATGAGTGGGGGTTTCTGTTGCTACGTACCCCCGGACGCCCGGTTTCCGATTCTGTTACCCGGTTCGGTCCGAACCGTGCTTTCGCTTTGTAAATTCAGGCCGTTAAGCCGTCACATTACGCCGCGAGAGCAAGTGCTTCGTTGTCGTTGGCACTTGTGAGTTTTGAGCCTTGAACGGGTTACTCAGCCCGGGCGAAAACAACGCTTTTCAACACACGTCGATCCTAGTTCGGCCCCGTCATATCCGCCCGCTTTCACGGATGGAGGTGGTGGAGCCGCCGGGTACCGCCCCCGGGTCCGCTGTGCCTATTGCACGCCGCAATTTATCGCCATAGCCGATCGAAACCGGCAGAACCTCATATAGGACAAGCGCGCAAAAAGAAAAGGGCAGAGCCGCAGCCCCGCCCTTTTCGATTGAAATTGCAGCGCTTTACTTTTTCAGCGCGTCGCGGATTTCGGTGAGCAGATCCACTTCGCTGGGGCCTGCGGGCGCGGCGGGCGCAGGCGGCATTGCCCGGTTCGCGGCCTTGACGATCATGAAGATCACCCAGGCCATGATCACGAAGTTGATCACCGCAGTCACGAAGCTGCCATAGGCCAGCACGTTGGCCCCGGCCTTGCGGGCCGCATCGAGCGGCGTGCCCGGGGCGACATCGCCCGACAGCACGATGTACTTGGCGGTGAAGTCCAGCCCGCCGAACACCCGGCCGATCACCGGCATGATGATATCCTCGGTCAGCGAGGTGACGATCTTGCCGAAAGCGGCGCCGATGATCACGCCGACCGCCAGATCGAGCACGTTGCCCTTGGCGATGAAAGCCTTGAATTCCGATAGCATGGACATGGCGACACTCCCCTTCTCTGTCCTGAGCGATGGTGCTGCCACAAAAGCCATGACGTCACAACAGGCGCCTGTTTCGCAAGACTTTTCGCGGCACTCCTTGAACGGGTGCGCGGCAACGCTACATTCCCCCCAGTCGCGGCGCGAGCCGCCCTTCGACAGGGATCTTCACGCATGACCGCATCCTCGCTTCGTACCGGCCTGTTCCGCACTGTCCTGGTGGCCGGCGCCGCCGCTTCCCTTGCCGGCTGCGGCATCAATTCCGTCCCCACGGCCGAAGAAGACGCCAAGGCCCGCTGGGCCGACGTGCAGAGCGCCTATCAGCGCCGCTCGGACCTGGTTCCCAACCTGGTCGAAACCGCCAAGGCGGCAGCGGCGTCCGAAACCCAAATCCTCACCAACGTGACAGAGGCCCGCGCCAGCGCGACCGCGATCAACATCACCACCGATGACCTGTCAGACCCGGAAACCTTCCAGAAGTTTCAGGCCGCGCAGAACCAGCTGACCCAGGCGCTGGGCCAGCTGCGCAGCGTGGTGGAAAACTACCCCCAGCTGCAAAGCCAGGCGCGCTTTTCCGACCTGATGGTGCAGCTTGAAGGGACCGAGAACCAGATCAACGTCGCGCGGATGCGCTACAATGAATCGGTGCAAGGCTATAACACCACGATCCGCACCTTCCCCGACGCGATCGGCGCCAAGGTGATCTACGGCGCGAAGCCGATGGTGCCCTTCGCCGCCGATGCCGCCGCGCAGAAGGCGCCCAAGGTCGATTTCGGCACCACCGCTCCGGCTGCGAAGTAAGGGGGCCGGAACGGAGGCACCATGCGGCGCCTGCTGATCCTGCTGCTGACCCTGCTGGCCTTGGCCGGCAGCCCGGCGCTGGCCGCCTTTCCGCCGCGCCCGGACGGGCCGGTGCTCGATTCCGCGCAGATGATCCCCGATGCGCAGGAGGCCGCGCTCGACGCGAAGCTGCGCGCCTACAACCAGCAGACCGGCCGCGCGGTCGTGGTCGTCACAGTCCCCTCGCTGGAGGGTGAGACGATCGAGATGTACGCGGTCAGGCTGTTCGAGCAGTGGGGGGATCGGCGGGGCGAAAAGCGATCAGGGCCTGCTGCTGCTGGTGTCGAAGAACGACCGGCGGCTGCGGTTCGAAACCGGTTATGGCCTGCACGGTGTGTTCCCGGACGTGCTGGCCGGCCGGGTGATCCGCGACGTTATCACCCCGCGATTCAAGGCCGGCGATTTCGGCGGGGGGATCACCGCGGGCGTGGACGCGGCGATCCAGCAGCTGGACCGCGATCCCGCCGATGCCAAGGCCATTGCCGAAGCGGCCAAAGCGGCCGAGGCCCAGGCTGGCAGCAAGGACGGATCGAGCATCGGCGGCGCGATCTTCTGGTTCGTGGTGATGATCTTCCTGATCTCGCTCTTCTCGCGCGGGCGGCGCGGCGGGCGGCGCAGCGGGATCGATCCCGGCATCGTCCTGTGGGGCATCAGCGAGATCGCGCGTCACAGTTCGGGCCGCGACCATGGCGGCTTCGGCGGCGGTGGCGGCTTTGGCGGCGGCGGGGGCTTCGGCGGCTTCGGTGGCGGCGGATCGGGCGGCGGCGGCGCGTCGGGGGACTGGTGATGGCGAAAATTTCCAGACAACTCGACGATGCGGGCCGCAAACTGGTCTCCGAAAGCGTGGCCCGGGCCGAGGCTGGAACCGCAGGCGAGATCGTGACGATCATTACCGAGCAGTCCGATGACTATGCCGACATTGCCCTGGCCTGGTCCGTGGCCGCGGCCATGGCGGCGCTGGCCGTGCTGTCGGTGTTCCCCGACTATTACCTGGGCCTGATCGACCGCCTGACCGGCAGCTGGGAAAACGCCTGGACCCCGCGCGAAGTGCTGGTGCTGGCGGGCAGCGTCGCCGCGCTCAAATTCATCGCCATGACCGTGCTTCAGCTGTGGAAGCCGCTGCGCTTCGCCCTGGTGCCGCGCCGCATCAAGGCCCTGCGCACCCGCTCGCGCGCCGTGACCTTTTTCAAGGTCGGGGCGGAACGGCGCACCCATGGCCGCACCGGCATCCTGATCTACCTCTCCACGCGCGAGCGGCGGGCGGAAATTGTCGCCGACGAGGCCATCGCCAGCAAGGTCGCGGACGAGGTCTGGGGCGAGGCGATGGCGGCCATGCTGGCCCAGATCCGCGCCGGTCACCTCGCCGAAGGCATGGCTGCGGCGGTCGAGCGGGTTGGCGCGGTGCTGGCCGAGCACTTCCCCCGCGCCGAGGACGACGTGAACGAGTTGCCCGACCGCCTGATCGAGGTCTAAAGCTGTCCCCCGAGGGGATACCATGAACGACGATTCCGAACAGGTGATGTGGGCCGGCCGGTTCATCACCGCCAAGACCCGGGGCAAGTGGGAATATGTCACTCGTAGCCGGGGCATCCGCGCGGCGGTGATCCTTGCCGTGGACGAGGCGGACCACGTCCTGCTGGTCGAACAGTTCCGCGTGCCGCTGGGCAAGCCCTGCCTCGAACTGCCCGCCGGGCTGATCGGCGACCATGACGACGTCGTGGGAGAGGATGCCACCCTTGCCGCCGCCCGCGAACTGGAAGAGGAAACCGGATACCGCGCCGGGCGGATCGACGTGGTGGGCGAATTCTATTCCTCCCCCGGCATGGTCAGCGAAAGCTTCACCCTGCTGGCCGCGCGCGACCTGACCCGGGTCGGACCCGGCGGCGGGGTGGACGGCGAGGACATCACAGTGCACCGTGTGCCGCTGGATGGGCTGGAACAGTTTATCGCAAGCGCGCGGCAGCGCGGGCTTGGCATCGACGTGCGGCTGCTGTTGCTGCTGGGCGCAAATATTGTGGGAGGATTGAAGGCATGAGCGGACGGGTTGCAGGAAAGCTGGCATTGGTCACCGGCGCGGCACAGGGACTGGGCGCGGCCCAGGCGGCGATGCTGGCGCGCGAAGGCGCCAAGGTGATGCTGGCAGACATCAACGGCGATGGCGCCGCCGCGCAGGCCGATGCGATCAACGCCGCCTGCGGTGCGGGCACGGCCTTCTCGGTCCAGCTCGACGTCACCAGCGAGGCGGCGTGGATCGCGGCGATCGCGGCGGTGGAGCGCGATCTTGGCGGCCTTTCGGTGCTGGTCAACAACGCCGGGATCGGGGTGCGCGGCAATATCGAGAATTGCACGCTGGAAGAATGGCACCGCGGCTTTGCGGTCAATGTCGATTCGGTGTTCCTCGGCTGCCAGAAGGCGCTGCCGCTGATGAAGGACAACCAGCCCGGATCGATCATCAACATCTCGTCCATCGCCGGGCTGATCGCCAGCGATACCATGCCCGGCTACAACGCCAGCAAGGCGGCGGTGTGGATGCTGTCGAAATCGGTGGCGCTGTATTGCGCCAAGATGGGCTGGAACATCCGCTCCAACTCGGTCCACCCGACTTTCGTCGACACCCCAATCCTCGATGGCATCACCAAGTCCAGCGGCCATCCCAAGGATGTGGTGATGGGCAAGCTTGCGCGGCAGATCCCGCTGAAGCGGGTCGGCCAGCCTGACGAGATCGCCAATGGCGTGCTTTACCTCGCCAGCGACGAAAGCAGCTTCATGACCGGCGCCGAGCTCAAGCTCGACGGCGGCATCTCCGCAATGTAGAGGGCGCGCCATGCCCATTGCCGACCGGACCCGCCCCCGTACCGTGCGCGTGACATCGTTCGATGTCGCGGCCGAGGCGGGGGTGAGCCAGTCGACCGTAAGCCGCGCGCTGGCCGGCGATCCGGTGGTCAGCGAAGCAACCCGCCGCCGGGTGACGGAGGCCGCGCGCAAGCTCAACTATTCGGTGGACGAGAATGCGGCGCGGCTGCGCACGGGCCGCACCGGCACGCTGGCCGTGGTGGTGATCTGCCGCCCGGACGAGGACCGCAAGGACCTTAACCCCTTCACCTACGCGCTACTCGGCACGATCTGCGCCGCCGCCTCGACGCGCGGCTATGACACGCTGGTCAGCTTTCAGGACGGGCCGGAGAACCTCTCCGGCCGCTACGAGGAACAGCGCAAGGCCGATGGCACGATCGTGATCGGCACCACCCAGAACGAGCTGGCCTGGCGCTATTTCCGCGATCTGGCCCAGGCCGGTGCGCATCAGGTCTGCTGGGGTTCGCCCTATGACGATCTGGAATGGATTCGCGCCGACAACCACGGCGGCGCGCGGCTTGCCACTGGCCACCTGATCGAGCGCGGCTGCCGCCGGATCGCCTGCATCGGCTCTGCCGGGCCGCTCCAGCGCCAGTTCCAGGAGCGCTACGATGGCTATGCCGAACGCATGGCCGAAGCGGGGCTGGAGCCGTGGCTGGTCGAATCCGACTATGGCCTTCCGCGTGAGGAGCAGGGCCGCCTGGCCGCGCGCGCGCTGCTCGCCTCGGGCCGCCCGTTCGACGGTGTCTTCGCCGTCTGCGACGAACTGGCGCTGGGCGCGCTGCAGGAATTTGCCGAAGCCGGGGTGCGCGTGCCGCAGGACGCCGCCCTGATCGGCTTCGACGGCATCCGCGCCAGCACTCTCGCCATGCCCCCGCTCAGCACCGTCCAGGCCGATTTCGCCGCCGCCGGCGCGATGCTGGTCGACAAGCTGCTGGCCGGAATCGCGGGGGAAAGCCACCAGCAGCGCCGCGTCCCGGTGCAACTGCTGGTCCGCGAAAGCACCCGGCGGGATTAGGGCTGCGGGGGGCAGGCCCCAAACTTACCCTTTGTCATTGCGAGCAGGGCAAAGCAATCCAGGGCGAATGCGCGATCCGATCTGGGCTGCCGCGCTCCACTCGCAATGACGATGCATCAGGCGGCGGCAGGCTGATTCCAGGTGAATGCATTACCGCAATCACCATTGGCCGGGAGCGAGCCGGAAAGCGGCCAGAGCGAAAGCTAGGTCGCAACCGGACCGACGAGTTCCAGCCATTCGGCTTATGTCCGCGGTTGCTCGGAAAGTGCAGGCACGCCATCAGGAAGCGTCAGCCAAGCTTGCTTGCTGCTAACCCACAAATGCGCGGCGGGGACAACCTCCGCGCTCCGATCCAGCGTGCCGCAGCGCAAGGATGCAAAACCGTCCCGCTGGTCGCTCTCGGCGAAGATGCGGACTTTGCACCTGGCGCATCCCCAGATCGTCGAGACGGCGCCACTCGGCTGATTATACAAGCCGCTGTCTAGCTCACCCTCGATCCGGAGGTCCTGCCTTGCGAACAGCATGTGTTCGCTGAAGGCGCTGCCGGTTCGCGTCTGACAGTCTGTGCAGTGGCAGGCATAGGGCCGAAATCGAAAGCCATCGCGCAGGGTGTAACGCACTGCGCCACACAGGCAGCTACCCGTCAGATCGCCCTTCATCGCATTGCCCCCATGCTTGTCGAGAAGGCAGTCTAACAAAGGCTCTGGCAGCAGCAATGGAGACGCGCAGATCTCGCGAAATCAAAGCTCAATCATCCGCCCGGCTTCAACCAATCACCCTGCCATTGGCGGTGGCCGGGCTTCAGCCATACCGCCAAGCGCTCCTTTCCTACATCGGCCAAGCCTGCGATCATCCGGTGGCACCCGCGCTCAAGGCCCTGCTTACCCGTGTATTCCCCCGCCCCGTCACTCCGGGCCTGACCCGGGTTACCGCTTGCAATACAGGCAAGGGATCGAGGGGCGCGGCCCGAACAGGAAAGAAACGAAAAGTCACATGGCGGATTTCAAAACCGGACATTTTTCAACTCCAGAACAGAAGCTTGCGCTCTCCCAACCCCCGCAGGTCACGAAACAAAACCGCGCAGGAGTGTGCAGCACCCTCCCCGCCCGCTCTTCGATTGCGCGAAGGTTTCATGTATGCGAATATTTGCCAAACATCCCGGCATGAGGACCTTCTGAATGGCGCATATCAAGACCACCCATGTCGGCAGCCTGCCGCGCGGGGACGAACTTACCCCGCTGCTGCTCGCGCGGGACAAGGGCGAACCCTATGACGCCGCCGAGTTCGACCGTGTTGTTTCCGCCGCCGTGGACGATGCGGTGCGCCAGCAAGTGGCCGCCGGGGTTTCGATCGTCAGCGATGGCGAACTCGGCAAGGTCGGCTATTCGACCTACATGATCGAGCGCCTGTCCGGTTTCGGCGGGCACATCGACCGCAAGCCCGCCGCCGACCTTGCCGAAGTGCCGGAGCTGGCGAAGAAGCTCTCCGCGATCATGGGCAGCCAGGAATTCGTCCGCGCCAGTTGCATCGGCGATGTGAAGCTCGTTACCCTCGCCCCGCTGCACGAGGACATCCGCCGCTTCAAGGCCGCGCTGGCGAAGCATTCCACGCCGGACACCGAAGCTTTCATGAATGCCGCCTCGCCCGGCCTGATCACCGCCTTCCAGGTCAATCGCCACTACCCCAGCCACGAGGCCTATCTCGCCGCGCTGGTCGACGCGATGCGCGAGGAGTACGAGACCATCGTGGCCGAGGGGTTCTACCTCCAGCTTGATTGCCCCGACCTCGCGATGAGCCGCCACACCGGCTACCAGGACCTGTCGGAAGCCGAATTCCTCAAGGTCGCCGCCGCCAATGTCGAGGCGCTGAATGCGGCCACCGCCAACATCCCGCCCGAGCGGATGCGGATGCACATTTGCTGGGGCAATTACGAAGGCCCGCACGATCACGACATCGCGCTCGAAAAGGTGATCGACATCGTGATCAAGGCGCGCCCCGCCACCGTGCTGTTCGAGGCTGCCAACCCCCGCCACGAACACGAATGGGCGGTGTGGCAGCAGGCGAAGCTGCCGGACTGGAAGATCCTTGCGCCCGGGCTGATCGACACCTGTTCCAACTATGTCGAACACCCCGAACTGATCGCCCAGCGGATCGAGCGTTTCGCCCAGTTCGTCGGGCCGGAGCGGGTGATCGCTTCCACGGACTGCGGGTTCGGCACTTTCGCGGGCTATGGCAAGATCGATCCCAAGGTGACCTGGAAGAAGCTGCGCTCGCTGCGCGAAGGCGCGGACATCGCCGGTGCGCGCTTGTGACCGGGGACGTGACCGAGGAGGAGCGCCGCGCCATCGAGGCCGACTGCGCGCGGCTGATCGCGCTTTACGCCAATCTCAACGATGCGGGCCGCTGGGACGAGCTGGCCGCGCTCTACACCGAGGACGCCGCGATGGCCCGCCCGACCGCTCCCGACGCCCCGATCGTGGGCCGCGCGGCGATCCTGGCCGCCTTCACCGCCCGTCCGCCGCGCCGGACGCGTCACCTCTGTTCCAACGTGGTGATTGAAGTTGTCGGCCCTGATGAGGCACGCGGCGAAAGCGCGATGGTGCTGTTCCAGCCCGATGCCGCCCCGCTCGCCGGATCGTTCCACGACCGCTTCGTCCGCACCGGCGCAGGCTGGCGCTTTGCCGAGCGACGCGGTAGTCTCGCCTGGTAGGATGCCAAATACCCAGCCCTCAACCACCGTCAAATCGGCGATGCGCACGCTCGATATCATCGAGTTCGTGGTGGCGCACCCGCAGGGGCCGATCGCGCAGGACATCGCCGCCGCGCTCGACATCCCGGTCTCCAGCCTGTCCTACCTGCTCTCCACCCTGCACGAGCGTGGCTACCTCGCTCGCGACGGGCGGCGTTATCGCCCCGGCCCCGAGCTGGCCCGGCTGGCGGTGCCGCAGCACGCGCTGACCCTGGCCGACCGGGTCGCTCCGCTGGTCAAGTTGCTGCGCCGCGAACTGGACGAGACCGCCAGCTTCATGATCCGCACCGGCTGGGAAACCGAGGCGCTGGTGACCGAGGCCAGCGGGCAGGCGCTGCGCTATGCGATCGAACCGGGGGAGAAGAAACCGCTCCACTCGCTCGCCGGGGGCAAGGCAATCCTGGCCAGCATCCCCGCCGACGAGCTCGACCGCTACTTCGCCGAGTGTCCCCGCCCCCGCTTCACCGCCGAGACCGTGGTGGAGGAGAGAGCGCTGCGCCTCCAGCTTGAGAAGGTCCGGCGCGAAGGCCTGGCCGTCGCCCGCGAAGAGAACACCCCCGGCATCTGCGGCATCGCCTGCCCCGCCTGGTTCGAGGGTCGCCCGGCCGGAGCCTTCGCCGTCGCCCTCCCCGCCATCCGCTTCGACGAGGCGCTGGCCGCCCGGGCGGGCGCGGCGCTGGCCCGGGCCGCCGCCTCGCTCGCGGGGGGCTGAGGCCTAGCCCTGGCGGGTGCGCCAGCCATCGGCATAGGCATCGCGGGCGACTTCCGAATAGGGCACCGGCGCGACCGTCGCCTTGATCGTCGTCTGGACGTGCGGCTCAACCGTGGGCTTGCGCGTGCCGCCGTTCGGCTCGCCCCAGACCAGCGAGACCTGCGTGCCGGGCGCGGCATGGGCCTCGTCCAGCATGGCCAGCGTCAGGAACTTGCCCTCGTTTGCGGTATAGCCGATCCAGGTCGAAAGCCCCGCCAGGCTGCCGTCTGCGGCGCGGACTTCGTCGAAGGGGTGCATGGCGTAGACGGCGCTGGGGTATTCCATGAATTTCGCGCGTTCACCCTTGGCCAAGGCCGAGCTTTGCACCCGCATCACGTCCTCGTTGTCGAGCGCGAGGGTCACCTTGCGGCGGTGCGGGCCCTTGGCCATCTCCTCCAGCGCGGCGCGGCCGACGAAATCGTGGTCGAACTTGACGAACGAGCCGTAGCCCAGGTCCCACGGCGTCAGGTAGTATCCCTCGATGCTGTCCGGCACCCACGATCCGCCGATCGAGCACTTGCCGGCATAGGAATTGGCCGACAGCCATTCGCGGAACGGCCGCAGTTCCTCGCCGGTGTAGATCGCCGGGAGGGGTGAGGGAATCCAGCCCGATTCCAGCGTGTTCGAGGAATAGGCCCGCCCGCCGACCAGCGCCATGCCGTGGTCCTTGCCCGCCTCGACCAGCGCCGCGTGGACCGCGCCGTAGTCCTCCCACGGGCCGTAGAGTTCCCAGCCCGGCTGCCCGGCCATGCCGTGGCGCAGCGCGTGGACGGTCTTGCCCGCGATGGTGAGGTGGGTGATGTTGAAGAACTTGAGCTCGGGCGGCGTAAGCCCGCAGGCCTGCTCGATGATCTTCATCGCGTTGGGGCCCTGCACCTGAAAGCGGTAGTTCTTGCGCTTGCCATCGGTGCGCATCGCCCAGCGCTCGTCGCGCTCAACCTCCACGTTCCACTTGCCGCTGGCGGCGTGGAATTCCACCCATTCGATCGAGGGCGCGCGGCCAACCAGGTTGAAGCGCTGTTCCTCCAGATAGAACAGGATCACGTCGCCGATCACGTGGCCATAGGGGGTGCAGGGCACGAACTGCTTGGCCTTGTCCGGGACGAAGCCCTTGAACGAATTGACCGCGAGGTATTCCAGCATGGCGAAGGCATCCGGCCCGCGCACTTCCAGATCGACCATGTGGTACGACTGGTTATAGAGCACGGCGGTGTTCTGCCAGGCCCACTGCTCGCTGCGCCAGTTGGAATATTCCGCGGGCACGCCGGGATAGACGTTCGGCCCGGTCTGCTGGTTGCGCAGCAGTTCCACCAGGTCTCCCGCACCGTTCAGCATCGCTTCAAGGCTTTGGCCGCTCATCGTTTTTCTCTCCACACAGACGGCGCGCGGCGCTGGCGCGCGGCTCTTCGCGAATCCTTCTGCCAGATTTTCGCCAGCTTGAAAAGTTCGCGTGTATGAAATCGCAAAAAGCGGCGAGAGCGGCGCCCCGCCCCTAGCCCATCAGCCAGCGCGCCAGATAGGGCAGGCCCAGCACGAAGGTCCACCCCAGCTTGCCCCACCGGGCGAGCTTCGGGTTCTGGTGATTCCACAGCCCCAGCGCGCCCGAAGCGCCGATCGCGCCCGCCCCCGGCACCCAGATCCCCAGCAGGCCGACCAGCCCCAGCAGGCCCATCAGCCGCACGGCGTGGCCGGGGCGGGTCTTGTCGACCGGGTTCTTGATCCCGGCCAGGCCGGCAAAGCCGATCAGGCCGAACAGGCCGATGAACGGCGCCAGTGTATCGAGCATGGGGGAAGTCCTCTCCGCTTGTGTTTGGCGCGATCATGAAGGGTTGCGGCGGCACGTCAATCCGTCCCCACCCCGCGCGGCGCTGGACACTGTGGACACTGTCCTGAAAACAAAGTCCCTTCACCTCGAACGGCGCCTCCCCCGCGCCCGTTTCCGCCCCCACCGCGCCGGGCGGGACCGCCCGGTCGACCGCCGCCCACAGCGCGCGGTGGTGGCCATCCCACTCCGCCGCCGCCTGATCCAGCGCCGCCTGCGGATCGCAGCCGCCATCGCGCGCCTGGGCCAGGGCATCGGCCAGATAGGCCTCGCGCGAAGGCCAGCGCAGCACCGCCCCGCTGGGCCAATCGCGCTCCTCGGCGGCTTCGGGCAAACCGGCCACCGCCCCCAGCAGTGCGTCGAAGGCCAGCGCCGGGTCTTCCCCCGCCTCCTCTGCCCCCGACCCGCACAGCCGGTCGAGCCGCGCCAGGTGCGCCAGCAGCAGCCGCGCATCGAACCGCCGCCGCACCGCAATCAGCTCGCCGCGAAAGAACACCGGCTCTTCCACCCCCTCCAGCGCGCGTTCGGCCAGCACCGCCTCGCCATGCCGCCGCGCCAGCACCAGCGCCGCCCGCCACCCTTCGGCAAACAGCCCATCCCGCCGCCGCGCGAGATAGAGGCCGGACCGCGAGACCCCCACCCGCGCCGCCGCCACCCGCACGTTGCCGTGGCCCGAAAGCACATCGAGGAACCGCGCCTTGCGCGCGGGGGTGAGGACAGGATCGTCCGCAAAGTCCCCCTGCCCGGCCAAAAGCCCCTCCCCGTGGGGGAGGGGTTGGGGAGGGGGTTCCACGCCAGCAGCAAACGCCAGGCCGCCAGCGCCGGGCCACACCTCCCCAACCCTCCCCTCAAGGGGAGGGAGCAAGCTGGCCTCATCCCCCGGCAACCCGATATCCCGCGAAACCGGCACCCACCCGCGCCCAAACCCCTGCCCGCCGCGCTGCCCGCCTGCGTCCTTGCGTGTACCATCCATGATCGGTTTCCTTTTTCAGGAGCAAACCGACCATGTTGCAGATTTTGGGGGTGTAGGAAATTAGAAAGCTTTTCTCAAAGCTTCCGAAAACTTGAAACTCAAGTTACTCTACAGATTGTCACTGGAGTGTGTGGTGCTCGATTTGTGCAAGCTTTCCTACGGCCGAAATAGCATCTTCCTCAGCACCAACATAGCTAAGCACTTTATCTAAACGAGATTGTGCCAATGCATAAGTTGGCTCTGATAACTCGTTCTTCGTTGGTCGCTCGACAATTAAGACTACATTGCATTTTATTTTTTGATACTTCTCCAATTCCATCTTCAAAACCAATGCCTGAAGACCTTTGGAGTTCGAGGTCGCCATGAAAATCGCTGTGGGATCAATCCCATCGGCCGTTATCACAACATCAGCTGGCCAGTTCCGAAATTTGGCTGACACTGGCATCCCCTCTTCGACTCTTGCCTTACCATCGTACGCCAGATGTATTCCTCTGATCACATCCTCATGCCATGCGTTGCGAACCCTTTCTACATTAAGGAGAGCAAAATCCTGAATCCTCAACATCAAAGCCAAGAACTTCAATGCAGGCTCAGCAGCCGACGATTCATCAAAGGGGGCTGTAGTTATAAGCCCTGTCTTGTCATCGAAAGTTGCGCCATGCGATGCGAGAAGGTCATCGAAGGCTTCTCGACGGCTGCTACCCTTCTTTAGAATGACGCCCTCAGCCTCAAGCATCCCTACCTGAGCGCCGTCGTCTTCAAGCCGGACGCTTCCACCCTCTCCTCCCATCAAATAAAAACGAACAGGATCTCCGTCTGGCATCTTAAACGGGGTTGTGATTGCCCAACCAGCACGGACTTGCTCAACAGCAAGCCCACCACAAAAAGCGCGGCATAGTTGATCTTTGATCATAGCATCGCTCCCGCAATCGGGTAGCGATACGAGACATTAAAAACCCGAAACGCGATGCCGTTGGCGTCCATATCAGAAATATCTCGGCGCTCGCCCGAACACTCACGAGATCGGTCTTTCAGCCCAGCCCTGACTGTACCGGGAACGATATCCTTTAGATCACCCGTCTTCCAGTGACAGTGCCACCCTCCGTGAGAATCGTGGAACTCAATACGCGCGACCAGAAGCTGGTCTGATCCCTTCTCAATGCCGAGCCAGCTTTGAAACTGCTGCTTGGCAGGGTCATATGCCACCAAAAGTCGAAATTGCCTGGCGCCATCGCTAAGCTTGTGAACACACCAGCGCCAACCCGCAGCCAGTCGATAGCTTTTCCCCTTACTCAGAGGAAACGCATTAGCCGGCATGCGACCGTCGGCCCAAGTGCCCCACTCAAGCACGGTCTTCTCGACCCTCAGCGAACGAACCGACTTCATGTTGACGTCGTAAATTCAACGGGTGAATAGCGCAATATGCTAACTCAAGCAAATTACAGTCAAAAATAAGCGGATGGTATGTGCAACGTTGGCGAGAGAAAACAGTCATGGTGATCCCTCTCTAGCTAGGGGTTCTGCTGATCCGCCTAACGACGCCGAATGTACATAGTCGCAATGCGCCGTGTAGTCTTCACCCCCATTGCACCACGCCCACGCCCACCCCATAACCCCTGAATGAGCGAACTGATCATCCGCCGGGGCCTGGCCGAGCCCGATACGTCCGGCCACTTTGTGCCGCACAAGCCGGCGCGCCCCGAAAAGAGCGATGGGGGGCGGCCGTTCCGCATTGTGTCCGAATACCAGCCCGCCGGGGACCAGCCCACGGCCATCGCCGAACTGGTGGCGGGGATTGCGGCGGAGGATCGCACGCAGGTGCTGCTGGGGGTGACGGGCAGCGGCAAGACCTTCACCATGGCCAAGGTGATCGAGGCGACGCAGCGCCCGGCGCTGATCCTGGCGCCCAACAAGATCCTCGCCGCGCAGCTTTATGGCGAGTTCAAGAGCTTTTTTCCCGACAATGCGGTCGAATATTTCGTATCCTATTACGATTATTATCAGCCCGAAGCCTATGTGCCGCGCAGCGATACCTATATCGAGAAGGAATCGAGCGTAAACGAGGCGATTGACCGGATGCGCCATTCGGCCACCCGGGCACTGCTGGAACGCGATGACGTGATCATCGTCGCCTCGGTATCGTGCCTCTATGGCATCGGTTCGGTCGAAACCTATTCGGCGATGATCTTCGACATCAAGACCGGCACCCAGGTTGACCAGCGCGAGCTGATCCGCAAGCTGGTGGCGCTGCAATACAAGCGCAACGACGCCGCCTTTGCGCGCGGCAATTTCCGCGTGCGCGGCGACAGTCTGGAGATCTATCCCAGCCACTACGAGGACATGGCCTGGCGGATCGCCTTTTTCGGCGACGAGATCGAGGAGATCGCCGAGTTCGATCCGCTGACCGGCAAGAAGGGCCAGACCCTTTCCCAGGTCCGCGTCTATGCCAATTCGCACTATGTCACGCCCGGCCCGACAATGAAGCAGGCGGCTGAGGCAATCCGCTTTGAACTGGCCGAGCGGCTGAAGGAGCTGGAGGCCGAGGGCAAGCTGCTGGAGCACCAGCGGCTGGAGCAGCGCACCAATTTCGACCTGGAAATGATCGCCGCGACCGGCTCTTGCGCGGGGATCGAGAACTATTCGCGCTTTCTCACCGGCCGCCTGCCGGGCGAGCCGCCGCCCACCCTGTTCGAGTACCTGCCAGACAACGCCCTGCTGTTCGTCGATGAAAGCCACCAGACCGTGCCGCAGATCGGCGCGATGTCGAAGGGGGACCATCGCCGCAAGATCACTCTGGCCGAATACGGCTTTCGCCTGCCGAGCTGCATCGACAACCGCCCGCTGCGTTTCAACGAATGGGACGCGATGCGCCCGCAGACGGTGGCCGTTTCCGCCACTCCCGGCAGCTGGGAGATGGAGCAATCGGGCGGCGTGTTTGCCGAACAGGTGATCCGCCCGACCGGCCTGATCGATCCGCCCGTCCTGATCCGCCCGGTCGAGGACCAGGTGCAGGACTGCATCGAGGAATGCCGCCAGACCGCCGCTGCGGGATATCGCACGCTCGTCACCACGCTGACCAAGCGGATGGCCGAGGACCTGACCGAGTTCATGCACGAGGCGGGGCTGCGCGTGCGCTACATGCACTCCGACGTGGAGACGCTGGAGCGCATCGAGCTGATCCGCGACCTGCGGCTGGGCGTCTATGACGTGCTGGTGGGGATCAACCTGCTGCGCGAGGGGCTGGACATCCCCGAATGCGGCCTCGTCTGCATTCTCGATGCCGACAAGGAAGGCTTCCTGCGCAGCGAAACCAGTCTGATCCA
The DNA here is from genome assembly GCA_016719755.1 of Novosphingobium sp. Lineage (GTDB taxonomy): Bacteria > Pseudomonadota > Alphaproteobacteria > Sphingomonadales > Sphingomonadaceae > Novosphingobium. The sequence continues at coordinate 150,965 of JADJYM010000011.1, read as the reverse complement.
GACCATCGGGCGGGCCGCACGCAATGTCGACGGGCGGGTGATCCTCTATGCCGACCGGATGACCGGATCGATGGAACGCGCCATCGCCGAAACCGACCGCCGCCGCGAAAAGCAGCACGCCTACAACCTTGAACACGGCATCACGCCAGAGACGATCAAGCGCGGCATCCACGACATCGTCGCCGACACCGCCAGCCGCGACGGCGTGCTGGTGGAAATCGAGGCGGAAGGGGCCAACAACCTCGTCGGCCACAACCTGCGCGCCTATATCGAGGAACTGGAAAAGAAGATGCGCGCCGCCGCCGCCGACCTCGAATTCGAGGAAGCCGGTCGCCTGCGCGACGAGATCCGGCGACTGGAAGCCGAAGAACTCGGCCTCCCCGAAGACCAGCGCAAGGCCCCCTTGGTGGGCCGCAGCAACGAAGGCAAACCCGGCACCCGCAAGGGCCGCTTCGGGCGGGAGAGCAAGCGCAAGTGGGGGCGCTGACCCTTTCCCGCCGAGGAGCTATCCTGTCCGGCGGGGCGGCGCTGCTGGCCTCTCCTGCCTTTAGCCTGAAGCCGCCGCTGCTACGCACCGGGCTCGATCGCCTGCTGTCCGACCGTGCCGACCTGATCCGGGGCAAGCGGATCGGCCTGCTCACCCACGCCGCCGGGATCGATCGGACCGGTGCGCGCGGGGTGGACCGGCTGGCGGCGCTGCCGGGCGTCACGCTGGCGCGGCTGTTCTCGCCCGAACATGGGCTGACCGGCGCCGCCGCTGCGGGCGAGGCGGTGGCAGACGGGCGCGACGCGGCCACCGGCCTGCCGGTGCAGAGCCTTTACGGCGCGCGCCGCCACCCGGACCTGACCGGCCTCGACGCGCTGGTGATCGACCTGCAGGATGTCGGCCTGCGCTGCTTCACCTACGCCGCGACCATGGCCGATTGCCTGAAGGCCTGCGCGTCGGCGGGCGTGGAAGCGCTGGTGCTGGACCGGCCCAACCCGCTTGGCGGCCTGAGGATGGAAGGCCCGCTGCCCCGGCCCGAGCTGATGTCCCATGTTGCCGCGCTGCCGGTGCCGCTGCGCCACGGCCTGACCATGGGCGAGCTTGCGCGGCTGGCAAATGCAGCCCTGCCCGCGCCCGCGCGGCTGACCGTAGTGGCTATGACCGGATGGCAGCGGCGGATGGGGACGGAGGTGTTCGGCGCGGGCGGCCTGCCTTTCGCGCGCCCCTCCCCCAACCTGCGCAGCGCGGGCGCGCTGCTGGCCTATCCGGCGACCGTGCTGCTGGAAGGCACCAACCTGTCCGAAGGGCGCGGCACCCCGGCCCCGTTCGAACTGATCGGCGCGCCGTGGATCGACGCGGCGGCGCTAGCGAAAGCGCTGAACCGGGAAGGGCTGGACGCAGTGCGCTTCGTGCCCGCCGCATTCACGCCCGATGCCTCGAAATATGCCGGACAGCCCTGTCAGGGAGTGCGGCTGGAGCGGACCGGGTTGGGCCGCTATGCCCCGCTGCACACCGGCCTGACCCTGCTGGCGGTGCTGCACCGGCTCTACCCCCGGGACTTCGCGGTGACCGGGGGAAAGCCGCCGTTCCTTGACCTGCTGATGGGCGAAAGCCGGGTGCGGACCATGCTGATGGCGGGCGAAAACCCCGCCGCGATGGCCGGGCCATGGAGCTATGCCTGCGAGCGGTTCAGGGCATCGGCCCAGCGCTGGCTGCTTTACTGAGGGGCCAGACGGCGCTTCCCCGTTCCGGTGCGCGCGCGCGCCAACGTGTCTCGACAAGCTCGACACGAACGGGAAGCGGACGACGTTTGCCGCCTAGAGCTTGCCGAACTTCCCCTCAAAGCCGCCGACATCGCCGCTCGCAAGCAGCTTGGCCTGTTCGACCCACGCATCGCGGCGCGGGCGGCCGGCGAAGGCGCCCAGTTTGCCATCCAGATCATCAAGGTCCGCCTCGCTCAGCGCGGCGATCTGGGCATAGGTGGTAAGGCCAAGCTGCGGCAGCAGCTTCTGCAGCTTCGGTCCCAACCCCTTGATCTTCGACAGGTCGTCGCCAGCGGCGGCTGGCGCAGGGGCTTCCTCCACCTCGGGCACCACTTCCATTTCGGCGGCGCGGGCCTCAACCTCCTCGACCTCGTCCTGCGCGGTCACGGCAACGATCTCGGCCACGCCGGCCATCATCGCGCCATGGGGCGCGGGGGTGATGATCTGCGCGGCGGGCGGCGCATCGATCAGCGCCTGGTTGCGCTGCGCGGGCTCAGCCCCCTCGCTCAGCACATCGGGCTTGTAGTCCCGCCGCTTCGGCGCGGTGCTGGCGCGGGCATAGAGCCACCAGGCGATCAGCAGCGCGACCACCGCAACGCCCGCATAGATCAGCCAGTCTGCCTCAACCGTCGCCATCATTGCCGCACCTCCTGCCTGTGGACCTCCGCGTTAGCCGCGCGCGGCCTTTCCCGCAATCAGGCGCCGACATTCTTGCGGAACAGCACCCGGTCTTCCGGCCCGAAGCCCCGGTGCCAGATGACGAAGCCATAAACGAACAGGATCGCCGGAATCCCGAACATCAGTTCGGCCCATTCGGGCAGGAACCGGGTTACCGCCCAGCCGACCAGCGCGGCGGGGGCCGCCGCCCAGATCAACGCCCAGCGCCAGTTCGAGATCGGCTGACCCAGGATCCGGGTGAGTACGTAGGACTTGACCAGCGAGGCCATGCCCAGCGAGATGAACAGCGCGGCAGCGGCGGCGGCGGCGCTGTAATTCGGCCCCAGCCCCATTTCGCGCACCGCCAGCATCCCGCCCACGGTCAGCGCCGCCTGAAGCGCGATGGTGGAAAGCGAGATCCACAGGTTCTTGTGCCGCGCGACATAGATCAGCGCCGCCTCACTCACCACGGCGGTTGCGGCGGCGACTTCCGCGATCAGCAGGAAGGTCAGCGCGCCGGTGCCGCCCACAAAGTTCGGCCCGACCAGCCCCATCACCGCCTCACCCGGGATTACCAGCGCCATGGCGATCCCGGCCTGGGCGGCGATGATCCAGAAGCCGACCTGGCTGACCTGCTGGGCAATCGCGGCCAGATTGCCTTCCTTGAGGTTGCGGGTGATGACCGGCCCCAGGATCGGCTCGAAGCTGCTTTTCAGCTTCTGCGGCAGCGAAGCGACCTGCTGCGCGGCATAGTAGACCCCGACTGCGGCCGGACTGGTAAAGAAGCCCAGCAGGGCAACGTCCAGCTTGCGCGATCCCCATTCCACCATGTCGGCCACGGCAAGCGGCGCGGACAGCAGCGCCAGCCGCCCCAGCCGCAGCGGGTGGGGATGCCACTGGCGCGGCAGGCCATAGGTGCGGATCAGCGGCCACAGCGCAACCACCAGCGCCGCCAGCTTGGCCAGAATGAACGACAGCGCGAGGCCCGCGGCGGGCAGCACGAACAGGAACGCCACCACCGACAGCGTCTGCACCCAGGGTTCGACCACCGAGCGGGCGCGCACCGTGGCGCCGACGTTATAGCGATAGGCCAGCGCCGCCAGCGCGATGTCGGTCAGCGCATTGGCGACCAGCGCGATCGGCAGCAGCCGGTCCCACTGGGTAAACTGGCCGCTGGGGAACATCGGCGCGGGGAACAGATAGAGCAGCCCCGCCGCGCCCAGCGCCAGCATCAGCGTCAGCGTCATCGCATCGGCGATGACGTGGGGCGCATCGCGCGGGTCTTCGGAAAGGCGCTGGGCCAGGCCCCGGCGCTGCCCCAGCACGCACAGCTGCGAGATCAGTTCGACGATCACCAGCGCCGAGGCATAGCGTCCCAGCGCCTCTACCCCATAGAACCGCCCGGCGATGAACAGGAACGGCGCGGTGCCGCCCAGCCGCAGCAGAAAGCCGAAGAAATTGGTCCGCCCGCCCTTGGCGAGTGCCTGGATATCGTCGCGCCCGGCTTCGCTCACCGCGCGCCTTCCTGTTCGGCGCGCAGCGGGCGCGCGAGCAGATGGGCGACGACCTCTCCGGCCGCGACTTCGCCGGAGAGCAGGCGGCAGACCGCATCGACGATCGGCATGGCGATCCCTTCGCGAGCCGCTAGCTCGCTGAGGATCGGAGCGGTTGCCGCGCCTTCGGCCACACTGTTCTTGCCGGCCAGCGCCTGGGCCGCGCTCATCCCCTCGCCCAGCGCCTTGCCGAGCGAGAAGTTGCGGCTGGAGGTGGACGAGCAGGTCAGCACCAGATCGCCCAGCCCGCACAGGCCCGACAGCGTTTCACCCCGCGCGCCGCGCGCCAGACCAAAGCGCAGCATTTCGGCATAGCCGCGCGCGATCAGCGCGGCGCGGGCGTTCTGGCCCAGCTTCAGCCCCTCCACCACCCCGCAGGCGATGGCGAGCACGTTCTTGACCGCGCCGCCGATCTCCGCGCCGATGACATCGTCGGAATAGTAGGGGCGCAGCATCGGCCGAGAGATCAGCGGGGCAAGCCGTTGCCATTGATCGTCCCCGCCCGAGCAGGCGAGCGTGACGGCGGTCGGCAGCCCGGCGGCCACCTCGTGCGCGAAAGTCGGCCCGGATAGCACCGCAATCCGCGCGGACGGAGCCGCTTCCTGCGCGACATCGGCCATCAGCCGCCCGCTGCCCGCCTCGATCCCCTTGGCGCAGAGCACCAGATCGCGCGGGGCGTCGCTCAGCCCGGACAGGACGCGGGCGAGATGCTGAGCCGGAACCACCGCCAGCAGGGCATCGAGCACCGCCAAATCAGCCAGATCGCCGGTGGCGCGAATGTTCGCGGACAGCGCCGTGCCGGGCAGGAACAGGCTGTTGGCATGCTGCGCATTGATTTCGGCAACCAGCTCCGCCTCGCGCGCCCATAGCAGCACTTCGCTGCCATCGCTGGCCAGCGCCTGGGCCAGCGCGGTGCCCCAGGCCCCCGCGCCGATTACGCCGATCTTCACGCTCATGCCTTTACCCCTGCTCCGCGCGCCGGCGCCGCATCCGGATCGAGCGGCCAGCGCGGCCGCGCCACGAAATCGAGCGGATCGTCCTGCCCCAGCCGCTCGATTCCCGCCCAGGCGATCATCGCCGCATTATCCGTGCACAGTGCGGGCGGAGGGGCAACGAAGGGCAGGCCGTGCTGACCCGCCAATGCCTCCAGCGCGCCGCGCACCGCCTTGTTCGCCGCGACCCCGCCCGCGACGACCAGCGCGGTGGGCGCCTCCGCGATGCCGAGCGCCTTGCGGGTGCGGTCAATCACGCAGTCGATCGCCGCCTGCTGGAACGCGGCGGCGATATCGGCATTCGCGTGAATGCCTGCCTCTTTCGCCCGCAGCACGGCGCTTTTCAGGCCCGCAAACGAGAAATGCGGCTCCGCGCTGCCCAGCAGCGGGCGCGGCAGGGGGACGGCTTTCGCATCGCCCTGCAAGGCCAGCCGCTCCACCGCCGGGCCGCCGGGATAACCCAGCCCCAGGATCTTGGCGGTCTTGTCGAACGCCTCGCCCAGCGCGTCGTCGATCGTGGTGCCCAGGCGGCGGAACTGGCCCACTCCGCGCACTTCCAGCAGCTGGCAATGCCCGCCAGACACCAGCAGCAGCAGATAGGGGAATTGCAGCGAAGCATCGGCCAGGCGCGGGGAAAGCGCGTGGCCTTCCAGGTGGTTGATCGCGATCAGCGGCCTGTCCGCGGCCATGGCCAGCGCCTTGGCCGTGACCAGGCCGACCATCACCCCCCCGATCAGCCCCGGCCCGGCGGTGGCGGCAATCGCATCGACATCAGCAAGGCCAAGCCCCGCCTCCTCCAGCACCGCCTCGATCAGCGGGGCGAGCCGTTCGGCATGGGCGCGGGCGGCAATTTCGGGAACGACGCCACCATAGGGGCGGTGCGCCTCGTCCTGCGAGGCGATGCGCTGCGCGAGCACGCGCCGGTCGCTGTCGACCAGCGCAGCCGCGGTTTCGTCGCACGACGATTCAATTCCGAGGACTATCCCCATCCCGGCTTTCCCTTAGAGACATTGCCGTTTAGCACAAGCGGCCATGACCGACCGTCCGCTCAAGCTTGGTACCCGAAACTCCCCCCTCGCCATGGCTCAGGCCGAGGAGACGCGCGCGCGGCTGTGCGCGGCGCACGGCTGGGATCAGGCGCGCGTCGAACTGGTCCCCGTCACCGCCAGCGGCGACAAGGTGCTCGATCGTCCGCTGGCCGAAATCGGCGGCAAGGCGCTGTGGACCAAGGAACTGGACGCCTGGCTGCACGCGGGGGAGATCGACTTCGCGGTCCATTCGGCCAAGGACGTGGAAACGCTGCGACCGGACTGGATCGCCATCGCCGCCGTCCTCCCGCGTGAGGACGTGCGCGACGTGTTGCTGGGGGCGGACAGCATCGCCGCCCTGCCGCCGGGCGCGCGGATCGGCACCAGCGCCCCGCGCCGCGCCGCCCAGGCCCTGCACCTGCGGCCCGATTGCACGGTCGTCTCGTTTCGCGGCAATGTCGCCACCCGGCTGGGCAAGCTTGCGGCGGGAGAGGCCGACGCCACGCTGCTTGCCGCCGCCGGGCTCAACCGGCTGGGCAAGGCGGAGCTGGGCGTGCGGCTCGATCCTGCCGAATGGCTGCCCGCCCCCGGCCAGGGCGCCATCGCCATCGAATGCCGCGCCGATGACGAGGCGATGCGCGGCCTGCTCGCCAGCATCGATCACGCCCCCAGCCGCGCCGCCCTGATGGCGGAGCGCGCGCTGCTCGCCGCGCTAGGCGGCAACTGCCACAGCCCGATCGCGGTGCTGACCAGCCACGGCGAGGACACGCTGACCATGCGCAGCGCGATCTTCACGCTGGATGGCAGCGAGCGGGCCGAGGCAACGCACAAATTTGCGCTGGACGATTCGTCCGGGCCTGTCATTCTCGCCCGCCAGTTGCTGGCGCAGGCAAGCCCGGCGATCAGAGAGCATTTCGAGGGGGAGTGACGCCCGGCCATGGTTCCGCTGCTCGTGATCCGTCCCGAACCCGGCTGCAGCGCGACGGTGGAGGCGGCCCGGGCGGAACGGATCGACGCGCACGGTTTCCCCCTGTTCGCCATTGCTCCGCGCAGCTGGCAGGCCCCCGCTCCCGGCACCCATGACGCGCTGCTGCTGGGCAGCGCCAATGCCCTGCGCCACGCCGGACGCGCCCTTTCCACCGTGCAGCACCTGCCGGTCTACGCCGTGGGCGAGGCGACCGCGCAGGCGGCGCGCGCGGCGGGCTTCACCGTGATCGCCACTGGCAGCGGCGGGCTGCAATCGCTGTTCGCCCTGCTTCAGGACGGCCACCGCCACCTGCTGCGCCTGGCGGGGGAGGAGCGCGTGCCGCTCACCCTGCCCAAGGGCGTCACCCTTGATGAACGCGTGGTCTATGCCAGCGAAGCTCTGCCCCTGCCCCAGGCCATGGCCGACCTGATGCGTTCGCCCGCCGTGGTCGCGGTCCATTCCGCCGAAGCCGCGCGGCACCTTTCCGCCCAGTGCGTTACCCACGGCATCCGCCGCGCGCCCCTGCGCATCGCCGCGCTGGCGCCGCGCATCGCCGCGGCGGCGGGCGACGGCTGGGGCGAAGTCGCCACCGCCGCCCTGCCCAGCGATGCCGCGCTGCTGGCCTTGGCGCGCCAGATGTGCCAAGACCCCGGCCCACCCGGGCGCAACCGCTAGGCGCCAGGACGAAGGGGACACTTGCCGGCGCATGCCAGACGAACCGCTTTCCAGCCGCGCGCCGCTTCCGCCCCGCCGCATGGGCGTTTCCGCCCGCGCGGTGCTGCTGGCGATGCTGCTGGCCTTCATCGGCGGCAGCGTCGCGGCGGGCTGGCTGATCTGGGACGGTCGTCTGACCAGGTCAGACCTTGGGCTTGAGCAGGCCGCGCCCCCGCCTACCCGGCTTGCCGCCCGGCCCGCACCCTCACCCAGTCCGACCGCTCCGCCCGCCACCGCCCCGCTCGAAGGCCGGGTTGGCGCGCTGGAGGCACAGGTCATGCGGATCGACGGCGCGGCCCGCACCGCCCAGGCCGAAACCGCCCGCGCCCAGGGGCTGATGGTCGCCTTCGCCGCGCGCCGCGCGTTCGAGCGGGGCATGCCGCTTGGCTATCTTGCCGGTCAGTTGCAGCAGCGCTTCGGGGCGAGCGACGGCGCGGCGGTCAGGATCGTGATCGAAGCCGCCGCCACGCCGGTGACGCTGGACGATCTCGCTACCGAACTCGAAGCCCTCGCCCCGGCCCTCACCGGCACCGGCGCGCAGGAAGGCGGCTGGGACCGCCTGCGCCGCGAGGTCGCATCGCTGTTCGTGATCCACCAGGGCACCGGCACGGCGACCAGCCCCGACCAGCGGCTCGACCGCGCCCGCCTGCTGCTGCGCGCCGGGCGCACCAGCGCCGCCGCCGAAGAAGTCGCCCGCCTGTCCGGCAGCGCGCCCGCGCGCGCATGGCTGACCAAGGCCCGCCGCCACGCGGAAGTGGAGCAGGCGCTCGACCGGCTGGAAGCCCTGGCCCTGAGCGAACCGGTGGCGGCTGGCTCCAGCCCCCGAATCTGAACCTGAACGCATCGCCCAATCCCAACCGTTCGTGTCGAGCATAGTCGAGACACGATTGCTCCCGCGTGTCTCGACTATGCTCGACACGAACGGAGCGGGGGTCAGTGCTCAGATCGGGGACTTTGGTCGGGAAGCCTGCCTGTCTTCACCCATTCCTGAACCATGTCCGAGCCGAGCACCGCCTGCTGGGTGCTCTGCAAAACCTCGGCCCACTTGCGCAGGTCGGCGATATGGCGCTCGATCCGGGCGGAAGCTGTGTTCAGGGCCGCCTCGGCGCTTTGGCACCCTTCGTGGCTGCCAAGATCATGGTCTTTGCGGAAGTGATGGACCAGTCTGTTGCGCAAGCGAACGAAGGCTTTCAGCTCGCGTTTCAGCCTCGCGAACTCGTCTTCGGGAAGCTCGATCTGCACCCGGAAGCGCGCGCGCTGGTCCACGTCACCCGCATCGGCCTGTTCACGCGCTGCCTCGGTCGTCAGCAACGAGCCGAACGACTGCTCGACGAGCGTACCAAGCGTGCTGACCGGCAGTCGCGGATCCTTTTTCACCCCCTTTGCCGTCACGACGATATCGCACTTCTCCAGGATCTCTTTCAGCCCCAGCTCATAGGCTTGCAGGCGCAGCACGCAGTGCCCCAGCTTTTGCTGCACGACGTGCAGCGCCGCGAGGTGATCGGGTGAGGGTTGTGTCAAAGGGCTGACTCGCGGGTGGGTGGCACTCACCAGCGCTAATCCCGCCGCGTTAACAACCGGTTGGAATCGCAGGAGCCTGCGCGCCATACAGGAAAAGCCCGCCCCTTGCGATCCCCCGCACGGCAAGCCCCGTCGGCCCGGACCTGATCCGGGCCCACCTCAGACTTGCTGCGGCTCCGGGCTTTTCAGGCTCTCAGCAGCGTCGGCAGATCGCCCGACATGCCGCGCGCTTCGTCCATGAAGAACTTTTTCAGCCAGCCGCTGCGCTGCACGCCCGCCATACCCAGCCGCCGCACCGCGCTGGCCGTTTTGCCGGGCATGCCGAACAGGCGGACGATTGCGTCGGTGGTGGCCATCACCGTGGTTGCGTCCAGCGCGCGCCAGCGTTCGTAGCGGGCGAGGACCTGCGCGTCGCCCGGCTCAAGCCCCAGCCGCATCCCGTCGGCCAGCACTTCCACCAGCACGCCGACATCGCGCAGGCCCAGGTTCAGCCCCTGCCCGGCAATCGGGTGCATCCCGTGCGCCGCATCGCCAATCAGCGCGAGCCGGTTTTCGACGATGCGGGGCGCGTGGTGGAAGTTGAGCGGATAGGACATGCGCGGCGCGCACAGCTCGATGGCGCCAAAGGTGTGGCCCATGCGCTGGGCGATCTCGCCGGTGAAGACCGCGTCCGGCAGGGCAATCACGCCCTTCGCGTCCTTTTCGTCCACGGTCCACACCACAGCGCTGCGGTGCCGTCCGTCCGGCAGGTCGAGCAGCGGCAGCAGCGCGAGCGGGCCGGAGGGGTAGAAGATTTCCCAGGCCACGCCTTCATGCGACTTTTCGTGGGTGATCGCGGTGACCATCGCCCGGTGGTGATAGTCCCACCGCGCCGAGGACAGACCGGCTTCGGCGCGGGTCGGCGATTGGCGGCCTTCGGCGCCCACCAGCAGGCTGCCCGCAACGGTGCGCCCGTCAGACAGCTCCACCTCGACCCCGTGATCGCCACGGGTGCGGCGCACGGGTTCGACCCCGCTTGACCAGGCGATGGCCGGCTCGGCCCGCGCTGCCTCGAACAGGGCCAGGCGGATGTCGCGGTTGGCGAACATCCGGCCCAGCGTGCCTTCGTGCGGCTGCGGCTTGAAATCGATCCGGCCGGGGCGCATCGCGTCGGTCACGGCGATGGCCTCGATCGCGCAGCCCAGCGGCTCCAGCGCCGCGCCCAGGCCGATGTTGGCGAACAGGTTCCAGCTGGCGGTCGAAATGGCGGAGGCGCGGGCGTCCACCCCTTCGGCGGTCAGCTCCTCGGGCAGCGCCTTGTCGATGACGTGGCTGGTGATCCCCTGCCGCGCCGCCGCGAGGGCAAGCGTCATGCCGACCAGGCCGCCGCCCAGGATGACCAGATCGCGCCGCTGTGGTGTTGTCATCACTTTGCTCCGCAAGTGTTGTCCGCGCCGCCATCGAGATCGAGGCAGCGCCCGTCGAACATGCCTTCGCTGACCCTGAGGCCGACGAGGGCCGCCAGGGTGGGCGCGATATCGACCGTTTCCACCGGAGCGGGCTGCTCGAACGCGCGCATCCCCCGCCGCCAGAACAGCATCGGCACGCGCCGGTCATAGTCGTAGACCGATCCGTGAGTCGCGACATAGGCCCCGGGCATGGCTTCGGGGATCGGGGTCACCGCGCGGTCCAGCAGGATCAGCACGTCGCCCGAACGGCTGGCATCGAACGAGGCGCGGGTGCGGTCGCGGATCGACCAGTCCTGCGCGTTGCCGGTGGGCAGCGGGGTCTTGGCCATTTCCTCGGCAGTATAGACGGCGGCCACCTGCGGGTGGGCGCGCAGGATGGCGACCATTGCCTTTACCACTTCGGCCTTCTGCGCCGGGGCCAGCGCGGCGTTGACGTAGTATTCGCCGCCATCCGAATAGAGCAGCGGCCCGCCCGGGCTGGCAATTCCGGTGCGCGCGGTGACAGTCTTGGCCAGTTCGCGCGCCATCAGCGAGTTGTCGACCCGCACCGCGCGCGGCACGGCCTGCTGGCTGGCGCGTTCCGGCATGTCGAGCCCGCCGTGGTCGGAGGTCAGCATCACGGCATAGTCGATCCCCCGCGCATCGAGGTGATCGAGCAGCGCGCCGACCGCCTTGTCAAGCTCGGCCATCTGGATGCAGATTTCCGCGCCGTTGGTGCCGGTGGCGTGGCCGATATAGTCAGTGGCGGAAAGGCTGACCGAGAGAATGTCGGGCGCATCGCCCTTGCCCAGGTTCAGCTCGTCGACCAGCCGGTTCGCCAGCTCGACCGTAAGATGGTCCATCCGCGGGGAAATACGCACCGCGTCGGGCTTGCCGGGCTCCAGCGCGAAGCGGCCGGTGCCAAGGGTGGCCTTGCCCACCGGCACAGCGTTGTCGGCGCCCGCGCAGAAAGCGGGCAGATCGAGCGCCGGGGCGCCGGTCTTGAGCAGGGCGGCAACCTCGACGTTCTGGGCCACGGCGGCAGGGGAAAGCTCGCGCCCCTTGAGCGTCACGAACTGACCGTTCTTCCACCAGTAGGCCGCATCGATGCGGTGCCCGCCCATCATCATCACCGCGCGGTCCTTGGCCGAAACGGCGACGTTGCGGGTGGCGGGATTGGCGGCTTTCATCAGCTCGCCCAGCGTCGGCACCTTGAGGTTGCGGGCAGAAACCACCGGATCGCGCGAGGTGCTGGCCGGATCGGTCACGTCCTCCGCGCAGTAGACCCGCTTGTCGGCGCGGGTGAGCGAGAGGTCGAACCAGTTGTTGGCGATCACGCCGTTGCGCGCGGGATGGGTGCCGGTCAGCAAGGTGGAATGGCCCGGGCAGGTCTCGGTCGCGGCGTGGCTCTGGTAGCCGGAGGGGAACACCGCGCCCTGCTGCAGCCGGGCAAGCCCCCGGGTGAAGTGGCGGCGATACTGCGCGAACAGATCGGCGGAGAACTGGTCCACCGAAATCGCCACGATCAGCCGGGGCGGCTCCTTGGGCGCGGGCGCTGCCACCGGGGCGGCGCTGGCGCTGCGCGGCGGCGGCGCGCCGCACCCGGCCAGCGCGGCGGCAAGAGCAAGAGAGGCACAAACGGCGAGGCGGCGCATCGGGTTTCCTTGAAAAGTTGCTGCGTTGGCGGCAAAGCCTTGATGGCGGGCGTGGAGGCGCCGCGCAAGGGAGTATGCCCCCAAATGCAGCGCTATCTTCGTCTGGTTGCAGGTCTGGTGCAGGCCGTGCTGCTGCTGTTCGCGAATCCCGCGCTGGCCGCGCCCACCCACATCGCCGCGCAGCTGCTGGTCGAGGGCCCCGCCCTGCCGGGGGACGAGGTGACGCTGGCGGTGCGGATGAGGCCCGAACAGGGCTGGCACGGATACTGGCAGAACCCCGGTGACGCGGGCCAGGGCATGACGCTGAAGGCCTGGCTGGGGGGCAGCGAGCAGCCGCTTGGCGCGCTGCGCTATCCGGTGCCCGAAACGCTGCTGATCGCCGGGCTGATGAACCATGTCTACGAACATGAATATGCCGTGCTGACCAGCCTGCGGGTGCCGCGCCAAACGCCCCCGGGCACGATCCTGCCCTTGCGGGTCGAAGCCCAGTGGCTGGCCTGCACCGACGAGATCTGCGTGCCGGAAAGCGGCACCCTGACCGCACAGATCACGGTCGGCGCACGCGGCGCTCCCGATGGCCAGTTCGACAAGTGGCGCGCCGCCCTGCCCGCGCCGCTGGGGGCACAGGCGCGCTTTGCCAGCGCGGGTGGGCGCTACCGCATCGGCATTCCGCTGCCCGCCTCGGTCAGGCTGGACGCCCCGCACCTGTTCGTCAGCGATGCCAGCGTGGTGGACTATGCCGCCCCGCAGGTCTTCACCCGGCAGGGCGACCTGCTGGTGGTGGAACTGCCCCCGGCGAAGTTCGCCCCCGTCACGCCGCAGACCCTGTCGGGCGTCCTGCGCCTGAGCCGCACGGGCGACGGGGTGGAGCTGACCGCTGTTCCCGGCGCGGTCCCGGCGGGCGGCACCCCGGTTGCGGGCGGGGCAGCACCGGTCAGGCCGCAAGGCTCGTTCGCCCTGCTGGTCGCCATGGCGCTGGCGGGCGGCCTGCTGCTCAACGTCATGCCCTGCGTCTTCCCGATCCTCAGCCTGAAAGCGCTGAGCCTCGCCCGCGCGGGCGAGAGCGAGGCGCAGGCGCGGGCCGAGGGGCTGGCCTATACCGCCGGAGTGGTCCTGGCCTGCCTGGGCCTTGGCGTGCTGCTGCTGGCGCTGCGCGCGGCGGGCGAGGAAGTGGGCTGGGCGTTCCAGTTGCAGGAGCCGCTGGTGGTTGCCGCGCTGCTGCTGCTGGCCGCCGCGATCACCGCCAACCTGCTGGGCGTCTACGAATTCAGCGTCCCCGGCTTTGCCAGCGAGGGATCGCCGCAAGGCGCCTTTGCCACCGGGCTGCTCGCCGCCTTTGCCGCCACGCCCTGCACCGGGCCGTTCATGGCCGCCGCGATGGGCGCCGCGCTGCTGCTGCCCGCCGCCCAGGCGCTGGCGCTGTTCGCGGCGCTGGGACTGGGCCTTGCCCTGCCGTTCCTGGCGCTCGCCTATATCCCCGCCCTGCGGCGGCGCCTGCCCCGCCCGGGCGCGTGGATGGGCCGCTTCCGCACCATCATGGCCGTGCCGATGGGCCTGACCGCCATAGCGCTGGTCTGGCTGGCCAGCCGCCTTGCGGGAAGCGCCTTTGCCTTCGCCGCCTGCCTGCTGGTGATCGTCATGCTGAGCGCGCTGGTCGTGCTGGGCCGCCGCCAGCGGCATGGTCTGGCGGGCGGCTGGCCGGTGATGCTGGCGCTCGCCATGGTCCCGGTGCTGGGCGCGATCGGCCTGCCGGGCATGGTCCGCGAGGCGAGCGCGGCGGCTGCGGGCATCCTGCCCACCAAGCCGTTCAGCGAGGCCGCGCTGGCAGAGGCGCGGGCCAAGGGCGCCCCGGTGTTCGTCTACATGACCGCCGACTGGTGCCTGACCTGCAAGGTCAACGAGGCCGCCGCGATCGAGCGCGAGGATACCGCCGCCGCGTTCAAGGCTGCCGGCGTCACCGTGCTGCGCGGCGACTGGACCCGGCGCGATCCGGCCATCACCCGCTACCTCACCGCACAGGGCGCGGCAGGGGTGCCGCTGTATATGTGGTACCCGGCGGGGGACGCGCCGCCCCGGCAATTGCCGCAGGTGCTGACCCCGGCGATGCTGGCTCAGCTGGCGGAGGGCGGGGACTGAAGGCGGCCGCCGCAATCCCCCTTCCCACTGCGGCTAGTTCGCTGCGCTCTGAAGCCTTCGTACCCTTCCCCCCTTCAGGGGGAAGGATGCCGCAGCTTGCGGACTTGTCCGCTAGCGCAGGCTGGATGGGGGTGTGCGGTGGCTGCGTTCAGCCACCGCACACCCCCATCACACAAACCAGAACGCGTTGACCCCGTTCTCGCCGCTTTCGATCCGCACCTTGCGGCCTGTCACCAAGCCCTCGCGCAACTGCGCGCAGATCGCCGGATCGGTGCTGTTGGCCATGGCCCGCGCGCCGTTCATGCGGGCGACCAGCGTCGCCGTTTCGCCGTGCTTGCCGGGCTGGATGGTAAAGCTTTCCGCCTCGCCCTCGCCGTCCGGGGCGTCGATCACCTCCACCACCGGCGTGATCTTGGTCAGGCTCTGCCAGCGGCTTTCCGACCAGTCGACGGGCGCGGTGGAATAGATCCCCGCAGCGTACTTGCTCATGATCCCGCCGTTGGCACCCACCAGCGCGCGGGTGCCGGGGTGTGCGCGGCAGCGCTGCACCGCCTCGGCAATGCCGTGGGCGGAATAGTTGTTCCCCGCCCCGCCAAAGAACGGCAGGCCGCCGGTCAGCGTCCAGCCGCGCGGATCGTCGCGCTCAAGGCCAAAGGCGTCGAGCAGGTTGAACACCGGGATCGCGAAACACGAATAAAGATCGGTGTGGGCAATCCCCGCCCAGTCGGTCCCGGCGATGTCGAGCGCGGTTGAGATCGCCGCAACCGCCGCCGGGCTGCGCTCCATCGATTCGCGCGTCAGCATCGAAGGCTCGGCGCAGTCGGCCACGCCGTGGATGTGGACCCAGCGGTCCTCCGGCACGCCCAGGCGCCGCGCTTCGCCCGCGCTCGCCAGCAGCACCGCACCGCCCTGGTTGACCTGATCGCGCGCCACAACCAGCCGGCCATAGGGTTCGGCCACCAGGCGGTTGCGCTCGGTCAGGGTCGCCAGTTCCACCACGCTGCGCTCCGTCGGGGCGGCGGCGTGGGGATTGGCGGCGGCAACGCGGGTGAAGGGCGCGAACAGCTTGGCGATCTCGCCGCGATAGTCATCGAGCGACAGGCCCAGCCGTTCGCGCCGCACGTTCTCGGCAATCGCATAGCCCG
The DNA here is from genome assembly GCA_016719755.1 of Novosphingobium sp. Taxonomy (GTDB): domain Bacteria; phylum Pseudomonadota; class Alphaproteobacteria; order Sphingomonadales; family Sphingomonadaceae; genus Novosphingobium. Next base: position 135,421 of record JADJYM010000011.1, on the reverse strand, counting down.
CGATCGGCGCGCCGACGCCGTGGATGATGGACGTCTTGTCGACCATCCCGTCATAGCCGGTGCCGCGGTCCTCGATCGTCCCGCCGTGGGTTTCCGACCAGTCGCGGGTTTCGCCCCGGCCCAGAATCGCGCGCATGGTGGAAATTGCCTCCGCACCCACCACGGCGGCCATCTTCGATCGGCCCGCCGCGATTTCGGCGGCCAGTTCGCCCACCAGCTTCTGCGGCCCCTGCCCGCCGACGATGTCGAGAATCGCGCGGGTTGGATTGGCCCCCACCCGGCTGGCGATGGCGCGCGGCACGTTGTCGGCATGGCCGAACGGCGCGGAATAGCGCGTGGCCGAAATCTCGAACTGGCGAATCGCCGCCAGCGTATCGAGCGCGGGGGCCAGCGGCTGGCTTGCGCCCGCATCGGCAATCGCGGCGGCCAGCGCCGCCCCCGCAAGGTCCATGTGGCTGCGCTCGCCATAGCGCGGCTCGCCCACGCGCTCCGAAAACTGGCCGACCCCGATGACGACGGGGGTGTTGTCCGCCACGCCGCTCACAGCACTTGTCCATCATCGACGGTCAGCGTCGCGCCGGTCACGTGCAGCGATGCGTCCGAGCAGAGGAACAGCAGCGGCGCATCGAGCGCCTCGATCGGGCACATCCGCTTGCGGTGGAAGGCGGCGATCTGGCGCTGCCCGCCTTCGGTCTGGAACCAGTCCCCGGCAATCTCGGTCTGGATATAGCCGGGCTGGATGGTGTTGACGTTGATCCCCTGGCGCACCCATTCGCGGGCGAACTGGCGGCCAAGATGAGCCACCCCGGCCTTGCTGGCGGCATAGGCGGCATCGCCCTGCGCGGTCAGTTCCGCGGTGATCGATCCGATCAGCACGATCCGCCCGCGCCCGCTGTCGCGAAAGCCCGCCGCGATCATCCGCCGCGCGCCCTCGCGCGCAGTCAGGTAGACCCCGGTGAAATTGGTGGCGACCACATTGGCGATCTGCGCGGCGGTGACATCGGTGGAGCGGCCGTCCTCGGAAACACCGGCATTGGCGATCACTGTGTCGACCGTGCCAAAGCGCGACTCGGCCGCGTCAAAGGCGGCGATCAGCGAGGCTTCGTCGGTCACATCCATCGCCACGGCCAGCGCCTTGTCCTCGCCGAGTTCAGCCACCAGCGCGGCCAGCCGGTCGGTGCGCCGCGCGCCCAGCACCACCCGCGCGCCTTCCGCCACCAGCAGCCGCGCGAAGTGCGCGCCGAACCCCGATGAGGCCCCCGTGATCAGGGCGATCCGCCCCTCCATGCCCAGATGCATCCGCCAATTCCCTTTCGTCTCTTTGACACAGGCAAAACCCTGCCCGGGCGGCGCGGTCAACCCCTCACTCGTGCAATTTTTAGTATGCGGCGCTTACTATTTTTCAGAGATTTGATCCCGGTCAAGGTGCGCCGCCGCGCCGGGGTGAAAAGTGCGCTCACGAATTCAGGAGAGGCCGATGGCCAGCGCAGCAAAGCCCATTGCGGGCACCCACATCTTCGACGGAGCGGCCGCGCAGAAGGGCTATGCCCTTAACGCCATGTGCTTTTCCTTCAACCACGCCCGCAACCGTGACGAATTCGCACGTGACGAGGACGCCTATTGCGACAGGTTCGGACTGACCGAAGAACAGCGCGCGGCGGTGAAGGCACGCAGCGTGCTGCAGATGATCGCGGCGGGCGGCAATGTCTATTACCTCGCCAAGCTGGCCGGGATTCTGGGACTCAACGTGCAGGACCTGGGCGCGCAGCAGACCGGGATGAGCGTCGAGGCGTTCCGCCAGATGCTGTTCGACAACGCGAAGACCCCTCAGGCGCTGGAGGCGATCAATGGCTAAGGTCCTTGGCGGGGTTTTCACCAGCCACGTCCCCGCGATCGGCGGGGCGATCCAGCGCGGGGCCGAGAACGAACCCTACTGGAAGCCGTTCTTCGATGCCTGGCCGCCGGTGCGGCAATGGCTTGATGTCCAGGCGCCCGACGTGGTGGTGATGTTTTACAACGATCACGGGCTGAACTTCTTCCTCGACAAGATGCCGACCTTCGCGGTGGGCGCGGCGGACGTTTACACCAACGACGATGAAGGCTGGGGCCTTCACCCCTTCCCGATTCCCGCTGGTCACGCGGCGCTGAGCTGGGCGATCATCGAAAAGCTGGTGGAAGAGGAATTCGACATCACCACCTGCCAGCAGATGCTGGTCGATCACGCCGCCAGCATTCCGCTCGCCCTGGCCTGGCCGGGGCGCGAGGCGCCGGTCCGGATCGTGCCGATCACCATCAACACCGTCCAGCACCCGCTGCCCAGCGCCAGGCGCTGCCTGGCCCTGGGCCGCGCGGTGGGCAAGGCGCTGGCCGAATGGCAGGGCGACGAGCGGATCATCGTCATGGGCACGGGCGGCCTTTCGCACCAGCTTGACGGCGAGCGCGCGGGCTTCATGAACCCCGAATACGACAAGTTCTGCATGGACAACCTCGGCCCCGATCCGGACGCGCTGACGCAGCATTCGATCCACGAAATGGTGGAACTGTCAGGCACCCAAGGGGTGGAAATCCTCAACTGGATCGCCGCACGCGGCGCCATGGGGGCGAGTGTCAGCGAAGTATCGCGCACCTATCACATTCCGATTTCGAACACCGCCGCGGCGGTGATGGTCTACGAGACCGCCGAGGCAACCGCCTCTGGCGCGGCGCGCACGGAGAAAACCCCGGCCCTCGCCTAGACCACCGCACAAGTTCTCCCCACCTGGAGCGGCCCTCATCCTGACGGCCGCTCTCTTTTTGTCTGCGGCCGACGGGATGAAGCATAGCGGATTGCGAACGATGTGCAAGAAGGCGGATGGCATCGCGCCTTCACGCCCTCCGATCCGACCCCCTCCCCCCGCTGCGTTTGTGTCGAGCTTGTCGAGACACGTGGGCGCAACCGTGTCTCGACAAGCTCGACACGACCGGAAGTCTGGTTTTTTGGGGTGGTCTCAGACCGCCGAGGAGAACCGCCGCACCGAATCCTGGCGATAGGGATCGAACAGCGCCGCCATGGTCCGGGCATAGGGCCGCCCGCCCGGCATCACCCGCAGCACCGCGCCGTCGAATTCGGCAAGGCCGCGCGTTGTGAAGGGGGCCAGCCGCGCGCCCACTTCGCGCGCCAGATCGGCATCGAGCCGCGCCTCGCCGTGGCAGAGCAGCTGGGCGATCACCTCGCCCCGGCGGCGGTCGTCGGCGCTGCGGACAATGCCGCCCACGGCGGGCAGGATGTCCTGCGACAGCAGCATCCGATAACGTCCGGCGTTCTTCTCGTTCTGCACCAGCAGCTGCGGGAAGCAGCTGATCGCCGAGGCACCCAGCCCGATAAGCGAGGTCGCGGCGTCGTCGGTGAAGCCCTGGAAATTGCGGTGGAGGCGCTTTTCCGCCGCCGCCTGGGCCATCGGATCGCCCGGCAGCGCAAAGTGATCGAAGCCGATCGGGACGTATCCCGCCCCGGTCAGCAACTGATAGCCAAATTCGGCCATGGCGAACCGCTCGATCTGGTCGGGCAGGCGGCTGGCGTCGATCCGGCGCTGGCGCGGCAGCATATGCGGGACGTGGGCATAACCGAACAGCGCAATCCGGTCCGCGCCCAGCTCGACCGCGCGGTTCAGGGTCGCTTCCAGCCGGGCAAGATCCTGCCCCGGCAGACCGTACATCAGGTCATAGTTGAGCGAGGTGATGCCCGCCGTGCGGAGCAGATCGGTGCCGCGCACGATATCGCTATCGGGCTGGATGCGGCCAATCGCGGCCTGCAGGTCGGGATCGAAGGTCTGCACGCCCATGCTGGCGTGGCTCACCCCGATCCAGCCGAGCACCTGCGCCCAGGCCGGCGTAAGACCGCGCGGATCAAGCTCGATCGACCAGACCGGCTCGTCCAGCGGCATATGCAGGGTCAGGGCATCGACCAGCCGCACGAAATCGGTGGGCGAGATCGCGTTGGGGCTGCCCCCGCCAAAGGCGATGCGGCGCACCGCCACGCTGGCGTCCAGCCGCGCCCCGGTGATCGCGATGTCACGGTGGAGCGAATCGAGATAGCCCGCCAGCCGCTGGCTGCGGTTGGCCGCCCCGGTGTTGCAGCCGCAATACCAGCAGATCTGCTCGCAGAACGGGATATGGACATAAAGCGAGACATCGCCCCGCGCGGCGCGCAGCGCGGCATCGGCCTGCGCCGGGCCGACGGCGCTGCCGAACTCGGCGGCGGTCGGGAAGCTCGTATACCGGGGCACCGGCGTTTCGAGCAGTTCTGGGTAGTAGGTCCACATCGTGCTTGCAGCTTAACCGCGCCGATCAGGGCAGTTCATTGCTATCGCGCAAATTGTCGCCATTGCGTTTGCGCGAAGATCCGGAATGACAGCCCTTGGCGCAGCAGGCTCCGCTGCCCTGCCCCGGTGCCTGTTCGCCGCCGACCGGCACGGTCATCATGTGGACCTGCCCGTCGCCGGTGCAGACCGGCACCAGGATCGAGGCCCCCGCCGCCGGCGCCGCCACGTTGAGCGCGGCAGGAACCAGCGCCATCAGGCCGAAATGGATCAGTTCGGCCTTCATGCTGCGGTATCCTCTTCATCGTCGATCAGGATCCGGGCGGCGGCACCGTCGAGATCCTCGAACTGCCCGCGCTTCAGCGACCAGAAGAACGCGGCAAGGCCCAGCAGTCCCATGCCGAGCGCGACCGGGATCAGGACGGCAAGGCCGGTCATGCGCTCGCCCTCACCAGCCGCAGCGAATTGGCGATGACGATCAGCGAACTGGTCGACATGGCAATCGCGGCGATCAGCGGGGTGACAAAGCCCGCCATGGCCAGCGGCACGGCCAGCACGTTGTAGCCGATCGCCAGCACGAAGTTTTCCTTCACCACCCGCATCGTCCGCCGCGCGGCGAGCAGCGCGCGCGGGATCGCGTCGAGCGAATCGCCCAGGAACACGAGGTCCGCCGCCTGCCGCCCGACATCGCTGGCAGTGCCCGGCGCGATCGAGGCGTCTGCCGCCGACAGCGCGGGGCCATCGTTCAGCCCGTCGCCCGCCATCAGCACCCGGTGTCCTTCGGCCTGAAGCCGGGCAATCGCCGCCTGCTTTTCGGCGGGGCTGGCGGCGGCCTGGCCTTCCAGCCCGGTCTGGCGCGCGGCTTCGGCCACGGCGGCGCAATTGTCACCAGACAGGATCGCCGCCCTGACGCCCAGCTTCTCCAGCTTGCGCAGCGCGGCATCGGCATCCGGGCGCAGCCGGTCGGCAAAGGGGATCAGCCAGGCGGGCTGGCCCGCGATCGACAGCGCCGTGGCGATGCCGCTGGCAGCTTCGGGCCGCTGGAGCGCCACCGCCCTGCCCTGCCACACGGCGCGCAGGCCCTGGCCGCTTTCCTCTTCAACCGCGTCCAGCGTGGCGGGTTTGATCCCGCGCACGGCCAGCGCTTCCACCAGCGCGCGCGAAATCGGATGGCGGCTGTGCGAGGCAAGGCCCAGCGCAACCGCTGCGGCCTCTGCCGGAAGCGCGTCCAGCACGGCGGAATCGGGCAGCGGGCGGCCCATGGTAAGCGTGCCGGTCTTGTCGATCAGCGCGCGGTCGATGGTCGCAAGGCGTTCCAGCGCGCTGCCGTCCTTGACCATCACGCCGCGCTTCATCAGCGCGCCGCAGGCGACGACCTGCGCCACCGGCACGGCCAGGCCCAGCGCGCAGGGGCAGGTGATGATCAGCACCGCGATGGCATAGACCAGCGACTGGTGCCAGCCCGCCCCGGCGATCATCCAGCCCGCGAATGTCAGCGCGGCCAAAGAATGGACAGCAGGCGCATAGAGCCGCGAGGCGCGGTCAGCGATCCGGACATAGGCTGAGCGGACCTGGCCCGAAGCCTCCATCAGCCGCGCGATCTCGGCCAGCGTGGTTCCCTGCCCGGCGGCGGTCACCCGCACGTCCACGGGCGCATCGAGGTTGAGCGTCCCCGCCAGCACCGCATCGCCGGTCACGGCGGGCACCGGCGCGCTTTCGCCGGTCAGCAGCGACTGGTCGAAGCGGCTGGCGCCAGTCACGATCTCGCCATCGGCGGCCAGGCGTTCGCCCGCCGCCACGCGCATGGTCATGCCGGGGACGAGGTCCTGCGCGGCGAGCCAATCAAGCCCCCCGCCCGCCGCAAGGACCATCGCCCCCGGAGCCGCCTGGCGCAGCAGGGCATCGACCCCGGCGCGGGCGCGATCGCGCATCGCCGCGTCGAGCGCGCGCCCGGCGAGCAGGAACAGCAGCAGCATCAGCGTGCCGTCAAACCAGGCGTCGGCGCCGTGGGTGGCGGTCTCGTAAAGGCTGAGCGCGGTGGCCAGGGTCACGCCGATCGAAATCGGCACGTCCATATTGGTGGTGCCGCGCTTCAGCGCGCCCCAGGCCGATCTGAAGAACGGCATCCCGGCATAAATGATCGCGGGTACGCCGATGGCAGCGGACAGCCAGTGGAACAGCGCCTTGGTCGCGCCTTCCGCGCCCGACCAGATGCTGACCGAGAGCAGCATCACGTTCATGCAGGCAAAGCCCGCCACGGCCACCGGCGCCAGCAGCGGCTTCACCGCCGAAGGGGCCGCCGCCGCATCATCCCCGCGCGGCTGGCTGGCAAAGCCGACTCCCGCCAGCGCATCCATCAGTTGCGGCATGGTGACTGCCGCATCGTGCGCCACGCGCACCTGCCGCGCGGTCAGGTTGACGCGCGCCTCGCTTACCCCCGGCACGGCGCCAATCGAGCGTTCGACCTTGGCCATGCAGCCGGCGCAATGCATCCCCGGCACGACCAGCACGGTCGTGACCGGATCGGCGGCAGCCGCAGCGCTGCGGGCCAGGGCGCCGGCGGGAGGTGTCACAGGACGTCCTGCTCCGTGCGCCAGCGCTGCGCGCCCCCGTCCGTGTCAGCCTTCGCCTCGATCCGCAGCCGCCAGCGCCCGGCAGGCAGCGCCTGTTCGGATACGAAACGGCCATCGGCCTCGCGCCGGAAAGTCAGATCCTGATCGGGCAGACGGCCCAGCGGGTGGCGGGCATGGGCGCCCAGCGCAAGGCCCTGCGCGGGCGCGCCGCTCAGGCTGATGGCAATCCGGCCATCAGCCGTCCGCGTTGCCTCCGCAGTCCAGCCCAGCGCCTTCTCGCGCTCGGCCTCGTCCAGCCACTTGTTGAAGTTCTGGCTGGCAACATAGGAGTTTTCGACCACCACTCCGCCAAAGGTCGACGTGGCATAGCGGGCCATCAGCAGGTTGACCGCGATCACCACGGCGAAGAACGCCACCATGATGATCGTGATGTGCCGTCCCGTGAAAGGTCCGGTGGTGAAGGCCTTCATCATTCGTCTCCGGGCGCGTCGAAGCGCACTTCGTTGGTATCTCCGCCGCCCTCGGCATCGGTGGCCCGCAGTGCGAAGGTGAAGCTGGTCTCCTTCGTGCCCTGCGGCGCGACGACATAGATCCGCTGCGGGCGGGTCTGGTCGGCATCGACATTGAACTTCAGGCTGCGCGCGGCCTGATCGCGCGGCATGTCGTCAGACCACATCACGCCCTGCTCCAGCCCGACCAGCGACACTTCCATCGGGCGTGGCCGGTTTTCCATGTTGCGCAGCTTGATGGTGTAGTCGTTGCGGATCTCTCCGCTGGGCTGCACGGTATAGGGCGGGTTGCGGTCCTTCTGGACGGTCAGGTCGATGTGCGTGCGTGTGCCCAGCGCGAACAGCAGCGCCAGACCGATCGCCGACCAGACGCCGACATAAACCAGCGTGCGGGTATGGAACAATGCGCGGGTGACCGGGCGGGCATGGCCGCCCTCGCGCTCGATCTTGCAATCGTCCAGCGTGGCATAGTCGATCAGCCCGCGCGGGCGGCCGACCTGGGCCATCACGCTGTCGCAGGCATCGATGCACAGCGCGCAGGTGATGCAGCGGATGTCCGGCCCGTTGCGGATGTCGTACCCCGTGGGGCAGACGTTGACGCACTGGTTGCAATCCACGCAGTCGCCCACCCCGCCGGGGTTCTTCTCGGCCTTCTTGACGCTGCCGCGCGGTTCGCCGCGCCAGTCCTTGTAGGTGACGATCAGCGACTTTTCATCGAGCATCGCGGTCTGGATGCGCGGCCAGGGGCACATATAGACGCACACCTGCTCGCGCATGAAACCGCCCAGCAGGAAGGTCGTGGCGGTCAGCACCCCCACGGTCGCATAGGCGACGCCCGCCGCCTCGCCGCTCCAGAACTCGCGGGTCAGGGTTGGCGCGTCGGCAAAATACATGATCCACGCGCCGCCGGTCCAGAAACTGATGGCCAGATAGATGGTCCACTTGACCGCGCGCCGGGCAATCTTCTGCGGGCCCCAGGGCGCGGCCTCAAGCCGCATCTGGGCGTTCCGGTCGCCATCGACGAAGCGGTCGACGTGCTGGAACAGGTCGGTCCAGACGGTCTGCGGGCAGGCATAGCCGCACCAGGCCCGCCCGACCGCGCTGGTGATCACGAACAGGCCGATGCCCGCCATGATCAGCATGCCCGCCACGAAATAGAATTCGTGCGGCCAGATCTCGATCCCGAACATATAGAACCGGCGGTTGGCCATATCGACCAGCACCGCCTGGTCCGGTGCATAGGGGCCTCGGTCCCAGCGCAGCCAGGGCGTGAGGTAGTAGACCCCGAGGGTCAGGATCATCACCAGCCACTTGAAGCGGCGGAAGCGGCCGTCCACCGCTTTGGGAAAGACGGCCTGGCGCTTCTCGTACAGACTTTCAGTGGCGGGCTTGGGATCAGGGTTGAGCATTTCCAGTACCATTCGCAGGAGGATTGGCCGCAGCTTCCGTGAAGTCTTCGCCGCCCCCCAGCGAGTGAACATAGACAGCCAGCATCTTGATCGTGGCCGTATCAAGCTTGCCCGACCAGCCCGGCATCACGCCCGCGCGGGCCTTGTGGATGCTGGCCACGACCTGGGCCTTCTCGCCGCCATAGAGCCAGACCTGGTCGGTCAGGTTCGGCGCGCCGAACTGGCGCAGGCCCTTGCCGTCAGCCCCGTGGCAGGCCACGCAATTGGCCGCGAACAGCGCCGCCCCCGCGGCGTTGGCGGGGCCCTTGCCCGACAGCGACAGCACATGGGCCGCCACGTCGTTGACCTGCGCACCGGTGAGGATGCCGTCCTTGCCGAAGCTGGGCATCAGGCTGGTGCGGGTAGCGGCGTGATCGGGCGAGCGGATGCCGTTCACCAGCGTCAGCTCAATGTCCTTGACGTTGCCGCCCCACAGCCAGTCGGTATCCGTCAGGTTGGGATAGCCGTTGCCGGGCATGCTCTTGCCGCCCGAACCGTGGCACTGGGCGCAGTTCTGCTTGAACGCCGCCGAACCGCCGGCCTTGGCCTGAGCCAGCAGCTTGGGATCGCTGGCGATCTGTTCCACCGGAGTGGCCGCGATCGCATCCAGCACCGGCTTGCGCGCGGCTTCGGCCCGGGCGGTTTCATCCGCCAGCTGGCCCCGGCTGGACCAGCCCCACAGGCCGTCGGTGGCCTTGCTGAGCATCGGGATCGCCGGATAGACCACTATATAGCCGATCGAGAAGATGATGGTCAGGTAGAAGGAAATCACCCACCAGCGCGGCAGCGGATTGTTGAGTTCCTCGATGCCGTCCCATTCATGACCGACAGTTTCGATGCCGGTCGGCTCGTCAATGCGCTTATTCGCCATTGTCGTCACCTTTAAAGATCATGTTCGCGGCCGCTTCGTTGTCTTCCTTGGCGCTCGGCCGGAACGGCCAGAGCGCCAGGATCAGGAAGATGACGACCATCGCGGCCAGCCCCCAGCTGTCGGCAAAGTGCCGCAGCGCGTCGTAGGTCGAATGGACGCTCACCGGCCCTTTTCCTTGGCCAGCGCCTCCTGCGCGGCAGGCGCGTTGACATCGACCATGGTTCCCAGAACCTGGAGATAGGCGACCAGCGCGTCCATCTCGGTCAGGCGATCGGGATTGCCGTCGAAATCGCGGACCTGCGCCTTGGGATAGCGCTTGATCAGGTCGGCGGTGTCGGCATTCGGATCGGCCTGGGCCTTGAGGTCCTCGTTCGCCTTTTCAAGGTCGGCCTTGGTATAAGGCACCCCGACCCGGTACAGCGCGAGCAGATCGGCCTTCATGTCACCGGCGTTGAGATCCTTTTCGGCAAGGAACGCATAAGGCGGCATTACCGATTCCGGCACCACGGCGCGCGGATCCTTGAGGTGCTGGACGTGCCATTCGTCGGAATACTTCTTGCCGACGCGGGCAAGGTCCGGCCCGGTGCGCTTCGAGCCCCACTGGAACGGATGATCGTACATCGATTCAGCGGCCAGGCTGTAGTGGCCATAGCGTTCGACCTCGTCGCGGAACGGACGGATCATCTGGCTGTGGCAGACATAACACCCTTCGCGGATGTAGATGTCCCGGCCCGCCTGCTCCAGCGGAGTATAGGGCCGCACGCCGTCCACCTTCTCGATCGTGTTGTCGATCCAGAACAAGGGGGCGATTTCGACGATGCCGCCCACGGTCACGGCGAGGAAAGCGAACACACCCAGCAGGGCCACGTTCTTTTCCAGCTTCTTGTGCCGGCCCCAGGGCTCTTTCTTGGTAGTCTCGGTCATTTCGAATTACCCCCTCATTCGGCAGGCGTGGCGACCAGCGGGCGGTCGGCAGCGGGGTCATAGGCGGCCTGGCGCATCGGCGGTTCCACCCGGAGGCGGCCGGCGATCGTCTGCCACACGTTGTAGGCCATGATCGCACCGCCGGTGAGGTAGAGCACCCCGCCGAACGCGCGCAGCAGGTACATCGGGTGCAGCGCGGCGACGGTTTCGGCAAAGCTGTTCACCAGGTAGCCGTCGGCGCCGTATTCACGCCACATCAGCCCCTGCATGATCCCCGCCACCCACATCGAGGAGGCGTAGAACACGATCCCCAGCGTCGCGAGCCAGAAGTGCCAGTTGATCATCCGCAGCGAATACATCCGTTCCCGGCCCCACAGACGCGGCGCAAGGAAGTACAGCGCCGAGAAGGTGATCATCCCGTTCCAGCCCAGCGCGCCGGAATGGACGTGGCCGATGGTCCAGTCGGTATAGTGCGACAGCGAATTGACCGACTTGATCGACATCATCGGACCTTCGAAGGTCGACATGCCGTAGAAGGCGATCGACATCACCATCATGCGGATAATCGGATCGGTGCGGACCTTGTCCCAGGCGCCGTTCAGCGTCATCAGGCCGTTGATCATGCCGCCCCAGCTGGGCATCCACAGCATCACCGAGAAGACCATGCCGAGCGTCTGCGCCCAGTCCGGCAGCGCGGTATAGTGCAGGTGGTGCGGACCGGCCCAGATGTAGAGGAAGATCAGGCCCCAGAAGTGGACGATCGACAGCCGGTAGCTGTAGATCGGGCGTTCAACCTGCTTGGGAACGAAGTAGTACATCATCGCCAGGAAGCCGGCGGTGAGGAAGAAGCCGACCGCGTTGTGGCCGTACCACCACTGCACCAGCGCGCCCTGCACACCAGCCCACAGCGGATAGCTCTTCGAACCGAAAATGCTGACCGGCAGGTTCATGTTGTTGACCAGGTGCAGCATCGCCACGGTCAGGATGAACGACAGGAAGAACCAGTTCGCCACATAGATGTGGGGTTCGGTGCGCTTCATGATCGTGCCGACGAAGACCGCCAGGTAAGCCACCCAGACCAGCGTCAGCCACAGATCGACGTACCATTCAGGCTCGGCATATTCCTTGGCCTGGGTGATCCCCAGGACATAGCCGGTGGCCGCCAGCACGATGAACAGCTGATAGCCCCAGAACACGAACTTCGCGAGGCCCGGCAGGGCCAGCCGCGCGCGGCAGGTGCGCTGGACGATGTAGAAGGACGTCGTGATCAGCGCGGTGCCGCCAAAGGCAAAGATCACCGCCGAGGTGTGCAGCGGCCGCAGGCGCCCGAACGTGGTCCATTCCAGGTCCAGGTTCAGGACCGGATAGGCCAGTTGAAGGGCGATCACCAGCCCCACCAGGAAGCCGACGACCCCCCAGAAGGTGGTGAGAATGACGCCGAACCTTACCAGGTCGTCGTCATACTTGCCCTGATCGGCAACGACTCCGAAGACGGAAGCCGTCTTGTAGTTGGTGTTGCGCAGCGAAAGCGCCAGGCCGACAAGTGCGGCCAGTGCGAAAATCGCCATGTGGATCGCGAAACCGCTGTCTACGGCATTCGCGAACATCACGATGGCAACCAGGAGTGCGACCAGCCAGAGGCCAGCGCGGGCGACTACGGATTCCATGAGTTCCTTCCCCCTCATGCAAGGAATGAAATGTTAAGCCTGAATTCGATCTGTGGCCCTTTCGGCCCCCCGCCGCAACGCAACATTGATTGGGATCAAATTGTCGGGTGCAGTCAGGAATATGCCGAAAAACAGGGGAAAATTGCGCGGGATCAATGTTTGCACCTGCGGCATGGGCGCATTGGCGCTTCGTCGTCGCAAGCAATAGCCCGGCCGCATGGGGCGGCCATTGCGGCGCGGATGAGGGAATATGAAAAAGCTCACGATCGCTGCGGCGCTGGCCACTGCCACGATGCTCGCGACCCCCGCCCATGCCGGCAATGCCGAGGGCAAGTTCCAGGTCAAGGTCATGGCCACCGGCGTGCTGCCGGACGGCAAGATCGACAAGATCAACATCAACGCCGTGGGCCTGCCCGCGACTTCGCAGACCAAGGCCAACGACAATGTCGTGCCGACCCTGGCGGTCGAATATTTCGCGACTCCGAATTTCTCGGTCGAGACGATCTGCTGCTTCACCCAGCACCATGTGACCGGCACCGCCGGGATTGCCGGGGCTGACGTTGCCCAGCACGTCCTGATCCTGCCCGCCACCGTCACGCTGAAGTATCACCTCAACGCCGGCGCCATCAAGCCGTACGTCGGCGTTGGCCCCAGCGTGTTCTTCTACTTTGACGAAAAGCCCGGCGCGACCGCCAAGGCCCTTGGCGCCACTTCGCTCAAGATGGACAACAAGCTGGGCGTCGCGCTGCAGGCCGGTGTCGATGTGCCGATCAACGACAGCGGGCTTGGCATCTCGCTGGATGCCAAGAAGTACTTCATGAAGACCACGACCCATTTCTACACCGCTGCGGGCGTCGAAGCGCTTTCGACCACCCACAAGCTGGATCCGTGGGTCATTTCGGGCGGTGTCTACGCCCGCTTCTGATCCTGGTGAAGGCCGGGGGCGGTTCAACCGCCCTCGGCCGCCAGCCCTTCGCGGTCGAGGATAACGACCTCGCGGCGAGAGGGCAGGTCGATCAGGCCATCGGCCTTGAGCCGGGTGAACTGGCGGCTGACGGTTTCGATTGTCAGCCCCAGCACGTCCGCCACCTGCTGGCGCGAAAATGGCAGGGCAAAACGGCGCAGCGGCAGGTCGGGCGCATCGACGCAGCCCGGCTGGACCAGACGCTCCGACATTTCGAGCAGGAAGGTGGCGACCTTTTCGCCCGCCGACTTGCGGCCCAGCAGCAGCATCCAGCGGCGGGTCCGGTCAAGCTCGGCCAGGGTGCGCTGGAGCAGCTTGTGTTCAAGCCCGGGATGTTCACGCGCGAAGGCATCGAAATCCTTGCGGCTGAACACGCAGACTTTCGCCTCGGTCAGGGCGGTCACGCCGTGGCCGCTGGTCGCGCCGAACGGGCGGCCAATGAAATCCGAAGGATAGACGACGCCGACGATCTGTTCGCGGCCGTCCTCGGTGCCGGTGGAAAGCTTCAGCACCCCATCGATGACGTTGGCGACCAGGACCGAATCCTCGCCTTCCCACATCAGCGATTCGCCCGGAGCCAGGATCCGGCGGCGGCCGATATTGTTCAGCGCCTTGAGCTCTTCCCCATCAAGCGAGGAGCAAATTGCGCGGTTGCGCACAACACAGGTATCGCATGCGAGCATGGGCCAAGCCTATGCCGTGGGCTGCGCCTTCGTGCAAGCGGTTCGCATCATGGCCGCCTCATATAACCTCGGCGAGACCGGCCAGCGCGGCGCGCAGCCTGTCCAGCGCCTGGGCCTTGAGCTGATGCACGCGTGGTACGGAAACCTGAAGGGTTTCAGCAATTTCCGACAGGTTGAGCTCTTCCACGAAGTAGAGCTGGACGATCAGCTGGAGCCGCTCCGGCAGGGCCGCGATGGCGGCGGCGACCTGTCCACGCATTTCTTCGCCCGCCAGCAGCTCAAGGCTGTCGGGGCGCTCGTCGGCAAAGGCCATGTCGCTGTCGGAATAGGCCTCGTCCAGCGAGTCGAAGCGCAGCGGGGCGCTGCTGCTTTGCCAGCTTGCCAGTTCCCCGGCGCCAACACCCAGCGCGGCGGCCAGTTCCGCCGGGGTGGGTTCGCGCCCCAGTTCTAGGCGCAGCGTGCTTTCACGCTCGCGCAGCTGGCGCCGCCGCTCCACTCCCCCGCGTGACAGCGGCACCTCGCGGCGGATCAGATCGACCATCGCCCCGCGCACGCGCAGCTTGGCATAGGCGGCAAAGCCGTCCTCGCCCGGCCCGGCATGGCGCTGCGCGGCCTCGGTCAGGGCGACCATGCCGGCCTGCATCAGATCGTCCAGCTCGATTCGCGGCCGGCCGCCGCCGTGGACGTGCCAGGCAAGACGGCGGACCATGGGGACGAACCGGCGGATGCGCTCGGCGGCGTCGCTGCGATAGGCCCCCGCGACCTGACTGGCGCGGGTGAAACTGCGGTGATCCTGCTTCATGCGGCAAGACTTTCAGGTTCTGGGAGGGAAGGGAGCGGCGGCGGCGGTGCGCCGATGACCGAGATCACCTCGATCGGCTGCGACACCGGCAATTCGGCAATCGACAGCACCAGCACCGATGGCGCACGCAGCCTGAGCAGCGCAGCCAGGGTACGGCGTGCGCGCGGCTGGACGATCAGCGCCAGCGGCGGCGCGTGCGGCCCGCGCTCGGCAACGAGCACGGCGATGTGTTCGCCGATCGAACGGGCAAGCTCCGGCTCGACGACCGGCTGGCCGGTGGCGGGATCGCTCAGGCCCTGGACGATCGCGGCTTCCAGCTGGGCATCGAGGGTCAGCACCGGCAGCCGCTCGCCCGGCGCGCAGATCCGCCCGACCAGCAGCCCGCCCAGTTCCGCGCGCAGGATCTCGACCAGCCGGTCGTGGTCCTGGGTCTGCTGGACCGCGAGACCCAGCGCCGAGAGGATCGGGACCGGGTGACCGATGGGAATCCCGTCCTCCAGCAAGGCACGCAGCAGCCGGGTCAGCGCGGCGAGCGACAGCGGGTGCGGATAGACCGTTTCGACCAGGCCCGCGGCGTGTTCCTTGACCGCGTCGAGGATCGCGCGGACCTCGTCCGGGCCAAGCAGGGCCTGCGGCCGCTCACCCAGCAGCTGGTTGAGCTGGGTGGCGATCACCGTGCTGGCGTCAACCGTCAGGAACCCTTCCGCAATCGCGTGGTCGCGCTGCGCCGGGTCGATCCACAGCGCCGGACAGCCAAAGCTGGGATCGTGGCCCGGATCGCCGGCCAGCTTGTGGTCTTCGCGCACTTCGCCAGCATCGATCGCCAGGATCTTTTCGGGCCGGATCGTGCCCCCGCCCAGCGGCACGCCGCCCAGCAGGATGCGGTAGTCATTGGGAGAGATGTCGAAGGAATCGCGCACCCGGAACTGCGGCAGGACAAAGCCGAAGCCCTGGCTCAGCTGCTTGCGCACCCCCGTGATCCGCGCCACCAGCGGCGATCCGCGCCGCTCGTCCACCAGGTGGACCAGGCCATAGCCCAGCTCGATGGTGACGAGCGTGTGGTCGGACACGTCGGCCAGCACGATCCGCCCGGGATCGGCGGGGGCTTCGGGTTCCGCCACGATCACCGCCGGACGGGCGGCGCGCTTTGACAGCCCGTGCCACAGCCAGAAGGCAAGCGCGGCTGCGGGCAGGAAAATCGTCTGCGGCATGGCCGGGATCACGCCGATCGCGGTCAGGATCACCGCCACCGGCAACCAGGTGCCGGGATTGGCCAGCTGGCCGCCGATCTGCCCCGCAAGGTCGCGGTTGTCGGACACGCGGGTGACGATCACCGCCGCCGCGATCGACAGCAGCAGCGATGGCACCTGCGCCACCAGCGCATCGCCCACCGCCAGGGTGATGTAGCGTTCCGCCGCCTCGCCCGCCGACAATCCGTGGCTGATCATCCCCAGGCAGAAGCCGGCGATGATGTTGACCCCCAGGATCAGCAGCGCGGCGATGGCATCGCCTTTCACGAACTTGCTGGCGCCGTCCATCGAGCCATAGAAATCGGCCTCGGTCGCCACTTCGCGGCGGCGGGCCTTGGCCTCGTCGGCAGTCAGCAGACCAGCGGCAAGATCGGCATCGATCGCCATCTGCTTGCCCGGCAGGGCATCCAGGGTGAAGCGCGCGGAGACTTCCGAAACGCGCCCCGCGCCCTTGGTGACGACCACCATGTTGATGATCATCAGGATCATGAACACGAACAGGCCAACCGCGAAGTTGCCGCCGATCAGGAAAGCGCCGAAGGCCTCGATCACGTGGCCCGCCGCCGCACCGCCTTCGTGACCGTTGACCAGCACGACGCGCGTGGAGGCGACGTTGAGCGCCAGGCGCAGCAGCGTGGCGAACAGCAGGACCGATGGGAACGAACTGAAATCCAGCGGCTTTTCCGCGTTCATCGCCGCCATCAGGATTGCCACCGACAGCGCGATGTTGAGCACGAAGAACACGTCGAGCAGCAACGCCGGGGTCGGCACGATCATCAGGCAGATCAGCGTGAGGATGCCGAACGGCAGCGCCAGGGTGGCGGGCTTGATCCGGGTCAGCAGGGTCACAGCCCGAACGCCCGCAGCTTGCCATAGGCCGCGCGGACGCGGTCAGGCATGGCGTCCCCGCCGCCGAAGGTTGCGGCCAGCGTTTCAGCCATCGAGGGGCGCGGGGCTTGCGGCACGGTAGCGGGTGCATCCGGCGCGGGGTTCCAGGCGGGCGGCTGCGTCCATGCGGGGGCCTGCCAGCCGCCCTCGGCGACGGCGAGCGTGGCGG
This sequence comes from Novosphingobium sp., assembly GCA_016719755.1. Lineage (GTDB taxonomy): Bacteria > Pseudomonadota > Alphaproteobacteria > Sphingomonadales > Sphingomonadaceae > Novosphingobium. Next base: position 118,375 of record JADJYM010000011.1, on the reverse strand, counting down.
TGGAAGGCAGGCCGGAGGCCTCCATCGCCCCGGCCATCTTGCCGCGCATCAGCTCCATCACGCCGCCGACCGAGCGCGGCGCGCCATCGCGGCCATAGAAGATCGGCCGGTTCGCCGCCGCCGCCTGGGGCAGCAGCGCGGCGGCGCTTTGGGCGGGATCGGCGGCAAGCGCGGACAGGAACCGCCCCGCCCCTTCGGCACCCAGGAAATGGGCCATGTAGAGTTCTGCGGCATCCGGATCGCGCCCCAGCACACCTTTCAGCGCGGCGCCGTTGTCAGCCGCCAGCTCGGCGGCCATCCGGGCGGACAGTTCCGGATCGTGGCGCATCGCCAGCAGCCGCTGGCGCAGCGCGGGATCGGCCACCCGTCCGCCATCGATCGCGCCGTCGGCCCAGGGCAGGCCATGCCGCGCGCCGTGGGCTTCCAGCGTCGACAGCCAGGTGCCCTTGGTAAACTGGTACAGCCCCGCCGCGCTGGACGTGCCCGCGCGGGCGGCGGGGTTGAGGCCGGATTCGATCCGGGCCTGGGCAAGAAGATAGCCGAAATCGACCCCCGTGGCGCGCGCGGCGCGGGCAATCGCCCCTTCCACGGCGGGACGGGCGCTGGCCGCCGTGGCGGCGGCAGAAGGGACGGCAATGGTTCCAGACTGGCTCAAGCCAAACTCCCGATGCGGTTGAACATCGGGAACGTTTCAGCAAGGGCCGTGCCAATTGCCCCCTGTCAGGGCCGCTGGCCCGCCCAGGCATAGGCGGGACGGCTGGCCGCGCCGGCGCGGTACAGCGCCGGACTGCCAGTCAACGCATCAAGCCTTGCCGCGACATTGGCGGCGATCAGGTTGCGAACCTGGCGGTTTACCTCGTTCAGCCGCCGCGCGGCATCCAGCAGGCCGCGGCATTCCTCGTCGATGGTCAGGCCCTCGATCAGGTGGGCGGACTGGTCCAGCGTGCCGCACAGCGAAACCTTGTCCTGGGCGCAGCCCATGATCGCATCGAGGTCCAGCCCGGCAAGCGCCTGCCGTTCGGCCTGCAGGACGGCAATCATCTGCCGCAGGTTTTCGCGCATGGTGGCCGGTTCGCTCATTTGCCGCTCCTCAGAAGATAGCCGGCCGCGATCATTGCGTCGGCGACGCGCATCGGGATGACCGGATAGTTGCCGGTTTCGATCGCCTTGCGGATCGTGGCGACCCGTTCGGTATCGACCGGCGGCTGGCCGGGATCGAGCGCCTCGCTCCGCGCCACGCTTGCGGGCGCGGTGTCGGCGCTCACGGGGGCCGGGCTGCCCGCCCCGCCGCCGCTGGTGGCCTTGCGCAGATCCACCGCGCCAAGGGCGCGGGCCGCCTGGGGGGCCCGGGGGCCGAATTCGATGGGTGGCATGGCGCCGCTCCTGGATTGGTTCTCAAGGACGAGAACGGCGGCGGCGCGCGCCGTTTAAGGGGCGGCGGCAAACATCTGCCGCCTATGGCAGATCGATGCCGACCAGCCCGGGACGCAGCACCCGGCCGCGCAGCACCTGCGCGCCGGGCGCGGTGCCGCGCACCTTGATCCAGGCGCCCTCGGCCCCGGATTCCAGCGCTTCCCCGCTTTGCGAGACGGTGAAGCCATCGCCGCTGACCGCAATCGTCACCCCGTCACCGCGCGATACCAGCGGCGCGGAGGCGGCTTCCCGCGCTCCGCCCGCCAGCGGCACATAGATCCGCCAGCCCGGCGCGGCGGCGCAGCGCACCTCGACCATGTCCTGCCGCGTCCCGTACCAGCCAAGCGCCAGCGGAACGCCGCAGGCCGCCAGCCGCAGCCGCCGGTCAACCGGCATGGCCGCGCCGCCGGGCGATCCCGCACCGGCGCCAACAAAGGCGGCCACCGCGCGGTCGATGGCGGCAAGATCGGCAAGCGGCTGGGCGGCGGCGGGCGCGGCCAGCAAGGCCACTGGGGCAAGAATGCGGCGGATCGTCATGGTCGAAACTCCTCAAGCGGTTTGCCCTTGTCCAGCAAGGGCCGTGCCACCCCCGGATCGTGAAGCGCAGGGTCCTGGTCATAGGTCAGCGCGGCATAGGGCACGCCCTCCCCCTGCGGCTCGATCAGCACGCGCGCCGGACGCCCCGCCCCGGCGGCCAGCGCCAGCGCCGCAGGGCCTGCGGTTTGCGGTGCGACAATGGTCAGGCGCTGGCGGGGATCGCTGCCCTGCCCCGCCAGCCATTGCCGCATCCCGGCCGCGTCAGTCCCGCGCCATACCGCCACCGGTTCGCCCAGCGCGGGCAGCGCCACCTTGACCGGCGGTGCCTGCGGCGCGGGCGGATCGCCCACCGCCGCCGCGCTGATCATGAACAGCACCATCGAAAGGTCGGCCATCAGGGTCTGCCAGCCGCTGCCGATCCGCGCGTTCACGCGGCCACCTGCACCGCTGCCCGGCGCGCGGGCATGGAAGGCGCAAGCTGCGCCGCCAGCCAGTCGATCACCGCCTGCCGCTCGGCCTCTTCCGCCTGGGCGGCGCGCTCGACGATCCGCGCCAGCGGGGCAAGCAGCAGGTTGGACAGCAGCAGGCCGTACAGCGTGGTCACCACCGCCATGGCGATGGCCCCGGCCATTCCCGCGCGCATCGCGCCGTCCACCGGCATCTGGCTGAGCGAGATCAGCGTTCCGGCCAGGCCGAACACCGGCGCCAGTTCCGCACCTTGCGCCAGCGTGCGCACCGCGCGTTCGCTTTGCGCCAAACGGCGGGCGCGGTGCGCGGTGTGGCGTTCCAGCAGCGCTTCCAGCGAGCGTTCGCCAATCAGCGCATCGGTCGCCTCGGCAAATTCGTTGTCGTCGAAATGGTGCGGCCGGGCGCGCAGCAGGCCGTCCGTGCGGATTTCCTGCACCTGCAACGCCAGTTCGGCGCGCGTCGCGGCGGCATCGAAGCGGCGCTGGCCCAGCTGGGCGAGCTTGGCCAGCGTCAGCCGGCAATCGCCCAGCCCCGAGCGCAGCAGCGTGCCAAGCGCCGTGCCGCCCAGCACGATTGCTGCCGAGGCGCCATCGATCAGGATCGCGAAGTTCATGGGATCAAAGGCTCCTTCGCATCCCTGAAACGGCAGCGCGCGGCGGCAATTCAGGGCGGGGAAGAACTTTGCCGGAAAGCGGCAGGATCTTGCCGGTCGGTCCGCCCGCCAGGCCCGGAATCCCCCACTTGCGGCATTTGGCACGGGCCTTGCTGTGAACGGCGCAGGATTATCAGGAGCACCGGCCATGGCCAGCACACTGTTCGGAATTCACGGCGCCGCCCTGGAACTGCGTTCGCAGCGGATGGGGATGATCGCCGGCAACATCGCCAATGCCGCGACCCCCGGCTACAAGGCACGCGACCTCGATTTCGCCGCTGCGCTGAACGCGCGGATGAACGGCGCGGATGCCGATGCGGCCATCGGCGGAGCCATCCGCTACCGCGTGCCGGTGATGCCCAGCATGGATGGCAACACGGTGGAAATGGCCACCGAGCAGACCGCCTTTGCCGAAAACGCCGTCGGCTATCAGGCGACGCTCAGCTTCCTGCGCGGGCGGATCGACACCCTGACCCGCGCACTGAAGGGCGACTGACGATGCCGCAGCCCCTCACCCTGTTCGACATGGCCCGCCGCGCGATGTCCGCCCAGCTGGTGCGGATGAACGCGGCCTCGTCCAATCTCGCTAACGCCGGTTCGGTCGCGGGCAGCGAGGACGGCGCCTACCGCCCGATCCGCGCAGTCTTTGCCGAGCAGCTCGACAGTGCGAGCGGGCTTTCCACGGTCCGCGTCGATGGCGTGGCCCGCAGCGATGCCGCGCCGGTCAAGCAGCACGATCCCGACCACCCGCTCGCCGATGCGGATGGCAACGTCTGGACCGCCCCGGTCGATGAAAACGCCGAGATGGTCGAAATGCTCGATGCCTCGCGCCAGTACCAGAACCTGGTCGAGGCGCTGTCCACCGCCAAGCAGCTGATGCTCGACACGATGAGGATGAAATGACCGTCACTTCCGTAACTTCGCAAAGCCCCGCCTGGTCCGGCCCCGCTGGCGCAAAGACCGCGCTGGGCCAGGCCGATTTCATCCGCCTGATGACCGAGCAGATGAAGATGCAGGATCCGATGGACCCGGTCGATAACAAGGAGATGATCGCCCAGATGGCGCAGTTCTCCTCGCTCGCCGGGATCGATACGATCAATTCGACGCTGAAGGCGATTGCCGCCCAGCTCGACCAGGTGATCGCCGCCGGAACCGCCGCGCAGGCCGACGCAGCCGCGACCGCTGCCGCCCCCACCGCACCCACCACCACTCCCGCCACCGCCTGAAACAGGAGCAATCCATGTCCTTCTACACTTCGCTCAACGGGCTCAAGAACGCCCAGACCGAACTTTCGGTGATCGCCAACAACCTCGCCAATGCGGAAAGCACCGGCTTCAAGAAAAGCCGCGTCAACTTTGCCGATATCGTCTCGGGCTCAGCCTCCACCAACCCGCGCCTGGTCAAGGGGATCGGGTCGGCAGTCCAGTCGATCGATCAGGACTTCTCGCTTGGCGCGGTCCAGCAGACCGGCTCGGCACTTGATCTGGCGATCAACGGCGAGGGCTTTTTCGCCAAGGTCAGCCCGGTTTCGGGCAAGACCTTCTACACCCGCAACGGCAATTTCACGATGGACGGGTCGGGCTTCATTGCCGATTCCATCGGCAACCGGCTGCAGGTCCTGCCGGTGAACGCCCTGGGCGTCGTCACCTCGACCACGCCGATCGACGCGCAGGTGCCGCTGACCAACGGGGCCGGGTCGGAATTCCTCAACGCCACGATCAAGCAGGACGGCTCCATCTATGCCGCCTACGCCGATGGCTCCACCCAGATCATCGGCAAGGTCGCGCTGGCCAGCTTCGTCGCGCCATCGGGCCTGCTTCAGACCGGCGGGCAGAGCTGGCAGGCGACCGGCATTTCGGGCGCGGCCACCTATGGCGAACCCGGCGCCTCGCGCTTCGGCACGCTGCTGTCGGGCAACCTGGAACAGTCCAACGTCGACATTGCCGAGGAAATGGTGGGGCTGATTACCGCGCAGCGCTATTTCCAGGCCAATGCCAAGGCGATCGATACCGCGACCCAGCTGTCGCAGACGATCATCAACCTGCGCAGCTGATAGGCCATGGACCGGCTGATCTGGACGGCGGTTTCCGGCATGTCGGCCTCGATGGCGCGGCAGCGGATGATTGCCAGCAACATGGCCAACGCCCAGACCATCGGGTTCCGCGCCGAGGTGATGCAGTTCACCCCGATGACGCTCAAGGGCCCCAGCCTGGAAGCCCGCGCGCTGAGCGACGGGGCGGTGCGCGGCGCGTCGATGGCGGCAGGGGCGATGATCCGCACCGGCCGCCCGCTCGACGTGGCGGCGCAGGGCGAGGTCATGCTGGCCGTCCAGGCCGCCGACGGCAGCGAGGCCTATACCCGGCGGGGCGACCTTGCGGTTTCCCCCAACGGGGTGCTGGTCAACGGCGAGGGCCTGCCGGTGCTGGGGGAGGACGGCCCGATCGCCGTGCCGCCGGGCAGCGATGCCTCAATCGCCGAGGACGGCGCCGTGCTGGTCCATGACCGCGCCAATCCCGAAGCCCCGCCGCAACGCATCGGCCAGCTCAAGCTCGCCTCGCGCAGCGGCAGCCGGGTGGAAAAGGGCCTCGACGGGCTGTTCCGCGTGGCCGGGGGCGGCGCGCTGCCCGGCGATGCCGCCGCGCGCCTGCTGACCGGCACGCTGGAACAATCGAACGTCAATCCCGGCCAGGTCCTGGTCGAGATGGTCGAGGCGCAGCGCCTCTTCGACATGCGCACCAAGCTGGTCGCCACCGCCAAGGAGCTCGACGAGGGCGGCGCCAGCCTGATGCGGATCAACGGCTAAAAGGACTGAAAACCATGCCCAGTTCCGCTCTTCACGTCGCCCGCACGGGCCTCGAGGCCCAGGACGCGCGGATGCGCGTGATCGCCAACAACCTTGCCAACATCGGCACCACCGGGTTCAAGCGCGACCGCGCCAATTTCGCGACGCTGGCCTATCAGGACGCGCGCGTCGCAGGCCAGCAGAGCTCCAACGAGACCGCCTATGCCACCGGGCTGAACCTGGGCACCGGGGTATCGATCCAGTCGACCACCTCGATCACCACGCAGGGCACGCTCAACCCCACCGGCAACGCGCTTGACATGGCGCTCGATGGCGATGGCTATTTTCAGGTCCAGCTGCCCGGCGGGCGGCTTGGCTATACCCGCGCGGGCAATTTCACCCGCTCCGCCGAGGGCCAGCTGGTTACCGCGCAAGGCTATGCCGTGCAGCCGCCGATCACCATTCCCGAAGGCGCCAGCGGCGTGACCGTGGGCGCGGACGGCACCGTTTCGGTCACCATCGCGGGCCAGACCGCGCCGACCGAACTGGGGCAGATCACGGTGGCCAGCTTTGCCAATCCGGCGGGCCTCCAGGCGCTGGGCGACAACTACCTGTCCGAAACCGCCGCCAGCGGCGCCGCCCAGATCGGCGCGCCGGGCGATGGCGGGCGCGGCAACCTGCGCCAGGGGATGCTGGAGGCATCGAACGTCAACGTGGTCGAGGAACTGGTCGACATGATCGAATGCCAGCGCGCCTACGAAATCAATTCCAAGATGATCAGCGCCGTCGACGAGATGCTGCGCAACGCCAACCAGACGCTGTGAGGACGGCCATGACCTCCAATTACTTCGTCATGGCGAGGGCCGCAGGCCCGAGGCAATCCAGGGCAGCGCGCACCACCCTGGATTGCCTCGCCACGCTCGCAATGACGAGCCTGATCTGGGCCACCCCCGCCCTCGCCAAGAAGCCCAAGGCCGGGTTCGAGGCCGCCCTCCCCGCCCCGCCGCCACCCGCGCCGCGCGTCGCGGATGGGTCGATCTTCAGCGTCAGCGCCGGTTACGCCCCGCTCTACGCCGGGCACCGCGCCCGCGCGGTGGGCGATCCGGTGACGATCCTGCTGGTGGAAAACACCACCACCTCCAAGTCCGCCGGAACCAAGACAGAGCGCGGCGGCGGGGCATCGATCACCCCGCCCACCGCCGGGCCGCTGGGCTTCCTCAATCCCGATGCCCTTAAAGCCAGCAGCCAGTCGTCGTTCAAGGGACAGGGCAATGCCACGCAGACGAGCACGCTCGCCGGCGAGGTTTCAGTCACCATCGCCGAAGTGCGGCCAAACGGGACCGCGCTGCTTCGTGGAGAAAAGCGCTTGCTGCTCAGCCAGGGCCAGGAATGGATCCAGTTTTCCGGGATCGTGCGCCTGGCCGACCTCGATGCGGAAAGCCGCATCGCCTCGACCCGGGTCGCAGACGCGCGGATCGAATATGCCGGAAACGGATCGATCGCGCGCGCCGGGCGTGAGGGCTGGCTGTCCAGATTCTTCAACATCATCAGCCCGTTCTGAGGAGATGATGATGCGCTTTCCCTTCATCCTTCTGACGCTGGCCGCAGCGCTCGTTCCGCTCTCGGCCCATGCCGAACGCGTGCGCGATCTGGGCGCGTTTCAGGGGGTGCGCTCCAACCAGCTGACCGGCTACGGCGTGGTCGTCGGCCTCAACGGCACGGGCGATGACAGCCTTGAATACGTGACCCAGGCGATGCGCGGCGTTTCGGGCCGGGTCGGCGTGCAGCTGCCGCCGGGGATCAACCCCAGCCTTAAAAACGCCGCCGCCGTGATCGTCACCGCCGATCTGCCCGCCTTCGCCAAGCCGGGGCAGCGGATCGACGTGACCGTCTCCGCGCTGGGCAAGGCCAAGTCCCTGCGCGGCGGGGCGCTGATCATGACCCCGCTCTACGGCGCGGACGGGCAGATCTACGCGATGAGCCAGGGCAACCTGGCGGTCGGCGGCCTTGGCATTTCGGGCGCGGACGGATCCAAGCTGACGGTCAATATCCCGACCGTGGGTAGGATCGCGGACGGCGCCAGCGTGGAACGCGCGGTCGCCACCGGGTTCGACAGCGCCGATGTCCTGCGCTGGAACCTGTTCCAGTCCGACTTCCTGACCGCCGCCCGTGTCAAGGACGCGATCAACAAGCGCTGGCCCGGCACCGCGAGTGTCGAGGACGGGGTAACGCTCGCCCTGCGCCTCCCCGCCGGGGCCGACGCACGCGCCGCGATGATCGCGGCCATCGAGATGATCGATGTGCAGCCTGCCGAAACCGCCGCGCGGGTGATCGTCAACAGCCGCACCGGCACGGTGGTGATCAACAGCGCGGTGCGGCTTTACCCGGCCGCGATCAGCCACGGCAAGCTGACCGTGCGGGTGGATGAAAGCCCGAAAGTGGTGCAGCCCGGCCCGCTCAGCCGGGGCGAAACCCGCACCCAGCAGGACAGCACCCTGTCCGCCGAGGAAGCCGGGGATTCGGTCGTCCATTTCAAGCCCGGCGCCAGCCTCGCCCGGCTGGTCGATGCGCTCAATCTGCTCGGCACCAGCCCGTCCGATCTTGTCGCGATCCTTGAGGCGCTGAAGCAGGCCGGGGCGCTGAAAGCCGAAATGGTGGTGATATGACCCTGTCCCTCACCCGCGCCGCCGCCCCCGCACCCGCGCCGCACAGCACCGAGCGCCAGAAGCTGGCCCAGGCGGCGAAGCAGTTCGAGGCGATCTTCGTGCGCCAGATGCTCAGCGCCGCGCGAAAAGCCGATTTCGGCGGCGACATTCTGGGCGGCCAGGGCATGGACACCTTCCGCACCATGCAGGACGAACGCTTTGCCGACATCGCTGCGGAAACCGGCGCCTTCGGCATGGCCCGGATGATCGAGGCGCAACTTGCAAGCGGTCCCCCCCCCCCCGGGGGGGGGGGGGGGGGGGGGGGGGGCCCCCCCCCGGGGGGGGGGGGCCCCCCCCCCCCCCCCCCACCCCCCCCCCCCCCCCCCCCCCCGGGGGGGGGGGGGGGGGGGGCCGGCCCCGGCCCGGGTAACCTATGGCCTCCGACCTTTTCACCATCGGCACCAGCGGGATCAAGGCGGCGCGCGCCGCGCTCGACATCACCGCGCAGAACATCGCCAACGCCTCGACCGAGGGCTATGTCCGCCGTTCGGTGCGGCTGTCGGAGCTGTCGACCGCAGGCGGTTACAACCGGCTCAGCGACATCTCGCTGTCGGGCGTGCGGGTCGACGGGATCGTCCGCAATGCCGACCTGTTCCGCCAGGCCGAAGTGCGCCGCACCGGCAGCGATGCCGCGCGCGCCGGCGCCGAACTGGCGGGGCTGGAAAATGCCGAGGCGGCGCTGGAACAGTCGAACCTCTACCCGGCGCTGACCAGTTTCGAATCCTCGCTGCAACGGCTCGCCGCCGACCCGGTCGATCCCTCGCTGCGCGCCGCCGTGCTGGAGGACGCGCGCACCCTGACGCGCACCTTCAACATCGCCGCGCAGGGGCTTGACGAGGCCGCCAAGGGCCTGCGTTTCGAAGCACAGGATGGCACGGCGCAGGTCAACCTGCTGGCCGGGGAGCTTGCCCGCACCAACCTGCAACTGATGCGCGCCAGCCCAGGCACCAGCGACCAGGCGACCCTGCTCGACCAGCGCGACAGCCTGCTGGGGCGCCTGTCGCAGTTCACCGACGTTTCGGCCAGCATCAACGCCAACCAGACGGTCGACGTGCGGCTGGGCGGCAATGCCGGGCCGCTGCTGGTCAGCGCGGGCAACACGGCCCCCTTCGCCATGGCCACTGCGTCCGACGGCACGATTTCCTTCACGCTGGGCGGCGGTCCGGTGGCGCTGTCCGCCGGATCGCTGGCGGGCAAGGCCCAGGCGCTGGTCAGCCTGCGCGATACCGCGACCAGTCTCGACACGCTGGCCGACAGCCTGATCGCCGCGGCCAACGGCGCGCAGGCGGGCGGCGCCGCGCTGGACGGATCGCCCGGTCAGCCGCTGTTTTCCGGCAGCGGAGCGGCGGGCATCGGCCTTGCGCTCACCTCTGGCAGCGGAATTGCCACGGCTCCGGCCGGGGCAGGCGCGGGCAGCCGCGACGGCGCGAACCTTTCCGCCCTGCGCAGCGCGCTGGACGGGGCAGACATTTCGGGCGGCGCCAGCGGTCTGTTGTTCTCCGCATCCAGCGCGGTTGCGGGGCGGCGGGTCACGGCGGACGCGCTCGAAGCCATCGCCAGCTCGGCCCGGATCGCGCTCGACAGCCAGTCCGGGGTCGATCTGGAACAGGAGGCGGTCAACCTCGTCCGTTTCCAGAAGGCGTTCCAGGCCAGCGGCCGGGCGATCCAGGTCGCCTCCGACATTTTCGACACTCTGCTGGCCCTGAAGTGAGCGCAAAAATGAGCGAGGAAACCCGGCCATGACCACGATCAGCACCAGCGCCTTCTATGAACGCTCCACCCGCGCAATTGCGGACCTGCGCGCCCAGGCCGAGGCGCTGCAAGCGGCGATCGGCACTGGCAGCCGCCTGACCCGTTCCTCCGACGATCCGGTTGCCGCCGCGCAGCTGCGCCGCATGGCCCGCGCCGATGCCTTCGCCGCGATCGACACCGCCGCCGCCTCGCGCGCCGCCACCGACCTGACGCTGACCGACAGCGCGCTGTCCAGCTTTGCCAGCTATGTCACCCGCGCGCAGGAACTGACCGTGCAGGCCGCCAACGCCACGCTGACCGCCGCGCAGCGATCGGGCATCGCCACCGAGCTTAAGCAGATCGGCGGGGAACTGCTGCACCTGGCCAACGCCCGCGACAGCGCGGGCCACGCCCTGTTCGGCGGAGACACCGCCGGCAGCGCCTATGCCACCGACGTGGCAGGCAACCCGGTCTATGCCGGAACCGCCAGCGCGGGCGAGCTGAGCCTGGGCGACGGACTGTCAGTAACGCGCGGACTGACGGGTCCGGAATTCCTGAACTTCACCGGGCCGGGCGGGCCGACCAACCTGTTCGCCGCGATCAAGGGGCTGGCCGATGCCCTGCAGGGCGCCGCCGCCGATCCCGCGCAGGCCGCGCGCGACGCGCTGGGCACGCTCGATGCCGGGCTTGAGGCGGTGACCACGGCGCAGACCGTGGTCGGCTCGCGCCTCGCCTGGATCGACCTCGTTTCCGAACGCCGCACCGAAATGGGCGAGCTGCGGGCCGAGGAGCAATCGCAGGTGGGCGGCGCCGACATCGCCGAAACGGTCACCCGGCTGCAACAGACCATGACCGTGCTGGAAGCCAGCCAGGCCAGCTTCGCCAAGCTTTCCAGCCTTTCGCTGTTCGACCTGCTGCGCTGACCGGCGCGGCGGGCCATTGAGTTTCAATCGGGGGTTATTGCCATGTACGTCGTGATCGGCATCGTCATCCTGCTTGTCATGGTGTTCGGCGGTTTCGCCCTCACCGGCGGCGCGCTCGGCCCGGTGATGCACGCCATCCCGCACGAAATGCTGATCATCGGCGGCGCGGCGGTGGGCGCGCTGGTGACGGGCAATTCGCTCCACGGGCTCAAAGCGCTCGGCGGGGGGTTCAAGAAGGTCTTCAAGGGCCCGCGCCACACCAAGCAGGACCACGTCGACGCGATCATCCTGACCACCAAGCTGATGAAGCTGCTGCGCGCCGAAGGCCCGGTGGCGCTGGAAAGCCATGTCACCGATCCCGCCAGTTCGCCGATCTTCGCCGAATTTCCGCGCCTGCTGGCCAACAAGGAACTGACTGCGCTGATCTGCGACACGCTGACCCTGATCGTCGTCTCATCGGGCACGCTGGAAGTCCACGCGGTGGAAGAGGTGATGGACAACGCGATGAAGACGCATTTCCACGAAATGCACGAACCCCAGCACAACCTGCAAACCCTGGCCGATGCCCTGCCCGCGCTGGGGATCGTCGCCGCCGTGCTGGGCGTGGTCAAGACCATGGGTTCGATCGACAAGCCCCCTTCGGTGCTGGGCGGAATGATCGGATCGGCGCTGGTCGGCACTTTCATGGGCGTGCTGCTGGCCTATGGCATGGTTGCGCCGATTGCCCAGCGCCTGAAGCAGGTGCTGGAAGCGGACGAGCAGATCTTTCACGCGGTCAAGCAGGTGGTGATCGCCTCGCTCCACGGCTGGCCCCAGCCGCTGGTGGTGGAAAGCGCGCGATCCGGCCTGGGGCACGAATTCCGCCCGGGCCTGTCCGAGCTGCTCGACAGCCTGCGGGGGCGCTAGGCCATGGCCGCCAAGCCCGCTGCGCGCGGCAAGAACGAACCGCCGCGCCCGATCATCGTCAAGAAGATCACCGTGGTCGAAGGCGGCCACCACGGCGGCGCGTGGAAGGTGGCCTATGCCGACTTCGTCACCGCGATGATGGCCTTCTTCCTGCTGCTGTGGCTGCTGGGCGCGACAACCGAAAAGCAGCGCAAGGGCCTGGCCGACTATTTCACCCCCACTCTGGTCAAGCTGAAGCAGGAAAGCGCCGGGTCCAACGGGATGCTGGGCGGTTCATCGATCACCGATGTGGACAATTACCCCAACCGCGCCGGGCAGACCGGCAACAAGGCGATGACCATTCCGCTTGATACCACCGGCGGGCCGAAGGAAGGCGCGCAGCGCGCCAAGCGGGTCGAATCGATGCAGAAGCGGCTTGAGGCCAAGCTGGCGCAGAACCAGCGGATTGCCCGCCTCTCCCGGCAGGTGCGGATGGTCGATACCGCGCAGGGCATCCGCATCGATCTGGTCGACGATGCCGACTTCTCGATGTTCCAGCTTGGCACCACGGTGCTGACCGGCGATGCCGCCGAACTGCTGAGGGTGCTGGGCCAGGTGGTCAGCGGCGAGCCGGGGGAACTGACGGTCCGGGGCCATACCGATGCCTTGCCGTGGAAAGGCGGTCTGGGGGCCAACAACTGGTCGCTTTCCGCCGGCCGGGCCGAAGCCACCCGCCAGGCCCTGCTGCGCCAGGGCGTGGCCGAGGACCGCTTTCGCCGGATTGAGGGCGTGGCCGACCGCGAACCGCTGGTCCGCGACAACCCGCAGGACCCGCGCAACCGCCGGATCTCGATCCTGCTGCTGCGCTAAGCCGCCGGTTGCCGCGCCGGGGCGATAGTGCAAGGATCGCGGCCATGCACATCGCCTTCCTGCTGTTCCCCGGCGTCACCCAGCTGGACCTGACCGGCCCCGCCCAGTTCCTTTCGCGCCTGCCGGGGGCAAAGGTCGATCTCGTCTGGGAAACCCCCGATCCCGTGCCAACCGACGCGGGCTTTGCGATCCTGCCAACCGCAACCTTTGCCCAGGTCCCGCGCGCCGACCTGCTCTGCGTGCCGGGCGGCATGGGCATTTCCGCTGTCATCGACCACGCCCCCGCGCTCGACTGGGTGCGGCAGGTCGGCGCCGAGGCGCAGTGGGTGACCAGCGTCTGCACCGGCGCGCTGGTGCTGGGCGCGGCGGGGCTGCTGCGCGGCTACAAGGCGACCACGCACTGGGCCTGGCACGATATGCTGCCGCTGTTCGGGGCCGAGCCGGTCCAGGCCCGCCACGTGATCGACCGCAACCGCGCGACCGGCGGCGGGGTCACGGCGGGAATCGACTTCGCGCTGGCCCTGATGGCGCGGATCGCCGGGGAAGACACGGCCCGCGCGGTCCAGCTCGCGCTGGAATACGATCCAGCCCCGCCGTTCGATGCCGGCAGTCCGGCCAAGGCGGGCGAGGCGCTGGTCGGCGTCTACACCCGGCGCGCGGACCGGCTTGCCCCCACCCGCAAGGCGGACTTGATCGCATCGGCGCATCGTTTAGGGTATATACCCTAAACGGGAGGATCATTGATGACGACGCAACGCTATACGCTGTGGGGAACGCCGCATTCGCTTTATACCGGCAAGGCGCGCTCCTACCTGATCAAGAAGCAGGTGCCGTTCGACGAGCTGCTGGCCTCCGATCCGCGCTTTCTGGGCGAAGTCGTGCCGCAGGTCGGGCACATGGTGATCCCCGTCGTCGAAACGCCCGAAGGCGAACTGATCCAGGACTGCACCGCGATCATCGACCATTGCGAGGCGCGCTTTGCCGATGGCCCGGCAATGGAGCCGGCGGGCGGCGTGCAGCATGTCGTCTCGCTGATCCTCGATGCCTTCGGCTCCAACTATTTCATGCCGCTGGCGATGCATTACCGCTGGTCTTACCGCGCCGAGCAGGAGGCGTTCCTGCGCGCCGAGTTCGCCCGCGCGATCCCTGTCTCGATGCCTTATGAAAACCGGCTTGCCGCCGCCGAAATGCTGATGGGCAAATTCAATGGTTTCCTGCCCGGACTTGGCGTGACGAGCGAGGTGATCCCGGCAATGGAGGACAGCTACAAGGAACTGCTGGGCCTGCTGGAGGCGCATTTCCGCGTGCATCCCTACCTGATGGGCGGGCGGCCGGGCCTGGCTGACTTCGGGATGATGGCCCCGCTCTATGCCCATCTCGCGCGCGATCCGGTGCCCGGCTTCCTGATGCGCACCACCGCCCCCAATGTGGCGCGCTGGACCGAACGGATGAACGTCGCGCCGATTGCCGACAATGACTATGCCGATACCGGCGCCGCCTGGCCGACAGGCGACGCGATCCCCGCAACGCTGGAAGCGGTGCTGGCCGCTGTCTTCGCCCACTGGGGACCGGGCCTCGAGGCGGACGCCGCGCAGTTCGACCGCTGGCTGGCCGGGCTGGCAGACCCGGCGCCCGGCACGGTGGTGTCGCACGATGGCGGGCGCTCGGTTCATCCCCATGTCGGGCGGATCGAGTATCCCTGGCGCGGGGTGACGATGCGGCGCGGCAGCCATCCCCACTCGCTGTGGCACTTCGCCCGCGCGCAGGCTGCCGCCGCCGCTCTGGACGATGCGGCCAAGGCGCGGCTGGATGCCCTGCTGGCGCGTACCGGCGGCGCGGCGATGATGGCAATCGCCACCGCGTGGCCGATCGTGCGGGAAAACAATGTGCTGGTGCTGGGGTAAGATGGCGCGGTGGTGCTGACCGCTCTCGGATTGCCGCGGGCCTGCGGCCCTCGCAATGACGAAGAAGGTGTAGTCCCTTCATCTTCGTCATTGCGAGCGTAGCGAAGCAATCCAGAGGCGGCCAGCGCCCGGCCCCTCAGTCCACCCAGTCCATCGCCCGGGTCACCGCCTTGTTCCACCTGCCGTAAAGCGCGGCGCGGCGATCCTCGGCCATGTCCGGGCGCCAGCGCTTGTCCTCGCCCCAGTTGGTGCGGATATCATCGGTTGAGGCCCAGTAGCCAACCGCCAGTCCCGCCGCATAGGCAGCGCCCAGCGCGGTCGTTTCGATCACCCTGGGGCGGACCACCGGCACGCCCAGGATGTCGGCCTGGAACTGCATCAGCAGTTCGTTGACCACCATGCCGCCATCGGTCCTGAGTTCGGTGATGGCGACGCCGGAATCGCGCGCCATCGCATCCAGCACTTCGCGGGTCTGAAACGCCGTCGCTTCCAGCGCGGCGCGGGCAAGATGGCCCTTGCCTGCGAACCGGGTGAGGCCCGCGATCACCCCGCGCGCGCCGCTTTGCCAGTGCGGGGCGTAGAGCCCGGAAAAGGCAGGCACGAAATAGACGTCGCCATTGTCCGGCACGCTGGCGGCCAGCGCCTCGATCTCCGCCGCGTTGGCGATCAGTCCCAGATTGTCGCGCAGCCACTGGACCAGCGCCCCGGCGATCGAGATCGATCCTTCCAGCGCATAGACCGCGGGCGCATCCCCCAGCTTGTAACCCAGCGTGGTGAGCAGCCCGGAGGTGGAGGCAAACGGACGTGTGCCGGTGTTCATCAGCATGAAGCAGCCGGTGCCATAGGTGTTCTTCGCCTCGCCCGGCGCCAGGCAGGCCTGCCCGAACAGCGCGGCCTGCTGATCCCCCAGGATGCCCGCCAGCGGCACACCCTCCAGCACGCCCCGGCACGTGCCATAGACTTCGCTCGATGACCGGATCTGCGGCAGGCAGGCGCGCGGAATGTCCAGCAGGGCCAGGATTTCATCGTCCCAGCCCAGCGTTTCAAGGTTCATCAGCTGGGTGCGCGAGGCATTGGTGACATCGGTGACGTGCAGCCCTGTCAGGTTCCAGGCGAGCCAGCTGTCGATCGTGCCGAACAAGAGCTCCCCCGCATCGGCCCGGGCGGGCGCGAGCGGCACCTCATCCAGCAGCCAGCGCAGCTTGAGGCCGGAAAAATAGGTCGCCAGCGGCAGCCCGGTCCTGCCGCGCAGGCGGTCCTGCCCGCCTTCGGCCGCAAGCTGCTCCACCAGCTTGTCGGTGCGGGTGTCCATCCAGACAATCGCGTTGTGGACCGGCTGTCCGCTCTCCCGGTCCCACAGCACGGTGGTTTCGCGCTGGTTGGTGATGCCCACGGCGGCAAGATCGCCGGGCGTCAGCCCCGCCCGCTCCAGTGCCCCGGCAATCACCGCCTGCGTGTTGGCCCAAATTTCGGCGGCGTCATGTTCCACCCAGCCGGGCCGGGGCATGATCTGCCGGTGCTCCATCTGGTCTAGCGCGACGATGGCGCCCGCATGGTCGAACACGATGAACCGGGTGCTGGTCGTCCCCTGATCGATCGCGCCGATATAGCCTGCCATTCCCGCCCCCCCTTGCTTGTCGGCCAACTGCTATTGCAGCGCCGCCGCCTGGGCAAGCGGGCACGCGGAAAGGCCCGGCGGTTCGGGGGGAACCGCCGGGCCATGCCTGGAAGGACAGGCAATGGGTCTGCTGCCGCGTGGGTCCTTAGCGGAGCAGCGAGAGCACGTTCTGCTGGCTCTGGTTGGCCTGGGCGATCATCGCGGTCGAGGCCTGGCTGAGGATCTGCGCCTTGGCCATCGCGGTGGTTTCCGACGAATAGTCGGTATCCTCGATCCGGCTGCGCGCATCAGACAGGTTGGTGACGTTGTTGGTCAGGTTGTTGACCGCCGATTCAAGGCGGTTCTGGCCCGCACCAAGCCCGGCGCGCGAGGCGTTGACGTCCGCCAGAGCCAGGTCGACATTGTCGATCGTGGTCGATGCGGCGGTGGCCGAGGTTACGTCAAGCGCGGTGGCCGAGATGTTGGCGCCGTCGATCGCGGTCGAGGTCAGGGTAACGGTTTCGCCCGAGTTGGCGCCGGTCTGGATGTCGAACGTGACATCGGTGCCCGCGGTGGTCGAAAACAGGGTGTTGCCGTTGAATTCGGTGTTGGCCAGAACGTCGCTGATCTGGTTGGTCAGCGCGGTCACTTCCGACTGCATCGCGGTGCGGTCAGACGCCTGATAGGTGCCCGAAGAGCTCTGCACGGCCAGTTCGCGGACCCGCTGCAGCATGTTCGAAACCTCGCTCAGCGCGCCTTCGGCGGTCTGGGCCAGCGAAATGCCATCATTGGCGTTGCGGATGCCCTGGCTCATGCCGCGAACCTGCGCGGTCATCGAGGTGGCGATGGCAAGGCCGGCGGCGTCGTCCTTGGCGCCGTTGATGCGCTTGCCGGTCGACAGGCGTTCCATCGCCGTACCGAGCGCCTTGGCGGCAGAGTTCGAGGCGTTGGCGGCCTTGATCGCGGAAATGTTGGTGTTGATAACAGCCATGAATGACTCCCGTGGATAGTCCCGTATCGCAAGCCGTGTCGGACCATCCGGCGCGGCTGCCATGGCAAAGAGCGGCAGGAATGCGGGGAATTTAAGGGCTGTTCCCGATAGCCGTCCGGACCTGCCTCCGCGCTTTGCCCGCTTGCCCGGCGCCAGATAATTAGGTGTTTTTACAGGGCCTTAAATTACCGGAGCGTTTGACGTTCTGCGCGCATTACCCGGCCATCGAGATGGTTAACCGGGGGGTTCCCAAATGACAGTTCTGGCAATCAGCGATACCGCGGCACGGGGCCACGCCCCCCTGGTGCAGCGCGCCGCAGCCATAGTTGGCACGGGTTTTTCCGGCAGCCCGGCCTGCCTGCGCGATGCGGGATCGCCCGCTCCCATCGGTCCCGGCCCCTGCGTGACGCTGGAACGCGGAGCGGTGAACGCGCTGACCCGCGACGGCACTCGTGGCCGTTTCACCCTGTCCTACCGCGATCCCTGCGCCGAAGGGCCGCTGGCCGCGCTGGTCGCCGCGCTGACCGCGCCGGGCATGCCGATTGCCGCCGACCCGGAAAGCCTGTCGGTCCTGGCCCTGGCCGAGCGCCTCGCCGCGAGCGAGATCCCCGTGCTGATCGGCGGCCCGACCGGCACCGGCAAGGAAGTGCTCAGCCGCTTCATCCACATGTCCAGCCCGCGCCGCGATGCGCCGTTCGTTGCGGTCAACTGTGCGGCGATGCCCGAAGCCATGCTGGAAGCGCTGCTGTTTGGCCACCAGAAGGGCGCCTTCACCGGCGCGACCCAATCGAACGAAGGCTTTTTCCGCGCGGCCGACGGCGGCACCCTGCTGCTCGACGAGATCGCGGAAATGCCGCTCAACCTTCAGGCCAAGCTGCTGCGCGCGTTGCAGGAAGGCGAAGTGGTGCCGATCGGCTCGACCCGGGCGATCAAGATCGACGTCCGCGTGATTGCCGCCGCCAACCGCGATCTGGCCACCGAAGTCGCCGAAGGCCGCTTCCGCGCCGACCTTTACTATCGCCTCAACGTCTTCCCCCTCACCCTGCGCCCGCTGCGCGAGCGGAGCGAGGACATCGCCCCGCTGGCCTTTGCCCTCGCGCTGCGCCACACCGCCCCGGGCAAGGCCATGCCGTGGTTTTCGGAAACCGCGCTGGCGGCGCTCAAGCTCCATTCCTGGCCCGGCAACGTGCGCGAGCTGGAAAACGTGGTCCGCCGCGCCCTGCTGCTCGGCGAAGGCCAGCCTGAAATCACGCCCGCGCACATCGTGTTTGACAGCCCCGCACGGCTGGTCGGGCAGGAGGCGGCGCAGGCCGCAGCCGCCGAAACCCCGCAGCGCCTGTCCAACATTGTCCAGATTTCCGAGGCCCGCGCGATCATGGATACGCTGGCGGCCTGCGGCGGCAGCCGCGTCGCCACCGCGCGCCAGCTCGGCATTTCGGAACGCACCCTGCGCTACCGCCTCGCCGCCTTCCGCGAGGCCGGGCTGGCCGTCGCCGGAGAGCGGCGATGAGCGGCATCGGCGGCATCGGCGCGGGCGGCGGGATCAACCAGATCCTCGCCATGCGCCAGCAGATCCTGGACCGGTCGCAGCTGCTCCAGCAGGTCCACACCGCAAGCACCCAGGAAACCGCGCCCGCGCAGGGCACCGGATCGGGCTTTACCGACGCGCTCAAGAACGCGCTCGACGGAGTGGCCGAGGTCCAGAAAAAGTCCGAAACCCTCAGCGCCGGTTACGAGCGCGGCGAGGTGACCGATATCGCCCAGGTGATGCTGGCCCGGCAGGAATCGGGGATCGCTTTCGAGGCGACCCTCCAGGTCAGGAACCGGCTGCTTTCGGCCTACCAGGACATCATGCGGATGGGGGTCTGATAGATGAGCGAGCTTGTTCCCGCCCCTTCACCGGGGCTTTCCGGCGCGCCGCTGGCGCCGCTGACCCCCGCCAACGCGCTGGAACGGCTGCGCGGCCTGGCCAGTCAGCCCGCCGCGCGGCGGGCGCTGCCGTGGTTCCTGGGCCTTTCAGCGCTGGGCGGGGTGGCGCTGACCTGGGCGCTGCTTTCGCCCGCGCCGCAACGCGTGCTCTATTCCGAACTGGGCGACAGCGAGCGCGCCTCGGTTGTCTCCAGCCTCGACAAGGCGGGGATCGGCTATGCCATCGACAACCAGACCGGCGCGCTCTCCGTCGATGAAGGCGATTTCCACCGCGCGCGGATGCTGGTCGCCTCGGACGGAGCGCTCGCCAGCCCGGACGCGCCCGCCTCGCTCGACAGCCTGCCGCTGGGTGCCAGCCGGACGCTGGAGGGTGAGCGCCTGCGCGCCGCGCGGGAACACGAACTGACCCTGACAATCCAGGAGATCGAGGGCGTCGAAGCCGTCCGAGTCCACCTCGCCGAGGCGAGCAAGTCGGTCTTCGTGCGCGAGGATTCGCCCCCCAGCGCCTCGGTCATGGTCCGCATGGCGCGCGGGCGGCAACTGGCCGACAGCCAGGTTTCCGCGATCGTCAACCTTGTCGCCGGATCGGTGCCGGGGATGTCGCCCGATGCGGTCCGCGTGGCCGACCAACACGGTCGGCTGCTCTCGCAGAAGGGCGGGCAGGATGCCGACCACCTGGAATTGCAGGGCCGGATGGAAGAAAAGCTGCGCACCCAGCTTGACCAGTTGCTGACCCCGATGCTGGGCGCGGGCAATTTCACCAGCGAGATCCAGGTCGAACTCGACCAGAACGAGGTGACCACCGCGCGCGAAAGCTATGACAAGCAGGGCGTGCTGCGCAGCGAAACGCAGGCCGCCTCGCAAAGCGCCGCCGCCGCCCCTGCTGCGGGTGTGCCCGGGGTGCTGGCCAACACCCCGCCGCCCGCCACCACCGCCCAGCCCGGCCCGCCGCAGGGCACGCAAGGGCCGGGCGCCGCGCCGGTCCAGAACGGTGAATCCAGCGCCACGCGGACCTATGAACTGGGCCGCGAGGTTGCCGTGGCCAACAGCAAGCCCGGCGCCGTCAAGCGCCTGTCCGTCGCCGTGGCGATCAGCCAGGCAGCCATGAAGCAGAACGGCAAGCCTGCCGATATCGAGGCGATCAAGGCCCTGGTCAGCGCCGCGACGGGGGCCAATCTCCAGCGCGGCGATCAGGTTCAGGTGATGGTCCGCCCGTTCGAGCCGGTCGCCGATGATGCCCTGCCGTTCTACGAGATGCCGTGGTTCGCCACCCTAGCCCGCTCGGTCGTGGCGCTGCTCGCCGTGCTGCTGGTCCTGCTGCTGGGCGTGCGCCCGCTGCTCAGGGCCCTGCGCCGGGAACCCGCCGCGCCGCCCGCCGAGGACAATGCCGAGCCGGCCGATATGGCAGACAGCAATCCGGCCCGCGATCCCGCCACCGGCGCGATCGATGCGGAACTGCTTGGCCGTCAGGTCACTCTGGCCCAGCGGATTGTCGAGGAAAAGCCTGACGACGCGCTCCACGCGCTGCGCCAGATGCTCGCCCAGCCGCGCGAGGGAGCCGCCTGATGAACGTTGCCCCAACTCTCCCCGCGCTTGACGATGCCGCCCGCGCGGCGGTGATGGTCATGCTGCTGGACGAGGCCCAGGCCGCGACGATCCTGGCCCGGCTCGAACCCCACGAACTCCAGCTGCTCGGCGAAAAGATGTGCCTGCTGGGCGAGATCGGCCCGGACCTGATCACCCAGGCGATCAGCGGCTTCGTGAAAAGCACCGAGCGGCAGGGGATTAGCGCTGGCAACCGCCCGGCGCAGGTCCGCTCGCTGATCACCAGCGCGGTGGGCGAGGTCAAGGCCGAAAGCATGATGCAGCGCATCCTGCCGCTGGGCGAGGAGCGCGGCCCCGCGATCGAGCTGGTCCGCTGGCTTACCCCGCAGGCGCTGATCCCGCTGGTCAAGGATGAACACCCCCAGGCGCTTGCCGTGCTGCTGGTCCAGTTGGAACCCGAAGTCGCCGCCGAAGTCCTCCACGCCCTGCCGCCAGCCGTGCAGCCGCAGGTGGTCCACCGCGTGGCCACACTCGGCCCGGTTTCGACCGAGGCGATTGCGATGCTGGAGGAACTGCTGGAGCAGCGCATCGCCACCAGCCACGGCCAGGCCACGCTCACCATGGGCGGAGCGCGCGGCGCCGCCGACATTATCAACAACGCCGGAAAGGCCGCCGAGAAGCGGATCATGCCGGAGCTTGGGCGGATCGACAAGGCGCTCGCCCGCGAGATCGAGAACGAGATGTTCAAGTTCGAACACCTCTTCGTGCTCGATCCGCAGGCAATGGGCTCGCTGCTGCGCGAGGTGGAAAGCGATACCCTGATCGATGCGCTGAAGGGCATTGCCGAGGACCAGCGCGACGTGTTCTTCCGCGCCATGTCGAGCCGCGCCGCCGACGGCGTGAAGGACGAGATCGCCGCGCGCGGCCGCCTGAAGATGGCCGATGTGGTCGAGGCGCAGAAGGCCATCGTCGCCGCCGCCCGCCGCCTCGCCGCCGAAGGGGTGATCGTGTTCGGCGCGGGCGGGGACGACGAATATGTCTAGCCTGCCGCTGGACGCTTTCACTGCCAGCACCGGCTTTGCCAGCGACCCGCGCTTTGCCGCCGGGGCCGCTCCGCCGCCCGCGTCCGATCAGCAGGCGCAGGCCCCCGATCCGGTCGCGCTGGCCTGGGCCGATGGCTATGACCAAGGCCGCGCCGAAGCCCTGGCCGAAGCCGAGGCCCGCATGGCCGGGGACGAGGCCGCCCGCGCGCGGATCGAACTGTCGCTCGCCCGGCTCGACGCCGATCTGGCCGAACAGCTGCGCCAGAAGCTCCACGCCACGGTCGAGGCGCTGTGCGAGGCGGCGATTGCGCCCCTCGCGCTCGATCCCGCCGCGCTGGCCGCGCGGGTGGAACGCGCCGCCGCGATGCTGGCGCGGGCCGACGATGCGCGCCTGCTGCGGCTGCATCCCGATGACCTGCCACTGGTCGCCGCGCGCCTGCCAGAGGGGCTGGAAGTCCTGCCCGATCCCGCATTGGAACGCGGCGCCCTGCGGATCGAAAGCACCGCCGGAGGCGTCGAGGACGGCCCCTCGCACTGGCGCCGCGCGATTGCCGAGGCGCTCGCCGGATGCTGAACCTGCTGGCCCCCCTGCTCGACGATCTGGCGCAAGCGGACATCGACCTGTCCCCTGGCCGCTATGGCCTGCTGACCGCCTGCGATGGCGGCCTGCTGGAAGTGTCCGGCCTGTCCGCGCCGGTCGGCGCGCTGGGCAAGGTCGCCCATGGCCGCGAGGCGCCGCTGACCGCCGAAGTCATCGGCTTTCGCAATGGCCGCACGCTGATGATGCTGCTGGGAGATACGGTGATGCTGCGCCCCGGCGCGCGGGTGCGGCTTGAGGGACGGCCCGGAATGCTGCCCGTGGGTGACCCGTTCCTGGGCCGTGCGGTGGATGGCGAAGGCTTTCCGATCGATGGACTGGGACCGATCCACTCGCGCCAGTCCTGGCCAGCGGGTGGCTTGCGCACCGGCGCGCTCGATCGCAGCCCGGTGCGCGCGCCGTTCGACGTGGGCGTGCGCGCGCTCAATGCCCTGACGACGTTCGGGGTCGGCCAGCGGATCGGGATCATGGCGGGATCGGGCGTCGGCAAGTCGGTCCTGCTCGACATGATCGCCACCGGAGCCGAGGCCGAAGTGGTCGTCGTCGGCCTGATCGGCGAGCGCGCGCGCGAGGTTTCGGACTTTGTCGAGCGGCACATGGCCGGATCGAAGCGCGCTCATACCGCCGTGGTCGCGGTGCCTGCCGACCATGCCCCCAACCTGCGCCTGCGCGGGGCGATGCTGGCGACCAGCCTGGCCGAACGGTTCCGCGCCGAAGGGCGGCAGGTGCTGCTGATCATGGACAGCCTGACCCGCGTGGCCCACGCCGCGCGCGAAATCGCGCTGCTGCTGGGCGAACCGGGCGCGGCGCGCGGCTATCCGCCCTCCTCGCTCGCCACGATTACCAAGCTGGTCGAGCGCGCAGGCAATTCGGCGGCAAGCGGCGGGTCGATCACGGGCATCTACACCGTGCTGGCGGACGGCGACAACCAGGACGATCCGGTGGTCGATACAGCCCGCTCGATCCTTGACGGGCACGTGGTGCTCAGCCGCGATCTCGCCCAGCGCGGGCAGTATCCGGCAATCGATATCGCCGCTTCGCTGAGCCGTGTGATGGCCGATGTCGTGGGCGCGGAACACAACGCGCTTGCAAGGGAATTTCGTTCCCTTGTCGCCAGTTACGAGGCAAACCGCGACCTTGTTCTGATGGGGGCCTACCGCCCCGGCGCCGATACGGTGCTCGACCGCGCGATTGCCATGCATGATGATCTCACCCGGTTCCTGTGCCAGCCGGCGCGCTCTGCTGTGCCGCTGAAACAAAGCGTGGCGGCGCTTGCCGCGCTGATGGCTCATGGCCGCTGACACCGCGCGGCTGCGCCGCCTTCAGCGGCTGGAAAAGGTCCGCGCCATCGCCAGACAGACCGCCGCGCGTGAAGCTGCGGAGGCCGAAGGCACGCTCGCCCAGCTGACCGCGCTGGCCGAGCGCACCGCCCGCATGGCCGATGCCTACCGTGCTCAGGCCGGACCGGCGCTGGCCCACGATCTGCGCCAGATGGACAGCTTCGCATCCGGCCTGCGCGACATTTCCCGGGCCACGTCCAGCGATGCGAACCGCGCCCGCTCGCTTGCCGACCGCAAGCAGCAGGCCCTCGCCGCCGCCGAGCGTGCCCGCTCCGCCGTGGAGGACCGCGCCGGGGCCGAGGCGCGCAGCCTTGCCCAGCGCCGCCAGCAACAGGTTCTGGGTGCGCGAAGGGCAGTTGGCACGGGTCTTGAATAGTTAACGGCGAACCCTTGCCACAGGACCCTGCCCATGAACCCGATGTCCGCCCCATCCCTGCTTTCGCTGCTTCCGGGCACCGCCGAGACGGTGACCGCGAACGGGCAGGCAGGGGCGACGGGCCCGGATTTCGGGGCTTTGCTGGCGGATCTGGGAACGGCGCCCGCCGTTGCGGCCGATCCCCGCGCGATCCCCGCAGCCGCCGCCCCCCTGCCGGGCGCAGCACTGGCAATTGCCGCACCGGCAAAGCCCTTGCCGCCCACCGGCAAAATCTTGCCGGTTGCATTGCCGCTTACCGGGCCGGTTGCCGGGCCGCGTGCCGGGCCGGATGTCCCACCCGCCGGCCTGCCGGTCGCGCAGGTCGGCGCGGCCATGCCTCAGCCAGCGGCGCCCCCCGCAGTGCCCGCGCCCGCTGTCGCTGCCGCCGCCAGTCTGCCGATTCCGTCCGCCCGGGTGGTTGCCGCCGCGACTGAAGCCGAAGCCGTGCCCGCTCCGGAGCCGCTGCCCGCTGCCGCGGCGCCCCCCGCAGCTGCGCCCATCGCAGCGCGCCTGCCCTCCGTTTCCCCGCGCAGGGTGCCTGCCACCCCGGACGGGACGCCCGAGCCAACCAGTCATGGCGAGCCGGACAAAGCCCCTCCCGCCGCGCCGTCCGAAGCCCTGCCCCTGCCCGCACCGCAGTTTCTGGCCGTCAGCCTGCCAGTGCCGGTCCATTCCGCAACCCAGCCTTCGCCTGCCGACGGAGCGGCACCGCCGCCCGCGCCAGTAACGGCTCATGCCGCGCCGATTGCGCAGACCCGTACCCAGACGGAGGCCATGCCCGTTCAGCAGGATGCCGTGATGCCCGCCTTGGCAGGCACCGCCGCACCGGCACCTGCCGCGCCGCGCGCCGCCGTGCGGATCACGATCGAGACAGCACCGCTCACCGAGCCTGCCGCGCTCGCCCCCGGTGGCCCGCGTCCCGCTCCGGCTGTGCTTGCGGCCAATCCGGCCTTGCCGGATACCGCCCGGCAGCGCGCCGAAGCCGCGCCAGACGTCCAGCCGCGCCAGCCGCTGGCCCGGATCGATGCGCCGCTGCCCGATATGGCGGCCCCCGCGCCGCTGACCGTGGCCGAAGTCCAGCAGCCGCAGACCCCGGTCACGGCTCCGGCAGCGCCCCCGGTCGAACCGCGCGACTTCACCGCCCTGCTCGACCGGCTGGTGGCCGCGCGCGAGACGATGCGCGGCGATCAGACCCGCGTCACCATGGCGCTGCCCCATGCCGAATTCGGCCAGGTGCGGCTGGATTTCCGGCAGGACGAACGCGGCCTCAGCGTCTCGATCGCCAGCACCGACCCGGCCTTCGCCCGCGCCGCCAGCGCCGCGCTGCCACTCGCGCCGAGCGCGCCACCAGCCGATGCCGGAACGCGGCAGGGCAGCGAAGGCCAGCCCCGCGCCCAGGCGGAAGCGCATGGTTCCGGTCCGGGCGGCGGCGCGGGTTCGCGCGGCGGCAATGCGGGCGGGCAAAGCGAACGCGAATCCGGCCGCAACGCCTTCACGGCGCCGCGTACCGACCGGCGAAGCACCGGAGAGAGCAGCCAGCAGGGAATTTTCGCGTGATTTTCCAGCAATCTATCGGGGGTAATCAACAATGAGTGACAAGAAGGACAAGGAAGCCAGACCCGCCAAAGGCAAGGGCCTGCTGATCAAGGCCGTGCTGGGCGCGGTGCTGGTCGCCGCCGGGGGCGGCGGCACTTTCGCGCTGGTCCAGTCGGGCATGGTCGGCGGCGGCAAGGAACACGCGAAGGAAGACAACACCCCCAAGCTGGTCCGCAAGGGCGAGGAAGACCCCTATGCCCCCAAGTCGGAAGGCAAGGAGGGCGAAGCGCCGGGCGGCGATGTCGATGGCGAGGGCGGCAGCGAATACCGCACCAGCTATTACAACTTCGCGGACGACTTCACCTCGAACCTCAAGAACTCCAGCGCGCTGGTGCAGATCAGCATCGCCTGCTCCACCCGCCGCGATGGCCGCGTGCTGATGTGGGTGAAAAAGCACGAACTGGCGATCCGCAGCGAGATTCTGGTGGTGCTGGCCGACACCCCCGAAGAGGACGCCTTCACTCCCGAGGGCAAGGAACGCCTGCAAAAGCGCCTGACCGCAGCGATCAACAAGGTGCTGACCCAGACCGAAGGCTTTGGCGGCGTCGATGCGGTCTATTTCAAGTCGTTCCTCGTCCAGTGAAACCGGTCCGCGCCTTCGTTGCAGAGCGGGCAGCGGCGCAGCACTGCGCCGAACTTGTCCGCCGCGGCCCTGCTCCGGACGAGATGCTGCCCGCGCTGACCCGCGCGGGGGAACAGCTGGCCCGGTTGCTGGCGGCCGCGCTTGCCCCGCTGATCGGCGGCGAGGCCCCCGAAATGCGCGCGCTGCCAGCCGCGCGCGGGACAGCTGATGATCTGGCCGCGCTGATCGCGCCGCTCGCCGCGAACAGCCTGCTGGGTCTTGGCCCGCAGGGCACGCCGCTGCTCGCCTCGCTCGATGCCGGGGCGGTGCTGCGGATGGTCGACCGCGCTTTCGGGGGCAAGGGCGACGCGCCCGAAATGCTGCCGGTCGCCTTCCCGCTTTCCGCCGAGCTGATGATTGCCCGGCTGGAAACCCTGGTTGCCGCCCGGCTTGCCGCCGTGCTGGAATGCAGCCATGCGCCCACCGCGCTGCGCCGCGCTGGCACCCTGGCCGATCTCGCCCCCTTCGCCCCCGGCACGCCGCTGGCAATCCAGACCATCGAGGTTCTGGAAGGCCTGCGCGCGCCGTGGAAGCTGGTGATCGCCGTGCCGCTGGCCGCGCTGCCCGCGCTGCTTGGCGATGGCGCGCGCGCGCCCTCCCGTCCCCGCCCCCCGCACGCCGCCGATCCCGCCGCCGCGCCCTTTGCCGATATGCCGCTGCCGCTTCGCGCGCTGCTGGTCGACATGAAGGTGCCGCTGGCCACCGTATCCGCGCTTGAGCCCGGCATGGTCCTGCCGGTCGCGGTGGCCCGCGCCGTGCCGCTCCATGCCGGGGGCACGGTCATCGCCCATGGCACCGTCGGCGCGCAGGATGACCGCGTTGCCGTCAAGCTTACCCGCCTTGCCTGAAGGAACCTGAACTCATGACCCTCCATACCCGCGGCTTCGATCTCCTGAGGGAAGTCGACGTACGCCTTTCGGTCGAACTCGGCCGCACCGACATGAAGCTCAAGGACGTGCTCGCGCTGGGCGAGGACAGCGTGGTCATGCTTGACCGGCTGACCGACGAACTGCTCGACGTGATGGTCAACGGCAAGCTGATCGCGCGCGGCGAAATCGTCGCCGAAGGGGGCCGCTTCGGCCTGCGGATCGTCGAGCTGGCGGGCCAGCCGAGCGAGGGAGCGGCCTGATGGTCTGGTATGTCCTCAAGCTGGTCATCCTGCTGCCGCTGATCGCCGCCCTTGCCTGGGGCACGATCAAGGCCGCGCAGAAACTGCAGGCGCGGCTGGGCGGTGTGCCCGAAGGCACCGCACGCCGCGCGCGGATCGTCGAGACGACCATGCTGTCGCCCACGCTCAAGCTGGCGGTGATCGAGTTTCACGGGCGGGAAATCCTCGTCTCCGCCTCACGCCAGGGCCTGACCCGCCTGGCCGAAGCTCCAGTGCGGGAGGCGGGCGAATGAAGCGTCTGTTTGCAGGCCTTGCCGCTTTCCCCGTCCTGCTCCTCCCCACCCTCGCCCATGCCCAGGCGGCGGTTCCGGGCGCGCTTGACCGGGCCTTTTCCAGCATGAACGGCGGCCCGGGCGGCGGACTTTCGATGTCGCTGCAGATCCTGCTGCTGATGGGGCTGCTGACGATCCTGCCGACGCTGGTGCTGATGATGACCAGCTTCACCCGGATTCTCGTCGTCCTGTCGATCCTGCGCCAGGCGCTGGGGCTCCAGCAATCACCGCCCAACCAGGTGCTGATCGGCCTTGCGCTGTTCCTTTCGCTGTTCATCATGGCGCCCACGCTCGACAAGGTGAACGCCAACGCCATCGCCCCCTATTCGGCCGGCACGATCAATGCGCAGCAGGCCATCGCCAATGCCGGCGGCGAATTCCACGCCTTCATGATCCGCCAGACCCGCGAGAAGGACCTCGCCATGTTCGCCGACATGGCCAAGGCCCCCAAGTTCGAGCGCGCTGCCGACGTGCCGTTCTCGATCCTGCTCCCCGCCTTCGTCACCAGCGAACTCAAGACCGCATTCCAGATCGGCTTCATGCTGTTCCTTCCATTCCTGATCATCGACCTCGTCGTCGCCTCCGTGCTGATGAGCCTGGGCATGATGATGATGAGCCCGACCATCGTCTCGCTGCCGTTCAAGCTGCTGCTGTTCGTGCTGGTCGATGGCTGGGCGCTGCTGATGGGCAGCCTGGCCGCGAGTTTTGGCTAGCCGGGATACGCGGACCTTCCCGTTCGTGTCGAGCGCAGTCGAGACACGCCGACGCCACCGAGAACAGACTGCGCTCGACACGAACGGACCTTGGATGAAAAAGCATGGATGATACCGCCTCCCTCCTCTCCCTTGCCGACCGGATGCTGTGGGTCACCGCGCTGGTTGCCGCGCCGGTGCTGCTGGCCAGCCTTGCCGTGGGCCTGGTGGTTGGCGTGATCCAGGCCGCGACCTCGGTGAACGAGCAAACCCTGACCTTCGTCCCCAAGCTGGCCGTCACCGCGCTGGTGCTGGTGGTGCTGGGCGCATCGATGCTGGGGCTGGTGGGCGATTTCACCCAGGAAGTTTTCGCCCAGATCGCGGCGACGGGCCGATGATGCAGCTGACCTTCGGGTTCGGCGCGGTCGAGGCCGAGCTGTGGAAGCTGGTCTTCGTGATGACCCGGATCGGCGCCGCGCTGCTGGCCGCACCGTTTTTTGGCGCGGCGGCGGTGCCGGTGCAGCTTCGCGTGGCGATCAGCGGGGCCCTGTCCGTGCTGGTCTGCGCGTGGATACCGGTTGCGGTGCCGCCCAACCTGCTCTCGCTGGCCGGGCTGCTGGCCGTGGCGGGCGAAGTGCTGATCGGCCTGGCGCTGGGCTTCGTGCTGCAACTCAGCTTCGCCGCGCCGGTCATTGCGGCAGAGCAGATCGGCGGCGCGATGGGCATGAGCATTGCCTCGGCCGCCGATCCGATCAGCGGGGCCCATTCGCCCGCGCTGGGGCAGTATTTCACCGTGCTGCTGACCGTGGTATTCCTGGGCCTTGGCGCGCACCTCACCTGGCTGCGGCTGGTTTTCGAAAGCTATGAAACCTTTCCGCCTGGCGCAGCGTGGCTCTCGCCCGAGCGGCTTGAGCTGATTGCCTCGTTCGCCACGCAGATGTTCGTCGCCGCGATTGCCATCGCCCTGCCGGTCACGCTGGTGCTGCTGGTGGTGCAGTTCGTCTCCGGAGTGCTGAGCCGCTCCGCGCCATCGCTCAACCTGTTCGCGCTGGGCCTGCCGGCGGGCGTGCTGGCGGGCATCGCCGCGCTGATCGTTGCTGCGCCGCTCGCCGCTGAACAGATGGCCGACCTTTCCGCCGAAGCTGTCACCCATGCCGGAGAGATCATCGCGCGATGAGCGGCGAGAAGACCTTTGCTCCGACCGAGAAGCGCAAGCACGACGCCGCGCTGAAAGGCGACGTGCTGCGCAGCCGCGAGCTGGCAACCGCCGCCGCCATGCTGGCCGGGGCCGCCTGGCTGAAATTCGCGGGCCCCTGGCTGATGGAGGGCATGGCAAAAGGTGCGCGCGCGGGGCTGACGTGGGACCGCCCCGCGCTGGAGGATTTCGCGCCCGGTGCCGTGCTGCTGCGGCTTGTCTGGACAGTTCTGCCGCCCGTGCTGCTGCTGGCCGTGGTGGTGATGATCGCGGTGATCGCGGTCCAGCTTGGCCCGGCCGACGGGCGCTGGATCGGCGCCAATCTGGCCCCCAAGGGCTCACGCCTGAACCCGCTGTCAGGACTCAAGCGGATGTTTGGCGCGCAGGGGTGGATCGAGGTGGGCAAGGGCATCGCCAAGGTCGGCCTGCTGGGCGCGCTGGCCTGGTCCTGGGGGAAAAGCCACTTGGCCGCATTGCTTGGACTTGGCCGGGGCGCATCGCTCTACGACCAGCTGGGCCACGCCTGGAACGCGCTGACCGGTCTGCTGTTCGTCCTGACGGCGGGCCTGGTCGTCATCGCCCTGATCGACTGGCCGGTGCAGTGGCTGCGCCGCTTCATGCGCCTGCGCATGAGCCAGCAGGAACTGCGCGACGAGCACAAGGAAAGCGAAGGATCGCCCGAACGCAAGGCCGCGCAGCGCCAACGCCAGCGCCAGTACGCCAGCGGCGCGGTGGCCAAGGCGATGCGCGAGGCGCAGTTCGTGCTTACCAACCCGCACCGCTTCGCCGTGGCCATGACCTATGATCCGGACCGCGCCGCCGCTCCGCTGGTGCTGGCCAAGGGGCGCGGCGAGAAGGCCATGGCCATGCGCGAACTGGCCGCCGAACTGGGTGTGCCGGTGCTGGAGTATCCGCCGCTCGCCCGCTCGGTCTACTTCACCACGCGCGAGAACCAGACGATCCGCGAGGAGCTCTACTCCGCAATCGCCTCGGTCCTGGCCTTCGTCCTGTCGTTGAAACGCGGCGAGGCGCGGCCCGCTCCCGTGATCGAGGTGCCGCTGGAACTGCGTTTTGACGCCGATGGACGCCGCGATCCCGGCGCCAGCGGTTGAACGGAAAACTGCGCGAAAATCCTTAAGTCCCCGCGCGGGCTGCCGTTCTCCCATCCATGACCACGACCAGCGCCACCAGCAGCATTGTCAGCGCCCTTGGCGGGGGCAGCGGGATCGACATGGCGGGACTTGCCAACAGCCTGGCCGAAGCGAGCTTCGCGGCGCGCAAGGACCGGCTGACCACCCGTTCCGACACGCTGGAACGGCAGATCTCGGCGGCCTCCAACCTAAAGTCGATGATCCTTCAGCTGGCGAGCTCGGTCGGCGACCGGGTCCGCAGCGGCGACGTTTCCACCCAGCCGACCATCGCCAACGGCGCGGTTGCCAGCGTCAGCCGCGGCGTGGCGAGCGGCAGCGGGTCCTATTCGCTGGAAGTCACCCGGCTGGCTGGCGCGCAGACGCTGGCGGGGCCAGCCTATCCGGCAAGCACGTCCCCCACCGGATCGGGCACGCTGACGCTGCGGTTCGGGACGATTTCGGGCAGCACCTTCACCGAGGATACCGCGCACAACCCGGCGGCGATCGCGGTTCCCAGCGGCGCGACGCTGGCCGATGTCGCCGCCGCGATCAACGCCGCCAATGCCGGGGTCAGTGCCTATGTCGCGCAAGGGGCGGACGGCGCGCACCTGATGCTGAAAGGCAGCGAGGGCGCAGCAAACGGCTTCATCCTCGAGGCAAGCGAAACTGCGGGCGACGAGGGCCTGGCCGCCCTTGCCTGGACACCCGCCGCCGCGCCGGACCGGCTGAAGGCCAGCGCGCAGAACGCCGAATTCAAGCTCGACGGACTGGCCATGACCAGCCCGTCCAACAAGATCAACGACGTGGTTCCCGGGCTCAGCCTGGCGCTGACCGGCACCAACACCGGCGCGCCGACCACGATCCGCTTCAGCGAACCGACCGCCGCCGCCACAACCTTCATGCAGGACCTCACCTCCGCGCTTAACGAGCTGGTGGCGGAACTGAACAAGGGGGTTGATCCCAAAACCGGCGATCTTGCCCGCGATGGCGGGGCGCGCGCGCTGCGCCGGGCGATGTCGCAGCTGGCCGGAAGCACGGTGATGCCGGGCGCGGCGGCAGGGCAACCCGCGACGCTGGCCGATCTTGGCCTTGCCACCAACCGCGATGGCACGTTCCGGCTTGATGCGGCGCGGCTTTCCGCCACGCTCAAGGCTTCGCCGGGCGGGGTCGCGGCAATGTTCACCACCGGGCTGAACGGGGTCTACGCCTCGCTTGACCGGATCGCGCGAACCGCCGCCTCGGCGCTCGATCCCGGCTCGCTCGGTGGTTCGGTGGCGCGCTATTCCAACCAGAAGGCGCGAATTTCGGAAGATCAGTCAAAGCTGAGCGAAGCGCAGGAAAAACTGCGCGCCAACCTTACCGCGCGCTTCGCCCAGACCGACAGCCGGGTCGGCGCCTCGCGCTCGACGCTCAGCTTCCTCCAGAACCAGATCGACGCGTGGAACGCGCCAAGGAACTGACA
This sequence comes from Novosphingobium sp., assembly GCA_016719755.1. Classification (GTDB taxonomy): domain Bacteria; phylum Pseudomonadota; class Alphaproteobacteria; order Sphingomonadales; family Sphingomonadaceae; genus Novosphingobium. Next base: position 85,910 of record JADJYM010000011.1, on the reverse strand, counting down.
TGCTCGCCCGCAACCCCCAGGAAGCCTATCGCCGCGTCGATTTCGACGCCCGCGTTGCCGGAGCCGACAGCCGCCAGCTGGTGGCGCTGTGCTACGAACAGCTCACCACTTCGCTGGGCACCGCGCTCTATGCCGCGCAGGCCGGCGACAACCGGCTGAAAAGCCAGTCGCTGACCCGCGCGCTGTCCGCGATCACCGCGCTGCAGCTGGGGATCAGCAGCACCAGCGAAGTCGCGGGCGCCCTGCGGCTGTTCTACGAAAGCGCGCGCAAGGCGGTGCTCGACAGCGTGCTGGACTTCAATGCCGCGACGATTGCCGCGATCCGCCGCGATTGCAGCGATGTTGCGGCCGCCATGCTGCAGGGCGCGGGCGGGCAATGAATCGAAATCGGACCAAGCCGAAGCGCCGCCAGGCCTTGCGGACGGCCTCGAACCGGCTGGAATCGCTCGAAAATGGACCTGACGTCATGCCGCAATCGGCGGCCCTTACGGCATTAGGCCTAGGCGTTAACGACTAGGGGCTTCAACGATGCAGCAGCGCCAGACCATCATTCTGATCGACAGCGACTTCCGCCGCCGCGCGGCGATTTCCCACTGCCTTGCGGGAACGGCGATCCACGTCGAACCGTTCGAGGACCTGTCAGAGCTTGCCCATCGCTGGCCGCGCGAGGGGATGCTGCTGGTCCATGACGACGGAGAGGTGATTGCCCGCGCGATCGAGCTGATGACCGATGCGGGGCGCTGGCTGCCGCTGGTCGCATTCTCCACGTCACCGGGCACCAACCAGGTGGTCCAGGCGGTTTTGTCCGGGGCGGTCGACTATCTTGACTGGCCATTCGACGAAGCTGTGATCCGCCAGGCGCTTGCCGTTGCCGAGGAAAGCAAGGACGCGATGGGCAATGTCCGCGTGCGCGAGGCGATGGCGCGCAGCCGGGTGCGGCGCCTGACCAAGCGCGAGCGCGAAGTGCTGGCCGGCGTGGCCGATGGGCTGTCCAACCGCCTGATCGGCGAACGGCTGGCAATCAGCCCGCGCACGGTGGAAATCCACCGCGCCAACATGCTCAACAAGATGGGGGCCAACCACACGTCCGAGGCGATCCGCATCGCGATCGAGGCTTCGCTGGTCAGTTGAACCGGCCCCCGCAGGGCACCAACTGGAACCGGGATAACTACCTATGCCCCCGCAAGGGCTGAATTTACCACGTCCGGGCCAGAAAGGTGGCGTGCCCGCAAGCGGCACCCGCGAACCTGGAAGGAGACAGTCCCCTCACCCGTCGTCAGTCCCGAACTACCTGCTGCCCCGGCCCTTCCGGTCCGGGGCAGCACCGTTTCAGGCAGGCGCGGTCAATTGAGGCGCACCGCTGGCTGTCCCGCCAGCCCTTCAACGTGCGAGGCAGGCGCGATTGCCGCCGCCGCCAGACTGGCGGCCAGGGCACCAAGCACCGCAAGGGCCAGGTTCGCCCCATGGGCGCTGGCCTCTGCGCTGCGGCCTTCGAACACCACGGTCGCCAGATGCTGTCCGCCCGGCCCGTACGAGATCATGTAGCTGCCCCGCCCCTCGACCAGCGCGAGCGCCGCCGCCGCCTCGCCCCCGGCGGCGATCAGGGCATCGAAATCCTCGCGCGGCGGCAGGCCCGCAAACAGCCGCGCCCAGGGCGCGGGCGCTTCGCCAAGCAGGCGGTGCGCCGCGCGCAGCAGACACCCCGCCTCTCCCCCGGCGGCACCGGCACAGGCAAGCGACAGGTCGGACAGGCGCTGATGCCAGCCGGCAGCGGGAGAGGCGAAATCCATCGCCGCACGATGTCCGCCGCCGCGCACCGCGTCAACGCGGTTGCGGCAAAGCCGTGCCTGAGCGGGACAGGTTGGCGCGCCGCCGCGCCGCGCGCTGCCTACAAGCGACTGGCAGCCCCAAAGCAAGGAGGCCCCGGACCGAAGTCCGGAGCCTCCCGCTAAGCATCCCTCCCAGGATTGCTTGAACTTAGAACTTCACGCCCGCGGTCAGGCCGAAGCGGCGCGGTTCGAGAGTGAAGACGTTGGTGTAGTTACCCGAGGACTGGTCGGTCACGTAAAGGCCGGTGATCGAGTCCTTGTCGAACAGGTTCTGCACCCACACGCGGGCAAACCACTTCTTGTCCGGGCCGTCCAGCTGGAGCTGGGCATTGACCTGGGTGAAGCTGGGCACTTCGTTGACCACTCCGCCGAAGATGTTGCCCGAAGACTTGCCGGTGTAGATGAAGTCCGCACGCGGGGTCAGGGTCATTTCGCCAATCGGGGCCGCGTACTGCACGCCCGCCGAGAACTTGTAGTCCGGCGCGCCAGGCAGCTTGTTGCCCTTGATGTTGGTGGCAATGCCCGACGAATAGACCGTTACGCCGCCCAGCGCCGCCGGATCGATCGCCAGGGCGCCCAGCGCCGAGACGTTGAACGAACCAGCCGCCGCCGCAGTCAGCGCACCGCAGACACCGAAGGCGCCAGTCGAGGCGAGCCCGCCACCGGCCGGGAAGGCATAGGTGGTGGTCTGCAGGTTGGCGCCGGGCTTCAGCCCCGGAACGATCCCGGCGTTGATCAGCGCGTTGGTCTTGCCCACGAAGCTGTTCACGCCCGCCACGTTGTTGCTGTTGGAACCAACCGCGCAGTTCGCACCGTTGGTGATGTCCTTGATGATCACGGCATCGGCACGGCCTGCACCGAAGTCACGCGGGTTGGCCAGGAACTTGTCGCCCGAAACCTTGGCATTGAGATAGCTGCCGGTCAGGTTGATGGTCAGTTCCGGGGTCGGACGCAGCACGGCTTCGGCTTCGAGACCATAGATCGTGGCGTTCACGTTGTCGTTGACCGAGGTACGGGCAACGATGCGCGACAGCTGCAGACCCTTGTAGTCATAGTAGAACCCGGTGAGGTTCAGGGTCAGGTTGCCGAACTGGTTCTTCGAACCGATTTCGAAGGCATTGACGAATTCCGGCTCAAAGGCTTCCGGAACCGAGAACACCGGCGAAAGCGGCGGGTTGATGCCGCCCGACTTGTACCCGCGCGAGTACGAGAAGTAGAGCAGGTTGTCCGGAGTGACCTGGTAATCGATCACCGCACGACCGGTCCATTCGGAAAACTTCGCGGTACGCACCTGGAACAATTGGTTGCCGGCCGTGCCCGCATCGGCGTCAAAAGCCGCGATGAACGGCGAGGCATAGGCGTTGGTCGAATTGTAAGGCGCCAGGAAGCTCGCCAGCGTGGTGCGGGCGGTAATTTCCTTCTTGTCGTTGTTGTAGCGCAGACCCACCGTCAGCTTCAGCTGATCGTTGAACTTGTAATAGGCTTCGCCGAACAGACCGTAGGTCGTGACGACCAGATCATCCGAATTGTTGCGGAAGGTCGGGGTGGCCAGGTAGGCCGGCGGCAGGGCGTAGGTGCCCGTCGTCGAATTGAAGCTGCCAATGCCCTGGAACGACCCGAACACGCCGGCGAAGTAGTCGATCCCGAACGAGTCAACGTAATAGCTGTCCTCGGTCATGTGGAGCTTGCCGTAGATCCCGCCGAGCAGGAAGTTGAACGGCCCGTCCCAATCCGACGACAGGATTGCTTCCGCCGACCAGTTGGTGTGGTTGTGGTTCGAACGGTCAAAGTCCTGCGGAGTGCTGGAGCACAGCTTGTGCCCGCCAAAGGCGCCCGTGCCGGTTTCTTCCGGCAGCGAGGTGCAGAGCACGCCGTTCGGACCGTTGGGGATCAGCGCCGCCGCGACCGGGGCGAAGTAGGCCGCCGATCCGGGCAGACCGATGCCGTTGGCGGCAGCGAACGCCAGGGTGTTCAGCGCCGGTGCGAACAGCGCGCGGTTCTGGACCGACAGGTTGTAGTCCTGGCTCGAATCCAGATCGACCTTCTGGTAGTTGCCGCTGAGCTTCAGGTTCAGGCCGCCGCCCAGATCCTGGTTGAGCGAGCCCTGCACAATCCATTCCTGGGTGTAGTATTCAGGCGTATGATCGGTGTTGACCGTACGGAAGTCCGCAGGATTGCTGGCACCGGACCAGGCATAGGGATCGGTCCCGTAAACCGGATTGGCCGGGGTATGCCCCGCACCGTAAAGGCTGCCCAGCGCGAAGCTGGCAGGCACACCCTGGGCGGTGAAGAATTCCTTCGAGGTGAGCACGCCGACGAACGAGGTGTTCGAGTTGGTCACCTCGAACTTGCGGTCACCGTTAAGGCAGCCCAGCACGCCGGTCGGGTCGCGCTGGCACATCTGCTTCTGGATGCGCATGCGGCTGTCACGCTCATGGAAGTACTGCGCCATGATGTCGATCGTGGTGCCCGGCCCCGGCTCGAAGCGCAGCGATCCGCGGATGCCGTACATGTCACGGTCGTCCAGCTTCTTGCCGTCGTAGATGTTGGTCGTGTAGCCATCGCGGTTCAGGTAGAAGCCCGCAACGCGCACACCGATGTTCTCGCTGATCGGCAGGTTGACCATGCCCTTCAGCTTGATGCTGTTGTAGTTGCCGTATTCGGCCTCCACGTTCGCGCCGATGCCGGACAGGTCAGGCCGCGCGGTGCGGAAGTTGACCACGCCCGAGGTCGCGTTGCGGCCGAACAGGGTGCCCTGCGGCCCGCGCAGCACTTCGATCTGGGCAAGGTCGTAGAACTCGCCTTCGAACAGGCGCGTACCGGCCAGCGGGGCGTCGTTCATGTGGATCGCGGTGGCGCTGTCGCAGGTCACGCCGACGCACAGGTCGCCGATGCCGCGGATGGTAAAGCTGGCGCTGGTGAAGTTGGTCTTGGTGAACGTGACGTTGGGCAGCGACAGCTGCAGGTCCGACGTGTTCTTGATCTGCTGCTTTTCAAGCGCTTCGGTATTGAACGCGCTGACAGCGATCGGCACGTCCTGCAGGCGCTGGTTGGAGCGCTGCGCGGTAACGATGATTTCCGTGTCATCCCGTTCGGATGCATCCTGCGCATAGGCAGGAAGTGCGATTGCGCCGGCACATACGCCGGCCAGCAGGGTCAGCTTGCCCCTCATTAGCCCACTCTCCTTCATTTGCCCGTCCCTTTTCCGGGCGGTTGCCAAATGAATAGAACACCACGCGCCGGGATTGACAACCGGTTTTAATCGCGCGGTTGGAAGTTCCCCGGGCCGTAGCCAATCTGCCACAGTGCCGCAAAGTTAAGCGCTTGCACTTGCCGCTACGTCAAGGCCGCACCAAGGCCATCTCCCGCCCGGCAGGCATCGCGCCAGGCCATCCGCCCTCCAGCCTGCAAGTCCCCTGCACCGCCTGGCGCACAGCCCCGCACGGCCGCGAATCCCGCCACACGACGCAACCCCAGCGCCGCGCCGCCGCTCGTCAAGTTGAGGAAGCAATGGTGCCCAGAAGAGGACTCGAACCTCCACGCCGTTACCAGCGCCGCCACCTGAAGACGGTGCGTCTACCAATTCCGCCATCTGGGCACGGAGGCAGTGGCCAAGGCGCCGCTGCCGGGTAGGAGGGCGCCTCTAGCGGGGGGTATGCGGGGTTGTCAACGCCCGGATTGGCCAAAGGTGAAGTTTGTTGCGTGGGCGCGCCTTGCGCGGTTGCCTTGGGGCTTGCCGGTGTGCCAAGGGCGAAGCTCTTTTCGGGCACCTGACAGGACGGGATCGCAGGCGATGGCGCGCAATTCTCTTCACGGCAAGTTGGTGGCGGTGGTCGGCGGCAGCGGATTCATCGGCCGTCATCTGGCGCAGGAACTGCTGAAGCGCGGGGCGCGGCTGCGGCTGATCAGCCGCAATGTCGAACGCGCGAGCGCGGTCAAGCCGCTGGGCAACCTTGGCCAGGTGCAATTGCTGCGCGGCGATGTCCGCAAGGCCGACGAGCTTGCATCGCTGCTCGCCGGGGCGGATGGCGTGGTCAACCTGGCCGGCACCTTCGCGGGCAATCTCGACGCGGTGATGGGCAGCGGGGCCGGTGCGGTCGCGCGGGCCGCCCAGGCCGCCGGGGCCAAGGCCATGGTCCACGTTTCTGCGATCGGCGCCGATGCGGGCGGCGAGACCGCCTATGCGCGGGCCAAGGCGGCGGGTGAGGCGGCAGTGCTGGCGGCCTTCCCCGCGGCAACGGTGCTGCGCCCTTCGGTGCTGTTCGGGCCGGACGACATGTTCATCAACCGCTTTGCCGGGCTGATCGCGCGCTTTCCGGTTATGCCGGTGTTCGCGCCGCAGGCCGAGCTTCAGCCGGTATTCGTCGACGATGTCGCGCTGGCGATTGCCAATGCCCTGGCCGATCCTGCGGCACACGGCGGCAAGACCTTTGAAATTGCGGGGCCGCAGCGCCTGACCATGGCCCAGCTCAACCGGATGATCGCAGCGGGCGCGCACCGCAGCCCACTGTTCCTGGACCTGCCCGACAGCGCCTCCGGCCTGTTCGTGGCGCTCACCGGCTGGCTTCCGGGCGCGCCGATCAGCGGGCAGCAGTGGAAGCTGCTGAAAGCGGGCAACGCCGCCTCGGACAACCTGCCGGGACTGAAGGAGCTGGGGGTGTCCGCGCGTCCGCTGGGGCTGTTCCTTGATCGCTGGCTGGTGCGCTTCCGCAAGCACGGCCGCTTCGGGAACTGAGCGATCAGGCGCAAGCCGTCGCCCGGATCGCGCCTGCCGGCACCGGTGACCGTTATGCGTTGACGTCGGCGTAGTGGCTGGGCGGCTGGATCACTTCCATCCGCTCGGCCAGCAGGGGACGGAACGACGGGCGGCTCTTGAACACGGCATACCAGCCGGCCGCCTGCTCGTGGCCTGACCAGTCCAGTCCGCCGAGATAATCGGCGACCGAGATTTGCGCGGCGGCGGCCAGGTCTGCCAGGCTCATGGTCGCGCCGGCCAGCCACGGACGGTGGTCGATCAGGTGATCGATGTAATAAAGGTGTTCGTGCGCCAGCTTCATCGCCTCGCGCAGCACGCGGGAGTCCGGCGACTGGCGATAGACCAGCCGCTTCTTCATCCGCTCGTGCATCAGCGGGGCGGTGACATCGCCATAGAAGTTCTCGTCGAACAGGGCGACCAGGCGGCGGATTTCGGCGCGGTTCGCCGCCGTGCCGTTGATCATCGGCAGCTTGTCGACCGTTTCCTCGAAATATTCGCAGATCGCCCGGCTGTCGACCAACGTGATCCCTTTGGCCGGATCGTGCAGCACCGGCGTGCGCCCGGCGGGATTGAGCGCAAGAAACTCGTCGCGCATCTCCCACGGGTTCTCGCGCCACAATTCATAGCCCACGCCCTTCTCGCTGAGCAGCAGGCGAACTTTGCGGCTGAAAGGGCACAAGGGAAATTGATAAAGCTGCCACATGGGTTCTTCCATGCCCAAGCGCGAATCGCGCGTCCACCTCGGGCAAGGACGAGGCGAATCAAAATCAGGTGGAAAACTCTGGCGGCATCACCAGCAGCCCCTCACGCAGCCCGGCGGCGGAAACCTCGACATCGGCGGGGCCGATTTCGCCAGCCAGGGCGGAGAGCAGCGCCGAGGCATGGCCAAGCTGGGCCGCGCGGCCCGCGCTGACGCCTGGTATAGCGGCCAGCCGCGCGGGCCCGCGCGCGCGGACCCGGCCCTTCAGGGCGCGCGCCTGGGCGGCGGTGATCGGGACCATGGCCGGGCCGCGATCGATATGGGCGCGGGCCCGGTCGAGCGCGCGCCAGGCCCCGCCGACGAGATATAGCCGCTGGCCCCGCGCCCGCTCCAGCCAGTCGAGCGGCGCCAGCGCCTCGCGCAGCGCCTTGCGCAGCCGCCCCCGCCCGCCCGCGCGGATCGAGGCGACCCGCATCACCCCGAAGGGCAGCGACACGCAGTCGCTCACGCCCGCGGGGTCGATCAGGGCCAGCTCCAGGCTTCCGCCGCCCAGATCGGCGACCAGCCCCTTCGCGCCGGGATGGGCGGCAATCACGCCCCAGGCAGAGGCGCGCGCCTCGTCCTCGCCAGAGAGCAGTTCGACCGGCAGACCAAGATTGCGCACCACGGCAAGGAATTCGGCGCCATTGGCAGCATCGCGGACGGCGGCGGTGGCAACCACCCGCACCTCGGCCCCGTCAAGCAGGCGCAGCAGCGCGGCAAAGCGCCGCAGCGCCTTCAGCGCCAGCGCCATGCTATCGGCATCGATCCTGCCATCGGCAACCACGCCGCGCCCCAGCGAAGCGGTGATCTTGTCGTCATAAAGCGGCACCGGCGCATTGCGCGGACCGCCATAGACGACCAGCCGGATCGAATTGGAGCCGATATCGACGATCGCGCGATGCGGGGCACGATGAGAAACGCTGGGGAGGGAACTGGTCACCCCCCTGCCCTAGCCCTGACCCGGCGCAGAGGGAACCGGAAACACTTCCGTCACGCCGCCGAGGACTGCGGGGGCGGAGCGACTGCGGGCGATGGTGCGTGAATGACGAGTTGCCCTCATCTCCCAAGGTACGCACTCCACACAAGAAGGGGGTAGCATGAAACCGGATATGGTTCGGGAAGATTCACAAGCTGCCAGAAGCGATCCTGGCACTCCAGATTCAAACTGCGGAACAGCCGCGGTCCAGCCTATCTCGCCGGAACAGTGGCGTTGAGCAGGGTTAGGCAAGGGGTCAGGATGCGGCGCATCGCCGCGCCCCGATCGGCGGAGGCTGCGGCCTCTGACTGGAGCTTTTGAACCTCCGCCCGCATCCGCGCCTGGACCTGATCGCGGGTCAGTTTCTGTTCGTCCATCAGCCGCGCGCCGGTCTGGACGAAGAACTCGCGCCCGCGCAGTCCAAGCGGCGGATAGTCCCGCGCCGAAGGTTCCCCGCGCGCCTGATCGGCGGCGGCGATTCCGAAAGCCGCGGAACAGCGCACCGCCGTGCCGAGATCGACCACGGCGGCCTGCGCCAGCACGGGCGCGGCAGGGGCAATGGCAAGGAGCGCAGCGGCGCTAGCGAGGATGGCAGCGGGTTTCAGCATGGCGTCATGCGCTAGACACCCGAAGCTTAACCCCGCCTGTCAGTCCGGCTTGCGGCGCGTCGCGCCCTCCCCCCCGAACCAAGACCATGCAACGGACAGGCTTGCAGCTTTTGTCCTCTCCGCGCAGGACACAGCCAACAACCGGGCATGGAAAGAGCAAGTGCATGACAACCGTTAGCGAGGCCGCCTTCGCCGTGTTCCGTCACTTTGGCGTCGATGCGCTGTTCGGCAATCCGGGTTCCACCGAACTGCCGCTGCTGCGCGCGCTGCCCGATGGGTTCGACTATGTCCTTGGCCTCAACGAGGCGGTGGTGGTGGGCATGGCCGATGGCTATGCCCAGGCGAGCGGGCGGCCCGCACTGGTCAACCTGCACTCCTCGGCGGGGACCGGCCATGCAATGGGCAACCTGTTCACCGCGTTCCGCAACGGTACGCCGCTGGTCATCACCGCCGGGCAGCAGGCGCGCTCGATCCTGCCGCACGATCCCTTCCTGGGGGCCGAACGGGCGACCGAATTTCCCCGCCCGTTCGTGAAGTGGGCGGCCGAACCACTGCGCGCCGAGGACGTGCCCGCCGCGCTGGCCCGCGCCTTTCACGTCGCGCTGACCCCGCCGATGGGGCCGGTGTTCGTCTCGATCCCGGTCGATGACTGGGACCGGGAATGCGCGATGCCGGTGCTGCCCGAACTGTTGCTCGTCTCCCTACCTTCTTCCGAAGGAATCGCCCGGCTGGCCGCGCTGCTGGATGGTGCCAGCCGGCCGGCACTGGTGCTGGGCACAGGCGTTGCGCGCTGCGGCGGCTGGGCGGCGGGCATCGCCCTGGCCGAAGCGGCCGGGGCAGACGTATGGGCCGCGCCCTTCGCCGCGCGCGAGACTTTCCCTGAAGATCACCCTCGTTTCGCCGGGTTCCTGCCCGCCTTCCGCGAGGAGATCGTGCGGCGGCTTGCCCCCTATGACGCACTGCTGGTGGCGGGCGCAGGCGTGTTTACTTATCACGCGGAAGGCTTCGGTCCGCACTGGCCGGAACATGCCGCGCTGGGCCTGCTGTCGGACGATCCCCGGCACCTCGCCTCGCTGCCCGGCGGGCTGGGCGTGCTGGGCGATATCGGCGCGGGGCTGGCCGCGCTGGCCGCGCGGGTCCGCCGCCGCCCTGCCCCGCCGCCAGCCCCGCGCGCCGCGCCGCCGGTGCCGGGGATGACCCAGGCCCACGTCCTCGCCCGCCTGGCCGCGCTGCGTCCGGACGATGCGATACTGGTGGAGGAAGCCCCCACCGCGCGCGGGGCAATGCACGATCATCTGCCGGTGAGGCACGAGAAAGGCTTCTTCACCTGTGCCAGCGGCGGACTTGGCTATGGCCTGCCCGCCGCAATCGGCGTGGCGCGGGCGAGCGGCGGGCGCAAGGTGATCGCCCTGTTGGGCGATGGCTCGGCGATGTACACGGTCCAAGGGCTGTGGAGCGCGGCCGCGCAGGGTTCGAACGTCAGCTTCGTGATCCTCAACAATGGCCGCTATGCCGCGCTCGACCAGTTCAGCAAGCTGTTCGCCATGACCCACCTGCCCGGCACCGAGATCGGCGGGATCGATTTCGCGGGTCTGGCCGAAGGCATGGGCCTAGCCGCGCGCCGGATCACCGAAGTGGACGAAATCGACGCGGCGCTGCAATGGAGCCTTGCCGCCCGCGGGCCCACTCTGGTGGAAGTCATGCTGGCCGGTAGCCCGGAGGAATGAGCCATTGCATCTTTCCGGCAACAGGATTGTATGCAATGCTAACAAACAGGCAAATATCATGCGGGTGAGAGACGAGTTGGACGCGGTCACGACTATCGAGGGCGATGACGGCAGCCTGGGCGAAATCAACGATATCGTGGGCTTTCACATCCGGCTGGCTCACGGCGCCTGCTATCGCCATTTCACCGAGACCTTCGCCGATCTGGAACTGACGCAAAAGCAGGTTTCCGTGATGTGGCTGGTGGGCGATCATCCGGGCATATCGCAGATCGACCTCGGCCAGCGGCTGCGGATGGACCGCGCGACCACGATGACAATCATCAACCGGCTTCAGGCGCGCGACTATCTGCGGCGCGAGAAATCGCCGACCGACGGACGCAAGCAGGCGCTGTTCCTGACCGATGCAGGCGAAGCCGCCCTGGTCCAGGCCAAGCGCGCGGTGCAAGAACATGAAAAGTGGGTCAAAAGCCGCTTTACCGACGCGGAAGTGAAGACCCTGATGGAACTGCTGGCGCGGATCCACGAATAACAGCGCGCAAATTGACAGAAATGATCGGGACGAGGACTACCGGACAATGACGGACACCCTGGGCAGCAATCCGCAGCGGATCATCGACGATGGGCCGATGAACTGGCGGCAGTATGTCGTGGTCCTGCTGATGGTGCTGCTGAATGCGCTGGACGGGTTCGACGTGCTGTCGAGCGCCTTTGCCTCTCCGGGCATTTCCAAGGAATGGGGTGTGCCGCGCGAAGCGCTGGGCATCATGCTGTCTGCCGAACTGGTCGGAATGGGCTTTGGCTCGGTCATCCTTGGTGGACTGGCTGACAAACAAGGCCGCAAGCCGACCATGCTGGCCTGCCTCGCGATCATGGCGGCAGGCATGTATTTCGCCCACACCGCGACCGGGCTGACCGAACTGTCGGTCTGGCGGTTCATCACCGGCATCGGCATCGGCGGCATGCTGACATCGACCAATGCGGTGACCGCGGAATGCACGAGCGTGGGCGCGCGCAGCCTGTCCATGGCGATCTATGTGATCGGCTATCCGCTGGGCGGGGTGATTGGCGGGATCGTCGCGCAGACCTGGCTGCTGCCCAATTTCGATTGGCGCGCGGTGTTCCTGTTCGGCGCCGTGATGACGGCGGCAATGATCCCGCTGGTCGCGCTGCTGGTGCCCGAAACACCGGCCTTCTATACCGCGACCCGGCCGGCCGACGCGGTCGCGCGGATCAACCGTTCGCTGACCGCATTCGGCAAGGCCACCATCGCCGCGCTGCCGCCGCTGGTGGCTGATGCCCCCCGACCGAAGCTGATGGAAATCCTGTCCAACCCGCGGCTGCGCCCGGTCACGCTGCTGCTGGCCTTCGGTTACATGTTCCACACCATCACGTTCTATTACATCCTGAAATGGGCGGTGAAGATCGTGTCCGACTATCCCCCCGGCTATGCTCCTCCGCTGGCGGCCAGCGTGCTGACCTATGCCAATATCGGCGGTGCGCTGGGCGGGCTGCTGCTGGGCTTCCTGATGAAGCGCTGGGACATCAAGCTGCCGACCGTGATCATGCTGTTCCTGGCCCTGGCCGGAGTGACCGCCTTCGGCATCGGGTTTGACAGCATAGAAGCCTGGCGCGCCGCTGCTTTCGTCGCGATGTTCTTTGGCAACGGCGCGATCGTCGGCTTCTATGCGGCTTTCGCGAAGGGCTTCCCGGCCTTTGCCCGGGCGACCGGAACCGGCTTTGTGCTGGGCGTCGGGCGGCTCGGGGCGGCGGGATCGCCGATCATCGCGGGCTATCTGTTCAAGGTGTTCGGAGATGATCAGCTGCTGCTGGTTTCGTTCTGCATGGGGCTGGGTTCACTGGTGGCGCTGGTGCTGTTCCTGCTGCTGCCGATGCGGGATGGAGACGCGGAAATGACGCCGCGTGGGTAATGGCGGATTGACCCGCGCACCGCGCGCCATACAGTAGCGAATCGCAACGGAAACCCAAGGAGAGATGCCCGATGTATTCTCATATGATGGTCGGCAGTAACGACATCGACCGGTCGAAGAAGTTCTATGATGCCACCTTCGCCGCAATCGGCGGCAAGCCCGGCATCCAGGACGACAAGGGCCGCCTGATCTATATGCACAACGGGGGTATGTTCCTGGTCACCAAGCCGATTGACGGCGAAGCCGCCACCCCCGGCAACGGCATGACCATCGGCATCGCGATGGAATCGCCCGAACAGGCCGACGCCTGGCACGCCGCCGGCGTCGCCAATGGCGGCAAGGCGATCGAGGATCCGCCGGGCGTGCGCGATGGCGGCGCGATGAAGATGTACCTCGCCTATCTCCGCGATCCGGACGGGAACAAGCTCTGCGCCCTCAAGGTGGTCTGAGCGTTACCGAAGTAACCGCTTCGGGTACCCGGCGCGCGGTGACGCGCAGCTGGGTGCCCGAAGTTCCGGTCGCGCTGGAATTCAACGGCCTCGCCTATGCGGTGATGATGGCCACCCCCCGCGACCTGGATGATTTCGCCGCCGGCTTCGCATTGAGCGAAGGACTGGCCGCCTCGGTAAGGGACATAACCGATATCGCGGTTGCCGAGGTCGACAACGGCTGGGTCGTGCGCGCCGCGCTGACCGGCCTGGGGATCGACAAGCTGACCGAGCGGGTCCGCACCCGCGTCGCCGAATCGAGCTGCGGCCTGTGCGGGATTGAAAATCTTGCCGCCGTTGCCCGGCCCCTTCCCCTGGTTGCCTCCCACGGCGCCATCGAACCCGCCGCGATCTTTGCCGCGCTGGCCGCCATGGAGCCGCAGCAGCCGCTGGCGCGCGAAACCGGCGCGGCCCACGCCGCCGCCTGGGTGAGCGCGGAAGGAACCATCGGCTGTCTGCGCGAGGATGTCGGGCGCCACAACGCGATGGACAAACTGATCGGCGCCATGGCCCGCGCGGCGCGCCCGCTCTCTCATGGCTTTGTCCTGTCGACCGCGCGGTGCAGCTACGAAATCGTCGAAAAGGCCGTGCGCGGGCGCGCGACCACGCTGGTCTGCATGTCCTTGCCGACATCGATGGCGGTTGCACGCGCAGAGGCCGCAGGGCTCAGCCTGTGGGCGCTGGCCCGCGAGGATTCGGTGCTGCTGGTGAACGACGCCTCAGCGTGAGAGCAGGAAGACCGCGTGCTCGGCCCGCCAGTTCGCGCCCGCGGCGCCAACCGGCCCATCCCCCGCGAGGAACCACGCGCCTTCGACCCTGACCCCCAGTTCATCGACCAGCCCGCGAAAATCGGCAACGGTCAGGTGGTGGATATTCTCGGTCGCGTACCAACTGACGGGCAGCGAACGCGTCACCGGCATCCGCCCGTTCCACAGCAGCGACAGGCGCACCCGCCAGTGGCCGAAATTGGGGAAGCTGACAAAGGCCTTGCGCCCAACGCGCAGCAGTTCGCCCAGCACCTTGTCCGGCCGCCGCGTGGTCTGCAGCGTCTGGGACAGGATCGCATAGTCGAACACCGCGTCAGGATAGTTGGCCAGATCGGCGTCGGCATCGCCCTGGATCACCGACAGCCCGCGCGCAACGCATTCGGCCACGTTCGCGGCATCCAGTTCCATGCCGCGCGCATCGACCTGCCGCTGATCGCGCAGCGCCGCCATCAGCGCGCCATCGCCGCAGCCAACGTCCAGCACCCGCGAACCCGGGGCAACATGTTCGGCAATCACCGCAAGATCGGGACGCAAGCTGTTCATGAACCAAGAAATCCTGCAATCACCCGGTCCAGCGTGGGGACATCCAGCAGGAAGCTGTCATGCCCGAACGGCGCGGACAGTTCGACAAAGCTGACCGGCGCACCGGCGGCGTTCAGCGCATGGGCGATGGCCCGGCTTTCGGCCGTGGGATAAAGCCAGTCGGTATCGAAGCTGACCAGGCAGAACCGCGCGGTGGCCCCGGCAAAGGCCTGTGCCAGCCGCCCGCCATGCTCCTCCGCGAGATCGAAATAATCCATCGCTCGCGTGATATAGAGGTAGGAGTTCGCGTCGAATCGATCCGTGAAGCTGAGCCCCTGGTGGCGCAGGTAGCTTTCCACCTGGAAGTCAGCATCAAAGCCGAAGGTCTTGGCCTCGCGGTTCTGGAGGCGGCGACCGAACTTCTCGTGCATCCCCTCTTCCGACAGGTAGGTGATGTGCGCCGCCATGCGGGCGACGGCCAGGCCGTTCTCCGGCCCCTTGCCGCTGCCGTAATAATCGCCGTTCTTCCACTTCGGATCGGCCATGATCGCCTGCCGCCCGACCTCGTGAAAGGCGATGTTCTGGGCTGAATGGCGCGCGGTGGAAGCAATAACCAGCACTGCGCCCGCGCGCTCCGGCCAGTTGGCCGCCAGGCTGAGCGCCTGCATTCCCCCATCGATCCGCCGACCACCGCGTGCAGCCGCGCGATCCCAAGCGCATCGAGCAGCGCAACGTGCCCGCGCACCATGTCGCGAATGGTGATGACCGGAAAGCGCATTGCCCAGGGCTTGCCATCGCCCGCGGGGCTGGCCGGGCCGGTGGTGCCCATGCACGATCCCAGCACATTGGCGCAGATCACGTGGAAGCGGTCCGTATCGATCGGCTTGCCGGGGCCGACCATGCGCACCCACCAGCCGGGCTTGCCGGTGATCGGGTGCGGGCTGGCGACGTGCTGGTCGCCGGTCAGGGCGTGGCAGATCAGGATCGCGTTGGAACGATCGGCATTGAGCGTGCCGTAGGTTTCATAGGAAATGCGCACGCCCGGCAGCGCTTGCCCGCCATCGAGCGGGAGCGGCTCGGCCAGTTCGAGCAGGTGGCTGGATGCGTGGAGCTGGGACCCGTCCATGCCGTGCGGCTTGGGCGAGAGGAAGCGGGCTGTCAATTGCCCTGCGTCCTGCTAAGGGCCAGCACGCAATGGACCAAGCACCCACCACCAGGCCGTGGCCCAAGCCGTGGATCGCCGCGATCCACGCCTATGTCCCCGGCAAGAGCACCGGCGCGGACGGGCGCCCCCTGATCAAGCTCTCCGCGAACGAGAACCCGCTCGGCACTTCGCCCGCCGCGCTCGCCGCGCGCGCCCATGCCGCCGCGCCTTCGCTTTACCCCGATCCCGACAGCACCGCGCTGCGCGGCGCGATCGGCGCCCTGCACGGAATCGACCCGGCGCTGGTGGTGATGGGCACCGGCTCCGACGAACTGCTCCACATCGCCGCGCAGGGCTATGCCGGACCGGGGGATGAAGTGCTGTTCGCGCGCTATTCCTTTTCGGTCTACGATATCGCCGCGCGGCGCTGCGGGGCGGAGCCGGTGGTTGCGCCCGATGCCGACTACGGCACCGATGTCGATGCCCTGCTTGCCGCCGTGACCGAGCGGACCCGGGTGGTCTTCGTCGCCAATCCCAACAACCCCACGGGCAGTTTCCTGCCCAAGGGCGAGATCGCGCGCCTGCACGCGGGGCTTCCGGGCAACGTGGTGCTGGTGATCGACCAGGCCTATGCCGAATACCTGGCGCCGGAGGACGATGACGGCGCGCTGGCGCTGGCCGCCGCCCATCCCAACGTGCTGGTGACGCGCACGTTCTCCAAGATCTACGGACTGGCAGGCGAACGGATCGGCTGGGCGACCGGCGCGCCCGCTCTGGTCGATACGCTCAACCGCATTCGCGGGCCATTCAACGTCAGCAATTCCGGCCAGGCGATGGCGCTGGCGGCGGTCGCCGATCAGGCTTTCGTCGAACACTCGCGGGCACACAACCGGGCGGGCCGCGAAGCGCTGGGCGCGGCGCTGACGGCACTGGGCAATCACGGCCTGCGCGTGCTGCCGAGCGAGGCGAACTTCCTGCTGGTCCTGTTCGAAGGCACACTGACCGCCGAGGCGGCCTACAACGGCCTGGCTGAGGCGGGTTATATCGTCCGCTGGCTGCCCAATCAGGGTCTGCCGCAGGCGCTGCGCATCACCATCGGCACGCCCACGCAGATGGACTCCATCGCAGCCACGATCCGCTCCCTGGCGGAGGCCGCGAAGTGAGCTTTCGCCGCGTCGCGATCATCGGTCTTGGCCTGCTTGGCGGCTCGATCGGGCTGGCGGTGCGCGAACACCTGCCGGACGTGACGACCACCGGCTACGACGCCGACCCGGCGACCCGCGCGCGCGCGGCGGAGCGGGGTCTGGTCGGGCAGGTCTGCGAGAGTGCTGCCGATGCGGTGCAGAATGCCGATCTGGTGATCCTGTGCGTCCCCGTCGGCGCGATGGGCGCGGCGGCGGCTGAATTCGCCCACGCCCTGCCCCGGGCGGCGCTGGTCAGCGATGTCGGGTCGTCCAAGCAGTTCGTCGCCAAGGTCCTGGCCGAGGCCCTGCCCGGCCATGCGGTGATCCCCGCCCACCCGGTGGCCGGCACCGAACGGTCCGGCCCGGACGCCGGCTTTGCCAGCCTGTTCCGCCAGCGCTGGTGCATCATCACGCCGCCTGCGGACGCCGATCCGGCGCTGCTGGCCGGGCTCTCCGCCTTCTGGGAAGCGCTGGGCGCCAAGGTCGAGGTGATGGACGCGGCGCACCATGACATGGTGCTGGCCGTCACCAGCCACCTGCCGCACCTCATCGCCTATACCATTGTCGGCACCGCCGATGACCTGGAAGGCGTGACGCAAAGCGAGGTGATCAAGTATTCGGCGGGCGGCTTCCGCGATTTCACCCGCATCGCCGCGTCCGATCCGACCATGTGGCGCGATGTGTTCCTGTCCAACAAGGACGCCGTGCTCGACATGCTCCAGCGCTTCACCGAGGATCTGACTGCCCTGCAACGGGCGATCCGGGTGGGTGACGGCCAGCAATTGTTCGACCACTTCACCCGCACCCGCGCAATCCGCCGCTCGATCATCGAACAGGGCCAGGACGACGACCGGCCCGACTTCGGGCGCAGCGATCACGGGAAGTAATGCAGCTCAACTGAGCAGGAACACGCCCGCCACGATCCACATCACCGCGGTCGAAAGCCACCCGCCGAACGCCAGCCGCCGCGAAATCGTGAGCTTGCCCATGACTTTGGGATTGCGGGCGATCAGCATGGTCACCACCATCAGCGGCGGCGCGAGCAGGCCGTTAACCACGGCGGCCCAGTACAGCGCCTTCATCGGGTCGATTGCCAGGAAGTTGAGCGCCACCCCGCCCAGCGTCGCGAGCGCAATCACCCCGTAGAACGCCTTGGCCTCGCGCGGTTTGCGATCCAGCCCCTCGGTCCAGCCAAACGTCTCGCTGACCGCATAGGCCGCGCTGCCGGCCAGGATCGGCACGGCCAGCATACCGGTACCGATGATGCCGATGGCGAACAATGCAAAGGCGAGGTTGCCCGCGATCGGGCGCAGGGCTTCCGCTGCCTGCGCGGCGCTTTCGATCTCGCGCACGCCGTTGGCGTGCAGCGTCGCCGCCGTGGCGATGACGATGAACAGTGCGACAATGTGCGAAAAGCCCATGCCGACCAGCGTGTCGGTGCGAATCCGCGCAAGTTCCCGCCCGGCCTTGCGCGGGCTGACCATCAGCGGCTTGACGTGGCGGCGGTGCTGCTCTTCAACCTCTTGTCCGGCCTGCCAGAAGAACAGGTAGGGGCTGATCGTGGTTCCGAAAATCGCGACAAGCGCCATGGCGTGCTCGCGGTCGAAGGTGAAGCTGGGCACCAGCGTGCCGCGCGCCGCCTCGGCCAGCGGAACGTCGGCCACGAAAACCACCCCGACATAGGCAAACAGCGAAAGAGTCGCCCATTTGAGCACCCGGGCATAGCGGGTATAGCTGACGAACACTTCCAGCAGCACGCTCGCCAGGCCGAACAGCGCGGTATAGAGCAGCAGGGGGCCGGGGATCAGCAGGCCGAGCGCCGCCGCCATCGCTCCCAGGTCCGCCCCCAGGTTGATGACGTTGGCCACCAGCAACAGCAGCACGACGATCCGCAGCACGGCAACGGGATAATGCCGCCGCAGGTTCTGGGCGATGCCCATGCCGGTGGTCGCCCCGATCCGCGCGCAGATCGCCTGGATCGAGGCGAGCAGCGGAAAGCCGAAGAACATCGTCCAGGCGAGTCCATAGCCGAACTGCGCGCCGACCTGGCTGTAGGTGCCGACCCCGCTGGGATCGTCATCCGCCGCGCCGGTGACCAGCCCCGGCCCCAGCACTTCGAAAAGGTCGCGGCCTTCCTCGGGCGGGTTCACGCCGGTTCGGCCGGAATGGGCGGGTTGAGCGCGTTCATCGCGCCGTGGACACGCTCCTCGGCCTCATGGCGGGGCAGTCCATTGGGAATGACTTCGGAGAAGCGGTAGGTGATTGTTCCGGGCCGCTTCCACAGCCGGTGATACAGCGGCCCCGAATCGACCGCCACCGCGACCACCGGCAAGTCGAGCAGCTTGTAGAGCCCCGCGAACCCGGACTTGAGTTCGGGCGCGGTGCCGTGCGGCACACGGGTGCCCTCGGGAAAGATCGCCAGCGGGCGCGCGCCATTGCCCGAACGCTCGCGCGCGGCGCCAATCATCCGGCGCAGCGCCTTGGCGCCCTGCTCGCGCTCCACCGCCACCAGGCCATAGCGTCCTCCGGCCAGGCCCCACAGCGGGATGCGCAGCAGTTCCGCCTTGGCGAAGACCACCGGCAGGGGCAGCAGGGTTGGCAGGTCGATCGCCTCGAAAAAGCTTTCATGCTTGACCGCGACCAGCACCGGCCCTTCGGGCAGCGCGCCTTCGATCCGCACCTGCTGACCCAGCAGCCATCTGGCGCAGAGCCGGTGCCAGCCCGACCAGGCATGAACCGCGCTGCGGAACCGCCGCTCGGAGCCCAGCAACAGCAACACGACCGAGGCCAGCACGATCGGCACGCTGCCGCCATAGAAAGCCGCGTAGAAGGCAAGGCTGCGGGGAATATCGAACAGGCGCGTCATCAGCCGGCTCCTACCGCGCGGGCCAGCAGGCGCGCCAGCAGCTTGTGGTACTCAGGAACAGGATCCTGAGGCTGGGCTGCGAAGACACCGCGTCCTCGACAATGGTGACGCCTTCTGGCGCGGCGCGGCGCAGTTCGAGCGCGGCGCGCCGCATATGCCAGTCACTGGTGACCAGCCGCACGGTGCGAACCTTGTTCCGCGCCAGCCAGCGCGCGGTTTCCAGCGCGTTGGAACGGGTATCGACCGCTTCGAACCCCAGGGTGACGCAGCAGGCCATCCGCGCCGCAGCAACCTTGTACTCAAGCGCAAATTCGTGCGGTTTGACGTGGCGATCCACGCCCGAAACCAGCAGTTCGTCCGCCCAGCCCTTGTCCAGCGCCAGCAAGGCCCGGTCGATCCGGCCCTTGCCGCCGGTCAGCACCACGACGGCATCGGTGCGCTGCTCGCCCGCCGGCTGGGGCAGCATCACGGCGAACCACAGGAAACCCAGCGCCCAGCCCAGCAGCAGGACCGAGGCAAGCCGCCGGAACAGGCCGCGCCCGCTGCTCACAGCATCCGCCGCAGGGCGCGGACCACGGCAAGGCGCGCGGTCACCATGGCCAGGCAGACCCCGGCAATCGGGATCAGCGCCAGCAACAGCCAGTCCTGCCAGCCCAGTGCCCCCGCGCTGACCAGCCCGGCCCCCAGCCCGGCAAAGCGCTGCCCCAGGAACAGCACCGCGACCAGGCCCAGCGCCAGACCCAGCGCCCCGCCGCCAGCCGCATCGAAGGCAACCGAACGCTGAAAGATCCGCGCGATCTGGACATCGGTCCCGCCCAGCAGGTGGACAATCTCGATCGTGTCGCGGTTGGAGCCGAGCGCGGTCCGCACCGCCAGCAGCACCGCCGCGCAGGTGGCCGCAGCCAGCAGGCCGACCAGCGCCAGGGCCAGCCATTGCAGCGAATCGATCGCTCCGAAGACCGGCCCCAGCCAGCTTGACTGCGCATCGACGCGCGCCGCCGGAGCGACCTGCCGCACCAGCCGCCGCATCGCGCCCAGCATTTCGCCGTCCACCGGATCACGCAGCCGCGCATCGACCAGCGCGGGCACGGGAATATCCTCGTCCCCCGCCGCGCGGGTGCCGAGCCAGGGCTCGATCAGCCGCTCCACTTCGGCTTGCGACACGGCCTTGGCGGAAACCACCCCCGGCGTTTCGCGCAGCACCCGCAGGGCGGCCTGGGCCTGACGCTCGCGCTCGGCGGGATTGGCCTCAATCACCTGAACCGTGATGCCGCCCGACAGTTCGTCGGCGGCGTTGCGGGCCGTGTTGGCCAGCGCCAGACCAGCGGCGGCGGCAATCACTGTCAGCGCGACCATGATCGCAATCACCCATGGCATCGGGCCAGCCAGCCGACCCTGCTGGACCAGCAGGGCATCTCCGCCCGAGAGCGAACGCCAGCCGCGCGCCAAAGCACCTGGCATCATCGAGGGAAGCTTGAGCGCCATCGCCTAGACCCTCGCCGCGGCGGGCCGGGGCGGATAGCGCAGCGCGCCGGTCGGATCGGACAGGCGCCCCTTGTCCAGCCGCATGATCAGCGAATCGGGAACCTTTTTCAGCAGGTGAAGATCGTGGGTGGCGACCACCACCGTCGTCCCCAGCCGGTTAAGCGCCTCGAACAGGCGCAGCAGCTTGATCGCCATTTCCGGATCGACGTTGCCGGTTGGCTCGTCCGCCACCAGCATATCGGGGCGGCCGATCACCGCGCGGGCGATGGCCACGCGCTGCTGCTCGCCACCGGAAAGCTGGGCGGGCCGCGCATGCATCCGCTCGGTCAAACCGACCCATTCCAGCATATCGGCCACGGGCTTGGCCAGCTCGCGCTCGCTCACTCCTGCCACGCGCAGCGGCAAAGCGACATTGTCGAAGGCGGACAGGTGCGCAACCAGCCTGAAGTCCTGGAACACCACACCCAGTCGCCGCCGCAGCATTGGCAGGCTTTCGCGCGGCATGGTGATCGCGTCGGTTCCGAACATCCGGATCATCCCGCGCGAGGGGCGCTGGGCCAGGTAAAGCAGCTTGAGCAGCGAGGTCTTGCCCGCGCCGCTTGCCCCGGTCAGGAAATA
The DNA here is from genome assembly GCA_016719755.1 of Novosphingobium sp. Taxonomy (GTDB): domain Bacteria; phylum Pseudomonadota; class Alphaproteobacteria; order Sphingomonadales; family Sphingomonadaceae; genus Novosphingobium. The sequence continues at coordinate 64,270 of JADJYM010000011.1, read as the reverse complement.
GAAGCTGCCCGGGAACAGCGTGAAAGACACATCGCTCAGCACCTCGCGGTCGGTGCCATACCGCAGCCCCACGTTTTCGAAGTGGACGATCTCCCCGTCGGCGGCGCTGGTCATTGGGCAGGGGTCGTGAAATGGCGGTCAGTCCAGCAAGGTGCGTCGGGCATTGGGGCTATAGCGGCCAATCCATGTGGAAAAAGGGGATTGCCGCCTTTCCTTGGTCCGCTGGCGCTTGCCGCGATGCACTGCAACATGTTTAACGTCAAAGCCATGATCATCGCCTGCCCCGCCTGCGCGACGCGCTACGTCGTTCCCGATACGGCAATCGGGGTGGAAGGGCGGACCGTGCGCTGCGCCAAGTGCCGGCACAGCTGGTACCAGGAGGGCCCGGAACTGGCGCCGCGCCCGGCTCCGGGGGCAGCCCCGCCCGCGCCGCCGCCTCCACCGGCAAGCGAGCCAGCCCCCGCCCGAACCGGTCAGGCCAGCCGCGCCGACAGAGCCTGAACCTGCCGTGGAGCCTCCACAGCAGCGCGACCCCGAGCCCGATCCAGAGGGCGCCCCTCCCCCGCCTGCCGCTGCCGCGCCTGGACCGGACCCCGAACCGGAAGATGCGCTGCCGCCGCCTCCGCCGCCGGTCTATGTCGATCCCGGGTTCGAACGTGCGCGCCAGGAAGATGACGGCGACTATTCAAGTTTCGCGCATGAACCTCCGTTCCGTCCGCGCCGCAATCCGGCCCGGATGTGGACCATTGCCGCAATCCTGTTTGCGCTCGCGGCGCTGGGCGCAGTCGGGGCCACCGCGTGGTACGGCCTGCCCAGCTGGATGCCCTTTGCCCGCCCCCTGTTTGCCGAAGCGCAGCCCGGCCTGAAGCTGGACTTCCCGGCCAAGCAGCAGGACCGGCGGCAACTGCCCGATCATTCGTGGTTTTTCGGCGTCAGCGGCACGGTGACGAATACCGCCTCGACATCGCGCAGCGTGCCGCCGATCCTGGTGGTCCTGTTCGACAGCCGCAACCGGCAGGTCTATCTGGCCGAAATCCGCGCGCCCAAGCGCGTCCTCGCCCCCGGCGAAAGCGTGCAGATCAATGAGGCGCTTGTGCCCGTGCCCAAGGCAGCGGTGCGCGCCAAGTTCGGCTGGAAGCCCGGCTGAGCCGGAGCCGGTCTCCGCTCAATCGAACTCGACCAGCATCTGCCGCCGCGGCGGCGCATAACCTGCCGCTCAGGGCGGCCTGCCCCTGCCTCCGGCGCCGCACGCTCGGCGCGAAGCACTTCCGCCTGGACCCGCACCACCACCGCAACCCGCCGCGCGGCGGCCGGCGGTTGGGACGGCGCTGCTGCAGGCAGCGCAGCCGCAGAGATCAGCAACAGAGGGGCAAGCAGGCTCATGGCCCAAGGTGAACGCCCTGTTCACCAAACCCGCAATCGCGGAAATCCGGCCGTCCACAGCCGGGACAGATATAAGTCGCAAGATTACCCCAGAGAGGCCTTGCAGCCCCCCCGGCCCTTTGCTAATGGCCCGCTCCTACCCCCCCGGGGCGTCCGGCGTTTGCCGATGCCGCCCCGTTGATTTAGCGGTCGTGGCGGAACTGGTAGACGCGCAACGTTGAGGTCGTTGTGGGCGAAAGCCCGTGGAAGTTCGAGTCTTCTCGACCGCACCAATCAGTCTTTCGAGGTAACAGATTTTCGCCTCAGGGCACCTGCAGCCAGGAATGGCGCAGTTCCGCGGGTTCTGGCGGCACATCAAACTCAAGGTGAAGCCAGAGACTCTGCGCTGGCGGCGCTGAGGCCAAAAATATGCCGGATTCTCTGCCCGCGAGAACCCGGCTTCACCTCGATTTGTTGGATTGATTGGCGCTCAGGCGGCGAACCCGAACTGCCGTTCCTGCTCGGACCAGTCGATCGGCATGTCCCAGATCAGGAGGGCGCGCCGGTCAGCCCCTTTGGGCTGCGATCCTTCGGCGATCGCCTCGATGATCCGGGGGCTCAACCACGAGAGCCGCAGCAGCCTGGCCAGCTGGGTCCGGCACCGCCCTTCCCGCTTGGCGAGCTGGGTCAGGCTGAGTTCGGGTGAGGCGAGCACGAGGCGCTGAGCGGCCATCGCATCGGCGACGAGGGCCAACAGGTCAGTGGGCACGCATCCATCGCCGGCATCAGCGTCGATCCGCAGCCGGGCCTCCCGGAACGGCCTGCGGGTGGGCGTGGGCAGCGTCCAGGTCCATTTGTTCTGCGATTCGATGTCCAAGGCACCGGGATCCAGCGTGACCTCCATGCAGTCAGGCCTGATCCTGATCGCGGCAACGAGCGACCGCACGGCGGCTTCCCCCTTGCCGATCTCGCGCAGCTGGACTGAGTGCAGGTGTGCCTTGGCGAACAGCGTTCGAAGCGTGGCGGCCTCGTCGCTGCCGTACAGGCGGCGCAGGCCATGTTCATCGTTCAGCAGTTCCTCGAGGTGGCCGATCAGGTGCTGCTCGAGATGGCCGCGCTGGAACCTGAGGCCTGGTGGATCGCCGGGCCGGGCAAGGTCTTTGCGGGTCTCGTAATAGGCATAGCGCTTGATTTTGCTCGAGCCATAGGTCGGGACCATCGGCCGGCCATGCGGGTCGGTAATGAGCCCGCGCAGCAAGGCTTGCTGCGGCTCATTGGTCGCCCGCCTGCGCGGCGGGGCCTTCTCCTTGAGCTGGGCCTGTACGGCATCCCAGAGCTGCCCCGCGACGATCGCTTCGTGCTCGCCATCGTAGACCTTGCCCTTGTGGACGATCTTGCCGCGATAGATGGGGTTCTTGAGCAGGTGGAACAGGCTGCCGCGTGCGAACGGAATCCCGCCGCGATGCGGGCCGCTTGTTCGGTGCTGGACCTTGGTGACGATCCCTTCCGTCCGCAAGATATCGATCAGCCACGGAACGTTTTTAACTTCGAGGTAGCGCTGCATGATCGTGCGCACTCGTTCGGCTTCCTCGGGCACCGGGACCAGCTTGCGTTCAATGACCTGGTAACCGAGCGGTACCGGCCCGCCCATCCACAGCCCCTTCTTCTTTGACGCCGCGATCTTGTCGCGGATCCGCTCGCCGGTGACCTCGCGTTCGAACTGGGCAAAGGACAGGAGCACGTTGAGTGTCAGGCGACCCATGCTGGTCGTGGTGTTGAACGCCTGCGTCACCGAGACGAAGCTGGCTTCCTTCGCATCGAGGCGTTCAACAATCTTGGCGAAGTCAGCAAGGCTGCGGGTGAGCCGGTCGACCTTGTAGACAACGATGACGTCGACATTGCCGGCGTCGACCTCCGCAAGCAGCGCCTTGATTCCCGGCCGCTCCATGTTCCCGCCCGAGAACCCGCCGTCATCGTATCTGCCCGGCACCAGGGTCCAGCCTTCATGACGCTGGCTGAGGATGTAGGCCTCACAGGCCTCGCGCTGCGCATCGAGGCTGTTAAACTCCTGTTCGAGCCCATCCTCGGTCGACTTGCGGGTGTAGACCGCGCAGCGCAGCACCTTCACGGCTTCTTCTTCCGCTCGGCCAGGCCGAAGAACAGCGGGCCGTTCCACTGGTTGCCGGTGATGGCCTTGGCGATGGCGGTGAGCGACTTCCAGTGCCGACCATCATATTCGAAGCCACTCTCAAGCACGGTCACGGTGTGACCGATCCCGTGCCAGTCGCGCACCAGCCGGGTGCCGGGGGTGAGCTTGCGAGGGAGGGCTGGCCTTCTCCCCCTCCCTCCCCGCGCTGCGGCCTGGCGCAGCAAGGTCCTTGTTCCCCGGCTGATCCCTCCGAGCTTCGCCTCCTGCAGCTTGTAACCGATCCCGAGCCGCAGCAGGTCGGGCGACAAGGCCGGTGCGGGCGCGCCGTAGCGGCGCGCCCACTCGGCCTTGAGCTCCTCGCCCGAAAGGTCGGTCAGCCGGGCGAGGCTCAGGTAGCGCTGCCTGCCCATCAGGCCGCCGCCTGCGTTGCCGCGATTCGATAGATAGTCACGCCATCTTCCCGCTTGCTGCGCTCGACCGTCCTGCCCTTCTTGCGCAGGCCGGTGAGGAACGCCCGACACGTGTGCGGAAGCCAGCCGGTGGCCTGACAAAGATCATCGAGCGATGCGCCGCCGCTCTGCTGCAGCAGATCCTCGACCAGCGCACCCTTGGACTGGGGCTTGGCAGCTGGCGGCGCGCTCGGCGCCTTGGGCTTGGCCTCGCGGGCCATGCGGCGGGGACGCTTGGTGGTGGTCTCTTCGGTCATGGGTGGTTCTCCTGTCCGGGGCAGCACCCTTGCTGCTCCCACCACCCACGGCCCTGCCGGTCACGCCGGTCAGGGCTGCGGCGCCTCATCAGGGCCGCGATTCAGTGAACACAGCAATGCTTGCCGTGCAGCCGAAGTCGAATGGAATTTGGGGTTTGGGGATCGAAGCGCGCTTCGCGCTTAACAGGTCAGGCGCCCATGATCCGGGTCGCAGAAGACCATGGACGCCTGGTCGGCATTTTTAGGCGCGCTCGCCTGAATTCGCCAGTCTAATGTCCGCTCTGTTGGACGTTTGGGACTGTCCGGAATCGGGGGCCATATGCGGTTGGCATCATAGCCGCGGTCGGCGATCACCCGCTTCATGCCGACAGTCTCGTTAATCAGCAGGTCGGCCCCTTTCACATCCGACGTGTTGCCAGGCGTCAGAACGAGGCGGAGTGGTCGCCCGAGGACATCGACGAGCGCGCGGATCTTCGTTGTCCTGCCGCCACGTGAGATGCCAATGGCATTGGCCCGCGCCCCCTTTTGTGCCACCGGCAGAGCGGTGGCCTTGATGTAGCTGCTGTCGATCTGGCCGGTTACCGGGATCTAACCTTCCTCGGTCAGCGCCGCCAGGATGCGGGTCCAGATGCCCCGCCGGCTCCACCGGTTCCAGCGATTGTAGACAGTCGTCGATGGGCCGTATTCAGCAGGGCAATCTGCCCACCGACCGCCGCATTTGAGCGTGTGAATGATATCCGAGATCACTCCACGATCATCGAACCGTCGCGCTCCGGGCTGTTTTTTCGGCAAGTGCGGCTCGATGGCAGCCCAAGCTTCATCCGATAGCCAGCACAACGAACGCGACATTCCCAAAGCCACCTGCCTCAGCGGAGACTCCCTGAATCAATGTGCACGCCGATTTTCAAGAGGCCGATTGGGTTTGGACCCTAACAATCAACGCTGACCACTGGGTGGGGGCAGGTCACCGGGACGCTTCAAATTATCAAATATATTTTAATATATAAACTTTTACGAATCCCTTATCGTCGCTTGAAAATCGAACTGAGAAACCCGCTTCCTTCTGTCCCTGAGAAGCCCAGACATCGCCTTGAATCCACATTCAGTAAGCTGAACCCAAGCCCTTCGACCGTCGAGCAGATCAGGTTCCCTGGCGATCAGGCCATGATCTTCCAGAACGGTCAGCCAACGCAAGGCAGTAGTTGGCGGAACTTGTGAGGCTATGCAGGCCGACGTGACAGATATTCTTAGACCTCTCACCTTGGCAACAAATAAATCAAGTAGTATGTCCCAAGCAGGCTCCCCAAATATTTCGGCACTGAGAAAACTTCTCCGCCGCGTTCTTTCTTCGTATTCATGCAAAGCTAGCCATAAAAGTCGAGGCAAATCATCGACATCTTTTCTCTCGACAGATGAGAATATCCACCCATCAGTTGCTCCTGCTGAGAACGATGTGTCTTCTTCGGAAAGTTCAAGCAGATAGCTGCCAAGTTCCCGTAGGCGGCTACGGACGCCCCTGCTCTCGTCGTTGCCGCTCATAGCAAATCAAGTCCACGCATGCTGACCACCCTACGGCCCGCGATCACGAAATGATCGATGAGGTCAATTTCCAATGCCCGTGCGACCGAGGATATTTGCCTGGTAGCCCTGACATCGTCAGGGCTTGGATTGGGGCACTTGGAAGGATGGTTGTGCACCAAGTAGAACCCCGATGCGGCAAGTTCGATTGACCTACGGATGATCACAGACACCTTGGCGTCCACCCTCCCGGTCCCGCCGATTGAGATCAGTTCCTCGGCTATGAAACCACCTGCATGATCCACGAATATCGCGTGAAGCTCTTCGTGCGGCCGGCCACCCAGCTTCAAGGACAGGTAATTGGTGAAGTTAGCATCATCCGGATCAACTTTCGTCCTGGTAACCGCTTCCTGCAGTGAGGCGAGAACGAGGGCACGAGCGCCGACGATCATCGAGCCCACTTCATTGAGATGACCACAGGCTTCGAGAATCTGGCGGTCGCTAGCTGCGAGCATGCGATCGATCGTTCCGAACTGGCGTAAGAGAATCGGCGCAAGGCAATCCGCTTCGGCTCCAGCGAACGGACTTAGGAGCTCCGCCAGGACCGATATGGGCCGAACTTCGCTTGTCTTCGGAGGTGAAGAAACAACCCTAGACCGAACACTATGACTTCGAGGTAAGATGGTGCAAAGATCAGAATGGCGTAAGCCCCCGTCGCAACCGACGGACTGAGGGCGCGCACGACGTGTGAAACGAGTGTCATCAGTTGAAAGCTGGCCAGCCATAAGGGGTAAACCCTGTTTGCCCGCAGAGCTATCCAGACAAATCCGGCGAGTGCAGCCGCATCAATCAGGACATGGCCCAGATCGGCGCTCAGTAGAAGTCGACCGTTTCCAAACAATGCGTGGTATATCCGGTCGGCGACGAACATGAAGATGAAGACGCATGCGATCCGGCGTTCTGGGCCGGCTCCACGCCAAAGCGCAAGCGCGATGAATGCAGAAAGCGCTACCCATTGCGCTTGCGACTTCAGTTGCCAGACCGTCCACAGCATATGTTGCTCGGTCCGCCAGATCGCATGCCTATGTCAAGTTCACGCGGCGATCTTTGTACTGTCTGAACCAAACTCGGGCGTCGAGTTCGGCTCATCAAGTACGCCCATTTCGCGGCCAATCGACGACATCACGTCGTGAACCCGGAAGAGATCATTGCTGCCGCCGACAAATGAGCGTTGGGCTTCGATCAGACGCATGATGGCGGCCTGGCCTGTATGGGGTACAACATCAGTCGAGGCGCGCGCCTGGAGCATGGTCGACAGCAGTTCGGACAGTGCCAACAAGGCCTGGTCGGCCTGCTTCTCGGCATGCTTCAATTGGCGGGCAATACGGGCAGTAGCGGCAGAACGGTCAAGCGACATGATGTCTCTCCTGCCCACCATGCTCATTCGGTGGGCGCTTCAGCAGTTCGGGTCGAAGGTCCGGCCTCGTGATGAAGCATCGCTGATATGCCTTGTGCGACCCCAAGTCCTGTCAGGATCAAAATGAACATACCTACGGCTATACCCAAGATATATGCCGTGCGAGCGAGCTTTGCATTTGTACTGTTGAGCACCTTCGGGACCACCCCGAGCTCATCGCCGACCTCCCACGGCACGCCTACACGGTAGGCAATTGCATCGTGGAAGCTTACGACTTGCTCGAGGCCATCCGGATCCGGTGACTGTCCGATTTCGGATGCCTGCGGCACTCCGGATTTTGTGCATGCAGTTTTTCTGCACCCTTGGGTGTTTCCACCCTGGGAGAAATGTCGATGCGCTTCGGCCAATTCCGGAAGGCTGTTAACCGCCAGAATGCCCTTCAGAGCTTTGATGTGCTGGTTGACGGCTGATTCGGAGATGCCAAGCTCCGCAGCGATCTGCTTCAAGGATCGCCGTTTTGCTACAAGCTCAAGAACTTGAGCCTGCCTGGGCGTCAGCAACTTGGTGCGATCCGCACCCTCGTAGTCATGCAGCGCCTGCATCTTTGCGCCCTGTTTGCTCCGAACCGAAGCGAGCGATACCTCTGATCCGCTAGAATGTGAATGACCTCATACATCGAAAGTTAGGTCGGAATCGGATATAGCTTCAATGTAGACGTCGAGTGCCATCTGCGCATACGCAGCAGCGACATTGTGGCCATCGATGAGCAGTGCGGCTATGGCTTGCTCAAGCAGGTTTCGGGCTTCGTTCGCAGAGTTCACGGTCACCTTTGACACCTCATCTCGGTCACCAGTCCCAAGCATGGCGCGGGCCTCCTGCGGCGAAAGTAGAAGTGCATATACAAGGACTGTCTAATTGATGGCGCGAAATGCTATTCGTAAAGTCCCCTATACGCAAACGCGAATTGGATCAGCCGACGAGCTGGCTCACGCTCGTGGAAATCAGGAACAGCAGAAACAAGACTGCCAATGTCAGGTTGGACAATGCGAAGATGCGCTTGGCGGCGGTGGCACCCGATGCCTTGAAGTCACCACACCATTCCTGTCCACCTGTAGCAGGCCATCCGGATGGCAACGGTGCACGGCGATGGCATAGCCCCATCTCGGACTTCGCCTGGCCTTGCTCCCAATAGCGACACTGGCAGCAGACCCCGGCATCGAGGGCGATCGTCTTTGCCGGTTTCTCTTCAAATTCCTGCATCGCAGCGACCACCCAAACCCGAAATTCCATCGGTGATTTGTAACGGCAGCAACCATAGCTAGCGCCCGATCACAACAGAATGATTTTACAGGCGGGGTCTGTAGCCGACAAATCCGGAACCTTTTGCCCCAAGGCCTATTTCGCGGCGCTGCGCGATGATGATCAGGCCGCACCCTGCAATTTTGCGGCGGCAGATCTTGCGCTGTCGCAATCGGTTCGCTTCTGGCGCTCTATGTCATCTGCCCAGCGCAAACACCAATCGATCGTTGCCAGGGCCGCCTCGGCAGACTCTGCTTGGGATCGATCCTCATCCTCCGTCGACCGGCCCGCGTTGATTTCATCCAGATGCCTGATCATAGCCATGCGTTCGGCCATGATAGTCTTCCGGTACCGGCCAAGGGTGGTCCGGCCGCTGATGTAGGATTCGAACGCACGCTCGAGACTGATTTCCAGCTGGCCGTAAATGTCTCTCTCGAGAAGCTGCTGCGCCAGGTTGGGGTCCCCCCCTCCGGCACTGTGGCTCTTTAAGGTTCTCTGGCGGGTGCGCTGCACAATGGCAGCGGGTTGCTCGGTCAGGGAAGGTTCCTCATTCGCCAGTTTCCCTGACAGCCAGGTCAACGAGCCAGATTGCCGTCCATCGGTATGGGATCTGCCCGAGCCCAGGGCCTTGCCCAGTTCTCTGGCAATGAGTCCAAGAAGCGCTGCAAGCACAATCAGGATCAAGGCGAGGTGATAGATCTTCATTGCCCACTTCCGAATCGAGGCGTCGCAGCAAAATAACCTTTAAGTTATATACGAATGTCTAACGTGCGACATAAGTTGGAAACCGGCCTGTTTCGAGTGGGTTGACCCGGGGCTGAATGCGTCGGATTGAGGCCCCGATGAACCGGAACAAGCCCTTCCTGCGCCCGGCGTTTTTTGGCCCGGACGGTCAGCTTCCGGTAACGACCCTCGCTGGCATCAGGCTGATCTTTGCAGCACTGCTATTGATTGGAACGCTGGGTGACCACGAAGATCCAGGGTTTGGTTGGCGTCTAGAATTCGACGACGTCTTCGCCACCGTCTACCTTATACCGGCAGTGGTCGCCATGATCCTCGCCATCTGCGACCCGTTCCGGGATTTCCGGTTCTTTCCGGTGGCCTTGACCTTCGATATCGCCTCGCTAATTGTCCTGATGACGACCATCGAGCGTCCGGAATCCGGATTTCTCGGCTTGATCGTTTGCGGGATCACCATCGTCCTGCTTGAGGTCGCCTTCCGCTGGAACATCAAGGTCGCCCGACTGGTGGCCAGACTGTTTGCCATGGCAACCTTGTTCCAGTTCGCGCTGCTTGCTGCCGCCACACACACAGCGGCTCTCCCAGTGGGCGTCCTCGCTCGACGCTACGTGATCCTGTTCCTGGTTCTGACGGTCGTGTTGTGGGCCCTGCAAAGCATGCGCAGGATCCATGTGGCTGCCTGGCATGCTCCTGCCGACGTCCTCCAGCCCGAAAAGCTGCGAGTCATGGCACTTCACTATGCCACAAGTTGCATGGGATCAGTCGGGGGCACGCTGTGCTGGACTCTGGCGGGAGATCACGGCTGCGCAGCAGCAGTGATCTCGTTAGGCGGTGCAGGCGATGCCCAATCAGCGACCACGCGCATCTGCGCGGCGCCCAGGGACCAGGTGGATTACGCGGCAGCGCTGGTCGATTTGCCAACGCAGCGGGCGCTTGTGCTGCATCACGATGACTCGATCCGCTACCAGGGCCTGGAGGGAATAGATACCAGCGCCCTGCAAGGCTCCGGGTATTCAAGCGGCATCCTGATAAGGATTGCGGGCGTTTCGGGCCATGGCAAGGTAGTTCTAACAGGCCATAAGTTGCGGGGCTGGGACAGGTTGCGCGTCGGCTCGGCGCTGGGAGCCGAAATCGTCAGGGTGCAGGACCGTGCGGCGCTGAAGTCGGCAACGTTGGAAATTGAAACAGGCCGCATCCGCGAGTCCATCGCGCGCGATCTGCACGACAGCATAGCTCAGTCTCTTGCCGGCGCCCGCTACCGGATCGGCTCACTTCGCGCATTGCCGGATTTGCAGAAACTTGCCGCGGCGCTGGACGAGATCGACAAAGACCTTGCGTCGGAGCAGCAGCAGGTTCGCCAGATCGTCGAAGTCCTTCGATCGGGTGGGAAGTTTTCCGGCCAAACGCTGGCGATCGCCCAGTTGCGCAGCGTCGCGGCTGCCCTAGTCCGCCAATGGCAGGTCGAGATCGAGGTCGAAACGGGATCGGCCGATTTCCTGCTCGCATCAGGACTTGTGCTGGAACTGACCCAGATGGTTCGTGAAGCAGTTTCGAACGCGGTCAGGCATGGCGGCGCAAGCAGGGTGTCTGTTGCACTCGACCATACTGGCCAGGGAGGGTTCGAACTTCGGATCAGGGACAATGGCCGAGGATTTGCCAAAGCGGTTCTCGCCCCCCCACATTCGTTGATGGAACGGGCGTCTGCATTGGGAGGGACAGTCATGCATAGCCGAGAACACGACGAGACCATAGTTGCCGTCGCAGTGCCTAGTGGAACTGACAGATGACCAGAATAGCAATCGCAGACGATCACGCCTTTTTCAGAAGCGGCCTGAACTCGGCGCTGCTTGCGATGGGCCATGAAGTTGTCGCGAGCGTTGCCTCGGGCGAGCTGGCGCTTGTTGCGGTGCGGGACGAGCAGCCTGACTTGCTGCTGCTGGACGTGCGAATGAAAACCATGGGCGGCGCCGAAGTACTCGCAAGGCTACGCGAGGCGAATTCCCGGATACCGGTCATCGCGCTTACAGCCGAGCTGACCAACGACGACCTGATTGCCCTGATGAAGGCCAGGGTCGACGGCATCGTGTTCAAGTACGAACCCGAATCCGTCCTGCGCGATGCAATCGAGACAGTTACGACTGGCGAGAAATTCATTTCCAAGGACCTGATGGAAAAGGCCTTTGCCATCTTGCTCAATGGGAGCCCAAGCGATTCCGGGCTTGATGCACTATCCGACCAGGAATTGCGGATCGCCAGAGCGGTCGCAACGGGAATGCGTAACCGCGACATCGGACAGTCCATGGGCATCACGGAAGGGACGGTCAAAGTGCACCTGCATAAAATATTCAAGAAGCTTAATATTTCGACACGCACTGAATTGGCCGTCCTGCTCTCCGGACGTGACGGATAACGTGGTCTTCAGCGATCAGGGAACATCATGCATGCGGCTGCAATAGACTGCGGCAGCATCTCCAGCCCGTTCCCTTACCTTCTCATAGGCACCGGCAGCATAGCGCTGTTCCATAGTTGCGCGGCAGGCGCGCTGTTCCTTGGTAGCCAGCCAAAACAGACCCAACAACAACGCAAGCAAGACGACCAGGCCTGCGGCAAAGGCCTTGCGGCGGCGCTGGAACTCACGTTCAGAATTGCGACTTGCGCCTTGCGATCCGGTCATGGCATCTACTCGCACTGAGAGTTTCCGCCAACACCGGTGACGCCTGGTAACGATGCAGCCCGCAGATCACGGACGTCGCGGACGAGGTAGGCCGCCTCCTGCTTGAAGCGCTGATTTTCGACGAACAGCGTGCCGAAGATGCCTTCGTAATCGTAGAAGACCTCGACAAACATCACGGCTATGCCTGGCGGTGCCGTCACCTTGGTAGGCCCGCGGCCCAGTGCGGTGATGGTGCCACCATTCAAGCCGTTTCTGGTGCTGTCGTTCCCGTAATCGGATTGAACGTTCAGCTCGCCAGCGCAGCGCTGCCAGTGAATGAATTGCTTGCCGGTGACCGGATCTCTTTCCAGGCTGCTCAGGATCACCCGACCGTTGGTTGCGAAATCGAAATTCTCGCCTTCGGTTGTTGCCCCGATCATGACTGAATCGATGTCGGCTTCGGTCACCGTGGGTGCGATGGTGCTGTTATTGGTCTGCTCCATTCGCGAGGCATTGTCGGCAATTTCAAGCGCAATCTGACTGATGCGCATATTGACCGACGACATATAGGCGATTTCGATGCCGTACATGCCCAGCCCCGTGAACAGCGGCAGGATCATCGCAAACTCAATCGCCGCGACACCGGAACTCGACTGGATCAGGGAGGCAACCAATCGGCTGAAGCGTCCGGCGCGGCGCTGCCGTACGCTTGGCAAGGATGAACCGGTCGTCTTCATGAACAGACCCCCGCTGCACTGCCATACTCCTGCTGAGTCGCGAAGGGCTGGTTCTTCTTGATAGCGGTCGAGGTCAGGGTTCGTTCGTTCCACTGCTCCGGCATGAACGGCACCTTGAAGATCGGCGTGTAGCTGACCGATACCCGGTAAACGACAACGTCGTTTGCCCCACCATTACCCGAGACACCGACATCACGGTCCCATTGACCATTATCATTCTCGTCGACGTAGGATTCGCCGAGGTCGCAATCGCCATTGTCGTTGGCATCATTCCAGCGCTCCGGTCGGCCGATGTCCACGAAGTCATAATAACTGGTCCGCGTGGACGAGACTCGTGCACCGGGAAAGACGGGCGATATGATCTGTTCGACCATGGCATCGGCCTGGTCGGTGTTCGCTGTCTCCAGCGCGGAATCGCGCGCAGCCTTCTGCACCGCGCCGTTGAGCACCGAAATACCGTAAGCCATCTGGCCAAGATCGAACGTCCCGACCAGCAGGGACAGGAACACGGGTGCGATGATCGCGAACTCGGTGGCGGTCACCCCGCTGCGGTCAACAGCAAGCACGCGCACCATGGGCGCGACGGTGCTTCGCGATCTTGTGGCAAGTCGCTGGACCATCAGCTGAGCACTCGCAGTTCGCCTACCTGCTTTGCGATTTCCTGGAAGGCGGAGTTGAGCTGCGCAGCAGTGTTCGCGGTATAGGAGCTGTTGGGTGAAGCGCAGTAAGCCAGATCCGCGGTCAGACCGGAGGTAAAGCCGATGGCCCAAATGCGGATGCCCTTCGCCTTGATCTGATCGCAGACCGCGCGGAACCGTAGGCTATGGCGGGCATCGGCCTGGGTGGTCGTACCGTTGCTGGTGATACGGCGGTCGAGACTTTCGATACCATAGGCCATGTACGTGGAGGCATTGGCTTCCTGCGTGCCGTCCGTCATGTAGATGATGTGGCGTGCAACATTGCCACCGTTGGCGGGATCTTCGTTCACCGTACTGGCAAATATGCCGTCTGGGGAACTCAGGCGCCCACCCCAGATCATGCCGATATCAAGGTAGGTGTTGCCTTGCGCGGTCAGGGCGTTTGCATAGCTGTCGAACTCCGTCCGCGTCATTTCCGTGAGGGTCCGAGCCGCCGGCACGCAATAGGACGTGGCCAGCGATCCGCTTGTCGCGGGTGCAACCGTCCTGCGGCCATAGGCAACTTGCCGCCACAGTGGCGCCCATTTGGTTGCGTTATCCGACCCGGGCTCCATATCGATGTCGAGGTCCATTGCCCCGCTCGGCGTCAAACCAAGCAGGCTGCTGTAACTGATCGACGAGGCTGCCACAGTCTGCCGCTCCTGAATGCAACCATCCCAGGAAGAACTTTGTGCGCTGCCGTTTGAACCAGTGGGCGTGCTTACGCTCGCGAAAGTCTTGAACACGCTTGTGTCATAAACCACCGGCTTATAATCAAATCGATCGAACACCTGACTTGTCGTCGTCGTGTAGACCGGATCGCTTGTAGAATAGGAATGGCTGTATGCGGTCTTGTAGGACTCATAGTAATTGAGCCTATAATTTGTACCCGACCCCGAGCATGTATAGCTGGTCTTAATCTTATCCTGCGAGGTCGTTGTCGTAACAACCTGCTGACCCGACCCATTGATCTGCGTGCTGGACGAAGTGCTGGGCGGACCATCGTCTTGCCAGTCGGTATCAGCTGGTTTTGCAGAGTTGCAGGAAGACAGCGACCTGTATCGGTTGTTGTCGTATCTTGCCGTCCCGGATAACGTGACCTGACTTTCCGAGGTTCCAGTCGTGTTCACGGGCGAGTTCCACCCGGACTGGACGGTATTGGTCACGGTCCGGTAGACCGGAACCCGTGACTGGATCGTCGATTCGTCAGCAAGATAATCCGGATCAAGATCGTAAAGCAGTCGTCCCACGTTGACGGTGGTGCTGAACGGCACGAACGAATAGCGCACCCGTGCGTTGGTGCCCTGGGTTGCGGTCGACAGCGTGGTATAGAAATTCTTCATCGCAGTCTTCAGCGCGCTGATCCGGGTTCCCGTCCCCAAGGCGGTTCCCATTGATCCGGTAACGTCCAGGACCATGGTAATGTCGCTGTTGCCGACGCCCATCGTCGATGCACAGTTGGCACTGATGGTCATGGTGTGATTGCCGAACATCTGCATGATCAGCAGCGGCATCTGAGTGCTGGCGTGGCCACCAATGGCATTGCCCTCGTCGTCACCCGACGCAAGGAACGTGGTCGAATGCGTCCCCTGTTCTGCCTCGTTGAAGTTGACGTTGAAATAGGTGTTTGCCTGCGCACTTGCGGCGCTGTCGAAGCCAGCGGTGGTTACCGCCCGGCGGCCCGCGAGCACTCCCGCATCGCAAGCATTCTGCAGACGGTTCTGCACTTTGTAGGCCCTGCTCATGTCGACCCCGCCGCCCACGAGCGCAGCCATGACCAGCACACCCGCAGCCGCCATCGGCAAGATGTTCCCGCTTTCATCGCGGATCAGGTTCTTGGGGCAGGATAGGCGCTGGCCAGACATTGTCATCCCCAGGTTACAGGTTGCGTTCGGCAATGAGCCACCTGGATAGGAGCCAATGTTTAAATATATCTTACGTTATATATTTCCAAGCCAATTAGCTAAGCTTGGGTATAACCACTAGGTTGCTCCGGACTCTTGCCTGCCAAGCCTTGGCAGAAATAACATATTGTTACTACTGCACCGTCGCTCGCAGCTTGAATGCAACACTGACCCCTGGAGCGATTGTAGAAACGAGGCCGGTAAACGAGCTGCTAGTGACTGAAGCGCCGACCGGATCACTCTCGTCCGCACCGGTACTGTTGTCATCTTCAGCAGTGGTTGCACCGGAACAGGTCGTTCCAGACATCATGCTATTCGCGAGGTAGGTGAGATTGCCTGGCAACGGGTCGGTTGCGACAACCGTATTGGCAGTTCCATTGCCGCTGTTGCTGATCAGTATGCAGTACTCGATCACGGCGCCGGGGATCGCCCTGGGATTGCTGGTGCCATTCACCGGGTCGCTGATGACGCTGCTGATTTTCGAAACGGAAAGGACCGTCGTGGGATTGCAGAATGCAAGGTCATGAATTGCAATGGCTTGCTGACCCGGATCGGCTGGGGCAAGCGCATGGTTGCCGTAACTGACGATAACCGTGTCGATGGCACTGCTGAAGGTTACCACGATATTGCCATTCGCAGAGCCATCGGCGGATGTGCTGTCGCCATAAGCGGAGTTACCGATGACGTAATTGGTAACGCCATTGGTCACGACTGGAAGCACTGTTGCGCCATTCAGCTTACCGATGATCGTCACCTTGTCGGCGAACTGTCCGTTCGCATAGTCGACATCGAAGATCCGAAACTGGGCGCCGGAAACCGCGACCGGCAAGGAAATGGTCGTGGTCACCACGTCATTCTGAGAGGTCAGGTTCACCAGTTGCATGAGCGAGTACTGCGCCGGGGAATATCCTCCGTTAACGACGTTCTGCCGTGTCGGCGACTGCCCACCATAGGTTGAATTGCTTAAGTAGGTTCCGGGATTGGTGATCGAAAATCCGACCGTTCCGAGGGATCCCAGCGAATATGTGGCGGAGGTGGCTCCCGCGCTCCAACTGACCGCATCCCAGTCAAACAGCGTAGTACCCGCCGGACAGGACAGGACCGGGGCAGTCCCTGCAACACGGGTGCCGCCAACGGTGAAGTTCAGCGTGGCATTGTCATCTTCCGACGTCGAATTGTTGCCCGGAGTGGAATCCACGTCGGCCACCGAACTTGCTATAATTTCCGCATAGTTCGCCACAGTGGCCCCGGCGGAAGCCGTGACCACAACCGTTAGCGTAATACTGGCCGATTGCCCCGGCGCAAGGTTTCCGACGCTCCATGTTCCGGTCGTACTGTTGTATGTACCGGTTCCCGACGCGGCAACGAACGAAACACCTGCCGGCAGCACGTCGCTGACCTGGACTGCCAGGGCAGTCTGGTTTGAAGCCGAGGAATTGTTGACAGTCAGCGAATAGCTGATCGTTGCGCCAACGGAAGGACTGGCACTGCTGACCGAACCGGCAAGCGACAGATCGGCGTAGTTTGTCGGGTTCTCCGCAATGAACAGGGTGGCCTGATAGAATGTCCCGCTGTCCTGCGCATACTGATCGCAAATTTCCAGGGTCCAGGTGCCCGCCGCAGTCTGTCCATCGAATCCCGACAAAGCAGAAGCAGGCCGGTAGCTGCCATTGTAAGGCGGGACAAGCGTGGTCGGCGTAGCAGTATCGCCCGCCGTGTAGTTGGAAATGGAGCTCGAAGCTTCATCGTCAAAGACGGCATTGAAGTTTGCGGCACCATTCGAACCCGATCCTGCGGTCAGCTGAATGCGGGTCCCGCTTGGCGACACGAGGTACATCACGAGATCGCCGCGGTAGGTATGCGCGGCAAGGATGCCGACATTGACATCTGCAACGCTGAAGCTTCCGGTCACCGAAAAGGTTCTCGTGAAGCGGTTGTTACAGGGCGCCGAGGTATCGTTGATGGCGTTGGTCGCGCTATCGGTGCTGTTGTTGTAGGTCCGGATGACTTGCGCGTTTGCAGGATTCCCGGAGGCAATAGCAACCAGAACGATCACGGCTGCGATGGCGTGCCTATGCATCTGGGCCACGGCACTCGCACCGGTAACGGAGACCAGAAGGATCAAGACCAGCAACCAGCTCATTGCGTGCGCCCCAATCCAAGAAAACCGAAAGTATTGTGATCGAGCTTGAGCCGGATCGCTGCGAAGACGCCCTTGTCAGTCTGACGCGAGGCCGAAAAATCGCGATCCTTGAAGCCTGAGAGATTGTAGCCAATGGTCAGGACAATATCCTTGGCTGGAACGAACCCCACCTGGGGGCCGAACGAGAACGAGGTTTGGCCTCGCCCTACGGAATGACGCAAAGTCGCCACAGCTCCGATCTCGATATTGCCGGCAACTGCAATCTTGGCATCAAGGCCGCCAAGCATAGAAGTTCCGGCAAGGTCATAGCCCTCGAAGCTGTCCATGGTCTGACGCAATGCTGCGAAGACACCGATCTCGGCTCGCTCGACTGCCATTTCCCCTGAGCGCCCGAGCGGCGTCCAATTGGCGGAGATACTGCCGATGGCCCTGCGGGACCGCAAATCCCCGCTGCCGGTCAAAGCGGTCCTTCCAGCGGTTCCGGCCTCTCCCGCGATCGCCTGCTTCACCTGATCGCTGCGGTATTCAAGCTTGGCCAGAAAGCTGACTGGAGCATCGTCGGGACGGTGTGCGACAGCGATTGCCCCGTCCATGACCTGGGACATGGCGCCGTCCTTGGCGACAGCACGAGTCCAGGTCAGGCCGGTACCGACCATGCTGCCCTCGCCCAGCTGGCGGATCGCCCCCACGATTACGCCGCGCCGGTGCGAAAGGTCACCATTGCGCCACTCGCCGCGCAAGGTGCTGCTCCAGCGATCCCTGCGCCAGCTTGCTCCAAGCATAACGGCGGTAAAATCCTCGGTGAGGTTGGCGCCGTCTCCCGGCATTGCGGCATTGGCAACAGGATGGTCGGAATTGATGACCCGCGATGCCTGAATGCCGCCGATCGTGCGGTTGCCATCGATAGTTGCATCGATGGAAAGCTCCGGTGTAACCTCGAATGTCTGGGCGAGACCGAACAGCGCAAAGCTGCGCCGTCCCAGCTCATCAAGACTCTGGCTGCCGATTCCCCCGGTGACCTTTGCGCCATGCCAAGGCGCGGCCTCGAATCCTGCACGGAAAGTGCGTGCATTGATCTCTTCGCCCTTGGCCATCTCGTAGCTGGCAAAAAGCTTCACGTCGCGGAGTGCCGACAGGCGCGCGGACAGTCTTTGCCGCTGGGGAAGATCGATCGCCCCGGCCTTGCCGAGCGCGAGGCTCGTATCCGCGCTCACTTCAAGGCGGTTGTCGAAGAAACGCTGGGTTACCCCTGCGTCCAGCAGGACCGATCGCACGCTTTCGCCGCCTTGGAGGTGATCTTCCATGTAGTGCAGACCGATCCGGGCATCGGTGCTGCGAGTACGCATCTGCGCGCTCAATTCCAGAGCGTTGCGGCTAGTGCCGCCTTCCTCGCCTTTATCGTGCCAGCCGCTGAGCGCCACCGAGAGGCGCTCGGTGATGGCGTAGCGGGCGTCGATCCCGACCTTGGTCCGTCCCCGCTCAGCAGCATTGAGCTGACCCAGACCGAAATCCTTGTCCGCCGAGCGCATATAGGCGAGCACGTCCAGGCGGCCATCATGGCGTTCTGCTGCGACCAGCCAGCCAATCGAGGTTTCGCCCTTGCCGCGGCTTGCTGCAAACTCGGCACGGATTTCGCTTTGCTCGTCAAGCTTGAAGCGCAGGTCCACGGCGCCAAGGTTGGTTCGTACCTGATCCTCGCCCCCGTTGCCGGTGTCGGTGATTGCGGTCATGCCCACCCGGATCGATTTGCCTGGGCTCGTCCAGTCGGCGCGCAGCGCGCCATTGAGCTTTCCACCCCTGGCGAACTGGTCGATCTCATAGTCGATCACGATCATCTGGGGATTGAACGCGCTATCGCGGCTCAAGATCGGCTCTCGAAAGCGGATCGTGCCTGCGAGCAGATCGATGTCATAGTCAACAAAGCGGGTCAGGACACGGCTATCGACCACGACCTCGGACCGGAAGCGGTCCCGTGTTTCGATCACCACGGTTTCGCTGTTGGCAATGATCGCCCGGTTCGCGAGACGATAGGGACCAGAAATCCCCTGTCCCTGAATCTCGTCGCGCTGATGCGCAGAGGCGATTTTCGCGGCGAAGCCCTGCACGTGCAGGCCGCCAAAGTTGGCTTCTGCCTTGATCCCGGTTGCAACACGTTGATAGCGAGCCAGTTCAGTCTGATCGAGGCCGGTATTGAAGTCCCCGTAGAGGGCATAGAAAGTCGCGCTTTCGATCCGCAGATAGAGCTTTTCGCGGCTGGCGGCATCGAACCGGCGCTCCGAACCATCGGCGAAAACGGTGTAATAGGCGTTGGGATCGATTGCCCCCAGCAAGCGCTGGTCATCGCGCTGCTTGGCGCTGTCATAAGCCATCGTCAGCAGGTATCGACCGAGGACCTTGCCCTTGGCGTAAAAGGCGACGCGCGCGTGACTGCCAAGGTCGCTGTCAAACCGGCCCGTGCGCTCCATGTTAGCGGCAACATCGCGGGCTCCAACAGAGCCTTCGGCCAGACCAACCAGCGTCCAGGGCTGATCTCCCGGAACCACCCACGTCTCAATTTCCTGGCGGCGGCGCTGCTCATTGCTGCCGAACTCGAAAGTCAGGTGGAGCTTGCCGCTCACCATCGTCGGCGCGAGTTCGATGAATGCCAGACCTTCGTCGCCCGACACGATCCAAAGCGGCTTGTCCTTGCCAAGTCCGGTCAGCGCACGGGTCTGCATGGCATCATTCGCAGCAGCGCTTTCGTAGGGTTGGCCCAGCACGAAATCACCCGATACGCCATCGTGAACCGGACGATTTTGCCGATCGAGAATTCGCACTGCGATGACTGGCCTGGTGTGACCATCCGCGATCAGGCGCGAGAGCTCCGGAACAAATCGCGCGACTGCGGGTGTTGCGGAATAGTGGACTTCACGCTTCAGTTCCGCGACCAGCTTGCCCTTGCCGCTGCGCACTTCCGCTTCGAGCAGCGTATTGTCGCCAGCCAGCATCACGCCCCGCCACAGACTGACGGCATAGAGGCCACCTGGAGCGGTCAGAACACCTTCAAACGCAAGCGGATCAGCCGGTTTCCCGCCCACCCGGAGTGCAACAGTCTGGTCCACACGGTGGCGAATTGCGACACGGATAGCCGGAACCCTTGGATTGTGGTCGACGGTCGGGAAAAGAAAGTCCGTGGGACCGTCTCCGATTGCCAGCCAATCAATGTCCGCTCCGGCCGCAACGCGGTCATCAACCGGTTTCGGCCGCCCGGGCGCGGCAGGAGGCGCTACTGCCTCGGCCGGCATGGCAACATGAAAGTCGGCTCTGGCGAGGCTGCCGCCCTGCCCTGAGACAAACCGCGACCCAGGGTTGCCGGCATGAGCGGTGGACAAGCCACAGGCAATGAACCTGGCGCCCTCTGGAAGTGTGGTGAGCTGAGCCTGGACCACGTGCGTCCCTGGCACCACCCCCTCAAAGTGATATCGGCCCTCGGCGTCGGTAATGGCAAAGCTGCCATCCTCCATCACCAGACGGACACCCGGGAGGCCCTTGGCCTGGCCATTGTCTCCACAATTTCCAGCGGTCACGCGCCCAATCAGCGTCATTCTGCTCGCCAGGGAGTCCCGCTCGATTTCGACGATCGCGCCAGCCACGGCTTGCGCCCCCAGTGCATCACGCGCGATCGCACGGTTTTCCGCAGGCCCCGGAGGCGCGCCTGCCCGTAGCGTCATGACGTAGGCGACCTGACGAGACATCCCCGGAGCGATATCTCCGATGGCGATCTCGAACGACTGGCCATCAGAGCCAAGGCGCACCTGTTCGGCTACGGGCGCGCCATCGATCCGGACGCTCCGCGGATCCAGGCGAAGCCACTGCGACGGCTTGTCCGTCAACAAGACACCTCTCCGGATAGCACCGGAATCCTGGTTGCGCAGGGTCACGGAGTAAAGAACAGCATCCCCGGGGCTTGCCTTGGCACGTGATGCCTGCTTGCTGATCGAAACGGGCGCAAGCGGTCGGTCTACGGGCAGATCCACGCGGATCGCGCCCTTATCTTTCAAGCTGAACGGCTGCCCAAACGAACCCGGCGTTATCGTGAAGGCCTTGCCATCTGGGCGGCGCAGTGACGCAAGTCGGCTACGGTCAGCGCTGGACGGTGCGGCATAGGGCGCAGGCGGATCGACAGTGATGAGATATGTCCCGAGGCGCGCGAGCGGAAACCGGAACTCTCCTGGGGTCATCGCGTAGCTTCTTCCGGCACCGTCGGTCACCGACTGCCCGGCGATCACGCTCGCAGGCCAAGGCGTGACACCATCGTCGGCGAACACCTCTGCAGGTGCGCCAGTTCGTTCATCGATGAGAGTTACCCTGGCTCCGGACACAGGGCGGCCATCTGCGCTGTCAAAAACCATGCCGTAAGGATCAGCCAGCATATCGATCGTGACGCTGACCAAAGGCACGGTCTGACTGTTGTTGGTCACTTCGACCGACACCTTGTCGCCTTTGATGACGCTCAACCGGCAGTCATTGCGAACTGGCTGCCATGGCTGCGATGACGTCTGTATTGCCCCGGCGAACTCGCCAGAGTTGGCGGCAGTCTCGACCACGGTGATTTCCTCTCGATCGCCTTGTGCGCTCGCGATCACTACGGGCAAGCGGTCAAGCCGTTGCGGGTCGGAATTCGCGAGACCGGCAGCAATCCTGAAATAGAGGATGTCTCCAACTTGCAACGTGTCTGCCCGGTCAACCCGCGCTGTCCGCGGTTCGGCTACTTCGAGGGATTTCTGGGCGCCGCTACTTTCGCCGCACAGCACACCCGCGTACTGCAAGGTTGCCACACCGCTTGGCGAGGCCGCGAAGGTCTCTATCGAGGCGACCTGGCTTACGACATTCAGATCTACCTTGTGGAATTGGTCCGGTAAGAAGACCCCTCCTTCGACCAATGCGCCTGCGCGACATTGCTGATCGTATCCGCACGCGCCGGCGAACCGCCAATGGCGGCCTGCGTCAGGCACAGCACAGCTAATGCCGCGCGAAAGGGGCGGAGAAGATCCATCTGGAGGAATTTCCGGATAGGACACCGGAGGGCGGATCAGGGATCCGGCCCTCCGGTCCCTGGTCAGTCAATAGTCGCTCTGAAGTAGAGCGTCCTGGTATCGCCAGCAGCGAGGTTGGACAGCGAGCCCGAAACGGTATTGGAAGCGAAGTTGCCCCCCGCGCTGCCCCCTGAGCACACTCCTGAAGCGACCGAGCCATTGATCTTGATTCCGAACGTGGAATCATAGGTCATGTTACCCGGCACGGGGTCGGTCACCGTCACGGTATTGGCCGTAGCGCTGCCAGTCGCGTTCGAAACTGCGATGCAGTACTCGATCACCGCGCCCGGGATTGCCTTGGGGCTGGTGGTACCATTGACCGGATCGCTGACCACGCGGCTCGTCTTGGCCACGGGACAAGGCGGCCGCAAGGACCGTATAGTCGTCGCCATCGGAGTGAGCCGCATCCCGCGCGCTGTCGCTGACGCCAGCAGCATCGCCGAAGACCGTTTCGACCGCCATCGGGTCTGCATTGGTAGTCTCGCCAAGGGCGGAACCCCTGGCTGCCCGAGCCGCCACCTTCGAAGCCGGTCGCCTTGAGCGTCACGCCCGCGACATCCCCGGTGTTCAGGCTGAGCGGCACGTTGGCGACGATGAACACGATCTTCTGCCCATCGGCCGCCAGCTCATCGAGATAGGTAACCGCCTGGTCGCCGGAATCGAAGACACCGCTGTTGTTGGTGTCGACAGATGCCGGAAATGGTCACGTCGAAGTTGTCGGTGCCGCCATGCTTGGCAGTGGTCCCCGACAGCTGGGCAGCCGTCAGCGCAAAGTCCAGCGTGGTGTTCGAAAGGTTGGTCACCTTTGAACTTGGTCGCGACCTGGGCCTGACCTGGCGTGACCTGCACCGTTGCCGAATCCTGGGTTTCGACCAGCACGTTGACCTTCCGGTCAACCTTGAAGCTGTTGGTTGCCGTCTTCGCGGTCCGCGAAATTGTACCAACCTTGTAGTCGACCGTGACCGTATTCGTGATCGTGGTGCCCGCGCTGGTTCCTGCCGCATGCGCAGACTGGGTTCCCAGGGCGGACATGGCGATCGCGCTTACAGCCACAAGCCATCTTGTGGAGCGTTTCAAGTCTCAATTCCCTTTCGTCTGAATGCCCGCATGTTTCACCGCTTGCAGGCGCAGCGGTTTCCCCCGCTTCAGCGGACGATTGCGTTGAAAGTAACTTCGCCGGTCTCGCCGGGCTTCACTGACCTCAGCACCCAGCGAACATGGGTCACATCGCCAACCTGCGCAGGGCGCTGTGTGCCAGTCGCCGCGTCGGCAACCCTGAGCGCCTCGAGGCCGCCCCAAGACACGCCGCCATCGATGGAAACCTGGCAGGAGCCTTCGCACCCGGATCGAGCGCGACCTGTTGGGCAAGGGATTGGTGACCACAAAATCGGTTACCTCCTGCCCCCCGGTGTTTCGGTATTGCGTACGGAACAGCAGCCGATCCCCCGGAACGACAACGTCTGGGTCGCTGAGCACGTGCCTTGTCTGGCCGTCCGCCGTCACGATCTTGTCGACTTTGACATCGCTATGCAGTTGGAGCGGCGCGGCGCTTTGCGCCTGCAGGTTTGCCGCCATGGTGACGGCTCCGACCAGCAGCGCCGTGCGCAGCGAAAACGGATACTCATGGTCGTACTCCTCAGTTGATTTTCACTTTGAAGGTGACGCTGCGGGAAACCCCGCCGGTGATCGTTCCAAGCTGGACGGCGATCCCGTTTGCCGATGCACCGCCCGCGTCCGCGTCCGAGGCGTCGCTGAGCGCATTGCCATCGAGCGCAAGGAGCCAGCTTGATAGGTGGTACCGGTCGGGATGTTGTCGCTCACGGAAAGGTCCTGACTGTGCGCGGATCCGCTGACCGCCGCATCGATCCTGTAGGTGATTATGGCTCCCGGGATCGGCTGGCCATTCCTGAAGCGATTGATCACCGATGCCGACTTGGTCAATGCAACGCTCGCCGCCCGGACCGTCAGCGGAATCCAGAGCAGCCGCATTGGCGCCGGACTGACCAACCACCGCATCGCCGCCGCCTTCCCCTCCGGGAAAGGAAGTGCCCGGCGCTCCGCTTCCAGTCACAGCTTCAGCGCGGAGAGTAACCTGGCTGGTCTTGGTGTCTTTTGCGTCCGATGGAATGGCGACGAGCACGAACACCTTCAAAGTCCCGTCGGTTCGACGGACGGCGTGGAGGCTCCGGATGCCAGCAATTGATCCACTCCGGGGATCATATGTGCCATTGTCGTTGCTATCGATTGCGATCGCCTTGATTTGCGTATCGAAATCGTTCCCGACTACTGCAGGGTCTGCGGAAAGGAGGAAGGCCTCGGGTCCGTTGCCGGTGTTGACCAACGAATAGGCGAGCACAGCCTCGCTGCCTGAACCGGTAGATGCAGAGCTCGTGAGACCGGCAAGCGTGACGTCCAGCAACTCATCGACACGCACCTTGACCGTGTTCGATTGGATGGTGGAGGTAGTCGCCCCGGCAGTATAGCTGGCGACAGCGGTGTTCTCGATCACCACGCCGGCTTTCGCTCCAGCCGCGTTAGCCCCTGTCGGCACTGCCAGACAGAATGCTACACCACAGGCGGCGGCCATCTGCATTTCCTTAGATATATGTCCATGAGCCATCTTCATGGGACTGATGGCTAACGGTTAATGGTTAACGATGGATTATACGTAAAGGATTTCACGTAATTTTGCGTCAACCATCACCGACGCATCCCTGATGCTGGCTGGAGCCCTCTCCCCGCCCGCTGACCGATTTTTGGCAACCAGAACCAACAGTACGCTCGGCCCTGACTTCGCCATGAAGTAGCTTCGGGATCTCCGCCCAACAAAGGTTAACACTTAAGATGGCGTATAATCTATAATATATTGTTTTATATTTCTTTTTGACATTCTTAAGTCGTGAGCCGAGCTGAAGCAGGTCCAAAATCGAAAGTGCACATCATGACAAACTGATTTAGAAATGAGTTATATCCATTTGTTTTTAGGTCTTTTATGAAAGGAATCGAGCAGCCGCCTAGAGCGCACCGCGACTGACGTCGCTCCAGCCATCAATCGGGCTTGCTCAGCAAATTCTGGATATGAGCGAGTATGTTAGCTCGCTGTGATTCGCTCGCCGCCCTCCAGTAACCGAGCAGCCCGGGTTCAGGATCATCTGGGCCATAATCCAGGACCGTGCCGGCAGGAACACCGAGTACCTGCCCCAAGCGTCGCAACCATTTAGCGGTCAATTTTCGTTCGCCGTGCTCAAGCAGCCAGACATGGGTCACCGTGACACCCAGCATCTCGGCGATTTCCTTCTGCGAGAACCCCGGGCCTTTCGCCAGGCCGCAATGTGATTTGGACCACCGTTATTTTCTTGATTCCGGACGCCTTCCTTGGATTGGAGCATGCCTACTTCCTGAAATCAGACGTCCGGGGATCAACAACTTACTTTCTGCCGAGATCGTGATGAGGCCTCATGGGACGAGGCTCACACAGCAACGGCAGATTAGCCAAACCGTCGACATATCTCTATAGTTATTTCCCTGTTCGCCAAATGGCGCCATCTGGCTTGACCAGGCGTTTAGCAATGAAGTGCCATAGAAACGATCAGTCGCACGCCCCCTTTAGGCGACCTGGCCTCGTCGTAGCATTCGACCAGTGCGACCGAGACTGGATCATTCCAGCAACCCACATCGTTTCACACCCCTCCGAGTCTCACGGTCCTGATGGTCCTTGCTATGCGTTCGAAGTGCCAGGCGAGGAACTGGGAGATGGCATCGACCTGGTCGTCGTGGCGACCCTGGGGGAATGCGGCAAGTTCGGTGCGCAGGTCGTCGAGCCATGGCGCGCGCTCGGGGAGATGGACGTGGCCGGCCTCGATCCGCGCTGACTGGGCGTGGAGCCGGGTGAGCTTGTCCTCGCGCGGCACGAACGCGGTGGGATAGACGATCCCATTGGCCTCGGCGCGCAGCTGCTGGATCAGCGCGGTGCCCGAGCCCTTGTCCTCGATCAGGAGCGTGCGCGGCTGCCAGTGGCGGGCGAGCTCGATCACCCGCCGCTTGAGCGAGGGGAAGTCGAGCCGCTGCCGGTCGACGTCGAGCAGGTAGAGCGCGTCGCCCACCACGCCCCAGGTGGTGCAGACCGAGTAGTCGTGATGCTCCTCGGGCTTGGAGGCCGTGTCCCACGACTGGTGGATAACCATCGAGCTTCGCGGCGGGGCTTCGGCATAGCGCCTGAACCAGCTCCAGCGTACCAGCTCCCCGTCGGCGGGAACAGGCCGCTGCTGATACTGCGCCGAGAACGTCGCACTGCCCAGTGCCCGGCGCAGCGCATCGAGCACCGCCTGCGGCTCGCGGGCGGGATGCAGCACCTCCCCCGCCCGGCGGTGATGGAGCCGCCCGGCCCGATCGGTATCACCGCGTCCTCTTCCGCGATCGCCGGCAGGCGCAGCACGGTCCAGTCTTCGAGACCGTCAACGTGACCGGCGAGGTCATCCATGTGCAGCCGCTGCTGGACGAGGACGATGGCATTGACCGCCTTGTTGTTGAGCCGCGAGAGCGCGGTGCGGCTGTACCAGCCGTTGACCGCCTCGCGCCGCGCCTGCGACATCGCGTCCTCGGGCTTGAGCGGATCGTCGATGATCAGGATGTCACCGCCCCGCCCGGTCAGCGTGCCGCCGATCGAAGTGGCATAGCGGTAGCCGCGTTCGGCGGTCTGGTAGTTCGATTCCTGGTCCTTGGCCGGGCTGATCCGGGTGCGCGGGAACAGCCGCCGATACCAGGCGCTGCGCATCACCGCGCGGCAATCGGCGGCGTGCTTGGCGGCAAGGTCGGCCGAGTAGCTCGCGGTGATGATCTTGCGGGTCGGATCATGGCCGAGCAGGAACGCGGGGAACGCCACCGAGGCCGCAACCGACTTCAGCGAGCGCGGCGGCACCTCGATCCGCAGGCGGCGGATCGCGCCGCGGCGCACCTGCTCGAGATGCCAGGCAATCGCCTCGAGGTGCCAGTTGGGCAGGAACACCTCGCCCGGGTTCACGCTGGCAAAGCACTTGCGCAGGAAGCTGGGGAAGTCCTGTCGGAGCAGCGCCTCGTAGAGCCGTACGGGGTCCGCGCTCATGGCTCGCCCTCCCCGCCGATCACGATCCCGGCCTCGCGCAGGATCGCAAGGTCCTCGCTCGCCAGTGCCGGCACGGCCGCCCCGCCGTCCGTCTCGGCCAGGCTGGCCCGGCGCATCGCCAGCAGCTCGCGCGCAGCCCTGAGATCGCCCTTGAGCGCCTGCTCGCGCATCCGCAGCAGGATCGCCACCTCGACCGTTACCTTGCGGCTGCGCCCGCCCATCGTGACCCGGACCTTCTCGCCGAGGACCTCGCCGAGCAGGCTCGCACCATCGCGCCTGGCCCGCGGACGACCGCGCGGATTACCCGAGCGGCCGGGCTGGAACCGGGTATGGCGCGGCGGATTGCGGTAGCCGACCGGCGGATCGTCGTGGTCGCCGTGCTCAGACATCGCCGGCCTCCTCCACGCTGCGCCGCCGTTCAACGGCGGCAAGGCTCTCGCCGCTGCCCTGCAGCACCGGCATCTGCCCGGCAGCGAGGAAGCGGCGCAGGATCCCACAGCTGCTCATCGACGATGGCCTCGTGCTCACCCTGGTAGACCTTGCCCTTGTGGACGATCTTGCCGCGGTAGCAGGTCTGGCGAGAGGCTAGGTGCAGGCGCACCATAGCGGCGCGCCCACTCGGCCTTGAGGTCCTCGCCCGGCAGCTCGGCCAGCCTGGCGAGGTTAAGGTAGCGCTGCCTTCCCATCAGGCTGCGACCTGCAGTTGGACCATGCGGTAGATATTCACGCCATCCTCGCGCTTGCTGCGCTCGAGCGCCCTGCCCTTCTTGCGCAGGCCGGTGAGGAAGGCCCGGCACGTGTGCGGAAGCCAGCCGGTGGCCTGACAAAGATTATCAAGCGATGCGCCGCCGCTCCGCTGGAGCAGATCCTCGACCAGCGCGGCTTTGGACTGGGGCTTGGCAGCTGGCGGCGCGCTCACAGCTTCGGGCTTCGGCTCGCGGGCCATGCGGCGGGGACGCCTGGTGGTGGTGGGTTCGGTCATGGGGTGGATCTCCTGTCCAGGGCAGCACCCTTGCTGCTCCCACCACCCAAGGCCCTGCCGGTCACGCCGGTTAGGGCTGCGGCGCCTCATCAGGGCCGCGATTCAGTGAACACACCAATGCTCGGAATGGACGCGAAGTCGAATGGAATGTGGGCACTTGCGACAAAGCTGCGGGTGGACTTCGTGGCGCAGTCACGGCGTGATCGGGCCATGGATGACGAAACCCGCGAACTCATCACACATCTCTTAACCAGGATCGGCATGATCATGGAAGATGCCAGCACGGTATTGGCATGATCCGCAGTTCTGAGATCAAACCAGGCAGGCTCCGTGCTTGAAACGACAGGCCGCGGCGATCGGGTTCAGTTCGCGAACTCGAAGTCTCGGAAATCCTCGATCGCGCGATCGCATACCTCCCGGTAGCGGGGGAGCCCGCCGAGATAGAAGGGGAATGCCGCGGGGCTTCCCCTCGATATTGGAGCCGGTGTACCAGGTGTTCGCGCGCGGATAGAGCGACGGTTCCGCCAGCGCCTGGACCTGCGCCATCCAGCGATCCTCGCTTTCGGGGGTCGGCTCCATCGCTGACAGCCCGCGGCCGCGCAGATGCTCGATACAGCGGACGATCCAGTCGACGTTCTGTTCGTTGAGCAGGATAAAATTGGCCAGGGCGGACGGGCCGTTCGCCCCGGCAACCATGAAGAGATTCGGGAAACCGGGCATCATCAGCCCAAGGTGCGACCTAGGGCCATTGCGCCAGTGCTCGCTCAGCCGCGCGCCATTGCGACCGGTCACGTTGATCGCCAGCATGGCCCCGGTCAGCGCGTCGTAGCCATTGGCAGCAATGATGATGTCCAACTCGATATGCCGCGTGCGGGTCCGAATGCCATCCGGGGTGATTTCCTCGATCGGATCGCCGATGCAGTCGGACAGGGCAACATTTGGCCGGTTGAAGGTTTCGTAGTAGTTCGTGTCGAGGCAGGGCCTGCGGGCAAAGATCGGATAGCCGCGCGGCGTGAGCAGTTCGGCGGTGGCAGGATCTTCGACGATTTCAGCGATCTTGCCCCGGACATATTCGGCCACGCACTCGTTGGCCTCGGCATCGAACAGCAGGTCCGAGAACAGGCCCAGGAACCGCAGGGCACCCTCTTCCCATGCCTGGTCCATCAGTTTCCTGCGTTCTTCGGCCGGGATGCTGAAGAATGGCCGAGTCGATACCGGCCGGATTCCGCCGGTGAAGGTATTTTTCGCCATCTCCCGCAGGTGCGGGTAATGGGCCTTGATCTGGGCTATGAATTCCGGATCGAGTGGTTGGTTGCGGGCAGGCAGGGTAAAGCTGGGGGTGCGCTGGAAAACCGTCAGATGCCCGCACTGCGCGGCGACGACGGGGGCGATCTGGATTCCGCTGGACCCGGTCCCGATCAAGCCCACGCGCTTGCCGGCAAAGTCGACCGGCTCGTGCGGCCAGGTCTGGGCCTGCAGCAGCAGCCCGCCGAACCGCTCGCTTCCTGGAGTGTCGAGCGCCTTGGGCATGGACAGCGGACCCGTCGCCATCACCAGGTATTTCACCTCGTAGACGGTCCCGGTATCGGTGCCGACGGACCAAATTTCCCGCTCGTCATCATAGGCGATCACCGTCGCGCAGGTATCGAAGCTGTAGCTGCGCCGCAGGTCGAGCCGGTCGGCCACCCAGTTGGCATAGGCAAGGATTTCGGGCTGGGTCGCGAAGACCTCGCTCCAGGTCCATTCCTGCATGATCTCGTTGGAAAAGGAGTAGGAATAGTCGATGCTCATCACATCGCAGCGCGCGCCGGGATAGCGGTTCCAGTACCAGGTTCCGCCTACGTCCCCGCCCTGTTCGATGGCATGGAGCGACAGGCCCATGCCACGCAGGCGATGGACAGCATACATCCCGCCAAAACCCGCGCCGATGACGAGGCAATCCGGCGAAATGGGCCGGCGTCGGCCGCGATTACCGAGTTCATGATTCTTGCGTTCCTGTGGACTAGGCAGGCTGGGCGAGCAGCGCGCGGTTGGCTGCTTCGAACAGGCCGATGTGCATATCGCTGGTGCCGTGCGTGAATTCGAGCATCATCTGGCGGCGTAGATGGTGGCTCACCAGCAGTTCCTCGCAGACCCCGATGCCGCCGTGCAGTTGCACCGCATCGCGGGTGACATGCAGCCCCGCCTGGCCGACCCGGACCTTGGCGGCGGATACCGCGCGGCGCCTCTCCAGCCGGGGGTGATCGAGCGAAAGCGTCGCCCAGCAGGTGATCGAGCGCGCCTCCTCGCAGAACACCGCCATGTCTACCGCGCGGTGCTGCAGCACCTGGAACGAGCCGATCGGCACACCGAACTGGTGGCGCGTGCGCAGGTATTCCAGCGTGGCCTCGCTCGCAGCCTCCATCGATCCGACCGCCTCGGCAAGGTGCGCGCAGATCGCCCGGTCGACCGCCGCCTCGATGATCGGCAACGCCTCATCGAGCGGAGCGACGGGGATCGCCGGAACGCCGTCCAGCCGCAGCCGCGCATGGCGGTGCTGGTCGACCGAGCGGAACCGTTCGACGACCAGTCCCGGCGCATCGCGCGCGACCAGGAACAGCGAAATGCCGTCGCGGTCAGCCGCGCCGCCGCCCGTCCGGGCGGACACCACGAACCAGTCGGCATCGCCGCCATCCTCGACATGGGCCTTGGCCCCGTTCAGCCGGTAAGCGCCGTCCGCAAGCCTTGCCTCGGTCGCGACGCTGGCCGTGTTGTATCCGGCATCGGGTTCGATCAGGCCCGCAGCCGCCCGAGCGGTTCCGGCCATGATCGCGACCAGCACTTCGTCGCCCGCTTCGCCGGCATGCGTCAGCAAGGCGGGAACCAGAGCGCCGTTGGTGACGAACGGGCTGGCGACCAGATTGCGCCCAAGTCCCTCGGCCAGGGCCATGACATCGGCCGGGTTGCCGCCCAGCCCGCCACGGTCCTCGGGCACTGCAAGCATCAGCCAGCCCATTTCGGCAATCTCGGCCCAGCGCTGGCGCGACCATTGTTCGTTCCTGCCAAGGTTCGCAATCCGGTCCGTGACCGACCACGCTTGGCCGCCATAACGGATCGCGGCATCGCGGAGCATCTGCTGCTCGTCGCTGTAAACGAAGTCCATGGTGTAAGCCCCCTCAGAGCCCAAGCGCGCGGCGCGCGATGATGTTGTGCTGGATCTCGCTGGAGCCGCCGTAGATCGTGGTGACCCGCGAATAGAGCGCGCCCTGCAGGGCATAGGGCATGTCGAAATGACCGGGCGCGCCGTCCAGCCCCTCGAAATGCGCGGCTTCAGGCCCGATCGCCCCCAGCCAGAGTGACATCCCGGATTGCAGCAACTGCGACCAGCGCAGTTTTACCATCGATCCGCGCGGACCGGAATCCGCCCCGCGTGCGGCTTCGTCCATCAGCCGCAGCACCATGGCCTGCAACGCCTGAACCTCGATCTCGAATTGCGCGATCTTCGCGGCCACAATCGGCCGGTCGATCAGCGCAATGCCGCCCAGCTTGCGTTCGGCCGCGCGGCGGATGCCGCGCGCCATCTGGGTAAGGAAGATCGCGTTGCAGGCAGCGACCATCCGTTCTCGGTCGAGCAGGACCTTGCCATAGGTCCAGCCGCGCCCTTCCTCGCCGACAAGGTTGCCCAGCGGAATCCGGACATCGTCGAGGAACACCTCGTTGGTATGGTGCTTTTCGTCCATCGTCGCGATCGGGCGCACCCGCAGCCCTCGGCGTCCATCGGCACCAGCAGCAGCGAAATCCCGTCCTGACGGCGCGTTTCGGCGGGATGTGCGCGCCAGCACGAACATCTGCTGCGCGACATGGGCATAGCTGGTCCAGGTCTTCTGGCCATTGAGGACGTAGTGGTCGCCCACCCGTTCCGCCCGGGCGCAGCGCGGCAAGGTCCGATCCGGCGCCCGGTTCCGAATAGCCCCTGGCACCACCAATCCTCGGACTGGATGATGCGCGGCAGGTAACGTTCCTTCTGCTCCGCCGAGCCGTAGGTGTAGATGATCGGTCCGATCAGTTCGAGCCCTTGGTGGTATTGCATCGGCGCGTCGGCGCGCGCGGCTTCGGACCAGAAGATGAACAGCCGGGTGGGGTTCCAGCCGGTGCCGCCGAACTCCTTCGGCCAGGTCGGCGCGCCCCAACCCCGCGCAGCGAGCCGCTTCTGATAGGCGATCAGGTCTACCGGATCGAGCCGCAGCCCGGCGCGAACGCGGGTCTTCCACTCTTCCGGAATGCTTCCCGCGAAGAACTCGCGAACCTCGTTGCGGAAAGCCAGATCGGACTTGTCAAATTGCAGATTCATGATCGTCTGTTCCGGATGGGCCAGGCCCGTTGCATCATGCCTCGACGGCGATCGAGGCAGCGCGGCGATAATCGCCCTTGCCGCTGGCGTGGCGCGGCACTTCGTCCATCTGGATGAAGCGCTTGGGCAGCTTGTAGGGGGCTAGATCGCGCAGCAGGCATGCCCTCACTGCGCCCTCGTCGAAGCCGCTGCCAGTCTCGACCAGCGCGACGATGACCTTGCCCCACTTTTCATCGGGCGCCCCCACCACAATGGCGTCGACAATTCCGGGAGCCCGTTTCAGCGCCTCTTCCACTTCCTCGACGAATACCTTTTCGCCGCCGGTGTTGATCACCATGCTGTCGCGCCCGATTAGGCGCAGGCGGCCGTCTTCGGTG
Organism: Novosphingobium sp.; assembly: GCA_016719755.1. GTDB lineage: Bacteria > Pseudomonadota > Alphaproteobacteria > Sphingomonadales > Sphingomonadaceae > Novosphingobium. The sequence goes on along the minus strand of JADJYM010000011.1, from coordinate 31,099 downwards.
CGCTCGGCCATGTCCCCGGGCACCGCCAGCATCACGCCGTCGATCTCGCGGTAGGTGGCAGCGGTCTTCGCAGGGTCATCGTGATAGCCCAGCGCGAAGGGCGCCTTGCGGGCCAGTAGCCCCGGCCCCGGATCGTCACTGTCCAGGATCCGCGAGCAATCCGATGCGACCAGCACTGTCGTCGGCGCGGCCTCGAATAGGCCGGTTGGGGTCGCATGGGTGGCGGTGGTGAAGGAATAGGCGAAGTTGCTGGCTTCCGAAGCGCCCAAAATGTCCATAAGCGTGACCTGCGGCAATGCCTCGACCAGCGCGGCCTTGACCTCGCGGCTCCACATCAGACCTGCCGAGGAGATGAGCCGCAGCGTCGAGAGATCCCAGCGCCCCGGATGGGCTGCCAACGCCTCGGCCATCGGCCGCGCGAACACGTCGCCGACAATCAGGATTCGGGTCACGCCCCAATGTGACGCCGCGTCCCACAGCTCTTCCGGATCGAAGCCCCGGCTTTTCAGCAGGACAACCGTGCCACCGTTCATCAGCTCGGCGATCGAGCTGTTGGTGCCGGCCCCATGCATCAGCGGGCAGGCGGGAATGATCCGCCCGGGCGCTGTATTTGCGGCGACCGCAGCGAGGTGTTCCTCCATCGTCGCAGGCGGCGCCTTGACGGTCGGGGATTCCAACTGGACCGCGCGGGCATCGCCCATCCGCCAGACCACACCTTTCGGCTGACCAGTGGTTCCACCGGTATAGAGCATGGCAGTCCTCGGCGAGCGCCTCGATCCCCAGTGGGGAGCCGTCACCTTGCCCGGCCAGCGCTTCGTAGACGCCCTCCGCGCAGATCGGGACGACTAGCGCCAGGTGCGGCAGGACCTGTTACGACGGGGCAACGATTTCGGCGAACTCGTCCTGGTAGAACAGTGCGCGGGACTGGCTGTCGGCCAGGACGTATTCCACCTCGCCGCTGGTGTAGCGATAGTTGATGTTCACCCAGCTCATCCGCGCCTTGTAGGTCGCAGCGACGATCTCGATGAATTCGATCGCGTTGCGCGCCAGGATCGCGACCCGGTCGCCCGGTTCCAGCCCGGCGGCGAACAGCGCGCGGGCCAGGCGGTTGGAGCGCGCGTCCAGGTCCCGCCAGGTCAGGACCCGGTCGCCCTGGACCACGGCGGGACGGTCGCCCGGAATGGTCTGGGCCACGCCGTCAAGGATGTCCCCGAAGTTCCAGTTCGAGGCGACCGGCCGCTGCGTGCTCATGCTTAGCGGCCCAGAAACACAGGTTCGCGCTTCTCCATGAAGGCCTTCACAGCCTCTGCGGCGTCGTGCGATGTGGCAAGCTTGGCGGTGTTGCCCTGCTCGTAGATATAGCCGTCGCGCAGGGTCATGTTCTCGATGGTGCGCATCGAATCCTTGGCAAGGCGCGTCGCCAGCGGGCTCTTCGAAGCGATCTGCTTTGCCAGGTCCATCGCCCAGGGCATCAGCTCGTCATGCGGCAGAGCCGCCTCGATCAGGCCGCGGCGATAGGCCTCTTCGCCGGAACGCGGTAACCGGTGAGCATCATCCGGCGCACCAGCGAATGCGGGAACACCCGCGCCGCGTGCTTGCCGCCGCCCATCAGGCCTACATCGACTTCCGGCAGGCCGAAAGAAGCGCGATCCGAGGCGACGATGATGTCGCAGCTGATGGCCAGGCCCAGCCCGGCCCCGAGCGCCGGTCCATTGACCGCTGCGATGGTCGGCTTGGCATTGTCCATGATCGAATTGGCGACTTCGCGGACGATCCGGTTGCGGCGGGCACGCGTGCCGGGGATGGAAAAGTCAGGTCGCTGCTTGAGGTCGGCGCCAGCCGAGAACATCTTGCCCGCCCCCGTCAGGATTGCGACCCGAACATCTTCCCGGTCATTGAGGCTGTCGAACACCTCAGTCAGTTCCTGCATGAATTCCATCGGCTGCGAATTGACCGGCGGATTGTCCATGGTGACCACGGCAACGAAATCACGAACTTCCAGCTTCACCAGCGACATAGACCTTCTCCACTATCTGTTTGGTTTTGTTCGAATGCCCAAGGCATTCCGGGGCGATGGCGGACACCTCGACAGTGCCCGCCATCAGCCAGTCCCGGCGGATCAGTTGAAGCGATAGCTGAACGTCACACCGTACCGCGCCGGCTGCCCCATGTTGCGGGCATCGGAGTCGAAATTGCGCGCCGCGGTCAACCAGTAGTATTCGTTGAATAGGTTGGTACCCCAGGCGAACAGGCGATAGCGACCTGAGTCCGATTCCACGCCGGCGCGCATGTCGACCAGGGTGTAGTCCTTGATCGCATAGGCCGCGACCTGCCCGAACGCGCCGTTGGTCTTGCCGTGGTAGGACACGTTGCCTCCCAAGAAGGCTGACCAGTCGGAACTGACGTTCCACTTGTATTCGATGTTCGAATTGGCCTGCCATTCCGGCGAATATGGGAACGGTTCGCCCACGAAGCTCTTGAACACGCCGGTCGGGGTGTAGTTCGAGAACGTCCCCTCGATCCGCGAATTGACGTAGCTGACCGAGGGATTGATCGTCAGGCCGGGGATCGGGCGCCAGTCCAGGGTCGCCTCGAAGCCATAGACTCGCGAATCCGGAATCGTGACCAGCTTGGTCAGGCGGCCGAACACCGGATCGATGTAGATGCCGTTGATCTGCTTGTTAGTGTAATCATAGTAGAACGCCGAGGCGTTAAACTGCAAGTTCCGCGAGACGCGCGACTTCACGCCCGCCTCGAAGGCCAGCAGGCCTTCCTGCGGAACCGGGGTATATTGGACGTAGGAGGTCGCGGAGACCAGCGGATAGCTGCCCGCCTTGTAGCCCTTGCTGGCGTTCACATAGAACAGGGGTGCCGGGCGCGGCAGTCGAGTTCAGGCCGACGCGCCAGGACACGTTGTCCTCGTTCAGTTCACCTTTGAACAGGGCCGGGGTCGCCGTGGGGTCAAGCGTGATGCAGCCACCCACTTGGGGGGTGACGATCGGGGTCTTCTTGACACCGGCATTGACCAGATTGGTCTGGATCGCCGTGAAGATCGCGGCCAAGCCGCCATTGTCATCCAGCGAGCAGCCCTGAGTGTTGCGATCGGCCTTAGTATAGCGTGCGCCGACCTGGATGCTGAGGCTTTCCGAAAGCGGATATTCTACATTACCAAAGATCCCGTAGGTCTTAATCTGGTTGTCCGACTTCGAACCCGACGATAGGTTCGGAAGGCCGAACAGCAGCCGGGAGGTGGCCAGGGGATTGTAGGTGTGGAACAGTTCCTTGGTCTTGTCGTGCTCGTAGTTCGCGCCGACCAGCCAGCTACCCTCGCCGCCGAAGGTGCCTCCGGCACGCAGCTCCTGGTAGAACGTCTCGACATCGCCACGATAGCCATAGCGCAGCGCTGGATAGGGAGTGCCATCGTGCTCGCGCGCCGGGGCATAACGCTTGTAGCGCTGGTATGCGGTCAGCGAGGTGATGGTCGCGGCGCCCGCGTCATATTCGATCCGCGCAGACGCTTCGGCCCAGCGGTTGTTCTGAGCATAGTCGATGCGGATCCCAGGCAGCGGCCCGGTTGTCTTCGGGCGGCAGCGGAAGGCGAGGATTTCCGGCACGACCGGCTGCGAAGAGGATGGACGCAGGCCGTTGAACTGCGGAACCTGGGTATCCGAGCGGTCGCGACGGGTGTTGACGTTAAGCAGCACCTTGAAATCGCTGGTGGGCCGCCATTCGAGGAGGATGCGCCCGCCCAGCTGGTTCTGCCGGCCAATGGTATCGTCGGCCGGACCCTGCAGCTGGTTGGGCACCGGACCATAGCGCTTCTGCCAGCCATCGCCCTGGATCGATCGAACCGCAACGCGCGCACGCAGCGTATCGCTGAGCGGACCGCTGACGAAGCCGCTGATGTCGGTCGTGTTGAAGCGGCCATAGGTGAGGTTGAGGCCGTACTCCAGGTTGGCGGTCGGCTTCGCCATCACGTAGTTGATCGCGCCGCCGGTGGAGTTCTGGCCGAACAGGGTGCCCTGCGGCCCCTTGAGAACCTCGACCCGCTCCACGTCGAAATCGACTCCGATCGTTTCATAGCCAAACGGGATTGGGGTTTCGTCGGCATAGACCGCGACCGCCTGCCCCGAGGCAAGGCTGAGGTCATGGAAGCCCACGCCGCGGATCGAATAGATCGGGGCATTGCCCGATGCGCCCTCGAAGGTGAAGCCCGGCACGACCTTGGCAAGGTCGGCAACGCTGAAGATACCCTTGACAGCAGCTCGTCACCGCTCTGCGCGGTGATCGCCATGCCGACCTTGTTGATGTTCTGTTCGCGCTTCTGCGCGGTCACGATGATATCGTTGATCCCGCCCGCGTCGGCAGCCTCGTCAGCAGGAGCGGTTTGCGCCTGTGCGGCGCTGACGCTGACCAGTGTGATGGCCGTGCTCAACAGCAGGCTTCGGAAATTGCCGTTCATGATGCCCTTCTCCCGTCTGAAATTCGTCCGGCGTCCACGCGCCGATGGGTGGCCCTATGGCAACCAGCGCGCGGGTTAGAAAAGTCGCCCCCCGCCTAGCCGCCCCTTATCTCATGTGCGATAAACTCGGCGGCCGCGCCCACCACCCCTTTGGGGCCAGTGCGCCAAAGCGGCATCTCGTTCAGTCATGGTGCGCCAAAATCCGCTGCCCGTCATAGGTCAGCGCGGTGCTGTCCTGCGTGAAAGCGAGGTTGCAAGCCTCGCTATACCTGGCGAACCCGCCGGTATAGATCGTCAGCCCCTGCGGCTTGCCGGCCACGTTGGCGCCGACGTACCAGGTCTTGGCCTGGGACACGAGCGTATGGGTGGCCAGCGACTTAACCTCTTCCATCCACTGCGCCTCGGCCTCGGCGGTCGGTTCGACCGTGGCGAGTCCCTCGCCGCGCATCCGGTCGATCACCGTGCAGATCCAATCGACGTTCTGTTCGTTGAGCGTGACGATATTGGCCAAGGCGGAAGGTCCGTTGGGGCCGCAAATCATGAACAGGTTGGGGAACCCCTCCATCATCAGGCCCAGGTAGGAAGACGAGCCGTCCTTCCACTTGTCGTTGATCCGGCGCCCGTCACGCCCCTCGACCTCGAAGGCCAGCAGCGCGCCGGTCAGGCCATCGTAACCGGTGGCCAGGATCAGCGCATCCAGCTCCACCTCGCGCGTGCCCGTCCTGATGCCCTTCTCCGTTACCCGTTCGATCGGATCGGCCAGGCAGTCGATCAGGTGAACGTGCGGCAGGTTGTAGGTCTCATAGTAATTGGTGTCGAGGCAGGGCCGCCGCGCAAAGATCGGATAGCCGCGTGGTTTGAGCCGCTCCGCCGTATCGGGATCCTTGACTACTTCGCCAATCTTGCCGCGCACAAATTCCGCGACCTGTTCGTTCGCCTCGGGGTTTGAGAGCAGGTCCGAGAACACGCCGAGGAACATCAGGCCGCCCTGCTTCCAGGCGTCCTCCATCAGGCTGAGGCGCTGCGCGGGCGTGACGCTGAAGAAGGGCCGCGACGTGACGGGACGGACCCCGCCCAGGTTGCTGGCCCGGGCCACGGCCCTGATGGCCCGGTAATTGCGCTTCAGCTCCGCCGTGTATTCGGCGTCGAACGCGGTGTTGCGCATCGGCATGGAGAAGCTGGGCGTGCGCTGGAAGACATTCAGTTCGGCCGCCGTTTCGGCGACGACGGGGGTGATCTGGATGCCGGTGGAACCGGTGCCGACCAGCCCGACGCGCTTGCCCGCGAAGATCACCTCTTCATGCGGCCACTTCGCCGCCCGGTAGATTTCGCCCTTGAAGTCCTCAAGGCCGGGGAATTCGGGGATCCTTGGGAACAGACAGCGGGCCGGTGGCCATCACGCACCAGTTGGCCTCGATCATTTCGCCCTGTCCGTGGTGACGCTCCACAGGTTGCGTCCCGCGTTCCAGCGCGCCGCGATCACCCGCGTTTCGAACTGGAAATGCTTGCGCAGGTCCAGCTTGTCGGCCACGAAATTGGCGTAGGCTAGGATTTCCGGCTGGGCGGCGAACTGCTCGCTCCATATCCATTCCTGCTCGATCTCGGGCGAGAAGCCATAGCTGTAGTCGACGCTCATCAGGTCGCAGCGGGCGCCAGGATAGCGGTTCCAGTACCAGACCCCGCCCACGTCGCCGCCTGTTTCGATGCCCAGCATCGAAAGCCCCATCTCGCGCAGGCGATAAACCATGTACATACCGCCGAAACCGGCCCCGACCACTACGGCATCGACACGCCTGACCGGGCCTTCATTCTCCACCTGGGTGCTGATCACGTTCATCTTGCCTCTAAGCCTTTCTTGAACTTGCGCAGATCGGTTTATCGCTCCGCAGTGCGGTGCTGGAGCGGATCTGCAACCGGGTGCCCAGAATCACATTTGTGAGGACATTGCCGGGGCAGGCGGCGTGCTCAGCGGTAGAACGCGTGACCGATCCCGCCATCGACCGCCAGCGACTGGCCGGTCACGAAGGTTGCCCGTTCCCCCGCCAGCCACAGCGCCGCCTGGGCGATGTCGCGTTCCTCGCCGAGCCGACCAAGCGGACTCTTCGCCACGCGGTCCGCGAACATTTCGGGCGTGAGGATCGCCTTCACACCCTCGGTCGCGACGGTCGAGGGGGCGATGGCGTTGACCCTAATCCCGAGCGCGCCAAGCTCGATCGAGGCCGCGCGGGTCATGCCGTCCACGCCGGCCTTGACCCCGGAATAGAGCAGCGCCGAAGGGCTGCCTAACCGACCGGCCATCGACCCGATATTGATGATCGAGCCCCCATCCTTCATGTGCTGAATGGCGGACTGGATGCCCCAGACGATCCCGCCCATGCCAACCCCGGCCATGCGCTGGAACGTTTCCGGCGTAATCTCGTCGATCGGATCGTAGCGGTTCCACATGGCGTTGTTGACCAATATGTCGATCCGGCCGAACTCGCGGCCCGTCTTATCCATCGCCGCGCGCAGGGCAGCCTGGTTCGAAACATCGGCGGCAAGCGCGATGGCATTCACACCCTTCGCGGCAATGTCGTCGGCCACGGCCTGGACCCAATGTTGCTTCAGATCGATCAGCGCCAACTGTGCGCCCTCGGCGGCGAACAGCTCGGCAATGGCTCGCCCCAGCCCGCGCGAGGCCCCGGTGACGACCGCAACCTTGCCTTCGAGTTCCCTTGCCATTTCCCCTCCTTACATCGCCATATGACCAGTCGTTGCCGCCGGGCTTAGAACGACCTCCGCCACATTCCACGGCGGAGAACGTCCGCTCCGCGATTATCCAATGGGTGATTGCAGGCGCGCACGCCTGCGGACCAGTTCGGGGTCGCAAGTCAGCCGCACTCGAAATCATATATGTGATTCTTCCACCATACCATTGATCCCTCCGAGTAGTCCGGCCCACCGGCAGGTAAAGTGGAACACGGAGAACGGAGGGGAGGCCCCCCTTGGGTAGACACGAAAAACCGGGTAACGGTTCAGTGTGAACCGGAAGGGCCGCTAGAACAGGCATGCAGCAACGACGTGGCGTGAAATCGGCGATGCGCACTTTCGAAGTGCTCGAACTGTTCGCGAAACGGCGCACGCCCTTGCACCTGCTTGAAATCTACACTGCGCTTGGATACCCGCAGTCCAGCACCACCAACCTGCTGAAAAGCATGGTGATGATGGGCTATCTCAACTATAATCGCGCCAAGCGTACCTATTTGCCGACGACTCGGATCAGCATGCTGGGCAACTGGCTACCGGGCTATATCCAGGCCTCGGGCGGATACCGCCAGCTGGCGGAGGAGTTGCAGCGCCGGACCGACGAGACCGTCGGGCTGGTTTCCCAGAACGACCTCTACATCCAGTACATCCTCATGCTGGCCCCCACCCACGAGTACAAGTCGCCGCCAAACACGGGCGCCATGCGGCTGATGATCGATTCCAGCGCTGGCCTGCCCCTTATGGCGCGCATGAAGGACCGCGAAATCGAGAAAATCTGGCGATATACCCGTTACTACAGGCTGGACGAAGGCAACCCTATCTCGCTTACCGACTTGATGCGCGAGGTCAACTGGGTGCGGCATGTGGGATACGCCTATGCTCCCAAGCGCCCGACGCCGCAGGTATCCTCGATCTCAATGGCGCTCGACGGGGACCTGTTCGGCACGCCGATCGCGATCGGCGTCGGCGGCATGGCCGATCGACTCGCCGCAAACCAGCTCAGCATCATCGAAACCATGCAGGAACTCATCCAGGATTTCGCGGCAGGAAGTTCCAGCCCGAAACATCCCTGCCGCCGCCCGAAGCGGCGATCTGGGAATAGCCGCCGCGTGCCGCGCGGTCAGGCCCGGTCGGCGTAGAAGTGCTCGTACTCCGCACGTAGCGACGTCTTCAGCAGCTTGCCGGTGCCCGTGTGTGGCAGGTCTTCCACGAACAGCACCTCGTCCGGCAGCCACCAGCGCGCCACGCGCGCCACAAGATGCTCCAGGATCTCCGCGCCTTCGCAGGCCGTGCCTGGGTGAAGCCGCACCAGCATCAGCGGACGCTCCTGCCATCTGGGATGCGGAACACCGATCACGGCCACTTCCGCGACGGCATCATGCGCCTGGGCGGCGTCTTCCAGATCGATCGACGAAATCCATTCGCCGCCGGACTTGATCACGTCCTTGGCCCGGTCGGTGATCTGCAGGAACCCGTCCGGGGTGATCCGCGCGATGTCGCCGGTGTCGAACCAGCCGTCGCCGTCCAGCGCGCTACCAGGTTCCTGGCCGAAATAGGCGCTCAGCACCCACAACCCGCGCACCTGCAAATGACCCGGAACGCCCCTTTCGGCCTCCCCACCCCCCTCCAGTTCGCGCACCCGGATTTCCGCGCCGAACATCGGCCGCCCCTGGATCGCCTTGAGATCGAGCATATCCTCGCGCGGGAGATCGAACTGGTGCGCCAGCGGACGGCAGACGGTCGCCACCGGGCTCGTCTCGGTCATGCCCCAAGCCTGCAACACGTCCACGCCAAGGGCCGCGTCAAACCAATCGATCAGCGATCGCGGTGTGGCCGCACCGCCCATGAAAACCCGTTGCAGCGCAAGCCCTGGGCCGCTCCGCCGCGGGCAGAGCATCGTGATGGGCGGCAAAGCCCAACCACACGGTCGGCACCCCCAGCGAGAAGGTGATCCGCTCACTGTCGAGCAGGCTAAGGATCGAAGCCGGATCGAGCTGCGATCCAGGCAGGACCAATTTGGCCCCAGCCATTGCCGCCGCGAATGGCACTCCCCAGGCATTGACGTGGAACAGCGGCGTCACCAGCAGAGCATTGTCCCGCGCTGCCATCGCCATTGAATCCGCGCTGCACGCCGACATCGCGTGCAACAGGGTCGAACGGTGGCTGTAGAGCACGCCCTTGGGGTTGCCGGTCGTTCCCGAGGTATAGCACAGGATCGCCGCAGACCTCTCGTCCAGATCGGGCCAGGCTGCCAGCGGCAGAGCGGCCGTCAGCCACTGCTCGTAGTGAACGAGGTCGGGCAGACCACTTTCCGGCAGCTCCGCGCGCGCGCACAGCACAACGATGGTTTCGATCCAGTCGAGCTGGTCGGCAATCCCTTCGACGATGCCAAGCAGGTCGGGGTCCACGCAGAGAACCTTCGCCCCGCCGTGGTTGAGGATGTAGACCAACTGTTCGGGATAGAGGCGCGGATTCACCGTGTGAAGGACCAGGCCTGCCGCCGTCACCCCGAAGTAGAGCTCCAGATGAGGGATGCGGTTCCAGGCAAGCGTGGCCACCCGGTCTCCCGGCTCAAGGCCCAGGCCGGAAAGCGCGGCGGCGACCCTACGCGCGCGGGCTGCGACCTCGCCCCAGCTGGAACGGACCAGCTTGCCGGCGGCATCCCGTCCGGCCACCTCTCGCCCGCGATGGTTGCGCGCCACGTGATCCACCAGGCTGCCCATGGTCAGGGCGCGATCCTGCATCAGTCCAGTCAATGTCATCGATATTCCGTCCGTTTCCCGTGCGCGCAGCGCAGCCAGCCGCCGCCGCGGGTGGCCCAATGCCGCCCGTGCGTGTTCTGTAGCGCGGTCATGCAACGACGGCGGGGAGGCGGCGAAGCGCAATCCAGGGCGTGCTGACGATCATCACATTCCTGATTCCTTGCCCAGCCAGATCGGGCGCCCGTGCACGCGCGGCCAAGTTGCGGCAGCGATGGAGGCCACACTGCCCCGGCCCGAGCCCGGGCACATCGGGAGAGCAGGCACGGCCATGCAGGTAGAAATCTCGTTCCTTGGCGAACATCGCGCCCGGCTGGGGGAGAGCCCCCTGTGGGATGACGCTCGCGCCTGCCTGTGGTGGGTCGATGCCATCGCCCAGCGCATCCGGGCCGCAGACCTTGATGGAAAGTTGCTGGCCGAATTCACCGCCGACCAGCCGGTCGGCAGTATTGGCCTTGCCGACGGAGGCCTGATCGTTGCCCTTGCCGACGGATTTTATCTGCTGAACGCCACCAACGGGCGGATGGAGTGCCTTGCCCGCGTGCCCGGTGATCGAACCGGCAGGCGTCTGAACGATGGCAAAGTCGATCCGGCCGGCCGGTTCGTCTGCGGCGATTTCGCGTCGGACTGCCCGGAAGGGGGCACGGTCTGGCAAATCCATTCGGCGGGCCGGATCCGGGCGATCGAGCAGGGTGTCAAGATCGCTAACGCGATCTGCTTCGCTCCCGATGGCGCGGCGATGTACCTTGCGGACAGCCTTGAAGGTGTCCTGCGGCGCTATCCCTATGACCCGGCCACCGGCGATCTTGGCGCGCGCGCGGACCTTGTCGACTGCAATACTCTGGGCAGCGCCCCGGACGGGGCGACGAACGACACCGCGGGCAATGTCTGGACCACGCTGGTCATGGCCCAGGCCCTGGCGTGCTTTTCCCCCGGGGGCGAATTGCTCCACCGCATTGCTTTGCCGGTTCCCTACCCCTCATGCCCGGCCTTTGGCGGGAAGGCGCGCGACATCCTGTTCGCCACCAGCATTTCCGATTCCGGGCATCGCATCAGGGTCGACCATCCTGACGGTGGCCGGATCATGGTGATCAGGGGACTGCGCGCAACCGGACTGCCCGAACCCCGCTTTGGAATAAACAACCATGAATGACACCCACGAACCCACCAGGCTCGATGCCATCGGCCAGTTAATGGCGCGCGAGGCGATCCGCGACTGCCTCTATCGCTATTGCCGGGGCATCGACCGCGCCGATGAGGCCATGCTGCGTTCCGCCTACTGGCCGGACGGGACCGACACCCACGGCCCCTACAGCGGCAGCGCCGAGGGCTTCATCGACTGGGCGATGAAGACTCTGCCGCTGATCGAGCGCGGCATCCACCATGTCCACAATATCCTGATCGACCTGCGCGCGGACGGCGCGGCGGTCGAATCCTCGTTCACCGCGATCCAACGCCAGCCCGATGCCCAGGGCAGGATCAGGCAATGGGACCTGCGCGGGCGCTACCTTGACTGGTTCGAGGAACGCGGCGACGAATGGCGGGTGCTGAACCGGCTGGTGGTGTTCGATTTCGTCGACGAAATGCCGGTTCGCGAAGGAGGCGAGACCGAACGCTTCGGAACCCGCCAGCCGATCGGTTCGCGCTGGCCGGATGACCCGGTCTGAGCTTCCCCAAGCGCTGATCCAAGTCAGGCGCCAGTACAGCACCTTCTCCGCGTCTTTGGCATAGGGCGCGAGGTCGGCCATGCGCCCTGCGCGCATCAAGTTGCCCCACGCGGGATTGACGATCAGGGCGCGGCCGACCGCCACCAGGTCGATTTCGCCGCTGGACAGCATCTGTTCCAGCAGGTCGAGCCGGCTCGCATCCGATCCGGCCCCTACCCCGCCGGTCCGGGTGGCCAGGAACTCCTCGTCAAGCCCGACCGACCCGACGGTGATCACCGGCTTGCCCGACAGGCGCCGGGTCCAACCAGCCAGGTTCATCGGCGAACCGGCGAACTCGCTCTGCCAGAATCGGCGGCTGGAGCAGTGGAAGATGTCCACCCCGGCACCCACCATCGCCCTCACGAACTCTTCCAGCTCGCCGGGCGTATCAAACTGCCGGGCGTCGTAATCCTGCTGCTTCCATTGCGAGAACCGCATCGCGATCGGAAAGTTCGGCACGGTTCGCGCGCGGCATTTGGCAATCACCTGCTCGGCGAACAGGGTGCGGCGCTGGCCGTATGCGTCGGTCCGGAGGTTGGTCGGCGCCCACAGGAACTGGTCGGCCAGATAGCCGTGCGCGAAGTGCAGTTCGATCCCGTCGAAGCCCAGCCGCAGCGCATCGGCCGCCGCCTGCCCGAATGCCTCGACGATGCTGGCGATACGCGCCGTGGTCAGGACCTCGCCATGCTTATCGCCGGGCGCGAACAGGCCGGAGGGGGAGACGGCCGGAACCGGCGGCTGGCCGCTCAGTTCCGGACGCCGCGCCGCGCCGACGTGCACAGCTGCGGGAAGATCCGCTCGCCGGCAGCGTGGACCTCCTCGCGCACCCGGCGCCACCCGGCGAGCGCCGCCTCGCCGTGGAAGCGCGGGATCGCGTCGTGGGACACCGCTGCGGGATTGTCGATCGCAGTGCCCTCGGTGATGATCAGCCCCGTGCCTCCCGCCGCCCGCCGCCGGTAATACTGCGCGACGTCCTCTCCCGGCGCTCCACCGGGGCTGAAGCAGCGCTTCATCGGGCCATCACCAGGCGATTGGGCAGGTGCAGTTTGCCCATGCGGATCGGTTTGCATAGGGTATCGATCGCCATGGTATTCGTTCCCATCAATGGGGATGCAGTTCGGCGATGATCGTCCGCCGCCCGCGCCAGAAGCAGGCCGCCGCGACGAGGTTGGCCGGCGCGGTCAGCAGCAGCGCCCAGCGCAGGCCTTCGGCATTGCCCATGGTGCGGGCGAAGTAATCGGAGCAGGCCCCAATCGCCAGCGGGCCAAGCCCCAGCCCGACGATCGTCAGGATGAAGATCTCGATCGCCGAGGCGGTCGCCCGGGTGCCCGGCCGGACCAGCGACTGGATCGCCGCAAAGGACGGGCCAAACATGAATCCGCCCAGGAACACCGGGATGATCAGCAGCAGCCCCGCAGTGATGAAGCCCGGTGCGAACAGTACGGCAACGAAGGTCGGGGATGCCAGCGCCAGGGCGATCGCGGGCACGGAGCAATAGGCCCTGAGATCGCTTCGCGAAAGGCGGTCGGTCAGGAAGCCGCCGGCCCAGACGCCCAGCATTCCGGCCAGTCCCTGAACCAGCCCCAGCATCATGCCGACAACCGCCAACGGCCCCACGCCGGGAAAGCGCCCGGCTATTTCTGCGGCGTGGTTGCGCAGGAAAAACGATCCCCAGAACGCCGCCTGGCCATAGTTCGCCACCGAAGTCGCCGTCGCCGCCGCGCAGATCCACCAGAAGGTCCGCTTGCCGCGCAGTTCCCGCCAGGCGTCGCCCAGCGATATCGCCGACACGGGCACCGCATCGCCGTGGCGGCGCGGTTCCTTCACCGTCAGCAGGATCACGAACGCTAGCAGGATGCCCGGCGCGGCAGCGACCATGAAGGCCGCCCGCCAGCCGAACGCCTGCGCTAGCCAAGCGCCGCTGGCAAGCGCGATCAGGGTGCCGAGCGGGTTGCCCAGCGAAACGAAGGCCAGGGCCGACGAACGGTTCTGCGGCGTAGTGAAATCGGAGATCAGCGAATGCATCGGCGGCGTTCCCCCAGCCTCGCCACAACCCACGCCGATCCGGGCCAGCAACAACTGAACATAGGAGCCAGCCAGGCCGCACAGTGCGGTGAACGTGCTCCACACCATCAGCGACAGGCCAATTATGACCGGGCGGTTGGCCCGGTCGGCTAGTCGGGCGATCGGCAGGCCAAGCAGCGAGTAGAAGACCGCGAAGCTAAGTCCGGTCAGCGCCCCAAGCTGCCAGTCGGCCAGGCGCAGGTCTTGCTTGATCGGCTCGGCCAGAATGTTGACGATCTGCCGGTCGAGGTAATTGAGGGTAGAGAGGGCTAGGAAGATCGCCAGTAGATGGCGCGGCGGCACGGGACGAGCGTTAGCGTCCGCGCTCGTGGTGTAATTTCCGGTGTAGGCGATGGTGTATTCCGGGGTGGGGCATGCCCCACCCCGGAATGCGGCGTCGCTGGTGGCCACCGGGTTCATCGTTATGGTGGAGTTTGCACACTTCAACCGTGACGAAGAGGAGTTCCCGATGACCGAGGACAGATTACTGATCGAAGAGCTTGCTGCGAAGGGCGGCCAACCGGATTTTTTGCGCACCATCGCCGAGAACGTGCTGCAGCTGATCATGGAGGCCGACGTTGATGGCCTGATCGGCGCGGGTCGCCACGAACGCAGCAGCGAGCGCGCGACCTGGCGCAACGGCTATCGCGACCGTTCGCTGGATACCCGGGTAGGCACGCTGAACCTGAAAATCCCCAAGCTGCGTGCTGGGTCCTACTTTCCGGGCTTCCTTGAGCCCCCGCAAGATGGTCGAGAAAGCGCTGGTTGCGGTGATCCAGGAAGCGTGGATCGGCGGGGTCAGCACCCGGCGGGTCGATGAACTCGTCCAGGCCATGGGCATGACCGGCATCTCCAAGTCCACCGTCTCCAAGCTTTGCAAGGACATTGACGAGCGCGTCCATGCCTTTCTGAAACGCCCGCTCACCGGCGAATGGCCGTATCTCTGGCTCGATGCCACCTATCTCAAGGTACGCGAAGGCGGGCGGATCATCAGCGTTGCCGCAATAATCGCCATGGCCGTCAACACCGAGGGCCGGCGCGAGATCGTCGGCCTGCATATCGGCCCCTCGGAAGCGGAGGTCTTCTGGTCCGACTTCCTGAAGGACCTTGTTCGGCGCGGTCTTACCGGCGTGAAGCTGGTCATCTCCGATGCTCACGAGGGCCTCAAGGGCGCGATCACCCGCGTCATGGGCGCCACCTGGCAGCGCTGCCGGGTGCACTTCATGCGCAATGCCCTGTCCTATGTGCCCAAGGGCCAGAACACCGTCGTCGCCGCCGCGATCCGCCAGGTCTTCCTGCAGCCCGATCAGAAAAAGCGCAACGCAGGTCTGGCGACAGGTCGCCGACCAGTTGCGCACCCGTTGGCCCAAGCTCGGCGCCTGCATGGACGAGGCCGAAACCGACGTGCTCGCCTACACCGGCTTTCCCACCCAGCACCGCACGAAGTTACACTCAACCAATCCGCTCGAGCGGCTCAACAAGGAGGTCAAGCGCCGCGCCGACGTCGTCGGAATCTTCCCGAACGAAGACAGCATCATCCGCCTCGTCGGGGCTGTGCTGATGGAGCAGAACGACGAGTGGCAGCTCCAGCACCGATACATGCAGATCGAAGGCATGGCCGAACTCAACCAACCCATGATCGAGGAGGAAAATCAGCCCCTACACATCACCGCCAAAGCCGCCTGACGATGGCCCACGGCCACAGCCGAAATTACACCACCTTGACGGACGCGACCGGACGAGCAGGGGAAGCTTCGAACGAGCCGGGCATCTCGATGGCCATAGTTTCAGCCCTTCAGTCGGCGTTGGCGCCGCGGTTCTCGATCGGCACCGTCTTAAGGTCGATCAGCCGCGTCAGTTCCGGCCCGACGATCTTCCACCCGTCCGCGAACCAACGGTAGCGATCCCGGTATTCGGCGATCCTTTCGATGCCGCCCATCGGCACCGGCAGGTCCGCCTTCGGGCCAAAGACGCACAGGTTGATGCAGAAACCCTCGGCTTCGTAGGCGGAGATGACGTTTACGCAGGCCTTGGTTAGCAGATGGCGGCGCAGGCGGGGGGACTGCCGGATCAAGGTATCGAGCGAAGCCCGCAGCGCATCGTGGCCAGTCCACTCCAGCACTGGCTCCGGGAGGGAACGCCGCCAGACCGCATCGGGCGAGAAGGTGGAGACGAACTTGTCGTCATCGGCATTGTGGAGATGGATGTTGTAGTCGTTCATCAGGCGCAGCCACGCGCCCTCGATCAGCAGCCGCTCGATCTCTGTCATCTCCCACTCCGCTTTCATGGCGCCGCGCCGCGCGCTATCGCATTATTGCTTATCAGGCACCGGCCTATCACCAAGTCCGCATCTCCACCTTGGCTTTCATCCGGTGCGGGGAAAATTTACGGATGTGATTCTGCAGGTCGTCGCCCGGCGCGCGGTGCATCGGCGAGTCGAGCTGGTTACCTAAACGGCACAACAGAATAGGGGATGTCAGAACCATGAGCACGATCGAAACCCTGGTCCATGCCCCGCTGTTTGTGATGCGGCTAGACGTGGCATACGATCAGGCCCAGCAGATCGGGGGCGAGGGCAACCTCGGCATCTATCCGGTGCGCGGCGGCACCTTTGAAGGCAAACGCATGCGCGGCGAAGTTCTGGGCGGCGGGGCCGACTGGGTGATCTGGCGTTCGGATGGCACCATGCTCATCGACGTGCGAACCTCGCTTCGCACTCACGACGGCGCGATGATCGCGATGATCTATCAGGGCTATGCCGCCGCCACTTCAGAGGCTGCCGCCGAAAAGCTGCGCCGCAAGGAAGTCGTCGAATATGGCGACATCTACATCCGCACCACGCCGCGATTTTCAACGCAGCATCCGGACTACCTGTGGTTGAACCGCATCGTTGCCGTGGCCAATGGCAAGCGCACCGCCACGGGGCCGATGTACCACGTCTTCGAAATCCGCTGATGCAGAGCCGTTTAATGGGCGGCGGCGTTCGCCGCTCGTCCTTCAGCCCGCGTGGGCGAAATTGCGCGACGCGTCGAGCAGCCACTGCTGATCTCGGTAGCCGGGCTGGGCCGAGGCGCCGATGGCCTTGCGGAGGAGCGGGGCATAGTCGAACCCGAAGTCCACTTACTCAATTAATTCCTGATTCCACTGGACTTGTGCCAGCCAATCGCGATGTGTAGGGTCTTCCACGATGCTGATTTCCTGCGCCTAGCCATGCTCCCGGACGCTCCGGGTTCTGGGTGGTGGGAGCACCAGCCAGAACACTGCTCCCCATCATGAGGAGCACCCATTGCTGTTCGAACAGCAGTCCTGTCCAGCGATCCGCAGCCAGGAACACTGCGCGATCGGTCACCGCCTGGTCCCAAAAAACTGACCGGCCCCCACTCAGTGGTCCGCATTGATTGTTAGTGCAAGATTGCCTCCGCCGCCATGGCTGACCGCAGGTGGAGCGAAGCGGAACCGGAGGGCAGCCATGGCGGCATCGCCGTCTCGGGAGCCGGCGGCCGATATCCTAGCGAGCTGTGCGGCCTGACGGTGTTGTAGTGCTGCCGCCAAGCTTCGATCAGGATCCGGGCCTCGGCCAGGGTGTAGAAAATCTCCCCGTTCAAGAGCTCGTCACGCATCGAGCCGTTGAAGGACTCGCAGTAGCCGTTCTCCCATGGGCTACCGGGTGTGATGTAGAGCGTCTTCACACCGATCCTCGCCAGCCACTCTTGCACGGCATTGGCGATGAACTCCGGACCATAGCACATTGGGAAGCGGCTCCTTTGAGGGCCGCGATGCCTTGATGAAGACAAGCGCGACCGGTGGGGCAGCCATTACCGCCCGAGGGATTTCACCCCCATGGAAAGGCGGCGGCACCGCCTGCTTGATGCGCTGTTCAAGGAACTGGAAAGGCAGGGTGCCCGGGTTGGCGAAAATGATCGCCGGGAACTCTACGCCGAGGTCTCGGGTGAAAGGCTCGAGTTCGAGCTAAGGGAAAAGTACAAGCAGGTTCGCCGTCCGCTGACTGCCGAGGAATTGAAATGGGGCGGCAACAAGAGCGGCATGCGGCAGGAACTGCAGCCAACAGGCTGCTTCCTGTTCACCATGAAGCGTTATCTCCCGGGATCCTTGCGGCGAGAATGGCTGGAGCGCGATGATGCGCCGATCGAGGACCGGCTAGCCGAGATCGTTGCGACCTTCTTGGTCGCGGGGCCGATCATGGCAGAAGATCGGCGTCAACGGGAGGAACAGGCAAGGCGCGAAGAGCAACAACGGCAACGCCTAAAACTGGACAGGAACCGGTGGCGGCGCTTTGCCGAGATTGCGAAGGCATGGGACGAGGTGGGGACCGCCAGGCGCTTCCTCCAAGCTTTGAAGGAGGTCGATCAGCCAAGTGGCATGTTGGTCGAAGGAAAACCGGTTTCCGAGTGGCTGGACTGGGCCGAAGGAAAGCTGAAGGCCGTTGACCCGATCGAACAGGGCATCGCGGCAATTTTCGAGGACATCGCCAATATCAAGTACTGGACATACCATGATTGAACGGCGCTTCGGGTACCGCCCCCGAAGCGCCGCCGTTGGCATCAGTCCTTACCTGGAGGCTCCTTTTTCGTTTCACGAACCAGGTGGTGCAGGCCAGTCAGCCCGTAGCGCTTAGCCAGTGCGACATAGGCTGGATCTTTCCAGCGGCCGCGCAAGATCTCGCTACAGTGGGGGCAGTCCAGAACGAGCTGCAGTTCTTCCGCTTCCAGCCGCTTCACCGCGTCGCCGTCGGCTGGATCGCGGCCGTCCAGGCGATCAAAGGCCGTGAAGATCTTCCGGATTGCCAGGTCAGCACCTTCCCGAGCCTCCGCGGCCCGGTCCACCTCTGGCATTGCACCATGCTGGTCGAGCAAATCGAACAGCAGTTTCAAGTCGCGCGGCTTGCCGCCCTTGATCGTCTGGTTCATCGTTGCGTGCACAGCAAGTTCGAACTTGGTCATGGTTCGCCCATTGACGGTTACAGGTTCGTCCCGGACGCGGGCAATGATCTCGGCCTGGGTTTCGGGGCGCTTCTTCCGGCGCCCCTTGTTCCCTGACTGGCCGGGCATGAACTGGCTGTGCCGCGGTGGCTTGGCGTAGCCGACCTCGTAGTCGCCGCCCATCGATTTCCGCCGATCAGTCATCGCGCGATTCCTCCGCAAGTTGGGCGAGCGCGGCGAGTTCATTAAACGTCATGCCCGTTTCAGCATCGGTTGCCTCGAGACCGGTCCAGGCCTGCCAACGGCGGATGGCAACATCGACGTAGAGCGGGTCAAGCTCCATGCCGTGGCAGATCCGTCCCGTGCGTTCGGCCGCGATCAGGGCCGTCCCTGATCCCAGGAAACAGTCAATGATCCGGTCGCCATGCTCAGTACAGTCGAGCATGGCATCGGCAATCATTTCCACCGGCTTGGGCGTGGGATGGTGCTTGAGGATATCCCCCTCGCGGCCGCTCCGGCTCGAAGCGGCGCTGGGGTAGTCCCACACATTGGACCGGTTCCGACCATTAATGCCGAGCTTCACGTTGTTCCTGTGCTTCGCTCCCGGGTTCTTGAAGACCAGCACCAGCTCGTGCTGCGACCTGTAGAGGCTACCCATACCCGCCCGGTTCTTCACCCAGCAGCAAAGCTGGATGAGCGATCCGAATACCTGTTCACAGGCGCGCTGCAGGAGATCAAGGCTGCGCCAGTCGATGAAAACGTAGACCAGCGCGCCCTTCTGCAGGTTCGCAGCAAGATTCTTCGTGAACCCGAGGAAGAAGTCGCCAAGCTCGTCGGGCCGCATCTCACCCGCCCCTTCGACGAAATCGCGGTGCTTGCCCTTCTTGGAGACAAATCCGTCAACCTTGCAGCCGTAGGGAGGATCGGTGATCGCCATTGCCGCCAAGTGCCCTGCCATGAGGCGGCTCATGTCGCCAGGGCTTGTCGCGCTACCGCACATCACCCTGTGCCGTCCTGCCAGCCACGTCATGCCCACGCGGCTTACGGCGTTCGTCTCCAGCGGGGGAGCTTCATCTCCCCCGCCTCCGGCGAGTGCTCCGGCCATACCAAGGATGTTGTCGAGCTCGCCGTTGTCAAGCCGAGCGCCAAGTGACTGAAGTCCTCGAGTCCAGCCTCAAACTCGCGCACCCAGGCCTCAAGGGCGACCGGATCCCACTCTCCCTTCGATAGCAGTTGGTTGATCGCGACCGAGTATTGCTTCTCCTCGATCTCGCTCAGCCCCTCGTGGTGGATAACAGCGAGATTCTTGATCTCGAGCTTCCGGGCCGCCGCGACAAACAGGCCGCCGACCAGGATCTCGCCTTCCGCGTTGACCACTACCGGCAGTGGCACGCCAACCGGCAGTTGGCGGAGCGCGGCTTGGGCCAGCTCGATGTCGCGGGGCGAGTACCTGCGGCGATCGCCCTCGCGCACCTTCAGCACAGCAACAGGGACCAGTTCGATCCTGCTCCGGTTGTGTCCGACGGCGGCGGATTCGGCATGATTCTGATTAAGTTTCATGGATTTGCCTTCCTTTCTGTTAAGGACGGCAAATCCATTGGACCCGAAAAAATCGGCGGGAATAGAGGGAAAATGATCAGGGTATGTGTTTTTTCCGTGGGCGCCCCCGCTTGAGCTTCGGCTTCTCGCCAAAGCCGATCGGGTCTTTCAGCGAAGCAGCACCGATAAACTGGGCATTGGTAAGAACCGGCTCTGAACGCCGCCATGCATTGGCGTCGTCCAGTTGCTTGCGCAGTTCCCTGTAGCGGCGTTCCAGAGTGGAAGCTTTCAGCTCGCGAAGAACCGTCAACTGCTTCGTTCTCCCATCTGGGCCGAGCGCGTAGCCGTATATCTTCAGCCCGGGCTTGGCGATTTTCGAAACAGACAAGCCCATGGGCAAATGACCCGCGAAGTATCCAGGGACCTGTTCGCGATCATCAATCGGGGGTGCCCCACTCCCGTGCGACGCAATGCTCCTTCCGCGTGGATCATGAACCGGTCTCCTCCCAGTTGAATCGGATCGGGGCTGGAGGCCGAGGAGAACACTGAAAAAATTCGGGCACAATCCCCCCTCCCCCTCAGCTTGCGAGGAGGATTCTTCGGATTCCTTGGAATGGATATGGGCGACCCTACGTCTCGGCCTCGCATTCCCTAAATGGCCTGTGCAATTTCCCTACGCGATCGGCAGGGAAATTAGGGCCTAAGCGCGCGGATTTCCGCGAGAAGACGCGCGCTGGCATCGGCTATGACATGCGATTTTTCGAGAAATTCCCAAAATCGAGCCAGTTTAGGGAATTTCGGAAGCAGAGCGCACACCCCTTCGGACTGCGTCGCGCACCAATCAGTCTTTCGAGGTAACAGATTTTCGCCTGCGGGCACCCTGCGCCTGCTGAATGGCGCAGTTCCGCGGGGTTTGGCGGCACATCAAAATCAGAGTGAAGCCAGAGACTCTCGGCAGGCCTGCTACTGAGGCCAAAAATATGCCGGATTCTCTGCCCCGAAGAACCCGGCTTCACCTCGATTTGTTGGATTGATTTGCGCTCAGGCCGCGAACCCGAACTGCCGTTCCTGCTCGGACCAATCGATCGGCATGTCGCAGATCAGGAGGGCGCGACGAGTCAGCCCTTTGGGCTGGGTTCCATCAGCGATGGCATCGATGATCCGGGGGCTCATCCATGAGAGCCGCAGCAGCCTTGCGAGCTGGGTCCGGCATCGCCCTTCCCGCTTGGCGAGCTGCGCGAGGCTCAGTTCGGGTGAGGCCAGCACGAGGCGCTGGGCGACCATCGCATCGGCGACGAGGGCCACCAGGTCAGCGGGGACGCATCCATCGCCGGCATCAGCGTCGATCCGCAGCCGGGCCTCCCGGAACGGCCTGCGCGTGGGCGTGGGCAGCGTCCAGGTCCATTTCTTCTGCGATTCGATGTTCAAGGCGCCGGGATCCAGCGTCACCTCCATGCCGTCCGGCCGTATCCTGATCGCGGCAACGAGTGATCGCACGGCAGCTTCCACCTTGCCGATCTCGCGCAGCTGGACCGAGAGCAGGTGGGCCTTGGCGAACAACGTTCGAAGCGTGGCGGCCTCGTCGATAGCGGACAGGCGGCGCAGGCCATGCTCATCGTTCAGCAGTTCCTCGAGGTGGCTGATCAGGTGCTGCTCGAGATGGTGGCGCTGGAACCGGAGGCCAGGTGGATCCCCGGGCCGGGCAAGGTCCTTGCGGGTCTCGTAATAGGCATAGCGCTTGATCTTGCTCGATCCATAGGTCGGGACCATCGGCCGACCCTGCGGGTCAATGATCAGGTTGCGCAGCATGGCGTGTTGCGGATCATTGGTCGCCCGCCTGCGCGGCGGTGCCTTCTCGGCGAGGTGCAGCTGCACCTGCTCCCACAAATCCTCATCAACAATCGGCTGATGCTCGCCGTCGTAGACCTTGCCCTTGTGGACGATCTTGCCGCGGTAGATCGGGTTCTTGAGCAGGTGGAACAGGCTGCCGCGCGCAAACGGGACGCCGCCGCGGTGGGGACCGCTGGTGCGCTGCTGGAGCTTGGTGACCACGCCTTCGGCGCGCAGGATCTCGATCAGCGCGGGAACGCTGCGCACCTCGAGGTAGCGCCGCATGATCGTGCGCACCCGCTCGGCTTCCTCGGGCACCGGGATCAGCTTTCTTTCGAAGACCTGGTAGCCGAGCGGCACCGGACCGCCCATCCACAGCCCCTTCTTCTTTGACGCCGCGATCTTGTCGCGGATCCGCTCACCGGTGACCTCGCGTTCGAACTGGGCGAAGCTGAGGAGGACGTTTAGCGTCAGGCGACCCATCGAGGTGGTGGTGTTGAACGCCTGCGTCACCGAGACGAAGCTGGCCTGCTTCGCATCGAGCCGCTCGACGATCTTGGCGAAGTCAGCAAGGCTGCGGGTGAGCCGGTCGACCTTGTAGACAACGATGACGTCGACATTGCCGGCGTCGACCTCCGCAAGCAGCGCCTTGATTCCCCGGCCGCTCCATGTTCCCGCCCGAGAACCCGCCGTCATCGTATCTGCCCGGCACCAGGGTCCAGCCTTCATGACGCTGGCTGAGGATGTAGGCCTCACAGGCCTCGCGCTGCGCATCGAGGCTGTTAAACTCCTGTTCGAGCCCATCCTCGGTCGACTTGCGGGTGTAGACCGCGCAGCGCAGCACCTTCACGGCTTCTTCTTCCGCTCGGCCAGGCCGAAGAACAGCGGGCCGTTCCACTGGTTGCCGGTGATCGCCTTGGCGATGGCGGTGAGCGACTTCCAGTGCCGACCATCATATTCGAAGCCACTCTCAAGCACGGTCACGGTGTGACCGATCCCGTGCCAGTCGCGCACCAGCCGGGTGCCGGGGGTGAGCTTGCGAGGGAGGGGCTTGGCCTTCTCCCCCTCCCCTCCCCGCGCTGCGGCCTGGCGCAGCAAGGTCCTTGTTCCCCGGCTGATCCCTCCGAGCTTCGCCTGCTGCAGCTTGTAACCGATCCCGAGCCGCAGCAGGTCGGGCGACAAGGCCGGTGCAGGCGCGCCGTAGCGACGCGCCCACTCGGCCTTGAGCGCATCGCCCGAAAGGTCAGCCAGCCGGGCGAGGCTCATGTACCGCTGCCTACCCATCAGGCCGCCGCCTGCGTTGCCGCGATGCGGTAGATGGTCACGCCATCTTCCCGCTTGCTCCGTTCGAGCGGCCTGCCCTTCTTGCGCAGGCCGGTCAGGAACGCCCGGCACGTGTGCGGAAGCCAGCCGGTGGCCAGGCAGAGGTCTTCAATCGCCGCGCCGCCGCTCTGCTGCAGCAGATCCTCGACCAGCGCACCCTTGGACTGGGGCTTGGCAGCTGACGGCGCGCTCGGCACTTCGGACTTGGCCTCGCGGGCCATGCGACGGGGACGCTTGGTGGTGGTCGGTTCGGTCATGGGTGGTTCTCCTGTCCGGGGCAGCACCCTTGCTGCTCCCACCACCAACGGCCCTGCCGGGCGCGCCGGTCAGGGCTGCGGCGCCTCTTCAGGGCCGCGATTCAGTGAACACAGCAATGCTTGCCGTGCAGCCGAAGTCGAATGGAATTTGGGGTTTGGTGACCTGCCACGGGTAATTTCCTCCAGTTGCGATTAGAGTCCGGCCATCACGAGGACGGACGAGATGAAGCGCAAGAGGTTTACGGAAGAGCAGATCATCGGGGTGTTGAAGGAAGCCGAGGCTGGCGCGAAGACCGGCGACCTTGCTCGGCGGCACGGCATATCCGAGGCGACGATCTACAACTGGAAGGCCAAGTATGGCGGCATGGATGTGTCCGAGGCGAAGCGGCTGCGTTCGCTGGAGGACGAGAATGCGAAGCTGAAGCGCCTTCTGGCGGATGCCATGCTGGACAACGCGGCGCTGAAGGATCTTCTCACAAAAAAATGGTGACGCCCGTCGCACATCGGGAAGCGGTTGCACATCTCCAGGATCATCACGGGATGAGCGAGCGGCGGGCGTGTCGTGTGATAGATGCTGATCGCAAGAGCGTTCGCTACCAGTCCCGGCGCCCGCCGGAGACGGAGTTGCGCGCCCGCTTGCGTGAGCTTGCCAATGAGCGGCGCCGGTTCGGCTACCGCCGGCTGCACATCCTGCTGCGGCGGGAAGGAGAGCCTTCGGGCATTAACCGTGTCTACCGGCTCTATCGAGAGGAAGGTCTTGGCGTTCGCAAGCGTCGGGCACGGCGCAGGGCGGTTGGCACACGGGCTCCAATCCTTGTGGAAGCGCGGCCTAATGCCCGCTGGAGCCTGGACTTCGTCCACGACCAGTTCGCCTGTGGTCGGCGGTTCCGCGTGCTCAACATCGTGGATGACGTGACCAGGGAGTGCCTCGCCGCGATCCCCGACACGTCGATCTCGGGCCGCCGAGTAGCGCGCGAACTGACCGACATCATCGCAAGGCGCGGCAAGCCGGGACTGATCGTCAGTGACAACGTCCTAGGTCGGGAAGCAGCGGCGGAAAACGGCCAGCAGGTCTCGTTGCGCCGATTGCGATCCGCGCTGATCTCGTTCTGATCCAGATGGCTTCCATCGTCAAGGAATGCGCTCTCGGCCATAGCAAACACAGGATCCAGCGGCCACGCGGGTCGTGGTCCTCACCGTCCTTAAAATGAGATGCGGATGCCAGATGGAAGGCCCGAACATTATCTACAGGGTCGCCGTAGCGCCCTCACGGCACGACAGAGAGGGGTCCTTCCATCTGGTGTCCGCCCGTTCGACGAACGGACGGTACTCGGTTCCCGTCTTGATGACGGCGTGAGCAACGCGCGCCATCTTGGCGGTGAGTGCGGTCATCGCCTTGCGGCGGCGATCAGGGTCGTTGCCGTGGCCGGCCACATAGCGACCAAGCTTGTCGCGGAAGCTGTTGTCGCGCTGACGTATGGCGACCTGGGTGGCCATCCAGAAG
The DNA here is from genome assembly GCA_016719755.1 of Novosphingobium sp. GTDB lineage: Bacteria > Pseudomonadota > Alphaproteobacteria > Sphingomonadales > Sphingomonadaceae > Novosphingobium. The sequence continues at coordinate 5,970 of JADJYM010000011.1, read as the reverse complement.
GTGCGGCGTAGCCGGGCATTGCCGTACTTCGAGAGCTTGGTTCGCCCGCGGAAGGTGCCCGACTGGCAGGTCGCGAGATCCAGCCCGCAGAACTTGAGGAACTGGCGGTGGTGGGCGAACCGCCGAAGGTCGCCGGCCTCGGCGAGGATGGTCAACGCGTTGATCGGCCCGATCCCTGGGATCTTGCGCAGGAGCTGGTAATCCCGGTTCTCAGCCAGCACGGCATGCGCGGTTCGCTCGATCTCGTCGCGCTGTCGGATAAGGCTGCGCGCCTGCGCAATGACCATGCGGAACATCGTGATGGCAATGGAATCTTCGTCGACCGGAAGCGCGACGGATGCACAGGCGGTCTCGTAAATGTCGTTGATCAGTCGGGCCTTGGACACCTTGCGGCCAACGAGTGACCAGGCCTCGCGCGTGAAGGCCTCCTGGCCGAGCGCGGTCATGCTGGCCGGGGTCGGGAACCGTTCGATCAAGGCAAGGAACCAGTCTGAGCGGCTGTTGCCAGCGAAGCGCTCGATCTCCGGAAAATAAAGCGGCAGGTAGTGGGTCAGGATCCGGTGCCAGGTCTGGGTCTTGGCCTTGGAGATCGCCTCGTGCGTCTTCGACATCTCCTGCAAATCGTTGATGCCTGCGGCGAGAGGATCGACGTAGCGCTGGGTGGCGCCGATCCGCAGCATGTGCAGGATCACCTGCGCATCCTTGGAATCGTTCTTGTCCCAGCCATTGTGCAGCGCCTCGCGGGTGCGGGCCAGGGCGACGGACGAGATCAGCCGCAGCTCGAAACCCGCCGCAAGCAGTCGGTGTGCCAGTGTACGGTGGTAGTTACCGGTGGCTTCGAATCCGACGACGATCGGACGCCCGACATCGCTGAGGTCCGTGGCGAGGCGATCGTAGTCCGCCTTGGTCGCCATCACCGTCATGCGCCGTCGACGCCCGCCTTCCGGGCGTTCGATCAGCAATTCCTGGCGGTGCTTGGACATATCGATGGCTACCAGCACGGCATCGGCGGGAGTAGAACTACGCTTGGTCATGGTCGGTCAGTCTCCAAAGTGTTGAGTCGACAACTTCACTTTAGAGACCTGCTGGCCGGTCATGGCCGCCTTGATGAAGCCGGCGGGCGCTACGCGCCCTTGTCTTCATCAAGGCAATGCAGCCCTTCGAGGGACCGGTTCCCGATGTGCTACGGCACCGAGTTCACGGCGAATGCGATCCTTGCATGGTGCAAGGATCACGAGATCGAGTGGCATTACATCGCGCCCGGCAAGCCGATGCAGAACGGCTACGTGGAATCCTTCAACGGGCGGATGCGGGACGAGCTGTTGAACGAGACCCTGTTCCACGGTCTCGACCATACCCGTGCCGTGATCCGGGAGTGGGCGGAGGATTACAACACCTGCCGCCCTCACTCCTCGATCGGATACCACACCCCGGCCAGCTACGCGGAAACGATTTTTGCAATGGGGTCAGGCATGCCTGACCCCATTGCAAACAAGGCGCCGAAAGGCATAACCAAAGCCGCCGCGGCTCTAATCAGAGCTGGATGAAAGTCCCGTGGCAGGTCACCATAGGTCGAGGTCCCGGCTGATGAACTCGAAGCCCTGGTCGACCCGGATCGACTTCGGATAGCCAACGACGGCGAAGGCGAAGCGGGATTTGGGACCAACCCCATCCCCGGAACAAGAATGAGCGCGTTCAACTCGGGGAGACGCCCGTTAGGCAGGCGCCGATTGACCAAAACTTGACCCATGCTTCAACGCTACGACCTGCTCCTGTGGTGTCCACAATGCGGGCGAAGTCGAGAGGCTTCTTGCATTGACCCTCACCAGAAAATCCCGCGCGAACCCCTCAAGCAGACGTGACCTTCGGCCAGACATACTGTTCGAGCGCACCTTCATTGATCCTTAGATTGGCGAGCCGAAGATCGAGCTTCGGAAGGCGTTGGTCCGGGTCGATCGGAAATCCGACCGCTTCGCCAAGTTCGCGTAGAGCGGCGCGCTGGCGAGCAGGGGTCATGCAAAAACGTGCGTCCATCGCAGCCAGATGCGTCTCGGACCGCACGCGAAAGCGCCGCGGTATGCCAGCTATGAGTATCAGGAATAACAAGGCGTAGATGTCGACTTCGGGTCCTGGATTGAAGATCGCTTGGGGATCGTGGATGCCCTGGTGGATCATGACCTCGATCAGGAACAGTACCTCCCTCCACTCCTTCCGGCACTTCTCCACCCCCTGCTCGTTTTGCGGCCCCACGAACCGTACACCGAGCGTCGCGAAGTCGAACCTGATATCATCGGGATGCGGCAAGGGTTCTGGCGGCTGGCGCCCGGCAGCGTTCGCCTTGGCGATCTCGACCTCCTTGCGCCGTACATAGTCCCGCCAGTACTCGAAGGTCTCACGTTTCGCGGCCGCGACGATCGCGTCGTCCGCTAGTTGGTATTGCAGGTAGGTGCGCTGCGCCAACACACCGCCCTGCATCGCTTGCTTCGCCAGAGCCATGATCACGGCCTCGGTGATCGGAATCTCGAAACTACGCTCGCCCTCGCGGACCATTACCGGACGAGAGGCCACCTCTCGGAAGAGTTTCCGGGTTGGTTCGATCGCCGGTAGCGAGCGGTTAGCCTTCTTGGCTTTGCGAGGGCGTCCGAGCGGATTGCCAGACTGACCTGACTTGAATTGCCCGGAGCGAGGTGGCCGGCCGTAGCCGACCTTGTCATCGTTGGTGCCGTCGCTCACGCATGCACTCCGTCAAGACGGACCGCCGCCACCTCGTCAAATGTCATGCTCTCTCCTTCGAGGCGAGGCTCGAGACCTGTGACCTGCGTGAAGCGGCGCAAGATCGTGTCGCAGTAGAGTGGATCAAACTCGATCAGCCGCGCCCGGCGCCCGGTCTGCTGCGCCGCGATCAGCGTGGTTCCAGAGCCGGCGAAGGGGTCAAGGACCAGGTCCGCGCGGCGGGAACAATCACGCAACGCATCGGCAACCAACGCGACCGGCTTGACGGTCGGATGCATCTCCAGCTCAGCCTGACGAGCCGCAGAAATGCTGCTGATCCCCGGATAGTCCCAGACATTGGTGCGATATCGGCCGCTCTCCCCCAGCCCAAAGTTGTTGGTGTGGGGTTCGTCCCCAAACTTGAACACGAAGATCAGCTCGTGCTTGGAGCGGTAGAATGTACCCATCCCGCCATTTGTCTTGTTCCAGACCACCAGGTTCTTGAGCTCAAGCCCGCAGGCCTCACCAGCCTCGCAAAGGTCGCGGATATGGCGCCAGTCCATGCAGACATAGAGGATCGCGCCCGAGCGGGCATGCCGGATCATGTGGCCAAGCGTTACCGAAAGAAAGTCAACGAACTCGGCAGAAGTCATCTCGCCTGCGCCCATCGCGAACTCCCGGTGGCGCACCCGCCCTGACCCGCAGACATGACCGTCGATCGGGACATTGTAGGGCGGATCGGTGAACACCAGATCCGCCGTCTCCTTTCCCATCAGCCGGTCGTAATGCGCTGCCTCGCGCGCGTCGCCACATAGCAAGCGATGACGGCCAAGCAGCCAAAGGTCGCCGGGACATGAAACGGCAGGACCCTGTATCGGCGGGATCGCGTCAGCCTTCCCTTCCTCCTCGACATCGCTCTCGCGCGCCAGATCGAGGGTCAAGTCGATCTCGGTCTGACAAAACCCGGTGAGTTCGACCTCGAAGCCGAGGTCGATCAGTTCTTGCAACTCGAGTGCCAACAGCCCCTGATCCCAGCCTGCGTTGAGCGCGATCTTGTTGTCCGCGAGCGCGTAAGCCTTGCGCTCGGCCGGACTGAGATCGCCGATGCACAACACCGGGACCTGGCCCATACCGAGAATCTTGGCAGCTTCAACGCGCCCATGCCCGGCAAGGATCCGCCCTTCCCCGTCCACAAGGATCGGGTTGGTAAAGCCAAAGCGCTGGATGGAGCTGGCGATCTGGCGCAGCTGCTTGCGCGAATGGGTGCGGGCGTTGCGCTGCACGGGCCGCAAGCTTTCCGGGGAGCGCAATTCGATCGTCTCGCGCAAGCGCACTTGGGTTTGATGGGACATGCTGACCTCCAAGACCGAGATCATTTATAATACTAAATTCTTTACTTTGGCGTCTATGCCCTATGTTATTTGAAAACATCGACCTCTCAGACCCTTCTTGAACACCTCTTAGGACCACATGACTTTTATGTTATTTGATATAAACCGCTTTATTGCAGACCACATCCGCGCCATCAACGCAAGTTACAAGATAACATGTTAGAAAATGCGATTTTAAGCTCTCTAAATCGGCCTATCACTTTCGTCCTATTCATAGATCAACTGGATTGAGCAAATAGATGTGGGACACCCCTTCCCTTCGGTTTGGATCGAGGCTCACCGCCAATGCCCGCCCATCCGGGACGATTCGCGCGGCGCGGGCATCCCGCAAATGGCTCACAAAAGGAACGCCATTCCCCGCAATGTGCAGACTACCGACCGCAAACATCTGCCTCTGCCCCAGATTCAGCGCAGTTAGCGTCCGCGCTCGTGGTGTAATTTCCGGTGTAGGCGATGGTGTATTCCGGGTGGGGCATGCCCCACCCCGGAATGCGGCGTCGCTGGTGGCCACCGGGTTCATCGTTATGGTGGAGTTGCACACTTCAACCGTGACGAAGAGGAGTTCCCGATGACCGAGGACAGATTACTGATCGAAGAGCTTGCTGCGAAGGGCGGCCAACCGGTTTTTTGCGCACCATCGCCGAGAACGTGCTGCAGCTGATCATGGAGGCCGACGTTGATGGCCTGATCGGCGCGGGGTCGCCACGAACGCAGCAGCGAGCGCGCGACCTGGCGCAACGGCTATCGCGACCGTTCGCTGGATACCCGGGTAGGCACGCTGAACCTGAAAATCCCCAAGCTGCGTGCTGGGTCCTACTTTCCGGGCTTCCTTGAGCCCCGCAAGATGGTCGAGAAAGCGCTGGTTGCGGTGATCCAGGAAGCGTGGATCGGCGGGGTCAGCACCCGGCAGGTCGATGAACTCGTCCAGGCCATGGGCATGACCGGCATCTCCAAGTCCACCGTCTCAGCTTTGCAAGGACATTGACGAGCGCGTCCATGCCTTTCTGAAACGCCCGCTCACCGGCGAATGGCCGTATCTCTGGCTCGATGCCACCTATCTCAAGGTACGCGAAGGCGGGCGGATCATCAGCGTTGCCGCAATAATCGCCATGGCCGTCAACACCGAGGGCCGGCGCGAGATCGTCGGCCTGCATATCGGCCCCTCGGAAGCGGAGGTCTTCTGGTCCGACTTCCTGAAGGACCTTGTTCGGCGCGGTCTTACCGGCGTGAAGCTGGTCATCTCGATGCTCACGAGGGCCTCAAGGGCGCGATCACCCGCGTCATGGGCGCCACCTGGCAGCGCTGCCGGGTGCACTTCATGCGCAATGCCCTGTCCTATGGCCCAGGGGCCAGAACACTGTCGTCGCCGCCGCGATCCGCCAGGTCTTCCTGCAGCCCGATCAGAAAAGCGCAACGCAGGTCTGGCGACAGGTCGCCGACCAGTTGCGCACCCGTTGGCCCAAGCTCGGCGCCTGCATGGACGAGGCCGAAACCGACGTGCTCGCCTACACCGGCTTTCCCACCCAGCACCGCACGAAGTTACACTCAACCAATCCGCTCGAGCGGCTCAACAAGGAGGTCAAGCGCCGCGCCGACGTCGTCGGGAATCTTCCCGAACGAAGACAGCATCATCCGCCTCGTCGGGGCTGTGCTGATGGAGCAGAACGACAGTGGCAGCTCCAGCACCGATACATGCAGATCGAAGGCATGGCCGAACTCAACCAACCCATGATCGAGGAGGAAAATCAGCCCCTACACATCACCGCCAAAGCCGCCTGACGATGGCCCACGGCCACAGCCGAAATTACACCACCTTGACGGACGCGACCTTCAGCGCACGCTTTCCCGGTAAAGCGGCCCGCCGTCC
>JADJYM010000010.1 GCA_016719755.1 Novosphingobium sp. | reverse complement strand
ACAATGCAGGCCCTGGCGCCGTCGAGCGAGCCGGCGGTATCCCACGCAATGGCGAGACACCGGCCTATGTGCGCGACGTGCTGCGTCATTGGCGCTTTTGAGCAGGGGGTAGTTGTGAGTTCCGGTCGAATACGCGTGTCAGGAATGCTGAGCCGCGGACGACGCGGAATGATCCTGACCACAAACGATGATGAGGTCTGGATCATCGAGAGCGAGGAGTTAGTCGACGGTTTGATGGGTATGGATGTCATCGTCGACGGGACGGTAGTCGGACTTGATAGGCTCAAGGCCGACTGGATCGGCGTTTCCAGCACTGGCACTTGAGCGACTTCTGATGAGCGAAGGCCGCTTCAAGCCGCGAGCGGAATAATCGCCTGCGCCGCAAGGGTGTCCAAACCGTCGGCTATGTATCGTGCATAGTGACGTTCGATCATCGCGATACTCGTGTCATGGATTGCGGCAACCAAGCGTGTCGGAAGGTTCGCACGGATACCCCTGACGATGGACGAATGCCGAAGCGCATACGGGATCACATCGGGTAGGGCCGCCTTTGCGCGGATATCCCCCCACGGTCGAACGATCTCGCTCGGTGTCTGCCACGGCCCTCTGGACGACCTTTCCCATCGAATAGTGCCCGGTTGTTGCGTGTAACGCCAGCGCTCGAACAGGGGCGCGCCTTTGCCCCGGCCGAGCACGATCGGCGTCAAAACATCGAGAACGTCGCGTCCAACCGGCACGGAAATAAGGCTCACCTTGCCTCCTCGCCCCTTCCGGCTGGGTGGCATCATTAGACGACCGGCAACCGTCTGCACGTCCATGACTCTCAGGCGTGTGACCTGTGAAAAGCGAGCGCCTGTCGCTGCCATGACCAGAATGAGGCGGTATAGGTCACCTTCCCAGCCTTGTTCTCGATCGACTTCGAGCGTTGCAGCCATCAAGCTGGCGACCTGGTCGTCGGAAAGGATCTGGTTTTCGCGCGCTACGGCAACATCGTCATCATCGTCATGTTCATGTCCGACCGCACGCAATCCCCGTTTGATCGTGCTCAAGAGCCCCGCCGGTAGCCGTGAGAAGTAACGCTCCGCGCAGCTGTTAAGGGCCGCTTTGAGGTAGTTGACCAGTCGCTGGATCCCCGCCGGTTTGAAGCCGGATGGCAAGTTCGATCGCCACGACCGGAGATCGTCTTCAGTCAGCTTGTGAAGCGGTATCTCAGCCAAGTCGGCCGCATCCACCCCCGCCCGCTTGCCGCGGGCCGGGCGCCCGATAACGAACTTCTCCAGTCGACGCGATGCATCCGATCGAATGTCTCGACCAGTCCGACGCTTCTCGCGCGCATCGCGTGCCTCAATGTAGGTCTCAACCGCAGAGCGAACGGTGAGAGGAGGCCCATCAGCCGCAGCCTTAGCCTCGGTCCGGGCTTCCTCGACATGCGCAAGAGCTGCTTTGACTGCCGATCGATAGTCCAGCGTGCCGATATCGATCGCGTCATCGGCAGTTCCGATCGAGGACTGACGATATCCCCGACCGTTCCTCCAGCGAACGAGCCAGACACCACCGCGCTTGCCTTTCGGTAGCCCACATGAATGTCGGCATCGAGGCTGCGCCAATGGAGCCCAATGTCCAAGCGGCGGCGCGCTTCGCGGGTGGTCAATGGTGCATCGTTGATCGTTCGCGACATGGTTGATTCCGCAAAACCGTCAAATATACGTCAAATAAGCCTGTGCGTGGCCTAGAGGATAAATGCGGACGCCACCAAATGCAAGTGAATGATAAATATGGATGTTTTTGGAAGCACGCGGACGGATAGAGAGTCAAAAAAGTCCGTTTTTGTCACTCTCTCACGGCTGAAACACGGGTTCGATTCCCGTAGGGGTCACCAGACTTTTCAGCGCTTCTTGCCGTAACGAACCATTCCTCCTATCTCCAAACCGTAACATTCGCGCGCCAGTTGCCGGGCATGGCACTTCCCTCTATCGGCGGTCCGATGACGTCCCGGCGCAGCTTCTCGATTTCCGGCATGCTGCTTGCCCTGGCCTGCGGCGGCGCGCTGCTGCTGGTTGGCGTCGAAGCCTGGGCCGTGCTGGCCACGGTATTGCTGTGGCTGGGGTCGCTGTGGCTGGCTGCTCCCGAACCCGAAATCGCCGTTGCCCGCCCCGATGCCGGCGAAGTTTCACGCGATGCCGTGCGTGAAGCGATCGAGCCGCTGGGCATGCCGCTGCTGGTTCTGGAAGGCACCCGGATCGTCACCGCCAATGCCGCCGCGCGCGCCGCGCTGGGAGCCCACGTGCTGGGCCAGGACGCCCGGATCGCGCTGCGCCATCCTGACGCGATGCGACTGCTGGACATGGACAACGATGCCAGCGTCACCATTTCCGGCTTCACCGGCGCCCGCAGCCTGTGGCAGCTGACCCGGCGGCAGATCGACCAGCGCCAGTGGCTGATCGAACTGGCCGACCGCACTGCCGAGGCCGACGTCAGCCGTGCCCACACCGATTTCGTCGCCAATGCCAGTCACGAGCTGCGCACCCCGCTCGCCGCGATCATCGGCTATGCCGAAACGCTGGGCGATCCCGCGGCCCTGGCCGATGCCGAAACCTCCCGCCGGTTCCTGGGAATCATCGAACGCGAGGCCAGGCGGATGCTTTCGCTGGTCGAGGACCTGATGACGCTGAGCCATGTCGAGGCGGAAAAGCATGACCGCCCCGGCGAATCGCTGGACCTTGGCCAGCTGGCGGCGCGGGTCGTGGGTGAGGTCGCCAGCCTGCGGGGCAAGGAACGGGTCGTGCTGGAACGCGCCGCCCCCGATGCGCAGGTGCTGGGCGATCCCACCCAGCTTGAACAATTGCTGCGCAACCTGATCGACAATGCCCTGAAATACGGCGCGCCCGACCAGCCGGTGCAGGTCAGCGTTGCCGCGCCGCAGGGACGCGGCGGGCCGATGCTGCGCGTTGCCGATCGCGGCCCCGGCATCGCGCCGGAGCATTTGCCCCACCTCACCCGCCGGTTTTACCGCACCGACCCGGGCCGCAGCCGCGCCTCTGGCGGGACGGGCCTGGGCCTCGCCATCGTCAAGCACATCGTCGAGCGCCACCGCGCGCAGCTCGATATCGCCAGCACCCTGGGCGAAGGCACCACGGTAAGCATCGCTTTTCCGGCAGTTCCTGCCGATGCTGCTTGATTGTCACAAAGCTGTCATGGAACATGGCCAGAGCGGGCCCGGGACAATCCCCACGGAGAATCAAGCGATGACCAAGTCCGCCCTTTATCTCGCAACCGCCGCTGGCGCCGCGCTGCTGCTGGCCGGCTGCGGCGGCGCCCAGACCGCCTCGCGCGACCAGATCCGCGCCGTCGGCTCGTCGACCGTCTATCCCTTCGCCAAGGCCGTGGCCGATTCGCTGGCCAAGTCAGGCGCCTCGATCAAGTCGCCGATCATCGAATCGACCGGAACGGGTGCCGGCATGAAGCTGTTCTGCGCCGGGGTCGGCGTGCAGCACCCTGACATCGAGAACGCCTCGCGCCGGATGAAGAAGTCCGAGTACGAGGATTGCGTCAAGAACGGCGTCGACAAGATCGTCGAAGTCCAGGTCGGGCTCGACGGCGTGGCCTTTGCCGAAGCGCGCGGGGGCCTCGGCCTCAAGCTGACGCCGGAAGACGTTTACAAGGCGATTGCTGCCAATCCCTATGGCAAGCCGAACACCGCCAAGACCTGGAAGGACGTGAACCCCGCCCTTCCGGCCGAACCGATCCTGGTCTACGGCCCGCCCAGCACTTCGGGCACCCGCGACGCGCTCAAGGAACTGATCCTGGCCAAGGGCTGCGATGCCAATCCGGAAATGAAGGCGCTGAAGGAAAGCGACAAGGATCAGCACGACAAGGTCTGCACCGAAGTGCGCAGCGACGGCGCCTATGTCGATTCGGGCGAGAACGACAACCTGATCGTCCAGAAGCTGGAAGCCAATCCCAAGGCGATCGGCATCTTCGGTTTCTCCTACCTTGAAGAAAATGCCGACAAGCTGATCGGCCTGACCATGAACGGGGTGGAGCCGACCTATGCCTCGATTTCGGACTTCAGCTATCCCGGCGCCCGCCCGCTTTACATCTACGTCAAGGCGGCGCACCTCGATGCCATCAAGGGGCTGAAGGAATTCGTCGCGGAATGGGCCAAGCACTGGGGCAAGGACGGCTTGCTCGCCAAGCAGGGCATGGTCGTTTCCCCGGATGACGTGCAGGCGAAGAACGCGGCCATCGTGTCGAGCTTCACCCTGCTTGATCCCACCCAGCTGAAGTAAGCGCGAAAGGACCGCCGCAGCGATGTCGCCAGCCATTCCTATCCTCCTCGCCCTGGCGCTGGGGCTGATCGGCTGGCTGGCGGCTCGTTCGCGGGCCTGGGCCTTCCGCAAGACCGCGCGTGCCGCCGGGGGCGAACTTCACTCGCTGCCCGGCTACCACGGCTGGTACGTGGCGCTGTGGGCGCTGATCCCCGCCGTCGCTTTTGCTTTCGCCTGGAGCTCGCTGAGCCCCGGGCTGGTGCTGGCGCAGGTGCTGGCCGATCCCGCCGCGTCCTCCCTGCCCGCCTTCGGCATTCAGCGCGACGCGATCCTGTCCGAGGCGCAGGCGATTGCCTCGGGGCAGCTGGGGGCGGCATTCCGCCCGGAAGCCGCCGCGCTGGTCGAACCGTTCCGCGCCGCGCAGGCGCATTTTTCCACGATCGGCATCGTCGTCACGCTGCTGCTGGGAATTGCCGGGGGCGGCTTTGCCTACACGCGGCTGGCGCCCGGTTTCACCGCCCGCACCCGGGTTGAGCGCGCCGTCCTGTTCGGCCTGCTGCTCGCCTCGCTGGTGGCAATCTTCACCACTTTCGGCATCGTCGCCTCTCTGGTATTCGAAACCGCCCGCTTCTTCGGCTTTGTCAGCCCGGTCGACTTCCTGCTGGGGACCCATTGGGGTCCGGACCCGATGGCCAGCCCGACCGGCGTCAGCGGCGACCGCTATGGCGCGATCCCGCTGTTCTGGGGCACGATCTTCATCGGCGCGGTGATCGCGATGATCGTCGCCATTCCGCTTGGCCTGATGAGCGCGATCTACCTCACGCAATATGCCTCGCCGGGCTTCCGCCGCTGGATGAAGCCGATGCTGGAGATTCTCGCCGGTGTGCCGACCGTGGTCTACGGCTATTTCGCCGCGCTGACCGTCGCCCCGCTGATCCGCGATGTCGGCCACGCAATCGGCATCGCCAGCGCGTCGAGTGAGAGCGCGCTTGCCGCCGGCGTGGTGATGGGCATCATGATCATTCCCTTCGTCTCCTCGATGGCCGACGACAGCATCGCCGCCGTGCCGCAGGCCATGCGCGATGGCAGCCTGGCGATGGGCGCGACCACATCGGAAACAATCCGCAAGGTGCTGATCCCCGCCGCGCTGCCCGGTATCGTCGCCGGCGTGATGCTGGCCGTGAGCCGCGCCATCGGCGAAACGATGATCGTCGTCATGGCCGCGGGCGCCACCGCGCGCCTTACCGCCAACCCGTTCGAAAGCATGACCACGGTCACCTTCCAGATCGTCGCGATGCTGACCGGTGAAGGCAGTTTCGATCACCCCGCCACGCTGTCCGCCTTCGCGCTGGGCATGGTGCTGTTCCTGGTTACCCTGACGCTCAACTACATTGCCCTGCGCGTCGTGAAACGGTTCCGCGAAGCTTATGAGTGACATCGCCTCCACCCGCCTCCGGCGCCGCTACGCCGCCGAGCGCCGCTTCAAGGCGCTGGGACTTGCCGCCGTGGTGTTTTCCGGCCTGGTCCTGGCCTTCCTGCTGGTGACCATGACCGCCAATGCCATCGGTGGGTTCAAGCGCACCGAACTGGTCTTCCCGGTCGATTTCAAAAGCGGCGCGCTGACTGTCGATCCCGCGCAGCTCCAGGGGCCGGACGCGGTGCAGGCGCTGCAGGGCGCGGGCCTGGCCGACGTGGTGGCCTTCGCCGCCGCCCGGCACGTCGGCGATAAGGCCGCCGCCGAACTGAACGAGCGCGCCTGGCGCGAACTCGCGGACCAGCTGATCGCCGATCCCACGCTGTTGCAGAGCCAGGTCACCGTTTCGCTTCCAGTCAGCGACGATCTGGCCGGTGCCGCGCGCGGGGATGGACCGCAGCCGATGCAGGACCTCGCCGCCAGCCTGAAGGCGGAAGGCAAGCTGGTCCGCGCGTTTGACTGGGGCTTCATGGCCCGCGCCGATGCCACCGGCCCGCAGGACGTCGGCATCTGGGGCGCGCTCAAGGGATCGATGCTGACCATGCTGGTCACTCTCGCCCTCGCCTTCCCGATCGGCGTTCTGGCGGCGGTCTACCTTGAGGAATATGCCCCGCGCAACCGCTGGACCGAACTGATCGAGGTGTCGATCAACAACCTTGCGGCGGTGCCGTCGATCATTTTCGGCCTGCTGGGGCTGGCCGTGTTCCTGACGATCTTTCCCAATTTCCGCTCCGCCCCGCTGATCGGCGGCATGACCCTGGCGCTGATGACCATGCCGGTGATCGTGATTTCCGGCCGCAACGCGATCAAGGCGGTACCGCCCTCGATCCGCGACGCCGCCCTGGCCGTCGGCGCCAGCCGGGTCCAGACCGTGTTCCACCATGTCCTGCCGCTCGCGCTGCCAGGCATCCTTACCGGGACAATCATCGGCATGGCCCGCGCGCTGGGTGAAACCGCGCCGCTGCTGATGATCGGGATGCGCGCCTTCGTCGCCACCCCGCCCGAAGACTTCACCTCGCCCGCCACAGTCCTGCCCGTCCAGATCTTCCTGTGGTCGGACGAGATCGACCGCGGCTTCGTCGAGCGCACTTCCGCCGCGATCATCGTCCTGCTGGCCTTCCTGCTGGTTATGAACGGCCTCGCCATCTATCTTCGCAACCGCTTCGAGAAACGCTGGTGACCACGCTCCACAACCTTGACCCCATCGAAGCCAAGATCGCGGCACGCAACGTGTCGGTGTTCTATGGCGACAAGCGCGCGATCGACGATGTCTCGATCGACATCGGGCAGCAATATGTCACGGCCTTCATCGGCCCGTCGGGCTGCGGCAAGTCGACCTTCCTGCGCACCCTCAACCGGATGAACGACACCATCCCGGGAGCCCGGGTGGAAGGCGAGATTTCGATCGACGGCAAGGACATCTACACCTCCGGGATGGACGTGGTGCAACTGCGCGCCCGCGTCGGCATGGTGTTCCAGAAGCCCAACCCGTTCCCGAAATCGATCTTCGAAAACGTTGCCTATGGCCCGCGCATCCACGGTCTGGCCGCCAGCAAGACCGAACTGGACGAGATCGTCGAACGCTCGCTCAAGCGCGCCGGCCTGTGGGACGAGGTCAAGGACCGCCTGACCGACAGCGGTACCGCCCTGTCCGGCGGGCAGCAGCAGCGCCTGTGCATCGCCCGCGCGATCGCGGTGGAGCCCGAAGTGATCCTGATGGACGAGCCGTGTTCCGCGCTCGATCCGATCGCCACGGCTCGCATCGAGGAACTGATCGACGAACTGCGCGGCAACTACGCGATCGTCATCGTCACCCATTCGATGCAGCAGGCGGCGCGCGTTTCGCAGCGCACGGCATTTTTCCACCTCGGCAAGATCGTGGAATACGGCAAGACCTCCGACATCTTCACCAACCCGCGTGAGGAACGGACAAAAGACTATATCACCGGACGTTACGGCTAGGATTTGACATGGCAGCTGAACACACCGTCAAGGCCTTCGACGAAGACATCACCCGCCTGCGCGGGCTGATCGCGGAAATGGGCGGCCTGGCCGAAGTCTCGATCAACGAGGCGATGGACGCGCTGGTCAAGGGCAACCGCGAACTGGCCTCTGGCGTGGTCGAACGCGACCGCCGGATCGATTCGATCGAGGCCGAGGTTGACCGGCTGGCGGTGCGGATCATCGCCCTGCGCGCGCCGATGGCCGACGATCTGCGCGAAGTGATTGCCGCGCTCAAGATCGCCGGGGTGATCGAGCGGATCGGCGACTATGCCAAGAACATCGCCAAGAGCACCAGCAAGATCCAGAACCGCCGCCAATTCGAACCGATCACCCTGATCCCGGCGATGTCGGAACTCGCCAGCGAGATGGTCCACGACGTGCTGACCGCCTATGCCGCGCGCGATGCCGATCTGGCCGCCGAGATCGTGGCCCGCGATGACAAGGTCGATGCCTTTTACGAAAGCATCTTCCGTAACCTTGTCAGCCATATGATGGAAAATCCTTCGACCATTTCGAGTGCCGCGCAGCTGCTGTTTGTGGCCCGCAACATCGAACGCATCGGGGATCACGCCACCAACGTCGCGGAAATGGTCTACTACGCCGCGACCGGGAATTACCTGACCGACAAGGAAGACAAGGGCTGAGCCCGATGACAGCCCGGCCCACCTTGGGGTTTGCGGGCTTCTCTCCTCTTTCGTCATTGCGAGCGGAGCGAAGCAATCCAGAGCAGCTCGTGCTGCCTCGCGGATTGGCGCTCGGCGCCGCTCGCAATGACGAACTCCCTTTGGAGTGCCACCGATGACCGCCCCCCGTCTGCTGCTGGTCGAAGACGACCCGGCGCTCGCTGAACTTCTCGAATTCCGTTTCAAGGCAGAAGGTTACGCCGTAACCGTAACTCCCGATGGCGACGAAGCCCTGCTGCTGGCGCAAGAGGAAGTGCCCGATCTGGTGCTGCTCGACTGGATGGTCGAAGGGACCAGCGGGATCGAGGTCTGCCGCCGCTTGCGCCGCGACAAGGCCACCGCCCACGTGCCGATCGTGATGCTCACCGCGCGCGGGGCCGAGGATGACCGGATCCGGGGGCTCGATACCGGGGCTGATGATTACGTCACCAAGCCCTTCTCCCCGCGCGAGTTGATCGCCCGGGTTGGCGCGATCATGCGCCGCATCCGCCCCGCGCTGGCGGGCGAGGTTCTGACCGTGGGCGACCTGTCGCTCGATGCCGTGGCCCACAAGGTGACGCGCGGCGGGGAAGTGCTCTCGCTCGGCCCCACCGAGTTTCGCCTGCTGCGCTTCTTCATGGAGCACCCCGGCCGCGTGTTCAGCCGGGGCCAGTTGCTCGACGCGGTCTGGGGCACCGAAAGCGAGATCGAACTGCGCACCGTGGACGTTCATATCCGGCGCCTGCGCAAGGGCATCGCCCGCCCCGACGCGCCCGATCCGGTCCGTACGGTGCGCTCGGCGGGATACGCGCTGGAAGCGGTCTGACGGTTCAATGAAAATCGCGTGATTTGGGGATCACCCGCGCGTCGCGCGGGTGCCCGCCCCGGCTTTCCGGCATGGAGCGGCGCACTTCATCGGCGCGGTCCAGCGTCTGCGGCAGCAGATCGTCCGACAGGGCGTGCAGCGCCGGCGTTGCGTCGGTCAGGTGCGTCGCGATCACGTGGATTACCTCGTCGTCGTATTCCACCCGGCCGCGCACTTCCATCAGCCGCGCGCCCATGATCACCTTGCGCTGCTTTTCCATCAGGTCGGGCCAGATGACGAGGTTCACCACCCCGCTCTCGTCCTCCAGGGTGATGAAGCACACCCCTTTGGCGCTGCCCGGGCGCTGGCGGATCAGCACCACGCCCGCCACCTGCACGGCGGAGCGGTACTTGCGCTGGCGCAGGTCGGCGGCGCGGATGAACCCCCGTTCGGCCAGCCCCGCGCGCAGGAAGGCGAGCGGGTGGGCTTTCAAGGACAAGCGCTGGGTCTGGTAGTCGGCCACCACCTCCTCGGACAGGGGCATTGCGGGAAGCACGGTTTTCTGCCGTTCCTCCCCCTCATCGCGTGACGTCATGGCGGCGAACAGCGGCAGGTCGGGCGCGGCGATCAGGCTGCGCGCGTCCCACAGCGCCTGCCGCCGGGTAAGCCCCAGCGAGCCAAGGCAATCGGCGTTCGCCAGCCGCTCGACCAGCGCCGGGGACAGGCCGGCCCGCTCCTTCAATTCGCGCACGTCGCGGAACGGCCCGCCCTCAACACGCGCCGCGACGATCCGTGCGGCGGCGGCTTCCGGAAAGCCATCGACCTGACGCAGGCCGAGGCGCAGCGCGATTCCGGGTTCGCGCGAACCCGTTCTTTCCAGCCCATTGTCCCAATCCGAAAAGTTCACATCCACCGCCAGCACCTCCACCCCATGCTCGCGCGCATCGCGGACGATCTGGGCGGGGGCGTAGAAGCCCATCGGCTGGGAATTGAGCAGGGCGCAGGCAAACGCCGCCGGGTAGTGGCACTTCAGCCAGGACGAGACATAGACCAGCAGCGCGAAGCTGGCGGCATGGCTTTCGGGAAAGCCGTATTCGCCGAAACCCTTGATCTGGTTGAAGCAGCGCGCCGCGAATTCGGCGTCATAGCCCCGCGCGATCATCCGCCCGACCATCATCTCTTCCAGTTCGTGGACCATCCCCCGCGAACGGAAGGTCGCCATCGCCTTGCGCAGGCGGTTCGCCTCGGCGCTGGAAAACTGCGCGGCATCCAGCGCGATCTTCATCGCCTGTTCCTGGAAGATCGGCACGCCAAGGGTGCGCCCAAGGATGCTGGTCAGTTCGTCCGGCGGGCCGTGCTCCGGCGCGGGGGCGGGAATCTCAACCCTTTCCGCCCCGCGCCGCCGCTTGAGATAGGGATGCACCATGTCGCCCTGGATCGGCCCGGGGCGCACGATCGCCACCTCGATCACCAGATCGTAAAAGCAGCGCGGCCGCAGGCGCGGCAGCATGTTCATCTGCGCCCGGCTCTCGACCTGGAACACGCCCAGCGAATCCCCCCGGCACAGCATGTCGTAGACCGCCGGATCCTCACGCGGGACGCTGGCAAGGGTCAGAGCCTTGCCGTGATGACCACGCACCAGGTCCAGCGCCTTCCTGATGCAGGTCAGCATACCCAGCGCCAGGACATCGACCTTGAGGATACCGAGCGCGTCGATGTCATCCTTGTCCCATTCGATGAAGGATCGCTCCGCCATGGCGCCGTTGCCGATCGGAACGGTCTCGGTCAGCAGGCCCTGGGTGAGGATGAAACCGCCGACGTGCTGCGAAAGGTGGCGGGGCATGCCGATCATCTGTTCGGTGAGCGCCAGAACGCGCCTGAGATGCGGGTCGGTGAGGTTAAGCCCCGTTTCGGTGGCGATGTGAGCCTCCTTGATCGACCGACCGTGGCTGCCCCAGACAGTCTTGGCGAGCGCTGCGGTGATGTCTTCCGACAGGCCCATGGCCTTGCCCACCTCGCGGATCGCCATGCGCGGGCGGTAGTGGATCACTGTCGCGCAAAGCCCCGCGCGCTGGCGACCATAGCGTTGATAGATATACTGAATTACCTCCTCACGCCGCTCATGCTCAAAGTCGACATCGATGTCGGGCGGCTCCTTGCGTTCCTCGGAAATGAAGCGGTCGAACAGCAGGGCATGGCGCGCAGGATCGACCGCGGTGATCTCCAGGCAATAGCACACCGCCGAATTGGCCGCGCTGCCGCGCCCCTGACACAGGATCGGCGGATCCTGCGCGCGGGCGAAATCGACGATGTCCTTGATGGTCAGAAAATAGCGGGCAAGGTCCAGCTTGCCGATCAGGGCGAGTTCCCGCTCCAGCGTATCGCGCACGGCTTCGGGCAGGCCTTCGGGATAGCGCCGCGCCGCGCCCCGCCAGGTCAGCTCTTCAAGATAATCCTGCGGCTCCAGGCCCTTGGGGCAGGTTTCTTCCGGATACTCGTAACACAATTCGTCCAGGCTGAACGTGCAGACATCGGCCAGATCGCGCGCGGCGGCCAGGGCATGGGGCCAGGCGGCGAACAGGCGAGCCATCTCGCCGGGCGATTTCAGGTGCCGCTCGGCATTGGGGCGCAGCAGGTGGCCGGCGGCGGCAACGGTGGTCTTGTGGCGGATCGCGGTCATCACGTCGTGCAGCGGCCGCCGCTGCGCCGCGTGATAAAGCACCTGGTTGGTGGCAAGGATCGACAACCCCGCACCGCGCGCCATGGCGTCGAGCGCGTTGATCCGGGCAATGTCGTCGCCGGTGTAGAGGTAACTGGCGGCAAGGTGGCGCAGTGTGGACAACTTTGTGGAAAGATGCGGGAGAAGGTCTGGAAAGGGCGCCGTGAGCATGGTTGCCTGCGGTGCCAATGATTCAGATTTCAGTTCAACTACATTGCTTTGAGCCTCAATAGTGAAGTTGAATGACAGGTCATCCGGCGGCAGCAGAACCAGATGCACGCCCGCGCTGTGCGCGGCCAGCATGGTGAGCGAGATGTCGCAGGCGCCCTTGTCCTGCCATTCGCCGTCGAGCCGGGCCATGCGCCCCGTCGAGATCAGGCGGCAGAGGCGCCCATAGGCCGCGCGGTCAGCCGGAAAGGCAAGGAAATGCAGCCCCTCGACCGTCTCGATCCGGCAACCGATCACCGGGCGCAGGCCCAACGCCTTGGCTTCGGTGTGAAAGCGCACCACCCCGGCCATGGTATTGGCGTCCGCGATCCCCAGTGCGTCGTAGCCAAGCGCCCGGGCGGTGGTGGCAAGATCCACCGCGTCCGAAGCACCGCGTAGAAACGAAAAGCACGTTGCCAGCCCCAGTTCGACGAAGGGCGCACGAAGGGGCGGCGGCAGGCCGGCCTCACCGGCATGGCGGCGCGGCGGGGTAAGCGGAGCCTCGGGCATGGCATCAGACCCCGGGTGCGAGTTCCCGCAGGCGCGCCGCGGCCCGGCCAAGATCAGCGGCGAAGCGCTGCTCCTCCGTCTCGCGCGCATCCTCGCCAAGCCGCAGGAGGTAGGACGGGTGAATGGTGATCCACAGCTCCGCCCCATCCTCCAGCACCATGGCCTTACCGCGCAGGCTCTGGACGCTGACCGTCCGGCCCAGCACACTGCGCGCCGCACTGGCCCCCAGCGCGAGGATCAGGCGGGGGCGGACCAGCAGGCGCTCGCTTTCGACCCACCAGCGGCAGACGTCGATCTCACGCGCGGTGGGGTTCTGGTGCAGCCGCCGCTTGCCCGTGCCCCGGTCCTCGAACTTGAAATGCTTGACCGCATTGGTCAGCCAGGCCCGCTCGGGATCGATTCCCGCTGCCTTGAGGCGGGTGCGCAGTACCTGTCCGGCGGGGCCGATGAAGGGCCGCCCGCGCGGCTCCTCGGTGTCACCGGGCTGTTCACCGACGATCATCAGCTCGGCGCGGGCACTCCCCTCGCCCGCCACGGCGCGAGTGCCATTGCAGCCGATGGCGCAGCGGCGGCACGTGGCGATTCCTTCGGCAACGGCAGCAAGCGAGGCCGGACGTGGCCCTACGAACAGCGCCGCGCCGCGTTCAACCATCGCGCTTTCGCGCGCCTGAGCACCCGCGATCAGCGCTGGGATCAGTTCCGCCTCGGGCATGTTCTTCCAGTAGCGGCGGGGCATTTCCTTCAGCATGGCGCCAACCTTGAGCCGCGCCGGATTGAAGATCGCGGCGTAGTACTCCTTCCACAACGCTTCGGCCGGATCACCCCCAGCGGCCTGTTCGCGGCGGGCGGGCGGGCCTTCGCGCAGCACCTCCCCGTCCCAGTGGAGCGAACCTTGCGGGGTCAGGATGGCCCAGCGCATCGTCGTGAAGCGATTGACGAAGAAAGCCGCACTGGCCCGCAGGATATGGTGCTGCGGTTCGAACCAGGCGACGTAGTGCTCGGCTCCATCTTCCTCAGACACCGCGCGGAAGCGCAGGAAGGCCCGCATCTTGTGGATGTCGCGGCGGACCGTGCGGACCAGTTCGTCAAGGCTCCGCACATCCCGGTCAGCCGCATCCTCGAGCAGGCCGGGGCGGTCCTGCAAACGCCACAGCAGGCGGTAGAGCAGCGCGAAGCGATCCGGACAGGAATGGAGCAGGCCCTTCCCCGCAAGGTCCAGGAACCGGCGCGGCACCCGGGGCGGAGCGGCATCGGTGGGTGCATCCGGCACGAATGCGGAGGCGGCGAAGAGATCGCCCGCCTCTTCCCCGGCCACGCTCCAGACCACCCGGTCAGGCGGAACCCGCAGTTGCAGCAGGCGCCGCGCAGTCTCGCGCCAGCCGGCAAAATCGTCCGGCGCATCGAGAGTGACGGCGCAGGCCTCCGCAAGGTCCGGGGCAGGCTGCGCGTTCATGCCGCGAACAGTTCAAGCTGCTGCGCACCGCGGCGCGGAGCGATGAGCGCGCGCAGATCGGCCCGGTCGGTCAGCAGGACCGGGCGCCAGTCCTCCGCGACGATAAAGGGCCGCACCTTGGCCAGCGACACGGTAAGCCGGCCCACGTCCTCCAGCCGCAGCCGCCGCTCGCGCCGGGCGGCGAGGATTGCCCCTACCGCGCGGGTGCCCAGCCCCGGCACGCGCAGCAGCAGCTCGCGCGGGGCGCGGTTGATATCGACCGGAAAGCCCTCGCGGAACTTCAGCGCCCAGGCCAGCTTGGGATCGATGTCGAGCGGGAGCATTCCATCCAGGCCGGCGGCGGCGCGCACCTCGTCCGGGCGGTAGCCGTAGAACCGCATCAGCCAGTCCGACTGGTAGAGCCGATGCTCGCGAATCAGCGGCGGGCGTTGCAGCGGCAGCACCGCGCTGGCATCGGGGATCGGGCTGAAGGCGGAATAGTAGACCCGGCGCAGGGCGAAGCGATCATAAAGCGTGCTGGCGCGGGTGACGATATCGGCATCGCTGGCGCCGTCCGCGCCGACGATCATCTGGGTCGATTGTCCTGCCGGGGCGAAGCGTGGGGCCGAGCGGAAGCGCCGCCGCGCATCCTTCGCCTCGACGATTGCGCCCTTGAGATCGCCCATCGCCCCCTCGATCACCGCAGCGTTCTTGTCCGGCGCCAGCCGGGTCAGCCCGGCGAGCGTCGGCAGCTCGACGTTGATCGAGACCCGGTCGGCATGAAGACCTGCCCGGCGCACCAGTTCGGGATCGGCCTCGGGAATGGTCTTGAGGTGGATGTAGCCGCGAAAATCGTGCTCCTCGCGCAGGATTCGCGCGACCTCGATCAGTTGCTCCATGGTGTGGCTGGAGCTTTTGACGATCCCCGAGGAGAGGAACAGCCCCTCGATATAGTTGCGGCGGTAGAAGGTCAGCGTCAGGTCCACCACCTCCTGCGGAGTGAAGCGCGCCCGCGCCACGTTCGAGCTCTTGCGGTTGATGCAATAATGGCAATCGAAGATGCAGTGATTGGTCAGCAGGATTTTGAGCAGCGAGATGCAGCGCCCGTCCGGGGCATAGGCATGGCAGATCCCCATGCCCTCGGTCGAACCAATCCCCTTGCCGCCCCGGCTGGTGCGCCGCGCCGTGCCGGATGAGGCGCAGGAGGCGTCGTACTTGGCGGCATCGGCAAGAATGGCGAGTCGTTCGCGCAGGCTCTGCTGGGACATATGTTCTATATATGTTCCATTGCACGGAGGGTCCAGACCTTTCAGGCGCACAGCCCATGGAGGAACCATTCGGGCGTGCCGCCGCGCCCGTCCCCGGCGATCCCGCTGCGATAGATCCAGTAGCGCCGACCCTCACCATCCTCGATCCGGTAATAGTCGCGCAGCCGTGCGGTCGAGCGTTCGCGCCACCATTCGGGCGCGATCCGCTCCGGCCCTTCGGCGCGCGCCACCTCGTGCACCGCGCCGCGCCAGCGGAACCGGCGCGGCAGGCCATCTGGACTGGCATAAAGCACCGCGATCGGCTCCGCGCGATCGAGCAGCTTCAGGGGCCGCGCGTGGAAGGCCAGTTCCTCCTGCCCGGCGGTGGGCGGATCGAGCGGGGGAACCCAGTGCTGGGCGCGCTCGGGAACATGGCTGGCGCGCGGCACCGGGCGGCGCACCGCCTGCGGGCCGAGCCGCACCGACAAGCGGTCGATACAGGCGGCGAGGCTGGTGCCACGCGCTGCTGCCCCCGCTTCGAAATCGGCCTGGGATAGCGGCAGCGGCTGGCTCCAGGGGACAGACAGGCGGGCAAGCTCGATCCCGAACCCGGCGTCGAGATCATCGAGCCGCTGCGCGAACAGCCCCGCGACATGGCCCGCATCGCGGCTGGCGGCGGCAAGTTCGAGGCGGCGCTGAAGCACTTCGCCATCGATCTTCCACAGCGCCAGTTCAAAGCGCCGCCCACCCCGCCCCTGTCCTTCGAGCAGGCGCGCCATATCGGCGCAGAGGTCCGCCAGCACGCGGTCAAGCAGGGGACGATGACGGATCGGCTCCATCAACCGGCGCTGGACCAGCGGCACTTCCACGCCGCGCACCGGAAGCGCCGGTTCGGGGACGCGGCCCAGCAACTGGTCGAGCCGGACCAGCGGATTGGCGGCCGGCGCGCGGGTCGAGCGGAAGCGCCGCGCCAGCGCCGGGCGGGCCACGCCGGACAGGTCCGCGATCCGCTTGAGCCCCAGGCGCTGCAGCACCAGCGCGGTCGCGGGATCGAGCCGCAGCGCGGCAACGGGAAGCTGGTCGAGATAGTGGCCGGAATGCAGGATCGCGCGCTCCGGCCCGTAATGCGCCAGCGCCCAGGCCGCCCCGGCAGTGGGAGCGAGCGCGGCGCGCGCCGCCAGCCCGCGCAGCGCGAGACGGCGCAGGGCATCGGCCAGCAGCGCCTCTTCCCCGCCGAACAGGTGGGCGGCGCCGGTGACATCGACCAGCAGCCCATCGGGCGGATCAAGCGCGGACCACGGCCCCCACCGCTGCGCCCACAGCGCAAGGCGTTCAAGGAAGGCAAGGTCGCCCGCCGGATCGTGCGGCCGCACCGCCAGCTCAGGGCACAGCGCACGGGCATCGGCGAGCAGCGCGCCAGGGCGTGCTCCCGCCTCGAAAGCGGCGGCGTTGACGGCGGCGAGGCGCGGGCCGTGGGCGGTCTCGGCGATCAGGGCGAACGGCAGGGCGTCCTCCCCCTCGCCCGCGCGCAGCCCTTCAGCCAGCCGCCAGCGGTCGATCGCCAGCTGGCGACACCAGATCGCGAGGATGCGCCGGGTCGGCGGCGAGGACGTGTCCATCATCGCGCAGGGTCCATTCTCCGGGAGGATGCGCCCGGGCGCGGAACAGTTCGCCCCGCCAGGCCGGATGACCGGGAGCCTGCGGATTCCAGTGCCCAGGCAGCGAGGGCGCGGCGCGGGCCTGCCAGCGCAGCCGCGCCGAGGACAGGCCGGGCCGGGCATCGATCCGCACCAGCCACAGGGGCACGCCGTGCTGCCCGGCCATCAGCGACAGACGCCGCGTCGCGGTGAAATCGAGCGCGCGCGGATTGCCCGCCATTTCGCCGATGACGAAGGCAAGGTCGCGGCAGCGCAGCCCTTCTTCCATGGCGAACAGCGCCTCTTCCGGGCTGGTGGCGGCAACGTGGATCAGGCGGTGACGCAAGGCGCGCGGCAGGCCGGGGCGATAGGGCCGCCCTCCAAGCCGCCGGGCCTGGGCATCCTGGATCCACAGCCACGGACGCTCGTCCGGTACGTCGGCGGCGGGATCGGGTGCGGCGGAGCGCAGGCGATCAAGCGCGAGAGCCAGCGCCATGGCGGCGCCGCTGGCTTCTCCGCCCGGTGCGAACACCTCGCCATGCAGGGCGCCGTCCGGTAGCCCGGGACGCCAGCGCGCAGCCTCCACAGCGGAAGGCAGCCCGCGCCGCTGCGGCAGGGAAGGACGGCGCGCGAAGGCGGAAAGAGGGGTTGGAACAGTCATCGAAATCGCCCTTATGTTCCATGTATGTTCTTATTTGGAGCGATTCGCAATTGCCCTTCTGAAGCGGACAAAAGAAAGGGGCCGCGCCCATCGACGCAGCCCCTTTCCCCCGGTGAACCGGATCAGTCGTTGATGTCGATCCCGCCGGGCAGCGGCGGCACCGGTTGCGGCGGAATGTCGGTATCGTCCTCGTGCACGTCGACGATCCCGCGACCGACATGGCTGCGGCTGCGACTGTAGGTGTAATAGACCACCAGCCCGATCGCCGCCCAGCCGACGAACAGCAGCTTGGTATAGCCCGACAGGCTCCAGAACAGGTAGATGCAGCCCAGCGCCGCCAGCGGAGCCACCAGGTACACCGCCGGGGTGCGGAACGGACGCGCCCGGCCCGGATCGCGCTTGCGCAGGATCAGCACCGCGACGGCGACCATCGCAAAGGCGAACAGCGTGCCGGAATTGGAAATGTCCGCCAGTGCACCCACCGGGAACAGTGCAGCAAAGACTGCCACCACGATACCGGTGATGATCGTGACCACGTGCGGGGTGTGATACTTGGGATGGATGCGGCTCAGCCGTTCCGGCAGCAGGCCGTCGCGGCTCATCACGAAGAAGATGCGGGTCTGGCCGAACATCATCATCAGGATGACCGAAGGCAGCGCCAGGCCGGCCGCCAGGCCGACAAGGTTGCCGACCTGCTGCCAGCCGATTTCGCGCAGCGTCCAGGCCAGCGCCTCCTTCGAGCAGACCACCGCATCGGCGCCACTGGTGGCGCAGGCCGCGGCAAGTTCGGTGCTTCCCGGAGCAAGCGCATTGCCCGCCGCGTCGAACAGCGGCTGCGCACCCACGCTGCCGATCACGCCCGAAGCCACCAGCAGATAGAAGACGGTGCAGATTGCCAGGCTGCCAATCAGGCCGATCGGCATGTTGCGCTGCGGGTTCTTGGTTTCCTCGGCCGCAGTCGAAACCGCGTCAAACCCGACATAAGCGAAGAAAATCGAGGCCGCCGCCGCCGAGATACCCCCGAAGCCCAGCGGAGCGAAGGGTTCGAAATTGGCGCTGTTCATCACCGGCACGGCCAGCACCACGAACAGCGTCAGCGCGGTGATCTTGACCATCACCAGCACCGCGTTGACATAGGCGCTTTCCTTGGTGCCGATCACCAGCAGCCAGGTCACCAGCAGCGAAATGATGAAGGCCGGCAGGTTGATGTAACCGCCCGTGGCGATCGCGGTCTGAATCGCCTCGCTATTGGCCGCACCGAACACCAGTTTGATCTGGGCGATCAGGGCATCGGCATTGACCAGCGATGTCGGCAGCGAAATGCCCAGATACTCTCTGAGCAAGCCGACGAAATAGCCCGACCACCCGACCGCGACCGCGCCAGCCGCCACCGCATATTCCAGCACCAGCGCCCAGCCGACCATCCAGGCCAGCAACTCGCCCATGACCGCATAGCTATAAGTATAAGCCGAGCCCGAGACCGGGACCATCGAGGCCATTTCCGCATAGCACAGCGCCGCGACGGCGCAGACAAAGCCGGCAATGATGAAGCTGACCAGCATCCCCGGGCCGGCCTTCTGCGCTGCTTCGGCGGTCAGCACAAAGATGCCCGTGCCGATGATCGCGCCGACCCCCAGCATCGTCAGTTGGAAGGCCCCGAGCGAACGGTGCAACGATTTCTTTTCAGCGGTCGCCAGAATGGCGTCCAATGGTTTGACCCGACCGAACATGCGGTTCCCCTAAATTCCGGCGGTCCGCCGCCCTTTCCTGCCGGGCGCGGCCACCAATCCTTACCTGGCGCGGAAGCTAGCGGAGCGCGGCGCGATGGCAAGGGTTTACGGCTTGCCCTTCCCCAGTTGTCCGCAAGCGGCTAAAGCCCCGCCCCATGTCCACGACCTTCCAGCTCGATACGGCCACCAGCCGCGCGCATCCCACGCCCTCGCCGCTGCGGCGGCTGACGATCCCCGCGATCCGCCAGCGCAAAGTGGATGGCGCCACCGCAGAACCTGTGGTGATGCTGACCGCCTATACCGCACGCCAGGCCCAGTTGCTTGACGAGCATTGCGACCTGCTGCTGGTGGGGGATTCGCTGGGCCAGGTGATCTATGGCCTGCCGTCCAGCGTACCGGTCACGCTCGACATGATGGCCGCTCACGGCGCGGCAGTGGTGCGCGGGTCCTATCACGCTGCGGTGGTGGTCGACATGCCGTTCGGAACTTACGAGGCTTCGCCGCAGCAGGCCTTTGCCAGCGCCTCGCGCCTGCTGAAGGAAACCGGTTGCGCGGCGATCAAGCTGGAAGGCGGCGCGGCGATGGCCGAAACCGTGGCCTTCCTGACCGCGCGCGGCATCCCGGTGATGGGCCATGTCGGCCTGACCCCGCAGGCGGTCAACGTGCTGGGCGGCTATAATGCGCGTGGGCGCAGCGACGCCGAGGCGCAGAAGATCGTTTCGGATGCCCAGGCGCTCGATCAGGCCGGGGCTTTCGCCATCGTCATCGAGGGCGTGGTCGAACCGATCGCGATCGAGGCGACCCGTGCAGTCTCCTGCCCGACCATCGGCATCGGCGCCTCCGCCCAGTGCGACGGGCAGGTGCTGGTGACCGAAGACATGCTCGGCATGTTCGAGCGGGTGCCCCGTTTCGTGAAGCGCTACGCCGAGATCGCGCAGCTGATATCGTCCACCGCGGCCAGCTATGCCGCTGAAGTGCGCGCCCGGACCTTTCCGGGTATCGAGCAGACCTACCAGCCCAGGAAGTCCTGATCAGCGGACCCGAGGAGTTTCAATTGCTACGTCATTACAAGGGTTCGATCCTTTTCACGCTCATCTGCCTGGCGCTTGCGGTCTGGTATGGCTGGATGCAGACCGGCACCGCCTCCGGGACGCTCGCCCTGTTGTGGATCGTCGTGGTCCTTTCGGTGCTGGAAGTGTCGCTGTCGTTCGACAACGCGGTGGTCAACGCCGCCGTGCTGGAAGACATGGACGAGGTCTGGCAGCGGCGCTTCCTGACCTGGGGCATGCTTATCGCAGTGTTCGGGATGCGGATCGTGTTTCCACTGGCGATCGTGGCCATCGCCGCCGGGCTTGGCCCGCGCGAGGCGCTGGAACTGTCACTCAATGACCCGAAACGCTACGAGGAAATCGTCAGCAGCGCCCATATCGGCATCGCCGGGTTCGGCGGGGCGTTCCTGGCCATGGTCGGCCTGTCGTTCTTCTTCGATGGCGAAAAGGAAGTGCACTGGATCGTCAGCGTGGAGCGCTGGCTGAGCAAGTTCTCCAGCATCAAGGCCGCTGAAATCGCGCTGCTGCTGGTCGGCCTCTACCTCATTTCGCTGATGCTCGATCCGGCCGATGCCCTGACCTTCATGGTCGCTGGCAGCCTTGGGCTGGTGACTTTCATAGCGGTCGAGGCGCTGGGGACGATCCTGGAAATGCGCGAACAGGCCCTCGCGGCGCAGGGCGCGGTGGTGCGCTCGGGGCTTGGCGGATTTCTTTACCTCAACATCCTCGATGCCTCGTTCAGCTTCGACGGGGTGATCGGCGCCTTCGCGCTGTCCAACAACATGGTGGTCATCGCGCTGGGCCTGTCGATCGGTGCGATGTTCGTGCGATCGATGACCATTCACCTGGTGCGCAAGGGCACTCTGGCCGAATACCGCTATCTTGAGCACGGGGCCTTCTGGGCGATCATCGCATTGGGCGCGATCATGCTGCTTTCGGCGAAATTCCACATTCCCGAAACCATCACCGGCCTGATTGGCGCGGTGCTGATCGGGGCTTCGCTGTGGTGGTCGATCCGCCACAACCGCAAGTTCCCGGACAGCGAACTGGACGCGGCCGTCAGGTCGGATTGAGCCGCGCGGCAAGCGGCGCGGCCAGCACCAGCTGGACGAGGTGGTAGAGCAGGATCGGCAGCAGTACGATCCCTGCCGCCTCGGGCGCGAACAATACGGTCGCGAGCGGCGCCCCCATCGCAATGCTTTTCTGCGCGCCAGCGAACAGCATGGTGATACGGCTGGGGCGATCCAGCCGTAACGCTCCGCCCAGCACCCAGGCCCCCCAGTGCGCCGCCGCCAGCATCAGCACAGTCCCGCCTGCCAGCCAGAACCAGCCTGCCAGGTCGATCAGGGTCCAGAACTGCTGCGCAACCGCTCCCGAAAAGGCGACATAGACCGCGATCGCGATCGAGCTGCGGTCCATCCAGGTGACGAGCGGACGATGGTCCCGCACCCAGCCGCCGAGCCATTGCTGGGCGATCTGGCCAAGGATGAAGGGCACCAGCAGGATGCCCACGACCTTGAGCAGTCCATCGGCGTGGAATTCAGCCGCGCCGCCGCCCGCGAGCAGCGAAAACAACGGCGCGGTGACAAAGACTCCCAGCAGGTTGAGCAGCGCCGCAGCCACCACCGAGCCAGCCACATTGCCCCCCGCGAGCGAGGAATAGGCTGTAGCCGACTGAACCGTCGAGGGCAGGCAGCCGAGATAAAGAAAACCCAGTGCCAGCAAGGGCGGCATCCACCCCTGCCCCGCCTGCCATAGCGCCCAGCCCGCCAGCGCCATCGCGCCGAAGCACCATAGCACCAGCGGCCAGAGCAGGCGGTGATTGCCCAGTCCCGCCATCACTTCGTGCCGGGGCAGGCGCAGGCCGTTGAGGAAGAACAGCAGGAACACCGCCGCGTTCGAGACGAACTGCGCGGCATCGCGTGCCGTGCCGCTCACCGGCAGGACAATGGCGAGGGCAATGGCCGCCATCAGCAGGCGGACCATCGGATCAAGACGTGAAAGAATGCCCACTAAAGCCCCTGTCCTTGCCGATGCAGGGCGCGGCTTAGCGCGCTGCGCCCGCAAAGACAAAGGAGACGGCCGAAATCAACGCCCCTTGAGCGAGACCGGCGGCGCGGGAGTGGCCGAGAAACGCGGCGCCGGCGCGGGCTGCACGATCCCGCCGTCTTCCACGAAAGTGCCACGGTGCACGTTGTGCGGATGCCTGGGCGCTTCGGTCAGGCTGAGCACCGGAGCAAAGCAGATGTCGGTCCCGTCCATGATCGCGCACCATTCATCGCGGGTCTTGGTCAGGATCAGCGCGGTCATCCGCTGCTTCAGTTCGTCCCACTTGGCGGGGTTCATCTGCTGGGCGAAATCGGGATCGCCTGCCAGCCCGGTCTTCTCGAGCAGGATCGCGTAGAACTGCGGCTCGATCGATCCGAGCGAGATCCACTTGCCGTCCTTCGTCTCGTAGGTGTCGTAGAAATGGGTGCCGGAATCGAGCAGGTTGACCCCGCGCTCGTCCCTCCACTGGCCATTGGCGAGGAACGTGTAAGTCATCGCCGAAAGCACCGCCGCCCCATCGACCATCGCGCAGTCGACCACCTGGCCCGGGCCGCCGCTGCGGGCGTGAAGGATCGCTGCAACCACGCCGAAGGCCAGCATCATGCCGCCGCCGCCGAAGTCGCCCACGGCATTGACCGGGAAAGTCGGCTTTTCCCCCTTGCGGCCATAGGAATGGAGCGCGCCGGTGAGGGCAATGTAATTGATGTCATGCCCCGCGAGCGGGGCCATCGGGCCTTCCTGGCCCCAGCCGGTCATCCGGCCGATCACCAGCTTGGGATTGATTGCCAGTAGCACGTCCGGCCCCAGACCAAGCCGCTCGATCACGCCGGGACGATAGCCCTCGATCAACGCATCGGCCGTCTTTGCCAGATCCTTGAGCTCGGCGATCGCTGCCGGATCCTTAAGGTCGAGCTCGATCACTTCGCGGTTGCGGTTGAGGATGTCGCGGTTGCCGGTATCGCCGAAGCGGCCCTTGTGACCGGGGCGTTCGACCCGGATCACCCGTGCGCCATGGTCGGCCAGCATCATGCCCGCAAACGGACCGGGGCCGATGCCCGCCAGTTCGATAACCGTCACCCCTTGCAGCACGCCGCCCATGATCCGTCTCCAATTTAATCGCGCGATTGAATTGTCAGCCTTGGCGTCAGACGAAACGCTTGTCGAGGGGGTTTTATCGTTCGCCCAGCTTGTTCGCCGTCTCGTCCAGCAGCGGATTGTTCCCGCCCCCGCTTCGCGCCTGATCCAGCAATTGCCGCGCCAGAACGGCATCCCTGCCCGTGGCCGCCAGCGCCATGGCATAGGCCTGCGCGGTAACCGGACTAGCTGGCTGCAAGGACCAGGCCCTGGCCGCACTCCTGCTCGCGGCATCCCCATCGCCCGCGCGCAACTGCGCGAACGAGAGGTCTGACAGCAACCGCGCATCTCGGTTTCCGCCCCGGCGGCGCAGGTTCTCCAGCAGCGCGCGCGCCGATTCCCATTCGTGGGCGAAAGCACTTTGCCCGGCGGCGATTCTTGCCGCCAGCGGACTTTGCGGCATCGCCGCAAGATAGCGCGTTACCAGCAGCCGCGAGTTCCCCGCCTGCCCCATCCGTTCGTAGGCGAGGCTGATCCGCAGCAGCAGCGAATCCGGAAAGCGCACCAGCGATGCGGCCTGATAGCGCGACAGGGCCTGCGCGGCCTGCCCGGCGGCCAGATCGGTATCGCCCGCCAGGTAGAGCGCTTCGTAGGAGCCGGGCCGCGCGGCGAGAAACCGCTGCGCTGTCTGACGGGCCTGCGCGGCGTTCCCGCTCGCCAGCAGACCCCGCACCTGGACCGCCTGAGCGGTTCCTCCCCACTCCCCGTCAGTCGGCATCAACGGCCGCGACGCAGCGGAAGCCGCACGGTCGAGCAGCGGCGCGGCGGCGGCACGGTCCCCCTTCTCCTCATGGGCTCGGCCCAGCAGTTCCAGCAGGTAAACCGGCGCATCGGGACGGGCGGCAAGCGGGCCGAACCGGGCGAACAAGCGCCCATGCTCGCCCGCATCGTATAACGCGCGGGCCAGCAGCAGCTGGACGCGCAGGTTGCCCGGCTGACGGCGGGACAATTCCTCCAACTGGCCGACCGCGACATTGGCGTTACCGGCTTCCAGTTCGAGCAGGCCAGCAAGCAGCATGGCTGACGGCACGTTATCCAGTCGGTCGCCCAACCGGTTTAGGATCGATCGCGCAAGGTCGGTGTTGCCCGCCCGCGCAGCCAGAACCGCCTGGAGATAGATCGCCCAGGGATGGCGGGGATCGATCTCCGTCATCCGCCGCACAACAGCGAGCATTTCACTGGCCCGGCCTGTTTCGCCCAGGGTTTCGGCCTGTCCGGCCAGCAGGTCCAGATCGCCCGGCGCCACTTCCAGTGCCCGCTCGAACAACCCGAGCGCACTGTCCGGATCGCCCGCATCGCGCAGTAACTGGGCACGGAATTCAAGCGCGCGCGGGTGATCGGGATCAAGCGACAACGCCCGGTCGGCAGCCTGAATCGCAGGGATGTGCTCCCCCCCGGCATAGCGCATCCGCCCGATATCGACCCACAGTTGCGGGTCCTCCGGCGTCAGCGCGAGAGCGCGATCATAAGCGCTTCCGGCAGCCGCAAGGTTACCCTCGCGCCGCTCCAGCAAGCCCTTCATCCGCCAGCCATAGGCCGCGCTCACCGGCGAGAACTGCGCCGGCTCCAGCCATTCGCGGGCACGGACCAACTGGCCCTGAACGATCAATGCTTCGCCCATTGACGCCGCGACATCGGGCTTTGCCGCACCAGCTTCCAGCGCCCGGTCCAGCTCCGCCTCGGCAGCGATTCCGTCGCCCTTTGCGAGGGCGGTTGCCGCCGCCTTGATCCGCACTTCCGCATCGCCCGGCAGCGCTCCAAGCGGCGCGGCCAGCAGCAGCCCTCCCGCCAGCACGGCGAGCAGCCGGGGGGCAAGGCGGCGCCTGTCAGGCATGCATGTCGTATTGCTTGAGCAGGTCGTAGAGCGTCGGCCGGCTGATCCCGAGCAGCTTGGCCGTGTTCGAGATATTGCCTTCGCTGCGCGCCAGAGCGTGACGGATCACACGGCGGTCGGCGCTTTCGCGCGCGCATTTGAGGTTGAGCACCTGGGCAGCGTCCTCTTCCGGCTCCGCAAGGTCGAGGTCCGCCGCGCCGACCAGCTTGCCATCGGCCATGATCACCGCGCGCTTCACGCGGTTTTCCAGCTCACGCACATTGCCTGGCCAGCCCCAGCTGTCGATCGCCGCCAGGGCATCGGCCGAGAAGCCCTTGACCTGCGGATTCATCTCGCGCGCGAAGCGAGCAAGGAAGGCCTTGGCCAGCAAGGTCGCATCGCCCGGCCGCTCGGCGAGGCTGGGGATCTTCACCACGATCTCGGCAAGGCGATAGAACAGGTCCTCGCGGAACCGGCCATCGGTGATCATCGCCTCAAGGTCCTGGTGCGTGGCGCAGACAATGCGCGTATCGACGTGGATGGACTTGCGCGAGCCGATCCGCTCGATCACCCGCTCCTGCAGAAAGCGCAGCAGTTTGACCTGCAGCGGAAAGGGTATGTCGCCAACCTCGTCAAGGAACAGGGTCCCGCCGCTGGCTTGCTCGATCTTGCCCTCGGTGGTCTTGATCGCGCCGGTGAAGGCCCCCTTCTCGTGACCGAACAGTTCGCTTTCGAGCAGGTTTTCCGGAATCGCCGCGCAGTTGATGGCCACGAACGGCCCGTCCCGGCGATTGCTTGATTCGTGGAGCCCGCGCGCCAGCAGTTCCTTGCCCGTACCGCTCGCCCCCAGCAGCATGACCGAGACATTGGCGTTGGCCACGCGCTCGATGGTCCGGGCGACTTTCAGCATTTCGGGGGCAGCGGTGATCATCCGGCCAAGCACGCGGTTGTCTTCACCGGCGCGGGCGGCAAGGTTGCGGTTCTCGTTCTCGATCCGCTGGACGTGCAGCGCGCGCCGCACGATCAGCCCCAGCGCCTCGATATCGACCGGCTTCTGGTAAAAGTCGTAGGCTCCCTTGGCGATCGCCTGAAGTGCGCTCTCGCGTGCGCCGTGGCCCGAAGCGACGATCACCTTGGTCGCGGGCTTGAGCGCCATGATCTCGTCAAGCACGGCGAAGCCTTCGGTCACTCCGTCGGGATCGGGCGGCAGGCCGAGATCGAGCGTCACCACGTCCGGTTCCTCGGCCCGCAGTGCCGCAATCGCGGCAGCGCGGTCCCCGACCACGGTGACGTCGAAGTCAGGCCAGGCCCATTTGAACTGCGCCTGCAGTCCGGCGTCGTCCTCGACGATCAGCAGCTTGGGTCGAATATCGGACATCATGCGACTTTCTTGTCTTTGTCGGAAAAGGTCTTGAGCAAGTGCGCGGCTTCGGCCAGCGGCAGACGAACTTCGAAGCGTGAACCCAGCCCTTCGCGGCTTTCCACATCAAGCCGTCCCTGCATTGCGCGCACCAGTTCGCGCGCTTCGTAGGCGCCGATGCCAAAGCCGCCCTGCTTGGTGGAGACGAAGGGTTTGAACAGGCGGCTGCGGACGAATTCTGGGCTCATGCCCTCGCCCGAATCCACCACCTCGATGCAACCATTGAGCCCGTCGACGCTGACCCGCACGAACACCGGCGCCCCCCCGGGGCTGGCATCGACCGCGTTCTGGACGAGATGGAGCAGCACCTGCTCAAGCGGTTCGCGCTGGGCGGCCACCTCGCAGGGCGCGCTTTCGACCAGGCTGACCGGATGGCGCAGCGCGAACTGGGCAACCACCGCCTGGGCGACATGATCGGCCCGGACCGGCTCCAGCCCCTCGATCGCGCTTGCTCCATAGCGCGACAGCCGGGCCAGCATCGCGTTCAGCTTGTCCGCCGAATTGCGCAACGTCACCAGCATATCGGCACGGAACGCCGGATTGTCGGCGTGCAGTTCGGCATTGCGCGCCAGCAGGCTGAGCTGGCTGGCCAGGTTCTTGATATCGTGCATCACGAAAGCGATGCGGCGGTTGAAATCATCAAATCGCGCCGCTTCGGCCAGGGCCTGCTGGCCATTATGCTCGGCCAGATAGCTTGCCAGCTGGCGGCCCGCGACGCGCAGCAGATCGAAGTCCTCCCAGTCGAGCCGGCGCGGCTGTGCCGGCCGTGCCAGCACGACGATCCCGACCTGCCGATCAAAGTGGAGCAGCGGAACGATGGCCCAGGCGCGCGGATCAGCCAGCAGCCAGGCGGGTGGATCGAAGCTGAAGCCCCGGCCGCGACGGCCTTCCCGCCACTGATCGAGATCGGCGATGTAGCCGCTGCGCTCAAAGCCCCGCGCAGTCACCGCGTCGAACGCCTCTGCGGGTACGTCCGCCGTGGGCCATTGCCAGCGGGCAGCCAGTTCGAGGCGGCCGGAATCACCGGGAGTGAAAAGCATTCCGGCAGGACTGTCAGCGATATCGGCCACCGCGCGGATCGCGCGTTCCTCAAGCGGGGCCTCACCGCGTTCGCCCTGTCCGATCGTGCGGGTAAAGCGCAGCCACTCGGCGCGATAATCATAGCGGTGCTGGAACAGGTGCTTGACCAGGGTCACGCGCAGCCAGCCCCGGATGCGCGGCGAAGGCAGCACCACCATGGCACCGATCGAACAGGCGGCGACGAAGGCCAGCTGCGTCCACTGCGCGAAATCTCCGCCCGCAAAGGCCAGCGACTGGGCGACCGCAACCATGGCAATCAGATAGACGCCGATCAGCAGCAGCGAAGCCGACTGGAAAGCGACCGCGCGCGAGGGGCGAAACCGCAACGCCTCGCTGCCTGCTCCGGTTCCCAGCGCCACCAACCCGGCGGCGGCCATGCCCACGGCTCCGCGCAGCGCGCCCAGAATGTCGGGAGTCCCGCCGCTCAGATAGCCGATGGTGTAAAGGTTGAGATCGTAAATCCACAGCACGGCAAGCGCCAGGGCGGGCCAGCGCAGCAGCAGCCGCGCCTGGCTGGAGGCGCCGCCATAGAGGTTGTGCACCAGCACCAGTCCGCCGGTCGAAACCAGCAGATGGAACACCGCGACGCTGCGCAGGCCCAATGACCCTGCCGCAAGGTGGGTCGCAGTTCCCGCAATCAGCAGCACCGCCGTTGCCTGCACCAGTTCCGCGAAGGCGAGAGCAGCCAGAAGCGGCCGCACCGGCCGCATCGAGGCATGGCGCCCATCAACCGCGAACAGCCGGTAAAGCGCGAACAGCCAGCCAAGGTTGCGGGCGGCTTCCGCGATCGCCTCGCCCGATGATTCCAGCCCCCACAGCGCGCCCGTCAGCGCCCACAGCGCGGTCAGCATCAGGGCCAGGACCAAGGCCCGGTGAGCCGTGCCGAAACGATTGGGGCGATAGGTAAGGCCCACGGCCGACAGCGCACAAGCCAGCGCCCCGCCGCTCCAGGCGATCAGGGCGAGTCCGCTAGAGGCTGCGGCGATCCCCGTCACCTCAACGCGCCCCCTCGTGCCACAGCACGACCCGCAGGGTCTGGAGCAGGATCAGGAGATCGAGGAACGGGGTGTAGTTCTTGGCGTAATAAAGGTCGTATTCAAGCTTGTGGCGCGAATCCTCGATCGAGGCGCCATAGGGATAATTGATCTGCGCCCACCCTGTGATTCCCGGCTTCACCATGTGGCGCTCCGCGTAATAGGGCAGCTTTTCCTCAAGATCGGCGACGAATTCGGGCCGTTCGGGGCGCGGGCCGACGAACGACATCTCGCCTTTCAGCACGCTCCAGGTCTGGGGCAGCTCGTCGATCCGGGTCATGCGGATGAACTTGCCCAGGCGGGTCACGCGGGGATCGTCCTTTTGCGCCCACTGCGCGCCATTGGCCTCCGCATCGGTGCGCATCGAGCGGAGCTTGATGACATCGAAGTTCTGTCCGAACAGCCCGACGCGGGTCTGGCGGAAGAACGCCGGGCCCTTGCTGTCGAGCTTTACCAGCAGGGCGAACAGCGCGATCACCGGGGCACTGATCAGCAGCAGCAGGCCGCTGGCGGCCAGATCAAACACGCGCTTGGCAAAGCTGGAAACTGCCCGGCCCGATGAAAACCCATCGGAAAAGATCAGCCACGAGGGATTGACCGTATCGAGATCGACCCGCCCCGTCTCGCGCTCGATGAAGGTCGAGAAGTCGTTGACGTGCACCCCGGTGGTCTTGATCCGCAACAGATCCGCAAGCGGCAGCGCGTTGCGGCGCTCCTCGAGCGCGAGCACGACTTCCGATGCCTTCAGGCTATCCACGTAGGCTGTCAGGTTCTCGATCGCGTCGCGGCTGACCGCGCCCGGAACGACTGGCTGACTGGGGGTCATCGCGACATAGCCGACGATGGTGAAGCCGCTCTCGGGCCGCTGCGAAAGCTTGAGCAGCCGCTCAGCCCGAAGGCCTGCGCCCAGCACCAGTACGCGGCGGCGGAAAGCATCCGTGCCGACGATCCGGCCAACCACGAAGCGGTTGATCACGAGCAGGACGATCGCAAAGGCCATCGCGTAGGCCAGGGTCGAGCGCCACAGGTTCTGTCCGCCAAGCAGGAAATCGAAAAAGGTCAGGCCGATGATTCCGAGCGAGGCGGCTACCAGCAGGCGCGCTGTGGCGAAGCGCATCGAGCGCAGGGCATCCGGACCATAGACGCCCACCGCGATCATCGCGGCGAACATCATCGCCGAAAAGCCGGCAAGCTGGCCCAACCGCTCTCCCGCGCCCCCCAGGTGCATGGCGATCTGCCCGGCGCGCAGTTGCCAGCCTGCCTCTGCTGCGGCCAACAGCAACAGCACGTCGATCGTTGCCAGCAGCACCACAGCATGCGGAATATAGTGTTTGAACAGGCGGATCATCGGGTCCCCGGCACCTTGGGCATGGCACGTATGCAACCTGCCTAATGGGGACTGGTGAAATGTCGGTAAACTTTACACAAAGCCGCAAAGGCTGGCGACAGTCCCGCTATCCGCCGAATTCGAACGGGGTCAGCCCTCGGCGCCGTTCGTCGAATTGCAGCGCCGCGCCGCGCGGTGGGAGCGAGCGCTGCTGGCAATCGGCCCGGTGGCAGCGCGCGCAGCCCGGCCCGATTGGTACTGCACTGGCCGGGGTCAGCGCGAGTCCGCGTGCCTGGGCCAGTTCGCCCGCAAGGTGCGCCTCGATGCCCAGGATCACCGCGAATTGCGCGGCATCCGCGCCGAACGCGCCGCTGCCCTCAACCGTGCGCGCCAGGGTAAGCCACTGGCCAGGCTGGCCGCCTTCATAGGCGAATTCGACCAGCTGAGCGCAAATCCGGCCCGCGCGCTCGAACGCCTGATGCGCCACCCAGCGCGGACAGGTGACATCGCTTTCCAGCAGCAACGCCCCGCTCGCCCCGGCATAGCGCTTGGAGTACTGCCCCGCACGGTCGACCCGGGCCATGAAGAACGGCAGGCCGCGCTGGCCGACGCGCTGCAAGGTCGTCAGCCGGTGGGCGAGCTGTTCAAAGCCCACGCCAAAGCGCCGCTGGAGAATCCCCAGATCATAACCCGTTCCCTCGCAGGCGCGCATGAACCGGCCATAGGGCATCAGCACGGCTGCCGCGAAGTAACCGGTCAGGTGTCGGCGGAACAGCCGCCAGGCACCCCGGTCCTCGAACTTCGCCCCGTTGGCAATGGCCGCGATCTCGTCGCGCTGCTCAAGCGCGGCAAGCTGCATCGCGACCTGGAAATTGCGCGAGGACTGGTCGAGCAGTTCCGAAAGCTGGAGCTGCCGCGCGTGCAGATCCAGCCGCCGCAGCGCATCGGGCATTACGTCCGCAGGCAGGATCCGCACGGAAATCTGGTGCTTCTGGCGCAGCCGCTCGGCCAGCGCCGCCCCGACATCCGCATTCGACAGCCGCAGTTCGTCCGCGAGCGCTTCCGCCGCCGTATCGAGATCAGCGAAATGGTTGCGCCAGCGTTCGATCTCGCGCCGAACCAGTTCCATTGGGTCAGGCGCTTGGTCTGTCCCGGTCTTGCCAGCCGCATCGTAGAGCCGGGCAAATGCAAGCGCGGCTTGCGGGGCGGAGGCCAGCCATTCGGCGATCTCGTCCCGGTCGATCGCCAGGTCGGCAAAGCGCTCGTCGGCCAGGCGGCGGCGCAGGCCGTCGATCCCGCCCACAGCCTCGTCCTGGCGCAGGCTGCGCGGATCAAAGTCGAACTGTTCTGCCAGTTGCACCACCAGGCGCGCTGAAAGCGGCCGCTGGTTGCGTTCCAGCAGGTTGAGATAGCTTGGTGATATCGCCAGTCGCGCAGCCATGGCCACCTGGGTAAGCCCTTCGCGCCGACGCAGGCGGCGGATCGCGGTTCCGGCAAGAAGTGCGTTATCGGCCATGGGCCTTTCCTTGTCATGATTTTTACAAATCGACAAGGATTAATCGACTTTCGAGCGCATTAAGACAAGAAAGTCTGTAATTTTCCCGATCAAGCTGCGGCGGATCGCGGTAACAGGGTGCATCAACTCTCCCCGCTGGAGGCTACAGTGACCCTTACGGATACCATCGCACAAGCGCAGCAGATCATCGGCCAGAACGCCAACTGGGATGGCATCAATGCCGAATCCGTT
Source organism: Novosphingobium sp. (assembly GCA_016719755.1). Lineage (GTDB taxonomy): Bacteria > Pseudomonadota > Alphaproteobacteria > Sphingomonadales > Sphingomonadaceae > Novosphingobium. The sequence continues at coordinate 125,383 of JADJYM010000010.1, read as the reverse complement.
GCCCGGATGCGCGCCCAGAACCGCTTCCGCACCGGACTGGACATCGCGAAGTATACCGCCGGCATCATGCGCCGTGACATGGCCGCCTATGATGCGGACCCGGCTGCCTACACCCAGTCGCTGGGCTGCTGGCACGGCTTCATCGGCCAGCAGAAGCTGATTTCCATCAAGAAGCACTTCGGCACCACCAAGGGCCGCTACCTGTATCTCTCGGGCTGGATGATCGCCGCCCTGCGCAGCGAGTTTGGCCCCCTGCCCGACCAGTCGATGCACGAGAAGACCAGCGTTCCCGCGCTGATCGAGGAACTTTACACCTTCCTCCGTCAGGCTGACGCGCGTGAACTGGGTATGCTGTTCCGCGATCTCGACGCGGCGCGCGCCGCGGGAGACGAGGTCAAGGCCAAGGCGGTCCAGCAGCAGATCGACAACCACGAAACCCACGTCGTGCCGATCATTGCCGATATCGACGCCGGGTTCGGCAATGCCGAGGCGACCTATCTGCTCGCCAAGAAGATGATCGAGGCGGGCGCCTGTGCCCTGCAGATCGAAAACCAGGTGTCCGACGAAAAGCAGTGCGGCCACCAGGACGGCAAGGTTACCGTGCCGCACGAGGACTTCCTCGCGAAGATCCGCGCAATCCGTTACGCCTTCATGGAACTGGGCGTCGAGGACGGCGTCATCGTAGCCCGCACCGACTCGCTGGGCGCCGGACTGACCAAGCAGATCGCCTATACCCGCGAGGCGGGTGACATCGGCGATCAGTACAACAGCTTCCTTGATTGCGACGAAGTCGATTCTGGCGCCATAGGCCACGGCGACGTGCTGATCACCCGCAATGGCAAGCTGCTGCGGCCCAAGCGGTTGCCGTCGAACCTCTACCAGTTCCGGACCGGAACCGGCGAGGACCGCTGCGTGCTCGACTGCATCACTTCGCTCCAGAACGGTGCGGACCTGCTGTGGATCGAAACCGAAAAGCCGCACATCGGCCAGATCGGCGGCATGGTCAGCCGCATCCGCGAAGTGATCCCCAATGCCAAGCTGGTCTACAACAACTCGCCCAGCTTCAACTGGACGCTGAACTTCCGCCAGCAGGTGTTCGATGCCTGGAACGCCGAAGGCAAGGACGTTTCGGCCTATGACCGCGCCAAGCTGATGAGTGTCGATTACGACACGACCGAGCTGGCCGCCGAAGCTGACGAGCGCATCCGCACCTTCCAGCGCGATGCGGCTGCCCAGGCTGGCATCTTCCACCACCTGATCACCCTGCCGACCTATCACACGGCGGCGCTGAGCACCGACAACCTCGCGAGGGAATACTTCGGCGAGCAGGGCATGCTCGGCTACGTCAAGGGCGTGCAGCGCCAGGAAATCCGCCAGGGCATCGCCTGCGTCAAGCACCAGAACATGTCTGGCAGCGACATTGGCGACGACCACAAGGAATACTTCGCCGGAGAAGCTGCCCTCAAGGCGGGCGGCGAGCACAACACGATGAACCAGTTCGCGGCCTGACGCCGCGACGGGAACCAGTTCGCGGCAGCAAACGCCGCCACCACCTCCTGGGGAGGAGAAACGACGGCCGTCGGGGTGCCCCTTTCACCCCGGCGGCCGTCAACCTGTTGTAAACCATGGCACGAAAGCCGCCGGTTAACCTTCTGCGGCTAGGAAGCAGGCCATGCGCCGCGCTGCACCGCCCCTGCCGATTTCACCAAAGCTGCTGAAGCACTTCGCAGCGGTAACTGTCGTTTTGACGGCTTGCATCGCGATGTTCGCTGACGGCGAGAGCCGCGAGGCAATCCAGGAACAGGTGGACATGCGTGCCGCCCGCAATCAGCTGCTTGAAACCGAAGCCCAGAAGCTTGGCACCCGAAAGCTGAAGAGCAACCTTGCGGCGAAGGACAAGAACCCTTCGTCTGCCGGTTTTTCCGACGATGGCGGGATGATCGACGTTACCGCGGGAGACGTCACAGTCGGAGAAGGAGGGGTCGGCCGACAACTTCCATCTGCTCCCCGGTTTGGCAGCAGACAGGCGCGTGGTACCGGCACACAGCAATCCCGCGTGCCCATTCCGATCCTGCCCGCCACCCCGGGGGCCTCGGTAACCTTGCGCGGCGTCCCGGATGACGGCGTTTCAGGGCCACGCGTAACCAGCGGAAACACGAGCAAGCGCTCGGCATCAATCCGCCCTTCGGCCGATCAGAAAGCCCGAATCAAGGAACTCGCACACGAACGGACCGGCAGCGCTGCGGGCGACTGAGTTTGCCCTAAACCCTGCCTGCCTTCAGAAGCACTCGCGGGCGAGGAAGCTACGGGTATCGGCACCGATCACCGCAGCATGGCCATAATTCGGATGGTCGATCACCAACAGTGCGGTGCCCTCCCCCGATTTCCACGCCGCCACAGCCTCGGCCGGAAAGTCGAAGTGGAAGAAATGGACCGCGCTTGCCTTGTTGTCGCTTGTCCGGGTCCGTTCGGTGTCACCCTCGGGCCGGGCGCGGATGGCGTGCTCGCCCACCTGGATCGCAATGTGGTTTTCAACCCCGCCGATAGTTCGCAGGAAGGCATCGCGGCGAACAGGATCGCCGATCTCGAAGAACATCGTCATGGTCAGTTCGCGGCCCTTGGGGACCATCGGGTCATAGGCCGCAAGCTCGTCGACCAGTTGCTCGTCCCCGCCCTTTTCGATCCGGAGCATTTCCTGGATCTGGAGCCACATCGAATCCCAGTTCTCGAACAGCGCCGTGGCATAAGGCCCGACCGCGAGGCGGGTGAGCTTCTTGCGTTCGATCGCCTCGGCCTTCTTATCCGCTCGGATCAGTTCGTACTGATCGAGCGGCAGGATGTCAGCGGGAGTAATGGTCCGGGTGTCGCGGGGCATGGTTCTTGGATTCCGTAAGGGTTACAGGCCGTAGGGATTACAGGCCGTAGGCCAGGGCCAGCACTTCGATCGGGTGCCCGATCCGCGCGGGCGGTTCGGCTCCGGTGCTGGCGATCACTTGCTGGAGATGCGGCCCGGCAAGCGGGCACTCGGAAACGATCAGGTCGGATTCGCCCTTGATCAGGTTGCGCGCGGCCGGCTTGCCAACCTTGACCGCACGGTCGAAGTTCTCCTTGAAAATCCCCCACTTGCCTCCGTGGCCGGAACAACGCTCGGTCAGCGCAGGCTTGGCCTCGGGGATGAGACGGAGCATTTCCATCGCCTTGGGCCCCATGTTCTGGGCGCGGGCATGACAGGCAAAGTGGACCGCAATCGACTTGCCCATCGGCTCGATCGGCGCAAGGCCGGTGTCCTTGGCGAGCGCGACGACATATTCCGAAACATCGAAAGTGTGCTGGCTGAGCAGCTTCACCGTCTCGTTGCCGGGTTCGATCAGCGGCCATTCGAACTTCAGCATCAGCGCGCAGCTGGTGGTTAGCGGAACCACGTCCCAGCCATCTTCCACCATGGGCGCGAAGAAGGACGAAATACGCTGCGCCGCGCTGGAAACAGCCGGCAGGTCGCCGTTCTCGAACTTGGGCATAGCGCAGCAGTCAGGATGCTCGATCCGCACCTGCACCCCGTTGTGGGCGAGCACCTTGACCAGCGCGAGGCCGGGGGTGTCATCGTTGAAATTGTCATGGCACCCCGCATAGATCACCGCCTTTTTGCCAAAAGCGGGACCATCGGGGTTGGGCGCGGGAATGATCCCGGCGGCCTTGTTGACCAGCGGCACGTCAAGGAACGGCGGCAGGTGCGCGCGCCGGTCGATCCCGGCGACCTGCTCCATCAGCGGGCGGGTCAGGGTGTTGTCCGGCTTGGTCGCCCAGTTGGCGAAGCCCGCAACCATGGAGCCAAGACGGCCATTGCGGTCCATTTCGGACAATTGCCGGTCCGCGAATGAAGTCTGGCCCTTGCGGTGCTCGACCGCGCGGTGACGCAGCATCAGGTGGGGGAAATCGAGATCGAAGCTGTGCGGCGGCACATAGGGGCACTTCGTCATGAAGCACATGTCGCACAGCGTACAGGCATCGACGACCGCCTTGAGTTGAACCGGGGTCAGGTCATCGACCTCCTCGTTCGGGCTCTCGTCAATCGCGTCGAACAGGATCGGGAAGCTGTCGCACAGGTTGAAGCAGCGGCGGCAGCCGTGACAGATGTCATAAACACGCCGCAACTCGGCTTCGAGCGCGGCTTCGTCATACCAGGCTTCGTCCTGCCACGGGATCGTGTGGCGCGTCGGTGCTTCGAGGCTGCCTTCCATGGCCGCTCCCCCCAATCCTGCTGAAAGTCTGGAATGCCTCGCCCGGGAGGACCCGAGAGCAACTGGCCAGAAACGGGCGATTGCGCACCCGCTTGCCAGAGCCGCCGGATCACACCCGGGACGAGCCTGTCATCAAGCCTCGGCGAGAACGCTGTCGAGGGTCTTCTGGAACTTGCCGGCGTGGCTCTTTTCCGCCTTGGCGAGCGTTTCGAACCAGTCGGCAATTTCGTCGAAGCCTTCCTCGCGCGCGGTCTTGGCCATGCCCGGGTACATGTCGGTGTACTCATGGGTTTCGCCGGCAATCGAGGCCTTCAGGTTGGCAACGGTATCGCCGATCGGTTCGCCGGTGGCGGGATCGCCGCATTCCTCAAGGTATTCGAGGTGGCCGTGGGCGTGGCCGGTTTCACCTTCGGCGGTCGAGCGGAACACTGCGGCAACGTCGTTGTAGCCTTCAACGTCCGCCTTCTGTGCGAAGTACAGGTAACGGCGGTTGGCCTGGCTTTCACCGGCGAACGCGGCCTTGAGGTTTTCTTCGGTCTTGGAGCCCTTGAGTCCCATGATTTCTCTCCTTGGGTTGGAATCTGACCACGCTTGATTGCGACCGCCAGCGCTCAAAGGCCATCGCGAATTTCCGCGATCGCTAATCGCCTTTTCCGATCAAACTATTGCGAATGGATCGCAAAACCCTCAATTCGACCGTGCGCTTGATTTCGGCATCAGTTCGATTGCCGCACTGGCGAGCGCCTCGGCTCCGGCGGCGACCACCTTGTCAGCCTCGGGCGCCCAGAACGGACTGTGCAAACCGTGGAGCGTGGTCCCGTCCCGTGCGGCCTGATCCAGCACCGCCTGCGGCCGTCCGCCAACCCAGAAGATCAGCGATTGGATGCGATTCGCGTCAGCGCGAGCGAACTCTCCAAAATCCTCCCCCGCCATCGACGGAGGCACCTCAGCCACGCGCGCCGCCCCGAAGTGGCTGCGAAAATGGTCTGCCATGCGGGTCGCGAACGCCGGGGTATTCCAGGTCGCGCGGGCGAAGTTCGGGTCCATGGTCACCACCGGCTGGCGGTCAGCAGGAATCCCGGCAGTCATCGCCTCCCCCGCCACGATCCGGCGGATCCCGTCGAGCAGGGTCTTGCGCGAAGCATCGGAATAGCTGCGCACGGTCAGTTGCATCTTCACTTCATCCGGGATGATGTTGTGCTTTGCCCCGCCGTGAAAGCTGCCGACCGTCACCACCGAAGGCTCAAGCGGATTGGCCTCGCGGCTGACCAGGGTCTGGAGCCGCATGACGATCGAACTGGCCAGGACGATCGGGTCCTTGGTGGTATGAGGATATGCGCCGTGCCCGCCAAGACCTTTCACCGTGATGTCGACGCTGTCGACGTTGGCCAGCGCGAAGCCCGGCTTCACGCCGATCACGCCAGAGGGCAGATCCGCCGTATCGTGGAAGGCCAGGGCATAGTCCGGCTTCGGGAACCGGGCGAACAGGCCATCCGCCAGCATCGCGGCGGCGCCCGCGTTGATCTCTTCCGCTGGCTGGCCGATCATCACCAGCGTGCCCGACCACTTGTCGCGGTGAGCCGCCAGCACCCTTGCTGCGCCGATCCAGCCCGCCATGTGGGTATCATGCCCGCAGGCGTGCATGATCCCGCTCTCCACCCCGGCGGTAGAGGTGCCGCGCGCCTTGCTGGCATAGGCAAGCCCGGTCTGCTCGGGCACGGGCAGGCCATCCATGTCGGCGCGGATCAGCACTGTCGGTCCCTTGCCATTGCGCATCACCGCAACCACGCCGGTCCTGCCGACGCCCTCCGTCACTTCGAACCCGGCGGCACGCGCGGCATCGGCCATGACCTTTGCGGAGCGGACTTCCTGGAAGCTGAGTTCGGGATGCTCGTGCAGGTCGCGGTAGATAGCCATCAGGCCGGGCATTTCGGCGGCAACCTGAGCCGAAAGGCTGTCGGCATGGGCGGGTGCGGCAGTAGCAAGCGCAGCCGAGGCGAACAGGATGGGTCTGGCGATCATGGCCCCAGGATAGGCTGGGGACCAATCTTCGGCAATGCGATCGTGGTGCCCCTGGCCCGACTCGAACGGGCACGCCTTGCGGCAAACGATTTTGAGTCGTTCGCGTCTACCATTCCGCCACAGGGGCACTGCGCCGTGCCGCGCGCTTAGCCGGGGCGGGCGCCGTATTCAAGCGCGGTCAGAAGCCCCAGTCGAGCGAAAGGTGGACAAGGTCCGCCCGCCGCTTGCGAATCTTCGAGGCGCCGAGCGCTCCGAGTTCGACCACCGGGCCGGAACCGGCACGGCCCCAGGTCCGCACCGGCGGCGACCAGCCGTCGTCCGGCCGTACGGGCTGAAGCTGTGCTTCGCGCGCATCGGCGGCCTGGTCGGGCAGCAGAGTGGCCGATGCAGCGGGCTTCGCGCCAAGATCGAATGCCGAGGCGAGCGGCGGCGGCGCGGCCAGATCCGGCACCGGGGCAGGCACCCCCAACAGCACGAGGGCAAGGCTTTCTCCCAGCAACCATACCGCCATAGTGCGCACTCCCGGTTTCGTAATCGAACCGGTTATGCACGCGGCATGGTTAGGATTTGCCTAACCCTTGAGCGCTCCGACAAGCAGCTTGTGGAGCCGCGAGTGCAGCGCGTCGTTGCCGGCCAGCACCTGGGCATCGCAGATCGGCTGCGAAATGCCGCGCCAGTCGGTCACGAACCCCCCCGCCTCGCGCACCAGCAGGCATCCGGCAGCAGTGTCCCACGGCGCCAGGCTGCTTTCCCAGAAGCCTTCGTAGCGACCTGCGGCAACCCAGGCGAGATCGAGCGAAGCCGCGCCGAAACGGCGGATTCCCGCCACCTGCGGCCCCAGCGCCGCGTAAATCCGCTGCCATTCCACCGCATCGCCGCGCCCGGAGAAGGGAATGCCGGTGGCGATCAGGCTTTCATCCAGATGCCGCCGCCCGGACACACGCAGGCGCCGGTCGTGCAGCCAGGCACCGCGCGTCTTTTCCGCCCAGAAGCTTTCGTCCGTGACCGGCTGGTAGACCAGCCCCGCAGTCACCTCGCCCCAGCCCTTGCCGTCAAGCCGTGGCTCCTGCACCGCGATCGAGATCGCGAAATGCGGGATGCCGTGAAGGAAGTTGCTGGTCCCGTCGAGCGGATCGATGATCCAGCGCGGCTTGGAGGGATCGCCCTCGATCGTGCCGGCTTCCTCCAGCACGAAGCCCCAGTCGGGCCGCGCGGCCTTCAGTTCGTCGTAGAGGGTCCGCTCGGCGCGCTGGTCGGCCTTGGAGACAAAGTCGGCCGGCCCCTTGCGGCTGACCTGGAGGTGTTCAACCTCGCCGAAGTCGCGGCGCAGGCGCTGGCCGGCCTTGCGGGCCGCCTTCTCCATCACGCGCATCAGGCCGGAAATGACTGACATGGCCGGTTCAGTCCGCCTTGCCGACGTAGGTACGTTCGTACACGTCGACGATGATCCGGGTGCCGCTGGCGATATGCGGCGGCACCATCACGCGCACGCCGTTGTCGAGGATCGCGGGCTTGTAGCTGGACGAGGCGGTCTGCCCCTTCACCACGGCGTCGGCCTCGACGATGGTCGCCTCGACCTGTTCGGGCAGCTGCACCGAGATCGGGCGTTCGTCGTACATTTCGAGCAGCACGGTCATGCCATCCTGCAGGAAGGCGTCGGCGCCGCCCAGCAGGTCCTTGGGCAGGGTGATCTGTTCGTAGGTTTCCACGTCCATGAACACCAAGTCATCGCCCTCGACATAGAGGAACTGGAAGTCCTTGGTGTCGAGCCGGACCTTTTCGACCGTGTCGGCGCTGCGGAAGCGGACGTTGGTCTTGCGGCCGTCGATCAGGTTCTTCATCTCGACCTGCATGAAGGCGCCGCCCTTGCCCGGCTGGGTATGCTGGGTCTTCGCGACCTTCCAGATGCCCTTTTCGTATTCGAGGATATTGCCGGGACGGATGTCCACGCCGCTGATCTTGGCCATGGTGCTGCCTTCAAGTTGAGAAAGAACCCGGACACTGCCCGGAAGGCCGCGCCCTTAGCGCCTGCTGGCGCAAGGAGCAAGGCCGCCTGTCCGCCGCAGGTAGCGGGCGCGTTCAGTTCCTGCTAATCCGCGCATCCGCAGGGAACCGCCATGAAGCAAATAGCCGCACTCCTTCTTCTTGCCGCCACCGGCGCCGTTGCTGCCGCGCCGGGCGGCAAGATCGATTCGCTGCCTCCCGGTGAATACACCTGCGAACTGCCGGGCGATGCCTCCGGGCCGACCGGCTATCCGCAGGCGGGCGAGGCTTTCAGCATCATCAACGGCTCCACCTATCGCAATGCCGAGGGACGCGGGACCTACCTGCTGACCGGCGACGTGCTGGTGATGACCGCCGGGCCGAAGCGCGGACAGAGCTTCCACCGCATTTCCGGCAACTTCCTGCGCAAGCGCGACGCGAACGGAGCCGACACCGTGCTGCGCTGCGTACGCGGACGCTCCAGCCAGGGCTGACGCCCTCATTCCGCCGCGATCGCCCGCTGGCGAACCCGGGCATAGGACCAGCCAAGCAAGGCGACCATCGCCGCAAGGCCGATCCATTCGGACGCGGCGGCAAATTCGTCGCCAACGATGCCCAGTCTGGCGGGATCGCCGACCACCCCCACCGCACCGGCAAAGACCAGTCCCAGCAGGCTGTCACCGACCACCAGTCCGGTCGCCAGCAGGACGCCCAGCCGTTCGGCGAATTCGGGACGGGCAGTGCGCGCGGCCATCCGGTTCCAGGCATGGCCGATCACCGCGCCGATCACCGCCGGCAGGACCAGCGTGACCGGCAGGTAGATTCCCATAGCCACGGCCAGCGGCGGCAGCTTGCCCTTGCCGGTCTTGCGCAGGCCTTCGTCGAGCGCGATCAGCACCGCGCCGATCGCCGCCCCCAGCCAGATCAGATCCCAGCGCATCGAACCACCCAGCACCCCTTGCGCGATGGTGGCGAACAGCGATGCCTGCGGCGCGGCCAGGGCATTCGGCCCCGCCCCGGGCGCTCCGGCAAAGCCAAAGCTGGTGGCCAGCAATTGCAGAACCGGCGGCAGCACCAGCGATCCGGCGATCACCCCGATGATCAACGCGACCTGCTGCTTCCACGGGGTGGAGCCGACCAGCTGCCCGGTCTTGAGGTCCTGAAGGTTGTCATTGGCGACAATCGCGATCCCGAACACGAACGAGACAAGGAACAGCGCGAAGGCGATCAGCGGCGCGCGCAGGTCCGGCGTCACGCTGCCGCCGAACATCGCGCCCACCAGCACCGATGCGATCAGGATCGCCAGGATGCCGACCCCGGAAACCGGACTGTTCGAGGTTCCGACCAGCCCCGCCATGTAGCCGGTGATGACGGCGGTGAAGATGCCGACCACGACAATGAAGATCAGCGCCAGCACCAGCACCGCCACCGCGTGATCCGCCAGCGGCCCGCCCTGGACGAAGCTCCAGACCAGATAGAGGATCGGCCCGAACATCGCCGCGCCGACCCCCAGCACCCAGTTGCCCGGCAGGTCGCGCTCGGTCTGGCGGATTTCCTCGCCCGCCTTGCGCGCCCGGGCCGTGGCGACAAGGCCGGACAGCCCGCCCAGGATCGAGCCGGAAATCCGCACCAGCGCCCACAGCGCCGCGACTGCCATCGCGCCCGCACCGACGATCCGCACCTGCTGGCTGAACACCGTGGCCGCGACTTCTTCGGGAACGCCCGGCAGTCCGGCGGACAGCATGGGGAGGAGGATGAACTTGCCCAGCACCAGCCCGGCCAGCATGGCCATGCCGGTCGCCAGGCCGATCAGGTGGCCGATCGCGACGAGGCCGAGCGAGGTCGTTACCCCGATGGTGCCATAGCCCGCGCCGATCTTGAACACGCGGCTCACTTCCCCGGCGGCAAGGCGCAGCATGGTAAGCAGGCCGAAACCGGCCCCGGCGATAGCGCCCAGCAGGATCGTTGCCAGCCCGGCCCGGTTCTCGCGCTCACCCGCCGCGTCGCCCATTCCCACCCGCAGGATTTCCGCGCCCGCGACCCCTTCGGGATAGGGCAGGTCGGTATCGATCACCAGCGCGCGGCGCATCGGCACTGACAGCATCACCCCCAGCACCCCGCCGGTGGCGCAGACCAGCATCGTCTCCCAATAGGGGATCGAACTCCACCAGCCGACAATCACGAACCCGGGCAGGACGAACACCATCGTCGCCACCGCACCGGCCGCGCTGCCGATGGTCTGGACGATGTTGTTTTCCACGATCGTTGCCCCGCCCAGCGTGCGCAGCAGCGCCATCGAAATCACCGCGGCGGGGATCGCGGTGGAAAAAGTCAGCCCGACCCGCAGGCCGAAATAGACGTTGGCGGCGGTGAACAGGAAAGTCAGCACGCCGCCCAGCAGGATCGAGCGCAGGGTCAGTTCACGAAGCGGAATCGCTGCCTTGCCGTTCATCTTTGTCGCCCTTCCGCTGAATCAGTGGACACATTGGACAGTGTCCTGTGCGGAAAGACCCTTCCCCCGCAGCGCCCCGTTTCAGGCAGGGAACATGGCACGGATTGGCAGGGTAGGAAACCGGCGTGCTGTCGTCGTCCCGGACTCGGTCCGGGGTGACGGAAGAAGGGAGGTTGAGGATCGAACCTGGGGGACGCCCGTTTACCCCGCCGCCCCGGCAATCGCGGCGTGGAACGCCTTGATCGCCGCCGCCTCGTCCCCGTTCCAGACCGCGCCCGACACGGCGAGAAAGTCCGCCCCGGCGCGCACCAGCGGCGCGCAGTTTTCCGGCGTGATCCCGCCGATGGCGACGCAGGGGATTTCCATCAGGTCCTGCCACCAGGTCAGCAGATCCGGCTCGGCGCGGTATTCGGTCGCCTTGGTCGCGGTCGGGAAAAAGGCGCCGAAGGCGACATAGTCCGCCCCCGCCTCGCCCGCTTCCATCGCGAGATGACGGCTGTTGTGGCAAGTGACACCGATCTGCGCCTCGCGCCCCAGCCGCTTGCGCGCGTCTTCCACCTCGCCGTCCGACTGGCCGAGGTGCACCCCGTCCGCCCCGAGCCGCTTGGCCAGACCGATCGAATCGTTGACGATGAACGCCACCTCGCGCGCCGCGCACAGCGCCTGCAACGGTTCGGCGAGCCGCGCCGCCTGGTGTTCGTCCACGTCCTTGACCCGGAACTGGAACGCCGCAACCGGCGCGGCATCGAGCGCGCGGGCGAGCCGGTCAGGAAAGGTGCCCGAAACGTCGAGCGGCGAGATGAGGTAAAGCTGGCAGTCAGACATCGCGCGTCCCTAGCCCGACTGCGCCACAAGGCCAAGTGTTCGGCACCCGTTCAGGAAATCCGGCTAGACTGTGAACATGAACCTGCGCCCCACCCTGATCGCCCTCGCCGCCCTGCCCCTGCTGGGAGCCTGCGCCACTGTGCCCGCCGAAGCGGGGAGCGTCCGGCTGGGCCAGACCGCCTCGGTCGGGCCGCTGCGCGTCACCCCGCTGCGTGTGCTGGAGGACAGCCGCTGCCCGATGGAGGCGCGCTGCGTGTGGGCCGGGCAGGTGCGGCTGCAAGTGCGCGTGGTCCATGCCGGGCACCGCGCGGTGCACGAGGTGGTCAGCAACAAGCCGCTGGCCCTTGCTGGCGGCAATCTCGAACTGGCCGGGGTGATGCCGCCAACCAGCGTCCAGCGCAAGATCGCCCCGCGCGACTACCGCTTCACCTTACGGTTCGAACGAGCCCAATAAAGCCGCTCCACCGGAAGCCCTCCCCCTCAAGGGGGAGGGTTGGGTGGGGGTTTACCTCGCTGGCGTCCACTCCCCCACCCCAACCCCTCCCCCAAGGGGAGGGATTTCCTTAGCAGACGCAAAACAGGGGCGGAGCGACCTTGCGCCCCGCCCCCGTTTGTACCCGGTCAATCCGCTCAGGCGGTCTTGACGGTCGAGCCCTTGTAGATCTCGTCGATCGCGCCGCCCAGCGAGGCGTCGAATTCCGCGTCGCTCATCTGCGCGCGCAGGTCTTCGAGCAGCGCCCGGCTGAAGCTGGCGATGATGCCCTTGTTCTTGGCAAGTTCAACGCAGGCCTCGGGGCGCTTGTAGCCGCCCGAAAGCGCCACCACGCGCAGCACCCGGGGATGCTGAACCAGCGGATCGAACGTGCCCGGAACCACCGGCAGCGACAGCTTGAGCATCACCTGCTGGCCTTCGGGCAAAGCGTCGAGCGCCTTGAGGATTTCCTTGAGCAAGATCGCGTCGCACTCCGCGCGGGTCTCGCTCTTGATGTTCACTTCCGGCTCGATCATCGGCATCATGCCGTGGGCGAGCACCTGCTGGCCGACTTCAAACTGCTGCTTGACGATCGCCGCAATGCCTTCCGCATTGGCGGAATTGATCACCGAACGCTCCTTGGTGCCATAGACGCCAAGCGCCTTGGACTTGGTGAGCAGCGCATCCAGTTCCGGCATCGGCTTCATCAGCTGGACGCCGTTGACTTCGTCCTCAAGGCCCTTGTCGATCTTGATGAAGGGGACGATGCCCTTGTCGATCAGGGCAGCGGGAACCGGCTTGCCGCCAGCGGTGCCGTCCATCGTGCGCTCGAACAGGATCGCGCCGATCACCTTGTCGCCAGTGAAAGCGGGCGACATGATGATGCGTTCGCGCATGGCGTGGATCAGATCGAACATTCCGGCTTCGTCCGACCAGGCATCTTCACTGATGCCGTAACCGGCCAGCGCCTTGGGGGTCGATCCGCCCGACTGGTCGAGCGCGGCGATAAAGCCGTTGCCGGCGGCCATCTTGGCAGTCATGTCTGCGGTGTTCATAGCGGTGCTGTCCCTGTCGTTCATACGTATGCGTAAAAGCGCCGATAGCGGCGGTTCCAGCCCGCCGCAACCGGGGAAGCGAAGAAAATCAGGCGGTTTCGAGCGCTTTCACGCCGGGCAGTTCCTTGCCTTCCATCCATTCGAGGAAGGCGCCGCCAGCGGTCGAGATATAGGAGAAATCGCCCGCCACCCCGGCGTGGTTGAGCGCGGCGACGGTATCGCCCCCGCCCGCCACCGAAACCAGCGCGCCTTCCTTCGACAGCGCAGCGGCGCTGCGGGCCAGCGCAACGGTGGCGGCATCGAACGGCTGGGTTTCGAACGCGCCCAGCGGCCCGTTCCAGACCAGCGTGCGGCAGGTCTTGAGCACATCGGCCAGGGCCTCGACCGCCTGCGAGCCGACATCGAGGATCATCTCGTCCGCCGCGACCTCATGGACGTTGCAGGTGCGCAGGGACGGCGGATTGGCCGCGAATTCCTTCGCCACCACCACGTCATAGGGCAGGTGGACGGTGCAGCCCGACTTTTCAGCCGCCGCCAGGATGCCGCGCGCGGTATCGGCCAGATCATGCTCGCACAGCGACTTGCCGACATCGACGCCCTTGGCGGCAAGAAAGGTGTTGGCCATGCCGCCACCGATGATCAGGTGATCGACCTGGGTGACAAGGTGGGTCAGCACGTCGAGCTTCGACGAAACCTTGGCCCCGCCGACCACTGCCGCCACGGGCCGCACCGGCTTGCCCAGCGCGGCTTCCAGCGCCTTCAGTTCGGCTTCCATCGAGCGGCCGGCATAGGCGGGCAGGAGATGGGCCAGCCCCTCGGTGCTGGCATGGGCGCGGTGCGCGGCAGAGAAGGCGTCGTTGACGTAGATGTCGCCATTTTCGGCAATCGCCCGGGCGAGTTCCGGATCGTTCTTTTCCTCGCCCTTCCAGAAGCGGGTATTTTCCAGCATGGCGATGTCGCCCGCGCGCAGGATGCCGATCGCCTGCGCGACCACCGGCCCGGCCACTTCGGGGACGAACATCACTTCCTTGCCCAGCACCGCCTGGACCGCGTCCAGCGTCATCGAGACCGACATGGTCGAGACCCGCTCACCCTTGGGGCGGCCGAAGTGTGCCAGCAGCAGCACCTTGGCGCCCTTGGCGGCGAGCTCGAGGATCGTCGGGGCCGAGGCCCGCACGCGCGTATCGTCGGTCACGGCCCCGTCCTGCATCGGCAGGTTGAGGTCGACCCGGACCAGCGCCACCTTGCCGGTGAGATCGCCGAGATCGTCGAGCGTGCGGAAAGAAGTCATGGTTTGCTCCAGATTCCCCTCCCACCTGTAGGAGGGGCCAGGGAAGGGCATCTTATCCCGGGCGGTGAGGGTCAACAGGCCCTCACCCGGCCCCTCCCGCAAGCGGGAGGGGAGAATGAAGTGCGCCGCCCGTCAGGGGCGGCGCACGTTTATCAGATCAGCTTGCCCATCGCGCCGGCCGTGTCGACCATGCGGTTGGAGAAGCCCCATTCGTTGTCGTACCAGCTCAGCACGCGCACCAGCTTGCCGTCGATCACCGAAGTTTCGAGGCTGTCGATGGTGCTGCTGTTCGGGCAGTGGTTGTAGTCGATCGAGACCAGCGGCTCGTCCGAATAGCCGAGCACGCCCTTCAGCGCGCCTTCCGAGGCGGCCTTGAGCAGCGCGTTGACTTCGTCCTTGGTAGTGTCGCGCGCGGGCGTGAAGGTCAGGTCGACCACCGAGACGTTGGGGGTCGGCACGCGGATCGCCGAGCCATCCAGCTTGCCCTTCAGTTCGGGCAGCACTTCGCCCACGGCGCGGGCGGCGCCGGTGGTGGTGGGGATCATGCTCATCGCGGCGGCACGGGCGCGGCGCGGATCCTCGTGGATCTGGTCGAGGATCTTCTGATCGTTGGTATAGGCGTGGACCGTGGTCATCAGCCCGCGCTCGATCCCGATCGCATCGTTCAGCACCTTGGCGAAGGGCGCCAGGCAGTTGGTGGTGCACGAGGCGTTGGAGACGATCACGTGATCGGCGCTCAGCTTGTCATGGTTGACGCCGTAGACGACCGTGAGGTCGACGTTCTTGCCCGGAGCCGAGATCAGCACGCGCTTGGCGCCGGCAGCCAGGTGCTTTTCGCACGAAGCGCGGTCGGTGAAGAAGCCGGTGCATTCCAGCGCGATGTCGACGCCGTTGGCGGCGTGCGGCAGGTTGGCGGGATCGCGTTCGGCGGTCACGTGGATGCGCTTGCCGTTGACGATCAGGTCGTTGCCATCGACTTCGACCGTGCCCGAGAACGGACCATGGACGCTGTCGCGCTGGAACAGCATGGCGTTGGCCTGGGCCGATGCGAGATCGTTGATCGAGACCAGTTCAAGGTCATGATCGGTGCGCTCGAGGATCGCGCGCGCCACATTGCGGCCGATGCGGCCGAAGCCATTGATAGCAACCTTGATCGCCATGTCTTTTTTCTTCTTTTTTTCCTGGGGGGGCCGGGGGGCACCCCCGGGGGGTTTTCCCTTTCTTCCTTTTTTTTCTCCCCGCCCCCCTTGGCGGGTTGGGCCTGCAGCCCCAACTTACCTGCCCAGACGGGCCTTGATCTGCGGAACAATCGCCTGGGCGCTGAGGCCGAAATACTTGTAGAGCTCATCCGCCGGGGCCGAGGCGCCGAAGCGGTCGATGCCGATGGTCAGGCCGTCGCCGACATACTTCTGCCAGCCCAGCGTCACCCCCGCCTCGACCGAGACCTTGAGGACACCCGCGGGCAAAACGTCGGCGCGATAGGCGGCGTCCTGCGCGTCGAACAGTTCGGCGCACGGCATCGAGACGACATCGGCGCCGATCCCGTCCGCTTCCAGCGCGGCGGCGGTGGCCATCGCGATCTCGACCTCGCTGCCGGTTGCGACGAGCACAACTGCGCGCGCCGCTTCGGCGGCCTTGAGCCGATAGGCACCCTTGGCCGAAAGCATCCCGCCCTCTGCGCGCAGCTGCGGCAGGTTCTGGCGCGACAGCGCGAGGACCGAGGGCGTGCCTGCGCTTTCCAGCGCCAGCGCCCAGCATTCCGCCGTCTCGATCACGTCGGCGGGGCGATAGACGTTGAGGTTGGGGATCATGCGCAGCGACATGACGTGCTCGACCGGCTGGTGGGTCGGGCCGTCCTCGCCAAGGCCGATCGAATCGTGGGTCAGCACGTAGACGACCTGCGCGTGCTGGAGAGCGGAAAGGCGGATCGCGTTGCGGCAGTAGTCGGAGAAGACCAGGAAGGTCCCGCCATAGGGAACCACACCGCCATGCAGCGCCATGCCGTTCATCGCTGCGGCCATGCCGAATTCGCGGATGCCGTAATAGACGTGGCGGCCCGCATAGTCGCTTGCGCCGAACGGTGTGGTCGCCTTGGTCTTCGTCAGGTTCGATCCGGTGAGGTCGGCGCTGCCGCCGATCAGCTGCGGCAGACGCTCGGTCAGCGGGCCCAGCGCCATTTCCGACGCCTTGCGGGTTGCCACCTTCTGCGGGCTGGCGAGCAGCCCGGCGATATAGTCTTCCAGCGCCGGGCCGGCGAGGCCGACGACGCCCGCCATCCGCGCCTCGAAATCGGCGCGCTGCGGAGCGGCGGCAAGCCGCCCTTCCCACTCGGCGCGGGCCGCGGCACCCTTGGCGCCCAGCGAACGCCAGTCGGCCAGAATTTCCGCCGGAACCTCGAACGGAGCCGCCGTCCAGCCGAGCGCGGCGCGGGTGGCGGCCACTTCGTCGGCGCCCAGCGGGCTGCCGTGGACGTTGTGGCTGCCCTGCTTGTTGGGCGCACCCTTGCCGATCACGGTCTTGCAGGCGACCAGCGAGGGGCGCGGATCGGCCTCTGCTTCGGCCAGAGCGCGGGCGATGTCGGCAAAGTCATGCCCGTCGCAGCTGGTGACGTGCCAGCCGGTCGCGGCGAAGCGCGCGGCGATGTCCTCGCAGGTCGACAGCGAGGTATCGCCGTCGATGGTGATGTTGTTATCGTCCCACAGCACGTTGAGCCGGCCAAGCTTGAGATTGCCGGCCAGACCGATGGCTTCGTGATTGACGCCTTCCATCAGGCAGCCGTCGCCCGCGATCACCCAGGTCTTGTGATCGACCAGCGCGTCGCCGAAGCCCGCGTTGAGGTGACGTTCGGCCATCGCCATGCCGACCGCCATCGCCAGGCCCTGCCCCAGCGGGCCGGTGGTGCATTCCACGCCCGGCAGCTCCGCGTTTTCGGGGTGCCCCGCGCAGGGGCTGTGCAGCTGGCGGAAATTGCGGATGTCATCGATCGTCGGCGCGGCATAACCGGTGAGGTGCAGCAGCGAATAGATCAGCATCGAGCCGTGGCCCGCCGACAGCACAAAGCGGTCACGGTCCGGCCACTTCGGCGCGGCGGGATCGAACTTCAGGAACTGGCTGAACAGCACGGTCGCAACGTCGGCCATGCCCATCGGCATCCCCGGATGGCCGCTGTTCGCCGCCTGGACCGCATCCATCGAAAGCGCGCGAATGGCATTGGCCATGGGCGCGAGGCGGGCGGGATCGAGGCTCATTGGCGATTTCTCCGGGCAGGAGCGGAAATTAGACGCGCGAATCCGGGCGATTCGATGCCGGGTCTCCTTTGCGAAGCCACCGCCCCCCGTCAAGCGCGCCTGTCAAGCCATGGTATCGCCCCCGTCGTTCGAGACTGTGGCAAAACTGCCGTGCAACGCTTTGCCTTCATGGCTAAATGCGCTAGCCAGCGGCTATGGACGGGGATCCAACCACCAAAGCGCTATCCCGGATCGAGGCGGCACTCGCCCGGATCGAGGCGGCGGCGCGCGCTCCGGCGGCGGCGGCCAGCGCGGCAGAGCTTGCCAGCCTGCGCGCCCGGCACAACCGGCTGCGCGCCGCGGTGCAGGATTCGCTGGGCCAGCTCGACGCCCTGATCGAAGGCGCCCAGGGATGACCGCGCGATGAGCAATGTCACCCTTCGTATCGGCGGCCGCTCCTATACCGTCGCCTGCGCCGAGGGCGAGGAACAACACGTGCTGGGCCTGGGCCGCCTGATTGCGGACAAGGTGGACGAGATGGGCGGCACCCACAGCGAGCCGCGCCAGCTGCTGTTCGCCGCGCTGCTGCTGGCCGACGAGCTGCATGAAGCGCGCCAGCGCGTCGCAACGCGCCCGGAAATCGACCCGGCCCGGCTGGAAGCCCTGGCCGCGCGGCTGGAAAATTGCGCTTCGGCCCTTGAGGGCTAGGCCCACCTGCCCTATTTAGGAACGTGACGGGTACTGCCCGGTACGAACCGACAGAACATCCCTGAGGCTATAAGCAATCCGATTGGGGGCTGTCCCTGCCCGAGCCCTGGCGCGGTGCACATGGTTCCCACCTGACGTCAAACGCGTCAGAGGATTTCCCCGGCAACGGCCCATGGTGGTCCCGTCACCCACCGCACAGGCGGCTGCGTCCAACGCTTTCGTCCTTGCGAGGGGCAAGGCCCCAAGCAATCCGGGGCGGCGCGGCACGGCACTGGATTGCTTTGTTACGCTCGCATGGACGGGCCTAATCTGGAGGCCAAGCCGTTTGACCGACAAGCAAGCCCTGCGCGCCGAGCTCAAGCGCCGCCGCGCGGACTTCGTTGCCGGCATTCCTGATGCCATGCGCGGCCTGATGCTGCGCCGCCCGCCCACAGCGGTACTGGACCTCATTCCCAGCGGCGCGGTGATCTCGGTCTTCCACGAGATGCCGGGCGAAGTGCCCGCTTCCAACTATGCCCGCTGGTTCTTCGAGGCCGGGCACCGCGTGGCCCTGCCCTGGTTCGCCGCGCGCGGAGAGCCGATGGCATTCCGCGAATGGACCAATCCCTTCGTCGAGGACCTGCTGGAGCCCGATCCCTACAAGGCGCTGCAACCCGCCGCCGATGCGCCGCTGCTGGTTCCGGATGTGGTGTTCTGCCCGCTGCTGGGCTTTACCGCCAATGGCGCGCGGATCGGGTATGGCGCGGGGCATTACGACCGCTGGCTCGCCGCCCATCCGCCGCGCCTTGCGATCGGGCTTGCCTGGGATTGCCAGCTGGTCGATGACCTGCCCACAGAGCCACATGACGTGCCACTGAGTGCCGTGGTAACTCCCACCCGCCTCTACGGACCCTTTTGCCCCGAGGAACCTTGCTGAATGCGCGAACAGCCCACCTTGCGGATTCCCCTTGGCATTCTTGGCCTGCTGGCGGTGCTGCTGGTCTATGGCGGTCTGGTGGCACGCTATGTCGCGCCGCTGATGGCGGGCTGGCCGGCACTGGGGCAGCTGCCGGTCTATGTCGTGCTGGGCGTGATCTGGCTGCTGCCGCTGCGGCGGTTCCTGATCTGGATGGAAACCGGCCGCTGGGGGTGAAGAGGCCCATTCTCCCGTTTGACACCCTCTCTCCGATTTGACGTCATGCTGAACTTGTTTCAGCATCCATCGCGCCGCGCACACAGCCGACGCAGAAGGCGCCAATTGGGAGACACTTCATGACCAGACGCCGCAAGCTGGGCCTCGCCGTGGCGGCAATCGCGATCGGCGCGGTGCTGTTCGTCAACTCAGGCAGCACCTGGCTGGCGCAGCGCGCGTTCGACCGCGCGCTGGGCAGCACGGTGGGCGTGGACCAGTCGGCGGCGCTGGCGGACGGCCTCCACGCCTATGTCTGCGGCTCAGGCTCGCCGATGCCCGATGCCACGCGCGCCGGCCCCTGCATCGGGGTGCTGGCCGGATCGCAGGCCTTCGTGTTCGATGCCGGGTCCGGATCGATCCGCAAGCTGATGCGGATGGGCTTTCCGATGGAAAAGATCCAGGCGGGCTTCCTTACTCACCTCCACAGCGACCATATCGATGGCCTTGGCGAGCTGCTGCTCCAGGCCTGGATCGGCGGATCGCGCGGGGTGCCCTTGCCGGTCCATGGCCCGCAAGGCACCGACCAGGTGATTGCCGCCGAGACCGCGCTTTACGAGATCGACAAGGGCTTCCGCATCGCCCACCACGGCGAGGCGGTGGCCCGGCCTGGCGGCTTTGGCGCAACGGCCAGCGTCATTGCCCTGCCGGATGGCACCGACACCCAGGTCGTTTACGACAAGGAGGGCGTGAAGATCACCGTGATCCGGGTGATTCACGATCCGGTCAAGCCCGCCTTCGGCTACCGCGTGGACTACAAGGGCCGTTCGATCACGATCTCGGGCGATACCACCTATTCCCCGGCGCTGGTCCGGGCTGCCAAGGGCAGCGACCTGCTGCTGCACGAGGCGCTCAATCGCAAGATGGTGGCCGCGCTGGGCGAGCAGCTGGGCAAGCGCGGGCGCGGGGACGCGGCGAAGATCATGCACGACATCCAGGACTATCACGCCAGTCCGGAAGAAGCGGCGCGCTCTGCCCGCGAGGCCGGGGTCAGGGCGCTGGTGCTCTACCACCTTGTCCCGGCGCCGCCCGCCAGGCTGATCGAACCGCTGTTCCTGGGGGATGCGCGCCAGGAGTTTTCCGGCACGCTGCGCCTGGCGCAGGACGGCATGATGATCAGCCTGCCCGCTGGGGGACAGGACGTGAAAATCAGCAACCTGTTCTGAAAGGAAATCCCCAAGTGGCGCGAGTGACGGGGCTCGAACCCGCGACCTCCGGCGTGACAGGCCGGCACTCTAACCAACTGAGCTACACCCGCGCAGCCACTTGGGAGACGCGCCACTAGGCGAGCGAAACGGGGCTGTCAACCGCCATAAAGCGCCTTTGTGCGGCTCTGTGAAAAATCGCGCCGGGGGGCTGGGAAGCAGGCAAATCCTGCCCCCGGCCCAGCGTCGTCGCGGACGTGCCCAGGGGGCCTCGCCCGATGGCAAGCCCCCTCGCCGCGACCGCTCCCGGATCATGTCCGGGACGAGGCGCGCGTCCGCCCGCAGACCCGGCGTTAACCATTCCTTTGCCCCCGTTTGCGACAAGACGCCTCGATGTCCGTCGATGGACGAACCGGGGGCTTAACCACGTGACCATGCTTCGTGCCGCTGCGATTCTCGGCAGCTGTCTTGCCTTTGCCGCGCCGATTGCCGCGCCGGCTTCTCCCGCCGTTGCGCTCGACAGCGCGGTGTTTGTGGAGAAGACCAGCCCGCGCGCCGGGCGGATGCTGGAACCCGCCGCGCGGCTCGCCCGGGGGGACCGGGTGGTCTATGTGGTCAGCTGGTACCGGATGGGCGGACAGGGCGGTTTCACCGTCACCAATCCCCTGCCCCGCAGCGTCTATTACCAGGGCAGCGCCAATGGCGACGAGGAAGTCTCGATCGACGGCGGCAAGACCTGGGGCAAGCTGGGAGCGCTGCGTGTCGGCAGCCGCATGGCCACGCCCGAGGACGTCACCCACGTCCGCTGGCGGGTCGCCCCCGCCACCGCCGCACAGGGCCAGGGGCGCATCGCCTACAGCGCGATCGTGCGCTGAACCCTAGCCCTCAGTCAGCCAGCAGCAGCACCGGCGTTTCGATCAGCCGCTTCACCGCCTGGACGAAGCTGGCCGCGTCGTGCCCGTCGACCACGCGGTGATCACAGCTGATCGACAGGTTCATCAGCTTGCGCTTTTCGATGCGCTCGCCCCCCATGCCATCGGGCACGAACATCGGCCGTTCGACGATCCGGTTGGGGCCTAGGATCGCCACTTCGGGGCGGTTGATCACCGGCGTGTGCGCCACTCCGCCCAGCGCACCCAGCGAAGTGAGCGTGATGGTGGAGCCGGACAGCTCCTCGCTCTTGGCCGTGCCGGTGCGGGCCGCTTCGGCCAGCCGGACGATCTCCGCCGCGAGCTGCCACAGGTTGCGGTCCTGCGCGTTGCGGATCACCGGCACCATCAGTCCGCCGGGCGTCTGCGTCGCCATGCCAAGGTGAACCGCGCCCGAGCGGTGGACCACTCCCGCCTCGTCATCATAGCGGGCGTTGAGCATCGGGAAATCGGCCAGCGCCTTGCACATCGCGGTGATCAGCAGCGGCAACATGGTCAGCTTGGGGCGGCTGCCGCGCGCGGCGTTCAATTGCGCGCGCATCGCCTCCAGTGCGGTCGCATCGCATTCCTCGACATAGGAGAAGTGCGGGATGTGGCGCTTGGACGCCGCCATGTTTTCCGCGATCCGGCGGCGCAGCCCGATCACCCGCACCTCCTGATCCGCGCGGCGCGTGCCAGCGGCGCGGAAGCCGCCGCCCGCGTTGTAGGCCAGGAACGCGTCAAGATCGGCATGGCGCACGCGGCCATCCTCGGCTGGCTTCACCTCGCCAAGATCGATTCCCAGCTCGGCCGCACGGGCACGCACGGCAGGGCTGGCCAGCACCTTGGCCGCATGGCCCTTGGCCTCCCCGTTCGTGTCGAGCTTCGTCGAGACACGGGGTTCAGGCGCTGGTTCGGCCTTGGCGGGGGCAGGCGCCGCTTGCGGTGTCTCGACTTCGCTCGACACGAACGGAGGTTGGGTCTGGGGTTGGGGTGCAGGAGCGGGAGTCGGAGCCGGAGCCGGAGCCGGTGCAGCGGCTTCTTCCACCTCCCCTTCCCCGTCGGTTTCGATCACCACCAGCGGGGCGCCGATGGCGAGCATGTCGCCCTCTGCCCCGGCAACGGACACGACCGTGCCTGCCACCGGGCTTTCCATTTCGACCGTGGCCTTGTCGGTCATGACGTCGGCCAGCTTGTCATCCTCCTCGACCCGGTCGCCCACCTTGACGTGCCAGGCGACGATTTCGGCCTCGGCGATGCCTTCGCCGATGTCGGGGAGGTTGAAGGTATATTTGGCCATTATCCGTTCCTCACCGCGTCATTGCGGCCACCGGGGGCTGCCCGTCTGCCCCCGGACGCAAGCAACCGGTCCACCGCCTCGCCGATGCGGACGGGACCGGGGAAATAGGCCCATTCAAGGCTGTGCGGGTACGGCGTGTCGAACCCGGTCACGCGCTCGATCGGCGCCTCCAGATGGTAGAAGCAGTGTTCCTGCACCAGCGCGGACAGTTCCCCGCCGAACCCGCCGGTGCGGGTCGCCTCGTGGACGATCAGGCATTTGCCGGTCTTTTCCACCGACTTCTTCACAGTCTCGATATCGAGCGGAAGCAGCGTGCGCAGGTCGATGATCTCCGCATCGACGCCCTTTTCGGCCAGCACCGCCTCGGCTACGTGGATCATCGTGCCATAGGCCAGCACGGTCAGCGCCTCGCCCTCGCGCACGATCCGCGCCTTGCCCAGCGGTATGGAATAATAGCCTTCGGGCACCTCGGAATCGGGGTGCCGCGCCCAGGGCTCCACCGGCTTGTCGTAATAGCCGTTGAACGGGCCGTTGTAGATCCGCTTCGGTTCGAAGAAGATCACCGGATCGTTATCCTCGATCGCGGCGATCAGCAGGCCCTTGGCGTCATGCGGGGTGCTGGGGATGACGACTTTCAGCCCCGCGACATGGGTGAACAGCGCCTCCGGGCTCTGGCTGTGGGTCTGGCCGCCGAAGATGCCCCCGCCGAACGGCGAGCGCACGGTGATCGGCGCGATGAACTCTCCGGCGGAACGGTAGCGCAGCCGCGCCGCTTCGGAGACGAGCTGGTCGTAGCCGGGATAGATATAGTCCGCGAACTGGATTTCCGGCACGGGGCGCAGGCCATAGGCGGCCATGCCCACCGCCGCGCCGATGATCCCGCATTCGTTGATCGGGGTATCGAACACACGGCTTTTGCCGAAGGTCTTCTGCAGACCCGCCGTGGCGCGGAACACCCCGCCGAAATAGCCCACGTCCTCCCCGAACACGACCACGCTGTCATCGCGCGCCATCATCAGGTGCAGCGCCTCGTTGATCGCCTCGATCATGTTGAGGCGCCGAACGGGGGCGTCCGCCAGGGTCACCGGGCCTTCTTCCAGCGCGCTCATGTTTCCTTCCAATCCGGCCACTTGACCCGGCGTTCGTGCATCGCCTGTTCGGACTGGTCCTTGAGGTGCCAGGGCAGTTCCTCGTAGACGTCCTCGAACATGGTGTGGAACGGGTGATGCAGCCCGTGACCGAGGATGCCGTTCTTCTCGGCCTCCTTGGTCGCGGCCTTGACCTGTTCGACCAGTTCCCGGTCCATTGCCTGGTGCGCCTCGACCGACCATTCACCCAGTGAAATCAGGTGCCGCTTCAGGCGCATCACCGGATCGCCCAGCGGCCATTCCTCGCGCTCCTGCGCGGAGCGGTACTGGCTGGGATCGTCGGAGGTGGAGTGGCCTTCGGCGCGGTAGGTGAAATGCTCGATCAGGGTCGGCCCCTTGTTGGCCCGCGCCCGGTTGGCCGCCCAGCGAACGGCGGCATAGACCGCCAGCGCATCGTTGCCATCGACCCGCAGGCCCGCCAGGCCATAGCCCACCGCGCGCGCCGCGAAAGTTGCCCGCTCACCCCCGGCAAAGCCTGAAAAGCTGGAGATCGCCCACTGGTTGTTGACCACGTTGAACACGACCGGCGCGTTGAACACGGTGGCGAAAGTGAACGCTGCATGGGCATCGCCCTCCGCGCTCGATCCCTCGCCGATCCAGCTGGCGGCGATGCGGGTATCGCCCCGAATCGCGCTCGCCATCGCCCAGCCAACGGCTTGCGGATACTGCGTGGCAAGGTTGCCGCTGATCGTGAAAAAACTGTGTTCACGGCTGGAATACATGATCGGCAGCTGGCGGCCCTTCAGCTTGTCCGCCCGGTTGGAATAGATCTGGTTGATCATCTCCACGATCGGATAGCCGCGCGCGATCAGGATGCCCTGCTGGCGATAACTGGGGAACACCATGTCATCGTCGGCCAGGGCAAAGGCGGAGGCGACGCTGGTCGCCTCCTCGCCGGTGCACTTCATGTAGAAGCTGGTCTTGCCCTGCCGCTGGCCGCGATACATCCGGTCATCGAAGGCGCGGGTCATCGCCATGACCCGCAGCATCCGCCGCAGCGTTTCCGGATCGAGCCGGGGATCCCAGGCGCCGACCGCGCGGTGATCCTCGTCCAGCACGCGGATCAGGCCGTGGCACAAGGGATGGGTTTCCGCCGCTTCGCAGGCCTCGTCCGGGCGCGGCGCGGTGCCGGCCGGGGGAATGTCGAGCCAGGAATAGTCTACCGGATCGCCGGGGCGATAGGGCGGCTCGGGAACGTGCAGCGACAGCGGCGGCAGGTTGCCGCGATTGCTGTGGGAACTGGCGGGCCGGTCGGCCATTGTGCGCTCTCCCGCTTCCCCGGCGCACCATGCACCTCTGGAAGCAAATTATCGATGTGCGTTATTTTATTTCAAACGCCTTTCCGAGTCAATCACACGGCCACCGGAGCAGACAGCGGTGCCTGCGGCGCATAATCGCGCACTTCGAAGTCCTCGATCCGGTAATCGAAAATGCTCTCCGGCCGCCGCGCGATCGCCATCGTGGGCGTGCCCAGCGGCTGCCGGGCAAGCTGCGCTTCGACGAGGTCCGCGTGGTTGAGATAGAGGTGCGTATCGCCGCCCATCCACACCAGCTCGCCCGGTTCCAGATCGGCCTGCTGCGCCAGCATCCGCGTGAACAGCGCCGCGCCCCACAGGTTGAACGGCAGGCCCAGCGCAACGTCGCAGCTCCTTTGGTAGAGCAGGCATGACAGGCGCCCGTCGGCGACGTGGAACTGATAGGTCTTGTGGCACGGCGGCAGGGCCATCCGCCCCAGCTCCGCCACGTTCCACCCCTCGACGATGTGGCGGCGGCTGCCGGGGTTGCTGCGCAGGCTTTCCACCACTTCGGCAACCTGGTTGATGCCCAGCGGCGCCAGGCGGAACAGCCCCTCCCCCGCAGGTTCGTAAACCGGCCAATCGACCCATTGCTTGCCGTAAACCGGGCCAAGATCGCCCCACTGCGCGGCAAAGGCGGCGTCGGAGACGATTCGCGCCGAGAAGTCGCTGCGGGAAATCTCCTCGCCCGTGGCCTTGCGATAGCGGTCGAGCGGCCAGTCGGTCCAGATCTCCACCCCCTGCGCGCAGAGCGCACGGATGTTGGTATCGCCGGTCAGGAACCACAGGAATTCGCGCGTGGCGGTCTTCCAGTAGACCCGCTTGGTGGTCACCAGCGGCATCGCCCCGTCCGCCAGATCAAAGCGAATCTGCGCCCCGAATACGGAGCGGGTGCCCACTCCGGTGCGGTCGATCCGTTCATCCCCCGCTGCCCAGATACGGCGCATCAGGTCGAGATACTGCCATTCCCAGTGCTGCGGGGGGACGGAAACGGAGGGAATCGCATGGCTGGGCATGGAATGACGTTAAACCCGACATTGCCCGCTTGCCACCCCGGCAATCGCCCCTTATAGGCCCGCTCCTGCCTCGGGCGCCCTCGAAGAAATTCGAAAGGCACCCTTGAACGGTCGGGGAATAGCTCAGCCTGGTAGAGCACTGTCTTCGGGAGGCAGGGGCCGGAGGTTCGAATCCTCTTTCCCCGACCACTTCACTTATTTTGCGCGATCACACGCCGCAGGCCTTGTTGACCTGCGGCGCCAGCGCCACGCCCTTGTCGCGCCCGTAGATGTCCGGAAAATAGCCAAACGTGCCATCGCCCCGCATCCCGGCGGTGAAATAGGCGATGTAGACCGGGATCGGCCGGGCCAGCGGTACCGTCTCGGTCACCCGGGTCGCCACCTTCGCGTCGATCTGGGCGCGGGTACGGGTGCCGTCCAGCAGGGTCTGGGCAAAGCCCAGCGCATCGCCCACCCGCACGCAGCCATGGCTGAAGGCACGCACTTCCTTGTCGAACAGGGCCTTGCTGGGGGTGTCGTGAAGGTAGACGTTCCACGGGTTGGCCATCGCCAGCTTCATTTCACCCAGCGAATTGCCCGGCCCCGGGCGCTGGCGGATATGCCCGCCGCTCCACACATAGCCGCGCGCGCGCGCCGTGGCCGGACTGCGCCGCACCAGGCTGCCCACGCTTTCGCGCACGATGCTGGCCGGCACGTCCCACCACGGGTTGAGCGTGACCCCGGTCACCGTCGCGCCGAACACCGGGGTTGGCGTCTTCGGCTTGCCGACGATCACCCGCCAGGTCCCCGCCTGCCTGCCGCCGCGCCACAGCCGCACTTCATAGCTGGCAGCGTTGACCAGCAGGTAGTCGCTCCCAAGACTGTGGGGCATCCAGCGCCAGCGCTCCATGTTGCGGGCCAGTGTGGCACGCCGCGCCGGGTCCTTTTCCACCGCATAGGCGGCGCGCAGGCCGGCATAGTCAGGATGCTGCGGGGCGAGGCTGGCCAGGAACGGGCCGATCTGCCCGGCCGCAAGCGCGGCGGCAAGGCGCCCCTCAAGCCCGTCGGAATCCCCCGTGTCGGCGATCTTCCAGCCCCGCAGCAGCGCCTCGTCCGACGCGCCATGCAGATGCATCCGGGCGAGTTTCAGCGCCAGCGCGTTGGCAGCGCCATCGATCGCCACCGGATCGCCGAGCCGCTCGGCCTGGTCGAGCGCGGCCGGATCAGGCCGGGGCAGCGCTTCCCCCGGGGCCGAATCGATGGCACTGCGCAGCGCCGTCAGGGCCGCCGCGTCCCAGCTTGCCGCCGCCGCCGGTCCGGAAACGCTCATGAATCCGGCGGCCAGCGCAAAAAGAACCCGTTTCATCGCCATTTACTCATATAAATTTGCAATCCGGAAAACCGTTCCCAGATTGACCCAAAGAACTTCGGGAATCGCATAGCATGAATTTCGACCGGCGCCGCTTTCTTGGCGTCATGGCTGGAACCGCGGGCGCGCTGGCCGCGCCGCGCGTGTTTGCCGCACCCCTGTGCGGCGAGGCGCCCGCGCTGCTGCCCCAGGCCATGGCTGCACTTGACCGTCACTCCCGCCTGATCCCCCACCGCGACCTGATCGGGATCGTCAACTTCTCCGCCCATTCGCGGCTGGAACGGCTGCAGATCGTCGATGTCGCGGCGGGCCGCACCGTCGCTTCGATGCTGGTAGCGCATGGCAACGGATCGGACCCGGGCAACAGCGGCTGGGTGCAACGCTTCTCCAACCGCCCCGGCTCGAACGCTTCAAGCCCCGGCGCCTTCCTGACCGGCCAGACCTATGTCGGCAAGCACGGCCGATCGCGCAAGCTGATCGGGCTCGATCCCGAAAACAGCCTTGCCGAACCGCGCGCCATCGTGATCCACGGGGCGGACTACGTCAGCCAGGCCATGGCCCAGAACCAGGGCCGCGTGGGCCGCAGCCAGGGCTGCTTCGCGGTATCGCGGGCGGACATCGGCGAACTGCTCGACAAGCTGGGCCAGGGCCGCCTGCTGTTCGCGGCGAAGTAGCGTTTACCCACCCCGCAGCAACTGCACCCCGTAATCCCGCTCGAACAGGTAGAGCAGCAACCGCGCCGCCTCGCCGCGAGGGCCGGTCAGGCCGCCGTCGCGTTCCATCAGCAGTCGGGCGTCGTCGTGGGCGAGCGGAAGCAGGCGCTGGATCTGTTCCAGGCTGGCGACGCGGAACGGAGTGTCGCCCGATTGCCGGGTGCCCAGCAGTTCGCCCCCGCCGCGCAGTTCAAGGTCCTCCTCGGCGATGCGGAAGCCGTCCTGCGTTTCGCGCATCAGGGCCAGGCGGCGGCGCGCGGTTTCGGACAGGGCCTCGCCGCGCAGCAGCAGGCAGGTGCTCTTGCCGGTGCCGCGCCCCACCCGCCCGCGCAGCTGGTGGAGCTGGGCCAGGCCGAAGCGTTCCGCCTGCTCGATCACCATCAGCGTGGCGTTGGGCACGTCGACTCCCACCTCGATCACCGTGGTCGCCACCAGCACGGCAGCCTCCCCGCGCGCGAAGCGGTCCATCGCCGCATCCTTGACCTCTGGCTTCAACTGCCCGTGGACCAGCACGACCTGATCCCCGAACCGCGCCGAAAGCGCGGCAAAGCGGGCCTCGGCGGCGGCGAGGTCCTCAGTCTCCAGTTCGCGGACCATCGGGCAGACCCAATAGGCCTGCTCGCCCGTGGCGATATGGCGGGCGATGGCGGAGACGACATCCTCGATCCGCTCGACCGCCACCACCCGGGTGTCGATCGGCTGGCGCCCGGGGGGCATCTCGTCCAGCTTGCTGACGTCCATCTCGCCGTACTGGGCCAGCGTCAGGGTGCGCGGAATCGGGGTGGCGGTCATCGCCAGGCAGTGCGGCGTGCGCCTCCCCTCTTTTGTTGTCTGGCCCTTCTGCGTGAGCATCAGCCGCTGGCCGACGCCGAAGCGGTGCTGCTCGTCGATCACCACCAGCGCGAGATTGCGATAGCTCACCGCCTCCTGAAAGATCGCATGGGTGCCCACGATAATCGGGATGGAACCGTCCATCAGCCCCATCAGGATCGATTCGCGCGCCCGGCCCTTGTCGCGCCCGGTCAGCAGGCCGATCGTTACCCCCGTGCCCGCCGCCATCCGGCACAGCGTGGCGTGGTGCTGGCGGGCGAGGATTTCGGTGGGGGCAAGCAGCGCGGCCTGCGCGCCCGCCTCAACCGCCAGCAGCATCGATTCGAGCGCGACCACCGTCTTGCCCGATCCGACATCGCCCTGCAGCAGGCGCAGCATGGGGGATGCCTGCGCCATGTCCGCCTCGATCTCGGCAATCGAGCGGCGCTGGGCACCGGTCAGCGCGAAGGGCAGGTCCAGCCGGGTGCGCAGCGATCCGTCGCCGGTCAGCGGCGTGCCGCTGCGCGCGCGGTTGGCATTGCGCACCAGCATCAGCGCCAGGCTGTTGGCGAGCAGCTCGTCATAGGCCAGCCGGTCGCGCGCGGCGGGATGTTCGCCCTGATGGGCAAGCGTCAGGGCCTCGCGCCAGATGGGCCAGCCTTCGCGCGTCAGCAGGCCGGGCTCGATCCATTCGGGCAGGTCTGGCGCCATGCCCAGGGCCTGCTGCACCAGCGCAGCCAGGCGTCCCTGCGTCAGCCCTTCCGACAGCGGGTAGACCGGCTCGCACAGCTGGCCCAGCGCCTCGCCGCCTTCCTCCACCACATGGTCGGGATGGACGATCTGGAGCGTCTGGCCGAACTGGTCGAGCCGCCCGGCGATCCAGCGCCGCTCCCCCAGGGGCAACTGCTTTTTAGCCCAGCCCGCATTGCGTCCGAACCAGGTGAGCGCGCAGACATTGCCCGCCGCGTCGCTTGCCAGCACGCGGAATGGCCCGCGCCCGGCGCTGGAGCGGTATTCCAGCGGGATGAGCGCGACGACGATCTGTTCGCCCACGCTCGCCTCATCAAGGTCCGCCACGGCGCGGCGCGATACGAAGCGGTCGGGCAGGTGATAGGCGAAATCGCGCACCCGGGTCAGCCCCAGCCGCTCCAGCGGGCGCGCCAGCTGCGGCCCGACACCCTTCAGGCCATCGGCAGGAATGAACAGGGGATTGAGCCGCTCGGGACGCATCGCGCTGTCATAGCGGCGCGGGCGGGAACGGGGAGAGGGAAACTGGACGATTTGACCCAGCGCATGGACATTTGCGGGGGAAAGGCGCTCCATTGCCCCATGTCCACAAGGACAAGGGCCGGAACCATTCAGGAGAACCCCATGCTGCTGCCACATGGCACTGTCATCGCACTCGTCGATGGCCGCAATTTCGAACTCTACCGCAACTCTGGCGACGAAGCGGAGCCCCAGCTGACCGCGCTGGATAGCCCCAGACTCGACAGCCACAACCATTCGGGCGCGGGCCATCATTCCAGTCCCGGCAACCATGCCAACAGCCAGGTCGACGAAGACGCCCACGCCGCCGCCGCGGTCAGTTGGCTCAACGGCGAAGTGCTTGGCCACCGGATCGACAAGCTGGTGGTCTTTGCGCCCGCGCGCACCCTGGGCGAACTGCGCAGGCACTATCACAAGCAGACCGAAGCGGCGCTGCTCAAGGAAGTGGGCAAGGACATGATCGGCCGCAAGCCGCCGGAAATCCTGGCCGCGCTGCGCGAGAACAACTGATCCCTTCGCTTGCGGGTCGCACGCAGGGGCAACCCCCGCCGCCACCGCGCGGCGGGGGTTGTTTCGCGGCCCGCCAGCGCCTACCGCAGCGCGCATGAGCGACGCTGAACACCGCCTCCGCCGCCTGAAATTCCGCGCCTGGCACCGCGGCACGCGCGAGGCCGACTACATGATCGGCTGCTTCTTCGACCGCTATGGCGCGGGCTGGAACGAGCCGGAACTCGCCTGGTTCGAGCGCCTGCTGGACGAGGAAGACGTCGACATCATGGGCTGGGCGCTGGGCACGCTGGCGATCCCGCCGGAATATGCGGGCGCGCAGATGGAAGCTTTCCGCAAGCTGGACTTCGTCGAAATCCCGCGCTGAGGGGATTCCCTTCCCCTCCCCAAGGAGAGCGCCCTGTCGCGCAGGCAGGGCTTGGTAGCGGGCCGGTTCCCGCCTAAGGCAATCTCCCGATTCCCACCCCGCTGGCCATCCAAACGGCCCGCGGGGCAATTGCTGTTGCGCGAACCATGCCTGACCTGTCGAAAATCCTGAACGCCAAGACCCCGCTGACGCTGGCCGGCCTCGCGCGCGGGGCGCAGCCGCTGGTCATGGCGGACCTCGCCCGCGCGGTAAAATCGCGGGCGGTGTTCGTCGCGGCGGACGATGCGGCGATGCAGGCGGTGGCCGACAGCGCGGGCTTCTTCGCGCCGGAACTGGAAGTGCTGACTTTCCCTTCGTGGGATTGCCTGCCCTATGACCGCGCCAGCCCGGCCCTGTCGATCTCCGCGCGGCGGCTGGCAACGCTTCACCGCCTGCAGGGCAAGGCAAGCGCCCCGCAGCTGGTGGTGACCACGATCAACGCCCTGCTCCAGCGCGTCCTCACGCCGTTCCGCATCCGCGAGAACGTGCGGCTGCTGAAGCCGGGGATGGAGATCGGCCGCGAAAGCCTGATCGCGCTGCTCCAGCGGCAGGGCTACAGCCGCACCGACACGGTTGCCGATGCGGGCGAATATGCGGTGCGCGGGTCGATCTTCGATATCTACCCGTCCGGTCTCGATGCGGGCCTGCGGCTCGATTTCTTCGGCGACGAACTGGAAACGCTGCGCCTGTTCGATCCCAATACCCAGCGTTCGACCGGCCCGGTCGAGGCGCACCTGCTGCTCCCGGCGAGCGAGGCGCTGCTCGACGAGGACAGCGTCAAGCGTTTCCGCAGCCGTTACCGCGAACTGTTCGGCGCCAATGCCACTTCCGATCCGCTCTATCAGGCGGTCAGCGACGGGCGGCGGCTTGCGGGAATGGAGCACTGGCTGCCCCTGTTCGAAGACCGGCTGCTGACCCTGTTCGATCACCTCTCCCCCGAAGACCTTATCGTCATCGACAGCGCGGCGCAGGGCGCGGCGGACGAGCGGCTGGGCGATATTGCCGATTACTTTGCCGCGCGGTCCGACACATCCGGCAAGGCACCCGGTTCCTACCGCCCGCTCGACCCCGCCTCGCTCTATCTCTCGCGCGGGGAACTGGACGCGGCGCTGACCGGCCACCCGGTCCACCGCGCGGATATCTTTGCCCAGCCCGAAGGCGCGGGCGTGGTCGATTTCGGCTTTGCCAGCGGGCGCGATTTCGCCCCCGAGCGCGCGCGGGGCGACAATGTCTACGAGGCCGCCGCGCGTTATCTGACCGGCGCGGCCAAGCGCGGCAAGAAGGCGCTGATCGCCGCCTATTCGCAGGGCAGCCGCGCGCGGCTTTCCGCGATCCTGGGCGAAGCGGCGGGGCCGGTGCCGGTCATGGCCGATACCTGGCAGGAGGCGCTGGGATTGGCGGCAAAGGGCGCGCCGGTGGCGCTGGTCCTGCCGCTGGAAACCGGCTTCGCCAATGACGACATCGACCTCGTCACCGAACAGGATATCCTTGGCGACCGGCTGGTGCGCCGCAAGAAGCGCCGCAAGGGGGCCGATGCCTTCCTGGCGGAACTCTCCGCACTCACTCCGGGCGATCTGGTCGTCCACATGGACCACGGCATCGGTCGCTACATCGGTCTGCAATCGATTCCGGTGGGCGACAGCCCGCACGATTGCGTGGCGCTGGAATATGCCGGGGGCGACAAGCTTTACGTTCCGGTCGAGAACATCGACGTCCTCAGCCGCTATGGCAGCGATGCCGAAATGGTCGCGCTCGACCGGCTGGGGGGCGAGGCGTGGCAGAAGCGCAAGAGCCGGCTCAAGGAACGCATCCGCGAAATCGCGCACGAACTGCTGCGCACCGCCGCGCAGCGTGCATTGCGGCAGGCTCCGGTCCTCCCGGTCGAGCAGGCCAGCTACGACCAGTTTTCCGAACGCTTCCCCTGGGCCGAGACCGAGGACCAGGAGCGCGCGATCGAGGACGTGCTGGAAGACCTTGCCACCGGCACGCCGATGGACCGGCTGGTCTGCGGCGATGTCGGCTTCGGCAAGACCGAGGTGGCCCTGCGCGCCGCTTTCGTTGCGGCGATGGCCGGTCATCAGGTGGCGGTGATTGCCCCCACCACCCTGCTTGCCCGGCAGCATTTCACGGGCTTTTCCGAACGCTTCGCCGGGTTTCCGCTGAAGGTCGGGCGCCTTTCACGCCTGGTCGGCGAAAAGGAGGCCAGGGCGACCCGCGAGGGGCTGGCCGAGGGCACCATGGACATCGTGATCGGCACCCACGCGCTGCTGTCGAAATCGCTGAAGTTCAAGCAGCTTGGCCTGGTCATCGTTGACGAGGAACAGCGCTTTGGCGTCAACCACAAGGAAGCGCTCAAGCAGCTGCGCACCAACGTCCACGTCCTGACCCTCACCGCCACGCCGATCCCGCGCACGCTGCAAATGGCGATGTCGGGCCTGCGCGAGCTGTCCACCATCCAGACCCCGCCGGTCGACCGCCTGGCGGTGCGCACCTACGTGATGGAATGGGACGACATGGTGATGCGCGAGGCCTTGCTGCGCGAACACCATCGCGGCGGGCAGAGCTTCATCGTCGTGCCCCGCATCGCCGACATGGAAAGCGTGGAGAGCTGGCTGCGCGAATTCGTGCCGGAAATCCGCTATGTCAGCGCCCACGGCCAGATGGCGGCCAGCGAGGTGGAAGAGCGGATGAGCGCCTTCTACGAAAAGAAATACGAAGTGCTGCTGGCCACCACGATCGTCGAAAGCGGGCTCGACATTCCATCCGCCAACACGATCATCATCCACCGCGCCGACCGCTTTGGCCTCGCCCAGCTGTACCAGCTGCGCGGGCGGGTGGGCCGCTCCAAGCTGCGCGCCTATGCCTACCTCACCACGCCGGCTGACACGCAATTGTCGGAAGTGGCGGAAAAGCGGCTGAAAGTGCTGGGCGATCTCGATTCGCTGGGTGCGGGCTTCCAGCTCGCCAGCCACGATCTCGACATTCGCGGCGCGGGCAACCTGCTGGGCGACGAGCAGTCGGGCCATATCCGCGAAGTCGGGTTCGAACTGTACCAGTCGATGCTGGAAGACGCGATCCTCGCCGCCAAGGCGGGGGACATGGGGCTGGCGAAAGAACGCCATTCGCTCTCCCCGCAGATCACCGTCGATGCGCCGATCATGATCCCGGAAGACTATGTGCCGGATCTGGCGGTGCGGATGGCGCTCTACCGCCGCCTCAACGATGCCGAAGACACCGCCGAAGTCGAATCGCTCTCGGCCGAGATGATCGACCGCTTCGGCCCGCTGCCCGCGCCCACCGTCAACCTGGTCAAGCTGATCCAGATCAAGCGCCAGGCGATCGAGGCGAATATCGCCAAGATCGATGTCGGCGCCAAGGGCACGCTGGTCAGCTTCCACCAGGACAGCTTCCCCGATCCCGCCGGCCTGATCGCCTATGCCGAACGCCTGCAGGGCACGATCAAGCTGCGCCCCGACAGCAAGATCGCCGTCACCCGCGCCTGGGGCAGTGCCGAGGCGCGGCTCAACGGCCTGTTCCAGCTGACCAAGGGACTGAGCGCGATCGCACGCAAGGCCAGGGGCTGACAGCGGAACGGGCGGTTGGGCGCCCTAGCGCGCGTTCACCCGGAACCCGTTGGCGTTATATGTCCCGGTAAAGCTTGCCAGTCTGGCCCCGAAGCGTTCTTCGGCATGGCCCACGAACTCCGTGGCCGCAGCGGCGCCCAACCTTCCCAGGGTGGTGCAGGCCGCCCCTTGCCGTCACTGCCCACCCCCCCCCGGGTCGGCATTGCCAGAAAGATTCACCACCAGCCCGCCCGCAATTCCCTCGATCTCATGCCGGTTATAGCCCGCAAGGTAGACGCCCTTGACGTCTGCCAGACCCGGCCCCGAAAGCTTCCAGCGCACCGGCTCGTAAGACGATAGCGCAAGGTAGGTCGGCCGACCGCCCTGATCCTCCACCACCACTTCGGCATCGGCCATCGGATGACGGCCGTGCCCGTGATCTCCGCTCGCTTCGTAGATGCCGATGGCGTGGATCGCCGGGCCCGAATCGACCGGCTTCTCCACCCGGTCAACCGGATAACCCGCCGTCTCGCGCGAGGTGATGTCGACGCTGTTGCCGCTGAGCGCGCCGCAGCCGCCCAGCGTCAATGCCGCCGCCAGGAAAGCCGCGCGCATCACCGCGCTTCCGCCAGCGCGACAAAATCCTCCGCGCTGAGCGGCTGGGCGCGCAGGAAGCCCTGATAGCTGGCGCAGCCCTCGGCCCCGACCAGCGCGCGCTGGGCCTCGCTTTCCACGCCCTCGGCAATGACCTTCAGTTCCAGCGCACCGGCCATGGCAATGATCGCGCGCAGCACGGCCAGATCGCGCAGGTCGCCCGCGATCCCGTCGATCATGCTGCGGTCGAGCTTGAGGTAATGCAGCGGCAGAAGCTTGAGGTAACGGAAGTTGCAGAACCCCGCCCCGAAGTCATCCAGCGCCACGCGCATCCCGCGCGCCGTCAGCCGCCCCAGCACCTGCGCGGCATGGGCCGCATCGGCCAGCAAGACCTGTTCGGTCACTTCCAGCGTCAGCCGCCAGGCGGGAAAGCCGGTGCTTTCCGCCAGAGCCGCGAAATCGCCCGCGAAATCGCCCTGCGCCAGATCGCTGGGGGTGACGTTGAGCGACAGGCGCAGGTCCATCGGCCAGGTCCGCGCACCGCTCAGCGCAAGCCGGGCGATGTGACGCGAAAGCTGGGCGACATGGTCCGCCCGTTCGGCAATCGCGAACAACGCGCCCGCGCCGATCCGCCCAAGCTGCGGGTGGTTCCAGCGCGCCAGCGCCTCGCCGCCGACCAGCCGGTCGTCAAGGCACCCGAACTGCGGCTGATAGACCACCTCGATCTCGTTTCCATCGATTGCGCGCAGCAGGTCGGATTCGAGCTGAGCGGCGCTGCGTCCGGCGCGGGTCGCCTCGCCGTCGGCCCACAGCACACGGCGCCCGGGATGGGCCATGACACTGGACAGCGCCTGCCCCAGCCGGTCGAGCATCGAATCCGCGCTCTCCCCGCCCAGCCCGCGCAGCAGCGCCCCGCGCGGCGACAGCCGCACGGTCGTGCCCGCGCAGGCAATCGGGCGGGCCAGCGCGTCAAGCAACTGCGCCGCCGCGACCTGCCAGCGTTCACGGCTGCACGGTTCGCTGGTCAGCAGCAGAAACTGCCCGCCGCCGCTGCGTGCCGCGATCCAGCCGCCTTCCAGCTCGTCGCCCGCAAAGTGCTTCAGCCGCGCCGCGACCTCGGCCAGGGCGGCATCGCCCACCGCCGCGCCATAGGCCATGTTGACCGCATCGAACCGGCGCAACCCGACCACCAGGCCGTGGACCTGCTCGCCCCGGCCCAGCCACTGCGCCAGCCGCCGACGCGCGCCATCGCGCCCGATCAGACCGGTCACCGCATCGCGGCTGTCATCGTTGTCATCGCGCACAAAAGCGTCCATTCCCCGCGCCTAGCATGCAAGTGCCTACCAAAGCGTTGGCAGAGCGGCCCTTGCGGCGATTGCCAAACCCGCCCTTCCCCCATATCCATCGGTGCCATGAGCAAGCCCCAGCGCCTCGCCCTCCTCCCGTCGGAGACTGCCCGAGCGGAAGAAGCCGCCTCGGCCCTGGCCGAAGCGCACGAATTCGTGCCGCTGGAAGAGGCTGACGTTGCGGTGGTGCTGGGAGGCGACGGGCATATGCTCCACGTGCTCCACCAGATGCTGGATACGGGCCGCGTGATCCCGGCCTACGGCCTCAACCTCGGCACGGTCGGCTTCCTGATGAACAAGCCCAAGTCCAGCCGCGCGCTGGCCGAACGGGTTGCCCGCGCCAGGCCGCTGGCCGTAACCCCCCTGTCGATGACCGCGACGACCGGCAGCGGAGGCAGCGAAACCTTCTGCGCGATCAACGAGGTGTCGCTGCTGCGCGAAACCCGCCAGACCGCGCTGCTGGAAGTGTCGGTGAATGGCAAGGTGCGGATTCCCGCGCTGGCCTGCGACGGCATCCTGGTTGCCACCCCGGCGGGATCGACTGCCTACAACCTTTCCGCCAACGGCCCGATACTCCCGCTCGGCTCGGCCATGCTGGCGCTCACCCCGATCAGCCCGTTCCGCCCGCGCCGCTGGCGCGGGGCGATTCTGCCAGATCACTACGAGATCGCCTTCCGCGTCCTCGATCCCGAAAAGCGCCCCGTCGCCGCCGTCGCCGACCAGAAGGAACTGCGCGATATCCTGGCAGTGAAGGTCAAGGTCGCGCGCGAGCACCAGCTGACCCTGCTGTTCGACCCCGGCAAGACACTGGAGGAGCGGATTTTCGCCGAGCAATTCCAGTTCTGACGAAAAAACGTGCCGGGGCGTATTGCCAAACTCTCCGGCCCTGTTATAGGCGCGCTCCTGTCCGCAAGGACTGCTCCCCGATAGCTCAGCGGTAGAGTAGGTGACTGTTAATCACTTGGTCGTAGGTTCGAATCCTACTCGGGGAGCCATTCATTTTCCAGCCACGGCGCAAGCGCCGCAGTGCGGGAAAACCGGCTCCAGCTTTTGACGAGAAACGGAGCGTAACGCGCCTCACTGTGCTGTTCGGGGCGCTCGCGCCCACCCACATTCCACAGCCGGCTACGTAACAGCGCTGAGGGCCGTCTTTGTCCCGCGTTTGCCCTGCCTGCGTACCTTTCCTTGACCATGATCCGAGAGGACAGGAAAGGAAGGTCAAGTGCCCAGCCGCCCGCATCCCTACAGCGCCGATGTCGAAATTGAGCAACGCCAAGCCCGCCGTTCCTCGCTGATGCTGCGCACCGCGAAAGTGGTGTGCCAGAGCGGCGAATATGTCTGCATCGTCCGCGATGTGTCCGCTGGCGGTACCCGGCTGCGGTT
The DNA here is from genome assembly GCA_016719755.1 of Novosphingobium sp. Classification (GTDB taxonomy): domain Bacteria; phylum Pseudomonadota; class Alphaproteobacteria; order Sphingomonadales; family Sphingomonadaceae; genus Novosphingobium. Next base: position 87,194 of record JADJYM010000010.1, on the reverse strand, counting down.
CTTTCACGATGTCCCGGCCGAGACACGGATCTTCCTGATGCTGGCTAATGGCCTCACCTATCCGGTTGAGCGGGTCTGGGCGCAGGGGGGCAGCGCCGGCTACCGCTTTGCCAGCCCGATCGACCTGTCAGCCTTCATCGCCGAGCCCGGCCGCTATCCGCATCGGGGTGTGCGGCTGCGGCTGGAACGGCCCGCACTTGTCACCACCGGCGGGATCGACAGCAGGGCGATGCTGGCGGACATCTCGACGCGGGGCGCCCGGGTGGTCGGCGGGAGCCGCTATCCGGCAGGCTCGCTGGTGCGGCTGGAGGTCGATGGTCTGCCGCTGCGGTTCGGCAACGTCTGCTGGCGCCGGAATCACGATCACGGGATCATCTTTCAGGAAGCGATCCCGCTCGACCAGCTCGCCCGCCTGCTGTTCAAGCTTCAGCCTTACCGGCCCGAAGCGGACGAAACGGCGGCGAATCGCGCGGCCTGAGCGCGGCCGCAGCTCGGCCCCGGCAATCAGCCCAGCAGCAGGCGGCTGCCCGCCCAGATGGTGAGCGCTGCGGTGAGCCAGCGGATCACGTGGCCGGGCAGCCAGCGCAAGGCCAGCAGGCTGCCAAGCTGCCCGCCCAGCACCACTGCAATCAGCAGCGGCAGGGCGTCCGACAGGGCAAGGGCGAAGGTCTGCGGCCCGCTCTTGGCCAGTTGCCCGGCAAGGCCCGCCAGTGAATTGATCAGGATGAACAGGCTGGTCGTCGCCGCGATCCGCCGCGCGCAGTTCCAGCGCGTCAGGTGCAGCAACGGAGCCAGAAATATCCCGCCGCCGATCCCGACCAGCCCGGCAAGATAGCCCAGCGGAGCGGCGGCCAGCGGCATCGCGCTGGCCGCGGGGGCCGGATCGCCCTTGCCGTGGCCCGGCAGGAACAGGGCGAGCCCCGCCCCGACCAGGCAAAGGCCCAGCAGAAACAGGAATGTCGCCTCGCGGATCGGGGTCAGTCCGCCCAGAAAAGCCAGCGGCGCGGCAATCAGCGACAGTGTCAGCGCCCCGCGCCACGGCATCTCGCCCGCGCGGGCAAAGCGGATCACGGCGCCCGTCACCACCACCACGTTGCAGCACAGGCTGACGATCGGCAGCAGGCGGTAATCGAACCCGGCGAGCGCCAGCAGCGCGCTGTAGGTCGATCCGCCGCCGAACCCGACCGAGGCATAGAGCAGGGCCGTGCCGAAAAAGGCCGGAGCCAGCCAGTCCATCAAAAACCCGGCCCCCCCCCGCCCCCCCCCCCCCCCCCCCCCCCCCCCCCCCCCCCCCCGCTCTCGGCACAACTCGCCCCCTCGCCCTTCCCGCAGGCGGGAGGGGAACCTGCGGTGCCGTCCTTGCGGACGGCGCATTCATCACCCGGCGGCCCCGTGGCAGTGCTTATACTTCTGGCCGGAACCGCACGGGCACGGCGCATTGCGCGACAGGCCGAGGTGGGCATAGGGATCCTCGTCCCCCTGGGCCAGGGCGAGCGGATCGGCCGCGCCCAGCATCCCCATCATCGCGTCGGCCCCGGCCATGCGCTGGCCGCTGGCGTCGTTCTCTCCGGTGAAGGGGTCGATGTGGCTGGTGAGGAAGTCCGGCAGGTCCGGCAGTGTCACCGGGGTGGCCTGCAGTTCCGCGTTCATCAGGATGCGGGTCACGTCCTCGCGGATCGCTTCCAGCATCCGCTCGAACAGGCCGAAGGCTTCCTGCTTGTACTCGTTGATCGGGGTCTTCTGGGCATAGGCGCGCAGGAACACCACCTGACGCAGCGCATCGAGCGTGGCGAGGTGTTCCTTCCAGTAGTGGTCCAGCCGCTCCAGCAGAACCTGCTTTTCGACCTGCCGCCAGATCGCGTGGTCCTGGCCAATCTTGGCATCCATTTTCGCATCGGCCGCCGCGGAAATGCGTTCCTCGAACACGTCGGGCTCGATGCCGTCTTCCTTCAGCCAGTCCTCGAACGGCGGGTCGATCCCCAGCACTTCGATCGCGCGGGCGCGCAGGCCGTCAAGGTCCCACTGCTCGGGATAGGAACCCACCGGGCAGGCGGTGCCAACCATGCTGTTGACCGTGTCGTGGCGCATGTCGACCACCACGTCGTCGATCGCGTCGGCGTCCATGATGTCGGCGCGCTGTTCGTAGATCACCTTGCGCTGATCGTTCATCACGTCGTCGTATTCGACCACCTGCTTGCGCACGTCGTAGTTGCGCGCCTCGACCTTCTTCTGCGCGGTCTCGATCGCCTTCGACAGCCAGCGCGAACCGATCGCCTCGCCGTCCGCCAGGTTGGAGTTCATCATCTTGGAAAACAGCGTGTCGGGTCCGAAGATGCGCAGCAGGTCATCCTCGAGGCAGAGGTAGAACTTCGACAGGCCCGGATCGCCCTGGCGCCCTGAACGGCCGCGCAGCTGGTTGTCGATGCGGCGGCTTTCGTGGCGCTCGGTGCCGATAACGCAGAGGCCGCCCGCGGCGAGCACCCGTTGCCGGTCCGCCTCGACTTCCTCTTCGATCTTGCGGATCGCTGCGTCGCGCTCCGGCCCTTCGGGCATGTCCCGCAGCTCATCCTCGATCCGGAACTCGGCGTTACCGCCCAGCTTGATGTCGGTGCCGCGCCCGGCCATGTTGGTGGCGATGGTCACCGCACCGAGCGCGCCCGCCTGGGCGACGATATGGGCCTCCATCTCGTGGAAACGGGCGTTCAGCACCGCGTGCTTGACGCCTTCCTTGGTGAGATATTCCGACAGCAGTTCCGACTTCTCGATCGAAACCGTGCCGACCAGCACCGGCTGGCCGATCTCGCTCTTTTCGCGGATCAGCTTGGCGATTGCCTGGAACTTGTCGGTCGTGTTCTTGTAGAACTCGTCTTCCTCGTCGACGCGCTTCACCGGCACGTTGGTGGGGATGGTCACCACGTTCATCTTGTAGATGTCATAGAATTCCGCCGCCTCGGTCGCCGCGGTGCCGGTCATGCCGCCGATCTTGGGATACATGCGGAAATAGTTCTGGAAGGTGATCGAGGCCATGGTCTGGTTCTCGGGCTCGATCCGCACGCCTTCCTTGGCCTCGACCGCCTGGTGCAGGCCATTCGACCAGCGCCGCCCGTCCATCATGCGGCCGGTAAACTCGTCGATGATGACGATCTTGTCGTCCTTGACGATGTAGTCGATGTCCCGCTTGAACATCACATTGGCTTTGAGCGACTGGTCGAGGTGGTGGACCACCTGGGTGTTCTCGACATCGTAGAGGTTGGAGCCGACCAGCAGGCCGGCGGCCTCCAGCTGGCGTTCAGCCCATTCAACGCCGTCTTCGGTCAGGGTGATGTTCTTGGTCTTCTCGTCCGCCTCATACAGCTCGGGCGGAAGCTGCTTCACGATCGCATCGACCGAGACGTAGAGCTCGCTCTTGTCGTCGGTCGGGCCGGAGATGATCAGCGGGGTCCGCGCCTCGTCGATCAGGATCGAATCGACCTCGTCGACGATCGCGAAATTGAACGGGCGGTGCACCATCTGCCCGCGCTCGTGCTTCATGTTGTCGCGCAGGTAATCGAAGCCAAGCTCGTTGTTGGTGGCATAGGTGATGTCGGAATTATAGGCCTCGCGGCGCTCCTCCTCGCTCAGATTGGGCACGATCACGCCCACGGTCAGGCCAAGGAACTTGTAGATCTGGCCCATCCATTCGGCGTCGCGGCGGGCGAGGTAATCGTTCACCGTGACGACGTGGACGCCCTTGCCTTCGAGGGCGTTGAGGTAAACCGCCAGGGTCGCGACCAGGGTCTTGCCCTCACCGGTGCGCATTTCCGCGATCTCGCCGCGATGCAGGACGATACCGCCGATCATCTGTACATCGAAATGGCGCATGCCCAGCACGCGCTTCGCCGCTTCGCGCACGGTGGCGAAGGCTTCGGGCAGGAGGTCGTCAAGCTCCTTGCCGTCGGCCAGCAGGCGGCGGAACTTGTCGGTCTGGGCGGCAAGCTCCTTATCGGAAAGCGCCTCGATCGACGGCTCGAAAGCGGCGATCTGCTTGACGATCTTGTCGAGCGATTTGACGTAACGGTCGTTGGACGAGCCGAAAATGGCCTTGGCAATGGCGCCGATCATGGGAAATGTCCTGGTATCTTGCAGGGATAGGGCAAAGCACCGCACCGGTGCCATCAGCGGCGCCGCACGGGCTGGAACGGTGGCTTGGGGCGGCGCGCTATTCCAGCGCGCGGTCTACGCCCAGCTGGACCGACGGGATGAAAATGCGCGGGCTGGCCGGGCGGACCCGCATCGCCTCGCGCTCGCTGCGTTCCCGCCGCAGGGCGGGAGCTTCGATCGGGGAAGCCTGAATGGCCGAAGGACTGGCCGCGCCGCGCCCTGCCTCGGTCGCCCCGATTTCGGTATCGCCGGACCCGGCCATACGCGCAAAAACCGGCGAAGCCTCGGCAGCGAGGCCCGCGAACAGCGCGAGAATGGCAAGGAAAATCCGGTTCATTGCAAGGGCGATATAGTCATGGGCAGGCCCCGCGTCCAGCACCGCTTGGAATTGAGGCGCAGGTTGACCGGCCCCGGCCAAACGGCAAGCGCCGCGCCTGCACGGTGCAGACGCGGCGCTGTAAACCCTGCCGGATCGCGCAATAACGCGATCCGCATATCGCCGGTCAGTTCACGGCGTCCTTCAGGCCCTTGCCGGCCTTGAACTTCGGCTGCGACGAAGCCTTGATCTTCATCGGTTCGCCAGTGCGCGGGTTGCGGCCGGTAGAGGCCTTGCGCTTGGCGACCGAGAAAGTGCCGAAGCCGACCAGACGAACTTCGTCGCCGCTCTTCAGAGCGCCGCTGATGGCTTCGAACACGCCTTCCACAGCCTTCGTCGCATCGGTCTTGGACAGGCCGCTGGAATCGGCAACAGCGCTGATCAGGTCGTTCTTGTTCATTACGGGAACCCCCTACCTTTCTGAATTTCGCTGGACGACTTGTGATTCGCCGCAGGCTGCGCGGGAATTGAGCGGCTTTTCCCGCGCCTGTCAAAGCGAAACAGCGCCGGAGAACGCGGAATATCCACGTTTTTCCGCCATTTTCGACGAGTCGTGCGCGCCCCGCCGATTGCCGCAATGCAGCAATGGTCAATGCGCGGTGATTGAGCCCCCGTTCGCGGCCACCGCAGCCCCGCCGGGCTGGCTCGCCTGATCGTCGGCATCGCTCCATTCGATCGGTTCGAGCGGCGCAACCAGGGCGCGCGCCAGCACCTCATCAACATGGCTGACAGGCACGATCTCCAGCCCGGCAATGACGTTGGCCGGGATCTCGACCAGGTCCTTGCGGTTCTCTTCCGGGATGAGCACGGTCTTGATCCCGCCGCGCAGCGCGGCAAGCAGCTTTTCCTTCAGCCCGCCGATCGCCAGCACCCGTCCGCGCAGTGTGACCTCGCCAGTCATCGCCACGTCCTTGCGCACCGCGATCCCGCTAAGGGTCGAGACGATCGAGGTTACCATGCCGATGCCCGCGCTCGGCCCGTCCTTGGGCACGGCGCCTTCAGGCAGGTGGATGTGAATGTCCTTGCGCGCGATCAGCGCCGGGCTGATGCCATAGGCCGGGCTGCGCGCCCGCACGAAGCTGAAGGCAGCCTGGACGCTTTCGTTCATCACCTCGCCCAGCTTGCCGGTGGTACGCACCAGCCCCTTGCCGGGCACAGTGACGCTTTCGATGGTCAGCAGTTCGCCGCCAACCTCGGTCCAGGCCAGCCCCGTGACCGCGCCGACCTGGTTTTCCTCTTCGGATTCGCCGTGGCGGAACTTGCGCACGCCCGCGAAGTCGCCAAGGTTCTCCGGCGTAACGGTGACGCTGCTGGCCTTGCCTTCCAGGATCTGGCGCAGGCTCTTGCGGGCCAGCCGCGCGATCTCGCGCTCCAGCGTGCGCACGCCCGCCTCGCGGGTGTAATAGCGGATCAGGTCGCGCAGCGCCTCGGTGGTCAGGGTGAATTCGCCCGGCTTCAGCCCGTGCGCTTCCACCTGCTTCTCGATCAGGTGGCGCTCGGCGATCTCGACCTTCTCGTCCTCGGTATAGCCTTCAAGCCGGATGATCTCCATCCGGTCGAGCAGCGGCTGCGGCAGGTTGAGGCTGTTGGCGGTGCAGACGAACATCACGTCCGACAGGTCGTAGTCCAGTTCCAGGTAGTGATCCTGGAACTTCGCGTTCTGTTCGGGATCGAGCACTTCGAGCAGCGCCGAGGCCGGATCGCCGCGGAAATCCTGGCCCAGCTTGTCGATTTCATCCAGCAGGAACAGCGGATTGCTGGTCCCGGCCTTCTTGAGGTTGGAAATGATCTTGCCCGGCAGCGAGCCGATGTAGGTGCGGCGGTGGCCGCGAATCTCGGCCTCGTCGCGCACGCCGCCCAGCGACTGGCGGATGAATTCGCGCCCCGTGGCCTTGGCGATCGACTTGCCCAGCGAGGTCTTGCCCACGCCCGGAGGGCCGACGAGGCACAGGATCGGCCCCTTCAGCTTGTTGGTGCGGGCCTGCACGGCCAGATATTCCACGATCCGGTCCTTGACCTTGTCGAGCGCGTAGTGATCGCTGTCGAGGATCTGCTGCGCCGCGCCGATATCCTTCTTCAGCTTCGAGCGCTTGCCCCACGGCAGGCCGAGCAGCACGTCGAGGTAATTGCGGATGACCGTCGCCTCGGCGCTCATCGGTTGCATGGTCTTGAGCTTCTTGAGCTCGGCATTGGCCTTGGCGCGGGCTTCCTTCGACAGCTTGAGCTTGTCGATCCTGTTCTGCAGTTCCTGCAGCTCGTTCGCTTCCTCGCCGTCGCCGCCGCCCAGTTCCGACTGGATCGCCTTCAACTGCTCGTTGAGGTAGTATTCGCGCTGGGTCTTTTCCATCTGGCGCTTCACGCGCCCACGAATGCGCCGCTCCACCTGAAGCACGCCCAGTTCGCCTTCCATGAAGGAATGCGCCATTTCCAGCCGCTTGAGCGGATCGGGTTCGCTTAGGATCGCCTGCTTGTCGGCCACGCGCGCCTGGATGTGTGCGGCGACCGCATCGGCCAGCAGCGCCGCATCGACTATGTCGCCCAGGTTCTCGCCAGCATCCTGGGGCAGCTTCTTGTTGAGCTTGGCATATTCGCCGAAGGTATCGACCACCGAGCGCATCATCGCGGCGACTTCGCTGCCCGAAACGTTGACCGGCTCGATCCGCTCGACCGCGGCGACCATCATCGCCCCGCTGGAACCGGTTTCCTCGCGCAGGTCTTCAAGCCGGGCGCGCTGACGCGCCTCGACCAGCACCCGTACGGTGCCATCCGGCAGCTTCAGCAGCTGGAGTACGCTGGCGATAACGCCGACGTCATACAGATCGTCACGCTCGGGATCGTCGCAGCCGGGATCGAGCTGGGCAATCAGGACAATGTCCTTCTCGCCCTCGCTGGCCATCGCCGCCTCAAGCGCGGCGACCGACTTGTCGCGCCCCACGAACAGCGGAACAACCATGCCGGGAAACACGACAATGTCGCGCAGCGGCAGCAGGGGAAGCACTTGGGTCATGTCAATCCATCCAATCCGGCCCTGTGGGCCGTCCGGGTCAATCCCGGCTTTGCTTCGGGATATGGGGTTGTCCGCCCCCGTTGCAATCCCGCCGCGTCGCTGCGCTGTGGATGGCCTGCGCCATCCCGGGCTTCAGAGAATGTACTTCAGCTTGATTCCCGCGTGCGATTCCCCGGAAATCGCGATCTCCGCTTCGTTGAAGCGCGGCGCGCGCGGCCTGAACGGCGGGTTGCGCGAGAATCCATAGCCTTCGCGCGGGATCCCGGCGAAGGTGTCCAGCTTGCCGTTCGAATTGGCATCGTGGAACACGCTGACCGCATAGGCGCCGGGGATCAGCCCGGTCAGCACCACCTTGCCGCCCCCACCGCTTACCGGCACGCTGACAGTGCGGACCGCCCTGGCTCCGCAGTCCGGAAACTTCGCACCGGCGGGGCAGAGCGCCACCCGGATCAGGCCGGTGGCAGCCCTGGCCCCGGTGACGGTGATTTCCAGCGAAGCCGCCGGAGCGGTTTCGGCAAGCGAGGGGCTCGACCACAGCAGGGCTGCGAGAGCGGCAAGGTCAAGACGCGACATATACCTATTCTAGGGCCAGCGGGCCGCCAGCGATAGACCGCGCGGCCTGTCCTTTCAGGAAACTGGCATTTGCCCGCAGGCAGGCTAGACAGGGACGATGAGCAGCACGCTGCCCCTGGTGATCGTTGGTGGCGGGCTGGCTGGCGCGCTTGCCGCCGTGCGGCTGGCCGAACGGCGCCCCGAACTGCCGCTACTGCTGGTCGATGCGGGCAAAACGATCGGCGGCAACCACACCTGGTCGTTCTTCGACAGCGACGTGCCGGCCGGATCGCAAGCCCTTGTCGCATCGTTGCGCCCGGTGCGCTGGCCGCGCCACCGGGTGCGGTTTCCGGGGCGCGAGCGCGAACTGGCCGTGGCTTACAACTCCATCGCCGCGCCCGCGCTGGATGCGCTGGTGCGCGCACGTCTGCCGCAAAGCGCGCTGCGGCTTGGCGCCCGCGCCGCGCGGATCACGGCCGAAGGGATCGAACTGGCGGACGGCGAGTGGATCGCCGCGCGCGGCGTGATCGACGCGCGCGGCCCGCACGGAGCCATGCCGGGGCTGGACCTGGGCTGGCAGAAATTCGTCGGGATCGAATTCGAAGCCGCTGCCCCCGAACCTGACTGCGCGACCGTGATGGATGCCTGCCTGCCCCAGATCGACGGCTATCGCTTTGTCTATGTCCTGCCGTTCGGGCCGGACCGGGTGCTGGTGGAGGATACCTATTACAGCGATGCGCCCGACCTGGATGGCGACGAAGTGGCGCGGCGGGTTCGCGCGCTCGCGGCGGAGCGCGGCCTTGGCGGCTATGAGCTGCGCCGGGAAACGGGCGTCCTGCCGATCCTGATCGGCGGCGATCCACAACGGTTCTGGCCCGCCGAAGATCCCGTCGCGCGGTTGGGGCTGGCGGGCGGGTTCTTCCACGCCACCACTGGCTATTCCTTCAGCCTGGCGCTGCGCCTGGCGGACGAACTGTCGATGCTTGAAGGCGATTTCACCGGAGCGGAGCTGGCTCGCTGGACGCGCGAGAGGTTCCTGCGCCACTGGCGCGAGACGCGCTATTTCCGGATGCTCAACCGGATGCTGTTCCGCGCCGCCCGGCCCGAGGAGCGCTGGCGCGTCTTCGCCCATTTCTATCGCCTTCCGCCTCAACGGATCGCCCGCTTCTACGCCGGACAACTGACCGCTCTGGACCGGATGCGCATCCTTTCCGGCCGCCCGCCGGTGAGCATCGGCGCCGCGCTGAAGGCGTTGCTGGGATGAGCGATCGCGCCGCCCTGGTCGCCGCCGCGCGCGATACCATCGCGCAAGGCTCGCAAAGCTTTGCCGCAGCCAGCAAGCTGTTCGCGCCCGCAACGCGCGAGCGGGCCTGGCTGCTCTATGCCTGGTGCCGCGCCGCCGATGACATGACCGACGGGCAGGAACTGGGCCACGGCGCCAGCGCGCTGGACGATCCGGCTGCCGCCCAGGCCCGGCTGGAGGCGCTGACCGCGCTGGCGCTCTACAGTGGGGAAGAGGTCCCCCTGCCGTTTGCCGCCCTGCGCGCGGTGGCCCACGAAACGGCCATGCCCGCCCGCTTTATCGAGGATCATCTGGCCGGCTTCGCGCTCGACGCGGCGGGCTGGCAGCCGCAGAGCGGGGATGATCTGCTGCGCTATTGCTATCACGTTGCCGGAACGGTCGGCTGCATGATGGCGGTGGTGATGGGGGTTTCGCCGCAGGACGAGGACACGCTTGACCGCGCCTGCGATCTTGGCCTTGCCTTCCAGCTGGCCAACATCGCGCGCGATGTGGTGCCCGATGCCCACGCCGGACGCTGCTATCTTCCGGCCGAATGGCTGGATGCGGCGGGGCTGGATGCGGGCCGTCTGGCCGATCCGCAGGCCCTCCCCGCGCTCGCCGCGCTGGCGGCGCGGCTGGTGGAGATGGCGCGGCCTTATCGCCGTTCGGCGCGGGTCGGCGCGGCGCGCCTGCCTGGCGGCTGGCGGTGCTGGCCGCCGATGCGATCTATGGCACTATCGGGGAAAAAGTCCTGGCGCGCGGCACCCACGCCTGGGACGAACGCGTACGGGTCAGCGGCGGAGGAAAAATCCTGCTGCTGGGGCAAGCGATGCTGCGCAGCCTTTCAGCTCCTGAGGCAACTTCGCGCGACGGGCTCTGGACCCGGCCCCGTCAGTCCTGACGCGACGGCCTGCGCAGCTCGGCGGTTTGCGAACGGCGCAGCTGCGCGTGGAGCTGTTCCAACGGCGGCGCCCACAGAAAGCCAAAGCTGACCGCACCCTGACGACTCTCGACCACATGGTGCAGGCGGTGAGCCTGAACGATCCGCCGGAAATAGGCCGAGCGCGGCACGATCCGGTGCGGCAGGCGGCGGTGGACGATCCAGTCATGGAAGCCGAAATAGATCGCGCCATAGGCGGCGATCCCCGCCCCCACGGCAGTGGCTGACGGTCCCCAGCCCCCGCGCTCGCCCAGCCAGAACATCGCGATCGAGGGGATCGCGAAGATCGCGGCGTACAGGTCATTCCATTCAAACGGCCCGTGCCGTTCGCGGTGGTGGCTGGCGTGAAGGAACCAGCCCGGGCCATGCATCACCCAGCGATGCATCGCATAGGCGAACAGTTCCATGCCCAGCACGGTGCCCAGGAAAATGGCGATCAGCGGCAAACCTTCCATGGCCACCGTCTACGCCTGATTGTGCGGTTGCACAATCAGGCTGGCGGTTGCCTTGGCGCTGCCCACCACGCCGGGAATGCCCGCGCCCGGATGAGTGCCCGCGCCGACGAAGTAGAGGTTGGAATAGTGATCGTCGCGGTTGTGCCCGCGGAACCACGCGCTTTGCGTCAGCAACGGCTCAAGGCTGAAAGCGCTGCCCAGATGGGCGCCCAGATCGTCGGCGAAGTCCTGGGGCGTATAGTGGAAACAGGTGACAAGCCGCTCGTCGAGATCGGGGATCAGCATGTCGCGCACCCGGCCCAGCACCACGTCCCGGTAGCGCTGGCCTTCAACCTCCCAGTCGACCGGGGCCGTACCCATGTGCGGCACGGGCGCCAGCGCATAGAACGTCGAGTGCCCTTCCGGCGCCATCGACGGATCGGTCACGCTGGGGTGATGGAGGTAAAGCGACGGATCGGCCGCCAGCTTGCCGTGCTTGTAGATGTCATCGATCAACGGCCCATAGCGGTCCGAAAACAGGATCGAGTGGTGGGCGATGCCGGGGAACGTGCCCTTCAGCCCGAAGTGGACCACGAACAGGCTGGGCGAAAACTTCTTGCGCTTCAGCCGCCGGACTTTCTTCGCGGCATAGTCCGAAGCCTTGATCAGGCCATAGGTGTGGACCAGATCGCCGTTGCTGCAGACCATGTCGGCATTGAGCACGCGGCCGGTATGCGTGACCACGCCCGAAACGCGCTGCCCCGAAGGCGTGATCTGGATGACCTTTTCCCCCAGCAGAAGCTTGCCGCCCAGCCGCTCGAACAGCGCGACCATGCCGCTGACCAGCGCATTGGTGCCGCCACGCGCGAACCACACCCCGCCCAGCTTCTCCAGCCGGTGGATCAGGGCATAGATGCTGCTGGTCTTCATCGGGTTCCCGCCGACCAGCAGGGTGTGGAAGGAAAAGGCCTGACGCAGCCGATCATCCTTCACAAAGCTCGCCACCTTTGAATAGACCGACTGCCAGGCCTGGTATTTCGCCAGCGCCGGCGCGGCTTTCAGCATCGATGCGAAATCGAGGAACGGCACCGCCCCCAGCTTGAGGTAGCCTTCCTCGTACACCCCCTTGGAATACTCGAGGAACCGGGCATAGCCATCGACATCGGCCGGGTTGAGCCGGGCGATCTCGGCGTTCAGCAGCGCATCGTCGTTGGTGTATTCGAAGCGGGTGCCGTCGTTCCACAGCAGGCGGTAGAACGGCTGCACCGGAAGCAGGTCGACATCGTCCTCGATCCGGCTGCCCGACAGGGCCCACAGTTCTTTCAGGCAATCGGGATCGGTGATGACGGTTGGACCGGCATCGAACGTGAAGCCATCGCGGTTCCAGACATAGGCCCGCCCGCCGGGACGGTCGCGCGCCTCGACCACGGTGGTGGCAATCCCGGCGCTTTGCAGGCGGATCGCCAGAGCCAGACCGCCGAACCCCGAACCGATCACGATCGCCGAGGATGAGCCGCCCCCCGGAGCCGCGCCGCTGCCCGGGACGGACTGGCCGCCCTCCACAGTCGGTGCCATTTTGCCGGACGCGGAGATAGGGTGTTCCATATTGCTCTCTTTATGGCACTCTCCGCCCGGAGCAACCTGTCCGAATGGGCGGATGGGCTTAAAACGTGGCAAATCGCACTATGCCGGCAGGAAAGGCGACTATGGCTGCAAGTTCAATGACCATGGCAACCGGGCAAGAACGCAAGGCGCCGCGGCGGGTCCTGCTGGCCAATCCGCGCGGGTTCTGCGCCGGGGTTCAGCGTGCGATCGATACCGTGGAACAGGCCCTGTCCCGCCATGGCGCGCCGGTTTACGTGCGCCGCGCGATTGTCCACAACCGCGCGGTGGTGGAACGGCTGGAGCAGCTTGGCGCGGTCTTCGTGCAGGAAATCGACGATATTCCAGCAGGCGCGGTCGCAGTGCTGTCCGCCCACGGCTCGGCCCGGTCGGTCAAACTTGCCGCCGATGCACGCGGCCTGCGGATGGTCGATGCGATCTGCCCGCTGGTGGCCAAGGTCCACGCCGAAGTCGAGGGCTGGTACCGCGCGGGCCGCCACGTGTTCCTGATCGGTCATCTTGGCCACCCTGAGGTTGTCGGCACATTGGGACAGGTGCCATCGGGTGCCGTTTCGGTCGTCTCGCGGCCAGCGGACCTTGAAGCGCTGGACCTGCCGCCCAATTCCGCCGTTGCCTACGCAGTGCAGACCACCTTCGCGATGCGCGATGCCGATGACATGGTCGCCGCGATCCGGGAGCGCTTCCGCGACGTTGCCGCGCCGCGTTCCAGCGACATCTGCTATGCCACAACCAATCGCCAGCAGGCCGTGGAAGCGCTTGCCGCGTCATGCGATCTGGTTCTGGTGGTGGGTGACGTCATGTCGTCGAACGCCCGCCGCCTGACCGAGGTGGCCGAAGCGGCCGGAACCCCGCACGCGGTCCTGATCGCGGGCGCCGACGATCTGCCGCTGGACCTGCTTGCAGGCGCTGCCACAGTTGGCCTGACCGCCGCGGCATCGACTCCGGCCAGCGCGGTCGATGCGGTTTGCGCCGCGCTGGCGGCGCAGGGATTTGTGCTGGAAGAGGCCGAAGGACTGGCCGAACAGGTCCGCTTCAAGCCGGTTTCGCTTGAACCGCTGCACCCGGCGCCGGAAAGCGGCTCGCTCGAAGACCGGCTGGCGCGCCTGCGCGCCGATATCGACGCCGCGCTGGATAGTGCGATCGGCCATGCGCGGGGGCGTGACCGGCGCCTGGCAGAAGCGATGCGCTACGCCACGATCGGCGGCGGCAAGCGGTTTCGCGCCTTGCTGGTCGCGGCAGTGAGCGATCTGGTCGGCGGCTCCTACGCCCAGGCGCTGCGGGTCGGCGCGGCAATCGAATGCGTTCACGCCCAGTCGCTGGTCCACGACGACCTGCCCTGCATGGACGATGACGATCTGCGCCGCGGCCGCCCCACCCTGCACCGCAAGTTCGACGAGGCAACCGCCGTGCTGGCCGGGGATGCCCTGCTGGCGCTCGCATTCGAAATACTGGCGGACGAGCCGACCCATCCCGATCCCGCCGTGCGCGCGCAGTTGGTGCTCGCCCTTGCCCGCGCGGTCGGGCAGGACGGGCTGGCCGGGGGGCAGATGATGGACCTCTATCCGCCCGCCAAACCATCCGCGCAGGACATGTTCGAATGCGAATCGCGCAAGACCGGCGCGCTCATCCGCTTTGCAGTCGAGGCTGGCACGCTGCTCGGCCCCTGTTCGGCGGAGGAACGGGCGCGGCTGCTGCGCTTTGCCGAGAATCTCGGCCTGGTTTTCCAGATCCGCGATGACATGCTCGACAGCATCGGCGACGCCCAGGTGGTCGGCAAGGCGCTGCGCAAGGATGAGGCGGCGGGCCGCAAGGGCGCCACCACGCTGCTGGGAATCGAAGGCGCGGCGCGTCAGGCGAGCGAGCTGGAAAACGCCTGCCAGGAAGCGCTCAGCCCGTTCGGCGCGCGCGCCACGCCGCTACGCGATCTGGCGCGGTTCGCTGTCAGCCGGATGCACTGAGCGCTGGCGAGCGCCATGCGCTTTCCCGCGCCTGTCCGTTCGCGGGCAGGGAAATGAAGTCTAAAGCCCCGCCTCGATCGCGATGCGGATCGCCTCGGCCACGGTGCGCACGCCCAGCGCGCGGAGCATGGCGGCGCGGTGCATCTTGATCGTCCGCTCGGTCAGATCGAGCTCATAGGCGATCTGCTTGTTGAGCCGCCCCTTGGCCAGCGCTTCGAGTATCTGGCGCTGACGGCGGCTCAAGCCTTCGACCAGGGCCCGCGCCCGGTCATGGCGGCTGTCGCCGCTATCGTCGATCGCCATCTGCGAGCCGAGGAAATAGGCCAGCTCGCCCTTCTCGTCGAACAGCGGGGCGATCATCACCGCGTTGCGGAACGCGCTGCCATCCTTGCGGTAGTTGATCAGTTCCACCATCACCGGGCGGCTGGCGCTGACCGCTTCGCGCAGCATCGCGGTCTGTTCCGGTTCGGTCCGTTCGCCGCGCAGGAACCGGCAATTGCGCCCAAGGATTTCCTCTCGCGCATAGCCGGTTAGTTCGATGAAGGCTTCGTTGCAGGCAACGATCGGATTGTCCTGCTGGCGCGGGTCGCTGACCACGGCGGCAACCTTGCTGCTGGCAATCAGGGATTCAGGCGTCATCGTTTCTCCAGCAGCAGTGCAATCCCTGCCCGTAAGGCCATATCGCAGAGACTAATGGTAAAGCCTAGATGGTTCTTGCCGGTCGCCGCACGCTCCCAACCCCCCTCCCATGCGGCGATCGGCAAAACTCTCGCAAAAGGGACAGTCCCATGAACATCATGCACGGCCATCTGGTGCCGGAGGCAGCTGCTGCCAAGCCCCCCGTCCCGCACGAAGTGCAGGAAGCGGTCCGCACCCTGCTGCGCTGGGCGGGCGACGACCCGGACCGCGAGGGACTGCTCGACACCCCGGCGCGGGTTGGCCGCGCATGGAAGGAATACTGTTCGGGCTACGGCGAAGACCCGGCAATCCACCTCAGCCGCACCTTCGAGGAAGTGGGCGGCTATGACGAGGTGGTGATGCTGCGCGACATTCCGTTTCAGTCGCACTGCGAACACCATCTGGCGCCGATCACCGGCACCGCCTCGATCGCCTATCTGCCGACCGACCGCGTGGTCGGCATCTCGAAGCTGGCGCGCGTTCTTCACGGCTTTGCCCACCGGCTCCAGATCCAGGAACGGCTGACCGCCGATGTCGCCCAGTGCATCTGGGACAACCTGCGCCCCCAGGGCGTGGCCGTGGTGATCAAGGCGCAGCACGGCTGCATGACCGGACGCGGCGTGCGCACTCATGGGGTCGACATGGTGACCAGCAAGGTGCTGGGCTGCTTCCGCGATGATCCGAGCAGCCGCAAGGAAGTGCTTTCGCTGATGGGCCACGGCTAAGACGATCTGGCGGACGGGTCATGAAGGTCGCTATCGTCGGAGCGGGAATGGCCGGGCTGGCCTGTGCGGGCGCGCTGCGGGTTCAGGGTTATGAACCGGTGCTGTTCGACAAGGGCCGCCGCCCCGGCGGGCGTCTTTCGTCGCTCCAGCTTGAAGATGGCATGGCGTGGGATTTCGGCGCCCAGTTCCTGCTGGCCGGGGAAGGCGCCTTCGCCGCGCAGGTCTCCGCCTGGCGTCAGGCCGGGCTGATTGCCCCCTGGCCCGAAGGACCGGAGGGCGCTCTGGTCGGCGTGCCCGCGATGAGCACGCTGGTCGCCGCGCAATGCGGCGGGCACGATGTCCGGTTCGGCGCGCAGGTGCAGCGGATCGAACATGGCGGCGATGGCTGGCAAGTCAGCGGCCCCGGCTGGCGCGAAGGTCCGTTCGGCGCGCTGATCGTCGCCACCCCGGCAGAGCAGGCCGCGCCGCTGCTGTCGCTCCACGATCTGGCCATGGCGCGCGAGGCCGCCGCCGCGCGATCGACTCCCTGCTGGACGGTCATGGCCGCTTTCGACCAGCCGCTTGCCGCAGTGCCTTCGGTGCTGCGCGATGCCGGGCCGATTGCCTGGGCTGCACGCAACTCCTCCAAGCCGGGGCGGACCGGCCGCGAATGCTGGGTGATCCAGGCCGGCGCGCAGTGGTCCGCCGACAATCTCGAATGCGACCGCGAGGCGGTGGCGGAACGGTTGCTCGCCCTGTTCGCCGCCCAGGCGGGAATCGAGCCGCCCTCAACCATTTTCCTCAAAGCCCACCGCTGGCGCTTTGCCCTGCCCTATGGCCAGACCGCCGGCGCGCAGTGGAATCCGGTCCTGCGGCTGGGCGCCTGCGGAGACTGGTGCCTGCCCGGCGCAATCGAAGGCGCCTGGCGTTCGGGCACCGATCTGGCCGCCCGTATCGCCTGCAGCCTGGAAGCGGCCCCAGCGGAAAGCCAGAGACTCAGCCGCACAGGCTGAGTCCCTTCACAACGCTTTGAAATAAAAGGAAATTGGAGCGGGTAGCGGGAATCGAACCCGCATAGCCAGCTTGGAAGGCTGGTGCTTTACCACTAAGCTATACCCGCAGGCCGGAGAACCGGAGCGGGTTTGCGCTTGCCACCAAGACGGGCCCTGCGTCAATCCCCCAGGCACCAATCCCGTCAGCCTTCAACCTCGCGCGGGACGGCGCGGCGATAGAGGTGCCAGGTGGCGTGGCCAAGCCAGGGGAGCACCGCCAGCAGGCCCAGGAACAACGGCAGCATGCCCGCGAACAGCACGGTGGCGATCAGCACGGCCCAGCCGACCATGACCCGCGCATTCGAGCGGACGGTTGCCAGACTGACGATGATCGCGGTGAGGAAATCGACGTCGCGATCAACCAGCAGCGGCAGGCTGATCACGGTCACCGCGTAAAAGGTCAGCGCGATCAGCGCGCCGATCACACTGCCGACCGCCAGCATGGCCATCCCCGCCGGAGTGCGCAGCGCTTCCAGCGATTCCGCGCCGACGCCGGATTCAGCCATGAAGATCGCGAAGACCGCGTGAGCGATGCTGATCCAGAAGGTAAAACCCAGGAACACCAGTCCGCCCATCATCAGCAGTTGTTCGTCCCCTCGTCCACGCACCGCGCCCAGCACCGCGCCCCAGCCGATCGGCAGACCGGCCTCGCGGCGGCGGCTCACCTCGTACAGCCCCACCGCGACGAACGGGGCGAGCAGCGGGAACCCGGCAACCGTCGGGATCAGCCACACCACGGCGCTCTGGGTGTAGAGGATGTACCAGATGTACCATCCGGCCATGACGAAGATCGCCGAGAAGAACAGGCCATAGGCAGGACAGGCCATGAAATCCCGCCATCCCGCCGCCAGCGCCGCCCGCAGATCGGCGCCGGTCAGATTTCGCGCCACCGTCATCGGTGCAACCTGCACTTGCCCGGCCGTTGTCATCGCAGCCACTCCCTCTCGATCACGATGAGAAGGTTATACAAGTCGGCGCTTGCGGCAAGCCCCGCTTGCCGGGCGCACCAGCCTTGCTAGAAATGCGCCACTCAGTCCTTTCGCGAAGGAACCGGGATGCGAACCGCCCTGCTGGCCGCCCTGCTTGCGGCAATTGCGATCCAGCCCGCCGATGCGCGCTACAACAAGAAGAAGCCCAAGCTGCTCGACACGGTCACCCAGCGCGAGCCTGCGGGGGTCCAGGCACCCGACGGCGGCGGCGCCTATTACTGGACCACCGTTCACACCTGCGACGCGAAATGGTTCTCCGACGGACTGCTCAAGACCTGCTTCGGCAAGCCCGACACCAGCCGCAAACGGCTGGAAGGCCCCGGCGCGACATCTTTCGATGCCGATCCGAGCGAGCGGATCTACTACGATCCCGGCCCGAACAAGTGGCCGAAGATGGAACTGGCCAGCCCCCGGCTGCTGCTGGTCAAGGATGGCGCGCAGGTTATCGCGGTCAGCCTGCCTTCGGGCAAGCAGGCCGTAACTTCGTTTGCCGATTGGGCGCGCTATCCGGTCTGGGGTTCGGCCACCAACCTCGTGCTGATCGGCAAGCCCGGCGCGGACGGATCGGTGCCCGCGCACTTCGCGGGCACCGACGGCAGCATCGGGCCGTCCCTGCCGGGATCGGACCTGCGCCGCCTGGTCCGGGGTGCACCTGCCAACCTCAAGGATTGCGAGGACCGTTCGGTCAGCGCCGCCTTGCCGCCGGAGGAACGCAGAGTGCCCGGTTGGAGCGCAATCGAGCGCCGCAGCCTGCTGCCCGGCGGCAGGACCGGCCCGGCCAGTCTGGCGATCGAGGGCGATTCAGCCGAACGCTGCGCGCGGATCATGTCGCATTTCTTCGTTGCCCGAAAAGAGCAGACCGGGGACTGGCACGTGTTGCACGCGGTCGATGGCGCGGCGGTTTCACCCCGGGGCTATGCCACCAGCGCCGAAGCCGAAGCCGCGGCGCCCGCCGTGCTGGCGCGCGAATCGCTGGTGCGTTTCGCCACGATTCCGCTGGGCGACAATGCCCGGCTCGCCGCCGCGGTGCAGGCCCAGCAACGCTCCGATCAGGGAATCGCCGATGCCGCCCGGCGCGCGGAGGAAGCGCGCAAGGCCGCAGAAGCCGCGCGGCTCGCCCGGCAGCAGGCCGAAGTCGAAGCCGGCTGGGCACAGGCGCGTTCGCGGGCCAACCAGTATCTTGCCGCCGGGCATTACGGCATGGCGATCCAGGAGGCCGAAGCCCTCCCGCCCGAAGAGCATGCCAAGTTCGTCCTCGCCTGGCGCAATGCCCCGCTCGATACCATCGGCAAGGCCCGCAAGCGGCTTGAAGACAACGGCGTATCGCGGGTGTGGAACCCAACCGCGAAGGCCATCGACGCGCGCTACAACAATCTTGCGCTGTGCGAAGGCCATCTCAAGGGACCGGATGGGTATCCGCTGTCGCAGCCGCGTCAGAGCCTGTGGGAATCAAAACTCCCCGGGGCGCGAATGGTCGACATGATGCGCAGCTTCCCTGGTATCAACACCCCGGGGCTTTCCGCGCGTGATGGCTATATCTGGGTGTTCGACGCCACGCTTTACCGCTGGGTGCAGATCTATGAACCCGATCCGGGCAAACGCCACGGAAACCGGGTGATCAACGAACCATCCAGCAAGCCTGACCCGCAAAAGCTCGCCCTCGCCCAGCAGAACTATGACCGCTGCGTGAGCGAGGCGCGGGCGCGCTAGTTACATCCCGGGCAGCTTGAACCCCGGCGGCAGACCCATGCCCTGCTGCATCCGGGCCATCTCCTCGCCGCTGACCTGATCGGCCTTGGCGCGGGCATCGTTGAAGGCGGCGGCGACGAGGTCTTCGAGGATGCCCTTCTCGCTGGGCTGGAGCAGGCTGTCATCAATGGCAACGCCGATCACGCGGCCCTTCGCGGAGCAGCGGATCTTCACCAGCCCGCCCCCGGCAGCGCCTTCAACCTCGATCGTGTCGAGCTTGCCCTGCATTTCGCCCATCTGCTTCTGGATGGTCTCCGCCGCCTGCTGGGCCGCCTTGATCATCTCTTCCATCGACTTCACGTCAGTTTCTCCATTTCTGGCCCTGGGCAGCGGCCCGGGGTTCGGGTTCATCGCCGATCAGTTCGGCGCCGGGAAAGGCGGCCAGCGTAGCGGCGACCAGCGGGTGGGCGCGCAGCGCGGCATCGGCCTCGGCCTTCGCGGCTTCGGCAAGTTCGCGCAAGGTCGATCGTCCATCGCCCTCGGCCCGCCTCACCTGCCACCGCTCGCCAGTGGCGCGCAGCAGGGCTTCGCGGATTTCGCCCGTGGGATCGCCGGAATAACCGGGCGCAAGGGCATAGGTCAGATCGCCGGGCGCAAGGTCGATCACCCGCACCCAGTCACGCATCACCTGGGCAAGGCGCAGCTGACCGGAATGGTCCACCTGCTCGACCAGCGCGGCCCAGTCCATGCCCTTAGGCGCGGCCGGGGCTGCAGCGGAAGGCGCGGCGGAACCGGACGCCGCAGGAGCGGCGATGGCCACGCCATTCTTCGCCAGCTCGTCCAGCTTGCGGGCCAGCTGGCCCGGATCGGGCAGATCGGCTGCGTGCTGGACCCGCAGCAGCGCCATCTTGGCCGCGACCAGCGGATCTGGCGCGGTGCGCACCTCGTCATGGCCCTTTAGCAGCAGTTGCCACAGCCGGTGGAGCTGGCCCGGGGCGAGCCGTCCGGCCCAGTCCTCCAGCGCGGTGCGCTCTTCGGCGGAAGCCGCCTCGTCCGCGCCCTTGCCCAGCTGCGTAACGGTGATGCGGTGGACCAGCTCCATCGCTGCGCGCATCAGCGCGACCGGCTCAATCCCCAGGGCAAATTGCTGATCGACCATGTCGAGCAGCGCCGCGCCGTCTCCGGCAAGCAGCGCCGCGAACAGCCGCCGCTGGGCGCTCTTGTCGGCCAGGCCCAGCATATCCTGGACCTGCGCGGCGGTAACCCGTCCGTCGCCGCCCAGATCGGCATGAGCAATCGCCTGATCGAGGATCGACAGGCCATCGCGCACCGACCCTTCGGCCGCGGCGGCAACCATCGCCAGAGCCTCGCTCTCGGCCTCAACGCCTTCCGCCGCGCAGATTCGCTCAAAATGCCCGGCCAGCATCGGCGAAGGGATACGCCGCAGGTCGAAGCGCTGGCAGCGGCTCAGCACAGTCACCGGCAGCTTGTCGACCTCGGTCGTGGCGAACAGGAACTTCACGTGCGGCGGCGGTTCCTCAAGCGTCTTGAGCAGCGCGTTGAACGCGTTGCGCGACAGCATGTGGACTTCGTCGATGATGTAGATCTTGTAGCGCGCCGACACGGCGGCATAGCGCACCGCCTCGATAATCTCGCGCACGTCGTCGACGCCGGTGTGGCTGGCGGCGTCCATCTCGATCACGTCGATGTGGCGGCCCTCGGCGATGGCAAGGCACGGTTCGCACTTCCCGCAGGGATCGATCGTCGGCCCGCCCTGCCCGTCCGGGCCAATGCAGTTCAAGGCCTTGGCGATCAGCCGCGCGGTGGAAGTCTTCCCCACCCCGCGCACGCCGGTCATCAGGAAGGCGTGGGCCAGCCGTTCGCGCCGGATCGCGTTGCCCAGCGTCTGGACCATCGCGTCCTGCCCGATCAGCTCGGAAAAGGTCTGCGGCCGGTACTTGCGCGCCAGCACGCGGTAGGGCTGCGCCGGAGCGGCGGTTACCACCGGCGGCGGAGCGGGCGCGGGATCGGGCGCGCCGAACATCGACGACTGCCCGGCCGCTTCCAGCTCGGCAGCAGAGGGCGCCTCATCCTCGGGCTCGTTACCATAGATGTCGGGGGAATCGTCCATCGCTGCCTAGGTAGGCGCTGGCGCGTAAATTGTCAGGAAAAAAGGAGCCGGCCGACCCGCCGCAACCCGTTGTGGCTGCTTCCTTCCGGACCTGACCAGGTTGGCGGACGCAAGCGTCCGACCGACTCCCGGAGGCGCATATGGCGGCGATGTCGCATTTGCGCAAGTGCGGGCTGCGAAATCGGGTTAGCTTGCCTTCATCCCTGCCCGTCCAGGCAGCGAAATACCCTCCCGTGCCTGGGTAGGGTCGGAGCGGGCGCCCCGGTGCCTTACAGCGCGACCCAGGTAGCGGGCGCGTCCGCTCCACTTTCAATCGGAATGGCAATCAACCGAAGCGGCAATGCCGCTAGCGGAAATTGTCCGCGTAGGCCTGGAGCTTGAGCCGGCGCGGCGGGGTGACGTGGACCTCTGCCTCGATCCCGTACTTGGCGGCATAGGCCTCCGCCTCGGCCTGGCTGGCGAACTTCAGCTGCACCTGGCTTTGCGTGTCGCCCGAACCGGTCCAGCCCATCAGCGGGTCGGCGCGGCGCGCTTCGGAGGGCGCGAATTCGAGGATCCACTGGCCAAGCCGGGCCTTGCCCGATTGCATGGCGTTCTTGGGGCGCTGAAAGATACGTGCAGGCATGGCTCTGCCCTGCGTCGAATCGCGGATGGAATCAAGTCCCGGCTTTGGGAACAGGCCCTCCCCCGGCCTCTCCCGCAAGCGGGAGGGGAGGTAGCGGAGTGCCTCATGGCCATTGGCTAAAGCCGGTTGAAGGCGTTCTTGGTCTTGAGGCTCGGGGCTTCGGCCCATGGCTGGTCCGGCCAGCGGTGGCGGGGATAGCGCCCCTTCATGTCCTTCACCACATCGCGCCATGATCCACGCCAGAACCCCGGCAGGTCGCGGGTGGTCTGGATCGGCTTGCCGCCGGGCGAGGTCAGCTTGAGCAACAGTGGCTGCGGTGGCTGGCCGAAGGTGGGCTGGCGGTCGAGTCCGAACAGCGCCTGGACCCGCACCTCCACCGAAGGTCCGCCCGGATCGTCGTAGTCAATCGGATGACTGGTCCCTGCGGGACTGACGAACTGCGCGGGCGCCAGCCGCTCAAGCTCCTGCTGCGCGTTCCAGTCCAGCCGGCCGCGCAGGGCCTCGTGCAGCTTGCCGGGATCGATCGCATCGAGCCGCCGCGTAAGCAGCGGACCAAGCCAGTCGTCCAGATCGGCAAGCAGCGCCTCTTCCGACAGGCTGGCGATGCCGGCAAAGCGCGCGCGCCGCAGCAGGCTTTCGCTGCCCCTAGAAAGCGGCACAAGCCCCAGCCCATCGCTGCGCACCCGGTCGCACAGGAAAGCCCGGATCGCCTGCGGATCGGGCGCGGGATCGGGGCCGCGCGACACGGTGATCGCCCCCAGCCGGGTTTCCAGCAGGGCCTCGACGCGCCGATCCTCTGCCACCCAGCGCAGCGTGGTGCGGCGCTCCATGCGGTGGGCCAGCCAGGCGGTCACTTCGGCCTCATCCAGCGCAATGGCGCCGGTGATCCGTGCGCCCCTGGCCTCGCCCTGCGCCTCGCCCACGGCCAGCCATTCCGCGCGGGCGAGCGGCGAGGCGGGATCGAGCCGCAGCCCCCGCCCCGATGCGGTCAGCCAATGCTCGCCAGAGGCATCGCGGCGGCGCGCGATATTGCCGGGATAGGCCTCGGCAAGGAGTACGCCAGGAGGCGGATCGTCGGGCGCGCCTTCCTTCACCAGCCCCCGCGCGCGCTGCGCCCAGCGTTCGGCCAGCTTGCGCGAGGCTTCGGCGCGCGGAGAGCGGTCGCCCTGCCAGCGCTGGAGCCGCGCGGAAAGATCATCGCCGCGCCCGCCAAGCCCGCGCTCCTGCAACAGCAGCGCCAGCCGCGCACCCGTCGATGCTGCACCATGCTGCGCAGCATAAAGCAGCATATGGGCGAGCGCCGGGTTCATCGGCAGCGCCGCCATGCTGCGCCCATGCTGCGTGATGCGGCCTGCGGAATCGAGCGCGCCAAGCGCTGCCAGCGTCGCATTTGCTGCAGCCAATGCTGCACCCGGCGGCGGATCGAGCCAGGGCAGCGCGGCAGGATCGGCCGCGCCCCATTGCGCCAGCGCGAGCCGCAGCGGCGCAAGGTCTGAGGTGAGCATTTCGGGCGGATCGAAGGGCGCGCGGCCGGGATGCGCGGCCTCTTCCCACAACCGGTAGGCGACCCCCGGCCCCTGCCGCGCGGCGCGGCCCGCGCGCTGCGCGGCGGCGGCCTGGCTGGCGCGGTGGGTGACGAGCCGGGTAACGCCAGCCGCCTTGTCGAACTCCGCCCGGCGCGACAGCCCGGCATCGACCACCACCGAAACGCCGTCGAGCGTCAGCGAGGTTTCGGCAATCGCCGTGGCCAGCACGATCCGGCGGCGGCCCTCGCCATCGCGGCGGATCGCGGCACGCTGCGCGGCAGGTTCGCATTGGCCGTGGAGCGGCAGGACCAGCGCCTGCGGCAGCTTCTCGGCCAGCCGTTCCCGCACCCGCTCGATCTCACCCACGCCAGGCAGGAAGGCAAGCACGTCGCCCGTCTCCTCGCGCCAGGCAGTTAGGATCGCGGAGGTCATCGCGTCCTCGATCCGAAGGTCGGGCCGCGCGCCCAGCCAGCGGATGGCGAGCGGGTGGGCCTTGCCCTCGCTTTCGATCACCGGCGCGCCCTGGCCTTCTGGGCCCAGCAGGCTGGCGAACCGCGCGCCATCGATGGTGGCGGACATCACCACCAGCCGCAGGTCTTCGCGCAGCACCCCGGCGCTTTCGATCGCGAGCGCAAGGCCAAGATCGGAATCGAGATGCCGCTCGTGCGCCTCGTCGAACAGCACGGCGGATACGTCGGCAAGTTCCGGATCGCCCAGGATCGTCGCGACGAAGATCGCCTCGGTCATCACCAGCACACGGGTTTTCGCGCCGCGCTTACTGTCAAGCCGGGTGACGTAGCCGATGGTCTCGCCCGCGCTTTCGCCCAGTTGCTCAGCCATCCGCTCCGCCGCCGCGCGCGCGGCAACCCGGCGCGGGGACAGGACGATGACCATGCCGGTGCACCACGGCTCATCGATCAGCGCCGGGGCCACCGCCGTCGTCTTGCCCGCTCCCGGCGGGGCGATCAGCACCGCACAGGTCCGTTCGCGCAGGACGGCGAGCAGATCGGGCAGAACCGCGTGGATCGGAAGCGTGCTCACCCTTTCACGTAAGCGGCAAAGGCATCCTTCCAGTCCGGATGCCAGCGTGACAGCGCCGGACGATCCTCGACGATGTCCAGCGCGCTCCACAGGACGCGCCGGTTATCGACCTCGCGCGATGTCTCATTGTCGAGGCACCACAGGTAGAACGATCCCCGCGCGATCCCGTCCAGCATGGTGTCGACCACCTGGTCGGGCGTCCACGCAGCGGGCGGCTGCTGCGGCAGGTGGCGCGCGATCATTCCGGTATAGGTGAAGCCGGGGATCAGCAGGTGCGCGGAAACGCGGCCGCCGGTCTGCTCGCGCAGGGTGTGGGCCAGCCCCTCGGTCAGCGCCTTCACCCCGGCCTTGCTGACGTTGTAGGCCGTATCGCCCGGCGGCTGGGTGATGCCCTGCTTCGATCCGGTGTTGATGACAAGGCCCGGCGCATCGCCCTCTACCATCGCTGGCACGAATTGCTGCACCCCGTTCAGCACGCCCAGCAAGTTGACGCCCAGCACCCGGTCCCAGGCTTCGCGCGGAGCCAGCACATCGCCGCCGCGCCCGACCCCGGCATTGTTCATCAGCACCGCGACCGGACCGAGCTGCCCGGCGACTTGCTGGGCCAGCGCCGCGACAGAGGCCGGATCGGCCACGTCCGTCTCGATCGCCAGATGCCCCTCGCCCAGCGCCTGCCGGGCAAGGGCCAGCTGATCGCGGTCACGGTCGGCAACCGCGACCTTCAGGCCCATTCCGGCAAAGCGCCGGGCGGCGGCCAGGCCGATACCGTTGGCCCCGCCGGTGATCACGGCGACATTGCCCGGCGCAATCGCGGGATGGATGCTCATGAAACCGGCCTCCTCAGCCCATCGGATAGGGGATTTCGCGGCTGACCTTGTTGATCGCCTTCATCACGTCATCAGGCAGCACCATGTCCGAGGCGGCAAGGATTTCCGGCAACTGGCCCATGCCGCTCACACCGACGATGGTCGAGGCGACGAAATCGTGCTGCTTCGACCAGGCAACCGCCATGGTCACCGGGCTCATCCCGGCTTCCTGGGCGATGGCCGCGAACTTTTCAGCCGAGGCAATCGCGCGGTCGTTGGCGAAGCGATTGGCCATCGCCGCCTGCCGACCACCCATTTCCAGATAGCGCGAAAAGCGCGCGCCCTCAGGCCGCGCGCCGTTCGAATACTTGCACGACAGTACCCCGCCGCCGATCGGGGAATAGGGGATCAGGCTGACCCCTTCCATCCGGCAGACCTGCGCCAGTTCGTCCTCGAACCGGCGGTTGTTGAGGCTGAAATTGTTCTGGATCGTGTGATAGCGCGCCGTCCCCAGCTTTTCCGAAGTCTGGAGCGACTTCATCAGCCCCCAGCTGGTCTCGTTCGAACAGCCCAGCACCCGCACCTTGCCGGCGCGGACCAGTTCGTCGAGCACTTCCATCGTCTCGTCATAGGGCAGATCGTGGTCGGGCCAGTGGGTCTGGTACAGGTCGATGTAATCGGTGCCGAGCTTGCGCAGGCTGTCCTCCACCGCGACCATGATGTTGCGGCGGTCCAGCGCGGTCATGCCCTCGCGCTTGGGGCTGCGGAACCAGACGTGGCTGGGGCCGGAAACCTTGGTGGCCAGCACGATCGCGTCGCGCGGCTTGGTCTTGAGCCACTTGCCCACGATTTCCTCGGTGCGGCCCACCCACTTGGGATCGGGCGGCACGGGATAACCCTCGGCGGTGTCGTAGAAATCGATCCCGGCATCGAAGCTGGCGTCCAGCACCCGCAGCGCCTCGGCCTCGTCGGCCTGGCTGCCGAAGGTCATGGTGCCCATGCAGATGTCGGAAACGACGATGGCGGATTTGCCAAGGCGGCGGCGTTGCATGGTGGTGGGTCTCCCGGCTGGCTGTAATGTTTGCAGCCAGCCGGGTGCCGGTTTGCCGCCGCGCGGTCAAGCGCGCAAGGCAGCTCAGGCAGGCTCCAGCCTGCGCTGCTGCGCTTTCGCGGCGGAAGGCCGCGCGCGCCGCCCGGTGCGCTCGTGCTGGCGCGCGGAAACCCTCAGGCCCGCGATACCTTCACGTTCCAGTGCATATTGCCAGCCGTAGAATTCCTCGAGGCTGAGGCTGTAGCGTTGCTGGACTTCCTCCAGCGTCAGCAGCCCCGCTTCCACGGCGGCTACCACCTGCGCCTTGCGGCTGGCGACCCAGCGGGTGGTGTCTGGCGGCGGGAGGTTGTCCTTGGTCAGAAGTTGACCGGCGGGTCCGATGATCCGCAGCGGACGGGAATTGGTATATTGCAGCATAGTCCTGGCCCTCGATGGTCAGATCGTTGGCCCCCTGTGCGTGCATGGTTCCGCCAGGCGTGGTTAAATTGGACTGAATCCACTGCACGGTTCGCCGCGCTTTACGCACGGCATCCGGCAGACCGGGCAGGCTCGGGGATGAATTGGCGGGAGGGTTCGGATCGTCCCGGACCAGTGTCCGGGATGACCCTGCAACCTCAGGTCCGGCGAGCGACCGCGAACTCGGCGGCTTCGGCCATGGCGCTGCGCGCCTCTCCGGCCGGGAAGGTGGCGATCGCATCGATCGCGCGGTGAGCAAAATAGCGGGCGCGCTCACGCGTGGCATTGACCGCGTCGTGCCGCTCGATAATCCGCACCGCCTGGGCCAGATCCTCGTCAGAGGTGCGGTGCCCGGCGATGGCATCGCGCCAGAACGCGCGCTCATCCTCGTCACCGCGCGCATAGGCCAGAATCACCGGCAGGGTCATCTTGCCCTCGCGGAAATCGTCGCCCTTGCCCTTGCCCATTTCGCTGCTGGCTGAATCGTAATCCATCGCATCGTCGACCAGCTGGAAGGCGATGCCAAGGTTGCGGCCATAATCCTCGAGCGCGCGCTCCTCCGCCTCGCTCTTCTCCGCGATCACCGCCGAAACGCGGGTGGCCGCGGCAAACAGTGCGGCGGTCTTGGCGCCGATGATGCCCAGATAGCGTTCCTCGCTCGTCTCGATCTGGCGGGCGGCGGTCAGCTGGTCGACCTCCCCTTCCGAAATCACCGAGCTGGCGGCGGAGAGGATCTTCAGCACCTTGAGACTGCCGTCTTCGATCATCAGTTCGAAAGCACGGGTAAACAGGAAATCGCCAACCAGCACGGTGGCCGGATTGCCGAACACCAGGTTGGCGGTGGCCTTCCCCCGGCGCATTTCGCTGCCATCGACCACATCGTCATGCAGCAGGGTTGCGGTGTGAATAAATTCCACGGCTGCGGCGAGCTTGTGATGGCGTGTACCGTGATAGCCGCACAGCGCCGCCCCCGCGAGCGTCAGCATCGGGCGCATCCGCTTGCCGCCACCGGCGATCAGGTGTCCGGCCAGCGAGGGGATCAGCGGAATGTCGCTTTGCATCCGCTCAAGAATCACGGAATTGACCGCGTTCATGCCCCCGGCGGTGAGGGCCATGATCGGGCCGAGCGAGGCTTCGCTGGCATTGTCCGCTTGGCGCGGGCGCAGGGGAACGACTTCGGCGCTCATCGAGTGCCGCCTTGCAGCGGAGAAGGCGGGAAGGCAAGCTTGGAATCGCTCCATATCCGCGCTAGCGAGGACAGCGATGAGCCAGTCCGCACCCGATCCCGTCCTCTCCGGCTACCGCGCCAGCATCGACAACATCGATGCCGCGCTGATCCACATGCTGGCCGAGCGCTTCCGTATCACCAAGGCGGTGGGCGCCTACAAGGCTGCGAACGCCCTGCCCCCGTCCGATCCGGGGCGCGAGGAGCGCCAGATCGAGCGCCTGCGCAAACTGGCAGAGGATGCGCAGCTTGATCCCGATTTCGGCGAAAAGTTCCTGCGCTTCATCATCGACGAGGTGATCCGCCACCACGAACAGGCGGCGGCCAGGTAAGGCACCCCGGTCTGGCGGTTCAGCTGGAACCGTAGCGGACCCAGCGCCCGATCATCGGTGAACTGCGGTCGTTCCCGGAAATCGCCTCGCTTGCCTTGGCCGCGCCGCGCACGGCCTCGGCATTGGCGGCCGTGCAGTTCGTGCCTTCGACCTTCAGACCGGGGAATGGACGCTTGGTGACCGTCTGCGGACGCGGCCCGCTTTTGGGCTTCCTGGGCGCGGGGTCCATCGGGCCGCATTGCACCAGCCAGCGTTTGACTTCGGTGATCGCACCGTCCGCAGCGTAGGCGGTGGGGGCAAGGCCGGTATAGAAATAGACCTTGCGGGTGCGCTCTCCGGTCTCGTCCTTGTCGCGCCATTCGATCTGGTCGATCAGCGGAGTGCCCGCGACCACAAGGTGCCGCACGGTCTGCCAGCGCGGCGGACCTTCCCGGTCCGCTTCCTCGCGCAGGATATAGTCATCCCCCCGCACGATCATTGGCTCGGCGCATTCGGGCCAGCTTTCGACCGGTTGAGCGGAATCGAACGTACAGCCCGCAGGATCAAGGTTGACCCAGACCCCCGGCCTCAAGCGCGGACCGGCCTGTCCTTCGGTGAACCACGGCTGCTCCGAGATGACCAGATTGCACCCGCCCAGCAGCACGGCGCCGGACAGGATGGCGATTTGCAGGGGCTTGGGCATGGCCATCTCCTCCACAACCAGTTGAAGCTAGCGCTTCTGACGCAGGTAAACGCCGCTGAACGTGACATTCATTCCATCGCAGGCCCTGCCCGGATCGGCGGCGACGATAATATCGCCCAGCAAGTGAAAGGTCACTCCGCAGCCCGGCTCGCTGCCCCGATTGCCCGTGCGGCCGACCATGCCTGCCATGGTCCCGATATTCGGTCCGCCCCGACGGAAGGCGGGATCGGGCCGGGCGGACGGCCAGTAGGCCCAACCTTCCACCCACAAGCCATCCCGCCGCCGCGCAAAGCGCAGGGTGTTGTCATGGTCGTTCCATCGGCCCAGCCAGGCGGCCAGCGGCGGAGCCGTATCGACCCGCAGGGCGGTAAGCCGCGCGGCCGGCATCCAGCCCGCCGTTCCGCCGCCCGCGTTGGGAAAATAGACGCAGGTGAAACCGGCCTTGCTCCGCCCCGTCACCACCCGGTCCCCGGGCAGGACATAAGGCTTGTCGAGGCAGGCAGCGGATTGCCTGGGGCAACCATCGGCATCGAGATAGAAACGCGCCTTGTCAGTGCCGGTGATCCGCGCCAGGCCGAAACCGGGATTCTCCTCACCAAACAGACCGTTGCGGCAAAAGCCGTCATCCGCCTGCGCCAGCGCCGGAGCAGCCTGGGCCAATGCCAGCACGCAGGCCAGCCCCGCGATCAGTGCCCGCATCGCCCTATCCTCCCGCCGGCTTGCCCGCGCGGGGCAACCGCAGTTTCACCAGCAGTCCGCCGAGGTCCTCGCTTTCTTCAAGGGTGACCCCGCCGCCATAGATTTCCGCAACATCGCGGACGATGGCCAGGCCAAGGCCGGTACCTGGCTTGCCGGTATCGAGCCGCGCGCCGCGATCGAAAATGCGGGTCCGTTCAGCCTCGGGAATGCCCATGCCATCGTCCTCCACCCAGATCTCGCACCATGCGGGCTCGGCGGTGGGGTCGATGGTGACGAAGACGCTCCCGCCGCCATACTTGGCGGCATTCTCGATCAGGTTGCCGAGAATTTCGTCAAGGTCCTGCCGTTCGATGGCAACCAAAGCGTCGCGCTTGCCGTCAAGGTCGAAGCGGGTCCGCTCATACAGCCGGGTTACGGCGCGCAGCACCGCCTCCACGCTTTCGCCCACGTTCGCCCGCGCCTGCCCGACCGCGCGGCGACCGACCGCGCGGGCACGGGCGAGGTGATGGTCGACCTGGCGCCGCATCACCGCTGCTTCGCGGATCACGGTTTCGGCCAGATCGGGCGCCTGCGCGGTGGCGGCGTTCATCACCACGGTCAGCGGAGTCTTGAGCGCATGGGCAAGGTTGCCGGCATGGGTCCGCGCCTCTTCCGCCTGCCGTTCGGAATGGGCGAGCAGGCCATTGAGTTCCTGCACCAGCGGCTGGACCTCCAGCGGCAGTGGCTCGGTCACCCGGTTCGCGCCGGTGGTGCGCATCCGCTGGATCGCCATCCGCACGCGGCGGAGCGGTCCCAGCCCGTACCAGGTCTGCAAGCCGGCCATCAGGAACAGGCCCAGCCCAAGGATCACGAAGCTCCACAGCAGAATTGCGCGAATCCGGGCGATCTGGCCGTCCAGTTCGGCGCGACTTTCGGCGACGGTGAACCACCACTGCGTCTCGCTGCCGGGCAGGACGATAGAGCGTTCCATGATCCGCAGGCGTTCGCCGGGGAACTGGTCGCTGTCATAGACATGCGGCGCCTTGTCGACATGATCGCCGCGCAGTTTCAGGCTGCGGTCCCACAGCGAGCGCGAGGGGAAATCCTCGTGCCCCTTGCCGCTGATCTGCCAATAGAGCCCGGAGTTCGGCTCAAGGAAGCGCTGGTCGCCCAGCGGGCGGTTGAAGAACACCTCGCCATCCGGCCCGACCTCGGCCGAACCGATCATCGCGGTGAGCATATAGCCCAGCTGGTTATCGAAATTGCGGGTAACCAGGCCAACCAGCGAGCGGTCGAGCGCCAGTCCGCCGACCAGCAGCAGCACGGTTATCCACCCCGCCGCGATCAGCATCATCCGGCGCGAGAGCGAGCCGGTATGTGGCTGTGTACCAGGCTCCTTCACCGCGGGCGCGGGATCGGGGGACGAATTCACCCGCCTGCACCCGCGCGCGCGTCAGCCCCGCCCCGGCCCGGCGGGATCGTCCAGGCTGTAGCCAAGCCCGCGGATCGTGGTGATCACATCCGGCCCCAGCTTCTTGCGGATGCGGGTGACGAAAACCTCGATCGTGTTCGAATCGCGGTCGAAATCCTGATCGTAGATATGTTCGATCAGTTCGGTGCGGCTGACCACCTTGCCCTTGTGATGGAGCAGGTAGGACAGCAGCTTGTATTCCTGCGCGGTCAGCTTCACTGGCTCGCCGTTCAGCGTCACCCGGCCAGAACGCGTGTCCAGCCGCACGTCGCCGGCGGTCAGTTCGCTGCTGGTGTTGCCCGACGCGCGGCGGATCAGCGCGCGCAGGCGGGCAATCAGTTCCTCGGTCTGGAACGGCTTGGCCAGGTAATCGTCTGCGCCCGCATCGAGCCCGGCGACCTTGTCCGACCAGCTGTCACGCGCGGTCAGCACCAGCACCGGGAACTTGCGCCCTTCCTTGCGCCACATCCCCAGCACGGTCAGCCCGTCGATCTCGGGCAGGCCGAGGTCAAGGATCACCGCGTCGTATTCCTCGGTCGAGCCCATGAAGTGCCCGTCCTCGCCATCGACCGAAAGGTCCACGGCATAGCCGTTGGCTTCGAGCGTGGACTTGAGCTGCTTGCCGAGAGTGGGTTCGTCCTCGACGATCAGGATGCGCATGATGAAATTCCCCTGTGCCGCCCGGACTTGCCGGACCTCAACGCAGCTTTGCGGCCCTTGATATAGGAGGTCAAGCGCCGGACCTCAACGCGACTGGCGCATGACCTGGCCTGAGCGGGCATCGACATCGACGAAGATCACGCGCCCGTCGCGCAGGAACTTGAGGCGATAGGCGAGCGCCGCGGGATCATACTCCGGGCCAAGGTACTGCGCGCCCGGCATGGTCGGCAGGACCCGCTGCTCGATCTCGCGCAGCGAGCGCACGTTGCCTGCCCGCAGTTCCTTGCGGACCTGACCCTGGGCATCGCCCGGCCCGGCCATGGCCGGGAGCGCGGGAAGCAAAAGCGAAAGTGCGGCAAGGACCAGAAGACTACGCATGATGGAATCAGGCCTAGGGCACGGCAATTGAACGACCCGTGAATGGCTTAGCTGGAACGCAGTCGCGCGATGTAGCGACGGCGGATTTCGGCGGTAAGTACCCCGGGGCCGCCGTTGCCGATCGGGCGCCCGTCAACCTCGCTGACCGGCAGGACCAGAGACCCCGCCGCCGAAACGAACGCCTCGCGCGCGGCGAACAGTTCCTCGGTGGAAAAGGCGCGCTCTTCCACCTCGATCCCCATGTCGCGGGCAATCTCCAGCACGCAGATGCGGGTCACCCCCGGCAACACCCCGTGATCGACCGGGTGCGAGACCAGCACCCCGCGCGCGTCGATGATATGGGCATTGGCGCTGGTCTGTTCGGTCACCATGCCGTTATCGACCAGCCACGCATCGTCATAGCCTGCATCCCGCGCGGCTTCCTTGGCGAGCACGGCATAGAGCAGCTGCGTGGTCTTGGCCGAGCGGATCGCCCAGCGCCCTTCCGGATGAAGCATGACCTTCAGGCCCGTTTCCGCCTTGGGCAGATCGACCAGCGGAGCATCCTGGGTGAAGGCGAAGCGGGTGGCGGGCACGCCCTCCACTGGCGCCAGGAAATCCCGGTCGGCCGGGGCGCCGCCGGTGATCTGAAGGTAGACGCGGCCCTCGGTCAGATTGTTGCGCTCGATCAGCTGCGCCAGAACTGTCGGCCAGTCGGTATCGTCGCTGATACGGGTGAGCGCCTTCGAACGTTCCAGCCGGGCGGCATGGTGGGGCCAGTTGCGAAACTTGCCGTCCAGCACCGGGGAGACTTCATAGACCCCTTGCGCGAACAGCAGTCCGCGATCGAAGACGGATACCTTGGCTTGATCCTCGGGAAGGAACTCGCCGTTGAGCCAGACAGTGCGCATGGCGGCGTCTTTCCCGAATGCCCCGGCGCTGTCAAATCCCTGAGCAAGCTCCAGGCGGCGTGCAGACCGCCCTGGCTTGCGTCGACGCGCTCGTATTGACGAAGCGCGGGACGCAAAGTGGGTGCAATGGGCTACCTGCCTCTCGTCATCGCCCGGCACATCGGCTAGGGCGCGCCACCATGGCCGCCGCACCGATCCTCTCCTGGGAAAAACTCAGTCTCCAGCAAGGCTCCGGCTGGCTGTTCCGCGATCTCGACATCGCCATTGCCCCGCGCGACCGGCTGGCGCTGATCGGGCGCAACGGCGCGGGCAAGACCACGCTGCTGCGGCTGCTTGCGGGTGAGCTGGATGCCGACAAGGGCAAGCGCTCGGTCCAGCCTGGCACCCGGATCGTGATGCTGGAGCAGGACCCGTTCTTCACCGGTTACGATACTCTGCTGGATTTCGCCCTGTCCGGCGCGGACGCCCCGCCCCGGCATGAGGTGGAAGCCATCGCAAGCCAGCTGGGCATCGACATGAGCCGCCGGGCCGACAGCGCCAGCGGAGGCGAGCGGAGGCGCGCCGCGCTGGCCCGCGCGCTCGCCAGCGAGCCCGACCTGCTGCTGCTGGACGAGCCGACCAACCACCTCGATCTTGCCGCGATCGACTGGCTGGAAGACTGGCTGTCGCGCTACAAGGGCGCCTTCGTGACGATCAGCCACGACCGTACCTTCCTCACCCGGCTGACCCGCGCGACGCTGTGGCTCGATCGGGGCTCGATCCGCCGCCGCGAGATCGGCTTCGGCGGGTACGAGGCATGGATGGAGCAGGTCTACGCCGAGGAGGCCCGCGCCGCCGACAAGCTGGACGCCAAGCTGAAGATCGAGGCGCACTGGCTGGAACGCGGTGTTACCGCGCGGCGCAAGCGCAATCAGGGGCGGCTGGAAAAGCTGTGGGAAATGCGCGCCAGCCGCGCCGCGATGCTTTCGCCCCAGGGCACGGCCAAACTGGGTCTGGCAATCGATGACGCCAAGTCGAAAGCGGTGATCGTCGCCGATCGCGTGAGCAAAAAATTCGGCGAGCGCACCATCATCAAGGACTTTACCCTGCGCATCACGCGCGGTGACCGGATCGGCATCGTTGGTTCGAACGGCGCGGGCAAGACCACGCTGCTGAAACTGCTGACTGGCGAGCTTGAGCCCGATTCCGGGACTATCACGCTCGCCAAGACCTTGCAGGGCGTGCTGATCGACCAGCAGCGCAGCCTGATGTCCCCTGAAAAGCGGGTCCGCGACGTGCTGGCCGACGGGGGCGACTGGATCGACGTGCGGGGAACACGCAAGCACATCCAGGGCTATCTCAAGGACTTCCTGTTCGATCCCGGACTGGTCGAGGCGCGGGTTGGCACGCTGTCGGGCGGCGAGCGCAGCCGCCTGCTGCTGGCGCGCGAGTTCGCGCGGCTTTCCAACCTGCTGGTGCTCGACGAGCCGACCAACGATCTGGATCTTGAAACGCTCGACCTGTTGCAGGAAGTGATCGCCGACTACGATGGCACCGTGCTGATCGTCAGCCACGACCGCGACTTCCTGGACCGTACGGTAACCATCACGCTGGGGCTTGACGGGTCGGGCAAGGTCGATGTCGTCGCGGGCGGCTATGCCGACTGGGAAAAGCAGCGCAGCGCGCGGACCGTTTCGGGCAAGCCGAAGGTCGCCGCCGCACCGGCTCCGCCGCCTCCTCCACCGCCGGCCAAAAAGGCCAAGCTGACCTACAAGGACCAGCGCGATTACGACCTGCTGCCCGCCCGAATCGAGGAATTGCTCGCCGCAATCGCGCGCGACGAGGCGGCGCTGGCCGATCCGGCGCTCTACACCCGCGATCCGGCGAAGTTTGCCGCGCTAACCAAAGCGATCGATTCCGCCCGCGCCGAAAAGGACGCGGCAGAGGAACGCTGGCTGGAACTGGCCGAACTCGTCGAAGGCTGAAATCCAGCGTCGTCCCGGGCTTGATCCGGGACGACGTTGGGGCCGGCTACCCCTGCGCCAGCCGCTCCGCGATGCGCTCGTCAACGCGCGCTTCCAGCATCGAGAGAGGCATAACGCCGTCCTTCAGCACTTCGTGGAACCAGTGCAGGCTGAACTTGCCGCCCAGCGCCGCTTCGGCTTTCCGGCGCTGGGCCACCCAGCTGGTGTGACCGATCTTGTAGGAGCAGGCCTGACCCATCTGGGTGCAGTACCGCTCCACTTCACGCTGACAACGGGGGCGGGCAAAGCCGGTCGTGGCGGCCATATAGTCGGTCGCCTGTTCGCGGGTCCACCGCTTGTGGTGGAGGCCGGTGTCGACCACCAGCCGCGCGGCGCGGAACAGGAACGACTGCAGGAAACCCGCACGCTCGATGTCATCATAGGCGCCCAGTTCGTCCGCCACCTGCTCGGCATAAAGCGCCCAGCCCTCGCCATAAGCGGAAATGAAGTTGTTGCGCAGCAGCATCGGCAGTTCGCCCGCCAGCTGGGCGTAGGAACCTTGCAGATGATGCCCGGGCGTGCCTTCGTGATAGGTCAGCGCGGGCAGTGAATACTTCGGCCAGTCGCCCACGTCCTTGAGGTTGATCCAGTAGATCGCGGGGCGCGAGCCATCGAGCGAGGCGCGGTTGTAATAGCCGTTGGAGGCACCGTCCTGGATATCGAC
Organism: Novosphingobium sp.; assembly: GCA_016719755.1. GTDB lineage: Bacteria > Pseudomonadota > Alphaproteobacteria > Sphingomonadales > Sphingomonadaceae > Novosphingobium. The sequence continues at coordinate 51,151 of JADJYM010000010.1, read as the reverse complement.
CGGCACGGCGCGGATTTCGAGCGGCTGGCGCGGCACTTCGGCGAAGGCGCGGGGCAGCTTGTCCCACATCGCCGCGACCCCGGCGTTAAGGCTGTCGATCAGTTCCTTCCGGCCGGCATCGGTGTTGGCATAAAGCTGATCGGGACGGACGTTGAGCTGGGACAGCCGCTCGCCCACGCTGCCCTGGGTCAGCCCGGCGGCCTTCAGGATCACGTCGAGCTGCGCGGAAATGTCCGCCACCTGTTCCAGCCCCGCCTGGTGCACCTCGTCCGGCGTCATGCTGGTGGTCGTCGCCTGCTTGAGCGCGGCAGCATAGATCGCATCGCCCTGCGGCAGGCGCCATGCTCCGTCCCCAGCCGCCGTCGCCGAGCGCAGCTGCGTCATCAGCGCGATCTGGCGGTCCAGCGCGGGATAGACCTGCGCTTCCACGATCTTCGCCGCGCGGCTGGCCCAGTCGCCCGCCACTCCCTTGGCCTTGGCCCGATTGGCCAGTGAGGCAACCATGCCGCTGTCCCTGGCCGCCGGGCCGCGCAGCCGGGCTATCTGGCCCAGCGTCAGGTCGATCGACCAGCCCGGCGCGGTGAACCCGCGCGCGGACTGCGCGCGCTGCTCGGCAGTGTCCTCGTCAAGGCTGCGCGCAAAGGCGGAAAGGCGCGCAAGATAGGCCTCGCAATCGTTGGCATCGGCGATGGTGTGCTGCGAATTGAGGAAGTCCGGCACTTCGAAATAGGATCCGCCCTGCTGGAACAGGCGATAGGGCCGCTGCACCGAATCGAGGTCGAAGTCCTTCGCCGCCGTGGTGCGGCTGGTCAGCATATATTGCGCCAGAGCGCGGTTGCGTCTCGCAGCCGGGCTGAGGGTCTGCGGATCGTAACGGTCGAGCGCTTTCAGCCAGCGCTGGTTGCGGGCAAGATCGGCGCGGCGTTCGTCCGCCGTGGCCGGGGCCAGCTGGAACCGCAGCTTGGCAAGCCTGCCCTTGTCCAGTCCCAGCGAGGTCGCATACTCCGGCGAATGGGCGATGTTGTCCTGGAAGATCGCGTCGAACAGGGTGTTCAGCGAGGCATCGGGGCCCTTGACCTTCGCCTTGACCTTCGCCCAGGCGGGCTCGGCAGCCAGAACGAGCGCCGCCGCGCTGCCGGAAATCATGAAATCGCGCCGGTCCATTCCAACTCTCCTGCCTGGATACAATGGGCAGGAGCCATGGAAGCTATGCCTGCACAAGCAGGAGCTAATCGACGAAACGCAGGCCCGGCCCGACGAAGGACGATTCAGCCCAGCCGGTAAAACCCCGCCACCCGGTCAAGCGCCAGCCGCAGCACCAGCTTGCCGCTGCGCACCGGCCAGGCCAGGGTCCGCTCGGCATCGGGCAGCGTCTCGCCTGCGCAGACCACCCGCCACAGCACGTCGGACAGGCCCGGCCCCGCCGCAGCGATCGCGCCGTCGAAACGCTGTCGCGCGGCGATCTGGCGTTCGCTGGCGTGAAGCAGGCGCTCACCGCCGCCCTGCACCCGTACCGGGTCCCAGCGCATCGTAACGCCGGGGGCAAGCTGGGCCTTTTCCCAGTCCCGGCGCAGCGCCTCTCCAGCCGCGAACTGCACGTCACTGAGATGCCCCCGTGCGTGAAGCCAGCCAAGCGGGCTTTCCGCGAGGTTGACTGTCACGCTGCGCCGTCCGCGCCGCGGGGCACGGCGCAGCGGTCCCTCCTTGCCCAGTTCACGTTCGGCCAGCACCTGCTTCATGCAATTTTCCCTTCATCCTGAGTCGTCATCATGCTTGCCAAATTGGAAGGATTGTAGGAAAGAGGAAAAACCAATCTGGTTACAGGATCAGGGCCATGATCAACCGCATCCGCGATATTCGCCGCAGCAAGCAGCTGACCCTTGCCGACGTCGCCGAACGTTGCATGCCACCCACCACCGCCCAGACCATCGGGCGGCTTGAAACCGGCATGCGCAATCTCTCGCTGGTGTGGATGAACCGGATCGCCGCCGCACTGGAAGTGGAACCCGAACTTCTGGTGCGCGGCGAAAGCCCCGATCAACCGCGCTACCTCGCGCGGCTGACCGCGACCGGCGCCGAACCGCTGACCACCCCGCGCGACGCGATCCTGCCTACGGCACTGGGCAGCGACGCGCCGCTGGTCGCGCTCGATGTGGAGGAAGGCGCGGGCGAATACCGCGCGGGTGACCAGATCTGGCTGCGCCAGCACGGGCCGGAGGACTTTGCCCGGCTGCTCAACCGCGATGTCCTTGCCCCGCGCGCGGGCGGGCGCTTTGCCTTCGGGCGGATGATCGACCGCGATGCCAGCCGCGTGGCGATTCTGCCGCCCGGTGCCGGCAGCCGCCAGATCGTGATCGACAATCCCGCCTGGATCGCCGTCACCGAAATGCTGGTGCGCAAGCTGTGAGCCTGCGGATCCTCTCGCTCTCGACGCTTTACCCAAATTCTGCGCGGCCCAACTTCGGGGTCTTTGTCGAACGGCAGATGCAGGCCGTCACGCGGCGCGGCGATGTCGATCTGGTGATGGTCAATCCGCTGGGCATTCCGCCCTGGCCGCTGTCACGCCACCCGGTCTACGAACCCTTGCGCCACCTGCCGCTGGAGGAAAAGCGTGGCGGCGTGACGGTGCTGCACCCGCGCTTTCGCCTGTTCCCGGGGATCGGCGGGCGCTGGAATGCCGCGCTGGTCAAAAGCGCCGTTCTACCCTTCGTCCGGCGGCTCCACGCGCAGGCACCGTTCGATCTGGTCGACGCCCAGTTCTTCTATCCCGATGGCCCCGCGGCGGTGGCGATTGGCCGGGCGCTGGGCCTGCCGGTCTCGATCAAGGCGCGCGGCGCGGACATCCATCACTGGGGCCGTGACAAGGGCACCGCGCTGCAGGTGCTGGACGCAGGACTTGGCGCGGACGGCCTGCTCGCCGTAGCGCAGGGCCTTGCCGATGACATGGCCGCGCTCGGCATTCCGCGGGACCGGATCACGATCCACCGCACCGGGCTCGACCGCGCCGTGTTCCGCCCGCTGGATCGCGCCGCCTGCCGCGCCCAGCTGGACCTGCCCGCCGATGCGCCGGTGCTGGCCACGGTTGGCGCGCTGATCCCGCGCAAGGGCCAGATCTTCGTGATCGAGGCGCTGGTTCACTTGCCCGGCGCGGTGCTGCTGCTGGCCGGTATGGGGCACGACGAAGCCGCGCTGCGCGCCGCCGCCGAGGCGCATGGCGTTGCGGCGCGGGTGCGCTTTCTGGGCGCCGTACCCCATGGCGAACTGCCTGCGGTCTTGTCCGCCGCTGATGTCTTCGTGCTGCCGACCGCGAGTGAAGGCCTCGCCAATGCCTGGGTCGAGGCGCTGGCCTGCGGCACACCGGTTGTCACCACACCGATACCCGGCGCCCGCGAACTGCTGACCGATCCCGCCTGGGGCCGGATAGTGGAGCGCGATGGTGCCGCCATCGCCGAAGCGATCCGGAGCCTGCTCGCCGCCCCGCCCGCCCGCGAGGATGTTCTGCGCGGCGCGGAGGGCTTCAGCTGGGAGGCCAATGCCGAAGCACTGGTGGCGCACTGGCAAAGGCTGGTGAACCGGCGGCGGGGCTGACCCGCGCGCGTCAACTCAGCTCTTTTCGCGGGCCAGCCGTTCCTGACGGTCGATCTCGCTCTCGGTCGGCACGAAGCTGGCCGAGGTGACCCGCAACCAGATCAGGATCGGCGCGGCCATGTAGATCGAGCTGTAGGTGCCCACGAAGATGCCAAGCGCGATTGCGGCGGTGAACCCGAAGATCACATTCGGACCAAGCAGCAACAACGCAACGAGAGTGATCAGCACCGACAGCGAGGTTACGATCGTGCGGCTCAGCGTTTCGTTAACCGACAGGTCCAGCAGTTCGGGCAGCGGCATCCGGCGATACTTCTTCAGGTTCTCGCGGATGCGGTCGTAGACCACGATGTTGTCATTAAGCGAATAGCCGATCAGGGTCAGCAGCGCGGCGACGATGTTGAGATCGAACTCCATCTGCGTCACCGCGAACAGACCCAGCGTCAGCGTCACGTCATGGACCAGCGCGAACAGCGCGCCCACCCCGAACTGCCACTCGAATCGCACCCAGATGTAGATCGAGATCGCCACCATGGCCGCGATCAGCGCCTGCATGCCCGTCTTGAACAGCTCGCCCGAAACCTTGCCGGACACCGAATCCACCCCGTCGATCCGTGCATCGGCATGCGTGGACTTGATCTTGGCGGTGATGTTGCGCGCCATCTCGTCGGCAAGGCCCGCATTGGCTTCCGATCCTTCCGGCAGCTTCATCCGGATCGAGACTTCGTTGGGCTTGCCGAACTGCTGGATGATCGGTTCGCCATAGCCGAGTGAACCGACACTTTCGCGCAGTTCCGCCACCGGTGCGGCAGGCGTCTGGACGAAGGTCACGCGGATCATCTGGCCGCCGACGAAATCGACGCCCAGGTTCAGCCCCTTGGTGAAGACAAGGGTCAGCGAGGCCGCCATCAGCAGCAGGCTGACCACGTAGAACGGCACCCGCCAGCGCAGGAACTTGATGTCGGTGTTGTCAGGGACAAGCTTGAGCAGTTTCATCGTTGCGGTCCCTTAGAGCACGATATCGGCGGGGCGTTCGCGGCGCAGGTAGCCTGCCACCCACATCCGGGTCAGCGTGACGGCCGTGAACACCGAGGTGGCAATGCCGATCATCAGCACGACCGCGAAGCCGCGCACCGGGCCGGAGCCGAACAGGAACATCAGCACCGCGGCGATGATGTTGGTGATGTTGGCATCGAAGATCGCGCGGCTCGCTTCCTTGTAGCCCATCTCCACCGCCTGGATCACCCGCCGGCCGCGCGCGCGCTCTTCACGGATGCGTTCGTTGATCAGCACGTTGGCATCCACCGCAGCGCCGATGGTCAGCACGAAGCCGGCAATGCCCGGCAGGGTCAACGTGGTGTTGATCCCGGCCATGATTCCCAGGATCATCAGCGTGTTGATGATCAGTGCGGCGTTGGTGTAAAAACCGAACCGGCCATAGGTGAGCAGCATGAACGCCATCAGCGCAAGGGTGCCGACGCCAAAGGCAATCACGCCCTTGTTGATCGAATCCGCGCCAAGATCGGGCCCGACGGTGCGTTCCTCCACCACCTTGAGGTCCACCGGCAGGGCGCCCGAGCGCAGCGCGATGGCCAGCTGGTTGGCGCTTTCGACCGTGAAATTGCCTGAGATCCGCGCGGTGCCGCCGATGATCGGTTCCTGGATGGTCGGCGCGGAGAGCACCTTGCCATCGAGGATGATCGCGAAGGGCTTGCCCACGTTCTCGGTCGTCAGCTTGGCAAACTTGGCACCGCCCTGCTGATCGAAGGTGATGTTGACGATCGCCGCGTTGGTCTGCTGGTCGAAGCTCTGCTGGGCATTGGTCAGGCGATCGCCCTTGATCCCGCCAAGCCGCTTCACCGCCAGCGGAACGGTGCCGTCCTGGGCCGGGTTCTCATAGGGGACGAGTTCCGATCCCGGGGGGGCAATGCCCTGCTGGAGGTCGCTGGGCAGCGCGGTCCCGTCGACCAGCTTGAACTCAAGCTTGGCGGTCTTGCCGAGCAGCGCCTTGAGCGCGGCAGGGTCCTTAAGCCCGGGAACCTGCACCACGATGCGCTGCGCGCCCTGGCGGATGATGGTCGGCTCGCGCGTGCCCAGCGCGTCAATGCGCTTGCGGACCACTTCGGTGGCCGTATCCATCGCCTGGGTGATCGCCTGATCGATCCCGGCCTTGGTCGGCGTCAGGACGATCCGGTTGCCATCGCGCACTTCCAGATCCCAGTCGCGCTGGCCGGTCATGCCCGCGCCCTGGGTCAGCGTCTGAAGCTGCTCGCGCGCAGCATCGACCTGCGCGGGATCGGCCAGCATGAAGCTGACCGAGCCGTCCTTCGACGAGATCTCGCCGATGCGGATTTGCGGATCGGCCTGGCGCAGGCGCGAGCGGACGTCCTCCTCCATCGATTCGAGCCGCTGGCGGCGGACCTGGTCGGGGTTCGCCTCAAGCAGGATGTGACTCCCCCCGGCAAGATCGAGGCCAAGGTTGATGACCGGGGCCGGCAGCGCCTTGGGCCAGTCGAGGCCCGAGACGGTGAACAGCGAAGGCAGCGCGCAAAAGCAGGCGACGAGCGTAACCGCCCAGAGCCAGAGCTGCTTCCAGCGAGGAAAATCGAGCATGGAGAGGGGGTTCGCTTCCTGTTGCGCGGAAACCCGGTCAGTCGTTGGCGGCCGCGCCGCCCGGCGGAATGACATCGGCGATGGTCGACTTGAGCGCCTTCACCTTGACGTTCGCACCCAGCTCCAGATCGACATAGTGATCGTCAACCCGGGTCACCTTGGCCAGCAGCCCGCCGCCGGTCAGCACCTGGTCGCCCTTCTTGATCTGCGACAGCTTGGCCTGATGTTCTTTCTGGCGCTTCATCTGCGGGCGCAGGATCAGGAACCAGAACACGGCGAACATCGCCACGATCGGCAGCCAGGTCAGCCAGGCGGGCGGCGCGCCGGCATCGGCGGCGGCAGGGGCAAGCAGCAGGAGGGTCGGACTGTACATTGTTTGAATCCGGCTTTCTCGAAAAGACGGCCCGGACCAGCCCGGGCAGGATTGCGCGCGACTAGCAGCTAAGACCCGGCAAGGCAACGCGCCCGCCCCCGCCCCTGCTGCCAGTTCCGGGCAAAAGTGGGGCCACTACGGCGGGACGCAAGGGGCCGCGGCGAACTTTGCACAGCATCGCGCGTAGCGCTTGCCATCGCCGCGCACCCTGCCTATAGGCGCGCTTCCGCTGGACCGGCGCACTGCCCGGATCGGCGATACGGTCGGGACGTAGCGCAGCCTGGTAGCGCATCACACTGGGGGTGTGGGGGTCGGAGGTTCGAATCCTCTCGTCCCGACCAATTTTATTTCCAATAAATCCAAATGGTTAATCGGGCGGCTAAAGCCGCTTGATTTGCTTTGTGCGGTGCCGTGCAAGGCAGGCGCAACAACATGCGGGCGAGGTCACCAACCACAGCCTCCGCGCCAACAGCTCCGCACACCTATGCAAGTGCCTGTCGCCCCGCGGATTCGACGACAGAGAAGCGTCACCCGGGGTGGAGCGAAGAATTTTCCTACATGAACCGATTTGGTTATTCCGGACGGCCCGTCCGAAACCAAAGGAGTTTTCCCATGCCTCTCGTCGAAACCCTGATCGGTCCGCTCGCCTCGATCATCGACAAGCTCATCCCCGACAAGGCCGCGCGCGACAAGGCCAAGCTGGAACTGCTGCAGATGCAGGGCACGCAGGACCTGGCGGAAATCAACGCCCGGCTTTCCGCGATCGTCGCCGAAGCCAATTCGCAAGACCCCTGGACCAGCCGCGCCCGGCCCAGCTTTCTCTATGTCGTCTATCTGATGCTGCTGTGGGCCCTGCCGATGGGGGTGATTGCCGCGTTCCGCCCGGATACGGCGATGGCGATTGCGCAAGGCATGAACGCCTACCTCAACGGCCTGCCCGAACCACTCTACGCGCTGTTCGGAACCGGCTACCTTGGCTACACCGCCGCTCGCCAGTGGGGCAAGATTTCGGGCAGCGACAAGTAGCGAACGAAGCCCTGCCCGCTCTGGTTAGTTTTGCGTAATCATTTCCCGCTATCACGGCTTCCTGACCCTCCCCCCCGAGGGAGGAAAGGGAGCCGTGACGTGTATACCAGCCCAGCCTTTTCGCGCCTGCTCAAGCCAGCCATGCCCTTGCTGGCTGCCTGCGCATGCCTGATCGCGGCGGGCTGCGCGGACCGCGATACCGTATTGTCAGAAAAGGTTGCCGCCGCCGACGCCGCCGCGAAGCGCGCTGAAGCTGCGGCGCTGCGCGCCGAAGCTGCCGCCAAGAACGCCGAAAACCCGGGCTCCGCACCGCAGCCGCCGGTCGAGGTCGAGGAAGTCGAGCCGGAGGTCGAAGACCCCTCGCCCCAGCAGGATTCGCAGCCTCCACAGGCCGCCCAGTCCCCCGGAACGCCCGGCTAACCGGACCGGCACCAGCTTTGCGCTTGTGCCGCCGCACCGCGCCGGTATTCAGACGCGCAGGCGAGCACTGGCAGGAGCACTTATGGCCGACCGCAAGATTCTGGTCCTCAGCGGCCCCAACCTCAATCTGCTCGGCACGCGCGAGCCCGAGGTCTATGGCAGCCAGACGCTCGCCGACATCGGAAAGCTGCTGGAGCAGCGCGGCGCCGCGCTTGGCTTCGCGGTGGAATCGCGCCAGTCCAACCATGAAGGCGCGCTGGTCGACTGGCTGCACGAGGCGCAGGCGAGCGGCTGCCATGCCGTGCTGCTGAACGCCGGGGCCTATACCCACACCTCCATCGCCCTGCTCGACGCGATCCGCGCGATCAAGGTGCCGGTGATCGAGGTTCACCTCTCCAACCCGCACACGCGCGAGGAATACCGCCACAAGAGCTATGTCGGCATGGCCGCCAAGGGCACGATCTGCGGGTTCGGCGCGAACAGCTATCTGCTGGCGCTCGAGGCTGCGGCTCTGCTGTAAGGGATACCGCCAGACGGCGGTGCAGGCAGGCCATCCGGCCTCTCCGCGCAGAACCGTCCCTCTCCCCCCGGCCCGAGACCATGAACGGGTCGTCGGGCCAGGGGAGCGGGCCGGTGCGGCAAGCCATCGACGGATGTCGATGGCGCCACCCGCACGGAATCCCCCGTGGAAAGGCTCGATTCCGCGCTTGCCTCTCCCTTCGCCCCCGCGCATAGGCACCTCACGTAACAGGCAAGAGGACCGCATGAGCGACGCAAAGGGCGCTGGCCGTTCTAACGGCATGAACATCGATACCGCGCTGGTGCGCGAACTGGCCGAAATGCTGGCCGAAACCGGGCTGACCCAGATCGAGGTCGAGGACGGGGACCGCAAGATCAAGGTCTCGCGTCAGGGTACCCCTGCCGCTGCCGCTCCGGTCTATGCGGCGGCGGCGGCCCCTGCCGCTGCGGCTGCTCCAGCGGCTGCTCCGGCTCCGGCTCCGGCCGAGGATCCCGGCGCGGTCAAGTCACCGATGGTCGGCACGGTCTATCTTTCGCCCGAACCCGGCGCCGCGCCGTTCGTCAGCGTCGGTCAGGCCGTGAAGGCCGGTGATACCCTGCTGATCATCGAGGCGATGAAGGTGATGAACCCGATTACGGCGCCCGCCGCAGGCACCCTCAAGGCCATTCTGGTCGACAATGCCCAGCCGGTCGAATTCGACCAGCCGCTGGTCGTCATCGGCTGAGGCCAGGACAAACCATGGCCATCACCCGCCTGCTGATCGCCAATCGCGGCGAGATCGCGCTGCGCATCCACCGCGCGGCTCATGAAATGGGGATCGAGACGGTGGCGGTGCACTCCACCGCCGATGCCGACGCCATGCACGTCCGGCTGGCCGACCACGCGATCTGCATTGGTCCGCCTGCTGCGAAGGACAGCTATCTCAACGTCGCGGCGATCATTTCCGCTGCCGAGATCGCCCATGCCGACGCGATCCACCCGGGTTACGGCTTCCTTTCGGAGAACGCCCAGTTCGCCGAAATCGTCGAGGCCCACGGGATCACCTGGATCGGCCCCAAGCCCGAACACATCCGCACCATGGGCGACAAGATCGAGGCCAAGCGCACCGCCGGTGCGCTCGGTCTGCCGCTGGTGCCGGGATCGGACGGAGCCGTGTCCGAAATCGCCGAAGCGAAGCGGATTGCCGAGAAGGCTGGCTATCCGGTGATCATCAAGGCCGCATCGGGCGGCGGCGGGCGCGGCATGAAGGTCTGCAACGGACCGGACGAACTGGAAACGCTGATCCAGCAGGCCGGCAGCGAAGCCAAGGCCGCCTTCGGTGACGCGACCGTCTATATCGAGAAGTACCTCGGCAATCCGCGCCACATCGAATTCCAGGTATTCGGCGACGGCAACGGCAACGCCATCCACCTGGGTGAGCGCGACTGCTCGCTCCAGCGCCGCCACCAGAAGGTGCTGGAAGAGGCCCCCTCGCCCGTCATCAGCCCGGAAGAACGCGACCGCATGGGCGGGATCGTGGCCAAGGCGATGGCCGACATGGGCTATCGCGGCGCGGGCACGATCGAGTTCCTGTGGGAAAACGGCGAGTTCTATTTCATCGAAATGAACACCCGCCTGCAGGTGGAGCATCCCGTCACAGAGGCGATCACCGGGGTCGATCTGGTGCGCGAACAGATCCGCATCGCCGACGGCAAGCCGCTGTCGGTTGCGCAGGAAGACATCGAATTCAACGGCCACGCGATCGAATGCCGCATCAATGCGGAAGACCCGTGGACCTTCGCGCCATCGCCGGGGCTGGTGCAGAACTACCACGCGGCGGGCGGGATGAACGTGCGTGTCGATTCAGGGCTCTACGCCGGATACAAGGTGCCGCCCTATTACGATTCGATGATCGCCAAGCTGATCGTCAAGGGCCGCACCCGCGAAGGCTGCATCATGCGCCTCAAGCGCGCGCTTGAGGAGATGGTGGTCGGCGGCATCAAGACCTCGATCCCGCTCCACCAGGCGCTGATGAACGAGCCGGACTTCATCCACGGCGATTACACGATCAAGTGGTTGGAGGAATGGCTGGCCAAGCGGGCGGTGTGACGGCTTTCATGGCGCGGTTCCCGGCGTCCTGGACCTGATCCGGGACCGCTAGCCAGTTCACGCGTGACGGTCCTCGACCCCGGAGATCGTCTTGAGGGCGGAACCCCTTACTCCAACGGCACGCCCGGCAGCTGCTTCGCTGTCCGGATCGTCAGCGACGTCTTGACGCTCGCCACATTGGGCGCAGGCGTGAGCTTGCTGGTCAGGAATTCCTGAAAGCTTTGCAGGTCCTTGCTGACGATCTTCAGGATGAAGTCGATCTCGCCGTTCAGCATATGGCATTCGCGCACTTCGGGCAGCGATTTCATCGCGTCCTCGAACTGGCGCAGCGATTCCTCGGCCTGGCTCTTCAGGCTGACCATCGCGAAGACGGTGATCGCGAAGCCCAGCTTGGAAGCATCAAGATCCGCGTGATAGCCGCGGATGACGCCTTCTTCTTCCAGCGCGCGGACACGGCGCAGGCAGGGCGGCGCAGTCAACCCGACCCGCTGGGCCAACTCGACATTGGTCACCCGCCCCTCATCCTGCAGTTCGGCGAGCAAGCGCCGGTCGATCGCATCGAGATTGGCCATGCAATTACCCTTTCCCACTGCAGCGCGCAGTGCCGAATGGCACCGCACCGCGCAGGACAATGCCCCCCAGCGGCAACTTTTACAGCTCCGCCCCCGAAGCTGGCATAATATTATTGTTTATGCCCGCAATTGTCCCGCTTTGCAACGCATCAATCGCTGCGATACCAGCGGTGGACATCTCTGGTATGACTCTCGCCCGAACCCGATCCGGGCCTTACTGGAGCCAGCATGCATTTCGACGACCGCCTTGGAACCGTACTGCGCCTGCGCGCCGACGGCGCGGCGTTGCAGCGTGTCCAGCTGCGGCAGTTGATCGACCTGCTCGGCACCCTGCCGGCCGACGCGCGCGGGGAACAGATCGATGCCGCCTTTGCCCGGCTGGCCAGCCTTGCGCAGATCGTCCCGGCGGCCGAGCGCGCCGAACTGCTGGGCGATTCCGCGTTGCGGCTGCGCTCCCCAAGGCTGGTCGCAGCCCTTGCCCAGGGCGAAGAGGATGTCGCCCGCGCGGCGCTGGTCCGCGCCGACCTGACCGAGGAACAGTGGCTCGATCTGGTCCCGGCCCTCCCGCCCGCCGCGCGCGGTCATGTCTGGTCGCGCGACGATCTACCCCCTGCCGTCGGCGCGCTCCTGTCCCGGCTGGGCGCACAGGGGCGCGGCCTGCCGCCCGTCGTAACTGCGGCCGCCAGTAATTCCGAGCCAGAAGCAAAGGCAGAAGCCAAGGTGGAGCCAACCGCCGAAATCCTGCCGCCGGAGCCGCCCCCGGCGGACGAAGCCGCGCACGGCATCGGTGCGCTGGTGAAGCGGATCGAGGCCTACCGCCGCGCGCGTGAGGTGATCGAGCTGCGCCCGCATGGCGATTCGCCCCGCCTGCCGCTTGGCGAGGACCATGTGCTGCGCGTGCCGGCCACCGTTCAGGCCTGCGATTTTGCCACCGACACTTCTGGCAGGATCGTGTGGGCTGATCCCGGCGCGGCGCCGATGCTGATTGGCCTGCGCCTTGGCGGGAGAGACGCCGCCAGTCCGCTTGCCGCCCCGCCCGCGCTGGACGAAGCCCTGCGCCGCCGCCAGCCGCTGCGCGGGCTTGCCGTCACCCTGGAAGGTGCGCCCGCCATCGCGGGGGACTGGCAGATCGATGCGCTGCCGTGGTTCGATCCGCTGAGCGGGCGGCACCTGGGATATCGCGGCCGCCTGCGCCGCCCCGCAGCCGCCCCGGGCGAAACCGCTCCAGCCGCCCCCAGGCGCGACAGCGAGGCCGACCGCATCCGCCAGATGCTGCACGAACTGCGCACGCCGGTGAACGCGATCCAGGGCTTTGCGGAAGTCATCCAGCAGCAGCTGTTTGGCCCGACCCCGCACGAATACCGGGCGCTGGCCTCCAGCATCGTCGGCGATGCGGCGCGCATGCTGGCCGCCTTTGAAGAGCTGGAACGCCTTGCCCGGCTGGAGAGCGGAGCGCTGGAAGTGGAATCCGGCAGCACCGATCTGGGTAAAGTCGTGGCCGGCACTGTCGCCCAGCTGGCCGCCCACACCCGCCAGCGCGCCAGCGGTTTCGTCTTGCGCGAATTCGAAGGATCGCTGGCGGTGCCGCTGGCGCGGATCGAGACCGAGCGAATCGTCTGGCGCCTGCTGGCAACGCTGGCCGGGGTCAGCGCGCCCGGTGAACAGCTCAAGCTGCGCCTGCGCGAAAAATCCGGTACGGTGCGGCTTGACGTGGCGCTGCCCGCAACGCTTGCCAGCCGCACCGGGGACGACCTGTTCCGCGCTGCGGCGGGTGCGATCCCTCAGGTCATTTCCGCCGGAGTATTCGGGGTTGGCTTTGCCCTGCGACTTGCACGCAGCGAGGCGCGCGCGGCTGGCGGCGCGCTTCAGCGCAAGGACGATCGTCTGCGGCTGGTCCTGCCGGGCTTGACCGCCGCCGCGCGGGAACCTAGCCAGACAGCAACGGGGAGCTAAGGTCGCACTGTCTCCCTTGAAACATGAAGGATTTCCGCGACCTTGGTTCTGCCGTCCATCACCGATCTCCCCGCCGCAGAGCGCGAGGTGCGCTTCGCCCCCGCCGCCGGGCAGCGCTATCTGGTGACCGTCGACACCGAGGAGGAGTTTGACTGGAATCGCCCGATCCAGCGCGAGGGCTTTACTGTCCATTCGGTCGCCAGGCTCGCCAAGTTTCAGCAATTCTGCGAGGGTCAGGGCGTCTGCCCGGTCTATCTGGTCGACTATCCGATCGCCACCTGCCCCGCCGCGGGCGAGGTTCTGGGCGAGGCTGTCGCCGCGGGCCGCGCCGAAATCGGTGTCCAGCTGCACCCCTGGGTCAGCCCTCCGTTTGATGAGCAGGTCAGCCAGTTCAACAGCTTTGCCGGAAATCTCCCCGCAGAGCTTGAGCGCGAGAAGTTCCGCCAGCTGCGCGACGCGATCGTCAGAACCTTTGGCACCAACCCGCTGATCTACCGCGCGGGGCGGTACGGCGTAGGGCCCAACACCGCCGGGATCCTGGCCGAACACGGCATCGCGATCGACACCTCGGTCCGCTCGGCGTTCGATTACAGCGCGGGCGGCGGGCCGAACTTTCGCGATCATCCGCTGCGACCCTACTGGATCGACCGGAACCAGCGCCTGATGGAACTGCCCCTGACCACGGTCTACTGGGGGATGCTGCGCCAGCTGGGGCCGTGGCTCTACCCCAAAATGTGGCGCGTACCCCGCCTGCGCGGCGCCCTTTCCCGGGTGGCAATGCTCGAGCGGATTCCGCTCACTCCCGAAGGCGTGACAATCGAGGAAGCGATCCGGGGCATCGACATCGCGATCGACCAGCAGCTGCCGGTCCTGGTGTTTTCGTTCCACAGTCCCTCGCTGGCCCCCGGCTTCACGCCCTATGTCCGCAGCGAGGACGAGCTGGACTCGCTGTATGACTGGTGGAGGCAGGCCTTCGCCTATCTTGCCCGGCGCGGCGTGGCGCCAACCACCGTGCGCGATCTGATCGCCTCGGTCGAGCTTGCCTAAGCGCGCGCACCCGGCTAACGCGCCGACGTCGCTTCGCGCTACGGGGCCTGTAGCTCAGTTGGTTAGAGCTGGCCGCTCATAACGGCTAGGTCGCGGGTTCGAGTCCTGCCGGGCCCACCACGCGAAGGACAACCCCGGTCGGGGAGTGGCGCAGCCCGGTAGCGCGTCTGCTTTGGGAGCAGAGGGTCGCAGGTTCGAATCCTGTCTCCCCGACCAACGGTTTGTTTGCGGCATTTGTGCCCGGATCAGTGCCCGGCGTTCAAGCCGAAGCTTTTCCCTTAGCAGCAGAGCCTGACGACCTTGCCCTGCCGGATTTTGACCGGGGTCATTGCACGCGAACAGCAAGGGAGCATCCTTGCTGCCGGGTGAGGAGGCCGGGGCGGTCAAGCCCCCGCCATTCGGCCTCCACTCACCCGGTTGTGGAGGATTCTATGCAGTACAGGAATTTCGGACGCGGTCTGCTTGCGGCTCTGGTGCTGACTTGCGGCATTCCCGCCTCGGTCAGCGCTCAGGATGACGTGAAGGGGCCGGTTGCCTCGATCAACAACTCTTTGCCGGTCGTGCCCAATGTAGTGGGGATGACCTATATCCAGGCGATCCCGGTGATCCAGAACGCGGGGTTCTATGCCAAGTCGAACCTCAGCCTGTCGGTCGCACGGAACAAGGTGGTCATCAGCCAGACACCGGCGGCGGGGACGAGGGCGGCCAGGAACACTTTCGTGATCGCGACCGTTCAGCCGTAGGGCCGATCAGATCCAGCGCAGGCTTCACCGGGGATAGGCTCCCTGGTGGGGCTTGCGTGGACGCCGGATTGCCGCAAGCTGGGGCGTATGTTCGCCCGCCTGCCACGCCTTGCCGCGCTTGCCTTCATCGCGCTGTTCTTGGCTGTTTCGGTCTGGCTGCTGGCCGCACCGGGTCGGCCTGCGGCGGTGGCCAAGGGCGGACAGTATACGGATATGCGGCTCTACCGCGATGTCGTCGCGGAAATGGCGCGGGGCACACCCTATCACCGGGCTTCCGCGCAGTTACAGCGCGCGCATGGCTATCCGCTGCGGCCTTTCGTGACGATGCGACCGCCCACGCTCTACGCGGCGGCGGCAAGGGCTGGCTGGCCGGTGCTGCAGTTCGCCGCGCTGTTGCTGGTGCTCGCCAATGTGCTGGCCTGGAGCAAGGCCCTGCCCGCCGCCTTCAGCCGCGCGGAGCGGATCGGCGCGGCTGCGGGGGTAGCTCTGGGCGGGGCGGCAGTGATCGCGCCGCTTCTGCTAGGGTTCACCGAGTTCTGGGCCGGATTGCTGATGTCGCTCGCCCTGGCGCTGCGGATGGCGCGGCCGGAGCGATGGGGATGGAGCGTGGCGCTGGTCGGCCTTGCGCTGCTGGTGCGCGAACTGGCCCTGCCCTTCGTGTTGCTGAGCGCCGCCTTCGCACTGGGGGAGCGGCGCTGGCGCGAGCTGGCCGCGTGGGGCGCGGTGCTGGCCGCCTTCGCACTGTTCATGGGATGGCACGCGCAGATGGTCATGGCCGAGGTCCTTCCACATGACATCGCCTCGCCCGGCTGGAGCGGCGGACAGGGGCTGCGCGGCGTGCTGGCGGCGCTGGCCAACACCTCGCTATGGCAGAACGCACCCCAGCCGCTCGCGCTGGTCTGCTGCCTGCTGCCCGCGCTGGGCTGGGGAGCTTTGAGCGGACGCGGGGCGGCTTTCGCGCTGCTGCTGCTGGGCGGCTATGCGCTGATGCTGGCGCTGTTCGCGCGGGCCGACAACTTCTACTGGGGCTTCCTGCTGCTGCCGCACTGGTTCGCGGGCTATGCCCTGATCCCGCGCGGTATTGGTCAGCTGTGGCGGGTGGTCAGTTCACCGCGCCGCTGATCGGCCCGGGTTCATTCGCGACGATCTTCAGAACTTCACTCCACACCGCCGCGTTCTGTGCCAGTTGCGCCGGATCGACCTTGTCGAGTGTATCGTCAGGCGTGTGGTGGAGATCGAAATAGCGAGTGCCGTCCTGATCGAGGTCGATCACGGCGAGCTTCTGTGCGCGGGAAATCGCGCCGATGTCCGCCCCGCCCCCGGCCTTCGCGGCCTTGCGGACGATGCCGTAGGGGGCAAGCGCGGCGGCAATACGGTCGGCCAGCGGCGCATTGGCGGCAGCGAAATCAAAGCCCACCCGCCAGACCCGGTCCGCGCCGAAATCGCTTTCCAGCGCGGCCGCGTGCGGCTCGTTCGCATGAGCGGCGGCATAGGCCGCGCCGCCGAATACGCCAACTTCCTCGGCACCGGCCCACAGCACGCGGATCGTGCGCAGCGGCTTGCCGCCGCGCTGCGCGGCCAGCGCCGCGTCGGTCACAATCCCGCAGCCCGCTGCATCATCGATCGCGCCGGTCCCCAGATCCCAGCTGTCGAGATGGCAGGCGACCAGCACCGGCGGCAACGAAGGGTCACGCCCCGGAAGCTCGGCGATGACATTGCCAGAAGGCAGCGGGCCAACGCTGCGCCCCTCCAGCGTGAGGGAGAGCATCATCGGCTTGCGATCCTTGTGCGCAGCGATCCGGGCGATCAGGTCGGCATCGGGATTGGACACGGCGCCGGCCGGGATCGGGTTGGCCCCGTCGGACCAGCCGGTCGCGCCTGTGTGCGGGTTGCGGTGCAGGTCCGTGCCGATCGAACGGATGACCACCGCCGCCGCGCCCTTGGCCGCTGCAATCATCGGCCCCTGTCTCCGCGCCTGCCCATAGGGACCGTAGCCCGAGCCATCCTGAGCGGCGACCATGGCATGGTCAATGAAGGCGATCTTGCCGTTCAGCGAACCTTTCGGCGCTGCCTTCAGCGCATCAAGGCTGGCGAAATAGACCAGTTCCCCGGTCAGGCCGCCAGCCGGGGTCGGCGCACTATAGCCAAGCGCGGTAATCGCCAGGTTATGCGGATAGGGTGCGGTCAGGCGCGCGTGCTCGGCCCCGCGCACCCAGCCCGGAAAGGTGAACGGCTCGACCCGGATATTGCTGAAGCCAAGCGCCTTCAGCCGTGCCACCGCCCAGTCACGCGCCGCCGCTTCGCGGTCCGATCCGGCGAGACGCTGGCCGATCTCGGTGGTCAGGCCTTCGGTGATTTCCCAGGCAACGCCGCTGCCCTCGGCAGGCTTGGCGGCAACGGGATTGGACAGAGCGAGGGCGAGCGCGCCGATTGCGGCGCCGTTGCGGGTGAACTTCATCGCGGCGGATTACCCGCCGACCAGGTGCTTGCCAAGCGCCCCAAAGGGAACGGGCCGGGGATCGCTCCCCGGCCCGTCCTGTTCGACTGGTGCCTTGCGGATCAGTAGCTGAGGCGCAGGGTGATGCCGTAGGTGCGCGGCTCGCCGGGGAAGCCGACGAACAGCTGGTTGGCAGTGCCCGACAGCCCGGTCGAGGCCGGAGCCGCAACCGCGCGGTAAGTACCGCTGCCCTGCAGCGGCATATCGGCGCCGATCATGTAGTACTGCTTGTTGAGCAGGTTCTGCCCCCACAGCTCCACGCCCCAGCGCTTGTCCGGACCGTAAAGGCCGATGCGGCCGTTCATGACCACATAGGAATCCTGGACCTTTTCAAGGTCGAGGTCAGACCCGGTGTTGGTATCGCTCTGCAGGCGCGAATCGAGGTAGAACAGCGCGGTCATGCCGCTGTCGCCAATCGGCGGCGCCCAGCTGAGCCCGGCGGTGACGACATATTCCGGCGCGTTCGACACAGCGTTACCGGGCAACTGGAACAGCACCGGCGAAAGCGGACGGCCCGCCGTGCCGACCAGGTCCTTGGCATATTCGGTCTTCACATAGGTCAGGCCCATGTTGACCGAGAAGTAGCGGGCCGGCTTGAGGAAGGCCTCGATCTCGAAGCCCTTCGAGGTCACGCCCGGCTTCAGCCGGTTGGCAGCGCAGGCACCGGTGGTGGCCGAACCGTCGGCATCGGCCCCGCCCAGGCTGTCACGGCAGGCCTGGATGTTGGTCACCTCGAAGTTCACGCCGTTGTAGGTGTTGAGCTGATAGTTCGAATAGCGCTGGTAGAACGCCGCGACGTTGACATCGATCGCGCGGCCATTGAACTTCATGCCCAGTTCGAAGGCATCAACCTTTTCGCTGGCGAACTGCAGGTCGCTGGCTTCCGGACGGGCGTTGCCCGGGGTGTTGGCCGGACGTGCCAAAGTGGCGGTGCAGGCCGCGTTCTGGGCCGAAGAGCCGCCGGTGGTGCTGCACGGACGATCCAGCGCCGAGAAGTCGAGGTTGAAGCCGCCAGCCTTGTAGCCCTTCGAGGCCGAGGCATAGACCAGCAGGTCTTCGGTCGGCTTGAAGCTGAGCACGGCGGTGCCGGTCCACTGCCCGTCGCTGAAGTTGGTCCCCGGAGCACCGGCGGCAAACGACGGCGCGGTGCCGTTGATCACGCAGGCGATCGAGGCGAGGCTCTGGAACGGAGTGGCCAGGATCGCCGGGCACAGCGTATTGTTGGCGCGGGAGTTGGCGACGAGGTCCTTCGATTCGTGCGTGTAGCGCGCGCCGACAGTCAGTTGCAGCTTGTCGGGCACGATGTCGAAGGTGTTGTGGGTGAAGATCGCCCAGTTCTCGCTCGACTGCGTGAAGTTCGCGCCGTTGGCCCCGGTGCCGTTCAGGCGCGCCGCGCCGGTCGCCGTGGCAAGGCCCTGGAAGCCCGGCCAGGTCGTGGTCGGCAGGTTCGAACAGGTCGCCGAGGCAAGGTTCACATTGGCCGCCGACAGAGCCGAGGAGGCCAGGCAGTTGGCATAGCGTTCGTAGTCCGCGCCATATGCGATGTCGTCATCGACGAACAGCTTCTCGTTGGCATAGTAGCCGCCGACCAGCCAGTCGAGCCGCCCGTCAAACGCTTCGCCCTGGAAGCGCAGTTCCTGGGTGAACAGCTTGAAGTGCCGATCGAGGTCAGTCCGGCGCAGGATGTCCATCGCCTGGAAGTCGCCGTCCTGGCCCTGTTCATTGAGGTAATCGCGGTAGGCCGTGATCGCGGTCAGCGTTGCGCCGCCCAGATCCCAGGTCAGTTCGCCCGACAGGCCCCAGTCCTTGCTGTCCGAACGGTAAGGCACGCCAGGGGTGGTCGCGGTGCGGCGCACGAAGGTCTGGTCAGCCGGGGGAACCTGATAGTTGGCGCCAAACGCCTGGACCAGCGGCAGCAGGCTGTTCGCGCCGATCACCACCGAACCATCCGCCGCGCGGCTGAGGTTGCGGACCGGGTTGAGCAGCACGCCCGCGCAGCAGTTTTCGTTGCGCTTGCTGTAGTCGGCGATCAGCCGCAGCTTCAGATCGTCCGACGGCTCGATCAGCAACTGGCCGCGCAGCAGCCAGCGGTTGCGGTCGTTGGGATCGGGTTCACCCGCCGTCATCTGTTCAAGGAAGCCGTCGCGCTTTTGCCAGACGGCATCAAGGCGGGCGGCGATGGTATCGCTCAGCGGGGCGTTGACCGACCCGTCGAGGCGCCAGAAGTCATAGTTGCCATAGGTGGCCGAACCCTTGACCTTAAGTCCCTTGAAGTCAGGCCCCTTGGTGACGATGTTGATCAGGCCGGCGGTCGAGTTACGGCCGAACAGCGTGCCCTGGGGGCCGCGCAGCACTTCCACCCGCTCGATATCGCCCAGTTCCGACAGGCCCACGCCCGTGCGGCTGCGGTAGACGCCATCGATGAACAGGCCGACCGAGCTTTCCAGACCCGCGTTTTCGCCGACGGTGCCGATGCCGCGGATGCGCGCGGCGAAGTTGACTTCGCTGGTGGCGCCCGAAACGAGCAGCGAGGGCGCGACCTGGGTCAGCTGGCGCACATCGCTCGCGCCGCTGCGCTCAAGCGTTTCGCCGCTGACGGCCGAAACCGCGATGGGAACGTCCGACAGCACTTCGCTGCGGCGGGTCGCGGTAACAACGATGTCGCCCGCGTCCGCCGTCTCGGCGGTATCGTCCTGCGGCGCGGCTTCCTGCGCGTGGGCCGGAGCCCAGGCAAAGGCGGAGGTGCTGGCAACAAGCAGCACGGCGGCCTTGAAGTTCATGGTTCTCTCCTCGTTTACGGGCACCCGGACCTGGTCCGGCCGCACTACAGGCCCGCGCCATTACTCCTGCCGAATGCGCCGCGCTACCTGCCAAGGGCGATAGCTGCTCACCTGTTGCATCCGGGCAACCAATCGTATGCACAGATCACAGCCTTGCCCGGCCGCCCTGCCATCCCGCGTGATGCTTGCTAGGCGGGGCGCGGCCCTGTAGAGGCGCGGCAAATTCCAGATCAATGCCTATCCCCAAGAGGACCTCCAGATGGCCGCGCAATACGCCTTCGTGATGAAGGACATGACCAAGACTTTCCCCGGCGCGCAGAAGCCGGTGCTGAGCAACATCAACCTGCAGTTCTACCAGGGTGCGAAGATCGGCATCGTCGGCCCGAACGGCGCGGGCAAATCGACCCTGATCAAGATCATGGCAGGGATCGACAAGGACTACACCGGGGAAGCCTGGCCGGGCGAGAACATCACTGTCGGCTACCTTGAGCAGGAGCCCGAGCTCGACCGCTCGAAGACGGTGCTGGAAAACGTCAAGGACGGCGCGCGCGAGACGGCGGACCTGGTCGACCGGTTCAACGAGATCTCCAACCTGATGGCCGATCCGCCGGAAGACGTCGATTTCGACGCGCTGATGGAGGAAATGGGCGATCTGCAGGGCAAGATCGACGCGGTCGATGGCTGGACGCTCGACAACCAGCTCGAAATCGCGATGGAAGCGCTGCGCTGCCCGCCGGGCGACTGGTCGGTGGACAACCTGTCGGGCGGTGAAAAGCGCCGCATCGCGCTGACCCGCCTGCTGATCCAGAAGCCGGACATCCTGCTGCTGGACGAACCGACCAACCACCTTGATGCCGAAAGCGTCGAATGGCTGGAAAACCACCTGAAAGAGTACGCCGGCGCGGTGCTGATGATCACCCACGACCGCTACTTCCTGGACAACGTGGTCGGCTGGATCCTCGAACTCGATCGCGGTCGGTACTTCCCCTACGAAGGCAACTATTCGACCTACCTGGAAAAGAAGGCCAAGCGCCTTGAACAGGAAGAGCGCGAGGAAAGCGGCAAGCAGAAGGCCCTCACCCGCGAGCTTGAATGGATCCGCCAGACCCCTGCCGCGCGCCAGACCAAGAGCAAGGCGCGTATCCGCAAGTTCGAGGAACTGCAGAACGCGCAGGACAACCGCGCGGTCGGCAAGGCCCAGATCGTCATCCAGGTGCCCGAGCGCCTGGGCGGCAAGGTGATCGAGGCCAAGGGCATTTCCAAGGCCTATGGCGACAAGCTGCTGTTCGAGGACCTGTCGTTCATGCTGCCCCCGGGCGGCATCGTCGGCATCATCGGTCCGAACGGCGCGGGCAAGTCCACCCTGTTCCGGATCATCACCGGCCAGGAACAGCCCGACAGCGGCACGATTGAAATCGGCAGCACGGTTCGCCTTGGCTATGTCGACCAGAGCCGCGACGACCTGAACCCGGCCAACAACGTCTGGCAGGAAATCTCCGGCGGGCATGACTACATGACCGTCAACAAGCAGGAGATGAGCACCCGGGCCTATGTCGGCGCGTTCAACTTCAAGGGCGCCGACCAGCAGAAGAACGTCGGCAAGCTCTCGGGCG
This sequence comes from Novosphingobium sp., assembly GCA_016719755.1. GTDB lineage: Bacteria > Pseudomonadota > Alphaproteobacteria > Sphingomonadales > Sphingomonadaceae > Novosphingobium. Next base: position 29,321 of record JADJYM010000010.1, on the reverse strand, counting down.
GTGAACGCAACCGCGTCCACATGGCCAAGATGCTCAAGCAGGGCGGCAACGTGCTGCTGCTGGACGAACCGACCAACGACCTCGACGTCGAAACACTGGCCGCGCTGGAAGACGCAATCGAGAATTTCGCGGGCTGCGCCGTGGTCATTTCGCATGACCGTTTCTTTCTTGACCGTCTCGCCACCCACATTCTCGCGTTCGAGGGCAACAGCCACGTCGAATGGTTCGAAGGCAACTTCGCCATGTACGAGGAAGACAAGCGCCGCCGCCTGGGCGACGCGGCGGACCGCCCGACGCGCCTCGCCTACAAGAAGCTGACGCGATAAGGCTGGAGTGGCGGTGAGCGGCAGCACCTGTTCCTGAACGCAAGGGTTACCTTTCCGTTCACCCTGCCGACAGCGCGACTCGCGTAGTCCCGTTTCCATGGTCGCCGCCGATGGTGCGGCGCATGGCAACGGAGAGCGGCAATGGCCGTAAAGCTTCTGAACAAGACCGGGCGCGGCACTGCGATGGTGCTGGCTCTTGCGGCCCTTGCGCTCCCTGGCGCGGCCATGGCGCAAAACGAGGAAGGTCGCCGCGGCGGCTGGAATCGCGGCGGCGAGGCCGCTGGCAATATTGGCGGCGGTGGCGGCGAACAGCGCCGTGAACGCGCGGCGCGCTCAAGCGAAGGGGGCGGCGATCAGGGCCGCCGCGCCTGGGGTGCCCCGCAGCAGCGCATGGCGGCTCCGCAAACGCAGCAGGTGCCGCAGCAGGTGCGCGCTCCGCAGGTCCAGGTTTCGCAGCCCGCGCAGCAGGGCCGCTGGCAAGGCGGCGGCGCAGGCTGGCAGGGGCGCGGCGCAACGGCCCAGACCGCGCCCGTGGCGCCCGCGCAGACCCGCTGGAGCGGCAATGACCAGAATCGCGGCGATCAGACCCGCACCGAACGCCGCAGCGGCTGGAGCGGCGAGCGGCGCGGCAGTTGGAACGGCGGCGAGGCCCGCACGGCGCAGCCCTCCGTATCGCAGCCAGCCACTACCCAGGAACGCCGCACAAGCGGCAATCGCGCCGAATGGAACACCGGCACCACGCAGCAGCGCGGCGAAACCTGGCGCCGGGATAGCGACCGGCGCGATGGCACCCGCTGGGACGGCAATCGTGACCGCCAGAACGGCACCCGCTGGGACGGTAACCGCGACCGCCGCGACAACGACCGCTGGCGCGACAACAACTGGAGCAACAACCGCAGCCGCGACGCCAACCGCTATGTCCACCGCGACGGGCGCAACTGGGATCGCTGGAACAACGGCTGGCGCAGCAGCAACCGCTACGACTGGTTCAGCTATCGCCGCACCAACCCTTCGATCTATCGCTGGGGTTCCTACTATTCACCCTATCGCGGCTATTCGTATCGCCGACTGAGCGTGGGCTTCTTCCTCGACAGCCTGTTCTACAGCAACCAGTACTGGATCAACGATCCCTGGCAGTACCGCCTGCCGGACGCCTATGGCCCCTATCGCTGGGTCCGCTATTATGACGATGCCCTGCTGGTCGATGTCTACACCGGCGAAGTGGTCGACGTGATCCACGATTTCTTCTGGTAAGCGAGGCCGGAAGGAACAGCGAGAGGCCCCCGCCCAACAGGCGGGGGCCTTTTGCACGATTGATCGCAGCGAGCCCCGATCGGTCCGGGACGAGCGCTATGTTCGTGGTGGCGGCAATCTCAGCGCTTCATCCACGGCGCCATGCGGGCCATGGTGCCATCCTTGTCGACCACCATGTGCTTGATCGCGGCGGCAACGTGGATCACGAACAGCACCAGCATCAAGGTGGCGAACACTTCATGCAGTTCGTGGAACACGTCGTTGGTTGCCTTGTCAGGCCCCACCGGCAGAGCGGGTACGTTGAACAGCCCGAACAGCGATACCGGATTGCCCTTGCCCGAAACCATGCCCCAGCCCGACAACGGGATCGCCAGCATCAGGAAATAGAGCAGGCCGTGGGTCACCTTGGCCAGCGCGGCTTCCCACGCCTTCAGCGTTTCGATCAGCGGCGGCGCGGGGCGCATGAAACGCCATACGATCCGCAGCACGGTCAACCCCAGGATGGTGATGCCGATCGCCTTGTGGTTGCCCATCATGGCCATCCGGTCTTCCTTGGCCATGTCTTCCGACAGTTCGGCAATCAGGAAGTTGGCGACGATCAGCACTGCGATGAGCCAGTGCAGGATCACGGCTCCGCGCGAGTAGGCGGCCGAGGTCAGGCTGGTGTTGTTCATGGGCAAAGGATTAGCCAATGTTGCGTATCCCGCAAGCGCAAAACACTTGGCCCGTGCGCGGCCATGCCGATAGGCAGGGCGCGATGAGCTATCCCCCCTGCCCCAACCCTGACCGCAAGGCCCTGGAAGCGCTGGGCGTCCGGGTGCGAGAGCGTCTGGCGGCGGACCCGGAGGTTGAACAAGTGCCGGTCGAGGCAGCGGAAATCTGGGCCGTGGCCAATTTCCTTTCCCCCGCCGAATGCGACCGGCTGATCGAACTGGTCGATGCGGGAGCCAAGCCTTCCGGCCTGCTGACCGATGGCTACGGCACTGGCTGGCGCACGTCCTATTCGGGCGACGTCGATCCGACCGATCCCTTCGTGATGATGATCGAGCGGCGGATCGACGACCTGCTGGGCATTCCCCACGAATGGGGGGAAACGATCCAGGGCCAGCGCTATGCCGTGGGCCAGGAATTTCGCGAACACATGGACTGGTTCTGGACCAAGGCGAAATACTGGAAGGACGAAACCAAACGCGGCGGGCAGCGCGGGATCACCGCCATGGCCTATCTCAACGATGTCGAGGCCGGCGGCGCGACCGAATTCCTGAACCTGGGCATCGCGATCGCGCCCCAGCGCGGGGCGCTGATCGTGTGGAACAATGCCGGGGTCGACGGCTCGCTCAACCAGGCGACGCTGCATGCCGGGCGTCCGGTGGAAGCGGGCGTCAAATACGTCATCACCAAGTGGTACCGGTCGCGCAAATGGGGGTAATCGATTTGAACATGGTTTTCCGGCGGAGCCTGCTGGCTGCCGCCGCGCTGGCACTTGCCCCCGCATTTCCCGGGCTCGCGGCGGCCGCTCCGCCCCCCGCGCAGGCGCCTTCAGCCAGCGAGGACGAGCGGCTGATGGCCCTGTTCCAGGATGACCAGCGGCGCGAGGACGCGCTCGATCCGATCAGCCAGGTCTATCGCGGGGGCGATGCCAATCCGCGCGTCCTGCGCCTGCTCTATACCGACGAGCTGACCCGCGCGCGCCGCTCTGCCGTCGCGCAGAGCCTGGCCGCGCTCGCCGGGATCGACCGTCGCAGGCTGAGCGCCGAGCGGCAGATTTCATACGACGTGTTCCGCGCCGCCAAGCGCGAAGAGGCGATGTGGCTGCGCGCCGACATGCAGGCGCTGACCGCCGTGCGCCCCTTCACCCATTTCGGCGGACTTCAGGTGGAGTTTCCCGCGCTGATCGCGAAGGGCGGGCCGCTGAACTATGCCGATGAGGCCGACTACCGCGAGAACCTGGAACTGCTCCACGCCTTCCCCCAGGTGCTGGACAATGCCACCCGCCAGTTCCGGCTGGGCATGGATACCGGCGTGGTCGAGACCAAGCTGACCACCCGCAACATGATCGGCCAGATCGACGCGCTGCTGGCCCAGCCGCTTAATGAATCGCCGTTCCTCTCGCCCCTCGCCGAATTTCCCGCGAGTGTCCCGGAAGAGCGCCGCGCCGCGCTGCGCGAGGATTGGCGCGCGGCGGTGACCGGCGAAGTGCTGCCCGCCTATCGCCGCTTTCGCACGTTCCTCTCCGCCGAATACCTGCCCGCCGCGCGCGAAGCGGCCGGCATATCGGCAATGAAGGGCGGGCCGACGGTCTATCGCCGGCTGATCGAGGAGCACACCACGCTGCCCCTCACCGCCGATGCCGTCCACCGGCTCGGCCTGTCCGAAGTGGCGCGGATCCAGCGCGAGATGGACGCGGTGAGGAAACAGCTGGGCTATCCCCAGGGCACCCTGCGCGGTTTTTTCGACACCATGCGCAGCGATCCGCGCTTTCATCCCACGAAGGCGGAAGAACTGTCGGACGGCTTCGCGGCGACGGCGCGGGCGGTCGACGCGCAGGTTCCGCGCTTCTTCTCGACCGTGCCCAAGACCCGCCTGCTGATCGAACCCTATCCCGCCTACCGCGAGAAGTACGAGGCGGGCGGCAGCTACAACCAGGGATCACCCGACGCCACCCGGCCCGGCACCTTCTTCTATAACACCTATGACCTCCCCAGCCGGTTCCTGACCGGCATCGTCACGCTCTATCTGCACGAGGGTGCGCCGGGGCATCACTTCCAGATCAGCCTTGCGCAGGAGAACACCGCGCTTCCCGATTTCCAGCGCTTCGGCGGCAACAACGCCTATGTCGAGGGCTGGGCGCTCTATGCCGAGACGCTGGGCTACGAGATGGGCTTTTACAAGGACCCGATGCAGCACTGGGGCACGCTCGACGACGAGATGCTGCGGGCGATGCGGCTGGTGGTCGATACCGGAATCCACGCCAAGGGCTGGAGCCGCGAGGCGGCGATCGACTATATGCTCGCCAATTCGGGCATGGGCCGCAGCGATGCGACAGCTGAAGTGGAGCGCTATATCGCCTGGCCCGGACAGGCGCTGGGCTACAAGATCGGCGCGCTGACTATCCAGCGCCTGCGCCGCAAGGCCGAGGCCGCACTGGGGCCGAAGTTCGACGTCCGCGCGTTCCACGAACAGGTGCTGGGATCGGGCGCACTGCCCCTGCCCGTGCTGGAGGCGAAGATCGACCGCTGGATCGCGGCGGGTAGGGGTCAGTAAAGTCTCCTCGTCCCCCCCTTCAATACTCGAAGGCTAACGGAGAGCGCGAACCTGCTTGCAGGTCATGGCGCTCCTGAAAAAGCTCATCTGCTGCGAAAGTGGTTCGGCAGTGTTCCACAAGGTCAACATCTGGCCATCGCGCAATAACGTGATCCGGTACTTGGCTTCATACCAGGTCCCTTCGCCGCGCATTCGAAGTCTTGCATCGTACTGACTGCCGGTTGCGAGCAACTCGGCCAAAGTACCGCGCATATCGTAAAGCGTCAGGCTGTTCTTGCCCAGAGTAACCTCGGCGTCCAGATCATCGCCCCGGCAGGTGCCCTTGTTGGACCAGGTCCCCTGCATCGAGACAGGAAAGCCCGGAACGCGGCGTTCCGCCTGCCTGGCGGGATTGGCTTGGGAAAGTGGCTGGCGCACGGGTGCCCGAACCACCGGCTTCGGGGTCGAATTGCGCCACATCGCCGGAAGGGCGGAATCGGGGCAATAGCGATAGCGGAATTGCGCGGAATCGTATTCGAACGTGCGCTTGTCCAGAACCCTGATTTGGAAGGTGATGGGTTTGCCGTCTTCGAAACTCGTGGTGCGCGCGGTAAACTTTCCTGGCGCGGCAAAGACCGGGAAGAGGTTATTCATGCGACCAGCGGAAAAGAACTGGCCGTTCCACCATTGCAATGAGGAATTGGAAGCATCGGCGCAGCGGATGGAGTAGTGAACGTATGCGCCAGGCAGAAGGTCCGGTTGCCGGGCTGGCTGCGCAGAGGCAGCCCCCCCCAATGCCGCATATGTCACCCCTGCAAAAAGCGCGGCAGTTGCGAGTGATCGAAATTTCCCGCTCATTCCATTCCCCCTGATCCCCCATCCGGGGGAGATCACGCGCAACTCAGCCCAGCGCCTCTGCAATCAGCTTGCGGGTATTGGCCACGCCGTACAGCGCGATGAAGCTGCCCATGCGCGGGCCTTGCGATGATCCCAGCAGCGTCTCGTAAAGCGCCTTGAACCAGTCGCGCAGGTTTTCGAAGCCGAAGTCGGGGTTCTTGCCGATCTCGTAGACCAGGTTCTGCAGGTCCTCCGCGCTCGCATCCTCGCCCAGCCGGACGAGTTCGGCATCCAGCGCCAGCAGCGCCGCGCCCTCGTTCGCGTCGGGCTTGCGGCGCTTCAGCGTGGGGGCAACGAATTCGCGGTTGTAGGCCAGCGCCTTGTCGACCAGAGCGTCGAGCGCGGGGTGGTCCGCCGGGTCGGCATCGTGGATGTAGTTGCCAAGATAGGTCCACACCTGTTCCCGCGTGGCGTGCGCGCCCATCACCCCGACCAGGTTGAGCAGCAGGCCGAAAGTCACCGGCAGGCTGTCGCCATCGCCGCCGTGATAGCCATTGGTGCGAAGCAGGTGCCAGACCGGATTGCCAAGCTGCTGCTCGACCGGCTGGGCGGAAAGCTTCTCGCGAAACTGCCAGTATTCGTCGACCGCGCGCGGGATGATCCCGGCGTGGAGGCTCTTGGCGCTTTTAGGTTCGCGGAACAGGTAGAAGCCCAGGCTCTCCTCGCTGCCATAGGTCAGCCACTGCTCGATGGTCAGGCCGTTGCCCTTGGACTTGGAAATCTTCTCGCCGTTCTCATCCAGGAACAGCTCGTAGATCAGGCCCTCGGGCGGGCGGCCGCCCAGCACGCGGGCGATCTTGCCGCTTTCGCGCACGGAATCGGTCAGGTCCTTGCCGCACATCTCGTAATCGACGCCCAGCGCGACCCAGCGCATCGCCCAGTCGACCTTCCACTGCAACTTGGCCTGCCCGCCGAAGATGCAGTGTTCCACCACGTCGCCATGGTCCTCGAACCGCACGATTCCTGCTTCGGCATCGACCACCTCGATCGGCACCTGCAGCACCTGATGGGTCTTCGGGCTGACCGGCAGCACGGGCGAATAGGTCTTGCGGCGTTCCTCGCGCAGGGTCGGCAGCATCACGCCCATGATCGCGTCATAGCTCCGCAACACATTCGCCAGCGCGCCATCGAACGCGCCGGAGTTGTAATTGTCGGACGCCGAGACGAATTCGTAATCGAAGGCGAACCGGTCAAGGAATTCGCGCAGCATCGCGTTGTTGTGGTGCGCGAAGCTTTCGTACTTGTTGAACGGATCGGGAATCCGGCTGAGCGGATGGCCAAGGTAAGCGGTCAGCAGCCCCTGGTTGGGGACATTATCCGGTACCTTGCGCAGCCCGTCCATGTCGTCCGAGAATGCAACGAGGCGCGTCGGCGCGCCATCGGTCAGCACCTCGTAGGCGCGGCGCACCAGCGTGGTGCGCAGCACTTCCTGGAAGGTGCCGATGTGCGGCAGGCCCGATGGGCCATAGCCGGTTTCGAACAGCACGGGCGCACCATCCGGTTTCCCGTCCGGGAACCGCTTGAGCAGCTTGCGGGCTTCCTCGAAAGGCCATGCCTTCGAGACCTGGGCGGCGGCGAGTAGTGCGGCATCGGTCATAGCCCCGCGCCTTTCGCGGGAATCCGCCCCTTGTGCAAGCGCGAAGGTGAGGCCGCCACAGCGCTTAAATCGTCCTTAACCGGTTTAACCTATTGGTTTCGGTAGATTAGGAGTTATGCCGATGAGCTTTGGCCGAAAGGGTCTTGGTCCCGATGAAGTCCCGGCCGGAGCGATCCCGGCCCGCCGTGCCGCCCCGGCAGCGGATCATAATCCCCAGGTCGCCGCGTTCATCGCCGCCGAACGCAGCCGCGCGGCAGAACTGGGCATACCCTCTACCCGCTACCACGAAACCGGCGGCAGCTTGCCGGAACCCTCTGTGATCACCGGCGCGCGCCAGCCGGGGCCGCGCAAGTCCATGCTGCTTGCCTATGTCCTGTGGTGGTTCGGTTATGCGTTTGCCGCACACCGCTTTTACCTTGGCGACACCACCGGCGCGGTGAAGCAGGCGGGCCTGTTCCTTGGCGGCCTGGTCGTGATGATGATCGGCGCTGGCTCCAACACAACTCTGGTCGTCGCGATCGGCATGATCGCGCTTGGCGCCGGGTTCCTGTGGCTGCTGATCGACATGTTCCGCATTCCGGGCATGTGCCGCCGGGCCAACGCCTGGGCCGACAGCCCCCAGCGCTATTTCGACTGATCCGCCTAGAACGGCTGGTCGGAGAGCAGCCGTTCCCTGCTGCCGTCTTCCGGGCAGCTATAGCTGCGCTGGCGAACGCTGATCGCACCACCGCGCGCGGATAGCACCAGTTCGCTCCGCTCTTCCGCGCCGTGATCGCCGCAGGGCCAGACAGTCACCCGACGCGCGCCCGGCTTGCCCAGCAATGCCTGCCAGGCAGCCCCCGGCATGACCAGCGGCTGACCCGGATTGCTGGCGCTTTCCAGCGCGTGAAGGCGGGGCCGCGCCTTGCTCACCCCGACGGCGGCATAGGCGGTATGGCCGCAGGGTCCGGCTGAAACCTGAACCAGAAACTCGCTCGTCTGCCCGTCGCGGTCATAGTCGGCCAGCCGCATCACACGCGGCCCCGGACGTTTGCGGACCTCGGCCAGAAAATGCGCAGAGGCGCCCTGCCCGGCATCGAAATCGCCGCTGAGCATCGGCCGCCACTGCATCGCCGCCAGCCCATCGGAATCGCTTTCCGGAAGCTCCGAGAACAAGGGCGCCAGAGCCATGCGCTCAACCTCTTTCCCGCCCGCCTCGCGCACCAGCGACAGGTCGCCCATCTCGCCATAGGCAAAGCCGGTGCAGGGACAGGTGATCGCCATTTCGACGTCCTGCGGCCCGCAGATCGATCGTGGCTTGCCCTGCCAGACCAGCTTCCATTGCTCGGCCCGCCCGCCAACGACGACATTCTTCTGTTCCCGCAGGTACTGGGGCGGCGCCGCCGCGATAAGCGAAAGGGCGATCAGCGGCAGCAGGGCGAGGCGTTTCATCATGTCCCGATTGAACGCTCTGCGCGTTCGTCGCGCAAGTGCGAAGTTGCGGCTTGAACCGCAGGCGGATTGCCTTATCGCCTACGCAAAATACCGATGAGGATGATGATGGGATACCGGATCGCGCAATTCACTCTGGCGGGGGCGCTCGTGCTCGGCGCTGCGGCTGTCGCTCAGGCCAGGCCGACGCAGGAGGTGCCGACACTGTGGCACGGCGGGACGATCCTGACCATGGACGGGGAAACCCCGCGCACGGTTCAGGCGGTGGTGACACGCGGCGGCAAGATCGTCTTCACCGGCACCCAGAAGCAGGCCCGGCGTGTGGCCGGACGCAACGCACAGACCCGCAACCTCAAGGGTGCGACCCTGCTGCCGGGCTTCATCGATGCCCATTCGCACTTTGCCCTGGCGCTCCAGGCCGCAGGCGGGATCGACCTTTCGGATCCGGCGAATGGCGAAGTTCGCAATATCCCCACTCTGCTGACCGCCGTAAAGCGCGCGGCGGAGCAGCGGGGCATCGCCAAGGGCGACTGGGTGGTGGTCTGGGGCTACGACCAGGAAAATCTGGACGAAGCGCGCCACATCACCCGCGCTGAGATCGATGCGGTGCTGCCCGACCACAAGGTCGCGCTGCTCCACGTTTCGTTCCACGGCCTGATCGCCAACAGCGCGGCGCTGGCGGCAGCGGGCCTGAAGGATGGTGCACCGGTCCCCGAAGGCGGGGTGATGACCAGCGGGCCGGACGGCAAGCTGACCGGGCTGCTGTTCGAACGCGCGATGTATCCGGTCGCGGGGTTGATGCCGCGGCCCGACCAGCAGGGCATGCTGGCTGCGATCGAGGCCGCGCAGCTGCGCTATGCGCGCGAAGGCTATACCCAGATGCAGGAGGGCGCGAGCCAGCCGAATGACATCGCCTTCTTCACCTCACCCGCCGCGAAACAACGGCTGAAGCTGGACCTTGCCATGCTGCCGGTCTTCACCGGTCTCGATCCGCTGCTGGCGGACAAGACCGTGCAGTTCGGCACCTGGCAGGGCCGCGTCAAGCTGCAGGGCATTAAGTTCATTCTCGATGGATCGCCCCAGGCCCGCACGGCCTATTTCACCCGCGACTATGCCCGCGGCGCGCCCGATGGCAGCCACCCGTGGCACGGCCAGCCGGTGACCAGCGAGGCGGAGTTCCTGACCACCGCCCGCAAGGCGCACCAGCGCGGCTGGCAGCTGTTCGTCCACGCCAATGGCGATGCGGCAATTGACATGGCGATCAAGACTTTCGACACGCTGGGCATCACGGCCGCCGGCAACCGCCGCCCGGTGGTGATCCATTCGCAATTCATGCGGCCTGACCAGATTCCGCAATACAAGCGGATCGGCGTCGGCCCGGCCTATTTCTCGAACCACACCTATTACTGGGGCGATGTCCACCGCACCAATTTCCCTGACGAAGTGGTCGGCTACATCAGCCCGCTCAAGGCCTCGAAGCAGGCCGGGCTGATCCCCTCCAACCACACCGACTATCCCGTCACCAGGCTCGATACGCGGATGATGCTGTGGACCGCGATGGCGCGCACTTCCAAGACCGGTGTGGTCAGCGGGGCGGACCAGCGGATCGGCGCCTACGAAGCGCTGCAGGCGCTCACCACCGGCCCTGCCTGGCAAGCCTTCGAGGAGAACCGGCGCGGCCGGATCAAGCCCGGCCTGCTGGCGGACTTCGTGGTGCTGGAGAAGAACCCGCTGACAACGCCAGTGACGGGCATCCGCGACATCAAGGTTCTGGAAACGGTCAAGGAAGGCCAAACAGTGTGGAAGGCTGAATAGGCGCTTTCATCCGCCGGTCGCGCGCGTTTGATAGGCCGCGCGGTGCCGCTCTCGATTGCTTCGCTTTGCTCGCAATGACGAACCACGGGGGCTGCGCCACCCCAACGTTTCGTCATTGCGAGGAACGCAGTGACGACGCAATCCAGAGCGCCTCGGCACAGTGACTCGACTTCGCTAGAGACGAGCTGACTCACTCCCGCAGGATCAGTTCCGCACCCGGCTTGTGCGCACGGATCTCGTCCTTGCTGAGGCCGCAGATTTCGTGCGGGAAGACCAGCCAGTCCTCCGTCTCATGGACATAGAAATCGGGCCGCAGCGCGGTCTTGTTGCGGCTCGGCTTGTAATAGGCCGTGGCGATCCGCACCGTCCTTGGCATATTGTGGCGGCAGCGAAGCTCAAGCTCGCGCAGAAATGCCTCTATCGAGCGGCCGGTATCGAACACGTCGTCGATCACCAGCAACCGGTCTTCAGGGTTCAGCGTGTCGATCAGGTAGCCCAGCGCATAGACCCGCACTTCCTTGTCCTGCTGGTCGATGCCCGAATAACTGGCGGTGCGGATGGCGATGTGGTCCGCCTCGATCCCGTTGTAGGCCAGCAGTTCCTGCACCGCGATCCCCACCGGGGCCCCGCCCCGCCAGATGCCGACAATGTGGGTGGGCGCGAACCCCGCATCGATCACCTTGTTGGCAAGGCGGTAGGAATCTTCCAGCAGGCGGTCGGCGGTCAGCCAGGTCTTCTCGGTCACAGGGCCGCCGCCGCGCGCAGGTCAGCGATGTGGCGCGCCTTGTCCGCATCCGTAAGGAACGATCCGGCGAAGCTGTTCTCCGCCAGTTGCACAATCTCGGCCACCGACAGATCGAGCGCATCGGCCACCGCGCGGAAGTTGGCGTTGATGTATCCGCCGAAGTAGGCGGGATCGTCGGAATTGATCGTCGCCTTCAGCCCCAGGTCGAGCATCCGCCTGACCGGGCTATCCTCAAGCCGGTCGATCACGCACAGTCGCAGGTTGGATAGCGGGCAAACCGTCAGCGTCACCCCGTCGCGCGCCAGATGGTGGACCAGCGCGGGATCTTCGAGAGCGCGGTTGCCATGGTCGATCCGCTCGACCTGAAGCAGGTCCAGCGCCTCGCGGACATATTCGGGCGGCCCCTCCTCCCCGGCGTGGGCGGTAACGTGCAGTCCGAGCTCGCGCGCCCGGGCGAAGACTCGCTGGAACTTGGACGGCGGGTGTCCAACCTCGGACGAATCGAGCCCGACCCCGTGGATCCGGTCGAGGTGCGGGAGGGCCTGATCGAGCGTCGCCTCGGCCTCCGCTTCGGACAGGTGGCGCAGAAAGCACATGATCAGCCGGTAAGTGATCCCCATCCCTGCCTCGCCCGCCTTGAGCGCACGCTCGATGCCGCTCAGTGCCGTTTCAAACGCTACCCCGCGCTCGGTGTGCCCCTGGGGATCGAAGAAGATTTCGACATGCCGGACATGGTCCGCCGCAGCCCGCTCCAGATAGGCCCAGGTCAGGTCGAAGAAGTCCTGCTCGGTCTGCAGGACGGCCATGCCCTGGTAGTAAATATCGAGGAAATCCTGAAGGTTGGAAAACGAATAGGCTGCCCGCACCTCCTCCACCGAGGCAAATGGGATGGCCACCCCGTTGCGCCCTGCCAGGGCAAACAGCATCTCCGGCTCCAGCGAGCCCTCGATATGCAGGTGGAGTTCGGCCTTGGGCAGGCGGGCGATCAGCGCATCGCGGTCTGGATTCGGCATGGGCCAAGGCTGGACCCGGCGTTTTGCCCGGTCAACCGCCCGGATCAATTTGCGCGCTGTGCCCTTTTCGTTCTAACGCAATCTCATGGCGGAAATGCTCCCCCTCCCCGCGCTCCACGCCAGCCACAGCGGCTGCTGGCTGCGCGACGGACAGGGCAATACCCGCCCCGTGGGCAAGGGTGACGCGATTGTCGCTGCGGCCGATACCCCGCTGCTGCTGCTCAACGCGCCGCTGATCGCGAGCAGGCTTGGCTACCCCGACCTTTCGGGCCTTGATCTGCTGGAACTGTTCGCGTTCATCCACCCCGCGCGGTTCGTCGTGCCGACGCCCAAAGGGCTGGCCCATGCGCTGGGACTGCCTGAACCCGAAGACGACGGCGCGGTCCCCGCCCTGCTCCAGCAGGCGGCGGAAGCCCTGTTGTCACGCTGCGAGGCAAGCGCCTGGGCCGAGCGTGAGGGCGCCTGGTCCGCGCTCCAGAACCTGACGCGGCTGCGCTGGACATGGGCGCCGCTGCTCGCCGCGCGGATCGTCCAGCCGCAGCAGGCCGAGCGCTGGCTGTTCGCGCGCCTGCCGGAATGGGAGGAAGCGCCCGAGCGGCCCCAGCCTGCGCAGGTCACGCTCGATCCCGAGGCAGTCGCGGCCCGGCTGACCCAGCTGACCGGCGAGGGTGCCGAGGCCCGCCCCGCCCAGCGCGCCTACGCGCTGGAGGCCGCGCAGGTCTTTGCCCCGCGCCGGCGCGAGGGGCTGCCCCATCTGCTGCTGGCCCAGGCCGGGACCGGGACCGGCAAGACACTGGGCTACCTCGCCCCCGCCTCGCTGTGGGCGCAGGAATCAGGCGGCACGGTCTGGGTCTCGACCTATACCAAGGCGCTCCAGCGCCAGCTGCGCCGCGAAAGCCGCCGCGCCTGGGGCGAGCGCCGGGCCGACGGCACCCCGCCGGTCGTCGTGCGCAAGGGGCGCGAGAACTACCTCTGCCTGCTCAACCTTGAGGACGCGTTGCAGGGCGGCTTCACCGGGCGCGCCGCGATTCTGGCGCAGCTCGTCGCGCGCTGGGCGTCCTACAGCCAGGATGGCGACATGATCGGCGGTGATCTGCCCGGCTGGCTGGGAACGCTGTTCCGCCAGCGCGGGGTCGCGGCGCTGACCGACCGGCGCGGCGAATGCGTCTATGCCGGGTGCCCGCACTACCGCAAATGCTTCATCGAGCGCGCCGCGCGCGCCTCGGCCCAGGCTGACCTGGTGATCGCCAACCATGCGCTGGTCATGGTCAACGCCGCACGCGGGCGCGATGCGGCGCAGCGCCCGACGCGGCTGGTGTTCGACGAAGGCCACCACGTGTTCGAAGCGGCGGATTCGACCTTCGCCGCAGCGCTCACCGGGGCTGAGGCCATCGAACTGCGCCGCTGGGTGATCGGCCCTGAGCGCGGCTCCAAAGGCCGCCGCCGGGGCCTTGCCGCACGGCTGGCTGACGTGGCCAGCTATGACGAGGCCGGCGGCAAGGCCGTTGCCGCCGCGCGCCATGCCGCCGAGGCCCTGCCCGGCGATGGCTGGCTCCAGCGGGTGGGCGAAGGTGCGCCCTCCGGCCCGCTCGAGGAACTGCTCGCGGCAGTGCGCGCAACGGTCTACGCCCGCGATGAAAGCGGGGGGCAGGAAGCCGGCTATGGCCTTGAAACCGAAGCGGCGCAGCTTGACGGTGCCTTCGTCGAGCGCGCCGGAGCCGCGCAAGCCGCGCTTGCGGACCTGCGCGCTCCGCTGATCCGGCTGGGCGTGAGGCTTGAGGCGATCATGGCGGAACCGCCTGATTGGCTCGACGGCACAGGCCGTGCGCGGATCGAGGGTGCGCGCCATTCGCTGGCCTGGCGGATCGACCTGATCGCCGCCTGGGAAGCCCTGCTCGAACGGCTCGGCGGTCCGGCCGACCCGGAATTCGTCGACTGGCTGGCGGTCGAGCGGGCCGAAGCGCGCGAATTCGACATCGGCATCCACCGTCGCTGGCTCGATCCGATGAAGCCCTTCGCCCGCACCGTTCTGGAAGGCGCGCACGGCGCGATGCTGACCAGTGCCACACTGCGCGACGGCAATGACTGGGACGCCGCCGTGGTGCGCAGTGGCGCGCCGCACCTGGGCCTCACGCCGCGTCTGTCCAGCTTTGAAAGCCCGTTCGACTATGCCGCGCAGGCCGAAGTTCTGATCGTCACCGATGTGCCCAAGGGCGATGTCGCGGCGCTGGCCGGGGCCTATGGCCGGCTGATCGAGGCCTCTGGCGGCGGTGTGCTGGGACTGTTCACCGCGATCCGCCGCCTGCGCGCGGTCCACGGCCGGATCGCCGACCGCCTCGCCCGCTCGGGCCTCCCGCTCTATGCCCAGCATGTCGATCCGATCGACACCGGGACGCTGGTCGATATTTTCCGCGACGATCCCCGCGCCTCGCTGCTTGGCACCGATGCCTTGCGCGACGGGGTCGATGTTCCCGGCGATTCGCTGCGGCTGGTGGTGATGGAGCAGGTGCCCTGGCCCAAGCCCTCGATCCTCCACCGCGCGCGCCGCCTGGCCGGTGGCGGGACGGCCTTCGATGACCGGATCATCCGTCTTCGCCTTGCCCAGGCCTTCGGGCGGCTGATCCGCTCGGGCCAGGATCGCGGCAAATTCGTTGTCCTCTCCGCCGCCTTCCCCAGTCGGCTGCTGGCCGCGTTTCCGCCGGGCACGCCTGTCACGCGCCTGACACTAGAGGAGGCTTTACAACGCGTGGGCTCCGGTGCTTTGGGGAAGCCCGTTCAGCACGAAAGGCACCCGTGAAGATTCTCGGCTTGTTCCGTCACGCCAAGTCCGATTGGCAGGACCCGCGCGCGCGGGATTTCGACCGTCCGCTCAATGCGCGCGGACGCGAAGGCGCGGCGGTGATGGGCCGACATATCCGCGATCACGGCGTGCGCTGGGACCGGACCCTGGCTTCGCCTGCCGTACGCTGCGCCGAAACGATCGAAATTGCCTGTCAGGCCGCAGGCCGCCCGGTCGCGGTCAACTGGGACCGGCGGATTTACCTCGCCAGCAGTGCGACCCTGATCGACCTGCTGCGCGAACAGGATGGCGATGGCGAAAGCCCGCGCGCGATCATGATGGTCGGGCACAATCCTGGGCTGGAAGACCTGATCTTTGATCTTGTGCCAGACGATGGCGCCAGCCCGCTGCGCGACGTGGTCGAAGTAAAGTTCCCGACCGCCGCTTTTGCCGTGCTGGAATGCCGGATCGACCGCTGGGCTGATCTTGGCGAACGCTGCGCCCGTCTGGTCCACCTGACCCGGCCGCGCGACATCGATCCCGCACTGGGACCAGTCGCGGCCTGACGATTTTTCAGGAGTCGTGCAGCGCGCCGGCCAACGTGGTGCGCAGCGAGATCAGCCTGGCCCGGAAGGCAAAAGCCGCACCTGCCGCCGGTTGCGGCCCCGGCTCGGGAGGCTGTGCCGGAATCTCCGCAGGCTCCGCCCGCTGCCCGCTCAACGCCTGTCTGGCGCCGCGCAGGGTATAACCCTCGCGGTGAACCAGCCGGTCGATGATTTCAACCAGCCTGACATCCTCGGGCCGGTAATAGCGCCGTCCGCCACTGCGCTTGAGCGGCCGGAGCATCGGGAACTGCTCTTCCCAATAGCGCAGGACGTGCTGGCGGATGCCAAGGGCACCCGCCACCTCGCCTATCGTGCGCAGGGCCCCGGGATCCTTGCCGTCGGCAAAGCCCGTGGGCCGTGCGTCCGGGCTGGAAGGATCCCCGTCGGTCATCCCTTGGCTATCCGCTCTTTCAGCATCTGGCTGGCACGGAAGGTAAGAACCCGGCGCGGAGTGATCGGCACTTCGATCCCAGTCTTGGGATTGCGGCCAATACGCTCGCCCTTGTCGCGCAGCAGGAAGGTTCCGAAACCGGAAATCTTCACGTTCTCGCCATCTTCGAGCGCCTGCGACATATGGTCGAGGATCGATTCAACCATCGCAAGGGATTCGGAGCGGGACAGCCCCACCTTGCGGTTGATGGCTTCGGCCAGATCGGCCCTGGTCAGAGTGTTCATGGAGCGCATGTGCTCCTTCCCCCAAATCCTGAGTGTTGCGCCCCCGAGTCGGATTCATACAGGTTGACCGGACGATTGCAACGGAATCGCGGGAATTCGGTGCGTTATCCGCGAAAGCTCACATCCGGATCAGGCACGCACCCCAGGTGAAACCGCCGCCCATCGCTTCCAGCATGACCAGATGCCCGGGCTTGATGCGGCCATCGCGCACCGCCGTGTCGAGCGCGAGCGGAACCGAGGCCGCCGAAGTGTTGGCGTGGCGATCGACCGTGACCACGACTTTCTCGGGAGGCAGACCGAGTTTCTTGGCGGTTGCATCGAGGATCCGCTGGTTGGCCTGATGCGGCACGACCCAATCGATGTCTTCGGCAGTCAGCCCGGTGTGGTCGAGCACTTCGCCCAGCACGGTCGCAAGGTTCACCACGGCGTGCCGGAACACTTCGCGTCCCCTCATCCGCACGTGGCCGACCGTTCCCGTGGTCGAGGGACCGCCATCGACGTAGAGCAATTCGTTGTGCGCGCCATCGGCATGCAGCTTGGTGACGATCAGGCCCGGGCCGTCCTCGGTTCCTTCGCGCGCCTCAAGCACCACGGCGCCGGCCCCGTCACCGAACAGCACGCAGGTGGTGCGGTCCTCCCAGTCGAGGATGCGCGTGAAGGTTTCCGAACCGATCACCAGCGCGCGCCGGGCCATGCCGGTGCGCAGCATCGAATCGGCCACGCCCATCGCGTAAAGGAAACCGGAGCAGACCGCCGCGACGTCGAAAGCGATGCCGCCGTTGGCCCCAATGGCATCCTGCACGATGGTCGCGGTAGCCGGAAAGGTCTGGTCGGGCGTGGCAGTCGCCAGCACGATCAGATCGATGGTCGAACCCTCGATGCCTGCGGCGGCCAGCGCCGCGCGCGACGCATCGATGGCCAGCGTGGCGGTCGTCTCACCCTCGCCCGCGATGTGGCGGTTGCGGATGCCGGTGCGTTCAACGATCCATTCGTCGCTGGTATCGACCTGGCTTGCCAGCTCTGCGTTCGAAACCGCGCGGCGCGGCAGGGCCGAACCGGTGCCCAGCAGTACGGAACGAAGCGTCATTGACCAGCCTTTGCAGTGCGGCGCAGGTGATTGTCGCCCAGACGGGCAAGATCGGCCGCGATCCGTTCGGTGAGGTTTTCCTCGAGCAGCCGCGCGGTGACCGCGACGGCGTTTGCCACGCCCAGCGCGCTGGCCGAACCGTGGCTCTTCACCACGACCCCGTTGAGCCCCAGGAACACCGCTCCGTTGTGGTTGTTGGGATCTAGGTGGTGCTTGAGCAGTTCGGTCGCCGGGCGCGAAATGAGGAAGCCGAACTTCGAACGCAGCGAACTGGCGAAGCTGCGGCGGAGCAGGTCGGCGACGAACCGCGCGGTGCCTTCCACGGCCTTGAGGGCAATGTTGCCCGAAAAACCATCGGTCACCACCACGTCAACATCGCCCCGGCCCAGCTTGTCCGCCTCGGTAAAGCCATCGAACGAGATGCTCAGCTCGTCAGCCGCGGCCTTGAGCAGCGCGGCGGCCTGCTGAAGCTCGCCGGTTCCCTTGGTTTCCTCGGTGCCGATGTTCAGCAGGCGGACGCGCGGCTGATCGCGGCCGGTAACGATCCGCGAATAGGCCGCACCCATGATCGCGAACTGCACCAGGTTGCGGGCGTCACACTCGGTATTGGCGCCGAGGTCGAGCATCACCAGATCGCTATCGCCCAGCGTCGGCAGCAGGGCTGAAAGCGCGGGCCGGTCGATCCCGGGCATCGTGCGCAGGGCGAGCTTGGCCATGGCCATCAGCGCGCCCGTGTTGCCCCCGGATACCGCAGCACCGGCATCGCCCGCCTTCACGGCGTTGATCGCAAGGCCCATCGAGGTGGTCTTCGCCCGGCGCAGCGCCTGGGTGGGCTTTTCCTCACCCGAAACGACATCGGCGGCGTGGAGGATCTCCGACGCCGCGCGCAGGTTCGGGTGGGCGTCGAGCGCGGACTTGATCCGCTCCTCATCGCCCACCAGCAGGAACTTGAACCGGTCGTGGCGGCGGCGGGCCAGCGCCGCGCCTTCGACCATCACGCGCACACCTTCATCGCCGCCCATCGCGTCAACGGCGATACGCGGCATGCTCATGTGCGTGTGTCCCGGCTAAAGGGGCTTAGAGCCCGACCGCGATGATTTCGCGCCCGTTGTAGTGGCCGCAGGCGCCGCACAGGTTGTGCGGGCGCTTGAGTTCACCGCAGTTGGGGCATTCGTGGAACGCTTCGACCTTCAGCGCATCGTGGCTGCGGCGCATGCCCCGGCGGGAAGGACTGGTTTTTCTCTTGGGGACAGCCATTGCGGCACCTGTTCCTGAAACTGATCTCGGTCTAAGAAGGCCGCGCTTTGGAGACTGGCTCCGGCGGCTGCGAAGGCGCGCCTATACCGAATTTGGCGCGCGTTGCAAGCACCGTCAGGCGCTCTCTGACGAACAGGGGAGAAGATCATGCTGTTGCCCACTACCTTGAGCCTCACCGCCGCTGCGGCGGTGATCAATTTCTGGCTCGCCATCCGCTGCGGGCAGGTCCGCGCCAAGGCGAAGATTTCGATCGGCACGGGCGGCAACGACCTGCTGGAGCGGCGGATGCGCGCCCAGCTGAACTTTGTGGAAAACACCCCATGGGTGCTGCTGCTGATCGCCGGGATCGAACTGGCCGGCAAGGGCGGCGCCTGGCTCGCCCCCGTCGGCGCGATCTACATGGCCGGGCGCGTTGCCCACGGCCTCGGCATGGATGGCACCGCGCTGGAAAAGGGCCGTTCGATCGGCACCCTCACCACCATGCTGGCCCAGCTCGGCCTTGCCGTGGTGGCCGTCCTGGTGGCGACCGGCCGGATGTAAGGCGCCTGAACCTGCTGGGCCGGGCCGCCGTGCTCAGCTCAGCAGGTAGTCGCTGACGAAGCCGTTGGTCTGCCGCTCGCGGCCGAACGTGCTGGTCGGGCCGTGTCCGGGCAGGAACGCCACCTCGTTGCCCAGCGGCCACAGCTTCCGAGTGATCGAATCGATCAGCTGCTGGTGATTGCCCATCGGGAAGTCGGTGCGCCCGATCGACCCGGCGAACAGCACGTCGCCCACCACCGCGAACTTCGACGGTTCGTGATAGAACACCACGTGGCCGGGCGTGTGGCCGGGGCAGTGAATCACGTCGAGCACAAGCTCGCCCACCGTCACCTTGTCGCCGTCCTTCAGCCAGCGGTCCGGCTCGAACACTTCCGCAGGCAAGCCATACTGCTTGCCCGAGCTTTCCAGCCGATCGATCCAGAAGCGGTCCGCTTCCTCCGGCCCCTCGATCGGGACCCCCAGTTCGCGGGCGAAAATCCCGGTCGCGCCGCAGTGGTCCATGTGGCCGTGGGTGACGAGCAGCTTTTCGATCGTCACGCCCACCTTGGCAATCGCCGCGCGGACCTTCTCCAGATCGCCGCCGACATCGATCAGCGCGCCCTTCATCGTTTTCGTGCACCAGATCAGCGAGCAGTTCTGTTCCAGCGGAGTGACGGGAATGATCCCGACGCGCATCGGCGGTTCGTTGGTTTCGGTCATGCCCGCAGACATGGCGAGGCTGCGCGCGGCGGGCAAGTCCCTTCAGCAAAATGGGCGCTTTCCTGAACGGGTGGACACAGTGGACAATGTCCAGGAAGAGAAGCCCGGAGCCTGACGGATGGATCCCGCGACGTTCCCATATCGACGATTTCAAAGAGCGGGGTGGATCATACCAGCGCGGCCCTGCGTAGGAAAATCATGCGCACCCACCCCGCATTGCCAGCGTGCCGGATGGTGCTAGTCTCCGGCCCGGGCCGCGCCCGTTTTGGGGGGATTGCAGAATGGTCGATGGGCACCCGGCGCCGCGAGGCAGCCGCTTTTTCGCCGCAAGCGCAGGGCTCATCGTGGTCCTGGTGCTGCTCAGCTTCACCTTCACCTATTTCACCCCCCTGGCCACGGGCAGCAAGCGCTTCACCCTGCTGCGCCACCTCCACGGTCTGGCCTTCTTCGCCTGGGTCGGGCTTTACCTGGTCCAGACGCGGCTGATCCGGGCGGGCGATCTGCGGCTGCATCGCGAACTGGGCATCGCCGGAGTTGCCCTGGCCGGCGCGATGCTGCCGCTGGGCCTGTGGCAGGCGGTGACTTCGGTCGCCGAGCGTCAGGCAAGGGGCACGGCCCTGCCTTTCGAATTCTCGCTCTACAACCTGGTCGACATCCTGGTCTTCTCCGCGGCCTTCGGCTGGGCGATCTTCGAGGCCACGCGGCGGATCGAATGGCACCGGCGGTTGATGTTCGTCGCCATGCTCAACCTGTTCGGGCCGGCCTTCTCGCGGATCACCCCGCTAGCGCCGCTTCCCTTCCCGTGGTCAGACATGCTGCCGAATCTGGTCGCCGACGCGGTGCTGATCGCGCTTGCGCTGCATGATCGCCGTCAGCTTGGCCGCGTCCACCCCGTCACGATCGGCGCCGCGCTGGTGCTTGTGCCGTTCCATGCGACCGAACCGCTGATCGCGCGCAGCCAGTTCTGGAACAGCCTGGCGCCCGGCCTGTTCGGTTTCGGCTGAGGACGGCCTAAAGCCGCCCGCTTTTCCACACCACCCGGCCGATCACCTGCACGTCCTCGGGCGGCAATTCCAGCGTGCGGTAGGCGGGATTGTCGCTGACCAGCGCGATCACGCCGGGGCGGCCGGTATCCAGCCGCTTGACCAGCAGCGCATCGCCGGTGCGGACCACGTGGATTCCGTCGCGCAGGGGGCGCGGGGTGCGGTCGACCAGGATCTCGTCGCCGTCGCGCAGGGTCGCTTCCATCGAATCGCCCTCGACCCGGATCGCCGAGAGCTGCGCCGGGTCCAACCCCTGCTGGCGCAGCCAGCGCGCGGAGAATCGGAAGGCCCCGATCGGCAGTTCTTCCAGCGCGAGCGCGCCCGGCCCAGCCGAGGCGCCCAGCGGCAGGCGCGGCACATCGACCCATTCGCCGCGCGGGGTTTTTCCCGCAGGCACACCCCCAGTCGTCGGGGAATTTTCCTCCGGCGCGCCAAGCTCCGCCTCGTCCACCCCGAAGAAGCGGGCGAGCGTGCGGCGGTCGGTCTCTTCCAGCTTGCGCGGGCTGCCCTTGCGGATGAACTGCTGCAAGTAGGTGGAATTACGCCCGATAAGCTCGGAAAGGCCAGACAGGCTGGCGCCGCGTTCGGTGGCCAGGGCGAGCAGGCGGGCGCGGGGATCGGTGCTAACCATCATTCCCATATAGGCGATGTATTTTTCCTAGACAAGTAGGATTTGCCCTACGAATAAAGGATTATTCCTTGATCGATTCGCTCCTCTGACGGGGCGGCACGCTGACTGAAGGGGCCATAAATGCTGATCAGACGTATCGAACGCTTCCTGCGCGAAACCGGAATGCCGTGGACCAGGTTCGGCCGGCTTGCGGTGCACGATCCGCGATTCGTCGAAGACCTGCGCAATGGCCGCACCCCCCGCGAACGCACGGCGAAACGAGTAGAACATTTCATGAACATCTATCTGGAGGAAGCCCGTGCTCAATGATCCCGCCGCCGCCCGTTCGATGACCACAGCGCTGGGCGCGGCGCGGCGCGCCAGCCCGTGGCTGCACCTGCTGTCCGCCCTGCTGGAACTTGCCCGGGGGCAGGCCGAACTGATCCAGCACAGCGAACGCGCCTGGGCCAGCGCGACCTTTTCCGGCACGCGCCACACCGTGAAGCTGGCCTTTGCCGGAACCGAAGCGGTGCAAACCGGAGAGGCGTTCATCGCCGCCCTGCCCGATCATGAATTCGCCGTACCGCGCCAGCTGGTGGCGGACGCGGCAGTAATCGCGGCGGATCATGCCCTGCTTCCGCAGCCCCGGCTGGAAGTGGAACTGCAACTGCTGCTGCTTGACGATTTGTGAAGACATCGCCCGGGGCATGGGTTCAAGCATGCGCAAACCTCATGCCGGAACCGATTCGACGCCGTGACGATAAGCCACCTGATCATCGATGATTTTCTGCCGCCTGCCGACCACGCGGACCTGCTCGCCTATGTGCTGGCGCATCCTGAACGCTTCGAGCCATCGTTGGTGCGCCGCCAGGGGCAGGAACACTTCGCCCCGGCGGGCCGCAACTCGCTGCTCCATGAAGGGACGCTGGGTGATCTGGGGGCGCGGTTCGAAGCGGCAATCCTCGCGCAGCGGGACCAACTGTTCGCCGCCACCGGAACCCCGCCCTTTCCGGTCGAACGGTGCGAGATCGAGCTTTCGGTCCACCGCGACGGCGGCTTCTACAAGCCTCATCAGGATACCTTCACCGGCAAGGACCGCGAAGGTTTGAAATCTGACCGGGTGGTGACCGTGGTCTACTATTTCCACACCTTGCCCAGGGGCTTTTCGGGTGGAGAAATCGCCCTGTATCCGTTCCGTCCGGGCGAACCGCTGCGGGTGGAACCGCGCGACAACCGGCTGGTCGCCTTCCCGTCCTTCGCGCTGCACGAGGTTTTGCCCGTTTCGTGCCCTGGCGACAATTTCGCGGCGGCGCGTTTTTCGATCAATTGCTGGCTGCGCCGCGCCAAGGGGTGAAGATCGGTCCGGCCCGATTGCTCCCTCAATACCCCAGCGCGTAATCCACCACCGGGTCCAGCGGATCGCCCCGGCCATAGCGGCCCAGGTTCTCGATGAACCGGTCCGCCGCGCGCTGGTTGGCAAGTTCCTGCGCCCGGCCGGACAGGTGCATGGTGATATGGGTGTTGGCCAGTCCCCATAACGGGTCTTCGGCCGGCAGCGGTTCGGGCGTGGTGACATCGAGCAGCGCGCCGCCGATCCGCCCCTCGGCCAGCGCGGCGGTCAGCGCGGCCTGGTCGATCACACTGCCCCGCGCGACATTGACCACTACGGCATTGCCTTTCAGCGCGGCGATTTCCGCCGCGCCCAGCAGGCCCTCGGTTTCCGCAGTGGCCGGCACCGCGACGATCACCCAGTCGAATTCGCCCAGCCGTCCGCGCCATTCCTGCGGCGTCAGCACGCCCGGCGCGGCGCTGCGGCGCACCTTGCTGACCTCGACGCCAAAGGGAACCAGCCGCTTCTCGACTTCCTGCCCGATCGCGCCATAGCCCAGGATCAGCGCCCGGCTGCCCCACAGCTCGCGCTTGCCGGGTGAATCCTTGAGCCACTCGCGCCGGTCCTGCCCGCGCATCACCGCGCGGTAGTCCTTCGCATAGGCCAGCATCAGCATGACGACATATTCGGCGATGGGAATCGCGTTGATTCCCGCCCCGTTGGTCAGCACCACGCCGCGCTGGGCCAGCAGGCCGAGCGGAAAGGCCTCGACCCCGGCGAAGACCGAGTTGAGCCATTTCATCCGGCCAGCCGCGCCGATGGCCTGCGCCATGTCGTCCTTGCGGAAGAAGTCGAACCAGCCGATCTCCGCCTGCGGGGCCAGGTCGAAAGCTTCTTGCTTGGTCGCGTACCAGCGTGCGTCCACCCAATCGGGCAGGCGGCTTTCAATCAGCGGCTTGAGCACGGCATTAAGGACGGCAACGGTCATCGGGCTTCCTTGAAGGCATCAAGCATCGGCGGGCGATGCAGGCATTGGGCGAAATCGAACGGGCGGCAGTTGAGCGGCGGGACCGCCGCCGCCGCCGGGTGCGCCGGATTGAGCAGCACCACATCGGCTTCGGGCAGGACCCTTGATCGCACCGCGCAGAGCAGCGAGCGGCGGGTTTTCAGCCATTCGCCAACAAAGGCGCGGACCGCGTCCTCATCGGGATCGGGAACCCGCAGCGGCGCGGCGTCCACCTCGGTCCAGCCCAGCACGTGGTCGGGCGCGGCCCGGGCCAGGTCATCCGGCTGGTAACGCAGCGCCACCAGCACGGCGAGGCCCGCCTCGCTGGCCAGGCTCACCACCCGTGATCCGGGCGGGGCATAGCGGCTGCCATGCAGCGCGGCGCCCTGCCCGTCGAGCGCCACGTAAGGCGCGCGGGTCAGGCGCCAGAGCCGCATCACTCGCCCGGCTTGACCGCGAGTTCCGCGCGCATGGCGGCCTTGATCCCCTTGGGGATGTCACCGGCGAACAGGTCGTCGATCAGCCAGCGGCTGCCCTGACGGACCAGCACCAGCCGCTGCTCAAGGCTTGATCCGCTGACCACGGTGACGCGCACGCGCACCTCGATCCGGCCCGGCGCCAGCTGGCGGATCGCGGTGCGCTTCCAGCCAAAGGCCCGCCAGTCCCAGTCCTGGCATTCGCAAAACCAGCCGAAGCTGTTCAGCCCGGTCAGTTCCTCGCCATTGTGGCGCATCCAGGCGCGGATCAGCTGGCGGGTCGCCGGGGTGAAGACCGGCCGCTGCCAATCGGATGCACCGCCGTTTTCCTTGAGATAGGGACCATAGGCCTGGCGCAGCGTGGCATCGACCTGACGTTCGAGCGCCCCCGGCGCGGGCGCGGCGGCGCCCAGCACCAGCGGCAGGGCCAGCAGCAGCGCGGCGCGGCGCAGCGCCTTCACAGCTTCCATTCCCAGCCAAGCGGATCGCCGTCCATTACCTCCACTCCCCTGCCCGCCAGCTCGTCGCGCAGCGCGTCGGAGCGGGCGAAGTCCTTGTCCGCGCGCGCGGCCTTGCGCTGGGCGAGGATAGCGTCGATTTCAACCTCGGCAATGGTGGCTGCCTTGGGGCGGATGCGCAGGTCGGCGCGCTCGATTTCAAGAAGGCCCAGTCCCATTACGGCGTCCATCGCCGCGATCGCGGCCAGCTTTTCGCCCGGATCGACCTTCTTGAGCGCAATGACCTCGTCCAGCACGGTCAGCGCAACCGAAGTGTTGAGATCGTCCGATATGGCCGCATCGAAGCGTTCGAGGAACGCGGCGAAGCGCGGCCCCGGTGCGGGCGCCGCATCGCCGCGTTCCTTGAGCTGCGCCACCGCCATCACCAGCCGCTTCAACCGCACCAGCGCCGCGCCAAGGCCGTCCCAGCTGAATTCCAGTTCGCTGCGGTAGTGCGCCTGAAGGCACATCATGCGGTAGGCGAGCGGGTGATAGCCCTTGTCGATCAGCAGTTGCAGCCGCAGGAATTCGCCCGCGCTCTTGCTCATCTTGCCGCTGCGTTCGACCAGAAAATTGTTGTGCATCCACACCCGCGCGCCGGAATTGGCGGGCAGGTCCAGCCCGTTGGTGCAGCAGAACGCCTGGTTCTGCGCGATCTCGTTGGGGTGGTGGATCTCGCGGTGGTCGATCCCGCCGGTGTGGATATCGAAGGGAAAGCCCAGCACCTCGCCCGACATGACCGAGCATTCCAGGTGCCAGCCCGGCGCACCCCGGCCCCAGGGGGAATCCCATTCCATCTGGCGCTTTTCGCCCGGCGGGGTCTTGCGCCAGATCGCGAAGTCGGCGGCGTTGCGCTTGCCGTCCACCGCTTCGATCCGCCCCTCTCCCTCCTCGGTCCGGGTGCGGGCGAGACGGCCATAATCGGCCACGGTCGAAACGTCGAAGTAAAGCCCGCTGTCCAGTTCGTAGCAGTGCTTGTCGGCAATGCGCCTGGCAAACTCGATCATCTGCGGGACGTATTCGGTGGCGATGGTCCACTGCGCGGGCTGGCGGATGTTCAGCGCGCGGATGTCGGCCCAGTAGGCCTGGGTATAGTGCTGGGCGATGTCCCAGATCGACTGCGCCTTTTCGGCCGCCATCTTCTCCATCTTGTCCTCGCCCGCGTCGGCATCGTCGGTCAGGTGGCCGACATCGGTGATGTTGATGACGTGGGTAAGCCGGTAGCCCTTGAAGCTCAGCGTCCGCCCCAGAATGTCCGCAAAGACATAGGCGCGCATATTGCCGATGTGGGGGTAGTTGTAGACCGTCGGCCCGCACGAATAGACCCGCGCCTCACCCGGATGGACGGGCTGGAACTCTTCGAGCTGGCGGGTCAGGCTGTTGAACAGCCTGAGCGGTGCGGGATCGGTCATGGCCGGGGACTTA
This sequence comes from Novosphingobium sp., assembly GCA_016719755.1. Lineage (GTDB taxonomy): Bacteria > Pseudomonadota > Alphaproteobacteria > Sphingomonadales > Sphingomonadaceae > Novosphingobium. Next base: position 2,971 of record JADJYM010000010.1, on the reverse strand, counting down.
CGCAGGGCCGCAAGAAGGTCAACCCCGGAGCCCTCCCCCATCGGAGGGGAGGGGGATTGTCAGAACCCCTGCCAGCTGACCGCTTCTTCCACCGGGGCGCGGGGCACTTCGAAGCTGTTGATCGCCGCCTCGCGGTCGCCCCAGCCGATGGCCATGCCGCAGAAGAAGATGTGATCGTCCGGGATCGTCACGCTCTCGCGGATCTGTTTGGTGTAGACCGCCCAGGCCTCCTGCATGCAGGAATCGAGGCCTTCCTCGCGCAGCAGCAGCGATACGGTCTGCAACCACATCCCCATGTCGGCCCACTGCGGCGGGCCCATGTAGCGTTTGGTGTGGAGCAGCAGCAGGACCGGCGCGCCGAAGGCCTGGAAATTGCGCGCGAACCATTTCAGCCGGCTGGCCTTGTCTTCACGCGGGATGCCCAGCGCGGCATACATCGCCTCGCCCACGCCAAACCGGCGCTGCTGGTAGGCGCCGTCCAGTTCGGGCGGGTATACGTTGTATTCGGGCGAATAGGCCGCCAGCCCCTGCGGGATCACCTCTGCCACGCGGCCAAGCAGCGCGGCGAGCGGATCGCCGGTGATGACAATTGCGTTCCACGGCTGGGTATTGCCGCCCGAGGGCGAACGCTGCGCCTTGGCCAGCACGCGGGCCAGCACGTCGCGCTCCACCGGCTTGTCAAGGAAAGCGCGGATCGAGCGGCGCGAGGCGACGGCTTCGGATACGTTCATCTGCCCTGCCCCTATTCGAATCCCAGGAACTTGACCTTGCTATCCAGCGGTTCGCGCTTGCGGTCAAAGCCGTTCACCGGGTCTTCCTCGTCGCGGTAGCCGATGGCAATGCCGCAGAAGAAGATGTGGCTTTCGTCCGACACGCCAAGGTGATCCTTGATGACCTTCGCGTACATCGAAAGGAATTCCTGCGGGCAGGTGTCCAGCCCCGCCTCGCGCAGCAGCAGCATGATGGTCTGCAGCCACATGCCCACGTCCGACCACTGCGGCGCGCCCATCACCCGCGGGAAATAGACCATCAGCACGGCGGGCGCGTTGAACGAGGCAATGTTCTGAGCCATGAAATCGCCGCGCGCCGCCTTGTCGCCGCGCTCGATGTTCATCGCGCTATACATGTCCGCGCCGACCTGGTGCAGGCGGGCGAGGCATTCCGGCAGGACTTCGGGATCGCTCCACGAATATTCCTTGGGGTCCTGCGGAGGCGTAACCTTCATCTTTTCCTGCAATGCGCGCAGCGGCGCGCCGGTCAGGATCGCGCCTTCCCACGGCTGGAAATTGCAGCCCGAAGGCGCCCAGCGCGCGGTGTCCATCACCTTGCGCAGGATTTCGAGGGGAACGGGCTTGTCAGCAAACGCGCGGATCGAGCGGCGCGAGAGGACAGCGTCGGTTACAGTGGTGCTCTGGTTCATGGCGGCGGTTAATCGAGCGATTAAACGCGCTCGTCAACCCTTCTCGTCCTCGAACAGGCTGGCCAATTGTTCGATCATCGTGCCGCCAAGCTGTTCCACGTCCATGATCGTCACGGCGCGGCGGTAATAGCGGGTGACGTCGTGACCGATGCCGATCGCCACCAGTTGCACCGGGCTCTGCTTTTCGATCCAGTCGATCACGCGGCGCAAGTGCAGTTCAAGGTAGCCCGCGTTGTTCACGCTAAGCGTCGAATCGTCGACCGGCGCGCCATCGGAAATGACCATCAGCACGCGGCGATCCTCAGCTCGCCCCAGCAGGCGGCTGTGCGCCCAGAGCAGCGCCTCGCCGTCGATGTTCTCTTTCAGCAGGCCCTCGCGCATCATCAGGCCAAGGTTGCGGCGGGCATGGCGATAGGGTTCGTCCGCCTTCTTGTAGACGATGTGGCGCAGATCGTTGAGCCGGCCCGGCTGGGCCGGCTTGCCGCCCGCCAGCCATGCCTCGCGGCTTTGCCCGCCTTTCCACGCGCGGGTGGTGAAACCCAGGATCTCGGTCTTGACCCCGCAGCGTTCCAGCGTGCGCGCCATCACGTCGGCACTGATCGCCGCGATCGAGATGGGGCGCCCGCGCATCGATCCGGAATTGTCGATCAGCAGGGTAACGATGGTGTCCTTGAAATCGACCTCGCGCTCGATCTTGTAGGACAGCGAATGGCCGGGCGAGATCACCACGCGGGCCAGCCGCGCCGCATCGAGCAGCCCTTCTTCCTGATCGAAATCCCAGCTGCGGTTCTGCTGCGCCATCAGCCGCCGCTGCAGCCGGTTGGCCAGCTTGGTGACGATGCCCTGCAGGCCCTTGAGCTGTGCATCCAGATAGGCGCGCAGGCGGGTGAGTTCCTCCTCGTCGCACAGGTCGGTGGCGGCCACCACTTCGTCGAAGGCCTGGGTATAGGCCTTGTAATCGAAGTTCGCCGGAATGTCGGTCCAGGCCCGGTTCGGACGGGTGGGGAGCATCCCCTCCTCGCCTTCGTCGCCGGCCTCGGCCTCGGAGGAATCGTCCTGGGAATCCTGCTGGGATTCGCTTTCCTCGCCGTCCTCGTCGCCCTCGCTGGGTTCGGCGGCGACTTCGCTGGGGGACTGGTCTTCGGAAGATTCGCTGTCCTGCGGCTGCTCCTCGCCGTCGTCCTCGCCTTCCTGATCCTCGCTGTCGGTCGCCTCCTGCTCGTTCTGCTCGCTGCGGGTCAGCTCCAGGTGGCGCAGCATGTCCAGCGTCAGGTTCTGGAAGGCCTCCTGATCTTCCAGCGAAGCGGCCAGCGCGTCGAAATCGTCGCTCGCCTTTTCGCCGATCCAGCCGCGCAGCATGTCCACCCCGGCGCGCGCGGCATCGGGCACCGGCTGACCGGTCAGCCGCTCGCGCAGCAGCAGGGCCAGTGCGGCCTGAACCGGCACCTCGTCCGGACTGGCGGCGCGCGTGATCGGGTCCGCGCCCATCCGCACCATCAGCGCGGCGTCCAGATTGTCGCGCATGCCGGCATAGGCGTTGGAACCCAGCGC
>JADJYM010000009.1 GCA_016719755.1 Novosphingobium sp. | reverse complement strand
GCCACCGCGATGGCATCGCCGCGCGCCCGCTCGACATCTGGTTGACCAGGCTTTCCGACTGTTCAAGCAGGCGCAGGTTGATCGTCCGGGCATCCTGCGGATCAAAGGCGCGCACGGTCAACGTCGCCACCTGGGTGACCGGATCGGTCTCGATTGTCACCTTGCGACCGAAATAGCGGAACAGGTGTTCCCGGCTGGTCCCACCGAACAGTCCCCCGAACCGGCTGAACCAGTTGGCTCGCTCCTCTCCGAAGGCCTTGCGGACCATTCCGTCGCGGTCGGTGGCGGCCAGCGCGTCGCGGGATTCGACGTATTCGATGACGGCGCTGGTTTCCTCGCCCGGGCCGGACAGGCTGCCCGAACTCAGCAGCGCGCCCAGCGGGCTGACCTGCATCCGCGACTGGGTCCGCACCACAAACCGTGATTCCGAGATATAAACGTCGTTCGCGAACAAGCCGAAATAGAGCACGCCCAGCAGCGTGGGCAGGACTACCAGCGCCAGGAAGAGCGGCTGCCGCAACAATCCGCGGTGACGCCTGGATGAAGCTTCGGCACCATCATCCTGGCTCTCAAGGTCCGAGGATGCCGATAGCGGGTTCGAACCCGAATTCACGATCTTGGTTACCGTCCAGCCTGTTGTGGTTGCTGATTGCCACAACTTCGCCCACGGGTCGAGTGGCGGGGAGCGGACCATCGCGAAAAGAGCCCTGCTTTCCCAAGGCAATATACCTGCCCGATGCTTCTGCCGGTGCAAGAGGCCGGGACGGGTCTACGCCCCCTCAGCTGAACCACCCGTCATAGGTGGAACTGGCCCAGCCGTTTTGCGTCAGGAAATCGATCACCTGTTGCTGGCTCTGGTAATTGGCATACCGGATGTTGCCATCGGCGTGCATGTAGGCGTGGAGAGTAGGCCGTGCCGTCGGTCAGCTTGAAATAAACCTCCTGCAGTCCGTCCCGGTCATAGTCGCCAGCACCCAGAACGCCGTTGATGTTCTCGATCTTGAGGTCGTTCTGGAAGCGGCGCTGGTTGTCGTTCGGGCCGCCCGCCACGACCTGGCCGGATTGCACCAGCGGATCGATGTAGATGCCCACCACCCGGGTCTCGCCCGCCCAGCCGTGGTCGCTGAAGTAGACCTTGCCATCAGGCGCGGTGGCCACTTCGGCGAAGCGGCCGTTGGTGCGGTTGACCAGGATCTGGTCGACATCGCCATCACCGTTGACGTCGGCGCTGCCAATCCGCTTCCAGTCAGCCGCCGCGCCCACATCGTTACCGTTGAAATCGCGGATCGCGGCCATGTAGCTGGCGGGATTATCGGCGGCAAAGTTCACCGTGGTAGCGGCACCGGGGTACAGGCGGATGGTCTGGTCCGCGAACTGCAGGTACTCGATATTGATGAGCGAGTCGGTGCCGTCCGGGCCGGTGACCGAAAATGCGCCGGTTGCGGGCTGCGTCACCGTGTAGGCGCTGCGGTTGCCTGAAACCACGGCCGTATCGATACCGCTGCCGCCATTGAGTGCATCATTGCCACTGCCGCCTTCAAGCCTGTCGGTGCCGATTTCTCCATAGAGAACGTCATCACCGCTAAGCCCGCGCAGCACGTTGCTGCCCGGAGTTGCCAACGATCGTATTTCCGCGCGCGCATTGCCGGTGCCGTCGATATGAGCACTGCCCTTCAGATCCAGGGCTTCCAGCACCTCGTCCAGCACGAAGGTAATCGTGCTGGCGACCTTATCGAAGCCGCCGGTTTCCGCTGCTTCGATTATGGTATCTTCCGGGCTATCGACGAAATACGTATCATCGCCATCACCGCCGATCATCTCGTCAGCGCCGTCGCCTCCGTCAAGAAGGTCAGCGCCATCCCCCCCAAGCAGCTTGTCAGCGCCGCCGCCGCCAATCAGATCGTCGTGGCCCGTCCCGCCGAACATCACGTCATTGCCAGCGGTTCCGAATTCGAACCGGTCTGCCGTAGAGGTATCGAACACGAAATCCGCAGCACCGAGCGCGGCAAGTGTCATGTTCCGGATCAGGGATCGTTTCGCTGGCGGACGCATAGCCCAGGGTGATGACCACATCGCTGCCCGACTGGGTCATGAACCCCTGCAGGGTGGCATAATCCGGAATGCCGATGCCGGACAGGTCGATCCGGTCGCCGGCGGCGAAATCGTGGATCGTGTCATCACCGATCCCGCGCTGGGCAAAAACAAACGTGTCCGCACCCGGGCCGCCAGTCAGGCTGTCGCTGCCCGGACCGCCATCGATCCGGTCCGCTCCGCCACCGCCGCTGATGGTGTCGGCGCCATAGCCGCCCGCAATCGTTTCCGTGCCGGAGCCGCCGTTGATCGTATCATTGCCGGCATAGCCGAAAATTGTGCCGCCGACCGCGCCGGTCTGTCCGTCATAGCGATCGCTCCCCAGACCAAGCTGGACGCTTCCAAGGATCGTGCCATTGTTGCTGACCGTGAACCCTTGCCCGGATTGCGCGACCGGGTTGTCCAGCCAATCGCTTTGCCATTCGTCGGGATAGCCGATCGCCCCTACCGTTGCCGTTCCCTCGATCGCAATCGTGCTTTGCGGCGAAGGCGTGATCCGCAGCCCTGGCGAATTGCTTTGCCCGATTGTCAGGCTGCCCTGGCTATCGGCGACGACACTAGTGAAACCGCCGAGATTGATCAGACGCACGGTCGATGTGGTAGAGGCGTAAGTTCCGGTATTGACCGCTTCGAACCCCGAAAACCTCGCCATCGACTGTCACGCCGGTCGGGATCGACAGATAGATCTGGTCATGGCCCGCGCCGCCCTCGACCACGGCGGGGAGGCCGGGGACAATCTGGGTGGCATCGCACAGGCTCAGATACAGGAAGTCATCGCCGCCCCCCAGATTGATCGAGGCGGTAACGGGCGTGTGCGGGGACTTCAGGAAGCCGAGTTCAAGATAATCGGATTCGGCACTGCCGGTTACCGATCGAACCGTGGACGCATTGGCCAGGGTAACGAAGCCGCCGCTGATCGCCAGATCCACGAGCGGATTATGCGAACCAAGGAAGTTGACGCGCGATCCGGGGGCAATATCGATCTCGCTCAGGCCCGAAAGCCCCCGAGATTGAGTATCGAGGTATTGAATTGGAAATGACCAGCCGGTCGAAACCGGTCACCGCCCCGGCAGCGAACTGGGCACTCGGGCCGTCGATCTGCAGCGTGTCGAAGCCGATGCCGCCGGCCAATTGCGGCGCCATGTACGTGACGGTCTGAGCAGCGACAAACCTGGCAGTGTCGTCACCATCCCCCAGATCGACATCGACGTTGGTTGGGGTCGAAGGCGAGTGGCGCAGGATGTAGGTGTCGTTTCCTCCGCCAAGTGCCGTCCGCCCGGCGATCGCGCCCGCGTTGTCGACCGTGTCAGCCCCGGCTGAACCCTCGATCGCGATCTGATCGCCGCCATAGGATGCGATCACGCCATCGACGCGGTTGATCACGGTATTGCCGCCCTGGGTCAGGCGCACAGCCGGTTGCCCGCCTGGTTCGAACTGACCAGGCCGTTCGGCTGATTGATGAAGGTCACCCTGGTGGCCGAAACCTCAACTGCGGGGCGCCATCAAGCAGCCCCGCGTTCTGGTGGGTCACGCCGTTGACCGTCAGTTGCAGAACCATGCCCTTATCCGGACCTTTCGCGAAGGAGGGTTCGCCCGGTTACAAGGTCACCCGCGCCGCTGGCACAAGCGAACACGCCGGAGCGCGTCCGCAACGCGGATTGTGCCACAGACCACAAGTGCTTAACAGGCTAAATTTACAGGAGACTTTCCGCCCCCTCAGCTGAACCACCCGTCATAGGTGGAACTGGCCCAGCCGTTCTGGGTCAGGAAATCGATCACCTGCTGCTGGCTCTGGTAATTGGCATAACGGATGTTTCCGTCCGCATGCATGTATGCGTGGAGGTAGGCCGTGCCATCGGTCAGCTTGAAATAAACCTCCTGCAACCTGTCGCGGTCATAGTCGCCAGCACCCAGAACGCCGTTGATGTTCTCGATCTTGAGGTCGTTCTGGAAGCGGCGCTGGCTGTCGTTCGGGCCGCCTGCCACGACCTGGCCTGATTGCACCAACGGATCGATGTAGATGCCCACCACCCGGGTTTCGCCCGCCCAGCCGTGGTCGCTGAAGTAGACCTTGCCATCAGGCGCGGTGGCCACTTCGGCGAAGCGGCCGTTGGTGCGGTTGACGAAGATCTGGTCGACATCGCCATCACCGTTGACGTCCGCCGCACCGATCCGCTTCCAGTCAGCCGCCGCGCCCACATCGTTGCCATCGAAATCGCGGATCGCGGCCATGTAGCTGGCGGGATTGGCGTTGAAATCCACGCTTGTCCCGGTGCCCGGCAAGAGGCGGACCTTCTGGTCGGCGAACTGGATGTATTCGACGTTGGTCAGGGTGTCGGTGCCATCCGGCCCGGTGACCGAAAACACGCCCGTAGAGGTCTGGGTGACCGTATAGGCTGCGCGGTTGCCCGAAACCAGCGCCGTATCGACATTGCTGCCACCATCGATCGTGTCGTTGCCAAGCCCGCCGGTGAGCAGGTTCAGCGCTTCGTTGCCGGTCAGCGTATCGGCCCCGGTCCCGCCCACGGCATTCTCGATCACCGTACCAAACGCGATGCCGAGATTGTCCGTGAAGGTGAACAGGTCTTCCTCGCCGTTGATGACGCTGGCAATAAAGCTGGAGAAGCCGGGGAAGAGCGCCGACCAGTAGGCCACCTGCGTCGCGGCGCTGGCCATGCCGATGGAGGAATAGGACCCCGGGCGAAGGTCGATCACGCTGGGCAGGGTAAAGTTGGAAATGTCGATCGTGTCGCTGCCACCGGCATCGTAGATCGTCTGAAAAACCGCCTGCCACTGGGTGAAGGTGTAGACATTGTTGCCGGTGCGCGTGGTCGTTTCCGGCCCGTAGATCGCGTGTGCAGCGGCGATGTCCAGCACCATCGGGGTCAGGGCCGCCGGATAGTCACCCAGCGAGGTGAGGAGGTTCCCGCTCTGCGAGAACGTCCAGAACACTCCCTTGTGGGTATAGGACATGATCGAATAGCGCGAATCGTCGAGCGATGCGGGAACCGCCGGGCTGTCAAACGTATGCTTGAGGCCAAGCGTATGGCCGATTTCGTGCAGCAGGCCTTCGAACAGCGACGTACCCGAAGACCAGCTTTCGCCCTTCTTGGAACTGCTCATCCAGATGTCGCCGCTCAGCCCGCCAGGGGCGGTCGGGGTGCTGGAATAGGCATAGCCCAGTGACGATTCAGTATCGGTGTAGGCGATGCGGACTTCGCCCCGTTTCGACGCGTCATCGGCCACTTCGGCGAAATCCGGTGCGATCAGCGAATCCCACACCGCAATTGCCGCGCGAAAGCCGCTTGCCAGTGCCGCATCGGCGAACGAATAGCTGGGACTGAGCGGCTCGCTGCCACTGCCGTAGCCGGGCCAGATGCTTTGCGCAGTCGACACGGAATAGGTGAACTGGTTGCTCCCCAGGCTAAAGCCCGGGCTGCGCAACCATCCTTCGATCTGCGACTGGCTGGCTGTAATGAGCACCGCGTATCCCCAAAGAAAGCATCTGGCAGAGGCGAACGCGCCTCTCGCATCCTCTCCAGTTCAGGCATTACTGGTTAAGAACCGGCTAAGCCAGCCCTAGGCGGCGTGGACAATCCGATTGCCCGGACAGACACACCGATCCGGCAAGTCGCGTCGCCGCCTGCAGCCCCGCGGCGCGGCTACTGAGTCAGGGTCGGTCCCACCACCGAGATCCGTTCGGCATAGCGGGCATTGGGATAGTAATCCCACACTGCGTGATGCTGGGTCGCGAGATTGTCCCAGATCACCAGCGTTCCGTCTTCCCAGCGCACCCGGCATTGCGCGGTCAGTGTGCTTTCGATGTGCTGGAACAACAGCTCCAGCATGTGACGGTTCTCGACATGGCTCAGCCCCTTGATCCCGGTCGTGAACCCACGATTGACCCAGAGCAGCTTGCGGCCGGTGACCGGGTGGCTGAGCACAACCGGATGGACCGTGCGGTTGAACTGGCCGTTCTCCGGCTCGAACCCGTAGATCTGGCGATAGGGAAACGCGCCATCGTGGGTGGCGCTCAGCTGTTCGGCCAGAGCCTTGATCGGGGCGGACAGCCGATCATAGCATTCGTACATGCTGGAATAGATCGTATCTCCTCCGCCGCCGGCTGGCGCCTGATGCATATAGAGCAGGCTGGCGGCGATGGGATTGGGATCGCACGAGACGTCGGTGTGCCAGCCTTCGCCCGCGGTCATCTTCGATTCGGCGGTGGTCCGAACCGGATAGACCTCTTCGTCATCCCCGCCGCGCGCCTTGTTGAGCGCGTGCCGGTGCAGTTCGCCCGTGCCAAATATCCGTGCGACCGCCTTGTGCGCATCGCGGTCCAGGTGCTGATCGCGGATGACCAGGACCAGCCGCTCCGCCAGCCGCGCGCGCAGCTTTGCGATCAGCGCGTCGTCGAGCTGGCCGAGATCGACCCCGCTCACCTCGCTGCCGATTACCGGACCCAATGGCACTTCCCGCCAGCCTGCTGCGCTCATTGTCCTTCTCCCCAATGTGATGCGGCGATGATGGCGCCAGGCGCACTTCCGTGCTAGCCAGGCATGGCCCATATCGGGTCACTGTTGCGGGAGGGTCTGCGTTGAAAGTCGATCACGCGGTTGCCGATGGCAAGCTCCGGCTGTCCGGCTATCTGGTCGTCAACCAGTTCCTGGCCGCGCAGGACAGCTTGCGGCGCGCCTTCGCCCTGGACCCCGAGGACCTGCTGATTGTGCTTACTGTGGCGCTTGGTTCCGTCCAGCGGATGCTGCGCGATCCCGATCCGGCTGGCCTTGCGGTTTCCACCGCACTGGTCGAGCAGGAACGGATCGTGCCGGTTTCCCGGCGCGCGATTGCCCGCTCGCTGGACCTGCCGCGCGAAACGGTGCGCCGCCGCACCGCCGCCCTTGTCGAGCGCGGGCTACTGCTCGAATGGGACCGGGGACTGCGCACTGCCCGCCGGCTGGTGCTGGTGCCGGCAATCCGCGACGCAATCCACGAGTTGCTGGAAAGCACGGCCGGAACCTGCCGGGGACTGCTGCGCGAAGGCGTTTTCACGGCCTGAGCCCGCTCCGCTGAAGGGCGTTCCCGCCTTCAAAGCGGCGCGGCAGAAATCAGGCCGACCACGCCTGCCCTGATAAAGTTCGAACCGTGAGCCCTTACCGGCGCCGCGCGCGGGGTGAATCCCCGAAGGCAAGGCTGTGCCAGCGACTGAACGCGCCGATCGAGCTGTAACCCAGCATTTCGGCGACATCGGTTATCCGCATTCTGGGGTTGGCAAGATACTGGGTTGCCAGCTGCATGCGCGCCTCGCCGAGCAAGGCACTGAAACTTGTGCCTTCCGCATCCAGCGCTCGCTGCAGCGTGCGGACCGTCATCCCCATCGATGCCGCGCAGTTCTGGAGCGAGGCGCGGCCGACGGGCAGCAGCAGCCGGATCAGCTGGTCGACTTCCTGCGTGACCGTGCGTTCCACCGGGTTCATCGCCGTGTCGAGCAATCGCCTTGCATGGCCAGCCAGTTGATCGTCCGCCCGGCGGTTGGGTCGATCCATGTCCGCCTGACGCAGGATGATTCCGTTGAGTTCGTTGTCGAACTGCAACGGACAGCGAAAGACCCGCGAAAACACCGGCAATTCCGCAGCAGCAGGCGCCTGGTGGGAAAAGCAGACCAGTCGGGGTGTCCAGTCGCTGCCCAGCACTTCGGCGCACAAGCGCGTGACGACGCCCAGGGCAAGGTCGGTGGATTGCCTGGACGGTTCCGGGCGCCGCAAGGCGAAGTCTTCCCGCAGAATGGTGTCGCTGCCGATTTCCTCGACATGCAGCACAAGGGTGGAATTGATCCGGGCCCGAAACTCTTGCAGCGCCACCAGCGCATGACGAAGCGTCGGCTGGTGGGCGATCAGCAGGCTTGTGGCCCCAAGATTGGCAAGGGCGCGGCCTTCGGCCATGCGCAGCCCCAGAGTCGCGCAGCCGCTTTCCGCAGCACTGCGTTCCAGCAGCCGGATCGCGGCGCGCGCGGGGATAAGCTGCTCCGGATTGACCAGCAGGCCGGCCGACAGTCCCTGCTCCTTCAGCAGGGGCCGGGGGTCGCAGCCCAGGCTGGTCATCGTTTCGATATAGCCGGAAAGTGCGGCGACGCGGACCAGTTCGGTCATGTCCTGCTCCACGGCACGTGGGATTGGCGTGAATTGGTAAAACAATGTCATGAAATGTGAAAACTACAAGCGGCGACTCACCTAACTTCCGGTCAAAGAGCTTGGGAGAGCAACGACCGTGGCCAAGGCTGTACGTTTCCACACAACCGGCGGACCCGAAGTCCTGAAGATCGAGAACCTGGAAGTCGGCGCACCCGGCCTGGGCGAGGTGCGCATCCGGCACGGGGCAGTCGGGTGCAACTTTGCCGATACCTATTTCCGTTCGGGCTATTATCCGGTCCAGCCGCCCTGCGGGATCGGCGTGGAAGGCGCCGGAACGATCGAGGCGGTTGGCGAAGGCGTGACCAGCGTCGCGGTGGGCGACCGGGTCAGCTACAATGGCGGCCCGCTGGGTGCCTATGCGACCGAACGGGTGATGCCGGCCGCGCCGCTGCTCAAGCTGCCGGACAACGTTTCGTTCGAAACGGCGGCGGCCTCCACCATGCGCGGGCTGACGGCGGTGTACTGGCTGATGAAAGCCGATCCGCGGCTGAAGGCGGGCGACACGATCCTCCTCCACGCCGCTGCGGGCGGCGTCGGCCTGCTGGCGATCCAGGTGGCCAAGCTGCTGGGCATTCGCGTGATCGGCACCGTGTCCAGCGAGGAAAAGGCCGCCAAGGCCCGCTCGCTCGGCTGCGACGAGATCATCTTTTACCGCCGCGAAAACGTGCCCGCCCGCGTCAAGGAACTGACCGGCGGCGAGGGTGTCCAGACAGTGTTCGATTCGGTCGGCAAGGACACTTTCGAAGGCTCGCTCAAGTCGCTCCGCCGCCGGGGCGTGCTGGTTGGCTGCGGGACCGCCTCTGGCCCGTTCCCGCCGATCGATGCCTTCCAGATGGTGCTGCAGGGTTCGGTCTATTTCATCCGCCCGGCCTTTGCCGATTTCTTCGCTGATCCGGCGGAGCGCGAGGAGATGGCCCGGTTCTGGTTCGATAAGCTGTCGACCGGCAGGATCAGGGTCGAGATCGGGCAGCGCTACACGCTCGATCAGTGCGTTCAGGCGCACCGCGATCTGGAAGCCGGGAAGACCATTGGCTCATCGGTGTTCGTTCTGGAGAACTAGGAAATGAAAGTAGAACAACTCACTTGTGCAATTGGCGCGCAGATCAGCGACATTGCCCTCGCCGAAGCCGGCAGCAACGACGACATGGCAGCCGAGCTCAACGCCCTGCTGCTGAAGCACAAGGTGCTGTTTTTCCGCGATCAGGCCATGAGCGATGCCCAGCACGCCGCCGTTGCTCGCCGCTTCGGCGAACTGGAAGATCATCCGCTGGCAGCCAGTGCCGAAGGCGAGCCCGGGATCATCCATATCTGGAAGAGCCCGGAAAGCCCGCCCGAACGTTACGAAAACTCTTGGCATAACGATGCTACCTGGCGCGAATGTCCGCCGATGGGCGCGATACTGCGCTGCGTTGAATGCCCGCCGGTGGGCGGCGACACGATGTGGGCCAATATGGAACTGGCCTTTGATCGCTTGCCCGATCACATCAAGGACGACATCGCCGATCTGCGCGCACGCCATTCGATGGAAGCGAGCTTCATGGCCGCCAAGCCGATCGACCAGCGTTTGGCGATGAAGGAACGCTTTCCCGATCCCGAACATCCGGTGGTCCGCACTCACCCGATCACCGGCAACAAGTCTCTGTTCGTCAATGGTTTCACCACGCACTTCACCAACTATCACACCGCCGAGCGAGTGCGGGTGGGTCAGGACTTCACCAACGGATCGGGTGAACTGCTGCGCTACTTGACCAGCCAGGCCGCGATCCCCGAATACCAGGTTCGCTGGCGCTGGACACCAAACAGCGTGGCGATGTGGGACAACCGCTGTACCCAGCATTATGCGGTGATGGACTATCCGCCCTGCATTCGCCGGATGAACCGCGCCACGATCATCGGCGACCGGCCGTTCTGACCATGCCACAGCACTTCGAACACGCCCATGTGCCCACCTCGCGCGCGAGGCTGCACTGTGTCCGCGCTGGGCCAGAGCATGGCGTGCCGCTGCTGTTGCTTCACGGTTGGCCGCAAACCTGGTTCATGTGGCGGGGTGTGATCCCGCTTTTGGCTGAGGCTGGTTACCGGGTGATCGCAGCCGACCTTACCGGGCTGGGAGATTCGACCCGGCCGGCCGAAGGCTATGACAAAATGACCGTGGCGCGCGACATGGCCGAGCTGATGGCGGCATTGGGCCATGAACGCTATGGCGTGGTGGCGCACGACTGGGGCGGGCCGGTGGCCTTCTCGCTTGCCGCCCAGTTTCCAGAGCGGGTTAGCGCCATGGCAATTTTCGACGCCCCGGTGCTGGGCGATGGCGGCCCGATCGAACATCATGGCCGCTGGCATTTCGGCTTTCACGCACTGCCCGGACTGCCCGAAGCGCTGACCGAAGGGCGCGAGGATATCTACTTGCGCTTCATGTTCCGCGCCGCCGGGGCCCACCCCGATGCGATTTCCGAGCAGGCCCAGGCCGAATATGTCCGCGCCTACAGCCAGCCCGGCGCGATGACTGCCGGGTTCAACTATTACCGCGCGGTTCCGCAGGACATCGCCGACAATACCGCCTTCCGCGAATCAGGGCGTAAGCTGACCATGCCGGTCCTGGTTTTTGGGGGTGATCCCCAGACCCGCGGGCGCGGGATGACCGCACTGGAAAGCTGGGCCCGCATTGCTAGCCAGGTGAGCGGCGGAGTAGCCGAACATTGCGGTCACTGGATTCCTGAAGAACGCCCCCAATTCGTGGCCAGCGAAGTGCTGCGCCATTTCAGCCACCTGTAAGGAAGGAGAATACTCATGCAATTCTTCGACGAAAGCCTGCTGCCCGAAAACCAGGATCCGCTGGTCATCCAGGTTGCCCCTATGCCCCCAGCTTCATGCCGCAGGACAGCGACGACATTCCGGTCAGCTTTGCCGAGCAGGTCCAGAAGGCGGTCGATTGCTATAACGCTGGCGCTACCGTGCTGCACGTCCACGTGCGCGAGCCCGACGGCAAGGGGTCGAAGGACCTCGACCGGTTCAACGAGATGCTCGACCGGCTGCGCACTGCTGTGCCCGATATGGTCCTTCAGGTCGGCGGCTCGATCAGCTTTGCGCCCAAGAGCGATAGCGCCGCGGCTGAATGGCTGGATGACGACACCCGCCACATGCTCGCCGATCTCAAGCCGACGCCCGATCAGGTCACCATGGTGGTCAACACCAACCAGATGAACGTGATGGAACTGATCACCGAGGAAGACGCCGGCGGCACCACGATGTGGGATGACTACCGCGAAGCCTATACCGAGATGTATTACGACGGTGGGCCGAAGTTCATGAAGGAACACATGAAGCGGCTGACCGCATCCGGCATCCAGACCCACTTCCAGATCGGCTGCGCGCGATCTGGAAACGGTCGAGCGGCTGGTCCGCGCCGGACATTACATGGGGCCGCTGGTGTGCAACTGGGGGCAATCGGCGGCGGGCACGATGGCCCCAATCCGCGCAACCTGATGGAATTCATCAACCGCCTGCCGCAGAATGCGGTCTGCACGGTCGAAGGCCTGATGCGCAGCATGTACCCGCTGATCACCATGGGCATCGCCATGGGCCTGCACGTGCGTGTCGGGCAGGAAGACAACCTGTGGGGCCGCAAGGGCGAGCGCGCCACCTCTGTCCAGCAGATCGAAAAGGCGGTGCGGATCTCGGAAGAACTGTGGCGCCCGATTGCCACCGGCCGGGAAGCCCGCGAGATCTACCAGATCGGCACTTTCTATTCGAGCGTCGAGGAAACGCTGGAAAAGAACGGCTGGCTGCCCGGGGCTCGTCGGTCGCCGCTGGCCCCGGCAAGCGCCGCCGCGTGACGGCAACCGTTCTCTTCGTTCCGGGCCTCAGGGACCATGTCGAGGACCACTGGCAGACCCGCCGCCCGGGCCTTTCCCGGATCGGTCACGGTCGAGCCGCTGACCACCGACCGCCTCTCGCGCAGCGCGCGGGTCGCGGCGATGGATGCGGCACTGCAGGCGATTGCCGGGGAAGTGGTCATCGTTGCCCATTCCGCCGGATGCCTGATGGTCGCGCACTGGGCCAAGGCACCCACCCGGCAGGTGAAGGCGGCGCTGCTTGTCCCGCCGGCCGATGTCGAACATCCGCTGCCGCAGGGACTATCCCGCGCTTGAGGACCTGGGCGCGAATGGCTGGATCCCCGTCCCGCGCACGCGCCTGCCCTTTCCCGCAAACGTGGTTGCCAGCCGGAACGATCCGCTCTTCCGGTTCGACCGGATCGAGGCCTAAGCCAGTGCATGGGGCGCCGTGCATCGTCAGTGCCGGTCGGTGGGGCATCTCAATCCAGCGGGCGGCTATGGTCCCTGGCCCGACGGCCACGGGCTGATCGAGCAGTTGCGGCTTAATAGGCCCGCGCGGGAGAAAGCAGCCATGGCCGGACCAATCGCCACGATCCCAGCGCACCTGCCGGGCCGGACCGCGCGACCTTCTATACCTGGCTGGTCTTCGCGCTCAGCTTCAGGGCTGCTGATTTCCGACTATATGGCGCGGCAAGTGCTTAACGCCGTTTTCCCGCTGCTGAAGGCGGAATGGGGTCTGAGCGACGCCCAGCTTGGCCTGCTTTCAGGCGTGGTAGCGGTGATGGTCGGACTGCTGACATTTCCGCTGTCGCTCGCGGCGGACCGCTGGGGCCGGGTTCGCAGCCTGACCCTGATGGCGATCCTTTGGAGCCTGGCCACGCTGCTCTGCGCGGGGGCACGGGCTTTCGGACCATGCTGATCAGGCGCGTGCGCTGGTGGGCATCAGCAGGGCGGCCTATGGCAGCGTCGGCATTGCCGTGGTGATTTCGGTCTTCCCCGCTTGACTCCGGGCCACATTGTCCGCAGCGTTCATGGCGGGCGGCCTGTTCGGGCAGGTCCTGGGGGTGGCGATTGGCGGGGCGGTTGCCGCCAGCCGCTGGCTGGCGTACGGCCTTTGCCGCCATCGGCCTTGCCGGACTGGTGCTTGGCCTGCTCTATCCGTGATCGTGCGCGAAAGGCGGGGATCCGGTTGCTGGCAGGAGTTTCAGGCGCGGCTGGCGCGGCTTGAAACCACCCGCCGCGCCTGGTCGGCAACCGGCCCGTCTTTTGTTCGCGCCACCGCTGGCTCGGTGCGGCCTGCGGCCCTGTCTCGGTGCGGCTGGCCTTTCTGGGCGGCGCTTGCGGTGTTCGCTGCCGGACCCTGCCGGCCTGGCTGCCTTCTTCAACCGCTATTACCAGTTGCCGGTCGACCGGGCCGGCACGCTTGCCGCCGTGCTGCTGCTGATCTGCGGCACGGGCATGATCCTGTGCGGGATCATCAGTGACCGCCTGGCGCGCGACCGCCCGGAAACCAAGATCGTTCTGGCGATCTGCTATTCAGTGGGGACAGCGCTGTGCCTGACCATTGCCCTGCTGCTGCCGCCCGGGATTGCGCAACTGGCCATGCTTGGCGCGGCGATGTTTCTGGTGGCGGGCACGGTCGGGCCGGTCGGCGCAAAGGTCGCCAACCTGACCCGCTGGCAATCCATGGATCGGCATTTTGCCACCCTGACGCTGGCGAACCACCACAGTCGGGCTTGCCCCGGACCGATCGTGACCGGGCGGATTGCCGACGCGACCGGACTGGCGGAGGCGTTCCGTCTCCTTCCTGTGACCTGCCGCCTGGCGGCGGCCACCTATGCGATGATGCGGCGCAGCTATCATGCCAATCTGGCCTCCGCTGATCGTGGCAATCAGGCCCGGACCGGGCAGCACCTGATCGAGGATGCCTTGAGCTCACTCGTAACCCGGTCGGGCTCTCCTCCGGCGCCCCGTGGCCCACGCCGAGGTAGCAAGACCTTGCGCACGAAGCTGGGTAGATCTCTTCCATCCGGTCATAAAGCGGCTGCATGCCCGGTCAGCGCCGGATCAGCCGCTCCGCCCACGAGATCATGGGTTGAGTAATGGCGTGGCTGACCAGGCTGCGGTCAGATCCCAGTTCAGGTCGCGGCAACGTATGGTGCGCCAGCGGCAGGAGGAACCCGCTCGCGCGGTAATGGCGAGACATATTCGACCGGCACTCGCCCAGCCAGGCCGGGGCATGGCCGGGATCGGGCAGCGTATCGAGCGCGGTTTCGCCGGGCAGGATGATCCCGAACCAACATGCACGCCTCGCTCGCCGTTCCGGAAATCGCATTGTAGATGCTGCGCAGGCTGACCTCCGGATCCCGGTCGAACTGGGCGTCCGCCAGCCCGGACTGCTGGAAGTAGTGGTGATAGAAAGCGCCCGCCGGTCTGCGCCTCGATCGCCGCCCAGCCAGCAGAGGGTCGCTGCGCCTCGCGCGGGGGACCACGGTACTGACCAGCGCCAGCGCAGGGAACGAGTCGGGCCGCAGCCGCTGCGCTGCCGCCGCCACCCATGCGCCCAGATCGTGCCCGACCAGCGCTGCCCCTGCCGCTCGCCAAGCGCGTGGAGCAGCGCGACGACATCCCCGGCGCAGTGCAGCACCGTATAGTCGGCGACGTTCGCGGGCTTGCCGCTTTCACCAAATCCGCGAATGTCCGGCACAACCACGCGGTAGCCCGCCCCGGCCAGCGCGGCGATCCTGGTTGCGCCATTCAGACCAGGTATAGGGAAAGCCGTGGAGCAGGATCACCAGCGGCCCGGCCCCCTCCTCGACAAAGTGGATCGCTATACCCATTGGCCTCGACCGTACGATGGGCGAAGCTGGCAGGATCGTTGAGGTTGCGCATTGCGATGTTCCAAACTGATCGTCCAGACCGCGTGCGCACGGCGCCCGGGTAACCGACAGACTTTCCGGCGCGATGGGCGGCCCCACAAGAATCCCAGCGCGATGAAGGCGACCAGGTCCGCGCCCTGGCAGCGGCCAGGTCCAGGCGTCGGCCCGGCCGGCGCTGGCAAGGCACTGGCTGCCGATGCCGATGGCCATCGCCAGGCCACCGATCATCAGGATGTTAAGCGCCAGGATGTTGATGCCGGTAGCCGTGGCCTTGAGGTGCGGCGGCAGTTCCGCCTCGATCACGGTGAACACGGGACCATAAGAGCATGGTCATGAACAGCACCGATACCGCCATTCCCGCGATGAACAAAGGATCACCGGCCGGAAGCAGGCGATAGGCCAGGATCAGCGGGACCAGCGCGGCAAGGACGATCATGGTCGACAATGCCCGGTCCAGCGCGAAGCACCGCTGCATGGAGTCGGCCAGCAAGCCCGAACCGACCGAGCCGGCCAGCCCGAAGGTCACGAATATCACGCCGTACAGGCTGTTCGCGTCAACCTGGGCCCATGCCCTTGTCCATCGTGCAGCCACAGCTGGACGAACGGGCTGGTGGCCACGTGAGCAGCGAAGGAACACTATCGCCAGCGAGGCCCAGCGCAGCCGCCGGTTGTGGCGCGGGGCATCGCCCACCACTGCCCCAGCTGCCCGCCGATCGACACAGCCTCGCTCGCCTGCGGGACGGGATCGCGCCCGCCAAAGGCCAAGAAGGTAACCGCTGATGCCGATCGGGCCCATCATCAGAAAGCAGCCCCGCCAGCCCAGCGTGGGGCCCAGCGAACCGGCAATCAGGAAGCTGCCGCCAATTCCCAGCGGAATCCACGGCCCGAACAGTCCGATGGCGGCGGCCTTGTGGCGATCCGGGGTGCGCGACGGGATGATGTTGGACGCGGTTGGCACCAGCGTCGCTTCACCTGCCGCAACCAGCGGGCGCGCGGCCAGCGTGGTCCAGAACCCCTGCGCCATTCCCGCCAGCGCGGTGAACAGGCTCCACACCGCGACCCCGCCGGTCAGCACCCGTACCCGCCCCAGCCGGTCGGCGAGCAGGCCCAAAGCGACCGAGGTAAAGGCATAGACCCGCTGAACGCCAGGCCGGCGATCAGGGCAAGGCGCTGCGCGACGATTGCAGGTCGCGCATGATGTCGGCGGCAAAGCGGCAACCAGCTGCCTGTCGATCTGGTTGACGATGTGCAAGACCAGAAAGAACAGGACCAGCTTTAACGGCACCCGCTGGACGGGTGTGGTCATGCCGCAGCTTTGAGCGGGGTGGCGGTCTGACCGGCCGAGAGCGGTCGGCTTCATGCTTTCCGACCAGGCGGCGACCCAGTGCAGCAAACGCGACCCCGAGGGCGGCGCATCCCCGGACACGCCGTAATG
>JADJYM010000008.1 GCA_016719755.1 Novosphingobium sp. | reverse complement strand
AAATGCTCTTTAATCAAGGTAGTAGTGTAGTTACCATGCAGCTAACTCTGCCACGCCTGAATTGTGCATCGCATCGCCGGACAGAATGAGCTACATTCTCGCGAGCAGGTGAAATCGCAACGGAGCCAATCCCATGATTGAGCGCAAGCCGCCTCCAACGCCAAAGCGGAGCCTCAAATCGCTCGAAGCGGGATTGGCGCTATTCCTCATTTCCGGAAACATATTTCGCTGTCGGGCCAGTAACAGCCACGCAGGTCGCAACAATTTCGGAAGCAACCGGTCTGGAAGGAACTGGCAGATACGGACATTGGCCGCTCGCTTTAGGAGCGGATCCAGTTGCTGAGTCGCTTGCTCCAAAACCTCAGGGACCCGTTGTTGGCTCACACAGGATCGATCCGGCGGTGAGGGCTGCCATTGAGAGCGTTGATAAGCGAAATCGCTCAGATGATCTCTCCATCACGCGCTGAGGGCAGCGCGGCAGATCTGGGAGCCTGCTACATGCCGACAATGGAATCACCGGTTTTCCGCCGATTTGATCCACGAGTGAAGACGATCGAGCGGCTCCTCAACGAAATTCAGAGCAGCGTGTGGGCCAAGACCACCATGGGCTCGAAGACCCGCAGTGCCCATGAGGCTCATCCCGGCGAATATTGCAGCGAGGGCTTTCTCGACCTTGTCCAGATGGATCACACCAGGGGCGATGTTATCCTGGTCGACAGCCTGAGGCGGGAAGAGCTCGGAAGACCGTGGATTACGTTCCTCGTCGAAATCTGGACGCGATCGATTCTTGGCTACTACGTCAGCTTCGGCGACCCCTCGATATTCCGGTGCGGGAGGGCTGTCGCGAGTGCGTTGCTTCCCAAGGAGCCAATCCTCAAGCATCTGGGTGTGGATGTCAGCTACCCGATTTTCGGCCTGTTCAAGCGACTGCATGCCGATCAGGCAAAGCCGCATCGGTCGGAGGCATTCAGACGAGCCTGCGTCCGCAACGGCATCGACCCCGATGTCCGCAAACCCGGGCCCGCCCATCTGGGTGGCCACATCGAGCGGCTGATCGGCACAATGGTCGGAAAACTGCGGCTTTTGCCGGGGCGACGGGATCGAACGTCTCGGCGCGCGACGGTTACGATGCAGAGGCCGAGGCTGCGATGACCCTTGCGGAATTCGAGCGCTGGCTGCTGTGCCAGATCGCGGTCTATCATCACGCCGCATTCAGCGCTGGGCGGCTGTGTCCGGCCCAGATGTGGGAACAGGAGGCGGCGCGCCATGGCCCGCTCCCGGTGTCGGTCAGATCCGAGCAGCTCTTCCGCCAGTTCTGCCGTCGAAGTCGCTGACGGTCCATTCAAAGGGCATACAGATCAAACATCGCCATTACTGGCACAGGGAGCTTGCGGTGAGGATTGGTCAGAAGGTCGAGGTCAGTTGGGACGAGAGGACCATCCAGCATGTCTATGCCGAGCTGGATGGCAGCTTCGTGAAAATGCCGGTGATCGGCCAGTATCCCGATGTGTGGGAGGCGGACTGGGAAGCTGCCAGGGCAGGGGTGAGGGCGCTTGGCCGGGCCTACCAGGCGGATGGCGGACGCGCGGCGACGGCCCGCGCCATTTCTGCCGCCAACCAGGAAACCCACCAGGCCCGCGCCCTAACCAAGGAGGCGCGGCGCCGGGCCAAGCGCCGGGAAGGGGAGGGGACCACGCTCGCGGACCTGCGGGCGCCGGAAAGACCTGAAGAGCCGCCAATCCTGTGGAAACCGGTAGCGGAACTGGGCGAGGATATCTGGTTGAAGGTGCAACCATGAGCACCACTGAAAATGTTCTTTCCCCGGCGCTCTCATCCACATTCTGGATTGATTTGACGGCCCGCAACGCTGTCGAGACCATCGTCGAAGGTTGCCCATGACGATCGAGGAACGCCCGACCTGTATCGTGCTGACCGGTCAGTCCGGCATGGGCAAGACTTCGATTCTGCGCGAGGCCCAGCGGCGTCTTGAGGGTGCCTTTCCTGAGCCGGTCGGTTGGGGCGAAGCCCGGTATCTACCGGTGCTGCGAACAGTCATTCCACCCAGTCCCACGTCGCTCAAAATCAACCTCGCCCTGCTCTGGAAGCAAGGCTGGCCGATCCGCACGAATACCCACAAAACCGCCGATTTTAAGGTGGTCGATCTCCTTGCTGCACAAGGAACGAGGCTGGTCGCAATCGACAATGTTCATGTGATCCTGACCGCGAGCGGCACGGCGCGGCGCGATACGCTTGATGCCTTCCGTTTCCTGATGAGCGCGGGCAATGTACCTCTGGTGGTGGCGGGTCTCGACGTTGCTCGCCAGATCTTTGCCGATGATGTCGAGCTGGCGTTTCGTTCGATCATGCTCAAATTGCCGTTGTGGGAGGCAGGAGAACCCTCACAGCGCCTGATCCGGTCGCTGGCGCGCGGGATGGAGATGGCGGGCCAGATCATCTCGCGGAACCCGTGTTCGCTGAACGGATTTGGCGCGAAAGCGGCGGCGTAACCGGCAATTTCAAGCGGATATTGCACTGGTCGGGGAAGGTCGCCAGGCGGCATGACCGTGTGCTGGTGACGCAGGACGATATCACTCAGGCATTGCAGCTCTTTACCCCCTACAGTCCGGAATGAGCGGACGGGAAATCGAACCTCTGGCATATCGGGTGAAGCCGTTGCCAGGGGAATGCTTCGAATCCTGGCTGCGACGCCTGACCGAGCGTCATGAAACCACCAGGAGGGCGCTGTTTCGCCATCTGGGCATCGAGAATGCTCTTACCGATTACGACCTGGCTTCGTCTGCCGCCACTGAACCGGAACGGCGCATGGCCTTGGTTAGCAGGCTGGCCTTGGCTACCACAGTCCCCGAGAAGGCGATTTTGAGGACGTTTGTCGGTTGCGGGAGCGCCGAGTTGTTGCCCCCGGCGCAGCGTTCGATTGGCTGCGCACAATGCTGGCTCGACTGGATGGCGTCCGGCGCGCCGTGGCGGATCGAACGGGGCTGGATCTTGCGCGTTGCGATGCGCTGTGAGCGACATGATCTGTTGCTGACCGATCTTCGTGGGATCGTTGTTCTGGGGCGCACCGTGGCGGCGCAGCGGCTGCTTGAGGATATCGTGGAGCGCACGCGCCAACAAATGGCGCGGTTCACCTTCGTCAAAACCCGTCTGGCCTGGAATCTGGTCATTTCGCGTGCGCAGATTCGTGGCAGTCGCGTGAGCTCCTGGGCGTTCTCGGCGCGGTATCTGGCGGCGCTGGTCGGCAACCGCTTCCACTATGCGCCCTCGCGCCACCTCCTGCTGGCCACGCTCCACAGCAACGACGTTGCGGGGGCCGAACGAATGGAGCGGATTTTCCACTTTGAAGCGCAGCCCTTGCGCAATTTACCAAAGCGGGCACCTCGCGGAGCGGTGCCAGAACTATCGGATTTGGCGGAAGCCATCGCCAGGCTGGGCGAGCGCCAGCTTGGTCGCAAACGAGCCCAGCTCGAAGCTACGCGGCAAAATCTGGAGCAAGCAAGGCAGAATTATCCCTTCATGCATTCGGCGCATCTGCTCCGTATCCAGCGCGCGGCGCTGGCGAGAGAGGTTCGCAGCAAATACGCCGCCGAGATTGCAGGAGCCGTGACGACCCCGCTAACCTGTTTGCGGGGATTTCAGGATGCGCTGTTCTACCTGAAGCAGTGCGGGATGGCGGACGACGTCCTGACTACGAGACTGGAGCGCCCTGATCCCTGGGAAGATTGCCTTGAGGATGCCAGTCTCTTACGGGAGCGGCTAGGCAGGCGTTTCGCCCATTCCGAGTTCCGCATCGTGCTCGATCTGCCGGGTCATTCTCTCAGAACCGGTGTATTCGAGCGGGCAAGCAGGCGGTCGATATCGGCCATCGCCGCGTCGAATTCGGCGAAGGTGGTGTCCGCGATGGCTTCGCTTTCATCGGTCGGCACGGCTGCGGGTGCACGCAGCCTCGAGGGCACAGCGGCGCACACGAGTGCTTGATGCTGGTGGGAGGTCATTTCGGCAAGGCCGGCTTTGACGAGTGCGGCAACCAAGTCACGCACGCCGTTCTTCGAGACGTGGAGGGCTGCTTCGATCTGGATCGGGCGCATTGGTCCAAATCCGGCGAGCATCCGGTAGAGACCTGGCGCGCGGGAGGTCGACCGCAGGCGGGAAACGGGTGCCTGCATATCCTGCACGGCCGAATAGGCCGCTTCGAGCAGCCCGGTCAGCCTTTGCGCGGCGCTGCGGGCGGCATCGGCAACAAGAATTCCGCGCTCGCGGGGCCAGAGTTCGGGTCTGAGCGCTTCGGCGCGGACCGCTGCGGGGAAGGGGAGGGGCCTGGATCCCGGGTTGCCGAGCGCGATCGGCGCGCCCGCCACGAGATCGAGCGCCCATAGCGGCATGGCGGGCATGGACTGCTCGAGGGCAACGGGGCCCGATGGCAGGTCGAGCAGCTGGCGCGCTCGTTCGGCCGGCGCGAAATGCGGCGAGCCTGCGGCCGCGCTGTGGAGGCGATCGAGCACGGCGAGCGGCCAATCCGGGTCGGGGTTGTTTTCGAGCTGCACCGCAAGCCGTGTGGCTTCCTCGACGGCGAAGGCCGGTGTGGTATCCGGCGCATCGCGGCCCTCCCTTCCGAACCGCGCAGCGGCACGGATCTGCGTGGCAGCGTCGGCCAGCGGCTCCCAGGTGGACAGCGATAATTCGCTGAGCAGCGTCACGGCGACCAGCGATGCCGGGGCTGCGGCATGGGCTGTGATGCCGGGCACGGGCTCGAGTCCCGCAATACCACGAAGAAAGCCAGGCATCGGCACCAGGAAAGCCGGTCTGGGCGAGGGCGTCGATGAGTGCGAGGCGGATGAGGCTGCAGCAGAAATGATGTGCGACTTCGGGAGGCACATGTACTAAACCGCCTTGCAGCAGTCCCCAAGCGAGAGCGGCATGCGCGCGCGCCGTCATAAGCGCTTCGAGGGGCGCATCTTCGTCCGATTGGAGCGGATGGAACATGGGCGAGCAATCCTCGAAATTCGGCATTCGCAGCAAGTCTAGTCAAATCGATTTAACTGCACCAGCTCTGACATGATATTTCTTGCACTAATGATAATGGAAACTTACATATAGTGACATAGCCTTTTTGGCGTGGTATCCGGCCCGAATGAAGCGTAAAACAGCCATGGCGGTGTCGCTGCAGCGTTCTGGCAGCAGGACGATACCTGATGGCGAGATCATCACGATATTCGGGCCCGGCGAAGCGATCTTGCCACGCCGCCGCTTGTCGCCCGGTCCCACGACTGCCGAGCGGTTCGTGGCTATCCTCGGCAGCCTGGTCGATAGCGGCACCTGTGTGGCCGAGCTCAATTTCACCAAGGCGCTCGAGGCGCGCAGTCCTGCAACGCTTCGCGCCATGGCCTGCGATCTTGAAAGCTATGCGGCGTTTGCGGATGCGCTGGCCGGTGTGGGCCTGCCGGCTTCGCCCGAGCGGCTCGCCGAATGGATCGACCATCTCGAGGACGCGAGGCAGAAACCGGCGACCATCGCGCGCAAGCTGGCGACGCTGGCGACGGTCCATGGCCTGCTCGGCGCACCCAGTTCTGCGTCGAGTTCGCTGGTTCGCGACGCGATGAGGGGCATGCGCCGCCGTCAGGGCAAGGCGCAGCGTCAGGCGACTGGATTGCGGCTCGGTGAAGCGATCGGCGATGCGCCGGTCAAGGGGTTCACGCTGGCGGGTCTGATGGCGGCCTGCGGGACTGATTTGCCGGCTCTGCGCGATGCTGCGCTGCTGTCGCTGGGCTATGACGCAGGCCTGCGCGTGTCCGAAATGCTTGGGGCAACGGTGGAAGCCCTCGAAGTCCAGCATGATGGCAGCGGCCTTCTCGACATTCTCCGCTCCAAGACTGACCAGGAAGGGCAGGGGGCCTGTGCCTGGGTGTCCCCCGAAACCATGCGGCGGATCGCCTTATGGCGGGACGCCGCCTCGATTCGCAGCGGGCCGTTGTTTCGCCGGGTCGGCGTGGTCCGCACGAACGGCCATCCGGGCCGCCGGGCGCTCGGCATTGCTGACCTGTCCTATAACGCCCAGGTTGATCGCGAACGCATGGCGGCGGTTCCTGCGCGGCAGGCGAGCGTCACTTATGCCGTAGGCGATGCCGCGCTGACGGTTGCGGCCGTGCGGGCCATCATCCGCAAGCGAGCACTGGCGGCGGCAGACCTGGGCCTGGTCGATCTCATGGGCGAAGATCTGGAGCGGGCGCTCGATGCGCTGAGCACGCATTCTCTGCGGGTGGGGCTTACCCAAGACCTGTTCGCCAGCGGGGAAGACGCAGGTCCAATCGCGCAAGCGTTGCGCTGGTCGTCGGTCGGGACGGCCTTGCGCTATGGTCGGCGGCTCTCCCCCGCATCCAATGCCGCTGCTCGCATGCTGGCAGGCCGCAGAGGTTGACCGAACGCAGACGTCAGGCGTTGAGAATCTGCGTCAATGGGAGTTCGACGACCTTTGAATGAAGGCCGTTGCGGTAAAAATTCTGTCAGTTGGCGGCAGTGCGCGTTCGTTGCAGATTGCAGGCTATTATGTCCGTTC
>JADJYM010000007.1 GCA_016719755.1 Novosphingobium sp. | reverse complement strand
CATGGCCGATGCCGAATACACGCCCCCCGCCGTCTGGACCTGGGACAATGCCAACGGCGGCCCTTCGCCAGCATCAACCGCCCCACGGCGGGCGCGCCCAGACGACACGCGAGCTGCCGGTGGGGCAGCACCCTTCCAGCTCTATTCGCTCGGCACGCCCAACGGCCAGAAAGTGACGATCCTGCTGGAGGAACTGCTGGAAGCGGGCCACAGCGGCGCGGAATACGATGCCTGGCTGATCCAGATCGGCCAGGGCGATCAGTTCACCTCGGGCTTTGTCGCGCTCAATCCCAACAGCAAGATCCCGGCGATGCTTGACCAGTCCGGGCCGGAACCGCTGCGCCTGTTCGAAAGCGGGGCGATGCTGCTGCACCTGGCCGACAAGTTCCAGGCCTTCATCCCGCAGGACCAGAAGGGCCGGACCGAGGCGCTGTGCTGGCTGATGTGGCAGATGGCCAGCGCCCCCTTCATCGGCGGCGGCTGTGGCCATTTCTATCACTATGCCCCGGTGAAGATCGAATATGCGATCAACCGCTTCGCCATGGAAACCAAGCGCCTGTTCGACGTTGCCAACAACCGGCTGAAGGAAACCCGCTATCTGGCGGCGACGAATATTCCATCGCCGACATCGCTTCCTACGCCTGGCTGGGCGCGCTGTGGAACGGCGATGCCTATGGCAGCACGCGCGAGTTTCTCCAGCTTCAGGAATACGAGGCGGTCGGCCGCTGGGTGACGGAAATCGGCGCACGGCCCGCGATGAAGCGCGGGCGGCTGGTCAACCGCCCGTTCGGCGCCGAAGGCACGGTCCTGCGCGAACGCCACAGCGCGGCGGATTTCACCACGCTCAATCCCGGTGTGCTGGACTGACCACCTTCTTTCTTCCTCGTCGCCCCGGGCCTGACCCGGGGTGACGAAAAAGGGTGGCGCGGGAGCTGCCTTGCCCCCTTCCCTTCCGGTGAGGCTCTGCTAAAGGCCGCACCTCTGCTGGGGCGTCGCCAAGTGGTAAGGCACCGGTTTTTGGTACCGGCATTCGCAGGTTCGAATCCTGCCGCCCCAGCCAATCTTTGTCGCATCTTTCTGCACAGGATTGCATACAGCTTGCCAAAGTCCCGAAAATATTGCCCTTAAGCTCGTATGTTGTCGCATCGGGATTCTGAGCAACGCGTGGCCGCTGGGGGCATCGTCAGGGGCATTCCAAGATGCTGACCGACGTTGCTTGCAGGCAGGCCGAACCGGGCCCGAAGGAGCGAAAGCTTGCCGATGGGCACGGGCTTTACCTTTCGGTCCTGCCAAGCGGGTTCAAGAGCTGGCGATGGAAGTACCGCTTCGGCGGGAAAGAGAAGCGGCTCGTCATTGGCCCCTATCCGCTGATCAGCCTCAAGCGGGCCCGCGATGCGAGGGACGAGGCCCGCGCGAAGCTCATAGCGGGAATCGATCCTGGAGCGGAAAAGCAGACAGCGCGACGGCGTGCAAAAGTCGGCGATACCTTCGAGGAGATCGCTCGGTCCTGGCACACCACCAAGGCCAGATCGCTGACCAACCGCTATGCCGTGCAGGTACTTGCCAGGCTGGAAAAGAACGTCTTTCCCGAGTTCGGATCCATGCCAGTTCGCGAGATAACGCCGCCGATCGTGCTGGCTGCGTTACGCAAGATCGAGCAGCGCGGCGCAGCTACCATGGCACACGAGGTCCGAGGCCACTGCTCGGAAGTCTTTGTCTGGGCAATCTCTTCCGGCTTGGCAGAGCAGGATCCGGCGGCAATTGTCCGAAAAGCACTGGCCCCAGCCGGTGGTGGTCGCCGTCCAGCACTCCTCGATCTGGCAGCCGCACGCGACCTGGTGTTGGCGATCGACACGGTGGATCACGCTTGGTGGGCTACGAAGCTTGCTTCGCGATTGCTGGCGCTGACCGCCGTTCGCCCCGGAGTCCTTCGACTTGCGGAGAAGGACGAGTTCACAGAGCTCGATGGACCGAATCCCGCCTGGCGCATCCCGGCGGCAAAGATGAAGCTTTCACGTCTGCGCAAGGGCAACAGCGCCTTCGACTTCACGGTACCCCTGTCCTGCCAAGCCGTCGCAACGGTCCAGGCGGCGATGGATGCGGGTTCGCATCCGCGATTCCTCTTTCCAGGGGAACAGAATGTTCGGCCGATCAGCGACTCAACGCTGAGTCAGCTCTATCTCGATGCGGGCTATCGCGATCGGCACGTCCCTCATGGCTGGCGTGCCACGTTCTCGACAATCATGAACGAACGCGCAGCGGCGAACGAACGCGAATCCGACCGGGCAATTATCGACCTGATGCTTGCGCATATGCCGGAGGGGGTCGAAGCCGCCTACAATCGCGCTGCCTACATGAAGCGCCGGCGCGAACTCGCGCAGGAATGGGCCGACCTCTTGATGGATGGCCTTCCCGGACCAGAATCGATCCGCGCTGGAGCACGCCGCAAAGCTGACCGCTGTGGCGGAAGGGGGTGCGGCATGAGCGGCACCGTCAGCTTCGATGCAACGCCGATCGGCCTGGCTGCTGCCCGTGCTATTGGCGCAACGCTCTCCCGCAAGACCCGCGTGCTTCTCAATCAGGGTGACAGCCCTCGCAGCGGCGAAAAGGTCTGGCGCAACTCCTACACCGAAGGAACCATCGAGGATCGGGTGTGGTCGAGGATCCATGATGGCACCGCGAGAGGTGGCAAACGCTGGACCGGCGCTTTGCTGAAAGCTGCCCGCGCGTTCGAGTATCGGACCCGGCGCGAGCGGCGCGAGACAGAACCCGGTGCCCGCAACGGCAAGCTAGGGGAAGTCGGCCTTGAAGTGCTCGCGCACCTTTACGAGACGGTGGACTTCAAGACAGGTCGGCTGGAGCCGGCAATCGCCACAATTGCGGATGCAGTCGGTCGATCGTACTCAGCTGTCCATGACGCCCTCTGCCGACTTCGGCGAGAGGGCTTCCTGCACTGGATGCGGCGAATAAAGCCAATTGAGAACCCTGTACCCGGCGGGCCGCAGGTCGAGCAAATCCAGAATGCTTACGCGCTGATGATCCCCGAAGCGATGAAGGACTGGATGCGTTCGCTTTTCCGGAAGACCCCGGTCCCTGATTGTGAGCTGAACCGCCGCCGCCAGGACAAGGATATGTTCGACGCCATGCTGGAAGGCATGTCGACAGAAGAGCGTCACCACACAACGTGGAATGGCGACAACCTGCTCGGCGAAACCCTGCGGAAGCTCGCTGCGGCAATCGACCGTCGCGATCTCCAGAAGGGCGAATCCGGCAGGGCTGGAGAGACCGGGGGATCATTCTGATCCTTGTGGTGAATCGGTCGCCTACAGCGCCCGATGCGTCAACCTGATCCCCCCCAGCGCCCGAGGATAGGCAGGGAAGCACCGATAGGTAACGCCGGAGGCACCGGCGGACGGGGCGGCTTTGCCGCCCCTATGGGCTATCCAGGGGGGAGGAGCACGAACCGTGCCATACGAACGGATCGTAGGGATTACCGATAGGTCGCCAGTCCCTGTCTCGACATGCGACGTTTCGCGAATTGGCCCTTCCCGCATTCGTCTCGTTGGGATCGCCGCTGCGCCCGGCAATCCGGCACTTTTGACGAGTGGAGCAAAATGCCCGGCTGCGCAAAAACAACCCAAAGAGCGCGGAGGCGGGGCGTGGGGGCAAGCGCGGCGCGAACGTTGGAGTTGGGGTGATAATCCGGATGCTGCGACAATGCCGCTCAAACCCGGGATGGCCGGAACTAGTGGCCGCAACCGAGCGCAACAATCCGACCCTCAGAGCATGGAACTGTTAGATTATTCATCTGCCCCAGATCGCTTGAAGCCTCTAGCTCCAGTTCAAGAGCGAGAGGCAGATCATGAACATCGAGCACCAAGGCACGGATGACTTACAAACTTCAGACTTGATCGAATGCCTCGACATATTGGGGGAGGCGGCTGACGCCCTGGTCGAGCACGATGCCACCACTGCATCCATCTTCGTCTCAAGAGCCAGGGATGTCCTGACTGATGCCTTGGGGATGGGGATAAACTAGAAAATTTACTTACAAGCCTAAGGACTACCCCTTTCGAATCTCCCCGGCTTCGCATAGCTGGACTCGGGGGTAAAGAATGGCATCGACACACGAGAAACGTCACATCCTCGCCAACCTGCAAGGCAAGTTGGTTGCATGCCGCGCAGTCATCAAAGCCCATGAGCACGATGGAGCTTCCGCGCAGGCGGCCAAACTCGCGCTTGCCATCAAGCACCTGGATCTGGCGATCGCGGAGATCGAAAAGGAGATCGACGCGCCGCATGCAATGCAAGGCGCCATGGCTCATGCAAGCCAGCAACCTCGCGAAGCTTGACGCCGCCTGGCGATTTTTCCACACTCACCCTGAACCCCGGAGACAATGGGGTAAATTGGGGGAAAAGCGATGGCAACGCAGTGCGCGGAAATGGGCCTATGACTGGCCGTGATCTCCAGGGCAGCCAGAAATCCCGCGACCCGGCGCAAGGCCAATCGCACAGATCCCCTATGATATGGGAGGCATGGGCCCTTGGCCTGCTTTTTGCCCTGACGGCTGGCTTTGGGCTGCACAAGTGGTTCACACTGCTTTTGTCTGCAGTCTGACGAACCCGGCTTGAGAGTGGCAGTCCGATTGGTGATGGGTAACGGCGGAAAATCACTGGCCTCCTTGCTCAGGAAGAATCACTCAATGCGCGCCCTTCTTGTTGCTCTGTGCGCCGCGCTGCTGATTGCGCGGCCAGCCCATGCACAAAGCCGTTCCGGCCTGCCCGTCGATATCCAGGTGCCGCTTCCTCCGGCCCCGGTAGTGGCCGATGGCCAGACCCGTCTCGTCTATGAGCTGCGGATTACGAATTTCGCACCGGTGCCGTTCGATTTGCGTGAAATCGATGTTGTCGCCGATGGCACCAGCATCGCCAGGTTCAGCGACGGGGATCTGGAAGGTCTGCTGGAAACAATTGGCGCGGCTTCGGACAATGCCAGCCCGCGGACCCTGGGGAGCGGTCGCACGGTCGTGGCGTACCTCGACCTGACGTTGCCCAGGGGGGCCAAGGCTCCGGCTTCGATCAGCCATCGACTGGCATTCACGCGCAAGGCGGCGGATGGCACAGTCGTCGAACGATCACTGACCGGCATTCCGCTGACAACGCAGCCGCCAGCGATCACCATTGGAGCTCCCTTGCGCGGTCCCGGCTGGGTCGCCGCAAACGGGCTCTTCAGCAAGGATCACCGGCGGTCCTTCAATGCCGTGGACGGCCGCGAGTATCTTGCCCAGCGGTTTGCCATCGACTGGGTCCAACTAGGGCCGGACGGCCGCTTCTTCCGCGAAAGCTCAACGGCCAACGAGAACTTCTATGGCTACGGGGCCGAAGTCATCGCGGTCGCCGATGGCGTGATCTCCAACCTGGTAACCGACCAGCCCGAGAACGCCGGAAGCAACCCGCCAACGTCGCGGACCGTCACTCTCGACAGCATAACGGGCAATTCGCTGGTCCTCGATCTGGGTGGCGGGCGCTACGCACTCTACGCCCACCTCAAGCCGGGAAGCCTCAAGGTCGCGGTTGGCGACAAGGTGAAGGCCGGACAGGTCCTGGCCCAACTGGGTAACTCTGGCAATTCAGACGCCCCTCACCTGCACTTTCAGCTGATGAATGCCAGCTCGCCTCTTGGCGCCGAAGGCCTTCCCTACCAGATCAGCTCCTTCAGACTTGCCGGAAGGCTGGCAAACCTAGAGCTTCTCGAAAACGGCCAGGCCTGGACCCCGGCACAGGGCGCCGCGGAACTTCGCCGCAACGAATTCCCTGCCGACCTGGCCGTGGTCACCTTCCCTTGAACGGCCGGCGAACCGCCAGCCGACCAGATGGAGAAATTCCGAACCATCGCTCGCGCGGGGCGAAAGCGAGCCTCCGGATGTCCGCAACGTCACTCTTGGTGTCGAGAATTTAGATTAGGCGATTCAAGAGGCTGACTTTTTCCGACCTGAGCACAAGTCATGCCCCGTGGCTGCGGCGCTGTCGCAAGCATTGACTTGCAGAATGTTTCTTGCAAATTCGCCCCGGGTGGGATCGTAGGGGGGGCCTTATGTCCAAAATTCAACTCGCACTTCTGCTGTGACAGAGGATGATAATAATGAGGAGAAAAAACAATCTCCTGAACCTACTTCCAACAACTTGTCGCGGGAACATCATCCGATTGAGGTTTGGATTATCGGAATTGTTTGGATTATTTCAATATTAATTGGGGTATCGGGATTTCTTGAAATGCGAGGGTTTTAAAACTGATCGATGGCAATCGTCCGATCTCCAATGCCATTCAGAACTGATTCGCGCACTGCGCAGGGCTGACAGCGGATTCGAGCCTCGTTCCGCATTCAGCCCTGCATGCCCCGCCCGCCCGTCAGCCTAGTTCGTGATGATCACTTCGCCCGCGAGCTTGGACTTGTTCATCCCGCCCACGGTGTAGCGGACCTCGGCTCCTTCGATCTCGAAGCCGGCGAAGATCCGGCGGACGTCCGGGTGATCGTTGAGCGAGAGGATGAAGCTTCCCTGGATCCCGCGCAGATGCCCGGCCATGAGATCGAACTGATCGCGGCCGAACAGGTCGCTGCCATAGTCGCCTTCGCAGCCGTAGTAGGGCGGATCGAGGTAGAACAGCGTCCCCGGCCGGTCATAGCGCGCTATGAACGCGGACCAGGGCAGACGCTCGATCACCACGCCGGCCAGGCGTTCGTGGACTGCCTCGATCATTGGCGCAAGCTTGGTCATGTCAAAGCGCGCCGCGCCCGCCGGGTTCACCCCGAAGTTGCGGCTCGCCACCTTCCCGCCAAACGCCAGACGCTGCAGGTAGAGGAACCGCGCTGACCGCTCGAGATCGGTCAGCGTCGATGGGTCCTGCCGCACCAGCTTCTCGAACCCGGCACGGCTCGAGACCTGCCAGCGCAGCATCTCCATGAACGGAACGTAATGACGCTGCAGCACCCGGAAGAAGGTCGAGACGTCCTCCGACCAGTCGTTGATCACTTCGGCCCTGGGACGATGGTCTCGGCGC
This sequence comes from Novosphingobium sp., assembly GCA_016719755.1. Classification (GTDB taxonomy): domain Bacteria; phylum Pseudomonadota; class Alphaproteobacteria; order Sphingomonadales; family Sphingomonadaceae; genus Novosphingobium. The sequence continues at coordinate 40,220 of JADJYM010000007.1, read as the reverse complement.
AGGAACACCCCGCCCATGCCGACGAAGACCTCGGCATAGGTGTCATGCGGCCGGGCGTTGATCCGCGCGATCAGCCGCTTCGCCAGCGCACGCTTGCCGCCAATGTACGGCGCGACCGGACGGGTTGCGGGAATGGGTTCGAGGCCATCGGCGATGGCCAGGTCGATCGTGTTCATGGTGTCTGGACTCCGTCATTACGTTCTTTATTTGTTCCCGCCCCGGTCGGGGAGGCGGGATGGCACCGATTCGGCGCCGCTCGGGTCATGGCGGAGTCCTGTCCGCCGGTTCGGGCCGTTGGCGCGGCCCGTCCCCCGCCTTTTCAGGCCTGGGTGCTGGCCGGCGCTGGCGCCGGGATGCTCTGCAAAATTCCAAGATCGCCCAGCGAGGTGAACTGGACCGCTTCCAGCCCCAGCCAGTCGTTCACTTCGAGCATGCGCCGCTGGATCGGCAGGATCTCAAGCTCGTAAAAGGTGCGCCCCGCGGACACCACGTTGCCGAAGCCGCCGGTGTTCTTCGGCACCACGCCCAGCAGCTGCGGCGGCACGCGGTGGGCGGCGAGCACATCGTCGCGCGTCACCTCCTTGATGTTCATGAAATCATCCTTCGCCGCCACCTCGCCGATCGGCAGGATCTGGACGCCATCCTTCTTGCCCTTGGGGATGTGCAGGAACAGGTTTTTGAAGTTGCCCGGGCCTTTCGACGCGCGCAGCGCCTGGCGCAGGGCGTTGCTGTCGGTTTCCAGCATGCCCTCCTCGCTCACGTAGAGGATGAAGCCGGCGTGGCTGCCATTGAGGTAGTATCGGCGCCGGAAGATCGTGGCCGCTTCGTTGAGCAGGCCGGACTGGAGCGCTGAGAGGTACTCCGGCATGCCGTAGATTTCCTGCAGCGGATCGGCCTCCATCAGGTGGTGGACGCTGCCGGCGATGAATACGTGGGCCTCGCCCATGCTGATCCCGGGGCGCACGAAAAAGAAGCTATCCGGCTTCAGCCCCACCCGCGTCCAGGCCGCCGGGCTTGGCTTCAGCACCATCGGCCGGCCGGCCAGATTGTCCTGCCGCTCAAGGTAAGCATTGCCGAAGATCAGCCAGTCGAGCGACCAGCGGGCGAAGTCGGACCGGGAAAGCCACCGGCTCGGCACGAAGGCGCCCGCCAGCAGGTTGCGCTTCAGCAGGATCGCGCTCTGGTGGTGGCTCGCCATCCGGTACGTCTTGCCCAGCGCCACCGGGGGCACCGGCGGCTCATACCAGCGCGAATTGTGCGCGGTCTCGAACATGCCGAACAGCTCGCGCCGGTCCAGCACGGCTTCGGGCTCGCCAAAGGTGTAAACCTGCGCTCCGGCCGGGGCCGGAAGGGCGGCCTGGTTGGTCTCGGTCATGTCAGAAGATCTCCATGGTGGATCCGCCGCCGGGCGGCTCGGTGATATCCAGGGGTTCGAAGTAGAGCGCGTGCATCACCGCCCAGGCGAGGTCGGCATGCCCCACCCCGCCCGCGCGGCTCGCGACATAGGAAACGCCGTGCTTGGTGATTTCCGGGCGGATCGCCATGAAGGCCTGCATCACGTCCAGCCACCCGGCGTCGAACTCCAGGCGGCCGCTGCTGATGACGTTCTTCGCCTTCAGCACCATGTTGCTCTTCACCTGGACGGAATAGGTGATCGGCTCGGCGGTCGGGAACCACTTGCAGACCAGCTGGTGGACGGCCTTGCCCGCGCCCGTCACGTCGATCGCGATCTTGGTGACGCGGTACTTGGCCGTCATCGCCCGGATCGCGTCGGCCTGTGCGGCGAAGTCCAGCCCCCGCAGGCGCCGCTTCTCCAGGATGCGGAACTTGCCGCCCAGCTGGGCGGGCGGGGCAATCGCCACCAGCGCGGCATCGTCGCCGGTGCCGTTCTCGCTGGCGTTTGGATCATAGCCCAGCCAAACCTCGCCATCGTAGGGCCGCGGCTGATAGGGCTTGAGATCGCGCCACACATCCCAGCTGTCGACCATGCACCGCCGCATCAGCGCGAAGGGGAACATCGACTGGCTGTCGTCCAGGAAGATGCAGCGGAACAGGTTGTCGAATTCGTCGACCGCGTATTCGCGCTGCAGCTCCTCCACGTCGACCAGGTTGAAGCCCTGATCAATCGCGTCGAACACCGTCACGATCTGGCGCCAGATCCCGTCCGGCCCCAGCACCCCGGCGCGCAGGGCATCGTGGCCCACGTCGATCCGCACCTGGTCGGCCTTGGCGCGGCGGCGGTTGAACCGGTCGCCGGTCCACATCGGATAGGCTTCGTGGGCCAGCGTCGACGGAGTGGAGAACAGGGTGCGCGTGTACTGCTTCTGCGTCGCCATCGCGCTCGCGACCTTGAACAGCTCCTCGAAGCCGTAGATCCAGAAGCATTCGTCGATGATGACGTCGCCGTGATAGCCCTGCGCCGTGCGGTAGTTCGTGCCCAGGAAGTAGAGCTCGAACGGGTCGAGCGGCTCGCCGCCCTCGTCCTCGCGCTGCACCACGATCGGGTCGCCCTTCAGGGTGATGCCGCAGACGGACTGCACCCACTGGACGATGTACTGGCGGAAGATGTTGGCCTGGGCGCGGCTTGCCGAAATGAAGATCTGGTTCTTGCCGGTCTCCAGCGCCACCAGCAGCCGCTCGCGGGCGAAATACCAGGTCGCGCCGATCTGGCGCGATTTCAGGATCATCCGGGTGCGCAGGTTGGTCGAACCCAGCAGCCAGGCCTTCTGGTGGCCGAACAGGCTGCCTTCCATGTCGGCCCGCAGTTTCGCCGCCATCTCGGCGGTGATCAAGTTCTTCGCCTTGTCCTTGGCCTCGTTGGCGGCTTTGGCCCCGTTCGATCGCTTGGGGTTGAGGTCGGCTTCGTTCCCGCCATTCTGGTACTTGCCCACCCGGGCGAGCCGCTCGATCTGGCGGCCGATCAGGTCGATCTCCTTGAAGTCGTGCCCGGTCTTCTTCTCCTTGGCCACCAGCGCCATGTAGCGGGCGGTTACCGCGTCCTGGGCGCGCTCGAGCGGGCTTGCGTTTGACCAGCCATTGCGCTGCGCCCAGCTGGCGACGGTGGACTTCGGGCAAGCCAGTTCCTCGCTGATCTGGGTCAGTGACCAGCCCTGCCAGAACAGCGAACGTGCGCGCTGGCGCAGCGGCACACGGTCAAGCGCGCGCGCCGCCGCATCGTCAGCGGCATCGCCGGTCAGCTCGGCATCATCGATTTCAGGATCGGCCTGGTCCATGGCGCCGCAAGCTATGGACGCACCCGCCGGTGGCCGAAGGGCGCGCCGTTGTAAGCGCACCAGTCACAACGCGCCCGCGTTGCAAAGCAGCCTGCACCCCGGCCTTTTGCGGCTTAATTCGCACCGGCTTACCCATCCCGCTCCCTGGGGAACGCCTGCAGGACAACCAGGACGGAGTTTCCACCGATGCCCAAGTCGCGTTTCTTCCGGGTCGCCGTTGCCGGCGCCACCACCGATGGCCGCACGATCGATCCCAAGTGGCTTGAGGAAGTCGCCGCCACTTACAACCGCGAAACCTACGCGGCCCGGGTGAACATGGAACACATCCGCGGAGTCACTGCCGAGCCACCCTTCCAGTCGCTGGGCGATGTCCTGTCGCTGAAGACCGAGAACGTCTCTCTCGACATCGGCGGCAAGCAGGAGCAGCGCCTGGCGCTGTTCGCCGAGATCGAGGCGCTCGATCCGCTGGTGGCGATGAACCGCAGGGGTCAGAAGCTCTACTCCTCGGTCGAGATCGCGCCCAACTTCGCCAATTCGGGCAAGGCCTACCTGGTCGGCCTGGCGGTCACCGACAGCCCGGCCAGCCTCGGCACCGAAATGCTGACCTTCCGCACCAAGCTCGACGGCAATTCGCCGCTGCGCCTGGACAGCGCTAACCAGTTCACCCCCGGCCTCGAAACCGAGATCGAGCTGGTCGACGAACCCGCCGCGAATCCGGACCCGACCGGCGTCTTCGCCTCGATCAGGAAGTTCTTCGATGGCATCGCCGCCCCGGCCGCCCCGGCTGCTCCGGCGGTTACCCCGCCCGCGCAGGATCCTCCGGCGGGCGATCCCCCGGCGATCCAGGGCGATGCCCAGTTCGCCGCGCTGGCCGGCGTGGTCGGCCAGCTGGCCGCCACCGTCCAGGGCTTCGTCACCCAGTCCCAGGCCGATACTGCCGCCCTGCGCGCCGAAATCACCGCGCTGAAGGCCACGGTTGAAGCCACCCCTGCCACCGGTTTCACCGCCCGCCCTGCCGCCACCGGCGGCGTGACTGGCGAACGTACCGACTGCTGACCCCCGCGAGCAGCCCAGCCCCCCACCTTCCACCCATCCGAAGGACCTCAAGATGAAGAATTCCACCCGGGCCAAGTTCACCGCGATGGTCAGCCGGATCGCGCTGCTCAACGGCATCGATACGGCCATTGCCGCCACCTCGAAGTTCACCCTCGCTCCCTCTGTCCAGCAGACGCTGGAACAGCGCGTCCAGGAATCGAGCGAGTTCCTCGCCCGGATCAACATCAGCCCGGTTGACGAAATGTCGGGCGAGCTGCTCGGCCTCGGCATCGGCAGCACCATCGCGGGCCGCACCAACACCGGCGCGGGCAACCGCCGCCTGGGCGTCGATCCCTCGGCGATGGATGATCGCGGCTACGTCTGCAAGCAGACCAACTTCGACGTCGCGATTACCTACGGCAAGGTCGACCTCTGGGCGAAGTTCGCGGACTTCGAAACCAAGTGGCGCGACAACGTGGTGAAGCGGATCGCGCTCGACCGCATCCTGATCGGCTTCAACGGCACCTCTGCCGCCGCCGCCACCGACCGCGTTGCCAACCCGCTGCTGGAAGATGTCAACATCGGTTGGCTGGAAAAGATGCGGACCGAGAACGCCGCCCGCGTCATGGACGAAGGCACTGACAACGTGGGCGAGGTGACCTATGGCACCCACGCCGATGCGGACTACGTCACGCTCGATGCGCTGGTCTGGGACGCCAAGGAAACCCTGCTGGCCGAATGGGCGAAGAACGACACTGAACTGGTGGCGATCGTTGGCGGCGACCTGCTGCACGACAAGTACTTCCCCATGATCAACAAGTCGGAAGACCCCAGCGAGCAGCTCGCCCGCGACGTGATCATGTCGACCAAGCGCCTCGGTGGCCTCCCCGCGATGCGCGTCCCGGGTTTCCCCAACGGCACGGTGTTCATCACCCGCCTCGATAACCTCTCGATCTATTACCAGGACGGCAAGCGCCGCCGCATGGTCAAGGACGAGCCGGAATACGATCGCGTCACCGATTACCAGTCCTCGAACGAGGCCTACGTGATCGAGGATCTCGAGTACGCCTGCCTGATCGAGAACATCACCGAACACAACGCCGCCTGATAACCCGGCGGGTCGCCGCGCCGTGCGGCCCGCTCCCCCTCGCGGCTAGTCACCGCGAGGGGGCTCCCCACCCCCCGCAGGAGCAACCGCCGATGATCTCCCCCGCCCGCGCCAGCCTTCACCGCAAGCTCGCCTCCCAGGCCGCGCCGCGCGGCAATGCCCGGGGCGCTGCGCCGATGCCGCAGGAAGGCCCCGTTGCCAGCGAATATCAGCTGCTGCTGGCCGCGCTGGGGGTGGACCTGATCCAGCTCCGCAACATCCAGTCGATCGAGCGGAAGATCGAGGCCAAGCGCGAGATGATCGACCGCTACCTGCCGTGGATCGACGGCGCCCTCTCCGCCGAAAATGGCGCCCAGGACGAGATCGTGTCGACCATGATGGTCTGGTCGATCGACGTGGGCGACTGGGACCTTGCCCTGCGCCTGGCCGAACACGTCCTGAAGCACGGCATCGCCCTGCCCGAACGCTACAAGCGCCAGCCCGCCGTGCTGGTCGCCGAGGAATTCGCCGAGGCCGGACTGAAGCCCGAACCCGCGATCGACCTGCCATGGCTGATGCGCGCCCAGCTGCTCACCGCCGGGTTCGACATGCCCGACCAGGTCCGCGCCAAGCTGGCCAAGGCGATCGGGCTGGCCTTCCTCGCCCGCGCCGCCACCTTCGATCCGGAAGCGGAGAGCGCCATGGCCGGCGGCAAGCCCGCCCTGATCGAAGCGGCCCTCACCCAGTTCCGCCGCGCGCTGGAACTGGACCAGGGCTGCGGTGTCAAGAAACTGATCGAACGCCAGGAGGCCGCGCTGAAGAAGCTGGCCCCCGATCCGGCGAACTGAAGAGCTGCGCCACCCGCGCCGGGGGGCGGGAGGGGAAGCGAGGCAGCAGCCACCGTTTTCCCGACCTCACCCCCCACCCTTTTGAGGAACCGCCCGAGGATTAGACATGTCGACGCCGCTGGTTGCCGTTCCTTCCCCGCCCGCCTCGCCCACCGGCACCACGGTGGCGGCAGACGACTTCTTCCCGGAAATCGATTGCCTCGCCGTCCGCGATGCCTTGCGTCTGTCCGATGCGGTGACCCACGTGCGCCTGGTGGAAGCGATCCGCGGCGGACTGATCACCGTTCTGGATCAGCTCACCAACTGGCGCGCCGCGCGCCTGGCGGAAGGCTATGCCAACCTGTCTGAGATCGAGCCGGACCGGATCATCGATGACGCCACCCGGCTTGAACACCTCTTCCAGCGCGCCGTCCGCTTCTATGCCGCGGCGGAACTGGCCGAACTGCACCGCGATGTCTCCGCCACTGAAGCCGGGCAAGCCCGCGCGGACATCCAGCTGCTCACCGCTGCCGATTACCGTCGTCTGGGGATCCAGGCGGTACGCGACATGCTTGGCACCTCGCGCATCGCGGTGGAGCTGATCTGATGCAGGTCACCGCCCGCCAAGGCGACACGCTCGACCTGCTCTGCTGGCGCCACCTGGGCACCACGGCCGCCGTGGTCGAGGCGGCCTATGAACTCAACCAGGGGCTGGCCGACACCGGGCCGATCCTGGCCGAGGGCGCGGTGATCACCCTGCCAGACGCCCCCGCAGCTTCCACCCCGATCCGCGCCACTGTGAACCTGTGGGACTGAACATGAGCCGCCCTGTCGAATACGTTACCGATGCCGCCGCCGCTGCTGCGGTCACCAGCCCGTTCTGGCTTGAAGCCTTGCGCCAGGCATCACTGGTCGCCGGGATCCTGGTGCCGATCCTGGGCGCTTGCTGGCTGGCAGTCCAGATCGCCCACAAACTGCGCCACTGGAACGACCGCTGATGGAAAAGCCCGGTTCGCTGCGCGCCGCGATCGGCCAGGTGTTCCCGGATCTGGCCCGGGATGTCGATCGCCTGCGGCTGTGGGTGGAAAAGGGCTCTATCCGCTGCCGGCAGACCCAGTCGCGCGGTTTCGAATGGACTTACACCCTCACCGCGGTGATGACCGATTTCACCGGCCACCCCAGCCTGGTATTCTTGGCGGTGAATGACTGGCTGCGCGTCAACCAGCCCGATCTGCTCGCCGCCGGAAATGCTGAAACTTTCAGCTTCCAGGCTGATATCCTCGATGAAAACACGATCGATCTGCAGTTCGATCTGCGTCTAACGGAACAGGTCCGCCTGATCGAGCGCGATGGCGGAGGCTGGGATCTGCAGCACCTGTACGAACCCAATCCCCTATTCCCCGAACTCGATCCGCTGTCCGATCCGCCCAGCCTGCTCAAGCAGATCTGGTGGAAGGACGAGCTGCTGGTCGAATGACCGAGGCCAGCGGCCTCGAGGCAATCGAGCCGTGGCTTGATGGCCTGCTCCAGCGCCTCAAGCCGGGCGAGCGCCGCGCGCTCACCAGCAAGATTGGCCGGATGCTGCGCCAGCGCAACGCAGAGCGGATCCGCGACAATTCCGACCCCGATGGCAACCCGATGCCAGCGCGCAAGCGCCAGCTCGACCAGCGCGGCCGGATCCGCAAGCGCAAGGCCCTGATGTTCCCGAAGATCGCGCTGGCCCGCAACCTCAAGGTCAGGACCAGCCCCGAAGAGGTCGAGCTGACCTTTACCGGCCGCACCGCGCAGACCGCTGCCGTCCATCACTATGGCCTAGAAGACAAGGTCGATCGCCGCATCCCCAACTCGATCCGCACCCGCTACTCCGCGCGCCGGCTGCTGGGCATCCCGGCAGGAGACCGCGATGCGATCATGGATGAAGTTTTGGCCTGGCTGGACCTCAAGGACGGTTAGCTTAATCTGGCTGCTATACTGATCGTCGCGCGGAGAAGTTTCAAACAACGCCCCTATCTAATTGCTGGGCGCGGTGCATTTGAAACAAAACTCCTTGTTAGCCACTCCAGTGACCGGTTCCGCTTTTGCAGGATTTCAAGTCGCTGCAGCATGTCCTCAACCAGTGGGACGGACTGTATCCACTGATTTTTCTCACCCAGTTGCATCGCACAAAGGCCGAGGATGTTGCCATCTGGGGAGCCTTCCGAGAATGTTGCGATGGCGTCACGGATGACTTTCATCCAGCGCGCCACTCGTTCATGAAGCAGGTTGCGCAGCTCCATGTGGACGCAACTGACGCCTTCGATGTAAGCTCTGACAAGAGGCTCAGCTGGCAACTTTTCCTCTGTCACATTCTCAAGCACTGATTGCTTGAAAGACTTGTTACCCCTGAGTTTATCCACCAACACATGGGTGGCTACAGAGAATTGAAGCATACCCTCGTCTTCCCCTTCCCTGCGACGGGTACCGTATGAGGCCCCATGGAGAGGCAGCCCTCCATGTTGGGAGTAGTTGCGCAAGGCCTCCATGAACCGGTAGCCAAAGCGCTGATCATACTCTCGATTAGTTGCCAGCCTGAACGCACCCGTCTCACCACGTCTCGGCTCTAAACTATTAAGGTTACGTGGGGTGTGATCTAAATACGCTCTGCAAGAGCTGAGCAAGTTGGCCAGCTTAACCGCGAATTGCAGGCGAATATCCTGAAAATTGTGATAATCAAATATACTCAAGATCATGTGCCGGGCAGCTGCATCGAGCATGCCTTTTTCAAGGTCTAAATAGTTTTGGATCACTGCATCCCAACTTTCCTCCAGATCCAAAACGTTGCAAAGGTTGGCCCAAGCAGACTGGATTTTCTCAAATCTGGCTTGTTCAATCTCCACACGGTGGTGCCGGCCTATGGCTCTGATTGCCAAGAAATAGCCCGTCATTTCATTCGAGATCACAGGCTCTCCTGCATCGTTAGTCTATGGATTTGAACAAGTTTCGAGACGAAAACTGTTGATGTCGTCCAGTCCCTGCTCAGCTCTGCTAGCACTGATACCGACCGTCGATATGGGCGTTGAAGTATCGACCCTTCGACGGAGCCCTCAGCAGCCCTTCCCAGATGCGCTCCGGCACCCTGCAATAGACATATGGCTTCCCTTCAGGGAACCATAGAGTCAGCCTTTGTGTCGCTGGATCATACTCGCCGCGCTTAACCGCAGTCGAACTAAAAAAAGGCATCGAAACCCCCAAGCATAGATCTGCTAGCCAGAAATGGATCGAATCGTCCGCCAACAGGATATACCTCAACTCCCATGAAACAGCTCCCCTCCCGTTATCTCTACCTGGTCGATATCGAAACCGAGAAGGTCCTGCGGGTCTTCAGCCTGGACGAATTCACGCGCGAGCTGGAGATCATCAGCTACGAAAGCCAGCTGCGCACCCGCTACTACATTGACGATCCGGAGACCGGCCTCGCCCTGCGCGACAGCCTGTTGAGCCCGATCTCTCCCGCCTGAAACGAAACAGGCCGCACCAGCAAGGGGAAGCTGGTACGGCCCGCCGGGGGGACTGCTGTTCGTCGGAAGCCTTTATGGTCCGTCGCGGATTAACGGCGGATGAGTGGCGGGTTCAGGGCAATCCAGATCCTTCATCCCCCTCCGCTGGAAGAATCGGCACAGCCGGGCGCCGGCGGCCCGCACCCGGTCTCCCCACGCTTCGACGCTGGCATTGTAGTGCGCCTCTGCCACCGGATCGGTGGCGATCGCGTCATCGGGGACCGGCTTGGCTTCAATCGCCGCGATCAGATCGGCACGCGGCGGGAGTCCGCCCGTGCTGGCGCAGGCGCTCGCAAGCAAGAGCGCGGGCAGCAGGGCTGAGCGCGCCGCCAGGCGCGGCAGTGTCGATCGCATGGTGCATGTCTCCTTCGCGTTTTGCATTCGCGGCGGCATCGTGGACGCGCTCATCGCCAGCCTGCTCGCGCGCGGCGGCTGCTGCCGCCTCGATCTTGCGTTCGTGCTCGCGGATCACGCCGCGATCGTGGAAGTGCAGCCAGATCCCCGCCGCCGCCAGCAGCAGGCCGATTCCGCCCAACACCTGTACCCATCGCGGCAGACCGATCAGGCGAACCAGCAGGCTCATTCGCTGTCCTCCCGCGGCGCAGACTGCGCGACACCGCCATTGCGGCCGGACCAGGCATGCATCGCCCGCTCGCCGCTCTTGCCGATGGCATAGGTGCCAAACATCCAGGCGAAAAGGTCGAGCACCGCGCTGGGCACGTGTTCCATCACCTGCATCACGACCAGGCCGAACTTCAGACCATAGCCCGGCGCGAAGCCTTCCACCGCAGCGGAAAGGAACGCCACGCCGAAACAGGCTATGGCCACCGTGCCCAGCAGCGCCGGGCGGACCAGCGGGGAAATCCGGCTTTCCGCGCCCACATCAGGCCTCGTTGCGCGAAAGCGCGCCCGATGCCTTCACCACGCGCGGTACGACACTGGCAGGTGCCTTGCTGTAGACCGGGCGCCGGTGGGCGATGCAGCGGGCCTGGGCGATGCGGGTGATGCTCACCCGGTTGCCCTGGTTGCCACCCAGCACGTGATAGGCGGTATCGTCCTCTGCCACATAGAAGCCCACGTGCCCGCCGCCGCCCGGCCGCTCGAAGACCAGCACGTCGCCCAGCGCGGCATCAACCGACAGCGTGCCGAACTTCGCCCAATTACGGGCCCACAGCGGCTTCAGCGGAACGACCTTGCCGGCCCGGTGCGCCACGATCGCGGCGAACAGGCCGCACCAGGGGATATCGTCATCGGAATAGCCGGAGATGGTGACGCCGGCGGCGTTCAGCTCGTCTCGCCAGGCCAGGATCGTGCGGTTCGAACCGCGCCCGGCGATCTCGGCCACGCCCAGCAGCTTCAGACCTTCGCTGATCGTTCGGGGCAGCTGGCCAATCTTGGTCAGCCAGGCATAGGCGTTCGGGATCTGGGACATGGAGGGCGGCCTTTCGGTTGCCACCAGTTCACCCGCCCTGACCTCATGTTCAACGCGCGCACGTTGTCTTCCGGGCTTTCACAACTCTACCCTTCATCCCACTCGATCGAGTGGGCGCAGTGATCCCGTTCACCGGTAAGATTGAAGAACAGCCAGTCGATCAACCGCCGCATAGCGACAGCAAACCAACCGCCACCCATCGCGGCCTTGCCTACACGGCTTGAAATTGTCTCATCCGGATTGCCGCCAAGGAAAGCATTGCCGCCCTGATCAATGGCGATCAGCAGATTGAACAGATAGCGCCTCACAGTGCAGCGCCTTGAATGAACAGGGCGTCTACCTGCGCCTGAGACAGACCGAGCGCAGGAGCAAGCATCTGCACGAGCTGGCTGTGACGCTGCACCTCCTGCGCGTACTCCCATTCGATCTCAGCCGCTCCGCCTACTTGCGAGATGGCCGCGTCCACGGTTCCAAGCAGACCGGCGCCCAGCAACACAAGGCGGGCCTGGCGCATGGTGATCGCATCAGGAACGCTCGGGGGAGGCGGGATGAAGCCGTCGCCAAGCGCAAGCCAGCCAATGCCGATGTGATCGTTGATCGGGACGAGTTGATTGGCTTCTGCAAAGGCGGCGTCCGCCAGGACGATATTCGTCACGACGCCGTGCTTAATCTGTGCGTACCGCTCTGCCATGATCAGGCCCTCGCAATCACGATGACAACCCCCGCGCCGCCGGCCCCGCCGGCGCCGCTGTTGCCAGTGCTATCAACCGATGCGCCGCCGCCGCCGCCGCCGCCGCCCGGAAACTGCCCCTTGCCGCCGGCGCCGGCGTTGCCGCTCAGATTCGCGCCGCCGCCCGAACCGCCCTGTCCCGGCCGGGGGTCACCGCCGCTCCGGTCAGCCGCAGCGCTTCCGGCGCCCCCTGTGTTGTTTCCTCCGCTGAGGGTGTCGCTCGCGTTGACCCAGCCACTGTTGAAGCCCGAATTTGAGCCCCCGGCGCTGGCGACGTTGCCGCTGCTAATGCCACCGCCCCCTGATCCGCCGCCGCCGCCCGAATTGGATGGAAAGGATATGGCGCCGCCGCTTCCAGAACTGCCCGCGCCGCCGCCGTTCCCCAGCCACATGCCGATCGTGTTCACCCCGCCAGCGGCGCCGGTGGTTGCAGTCCCTTTCTTCCCCGAAATTCCCCCGCCCGTCCGGATCATGTCACCAAACGAACTCGCCCCGCCATCGGTGCCGTCAATACCATCGGTGCTGTGCGTGGTCCGGCTCGCCCCGCCGGTTCCTCCCGCTCCAACGGTCACGCTTTCGGTTGCGCCGAGGAGGCTGGCGGGGAACTCCGCTCGTGCCATCTGCCCGCCGGAAGCCCCACCGCCACCATAGCGATTGGTCGCGGCCGCGCCCTTGCGGCCCGATCCACCGCCACCACCGCCGCCGATGCAGATGACTGTGACGTTGTTGGCCCAGGCGGGCTTGGTCCAGGTGCCCGATGAGGTAAAGACATCGGTCTTGGTCTTCGTCGTATTGAACCGCTCTGCCACCGCTGCGGCGAGGTCCTCAATGCGTTGCTGAAGCGACGCCATGGCAGGATCAGCTCAGCGCGGTCGTGAACACGGCCGCATAGTCGGTGTCGACCGTCCCCAGCGAGGCATTGAGCGCGGACACCGCCCTGGCGTTGGTGAAATACAGGTTGGTGGCGCCCTCGGGGACCGCATCTGTCGAACCCGGAGAACCATCGATGTGCACATAGGCGCTGCCGGACCAGCGGTAGATGAACCCGGTATCGATCGCCACGTAGAGAGCGCCGCTCGTCCCGCTGCCCGGAAATGCCGCGAGATTGGCGTATTCAAGCACGTCGTCGACGAAGGCCGGCAGTTGGCTGGCCGGAACTTTCCCGCCACCGTCGAGACTGGCTACCCCGCCCGCAGCCCCCTTCGTCGCCGCGTCGATCGGCGTGAAGCCAAGCGCATCCTGCTTCCCCGCCGCAAGCGCGCGCACCTCGTTGAGCGCCGCGACAAGGTTAGTCTTGGTGGTGGTGGTTAGCGCTGAAAGGTCGGCGACATTGCCGTTGATCAGCGTCATCACCGCTTTCACTTTGGTGCCGATGCCCGTGGCGAGATCACGCAGCCGCGTTTCGAGAGTAGCCATAGTTGCCTCCTAGGTAAGTCCGTTTTCAAAGTAGATCATGAGATTGCCGGGATCGGGCGCGCCTTCCCCTGGCGGCCCCGGAGTTCCGGGATCGCCATCGCGGCCCGCCTTGCCGGGTGGGCCAATCAGAGCCGGGATTGGTCGTGGCTCAATTGAAACCTCGAGCAGCAATGAGCTTTCATTGATCTGCGAAACCCAGGCCGTCTCGAGCACTTGCGGGGGCCGAAACCAGGCGCTTGCAAGGATCACCCACTGATGCTTTCGACAATCACGATAAAGGCCGGATCACTGATCAGTACGGTCTCGCCATCTCTCATGAATTTCACGTCTGTGGCGTAGCGGCCAAGTTCAAGCGTTCCAGCAACCTCGGCAGGGATCCAGAACAGCCAGTGCGCAGGCTCATCTTCGGCTGCATCAACAAACTCGGTGAGGAAGGTCGCTGCTGCGTCGTCGCCTTCGGCCGGGATTCGGTACCCACTCGTCGACTTGAGCAATGCCGACGCATCAAAGCCGGAAGGATCGCCGGAAAGCACGCGCCGACCGATCACGATCGGCTCGCCGCGCTGAAATCGATAGACCTGCCTGCTGCTCATGCCGCCGACATGGCCTGCGCCCTGCCCCGCGGTGAACCCTGCCCCGTTGTGAGCGGGGGGATTACAACGCGCGCGGGTTGAGTAGCAGCGCCAGCTGGGCGGATTTGCGCCCATGCCAATCGCATCCGACAGCTTCACCGGGGTCGACCTTTCCCGCCTGCCCGCGCCGCAGGTGATCGAGCCGCTCGATTTCGAGACGATCCTAGCCCAGTCGCTGGCGCAGTTTCAGGTGTACTTCCCGGCCTTCGATGCCACGCTGGAAAGCGAACCGGTGATGAAGCTGATCCAGCTGTTCGCCTATCGCGAGCTGGTGCTGCGCCAGCGGCTGAACGATGCGGCACGCGCCGTGATGCCGGCATTTGCCACGGGCCCTGATCTCGATGCGCTGGCCGCCCTGTTCGGGGTGGAACGCTTCATCCTGACCCCCGCCGATCCGGAAGTCGGGATTGCCGAAGTTCTGGAATCGGACACCGACTTCCGCCGGCGGATGGTGCTGGCGCCCGAGGGCTTCTCGGTCGCCGGTCCGGTCGGCGCCTACATCTTCCACGCGCTCTCGGCCGATTCCGCCGTTCTCGATGCCAGCGCGGTAAGCCCCGATCCCGGCGAAGTGGTCGTGACCGTTCTGGGCCGGGATGGCGATGGGACGCCCGCACCAGAAGTGCTCGCCGCTGTCGAGGCGCGCCTCTCCGCCGATGATGTCCGCCCGCTCACCGACCTGGTCACTGTCCAGGCCGCGACGATTGTGCCCTTCACGGTCGAGGCGGAGCTTACCCTGCTGCCCGGGCCTGACAGCAGCGTGGTCCTTACCGCGGCCCAGGCGCGGCTCGATGCCCACCTGGCCGCCATCCGCCGCCTGGGCCGGGACGTGACCCGCGCCGCGATCATCGCCGCGCTCTGCCCCGAAGGCGTCCAGAACGTGGTTCTGACCAGCCCAGCAACTGACATTGTGCTGTCTTCTGCTGAAGCGGGTCACTGCACGGCAATCGACATTGTCAACGCCGGGTTGGGTGAATGACCTCGCTGCTTCCGCCATCCTCCACTCCGCTGGAACGGGCGGTCGAACATCTGGCGCTGGCTCGGCTCGATGCCCTGCCAGAGCCGCTGCGAGCGCTCTGGTCGCCGCAGGACTGTCCAGAGGCGCTGCTGCCCTGGCTGGCATGGGCACTGTCGATCGACCAGTGGTCTCCAGACTGGCCAATCGAGATCCGGCGCGCCCGCATCGCCGCCGCGATCGAGATCCAGCGGATCAAGGGCACGCGCGGCTCCGTGGAACGCGTGGTCGCCAGCTTTGGTGGTGGCGTTGCGATCCGCGAATGGTTCGAATTCGATACCCCTGAAGATCCGCACACTTTCCAGCTGGTCGTGGCGCTGGGCGGTGGTGGCGCTGCGCCGTCTGCGGCGCTGATCGATGCAGTGATCGCGGAAGTGACGCGGGCCAAACCCGCCCGTTCGCACTTCACCTTTGCCCTGGCGCTCAATGCCGCCGGCATCATCGGGACTTTCGCCGCAGCCCAACCGGTTGCCGCCACCCGCCTTAGCTTTGAAACGCAGCAGAGCAGCTGACCGAGGTAGATCAACATGCCCCTGACCCTGATCATCACCGATGCCGGCCGCGCCGCGCTGATCAACGCCACTGCCACGGGCACCGCCCCCGTCACCATTACCGAGATCGGCCTGTCGGCCACCGCCCACACCGCTGATCCGGCTGACACTGCCCTGCCCGGAGAGTTCAAGCGGATCGCCGGGGTCGGCGGCATGGCCATCCCGCCATCGACGATCCATGTCAGCGCCACCGATGCTACCGCCGATGCCTACACCGTGCGGTCGTTTGCCCTGTACCTCTCCACCGGCACGCTATTCGCGATCTACGGCCAAGCAGCACCGATCGTCGAGAAGACGGCGGTTTCGATGGCTGCGCTGGCGCTGGATGTGGTGCTCGTCGATGTAGATATCGCGGCGCTCGACTTTGGCGATGTGTTCTTCTCGAACCCGCAGGCCACCTCCGAGCAGATGGGAATCTCAGAGCTAGCCACCCTTGCTGAAGCGCGCGCCGGGGCTGACGAACAGCGCACTCTCACCCCGTACACCGGCAAGAATTCGGTTCTGCAATGGCTGGCGGCCATCGCTGGTGCTGGTTCCGGGCTCGACGCCGACCTGCTCGATGGCCAGCACGGCGCCTGGTACGCCGATATCGCGGCGCGCCTGGGCTACACTCCGCTCAACGCCACCCAGTTCACCGGGGCACAGATCCTCTCGCGGCTGCTGGGGGTGGACGGTGCGGGTTCGGGGCTCGATGCCGACACGGTTGACGGGCTTCATGCATCGTCGTTCCTGACCATCTCGAGCTACATGAACACTGCGACGTACGGCTACCTGATCCTGGCCAACGGGCTGAAACTGCAGTGGCGGCGCGGCCTGCTCGCACCAACCAACGTGAACTCGTTCGACATCACTTTTCCGGTGGCTTTCAGCCAGCATGCGACTTGCTTCCTCGACTGGCGGCAGTCCGGGGACGGCGTGCCGATGGTCGAGAACCTGCTCGATACCACGACTAAGGTGGGGGTGGAGCTGAACACGCCCGTCCCGCTCTACTCGCAGTACTACCTCAACCTCTTCGCCATCGGCTTCTGAAAGGAAACCCATGCTCTATTCCGCAACCACGCGCGGCTTCTACGTCGATGGAGACCAATCAGCTCCGTCCGATGCGGTGAAGATCTCGGCGACCCGCCATGCCGCTCTGCTCGATGCCGAAGCCCAAGGCCACCTGATCGAACCCGACGCCAAAGGCCGTCCGCAGATCCGCACCCGTGCGGTTGATATCGCGGCGCAGCGCGCCTTGCTGATTACCGCGATCAAGGCCGAGGCCGGGCGCCGGATCCGCGCGGTCTGTCCGGTCGAACGCCAGCTCAACCTGATGCGCGAAGGCCGGGGGGACGAGGTTGCCGCGCTGGTCGACCCTCTGCGCGAACGAAGCAATGCGCTCGAAGCCCGGGCGAACGCTGCCGGCAAGGCCTGGCTCGACGAGTTCGACCCCACCCGGGACGCACACTGGCAGGATTGACCGCAGCCCACGTTGTATCGGGCGCGCTCACAACGCCGCCCGCTGGCTTTGCCAGCGCCGCTGCGCATTGGATGCCCGCATGAGCACTGCGCAGGACGCCCCTACCGATCCGGACCAGCTGCTTCGCCTGGCAACGGTGAAGTCGGTGGACCTGTCGGCTGCGCGCTGCACCCTGCTGCTCGACGATGGTGACGATGGCGAGGTGGAAACCGGCCCGCTGCCCTGGGTGGAAAGCCGTCAGGGCAAGACGCGTGTCTGGTCCCCGCCCAGCGTAGACGAGCAGGTCCTGCTGATCTGCCCGGGCGGAGAGATCGGCGCCGGAATCGTCCTGCGCGGCCTGTCCAGCGATGCCAACCCGCCCGCCGGGGACAGCCTGCGCGAAGTGATCCTGTTCGATGACGGCGCGGAAATCGCCTACGATCCCGAAGCGCACGAGCTGGAAGTGATCCTGCCCGCCGGTGCCACCGCAGCCCTGGTGGCGGATGGCGGGATCACGATCACCGGCGATATCACCCTCACCGGCAAGCTCACCGCCAGCGACGATGTGCTGGCTGGCGGCATCAGCCTCAAGACGCACAAGCACTCCGGCGTCCAGGCCGGCGCCGCGCAGACCGGTACGCCAGTATGATCGGAATGGCCCGCACCTCTGGCGCTATCCTGACCGGCGATGCGCACCTGGCACAGTCGGTGGCGGATATCCTGACCACGCCGATCGGTTCGCGCGTGATGCGCCGCGAATACGGTTCGCTGCTGTTCGAGCTGGTCGACCGACCGCTCACCGCCGCCACCCGCCTGCTCTGCGTTGTCGCGGTCGCCATGGCGCTGGCCCGCTGGGAACCGCGCATCGCGGTGACCCGGGTGGAGATCGAGGGCGAGCCCGCATCTGGCGCCGCCAGTATCATCGTTACTGGCCGCCGCACCGACCAGCCCGACCCGAACTCCCTAACCCGCCTCACCGTCCCGCTTCGCTGACCCACCACAGGAGCCTGCCATGTTCCACGGCATCAAGACCAACCTTCTCGCCACCGGCTCTCGCCCGATTGGCGCCTTCACCACGGCCGTAATCGGCCTGGTCGCCACCGCCACCGCCGCCGCTGGCGCCGCCACCGTCGCGCTCGACGCCGCCTTCCCGCTCGATACCCCGGTGCTGATCACCGATGTCCGCAAGGCGATTGGCGATGCCGGGACCGGCGGCACCCTCGGCCCCGCTCTGGAAGCCATCGCCGACCAGGGCAGCCCCTTCGTGGTGGTGGTGCGCGTTGCAACCGATGCCGATCCGGAAGAGCAGGAGGCGCTCACCGTGGGCGCGGGAACCGATGGCGCCTACACCGGCGTCAACGCGCTGCTGCTGGGCGAAGCGGTCACCGGCCTGCGCCCGCGCATCCTGGTTGCCCCCGGTCTCGATACCCAGGCGGTCACCGCGGAACTGGTCGCCGTCGCCAAGAAGCTGCGCGCCATGGTCTATGCCCGCGCGATCGGTGCCGCGATTTCCGACGCGGTCACCTATGCCGAGAACTTCGGCGACCGCGAGCTGATGCTGATCTGGCCGAACTTCACCGGCAGTTTCACCGGCGATGCCGTAGCCCGCGCCGCCGGTCTGCGCGCCGCGATCGATGAAGCGCAGGGCTGGCACAAGACGCTGTCCAACGTCACCGTGCAGGGCGTCACCGGGATCTCCACCCCGGTCTACTTCGACATCCAGGACGAGACCACCGACGCCAACCTGCTCAACACCGCGAAGATTGTCACCCTGGTCCGCTCCAACGGCTTCCGCTTTTGGGGCAACCGCACCCTCGCCGGGGTGGACGAGCCGCTTTACGCCTTCGAAAGCGCGGTGCGCACCTCGCAGGTTCTCCAGGACGAGATCGCCGAGGGCCTGCGCTGGGCGATCGACCGCCCGCTCACCGCCGCGCTCATCAAGGACATCATCGAGACGATCAACGGCCGCTTCCGCAGCCTCGTCGCGCAGGGCCGGCTGATCGGCGGCAAGGCCTGGTTCGATCCCGCGCTCAACAGCGAGGCCGATCTCGCGGCCGGCAAGCTGACCGTGGACTACGAATTCACGCCGGCCGCCCCGCTCGAGGCGCTGACCCTCAACCAGCGGATCACCGATCGCTTCTACGCCGACTTCGCCACTCTGGTTGCGGGCTGATCCCCGCAACCACCCCCGCTGATCCCGGCCCCCACCTTTCAGGAGACAGCCCATGGGCATCCCTCACAAGCTCAAGAACATGAACCTCTTCCTCGACGGCACCAGCCACCTGGGCGTCGTGTCGGAAACCACCCTGCCCAAGCTGACCGCCAAGATGGAAGAATGGCGCGGTGGCGGGATGCTCGGCCCGGTGATGATCGACCAGGGGCTCGACAAGCTGGAGGCGGAATTCACGCTGGGCGGCCTGGCCGACAGCGCGATCCGCCAGTTCGGCGCGGTCCAGCATGATGCCGTGCTGCTGCGCTTCGCCGGCGCCTACCAGGAAGACGGCACCGGCCAGGTCCGCGCGCTCGAAGCGACCGTGCGCGGCCGCTATTCGGAAATCGACCTGGGCAACGGCAAGCCGGGCTCTGACACCGAGCACAAGGGCAAGCTCGCCTGCTCGTACTACCGCCTCGATGTCGACGGCCAGAACTGGCTGGAGATCGATCTGCTGGCCGCCACCTTCATCGTGTTCGGCCAGGACCGCTACGCCGAGATCCGCGCCGCCATCGGCGGCTGATCCCGGTCACCCCCCTTCCACCCGGCGGACCAGCGGGGGCCGCCGGGTGGAAGACCCCGCTTCCCCGCCTGAAGGAACCAACCGATGACCACCCCCGCACCCTCCACCGAAACCAAGCCAGAGACCGCCCCCGACGCGTACACGCTGGAACAGCCGATCAAGCGCGATGCCGGAGACGTCACCCAGATCACCCTGCGCAAGCCGCTTGCTGGCGAGCTGCGCGGGATCAAGGTGGGCGATCTCATCAACGGCGATGTCTCGTCCGTCCTCGCCGTCCTGCCGCGCATCGCCAGCCCGTTCATCACCGAACAGGAAGCAGCCCAGCTGGATCCCGCCGACCTGGCCGAAGTCGCCGGCCGCATCACCGGTTTTTTTCTGACCTCGGCGCAGAAGACGCTGATCGCGCAGATGACCGGCGCGGGCTGACCGTCGATCGCCTGATGGCCGACATCGCCTTCTTCTTTCACTGGCCCAAGGCCGAACTTGAAGCGATGGACCTGGCCGAGCTGCTGCGCTGGCAGCACCTGGCGGTCGATTGCTGGAATCGCACCAACAGGACCGAATGATGTCAGACGCCCGGCTCAACCTCGTTGTCCAGTTCCTGCCGATCGACAAGCTGTCGGGGGCGCTGAAGAACATCGTCGGACTGGGCCGCAGCGGCGACCAGGCGCTGCGCGGCCTGAAGCGCGAGGCCCGTGATCTGGGCATGCAGCTCAAGGCCGCGCAGGCCGCCAGCGCCGCCGGCATGGGCAACGTCACCGCGCTGATCGCCGAGGAGCGGAGGCTCGAGCGGCAGATCGCGCAGACCAACCAGCAGATCGAACGCCAGAAGCGCCTCAACGCGATCGATGGCCGGGTGGGCCGGGTGCAGGCGCGCGGCGCCGAGTTGCAGAGCGCGGGAAGCCAGAACATGCTGGCGGGCGCCGGGATGCTCACCCCGTTCGTGCTCGCTGGGAACGAGGCGATGCGCTTCTCCAGCGGGATGGTCGACATCCAGCAGAAGGCTGAGCTGACCAACCGCGAGACCGCGCAAATGGCGCGCAACATCCTGAACGCCGCCAACGCCGCCCACCAGCTGCCCGAAGACATGCGCGCCGCGGTCGACGTGCTGGCCGGGTTCGGCCTCGATCCCCGCCAGGCGGTGGCGATGGTCGGCCCGATCGGGCGGCTAGGCACCGCATTCAAGGTGGATCTGGCCGATGGCGCCGCCGCGGCCTACTCCAATCTCAACAACCTCAAGGTGCCGATCGCGGAGACTGGCCGGGCGCTGGACATCATGGCGGCCGGCGGCAAGGCAGGCGCGTTCGAGATCAAGGACATGGCCCGCTACTTCCCCGGTCTGACCGCGCAGATGCAGGCGCTGGGCCAGTCCGGCCTGGGCGCGGTGTCGGACCTCACCGCCGCGCTACAGATCGCCCGGCGCGGCGCGGGCACTTCGGAAGAGGCGGCGACCAACGTCCAGAACCTGCTGTCAAAGATCAACTCCCCCGCCGTGATCCGCGCCTTCCAAAAGAATTTCGGGGTCGATCTGCCCGCTGCGCTGCGCCAGGCCTATGCCAAGGGCAAGACGCCGATGGAGGCCCTGGCCGAGATCACCCAGAAGGCCACCGGGGGCGACCTGACCAAGCTGGGCTTCGTGGTGGAAGACATGCAGGCGCAGTCGGCCCTGCGCGCGCTGATCCTCAACATGGACGATTACCGCAAGATGCGGGACCAGATCGCCCGGGGTGGCGGCACGGTGGACGCCGCGTTCCGCCAGCGCGAGCTGCAAGACGCCAGCGTGGCATGGGCCGGGTTCAAGGGCCAGCTGCAGGCGCTGGCGATCACGCTGGGCACCACGCTGCTTCCCGTCGCGACCCGGTTCTTCGGCTATCTCAACACCGGGATCGGCGCGATCAGCCGCTGGGCACAGGCCAATCCGCGCGCCGCGCAGTCGCTGATCTCGCTCGCCGCCGGGCTGGCCGTGGCACGGGTGGGATTTGGTGCGCTGCAGTTCGCGTTCGGGTCGATTCTCGGTCCCGCCGCAACCGCCTGGGGCTGGTTCATGAAGTTCAAGGAAATCGGCGGGATCGCTGGGGTTTTGGCCAAGATCGCGCCGGTATTCGGGGCGATTCGCGCCGCCGCGCTGTTCATGGCCCAGGGCGTGATGCGCGCCGGGCTGATGATGCTGGCCAACCCGATGGTCGCCGCGATCGTCGCCATCGTCCTCGCGATCGGTGCCGCCGCCTACCTGATCTGGAAGCACTGGGACAAGATCAAGCTGGCCTTCGCGCGTGGGCGGGAAATGCTGGGTCAGGTGTGGGACTGGGTTAAGGACAAGATCATCCGCTTCCCGCTGCTGTTCGGCCCGATGGGGCTGGTAGCGCGCTACGTGATCCAGCACTGGGCCGGTATTAAGTCGGCATTCTGGAAAGCGGTCGACTGGCTGAAGAATGCCCCGGCGTGGATCCTGAGTAAGGTCGAGCAGTTCGCCCCGGCGTTCGGTCCGCTCGGCCTGATCGCCCGTGAGATCATCCGGCACTGGGGCGATGCCCGCAAGGCCTGGGACAGCTCCACCGCCTGGCTCACCAGTTCCGGAGACACGATCCGCAAGGCCGCGCGCGATTACCCGCTACTGTTCGGCCCGATGGGCGCCATGGCAATCGAGATCCACAAGCAGTGGAACGGGATCAGCGCGACGCTCGAGAAGGGAGCTGCGATCTTCAACCGGTCGTTCGACTGGATCGCCGCCAAGATCGGGATCTTCCCGATGCTGCTGGGACCGCTGGGTGTGGGCGTCCAGTATCTGTGGGACAACTGGGCGCGGGTAGACGCTGCCTTCACCTGGGCGAACGGGATGATCAGCCGGGGCTGGTCGGCCACCGCTGCGCTGTTCCGGTCCGGTGCCTCTGCCATCGTCGCCGCGCTTGGGCCACTACCCGGGTGGATGGCCTCGATCGGACGGGCAATGATTTCCGGCCTGCTGCTCGCGCTCAATCCCTCGGCGCTGGCCCAGCGGCTGCTGCAGATCGCCCGCAACGGCATCGTCGCATTCAAGAACTTCTTTGGGATCAAATCCCCCTCGCGCCTGTTCATGGCGATGGGCGGGCACCTGACCGGGGGCCTTGCGCTCGGGATCGATCGCGGCGGACAGGGGCCGCTGCGCGCCATGGGCAAACTCGCCACCGGGGTTGCCGGGGCCGGTGCGATTGCGCTGGCCCAGCCATCCCTGGCTGCCCTGACACCCTCCCCCGCAAGCGCCGCCGCATCGCCGCTGGTCCGCCCCCGCGTCGAGATGCCGGAAATTGCCGCGCCGCTGGTCCGCCCGCGCATCGCCCTGCCCCGTGCCCTGCCGGAACTGGCCACGCCCGCCATCGCCCGGCGGCAGGACGCGGCCCAGCCCGGTACGCGCCCCGTGCCGGTGGCCGCGCCAGCGCCCCTGCCCCGTCCTGCCGCGATCATGCCAGCGCAGCCCCGCGCCCAGCGCGCCGCGCAGGCGCGCGAAGGTGACCGGTACGAGATCCACATCCACCAGCAGCCGGGCGAGGATGCCCAGGCGCTGGCGGACCGGGTGATGCGCCTGATCGATACCCGCAAGCGCCGCCGCGCGCTGTCCAGCTTCACCGACGATTACTGAAGGAGGCCGCGATGCTCGCCGCGATCGGCATGTTCGTCTTCTCCACCGACACCGCGCTGTTCGATGAACTGGCGCGCCGGCGCGACTGGCGCCACGCCCGCACCGAACGGTTCGGCGCACGGCCCGCCAGCCAGTACCTTGGCCCGGGCGAGGACCTGGTCACCCTGTCGGGAACGCTGGTGCCGGAAATCGCCGGATCCTATTCCTCGATCACCCGCCTGTCAGAAATGGCCGACCAGGGCGAGGCCTGGCCGCTGGCGGATGGCCGCGGCAACGTGCTGGGCAACTTCGTGATCGAGCGGCTTGAGGAGCGGCATTCAAGCCTGATCGACACCGGCCAGGCGCGCGTGGTGGGTTTCACCATCGAACTGTCGCGGGTGGACTGATGGCCGCCGCAAGCCGATCCTACATCCAGCCCCGCGCGGCGTGGAAGGTGACGCTCGACGGGCAGGACCTGACCCAGCGCTTCGCCCCGCGCCTGATCGGCCTGCGCCTGACCGAGCAGCGCGGCGAGGAAGGCGACCAGCTGGAGATCGAGGTTTCCGATTCGGACGGGAAGCTGGACCTGCCCCCCGAAGGCGCGCGGCTGACCGTGCAGCTGGGTTGGGATCGCGGCACCGGCGTTGCGGTGGGCCTGGTGAACAAGGGCAGCTTTCTGGTGGACGAGGTGGGCTGGCAGGGTCCGCCGGACGTGGTGACGATCCGCGCCCGCTCGGCCGACTTTGCCGACACTTTCCGCAAGCGCCGCACCCGCACCTGGAAGGACAAGACGCTGGGCGCGATGCTGCAGGAGGTTGCCGGGGCCCACGGCCTGACCGCCAAGGTCCACGGCGATCTGGCGGGCAAGCAGGTCACCGCCGCCGAGCAGCACAACAAAAGCGACATGGAGTTTCTGCGCGATCTGGGCCGCCGCTACGATGCCATCGCCACGGTGAAGGATGGCAAGCTGCTGTTCGCGCCGATCGACGCCGATACCACCGCCAGCGGGCAGCAGCTCCCCAGCCTCACCCTCACCCGGTCAAAGGGCGACCGCTACCGCTATGAACGCGCCGCGCGCGACGGGGCGGAACAGGGCGCGGAGGCCGATTGGCACGATCTGGCCGAAGCCAAGCGCAAGCGGGTGACCAAGGGCGGAGGCAAACGCCGCAAGCTGAAAAAGGTCTACGCCAGCGAGGCCGATGCCGGCGCCGCCGCGCAGGCAGAGACGAACCGCCGCAAGCGCGCCGTGGCCACACTCGAGCTCACCCTCGCCTACGGCGAAGCCACCGTCTCGCCGGGGGTGAAGGTGACCGCGCAGGGCTTCAAGGGCGAGGTCGACGGCCACGCCTGGCGCGTCGCCAGCGCAGAGCACCGGATGGACGGCCAGGGCGGCTTCAGCACCGAGCTGCGGATGGAATTGGCCGGGCAGAGCTAGCCCGGCCTAGGAAGGCTTGGCGAAGCCAATCATCTGCCCGAAAAAGGCCACTCATCTGCCCGGAAAAGGATGGTCCCGGCATGAACTCGACCGGACATGGTGAACAGGATTCTTAACTATCGATAGATATATCCAAGGGGATGTTGGGATATATTGCGTCAGTACTGCCTCATGAAATCGGTCGCGACCTGCGTTTTCGACGCGATCGACTGCGCCTTGCCGGTGTTCTCTGTTGGCCTGAAAGGCTGCCGGGTCCCGGGCTTGGCATGATGGCACTTGCCGTATGCGCTTGTTTCCACAGTACACAAGGCATTGCAAAGGAGCGGGCGACCGCTCAGGCAAGAGCGGAGGCAATAGTCGTTGCACCCTTGAGCTTCTTCAAGGTGGATGACCTCGATTTCGCCAGATTTATCGCCGGGACAACAAGCGGAACCATTGTCATGTCACCTTCGGGTGCCCGGGCGGCAACTGGCGGTGTACGACTGGCTGGCAGCGCGGGCACCCCTGCGCGGTTTGCGGGCTTCGGTCGCTACAACCAGGTTGTGTCGATCGCCATCAGCAACACTTCGGTTCGCCTGACGAGGGTCGGCGGCACCGAAACCATGAGACTCGACACATTCGTCATAGGAAGCACTCCCGAAGCCCAGTTGACGACCTCGCCCCTGGCGTTTCGCATCGCTTCGCAATCCGGAATGTTCAATTTCCCTGTAGGGGCAACTCTGCGCGTTTCGGCCAGGCAGGCACCCGGGGCCTACAGGGGCAGCTTCTCGGTGACCCTGCAATACCAATAGGTCACAAACCCCGGGCACCTGCGCTGCCTGTCAAAAGGGAGGATGCCGCTTAATCAGGTGCTCGACGACGGGACCATAGAGCGGGCGGTCGAACTGCAATCCAATTCGGTCATCATGACGCCAGGCAACTCGCCCGACCCATCCTTCCATCCCCTCGGGCTGGATGGTGATGTCTCGACCCAGGTTCTCGTAGCCCGATCGAAACCACAGCGCGCAGCCATCCTCGGTAAGGTCGGTGACCAGCGCAGTCGTTCGATAGCCGGTTCGATTCCGGACCCGGACCGGCATGGCCATACTGTGCCTGAAGGCCCTGCGGCGTTCATCATTAGGTCCCATCTTGGCGCCACATAACCAGGTCCATCCTGTCACCCGTTCTACTCGCCGCATGGCCGGCCCCCTGGCATCTGGCAGCCTTGGCATGATCGCGGCAGCGGACTGCCAGCCAGGTAGCCTTTCGCTCCGCGGTGCCGATCAGCTGGACCTGCCTTTGATGCTCTTCATGATTTCCCGCCAGTTTTCCTCGGCCTGCCCGAGCAGCGCTTGACGAATGAAGCTGTCGGGCGCCACGTCCACGGCGTCCTGCAGCGATCTGAGTTGCCTCGCCCGATGATGCTTGGCGGCTTCAATCGGCTCGCCTTTGTCGATCAGGCATTGGACCCACAGGTCGAGCATCATGTACCGGGCAATCTCGATGTTTGCGAACTGCTGCGCCGCCAGTCTCTCAACGTCTTCCATCCAGCTTCAGCCTTCATTGACAGTCGCCCGGGAATCAGAGGCGAAGAAGAAATATATCTAACGACATATTGGCTTGGCTAGACATGGTATGTTTTCGATCGGTGCGAAGGCGATTTCTGGCCTGGAGGCCTGCGGACCTGCGGAACCCGGCTGGTCGTCGGCCGCGCTAGCGCCCGTTTACCCAATCGCGAACTGCCCTGCGGACCTGATCCTGCATCACGGCTGGCCTGCCGCCTTGTGCCATCACCTCATCGCTCAGATCGCGTGTAGCGATCAGAACCTTCGGCGGGACAAATTCATCGAAGCGGACACCAAAGAGATCGCTATGTGTCCAGACGACCGATCCCATCACCTCGAACGAGACCCAGGGAAATAACCACTCTCTCGCGCGGCCGTAGTCCCTCCGCGACACGCCTCTTGCTGATGATCTGCAGCTTCGCGCCGGTAAGTGAAATGTCGAGGAGCGCAGCACCAATCGAGCCATAAAGGCTTATGACATTGGCGTTCAGGCAAGTCTTGAGGCGGCTGCGCCCACGCCTGCTTGGCATCCGGAGCGGGTATGAACCTTGTGCATTCATGGCCCCTCTATCCTAAAGGGAATAGAGCAAATTCTGACTTTGGGTGAACCTAGGCTAAACTACTTAAGCGCCTTTCCATGGCGAGAACTCGCTGCTTGCCTGGGCTCAATGGACGTGTCGGCAGTATGGTGGTCAGCAAGCCCGCCTGATCATACGCGAAGCAGGATCCACTGCACCAGCGGCAACACCACCGGAAGGAGGTAGATCATCCGCGGAATGCGATCCTTACCCATCTTGTCCATCCTCTATGCGCCGGGCACTAAAGCCTCCGCACCACCGCGACCACGCGGCTGATGACATGTCACTCACACGCCACCCCATCCCCATCGCGGTCCAACCTTGCCGAATAGCCCGGCTCGCCCCGCCTGATCCGCGAATAGCCATTCGCCCTCGCCTCTTTGCAGCTGCTGAAGCTGGCATCGCCCCCGCCGCTTGAAACTCGCCCTCGGCCTCCGCGCCGGCGGCCACTCGACTTACGCTTGCTCCTGGCCGATGCCGCGCCCGGCACCGAGAGAGCGAGGAGACCGAGCAGAAGCAGGCGGCGGTTCACAGCGTCTGGGCCAGGTAGTGGCTGACCTTCGCAATCTTCATCGGTTGCTTCACTTCGCAACCGCAGCCCTTGATGGGTACTCGGCCAACATCCCGTTCATGGCGTCGTAGAACGCACCGCCCGCCACCGAATCCGGATTGTACTCCATGCGCTGCTTCGGCCCGTAGGGCATTGAGACCGTGATCACCTTGCAGTCGAGATCGCAGGTCAGCGTCATGTCTTCGCTGGTCAGAGTGATCTTTCCGTCCTTCACCCCGCGATAGCGGAATGCGGAATACTCGGTGGCAGCCTGCCCGGCATTCTTCGCATCTTCGGAAAGGCCGTGCGCATACAGATACTCATCGCCATCGATCGATGCATAGTAATGGCGGGGCTGGGCCGGGGTTGGTTCGGTGGCCGACATTGCCGAAGCATCAGCTGTCGCTTCAGGTTCTGACCCGCAGGATGCCAATAGAAGCGATGCCGGAAAGATCACCGCCGCTGCAACTTTCGCATTCAGCATCCCCAATGCCCTCCTGTTGAGAAATTCAGAGCCTCCGCACCACAGCCACGACGCGGCCGATCACGTGCAGCTCGCCGTCAACTGCCTTGGCTGGCGGGATCAGCGGGTTGTCGCTGTGGATCTCCACCGATCCGTCCGGCAACGGGCGCAGGCGTTTGACCATCCCGATCTCGCCATAGGCAATTGCCCAGATGCCATCGCCCATGCGCGGGGCCTGCTGCGAACGGTCGATCAGGATCACCTCGCCGCTGCGGATAGTCGGCTCCATCGAATCACCGTCGCCGATCGACCAGAACAGGTGTTCCGGGGCGGCGTCGGTGAAGTGGCGCAGCCACGCGCGCGAGAAGCGACGCTTCTGCACATCGACGTGGTTTTCGAGATAGGTTCCACCCAGACCTAGCCGGAGGTTGATTTCCTCAAGCTCGACCAGGTCGGTATCTCGCTCAATCTGCGCGTCCCGGAATGCCAAGCGATCTTCGCCGAGCGAGGGTAGGTTGGGATCGTCCGTCTCTCCGGTTAGGAATTCAGGCGTGGTGTGCAGGAACCGAGCAATCTGAAAGAGCTTGGCCGACTCGTTGGTGCCACCGCTGACCATCTTGCTGACAGCCTGCGGAGAGACACCAATAGCGCGCGCGAGAGCAGATTGAGATTGACTCAAGCCTTCGAGTCGCTCGCGGATGCGTTCCCCAATAATCACGCGGCAAGCTGTCTCAACTTGGGTTGTCGCTGCATAGTCAAATCTGGTTGTTGACAACCTAAACTTGAGTTGTCATACCCGCAAATATGGTTGAACACCTCTCCCGCTATCAAGCGCTCAAGCTCGCTGTTGAAGCACTCGGATCGCAGGCCGAAATGGCCCGCATTTGCAAAGTGACGCCAACTGCAGTCTGGAAATGGCTGCAAACGTCCAAGCAACTTCCCGCCGAGTTCGTCCTCCGCGTCGAAGCCGCCACCGGCGTCTCCCGCCACCACCTGCGGCCCGATATCTATCCGGTCGAACATGTCCCCGGCTCCGTTAACCCCCATGCGTTCATGGGCGTAGACTGCGGCCAGCACCGCGTCTCCTTCCAAGGGGACCGGGGTTTGAAGGGGGCGGCCGCGTGATGGCGCCCGACCGCCTGATCCACGTCGATCCGCGCCGCCTGCAGGCGCGCTGGGATGCCGAGCGCGATGGCGCGGCCTTTGCCGCCCTGCGCACCCGCATCCGCGCGCTGAACGCCCTGCGCCCCGCTGGCGAGCCTTCATTGCTGGCGGGCACGGCCATCGTCCTGTCCGCCTGGGTGCTGATCGCGCTGGCCGCGCTGGCACTGGGGGCCTGACATGACCAAGCGGCGCGAGCCCCTCACCTATCAGCTCACCCTCACCAAGGTCGCCTCGCTGATCGGGTGGGACCGCTGCGGCGCGATCTGCGGCGTGAGCCAGCGTTCGGTCCGCTACTGGTCCGATCCCGAATGCGAGACCGAGATCCGCATGATCGACGCCGAACGGCTTGATCGCGCGTTCATGGAAGCGGGCGGGGACCACGCCCCCTTCCACCACCTGATGGCCCTGCGCCTGGAACTGGCCGCGCGCGAGGGCGAGCAGGTTGCCAGTCTGGCCCGCCTAGCCGGCCAGTGCGCCAAGGAATCGGGCGAGGCGGTCGCGGCGCTGGTCGAGGCCAGCAGCAACGCCGGCGATCCCGCCACCCGCCGCGCCGCCAAGGCCGAGGTGGAGCAGGCGATCGACGTCCTGACCAGCGGCCTCGGCGCGCTTGATCGGCTTGGGTAAGGGGAGCGAGGGGCATGAACGCCGCAGAGAAATTCATCGAGATCGATCCTGCGGTCACCGTGGACATGGTGCTGACCGCCGATCCCCACATCGGCGACATGCCCTGCCCGCACTGCGGCCACGAAACTTTCCGCCGCTCGAGCCGCCTGATCACCCCGACCTATCGGGAAATCTTCTTCGCCTGCCGCAACATCGCCTGTGGCCACACCTTTAAGGGCAGCCTCGGCTACCTCTACGGGATCTCGCCCAGCGCGATCCCCAACCCCGCGCTCGACCTGCCGCTGCGCCCGTTCGAGCGCAGCCCCGCGCTCTGCGCGGCCGGGCCGGAATCATCGGAGGCCGACACGGACCAGCTCGGCCTGTTCGACACCTGACCTGTTTGCCCCCGCACCGGCGCGCCCCGGTCGCTTTATAGAAGAAAGGACCGCCGCATGATCCATCCCTTCTCCTGCAATTGCAGCCGCTGCCGTCCCGTGCAGCCCGGCGCCGACGCGGTCTCCATGACCATCCTGCCGGGACTGCTCCTGGGCATCGTCATCATCGTGGTAATCGCAACCGGGCTGGGGGTTTGGCGGTGACGCAATTCCCGCCCACCCCGCGCGGCCTGCAGATGCTGCGCTACGTCGCCGGCTACCAGCGCGCGCATGGCGGGGTCTCCCCCTCGCTCGACGAATGCGCCGCAGGGCTCGGCCTCAATGGCAAAAGCGGAGCGTCCCGGATGCTTGCCTTGCTGGAAGATCGCGGCCTGATCCGCCGGCTCCCCAACCGGGCGCGCGCGATCGAGCTGCTGGTCGACGTGTCCATTCCGACCGCCCCCGATGACGCTCCGCTCCACGCGGTGCCGTTGGCCGCGATCGGCGCTCCCTCGATCTGATCGGCTGACCTGGCCATGAACACCCACACAATCGACGCAAACGTTGAAGGTCTGGTCCGCCTCGCCGTTCGCCCCGACCTGCGCTCGAAAATCCGCCAGCAGGCCCTGCTGCAGCAAGAGCTGCAGCTCGACAGCATCGATCTTGTCTGCCTCGCCATCGAACTTGAGGACTTTTTCAGGATCGTCATCAGCGATGAAGCCATCGCGTCTTGGCGCACCTTGGCGGATATCACCGACACCATCGCTGAAGCCGCCCCCATGCCCGCCCCCCGGGTCGCTCAGCCGGACTACGCCGCGCTGGGCCTTGGCAGCGCCGAGGAAGCGGAAGGCCGGAACTGATGGCCCGGCCCCGCACATGCGCCGTTTGCGGCTGCACCGAGGATGCCGCCTGCCACGATGAGCTGCGCGGCAACTGCTGGTGGGAAGGTGACCGGCTGTGCAGCCATTGCGCCCAGCCCGATGGTCGCCGCGCCCGCGCGCTGGTCGCCGCCGGACAGCTGGCCGAAGTGGTGGCCGAGCTGCTCCTGTTCGTTCGCGAGGGCGATCAGGACATCTTCACCCCGTTCTGCATGCAACCCGGCGACACGACTGCCGAAGCCCTGCGCACGATCCTGCGGATCGAGGCGCTGCCCGGCGGCTTCAAGCGCACCACCCAACCAGTCGACGAAGACGCCAACCAGTTGATCGGCGCACTCGACCGCTTTCTCGAAGGGAAAATCTGATGCCCGTATCGAGTTCTCGCATCGCCGACGATGGCCACACCCAGATCGAGATCCCGGTCGACCTCCCCATCGCGCACCGCGCCGGCGATGATCGCCTGCGCCTGCTGATCGAACGTGTGGAGCGCCTTGAAGAGGAGAAGAAGAGCATCGCTGACGACATCAGGGATGTCTACGCCGAGATGAAGGCGGTCGGCTACGAGACCAGGATCGCCCGCCAGATCGTCCGCCTGCGGAAGATGAAGCCCGACGATCGGCGCGAGATGGAAGCCATCCTCGATACCTACAAGTGCGCGCTGGGGCTCGGCTGATCGTGATCCCGCGCATCCTGATAGCTTGCGAATTCAGCGGAACTGTACGCCGCGCCTTCACGGATCGCGGGTACGATGCCTGGTCCTGCGATCTGCTGCCCGCCGAGGATCGCAGCAACCGCCATATCACAGGCGACGTGCGCGAGGTTCTGGGCGATGGTTGGGACCTTCTGATCGTCGCCCACCCGCCATGCACCCGCCTGACCAACAGCGGCGTCCGCTGGCTTAAGGTGCCGCCCCCGGGCCGCACCCTCGCCGAAATGTGGGCCGAACTGGACGAAGGCGCGGCCCTTTTTTCCACGCTTTGGAACGCGCCCGTGGCGCGCGTCGCCTGCGAGAACCCGGTGATGCACCGCCACGCGAAGGCGCGGATCGTCAACTTCGCCCCCGCTGCCCAATCGGTGCAGCCGTGGCAGTACGGCGATTGGGAGACCAAGCGCACCTGCCTGTGGCTGCGCGGCCTACCGCCGCTGATGTCCACTTATCCCACCCTCGCGCAGGCCCGCACCGCGCTGGGCCAGTCCGGCGATCCCGTCGCCCGCGTGCACCGGATGCCGCCGGGTGAAACCAGAGCGAAAGAGCGCAGCCGCTTCTACCCCGGCATCGCCGCCGCGATGGCCAACCAATGGGGGCCGCTTCTCAACGAGAGGGCGGCCGCATGAGCAGCGTGAAGAAGGTCCTCCAGATCGGACCCGCCACCCTCATCCTCGGCGATGCCTACACGATCCGTCCCACCCTGGGCTGGTTCGACGCGGACGTCATGGACCCACCCTACGTGATCAGGACCAGCGGCGGGGGCAGCTTCCGCAAGCATCGGCCCTACCTCGACAAGATCCAGGAGGAGGGTCTCGATCGCGGCTTCGATCACCAGATCATCAACCCACTGCTCTGCGGCGCAGCGGTGGTGTTCTGCCACAACGATCAGATCCCGGCCGTCTCAGCCACGCTCGACGGACTGTTCCACCGGATGGCGCTCTGTGTCTGGCAAAAGACCACTCCGATGCCGGTGGCTAACAAGCACTACGTCCCGGAGACCGAGATCTACTTCCACGCTTGGAGCCGGGGCTACCACCCGCAGGGCGATCTGGCAGATCTGAAACGGGTCTTCTCCTGCCGTTCCCGGGCGCTGCAGGACTTCGACCACCCCACGGTGAAGCCCGACGCCCTGATGGACAAGATCATCCGGAACGTCGCCGGCGAGACCGTCTGTGATGCCTTCATGGGCACCGGCTCTACTGGCGTCGCCGCCCTGCGTGCCGGCAAGCGCTTCACCGGCATCGAACACAACCCCGCACACTTTGAATCCGCCTGCTCCCGCATCCGCGATGCGGTCGAGCACGCACCCACCATCCCCGAACGCAATGAGGAGACTGCCGTATGACGAAACAACAGGAACAGGCACCCGCCAGCGCCCCCACGTCGCTTGGCCGTCTGCTGCGCATGAAGGATGTCGAGCGTGAAACCTCGCTCCACCGGGCCACGATCTACCGCGGTATCAAGGCCGGAACCTTCCCCGCCCCGCGCATGATCGGCGCTCACCGAGTCGCATGGCCGGAAGCAGATATCGAGGCATGGAAGGCCAACCTTCTAGTCCGCAGTACTTGACCACCACTTACCCCCAACGGACCCAACCAAGGGGCACCATTGGGGGCATTACAATCCATTCAGTAAGTTTTTAGTCGTAGAATCAGGAGCCTCCTCAAATGACCCGTAACCTGCCGCCCCAGCCAGCACGCAACGCCCGAACGAACCTGCGAACAGACAAGAGAATCAAGGTTCGAGCCGGAGCGAAGCGGAGGCGACCGAGCGCAGCGAGGTCAATCCTGCCGCCCCAGCCAGCAGCACGCTACCTCTCCCGAACCTGCGAACAGACAAAGACTCGAGGTTCGAGCCGGAGCGAGGCCCTCAATCCGGCAGCAGCACCTGCCGCCCGCGCTGGACGGCTCCCAGAATCCAGTCCTTGCCCGCCCTCACCCGCGCCAGCTGGTGGGTGTCCTTGTGGGTCACCAGCCAGAAGGTCCGCGTAACCCGCCGCTCCGGCAGGACGGGGACAAGGCCGGCGTCCGCATCGCCGATGAAGCACGGCAGCACGCCGATGCCCGCCCCGGCGGCCAGCAGCTGGTGCTGGGCGTTGATGCTGGAGGAGCGCAGCGTGGGCGCAAGGCCGGGGTGAATCTCGTCCAGATAGCGCAGCTCCGGCGCATAGAGCAGGTCGGGGATATAGCCGATCAGGCGGTGGCCCTGCGCCAGGTCGCCCGGTGCGCGGGGCTGGCCGTGGTGATCCAGATAGGCACGGCTGGCATAGAGCCGCAGCGCATAGTCCGACAGCTTGCGCGCCACCATCGGCCCGGCCTTGGGCCGCGACAGGGTGACGGCAATGTCCGCCTCGCGCTTCGACAGGCTGAGGAAGCCGCTGCTGGCCACCAGATCGAGCGTCAGCGCCGGATGAGCCTCGGCAAATTCGGGCACCTGACGGGCCAGGAACCACGATCCGAAGCCTTCCGACACGCTGATCCGCAGGGTGCCGTGGATCGCCAAGGCGCCGCCCGCCGCCTGCCCTTCGCCGATTCCCGCCGCCGCCTGGTCCATCGCCTCGACCCGGGCGAGCAGACCCTCGCCCGCCTCGGTCAGGACCTGGCCCTCGCGGGTCTGCTCGAACAGGGTGACGCCAAGGCGCGCTTCCAGCCGCCGCAGCCGCCGTCCCATGGTGGAGGCATCGACGCCCATCGCGCTCCCCGCGCGGGCCAGCTGCCCGGCGCGGGCGATGGCAAGGAAGGTCTGGAGATCGCTCCAGTCGGTGGCTTGCATATTTGCAGGTCATAATGGCAAATTTGCCGGTTGTATGCATGAATATCGGGGCGCAAAGCAGGCGCAAAGGAACCTTGAGAGGGACAGAGCCCATGCGCATCATCGATCACGTCATCGCCGGGGGCACGGCGGGCCTTGCCGCCGCCCGCACCAGCCCGGTCTATGATCCCAACACCGGCGCGGTGCAGGCCGAAGTGGTGCTGGGCGCGCAGGACGCGCTCGACCGCGCGGTGGCCGCCGCCTCTGCCGCACAGCCCGCCTGGGCCGCCACCAACCCGCAGCGCCGCGCCCGGGTGATGTTCAACTTCAAGGCGCTGGTCGAGGCCAACATCGACGAGCTGGCCCTGATGCTCTCCAGCGAGCACGGCAAGGTCATCGCGGATTCGAAGGGCGACATTCAGCGCGGGCTGGAAGTAGTGGAGTTCTGCTGCGGCATCCCCCACGCGCTGAAGGGCGAATACACGCTGGGCGCGGGCCCGGGGATCGACGTCTATTCGATGCGCCAGCCGCTGGGCATCGGCGCGGGTATCACCCCGTTCAACTTCCCGGCGATGATCCCGCTTTGGATGGGAGCGGTGGCGATGGCAACGGGCAATGCCTTCATCCTCAAGCCCAGCGAGCGCGATCCTTCGGTCCCCAACCGCCTCGCCGCGCTGTGGCTTGAGGCCGGCCTGCCCGAGGGCATCTTCCAGGTGGTCCACGGCGACAAGGAAATGGTCGACGCGATCCTCGATCATCCGGCGATCGGCGCGGTCAGCTTCGTCGGCTCGTCCGACATCGCCCACTATGTCTACAACCGGGGCGTCGCCGCCGGAAAGCGCGTGCAGGCGATGGGCGGGGCCAAGAACCACGGCATCGTCATGCCGGACGCGGACCTTGACCAGGTGGTCAACGATCTGGCGGGCGCGGCCTTCGGCTCGGCGGGGGAACGCTGCATGGCGCTGCCCGTGGTGGTGCCGGTCGGCGATGACACCGCCGAACGCCTCAAGGCCAAGCTGATCCCCGCGATTGCGGCGCTGAAGGTCGGCGTTTCGACCGATGCCGCCGCGCACTATGGCCCGGTCGTCACCCAGGCGCACAAGGACAAGGTCGAAGGCTGGATCCAGAAGTGCGCCGACGAGGGCGCACAGCTGGTGGTCGACGGGCGCGGCTTCACCCTGCAGGGGCACGAGAACGGCTTCTTCGTCGGCCCGACGCTGTTCGATCACGTGACGCCGGACATGGATTCCTATCACAACGAGATCTTCGGCCCGGTCCTGCAGATCGTCCGCGCCAAGGATTTCGAGGAAGCGCTCAGCCTGCCCAGCCGCCACCAGTACGGCAACGGCGTCGCCATCTTCACCCGCAACGGCCACGCCGCGCGCGAATTTGCCGCGCGGGTCAATGTCGGCATGGTCGGGATCAACGTGCCGATCCCGGTGCCGGTCGCCTATCACACCTTCGGCGGGTGGAAGCGCAGCGCCTTTGGCGACACCAACCAGCACGGCATGGAAGGCGTGAAGTTCTGGACCAAGGTCAAGACCGTTACCGCGCGCTGGCCCGACGGTTCGGTGGACGGCGGCAATGCCTTCGTCATCCCGACCATGGCCTGAGGAGCATGGCCATGAAAATCGGATTCATCGGGCTGGGCAACATGGGCGGCGGCATGGCCGCGAACCTGGTCAAGGCGGGGCATGAAGTCCGCGCCTTCGACCTTTCCGCCGACGCGCTGGAGCGCGCGAAGGACTGCGGCTGCGCGGTGTTCACCTCGGTCCGCGAGGCGGTTGAGGGGGCCGACGCGGTCGTCTCGATGCTCCCCAACGGCGCCATCGTCGAGCAGGTCTATACCGCTGACGTGATCGGCCACGCCCCCACCACGGCCTTGCTGATCGACTGTTCGACCATCGATGTCGCCACCGCGCGGCGGGTTGAGGAAGCGGCGCGCGGCGCGGGCTATGCCATGGTCGACGCGCCGGTTTCGGGCGGGATCGCGGCGGCGAACGCGGGCACACTAACCTTCATGGCCGGCGGCGAGGCGGCGGACTTTACCCGCGCCGAGCCGATCCTGGCCGCAATGGGCAAGGCGGTGATCCACGCCGGGGCATCGGGCGCGGGACAGGCGGCGAAGATCTGCAACAACATGATCCTCGGCGCGACGATGATTGCCACGTGCGAAGCCTTCAACCTGGCCGAAAAGCTGGGGCTGGACCTTCAGACCTTTTTCGACATTTCCAGCAAGGCCTCGGGCCAGTCGTGGTCGATGACCGCCTATTGCCCGGTCCCCGGCGTCGGCCCGCAAAGCCCGGCGGATGGCGGCTATCAGGGCGGTTTCGCCGCCGCGCTGATGCTGAAGGACCTCAAGCTGGCGCTGGAAGCGGCCGCCTCTGCCGGGGCCAAGGTGCCGATGGGCGCGCGGGCGGAAGAGCTTTACGAAGCCTATGTCGGCGCGGGCAGCGGCGGCACGGATTTTTCGGGCATCATCCGCAGCCTTGACGATCTTGCCCGCTAGACCCGCCCTTCACAGCGGCGGAAATTGCCCCCAAGGGACGTTTCCGCCGCTTGATCCGGCGCCGGTTCGCCTCGTAACGGGGACGCTCTGACAAACCTGATGGACGTGACCATGACCGACCAGTTTGCCCTGACCGCCGACCAGCTTGCGATCCAGGACATGGCGCGCAAGTTCACCGCCGACCGCATCACCCCCTTCGCCGCCGAATGGGACGAAAAGTCCCACTACCCGGTCGATGTGTGGAAGGCGGCGGGCGAGCTGGGCTTTGGCGCGATCTATGTGTCAGAGGCATCGGGCGGGATCGGCCTTGGCCGGCTGGAAGCGGCGCTGATCATGGAGGCCATGGCCTATGGCTGCCCCGCCACCAGCGCCTATATCTCGATCCACAACATGGCCGCGTGGATGATCGACACCTACGGCTCGGCGGACCTCAAGGAGCGGTTCCTGCCCGATCTGGTCAGCATGGACCGGATCGCCAGCTACTGCCTGACCGAGCCCGGTTCCGGGTCCGACGCCGCCGCGCTCAAGACCAGCGCCAGGCTGGACGGCGATCACTACGTCCTCAACGGCACCAAGCAGTTCATTTCCGGCGCGGGCTATAACGACGTCTACGTCTGCATGGTCCGCACCGGTGAGCACAAGTCGGGCGGGATCACCTGCCTGGTGGTGGAAAAGGGCACCTGGCCTGTCGTTCGGCGCGCCGGAAAAGAAGCTGGGCTGGAACGCCAGCCCGACCGCGCAGGTGATTTTCGAGGACTGCCGCGTGCCGGTGGCCAACCGCGTCGGCGCGGAGGGCGAAGGCTTCCGCTTCGCCATGGCCGGGCTCGATGGCGGGCGGCTCAACATCGGCGCCTGCTCGCTGGGCGGGGCACAGCGCTGCCTTGACGAGGCGGTGGCCTATACCCGGGATCGCCAGCAGTTCGGCCAGGCGATTGCCGATTTCCAGAACACCCAGTTCATGTTGGCCGACATGGCGACCGATCTGGAAGCCGCGCGCGCCCTGCTGTACCTCGCCGCCTGCAAGGTGTCCGCAAATGCGCCCGACAAGAGCCGCTTTTCCGCGATGGCCAAGCGCCTTTCCACCGATGCGGGCAGCGAAGTGGTCAACAAGGCGCTGCAATTGTTCGGCGGCTACGGCTATCTCAAGGACTATCCGATCGAGCGGTTCTGGCGCGATCTGCGGGTCCATTCCATTCTTGAGGGCACCAACCAGGTCATGCGAATGATCGTGGGACGCGACCTGCTGCGGCAATGAAGCTGCTCTTGGCGCTTGACTCTCTTTGCCCGTTCGCATCGAGCGTAGTCGAGATGTTGCGCAACCGTGTCTCGACTACGCTCGACACGAACGGAGGTGGGAATTGACTGAAGACGTGATCATCCGCCGCGAAGGCCACGCGGGCTTCCTCACGCTCAACCGGCCCAAGGCGATCCACGCGCTGACCCTGCCGATGGTCCACGCGATGACCGCGGCGCTGCTGGAATGGCGTGACGATCCCGGAAGTGTCGGTCATCATCATTGACCATGCCGAGGGGCGCGGCTTCTGCTCGGGCGGGGACATCGCCTTCCTGCGCGATCCGGCGCTGAACGATGGCGGCGTTTCGGGGCGGCGGTTCTTCCATGACGAATACCAGCTCAACCACCTGATCATCACTTATGCTGCCGGTGGTCGCCTTCATGGACGGGATCACGATGGGCG
Source organism: Novosphingobium sp. (assembly GCA_016719755.1). Classification (GTDB taxonomy): domain Bacteria; phylum Pseudomonadota; class Alphaproteobacteria; order Sphingomonadales; family Sphingomonadaceae; genus Novosphingobium. Next base: position 1,706 of record JADJYM010000007.1, on the reverse strand, counting down.
GCGGCGGGGCATCAGCCAGCCCGCGCGCTTTCACGTGGCGACCGAGAATACCCGCTATGCCATGCCGGAAACCGGCATCGGCCTGTTCCCGGACGTGGGCGGCGGCTGGTATCTTTCGCGCCTGCTGGGCGGATCGGCCAGTTCCTGGCGTTGACCGGCGCGCGGCTGGACGGAGCGGAATGCGCGGGCGGGCCTTGCCACCCACTATCTGCCGCACGACGCGCTGGCCGAGGCCAAGGCCCGGATCGCCCAGGGCCATGAAGCGGGACAGGTCCTCGCCGCGCTTTCCGCCACACCGCCTGAGGCGCGGATTGCCGGGAATGCGACCCGGATTGCCAGGCACTTCGCCTCTGACCGCTTCGAGGACATCCTCGCCAGTCTGGAAGGCGACGAGAGCGAATGGGCCGCCAAGGAACTCGCCACGCTGCGCACCAAATCCCCAGACCTGCAAGGTCGCGCTGCGCCAGTTGCACGACAGCCTGTCCTGCGACACCTTTGCCGACAACATGGTGATGGAATACCGCATCGGCGCACGGGTGCTGACCCTGCCCGACTTTGCCGAAGGGGTGCGCGCGGTGATCGTCGACAAGGGTGGGACAACGCGCCCCGCTGGAACCCGGCGACGGCGGAAGGCGTGACCGACGACCTGATCGAGAGCATTTTGCGCCGCTGCCGGCGAATGAAGAATGGAAACCCCTATGACCTTTGAAACCATCCTCGTCGAACAGCGCGATGCCGTCACGCTCATCACGCTCAACCGCCCTCGGCGCTCAACGCACTCAACAGCCAGGTGCTGGAAGAGCTGATCGAGGCCTTTGCCGCCTATGAGGCCAACCCCGCGCAGCGCTGCGCGGTGCTGACCGGCGCGGGCGAAAAGGCCTTTGCCGCGGGCGCCGACATCAAGGAAATGGCGGAAAAGCCCGCTGCGGACTTCTTCGCCCAAGACTTCTTCAGCCGCTGGACCAGCCATCTGGTCAAGACCACGCGCAAGCCCTGGATCGCCGCCGTCAACGGCTTCGCGCTGGGCGGCGGGTGCGAACTGGCGATGATGGCGGACTTCATCATCGCGAGCGAGAACGCGAAGTTCGGCCAGCCCGAAATCAAGCTGGGCGTCGGCCCCGGCATGGGTGGCAGCCAGCGCCTGACCCGCGCGATCGGCAAGGCCAAGGCGATGGAAATGTGCCTGACCGGCCGGATGATGGGCGCCGAGGAAGCCGGAACGCAGCGGTCTGGTCGCCCGCGTCGTACCGCTCGCGGGTCTGGTCGAGGACGCGCTCAAGACCGCCGAGAGATCGCCGCGATGCCCCCTTGGCCGCCATCGCCAACAAGGAAATGGTCAATGCCGCGTCGAAACCACGCTTGACCAGGGCCTGCTGATGGAACGCCGCATCTTCCAGGTGCTGACCGCGACCGCCGACAAGGCCGGAAGGCATGGCCGCCTTCATCGGAAAAAGCGCCCCGGCGTCTGGCAGGGTAAGTAAGGCTTCCGATCCCCTCCTCTCAAGGGGAGGGGATCAGCCGCGCGCCGTTTCCGCGATGATCGCGGGGCAGGGCTGTGGCCCGCCCCGAATTGTGCGGCCCAGTGCGGTGCAAAGGCGATGCCGACCGTGCGGACCAGATCGAACTCCTCCAGCGCGGCCATCGCGATGCCCCGCCGTCCCAGCGAGCGCGGCGCGACCGTAACCCCAGCCCGGCGCGACCATGGC
>JADJYM010000006.1 GCA_016719755.1 Novosphingobium sp. | reverse complement strand
GCTCGCATCGCGGCGGGCATCCAGAACCTGCATATTCATGGGTAAACCTCCATGACGGGCGGTCGGGAGCCTCTCTCTCGACCCTCATCCCGTCACGGCGAAGCCCGCCAGACTCCGACTCTCACCTGCCCATGGTTCCCATCGCGCGAGCGGCCAGCGAGATTACACAAGACGGAAAACTGCACCCTGAAAGGAGGCGGTGTCGCTCACCTGCTCGTGCAGGCGGAAAGCCGGGGCCTGTCGGCTTTCCTCCTGCACATGACACCATGACCGCCGGTTCAGAGTGCGCGCGGGGCCATATTCAGGAAACGCCGCGCCCTCAGGAGTAGGCCATAAGGCCTGCGGGACAGAGCGCGTCAACAGCCCTGCTCTGATGCCGGGGCGTTGCGGGGCGGAGCCCTGCAGAAGGGGGTGCCGGAGACAGCGTAGCGGCTCCGGCTTGGGGGAAAGCCTTCCCCTCCTGGCCCCTCAATCACCCATCGCGTTCAAAACCTGATGGTTGAACCGGCCGTCAATAGTGTAAGGCAGCAGGATGTTTATCGAACGTCGCATCAATCAGTCGAATGGGAATGTCGAACTCTGGAAATGCCAGTGGGAGAATGTCGAAGGACAACCAGCAAGGAAGGTCTACCTTTCAAAAATCTGCGATGAGCAGCCGATAGACAAGGATGCCGAGGGTGGGCTGAAAGAAGAAGCCGCAATTTGCTGGTCATATGGTCGCACTCTGGGCAACATCGCAGTTACATCACCAGCACTGTTGGGCCACTTCCCTGAAAAGTCGGGGAACGACGCTCAGTTGCCATGCGATTTCGCACATGCCGGCAAATTTCGGAATGGAGCCGAACGCCTGTGGTGCAGGACCCATCAGACCCATTGGGGGATAAAAGCCGATATCGAAGCGCTGGGGATTCACGGCGATATGCGCTGCGCCAACTATCAGCAGCCGATGAACTATGTCGTTTCGCCGCTGACGGTAAATGTCACCGAACATGCAGAAGTAGGAATTTGGTGCTCCATGCCGGCCGCACTCGCCTCGTCTCCGATCGCGCCGCGCCCGCCGAAGATTCATGTGCATGTGCGCAATGATATTGGCGCTAAGAAACAGATCGATCGTGATTTCAACGCCATTTCGACGCTCTACAGCAGCGGCCAGGGTCTCTTTCACAATCAGGAAATTACGCGGGTCAACATCACGCCTCCGGCGGCCTATGACTTCGTGCGCGCGATAGAGGCCAACAAGGAGATGAGCTGCATCAGCTGCAGCAGTTGCGGATATCCCCACCTCGACCTGGCCGATTTCGCCGACACGCCGCACAGAAAGCATTTCTGTGGCAATTGCGGCCGGGACAGTACGTGGAGCAAGGTGCCGATTATCTCGACCCCGCTCAAACCGCTTCACGACAGTTTCGCGCGAACCCTGAAGTATGAAACACCAGATCGCACACTCAATCTGGATGACTATGCCAGCTGTGATTTTGCGGTCTGGGCTTCAACCCCGGCGATTGTCTGGACGGCGGAGCGACCGCAGGAATTCGGCATCCACGTCCACGTCCAGAATGCCGAGGGCCGCATCGTCGATGATACGTTTGGCGAGGTTATTTACCAGGGTGCGCCACTCGAAAGATCGGCGCTGATCAGCGCCATGATGGCTCGCACTGTAGTCTGATTCATCACGAAGTCGTTTCTCGCAACGCCTCTTCCGCGCTGAAACACTCCCGCGAAATTGGGGAAGTTCGTTCCCGTTATGTTTACTGTTCTACGTTGGCCGGGTAAGGTCAGGGAATGAACAGTCGACGGAATGTCCCCGAGCATCTGGAAACGATAAGAACTGCCCTGCAAGCCAGGGCGATTCTCGATGTCCTGGCGAAGGAAGGGGCCGCCAACAGCAAGCTATTGGAAACATGGCTCAGTAGCATCGGCCTTGCTGCTTCGAGCCGTATTGTGACTGAGCTTCTTGACCGGCTGGAAAAGGACGGGCTCGTCCGGATCGAACAGGTCGATACGTTCCGCGTCGTTCAAATGCGGCGCTTCGGAGGTGAGGTAGCCTCCGGGCTGGAGATTTTGGACTGGATTGCGAAGCCCGAGCTTCCAGAATGACATTGCCGTGAGCAGCCACCAGCGCACCATATTGATTGCGGATTTCGAGTTGCCGCGGGGCACGGTTGGGATCGAGCAGTTGATGGCGATGCCGCGTGCGGCATGGGGCCATTTGCGATCGCAGATCAACCTTCGCTGGCAGCAGGACCGTTCCAATCCGTTGGCGCGATGCAGGCTTTGCGAAGGTGGGGTATTCATCCGGTCGCAAGCGACGAGGGATGGTCATATCCCGATGTTTGCCCATTTCCCGGATGGAAGCAAAACTTGCCCTTGGTATGATGGCGGTAACCTGCACCCCGATGATGCCCGGGCAGCGCAATATCAGGGCCACCAGGAATCAGCCCTGCATCGGAGGCTCTGCTCGACAATCAGGGAGCTGGCCAAAGCTGATCAGCGCCATATACATTCAGCGGTCGACACCTACCTGCGCCCGGCGATCCACAAGCGGGGGCGTTGGCCCGATGTCTATCTTGAAATGGAAGCGCTGGGCCGGTTTGCGCTCGAAGTGCAGCTCTCGAAGCCTTTCGCACCGGAAATTGCCGCACGACACTTGCACTACGATGCCGAGGACGTCGCGCTGCTCTGGATCTTCAATATGCTTGAGGATCCCATGCCGCAGGGCTTCCACGACGTCATCACCATGCAGCGCGGAAACGCCTTCGTGTTCGACAACGAGGCCGAGACCGCTTCGTTCGAGCGCGGGCACTCTCATCTTGAAATGCTACCTGAAGGACGGCCAGGGCGGATGGCGCTACCCCAAACTTGTCACCCTTGACGATTTGCAAACCAGCGAGGGCCGGTCGGCCTTTGTCGAAGACTGCAGGACAGAATTTCTGAAAGCCCATTGCAAGGAGGAACGATCTCGTTGGTGGACCGTATTTAGGAGCGCACGGACTGAACGACCTAATTCACCCTTCTACAGCGTCGAATTCGAAACGGCCTGGGCTGCGTTACAGATGCAGATTGCCGGGCTCGCTGAGTGGGAGGTCGACTTCTGGAAGGAACGCTCTGACAGGGCTCGCGCGCATACGGCGATGCTCTACGCGATCTTGTGTTCAATCGTGCGTAGCGCTGAAGCGGGTAGGCCGATCCTCTACGTCACGAAGTTCTCCGGTGACAGCGCCGTATTGTCGATGCTGAACAGCAAGTTGAATGGAGCCGAATTCAGGCATTGCGCGGACCTGATCGAAGGGTTCGTGCGATCGACGCGGCTTGCCGATTTGCTTGAGCGGCCATCTCTCATGCGGATCATTGCCGATGCCCGCGCAGCGGAAGCACAGATCGGCCAGGATCATCCCTTGTGGCGAGCGATGGCGCGTCTGTTCCCGGAGGTGCTCAACGGCCTAGTGCGGGCGGAGTTGGCCGATCTTGGACAACTGCCGGAGTGGGCAACATTGCCGCTGCCTGCAGCCACCGCAGAAAGGGGCAAAATGGAATGAAGCGGCAATTCTCCCAAGCCGAACTCGAAGCCATCGCCGGTGCGCTTGGCGACACCGACAGCGGGTTGAAGGGTACAGAGATCGAAATGTTGATCGCGACGTGCCGAATGACGGACCCCGGCCCGATCACCAAGCGAGATCGCATCTACAACGCATTCGTGCATAGCCAGAACCAGTCAGGCGACCGCATCCGAATTCTGGGATTCATTCGCCACGCTATGAAACCGGCGCGTTACGTCCGATTCCCCGAACGGTTCGAACCAATGCGCGCAAACTTGAATGTGGCGCTCGCATTTGCCGGGCTGTTTGTGAGCGAAGCGGGTGAACTGACCCCCGCGGCTGCGGTGACCACGCTTCCTGAAGCCCAACGCAGGGCGCGCGAGCTGCGCTCGGATCTTGAAACGCGCGGCGTCCACTCGGATGTCCTCGAGTTCTGCCGGGCGGAACTTGTCGCTGACGACTATTTCCACGCGGTCCAGGAGGCAGTGAAGAGCGTGGCTGCAAAGATGCGGGCGAAAACCGGGCTGACCGATGACGGTTCGACTTTGGTCGACCGCACCTTTGGCGGTGAACCGCCGATGATCGCGATCAACTCGCGATCCAGCGAGAGTGAGCGCGGCGAGCAACGTGGATTTGCCAACCTGGTGCGCGGAACTTTCGGCATGTTTCGCAATCCAACCGCCCACGAGCCCCGCATTCACTGGCCGATGTCGAAGAGTGATGCGGAAGATCTGCTGTCGCTGGTCTCGCTTATTCATCGCCGGCTCGACGCAAGCCACATGCCGGCACGGGGTTAGCGGTGCGGCCATAGGATCCGCGCTGAGAGCTACGTCGTCCAATTGGACATTGCCACGAGGCCGTCCTCACGGCTATCGAATCGAGATGGCTTCAAAACCGCTTCGAGACAGCGATGTGCGACAGGCCGCCTATGGGCGTTTGCTTGTCCATGCCCAAGCCTGCCCGGACACGTTGGTAATCGATGAGCTGGGACTCGATCATGGAGCCTGCCGGATCGATATCGCCGTAATCAACGGTCACATCCGCGGTCTCGAAATCAAGGCCGAGGCTGACACACTGGACCGGCTTCCGCACCAGGTCGCCGCCTATGGCGAGGTCGTTGACAAGGCATCGTTGATTGTCGCGCCGCGACATCTCGAAGCAGCATTGACGATTATCCCCGATTGGTGGGGTGTTGTTGTCGTGGATCGCGGCACGCACAGCGGCGTAAATTTCCGCCGCATCCGTGCCGAACGGGTCAACCGTGCGGTTGAGCCCGTCATACTGGCTCGGCTCTTGTGGCGCCCAGAAGCGCAGGCGATCCTGCGCGAACTTGGTGTGCCCGAACGCGATTTGCGTGCGCCGCGCGAGGCGTTGTACCAGCGGATTGTCTCGGAAATGCCGTTGCGTCGTCTCGCTCACACCGTGCGCGAGACTCTCAAGTCCCGCTTAGTCTGGCGAGATCAGCCACAACCTTCGTGATGTGGTGATTGGTCGCCACCCACTTCCAGGTGGTCTGATTGCCCAGCTTTTCGGTTCCAAGCCGACAGCCATCGATATATTTGCCGCCCTCCGAAAAACCTCCGCCCATGAACTGTCCCGAGGCGACGATTGCGCCGCACAGGCCGGGATAGGCTTGGTTGGCACCGGTCTTTTGACGCTTGGCCTTGGCCACCAGCCACCCGTCGTCAATGGTATAGCGAACGTTGGGAGATCCACGCATGAAGCGCATATCGCCCTGCGCGAATGTCACGGCAGCGATGACATAATCTCCAAACCCGGGGCAACGCACATTGGCCGGCAGTGCGGCAACCAGCGCCTTGAACAGCATCCATTCGCGTCGCGGCAGAAATTCCAGCGGCAGCTTGAGATTTGCAAGGCTGTCGGGAAATGATGTCGCAAGGAGCGTGACGGTGCGTGCAGCAGTAATAATCGCACTCCCGACAGGGCCGCCGTGATGGTCGCGATCAAACTGCCTTGCGGATCAAACGCCGGGCACTGCAAATCGAGCAGGATGTCGAGGCCAGCAGGTTCGACCCCGATCCTGCCGAGCAAGGCATAGACGTTGTTGTTAAAGTCCGGGTCGAGCACTTCGCCGAGGCTGCACCGCAATCCGGCGCCTCGTCCGTCAATTGCGTGAATGGCGAACACGCTTTGCTGGTAGGCCACGTCGCGATCGAGCCCGGTTACCGGGACGTGCGTTATCCCAACTGCGCGGGTTTCATCAAACAGGTAGGTCAGTGGATGCCGTCCGTCGCCCATGCGTGTTGCCGCCGGAATCTGCACAGCATCGATCAGGGCTGGACGGTCAGCCCAGCGCTTTTCGATCTGCTTGGCAAACGGCTTGAGTTGCTCATCAATGTGCTTTTTCGGCTGACGCAGCTCGAAGTCATAGTCGGGCGGGAGCACTTCGATGAGCGGGACTGTCCTCGCCTTGCAGGCAACGCTCAGCTTTTCCAGCGCCTCATATTCGCCCATGCGCCAACCCAGGAGCGGAACATAGTAGTTCGGGGTGGCCATGGTGACGCTCCTTCACAATCCGAATTGACGCCGAACCTCACCCGCACCGACCATTGTCCGGAGGAGAGTGTAGTCGTTGGCTTCACGCCGGACGCGACCAGCAATCACGGAAGGGGCAACGCCGAAGCGCTTGGCGTCCGTCATCACCGCCTTCTCGTTGCGGGTGAAGCGCGAAACCGCGAGGTTCCAGTTCGCTTCGGGGATCAGGGCTTCCTGCGCGAAATAGTCGGCGTCCTGCTCCACCTTGTCCGCTGCGGGCGAGTCGTTGTCGTCAAAGATCGCGGCGAACTCGCCCGGACGGACATGCAGCTTGAGGTGGCCAATCTCATGGAGAAGCGTGAACCAGAAATTGTCGAGCCGATCATGCCGCAAGGTCATGGCTACGATGGAGTGGTGATCGGCGGAGCAAAGCGCCGCACCGTCAAGCAAGGTACCCGGCAACTGGCGTTCAACGACCAAAGATATCCCGACTTCGCGCAAATATCCGGCGGCAGCCTGTGGGCCATCGTTGGCCACGCTCAGGGCGACGAGCCCCCGCACCCACTCGGCTGAGAGGAGATCGCGATCGAATGGACGCTCCGGCGGATTGCGGTCGGCAAGAGTTCGCACCCGCGCTTCCCAGGCGGCAATCGCAGCCTCGTGGACCTGCCCGCTTGACCGCACCGACTTTCGGTGAAGCGCCATTGGCGCATATTGGGAATTCGCTCCCTGCAGGAATGCAGGGATGAGTTCGCCGGCCACCTTACGGGCCTGTGGGAGGGTGCCCGAGAAATCTTCGAACCATCCGCGCTTGAACATTTCCGCAATCGGAAAAGCCTGCCAAGCGGCGGGATCGACCGACTCAAGCTTGGGGCTTCCGACCAGCTGCGCCCGTTCGACGATCCGCACGCTCAGGGCGTCCGCGACCTCGGTCAGACGGTCGAGGCTGGCCGCGCGATAGCGATCCGCTTCGTAGCGTTGGATCTGCTGCTCCGCGACGCCAAGAAAGTCGCCGAGATCCTTTGGCTCATACCGCGAGCAATGCGTGCCTGGATCAGGATATCCGGAAGATCGTGGAGGCTCTCGGCCGAAAATTCAGAGATCTTTCCCGCACGAAGGTCATCGTAGAAGCGCACGTCTTCGTCGAGTTCGTCGATCTGGCTTAGGAGCGCAGAGCGCTGAGCTTTTACCAGTACGTCGGGAAGATCGCCAGTCGGCGACTGGAGGGCCGTGAGGGCTCCCGCGAGCTTCTCGATCGACGCCCTCGTCGACTTGTACTGCTTTTCGTTGGTGATCATGGCGTCGCTCCTTTCGGGGGCGCGAGCGGTATGCGCAGAATGCCTTTGGGCTTGCCTGAGGATTTCTCGACCTGGAAGAAGTCGACAAACGGGCCGTCTGGGCCGTTGGGCATTCCGGCGATAAACATTTCGCCGAGGTATTTTGCCTTCTGCGCGGCTCTCTTGTTACTGAAATCGAGAAGGACCGGATCGAGCGCGTCGATATCGACCCCAACGTGGTCCCAGCAACCATCATAGTCGCCGGGGTGCGGCTTGGCGGTGACGAAGCTCCCGTCAAGATAGACGTAGCGGCACCCGGCTTTGGCCAGCACCTCTGTCACCCGCACCAAGCCGCCGAAGAGCCACTTGCGATGGGGTGTCGTCGCGAAGCGGATCTCCACTTCAGCGAGAGTCGTGTCGTGGATGCCGGGAGGCAACACGTCCCAGGGGCAAGGTGAGCCAAGTTCGATCAAGTCCGGTATCCTAGACACAACAATATAGTTGTGTTAGCAGTTTGTCGAGTCATTCTTGCTGTGACTCCTGGGCGTAGCAATTTCGGTGCGATGCGGTCCTAGGCCGCGCGAAGAATTGCGGAGACTTCGCTCCCATCGAGGAGGTTGGCGATCTTCGCCGAAACGCGCTCAACAGCTAGCCGCATGGCCTCATCGATGTGGACATAGTTCTGGGTCGAGCCACGCGATCCATGCCCAAGTAGCGCCTTGATCGTCAGTTCAGAGAATCCCATGTCACCTGCGACGCTACCGAAAGTGTGCCGGAGAACGTGCGGCGTCACGCCATCCAACCTGGCAATGGTGCAAAGCGCCTTCAGCGTTTCGGGCACACCTGAATATGGGCGATCAACAAAGTCCGAGCCAAAGAAAAACAGCAGGTCGCGCTTCTTGGGCTGGGCAAGCAAGAGGTTCGCTGCAACGCGGCCAATGGGTCGGAACTGGCCGTCGGTCTTGGTGTCAGGAAAATGCACGTAGCCCTGATCGGCATGCAGCCAGTCGTGCTCCATCCCGATAACCTCGGAGATACGATAACCAGTGAGCATCAATGCGCGGACAGCAGCAAGGCCGGTCGGGTTCTCACCATTGCGTTCGGCAATTTCCATCGCCTCGCCAAGTGCGCGGATTTCGGGAGCGCTCAGGCGGCGAGTGCGGGGCTTGCCTGCGATCTTGCGTACGCCCGCAGCCGGATTGTTCTCGACCAGATCATAACGCATCGCATGGGCCAGAAGGCTGTGCAGCGTAGAAACCGCTCGACCAGCTACGCCAGGGCCGCCAGATACCTTCCCGCCTCGCTTGCTGCCGTCGCGGGCCTTGGCCGTCTTGCCAGCGACGATGTCCATCTGCATCTTCTCGATGTCGGACACGCGCAGCGCTCGAACCTGTCGGTTGCCAATCAGCGGCTTGATGTGTGTTTCGATCCGGCTCCGGTCCATGGCCAGCGTCGATGCCTTGATCGGTCTATGCTTGCGACCGAGAATGATGCCTGCCTCGGCGTTCTCCAGATACCAGTTGCAGACTTCGCGGATCGTGATCGCGGCACGGGATTGGGCGCGCACCTCGGCTGGGTCACTACCGCCCGCCACTTCGCCCAATCTGATCCGTGCTTGTGAACGTGCCTGTTCGACTGTCAGGACGCCGAAGCGGCCAAGGACGATCCGGCGGCTGCGGCCTTCGACGTTTCGATACTGGAGAACGAAGGCCTTCAGGCCAGATGGGATGGCACGGACCCCGAAGCCACGAAGCTCGTCATCCCACAGGAATGATTGCCCAGTGCAGGGTATCGCCATACTATCAACAGCGCGCTTGGTGAGCTTGCCCATGCCGGTCTTCCTTTCCGGCATTTTGCTTACACAAGCTGGAGTCCTTGGCAATGTACGCACAATGTAAGCGTACGAGAACAAACGATGGCGTAGAATGGGCTGCGTTTGGCGTGTGTGGTGGTGATATTATAGACGTTAGAACAGTGTATTAGGCCAAATTGGCGAAGAATGGCGTAGAGCCGGTTTCACTGCCCAAGCATTTTGCCAAGGTTGGGGTCGAGGGTTCGAATCCCTTCGCCCGCTCCAGTTTTTCGAGGAAAATCCATAGACTGGTCCTCGCGTCGGTTAGGGGCGCGGGCATTGGTTGTCTTGACCTGGCCTTCGCCCCTGTCCAAGGACCGGCATGGTCCGGGGCCGGTCACGCCTGCCCCTTGCGCCAGCTATCCTGCAGTCCGGTTCCGGTGGAACACTATCGCTATGACGCGCGCATTCCTGACATCTTGTCCGCTTTCGCTTTTCGCCACCCTGCCGTTGCTGCTGGCGGCTTCGCCGGCAATGGCCGAGGAGCGGAGGGCCCGGACGAGATCGTGGTGACCGGGCAGGGGCTCGATCCTCGCCGCTGCTTGAGGCCTATTCGGTGAGCACGCTGGCGCGTGATCGCACCGCCGCTTCGGCGTCGGGGCGGATCGAGGATGCGCTGGCGAGCCTGGCGGGGTTCCAGCAATTCCGCCGCTCGGACAGCCGCTCTGCCAATCCCACGGCCCAGGGCGCGACCCTGCGCGGGCTGGGGGGGAATGCTTCCAGCCGGACGCTGGTGGTGCTTGATGGGGTGCCGGTCAGCGATCCGTTCTTCGGCCACGTGCCGTTTTCCGCCCTGCCGATGGAGCGGCTGGAGCGCGTGACGCTGGTGCGCGGTGGCGGTTCGGGCGCTTTGGGGCGGGCGCGGTGGCGGGGACGCTGGAACTGACCAGTTCCAATCCGGGCGGCCTGCCGCTCGCCGAGGCCAGCCTTGCCGCCAATGACCGGGGCGAGAGCGAACTGAGCGCTGCAATCGCTCCGCGGCTGGGCGAGGGTTTTGCCGTGGTCAGCGGGCGCTGGGACCGGGGGCAGGGGTTCTGGACCACCCCGGTGTCGCAGCGGGTTCCGGCCAGTGTGCGGGCGCGGTTCGACAGCTGGTCGACGAGCTTGCGCGGCGTGGTGCCGCTGACCGGCGAAGTTGAGCTTCAGGCCCGCGCGCTGCTGTTCGACGATCACCGCACCCTGCGCTTTGCGGGCGCGGACAGCAGTTCCAGCGGCCAGGACGCCTCGCTGCGGCTGGTTGGACGCGGGGAGTGGCAGTTCGACCTGCTTGGTTATGTTCAGGCGCGTAATTTTACCAATGTGGTGATCAGTTCAACCAGCTATCGCAAGACGCTGGACCAGCGCGCCACACCCTCCACCGGGCTGGGCGGCAAGCTGGAACTGCGCCCGCCGGTGGACGATGCCCATTCGCTGCGACTTGGCATTGACTGGCGCCGGGCCAGCGGCGAGCTCAGCGAAGTGGCCTATAATGCCAATACTGGAGCGGTCACCGCCCGGCGCAGCGCGGGCGGGACCAATCAGGACCTGGGCTTCTACATCGAGCACGACCGCGCCCTCGGGCCGCTGCGGCTGACCGGTTCGGCGCGGCTTGACCGCTGGTCGGTGCGGGGCGGGCGCTTTATCGAGGCCAATGCGGCAGGCACCGTCACCAGCGAAAACCGTTTCGCCGACCGATCCGGCTGGCACGGCAGTCTGCGCGGCGGCGTGCTGCTTGACGCGGCAGAGGGGCTGACCCTGCGCGCCTCGGCCTACAGCGGGATGCGCCAGCCGACGCTCAACGAGCTTTACCGCCCCTTCGTGGTCTTTCCGGTCACCACCCGCGCGAACGCGGCGCTGGAGAACGAGAAGCTGGCCGGGTTCGAGGCCGGGTTCGATTATCGCCCGGCGCCGGGCGCCCAGGTTCAGCTCACCGCTTTCGACAACCGGGTGAAGGGCGCGATCGCCAATGTCACGATTGGCAACAACCTGCGCGAGCGGCGCAATATCGATGCGGTGCGCGCGCGGGGGGTGGAAGCGTCGGCCCGCATCAGGCTGGGCGGGTTCGAATGGGACGGCGCCCTGTCGTACACCGATGCGCGGATTGAGGGCAGCGGCACTTCCGCCGCACTGAATGGCAAACGCCCGGCGCAAGTGCCGGAATGGGCTGCCAGCACCACGCTCGCCTGGCGCTGGAGCGTAAGCGGCCTGCTCGCGGCCAGCCTGCGCCACACCTCGGCCCAGTTCGAGGATGACCTCGGGATCGATGTCCTGCCGGGCGCGACCACGCTCGACCTGTGGGCCAATGTTCCGCTGAGCCGCCGCGCCAGCCTGATCCTGCGCGCGGAGAACGTGACCGATGCCCAGGTCTGGACCCGCAATCAGGGCGGCTCGATCGACCTTGGCGCGCCGCGCACGGTATGGGCGGGTTTGCGCTTTTCAATCGGGCGCTGACTCGCCTAGGATCGCGGGCGAAATCCAGATCCGGAGAGCATGCAATGGCCACCCAGCTTAACCCTGCCAGCCACCACGGCGGGCGCAATGTCGATTGCAGCGATGAGGAATGGCAGGTTCGCCAGCAACTGGCCGCCTGTTACCGGATTTTCGACCACCTCGGCTGGTCGGAATCGATCTACAACCACATCTCGGTCAAGGTTCCGGGGGAGGACAATGCCTTCCTGATCAACCCGTACGGGCTGCTTTATTCAGAAGTGTGCGCTTCCAACCTGGTCAAGATCGACATTGATGGCAACACGCTGGATGGCAGCCCCTATCCGGTCAACAAGGCGGGCTTTGTCCAGCATTCGCTGTTTCACCGCAACGTGCCCTGGGCCCATGCCATCGTCCACACCCACACCACCGCGACCATGGCGGTGTGCAGCCTTGAAGGCGGGCTTCAGCCGGTCAACTTCTACGCCTGCAACTTTGCCGGGCGGATCGCCTACCACGATTTCGAAGGTATCACCGTGCGCGCCGAGGAAGGTGAGCGGCTGCTGGCCAATCTGGGCGACAAGCGCGTGCTGATGCTGCGCAATCACGGGCCGGTGATCCTGGGGCGCTCGCTGCCCGAGGTGTTCATCCTCCACTGGTCGCTTCAGCGCGCCTGCGAAATCCAGCTGGCGACGATGGCGGCGGGCAAGCCGATCGTCGTGCCGGACGAGGTGGTGGCGGTGCATCACCGCGATCTTGCCCAGGCGAATGTTCCGGGCCATGTCGCCGGGGGCGCCGATTTCGAGGCGTGGGTGCGGCGGATCGACAGGATCGACCGCAGCTGGCGCGACTAGGGCCTTCGCATGCCGCGCCTGACCGTCAATGACCGTGCGGTCGAGTTCCGGCTCGATCCCCAGACACCGCTGCTATGGGGGCTGCGCGATGCGGCCAACCTGACCGGCACAAAATATGGCTGCGGAAGCGGCGATTGCGGCGCCTGCATGGTGCTGGTCGACGGGCAGGCGCTGCGTTCGTGCCTGATTACCCTGGGCGAGGCCGAAGGGCGGGTGGTGACCACGATCGAGGGGCTTTCGCCCGATCGCTCGCACCCGGTCCAGCAGGCGCTGGTGGCCGAGCAGGCGATCCAGTGCGGGTTCTGCACCCCGGGCATTGCCATGTCCGCCGCCGCGCTGCTGGCGCGCAATGCCGATCCCAGCGTGGAGGATATCAAGGCGGCGGTGCCAAACCTGTGCCGCTGCGGGGTCTACCCGCGCCTGGTCCGCGCGGTCCAGCGCGCCGGGCGGATGATGCGCCGGGTCGAGACGATCAGCGCCGCACCCGCGCCCGGGGTGACGCCCGAAGACGCCGCCCGCGCGGTCCCGGCGATGAAGGGGGAGTAGGAGGCGACTTGCCCCCTACAGCTTCACCCGCAGGGTCAGGCGCGCATTCAGTGGCTTGCCGGTGGTGATGTTGTTATCGGTGTGGGCGCTGGGAAAATAGTCCGCGTCGGTCAGGTTCTCGACATTGACCTGCAGCGCCACGCGATCGGACAGGTCATAGAAGACGGCGACATCGAGCCGGGTGAAGGCCGGCAGGCGCACCGCATTGCTGATCGTCGCGAACTGGCTTGACTGGTGCAGCACGCCAAGGGCCACGCCCAGCTTGCCGGTCAGGTTGTAGCGGGCGAAGGCCGAGGCCTGATGGCGCGGCAACTGGGCGAGGGGCCGACCGGCGGGCGCGGCCGTGGTGGTGGAACGGATTTCGCCGTCCTGCCGGGCATAACCCAGCGTTACCTGCAACTGCGGGGCAAGTTGCCCGACCAGCGCGAGTTCAAAGCCCCTGGCGCGGCTCGATCCGGACAGCACGGCATTGCCGGTGACCGGATCTGTGGCGCGGGTGTTGTTGCGGTCCAGCTGGTAGAGCGCGGCGGTCAGTGCCAGCCGGTCGGTCACGTCCCACTTCGCCCCCAGTTCAAGGTTGCGGAACTCTTCCGGGGCGAGCGTCGCGGTGGTAGCGTCGAGCACGGTGAACTGATCGCCCGACTGGGGCAGGAAGCTCTTTGCGTAGCTGGCGTAGAATGACAGGTTCTCACGCGGCTTGACGATCAGGCCCAGACGCGGCGACCATTTGCCATCCTCGCGGGTGGCGCCGAAACCACTGATCCGGTTGGTGGAGGTGATGCGGAAGCTGTCATAGCGCAGCCCCGCGACCAGCTTCACGTGGTCCCCCAGGTCGATCTGGTCCTGCACATAGGCCGACAGGGTCCGCACGTCCGAGCGGCTGGAGCGGCTGATCGGGCCAAAGCTTGCGGCGGGCACGGCCAGCACCTGCGCCAGCGGCACGGTGACGCGGGTGGCAGTTCCGAAGAACGCCTCACTGCGCAGCGAATCGGTGTCCTGCTCACCCGCCTCGAATCCCGCCAGCAGCTGATGGGGCAGGCCCAGCGTCTCGGTCTTCCAGACAAGGTTGCCCTGGACCACCCAGTTGGTCCGCATGGTTGCGGCGCTATAGCCTTCCAGTTCCACCGTCGTGGCGGTGGCGCCGCGCGGATAGACGTTGCCGTAATACTTGTCGTAGCTGGCGTACTGCGCGGTGAGGTCGGCCTTCAGCTCGTTGGTGAATTCGTGGTCGAGCCGCAGACGGGCGATGTGTGCGGTAACTTCGCTGCGGTTGAGCGCGGGCACCCCGAAGAAGCTGTCGTCGAAGCCCTTCAGCGGCAGGCCGCCCAGCGAAGGTACGCCGCGATCGGTGGTGCGGCGGTCCTCGGCATATTCATAGCTGGCGGTCAGGCGGGTCGCCTCGCCCAGCTTCACGCCGATGCTGGGGTTGAGCCCCAGGAAGTGGCCGCTGTAGAAATCGCGGTGACTGGCGAAATCCTCCCAGGTCGCGTTGAGCCGCACTGCCGCGTTGTCGGACAGCACCCGGTCCACGTCGGCGGCCAGCGACCAGCCGCCCAGCGTATCGACCCCGGCGCTGAAATCGGTGCGGTTGCGGCCATATTCAGGGGACCTTGCTGACGCGGTTGATCACCCCGCCGCCGCCGCCGCGCCCGAAAATCAGGGCGTTGGCGCCTTTCAGCACCTCGACCCGGTCGATGTTGTAGAGCGCGCGGTAGTACTGCGCATCGTCGCGCAGCCCATCGAGGAAGAAGTCGGCGGTGGTGTTCTGGCCGCGCAGGCTGATCTGGTCGCGGTGCCCTTCGCCCTGGCCCAGGACAACGCCCGGAACATAGCGCAGCGCATCGCCCAGCTGTTCAAGGCCCTGGTCGTCCAGCTGTTCGCGGCTCAGCACCGAAACGCTTTGCGGCACGTCGATCAGCGCGGTTTCGGTCTTGGTCGCGGTGCGGGTCTTCTCGATGTCATAGCCGTCCGGGCGCCCGTAGACGATGATCGCGGGGGCATCCTCCTCCGCCCGCGCGGCCCCTGCGCCCGCCAGCGCGGAGGCGGCGGCGGCGCAGGACCAGGCAATACGGGCGAGGCGGGGGGAAGCGGTCATGACGATCCTTATTGAGAATGATTTGCAAGAACGAGATTGCCGCTAATGCGAATCGTTCTCATTGACAAGGATCAAAATTGCCCTGTGCCGGATTTGCGGTAAGGGAGCCGCACAAGTTGCAGAAAGGCACGGCGATGAAGGCGACCATCTGGCACAACCCCGCGTGCGGAACCTCGCGCAAGACGCTGGCGATTCTCCAGGAAACCTTTGGGGTAGAGGTGAGCGTGGTCGAATATCTTGCCACGCCGCCCAGCGCCGAAAAGCTGGCCCAGCTCTACCGCGATGCGGGCATGACCCCGCAAGCAGGCCTGCGCCTGCGCGGCACCGATGCCGAAGAACGCGGTCTGCCGCAGGCGGACGATGCCACGGTCCTTGCCGCGATGGCCGCCGAGCCCCGGCTGATCGAGCGCCCCTGGTCGAGACGGACAAGGGCGTGCGGCTGTGCCGCCCGCAGGACAAGGTTCACGAAATCCTGTGAGCGGCGATGCGGCCTAGCGTTTCTGGCCCAGCATCTCGTCGTCAGGCGACATCGAGCGCAGGCCCAGCACGATCACGCTGAGGCATAGCGCCAGGATCGCGGCGAAGCCGATCCACGGCGAATGGCCGTAAAGCCAGACGCCGGTTGCCGGTGCGAGGATATAGGCCGAGCCGTTGACCGAGGCGACGATTCCGGCCGACTGGCCCTGTTCGGCCCGGCTCACCGCCAGCGAGGCCCCGAGGTGAAACCCGGGCGGAACATCCCGAAGCCCAGGGAGGCAAGGATCATGCCCAGCGCGATCGAATGGATGTCATCGGCTACCGAAAGCATGGCCGTGCCCAGCGCGGCCATGCCCATCCCCCACAGGCACGAAGTGCGCGGTCCCATCCGGAAGAACGGGATGATCCCCCACTGCGCCAGCAGCGTCGCCGCCGCGCCCGCCATCAGCACCAGGCCCGTCGGCCCCGCACCCGCGGCGGGATCGGCGCGCAGCCCCAGCCGGTCGAGGATCAGGAAGCCGACAATGCCCATTACCGCCGCTTGGGCGTGCCCGCCCAGCAGCCCTGCGATCAGCCAGGGACGCATCCGCCGGTCGGTCCAGGCGATCTTGTCCGGCATGGCGCGCGGCGCGCCTTCTACCTCGGCGTCTTCATCGTCCTCATCCGCCACAGTGGTCGGGCGGGTGCGCGATCGGAATTGGCGCTGAACGGCGCGGCCATCACATCGCCCCGGCCAGCAAAGGCGGGCGTATCGTCGGGCAGCCAGAACCTGAGCGCGGCCAGCACGATCACGGCAATCAGCGTAAAGGCCACGAACGGCCCGACCAGGCCAAGGCCCGGCATGATGAAATAGGGCGCCAAAGCGGGGCCGACCACGGTGCCAAGCCCGAAACTGGAGGAAATCAGCGACAGCGCCTGGGTCCGCTCCGCCCGGCTGGTGCGGCTGGCGACATAGGCCTGGACCGCCGGCGGGGCAGCCGATCCGAATCCGCCGTACAGCGATCGGCACAGCGCGAACAGCAGCAGCGTGCCGATGGCCCCCAGCCAGCCGTTGAGGCCCAGCCACAGCGCCAGGCCGCACAGTCCGAAACTGGAAATGAAGCCCAGCAGGCCAATCGCCATCATCGCCTTGCGCCCGCGCCG
This sequence comes from Novosphingobium sp., assembly GCA_016719755.1. Taxonomy (GTDB): domain Bacteria; phylum Pseudomonadota; class Alphaproteobacteria; order Sphingomonadales; family Sphingomonadaceae; genus Novosphingobium. Next base: position 8,646 of record JADJYM010000006.1, on the reverse strand, counting down.
GTCGCTACGCCGCGCCCACATCGGCGCGCAGGTCATCCACAGCAGCGCCGACCAGGTGTAGGCCAGGCTGATCCAGACGTCCTCCACCTTCAGCGCGGTGCCGATCGAGGGCATGACCGATTGCATCGCGGTGTTGCCCGCGGCCGTTACCAGCATCACGGTGAACAGCAGCGCGACCCGCGCGCGTGGCAGGCTGGCAGTGGTGCCGGGCCCTGCCGGTGCCGGGGATGGATCGCTTCGGGACATCGACCTGTCGCTAATCCCCTCGCTCGCGCCTTGCAATGGGCCGGTAAATTTGTGAAGGACCGGGCATATTCCCAAGTCAGGACCCGATCCCGCGCATGACCAGCCCAGAGCTTGCCCAGCAACCCCTGTCGCAGCGGGTCAAGCAAAGCATCATGCGCAGGCTGGGGCCATGGGGCGTTTTCCTCCAGGGTTTCCTTGAACACCCGGTGATGGTCGGCTCGATCATTCCGTCCTCGCGCTTCACCATCGCCAAGATGCTGGCGCCGGTAAAATGGAACGAATGCAGGCTGTTCGTCGAATACGGCCCGGGCGTGGGCACCTTCTGCCGCCCGGTGCTTGAGCGGCTGCCGCGCGACGGCCAGCTGATCGTGATCGATACCAACCCGCTGTACATCGACTATCTGAAGGCGACGATCAGCGACAGCCGCTTCGTGCCCGTGCTCGGCTCTGCCGCCGATGTCGAGGATATCGTGCGCGCCCACGGGCACGATCATGCCGACTACGTGCTGTCGGGCCTGCCGTTTTCGACCCTGCCGGACGGGGTCGGTCCGGCCATTGCCGCCGCCACGCACCGCGTTCTGCGACCGGGCGGAGCTTTCCTGGTCTATCAGTTCTCGGCCAAGGCGCGCGATTTCATGGCGCGCCACTTCACCCATATCGATGCCGGGTTCGAACCGCTCAACGTCCTGCCCTGCAAGCTGTTCTGGGGCTGGAAGGACTGAGCCGCCGGCTCAGGAAAGGTTTCTTCCGCCACGCCGCTGCCGCCCAGCTGGCGGTGCATCGCCGACAGGCTGGCGACGAGGTAGAGCGAGAACACCGAACCCACCACGGCGCCGATTACCGCATTGGCGATCTGTGCTGCCTGCGGCCCGGCCAGCAGCGCCATGACGATGCCGATGATCGCGCCGGCAACGGCAATGATGAAGAACACCGCAATCGCCAGCAGCGCGACGTAAAGCAGGATCCGTCCCGCATTGCCGCGCGTCAGTTCCCACGAGCGGCGGATCACTTGGAACGGGCTGCGCTTGCGTTCAACCGCGATGACCGGAAGGGTCAGCATCATCCGCAGTCCGGCCCAGGCACCGGCACCCAGGATCACGCCGACCAGCACCCCGGCGATGACCGGCGATCCGGTAACCCCGCCCAGCGCGATCGCGATGCCCAGGGCCAGAGTGGCGGCGATCACCAGCAGGATCTGCACCGCCAGGAACGGCAGCAGGCCCGCCACGCCCTCGCGCAGCGCCTCGCCCACCGTCGCCTGACCGGCCCGCGCGAGCAGGGCGAGCACCGCGACCTGCCCCACGGTCTGGATCAGGGTCATCCCCAGGAACCACGGCGCCGCCGCCATGTAGAATTCGCGCAGCATCGCCGCCAGCTGCTTCACGTCGGCCCCGGCCGGTGGTTCGGGCTGGGGCATGAACAGGCTGAAGGCCAGGCTCGGCAGCAGGAAGAACACCCCCGCCAGCACCGCCAGCACTTCCCGGTTGGCCGTCACCATCGCATTGGCATCGCGCCAGACCAGTCCGCCATCAAGCTTCATCGTGCCATCCTTTGTATGCATGAGGCTCTTGATAAGCACAGCGTTTGGCCCCACGCAACGCGGGCGATGATATCCCCGCTGCCCGACACGATCGAATGGCGCCAGTCCCCGGGTCTGGTCCCCTACCGGCAGGCGCTCGACGAGATGACGGCGCGCAATGCCGCGATTGCCGCTGGCGCGGCACGGGAACTGGTCTGGCTGCTCGAACACCCCCCCGTCTATACCGCCGGAACCAGCGCGGCGCTGGCTGAATTGCTCGATCCCCGCTTCGAAGTGGTCGAGGCCGGACGCGGCGGGCGCTATACCTATCACGGACCGGGCCAGCGGATCGGCTATGTCCTGCTTGATCTCAAGCGTCGCGCGCGCGACGTTCGCGGCTTCGTCCACGCGCTGGAGGGCTGGGTGATTGCGACGCTTGGCGATTTCGGGGTTGAAAGCTGGCGCGCGCAAGGGCGCATCGGCATCTGGACCCGCGACATCGACGGGCGCGAGGCCAAGATCGGCGCGATCGGTGTGCGCATCCGCCGCTGGGTTACGATGCACGGTTTCTCGGTGAACCTGGCGCCCGACCTGTCGCATTTCGGCGGGATCGTGCCCTGCGGGATCGAGGAATTCGGCGTCACCAGCCTCGCCCGGCTGGGGCTGGAGGTTGATTCGCAGGCGTGGGATCGGGCATTGCTTGCCCGGGCGGGGGAATTCCTCGCCATGCTCGACAAACCCTGCCCGCCGGAGACCGACCGATGAAGCGCCTTGCCCTTGCTGTCTCGCTGTTGTCGCTCACCCTGCTGGCAGGCTGCGGGGGCGAGCAGAAGAAGGACAAGACCGCCGGGACCGCCGGCGGCGAGATTCTGCCGGGATCGGCGAGTGACGCGATGCTGCCGCTCGATACGGTCCGTTCCCAGCCGCCATTGGCGCCGAAGGCCGAAGGATCGGGCAAGCCGGGGACAAAGCGAGCGATGGGGCTGACGGGGACGCGCCGCAAGCCGCCCCCACTGAAACGGCCGCAGCTGCGGAATCCGCCGCCGAACCCGCGCAGTAACCCGGCGCCTGGTCCTCCGATCCCCAGGATTCGCTGGGCCAGCTTCAGGTGCGGTCGGTCGATCATTCGCCGGTCGATCTGCAGCGCACCCGCGCCGGGATTGGCGGTGAACGCCGCAACGATCGCGCGGGCCTCGGCCAGTTCCTCCTCGCTGGGGGTGAAGGCCTGGTTGATCACCTCGACCTGCGCGGGGTGGATCGCCAGCATGCCGGAAAAACCATCGGCGCGCGCCTCTTCGGCGGCACGCTTGGGGCCCTTGGCGTCGGCAAAATCGGCGTGCAGCGTGTCGATCGCCGCTACCCCGCGCGCATGGGCGGTGAGCAGGCACTGGGTCCGGGCAAAGCGGAAGGCATCAGTCCAGCGGCCGTCCTTTTCGCGCTTGCGGGATGCCCCGATCGCGGCCGACAGGTCTTCCGCCCCCCAGGTCAGGCCAGCCAGGCGCGGCAGCGAGGCCGTGGCATAGGCCGGAATGGTCAGCGCGGCGGCGGCGGTTTCGCTGACCAGCGGGAGGACCCGCGTGGTGCCGGTCGGAATCCCGTTCTTCTGTTCCAGCTCGTAAAGCTCGGCCGCCAGTTGCTGCACCGATTCTGGGCCAGCCGACTTGGGCAGCATCACCCCGTCAGGCGCGCCGGGCATGACCGCGACCAGATCGTCGCGCCACATCCGGCTGTCGAGCGCGTTGATCCGCACCCAGCGGGCGATCCGGCGGTCCTGGGTGACCTGCCGGCGGTGCGCGGCCAGCCATTCGCAGGCAAGTCCGCGCGCGCGGGCCTTGTTCTCGCTCGTGACCGGATCCTCAAGGTCGACAATGATCGCGTCGGCCCCGGTGGCATTGGCCTTGCCGAGCTTCTTCTCGCTGTCTCCCGGAACGAACAACCAGCTGCGCTGTGCCATGGGTGCGGCCCTCCTCAGACCCCGGATAGCGCCGGGTAGTCAATATATCCTTGCGGACCGGGCAGATACCAGCTGGCCGGAACATTGACGTTGGGCGCCCACTCAGCACCCGTGCGGATGCGCTCGGCAAGATCCGGGTTGGAGATGTAGGGGCGGCCAAAGCTCACCGCCTCGCACTTGCCCGCCTCAACCTCGGCGCAGGCCTGCTCTGCGGTATAGTCCGAATTGAGCACCACCGGCCCGGTATAGATCTTGCGGATGTGATCGCTCTGTTTGGGAACATCGGTGCAGCCGAACGTGCCGTCCGGCCCCGGCTGGCGCAGTTCGAGGAAGCTGACGCCCAGCTCTTCAAGCACCCAGGCCGCTGCGCCGAAGGTGGCGGGCGGGTTGTCATCGTCGCACCCTTGCGTCTCGCCATTGGGCGAAAGGCGCACCGAGACGCGGTCCTTGCCCCACACCTCGATCAGCCGTTCCAGGATCTCGCGCATGAAGCGGGTGCGGTTTTCCGGGCTGCCGCCGTAATCGTCGTCGCGCAGATTGGTGCCCGAACGCAGGAACTGATCGACCAGGTAGCCGTTGGCGGCGTGCAGCTGAACCCCGTCAGATCCGGCGATCTTCGCGCGTTCCGCCGCCGCGCCGTAATCGTCAACGATCCGGGAAATGTCGTCGAGCGTGGCGGCGCGCGCCATCTCGAACGGTTTGCGGCCCAGCGGCGTGTGGGCGAAATCGGGCGCGATCGTGGCGCTGGCGGAAACCGGGGGCTCGCCGCCCAGGAAGTCCGGTGGACCAGGCGGCCCATGTGCCACAGCTGCATCACGATCCGGCCGTCGGCCCCGTGGACCGCTTCGGTCACGGCTTCCAGCCATCGGTCTGCGCATCGTTCCAGACGCCCGGCGCGGCAGCCCAGCCCGATCCTTCGATGCTGATCCCAACCGCCTCGCTGATGATCAGGCCCGCGCCCGCGCGCTGGCGATAGTATTCGGCCATGATCGCGCTTGGCACGGCGCCCGGATCGGAGCGGCCGCGGGTCAGCGGAGCCATCAGAATGCGGTTGGGCGCTTGAATCGCGCCCAGCGAAATCGGCTGGAACAAGGCGTCGTGCATGTAAGGCGGCCCCTTCAATTCGGTTTTGCAACTGGCCGCGCCGGGCTAAGCGATGGCCATGACGAATGCAACGGCGATAGAGCATGGCGCACACACCAGGGGCTGGAACGGCTGGCATCTGGCTGCTTTGCTGGCTGGCAATGTTGCGCTGGCGCTGGGTCCGATGTGGGTGCGTCTGGCTGACAGCGGGCCGGTTTCCGCCGGGTTCGGCGCCTGGCGCTCGCCGTGCCGTTCTTCGCGCTGCTGGCCCGGACCAACCGCCAGCCGCTGACGGGCCTTTCCCGGCAAGGTTCTGCTGGCGGTGCTGCTGGGCGGGGTGTTCTTCGCTGCCGACCTGGCCAGCTGGCACCTGGGGATCGAACTGACGCGGCTGGGCAATGCCACGCTGTTCGGCAATTCCGGCTCGATCCTGCTCGTCGCCTGGGGGCTGTTCGCGCTGCGCCGGATGCCGCACCGTAATGAATGGCTGGCCTTCGCCGCCGCGATCGCGGGATCGGCGATCCTGCTCGGCCGCAGCCTGGAGATCGACCGCACGACGCTGATCGGCGATCTGCTCTGCCTGCTCGCCGGGTTCCTCTACACCTTCTACATCCTGATCGCGCAGCGCGCGCGAAACGCTGGGCGGCTGGTCGCTGCTGTTCTGGTCGAGCCTGGCGGGCTTGCCGGTGCTGGCGGGATTCCGCCGTGCTGGGCGAACCGTTCTGGCCGGACAACTGGGGGCCGGTGGTGGCGCTGGCGTTTACCAGCCAGCTGATCGGGCAGGGCCTGCTGGTCTTTGCCCTGCGCCACTTTTCGCCGCTGGTGGTCGGCCTTGCCCTGCTGACCCAGCCGGCGATGGCGGTCGCGGCTGGCTGGCTGGTGTTTTCCGAGCGGCTGGGCCCCGCCGATTTTGCGGGCATGGCGCTGGTCGCGGCGGGGCTGGTGCTGGCGCGCTCGACGGAGCGCTGAAGCCAGGCTAGCCTTGCTTCCGAAACAGGGAGATTTGGCGGTTGAACGCCTCTCACCGGTTGAGGCAACCGCACTCGGCCTGCATGGCGCCGACGCCCGCCTGCCCGATATCACGCCTGCCGGGCGGCTTGCCCGCCAGCGCGAATGGCAGCGACTGCTTGCCCGGATCGGGCAGATCGATCCCGCACAGCTGGGCCGCGATCAGCAGGTCGACCGGGCGATGCTGGTGAACGAACTGCGGTATCGGCTGTGGGGCGATCTGACGCTGCAGGAATGGGCGTGGAACCCGCAGGTCTATAACGATGCCGCGGCCGGATCGCTCTACACGCTGGCGGCGCGCGACTTTGCGCCGTGGGACGTGCGGCTGAAAGCGGCAACGGCGCGGATGGGGGCGCTCCCCGCCTTCCTCGCGCAGGGCCGCCGCCAGCTGATCCTTGCCGAAGTGCCGCGGATCTTTGCCGAGACGGTGTCGAAGCAGAACGGCGGGATCGTCGAAATTGCCGAAACCATGCTCGCCCCCACGCGGGCAGCCTGAACGCCGCCGACCGCGCGCGGTCCGATGCTGCGCTGGCGGGCCTGGAAACTGGCCGTGGCCGAGCAGCAGCCATGGCTCGACACCGTGCTTGTGCCCGGCGCGAAAGGGGATTTCCGGCTGGGCCCCTGGGCTCTACGACCAGAAGACGGGTTTGCGCTGGTGTCCGACATCAAGCGGCCCGAGCTCCAAGGCGCGCGCCCTCAAGGCCAAGGCCGAACCGCGCCGAGATGTATGCGCTCGCCCGGGGCGTGCCTGGCCGGGCGCGCTGATACCCCGCCGCTGCCCGACCTTCCGCCCGAACAGCAGCAGGCGGAATCGAGGCCGCGCTCCAGCTGTCCTATGCCGGCGCCCGCCGCGCGCCCGGCTGGGGCAGCGCGCGCGAAACCCTGGCCGAGGCAACCGCCTTCGTTGCGGAAAAGGGCCTGATCCGGATGGGCGACGGGCCGGTCAAGGTCATCACCATGCCCAAGTTCCAGCAAGGCAACGCGGTTGCCTACAACGATCCGCCCGGGCCGTTCGAAAGCACCTGCAGAACTTCTACGCCGTCTCCCGATCCCCGAGGAGTGGAGCGATGCGCAGGCCGACAGCTTCTGTCGGAATACAATGACTACATGATCCACGACCTCTCGATTCACGAGGCGATGCCGGGGCATTACCTCCAGCTCGATCACTCCAACCGCACCGACAATCCCGCTGCGGGCGACGTCGTGGTCCGCCCGGGTTTGTCGAAGGCTGGGCGGTCTATGCCGAGGGGGTGATGAAGGACGCGGACTATCTGAACGGCGATCCGCTGTTCAAGCTGACCGTGCTGAAGATGCGGCTGCGTTCGGTCACCAACACCCTGCTCGACATCGGCATCCACACCGAAGGCATGACCCGCGATGAGGCGATGGAGCTGATGATGCAGGGGGCGTTCCAGCAGGAGCGCGAGGCGGCGGGAAAATGGGTGCGCGCCAACCTTTCTTCGGTGCAGCTGCTGTCCTATTTCACGGGTTACGAGGAACACCGCGAGCTGCGCGCGCCGAGGCAGAGCGGCGCTGGGGCAAGGATTTCACGCTGAGGCGCTATCCTGACACGGTGCTGTCGTTCGGGTCGCCGCCTGCGAAATACGTGCGCGCGCTGATGTTCGAGGAACCGGTTCGATAGGCGCTATGCCGCTGGCGGGATAGGGTTTAAGGCGATGGCATCATGCTTGAAGCCATCGCCCACCCCCCCGATTTTCGCCCGAGGGCATGCCCGCTTTCCACCACGCGCTGGCGCTCCTGGCGCCGGCCAACCGTTGCCGGCTGGACGTGATCCACGTGGCGCAGGGAGGAGGGCACCGGCTGGCAGGACTTTCCGGGGGTCCGCGCCACGCTGGAGCCCCGGGCCGGATCGCGCCCGGCACGGCCAGCGCGGTTCTGGAGCAGACCGGCGTCGCGGTGCGCAAGGTCGGCATCCACGAAAGCAATGCGGCCGCAGGGCTGGCGGAGTTCCTCAAGGGGCACCGGCCCTCGCTGGTGGTCATGGCCAGCCACGGCCGCGCCGGGCTGGACCGGCTGTTTTCCGGCTCGGTCTCGTCCGAACTGGTGCGGCAAGCGGCCTTCCCGCCCTGCTGCTGGGCCCCGCAGGCGCGCGGCTTTTCGTCGATGCCGCAACCGGCGCGGTGGACGCTGACGAAGGTGCTGGTCCCGATCGATCACGATCCGCCCCGGAAACCGCGCTCGATGCGCTGGCCGTTCAATGCCGCCCACGGCGCGGCGCTCGATCGATCTGGCTGTCGGGCCCCGGCGGTCCGGTGATCCTGCCTCGCGGTGCGCGAACTGGCGGGCGCGGTGGTCGAACGATCCTTGGCGAAGCGGCAGACGCACAACTGATCGCCATGCCCACGCGTGGCCGCCATGGCCTGCTCGACGCCCTGCGCGGCAGCACGACCGAACGCGTGCTGGCCGGAAGCGCGTTCGCCGGTGCTGGCGTTGCCGGTCAGGGATTAAGGCCGTTAAGGGTGCCCTAGTCCACCTAACCTCTCGGTTTTGTCAGTAATTCCATTGCTTGAAGCGTTCAGGGACTTCACGCTTAAAGACTGGAGTTCTTCGATCAGGCTGTCGATCTCAGCAATGAGGTTGGCTGGCGATTCTGTGTCATGATTCAAGCACTTTTCCTGACCGCCAGGGCCTATCCCAATTGAAATAGTGATCTATGGCGACGTGACCGCTAGGCCAACCGCTGCCCTGCATGATGCACACAAGTTTGAATCGCTTCCGCATCACCGCGCCCCCAGATCGCCCTTGCCCACGGTCCCGCCGGCCATGTCCAGCATCCGGTCCGAGGGCTCTTCTCGCGGCGAGGCGCAGGCCTTCC
>JADJYM010000005.1 GCA_016719755.1 Novosphingobium sp. | reverse complement strand
AACCGGGCATGGAAAGGTCAAGTGCATGACAACCGTTAGCGAGGCCGCCTTCGCTGTGTTCCGTCAGATTTGGCGTCGACGCGCTGTTCGGCAATCCGGGTTCCACTGAACGCCGTAAATAAAAGCGCGTTGCCTGATGGTTCGACTATGTCCTTGGCCTCAACGAGGTGGTGGTGGGTATGGCTGATGGCTATGCCCAGGCGAGCGGACGGCCTGCACTACCATCTGCACTCCTCGGCGGGGACCGGCCATGCAATGGCAACTGTTCATCATGTTCCGCAACGCAGTACGCCGCTGGTCATCACCGCCGGGCAGCAGGCGCGCTCGATCCTGCCGCACGATCCCTTCCTGGGGCCGAACGGGCGACCGAATTTCCCGCCCGTTCGTGAAGTGGGCGGCCGAACCACTGCGCGCTGAGGACGTGCCCGCTGCGCTGGCCCGCGCCTTTCACGTCGCGCTGACCCCGCCGAGCGGGGCTGCAGGGTTCGTCCTCGATCCCGGTCGATGACTGGGACTGGAATGCGCGATGCCGGTGCTGCCCGAACTGCTGCTCGTCTCCCTACCTTCTTCCGAAGGAATCGCCTGGTCAGCTGGCGGGCTGTTGGATGGTGCCAGCCGGCTTGGCAACTGGTGTTGGGCACAGGCGCTTGCAGCTTTTATGCCGCGGTGCATCGCCCCGGCCGGCGGCTGGGGCAGACGTATGGGCTGCGCCCCGCGCTGCGCGCGAGACTTTCCTGAAGATCACCCTCGTTTCGCCGGGTTCCCGCCCGCCTTCCGCGAGGAGGCCGTGCGGCGGCTTTCGCCCCCATGACGCACTGCTGGTGGCGGGCGCAGGCGTGTTTACTTATCACGCGGAAGGCTCGGGTCCGCACTGGTTGGAACATGCCGCGCTTGGCCTGCTGTCGGACGATCTCGGCACTCCGCCTCGCCGCCCGGCGGGCTGGGGGTGCCAGGCGATGTCGGCGCGGCCGGTCGTGCTGGCCGCGCGGGTCCGGGGCCGCTTCCTGCCCCGCCGCTGCCAGCCCCGCGCGCCGCGCACAAGCTGGTGCCGGGGATGACCCAGGCCCACGTCCTCGCTTTCCGCCCGGCCGCGCTGCGTCCGGACGATGCGATACTGGCGGAGGAAGCCCCCTACCGCGCGCGGGGCAATGCACGATCATCTGCCGGTGAGGCACGAGAAAGGCTTCTTCACCTGTGCCAGCGGCGGACTTCTGACATACCTGCCCGCCGCAATCGGCGTGGCGCGGGCGAGCGGCGGGCGAAGGTGATCGCCCTGTTGGGCGATGGCTCGGCGATGGCCACGGTCCATAACGAGCGCGCCGGGCAGGGTTCGAACGTCAGCTTCGGTGATCCTCAACAATGGCCGCTATGCCGCGCTCGACCAGTTCAGCAAGTTGTTCGCCGCCAAGACCCACCCTGCCCGGCACCGAGATCGGCGGGATCGAGTTCTGCGCGTCTGGCTGAAGGCATGCGGGCCCAGCCAGCGCGCCGGATCACCGAAGTGGACGAAACCGGGACGCACGCGGCGCTGCACGGGAGCCTCCGCGCTCCGCAGGCCCACGCTGGTGGAAGCTGCGGCCGCCGAATAGCCCGGCGGAATGAGCCACTGTATCCTTTCCGGCAACAGGATTGGGCGTAATGCTATCAAACAGGCAAATATCATGCGGGTGAGAGATGGCGCCGGACGCGGTCACGACTATCGAGGGCGATGACGGGCAGCCTGGGCGAAATCAACGGATATCGTGGGCTTTCGCCATCTGGCTGGCTCTCCACGGCGCCTGCTATCGCCATTTTACCGGAGACCTTCGCCGATCTGGAACTGACGCAAAAGCAGGTTTCCCATGGCCAGGCGATCATCCGGCGATATCGCAGATCGACCTCGGCCAGCGGCTGCGGATGGACCGCGCGACTATCGATGCGCGACAATCATCAACCGGCTTCAGGCGCGCGACTATCTGCGGCGCGAGAAATCGCCGACCGACGGATTTAAGCAGGCGCTGTTCCTGACCGATGCAGGCGAAGCCGCTCCTGGTCCAGGCCAAGTGCGCGTAAGAACATGGTGGCGGGTCAAAAGCCGCTTTACCGACGCGGAAGTGAAGACCCTGATGGAATCAAGGCGGATCCAAGAATAACAGCGCAAATTGACAGAAACGATCGGGACGAGGACTACCGGACAATGACGACAATTTCTCGGCAGCATCCGCAGCGGATCATCGACGATGGGCGATGAACTGGCGGCAGTCTGTCGTGGTCCTGCTGATGGTGCTGCTGAATGCGCTGGACGGGTTCGACGTGCTGTCGAGCGCCTTTACCTCTCCGGGCATTTCCATGAATGGGGTGTGTTGCGCGAAGCGCTGGGCACATGCTGTCTGCCGAACTGGTTGGAACGGGCTTTGCCCTCGGTCAATCCTGGTGGACTGGTTGACAAACAAGGCCGGAAGCCGACCATGCTGGCCTGCCTCGCGATCATGGCGGCAGGCATGTATTTCGCCCACACGCGACCGGCTGACCGAACTGTCGGTCTGGCGGTTCATCACCGGCATCGGCATCGGCGCATGCTGACATCGACCAATGCGGCGGACTGTGGAATGCACGCGCGTGAGCGCGTAGCCTGGTCCATGGCGATCTATGTGATCGGCTATCCGCTGGGCGGGGTGATCGGCGATCGTCGCGCGACCGGCTGCTGCCCACTTTGATTGGCGCGCGGTGTTCTGTTCGGCGCCGTGATGACGGCGGCAATGATCCCGCTGGTCGCGCTGCTGGTGCCCGAAACACCGGCCTTCTATACCGCGACCCGGCCGGCCGACGCGGTCGCGCGGATCAACCGTTCGCTGACCGCATTCGGCAAGGCCACCATCGCTGCGCTGCCGCCGCTGGTGGCTGATGCCCCCGACCGAAGCTGGTGGAAACTTGTCCAACCCGCGGCTGCGGCCCGGTCACGCTGCTGCTGGCCTTCGGTTACATGTTCCACACCATCACGTTCTATTACATCCTGAAATGGGCGGTGAAGATCGTGTCCGACTATCCCCCGGCTATGCTCCTCCGCTGGCGGCCAGCGTGCTGACCTGTGCCAATATCGGCGGTGCGCTGGGCGGGCTGCTGCTGGGCTTCCTGATGAAGCGCTGGGACATCAAGCTGCCGACCGTGATCATGCTGTTCCTGGCCCTGGCCGGAGTGGACCGCCTTCGGCATCGGGTTTGACAGCATAGAAAAGCCCGGCGCGCCGCTGCTTTCGTCGCGATATTCTTTGGCAACGGCGCGATCGTCGGCTTCTATGCGGCTTTCGCGAAGGGCTTCGGCCTTGCCCGGGCGACCGGAACCGGCTTTGTGCTGGGCGTCGGGCGGCTCGGGGCGGCGGGATCGCCGATCATCGCGGGCTATCTGTTCAAGGTGTTCGGAGATGATCAGCCGCTGCTGGTTTCTCGTTCTGCATGGGGCTGGGTTCACTGGTGGCGCTGGTGCTGTTCCTGCTGCTGCCGATGCGGGATGGAGACGCGGAAATGACGCCGCGTGGGTAATGGCGGATTGACCCGCGCACCGCGCGCCATACAGTAGCGAATCGCAACGGAAACCCAGGCGAGAGATGCCCGATGTATTCTCCATATGATGGTCGGCAGTAACGACATCGACCGGTCGAAGAAGTTCTATGATGCCACCTTCGCCGCAATCGGCGGCAAGCCCGGCATCCAGGACGACAAGGGCCGCCTGATCTATATGCACAACGGGGGCATGTTCCTGGTCACCAAGCCGATTGACGGCGAGGCGGCCACCCCGGGCAACGGCATGACCGTCGGCATCGCGATGGATCGCCCGAACAGGCCGACGCCTGGCACGCCGCCGGCGTCGCCAATGGCGGCAAGGCGATCGAGGATCCCCCGGGGGTGCGCGAAGGCGGCGCGATGAAGATGTACCTCGCCTATCTGCGCGATCCGGACGGGAACAAGCTCTGCGCCCTCAAGGTGGTCTGAGCGTTACCGAAGTAACCCCTTCGGGCACCCGGCGCGCGGTGACGCGCAGCTGGGTGCCCGAAGTTCCGGTCGCGCTGGAATTCAACGGCTCGCCTATGCGGTGATGATGGCCACCCCCGCGACCTGGATGATTTCGCCGCCGGCTTCGCATTGAGCGAAGGACTGGCCGCCTCGGTAAGGGACATAACCGATATCGCGGTTGCCGAGGTCGACAACGGCTGGGTCGTGCGCGCCGCGCTGACCGGCCTGGGGATCGACAAGCTGACCGAGCGGGTCCGCACCCGCGTCGCCGAATCGAGCTGCGGCCTGTGCGGGATTGAAAATCTTGCCGCCGTTGCCCGGCCCCTTCCCTGGTTGCCTCCCACGGCGCCATCGAACCCGCCGCGATCTTTGCCGCGCTGGCCGCCATGGAGCCGCAGCAGCCGCTGGCGCGCGAAACCGGCGCGGCCCACGCCGCCGCCTGGGTGAGCGCGGAAGGAACCATCGGCTGTCTGCGCGAGGATGTCGGGCGCCACAACGCGATGGACAAACTGATCGGCGCCATGGCGCGCGCGGCGCGCCCGCTCTCTCATGGCTTTGTCCTGTCGACCGCGCGGTGCAGCTACGAAATCGTCGAAAAGGCCGTGCGTGGCGGCGCGACCACGCTGGTCTGCATGTCCTTGCCGACATCAATGGCGGTTGCGCGCGCAGAGGCCGCAGGGCTCAGCCTGTGGGCGCTGGCCCGCGAGGATCTGGTGCTGCTGGTGAACGACGCCTCAGCGTGAGAGCAGGAAGACCGCGTGCTCGGCCCGCCAGTTCGCGCCCGCGGCGCCAACCGGCCCATCCCCGCAAGGAACCACGCGCCTTCGACCCTGACCCCCAGTTCATCGACCAGCCCGCGAAAATCGGCAACGGTCAGGTGGTGGATATTCTCGGTCGCGTACCAACTGACGGGCAGCGAACGCGTCACCGGCATCCGCCCGTTCCACAGCAGCGACAGGCGCACCCGCCAGTGGCCGAAATTGGGGAAGCTGACAAAGGCCTTGCGCCCAACGCGCAGCAGTTCGCCCAGCACCTTGTCCGGCCGCCGCGTGGTCTGCAGCGTCTGGGACAGGATCGCATAGTCGAACACCGCGTCAGGATAGTTGGCCAGATCGGCGTCGGCATCGCCCTGGATCACCGACAGCCCGCGCGCAACGCATTCCGGCCACGTTCGCGGCATCCAGTTCCATGCCGCGCGCATCGACCTGCCGCTGATCGCGCAGCGCCGCCATCAGCGCGCCATCGCCGCAGCCAACGTCCAGCACCCGCGAACCCGGGGCAACATGTTCGGCAATCACCGCAAGATCGGGACGCAAGCTGTTCATGAACCAAGAAATCCTGCAATCACCCGGTCCAGCGTGGGAACATCCAGCAGGAAGCTGTCATGCCCGAACGGCGCGGACAGTTCGACAAAGCTGACCGGCGCACCGGCGGCGTTCAGCGCATGGGCGATGGCCCGGCTTTCGGCCGTGGGATAAAGCCAGTCGGTATCGAAGCTGACCAGGCAGAACCGCGCGGTGGCCCCGGCAAAGGCCTGTGCCAGCCGCCCGCCATGCTCCTCCGCGAGATCGAAATAATCCATCGCTCGCGTGATATAGAGGTAGGAGTTCGCGTCGAATCGATCCGTGAAGCTGAGCCCCTGGTGGCGCAGGTAGCTTTCCACCTGGAAGTCAGCATCAAAGCCGAAGGTCTTGGCCTCGCGGTTCTGGAGGCGGCGACCGAACTTCTCGTGCATCCCCTCTTCCGAAAGGTAGGTGATGTGCGCCGCCATGCGGGCGACGGCCAGGCCGTTCTCCGGCCCCTTGCCGCTGCCGTAATAATCGCCGTTCTTCCACTTCGGATCGGCCATGATCGCCTGCCGCCCGACCTCGTGAAAGGCGATGTTCTGGGCTGAATGGCGCGCGGTGGAAGCAATAACCAGCACTGCGCCCGCGCGCTCCGGCCAGTTGGCCGCCAGGCTGAGCGCCTGCATTCCCCCCATCGATCCGCCGACCACCGCGTGCAGCCGCGCGATCCCAAGCGCATCGAGCAGCGCAACGTGCCCGCGCACCATGTCGCGAATGGTGATGACCGGAAAGCGCATTGCCCAGGGCTTGCCATCGCCCGCGGGGCTGGCCGGGCCGGTGGTGCCCATGCACGATCCCAGCACATTGGCGCAGATCACGTGGAAGCGGTCCGTATCGATCGGCTTGCCGGGGCCGACCATGCGCACCCACCAGCCGGGCTTGCCGGTGATCGGGTGCGGGCTGGCGACGTGCTGGTCGCCGGTCAGGGCGTGGCAGATCAGGATCGCGTTGGAACGATCGGCATTGAGCGTGCCGTAGGTTTCATAGGAAATGCGCACGCCCGGCAGCGCTTGCCCGCCATCGAGCGGGAGCGGCTCGGCCAGTTCGAGCAGGTGGCTGGATGCGTGGAGCTGGGACCCGTCCATGCCGTGCGGCTTGGGCGAGAGGAAGCGGGCTGTCAATTGCCCTGCGTCCTGCTAAGGGCCAGCACGCAATGGACCAAGCACCCCACCACCAGGCCGTGGCCCAAGCCGTGGATCGCCGCGATCCACGCCTATGTCCCCGGCAAGAGCACCGGCGCGGACGGGCGCCCCTGATCAAGCTCTCCGCGAACGAGAACCCGCTCGGCACTTCGCCCGCCGCGCTCGCCGCGCGCGCCCATGCCGCCGCGCCTTCGCTTTACCCCGATCCCGACAGCAACCGCGCTGCGCGGCGCGATCGGCGCCCTGCACGGAATCGACCCGGCGCTGGTGGTGATGGGCACCGGCTCCGACGAACTGCTCCACATCGCCGCGCAGGGCTATGCCGGACCGGGGATGAAGTGCTGTTCGCGCGCTATTCCTTTTCGGTCTACGATATCGCCGCGCGGCGCTGCGGGCGGAGCCGGTGGTTGCGCCCGATGCCGACTACGGCACCGATGTCGATGCCCTGCTTGCCGCCGTGACCGAGCGGACCCGGGTGGTCTTCGTCGCCAATCCCAACAACCCCACGGGCAGTTTCCTGCCCAAGGGCGAGATCGCGCGCCTGCACGCGGGGCTTCCGGGCAACGTGGTGCTGGTGATCGACCAGGCCTATGCCGAATACCTGGCGCCGGAGGACGATGACGGCGCGCTGGCGCTGGCCGCCGCCCATCCCAACGTGCTGGTGACGCGCACGTTCTCCAAGATCTACGGACTGGCAGGCGAACGGATCGGCTGGGCGACCGGCGCGCCCGCTCTGGTCGATACGCTCAACCGCATTCGCGGGCCATTCAACGTCAGCAATTCCGGCCAGGCGATGGCGCTGGCGGCGGTCGCCGATCAGGCCTTCGTCGAACACTCGCGGGCACACAACCGGGCGGGCCGCGAAGCGCTGGGCGCGGCGCTGACGGCACTGGGCAATCACGGCCTGCGCGTGCTGCCGAGCGAGGCGAACTTCCTGCTCGTGCTGTTTGAAGGCGCCCTGACGGCCGAAACGGCCTATAACGGCCTGGCTGAGGCGGGTTATATCGTCCGCTGGCTGCCCAATCAGGGTCTGCCGCAGGCGCTGCGCATCACCATCGGCACGCCCACGCAGATGGACTCCATCGCAGCCACGATCCGCTCCCTGGCGGAGGCCGCGAAGTGAGCTTTCGCCGCGTCGCGATCATCGGTCTTGGCCTGCTTGGCGGCTCGATCGGGCTGGCGGTGCGCGAACACCTGCCGGACGTGACGACCACCGGCTACGACGCCGACCCGGCGACCCGCGCGCGCGCGGCGGAGCGGGGTCTGGTCGGGCAGGTCTGCGAGACTGCTGCCGATGCGGTGCAGAATGCCGATCTGGTGATCCTGTGCGTCCCCGTCGGCGCGATGGGCGCGGCGGCGGCTGAATTCGCCCACGCCCTGCCCCGGGCGGCGCTGGTCAGCGATGTCGGGTCGTCCAAGCAGTTCGTCGCCAAGGTCCTGGCCGAGGCCCTGCCCGGCCATGCGGTGATCCCCGCCCACCCGGTGGCCGGCACCGAACGGTCCGGCCCGGACGCCGGCTTTGCCAGCCTGTTCCGCCAGCGCTGGTGCATCATCACGCCGCCTGCGGACGCCGATCCGGCGCTGCTGGCCGGGCTCTCCGCCTTCTGGGAAGCGCTGGGCGCCAAGGTCGAGGTGATGGACGCGGCGCACCATGACATGGTGCTGGCCGTCACCAGCCACCTGCCGCACCTGATCGCCTATACTATCGTCGGCACCGCCGATGACCTGGAAGGCGTGACGCAAAGCGAGGTGATCAAGTATTCGGCGGGCGGCTTCCGCGATTTCACCCGCATCGCCGCGTCCGATCCGACCATGTGGCGCGATGTGTTCCTGTCCAACAAGGACGCCGTGCTCGACATGCTCCAGCGCTTCACCGAGGATCTGACCGCCCTGCAACGGGCGATCCGGGTGGGTGACGGCCAGCAATTGTTCGACCACTTCACCCGCACCCGCGCAATCCGCCGCTCGATCATCGAACAGGGCCAGGACGACGACCGGCCCGACTTCGGGCGCAGCGATCACGGGAAGTAATGCAGCTCAACTGAGCAGGAACACGCCCGCCACGATCCACATCACCGCGGTCGAAAGCCACCCGCCGAACGCCAGCCGCCGCGAAATCGTGAGCTTGCCCATGACTTTGGGATTGCGGGCGACCAGCATGGTGACCACCATCAGTGGCGGCGCGAGCAGGCCGTTAACCACGGCGGCCCAGTACAGCGCCTTCATCGGGTCGATTGCCAGGAAATTGAGCGCCACCCCGCCCAGCGTGGCGAGTGCAATCACCCCGTAGAACGCCTTGGCCTCGCGTGGTTTGCGATCCAGCCCCTCGGTCCAGCCAAACGTCTCGCTGACCGCATAGGCCGCGCTGCCGGCCAGGATCGGTACGGCCAGCATACCGGTACCGATGATGCCGATGGCGAACAATGCAAAGGCGAGGTTGCCCGCGATCGGGCGCAGGGCTTCCGCTGCCTGCGCGGCGCTTTCGATCTCGCGCACGCCGTTGGCGTGCAGCGTCGCCGCCGTGGCGATGACGATGAAAAGTGCGACAATGTGCGAAAAGCCCATGCCGACCAGCGTGTCGGTGCGAATCCGCGCAAGTTCCCGCCCGGCCTTGCGCGGACTGACCATCAGCGGCTTGACGTGGCGGCGGTGCTGCTCTTCAACCTCTTGTCCGGCCTGCCAGAAGAACAGGTAGGGGCTGATCGTGGTTCCGAAAATCGCGACAAGCGCCATGGCGTGCTCGCGGTCGAAGGTGAAGCTGGGCACCAGCGTGCCGCGCGCCGCCTCGGCCAGCGGAACGTCGGCCACGAAAACCACCCCGACATAGGCAAACAGCGAAAGAGTCGCCCATTTGAGCACCCGGGCATAGCGCGTATAGCTGACGAACACTTCCAGCAGCACGCTCGCCAGGCCGAACAGCGCGGTATAGAGCAGCAGGGGTCCGGGGATCAGCAGGCCGAGCGCCGCCGCCATCGCTCCCAGGTCCGCCCCCAGGTTGATGACGTTGGCCACCAGCAACAGCAGCACGACGATCCGCAGCACGGCAACGGGATAATGCCGCCGCAGGTTCTGGGCGATGCCCATGCCGGTGGTCGCCCCGATCCGCGCGCAGATCGCCTGGATCGAGGCGAGCAGCGGAAAGCCGAAGAACATCGTCCAGGCGAGTCCATAGCCGAACTGTGCGCCGACCTGGCTGTAGGTGCCGACCCCGCTGGGATCGTCATCCGCCGCGCCGGTAACCAGCCCCGGCCCCAGCACTTCGAAAAGGTCGCGGCCTTCCTCGGGCGGGTTCACGCCGGTTCGGCCGGAATGGGCGGGTTGAGCGCGTTCATCGCGCCGTGGACGCGCTCCTCGGCCTCATGGCGGGGCAGTCCATCGGGAATGACTTCGGAGAAGCGGTAGGTGATTGTTCCGGGCCGCTTCCACAGCCGGTGATACAGCGGCCCCGAATCGACCGCCACCGCGACCACCGGCAAGTCGAGCAGCTTGTAGAGCCCCGCGAACCCGGACTTGAGCTCGGGCGCGGTGCCGTGCGGCACACGGGTGCCCTCGGGAAAGATCGCCAGCGGGCGCGCGCCATTGCCCGAACGCTCGCGCGCGGCGCCAATCATCCGGCGCAGCGCCTTGGCGCCCTGCTCGCGCTCCACCGCCACCAGGCCATAGCGTCCTCCGGCCAGGCCCCACAGCGGGATGCGCAGCAGCTCCGCCTTGGCGAAGACCACCGGCAGGGGCAGCAGGGTTGGCAGGTCGATCGCTTCGAAAAAGCTTTCATGCTTGACCGCGACCAGCACCGGCCCTTCGGGCAGCGCGCCTTCGATCCGCACCTGCTGGCCCAGCAGCCATCTGGCGCAGAAGCGGTGCCAGCCCGACCAGGCATGGACCGCGCTGCGGAACCGCCGCTCGGAGCCCAGCAACAGCAACACGACCGAGGTCAGCACGATCGGCACGCTGCCACCATAGAAGGCCGCGTAGAAGGCAAGGCTGCGGGGAATATCGAACAGGCGCGTCATCAGCCGGCTCCTACCGCGCGGGCCAGCAGGCGCGCCAGCAGCTTGTGGTACTCAAGGAACAGGATCCTGAGGCTGGGCTGCGAAGACACCGCGTCCTCGACAATGGTGACGCCTTCTGGCGCGGCGCGCCGCAGTTCGAGCGCGGCGCGCCGCATATGCCAGTCACTGGTGACCAGCCGCACTGTGCCAACCTTCTTCCGCGCCAGCCAGCGCGCGGTTTCCAGCGCGTTGGAACGGGTATCGACCGCTTCGAACCCCAGGGTGACGCAGCAGGCCATCCGCGCCGCCGCAACCTTGTACTCAAGCGCAAATTCGTGCGGCCTGACGTGGCGATCCACGCCCGAAACCAGCAGTTCGCCGGCCCAGCCCTTGTCCAGCGCCAGCAAGGCCCGGTCGATCCGGCCCTTGCCGCCGGTCAGCACCACGACGGCATCGGTGCGCTGCTCGCCCGCCGGCTGGGGCAGCATCACGGCGAACCACAGGAAACCCAGCGCCCAGCCTAGCAGCAGGACCGAGGCAAGCCGCCGGAACAGGCCGCGCCCGCTGCTCACAGCATCCGCCGCAGGGCGCGGACCACGGCAAGGCGCGCGGTCACCATGGCCAGGCAGACCCCGGCAATCGGGATCAGCGCCAGCAACAGCCAGTCCTGCCAGCCCAGTGCCCCCCCGCGCTGACCAGCCCGGCCCCCAGCCCGGCAAAGCGCTGCCCCAGGAACAGCACCGCGACCAGGCCCAGCGCCAGACCCAGCGCCCCGCCGCCAGCCGCATCGAAGGCAACCGAACGCTGAAAGATCCGGGCGATCTGGACATCGGTCCCACCCAGCAGGTGGACAATCTCGATCGTGTCGCGGTTGGAGCCGAGCGCGGTCCGTACCGCCAGCAGCACCGCCGCGCAGGTGGCTGCGGCCAGCAGGCCGACCAGCGCCAGGGCCAGCCATTGCAGCGAATCGATCGCTCCGAAGACCGGCCCCAGCCAGCTTGACTGCGCATCGACGCGCGCCGCCGGAGCGACCTGCCGCACCAGCCGCCGCATCGCGCCCAGCATTTCGCCGTCCACCGGATCGCGCAGCCGCGCATCGACCAGCGCGGGCACGGGAATATCCTCGTCCCCCGCCGCCCAGGTGCCGAGCCAGGGCTCGATCAGCCGCTCCACTTCGGCTTGCGACACGGCCTTGGCGGAAACCACCCCCGGCGTTTCGCGCAGCACCCGCAGGGCGGCCTGGGCCTGACGCTCGCGCTCGGCGGGATTGGCCTCAATCACCTGAACCGTGATGCCGCCCGACAGTTCGTCGGCGGCGTTGCGGGCCGTGTTGGCCAGCGCCAGACCAGCGGCGGCGGCAATCACTGTTAGCGCGACCATGATCGCGATAACCCATGGCATCGGGCCAGCCAGCCGACCTTGCTGGACCAGCAGGGCATCTCCACCCGACAGCGAACGCCAGCCGCGCGCCAAAGCGCCTGGCATCATCGAGGGAAGCTTGAGCGCCATCGCCTAGACCCTCGCCGCGGCGGGCCGGGGGGGATAGCGCAGCGCGCCGGTCGGATCGGACAGGCGCCCCTTGTCCAGCCGCATGATCAGCGAATCGGGAACCTTTTTCAGCAGGTGAAGATCGTGGGTGGCGACCACCACCGTCGTCCCCAGCCGGTTAAGCGCCTCGAACAGGCGCAGCAGCTTGATCGCCATTTCCGGATCGACGTTGCCGGTTGGCTCGTCCGCCACCAGCATATCGGGGCGGCCGATCACCGCGCGGGCGATGGCCACGCGCTGCTGCTCGCCACCGGAAAGCTGGGCGGGCCGCGCATGCATCCGCTCGGTCAAACCGACCCATTCCAGCATATCGGCCACGGGCTTGGCCAACTCGCGCTCGCTCACTCCTGCCACGCGCAGCGGCAAAGCGACATTGTCGAAGGCGGACAGGTGCGCAACCAGCCGGAAGTCCTGGAACACCACACCCAGTCGCCGCCGCAGCATTGGCAGGCTTTCGCGCGGCATGGTGATCGCGTCGGTTCCGAACATCCGGATCATCCCGCGCGAGGGGCGCTGGGCCAGGTAAAGCAGCTTGAGCAGCGAGGTCTTGCCCGCGCCGCTTGCCCCCGTCAGGAAGTAGAAACTGCCCGGAAACAGGGTGAAAGACACATCGCTCAGCACCTCGCGGTCGCTGCCATACCGCAGCCCCACGTTTTCGAAGTGGACGATCTCCCCGTCGGCGGCACTGGTCATTGGGCAGGGGTCATGAAATGGCGGTCAGTCCAGCAAGGTGCGTCGGGCATTGGGGCTATAGCGGCCAATCCATGTGGAAAAAAGGGGATTGCCGCCTTTCCTTGGTCCGCTGGCGCTTGCCGCGATGCACTGCAACATGTTTAACGTCAAAGCCATGATCATCGCCTGCCCCGCCTGCGCGACGCGCTACGTCGTTCCCGATACGGCAATCGGGGTGGAAGGGCGGACCGTGCGCTGCGCCAAGTGCCGGCACAGCTGGTACCAGGAGGGCCCGGAGCTGGCGCCGCGCCCGGCTCCGGTGGCAGCCCCGCCCGCGCCGCCGCCTCCACCGGCAAGCGAGCCAGCCCCGCCCGAACCGGTCAGGCCAGCCGCGCCGACAGAGCCTGAACCTGCCGTGGAGCCTCCACAGCAGCGCGACCCCGAGCCCGATCCAGAGGGCGCCCCTCCCCCGCCTGCCGCTGCCGCGCCCGAACCGGACCCCGAACCGGAAGATGCGCTGCCGCCGCCTCCGCCGCCGGTCTATGTCGATCCCGGGTTCGAACGTGCGCGCCAGGAAGATGACGGCGACTATTCAAGTTTCGCGCATGAACCTCCGTTCCGTCCGCGCCGCAATCCGGCCCGGATGTGGACCTTAGCAGCAATCCTGTTCGCACTGGCCGCGCTGGGGGCGATCGGGGCCACCGCGTGGTACGGCCTGCCCAGCTGGATGCCCTTTGCCCGCCCCCTGTTTGCCGAAGCGCAGCCCGGCCTGAAGCTGGACTTCCCGGCCAAGCAGCAGGACCGGCGGCAACTGCCCGATCATTCGTGGTTTTTCGGCGTCAGCGGCACGGTGACGAATACCGCCTCGACTTCGCGCAGCGTGCCGCCGATCCTGGTGGTCCTGTTCGACAGCCGCAACCGGCAGGTCTATCTGGCCGAAATCCGCGCGCCCAAGCGCGTCCTCGCCCCCGGCGAAAGCGTGCAGATCAATGAGGCACTTGTGCCCGTGCCCAAGGCAGCGGTGCGCGCCAAGTTCGGCTGGAAGCCCGGCTAAGCCGGAGCCGGTCTCCGCTCAATCGAACTCGACCAGCATCTGCCCGTCGCGGCGGCGCATAACCTGCCGCTCAAGGCGGCCTGCCCCTGCCTCCGGCGCCGCACGCTCGGCGCGAAGCACTTCCGCCTGGACCCGCACCACCACCGCAACCCCGCCGCGCGGCGGCGGCGGTTGGGACGGCGCCGCTGCAGGCAGCGCAGCCGCAGAGATCAGCAGCAAATGGGCAAGCAGGCTCATGGCCCATGGTGAACGCCTTGTTCACCAAACCCGCAATCGCGGAAATCCGGCCGTCCACAGCCGGGACAGATATAAGTCGCAAGATTACCCCAGAGAGGCCTTGCAGCCCCCCCGGCCCTTTGCTAATGGCCCGCTCCTACCCCCGGGGCGTCCGGCGTTTGCCGATGCCGCCCCGATGATTTAGCGGTCGTGGCGGAATTGGTAGACGCGCAACGTTGAGGTCGTTGTGGGCGAAAGCCCGTGGAAGTTCGAGTCTTCTCGACCGCACCAATCAGTCTTTCGAGCTAACAGAAAAATGCCTCCGGGCGCCGCTTGGCCGTGAACGCGCGCAGTTCCGCGAGCCTTGGCGGCGCATCCGATTCGCGGTGAAGCCAGAGACTCTCTGCCCGTCCGGCGCTGCGGCCAAAATTATGCCGGATTCTCTGCCCGCGAGAACCCGGCTTCACCTCTTGTTGCTCGATTGATGCCCGGCTCAGGCAGCGAACCCGAACTGGCGCTCCTGCTCGGACCAGTCGATCGGCATGTCACAGATCAGAAGCGCACGCCGGGTGAGGCCCTTGGGCTGGGTGCCCTCGGCGATGGCCTCGATGATCCTGGGGCTCAGCCAGGAGAGGCGCAGCAACCTTGCGAGCTGGGTCCGGCAGCGCCCCTCACGCTTTGCAAGCTGGGCAAGGTTGAGTTCGGGCGAAGCCAGGACAAGGCGCTGGGCATCCATCGCCTCGGCGATGAGGTTGATGAGATCAGATGATGATCCGCTGGACGATGCGCCGGCATCGATTCGCAGGCGCGCTTCCCGGAACGGCCTGCGATGCGGAAGCGGGATAGACCAGGCGAGGCTGGTGACCGACTCGATCGCCAGCGGCGCTGGATGGAGCAGGACCTCCATGCAGTCTGCCCTAATCATGATCGCAGCTACGAGCGAGCGCAGTGCTTGTTCGACTTTGCCGATCTGGCGCAACTGCAGGGCGAGCAGATGCGCGGTTGCGAACATCGTGCGCAGCACTCCGGCTTCCTCGATGCCCGACAGGCGGCGCAGGGCATGCTCGTCACCCAGCAGCTCCTCGAGATGGCCGATCAGGTGCTGCTCGAGATGCCCGCGCTGGAAGCGAAGACCAGGTGCATCCCCGGGCCGGGCAAGGTCCTTGCGGGTCTCGTAGTAGGCGTAGCGCTTGATCTTGCTCGAGCCATAGGTCGGGACCATTGGCCGGCCATGGGGATCGGTAATCAGATTGCGCAACATGGCGCGCTGCGGATCGTTGGTCGGCCGCTTACGCGGCGGTGCCTTCTCGGCAAGGTGCATCTGCACCTGCTCCCACAGGCCTTCATCGACGATGGGTTGGTGCTCACCCTCGTAGACCTTGCCCTTGTGGACGATCTTGCCGCGGTAGACCGGGTTCTTGAGCAGGTGGAACAGGCTGCCCCGGGCAAACGGGATGCCGCCGCGGTGCGGCCCGCTGGCACGGTGCTGGATCTTGGTGACCACGCCTTCGGCGCGCAGGATCTCGATCAGGGCCGGGACATTCCTGACCGCGAGGTAGCGCCGCATGATGGTGCGCACCCGCTCGGCCTCTTCCGGCACTGGAACCAGCTTCCTCTCGATCACCTGGTAGCCGAGCGGCACGGGACCTCCCATCCACAGCCCCTTCTTCTTTGACGCCGCGATCTTGTCGCGGATGCGCTCGCCGGTGACTTCGCGCTCGAACTGGGCAAAGCTGAGCAGAACGTTGAGCGTGAGGCGCCCCATCGAGGTGGTGGTGTTGAACGCCTGGGTCACCGAGACGAAGCTGGCATCCTTCGCATCGAGGCGTTCAACGATCTTGGCAAAGTCCGCGAGGCTGCGGGTCAGGCGGTCGACCTTGTAGACGACGATGACATCGACATGACCGGCGTCGACCTCGGCGAGCAGCGCCTTCAGCCCCGGGCGTTCCAAGTTGCCGCCCGAGAACCCGCCGTCATCGTAGCGCCCGGGAACCAGCGTCCAGCCCTCGTGCCGCTGGCTGGTGATGTAAGCCTCGCAGGCCTCGCGCTGGGCATCGAGGCTGTTGAACTCCTGTTCGAGCCCGTCCTCGGTCGACTTGCGAGTATATACCGCGCAGCGCAGCACCTTCATGCCTTCTTCTTCCGCTCGGCGAGTCCGAAGAACAGCGGACCGTTCCACGGTGTCCCGGTAATCGCCCTGGCAATGGCCGTGAGCGAGTTCCAGTGCTTGCCGTCGTACTCGAAGCCGTCCTCCAGCACGATCACGGTGTGACCCACGCCGCGCCAGTCGCGCACCAGCCGGGTGCCGGGTGTGAGCTTCCTCGGCAGCGGCTTGCCCTTCTCACCCTCCCCTGCCCGCACTGCGACCTGGCGCAGCAAGGTCCGAGTTCCCCTGCTGATCCCGCCAAGCTTCGCCTCCTGCAGCTTGTGACCGATCCCAAGGCGCAGCAGGTCTGGCGAGAGATTGGGAGCAGGCGCGCCATAGCGGCGCGCCCACTCGGCCTTAAGATCCCCGGGCGGCAATTCGGTCAGCCGCCCGGGGCTCATGTAGGGCCTGCGTCCCATCAGCGCTCAACCGCGCGGTAGATGCGGCCCTGCCCTTCGACCTTGTCGCTGGTGACCGCATGATCGCAGCGCTCAGCCTCTCGAACTTGGTATCGTTCCGTTCCAGCTCTGCAAGGACCGTGCGGTCATTGCAGATTTCGCCAAGAGCACTGACAAGCGGACCTGGAACCGATTTCGGCGCGTCGTCGTCCTCTTCATCCAGCGAAAGATTGCCGGTCTTCTCCCCCCAATGGCGATAAGCCGACGCCAGACTGGACGCCAGAAGACGCTGTGTCTGAGCTAGCAGGAACCGTTCATTGAGATCCCGGTCATAGGCGTAGCGCTCGATCGCATGCGTAATTCGATTATAAAATTTGCGTTCGTCCGCTGACATTTCCCAAGGAATGGTCTTGGGCCGCCGCTCGACCTTGAACTCAGCCACATCCCGGCGTCGTGTTCGGTTCACAATCGAACCAAGAAGCGACATCTCCTCTAGCCGGGCGGCCAAACGCACCCTAGTTTCAGGGGTATCTTCTACGCCAGACTTCAGTTCAGCGCGAAGCCGCTTGAGACGCCCCCCGGTTTTGAGAATCCGCCCAGGCGGCAGCTCATCTATCAATTTTGCCACTGAGGCGATGGGCACACCCGGATTTCGGGCTGCCTCGCAGGCGGCGACCAGAGGCGCGTTTTCATCCTGCAGGATCGCAAACTGCCATTCGTTTTCAAACGTGTCCGGATCAAGCAATTTCAGCAGCACCCGCAGGTCGTTCGAGCGCAGGTTAATCGGGGTGGCGGATAGCAAAAGGCTATAGTCTGCAGCCTCGGTGACCAGCTGTCCGAGTTTATGATTGGCGGTATCGGCATTGCGCATGTGGTGGGCTTCATCGAAGATCACCAGGTCGAACAGCTCATCATCTCGCTCATCGGCCAGGTAGCGAGCCAGTTGCCCCCTCGCGGACTGGTCAGGCTCCACATCGTCATTCCATTTCGCTGGAGGCCGCAGCGACGAAAGTGATGCTATGGCGGCGAAGCCCTGCTTGCGCTCGGTATCGTCGCGCAGCAGGTCTATCAGTTCTGCCGCATTGCACGCCTTGGCTTCCACGTTGAACTTTGAGCGCAGCTCAGCCCGCCATTTTTCCACGAGGGGCTTAGGACACACCACCAGCAGCCGCCGAGCATCGAAGCGGGCAACCAGTTCGGTCCAGATCAGTCCTGCTTCAATGGTCTTACCCAGACCGACTTCGTCAGCAATCAAAAGCCCTCGGGTGTAGACCGGCGTGCAAAAGGGACCCCGTTAGCGGGGTGATCGGCGTCTAAAAGGGACCCCTCATTCTGATGGTGTAGCGAGCTGTCTGGTTTTCCAGGTGGCGAGATCGGGATGTTGGTGGTGGAGACAGTTTGCCGGATTCGGCGTGAACACGCGGATGGGAAGTCGATCAAGGCGATTGCGCGGGATCTGCGGCTGTCGCGCAAGGTGGTGCGCAAGGCGATCCGGGCGCCGGAAGGCGCGTTCGATTATCGGCGCAAGGTTCAACCGCTGCCCAGGCTTGGGCCGTTTCAGGAGCGGCTCGATGTGCTGCTGACGGAGAACGAGGCCCGGCCCCGGCGCGATCGGCTGCGGATGACGCGCATCCATGACCTGCTGTGCCGTGAGGGGTTCGAGGGTTCCTACGATGCGGTCCGGCGCTACGCCCGGCGCTGGGCGGAAGCACGGCGCAAGGATCCTGGCGATGGGGCGCCGGCCTTTATCCCGCTGCTATTCCAGCCCGGCGAGGCCTACCAGTTCGACTGGAGCCATGAGGACGTAGAGATCGCCGGCAAGCCGATGCGGGTGAAGGTGGCGCATATGCGGCTATGCGCGTCGCGGGCAGTCTATGTCCGAGCCTATCCACGCGAGACACAGGAGATGGTGTTTGACGCCCATGCCCGCGGCTTCGCCTTCTTTGGTGGCGTTCCGCTGCGCGGGATCTACGATAACATGAAGACCGCGGTCACCACCGTGTTCATCGGCAAGGAGCGGGTGTTCACGCAGGTTCGTTCGTACCTGGTCGCCGGAACATCGTGCTCATCGGCGGGACCGGGACGGGCAAGACCCATCTGGCCACCGCGATCACCGCCGGCGTCGTGCGTGCTGGCGCTCGCGGACGCTACTTCAACACGGTCGATCTCGTCACTCGGCTCGAAGAAGAAGCTCGCATCGGCAAGGCTGGCGCCATCGCAGCCCAGCTCGGCAGGCTCGATCTCGTGGTGCTCGATGAACTGGGCTATCTACCGTTCGCCCGCTCAGGCGGCCAGCTGCTGTTCCATCTGATCAGCAAGCTCTACGAGCAGACCTCGGTCATCATCACCACCAACCTGGCCTTTGGCGAATGGCCCACCGTGTTCGGCGACCCCAAAATGACCACTGCGCTGCTCGACCCGCATCACCCACCATTGCGATATCGTCGAGACAGGCAACGACAGCTGGCGCTTCAAAAACCGCAGCTGACCCAATCAGAAAAACGGCCCTCGCGCTGCCGCCTCCGGTCGGGCTACGCCCTCCTACGCCGCCAGCAGCGCGAAACACGCGCCCAGCATCAACCAATCCCCGCAACTGCAAGGGGGTCCCTTTTGCACGCCGATAGGGGGTCCCGATTGAACGCCGATTGACACCTCTTCAGGGCCGCGATTCAGTGAACACAGCAATGCTTGCCGTGCAGCCGAAGTCGAATGGAATTTGGGGTTTGGGGATCGAAGCGCGCTTCGCGCTTAACAGGTCAGGCGCCCATGATCCGGGTCGCAGAAGACCATGGACGCCTGGTCGGCATTTTTAGGCGCGCTCGCCTGAATTCGCCAGGCCAATGTCCGCTCAGTTGGACGATCCGGAAAGTCTCCTTTCAGGACCGCAAATTGGGATAGCGGACATTTTCATGCATAGTTGAGGCAAACTCCCCGTGGCCATTCCGGCCACAGGAGAAGTGTCATGGGACATTTAGACCTCGAAGGCATTCCAGATACCGATGTCGATCACAAAACCCCAAAATAAACTTTAGCCACCTACGAACTTTGCCGGGCGCTTCTCAAGGAAGTGCGCAACGCCCTCCTTGAAATCCGCGCTTTTCAGGCTTTCCCGCATTTCCTCATCGGCTTCCTGCATCGAGGTTGCGAGATCGACGAACAGGGCGTCCCACAGCTGGCGCTTCATGATGCGGGTCGAGCGCGGAGAGACATTCGCCGCCAGGTTCTCGGCATATTCGCGTGCCTCGTCCAGCAGCCGTTCGGGGGCGCAGACCCGGTCTGCCAGGCCGATGCGGTATGCCTCGTCGCCATCTACTCGACGCGAGGAGAACATCAGGTCCAGTGCACGGCTATGTCCCACCAATCGCGTCAGCATCCAGCTGGTGCCATGTTCCGCGATCAGGCCGCGCCGCGAGAATGATGTCACAAATGCCGCGTTGCTGGAGGCAAACCGCAAATCGCAGAACAGCAGAAGCGCAAGCCCCAGCCCGGCCGCCGCACCGTTGACCGCGGCAATAATCGGCTTGCCGACCGACGGCAGCCAGGTCATCGGATGCTGGAAATCTTCGCGGGCCGCCGGGTCAAGCGGGGTGAACGATTTGCTTGGGGTCTTGCCGCTCGAGGTCATTCCATCCAGCGCGTTCATGTCGACGCCCGAGCAGAACCCCTTGCCCGCGCCGGTCACGATAATCGCACGCACCTGCGGATCGTTGTTCGCCTGCTCCATGGCCTGGCGGAATTCTGCCGCCATGGTCGGGGTCCAGGCGTTCAGGCGCTCTGGCCGGTTCAGCGTGATGGTGGCGACCGCGCGGATCACATCATAACAAATCTGCGAATAGGTCACTGGTTATCCTCTCGTGTCTCAGGCGCTTTGATGCAGGCTATCAAACCAGCCGAATAGTCACGCCGAACAGTGCGATATTCCCCTCACTGGTCAGGCAGCCGTGCCGAACAGCGTTTTCGCGCAGCTGCGCGGCGCGGGCGGAGTGCAGGTCGAAGGCTTGGAATCCTTCACTGCCGTTGCCTGCTGGGGCCGCAAACCGCAGCTCGCCTTCATCCAGGCCGATGCGGCTTGCATGATCGCAATGTTCCATCGGGCGACCGAGAATTTCCCCCCAGCGCCCCGCCATGCCCTGCGGGTCGAGCGCGCTTATTCCAATCCCGGTAATGGCCTCGTCATGGGTAGCGGACTTTTGCCAGTCGGGGCCGCCCCATTCCCAGTCGGACCAGCGCGGCATGTAATCGATGGACAGCAGGGTTCCGCCAACATCCTTGGGATGCAGGTGCATGAAGCCCGCGCCATTGCGGTCCAACTGATCCGCCACGCGCACACCCGCAGCATCAATTCGCGCGCGCGCTTCGTCTGCCCCGTCGGTTTGAAGAATGACCATATAGCCGCAGTCACCGCCTTGCTTGGCCAGCAAGCGCCCGACGGTGGTGTTTTCGGTGATCGGCGATACGAATTCCAGAAAGGTGTTGTCGATCGCATAGACCGCATTGCGCAGCCCGTAACGCACGATTGCCGGGTCTTGATAGGCTGAGCCCAGGCCAAGAATCTGGCTGGCCTGCAATGTTGCAACTTCAAGGTCAGTTACGGCGAGTGCAATCTGGCGCAGGCGCAGTTTCATCTTGGTACTCCGGTAGTTTGGAGCAGGACCATAGCGCTTTATCCTTCGTCACGTTCCGTGAGCAACCGCAGCGCTTCAGGATCGAGGACTGTCAGGCTGCGGTAAGCAACTTCTATGGCGCCGCCTCGCTCCCATTGCTTGAGCAGGCGGTTGATGCTTTGCCGCGATGCGCCGAGCATCTGGCTCATTTCCTCTTGCGAGAAGCGGAGCGTGACCGGGTGATGTGGTCCTGCCGCTGCAAGCTCCCGCCCATGCGCCTGCAGCACTTCCCGCGCCAGGCGGGCGGGCAAGGGGCGCAGCACGGTATCGTCCATCCGGCTGAGTATCATGCGATACCGCCTCCCCATCATGGCCAGGAATTGCAGCAAGAAATCCGGCCGGTGGTCGACAAGCTGGTGGACTGCTGCAGCCGGGACGATCAGCACAGCGCTGGCAACAATCGCCATGGCGTCATTTCCGCGCGGCTCTCCCGAAAACAGGGAGGCTTCGCCGAACCACTGGTTTTGAGTCACCATGCTGAGAACGGATTCCCGGCCCTCGGGGCTGGTCACGCTGAGGCGCAGTACTCCCTCTTCAACGCAGAACAGCGCATCGGGCACGGACCCGAACGCATAAAGCTGCTCACCCCTGCCAAGCAGTCGGCGGCGGGCATGCTGGCGCAGCGCAGCATCGAGCTCCGGGCTCAATACTCCTGGTTCGTGCTGGGCCCTGTCTTCGTGCAACTGCCGATGTCCTTGATCCGCCTGTGAGGGCTGGCGTTCAACTGGCCAGTGCTTCCTTTAACCGGTCGCGCCGCTCCTTGAACATCGGAATGTCCTCGTAGGGAATATCGGGATTGGATCCCGCCGCGATGTTATCCAGGCGGTTCTTGACGATCGGGAGCAGTTCCGGGCTGGGATAGACGTAGAACTGTCCCACTTCGATTGCCTGGAAAGTGATGCTGGCCACTTCTTCTGCGGTCAACGACCCATTGGCGAGATCCTTCGCGGAAATGGCCTGGGTCGCCAGCTGGGACTTTGTCGGGCCGCTTTCATTGGCAAGATCGGCGGGCCGGGTGCGATAGCATTGGCTGATGTTGGTGGTCACGTATGAGGGACACAGCACAGCTGTCTTGACCTGATCTCCGGCCAGATCGAGATCGTGGTAAAGGCATTCCGAAATCGCGATCACGGCGTGTTTGGAAACGCTGTAAATGCCCATGCCGGGTGCCGTAACCAGTCCGGCCATCGAGGCGGTATTCACAATGCAGCCTTGATAGGCCGGGTCGGCAGCGGCGGCAGCAAGCATCCGCGGGGTGAAGCTCCGCACACCGTTGGCCACCCCATCGACGTTGACGGCGAACACCCACTTCCAATCCTTTTCGGTGCTTTCCCAGATCGGCCCACCGGATGCGACCCCGGCATTGTTGAACACCAGGTTGGCGGGGCCAAACTGGCGTTCGGCGGCCTCTGCGAGCGCCTCAACCGAAGCAGCGCTGGTCACGTCGGTCAACACACCAATCGCATCCGCACCGCTGGCCCGCAGCTCTTTAACCGCCGCATTCATCGCCTCGGCCTGCACGTCGGCAATCACCACCCGCATTCCCCGGCGTGCGGCCTCCTGTGCAATAGCCTTGCCCAGGCCAGAACCGCCGCCGGTTACTACGGCTACGCCGCCTTTCATGTTCTTCATCTGCACGCTCCTCGGTCTTTGCGGGTCCGGCCCGGTCAATAGCTGTAGGAAAAGATCGGATCGTCGAGATCGATGGCCGGGATGGCCTTGCTCTCGTAGAGATAATCCTGGCTGTGCTGCCACTCCGGCTTGTCACCGCTGCGTGGCAAGCGGTCCAGGCTGCGCAAGAGGTAGCCGGGATTGAGGTATTCGGTGTCGACCCACGGCCGCTGCGGCATGTCGTGATCATCCAGGCGCAAGGTCGGCGCTACGCTCTTCGCGCCGCGCGCCTCCAGATGGCGCAGCAGGCGGCAGACGAACTCGCCGATCAGGTCCGCGCGCAAGGTCCAGCTATAGTGCCCATAGCCATAAATCCAGGCCATGTTCGGCACGCCGGTGAACATCGTCCCGCGATAGGTCACAGTCTGCGCAAAATCGATATGGCGTCCGTCAACCCGGAAGGGGATCTCGCCCATCACGGACATCTCAAAGCCGGTCGCGGTGATCACCACGTCGCAGTCGATGCGGCTGCCTGAACCAAGCTGGATCCCGGTTTCGTCAAAGGCTGCGATCTGGTCCGTCACGACCGATGCCTTGCCCGAAGCGACGGCCTTGAACAGGTCGCCATCAGGCACAAAGGCCACGCGCTGCTGCATGGGCTTGTAGGGCGGGGTAAAGTGGCGATCGACATCAAAGCCTTCGGGCAGGCAGGCCTTGACCCCGTCGATCAGCAGTTTCTTCAGCTTGTCGGGCGCTGCCTGCGCGCGCTCCAGCAGATCGGCGCGGTCGCGCACCACCTTGCGGCGCATGATTTCATGGATCCAGGCGTCATCGACATACAGCTTGCGCAGTTCGTCCGCCAGGCTGTCGGCATTGCGACCAGCCGCGAAGTAGGTCGGCGTGCGCTGCAACATGGTGACATGCGCGCAGCTATCAGCCAGCGCCGGGATCAAGGTGGCGGCCGTGGCACCCGAGCCGATCACCGTCACCTGCTTGCCGCTGAGATCGAGATCGTCTGGCCAGTGCTGCGGGTGGACAACCTGCCCCTGGAACTGGGCGAGACCTGGCCAGTCCGGCGTGTAGCCGTGTGAATGGCGGTAGTAGCCCTGACACATCCACAGGAAGCGCCCCTGCAGATGGACCAAGCCTTCTATATCACTGCGCTCGACTGCCAGTGTCCAGCTTGCCGCTTCACTCGACCATTCGGCGGATTGGACCTTGTGGCCATAACGGATGTGCGGCCCAAGATTGGCATCCTCGATAGCCCCGCCCAGATAGTCCAGAATCTGCTGGCGCGAAGCGATGGGATCACCCTTCCACGGCTTGAAGCCATAGCCGAAAGTGAACAGATCGCTGTCCGAACGGGTGCCGGGATACTTGTGCATCAGCCAGGTGCCGCCGAACGATTCCATCGCGTCGAGGACAACAAAGCTCAAGTCCGGGCAGTGCTTGCGCAGCAAGGTTGCGCTGCCGATGCCCGAGATCCCCGCGCCGACGATTATAACGTCGAAACGCTCGATCTCTTCTGAGTCGCAACCGGCATCGCTTGAAACCGCAGACATTTCATTCCTCCAGCGCCGGGTGTTTGGTGCGGCGTCGGAGGCTCCCTAGAATCGATCACATGGCTAAACTGTCGCCTATTGGCAGTTTAGTCATGCGAGTTGTTTTTAATCCTCGCCCAAGCGAATGGTGGTGTCTGCAAAGGCCCGAACGCCCACCTAGGCGCTACCCGAGAGTTGGCATACATAGGTCGTCGGTGAACGAACGACGGCTTTCGACCAGACAGATTGAAGCCGATTATGGCCGCATTGTCAGCGTCCACAGCCAGTCTTGTAGCACGGTCTTCAGTCCAATCGGGTTGCTGAATGCACTTCTACTGCCGGACCTTCGCCCGGCGATAGCCTGCCGCTTGTGCGGCTGCCTCTGTGCAGAAGAACTCCTCCGCCCGGGTCTGATCGTAATACGGCATACCCGGAAGGTGGTAGATCCATTGCCCGCGGCGGTTCCGGTTGCCTTTGATCGAGCAGCCATTGACTGATCGATAGCTCTGGCGCGTTGGCTGGGCTCGAGGCTGCGGCGCCTTGGGCTGTTCCTTCATGGTTTGCGCCATGCGAAACTCTTCGGGCATAACGAATTCAGAGCTCCAAATGCCCAATCGCTGAGCTTTGGCCTGCAGTTCAGCCGGGACATAGTTGTCACCAAACTGGCGGTAGGCGACAGCCCACCCCTGTTCGACCATGATGCGGTTGAGCTCGTCATAGCCAATCGAGCAAACCGCGACGATCCGCCCATACTGATCCTTATCCTGCCCGCGGCATTCAACGCGTTGCGCCGTGACTAATGCCGCAAGCTGGTCCTTGGCGATCTGGCCGCAGGCCCAGGGTGCGCCGTCCTTCTGACAGGTCTGGTCGAATTCAGGAGCATCGATGCCAAACAGGCGAACTTCCTGGACGCCTACGACCAAAGAATCGCCGTCCAACGCCCGGGCCGCGCCCTGAACCACCTGGGCCAGGCTGGGGCTTGAAATGGCAAAGCCGCATAACGCGGCGCCTAGCACCGCCATTGTTGACCAGCGATTCTGCACCATCATCATTGTAACTCAATCCTAGAAATACTCGACGGCATTGTGATGGGTGAGCATTGATGTTTCCTAACCAGTTGGGCACGCAGGGCAAATGAATCGGGCATATCTGTCGATTGCGGCGCAGGACGTCAGCCAGGCGAGTGACGCTGAGCTGTTCGGCAAACTTGCCGCACGCTTGCCGTTCGCGCTCGAGCCGGCCCAGCGAACTGCCTGGGAATATCAAATCCAGCACTTGCATGAGCTTGCCAAGCAGTTGCCGGCGGCACACTTCTTAATGGAATTTCTGATCCCGCGGATGGGGCGCCGAGCAGACCTCATCGTCATCGTGGCTGGGATCATCTTCGTCGCCGAATATAAACTCGGTGCGCGGCAGTTTGACCGCTCAAGCCTGGACCAGGTCTATGGCTATGGCCTCGACCTCAAGCATTTTCATGAAACCTCCCACGCGGTACCGATCGTGCCAATCCTGGTGGCCAGCCATGCAGCGGACGCCGAGTTTGAGCCGCTGCGCTGGGATGAGGACGGTCTCGCTCACCCGCTGCGCGTCAACACCATTGGGCTTGGACCTGCAATCCAGGATGTTTGCCGGCTGCATGGCAGAACACCCATTGATCCGAGTGCCTGGGAGGCAGGCCGCTATCGGCCCACTCCCACCATCGTGGAAGCTGCCCAGGCCCTCTACCGCGGGCATGACGTCGCAGAGATCTCGCGCTCAGAAGCGGGAGCAGAAAACCTCACGCACACGGCCGATTATATCGCCAATGCGATTGAAGCCGCTAAGCGCGATAGGCGCAAAATCATCTGCTTCATCACCGGGGTGCCAGGCTCAGGCAAGACGCTGGCCGGTCTTAACTTGGCCACCGCCCGACAGCGGGCACACAGCGACGAGCATGCGGTCTTTCTCTCGGGCAACGGCCCCTTGGTTGAGGTGCTGCGTGAAGCGCTCGCGCTCGATGCAGTCGCGAAGGCCCGTGAGGCGGGGCAATCGACGTCGAAGACCCAAGAAGACCGGCGCGCCGCGGCCTTTATCCAGAACATCCACCACTTCCGCGATGATGCGCTCACTACCGTTGCTGCGCCAATCGAGAAGGTCGCAGTGTTCGACGAAGCCCAGCGAGCCTGGGACGTGGAGCAGACGTCCAAGTTCATGCAGCAGAAAAAAGGGCAGCTCGGGTTCTCGATGTCCGAACCCGAGTTTCTGCTCAGCGTCATGGACCGCCACGAGGGCTGGTGCGCGATCATTTGCCTGGTCGGTGGCGGTCAAGAGATCAACACTGGCGAAGCGGGGATTGAAGAATGGCTGCGCGCACTCGAGCGCTCCTTCCCGCATTGGCAAGTCCACGTGCCCGGCACGTTGACGCATGCATGCGGCATCCCAGACGAGGTCACGGCGCCCGCGCTTCACCTTGCCACCTCGCTCCGGTCGTTTCGTGCGGAGCGACTGTCTGACTTTGTCGGTCACGTCATTGCCGGGAATGTCGGCGCGGCACTGCAGGTGCGCGGTGAACTTTCCAGTTTTCCGCTTTTCATCACCCGCGATCTTGATCGGGCCCGCCATTGGCTGCGGACCAAGCGGCGGGGCAACGAACGCTGCGGCCTGCTGGCCTCTTCGAACGCAGCTCGCCTCAAGCCACACGGCGTGTTCGTGAAGGCTAAGATTGAGCCGGCGAAGTGGTTTCTAGCGCCGACCGAAGACGTCCGCTCGTCGGACGCGCTGGAAGATGCCGCCACGGAGTTCGACGTGCAGGGTCTCGAACTCGATTGGACCTGCCTATGCTGGGACGCAAACTTTCGGCGCGCGGATGGCGCCTGGCAGGCACTGCAGTTCAAGGGAACGCGCTGGCAGGCAGTCAATGATCCCGCGCGCCGAACTTATGTCGCAAACTCTTATCGTGTTCTGCTGACCCGCAGCAGGCAAGGCATGGTGGTGTTTGTGCCGCATGGGTCGAGCGAGGATACCACGCGCTCTCCCGAGATGTACGATAGGATTTACGCATTCTTGGCAGCGTGTGGGTTTGAAGAACTTCAGTTGCGCCCCTAGCGGTGCAATCCTTTTGACACCGCCCCGGCGCAGAAAGATCAGATAATGTGCTTCGCTATCTCTCTCGCGGCCGGCGCACCTGGAATGAACTGGTCGCTCCTTCCGTCTCGGAAGTTCTCGAATGCCTCGAGCGCCACGCCGTCCACATAATAGAGTTCGCTGTAGCAGCCGATCGACGGCCGAGTGCCGAGATAGGCCCATTTGCAATTGCCGCCGGGCGCATGGAACCAGCCAGACATCGCCTCCGCAATGCCATGCTTGCTGAAATGCTGCATGGCTGCATCGTACTCTGCGGCTGTTTCTAGGCGGAAGCCGACATGGTGCATCGACTCTCCGCGTTCATCGAGCCAGTCCTTGTAGACTGAGCGGCAGCCGTCATGCTCGGCCAGTTCGATGAGAGTATCTGGCTGTCGTGATCGATCTGTACTCCCGCCGCGTGGTGGGCTGGTCGATGCAGAGCCGCTAGACCACTGACATGCTCCTCTGAAATGTGACCGCCCGTCGTATTCGAGCCCAACACATTGCACCACATCAGCGTCCGACACCGGCACCGTTGCTCGCGACTGGTGTGAAAGCTGCCGCTGCACGCCAATAGCAGAATGCCGGAGCGATCAATGCCGGGCTTAGACCCAACAGAGCAAATCGTAGTGAATCCACCCCCCCCCCATGCGCATCGCTAAGCAGTCCCACGGCGAGCGGCCCGAGGCCGGCTCCCACCAGATTGGAGACTAGCATTGCTATTGCCGTCGCCTTGGCGCGCATCGAAGGTTCGGCAATTGTCTGGATCATCGCGAAGGCAGGGCCGTAAGCAGCCGATGCCAAGCCAGTTCCCAGTGCCACAAGCGACAGCGCCAGACCCAGGCTGTCCACGGACAGCGCTGCGATCAGCAGCGGACCGCCCAACAGATAGGACATGGCCGCCAGCCACAGTGCCCAAATGGTCCCCCGGTGCATGAGCCGATTGGCGCCGAGCCCGCCCAGCAGCATCCCGGCCATGGCGCCGATGCCATAGGTCAGGCCGAACAGCGTTCCCGCCTTGCCCATGGTCAAGCCGAATGTCCTTCCAAAATGGCTCGGCAGCCATTGTAGCAGCCCGGCCATGGCAAAGCTGCCGAGGGCAAAACCCGCGAGCAGCCAGAGGAACGAGCGGTTGCCGAGCAGGACCAGCCACGAACCCTGCGCTGCATCGCGCACCGGCTGATCCGCCGAACGAGTCTCCGAAAGCCGAAATGCGATCGTCAAGAAGACAGGAAGCCCGGCCAATCCGAGCAGGAAGAAGCTGGCGCGCCAGCCATAGCGATCTGCAAGCATTCCCACCCGGCCAGGCCGATCAGCGCGCCAAGCGGAGCGGCTGCCGAATGAATTGCGAAGACCAGGGACGGCGGCGCAAGGGGGTACGTTCGCTGAGCAGGGAATGCGCAGTGGGCACGCCGCCCGCCTCGCCAACTGCGACCAGCATTCTCGCCGCGGCCAATTGCGCGAAGCCGCGCGCCATGCCCGTCGCGGCGGTGGCCAGACTCCAGAACAGCACGGACAGGCAAAGAATGTTGCGGCGGTTGCCGCGATCCGCCCAGCCGGCCAGCGGCAACCCGAACAGCGCGTAGAACGCCGAAAAGGCGATCCCGGTCAGAAAGCCAAGCTGGGTATCGCTGAGATCAAGATCGTGCTTGATCGCGGGAAGGATGGCGGCGAGCGCGGTCCGGTCGATCGCGGCGAGCAGGTTGACAAGGAACAGGATGCCCAGGATCGGGGCCAGCCCCTGCCTGGTGTCAGGGTTCATTCCGGCCCGCCGGCAGGAGCATCGATCATCAGCGTGCGAATGCGCCGCTTGTCGATCTTGCCGTACTGAGTCAACGGCAACTCCACGACGATATGAACGCTCTTGGGGACCTTGTAGGCAGATAGCCGCGCCTTCGCGAACTGCCGGATATCTTCGGCCAGCGCGCCGTTGTCGGCGATCACCACAGCGGTCACCGCCTCTCCCCAATCGGGATGCGGAATGCCGACGACCGCTGCCTCGCGGACACCGGGATGTTCGCGCAGAGCAGCTTCGACTTCTACCGAATAGACGTTCATACCGCCGCTGATGATCATGTCCTTGGCGCGATCGACCAGGAACAGATAGCCGTCTTCCAGCCGGGCGAGATCTCCGGTCTTCAGCCAGCCGTCATGCAGTGCTTCTCGGGTTGCGGCGGGATCGCGGAAATATTCGGTCAGCAGATAGGGCGAACTGACCTCGACTTCGCCCGCCCCGGATTCATCGAGCTGGAGGCGCAGCTCGACCAGCGGCACCGCGCGGCCGCACGAGGCCAGCAGGTCGGGATTTGTGTGATCGTCCTTGCTCAGCGTCGTGATCAGGTTGGGGCATTCGGTCTGGCCATAGATCTGGAGAAACACCTTGCCGAACTTGCGCAGTCCTTCTTCCAGCCGCTCGCGATTGATCGGAGCGGCGCCGTAGACGATTGTATTAAGCGAACGGTGATCCATGCTGCCGGCGGCGGGATGGTCGAGCAGCCGGTAAAGCATGGTCGGGACCACCATGGTCCAGGTGACATCGACCTCGCGGCACAGCTCGAAGAAACGCTGCGGATCGAACCGGCTTTCGATGACGACATGGGCTCCTTGCAGGAAGCCCGCGACCATGTGGTAGCCGGACGAATGCGGCAGCGGGGTTGTCAGCAGCATCACTTCCTCGGCACGAATGTCGAGGCAGTTGATGTGCGAGAACAGGTTCCACGCCATGCGCCCATAGGTATGCCGGACCCCTTTGGGGCGTCCGGTCGTTCCCCCGGTATAGGCGATGATCGCGGTGTCCTCTGGCAAGGCGGCTCGCCGCCCGATGGGCGCTCGCCGGGCCAATGCTTCAGTCCAATCGACCTGCCCATCGGCCAGGGGCTGGCCTGGTGCGCAACCCACGATGATCTCGACAAGCCCACCTTGCGCCGCACTTGCCTTGGGCAGGTCGGCGTCTGCGATCAGGATCCGGGCACCACTATGCTCAAGGCAATGGCCCAGTTCTGGCACGCCCATCAGCTCGTTCAACGGCACCCGGATGGCGGCGAGCTTCAGAATGGCGAATTCTGCGACGACATATTCGCAGCCGTTGCGCAGATGAACTGCCACGGCGACGCTCGGCCCGACACCTTGGGTTGCCAGGAAGCCGGCCAGGCGCTCGGACATTTCGTCGATCTGGGCATAGGTCCAGGTTTGCCCGGCAACAGTGATAGCAGGCCGCTCGGCGTGACGCCGCAGCGCTGCGAGCAACAGCTGCGATGATGTGGGTGCCTTCAGAACCTCGCCCATGGTCTCACTCGCTGATTGCCGATTAAGGTACGATATACGGTACATTCGTACCTGTAAAGATTGAAGGCTACGGTTGGCAGCGCGCGGGGGAACGGTTATCCCGGCATCGACAATTCTCTGGTGGCAACTTCAATCATGGCTCCAAGGCACATACCCCAGCTCAGTCCGGGCTCGGATCGACAGAAGGAACTGCTTGCGGAGCTGGAAGCGTTGTTCTTTGCTAATGGCTTCCGGACCATCACGGTCGATGAGATCGCCGCGCAGCTGAAGTGCTCAAAGCGGACCCTCTACGAAATTGCGCCGAGTAAGCAGGAGCTGTTCATTCTGGTGATCCAATCCTGGCTCGAACGCATTCGCCATCTCGGTTGGCAAGGTGCACTCCAACACGCCGATCCCGAGCAGCGCGTGATGGCCTATCTTGAGCCTGGAGTCATCGAATCTCGAGCGGCAAGTCGGCAGTTCCTTGCCGATCTGCAAAGCTATCGCCCCGCCCTTGCCCTGCTCGAAGCGCACCAGACTCAGCGAACGAACGTGCTGATGGAAATCATCGAGGATGGAATTCGGCGAGGGCGCTTCAAGCCGTTCCACTCGGCACTGGTGGCCGAGATATTCCTGGCCGCAGTCAACCGGATCAACGAGCCATCGATGCTCGAGCGGACTGGCGTTGAATTCAGCCAGGCCTTCGACGAACTGTACCGCGTCCTAACGACCGGACTGTTCCTGAATCAGGGCGACTGAACCGGTTCAAGCCTTCCCCAGGAAGGTGGCAATCTCCGCAACGACCTGATCTGTCTCGGGGAGTCCGGGAATCAGCGCGAAGACATGCGGCGCTTCCTCGTAGATCAGCACTTTCACAGTTGTCCCGGCAGTTTCCGTCTTGCTGGCATAACGCAAGGTGTCATCACGCATGACCTCGGTGCTGCCGACG
Source organism: Novosphingobium sp. (assembly GCA_016719755.1). Lineage (GTDB taxonomy): Bacteria > Pseudomonadota > Alphaproteobacteria > Sphingomonadales > Sphingomonadaceae > Novosphingobium. The sequence goes on along the minus strand of JADJYM010000005.1, from coordinate 11,221 downwards.
ATGAACAGGGTATCAGGCAGCGCGATGGGTTCATCCCAGAAGGGGGAAACCGAGGCCTGGGCCGGGTTGGCCCCCTGCAAGTAGTGGAAGATCTTGTGCATCACGGCCTGCGGCCCGAACATCGGATCTGCCTCGGCGTTGGACACGTTCGAGCGGCCGGTCATGGCAAGATCGGTCAGGGCCGACATACAGACCAGCCGGTCGGGCAGGCGGTGCCCTTCCCGCTTCAGCAGCGCACAGGCACACAGGACCAGCGCCCCTGCCGCTGAATCGCACATCACGAAGACCGGGCCGGACTCCTCGGCGAGCACGACGCGGAGCGCATGGGCGACATCCTCGTGCGCAGCCGGGAACGGGTGCTCCGGCGCGAGCCGGTATTGCAGCAGCGCACCGCGCATCGCAGCCGCATCGCTGACCCGGTCCAGCAGCGAGCGGTGGGAATCTCCGCCCGGAAAGCAAAACCCGCCGCCCGGGACATAGACCAGCAGCGCTGACCCCTCCGCACGCCGCAGTTCAAGCGTTGCCTCGCCCAGCTGGCGGATGTCCGGGCCAGGACCGACAGCTTCGAGACCGGCGAGCATGTGACGCATTTCCACCGGATCGTAGTCGCTGTTGAGCAGTGCGCGCCGGGTCCGGCGGACCTCCTCGTTATAGGCGGACATGGCTTGGCTCGGCATCGCTTGACCTCCATACGGTACTAATGTACCTATTTACGTACCGCATATGAATGAGTCGTTCAATACGCGGATATATGGGGAGGGTAGGATGTCGAGGAACGATACCGCAAATTCGCGCCGTTCGTCCGGATGGCTGTTGTCGTCCGCTGTGATTGCAGTGGTCGCTGCGCAGCCCGCATGGGCGCAGGAACAATCCGCAGATGCCGGCCAGGGCGGAATCACCGACATCGTCGTGACGGCGCGCAAGCAGTCGGAATCGCTGCAGGAGGTGCCGATGTCGATCTCCGCGGTTTCCGGCAAGGACCTGGAGAGCGCCGGTTATACCGAACTCAACGACGTGGCGCGGCTTAGCGGCAACGTGTTCTTTGAAGCGGCTGATCGCTCAAAGCCACAGATCTACATCCGCGGTGTCGGCACTCGTTCGTATGATGCGGGCAGTGACTCATCCGTGGGCATCTTCGTCGATGGCGTCTACCTCGGCCGCTTCGGGGCGATGGACATGGATTTGATGGATGTTGAACGGGTTGAGCTACTGCGCGGGCCGCAGGGTTCACTCTATGGCCGCAACACCATTGGCGGGGCGATCTCGGTCGTTACCCGCGATCCTTCCTCATCTCTGAAAGGCAAGCTCTCGGGTGAACTCGGCACCAGCGATGTTGGCGGCGACTGGCTCTATTCGCTGGGCGCCTCGGTCAGCGGTCCGATCGCTGGCGACGACGTTCGCGGGTCGTTATCCGTGGCGCGGCGCTATCGCGCTGGCTATCAACCTGTCAGCATCGCGAACATTCGCGGTGGAAGCGAGGACGCCTGGTCTGGTCGGGGCAAGCTGCTGTTCAATCTGGGCGATGCGACGTTGCGCCTGGCGGCCGATTATTCGCACCTCGACGGCCCTCCCCTGGTGCTGGTTCCGAACCAACTGGGCGGTGCCGGTGATAATCCTGGAGCTTTGACTCCCGGCTTTGTGACGCCAGCCGAGCCTGCCGATCCTTATCGACCGGCGATGGACGTTCAAGGTCAAGGGATCGTCAAGGAGACTTATGGCGGTTCGGCCCAGCTCAACGTTCCGTTCGGAGCAATCGAGCTGACTTCGATCACCGCCCTGCGCAAACTCAAACTCACCGAACGCGACGATCTCGATGGAACGACGCTTCCGTTCCAGGTCTACCTGGCCAACGAGGACGGCAAGCAGTTCTCACAGGAACTGCGGCTGAACTACCAGTCCGACACTCTCAAGGTCCTCCTCGGCGCCTATTATTCCAGGGAAGACGTCACCCGGACCGAGACCATCGACTTCGGTCCCGCTTCGCTGCTCTCGGCCTTGGTCGCACCGGCTCCGCTGCGCTGGGATTTCGACGTCAATCTGCAGGCCAAGTCCTATGCGCTGTTCGGACAGATCCAGTGGGAGCCGGTCGAGAAACTTTCGCTGACCCTGGGCGGACGCTACAGTTGGGATGAAAAGGCAGTCGCCTTCAACACCAAGACCACGATTCCGATCGTCATTTCGAACTACAGCACCGCGCTTTCGCGCAAGTGGCATTCGTTCGATCCTTCGGTATCGCTGAGTTACAAGTTCACCGATGACGTGATGGGCTATGTCTCCTACACTTCGGGCTTCAAGTCAGGCGCATTCCAGTTCATCGCGGTTTCGCCCGCGATTGCACAGCAAGTCGCCGAACCGGAATCAGTCGACTCTTTCGAAGCCGGGATGCGGACGACCTTGCTGGATCGGCACCTTCGGCTGAATGCCGCTGTCTTCAGTATGGACTACAAGAACCTCCAACAGCTCCGCCTGATCCCGATCGGCGGTGGCGTCTCCCGTATTCTGATCGGCAATGCTGGCAGCAGCCGCATTCGCGGCTTTGAAATGGAAGGCCGGGCCGTCTTCAACAGCAACTGGTCGCTCGATTTCAGCTACGGTTACCTCGATGCCAAGTTCAAGGACTACGTGTTCAACGCCACGCTCGATTTCAGTGGCAACCGGATGCAGCGTGCGCCGGAACACACCCTGTCGCTGGGGCTCAACTTCGAGGCCAGCACCGGGCTTGGCGATCTCTCCACCCGGATCGGCTATTCCTATCGCAGCAAGATCTATTTCGAGGCAGATAATAACCTCCTCGATCCGGAATCGAGCGAAGGTGGCCTTGGGCTCTGGGACGCCTCGGTCAATCTGAAGAACGGGAACTGGACGCTCGGCATCTGGGCGCGCAATCTCACCGATGAGCGCTACCGTCGCCAGGTTCTGAACAGCACCGGGAATGCCCAGCGCGGCATCTGGGCCGAGCCGCGTACCTTCGGGGCCCGGGTTTCCTAAGACTTCTGAGGTAATCGATCATGAAACTGGCAACTTTTGCAACGGATCAGGATCCCAACCCACGGGTTGGCGTGGTTACAAACCATGACGGCGCCATAGTCGATGTGGCGAAGGCGCTGGCCGCAGCAGGCCTGGACCCGCAAATTGCCGGATCGATGCAGGTCGTGATCGAAGGGGGGGCGGATTGTCTGGCGACCATCCGCTCTGCCGCCGAGGCCTATGCGGGCGATCCCCTGCCGATTGGCGAGGTGAGGCTCCTGGCGCCGTTACCCCGTCCAGTCCAGATGCGCGACTGCATGTGCTTCGAGGAGCATCTCACCGGCTCCATGCAGGGGGCGATGCGCCTGACCGGTCAGACCGAACCGCCCGAACGGTCGCGGCGGATGCACGAGGTCTTCAAAGTTCGGCCGATCTACTACAAGGCCAACCGCATGGCCGTCACCGGCCCTGACACCGATGTGCACTGGCCGGCCTATTCGAAAGTCATGGATTACGAGCTGGAAATGGGCTGCGTTATCGGCACAACCGGCCGCGACATAAGCCGTGAGGATGCGCGCGCGCACATCTTCGGATTCACGATCTTCAACGATTTCAGCGCCCGCGATACCCAGGGCATGGAAATGGAAAGCGGCCTCGGCCCCTCGAAATCGAAGGACTTCGACCGCGCCAATGCCCTGGGGCCCTGGATCGTCACGATCGACGAGTTCTATCCCGATAACGCGGCCATGACGGTTCGCGTCAATGGCGAAGTCCGCTCGGTCGGCAACAGCAGCACCATGACCGTCCATTTCGAGGACCTGATCGCGTTCATCAGCAGGTCCGAAACCCTCCACGCCGGCGAGATCCTGGGATCGGGAACCGTTGGCGGAGGCTGCGGTCTGGAAGCCGGCAAGCTGCTTGCGGACGGTGATGTGATCGAACTCGAAGTCGAAGGAATTGGCGTGCTGCGCAACAGGGTGTTCGCAGCCAAGCAAGAGGAACAGGTATGAGTGACAGTCTAACGGCCCGGCTCGACGCTCTGGAAAGCGAACTCACCGCCCTGCGCGACAAGGAAGCGATCCGCGAGGTTATTCACCGCTATTGTCGCGGCGCCGACCGCTGCGACCAGCAGGCATTCAAGGACTGCTACTGGGAAGACGGCTACGATGATCACGGCTTCTTCGGCGGCAACGGCCAAGGGTTTGCCGACTATGTGATCCCGATCCTCAAGCAGGCGGAAGCCAGCATCCACGCCATCACCAACACGATTATCGACCTCAAGGGTGATCGCGCCTTCTGCGAGAGCCAGTGGTCGGTGATCCACCGCCTGAAGAAGCCTGACGGGGACTTCCTCGATTTCTGGCACCAGGGCCGATACCTCGACATCTTCGAGAAGCGCGGGGGCGAATGGCGCATCCTTTGCCGCACCATTGTCAACGACATGGACCGACTTGTTCGGACCAAGGACATGCGTTCGTTCATGGGCGTGGGCGAACCGGGTAGCGAAAACAACCGCGCGCTTCGGGGCGGCCGCAAGCCGAACGATCCCGTGTTTGCGGGTTTCGATCTGGAAAAGCTGGTGCACGACCGTACGCCGATCGAGGATCTCTGGTCGCCATTCTACGCACTCGACCAAGTCCTCTGAACGATGCCGGCCAAGCGCCGTCCATATCGTCGGTGTCGGCATGACGAAGTTCGGCATCGACTTGGCCCGGACGGTCAAGGATCTGACACGGCAAGCCGTCGATGAGGCGCTGGCGGATGCGAATTGCGATGCCTCGCAAATCGAGGCTGCGTGGTTTGCCAATACCAGCCAGGGGTCGCTGGAAGGCCAGCACATGATCCGGGGCCAGGCGGCACTGCGACCGCTCGGGTTTCGCCGGCATCCCGATCGTCAATGTCGAAAACGCCTGTGCCAGCGCATCGACCGCCCTGTTCGAGGCGGCAAACTACCTGAAGGCGGGAGCGGCGGACATCGTCCTGGCGGTCGGCGCGGAAAGCTCTCCCACCAGGATCGCGGGCGCTCGCTCGGCATTTTCGATGCTGGCTGGGACGTTGCCCTGACCGATCAGAGCCGTGCGGCGCTGCTTGCCCTGGGCGGCATGGATGACGCCCGGTTGCCACCCCCGGCGGAGCGGCGCAGCTTATTCATGGACATCTACGCGGCTTTCGCGCGCCAGCACATGCGGCTCTATGGTTCGACCGCCGAACAGTTCGCGGCCGTTGCCGCCAAGAACCATGCACATTCTGTTCACAACGAACGCGCGCAGTTTCGCCGCCCCTATACCGTCGAGGAGGTGCTGGCAGACCGGCCAATCGCCTGGCCGCTGACCCTGCCGATGTGCGCGCCGGTGAGCGACGGCGCCGCGGCGGCGATACTTTGCACGGACAAGGGGTCTGGAGCGCCTTGGCGCTGCTGCGCGGGCCATCAGGCTGCGGGGCCTGTGTTCTGGCACCTCGATCGACCGCGCGCCGGACGATCTCGACCGTCACATCGGACGGATAACCGCGCTGAAGGCGTATGGAGCAGCCTCGCTTGGCCCCGAAGATGTCGATGTCGCCGAGGTTCACGACGCGACTGCGGTTGGTGAAGTCATCCAGGTGGAAAACCTGGGCCTGGTCCCACGCGGGCTTGGGGGTGAGGCGGCGCTCCAGGGGCAGACATGCCTGGGTGGGCGCATACCGGTCAATCCCTCCGGAGGCCTTGAGAGCAAGGGGCACCCGATTGGCGCTACGGGACTTGCCCAGATATTCGAACTGGTTACGCAGCTGCGCGGAGAGCCGGGCAGCGCCAGGTCGACAACGCGACTGTCGCGATCGCGGAGAACGGCGGCGGGCTTTGGGGCGTTGAAGAGGCCGTCTGCGCAATCAGCATTCTTTCGCGCTAGCCCGAGTGGGTTTGACCACGCAATCCGAACTGGCGCGCACCAAAGATAGCCAAGCGTCGTGTTGCGGGACGTCTTTTCCTTCTGTTGCAGTGCGCGATCCAGGCGTTATTAAATAGACCGCAGCTGCATTATTAAAATCATTTTCGGTGATGGAATGAGGCACGATGTCGAAATCAAGTGCGCTTGACAGTCTTTTAGAAAGCGCGATCACTCAGTTTTCCGAACACGGATACGCCGGAGCGTCGCTCAGGAATATTGCAAATGGCGCCGATGTACCGCTGAGCACCATTCATTTCTATTTCAAATCCAAATCTGCACTTTTCCTGGAAGTCCGACGACACGCCTGGAAGGAAATTGACGAGGATCGTAACGCACTGCTCGACAAATTGCTGCTCCAGACAACATCTGTCGACATGCGCGATATAGTGAGCTCTCTTTCTTATCCCATTGTTCGCAGGGCATTCAGTGAAAATCGGAGAGATCGAGATCTGATCTTCGTCGCGTCACTTCATGGTGTCGATCTCGAACCCCGGCTCCGAATTGAGAATGCTAGACAGAGCTGACCGGACTGTCGAAAGATGGATCGGCGCGATGATGGAATGCTGCCCGGCCTTCACTCGCGAAGACGCAATCTGGGCCTTCTCGTTCATGATTGGCGCAATCTATTCCTGGCAATTGATCGACCACAGATATGATCGAATGATTGGCGCCAAATCCAGTCAGACCATGGATCGGGTCAACGCGGATATCGTCGAGTTTTGCTGCAGTGGAATTCATGCCATGGCAGCGCTGCGCACGCCCCGGGCCTGACAGGTTTCCCTCATTCCAGTCGGACGATCGTCCGTGGTTCTGGCTTGTCCGATTGAGCGCTCCGGGATCAACACGCTGGATCTCCGGTGCGACTGCTCGCCCGGCATGTACATGTCTGCTGTTGGGAGCGGTCAGCTACACCTATATCCGTGGAGCCGGCACGAACGTGATCGACGCGGGCTCTGATCCCAGCGTCGCTTATTTCCGCGGATGAAGTTCATCTGGCCGGCACTGCCGGGCTTCACCTTGATCTGCTGGACGGAACGGGTGAAGTACCAAGGGGCCCTTAGGCACGCTGTTCGTGCGCAACGCGGCTGGCGGGCGATCTCGATCATTTCTTGGAAGCGGCCCAGCCGCACCTTCGACGCCTGGGCGACAATCGAGGGCGGCAACTACGGCCAAGTGGCCGCGCGCCCGGCATCACAGGGCCGATCGGGGATAGCTGGTCCTATCGCCTTCAGCCGGCACACCGGCAGCGGGACGCCTTTACTGACAACCCTCCGGACGGGATCCTGGGTCCGTCGACACTGGTGCGCCGCGGGCAGCTGATGCACGAGGGAGGCAACCTCACCGCGCTCCTCTCGGCAGACTACCACGTCCGATAACGGAATGACGAACCAGTTTCCGACCACCGCCCTGACTTCGCTCCTGATCGCGCCAACCGCCGCGGCGCAACCTGCGGACCAGAGTTTCTACCGCCGATACTACAATGTGGAAGGCTTCGGAGAAGCAGACCGCCCATTCGATCACCGGACGGTTCGAACCGATCCGGCGCGGCGAAGCTGACCCCTCGATTTCGGCTTACCGGAACAACCACTTCGAGAGGCCCCTGTGGACCAGGAAGGCACGATCCCGACGCCTACTCGCAGGCGAGCGATGCCCGGGTTGATACGTTCAGTCAGGAACGGTGCCTGGTGAAACAGACAGTCTGCAGTGGACCGCGGGGCTGTACTACTACAACGGCCTGACTGATCGCATCGACACGCTCGATTCAGGGCCGGATTATGCGGTTGCCGCCGCGCGCAATTCGATCGGTACCTATCACCAGCGCATCCGCGCGAAGAGAGCTATGCGGCATTCGGGTCAGCTGACCCATTAAACCTTCCTGGCCCCAGCGCTACGGTTGGCGCGCCAGCTAAAGCGGTGAATGGAAAGCAGTCCAACCAGGATACCGGATCCGCTCGGGCCGGACGATATACGGTCCAGCTTACACTTAGCTTGAACAGCCTCGATCCCGCTGTCGTGTGGAATACGAGCCGAGTCCCGACATTCAGCTGTTTACGGCTCCTTCCGCCAGGTTTCAAGAGCGGCGGAGGTCCCGAGCGCTGCCGGCCAACCTCACTTGGCATCGTCCGTCTATGCGCCCGAAGACGTTAAGTCGTTAGGCCGGCTTCAAGAATTCCGGAATGGTTTGACCGCCGTCCGGTTCAATAGCCCTTCTTCAACACGCCGTCGATCGGGAATCAGCAGATCCTGCGCGTTCCTTCGGCGGGATTGACGATCATCGACAATGCTGGCTGACCAGGACCTGCGGCGTCGATATCTCGCTGCAAGGCCGGATTGGCGATTTTCCGATCATCGACTGAGCTCTCCCTTTCAGAGGGCGCGCTTCCGTCATTACCTGAGCGACTGTTCGATACGCCGTCGGTCTGTGGCCAACGAACTTTGCGGGTAACCAGCAATGAGGTCACCTGGATTTCCAGACCTCGGTCGTTGCAGAACTCAAGGTTCCGGCAAACGGTTCCGGTAAGGTGAACGTCAGAGCCGAGTACTTCACCAGTCGAAGATCCTTTTCGACGCGTCCAACATCCAGCCGCCGGCGTTCCAATCCAGGCTACGGCCTGCTAAACGGGCATCTGTCCTACGAAACCGAGAGGGGAAGCTGAGCATCGCGCTGTTCGTGAAGAACTCCACCGAAAAGCCAACGAGTCCGTGCAACGGTTGCGATCGTCGGCAACACGGGCGTCGCCGCGCCTGGTGATCCGCAGACGTTCGGAGTCAGCCTGAACTGGCGACTGTAAGGGTGGCGAGAGGGCGGAGGCCGGGGCTATGAGGGAGCAGGCCCGGAACTCAGGGACCGGATGGTGGATCCTTGTTGGATCCGCGATTGGCATCGGGGTTGGCATTATCGCGCTTCCCGGGCCGGGGGTCGGAATCTTCATGCGCCATTGGCAGGCCGAGTTTGGTTGACCCGAATCGAGACTTCAACCGACCATCAGTGATCCTGACCCTCGCCCCGCTTGCACCTGCCCTGGGATGGGTGGCAGACTGCATTCGCGAGCGTTTGGTCGTCGCGATTCTCGCTGTCGGCCCTGGCCGCCGTGGTTTGTCCTGTTCAGCCGGGCTTAAGGGCAAGTCCTGGTTCATTACTACCTGAGCTTTGGCCTGGCGGTCGCCGCGTGAGCGGGTCATCGACCGTCGTCTATGCTGTAACTGCTGACCACCGCCTTTCATCGCAACCGCGTCTGGCTTTGGCCCGGCGATGACGGGCAACGGCGCAACCGGGATCTTTCTGGCACTCACTGATGGTGCCGTCCGCAGCTGACTCGGCAGGACATGGTTACCTGGTGCCGTCTGCATTGGTCTTCTTGGCAATGCCGATTGTCACGCCACTTGATCGGTCAGGGCGCGAGGGCCCGCATCCCATCCTTACCGTGGAGCGGGGGGCCGCCAGCCCCTCTTGGGGGATCGCAGGTTTTGGACCATGGTCATCGGCTTCGCGCTTATCCCATTTGCCGTATCAGGGCTGCATCTGCACTTTGTCGCTTACCTTTCCGACATTGGGATCAGTCCCGCCCGGGCGGGCGCGATCGCCGGTATCGGCGGCGCATCGCTGGCGATCGCCAGGATCGCTACCGGCCTGTTGATCGACCGCACTTCGCCCTTACGCTGCAGCTGCGATGGGCGACAAAGCCAGTCGCCCTTGCGATCCTGGGTCTGTTTGGTCCACCTGCGGCTATTCTTGGAGCCGTCGCGGCGGCGTCTCGATCGGGGCGAGCTCACCTGATCGGCTATCTGGTCTCTCGCTATTTTCCAAGGGACCATTTCGGCAAAATTCATGGCTGGCTCTACTCGTCGGTGCTGATCGGCAGCGCAGCGTCCCCGGTTGCGTATGGCCTCATCGCCGACTGGACGGGCTCCTACCAGATTGCCCTCTACCTGGCGTCAAGCCGTCCTGCTTACACCGGTCGGCACGCTGTTCCCGTGACTCCTCCCACAGTTCTCCCGGGCCAATCGAGGGCTGAAGCACGCTCCGCGCACCTGAGGGCAGAGGTCTTACCCGAGAATACGGGCCGGTCCTGCCGCGACCGCCCGGTTCGATCCATGGCCCAGTGACCGCTACGGAGGGTCCGCGTCGACGAGGACGGCCACCAGGACAGCGCGCGCTTGTCGCTATCACTCCTCCAGCCGCGCATGCATCCGCGCTGGATCATCACATCACCAGCCTTGCGCAGAACGTCCTTACCTTCCGAGAGCGACCAAACTTCCCTCGGTCAGCACAGCAGTTGAGCGTGTCGGTCTTGTGTGCATCGAGGTGAGCTCAGCATTCCGCAGGTACTCCAGTGTCGGGATATGCACCACTGTGAAGCGCGATGGTGAAACCATCTCTTTCCGGCGAGAAGGTTGGGCGCATCCTGCTTGGGAGGGAAGACCAGCATCCGGTACACTCTACCGCCTTGGGAGGGTCGTGGACAACTTTCTTGTCGGAGACGGATCGCCCGGGATCGATCGGTTGGCGGGTGCTCCAGGTATTGAGCCAAAGCTCGCGAATTCGATTCACTGCGAGGTGTGGTTCGAGATCATCCTGCTAAACAACGTCAGCGGACGCTGGTCTGCCCTTCCCATCACGTACCGCTTCAGATTAGCCAACCCTCTCTTGATCCGGAATGCTCGAGGGTCTCTAGAGAGCCGAAGTGACTTCGCCCGATCAAGCGTGAAGCCCGGACGATCGTCCAAGTCGAAGTATCAGTCTGAATACTCACCACATGCCAAGCCACGCATCTGGCGTCCCGGAACAGCGGGAGTGAGCTTATTCGGCAGGATGTCGCGCCCAATTTTGCAGCACTTGAATGTCTTGAACGACCTAGAGGCTTCTCCGTATCACCTCGCACCCTCCGAGTCTCACGGTCCCGATGGTCCTTGCCATGCGTCTGGAAGTGCCAGGCGAGGAACTGGCTGATGGCATCGACCTGGTCGTCGTGTCGTCCCTGGGGGAACGCGGCGATCTCGGTGCGCAGGTCGTCGTGGTCGCCGTGCTCGCACATCGCTGGCCTCCTCGGCGCTGCGCCGCCGTTCAATGGCGGCAAGGCTCTCGCTGCTACCCCCCAGCACTGGCATCTGCCCGCAGGCAGCGAGGAAGCGGCGCAGGATGACATCGCAGAGTGGATCGAGTTTTCGACCACCCCTGCGGTCCGGAACGCACTGCTCGGCGGGCGATCAGGGTCGTACCTGAACCGGCCGGGGGCGTCGATCACGATCTCTCCGCGGTCGATGCGTCAGGCGGATGATCTCGGCGATCAGCCTGACAGGCTTCTGACGGTCGGGTGCCACGCGAG
>JADJYM010000004.1 GCA_016719755.1 Novosphingobium sp. | reverse complement strand
CGCGTCCACAGGGGCGCGGCAAGATCGGAGCGGCTGTTCCGCACCATCAACACCGAACTGTTGGCGGAACTGCCGGGCAATCTTCGTAACGGCAAACCGGTATCGCCCCCGCGCCTGACGCTTCCCGAACTGGACGCTGCGATCGGCACATACATCGTGGCGACCTATAACGTCCGCCCGCACAGGGCGATCGGCGTACCGCCCGTCGATGCGTGGCGCGGCGATGGCTGGCTGTCCCGGATGCCGGAAACGCTGGAGGAACTGGACGCGCTGCTGGTCATGGTCGCCAAGCCGCGCATCGTCCACCGCGACGGCATCCGTTTCGAGGGGCTGCGATACTTCAACCCTACGCTCGCCGCCTATGTCGGCGAGCCGGCTACGATCCGCTACGATCCTCGCGACGTAGGCGAGGTTCGGATATTCCATCGCAACGTCTTTCTGTGCCGGGCCGTCAGCCCCGACCATGCCGGCCTGAGTATCACTCTCAAGGACGTGCAAGCCGCCCGCATCGCCTATCGTCGTCGCCTGCGGAGCGAGATCGGAGAGCGGAAGGCCCGCGTTGCGGACTATCTGCCCGCGATCTTGCGCCCGCTGGGTTCCGGCTCGGTGCGCGCCTCAACGCCAAAACCCACGCCTGCCACGTCCCCCGAGGTGACACGGAGCAAGCCGCGTCTCCGCACCTACCACGAGGGCAGTGATGGCAGACGGCAGCGCTCGCGCCACCAGCTTCATCTCGACGCAGGAACATCGCCGCTTCACCGAGTTGCCAACGCCGTCCGCAAACACCGCTACATTGGCTGTGTCACGGCACGGCCGGCGTCGGCAAAACCCTTTCGCGCGCGACGCTACGCGCGCTGGGACGGCGCAGTCGATCTGCTCACGACCTGGGGTGCGCGGCAGGCGTCCGATCTCAAGATATATGCCGACCTCGCCCGTGCGCGTGCCGTGTTCCTATACGCCGACAGTCGGCCGCAGGCTGCGCGAGCTTCGTCAGGACCCGCCCTGCCTCATCGATCGGGTCGATATCTGTATCGATCAGCATGTCCGGCCCAAGGATCAGATCGTCGTTTCGCCCCGGAAGCATTTCGTCAAACTGCTGATCGTCGATGAAGCCGACCGCCTGTCCAACACGGGGCTGGAATATCTGCGTGACCTGTTCGACCGGCAGGGCATCGGCCTTATCCTGATCGGGATGCCGGGCATCGAAAAGCGCATGGAGCGATACGCACAGCTTTTCAGCCGTGTCGGCTTCGCCCACCAGTACCGGCCCTTGCAGGATCAGGAGCTGACCTTTGTCCTCACGCGGCGCTGGCGCGACCTCGGACTCGCGATGGACGAAGCGGACTTCACCGACGCGCAGGCGGTCGCCACCATCGTGCGGATCACGGGCGGCAACTTCCGTCTGCTCCACCGGCTGTTCGTTCAGATCGAGCGCATCCTGAGGATCAACGGCCTGAACGCGATCACTGACGACGTGGTGGAAGCTGCACGCAGCACCCTCGTGATCGGTGTCACTTAGCGCTGACAGAACGGTGCCAATCAGCGCTGATATCTACAAAAACGGACAGATTGGGACCGGTCGTGGCACTGATCGGCTATGCGCGGGTATCGACCGGCGATCAGAAGCTGGCGCTTCAGCATGACGCGCTGAATGTGGCCGGATGCGAGCGCATCTTCGACGACCATGCGTCCGGCGCCAAGACCGATCGGCCTGGCCTGGCCGAGGCGCTCGCCTATCTGCGTACCGGCGACACGCTGGTGGTCTGGAAACTCGATCGTCTTGGGCGCTCAATGAGCCATCTGATCGAGAAGGTCGGCGAGCTAGCGACGCGAGGTATCGGGTTCCGCTCGCTCACCGAGAACATCGACACCACCACTTCGGGCGGGATGCTGGTGTTCAACATCTTCGGCTCGCTTGCCCAGTTTGAGCGAGATCTAATCCGGGAACGCACCCATGCTGGCCTCAAGGCCGCGCGCGATCGGGGTAACAAGGGTGGTCGCCGCCCTGTCGTCACCCCCGACAAGCTACGCAAGGCGCGGGCGCATATCGCAGCGGGCCTAACTGTTCGCGAAGCCGCCGCGCGCCTCAAGATCGGGAAGACAGCTCTCTACAAGGCACTGGAACAAAAAACGCCATGAACTTGGGAATTACCTGCATGCTGTCGGAACATCGAGCGTTGCTCCGCAAACTGCTATTGCCGCTACTCTGTGCCCTCAGCGGATGCGCCACGGTCCAAGATGGCGAGGCCGCAGATGCGCTAGAATATGCATGTGGAGACCTTGCCGTTGTCGGACGCATAGTGACGATTAGCTCAAAGGCCAGTCCCGGCTCCGATGGTCTGCCAAATTGGCGGAGCCAGTATAACCTTCAAGTACGGATCAAACGAGTGATCCAAGGTAAGGAAAACAGGCATATAGTTCCCGCATCAGCAATCGCTCATGCGCAGATACGCGATGATCGGGACTTTCTGGCTGTTCTTCGTCCCGATGGGGAAGGTGGCTACACCCTCATGACAGCCAACCTGTGGGCATATCGTCCGAAAATAAGCGGACCGTGTTCGTAGCGGAAATCTGCCCGCCACATGTGTTCGCTATCCGTTCGCCCTTAGCGTGCAGTTACGTCACTTTCGTGTAGTCACCCCTGATAGCAAGGGCGAGATTTCTCATTCGGCTTTCTCCAGCGGAGTGTCGGATCGGCGATGCAGCCGAAGAAGATGAGCGCGCTGCTGGCACGGTCGCGGATGGCGAGAAGGAAAGACCGGTCAACGATCATAGTTGGGGCATTGGGGATGATCCGGCATCCAGTGACCGCTGTCTTCACAGCCGGGGCCGCAGCGGGATCCGACCCGTTCGGCGTTGCTGATCGCGGGCGGTTCGCCTTTGCGCCAGAACCCGAGCATTTTGCCTCGGTCATCCAGATGGGTGTCCGTGATGATCGCGCGTGCGGCCTGGATGAACTGCCCATGCCCAAACACATAGACCAGCGACCCGGCAGGCATGGCTGCGAGGCGGGCCAGCGCCGCCTCGCAGCGCCGTAGCAAGGTGCCGAAGCTCTCCGCCCCCTCGCCGTCGCAATAAGCTGGGTCCGCCTCACGCCAATAGCGTTCGAGGTGCGGCATCCTCTCGGCGCTGCGCGTGCCGTTCCAGCGCGCCGGTTGCAGATAGGTGAACTCCTCGATCGGCCACACTTCCACCGGCGCGTCGGGAAAGCGGGCGATCGTCGGCGCGGCTGTCTGCTGGGTACGGGTATAAGGCGACGTGACGATGAGCGCCGGCGCTTCGGTCCAGCTCGCCGCGACCGCGCGCGCTTGTTCCTGACCGCGCTTCGTCAGCTCGATTGTCGCCAGATCGTGGCACGGCATGCCGGCATTGCCGGTGCTTTCGCCGTGGCGGATGAATATCGCTCTCATGGTCCCGTCGCTCCCCTCAATTCAGTTGCAGGGCAGCGTCGTGATCCTGCCCGGGGCCAATGATCCGATGGACGAAGATGCGATCCGGCTCGACGGAATAGAGAATCCCATATCCCTTGTGGGACCGACGCCTGATCCCATGCTGTTCGTAGCGCGGGACGAGCGGGAAGGCGCGGGGCATGTCGCCTATGCGTTTCGCGGTGTCGCGCAGCTCGCCAACGAACGAGATCGCGCGGGCGGGATTGTCCTTCTCAATATAATTGCGGATGCCTTCGAGGTCGCGCCTAGCCCGTGTGGACAGCGTGACCTTCATTGCCGCGCTTCACCGCTCGTTGCCTGAATGTCGGCAATGATCGCATCGCAAACTTCATCGAGGTCATGACCGCCACCAGCCTTCATCTCCTGAAGGCTTTCGTCGATCGAGGCATCGAGTTCCTTCAGCCAGCGTTCTTCATCGACGATTGCGCTTTGATCGCGGCGGATCAGGTCACGCACATAATCGCTGACACTGGCATATTGGCCGCTGTCGATACGGTTCTGCACATAGTCCCGCATCGGATCAGGCAGGGAAACATTCATGGTAGCCATCGGCTGATACCTCCAATCAGCTATATATGGCAAAAATTGCCATGATGTTCAACCGGACCCATCCTTCCCGCTCACATATCGTGTTGGACTTCAAATGTGTGGCATCTGTATATCATAGAGCTATCAATCTGCGTTCATTATGATAGTTTAAAGGAAGCTCGGGCGCGACCCTTCGGGCACGGCTCTATCTCCGCGTGACCGCTCCGACCAAGCCCGCAAGCGGTCTTGGCGCATAAGCGTGACGATCCTCGCGTAAGGCAGGGGCGTTGCCCCTGCCTGTCGTGCCGGCGTGCGCCGGCGAGGATCTTTCATTTGAGGGGAGAGAGCGTTCCGCCCCCCTCTCCCCAGCAACGGGAATAGACGGGCCGTGGCTCACTCTGCTGCGCCTCGCTGCGCCCGCTCCACCCCGCCGATTCCCGCTGCCCCCCTCTCCTGCCGGCGTTCTTGGGCGTCCGTGTCCGGCCGATGGCCTGGCCATCGCCGGTCAGGCGATTTGAAGGGAGTAGAAGGCATGGAACAGGACAACCGGGAAAGCTGGCTCAATCGGATGGCGGCGGGCATGGCCCCGCTGTTCGAGGCGTTGGACGCCCCTCTGCCCGCACGCGTGCGGGTCGCGATCGGCTTCACCAGCAGGGGTGCCAAGGGCAAGGCGATCGGCGAGTGCTGGGATAACCGGCTTAGCGCGGACGGGCATTTTGAAATCTTCATCCGCCCCGACCTCGCCCACGACCCCGACGCCATGCCGGCGCAGATCGCGGGCATCCTCGCCCACGAGCTGGCCCATGCCGCCGTTGGCATCCCAGCGGGCCACGGGAAGGCGTTTAAATGGGTCGCGCTTGGACTTGGCCTGATCGGGCCGATGCGCGCCACGACTCCCGGCGAGGCGTTCCTTGCGGCGGTGGCACCAATCCTCGACGCGGCAGGCCCCCTCCCCCATGCTCGGCTCGACACCGCCGGCGAGACAACCGCGCCCAAAAAATAGACGACCCGGCTGCTCAAATGCGAGTGTGAGACATGCGGCTATACGGTGAGGACCGCGCGCAAATGGCTGGAACTGGCCGGAGCGCCGGTCTGTCCGATCGAGGGGCACGGCCCCATGCAGCACGACCCGCTCAACGAGGACGATCCCGAGCCAAAGGAGTGAGCATTATCTGTATATCACAGCGATGGACAGATCATGCCAAAGCGCATAACGATAGCTCGCACAGTGAGGGCGCTATGATATTAGCAGTCGGGAACACCAAAGGCGGCGTTGGCAAGACCACCCTCGCCGTCAATCTCGCGGTTGCGCTGGCGCTCGCCGGCCGCGACCTCTTGCTGGTGGACGGGGACGAGCAGGGCACCGCCCTTACCTTCACCCAGCTTCGCGCTGAGCGGCTTGGCGAGGCCGGCTATACTGCCGTGGCGCTCACCGGCGCTGCGCTGCGCAGCCAGGTCCGTCAGCTCGCTGGCAAGTATGACGACATCATTATCGACGTGGGCGGACGCGACACCGGCTCGCTGCGCGCCGCGCTAACCGTCGCCGACACGCTGCTGGTCCCGGTGCAACCGCGCAGCTTCGATGTGTGGGCGCTCGATCAGGTCGCGGCGCTGGTCGCCGAGGCGCGCGAGATCAACGAGGGTCTGCGCGCCGTCGCCGTGCTCAACGGGGCGGACGCGCAAGGAGCGGACAATGAAGCGGCCTTGGAGATGATCGGTGACATCGAGGGGATCGAGGTGCTGCCCACGTCGATCGTGCGGCGCAAGGCGTTCCCGAACGCGGCGGCCGAGGGCAGGGCGATCCTTGAGCAGAGCCCGCGCGACCCCAAGGCGATCGACGAGCTGACAGCGCTGATCGGTGCCGTCTGTATATCAAGATAATATCGGAGTGCACGTCGATGGCTATCGCCCGTAAACCGAACAGCAAGCCGAAAGCTCCGGCCGATGACACGGCGGCCGACGCCTTTATCGCCGGCGCAGCGAAACCGGCGGCCGCGCCGATCGCGGCGGCCGAGGAAGCAGGGGAGGGGAGCGAGCCACGCAAGTCGCCGGTGATGCTGCGCTTTGATCGGGCGTTGCTCGCGAAGGTCGATGCGGCGGCCAAGCGGCGTGGGATCAGCCGCAGCGCTTGGATTCAGTTCACCGTTAGCCGCGCGCTCGACGCCGGCGAAGGGTGAGGCCGATCGAGATCGCTCCATTTTGGAGCTATCTGCCCAGCTCTTCCAGTTCGCCAAGCAGCGGGCCGAAATAGCTTTCACGCGCGGCGAACCCACCCAACGCCCACCATGCGGCGCGGCGTGCCGCCGAACCAGGAGGGTGGCGCTTGTTGAAGCGCTTCGCATCGCGCGCGAGCCCTGCGCGCAGCTCGCCATCGTCTTGCCAGTTTCGGCCTTGCCAGAGGTGCATCCGGGCATCGAGGCTTTCCCAGAGCGTCTCTTCATCCTGGCACGAGGTGGAGGCGAGCAGGTCATGGAGCCAAGGGAAGCGTTCCCGCGTCAGCAGGCGATGGACGCGGATTTCCCCATCATGCACCCACCATTGGGTCTCAATGTCGCAAGGGGGAGGCTCGACAGTCACGGTCCGCAGCGCGAACGGTGAGTTTTGGGGTAGGGGCTCACCGTTGGGCGGCGGGCAGGCTGAAATCCACCAGCACCGGCATTTCGGGAATGCCGCCTCAGCTTGGCCCGGCGCACGATGCTATGCTGGTCGATCAGGTTTTGCGCGTCGCGGCGTCCGCTCGACGTTTTGGGCAGCCACATCATCGCCACGCGCTCGACCTTGCGGCCCTTCTTGATCGGCGTGAACTCGACATAGAACGGGCAGAGCTTGTTGATTTCGTCCTGCGCCACCTTGAGGCAGTATTTGTTGAAGTCGGCGAAGCGGTCGAGCTTGCCATCGGGCACGTTGAGCAGGCCGCGCAGCTCGGCGACGGTGAACTCTTCAGATTGCTTGTATTCGAGACCAATGCGGCGCTCGATCATTTCATAGAGGCAGAGCGCGTATTTCTGACCTCGAAACAATACATCACCTGCGTCTTAAGCCGCGCATAGACCTCGCTGTTGCGCGGTATCTCGATCAGCTCCTCGGAATGCGGTAATGAAGAAAAACCGTCCTTTTCGAGGCTTTCGTCGCTCGGGCCGAGGAGCTGGACGCGGCGCTTGTAGCTCTTGCCGGCCTTGCGGATGGTGACGATCGCGATCGTGCCCATCAGCCGCAACAGCGAGCTTTCGATCCGCTCATTGCCCTGGTGCGTGCCTTTTAGTGCTGATTTGGCGATGCGATGGATCACCGGCTCTCCAATCCGGTCCCAGGCATTGGCGATCAACAGATTATAGATGCGGCGATCGGCGAGGGTGAGGGGAGACAGCTCGACAATATCGACCAGCTCGCCTGGCTTCACGATTTCCCCGTAATTGGCAGGATCGAACGGGTTGCCGCGACCGCGCTGCATCAACGTTCGAGCAGTTTCGGCCAAGGCAGCTTGCGTCATGCGATCACTCAACGGTGAGGAGACTTTTCCACCCGCTCACCCTAATGACGAGCGGTGAGTTATGCAAATCTTCCGGCTCGCCGTTCAGAGAGAGGATACCCCAAAACTCACCGTCGCGATCGGGCATACCCCAAAGCTCACCCGACTCTGCCCCAACACTCACCTTAACCGACCCCAAAGCTCACTTTCGGCTACCCCAAAACTCACGCGACTCGACCCCAACACTCACTTTTCGAGGCCATTTTCCTTGGTTTTGTGCGGGTTTGCGCACCCCTGAATCTTGAATCTAAGAAGAATATTTGAATCTGAAGGGGAACGGTGAGTTTTGGGGTAGCCGACCTGTGGATAACTCGCTCCTGCTGCACCGATAGGACAGAGAAGAAAGCACCGCCTCTTGGGGCTTCGCCCCGCCGGCTCGCGGCCTTCGGCCG
The DNA here is from genome assembly GCA_016719755.1 of Novosphingobium sp. Classification (GTDB taxonomy): domain Bacteria; phylum Pseudomonadota; class Alphaproteobacteria; order Sphingomonadales; family Sphingomonadaceae; genus Novosphingobium. The sequence continues at coordinate 483,995 of JADJYM010000004.1, read as the reverse complement.
CCCCGGATCGCTAAAGCGATCCTCCCACCCGGCATCCCCATGATGAGCCGGCTTCGCCGGCACGTTTCCTATGGCTTGGCACCAGCTCCACCGTTCTGCCCCAACAGCCAGCACATCACCAAGACCAACCGTCCAAATGGCTTTCCAGAAAAGCCAAGCGGATAGGGTAGTGATCCAATCGAGAGGGCAGGACAGGTGGAAACGTTGCTACTGACGCGATTTCCGGCCCGCTCAGCCTCTTTTTAGGCGTCGGGTGAGAGAGGCATGGGGATGGAGCGTTCACGGCGCTCTACGGGCTTCCCTGGCCGCCGTTTTCAAAGCCTAGATCTTCGTGGTTTCACCTACCCTGCTCAACCGGCGGGCGTCAGCATCGATCGCCAACGGTGAGGACCTACCCCAAAACTCACCTTTAGCGCGCCAAAGACCGATTTTCCGCGTTTTCGTCGTGTGGATACGCGCAGCGCGATACGGCGGAACGCAACCATGTAGATATACAGGTGATATTATAACGCTTGCGGCCACGCCGGCTGCGATCGTTTAAACGCTCAGCACCGCGTCGAACCGCCCGGCGAACTCGCGATCGGCATAGTAGGCGAGCTTGGTGGCGACGATCGGCCGCTGGCCGGCGAGGAACAGCAGCTCCAATTCGCCGGGTATCGCGCGGACCTCATCGGGAGTGAGCAGGGCGCGGCCGACATGCTGGGTGCCGAACGAGACGCCGGTTTCGTCGGCATCGAGAGCGCGGCTCATCGTCTCGAACATCACCGTTTCCTGGCCGAGCAGATCGGAGACGAGCTTGGCGCTGTCATGATCGTTGACGCCGAACACTTGCAGCACGCCGGCGTTGGACAGGAAGGTGCCGGCGCGGCGCTCGTAGAGCGCGCGGAGCTGGTGCACGTCTTGCAGGATCGGCCAGAGCTGGATGCCATAGCCGGCCATCAGGCCCATCGCGCGCTCGACGGGATCGAGGCGGCCGAGGGCGGCGAACTCATCGAGCAGGAACAGGACGGAGCGGGGAGGGGAGGACGGCGCGCGCGCCAGATCGGTCAGCCCTTGCGCGAGCATCAGGCGCAGCCAGCGGGCATAGGTGGCGAGCCGGTCCGGCGGCAGGACCAGGAACACACTCGCTGGCGTTGCTTTCAGATCGGCGAAGGCGAAATCGGAGCGGCCCAGCACCGCCGTCATGCGCGGGCTGTCGAGAAAATGGGTGTGGCGCTGCGCGGCCGAGAGCACGCCGGCGGCCTCGCGATCGGACTTGCCGAGATGGCGGTTGGCGGCGCGTGCGACCAGGCCGCCTTGTGCCTGCATATCCGCGAGCAGGGTGGCGAAAGCTTGCGGGGCGAGCGTCAGATGATCGCGCAAGCTTGCGAGGGTGCGGGTCGCGGGCGGCTCGCTGGCGACGATATGCAGGATCACGCCGGCGATCAGCGCCTTGGCTTCCTCGTTCCAATGCGCCTCGCCGGCTTCGCCGGGAGCGTCATAGACCAGCGCGTCGGCCAGCGTCATGGCGTCGTCGGCGAGATCGAGGCCGGCAGGGTCGATGCGATCGAGCGGATTGAACGCAGCGCCGGGAAGGCCCGTCACCCCGAACGGATCGAGGACATGGACCGGGCCGAACTTTGCCCGATGGCGGGCGGTGATGCGGGCATTCTCGCCCTTGGGGTCGATGCAGACGACCGGGCCGGGATAGTCGAGCAGGTTGGGAATGATGGTCCCCACGCCCTTGCCGGTGCGCGTCGGCGCGATCGTCAGCAGATGGGAGGGGCCGGCATAGCGCAGCAGCTTGCCCGATTTTCGATCCCGCCCGATCAGCAGGCCCTCGCTTTGGGCGAGCGGGCGCGCCTCGCGATCGGTGGCGAAGCGGGCCGAGCCGTGGGTGGCGTCGCCGTCAGGGCCGCCATAGCGCAGGATCAGGGGTTGGAAGAGGGCGCGCAGCGTCACGAGGATGATGACCAGGAAGGTGAGCATCATCACGGTCTGATAGATATGGGAATCGCGAGCGCGGATCGCGCGGCCGAGCTGGCGAAACCACTCCATCGTCAGCTCACTTCACCGCCAGTGCGAAATCGACGCGCACCGAGACGATGCCGGCATTGGTGCCGGCCATGACGGGGGGCGCTTGTTCTGCCTGCACCGCGACGACTGGCGGCGGTGCGACCATGCGGGCGTCCATCTCCGCGATCGGCGGCATGTAGCCACCTTGGCCGCCATCATGAATCGAGAGCACGCGCGTGATCCGCAGGCCCGCCGCATCGGCATAGGCTTGTGCCTTGGCGTGCGCTGCCTTGTAAGCCAGGCTGTAGGCGCCGAGGTTCGCCTTTTCGGGATCGGCGACCGAGAGGTTGGGGCCGGAGACGATATTGGCGCCGGCGGCGGTGACGGCCGCGATGGCATCCCCGACGCGGGCCGTATCGCGGACCCGCACCGACACGCTGTTGCTCGCTTCGAACTTGCCCTTGTTGGTGCCGTAGTCGATGCGGCTGACCGACAGATTGCGGGTCTGGATATCGCGTGCCGGAATGTTGAGCCGGCCAAGCGCGGCCGTAATCCGGTTCATGGTTTCGGCGTTGCGGGCGCTGGCGGCCTGCGCATCGGCCGCGATGCTCGACAGGCCGGCGGTGAACAGCGCCTGGTCGGGCGCGGCTTCGGCGCGGCCGGTGCCGGTGACGGTCAGCAGGGTTTCGTCGGAATCGAGCCCGCGCGGGTCGGGAGCGGCGGGGGTGCAGCCGGTCAGGACAGCCAGGCCGAGCGCGGCCGTGAACAGTGCCGCGCCTCTCACTTGCCCGCTCCGATCGGCGTGATCGCCAGCGCCGGATCGGCGTCGGGATGACCGAGCAGCTTGAGAAGGATTTGCGTGGCGAGGGGAGGGGGTACGGCCTCGTCGCGCAGCATATCGAACAGCGCGTCCTCATCGGGCTCCAGCGCCATGTCTTCGATCGCGAGGTTGGCGCGGGATTCAGCATCGGCTTCGCGCCAGGCCGCGACCTCGGCCAGCGAGCCGCGCCTGAAATGCAGCGCACGGACCTCGGCTCGGATCGCCTCGACATCGAGCTTGGTCATTGTGTTTCGCTCCCTTCCGCTTCCGCGTCGAACGCGCGTTTGCCGCGCCGCTTCCACAGCGCGAGCGCATTGCTGTCCTCGCGCGCCTTTGCCGCCAGATCGAGCAGCGCGCCGTAGAGGGTGGCACGATCATCCTCGACTAGCTCGACCAGACCGGCCTTTTGGACGAGGCCGCCCAGCTCGATCAGGTGGCGGGTGCGTTCGCGCCGTTGCACGACCCAGCCCCGCGTATCAGCTCGCCGCTGTCCCGCTTCCGCCCGTAGCATCGACGCCCGATTGTGCCGTTCCATCGTTGCCGTCGATTGCAGCAGCGCCGCCAGCTTTGCGCCCGCGCCGCTGAAAGAAGGCGGCGCCTTTCGCGCGCCACGCCTCCCTTACGTTGGCGTCGTTCGATCCGATCGCATCGAGCAGCACGCCGGCGAGAGTTTCAGCGTCGAGCGCATCGGCTCCGGTGGCGACAACGAGCTGGCCAAACTGTTCCACCTTCCGCGCCTTGAGGGCTCGCGCCTTGTCGTTCAGCGCCTTCAATTCGGCATCGTAATCGCGCACCTTACGCATCCCAGGATTCCTTCGTCTGCTGTTCGGGAAGGCCGGCACCGCAGTCGGCCCAAGGGAGGCGACTTTCGACGCCATAATGATGGTCAGGTGTGACCCGTTCGGGATGATCGAGCGTGCCGACATGGAAGGCGACTTCATCCGTTTCGATGCCGCTGGCCTCATCGTAGTGCAGGGTGAGCGGCGTACCGCACTCGCCGCAGAACGATCGGCGTGCGATCGGTGACGAACGGTAGCTCTTCTGCGTATCGCCGTGCCAGCCAACATCGTCCCATTTGACCCATGCGAGCACCGCGAAGGCGCTGCCGGTCGCGCGCTGGCACATTGAGCAATGGCAATAGTGAACACGCGGCGCAGCCGTCAGCACGTAGCGCATCGCTCCGCAAAGGCATCCGCCTTCAAGTTCAACAGCGCCGTGTTCCTCCATCGAGCCTCTCTCGCGCCCGTAATCGCAGGGGCAGCGTAGCACGATCAGCCTGCAAGGGTAGCGCTTCCGTCAAGAAATGCGGCGAAGTCAATCATGCGAACGGCAGAGAGTGTGAGTGCGCGCTTATACGTCGTTGCCGACGTGCGCTAAGAAGGGCAGTATAGCGGCTGTCATGGCGATCTACCATTTCTCGGCCAAGGTCATCAGTCGCGCCAACGGATCGAGCGCCGTTGCGTCGGCTGCCTATCGTGCGGCGGAACGGCTGCACGACGACCGGCTCGGGCGCGACCATGATTTCTCGAACAAGGCCGGCGTCGTCCATTCGGAAATCATGCTGCCCGAAGGCGCGCCGGAGCGTTTAAACGATCGTGCAACCTTGTGGAATGAAGTCGAGGCCGGGGAGAAGCGCAGGGATGCGCAGCTTGCCCGCGACGTGGAGTTCTCAATCCCGCGTGAGCTGAACCAGCAGCAAGGCGTGAACCTCGCCCGCGATTTCGTGAAGAAGCAGTTTGTCGAGCGCGGGATGGTGGCGGACCTCAATGTGCATTGGGACTTCGCCGAGGATGGCAGTCCCAAGCCTCACGCCCATGTCATGCTGTCGATGCGCGAAGTCGGGCCGGAGGGGTTCGGCAAGAAGGTGCGCGACTGGAACAGCACGGAGCTGTTGAAGGAATGGCGCGAAGCGTGGGCCGATCATGTCAACGAACGGCTTGCGTCGCTCGATATTGATGCGCGGATCGACCATCGCACGTTGGCGGCGCAGGGGATCGCGCTGGAGCCCCAGCACAAGATCGGTCCGGCAGGATCACGGCGTCTGGATCGCGGCGAAGATGCCGAGCGCGCCGACGATCATCTGCGCATCGCGCGTGAGAATGGCGAGAAGATTATCGCCAGGCCGGAGATCGCGCTGGACGCGATCACGCGCAGCCAAGCGACGTTCACGACCCGCGACCTGGCCATGTTCGTCCACCGCCATAGCGACGGCAAGGAGCAGTTCGACTTGTGCGTGAGCGCGGTGCGTGCCAGCCCCGAGCTGGTGGCGCTGGGTAAGGACGGCCGCGACCAGGAGCGGTTCACGTCGCGCGATATGATCGCGGTCGAGCAGCGGCCTGAACGCGCCGGCGATCAGCTTGCGGAGCGTTCCGGGCATGGTCTCCCGGCGGCATCGCTAGCAGGGGGCTGGACACCGCCGGGAGTGGCGGCCTGACACTCGGTGAAGATCAGCAGGCCGCTCTGGAGCATATAGGAAGGAGCGGCGATCTTGCCATCGTCGTCGGCTATGCCGGGACCGGCAAGTCGGCGATGCTCGGCGTCGCGCGTGAGGCATGGGAGCGCGAGGGCTATACCGTGCGCGGGGCGGCGCTGTCGGGCATCGCCGCCGAGAACCTTGAGGGCGGTTCCGGCATCGCCTCAAGGACGATCGCCAGTCTCGAGCACGCATGGGGACAGGGGCGCGAGCAGCTTGGGCCGCGTGACGTGCTGGTGGTGGATGAGGCTGGCATGATCGGTTCGCGGCAGATGGAGCGGGTGCTGTCGGCCGCGCGCGACGCCGGCGCGAAGGTGGTGCTGGTCGGCGACCCCGAGCAGTTGCAGGCGATCGAGGCGGGGGCGGCGTTCCGTTCGCTGGCCGAGCGGCACGGCACGGCCGAGATCACCGAGATACGCCGGCAGCGCGAGGTCTGGCAGCGCCACGCCACCAAGGCCCTCGCCACGGGTCGCACCGGCGAGGCCGTCCACGCCTATGAGGCGCACGGCATGGTCCATGCGGCCGAGACGCGCGAGCTGGCCCGGGGCGCGCTGGTCGATGGCTGGGATCGCGCGCGCCAGGCCGATCCGGACAAGAGCCGGATCATCCTTACCCACACCAACGCCGAGGTGCGCGAGCTGAATCAGGAAGCGCGCGAGCGGGTGCGCGCGTCGGGCGGGCTGGGCGATGACGTGCGTGTCTCGGCCGAGAGGGGGGCGCGGGAGTTCGCCAGCGGCGACCGCATCATGTTCCTCAAGAACGAGCGCGACCTTGGCGTGAAGAACGGCACGCTCGGCACGATCGAGCGCGTCGGGCCGGAGGGCATGGCGGTGAAGCTGGACGATGGCCGCAAGGTGGCCTTCGACCTGAAAGACTATGCCCATGTCGATCACGGCTATGCCGCGACATTCCATAAATCGCAGGGCGTGACGGTCGATCAGGCGCATATACTGGCGACGCCGGGGATGGACCGGCACAGCGCCTATGTCGGTCTGTCGCGGCACCGCGACGGGATGCAGCTCCATTATGGCCGCGATGACTTCGCCGATCAGCGCCAGCTCACCCGCACGCTATCGCGCGAGCGCGCCAAGGACATGGCGGGCGACTATGCGAAGCCCGAGCAGGACCAGGCCCGTGCGTTCGCCGAGCGGCGCGAGATCCGGTTCCCGGAACGCGCGCGTGAGATGGTCGCCAAGGTCCGCGACAAGGCCAAGGGCATGTTCGCCGGGTTCAGGCCGAAACCGGCATCACCCGAGCTGGCGGGCCGCGACGGCAAAGGCGGGGGGATCGATACCGGCTCGGAGCGGGGATCGACCGCGCCCAGTCAGGCCAGGGCGATCGAGCGCTATGCGCGCGCGCAGGCCGATATGGACCGGATGCGCGACAAGGGCTTGCCGGTGCTTCCGCACCAGCAGGCGGCCCTGGCGAAGGCCGGCGACACGCTCGACCGGGTGCGGCCCCATGGCGCGCGCGACCTCGCATCCGCGTTCGAGCGCAATCCGGCGCTGGTGCGCGAGGCGGCCGAGGGCAATCCCGGCGGGGCGGCGCGGGCGATGGCCGAGGAAGGCCAGGTGCGCACCAGCCCCGAGCGTCGCGCCGACCGATTTGTGGAGCGCTGGCAGAACATGGCGCGCCAGCGAGCCGAGCTTGCGCGCAGCGGCGATCGTGCCGGCGCGGAGCGCACGGGCAAGAAGATGGAGAGCCTGGCCGGAACGCTGCACCGCGACCCGCAGCTTGAATCGGTGCTGCGCCGCCGTGCGCCCGAGCTGGGGCTGGAAATGCGCCGGGACCGTGCAATCGAGCAGGAGCTGACCCGCTCGCTTGCCATCGGCCGCGACCGAGGGATGAGCCGGTAAGGAGAGAGAATGGCCGACGAGCAATGGGAGGAGGGCGGCGACGCGGCGGCCGAGGCGTTCGCGCAGCTAGAGGCCACGGTCGAGCAGATGCGCGGCGAGGTGGCGTTGATGCGCCGCGCCGTGGAGAGCGTTGCGGCCGAGCGCGCCAGCATCGACGTGCCGGATTATTCCGAGACGTTGGGGCATATCGCGCAAGGGCTGGAGAGCACCAACGGGCGGCTCGATCAGATCGCGACGGCCATCGTGAAGTCGCCGGCGCTGGCGATGACGCCTGCCCAGATGGCGGCGCAGATCAACCGCGCGGCGGTCGAGCTGCGCAGCGCCGACCATGCAGCGCTCGCAGCCGCCACCGACGAGATGAAGCAGCATGCGCGCGAACTGCGCGGCGTGGTTCATTCCGCGCACACGGCACGAGACCAGAAGGACCGACAGCTATGGTTCGGGCTGGGCGGGTTGCTTATCGGCATCCTGCTATGGTCCTTCCTGCCCGGTCTGGTGGCGCGCGAGATCGTGCCGGCGAGCTGGCAATGGCCCGAACGCATGGCGACGCGGGTTCTTGCCGAAGCGACACCGTGGGATGCCGGGCAGCATCTGATGGCGAGTGCGTCGCAGCCGAGCTGGGAGGCGATCGTCGCGGCCGACAGGTTGCTGCGCGACAATCGTGAAAAGATCGAAGGATGCCGGCAAGCTGCAAGGAAGGCGGATCAGCCGGTGCGATGCACGGTCCAGGTAGGAGTGAAGAGGTAATGGCGATTCCCTACCGCTCGACACCCATATTCGATGAGGCCACATTGCCCGCTGCCTTGCGCTCCGAGCATCGCACCAAGGCCGGTGTGTGGGGCGTGATCCGGGTCATCGAGGGGAGATTGAAGCTCACCTGTCTCGACCCTGCCTCCGAGGTGATCCTTACACCCGATCGGCCAAGGCTGGTTCTACCGGAACAGCCGCATTTCGTGGAACCGCTCGGAGCCATGCGGATGCAGGTCGATTTCTACGATCAGCGGCCAAGCCTCTAGGGAGAGAGCCATGCGTAAAGCAGCCTTGTCATTCCCGTTTCTCGTGAGCCTGGCGCTTGGTGGCTGCGTGACAAGCGCTCCGGCACCCAAGTTCGGCAGGTCTCCTCCCGGGCCATCGGCGCGAAGCGAGGTCACGCCTTGGGCGCTAACTTATGGTGCGGCGGTGATGACCGCCAAGGTCTACCCGCACTTGGCAGCGACGGCCGATGCAAACGCCAATCTGTTCATCTCCCCGGTCAGTCTGTCACAGGGCCTGGGGCTTGCTTACCTCGGTGCGCGAGGTGTCACACGCGACGAGATCGGGCGCGTTCTGGACTGGCCTTCGGTCCCGAATGCGGCCGTGCCTATCAGAGCCTATAATGCCCAGCTCAGCGATACCGGCAATGCCGATACCACGCTCGGCATCGCGAACGCGCTATGGCTGGCAAAGGGATTGCCGATCCGGGGCGAGTATGTCGCCGAGGCGCGCTCCGGCTTCGGGGCGGCTCCGGAAACGGTCGATTATGCCGGTGATCCCACCGGAGCGGCCGCACGGATCAATGGCTGGGTCTCGCGCGAGACGAAGGGTAGGATTTCGGAGATCGTCTCTCCGAGCGGCTTCGGAGATGACACCGCCGCTGTGCTGACCAACGCGCTTTACTTCAAGGCAAAGTGGCAGGTGCCGTTCGAGGAGACGGAAACGCGGACCTTCACGCGTGGCGACGGCACGCGCATTCCGATCACGATGATGAAGCGGATAGGCCGGTTCGACTATCGCGAGACCCATGAGGGAGAGGCGATTGCCCTGCCTTATGGCGGCGATGGCAGCTTCGTGATGGAAATCTTCCTGCCGCGCGACACGGCGACCCTGCGCCGTTGGGAGCGCGAGATGAAGGGGGTCGATTTCTTCGCCGGCGAGCAGGGCGGCAATGATCGTTTCGACCTGGCAGCGGAGCAGGCGCGCGAGATGCGGATCATTCTGCCCCGCTTCGAAGCCAGGTTCGATGAGAGCGTGAAGGCAGCGCTGATCGCAGCGGGAATGCCAAGCGCCTTTGACCAGCAGCGTGCGGACCTGTCGGGAATCGCCAGCGGTGCGCGCCTGGCGATCGATGACGTGGCGCACGCGACCTTCCTGCGTGTCGATGAGGAGGGCACCGAGGCAGCGGCGGCGACCGCAGTGAAGATCGTCGTGACCAGTGCGCGGATGGAGCCCAAGGTGCCGGAGATGGTGGTCGATCGCCCCTTCCTCGTTACCTTGCGCGACCGGAAGAGCGGCGCGGTGCTGGTTTTCGGGCGCATCGCCGATCCGACCGCGATTCCCTAGGCGCACAAGGGCATGCTCCGTTCAGCCGTGCTAGCATAGCCTCCCGGCATGATGATGGTATCGCTTTTCCGAGCGATCGGCACGGCCCTGGCCGGTGCGGCGTTGAGCGCGCCCGCGTCCGCCCTGGCGTGTTCGTGCATCCTGCCCGACAACATTGAGGCAGCGGGACGCGCGGCGTTCGCCAAAGCCGATCTTGTTGGTGAGTTGGAGATAGGGCGGGCGCCGGTGACGGCACCGCGCAGCTTCTGGTGCGGGTCGGACGGACGAGCGCGACCGTGGTTCAGGCCCGGGCAGCAGATCGAGCAGAGCCGCCCCGCGCGCGTTATCCGGATCATGAAGGGCCGCGCCTCGGGGCCAATCCGCATCCGCACCAGTCCGGTGATGAACATAGGAGGCCGCTGCGGGATGACGGGGAATAGCTGCCAGGTTTCTCTCGGCCGAAGCGCCGTTCGGACCGGCCCCATGCTGTTTCGGCGCGTTGCGCCTGGCACCTACGAACCCTTGGACGTTTGCACTCAGTCGGCATTCACCACCTGGTTCGAACAGCGTCAGAAGCGACGTGAACTCCCGCACACGAGGTAACAATGCGAGGAACCATCGATTTCCTGAATCACCGGCGCGTCATTGATTCAGGAAAGTCGCCGGACTTTGGAGCCGTTGTTTTGTAGGCTCCGCGCCATGAATGGCGCGAACCTTTCCCTGCCCGAACCGATCGAGCGGGTGGCGCTCGATCCGGCGCGCAACATCCGCCGGCGCTACAGCATTTCCGTGAGCCTCGATCTTTTCGGCATGATCGTTGTCGAAGCCCGCTGGGGCCGGATCGGGGCACACGGCCAAGCCCAGCGGCACGCCTTCGCCGATCGCGCGGCGGCCGACCGCCATATCGCTACGATCCTGCGGCGGCGCGGAACCGCCGAGACGCGGATCGGGGTGCCTTATGAGCTGATGATCGCCAAGATTTGAGCCGCCACCGTCAGCGGCCCGCTGGCCGCTTGAAGAAACAGCCGGTGCTACGGCCAGCATGTTTGCCGGCTCAAGCGGCGCATCCTCTCGACAGTCCCGACGACCATCGGCTTACCGTAGCGCTCCGCATTCTCGCTGAAAATGGTTCCGCAGGACAGGATACCGGCGGTGCGTCGCGCGTCGGGCATTCGCCTGTGAGCGCTACGGCGGCGATGTTCATGGCGCGCTCGCGTCGAAATGGGCGCTCCGGGAAAGCCTCGCGCCAGATCTTTTCGGCCATCGATGCAAGCTCCTGCGGTGTCGGCGCGCGAGCCTCACGAATGCACGCTATCAAGGCGCGCGGAAACAGCCGCTCCATCGTCTCTCTCCGATTGCGATATGGGAGCCTTATAGCACGGATGGAGGCCTGATCGACCGAGACGGGACGAAGCGGGCCTTGAAGCGGTCTGGCCGGCAACATCGTCGGGGCGGGCATCCTATATCGCTTTGAGCAGGAGAAGCCTGCCGGAGAATGAGATGCCGCCCACTGCGCCTGCCCGCGTTCCCGTGCTGATCGCCATGCCCGACGATGAATTCGGCGCCGCGTTGCTTGAGCAGGCAGCCGCGCTTAGCGCCTATGCCCGGCGACTGACCGGAGGCGGCGCCGACGCCGACGACCTCTTGCAGGACACCATGCTTCGGTGCTGGACCGCGCGCGCCAGCTTCACGGCGGGAACAAGCCTCGCCGCTTGGGCGCGGACCGTGATGAAGAACAGCTTTCTCACGGGACGTCGCCGCGCCCGCTTTCACGCCGACCTGCCCGAGGATGCACGCGACCGGATGCTGAAGGTGGACGAGACCCAGAGCCTTGCCATCTGGCTGCGTGACACGGATTGGGCGCTCAGCGAACTTCCGCCTCACCAGCGCGAGGCGGTGCTGCTGGCGAGCCAAGGCGTGTCCATCGAGGACGGAGCGGCGCAACTCGGCATTGCAGCAGGCACGTTCAAGAGCCGCATCGCACGCGGGCGGACCCGGCTGCGCGCCCTCATCGAGGAGCGATCGACGCCGTTGCTGGCCGACAGGACCGGCCGTGATACGCCCGCGTCAGTGACCAAGCGGCCCATCCACCTGCGGAAAAAGCGGGACTGGCGGGGCGTCAAGATCGGCTGATCTGCGATGTTGCCTGTCGGCTTGTTGCTTTTCTTAACGGTTTGCCGGTAGCGTGCGCGCACCTGCGGAGACGCGGGTGGAGGCGTGGAAACCTCCTGAAACACGAGCCGGTCGAGCTTCATCGACCGGGTGGCGGGCGCGCATGTCCAAGCCACCCGGCCAAAGGCGTCCGCGCCTGACGTGTTTCAGGTTTCCAACACCCGGTTCAGTGGCCGGCACGTCTCCGAAATGGGGCGTGCCGCCGGCTGCACAGGAACACTTGGGGCGGGAATGAGCTTGGAGAACCTTTTGACCGAGTAGGACATGCGTGAATAGTCATCTGCCTGTCGGCCGCCTCGCCGATCGTCTTCATTCCCTGCCACGCGAACGCGCATGGTTCGCGATCCTCCTCAGCGTCACGGCGCTGGCGCTGGCGGACGCACATTTTCCCCGGATAGGTCTCGCGCCACTCTATATCCCGATTGTCTGCGCCGCCTGCTGGGCGCTGGGCAGCCGTGCTGGCTATCTGGTGGCGATCGTTGCGGCGGTCCTCACTGTCGTGCCGCATCTTGCCGAGCTGCCAAGGCTCTCCCCGCCCTGTTAGGGGCGCGGATGGCCGTGCGCGCGTCACGTATGTTTTCGTCGCCGCCATTGTTCTCAGCTTTCGCCGCTCGTTCGATCGGGAGCACCACCTGGCGGCGCGCGACCGCATGACCGATGCCCTCAACAAGGAGACGTTCCGCGAGCGCGTGATCGATCGTCTCGATCTAGCGGTGCCTGCCCGGCAAACCTTCCTGCTCGCGATCCTCGATCTCGACGATTTCAAGGGCATCAATAACCGCCACGGCCATGTTGCCGGCGACGAGGTGCTGCGCGCCTTCGCGCAGGGCGCACGGAAGACCATCCGGCGCGAGGACGATTTCGGCCGGATCGGCGGCGACGAGTTCGCCTTTTTGCTTCCCGTCCATTCGGCCGAGGAAGGGGTGTATTTCGCCCGCTCGCTCCACAAGCGCCTGTCATCGGTTCTGGCCGACACGTCTCATCCGGTGACGTGCAGCATGGGCGCGCTGCTGATTCACCCTGATACCCCGCGTGACGAACCCTCGTTGATGCACGCGGTCGATCAGCTCATGTACGCGGTCAAGCGCGCCGGGAAGAACGCCGTAGAGATCGGCCGCGGAACGACCGGTCGAGACCGGGACACCCCTGTTCCGTCCAGGCTCCGGGTGATGGAGGCCACATGACGGGCGAGCAGCCGGACGGGGCTCATCCGAGCGATGGGCGGAGCTTTCGCGGACGGCTACAGTTCACATTCCTTCGCAGGAGAGGCGCATGGACGAGCGGGCACAGGAGATCGCGACTGCGATCAGCCTCATGAAGAGGGCGATGGCTTCGCTCGACAAGGCCGACGAGCGCGGCAATGTCGCCGTGCACCTTCAAGCGGCGCTCGACGCGGCCGAGGACAAGTCCCCCGAACAGCAACGCGCCGAAGCCGCTGCCCTTGAGGCGCGGCTGTTCCCTCCGGGGGAATAACTGTGCAGCCACCCGATGCTTGCTGCCGGAGCGGGAATAGAAGGTAAAAGTTCCCGAGGTCCGAGGGCGGGCGGGGGCTTAGCAGGCAGCATCAAGCGCGCGGCAGAGCGCCCCGATCAGAAGCTCACGCGACGCGGGCTTGTGGCAGGTCGGGCGTGAGGCGTGGGCAGCCGGGATCATGCTGGCCGTGCCCGTGGCGAAGATGAAGGGCACGCCGCGCCGGTCCAGTTCGTCCGCGATCGGGAACGAGGTTTCGAGGCCAAGTTGCACATCGAGGCTGGCGACGTGGGGCGATGAGTCAAGCGCCGCGAGGGCGTCCCGCACGCAATCGACAGGGCCGAGGACTTCGGCACCGGCATCGGATATTATCTCAACCAGCGTTGCCGCGACCCAATAATCATCTTCAACAATCAGCACGCGAAGACCGGTGATTCCGCTTTGTGTAGTCATGTCGCACCAAGCACTTACGCAGCCGTTCCACCGGCCAGCCAGCAACGCGCCGTCCGGCTCTGTAGCTCCACACGGAGGTGCAAAATGTTCGTCTTCGGCTGTCCATTGATCTAAGTAGCCGAGCAGGGGGCGCGTAGAATTATGGTCGATACTGAAACCCGGATTCGTGAGCTTGAGCATCGGTTCAGGAACATTCTCACTGTCGTTCGCTCCCTTGTCAGCCAGAGCTTGCAGGCGGCCGATTCGATCGAAGACGCCCGATCGACCATTGACGAGCGATTGGCGGCGCTGGGCAAGGCGACCGAGCAGCTTCTATCTCACGACTGGCAGGCGGCACCCCTGCCCGCGCTCGCAGAAAATGCGCTGGGCCACTTCACTCTCTACGCGGAGCGGCTTCGCCTCGACGGCCCCACGGTCACGATCGGCCCCAAGGCGGCGATGACGTTGACCCTCGCCTTTCACGAGTTGGCGACGAACGCGATCAAATATGGTGCGCTGTCCAACGAAACAGGCACGATCGAGCTGACGTGGAAAGTGCTGGGATCGGGCACCGAGGCCGAGCTTTGGATGCAATGGACCGAACGTGGCGGCCCGCCAGTCGTCAGGCCCGAGCGGCGGGGCTTTGGGTCGCGGCTGATATGCACGGCCGCGAGCCGCAGCTTGCGCGGCCGTGCCGAGCTGGAATTTCCCGTCTCGGGCGTCGTGTGGACCTTGCTCGCCCCTCTGGCCGCGATCGAGCTATGATCGAGTCCGGATACGGAATCCCCCGCCGCTAGCCTTGGGTTCATCGCGCATGCCGGTCTCCCCGGCCCGCGCTCCTTGCCCGACTGGATACCTCTCGCCACTTTAATCGTCTCTTTTGTCAGGGCCTGAAATCCGGAGCACGTCTGAATGTCCAAACCACTCTCCCCCGAAACAATGGCTTTGGTGAAAGCTACGGCGCCTGCGCTCCAGCAGCACGGCGTGGAGATTACCACGCGCATGTATCAGCGCCTGTTCGTCGATCCGGAGATCAAGGCGCTGTTCGACATGGCCGCGCACGAATCCGGCGCGCAACCTAAGCGCCTAGCGGTCGCGATCCTCGCCTTCGCGCAGAACGTCGACAAGCTCGATGTGCTGAAACCCGCGATCGAGCGCATCGCCGCACGCCATGTCCAGACCCATATCAAGCCCGAACATTATCCTGCGGTCGCCAACGCGCTGCTGCCGGCTATCCGGGACATATTGGGCGAGGCGGCAACCGATGAGATTCTGAACGCTTGGGGTGAGGCCTATTGGTTCCTGGCCGATATCCTTATCAACCGTGAGGCGCAGCTCTACCAGACCGAGGCGGCATGATCGCCGTAGCGAGCCGTTCCCCCCAAAGGATGTGAGAAGCCGATTCTAAAATCGTTGGCCGGCACGGCAGTCAAGATGCTCATTGTTCGACGCCATTTGCCAGTTTGAGAAGCGTGGTCTCGATGCCTTTCAGGCCGGCAACGGCCTCATGGTCGGCGACTGACCAATCATCGCTTTCTACGTTTTTTTGATTCTGCTGCATCCTTGCGATGATCGAGGCTGCCTCATGCACCTCTTTCGCCCCGCCATGGCCACCAACATCGAGTTGGTGCGCCAGCGTCGTGAGGCGATCCACAAAGTTCGTTCGGGCTGCTGCGCCAGTGCTACGGGCGAGAGCCTTCGGCCCCGCTTTGAGGGCGTCTCCCAAGGTTTTCAGCGCTTCATGATAAAGGGAATCGGACACGGCAGCTCGGAGGGGATCGTCATGATCGTTCATAATCACGAAAGCAGAGGACGACGGGGTGCCCCCGCCGTCCCCCTGTCTCAGAAGGGATAAGTCGAGCCGTAATAGCCATAGACCTGCTCGCCATAGGTCCGATCAAAAGCAGGTTCTTCGCCCGCTCGATAGCGCGGCGCGCCTTCGAGCCGTTCTTTTGTTAGATCGACGACATAGCCGCCCTGGTTCGTGTCATAGGTGAGCTGGTCCCAAGGCAGCGGATGATATTTCCTCGCCGATGCCGAGGAAGCCGCCGAAGGACATGACCGCATATTCGACACGGCCCGCGCGCTTATCGACCATGAAGTTGTAAACTGAGCCGAGTCGATTGCCATTGCGATCGTAAACGGCCGTACCTTCGACCTTGTTGGAGGCAATCAGGCGGTTGGTTTCATCGGTAGCGATGTCGGTGTCTGCCATTTCGAGTCTCCTTTCGTTTAAGGAGAACGACGCAGCCCTGATGGGTTTCCGACGAAATCGAGCAATGGGTGGTGCAGAACGATAGAGCGGGTGAGCGCCTTCAATTTGGCGGCATCCCCATAGACGACTAGTGAGCGCCAACGGCTAGGACCTGGGCCAGCAGCTCAGCTTGAGACCGCCCGCCTGCAGCAAAGTTTCCCGCGAGAAGATCAGCGGCGCGGCGGCATAGCCAACTCCCGGAGTGATTGTATATTGGAGCTCATATGGACGACTTCACCATCGCTCGCGCTGTTCACCTCTTCTCGGTTCTCATGTGGATAGGCGGTGTCGCTTTTGTCACCTTGGTCATCATTCCTTCGATCCGGCTTACCCATCCTCCCGCAGAACGTTTGTCTGCCTTTGATCGGATTGAAGGCCGTTTCGCACCGCAGGCCCGTATCTGGGTGCTTCTTGCCGGCGCCAGCGGGTTCTGGATGGTCTTCCGTGGACAGATGTGGAGCAGGTTCGCCGAACCCCAGTTCTGGTGGATGCACGCAATGGTCGGCCTGTGGACGTTGTTCGTCATCATTCTCTTCATTGCCGAGCCTTTGGTGCTTCATCCCCGAATGAAAAGATCGCCTGACCCTGCGGCCGATTTCCGCCGATTGGATTGGGGCCATCGTTTCCTGTTTCTCTTGGCGACGATCACCGTGCTCGGCGCCGCGGGAGGAAGCCGCGGCCTGTTCTGATCCTACCCCGCCGGATTGTCGACGCGCGGGGCAAACAGGATCGGACCGTAGATCACAAGGAAGAGGACGAACGCGCCTGCCCAGCACAGCGCTGCGGCTTCCATGCCGAGGGTATAGTCGACCAAGCCCAGCGGCGCGCCCACGCGGAGCAGCGCGCCGCCGGTGATCAGGATATAGGCGAAGACCGTCGTCCCGCCTGCCTTCAAGGGGCGCCCGGTGTGCCCGAGGGTTGCGCGCGACATCACCGCCAGGATCATCGTCGCCATCGCGCCGGCAGTGAGCGCATGGATCGCAGCCGATGGAAGGATAGGAGCGCCGAGGTCCGCCGCGGCGATCAGCAGCAGCCTGCGGGCAGCCAGAGATAGCCGATATGAAGAATCAGGACGAGCGGGTCGCGTGCCGTCCTCCAGCCGCCCCATCGCGCAAGGCGGAGAAGCTGCGAAGCGCCAGCAAGAGCGAGCAGCCAGCCGACTGGCCGGGTGTCGGGCGCGACGACCCAGCCCAGCAGCGCAAGCGCCGTGACGCCAATCACCGCGAGGTCGAAGCGCATCGGCTGCCCGGGAAGACCCTCGCGGATGCCTTGTTTCGTCATCCAGTTGCGCGTGAATGACGGGATAATGCGGCCTCCTATCACCGAGATCATCAGCACCACCAGGCCCAGTCGGCCCGAAGCTGCGATTTTGGCCATGTTGAAGAACAAAGATTGAACATGGCGATCTACCAGGCTTCGCTCTTGTCCTCCAATCTCGTAAACATCGGTCTCGATCGAGCACCTGTAGCTCTCTGCGATGTTGAACATCTCTGTCTGGAGAGATGCGATCTCATCATCGAGGCTGACGCCATCGGCACCCTGATCATAGGCGACGGTCAGCGTGTAATCGCAGTTCCCGGTCTTTTGCATCTGGTAATCCCGCTCCAGCATCGCCTCAATGCGCTCGCGAGCGGGCTTTCTGCCACGACCATGCTTGTTGAAGTTCTCGATGGTCAGATGCAGGGCGATGGTGACAGAAGGCGGCTTTTCCGGCAGCCCGATCCTTGAAGGAATGACGTCAAGCGCCCGATAGACGGTCATTCTTGAGATCTTGGGTTCGCGCGCGACGCTGGCCTTCGCTCGCGCCGGCGGTGATCCGGCGTCGGATTTCATCGTCATCGATGTTTTTCTTCCGGCCTTTGTAGACGCCTTCGGCGCGCGCCGCCTCGATCCCGGCGCGCTGCCGGTCCTGATGAACGTCAGTTCCATGTCCGCGACCATGCCCAGAATGGTGATCACCATCCGCCCCATGCTTCCGGCCGTCGTCACTTCTCCGGCTCAAGCACCCGCAATGAGGCTCCCTTCTGGTCGAGTTCATGAACCAGATTGAGAACATCGCGTGTGGAGCGACCGAGCCGATCGAGACGCAGGACGAGCGAGTTCGTCATCGGCGCGCAGGAACTGCATGATCGTCTCAAGCTCCGTGCGTCCAGTGAGCGATGCGCCGGAGCCTGTTTCTGGAGCGGAGGGATTTCCGGCAGCCCGCTGCCTTCAACCGGGCAACCTGGATGTCGAGATCCTGGTCGATGGTGCTGACGCGGGCGTAGCCGACGCGGGTCATGGGCAAATCCGTCACATTAGGTGGCTTTGCCCTCGTGCAGTAACATTGGTGACGGAACCACCCTTTTTGTGACATGTCGTAGGTGTCACTTCCGATCGTCACGTTCGGGTGCACCCAAATGGTGCGAGCGGAAAGGCCCCGGTCAGGCAGCAAGCCGCCCAAAATCGATCCGGCTATTCAGATCGAGGTCGAAGCGGCCATAAGGATTGACGTGGCTGTAAATCAGCGGTGTGAGGCCGCGATAATCATCCGGCGTCATCCGGCCCGTCATTTCGGTTCCACCAGCACGCTCTGAAGCATTCTGGGTGTTCACATAGACAAGCGACGCTTGCAGCAAATGTAGCGCCAGGACCGAGAGCTGCTGCTCATCGATGCGGTTAGTGGCGATCTCGCCGCCCCTTGCCGAAGAAAACGAACCCATTGGCACTGTTCCAGTTTTCAACGACATTCAGGCCTTCATGAATTTCGCGGCGGAAGGACTCCTCGCGCAGATACCGGCACAGGAAGATCGTCTTGACCGCGCGGCCCAGCTCACTCAACGCCTTGTAGGTCGGGTGCATCACCTCGGAGCGGCTAAACCGGCGCAGGATCGCCTCCGGGTCGGCGGTTTTTGTCTGCATCGCGGCTGCATATTTGACCATCTCGTCATATTGCTGCTCGATCTCATCCCAGTTGATCGGACTGGAGAGGATCGGCTGCAAGTGGGGAAGCCGCGTTCGCATGCCGACATCGGGAAGAGCCAGCTTCTGGCGAGCGATCGCTTTCAGGCGGGGTGCAAGCTCAAATCCGAGAAGCCGGCAAAATGCAAAGCCAACCGCGCTTTGGCCATGACTATCAACATATTGTCGCTGGATTTCCATGTCGGTGCAATGGCGCAGCACGCCCTCGATCGTGGAGGCGACCTCGGAGGAAGAGCAGCGCTTGAGCTGGGAATAGACGCATGTCGCGCGTCGTTCGACATGCCAGTAGATCATGACGCCCCGTCCACCATAACGCGCATGCCATTCCGTCATCAGGTTGCGATCCCAGGCTCCGAACTTTGTGGAATCTGACGCACAGGCCGTGCCGGCGTCCCCCCAGACTGCAGCATGCGGATTGCCAGGGTCGCATTCGCAACCCTGGCACACGCCTTCCTGAGCGCCGCGGCATGCAACGAAGCGGCGATGGACATGCAGCAGCTCTTCATAGCTGACATCGGGGGTGGCGCCGGCGATCCGCTTGAGCCCGGCATTCGTTCCCAGGCCGTAGAGGCATAGCAGGAGACGTTGATCCAGCGCGGTTTTCGGCAGTGCAACACGCGAGGCCGATGTTTCGAACGCTTCGAGAAGTCCCGTATCAAGGGCAGCCTCCTTCAGTACGTCGAGCAGCCCGGTCATCGGCCAGCGTTGGCCGATCTCGGTCTTGATCGAGGCGAGACCCCTGGGTTCGGGCAAGGGTTTGAACGGGTGAGAGATATACGGTTCTCGCCGCGCCACAGCAGCCGAACCTTGTCGTTCCGGGGAATATTGGCATTGAGGAGCAACAGTTCCTGAGCAAGCTCTTCCCGGATGGCGCTTGAAAATGCACGCGCATCCGCCGTCAGGTTCAATCCTGTGTAATATGCTTCTCGCCGCGCATCGAAGTCCTTGGGAAGATCGTCATCGGGATTGCGGTATCGGTCCGCCCCGACAACCCAGATTTCCTTAGAACGGATGCGATCGCGCAGTTGCGCGAGGACACAAAGCTCATAACTGATCCGGTTTACGCGCCCTCTTCATCAATGACGGAACTGCGCCATCTCGCCGGAATGACCTCGTCGACCCGGCACTGCGTGCGGCGGCACGTAGCGGCATCCATCATCCACTTTGCTTCTGATCCAGTCCAGGGCCGCCAGCACCGGACGCCACACGGCGTTGTTCGACCGGAACTCCAGTGCCGAAAGCAGGCTTGGCAGCATACGGCGATAATGATTGGCCCATGACCTCCGCATCACCTTGTAGATCCGCCCGATCCAAGGCGCCCTCTTTTGCCTGGCTTTCCTTGATGATCGCCGCCAGTTTGTCCTTGCCGGCGATTGGGAAAATGACATCGCAGATGCGCCCGGATGGATCGTCGATCGAAGCGCTGGCAATCTCGACCAGGAGTCGCTCCTTGCCATAGACCCGCTCGATCTTTCGCGATATCGCCCACCACCTTGCGTTTCGAGCGATCCGATCTTATGGACCGTCTCGATCAGCAGGTCGACCATCGCATCCGTAAGCTGAGCTTCCCGCGCCATCAGATAAACGGCATAGAGCCCGAGCTGGCGCGCCGGTACATGCCGGCGCATCTCCGAGGCTTTCTCGCCGGCAACCCGGCGAACGATCTGATCGACCCATGCCTTGCCCGTGACCGATAGGAAATCTCGGGGAAGAGCAAGCCGTTGGATAAAGGCGAGTTTGGCGGTCACGCCAAGAATGTTTTTCGAGCGTCGCCTGACCTGCATCCCCCTTCAGCGTGGCGACAACTACGATGGCCGGTTGAGCGGCAACTATGATGGCCGGTAGGATCGGTTGTCTGGTCCGATCGTAGGGAGGGGCGCAGCCCCGACCGGAGAGCGGACCAGACAACCGATGGCGATCTTTTCCCCCTTCTTTCGGGGGGCTGATCGGGGCTGTGGCGGGCGGTGGTATCGGAACACTCATCGAACAACGAGCGATGGGTTTGCGATGCCGGGCCACCACATTTCCGATCAGCAGGTATTTCTCTTCATGACCCATCGTCGCCAACACACCCAGGCCGTCGCGGCTGCCAAGGCCGGTATCAGCGAACGCAGCGCACGCCGGATCGAGAACGATCCGCAGCTTCCGTCCCAGAAGAAGAAGGAGCGCCACTGGCGCACCCGCGCCGATCCGCTCGAGCCATTCTGGCCACGCGTCGAGGAGTTGCTCCAGATCGACGGTATCATTGCCGTCACGGTCTTCGAGACGCTCCAGGACGAGTTCGGCGAGGATGCTGTTCCCGATGCGATACGACGAACACTGGAACGCCGGATCGCCCGCTGGCGGGCACTGCACGGCGGCGAGAAGGAGATCTTCTTCCCGCAGCATCATGAGCCCGGTCGGCAGGGCCTGTCGGATTTCACGGTATGCGACAGTCTCAAGGTCACCGTTGCCGGCGAGACCCTGGCCTATCGCCTCTACCACTTCCGCTTGGCGGCGAGTGGCTGGGAGCATGCGGCTGTCGTGCTGGGCGGGGAGAGCTTTGCCGCCCTTTCGGAGCACCTGCAGGATGCGTTGTGGAAGCTGGGCGGCGCGCCGGCCGAACACCGCAGCGATTCCCTGTCCGCCGCCTACAAAAACCTCGACGCCGATGCGCAGCGGGATTTCACCCGAAGCTATGACGAGCTGTGTCGTCATTACGGCATGCTTGCCACCCGCAACAACCGCGGCGAGGCGCACGAGAACGGATCGATCGAAGGTCCGCATGCCCATCTCAAGCGACGGCTCGATCAGGCCTTACGCCGGCGGGGCAGCCGCGATTTCGTCAGCATCGAGGCCTGGCGCGAGTTCGTTGAGGCGCAGGTCGCCAGACAGAACCGGCGGCATGCTACGCGCATCGATGCAGAACGCAGGGTGCTCAAGGCGCTGCCCGCAAGGCGAACCACCGATTTCGCCATGGTTACCGTCGATGTCACCCGCAACGGCACCGTCGCCATCGATCGGGTTACCTATTCGGTGCCTTCCCGCCTCGTCGGACGGCGCCTCAACGCGCATCTCTTTGACGATCGCATCGATCTCTTCCTCGGTCCGGACAGGGTAATGTCCACGCCGCGTGTGCGGATCAGTCATCCCCACCGGGGGCATAGCATCGATTTCCGGCACATGATCGGTAACCTGCGCCGCAAGCCCGGTGCACTGCGCAACCTCGTCTACCGCGAAGCCCTCTTCCCCGATCACGCCTACCGGCGGGCCTGGCAAGCCTTCGATGCCCAACTCGATGGACGGCAGGCCTGCCGCGATGCCGTCGCGCTGCTCGATATCGCCGCCAGGGGCGACTGTGTCGACGTGCTGGCCCGGCGGATCGATGAGGCACTCGACAGCGGGCGCTTGCCCGATGTCGATGCGCTCAGGGACGAGTTCCTGCCAACCGCAAGATCGCAGCGCGATGTCACTATCCCGCCACCCGATCTGCACAGCTACAACAGCCTGATCGCCAGCGGGGAGGTGCACTGATGACCCGCACCAAGGATCAGGCCGCCGCCGTACTGCCTACCCTGCTGAAGGCCTTGCGCCTGCCGAGCATCAACCGCAACTGGAAGCGCCTCACCGACACCGCCGATCGCGATGGCTGGCCGGCCGCCAACCTGCTGGCCTCGCTTCTCGAGATCGAGATGGCCGATCGCTCCTCCCGGCGCATCCAGCGCCATCGCGACCAGTCCGGCTTGCCCGCAGGCAAGACCTTCGCCACCTTCGATTTCGACGCCGCCCCCGGCATCCGCAAACCGCACCTCTTGTCCCTCGCCGCCGGTGACGACTGGATCGAGAACGGCGGCAACCTGCTGCTGTTCGGCCAGAGCGGGACCGGCAAGACGCACGCAGTTGCCGCCATTGGCCATGCCCTCATCGACACGGGGCGGCGCGTCCTGTTCTGCTCCACCACCGACATGGTCCAGAAGCTCCAGTCCGCGCGCCGCGACCTCAGCCTGCCCGCCATGCTCGACAAGCTCGACAAGTTCGATCTCATCGTGCTCGACGATCTGTCCTACGTCCGCAAGGACCAGGTCGAGACCAGCGCCTTGTTCGAGCTCATCGCCCACCGCTACGAACGCCACTCGCTCGCCATTACCGCCAACCAGCCATTTTCGGCATGGGACAACGTCTTCCCTGATCCCGCCATGACTGTCGCCGCGATCGACCGCCTCGTGCACCACTCGACCATCATCGAGATGAACGGCGAAAGCTACCGCAAGCGTTCCGCCGTCGCCCGCATCAACGCCGGCGATTACGACCCGCCGAATGGCGCCCCAGACCGGCCATCATAATTGTCGCTGGCTTCGCGCTCGGGAGCACCCTTGCTGAGGCAACGGGTAATTGTCACCAGCGGCAATTACATGCCAACCATCCCATGCGCTTCAAACCCTCGCTTCCGGCCAGCGTCAGCGACAATTACCCAGCGTCGTAATTGTCGCTCGACGGTTGCTCCTCGCAACAGCAAATGGTAGCCAGAATTCACCAACCGGCGCGGCCACCTATCGGCCATCATAATTGACGCCGACCGGACTCCGTAATCGCTCTTGTCGGATTGGCTCACGGCTGGATGGACTCTGCCCCGGCAGCTACGCGCCCTCATATCGGTCATTCCGAACCCTTCGGATTTAAACCGAAAGCCGCCGTTCGTTCGCGCATCAAAACGGGCGGCGCGGTTCGCTAACGCTCGCCGACTGTCTGCTCGTTCCATCGATTAGCTCAATCAGCCACACTTTCTGGCGGGCCAACATGGCATCGTTGCGCGCCGCAATCAGCCGTTCGTGTTTCTGGCCCACAGACGGCCTTATTCACGCGAAAAAACCTGCAGGAATGCCGCACTAGAATAAGCATAGGGCAGCATGTGCAGACCTGTCACGAATTTTCGTGCAATTAAATGGCCCTTATCCTTTTCAGGCCTAAGCCCTTACTGCAAGATTTATTGAATTTTCGTTGATCGGTAAGCCGTTTAGTTTTCAATCGATGGAGCCAGCTTTCTACATAGCATACCAAGGCAACTAACTGCGCGGCGCTTCGAGGACAACATGGCCTTGGCTTGCGAACAGGTAAACCACATGCCCGCCAAGCGATGCCGGGCCCCTTCGATATCAATCGGCAGGCCCCGCTCGCTGTTTGCGGCGAGCGCGCTCAGGATGGCATGCGCAGCCGCGGTTCCAAAGCTCCTCTGCAGCGGTCAGCCCCTGTACGAAGGGTTGCGCCCCAGCAGAAATGGCAACGACAGGCAATGCGCGTTCCAGCGGGTTGCCGGGTTGCCCGACGAAGCCCTTCCCGGTGACGATTTCATCGAGGCTTGCCGACCGCGCGATGGCCAGGGCGCGGATCTGCATGCGCAGCGTTGGAAAGGGAAATTCCTCCTGCCCCAGAACGGCCTGCCCGCGTGCGTCGACGATGGAATCGAAGTAGTGCGTCACTCCGCGCGCAGCGATGTGCCAGACGGCGCCTTTGTCGTCCCGCTCCATCGTATAGTCGGAACCGAGCGCATGGATTGCAAGGATACCGGCATCGTGCAACGCGATCAGCCGTTCGATCGAGAGCGGCGGAACAGCCGCATAATTGTCCACGAACACGCGCTTCAGCGAGCGGTTGAAGCAGGCGCGGTCGCCGTCCGACAAGTCCTTCACAATGGCGCCGAACGGCTCGTGCATGCGCAGCAGCGCATAACGCCAGGGCACGGTGCGGTGATGCCGCGCGTTGTAGTGCACTTCCAGCAGATTGCCGCGCGCCCATTCCAACGGATCGAAATCGCTGCGGCGCTGCGCATAGCACTTGGAAAAACCCTCCGGCGTCGTGCATCCCGGGCCGAGCGATCGTAGGAACGCCGGGTCGAGCCGCTCGAGCTGGACGAGGAAGAGGCCGAATGCCCGGTCCAGATCGCCATCCTTGCCCGTGACGATTGCAGCCAGCCGGTCGTCGGTAAACAGATCCAGCGGCTGATAGGGGATGGGGCAGAAGAAATCGGCTTCGGGCAGCAGCCCGCCGCGCGACATCATGGTGATGAGCGGACCCTGCGCCCGGTCAGTTGGTCGGTTGGCGCAAAGGTCAGGCGCCCGTCCACGGACTCGAAACGGCCGATCCGCATTGCATGATCGATCGCCACGTCGATTCCGCTCAGAGAGGTGCCAAGGATACCGAGCCGAATCGCGTCCGCCGAAAGATTTGGCTCGACGCTGCGCCCAGGGCCGCCGGGTCGGCCCGTGTCTTGGGCACCGAGTGCCCGGTGGCCAGAATCGCATGATCGAACGCGAGCGCGGCCTGCTGAGTGACAGCATCGCTCGTCACCCAGACCCCGCCCTCATGCGCGACAATATCGCTGACGCGGGTGCGCGTGTGCAGCGTGATGCGGTGGCCGCGCGCCGCGCCGCTTCATTCACCAGCGCGCCAAACTGGTCGGCGTAATAATCGCCCAGAACCACGCGCGGAAAAAAGTGTCGTTCGTGCAGGTCGGCATCCCCGATGCCCCAGCCATGGCGGGTTTCGGGCGGGATCCGCTGCAACCAGTCGAGCAGGGTCTCGCACACCGGCGGCAGTTCGATGCTGGCGATGTTGGACAGCATGGCCGGTGAGTTCTGCTGGCGATCGTAGGGCGTACCCACACCGGGCCGCGCCCCGGATTCAAAGATCAAAATCGCCAGCGGTGCCTCTGACGTGATCAACCGCTTCAGGGCATAGACCGCGCTCGGCCCGGCCCCGATGATCGCCACGCGCGGCCGCGTTGGATTGTTCGTATTCATCAATCGAACACGCTGAAGGCGAGCAGCTTTTCGCGCACATCGCGATCCGCCCCGGCCGGGATCAGCGCCTCGATCGCGGCGCGGCGGTCCAGCGGGCTGGCGTCGAGATCGAGCCCGAGCATGGCGGTGTCGGGGAATGTCCGCTCCGTCGCAGGTTGATCAAGCACGACATCGAGCGCGCGGTGACGCGGATCGCGGCTGACCGTGGCAAACATTTGGCCAACCGCCTCCGGGCTGCCTTCGAGCACCTGCATGTAGCTACTGCCGTTGCCCAGCAGCAGGCCGGTGAGGCCCTTGCGCCGATTGCCCGCCTGCACTTCGTGAGCGAGCGCAAGCGCGGTGTCGGCCTGCGCGTTTTCCTGCGCGCCGGCGGTGCTGAGATAGATCAGCACGCGCAGCGTTGCCTCGGACAGCGTGCAGACATCGGCGGTGCCGGCCATGGCAGGGATCGTTGTCCTCCATGATCCGGCACCGCGCGTGGGTCAGGCCAGGTCGCGGACTTTGGGTTCGCGATCCCAGTGGCGCTTGGTGCCGACCTTGAGGAAGTCCTCCGGCTTGGGCACGCTCGCGTCAGGCTCGATATTCGCCTTGGGCAGGATATGCTCGCGCGTGCCGCCACAGGCGCCGATGGTCTTGCAGTGATACCAGGCGTCGGCAAACCAGGCGACCGCGCCCACGTCCTGGCCAGTTCCTGCGCCTGGTCGGGCATCAGGATGGCGACCACCGCATCGAACACCACCGAAGGCGTGCCCGCGAGCTGGCCATCGGCCTTGAGCGTGCCGCCCTTGACCTTGATCTCGCCCACCTTGGGCGCGACCAGCTTAACCGTACCGCCGTCCTTTTCGACGCCCGCCTTGATCTCGTCGATCATCGCCTTGTCCGAACCCTCGGCGTAGAGAATGCCCACGCAGCGGCCCTCGAATGGTCTGCCTTGAGAAAATTGGTCCAATTCTGGAGAGAGCCCGAGAGGGCATAAGAATTGGAGAAATATATGGGACGTCAGCGATTTACGCCGGAGCAGATCATCGCGAAGCTGCGTGAGGTGGATGTGATTGTCGGTCGAGGCGGGACCGCCGTCGAGGCTTGTCGGCAGATCGGGATTGCCGAACAGACGCTGTATAGGTGGCGTAAGGAATATGGTGGCCTGAAGGTCGACCAGGTGCGTCGGATGAAGGATCTGGAGCGGGAAAATGCGCAGCTGAAGAAGCTGGTTGCGGATCTGGCGCTGGACAAGGCGATCCTGCAAGAGGCGTCGAAGCTGACTTTTTGAGTCCCTCCCGTCGCCGTGAAGCGATCGAGCAGGTCCGCCGGGTTCTTCCGGTATCGGAGCGGCGGACCTGCCGTGTTCTGGTTCAGCATCGTTCAACGCAGCGACATCGTCCCAAGGATGATGCCGACGAACGGCATCTGACGGCCGACATCATCGCGCTGGCCAGGGATTATGGCCGGTACGGCTATCGCCGTATCCATGCCTTGCTCGGCCATGCAGGCTGGCAGGTCAGCTTGTCGGTAGTGGAACGCATCTGGCGGCGGGAGGGTCTTAAAGTGCCGAAGAGGCAACCGAAACGACGTCGGCTCTGGCTGGGCGATGGGTCGTGTATAAGGTTGCGGCCACAGCATCGCGGGCATGTGTGGTCTTACGACTTCGTCGAGGATAAGACGCGCAACGGACGCAAGTTCCGGATGCTCAATATCATCGACGAGTTCAGCCGCGAATGTCTGGCGATGGTGCCGCTGCGACGGTTCCGGTCCAACGACGTGATCGACGTGTTGGCCGACCTGTTCATCGAGCATGGGCCGCCTGAACATATCCGGTCCGATAATGGTCCCGAGTTCGTCGCCCATGCGGTGCGGGAGTGGCTGGGCCGGCTCGGCGTCACCACGCTCTACATCGAGCCGGGAAGCCCTTGGGAGAACGGCTATATCGAGAGCTTCAATGCCCGCCTGCGCGATGAGCTGCTCAATGGCGAGATCTTCTACAGCCTGGAGGAGGTCCGCTGCGTCACGGGCTGGTGGCGCGAGCATTACAACCGACTGCGCCCACACAGCAGCCTCGGCTACCGCCCTCCAGCCCGGAAACAGTCAAGATGCCAGCCTGGCCGCTCGGCTCCGCTACGCTCCGCCTCCCGCCCAGGCTGGCATCAGAAATCCAGATCAGCTAACTATGCAACCGGACCAATCATCGCGGGCAGTCCACGCCGCTCCATCAGTCTCCTCCGGCAAGTGCTTATTGAACGAGGTGTTGTCAGAGTAAATCCCTCATAGTGCGCTTAGGCAAGATTAGGGCAGTTGGAGTAGAGCCTCAGGCGAGCAACGACTGCCACTCGGCCCATGCGGCAGTTCGGGCCCGTTTGTAGGTCTGGCGATCGACGAGGTGGCGTTCGAGATAAAAATGACTGTGGACGTTGCCATGGACGGAAGCAAATTTCTGCAAGGACTTCACCTGCCTAAATCTAAGCATCGCCCGCTCCCTTCGCCTGAAGGGAAGATGGCTGTTCTCCACTCTATTGTTTGCCCAGCGGCCGATCTTTTGTTTGTGGCGATTGCCGAGCTTGTCCATTGCGGCACCGTAAGAACGTAGCCCGTCAGTAGTGATGGTTTCGACCGGGCCGTGGCGTTTCAGCGCCTTTTTGATGAAGGCTAAGGCTGCCTTCTTGTCCCTGTTCTTAGTGACGAAACTCTCGAGTATTTCGCCCTCATGATCGACCGCACGCCAGAGATAGACCATCTTTCCGTTCAACCTGACGTACATTTCGTCGAGGTGCCAGTTCCAGTGGCGGAAGCCCTTCATTCGCGACACCCGTCGCCTGCGGAGTTCAGCGGCAAACATTGGTCCAAACCTGTTCCACCAGAAGCGCACCGTCTCGTGGCTGATATCGAGCCCGCGCTCGACCATCATATCCTCGACGTTCCGCAGACTCAGAGGAAACCGCATATACATCATCACCACCAAACGGATCACCTCGGGTGACGAGTTGAAATAGCGGAACGGACTGGCTGGCTTGCGCGGTTTTGGCATGCCAGACATCTAGCCGCGCTGTACAATGTTGCACAGGTGGTGCATTTGCTCTGACAGGACCGCGCCGACGCTTAGTTCGTCGAATTACCGCGCTCTGAGCGTCGCCATGTGCCGGGCGCAACCCCCTGCAGCCTCTTGAAGGAGCGGACAAAACTCGCCGACTCCGAGAAGCCGACGCGCTCGGCGATCTCGTCGATCGTCATGGACGTGGAGATTAGCATCTCGCGCGCGAACGCATGAAGAACCTCTGCGCGTATGGTTCGAAAGGTCGTGCCTTCGGCACGCAGGCGCCGGCGCAACGTGCTGCTTGGAACTCGCAGTTCTCTCGCGATCTCTTCCTCCGAACGTATGGCGCCCGGCGCACCCATAATCAAGCTGCGCACGCGATTGCGCGTCGTCGATGCGCGCCGCTGCGCCACTTGCTCGAGTTGGAGTTCGCACCAAGTACGTGTCCAGTGGTCGGCGAACCGCAACGGCTCCACGAACAGCGACGCCTCGAACTCGATC
This sequence comes from Novosphingobium sp., assembly GCA_016719755.1. GTDB lineage: Bacteria > Pseudomonadota > Alphaproteobacteria > Sphingomonadales > Sphingomonadaceae > Novosphingobium. The sequence continues at coordinate 454,962 of JADJYM010000004.1, read as the reverse complement.
CGGTTCGCTTTCGCGCCGTACAGAATGTTCGTCCCAAAGTGCCGTTCGAACGGCGCAGCACTTGCGGGACGGTCGAACTTGAACGTGGTCGAGAGCGGCAAGATTTCGCGGCCGAGCATCGCGCTCATCCACTCCTGCAACGACGACAGACCGAGCGCGACGCAGAACGGCCGGCATGCCATGGGCAGCACGTGATCGAGCACCGTGAACACGCCGACCTTGGCGTCCAAATCGAAGTCGAGCTTGCAGAACCATAGCGAGATCGACTGAAAGCGGCTGGCCATCCAAAGCGCATCGACGATGCTTCGGCTCGACAGCATCGCGAAGCCCAACACACCCAGCGTTGTGATGTGGAGGCGCCGTCCGACCTCGAGTCCGAGCCCCACATCGTCGTTGAACAGCCTAAGATTGCGTATGGCGAGCAGCTCTTGCCAAGCCTCGATTTCGAGATCGCTCTTGTCTAGCTGGTCCGCCGTCAAATTCGTGCCCGAAAGCAGCCGTGGCGCGGACATCCCGCTCTCGTTCGCGACCTCGACCAGCACGCGCAAGGCCGCTGGATCACGCTTGGCTCTCGCTTCCAACATGATCAGAACTTGGCGTTTGTGGTCGAACTAGTCAAGAAATGAGCGACGCTATCATGTCGATTGTCAGTCCGCGAAGCGAAGATCAACCATGCCGTCGATTGCTGTGCCGCGTGCGACGTAGTGCGCGTGAGGCATAGTTGTGCCGAGTGGCATGAGAAAAATGAGGAGACACGAATGAATCGCAGCCTCAAACCCAAGCCGGTGCTGGCGCAGATTCCGCGAGTCGCTTTGGAAGATCTGCCGCACCGTATCAGCCACTTTGTGTCGAACGCGGCAGCGCGCGCGCCCGAGGCCGTCGCGCTCGTGCAGCCTGGCGGCGAAAGCTGGACCTATGCACGCTTTTGGCAGACGATACGCGCAACGTCCGGCGCATTGCACCGGTTCGGCGTTCGCCCCGGCGACCGCGTCGTGATCGTCTGCGAGAACGGCGTCGAGGCGCTGGCCCTGCTCTTCGCCGCGTCCGAGCTTGACGCGTGGGCCGTGATACTCAACGCACGCCAAAGCGCGCACGAGATCGACAAAGTCGCCGCGCATTGCGATCCGCGTGCACTGTTCTTCACTGACCGCGACTCTGCGGAGGCCGGGGCGCACGCGGCGCGCCATGGCGCAACCCGCTTGACGCTGGATGGATCTCTCACCGTCCTGGCGTCGCCGGTGAATAGCGGCGCGGCGCCGGAACCCGTCGCGACGAGCGGCGCGGATCAGGTCGCTGTGCTGCTCTACACGACCGGCACGACCGGGACTCCCAAGGGCGTGATGCTGACGCATCGCAATCTGGCCTTCACCACAGAGTCTGGCGCGCGCGACGCCTGGCTCTCGTCCGGCGACACGGCGCTCGGCGCACTCCCGATTTCACACTCTTACGGCCTCGGCGTCGTGTTGGCGATGCTGTGGTCGGGGACGCTTACGTACCTGCAGTCGCGCTTCTCGGTTGCGCAAGCAGTGGACATGATCGTCGACGGACGCCTGACGCGTCTGCATGTAGTACCCAGCATGTTGGGTCTGATCCTGCGCCACGCCAAGGACAGCGGTGTCGCGCTGTCGCCCAACCGCCTAGTCGGCGTGATGAGCGCTGCTGCCCCGCTCGATCGGGAGATGAAACTCGAGTTTGAAGCACTCACCGGCGTCGTGATGCACAACAACTACGGCCTCACCGAAACTGCGCCGGCCATCAGCCGAACGTCACATCAGTCATTCGGCGAGGGCGCGCATGTCGGCGAGCCGATCGAAGGCGTGGAAATCCAGGTGCGCACGGCGACGGGCGCGACAGCGCAGCCTGGCGAGACCGGCGAACTCCACGTGCGCGGCCCCAACATCATGAAGGGCTATTACCGCGCGCCAGGTGAGACAGCGGCGGTGATGGATGCCGACGGCTGGCTCAACACGGGTGACATCGTCCGCGTCGATGAGAAAAATCGCATATGGATCGAAAGCCGCAGCAAGGAACTGATCATCCGGTCCGGCTTTAATGTTTATCCGCCGGAAGTGGAGGCGGCCATCAACGCACATCCGGACGTTCAGCAATCGGCCGTCGTCGGTCGCGCGGTCGCCGGTAACGAGGAAGTCGTCGCCTTCGTCGAGGTGCGCCCCGGCGCGACGATTTCGGCAGCCGACATCAGCGCTTACGTTGCCGATCGCCTCGCGCCCTACAAGCGACCCCAAGACATCATCATCGTTAGCGAATTGCCGGTTGCGCCGAACGGCAAAATTCTGAAAGCCAAGCTGGCGGATATCGCCAAGCGCGGAGCTAATTGAAAGACCACATGCCGCTGAAACAAATCTCCGGATCGCTGCGCCACGCCCTCGCGCTCTCGCGCGGCTATCTGGAGTCGCTTCTGAAGTCTCGCGCGCCGGTCACCCCAGACGCCTTCCAGCCCGCGACCTTCGCCACGAAGTGCGCCTATGGTCTGGGCCAAGCCTCTGAAGGGATGAAAACAAACGCGTTCAGCCTCTTCACGCTCTTCTACTACAATCAGATTTTGGGCCTCGATGGTGCGCTCACCGGCATGGCGCTCGGGATAGCGCTCGTCATCGATGCGATCGTCGATCCGCTGGTCGGCTGGCTGTCAGACTCATGGCGTTCTCGTTTTGGAAGGCGGCATCCCTTCATGTACGCCTCAATCCTGCCGCTCGCGCTCGGCTTCTCACTGCTCTTCAATCCGATTGTGACGAGCCAGGAGGGACTGTTCATCTGGCTGATCGTCTTCGCTTGTATCTCGCGGGTGTCGATCTCGATGTTCTTCATCCCGCATGTCGCGCTCGGAGCCGAACTTTCGGTCGACTTTCAAGAGCGCACGTCCATAGTCGGCTATCGCCAAGTCTTCTCCATTCTGGGCGGCGCGACCGTGGTCTTGCTCGGCTTCGGTGTGTTCCTCGCTGACCAAGAGATCCGTTCGGGCGCGCTGGATCACACATCCTATGGCGCGATGGGAATCACCCTCGCCGTGGTCATGGCGAGCTGCATGCTGATCTCCGCGCTCGGCACGCAAAACCGTGTACCCTACCTCTACCAGGTTCCCGATGGCGCTCCGCGCCACACCGCTTGGGGCATACTGGGGTCGATGTATCAGCAATTCCGTGGCATCCTTGGAAACCGCTCGTTCTGCGCGTTGTTCTTCGGCGTGCTTATCCTCTACGTCATGGTCGGCGTTGACGCCGCGCTTTACCTCCACGTCACGACGTTCTTCTGGCAGATCACGAGCACCGAGCAGATGTATTTCTGGGCGATCTTTTCGCTCGGTTGTATTCTCGGCGGCTTGTCCACAACCAAACTGTCGGAATGGTTCGAAAAGCGCACGTTGCTCATCTTTGGCACGGTCGGCTGGGCGTTCTTTCAGATGTTGCCGACCGTGCTGCGCGTACTTGAAGCATTGCCGGAGAACCGAGACTCCGCGCTGTTCCCTTTTCTCGCGGCAGTCTCGTTCGCCAAAGGTCTGGTCGTCGTGCAAGCGTGGATCATGTACGGCTCGATGATGGCCGATGTCGCCGACGAATATGACCTTGAAACCGGTCGGCGCAGCGAGGGTATCCTTTTCGCCGCCGTCTCCTTTTCGAATCAGGCGATGACTGGCCTCGGTACGATCATCGCGGGGTTCATTCTTTCATTCCTGGAGTGGCCGACCGGAGCACATGTCGATGTCAGCACGATCGATCCGAGCAAAGTCGCGTTGATGGGCCTTTTCTACGGTCCGGCCATCGGTGGCTTCGCGCTTTTCAGCATGTTGTTCTTTCTGGCGTACGGCATCGACAAGCGGCGCCACACGGAAATCCGCGCCATGCTGCAGTCGCGCTGAACCGCAACGATTTGACCCGGGGGCGCGTGCCAAGCACGTTGAGGCTGGCCGCGACTGTCAAGGAATGAGCGAAACGGTCATTGTCGACACCCCTCTGAACCAACCATCGTAGAGGCCGCGAAAATAGCGAAGAAAGCGGACGTACGATGGGGCAGTTAGAGGCCGTTGGCCACCGGCGAAACTCGTGGGCATGGAGCTACGAGGATCAAGGCCCGACGCCCGCCGAGACCCAGGCGATGTGCCATCGGATGGCAACCCGCCAGACATCGTCGCTCATCCGGGCAGCGAAGCCGACGTTGCGGCGCTCCTCGACTGGTGCGACGGCAATTCCTATGCTGCCATTCCATTCGGCGGCAGTTCGACCGTCACCGGCGGCGTCGAGCCGCTTCACGACCCGCGCTATTGCGGTATCGTCGCCATTGACATCTCGCGCCTCAATAAAATTGCCGAAGTCGACCGAGTCTCTCGGGCCGCGCGCATCCAAGGCGGCGCTTTTGGTCCTGAAATCGAAGATTTGACATCGAAAATCACTAAGGAGAAACGCTGTGGCGAAGGAAAAGAGTGGCTACTACGGCCCGAGAAGGAAATTCTGGTCGTGGGGATATGAAGGTGAAGAAATATCTCAAGAAGAAATCAACATCATGCGGGTCCGCGTGGAGCAGCGGCTCGGAATTAAGGACATTAAAGTTCTATCTGATCCGACTCTGGACGAGATTGACCTGTATTCGTCGCGCATACAGATCCCGCGAACGCTAGAGGACTTTTGCACCTCGGAAAAGTGGGACAGAGTTTCTCATACGTACGGTAAGAGTTTCAAGGACATGACCCTTACATACCGACGCGATTTCAAGAAGGCACCGGACGTCGTGGCCTATCCGCGCGACGAAGAAGACATCGCCGCAATCTTCGACTGGTGTGGGGAAAATGGTTACGCATGCATCCCGTATGGCGGCGGATCGAGCGTCACCGGTGGCTTCTGGGGTCCCGAGCGCGACGCCTTTCCCGGGGTCGTCGTAGTCGACCTGGGCAACATCAATAAGATCCTCGAAGTCGATCCCGTGTCACGTTGCGCGCGGATCCAGGCTGGCATTCTCGGTCCGGCACTGGAAGAGCAACTCAAGCCGTATGACCTCACCCTGCGCCACATCCCGCAATCGTGGGAATTCTCATCGCTGGGTGGTTGGATCGCAACCCGATCGTCCGGCCACTATGCCACCCATCTCACGCATATTGACGAAATGGTGGAATGCCTGCGCGTGGTCACTCCGGCGGGAACGATCCAGAACCGGCGGTTGCCAGGCTCGGGCGCCGGACCCAATCCAGATCGGCTGTTCATCGGGTCTGAAGGCTCGCTGGGCATCATCACCGAAGCATGGATGCGTCTACAAGGGCGCGTTAGATTCCGTGCGAATGCGTCGATCTCTTTCAAGACGTTCTATCAGGGTGCCAAGGCCATCCGTCAGATCACCCAAGCAGGACTGTTCCCGGCGAACTGTCGCTATTTGGATGAGCAAGACGCCATGTTCTACGGCGCTGGAGACGGCACCGAGTCAGTTTTGTTGCTCGGCTTCGAATCCGCCGACCATCCAGTAGATCCGTGGCTGGAGCGTAGTCTCGAAATCTGCAGAGACTTCGGTGGCGTCGTGACGCAAAAGGCGGGAACTGCGGACAACGCGTTGGAGACGAGCCGTAGCGGGCCGCAGGGTAACTGGCGGAACCAGTTCAGATATCTGCCTCGGTTTATGCATACGCGTGCGGCGATGGGAATCGTCAGCTTCACGTTCGAAACTGCCTACACTTGGGATCGGTTCGAAGAAGTCGATACCGAGATCGTGCGTCGCATGCGGAAGGCCCAGGAAGAAAATCTTGGTAGCGGCGGCATCGTCTGCCGCAGATTCTCCTTCCTGTATCCGGACGGCCCGGCTCCTTACTATTCGATCATGGCTCCTTCGACGCATGCCAACAGCCTTGAAGCCTGAGAGATGCTCCACGACGTTGCGTCGGACGCGCTAATCGAGCTCGGCGCAACCATCACGCACCATCATGCTGTCGGCAAATCGTTCCGTCCCTGGTACGACAAGGAAGTCGATCCGCTGTTCCGCCGTGTGCTAGCAGCCGCCAAGACCGAGCTGGACCCGAACTGGATGTTGAACCCTGGGCTGTTCGTTGACAAGCCGGCAGGGCTTAAGATCGTTGGATAGGGTTCTTCAGCGATGATTGATCTATACTTCTGGCCGACCCCAAACGGATACAAAGCAGCCATAATGCTGGCAGAGTCGGGCTTGGATTATCGTGTGATTCCGGTTGATATAACGGCAGGCGAGCAGTTTCATCCGGAATTTCTGAAGATCAATCCAAACAACAAAGTGCCGGCCATCGTGGATCACGATGGCCCGCACAACAAGCCCTATGCAGTTTTTGAATCCGCAGTCGTTCTGATCTATCTCGCGGAAAAGTCCGGTAGATTCCTCCCTCAGGATCCTGAAAAGCGCTACGATACGCTGAAGTGGCTTGTCTTTCAGAATACGACGATGGGTCCAATGCTGGGGCAAGCGCACCACTTCATGGTGTATGCGACTGAGAAGATTGACTACGCGATCGAACGTTATGATCGGGAAGTTGGTCGAATATACAACATTCTCGAGAAGCGCCTTGGCGAATCTGAATACCTCGCCGGCGACTATTCTATCGCTGACATCAGCGCATTCCCCTGGGTTCGTACACGAAAGTTGCATCGGCGCAACTTGTCGGAGTACCCCAACATTGATCGGTGGTACCAAGCGATCAAAGACCGTCCGGGGGTTCGGGCGGGCATAGATACGTTATCCGGCAGCAAACAATGGGAAGCGAAGCCGGGCACCGAGGCCTGGAATAACATGTTCGGAAAGAACTGAAATACGTAACTATTGCATAGAATCGTACGCAAGCGGTGACAGCCGCCTTGCCGAGTGAGGCGTGGCATTAAGAACTGTCCTCATAGGGTGACCTTGGGGTACCCGGCTTTAGACGCACTTGCCGATATTGCAAACTGGGGCGCAGTCAAAACGCTGACGGCTGATGACTACACGCTCCTAGTGGAAGAAGTGCTGTAGCTACGACGAAGCGCTGCAGGACGGCAGCCATCGTCGAAGCGCGCGCGCGAGCCTGCCCATACAGTCAATTGGCTAACCAGTTCGATCATTGTTTGGGCGCAGCCGCAGCATTGAGAACACCGGGAATAAAAGGGGCCACGGATCGGCCGGTAGCACCGGACTAAAAATGGGCCAGTCCTGCTAGACCTCTGCTTTTGGGCGGGGGTGGAGGATGAAGAGAGTGGAGCTTTACCAGAAGGTCCGCCGCGCCGTGCTGATTGACGGGATGAGCCGTCGCGCTGCTGCGCGGTATTTTGGGATCAACCGCAAGACCGTTGACAAGATGTTGTGCTTTCCGGAGCCGACGGCGCATGGCCGGAGCGGGCAAACCTACAGCCGCAAGCTGGCTGAGTTTACCGACATTATCGATCAGATCCTGGTGGATGACCGCAAGGTCCACAGCAAGCAGCGGCATACGGCAGCCCGCATTTTCGAGCGTTTGCGCGATGAGCATGGTTTCACCGGCGGCATCACCATTGTCCGCGATTATGTGGCGGGGGCCAAGCTACGCAGCCGCGAGGTGTTCATACCGCTGAGCCACAAGCCGGGGCACGCACAGGTGGATTTTGGCGAGGCGGACGGGATCATCGGCGGCAAGCTGGTGCGGTTCCACTATTTCTGCATGGATCTGCCGCACAGCGATGCGCCGTTCATCAAGGCCTATCCTGCTGAGGTGGCCGAGGCCTTTTGTGAAGGGGCATGTGGCCGCCTTTGCCTTCTTTGGCGGCGTCCCGCAGTCGATCCTGTATGATAACACCAAGCTGGCGGTGGCGCAGATCCTGGGAGATGGGACGCGCGAGCGCAGCCGGATGTTCGCCACGCTGCAAAGCCATTACCTGTTTGCGGACAAGTTCGGCCGCCCCGGCAAGGGCAATGATAAAGGCAAGGTTGAGGGGCTGGTCGGCTATTCCCGGCGCCATTTCATGGTGCCAAGGCCGGAAGCGCCCAGCTTTGATGCGCTGAACGCGCGCTTTCTCGAACAATGCATGGAGCGTCGGCAGGCCATCTTACGTGGGCATGAGCGCAGCATCGGAGAAAGACTGGAGGCCGATCTGGCGGCCTTCATGCCGCTGCCTGCGGTGCAGTTCGATCCCTGCCATATGGTGACGGGGCGGGCCTCATCGATGGCGCTGGTGCGCTATCGCACCAATGATTATTCGGTGCCAACGGCCTATGCCCACCAGGAGGTGGTGATCAAAGCCTATGTCGACCGGGTTGCGATCATTTGCGGCGGGCAGCAGATCGCGGTGCACCCACGCAGCTATGAGCGTGAGGACTTCATTGCCAACCCGCTGCATTATCTGGCGCTGTTGGAGCAAAAGCCGCGCGCCCTTGATCAGGCCGCGCCGCTTGATGGCTGGGTGCTGGCTGAACCGATGCATCGCATCCGCCGTTTGATGGAGGCTCGCAGCGGCAAAGAGGGGCGGCGCGAGTTTATCCAGGTGCTGCGGCTATGCGAACGCTTCGAACAATCCTTGGTGGAATGGGCGGTGGCCCGCGCGCTGGAGATGGGGGCGATCAGCTTTGATGCGGTCAAGATGATCGCACTGGCCCGGCTCGAACAGCGCGTGCCGCGCCTCGATCTGCAGTTTTACCCGCATCTGCCGCGCGCCAATGTCGGGCGCACTGACCCGCGCAGCTACATGGGCCTGCTGTCGCAGTCCGGCACCCCGGCGACGGGAGTGGCAGCATGAGCGATCCCATGATGCCGTTGCCAGCCATCGAGGCCGAACCCACCAGCGTGCCGCCCGCCGTGCTGCTGGCCAATCACCTCAAGGCGCTCAAACTGCCCACCTTCGTGCGCGAGTATGAGAAAGTGGCCTTCGAGGCCGCGCAGGATCGGGCGGATTACCCGCGTTATCTGCTGCGCCTGTGCGAACTGGAGCGGATCGACCGCGAACGCCGGATGGTCGAGCGCCGCATCCGCATGGCCAGGTTCCCGCATACCAAGAGCTTTGACACCTTCGATTTTGCAGCCCAGCCATCACTGAACAAAGCACTGGTGCTGGAACTGGCGCGCGGGGAATGGATCGAGCGGCGGCGCAATGTCATCGCACTGGGTCCCAGTGGCACCGGCAAGACCCATACTGCCCTCGCGCTGGGACTGGCCGCTTGCCAGAAGGGGCACAGCGTGGCCTTCACCACAGCGGCGGCGTTGGTCCATGATCTGATTGAGGCCCGCGACGAACGACGACTACGCAGCCTGCAAAAGCATCTGGCCTCGGTGAAGCTGCTGATTCTTGATGAGCTGGGCTATGTGCCCTTCACCGCGGTGGGCGGTGAGTTGCTGTTTGAAGTGCTCAGCCAGCGGTATGAACGCGGCAGCACGCTGATTACCAGCAATCTGCCCTTCGATGAGTGGACATCAGTGTTCGGATCCGAGCGCCTGACCGGTGCCTTACTCGACCGGCTGACCCACCACGTCCACATTCTCGAAATGAATGGCGACAGCTTCCGCCTCGCCAGCAGCCGCAAGCGCCAGAAGGACAAGGAGGAGGTCAAATGACCTGACAAAAGGCGGCCATCGGCAGCGGGAAATCGGCTTCCGCTCCGCTCCAGCCGCTTCCCCGCTGCCGATGCTGTCCAGCCTCAACCATGAGGCTTTTTGTTCAAGCCAACTGGCCCCATTTTAAACCGGTGACTGGCCCGTTTTTATCCCGGTGTTGACACAGCACGGAAAAAGGTTGCCACACCGCGTGCTCGGACCCCGACCCCGCAGGAATTCGCTGACTATGATCGCGCCATGCAAAAGCCGGGACCATGGAGCAAGGCGGATGCGGACTGGCGCTGCGCCTGCTGCTCGCGCTCGAAACAAGAGATCGTGCGCATCTCCGGGAAGGGGAAATGGACCGGGCACATTCACGAGATCTGCGACTACCAGGAGGAGATGGATGAGCGCGCCTTGGCGTTTCGCTCGACCTACAGGGCTGAAAGCCCGATCTTCAGGTCATACTCCAAGATCACAATCTGCCAGGACTGCAGGCTTGTCCTGACCGATGCCGGCAAGCTCCGAGGCGATGGCCGTGGGGGCGAGAACTGCATGTCCCCGGACGCCGTCCGATCGCTGGTTGTAGTAGCCAGGCCGAATTGCCGCCATGATGTCGGGGATCCGCAATTGCGGGACGCGATTGAGAGGAGCAGATCATGGTCGAGCGCCGCTGACGACTTTTGGGCTCACTGCAGCCACGCAATCGAAGCGTCATTACGCCAGTCACAACACGCCGATGGTCGAGGAATGCCTCTGGCTCTCGCCAGGCAGCACGCGATCACGGACTTGACGCAATCGGGAAGTCTTCCCGGCTGGAATGCCGAAGAAACCTTTGATTGGCTGATTCAAGAGCGAGAACGCCTCGACGGATAGTCATTGCAGGCGGGGCGCAGCGTTCAATTGGTCGTTGCCACCCAGCCATAACCACGGCTATCGATTCGATATGGCTTCGAGACCGCTTCGGGACAGTGATGTCAGGCAAGCCGCTTACCGGCGGTTGCTCACGCACGCCCAAGCTTGTCCCGATACCCTCGTAATCGACGAACTCGGCCTCGATCACGGCAGCTGCCGCATCGATATTGCGGTGATCAACGGCCATATTCGTGGCGTCGAAATCAAGGCTGAAGCCGATACCCTAGAGCGCCTGCCTCGGCAGGTAGCGGCTTACGGGGAGGTCGTCGACAAGGCCTTGCTGATCGTGGCACCGAAGCATCTCGAACCGGCAATGGCGATGGTGCCTGACTGGTGGGGTGTAATGGTTGCGGAGCGTGGCTCAACCCAAGGTGTCCGGTTCCGCCGCATTCGACCGGAACGAGCAAACAAAGGCATCGATCCACTTGTCCTCGCCCGTCTGTTATGGCGTCCCGAGGCGCAGGTGATCTTGAGGGGTCTTGGGGTATCGGAGCGGGAACTCAGGGCTCCGCGGGCAACGCTATACAAGTTGCTGGTGGATCGGCTGCCGTTGCGCCGTTTGGCGCAGACAGTACGTCAGACACTTAAGGCCCGAACAACATGGCGAGATCGGCCACCACTTTTGTGATGTGATGGTTCGAGCCGACCCACCGCCATGTGGACAGGCTCCCGGTGCTGGCAATCCCGTCTCGGCATTGCTCGATATAGTCGCTGCCGGGCGAGAAACCCGAGCCCAGAAAATGGGCTGAGCCAGTGACTGTGCCGCTACAGCCCCGATACTGCCCGAACCCGTTGTCTCGCACATTGACACCCTTGGCAATTATCCAGCCATCATCGCAGGCGTAGCGGATCGTCGCCGATGGTTTCACTTTCCTCATGTCCATCTGTGAGTACCCATTGGCGGCAATGGCATAGTCAGCAAACGTCGGCTTGCGGACTGTCTCGCCCAGAGCGGCCAAAAGTGCACGGAAAAACGTCCATTCCCGCCGAGGCCAAAACTGTAAGGGGCCCGTGACCTCAGCCATCGAAGCCGGAAATGATGTACCCGCGAGCGTTAGGCTGCGCGCGTTCGCCATGGCATTCGATGCCTGGATCGCAGCGGCTACGATGTTGACCAGCACGTCCAGCGGATCCCAGCTCGGGGCTTCTAGATCCAAAACAACGTCGCAGTCTGAGATGGTGACACCGAGCTGCTGCAGCAAGGCACCAACACTGGCGTCAAAGGCAGGATCCATGGCTTCGTTTAACGAGAAACGCAGCACCATCCCGGTCTGCATCATCGAGTTCGCAGTTTTCACAGCCGAACGATAGGCTGTGTTGCTGTCGAGTCTGATGACCGGGACAAGCGTTGCTCCCTGCGCGAATGCCTCTTCGCACAAGTATTGCATTGGATGCTTCCCGTCCTGCATCACCTCAGCCGGATCGAGCAGTCCGCAGTCGAGCAATGCAAGGCGCGTTCCCCATTTTGCGCGAAAGCGAGCGGCAAACTTTGCGAGGTGATCGTCGATCGACTTCGAAGGAGTCCAGGTCTCGAAATCGAAATCGGGGGGTGTGATCTCGATAAGAGGAACAGTCCTGTCTTTTACGGCGTCCGGAAGGCGCAAGAGCGCCTGGTATTCGCCCTGCCGCCATTTGAGGATCGGAACATAGTCGGTGTGTGTGATAGGCATGTCGTCGCCTCTCAAAAATCGAACTGGCGGCGAACTTCGCCATTGCCAACGAGCGTGCGAAACAGGGTGTAATCATTCGCATCTCGCCGGATCCGACCTGCGATTACCGCTGGCACAACGCCAAAGCGCTTAGCATCGGACAGCACTGCCTTCTCGTTCCGGGTGAAGCGCGACACGGCAAGGTTCCAGTTCGCCTCCGGGATCAGTGCTTCCTGAGCAAAATAGTCAGCGTCGTGCTCGACCTTCTCGGTCGCCGGTGAATCGTTGTCGTCAAAGATCGCAGCGTACTCACCCAACCGGATGTGCAGCTTCAGGTGCCCAATCTCGTGGAGGAGTGTGAACCAGAAGTTGTCGAGCCGGTCATGGCGAAGCGTCATCGCGACAATTGCATGGTGGTCGGCCGACGCCAGCGCAGCACCGTCAAGCAACGTGCCTGGCAAGTGGCGCTCTATCACCAGCGATATGCCAGCATCGCGCAGGTAATCGACCGCTAGCCGTGGGCCCCGATCCTCGAGGCTGAGCGAAACCAGACCCCGCACCCAGCGCGCAGTGAGACGATCTCGATCGAACGCTTGCTCCGGGGGATTGCGATCGGCAAGCGTCCGAACGCGGGCTTCCCATGCGGCGATAGCCGCCTCATGCACCTGTCCGCTCGATCGAACCGACTTGCGGTGAAGAGCCATCGGCTGAAACTGCGAATGGGCACCATGCAGGAATGCCGGGATCAGATCGCCAGCAGCCTTCTTCGCCTGCGAGAGCGTGCCCGAGAAGTCCTCGAACCATCCGCGCTTGAACATTTCGGCGAGCGGGAAGGTCTGCCAGACCGACGGGTCGACACTATCGAGCTTGGAGCTTCCGACGAGTTGGGCACGTTCGACAATGCGCACGTTCAGAGCATCGGCCACTTCGGTCAGGCGGTCCAGGCTCGCCATACGATAGCGGTCGGACTCGTAGCGCTGGATCTGCTGCTCCGCGACACCCAGGAAATCACCCAGGTCCTTCTGGCTCATGCCGCGCGCGATCCGCGCCTGGATGAGGATATCGGGCAAGTCGTGAAGACTTTCGGCCGAGAACTCCGATATCTTGCCCGCGCGCAAGTCCTCGTAGAACTGCACTTCCTCCTCGAGTTCGTCGATCTGGCTGCGGAGCGCCGAACTCTGCGCCTTGGCGAACACTTCCGGGAAATCGCCGGCTGGGGCTTCGAGCGCGGTAACGGCGCCCGCGAGCTTCTCGATCGAAAGCTTGGTGGACCTGTACTGCTTTTCATTGGTGATCATAGCGTCGCTCCTTTCAGCAGCGCGAGCGGGATGCGGAGAATACCCTTGGGCTGGCCTGACGACTTCTCGACCTGGAAGAAGTCGAGGAATGGGCCGCCCGGACCGTTGGGCATCCCGGCAATGAACATCTCGCCGAGGTATTTTGCTTTTGCGCAGCTCGCTTGTTGTCGAAATTGAGAAGGACGGGATCGAGCTTGGTGTGGTCTACCCCAACATGATCCCAGCAGCCGTCGTAGTCCCCGGGGTGGGGCTTCGCGGTTACGAAGCTCCCATCCAGATAGACATAGCGGCACCCGGCTGCGGCAAGGATCTGTGCCATGCGGACGAAGCCGGCGAACAGCCATTTGCGATGCGGTGTCGTCGCGAAACGCACCTCTACCTCGTCAAGGGTCGTATCGTGAATGCCGGGTGGCAGCACGGCCCAGGGGCAAGGTGAGCCCAGCTCGATCAAGTCCGGTATCATGAACACAACTATATAATTGTGTTCTAGGTTTGTCGAGTCTGATTTTGTTCTCCGCCGAATGCGAGGGAAGCGGCGGATTCCCGGCTACGCGGCGAGCCGGAGAATGGTCGATTCACGCCCATCGAGCAGGTTTGCGATTTTCATTGATACTCGTTCGACCGCGAGTCGCAGTGCTTCGTCGATGTGGACGTAGTTCTGGGTCGAGCCGCGAGCGCCATGGCCGAGCAGCGCCTTGATGGTCAGTTCCGAAAAGCCCATGTCGCCCGCGACACTGCCGAAGGTGTGCCGGAGCACATGCGGCGTGACGCCCTTGATGCCTGCGATTGCGCACAAGGCGCGCAGGGTTTCAGGAACACCAGAGTAGGGCCGGTCCACAAAATCCGAAGGGAAGAAAAGTGACAGGCCGCGCTTCTCAGGCAGGGCTTTCAGCAACCGGATCGCTGCCTGGCCGATTGGGCGCACTTGCCCATCGGTCTTGGTGTCGGGGAAGTGGACATATCCGCGGTCGGCGTGAAGCCAGCTCCGTTCCATACCGATGATCTCGGAGATACGGTATCCGGTCAGCAGCAGGGCTCGCACGGCGGCGAGGCCAGTCGGATTTTCCTCGTTCCGTTCGGCAATTTCCATCGCTTCGCCAAGTGCCCGGATTTCAGCTGCACTGAGCCGACGAGTGCGCGCTTTGCCGGCGATCTTGCGAACGCCTGCGGCGGGGTTGTTCTCGACGATGTCATACCGGAGCGCATGAGACAGGAGGCTTTGGAGCGTCGAGACCGCACGGCCGGCCACTCCGGGTCCACCGGCAGCCTTACCGCCGCGCCCACCTTCCTTCCTGGGCCTGGCCGTCTTTCCAGCAACGATGTCCATCTGCATCTTTTCGATGTCGGCGATGCGCAAGGCGCGGACCTGCCGAGTGCCGATCAGAGGCACGATATGCGTCTCGATCCGGCTGCGATCCATGGCCAGCGTCGAAGCCTTGATCGGCCTGTGCTTGCGACCGAGGATCGTCCCGGCTTCGGCGTTCGCAAGATACCAATTGCAGACTTCCCGGATCGTGATGGCCGCCCTGGACTGCGCTCGCTCCTCGGCAGGATCGGCACCGCCGACGACCGCTGCCAGCTTCAAGATCACTTGCTTGCGCGCCTGCTCGACGGTGAGGACGCCATAGCGACCGATCACGATCCGGCGGCTGCGCCCTTCCTCGTTCCGGTATTGAACGACGAAGGCCTTGAGACCTGACGGGATGACGCGCACGCCAAATCCCCGCAGCTCCGAATCCCACAGGAAGACCTGTCCCTTCGTCGGGATTGCTAGTGCGTCGATCGCAGTCTTGGTGAGCTTGCCCATGCCGGCTTGTCCTTTCCGGCATTTTGCTTACACAAGCCGGAGTCCTTGGCAATGTACGCACAATGTAAGCGAGCGGGAAGAAACGACAGGTCGGAATTGGGTAGTCCTGGCGTAGTTTTCATTCGATATTTGTGCGTATATTCAGAAGGATAGAGTTCGGTGGCGGGCTCTGGGGTTCTCTCGGCGGAAGCAATCTGGCATTTTGCCAAGGTTGGGGTCGAGGGTTCGAATCCCTTCGCCCGCTCCAGTTTTTCGAGGAAAATCCATAGACTGGTCCTCGCGTCGGTTAGGGGCGCGGGCATTGGTTGTCTTGACCTGGCCTTCGCCCCTGTCCAAGGACCGGCATGGTCCGGGGCCGGTCACGCCTGCCCCTTGCGCCAGCTATCCTGCAGTCCGGTTCCGGTGGAACACTATCGCTATGACGCGCGCATTCCTGACATCTTGTCCGCTTTCGCTTTTCGCCACCCTGCCGTTGCTGCTGGCGGCTTCGCCGGCAATGGCCGAGGGAGCGGAGGGCCCGGACGAGATCGTGGTGACCGGGCAGGGGCTCGATCCCTCGCCGCTGCTTGAGGCCTATTCGGTGAGCACGCTGGCGCGTGATCGCACCGCCGCTTCGGCGTCGGGGCGGATCGAGGATGCGCTGGCGAGCCTGGCGGGGTTCCAGCAATTCCGCCGCTCGGACAGCCGCTCTGCCAATCCCACGGCCCAGGGCGCGACCCTGCGCGGGCTGGGGGACTGCTTCCAGCCGGACGCTGGTGGTGCTTGATGGGGTGCCGGTCAGCGATCCGTTCTTCGGCCACGTGCCGTTTTCCGCCCTGCCGATGGAACGGCTGGAGCGCGTGACGCTGGTGCGCGGTGGCGGTTCGGGCGCGTTTGGGGCGGGCGCGGTGGCGGGGACGCTGGAACTGACCAGTTCCAATCCGGGCGGCCTGCCGCTCGCCGAGGCCAGCCTTGCCGCCAATGACCGGGGCGAGAGCGAACTGAGCGCTGCAATCGCTCCGCGGCTGGGCGAGGGTTTTGCCGTGGTCAGCGGGCGCTGGGACCGGGGGCAGGGGTTCTGGACCACCCCGGTGTCGCAGCGGGTTCCGGCCAGTGTGCGGGCGCGGTTCGACAGCTGGTCGACGAGCTTGCGCGGCGTGGTGCCGCTGACCGGCGAAGTTGAGCTTCAGGCCCGCGCGCTGCTGTTCGACGATCACCGCACCCTGCGCTTTGCGGGCGCGGACAGCAGTTCCAGCGGCCAGGACGCCTCGCTGCGGCTGGTTGGACGCGGGGAGTGGCAGTTCGACCTGCTTGGTTATGTTCAGGCGCGTAATTTTACCAATGTGGTGATCAGTTCAACCAGCTATCGCAAGACGCTGGACCAGCGCGCCACACCCTCCACCGGGCTGGGCGGCAAGCTGGAACTGCGCCCGCCGGTGGACGATGCCCATTCGCTGCGACTTGGCATTGACTGGCGCCGGGCCAGCGGCGAGCTCAGCGAAGTGGCCTATAATGCCAATACTGGAGCGGTCACCGCCCGGCGCAGCGCGGGCGGGACCAATCAGGACCTGGGCTTCTACATCGAGCACGACCGCGCCCTCGGGCCGCTGCGGCTGACCGGTTCGGCGCGGCTTGACCGCTGGTCGGTGCGGGGCGGGCGCTTTATCGAGGCCAATGCGGCAGGCACCGTCACCAGCGAAAACCGTTTCGCCGACCGATCCGGCTGGCACGGCAGTCTGCGCGGCGGCGTGCTGCTTGACGCGGCAGAGGGGCTGACCCTGCGCGCCTCGGCCTACAGCGGGATGCGCCAGCCGACGCTCAACGAGCTTTACCGCCCCTTCGTGGTCTTTCCGGTCACCACCCGCGCGAACGCGGCGCTGGAGAACGAGAAGCTGGCCGGGTTCGAGGCCGGGTTCGATTATCGCCCGGCGCCGGGCGCCCAGGTTCAGCTCACCGCTTTCGACAACCGGGTGAAGGGCGCGATCGCCAATGTCACGATTGGCAACAACCTGCGCGAGCGGCGCAATATCGATGCGGTGCGCGCGCGGGGGTGGAAGCGTCGGCCCGCATCAGGCTGGGCGGGTTCGAATGGGACGGCGCCCTGTCGTACACCGATGCGCGGATTGAGGGCAGCGGCACTTCCGCCGCACTGAATGGCAAACGCCCGGCGCAAGTGCCGGAATGGGCTGCCAGCACCACGCTCGCCTGGCGCTGGAGCGTAAGCGGCCTGCTCGCGGCCAGCCTGCGCCACACCTCGGCCCAGTTCGAGGATGACCTCGGGATCGATGTCCTGCCGGGCGCGACCACGCTCGACCTGTGGGCCAATGTTCCGCTGAGCCGCCGCGCCAGCCTGATCCTGCGCGCGGAGAACGTGACCGATGCCCAGGTCTGGACCCGCAATCAGGGCGGCTCGATCGACCTTGGCGCGCCGCGCACGGTATGGGCGGGTTTGCGCTTTTCAATCGGGCGCTGACTCGCCTAGGATCGCGGGCGAAATCCAGATCCGGAGAGCATGCAATGGCCACCCAGCTTAACCCTGCCAGCCACCACGGCGGGCGCAATGTCGATTGCAGCGATGAGGAATGGCAGGTTCGCCAGCAACTGGCCGCCTGTTACCGGATTTTCGACCACCTCGGCTGGTCGGAATCGATCTACAACCACATCTCGGTCAAGGTTCCGGGGGAGGACAATGCCTTCCTGATCAACCCGTACGGGCTGCTTTATTCAGAAGTGTGCGCTTCCAACCTGGTCAAGATCGACATTGATGGCAACACGCTGGATGGCAGCCCCTATCCGGTCAACAAGGCGGGCTTTGTCCAGCATTCGCTGTTTCACCGCAACGTGCCCTGGGCCCATGCCATCGTCCACACCCACACCACCGCGACCATGGCGGTGTGCAGCCTTGAAGGCGGGCTTCAGCCGGTCAACTTCTACGCCTGCAACTTTGCCGGGCGGATCGCCTACCACGATTTCGAAGGTATCACCGTGCGCGCCGAGGAAGGTGAGCGGCTGCTGGCCAATCTGGGCGACAAGCGCGTGCTGATGCTGCGCAATCACGGGCCGGTGATCCTGGGGCGCTCGCTGCCCGAGGTGTTCATCCTCCACTGGTCGCTTCAGCGCGCCTGCGAAATCCAGCTGGCGACGATGGCGGCGGGCAAGCCGATCGTCGTGCCGGACGAGGTGGTGGCGGTGCATCACCGCGATCTTGCCCAGGCGAATGTTCCGGGCCATGTCGCCGGGGGCGCCGATTTCGAGGCGTGGGTGCGGCGGATCGACAGGATCGACCGCAGCTGGCGCGACTAGGGCCTTCGCATGCCGCGCCTGACCGTCAATGACCGTGCGGTCGAGTTCCGGCTCGATCCCCAGACACCGCTGCTATGGGGGCTGCGCGATGCGGCCAACCTGACCGGCACAAAATATGGCTGCGGAAGCGGCGATTGCGGCGCCTGCATGGTGCTGGTCGACGGGCAGGCGCTGCGTTCGTGCCTGATTACCCTGGGCGAGGCCGAAGGGCGGGTGGTGACCACGATCGAGGGGCTTTCGCCCGATCGCTCGCACCCGGTCCAGCAGGCGCTGGTGGCCGAGCAGGCGATCCAGTGCGGGTTCTGCACCCCGGGCATTGCCATGTCCGCCGCCGCGCTGCTGGCGCGCAATGCCGATCCCAGCGTGGAGGATATCAAGGCGGCGGTGCCAAACCTGTGCCGCTGCGGGGTCTACCCGCGCCTGGTCCGCGCGGTCCAGCGCGCCGGGCGGATGATGCGCCGGGTCGAGACGATCAGCGCCGCACCCGCGCCCGGGGTGACGCCCGAAGACGCCGCCCGCGCGGTCCCGGCGATGAAGGGGGAGTAGGAGGCGACTTGCCCCCCTACAGCTTCACCCGCAGGGTCAGGCGCGCATTCAGTGGCTTGCCGGTGGTGATGTTGTTATCGGTGTGGGCGCTGGGAAAATAGTCCGCGTCGGTCAGGTTCTCGACATTGACCTGCAGCGCCACGCGATCGGACAGGTCATAGAAGACGGCGACATCGAGCCGGGTGAAGGCCGGCAGGCGCACCGCATTGCTGATCGTCGCGAACTGGCTTGACTGGTGCAGCACGCCAAGGGCCACGCCCAGCTTGCCGGTCAGGTTGTAGCGGGCGAAGGCCGAGGCCTGATGGCGCGGCAACTGGGCGAGGGGCCGACCGGCGGGCGCGGCCGTGGTGGTGGAACGGATTTCGCCGTCCTGCCGGGCATAACCCAGCGTTACCTGCAACTGCGGGGCAAGTTGCCCGACCAGCGCGAGTTCAAAGCCCCTGGCGCGGCTCGATCCGGACAGCACGGCATTGCCGGTGACCGGATCTGTGGCGCGGGTGTTGTTGCGGTCCAGCTGGTAGAGCGCGGCGGTCAGTGCCAGCCGGTCGGTCACGTCCCACTTCGCCCCCAGTTCAAGGTTGCGGAACTCTTCCGGGGCGAGCGTCGCGGTGGTAGCGTCGAGCACGGTGAACTGATCGCCCGACTGGGGCAGGAAGCTCTTTGCGTAGCTGGCGTAGAATGACAGGTGCTCGCGCGGCTTGACGATCAGGCCCAGACGCGGCGACCATTTGCCATCCTCGCGGGTGGCGCCGAAACCACTGATCCGGTTGGTGGAGGTGATGCGGAAGCTGTCATAGCGCAGCCCCGCGACCAGCTTCACGTGGTCCCCCAGGTCGATCTGGTCCTGCACATAGGCCGACAGGGTCCGCACGTCCGAGCGGCTGGAGCGGCTGATCGGGCCAAAGCTTGCGGCGGGCACGGCCAGCACCTGCGCCAGCGGCACGGTGACGCGGGTGGCAGTTCCGAAGAACGCCTCACTGCGCAGCGAATCGGTGTCCTGCTCACCCGCCTCGAATCCCGCCAGCAGCTGATGGGGCAGGCCCAGCGTCTCGGTCTTCCAGACAAGGTTGCCCTGGACCACCCAGTTGGTCCGCATGGTTGCGGCGCTATAGCCTTCCAGTTCCACCGTCGTGGCGGTGGCGCCGCGCGGATAGACGTTGCCGTAATACTTGTCGTAGCTGGCGTACTGCGCGGTGAGGTCGGCCTTCAGTTCGTTGGCGAATTCGTGGTCGAGCCGCAGACGGGCGATGTGTGCGGTCACTTCGCTGCGGTTGAGCGCGGGCACCCCGAAGAAGCTGTCGTCGAAGCCCTTCAGCGGCAGGCCGCCCAGCGAAGGTACGCCGCGATCGGTGGTGCGGCGGTCCTCGGCATATTCATAGCTGGCGGTCAGGCGGGTCGCCTCGCCCAGCTTCACGCCGATGCTGGGGTTGAGCCCCAGGAAGTGGCCGCTGTAGAAATCGCGGTGACTGGCGAAATCCTCCCAGGTCGCGTTGAGCCGCACTGCCGCGTTGTCGGACAGCACCCGGTCCACGTCGGCGGCCAGCGACCAGCCGCCCAGCGTATCGACCCCGGCGCTGAAATCGGTGCGGTTGCGGCCATATTCAGGGACCTTGCTGACGCGGTTGATCACCCCGCCGCCGCCGCCGCGCCCGAAAATCAGGGCGTTGGCGCCTTTCAGCACCTCGACCCGGTCGATGTTGTAGAGCGCGCGGTAGTACTGCGCATCGTCGCGCAGCCCATCGAGGAAGAAGTCGGCGGTGGTGTTCTGGCCGCGCAGGCTGATCTGGTCGCGGTGCCCTTCGCCCTGGCCCAGGACAACGCCCGGAACATAGCGCAGCGCATCGCCCAGCTGTTCAAGGCCCTGGTCGTCCAGCTGTTCGCGGCTCAGCACCGAAACGCTTTGCGGCACGTCGATCAGCGCGGTTTCGGTCTTGGTCGCGGTGCGGGTCTTCTCGATGTCATAGCCGTCCGGGCGCCCGTAGACGATGATCGCGGGGGGCATCCTCCTCCGCCCGCGCGGCCCCTGCGCCCGCCAGCGCGGAGGCGGCGGCGGCGCAGGACCAGGCAATACGGGCGAGGCGGGGGGGAAGCGGTCATGACGATCCTTATTGAGAATGATTTGCAAGAACGAGATTGCCGCTAATGCGAATCGTTCTCATTGACAAGGATCAAAATTGCCCTGTGCCGGATTTGCGGTAAAGGGAGCCGCACAAGTTGCAGAAAGGCACGGCGATGAAGGCGACCATCTGGCACAACCCCGCGTGCGGAACCTCGCGCAAGACGCTGGCGATTCTCCAGGAAACCTTTGGGGTAGAGGTGAGCGTGGTCGAATATCTTGCCACGCCGCCCAGCGCCGAAAAGCTGGCCCAGCTCTACCGCGATGCGGGCATGACCCCGCAAGCAGGCCTGCGCCTGCGCGGCACCGATGCCGAAGAACGCGGTCTGCCGCAGGCGGACGATGCCACGGTCCTTGCCGCGATGGCCGCCGAGCCCCGGCTGATCGAGCGCCCCCTGGTCGAGACGGACAAGGGCGTGCGGCTGTGCCGCCCGCAGGACAAGGTTCACGAAATCCTGTGAGCGGCGATGCGGCCTAGCGTTTCTGGCCCAGCATCTCGTCGTCAGGCGACATCGAGCGCAGGCCCAGCACGATCACGCTGAGGCATAGCGCCAGGATCGCGGCGAAGCCGATCCACGGCGAATGGCCGTAAAGCCAGACACCGGTTGCCGGTGCGAGGATATAGGCCGAGCCGTTGACCGAGGCGACGATTCCGGCCGACTGGCCCTGTTCGGCCCGGCTGACCGCAAGCGAGGCCCCCGAGGTGAAACCCGGGCGGAACATCCCGAAGCCCAGGGAGGCAAGGATCATGCCCAGCGCGATCGAATGGATGTCATCGGCTACCGAAAGCATGGCCGTGCCCAGCGCGGCCATGCCCATCCCCCACAGGCACGAAGTGCGCGGTCCCATCCGGAAGAACGGGATGATCCCCACTGCGCCAGCAGCGTCGCCGCCGCGCCCGCCATCAGCACCAGGCCCGTCGGCCCCGCACCCGCGGCGGGATCGGCGCGCAGCCCCAGCCGGTCGAGGATCAGGAAGCCGACAATACCCATCACCGCCGCTTGGGCGTGCCCGCCCAGCAGCCCTGCGATCAGCCAGGGACGCATCCGCCGGTCGGTCCAGGCGATCTTGTCCGGCACGGCGCGCGGCGCGCCTTCTACCTCGGCGTCTTCATCGTCCTCATCCGCCACAGTGGTCGGGCGGGTGCGCGAATCGGAATTGGCGCTGAACGGCGCGGCCATCACATCGCCCCGGCCAGCAAAGGCGGGCGTATCGTCGGGCAGCCAGAACCTGAGCGCGGCCAGCACGATCACGGCAATCAGCGTAAAGGCCACGAACGGCCCGACCAGGCCAAGGCCCGGCATGATGAAATAGGGCGCCAAAGCGGGGCCGACCACGGTGCCAAGCCCGAAACTGGAAGAAATCAGCGACAGCGCCTGAGTCCGCTCCGCCCGGCTGGTGCGGCTGGCGACATAGGCCTGGACCGCCGGCGGGGCAGCCGATCCGAATCCGCCGTACAGCGATCGGCACAGCGCGAACAGCAGCAGCGTGCCGATGGCCCCAGCCAGCCGTTGAGGCCCAGCCACAGCGCCAGGCCGCACAGTCCGAAACTGGAAATGAAGCCCAGCAGGCCAATCGCCATCATCGCCTTGCGACCGCGCCGGTCGCTACGCCGCGCCCACATCGGCGCGCAGGTCATCCACAGCAGCGCCGACCAGGTGTAGGCCAGGCTGATCCAGACGTCCTCCACCTTCAGCGCGGTGCCGATCGAGGGCATGACCGATTGCATCGCGGTGTTGCCCGCGGCCGTTACCAGCATCACGGTGAACAGCAGCGCGACCCGCGCGCGTGGCAGGCTGGCAGTGGTGCCGGGCCCTGCCGGTGCCGGGGATGGATCGCTTCGGGACATCGACCTGTCGCTAATCCCCTCGCTCGCGCCTTGCAATGGGCCGGTAAATTTGTGAAGGACCGGGCATATTCCCAAGTCAGGACCCGATCCCGCGCATGACCAGCCCAGAGCTTGCCCAACAACCCCTGTCGCAGCGGGTCAAGCAAAGCATCATGCGCAGGCTGGGGCCATGGGGCGTTTTCCTCCAGGGTTTCCTTGAACACCCGGTGATGGTCGGCTCGATCATTCCGTCCTCGCGCTTCACCATCGCCAAGATGCTGGCGCCGGTAAAATGGAACGAATGCAGGCTGTTCGTCGAATACGGCCCGGGCGTGGGCACCTTCTGCCGCCCGGTGCTTGAGCGGGCTGCCGCGCGACGGCCAGCTGATCGTGATCGATACCAACCCGCTGTACATCGACTATCTGAAGGCGACGATCAGCGACAGCCGCTTCGTGCCCGTGCTCGGCTCTGCCGCCGATGTCGAGGATATCGTGCGCGCCCACGGGCACGATCATGCCGACTACGTGCTGTCGGGCCTGCCGTTTTCGACCCTGCCGGACGGGGTCGGTCCGGCCATTGCCGCCGCCACGCACCGCGTTCTGCGACCGGGCGGAGCTTTCCTGGTCTATCAGTTCTCGGCCAAGGCGCGCGATTTCATGGCGCGCCACTTCACCCATATCGATGCCGGGTTCGAACCGCTCAACGTCCTGCCCTGCAAGCTGTTCTGGGGCTGGAAGGACTGAGCCGCCGGCTCAGGAAAAGGTTTCTTCCGCCACGCCGCTGCCGCCCAGCTGGCGGTGCATCGCCGACAGGCTGGCGACGAGGTAGAGCGAGAACACCGAACCCACCACGGCGCCGATTACCGCATTGGCGATCTGTGCTGCCTGCGGCCCGGCCAGCAGCGCCATGACGATGCCGATGATCGCGCCGGCAACGGCAATGATGAAGAACACCGCAATCGCCAGCAGCGCGACGTAAAGCAGGATCCGTCCCGCATTGCCGCGCGTCAGTTCCCACGAGCGGCGGATCACTTGGAACGGGCTGCGCTTGCGTTCAACCGCGATGACCGGAAGGGTCAGCATCATCCGCAGTCCGGCCCAGGCACCGGCACCCAGGATCACGCCGACCAGCACCCCGGCGATGACCGGCGATCCGGTAACCCCGCCCAGCGCGATCGCGATGCCCAGGGCCAGAGTGGCGGCGATCACCAGCAGGATCTGCACCGCCAGGAACGGCAGCAGGCCCGCCACGCCCTCGCGCAGCGCCTCGCCCACCGTCGCCTGACCGGCCCGCGCGAGCAGGGCGAGCACCGCGACCTGCCCCACGGTCTGGATCAGGGTCATCCCCAGGAACCAGGGTGCCGCATCGACATAGAATTCGCGCATCATCGCCATCAGTTGCTTCACATCGGCCCCGGCGGGCGGCTCGGGCTGGGGCATGAACAGGCTGAAGGCCAGGCTGGGCAGCAGAAAGAACACGCCCGCCAGCACGGCCAGCACTTCCCGGTTGGCCGTCACCATCGCATTGGCATCGCGCCAGACCAGTCCGCCATCAAGCTTCATCGTGCCATCCTTTGTATGCATGAGGCTCTTGATAAGCACAGCGTTTGGCCCCACGCAACGCGGGCGATGATATCCCCGCTGCCCGACACGATCGAATGGCGCCAGTCCCCGGGTCTGGTCCCCTACCGGCAGGCGCTCGACGAGATGACGGCGCGCAATGCCGCGATTGCCGCTGGCGCGGCACGGGAACTGGTCTGGCTGCTCGAACACCCCCCCGTCTATACCGCCGGAACCAGCGCGGCAGTGGCGGAACTGCTCGATCCCCGCTTCGAGGTGGTCGAGGCCGGGCGGGGCGGGCGCTATACCTATCACGGACCGGGCCAGCGGATCGGCTATGTCCTGCTTGATCTCAAGCGTCGCGCGCGCGACGTTCGCGGCTTCGTCCACGCGCTGGAGGGCTGGGTGATTGCGACGCTTGGCGATTTCGGGGTGGAAAGCTGGCGCGCGCAAGGGCGCATCGGCATCTGGACCCGCGACATCGACGGGCGCGAGGCCAAGATCGGCGCGATCGGTGTGCGCATCCGCCGCTGGGTTACGATGCACGGCTTCTCGGTGAACCTGGCGCCCGACCTGTCGCATTTCGGCGGGATCGTGCCCTGCGGGATCGAGGAATTCGGCGTCACCAGCCTCGCCCGGCTGGGGCTGGAGGTTGATTCGCAGGCGTGGGATCGGGCATTGCTTGCCCGGGCGGGGGAATTCCTCGCCATGCTCGACAAACCCTGCCCGCCGGAGACCGACCGATGAAGCGCCTTGCCCTTGCTGTCTCGCTGTTGTCGCTCACCCTGCTGGCAGGCTGCGGGGGCGAGCAGAAGAAGGACAAGACCGCCGGGACCGCCGGCGGCGAGATTCTGCCGGGATCGGCGAGTGACGCGATGCTGCCGCTCGATACGGTCCGTTCCCAGCCGCCATTGGCGCCGAAGGCCGAAGGATCGGGCAAGCCGGGGGACAAAGCGAGCGATGGGGCTGACGGGGACGCGCCGCAAGCCGCCCCCACTGAAACGGCCGCAGCTGCGGAATCCGCCGCCGAACCCGCGCAGTAACCCGGCGCCTAGTCCTCGATCCCCAGGATTCGCTGGGCCAGCTTCAGGTGCGGTCGGTCGATCATTCGCCGGTCGATCTGCAGCGCACCCGCGCCGGGATTGGCGGTGAACGCCGCAACGATCGCGCGGGCCTCGGCCAGTTCCTCCTCGCTGGGGGTGAAGGCCTGGTTGATCACCTCGACCTGCGCGGGGTGGATCGCCAGCATGCCGGAAAAACCATCGGCGCGCGCCTCTTCGGCGGCACGCTTGAGGCCCTTGGCGTCGGCAAAATCGGCGTGCAGCGTGTCGATCGCCGCTACCCCGCGCGCATGGGCGGTGAGCAGGCACTGGGTCCGGGCAAAGCGGAAGGCATCAGTCCAGCGGCCGTCCTTTTCGCGCTTGCGGGATGCCCCGATCGCGGCCGACAGGTCTTCCGCCCCCCAGGTCAGGCCAGCCAGGCGCGGCAGCGAGGCCGTGGCATAGGCCGGAATGGTCAGCGCGGCGGCGGCGGTTTCGCTGACCAGCGGGAGGACCCGCGTGGTGCCGGTCGGAATCCCGTTCTTCTGTTCCAGCTCGTAAAGCTCGGCCGCCAGTTGCTGCACCGATTCTGGGCCAGCCGACTTGGGCAGCATCACCCCGTCAGGCGCGCCGGGCATGACCGCGACCAGATCGTCGCGCCACATCCGGCTGTCGAGCGCGTTGATCCGCACCCAGCGGGCGATCCGGCGGTCCTGGGTGACCTGCCGGCGGTGCGCGGCCAGCCATTCGCAGGCAAGTCCGCGCGCGCGGGCCTTGTTCTCGCTCGTGACCGAATCCTCAAGGTCGACAATGATCGCGTCGGCCCCGGTGGCATTGGCCTTGCCGAGCTTCTTCTCGCTGTCTCCCGGAACGAACAACCAGCTGCGCTGTGCCATGGGTGCGGCCCTCCTCAGACCCCGGATAGCGCCGGGTAGTCAATATATCCTTGCGGACCGGGCAGATACCAGCTGGCCGGAACATTGACGTTGGGCGCCCACTCAGCACCCGTGCGGATGCGCTCGGCAAGATCCGGGTTGGAGATGTAGGGGCGGCCAAAGCTCACCGCCTCGCACTTGCCCGCCTCAACCTCGGCGCAGGCCTGCTCTGCGGTATAGTCCGGAATTGAGCACCACCGGCCCGGTATAGATCTTGCGGATGTGATCGCTCTGTTTGGGAACATCGGTGCAGCCGAACGTGCCGTCCGGCCCCGGCTGGCGCAGTTCGAGGAAGCTGACGCCCAGCTCTTCAAGCACCCAGGCCGCTGCGCCGAAGGTGGCGGGCGGGTTGTCATCGTCGCACCCTTGCGTCTCGCCATTGGGCGAAAGGCGCACCGAGACGCGGTCCTTGCCCCACACCTCGATCAGCCGTTCCAGGATCTCGCGCATGAAGCGGGTGCGGTTTTCCGGGCTGCCGCCGTAATCGTCGTCGCGCAGATTGGTGCCCGAACGCAGGAACTGATCGACCAGGTAGCCGTTGGCGGCGTGCAGCTGGAC
Source organism: Novosphingobium sp. (assembly GCA_016719755.1). GTDB lineage: Bacteria > Pseudomonadota > Alphaproteobacteria > Sphingomonadales > Sphingomonadaceae > Novosphingobium. The sequence goes on along the minus strand of JADJYM010000004.1, from coordinate 427,935 downwards.
TCCGTCGAATCCGGCGATCTTCGCGCGTTCCGCCGCCGCGCCGTAATCGTCAACGATCCGGGAAATGTCGTCGAGCGTGGCGGCGCGCGCCATCTCGAACGGTTTGCGGCCCAGCGGCGTGTGGGCGAAATCGGGCGCGATCGTGGCGCTGGCGGAAACCGGGGGCTCGCCGCCCAGGAAGTCCGGGTGGACCAGGCGGCCCATGTGCCACAGCTGCATCACGATCCGGCCGTCGGCCCCGTGGACCGCTTCGGTCACGGCTTTCCAGCCATCGGTCTGCGCATCGTTCCAGACGCCCGGCGCGGCGGCCCAGCCCGATCCTTCGATGCTGATCCCAACCGCCTCGCTGATGATCAGGCCCGCGCCCGCGCGCTGGCGATAGTATTCGGCCATGATCGCGCTTGGCACGGCGCCCGGATCGGAGCGGCCGCGGGTCAGCGGAGCCATCAGAATGCGGTTGGGCGCTTGAATCGCGCCCAGCGAAATCGGCTGGAACAAGGCGTCGTGCATGTAAGGCGGCCCCTTCAATTCGGTTTTGCAACTGGCCGCGCCGGGCTAAGCGATGGCCATGACGAATGCAACGGCGATAGAGCATGGCGCACACACCAGGGGCTGGAACGGCTGGCATCTGGCTGCTTTGCTGGCTGGCAATGTTGCGCTGGCGCTGGGTCCGATGTGGGTGCGTCTGGCTGACAGCGGGCCGGTTTCCGCCGGGTTCTGGCGCCTGGCGCTCGCCGTGCCGTTCTTCGCGCTGCTGGCCCGGACCAACCGCCAGCCGCTGACGGGCCTTTCCGGCAAGGTTCTGCTGGCTGTGCTGCTGGGCGGGGTGTTCTTCGCTGCCGACCTGGCCAGCTGGCACCTGGGGATCGAACTGACGCGGCTGGGCAATGCCACGCTGTTCGGCAATTCCGGCTCGATCCTGCTCGTCGCCTGGGGGCTGTTCGCGCTGCGCCGGATGCCGCACCGCAATGAATGGCTGGCCTTCGCCGCCGCGATCGCGGGATCGGCGATCCTGCTCGGCCGCAGCCTGGAGATCGACCGCACGACGCTGATCGGCGATCTGCTCTGCCTGCTCGCCGGGTTCCTCTACACCTTCTACATCCTGATCGCGCAGCGCGCGCGCGAAACGCTGGGCGGCTGGTCGCTGCTGTTCTGGTCGAGCCTGGCGGGCTTGCCGGTGCTGGCGGGATTCGCCGCCGTGCTGGGCGAACCGTTCTGGCCGGACAACTGGGGGCCGGTGGTGGCGCTGGCGTTTACCAGCCAGCTGATCGGGCAGGGCCTGCTGGTCTTTGCCCTGCGCCACTTTTCGCCGCTGGTGGTCGGCCTTGCCCTGCTGACCCAGCCGGCGATGGCGGTCGCGGCTGGCTGGCTGGTGTTTTCCGAGCGGCTGGGCCCCGCCGATTTTGCGGGCATGGCGCTGGTCGCGGCGGGGCTGGTGCTGGCGCGCTCGACGGAGCGCTGAAGCCGGGCTAGCCTTGCTTCCGAAACAGGGAGATTTTTGTCGATGCCCCGCCTTCTCAGCCTTGCGGCGCTGCCACTTGCCGTTCTTGCGCTCGCCGCCGCGCCCGCTGCCGCCGCGCCCAAGGCCCGTCCGGCCATGGTCAGCACGGAAATCCCCGCCGATCTCCGGTTCAAGGCGCTGGGCGATGCCTATATCGCGGCGGTTGAACGCCTCTCACCGGTTGAGGCAACCGCACTCGGCCTGCATGGCGCCGACGCCCGCCTGCCCGATATCACGCCTGCCGGGCGGCTTGCCCGCCAGCGCGAATGGCAGCGACTGCTTGCCCGGATCGGGCAGATCGATCCCGCACAGCTGGGCCGCGATCAGCAGGTCGACCGGGCGATGCTGGTGAACGAACTGCGGTATCGGCTGTGGGGCGATCTGACGCTGCAGGAATGGGCGTGGAACCCGCAGGTCTATAACGATGCCGCGGCCGGATCGCTCTACACGCTGGCGGCGCGCGACTTTGCGCCGTGGGACGTGCGGCTGAAAGCGGCAACGGCGCGGATGGAGGCGCTCCCCGCCTTCCTCGCGCAGGGCCGCCGCCAGCTGATCCTTGCCGAAGTGCCGCGGATCTTTGCCGAGACGGTGTCGAAGCAGAACGGCGGGATCGTCGAAATTGCCGAAACCATGCTCGCCCCCCACGCGGGCAGCCTGAACGCCGCCGACCGCGCGCGGTTCGATGCTGCGCTGGCGGGCCTGAAACTGGCCGTGGCCGAGCAGCAGCAATGGCTCGACACCGTGCTTGTGCCCGGCGCGAAAGGGGATTTCCGGCTTGGCTCCAGGCTCTACGACCAGAAGATGCGGTTTGCGCTGGTGTCCGACATCAAGCGGCCCGAGCTCAAGGCGCGCGCCCTCAAGGCCAAGGCCGAAATCCGCGCCGAGATGTATGCGCTCGCCCGGGGCGTGCTGGCCGGGCGCGCCGATGCTCCGCCGCTGCCCGACTTTCCCTCGCCCGAACAGCAGCAGGCGGGAATCGAGGCCGCGCTCCAGCTGTCCTATGCCAAGCGCCCGCCGCGCGCCCGGCTGGAGCAGCGCGCGCGCGAAACCCTGGCCGAGGCAACCGCCTTCGTTGCGGAAAAGGGCCTGATCCGGATGGGCGACGGGCCGGTCAAGGTCATCACCATGCCCAAGTTCCAGCAAGGCAACGCGGTTGCCTACAACGATCCGCCCGGGCCGTTCGAAAAGCACCTGCAGAACTTCTACGCCGTCTCCCCGATCCCGGAGGAGTGGAGCGATGCGCAGGCCGACAGCTTCCTGTCCGAATACAATGACTACATGATTCACGACCTCTCGATTCACGAGGCGATGCCGGGGCATTACCTCCAGCTCGATCACTCCAACCGCACCGACAATCCGCTGCGGGCGATGCTGTGGTCAGGCCCGTTTGTCGAAGGCTGGGCGGTCTATGCCGAAGGGGTGATGAAGGACGCGGACTATCTGAACGGCGATCCGCTGTTCAAGTTGACCGTGCTGAAGATGCGGCTGCGTTCGGTTACCAACACCCTGCTCGACATCGGCATCCACACCGAAGGCATGACCCGCGATGAGGCGATGGAGCTGATGATGCAGGGGGCGTTCCAGCAGGAGCGCGAGGCGGCGGGAAAATGGGTGCGCGCCAACCTTTCTTCGGTGCAGCTGCTGTCCTATTTCACGGGTTACGAGGAACACCGCCAGCTGCGCGCCGAGGCGGAGCGGCGCTGGGGCAAGGATTTCACGCTGAGGCGCTATCACGATACGGTGCTGTCGTTCGGGTCGCCGCCTGCGAAATACGTGCGCGCGCTGATGTTCAGGGAACCGGTTCGATAGGTGCTATGCCGCTGGCGGGATAGGGTTTAAGGCGATGGCATCATGCTTGAAGCCATCGCCCACCCCACCGATTTCTCGCCCCAGGGCATGCCCGCTTTCCACCACGCGCTGGCGCTCGCGCTGGCCAACCGTTGCCGGCTGGACGTGATCCACGTGGCGCAGGAAGGAGAGGGGACCGGCTGGCAGGACTTTCCGAAGGTCCGCGCCACGCTGGAGGCCTGGGGCCGGATCGCGCCCGGCACGGCCAGCGCGGACGTGCTTGAGCAGACCGGCGTCGCGGTGCGCAAGGTCGGCATCCACGAAAGCAATGCGGCCGCAGGGCTGGCCGATTTCCTGAAAGGGCACCGGCCCTCGCTGGTGGTCATGGCCAGCCACGGCCGCGCCGGGCTGGACCGGCTGTTTTCCGGCTCGGTCTCGTCCGAACTGGTGCGGGCAAGCGGCCTTCCCGCCCTGCTGCTGGGCCCGCAGGCGCGCGGCTTCGTCGATGCCGCAACCGGCGCGGTGACGCTGACGAAGGTGCTGGTCCCGATCGATCACGATCCCGCCCCGGAAACCGCGCTCGATGCGCTGGACGCGTTCAATGCCGCCCACGGCGCGGCGCTCGATCCGATCCATGTCGGCCCCGGCGGGCCGGTGATCCCGGGCCTCGCGGTGCGCGAACTGGCGGGCGCGGTGGTCGATACGATCCTTGGCGAAGCGGCAGACGCACAACTGATCGCCATGCCCACGCGCGGCCGCCATGGCCTGCTCGACGCCCTGCGCGGCAGCACGACCGAACGCGTGCTGGCCGAAGCGCGGGTGCCGGTGCTGGCGTTGCCGGTCAGGGATTAGGGCCGTTAAGGTGCCCTAGTCCACCTAACCTCTCGGTTTTGTCAGTAATTTCCATTGCTTGAAGCGTTCAGGGACTTCACGCTTCAAAGACTGGAGTTCTTCGATCAGGCTGTCGATCTCAGCAATGAGTTCGGCTGGCGATTCTGTGTCATGATTCAAGCACTTTTCCTGACCGCCAGGCCTATCCCAATTGAAATAGTGATCTATGGCGACGTGACCGCTAGGCCAACCGCTGCCCTGCCCTGATGACACAAGTTTGACTGGATGCGCATCACCGCGCCCCCAGATCGCCCTTGCCCACGGTCCCGCCGGCCATGTCCAGCATCCGGTCGAGGCTCTTCTTCGCGGCGAGGCGCAGGCCTTCCTCGATATGGATCTGCGGCTTGAGGTCGCGCAGCGCGAGGTAGAGCTTTTCCAGCGTGTTGAGCGCCATGTAGGGGCAGATGTTGCAGCTGCACTGGCCGTCCGCGCCGGGCGCGCCGATGAAGGTCTTGCCCGGCAGAGCCAGTTCCATCTGGTGGATGATGTGCGGTTCGGTGGCGACGATCAGCGTGTCGCCGGGGAACTCCTTGGCGAACTTGAGGATGCCGCTGGTCGATCCGACATAGTCCGCGTGGTCGATGATGTGCGGCGGGCATTCCGGGTGCGCGGCGACGGGCGCGCCGGGGTGCTGGGCCTTGAGCTTGATCAGCTCGGTCTCGCTGAACGCCTCGTGGACGATGCACACGCCGGGCCACAGCAGCATGTCGCGATTGAACTTGCGGGCAAGGTAGCCGCCCAGATGCCGGTCGGGGCCGAAGATGATCTTCTGTTCGGGCGGGATCTGGGCAAGGATCGTTTCCGCGCTGGACGAGGTGACGATCACGTCGGACAGCGCCTTCACCTCGGTCGAGCAGTTGATGTAGGTCAGCGCGATGTGATCGGGGTGGGCTTCGCGAAAGGCCTTGAACTTTTCCGGCGGGCACGAATCCTCAAGAGAACAGCCCGCATCCAGATCGGGCAGGACCACGATCTTTTCCGGCGCGAGGATCTTGGCGGTTTCGGCCATGAATTTCACGCCGCAGAAGGCAATTACCTCGGCATCGGTGGCCGCGGCCTTTTTCGAGAGTTCCAGACTGTCGCCGATATAGTCCGCCAGGTCCTGGATTTCCGGCGACTGGTAATAGTGCGCCAGGATGATCGCATTGCGCTCCTTGCGCAGGCGCTCGATCTCGGCGCGGATGTCGATGCCGGAAAGGTTTTCGGTCTGGACGGTCATCTGGGAATCCTTGGGGCAGGTGAAGGCGCCCCAGATGGCCCGTCCGGCGGCCCGAATCAAGCAGCGCCAATCACGGCATGTAGGCTTCCATCGGCCGCGCCGCGCCGGGGCTGCCTTCCAGCACGCTGCGGGTCAGCTCGATTGCCCATGGAGTGTAGGCAATCAGCTCGCCGATCGCGAGGGTGCCGACCATCAAGCCCAGCACAACAAACCAGGCCGGATGGACATGGCCCAGGTGCCGGGAATCCCGGCGCATCGCCACGAATACGAAGATCGCGCCCACCAGGTTGCTGATTTCCCACGCCCAGGGGACCGTCAGCGGCATCGGCAGGAGGCGGCCAAAGCCCGGGCCGGTGATCGAGATCAGCGATCCCAGCATCAGCCGCCGGTGCCAGTCGGTCCGCCGCCGCAGGGCAAGGCCAGCACCTGCGAGCGCCGCGAAGGCGATCAGGCCCATCGGATTGCCGATCAGGAATTCGTTCGCGTCAAAGAAGAACGGGCCGCCCGTGCGGCGCAGCGAAGCCAGCGTCATCAGCGTGCCGACCACCAGCATCAGCGGAATCCACAGCAGCGAGAGCAGGCCCAGCCGCCGGTGCATGGCCACGTTGCCGCCAGCCACCAGCCCGCTCTGCGCCACGAAAAGCGCCAGCCAGCCGAAGAACACGAAGGCGTGAACGTGGTAGATGAGCGGGACGGCAAAGCTGGATCGGCCCATCGCCAGATGGAAACTGAATCCGGCGGCCAGCACCGCGGCAATGGTGCAGGCCATGGTGAAGAAGAAGCGTTCCTCGCTGCGCGCGGGAACACGGGTGTCGGCCAGTGTAGCCATAGCGGAAATCTCCCAGATCGCCGCGACCCAATCTGTTATAGGCGGCTAATACACCTACCCGCCCGCCGGGGCAATGCCGTTCGTCAGGGCGGAGTCGGCTCTCCGTCGAAGCGCACCTCCACGCTGACCCGGTCGTAACCGGCGATTTGCAGCGGGATGGTCAGGTTCTGGCGCACCGCGTTTCTTGCCGCATCGCGGGCAAGCCCCAGCAGCACCGGGCTGCGCGCCTGCTCCGCCGCCTGCCGCTCGGCCAGCCGGGTGTTGGCGCGGGTCAGCTGGGCCTGGGCCGCAGTGGTGATCCACACGCCTTCGCGCAGGTACTGGGCGCGCGCTTCGTCCAGATTGGGGCGTCCGGGTTCAACCGGCGGCAGGGTGATGGTCAGGCGCTGCGCCGCCTCGTCCCAGGCCAGCCGCTCTCGCTCCAGCTTCGAAAAGTCGACCGCATAGTCGATCCGCGCCGGGATGACCGCGATCTGGCGGCTTTTGAGCATGCCCAGCAAGCGTTCGTCGTCAGCGGCGACCACGGGCGAAAGCTGGGCGGAAAACACCGTCAGCCGGTTCTGCTTTTCCAGCGCGACAAGGCTGGTGGCCAGCGGATCGCCCGGCTCCTCCGGCCCATAGGCCTTCCAGCCGAGCCAGCCTGCCAGCGCCAGCGCGGCCGCGAAGGCCAGCCACGGCGCGCGGGCCGCCGGCGCGTCCGTCAGGCCGCCAGCGACCACGTTTCGCCCCCGGGGCCGGGGTCGCAGCGCACCCGGCCCTGGTTGCCCAGATCAAGCAGGTGGGCCAGCACCGAACGACCCGCCGCGCCGGTCAGGCTGGGATCCAGCCCCTTGTACATGCGCGGCACCATGTCGGCGATGGTGATGGGGCCTTCGCCCAGCAGGCGCAGGATCTGCCCTTCGCGCTGGCGGCGGTGGCCCAGCATCCCGCGCACCAGCTGGCGCGGCTTGTCCACCGCGGGGCCGTGCGCGGGGTAGAAGACTGTGTCCTCGCGGTCGTGCAGCTTTTGCAGACTTGCCATATAGGCGCTCATGTCCCCATCGGGCGGGGAGACGACGCTGGTCGACCAGGCCATCACGTGGTCCCCGGTGAACAGCGCGCCGCTTTCCACAAGCGAATAGCACAGGTGGTTGCTGGTGTGCCCCGGGGTGGCGACCGCTTCGATCGTCCAGTCCGGGCCGGATACGCGCTCGCCATCGCCCAGCACCCGATCAGGCGCATAGTCGGGATCGAAGGCGGCATCGGCGCGCGGGCCGCTGTCCTCGATGGTCAGGGCCGCACAGCCGATGATCCGCGCCCCGGTGCGCGCCTTCAATTCGGCGGCGGCGGGGGAATGATCGCGGTGAGTGTGAGTGCACAGGATCGTGGTGATCCGCGCATCTCCCGCCGCCGCGATGATCGCGTCGACATGGCCCATGCCATTGGTGTCGGCATGGCCCGCCGCGCCCGTGCCCGCCGGGCCGGGATCGATTACTGCCAGTTCATCGCCCGCGCCGACCAGGTAGGTCTGGGTTCCAGTGTAGGTGTAGGGCGAGGGGTTGGGCGCCAGCACGCGGCGCACCAGCGGCTCGCATTGTTCGGCAAGGCCGGTGGGCCAGGGCTTGGGAGGAATGGACATGGCCCGGATATGGCCGTTCCGCGCGCGCAATCCAAGAGGCTTGGGCCAAGAGGAAAGGGCGGCCCCTAGTTCGGGCGGGAAACGATCCCCAGCCGGTCGCGCAGGGCGGCGATGGCGCTGGGCGCACCGGCCTCGCGCTCGCGCCAGCCGTTGTCGAGCCGCTTGAGCCGCGCATGGAAGCGCTCGGTCGCCAGGATCAGATCGCGCGTTTCCGCATCGATCAGGGCCATGCGGTGCGGCTCGCTTTCCGGAAAATCGGCCAGGCGGCCATGGCGGCGCAACTGGAATTCGCTGAGTTCGCCCGCAAAGAAGGCGCGGTGGTTCAGCAGCCAGGCCACCGCGTGCATCATCCGCGTGGTGGTGCGCAGTGCCTCGCACGACATGGCGACCCGCGCCTCGTCTTCCCCGGCAGGCACGGGATTGAGCCGTCCGGACAGGGCAAAGGCCGCGCGCACATCGTCCGACAGGACGAGCGCTTCGCAATAGAGCCCCTCGATGATCCGGGGGTTGATGCTTGCAGGACTGGCCATCGATTGTGCGATAGGCCTGCATAAACCCGCTTGCCAACAGGGCGCCCCCCGGTTTCGCACACCATTTTCACCCTGTCCCGGCGGGGGACGTTTCCTGCCGGGTGCGCTATCGACATCCGTCGATGGCTTTGCCCTGCCGACCCGCACCCCCGGCCCGACAAGGCAAAGGGAGGCCCGGATGGACATCCCGCACGGCGCGAATTAAGCGATGATATCCGGGATCAGGTAATCCTCGATCAGCGCGATCTGGTCCTTCAGCTTCAGCTTGCGCTTCTTCAGCCGGGCGATCTGGAGCTGGTCAATGCTGCCGGCCGCGGACAGCGCGTCGATCGCCGCGTCAAGGTCGCGATGCTCGATTCGGAGCATTTCCAGACGCTTGCGCATTTCGTCTTCGTTCACGCGGCGCTTCCCTGTGCGGACGGGTTGGTGCGGGGCCGGGGCCCCCTTGTGGCGGTACGGGCGGCCAGTCGCTATCCCCGTCCCATCCGTCGCAAGGATTCACCAAGGCGCTTCGCAAGACAAGCTTAATATGCTTCGATGACCCTTGCAGCGACCCCGCCGGTAACCGAGTCGGGAACCGAGCGGCGGCACTGCGTCTCCCCTGTCGGGAGCGAGAGAAGGAGTGACGCCTATGGAACAGTCGCATGCCAGCGCCCTGCAATTCAAGCACGCCGGTCTGGAACGCCGGATCGCCGAAGAGCAGAGCCGCCCGATGCCTGACGTGGCGATGATTCAGACCCTCAAGAAGCGCAAGTTGAGGATCAAGGAAGAGCTGGAGCACCGCTAAGGCTCCAATGGCCGCGCCCCCGCTGTGCCGGCGGGGGCCAAGCGGCGAAAATGCTGCCGCATTTGTTACGTATGCAGGGTGCCTCGCGCGTTTCCAAGCGGCGCGCTTTGGGGTAGGCTTCGTTTATGCCAGCATCCAGCGCCGTAACTTCCGCCCGGACCATCCTGACGCGCCTCCATGATGTCATGGCGTCGCGCCATCACGTCCAGGCCAAGCTCAACACCGTGGTCGAGGTGATTGGCGAGGGGCTCGATAGCGAGGTCTGCTCGATCTACCTGCTGCGTGAAGGCATGCTTGAACTGTTCGCCACCAAGGGGCTGGCGCAGGAAGCGGTCCACGTTACCCGCATGGCAATCGGCGAAGGTCTGGTCGGCACGATCGCCGGCAATATCGAGACGCTCAACCTGGCCGAGGCGGCGTCCCATCCCGACTTTTCGTATCGTCCCGAAACGGGGGAGGACAAGTATCACTCCTTCGCCGGGGTGCCGATCGTGCGGCGCGAGCGCGCGGTGGGGGTGCTGTGCGTCCAGCACGCCGATCCGCGCCGTTATGAAGAGGTGGAGATCGAGGCGCTGCAGACCGTGGCCATGGTCCTGTCCGAACTGATCGGCAGCGCCGGGCTGGTCGACGATGAGGACGCGGCGCTCAGCCCCCAGCAGACCGGACCGGTGCGGCTGGCGGGCCTGGCGCTGGTCAAGGGGCTGGCGGCGGGCGTCGCGGTCTATCACCAGCCGCGCATCACCATCGAACACGTCATGGCCGAAGACCGCGACGCGGAACTTCAGCGGGTCTACCTCGCCTTCGACAAGATGCGCGAGCAGATCGACCGGATGGCCAGCCAGGCGGAATTCGGCGTTGGCGGCGAGCACGAGGAAGTGCTCGAGACCTACAAGATGTTCGCCTATGACGAAGGCTGGAGCCGCCGGATCATCGAAGCGATCGACAGCGGCCTGACGGCAGAAGCGGCGATCGAACGGGTCCAGCAGCGCACCCGGATGCGGATGCGGCAGATCGACGATCCGCTGCTGGCCGACCGGATGCACGATCTGGAGGATCTCGCCAATCGCCTGCTGCGGATCGTTTCGGGCCAGATGGGCACGGCGGCAAGCATGGGGCTGCGGCAGGATTCGATCCTGATCGCGCGCAACCTTGGCCCGGCCGAACTGCTGGAATACGACAAGCGCCGGCTGAAGGGCGTGGTGCTGGAAGAAGGCTCGCTTACCGCGCACGTGGTGATCGTCGCGCGGGCGATGGGGATTCCGGTGCTGGGCCGGGTGCGGGGCCTGCGCGGTGCGGTGCGCGATGGCGATCCGCTGCTGCTCGATGCCAGCCAGGGGACAGTGACGGTCCGCCCGCTGCCAGCCATGACCGAAGCCTTCGAGGCGCGCTTTGCCAAATCGAAGGAACGCCAGGCCGCCTATGCGGCGCTGCGCGATGTTGAACCCTTTACCCGCTGCGGCACCCGCATCACGGTGTTGATGAATGCCGGCCTGCGCGATGACATGCCCAACCTGGCGCTGACCGGCGCCGACGGGGTGGGGCTGTTCCGCACCGAATTCCAGTTCCTGGTTTCCGCAACCCTCCCCGCGCGCGAACGGCAGACCCGGCTCTACCGCGATGTGCTGGACGCGGCGGGCAACCGCCCGGTGGTGTTCCGCACGGTCGACATCGGCGGGGACAAGGTGCTGCCCTACCTGCGCCACAACGACGGCGAACTGGAAGAGAATCCGGCGATGGGCTGGCGGGCGCTGCGCGTCGCGCTGGAGCGCGAGGGCCTGCTCAAGGTCCAGGCGCGTGCCCTGCTTGAGGCGGCGGCGGGCCGGACGCTCAATGTCATGTTCCCGATGGTCTCCGAACCGTGGGAGTTCGACGCGGCCCGCAGCGTGTTCGAGAGCCAGCGCGAGTTCCTCAAGAAGCAGAAGAAGCTGCTGCCCGAAGCGATCCGCTATGGCGCCATGCTGGAAGTTCCGGCCCTGGCCGAGCAGCTTGATCTGATCGCGCCGCGGCTCTCGTTCCTGTCGATCGGCACCAATGATCTTACCCAGTTTCTGTTCGCAGCGGACCGTTCGCACCCCAAGCTGGCCGAGCGCTATGACTGGCTGAGCCCCGCGATCCTGCGCTTCCTGCGCCGGGTGCTGCTAAACGTGGCTGGCCACAACATCGATGTCACCGTCTGCGGCGAGATGGGCGGACGGCGGCTTGAGGCGCTGGCGCTGCTGGGGCTGGGCATTCACCGCCTGTCGATCACCCCGGCTTCGGTCGGGCCGATCAAGGAACTGATCCGCAAGATCGACCTGTCTGAAATTTCGGCGGCGATGAAGCAGTGGCTGTCCTCCCCGCCGCCCAATATGCGCGAGGCGCTGACACTGTGGGCGCAGGAGCGCGGGATCGAGGTCGATTGAGTCGGCTTGCCCGGGTGCGAGGGCGCCCGGCAACGGCCATGACATCGCCCTGTCATGCGTGGCAGGCATCCTGCCGCGCGGAAGGCGTTTGTGCGGCGGCGGGCATTGACTTCGCATGGTAAACGGCGATTGTCCTGCGCATCGCAAACACGCCAGCAATGCAATCAATCGGGGTCGGGATGGCGGATGAAGTAGTGGAAGAGGCTGAACTGCCTCTGGATAATGTCGGCGCGCGGCTGCGGCGCGCCCGCGAAGCCAAGGGGCTTGGCCTTGCGCAGGTTGCAGCCAAGACCCGGATTCCCGAACGGCTGCTCGACGCGATCGAACAGGGCAATTTTTCGGCGCTTCCCGCGCGCGCCTATGCGGTGGGCTTTTCGCGCTCCTATGCCAAGGCAGTCGGCCTCGACGATCTCGAGATCGCCGAGGCGGTGCGCAGCGAACTGGCCGAGCAGTATGTCGAGCCGCCGCGCCGCGTCCCGTCCTTCGAGCCCGGCGATCCGGCGCGGGTTCCGCCCAGCCGTCTCGCCTGGCTGGCAGGCCTTGCGGCGCTGGCCCTGCTGATCGCGGGCCTGTTCTTCTGGCGCAGTTATTTCCTGCCCGGTGGCGAACTCCCATCGATCCTGCCACAGGAAGCCGAGACTCCGGCAAGCGTCCCCTCAGCCCAGGCGCCCCAGCCGCCCGCATCCGGGCCGGTGGTGTTTACCGCGCTGGCCGACGGGGTCTGGGTCAAGTTCTACGATGGCACCGGCACCCAGCTGATGCAGAAGCAAATGGCCAGCGGCGAAAGCTGGACGGTGCCGGGCGACGTGCCGGGTGTGCGGATCTGGACGGCGCGGCCGGACCAGCTGGCCATCACGATCGGCGGCCAGCCGGTGCCTCCGCTGTCCGATTTCCAGCGGACCATGAAAGACGTGCCGGTCGATGCCGCCTCGCTGCTGGCGCGCGGCGCGGCGCCGGCTGCTGCGGCAACGCCCGCTCAGGCCGAGCCTTCCGCTGCGGCGGTCCAGCCTGCCGGGCCGACCCCGGCTGCGACTGCGCCTGTTCCGCAGGTCCGCAGTTCCCCGGCTTCGCAGATGGGCAGTTCGGCCGTTCCGGTCCGCGCCGCACCAACCCGGGCCGCCACGCCCGCGCCGCAGCCCGTGCGCAGCAGTGCGCCGCCGGTATCAGCTCCGGCACCGGAGCCGGCTGAGCCCGATCCCGGGGCGGCGACGATTCAGCTGTAGGCCCGCTTCAGGCCAGCCCTGGGCTGGCAGCGCCGGGGCCGGTCCGCAGCTTGCCTCATCGCGGGTTCATTCTGCTGCGGATAGGTGAAGTTGCGCGCTCGACAGCGTGCGCCGGGCGGGCCTAGAAAGGCGCCCGGTCAAGGATGGTGGGAACAATGAAGCAAGCTTTCTGGACCAGGTCCCCGGTACTGCTCGCGCTGGTGGTGGCGATTGCCTCCCCGGCGATCGCGCAGAATGCGGGAGACAAGGCAGCCGAAGCGCGCCTGCGCAAGATCGAGGCGGAAGTGAAGGCGCTTCAGCGTCAGGTCTTCCCGGGCGGCGACGGCAAGTATTTCCCGGCGCAGGTCCAGCCCGCGCAGCAGGCAGCCCCAACCGGCACTCCGGCCAGCAATCCGGTTGCCGACCTGCTGGTCCGGATGGACGCGCTTGAAGCACAGGTCCAGCGGCTGACCGCCCAGACCGAGGAGAACGGGAACCGCATCGCCCGGATCGAGGCGCGGCTGGCGGGTGGCGAACCGGCCATCGCGGCTCCTGCCGCTGCGGCCCCCGCCCCTGCGGGCGCAGCCGCCACGGCTGTTGCCGCGGCGCCAGCTCCCGTGCCGGCACCGGTCACCCCGACCGTGACCAACGGCGCCACGACCAATTCCAATCTCGCGGCGATGTCCGGCGGAGTTTCGGCAGCGCCTGCGGCGTCGGTGCCCGCGCCTGCCGTGGCCGCCGCTCCGGTGGCGGCACCCGCAGCTGCGGCGGCTGCGGCTGCGGCGGTCACGCCCGCTGCCAAGCCTGCCGCAACCGCTCCGGCCAAGCCGGCGGCAGCGGCCAGCGCCGCGCCCGCCAAGCCTTCGCCGCAGCGGCTCGCGGCCGTCCGGGCGATCGCCAAGCCGCAGACTGCGGACGCCGGGGACGATGAATACTCCTATGGCTTCCGCCTGTGGGAAGCCAAGTTCTATCCCGAGGCGCAGCAGCAGCTGAAGCTGTTCATGGAAAAGTACCCGAAGCACGCCCGGATGTCCTATGCCCGCAACCTGCTGGGCCGGGCCTATCTCGATGGCGGCGACCCGACCGAGGCGGCAAGCTGGTTCTATCAGAACTACCAGGCCGACAAGCAGGGCGACCGCGCGCCCGACAGCCTGCTGTTCCTGGCCGAATCGATGCGCCGCCGCGAGGATACCCGCCGTGCCTGCATCGCGCTGGCGCAGTTCGCGGATGATTATCCGCGTGAGGCCGCCGGCCGGCTCAAGGCCCAGTACGACACGACCCGCAACGGGTTGAAGTGCAGCTGACCGCTTGGCCCTGCCGGACCTGACCGGGCGTTTCCGCGCCGATCTGGCGGCGCTTGGCTTTGCCGGTGGCAAGCTGGCCCTCGCCGTCTCGGGCGGGCCGGACAGTCTGGCATTGCTCGCGCTCGCTCATGCGGCCCTGCCGGCCGCGGTCGAGGCGGCGACGGTCGATCACGGCCTGCGCGAAGCGGCCGCGGCCGAGGCCCGCGCCGTGGCTGCCATCTGCGCGGACATCGGTGTTCCGCACATGGTGCTGACCGTGGAAGTCGCCCCCGGCAACGTGCAGTCCGAAGCGCGCACCGCGCGCTACACGGCGCTGGCGCGCTGGATGGAAGCGCGCGGTCTTGCCGCGCTGGCGACTGCGCACCATGCCGACGATCAGGCCGAAACGCTGCTGCTGCGGCTCAACCGCGCAAGCGGGGTGGCCGGCCTTGCCGGAGTGCGCGCGCGGGGGGCCGTGCCAGGCACGCAGTTGCCGCTGCTTCGGCCCCTGCTTGGCTGGCGGCGGGCGGAACTGGCCGGGGTGGTCGATGCCCAGGGCTGGCAGGCGGCGGATGATCCCTCCAACACCGATGACCGCTTCGACCGGGCGCGGCTGCGCAAGGAACTGGCCCGTGCCGACTGGCTCGACGTGCCCGCCCTAGCCGCCAGCGCGGCGCACCTTGCCGATGCCGATGCGGCGCTTGCCTGGGCGGCGGCGCGCGAATGGAATGAATGCGTGGAGCGCGCGCCGATGGGCCTGACCTACCGCCCGCGCGCGCCCAGAGCGGTGGCGCTCAGGGTCATCGCGCGGATCGTTGCCGAACTTGATGGAACCGCAGCGCGCGGCAGTGCCCTTGCGCGGCTGTTTGATGCGCTGGTGGCGCGCCAGCCGGCCTCGATCGGCGGGCTCGTCGCGCGGGCGGTTCCGGAGGGCTGGACCTTCAGCAAGGCACCCAGGCGCGCGTCGACCCGGACCTGATCCGGGACGACGTTTGCATGGGGGTCAGCCTCGCCGCTCCATGCCCTGTTGCCGCATCCGCCACAGCAGCTGGTCAAAGCGGTCCTGGCCGAAGAACGGCTCACCCGCGTAGACCATCAGCGGTACGCCGTAGTGGCCGCCAAGGCGCTGGTCGGCTTCGTTTTGCTGGATCGCCGCGTCGAGCCGGTCGGCTTGCGCCGCGATTGCCGCGTCCATCTCGGCCAGATCCAGGCCCGCGCTCTCCGCTGCCCGGGCGAGGTGATCGCCCTCGTGCCAGTTGTCGGTCTCGCCCGACCAGATCAGGTGGCTGACCGCGCGCAGCAGCGCCAGTCCCTTGCCGCGTTCCGCCGCCAGCTGGCCCAGCCGCGTCAGGCGGTGGATGTGGGGCTGCTCCTTGGGATAGGTCCGCGTGGCATAGTCCATTTTCACCGGATCGGGGCGCGGCCAGCGCAGCGGCATCCCCGCAAACTCCGCGCTGCGTACGCAGTCCCGCATCAGGTAGGTGGTCCACAAGGGGTCGGCATTGGCAAAGAAATCCGGCTGGCGCACCGCGATAGGCAGCACCGGGCGGACATTGACGGCGGCGTTCCATTCGCGCTCCAGCTCGATCATCCGGGGGACGACAAGGTAGGAATAGGGCGAGCGGAACGACCAGTAGAGGTCGACGGTGTGGGTCATGCGGCAATCGTCCTCATGTCGATCACGAAGCGGTACTTCACGTCGGCCTGCTCCATCCGTTCGAAGGCGTGGTTGATCTGGTCCATCCGGATCAGCTCGATCTCGGCGGTGATGCCTTTTTCCCCGCACAGGTCGAGCATTTCCTGGGTCTGGGCGATGCCGCCCACGCCCGATCCGGCAACCGCCTTCTGCCCGCCCAGCAGCAGGCCGGAATGGAACGGCTCCATCAGCTCGATCATCCCGACGATGCAAAGCGTCCCCTGCTTGTCGAGCAGGAACAGGTAGGGCGTGACGTCGTGCTTCACGGGAATGGTATCAAGCAGAAAGTCGAATGAGCGGGTGGCGGCGCGCATGGCCTCCTTGTCGGTGGACACCAGCACATGGTCGGCGCCCAGCTTCCTCGCGTCCTCGCCCTTGGCGGGGGAAGTGGTGATCATCGTCACTTCCGCCCCCAGCGCCTTGGCGAACTTGACCCCCATGTGGCCCAGCCCGCCTAGGCCGATCACCCCGACGCGGCTGCCCGGGCCCACGTTCCAGTTGCGCAAAGGGCTGTAGGTGGTGATCCCGGCGCACAGCAGCGGCGCTGCGGCTGCCATGTCGAGATTGTCCGGCACGCGCAGCACAAAGGGTTCCGCCACCACGATGCTGGCGGAGTAGCCGCCATAGGTGGGGCTGCCGTCGATCCGGTCCTTGCCGTTGTAGGTGCCGGTAGACCCTTCTCGGCAATAGTTCTCCTCGCCCTCATCGCAGGCGTCGCAGTGGCGGCAGGAATCGATCACGGTGCCCACCGCTACCCGGTCGCCCACCCTGAAGCGGGTGACCTGATCGCCAACGGCGCGGACCGTGCCGACGATCTCATGGCCCGGAACGAAGGGATAAGTGGTCCGTCCCCAGTCATTGCGGGCAACGTGAAGGTCGGAATGGCAGACGCCGCAATAGGCGATGTCGATCGCCACGTCCTCGCCGCGCAAGGTCCGCCGCTCGATGGTGATGGGGTTGAGGCCGGATGTGGGGGCGGTGGCGCCCCAGGCGGCGGTTGCGGTCATGGCAGTCTCCCTTGGGTGCGGCCAGGTGCCGCTTGCTCCCATTAATCGCGCGATTAACGGCGGAGTCAAATCCCGAGACGACCGGGGCTGCGTCAGCCTTCGACCAGCGAGTCACCCTTGCCCACGCGCTTGCCCCGGGTGATGTAGACCTTGTCCCCGGTCTGGGTCACGGCGAACAGCTTCTTCGCGAAATCGTTCGGCACGCCCACGCAGCCGTGGCTGGCATAGCCCTTTTCCACCTTGGTGCCGTGGATCGCCACGCCGTCGTCGGTCAGGTTCTGGGTGAAGGGCATGGGCGCAAGGTCATAGGTCCGCGAATAGTGGTCCGCCTTCTTCCACTTGATCGGGAACACGCCCAGCGGCGTGGGCTTTTCGCTTGTGCCCAGCAGGACGGCGGTGGCGCCGATTTCGTAGCCGCCACGGAAGACCGACAGCACCCGCGCATCAAGATCGACGGTGATGACCGTTGGTCCGGCCGGCACGTCCTTTTCATCCCAGTGCCATTCGCCATAGCGGATCGGGCCGGTGATCGGCAGGATGCGCTTGATCACGAAGCGCTCGTCGCGCGGCTTGGGAGGAGGGGCCTTCGCCTGAGTGGTGGCGGGATCGGCCGCCGGAAGGATGCGCGCTTCGGGCTGGGTATTCTGGACCATCAGCCAGCCGGCCGCCCCCACCAGGACGACAAAGGCCCCCATCAGCCCGGTGGCGGCATTGAGCTTGAGACCCATGGGTTCCTCACGAAGAATCCGTCAATCCGGGACCGTGCAGGCAAGGCATGGCAAACGCCAGTGCCCGATACCGCCTGTCCCGGTGCGGAACTTCATAGCATCAAGAGGTTAACGGAGCCAAATTTCCGGCTCCGTTCGGCTTAGAGGGCGGGGACGGGCTCGGGCAGTCGCGCGGGAAGCCGATCGCGCGTGGCACCGGGGACCAATTCCTCGAACAGGCTTGAATAGTTCTCGACCATGGCTTCGATCGCGAAGCCCTTCACCCGCGCAAAACCGGCCTCGCGCATTGCCGCGCGGCGCTGCGGATCGGCGATCAGCCGGGCGATCCCGGCGGCAAGCGCGGCCTCGTCATCGACCGGGACAAGCTCTCCGCTTACCCCCGGCTCGATCACGTCGCGCGGGCCGAAGCTGCAATCGGTCAGCAGTAACGGCGCGCCGCAGGCCAGCGCCTCGGCGGCAACCGTCGGAAAGCCTTCCCAGCGGCTGGGCAGGACGAACAGATCGGCGCGCGCCATCCAGGCATAGGGATTGGCGACGAAGCCGATGAAGCGGACATGTTCGCCCACCCCCAGTTGCGCGGCAAGACGGTGCAGCTGGTCCAGTCGGCTGCCCTTGCCCAGAATGACCAGCGCGTGGCTGCGCCAGATTCCGCTGGCGGCGAAAGCGCGGATCAGCACCTCGTGCGCCTTTTGGTATTCCAGCCGGCCGGCGGTAATGATGTAGGGCCGGTTGGGCAGACCGCCCAGCGGCTCGTCCTTCATCGCCGCGATCGCGTGAAGGTCGATCGGGTTGTTGATCATCCGCATTCGCGCGGGATCGAGGGCAAGATCGCGCACCAGCCCTGCGGCCATGTCGGTCGAATTCGACAGCACCACATCGGCCCGGCGATAGGCGCGGCGGGTGAGCGCAAGCGAAACCTTGCGCACGAAGTCGCTGGGCGCTTCCTCGTTGATCACGGCCAGCACGTTGTTACCCTCGCGCGCGATCCAGCGCGGGCGCCTGCGCCCCAGGTTCATCAGTGAAAGCCAGGCGAGCAGGTTGGTGCCCTTGAGGAAGCTCATCACCACGTCGGGGCGGGTTTCGGCCACCATCCGGCGGAAGGCGAGCGGCGCCCGGATTGCGCTGCCGATCAGCTTGCCCGGGGCATATTGCGCGCTGTTTGGCCCGTCATAGTTGAAATGCTCTTCTCCGTCGGGTGCGATCAGCACCCGGCTCATGTCGCGGACATGGCTGATATAGGGGCCCGCCTTGCGAAGCAGGCCCATCCGCATATCGATCCGGCGGGGATCGTGCTGGTTGAGCAGGTGAACCGCCACGCGTTCCGCGCCGCCGCCATGCAGCGACGAGAGCAAAAGCAAGACTTTCAGGGGACGACCGAGCGCCGGGCCCGGGGTTGCAATTCCATGCATATACCACCTCTAAGCCCGACCGAAACGCGCCTTGCCATCGCGCGGAGGCGCTGGCAAGGCCTTGGCTGCGATGCAGCAATCGACTTTGCTCCACCATGAACGGCCGCGTTTTGAACTGTTGGTCGGCTCTGCCTCCTTCTGGGAGCGTGCGCGGCAGGACATCGCCGCCGCGCGCCGCCGGGTGCTTGTCCAGGCGATGACTTTCGAAGGCGATGCGGCGGGTCTGCCAGTGGCGCGGGCCATCGGCGAAAGCCGGGCGGCAGACCGGCGCGTGCTGGTGGACGACTATACCCGCCATGTGGTCAACGACACTTTCCTGGCCCTGTCGCGCGATCCGGCGCTTCATGCTGAGGCGGCCGAGACGCGGGCCATGTTCGGCCGGCTGGCCGCGGCGGGGACGGGGGTCCGGCTCACCAATCCGCTGGGCCGCAACCCGCTGCGATATGCGACGCGAAACCACAAGAAGCTGCTGGTGATGGACGATACCGCCTGGCTGGGCGGGATCAACTTTTCGGATCACAATTTCGCCTGGCACGACATGATGCTGCGGATCGAGCATGGCCCCACGGCGGACTGGCTGGCCCGGCAGTTCGATGCCGACTGGAGCGGCGATGTCGCCACCAGGGCAGAAGGGATCGCCGGGATCGATTTGATCAGCCTTGACGGCAGCAGGAACGAGGCGGGATTCGCGCCGCTGCTGGCCATGTTCGCCGAGGCGCGCCGCTCGATCGAGGTAATCAGCGCCTATCCGACCTTTCCGTTCGTCGATGCCATGGCCCGGGCGGCGCGGCGCGGGGCCAGGGTAACGATCTACACCCCGCGGCCCAACAACAAGCCGATAATCCGCGACTATCTGCTTGGCGCCGCCGCCCCGGCAGGGGTGGAGCTGCGGCTGACCCCGATGATGACGCACGCCAAGGCAGCGCTGATCGATGGCGAGGCGCTGGTGCTGGGTTCGTCCAACTTCGATTTCGTGAGCCACCGCGCCAATGCCGAATATGTCGCCACGGTGCGCGATGCTGCGCTGATCGCCGAGTTCGAAGCGCGGATGCTCGCCCCGATCCGCGATGGTTCCGGTCCGCCAGCGCCGGAGGACTTTTCGGTATGGCGATCGTGGAAGGCCCGTGCCGCACTGCGTGTCGCGGATGCGCTGATCGCGCGGCTGAGCCACGGTCCGCGTATCGCCGAATGGCGCGGCTGAGCCCTGTTCCCCCCGCGCGGACCTGCGGCTAAGCCTGTCCGTCCATGGGAGATTCGCCGATGCGCCGCCTGCTTGCCGACCGCTCAAAGTGACGAAGACTTACGACGCGCTGGTGATCGGCGGCGGGCACAACGGCCTCGTCTGCGCGTTCTACCTTGCCCGGGCGGGAAAGCGGGTGCGGGTGCTGGAGCGGCGTCACGTGGTCGGCGGCGCGGCGGTGACCGAGGAGTTCCATCCCGGTTTCCGCAATTCGACCGCCAGCTACACCGTCAGCCTGCTACGCCCGCAGGTGATTGCGGACATGAAGCTGCACGATCACGGCTACCGCGTGGCCGAGCGGCGGATTTCCAACTTCCTGCCCTTTGCGGACAGCTACCTCAAGCTGGGCGGCGGAATGGAGCGCACCGCGGCGGAGTTCGCGCGGTTTTCCCCGGCCGATGCGGCGGCCTATCCCGCCTATGATGCCGCCCTTTCCCGCGTGGCGGGCGTGCTGCGCGACCTGACGTTGCAATCGCCGCCGCGAGCCGGGGGCGGTCTGGCGGCGCTGGCATCCGCGGCGCGGCAGGGCTGGCCGCTCGCCCGGCTCGACCTTCCCGCCCAGCGCGACCTGCTGGAAGTCTTCACCCGCTCGGCGCGCGAGTTTCTGGATGGCTGGTTCGAGGATGACCGGGTGAAGTCCGCGTTCGCGTTCGATGCGGTGGTCGGGAATTTCGCGGGCGTATCAACGCCGGGTTCGGCTTATGTCCTGCTGCACCACGTGTTCGGTGAAGTGAACGGCAAACCGGGTGCCTGGGGCCACGCGATCGGCGGGATGGGGGCGATCACCCAGGCCATGGCGCGGGCCTGCGAGGCGGCAGGGGTGGAGATCAGCCTTGAAAACCCGGTCGCTCAGGTGCTGGTCGATGGCGGCACGGCGCGCGGGGTGCGGCTGGAAAGCGGCGAGGAGATTGCCGCGCCAATCGTTGCCGCCAATGTCGGCCCGGCGCTGCTCTATCGCCAACTGGTTGCGCCCGGCGATCTCGACGCCGATTTCGCGCGGCGGATCAGGGGCTACAAGACCGGTTCCGGCACCTTCCGGATGAACGTCGCGCTGAGCGAGCTGCCCGATTTCAGCGTGCTGCCGGGCAAGGCGCTGGCCGAGCATCACACTGCCGGGATCGTCATCGCCCCCGGGCTCGATTACATGGACCGAGCCTTTGACGATGCGAAGGCGCTTGGTTGGTCGCGCGAGCCGATCGTCGAGATCACGATCCCCTCCACCGTCGATGACAGCCTTGCCCCGCCGGGGTGCCATGTCGCCAGCTTGTTCTGCCAGCAGTTCGCGCCGCAATTGCCGGATGGCCGCTCGTGGGATGATTGCCGCGAGGACGTGGCCGATCTGATCGTCGATACGGTCACCGCTCATGCCCCCAATTTCAAGCGCGCGGTCATCGCCCGCCAGATCCACTCGCCGCTCGATCTGGAACGCAAGTTCGGCCTGATTGGCGGTGACATCTTCCACGGGCACATGAGCCTGGACCAATTGTGGGCCGCGCGCCCGGTGCTGGGCCACGGCGATTACCGGTCGCCGATCAAGGGGCTCTACATGTGCGGGTCGGGCACCCATCCGGGCGGGGGAGTGACGGGGGCGCCCGGGCACAATGCGGCCCGCGCGATCCTTGCCGACCGGCCGCTGATTCGCAAACTGCTGCGCAGCTGAGTCAGGCCAGACGGGCAAGTGCCTCGCGCAGCGCGGTGTAGTGGGAACAGCCCTCCAGCATGACCAGCCGCGATCCGGACAGGCTGGCATGAAGCGCCTCGGCCATGGCGGGAGGCGTCCAGTTGTCGGCGCTCCCCTGCCAGATGGTCACCGGCATCGTCAGCGGAGCGGCGAGTTCGCCGCGCCAGTCGCGCACATAGGCCGCCACTTCCCGCGCAAAGCCCTGCGGATCGCAGCCCAGCCCTTCACGCAAGACGCCCGCCATCGCTTCTTTAAATGCAGGGGTCGCCGCCAGCGCCGCATCCGCGCCTTGTGCGCTCGCGAACAGGCGCGTGAACAGCAAGCCGGGGGCATGGCGCGCCATCAGGCGCTGGGCCGCAGCGACCAGGCGGAACAGACGCGGACGGCGCGCGGCAAGCGCGAACAGTGGGCCGCCCGCCATCTGCGGGAGAAACGATCCCAGCTGAAGCGGTGCCGCGGGTGAGACCAGATGAAGCGCCCGCACCCGGTCTCCCAGCTGGTGGGCCAGATGCAAGGCTACCGGAGCACCGAGCGAAAAGCCGATCAGGACCATGCCGTCGTGATTGCGCTCCGCCAGCCGCGCGGCGATTGCCTCGGGGCTGGCCTCAGGACCATTGCGATCGGGCGCGAAGGCGGATTCTTTCAGCGAGTGCGGTGCCAGCAGGTTCCATTCCCCCGGCCCGCCCGGCATGCCGTGAAGATAGACAACCGGCAGACCAAGCATCGACATCAATCCTGTGGCAGGCGGCAAACGTCCACCCAGCGCGCGCCAACCAATTGTGCAAGGCGCTCCGGTTCCAGTTCGACCGAGCTGGTGCGGGTGCCGGCGGCGGGGAACACGGTCGGGTAGGCGAGCAGCGAACGGTCGGCGAGGATTGGCAGGGCGGTGGCAAGGCCGAAGGGGCATACGCCGCCCACGGCATGGCCGGTCAGTTCCAGCGTCGCTTCGGCATCGAGCATCCGGGGCCTGCCGCCAAGCTCGCTCTTGCACTTCTGGTTGTCCAGCCGCGCATCGCCGCGCGCGATCAGCAGCATCGGCACATCGCCAACCCGGAAAGCCAGGGTCTTGGCGATCCGCCCCGGCTCTACGCCCAGCACCTCAGCCGCTTCGGCGACCGTGGCGGTGGAGCGGGCGTGGTCGATCAAGGCCAATTCCGGCGCGTGCCGGGCAAGCCAGGCGAGGACGCTTTCCCCGCTCATTTCGCCAGTTCCGCCACCAGCGCGCGGGCCGCAGCGCTGACTTCGGCCCAGGTCACTTCGAACCCGGCCTCGCCGCCATACCACGGATCGGCCACCGCCTGCCCTTCGCGGCCTGGTATAAGATCGAGCAGCAGGCGTAGCTGTGCGGGGTGTC
Source organism: Novosphingobium sp. (assembly GCA_016719755.1). GTDB lineage: Bacteria > Pseudomonadota > Alphaproteobacteria > Sphingomonadales > Sphingomonadaceae > Novosphingobium. The sequence goes on along the minus strand of JADJYM010000004.1, from coordinate 404,770 downwards.
CGGCAGGCGCAATACGCTCAAGATTGCGCAGGTTGCTGTGATCGAGCGCGAAGATATGGGTGAAGGCATGGAAATCCGCCGCGCTTGCCTGTCGTCCACGATAGCCGGAAATGTCGATTCCCTTGGTCCGGGCGGTGCGGATCGCGCGCGGATCGGGCGGTTCGCCGATATGGTAACCGGCGGTTCCGGCGGAATCGGCGCGCGCATTCAGCCCCGCGCGCTCCGCCTCGGTCCGGAACGCTGCCTCGGCCAGCGGCGAACGGCAGATATTGCCCAGGCAGACGAACAGGACGGAAGGCTCAGCCATCGTCCTCGCCGTAACGCTCCAACCTGAAGGCGGCCTTGAGGTAATCTTCCGCCGCCGCCTTGAGCGCAGGCTCCTTGGCGAAGGCTTCGGCGGGCAGCGGGGCCACGCCCAGCGCTTCCATCAACGTCCACAGCGCGAAACGGCGGCTGGCCTCGCGCTCCACGCCGAAGCCGATCTTCAACGCCTCGAGGCCGTGCTCGAATTCGGTCTCGGTCAGCGACGTCGGGTCGTTGGTGCCGAAGAAGTGATGGATCAGCGCGTCAAGGTCCATGCGGTCACAGCCAGCCCAAGGCCTGCGTGGCCCAGACGGCAGCGCCGCCGGCGATGAGGGCGAGGACGTGTCCGCCCCAGCGCGAGCGCTCTTTCTTGCCGTCCCAGACCAGCTCGATGTCGGGCAGCGGCGGCGGTTCAGGCGCGCCGCCCCGGGCCGGGAACTTCTCCTCGATCCGGCGGACCAGATCAGGCAGGCGCAGCAGGGTTTCGGCGTCCTTGCGCAAGCGGTCGGCAATCGCGGCTTCCGGGCCGAGTTCGTCGCGGATCCAGTCGCGCACAAAGGGCGCGGCGACTTCCCACATGTTGATGCGGGGGTGGAGCAGGGTGGCCAGTCCCTCGACCATCACCATGGTCTTTTGCAGCAGCAGCAGGTGCGGCTGGGTCTGCATGTCGAACTCGCGGGTGATCGCGAACAGGCTGTCGAGCATCTGCCCGACCGACAGCTCGCTCACCGGGCGGCCTCTGGTCGGCTCGCCCACGGCGCGCAGCGCGGTCGCGAATTCATCGACCGAGTGGTAGCTCGGCACGTACTTCGCCTCGAAATGGATCTCGGCGACGCGGCGGTAATTGCCGGTGGTCAGGCCATAGAGGATTTCCGCCAGCCACAGCCGCGCGCGGCGGTCGATCCGCCCCATGATGCCGAAATCGATCGCGGCGATGGTGCCGTCGGCCTGCACGAACAGGTTCCCCTGGTGCATATCGGCGTGGAAGAAACCGTTGCTGATCGCCTGGCGCAGGAAAGTCAGCACCAGATGCTCGGCCAGCGCGGGCAGGTCATGCCCGGCGGCAACCAGCGCATCGCGGTCGCTGATCTTGATGCCGTCGATCCAGTCGATGGTCATCACCCGGCCATTGGTCCGGTCCCAGTCGACCGAGGGGATGCGGTAACCCTCGTGCCCCTTCATCACCTCGGCCAGTTCGGAGGCAGAGGCGGCTTCGCGGCGCAGGTCCAGTTCGCGCAGGGTCCAGCGCTTGAAGTTGGCGATGACCAGGCGCGGACGGAGGCGGGCCGGCTCGCCGCCCAGCGCTTCGAGATGGGCAGCGGCCCATTCGTAGGTGGCGATGTCCTCGGCAAACTTCTCGCGGATGCCAGGCCGCAGGACCTTGATCGCGACCTGCTTGCCTTCGGTGGTTACTGCCCGGTGGACCTGCGCGATCGATGCCGCGCCGACCGGTGTTTCCTCGATGCTGGCGAACAGCGCCTCCAGCGGCTTGCCGAAGCTCGACTCGATTTCGCGGCGGATCAGGTCGAAGGATACGGGCGGGAGGCTATCCTGCAGCAGCAGCAGGTTGCCAGCCGCCGCCTCGCCGACGATGTCGGGCCGGGTGGCGAGCGTCTGCCCCAGCTTGATTGCCGCCGGACCAATCGCCTGAAAAGCACCGGCATAGTCAGGCTCGGCAGGCTGGAACGTGCCCAACCGCGCAATCCGGCACAGCCGCCGCACGGCGTCGGGCGTGTTGGGATCGTGCTCGATTCCGCGCAGCGCTCCGTGGCGCGCAAGGATGCGGCCCCAGCGCAGCAGGCGCAGGATGTGCGTCACCGGGCGGGTCACTTCAGATCTTCCACCCCGAATGGATCGCCACCAGCCCGCCCAGGATCGGCTCGACCCGGGTGCGCACGAAACCGGCCTCGCGGATCATGCCTTCGAATTCGGGCATTGTCGGGAAGCGGCGGATCGATTCGATCAGGTAGCGATAGGATTCGGCGTCCCCCGCGATCGCCTCGCCCAGCTTCGGGACGAGGCGGTGCGAATAGAGATCGTAGGCTTCCTTGAAGCCCGGCCAGGTGGTGGTCGAGAATTCGAGGCAGTAGAACCGGCCCCCACGCTTCAGCACCCGGTGCGCTTCGGCCAGGGCATGATCGATCCGGGTGACGTTGCGGATCCCGAAAGCGATTGTGTAAGCGTCGAAGAAACGGTCCGGGAACGACAGTTCCTCGGCATTCTGGCGCGACCAGACCAGCGAATCGAGGCCCTTGTCCATTGCCCGCTCGATCCCGACGTCGAGCATATCCTGGTTGATGTCCGACACGGTCACCCGCGCCCCGCGCGCCGCCATGCGGAAGGCGATATCACCGGTGCCGCCCGCCATGTCGAGGATCTGTTCGTTGGGCTGGGGCTTTACCCGGCGCACGAACTTGTCCTTCCAAAGCCGGTGCATGCCCGCCGACATGGCATCGTTCATCACGTCGTACTTCTTCGCGACGGATGAAAAGACCGCGCCGACGCGCTCCGTCTTCTCCTCGGGAGAGACTTGTTCGTAGCCGAAGGAAACCTGTTCGCTCATGCACGGCGCCTTAGCGAGTTGGCGGGCGCCGTGCCAGCGAAACAGCGCCTATGGCCGCGCTTATCCGTTGCCGCCGGCCGGCGGCGGGAACATGTGGCCGGCAAGGTGCGCCAGGAAGTCCAGCTTGCCGATCTCCACCCCCTGCGCGCGCAGGATCGCGTAGGTTGTGGCGGCGTGGAAGTAGAAGTTGGGCACTGCGAACCCGTTCAGGAAGGTTGCCCCGTCGAAGCGCAGACCTGCGCCATTGGGGAAAGTGATCACCACTTCCTTCTCCAGCCCGGCATCGAAGGCGGCGGGATCGACCGATTCGAGATAGGCGATGGTCCGCGCGCAGCGTTCCTTCAGTTCGGCGAAGCTCGCCTCGGTGTCGGCCATGGCCGGGGCCTCGGCCCCGGTCAGGCGCGCGGCGGCGCCCTTGGCGGCATCTGAGGCGATCTGGATCTGGCGCGAAAGCGGGAACATGTCGGGGGCGAGGCGCGCCTCGATCAGCAGCGCCTCGTCCTTCTGCGCGGCGGCCTTGTCGAGCCAGGCGGCCATGTTGCCGAGCATGGCGATGAAGGCGGGGACGGTGGACTGGTAAGCGGAATAGGACATCGAAGCTCTCCCTGATGTTCTGGTTCGTCGCCGTGGTTAGGTGTCCCGGCGCCGATGGACAAGCCCGCCGCGCTCGCATACCCACCAGCCATGCCAGAGCTTCCCGAAGTCGAAACCACCGTGCGCGGTCTGGCGCGGATCCTCGATGGTGCGCGGCTGGCCCGCGTCGTGACCCGGCGCGAGGGGCTGCGGCGGCCGTTTCCCGCCGATCTGGTGCAGGTGCTCACCGGCGCGCTGGTTACCGGCCTTGGCCGCCGCGCGAAATACGGCCTTGTCCATACCGACCGCGGGCAGACCATGGTGTTTCATCTTGGCATGTCGGGCCGTTGGCGGATCGAGCCCGAAGATCTGGGCCTGCACGATCACCTGATCCTGGAAACCGGGGCTGGGCAGCGGCTGGCGCTGTGCGATCCGCGCCGGTTCGGTTCGGTCGATCTGGTGGCAAGCGATTCGCTGGAGCAATGGCCGCAGTTCGCCGTGCTTGGCCCCGAACCGATTGGCGCGGCCCTTACCCCTGCGCACCTCAAGGCGGCGCTGGCCGGCCGCACGGCCTCGATCAAGCTGATGCTGCTCGACCAGCGGATCGTTGCCGGACTGGGCAACATCTATGTCTGCGAAGCGCTGTTCCGGGCGGGAATCGATCCGCGCAAGGCGGCAGGCAAGGTTAGCGGTGCGGCGCTTGTCCGGCTGGTCCCGGCGATCCAGGCGGTGATTGCCGAGGCGATCGCGGCAGGCGGATCAACCCTGCGCGACTATGCCCAGCCGGATGGCGAACTGGGCTATTTTTCCAAGCAGTTCGACGTCTATGGCCGCGAGGGGGAGCCGTGCGTGCGCTGTTCAGGCACAATCGCGCGAATCGTGCAGGGCGGGCGTAGCACCTGGTTCTGTCCCAGGTGCCAGAAGTAGCCCGGATCAGCCCGCGTTGCGGAGATTGCTTGACGATTCGCACCCTCGCGGTTAAGGGCCGCGCTTCTTGCGGGACCGGTTTCGGCCGGTGCCCCGCTTTGCACGAAATTCAACCGGTAAAGGGGCTGCCCGGGGCAGCCGAAAGCAAGGACGAACATGGCCAATACGCCGCAAGCCAAGAAGCGCATCCGCCGCAACGAACGTCGCGCCGAAATCAACGGCAACCGCCTCAGCCGCATCCGCACCTTCGTCAAGAAGGTCGAGGCTGCGCTGGCCGGCGGCGACAAGACCGCTGCGGCCGAAGCGCTGCAGGCGGCGCAGCCGGAACTGGCCCGCGGCGTTGCCCGCGGCGTGCTGCACAAGAACACCGCGGCGCGGAAGATCTCGCGCCTGACCAAGCGGGTTGCCTCGCTCTGACGGCCAGGGTGATTCGCTCCTGACGGGGCGGTTCACGGGACGAAAACGGAACACGGCCGGCGGGCGCTCCGCCGGCCGTTTCCGTATGTGCAATGCAACTGAAATGCTGCGTTTGCAGTAATCGGCGGAAATCCCGTGATTCGCGCGGGTCCTAATGAAAATAATTATGTTTTTCATAAGCTTGGCAGGAAGCACGGGATTGCCCGTAACCCACCCGAGTCAAGGCGGTTTATTTCAGTTTTTTTACCATCCGCGCCTTGCTCTCACCCGCCAAGGGTCCATAAAAACCCAACTGCCCGGGCCATCCGGCTTGGGGCGGCACTGACATAAAAATTATCGCACCGGCCAGTCGGGGGGACGGTGCAGGACGATGCTCCGGGCGCAGTCGCGGTCGGGGCTTAGGTGGACTTTTGGTAACGGGGGCGGACCGGGTGACTGGGACGGGTTTGAGCGGACAGCGTGGCACTGCGTCCGCTGACAACACTGCAGAGCGCATGAAAGAAGAACAGGAAGCGCTGGATCTGGCGGCGGACTGGGCTGATATCAGCCAGGGTCTGCGCAAGGACCTTGGGCAGCAGCTGCACGCCCAGTGGATCAAGCCGATCCAGCTGGGCAGCTTCGCCAAGGATACCGGCACGCTGGACCTGTTCCTGCCGACCGAGTTTTCCGCAAACTGGGTGGCTGACCGATTCGCCGACCGGCTTTCGCTGGCCTGGAAGATTGCGCGGCCCGATGTGCGGCACGTGCGGATTTCGGTCATGCCGGGCCGCCGCGTGCCTGCCGGCCTGCGGCTTGGCCGCGAGGCTGCCGGACGGCCCGCCAACGACATGCCGCCGGCCCAGCCGGGCGATGCACTGGGCATGGGCGCGGGTGATTTCCCCGCGCTGGGCCAGGGCTCGATCGGACTGGATCCCTCGCTCACTTTCACCAGCTTCGTCAGCGGCGCGGCCAACGTGCTCGCCAGCAATGCCGCGCAGCGCATGGCCGCGACTGAAACTCCGCAGTTCGCTCCGCTTTATCTCAAGGCGGCGACCGGTCAGGGCAAGACTCACCTGCTCCACGCGATCGGTCACGCGTACCTTGCGAATCACCAGCGTGCGCGCATCTTCTACTGCTCGGCAGAGCGCTTCATGGTCGAATTCGTCCAGGCGTTGCGCCAGAACCAGACGATCGAGTTCAAGGCCCGTCTGCGCGGGTTTGACCTGCTGCTGGTCGATGACATCCAGTTCATCATCGGCAAGGCCTCCGCGCAGGAGGAACTGCTTTATACGATCGATGCGCTGCTGGCCGAAGGCAAGCGGCTGGTCTTCGCTGCGGACCGCGCGCCCCAGGCGCTCGACGGAGTGGAACAGCGCCTGCTTTCCCGCCTGTCGATGGGCCTGGTAGCCGATATTCAGCCCGCCGATATCGAACTGCGCCGCTCGATCCTCGAACACCGGCTCCAGCGATTCTCGCCCACTCACGTTCCGGCTGACGTGGTCGAATTCCTGGCCCGCACCATCAACCGCAACGTGCGCGAGCTGGTCGGCGGCCTCAACAAGCTGATCGCCTATGCCCAGCTGACGGGTCAGGCGGTTTCGCTCCAGCTTGCCGAGGAGCAACTCACCGATATCCTTTCGGCCAACCGCCGCCGGATCACCATTGACGAGATCCAGCGTACGGTCTGCCAGTTCTACCGGGTCGACCGCACCGAAATGGCGAGCAAGCGCCGCGCCCGTGCGGTGGTTCGTCCCCGCCAGGTGGCGATGTATCTCGCCAAGGTGCTGACCCCGCGCTCCTACCCGGAGATTGGTCGCAAGTTCGGCGGTCGCGACCATTCGACCGTGATCCACGCCGTCCGCCTGATCGAGGATCTGCGCACCCGCGATGCCGACATGGACGGCGACGTGCGCAGCCTGCTGCGCCAGCTGGAAAGCTGAGCCTTACCCACCGCTGCTCCACAGCTGGCGAGCAGCTTGCTCACCGGTTTTTCGACAGGGCTGTGAACAAGCATGGGCCCGGTAGCGAGAGCTGCCGGGCCCATGCTGTTTTGTGAGCCTTGCCGCTCAGGCCTCGGTCATGGTGCTCAGCATCTCGCGCAGTTCGCGGCGCAGGAACTTGCCGCTGGCATTGCGGGGCAGAGCTTCGTTCAGGAACCAGACGTGGCGGGGCACCTTGTGCTTTGCCATGTGCGCCTCGCAGAAGGCGCGCAGGGCGTCTGCGGTGAGCGATTCGCCGGACTTCAGCACCACGGCGACGGCGATCTCTTCGCCCAGGCGCGGGTCCGGCACGCTGAACACGCAGCATTCCGCCACCTGGCCCTGGCGGTAGACGCAGGCCTCGACCTCGGTGCACGAGATGTTTTCGCCGCCCCGGATCACCAGGTCCTTCTTGCGGTCGACGATGTAGATGAAGCCGTCCTCGTCCAGTCGCGCGACATCGCCGGTGTGGAGCCAGCCATCGGTGATGGTCTGCGCGGTTGCATCGGGCCGGTTGATGTAGCCCTTGATCACCGAAGAGCCCTTGACCCACAACTCGCCCGGCTCGCCCAGCGGCACTTCGTTGCCATCGTCATCCACGCACTTCACTTCGAAGTTGGGCATGGCGGGGCCGGCCGAACTGGGCCGGTCGACGAAGAAGTCACCCCCCAGCGAGGTGATGATCCCGCAGGTCTCGGTCATGCCATAGCCGGTGCTAGGCCGCGCGGTGGCGATCTTTTCCTCGATCTTGAGCACCAGGTCTGGCGGCACCTGCGCTCCGCCGCCCGACAGCGCGAGCAGGCTGGAGGTGTCGCGGGTGGCGAAATCGGGGTGGTTGATGATCTCGCGCGACATGACCGGTACGCCGCTCATCGAGGTGCAGCGGTGCTGCTCGATCAGCCGCAGGGCTTCGCCCGCCTCCCACTTGTACATCAGCACCAGCGCGCCGCCGAGCGCGGTCGTGCCATAGGCGCCGCAGTTGTTGGCGGTAACGTGGAACAGCGGGGTGGTGATCAGCAGCACCGGCATCGGCGGTTCGGCCGGAGGGGCGATGCCCGTCGCCCGCTCGGTCGCCAGCGCCGCCGAGGCGCCCGCGTAAAGCAGGTTCATGAGGTTCGCCACGCAGCCCCGGTGCGTCAGCTGCGCACCCTTGGGGTGGCCGGTGGTGCCCGAAGTATAGAAGATGCAGGCATCGGCATCCGGATCGACGCTGATCTGCGGCATCGCGCCGCCGTGGGTGATCACTTCGGCCCAGGGGGTGACCCCGGCGGGCAGCTGCGCAGTGCGCACTCCGACCACCTGCATGGTTCCGGCAAGGTCCGGACAGGCCTGAAACCGCTCCAGCCGTTCGGCATCGGCGAACAGCACCCGCGGCTGCGAATCCCTGAGGGCGTAGTCCATTTCCTCTGGCGTCCACCACGCGTTCATGCCGACCACCGCGATCCCTGTGGACACGCAGGCCCAGTAGATCAGCATCCATTCGGGATAGTTGCGCATGGCTACGGCGACACGCTCGCCGGGCTTCACGCCCTGCTTGGCGAGCCATGCGGCCACGGCGTTCACCTGCTTGTGCGCCTCGGCATAGGTGATCCGTTCGTCCTGATAGATCAGGTAGGGGCGATCGCCCCAGGCAGCGGTCGAGAGCCAGAATTCGCGCACGCTGGGCGGAGCGTTCTTGTAGACTCTCAGGCGCTGGCCCAGCACTTCGGCTTCGACGATTTCGAACTGGCCGCCCGGGCCGGTGAGTTCCGCTGCGGCTTTCCGCAATTCGGCGTAATGCATGTCCTGTCTCGTCTCTCGTGTTGTTCTGCCCGTCCGGGCTGTTGTGTCAGTCTGGCAGGCTCAGCCCGCCGTCACTCCGCCGTCGACCACCATTTCGCTGCCCGTCATGAAGGCGGCCTTGTCAGAGGCGAGGAAGACGATCGCGTCGGCAATGTTCTGTGGCTGGCCCATGTGACCGAGCGGATGGACGGCGGCGGCGGTCGCGCGGGCTTCGTTCTCTCCCGCGCCCGACAAGGTGCTGATCCCGTGGACCACTTCGGCGCCCATGTTGGTCTCGATGATCCCGGGGTGGACCGAATTCACGCGAATCCGTGCCGGGGCGAATTCCAGCGCGCAGCCCTTGGTAAACAGCCGCACTGCGCCCTTGGAGGCATTGTAGCAGGCTGTCCCGGCCGATCCGACCAACCCCGCCATCGAGGAGAGGTTGATGATCGAGGCTCCGCCCGGCCACTTCGCCGCGCGCTCCGCCAGCAGCGGTACGGCGGCCCGGGTGCCCAGGAACACGCCCTCGACGTTTACCGCGTGGAGCCGCTGCCATTCGGCAAGCGACGTTTCCAGCAGCGGCTTCATCAGGAACAGCCCGGCATTGTTGACCAGGATGTCGAGCCCGCCCGCCTCGGCGTGCAGCCAGTCCGTCACTGCCGCCCAGTCATCCTCGCTCGTGACGTCGTGGGAGCGGGCGATCCCGCCGATCTCGGCGGCCAGCGCCTCGGGCGCGGTCAGGTCGGTGACGGCCACTTTCGCGCCCGCCGCGGCCAGCGCGCGGGCCGTCGCCGCGCCGATGCCACCTGATGCTCCGGTAACCAGGGCGATCCGCCCTGCAAGTTCGCTCATGAATCCTCTCCGTCTGTTTTGCCGCAGTCTGCAAGGGGAAAGGTTGCCTGTCACTACTTATCCGCCACTCGTCTCGCCAGAGATTTGCGGGTAAGGCGCTGACCATGTCCTTGCCGCCCGACCGCCTCGACCGTTTTGCCCGTCATATCGTGCTCCCCGAACTGGGAGGGGCAGGGCAGGTTGCGCTGGCTGAGGCCCATGTCGTGCTGATTGGCTGCGGCGGGATCGGCAATCCGGCGTTGCAGTATCTCGCGGCGGCGGGGGTGGGCAGGCTTACCCTGGTCGATGACGATGCGGTCGATCTGTCGAACCTTCAGCGCCAGACCCTGTTCACGCCGGCCGACATCGGCCGGGCCAAGGCCGACGTCGCGGCGGAGTGGACGGCGCGGTTCGATCCCACCCTGAAGGTCTGCGCGCACGTCGGGAGGATAGGGGGGGCGAACGCCGCGCAGGTCCTTCAGGACGCGACCCTTGTGCTGGACGGAAGTGACAATTTCGCGACTCGTCTCGCCGTCTCGGATGCCTGCGTGCAGCTTGGCATACCGCTGACCAGTGCGGCGATCGGCCGGTTCCAGGGCCAGGTCGCCAGCTTCGCCGGACACCTGGCGGGCGAAAGCTGCTATCGCTGCTTCGTCGGCGATGCCTTCGATGCCGAGGATTGCGATACCTGCGCATCCGATGGTGTGCTGGGCGCGATGGTCGGGCTGGTCGGCGCTTTTGCCGCGATGCAGGCGATCCGGGTTCTTCTGAGCGGTCATGCGGCGCTGGGCGATGACCCGCAGTGGGGGCGCCTCCACCTGTTCGAAGGGCTGGTGCCAAGCCTCAGGACGATGCGGATTGCCAGAGATCCCGAATGCCGGGGCTGCTCAGCCGCCGCCTAGCAGTTCCTCGACCCAGGCCGGAACCACCTCGGTCGCCGGGCCAAGACGCGATTCGTGGAACAGGTGCGACCCCTGGCTGGCCTCGAGATTGAGTTCCAGCGTCCGCGCGCCAAGCTCGCGGGCGTTTTGAACAAACCCCGCCGCCGGATAGACCGCCCCCGAAGTCCCGATCGAAACGAACAGGTCCGCCTCGCGCAGCGCCCCGTAAATCTCGCCCATGCGATAGGGCATTTCGCCGAACCAGACGATGTCGGGGCGCAAGGCCCGCGCCTGGCACACCGGGCAGGGCGGCCGGTCGATCAGCGGTCCGCGCCAGTGCGAGCGCACGTCGCAGCTGGTACACCAGGCCTTGAGGTGTTCGCCGTGCATATGCAGCACCCGCCGCGCCCCGGCCCGGGTGTGCAGATCATCGACGTTCTGCGTCACGATCAGCAGGTTGCCGCGCCACTTCGCGTCAAGCTCCGCCAGTGCGAAGTGTGCGGCGTTGGGCAGCTTCTCCTGGATCGCGGCGCGGCGCATGTCGTAGAAGCGCAGGACCAGGTTGGGGTCGCGGGCAAAGGCCTCTGGCGTCGCGACGTCCTCCACCCGGTGGTTCTCCCACAGTCCGCCCGCCCCGCGAAAGGTGTCGATCCCGCTTTCGGCGGAAATGCCCGCGCCGGTCAGGATCACGATGTTGCGGAAGCCGGTCATGCGATGCCCCGTTTGTCACCCTGAACTTGTTTCAGGGTCCATTGCGCTTAAAGAACAGACCGGAATGTGGAGCACGTTGGATGCTGAAACAAGTTCAGCATGACGGCCCGCTGGCAGGAGGCGAAATTGGCCAGAATCGGCATCATCGGCAGCGCGGGGCGCATGGGGGCGGCACTGGCCGAGGCGATCGCGGCGGCGGGTGAGGTCTTGTCAGGCGGGGTCGACAAGGGCGATAATGTGGCCGCGCTCGCGGCGGCCAGCGATGTGCTGGTCGATTTTTCCGCGCCCGGTGCGCTGGAAGGCAATCTCGACGCGGCCATGGGCGCGGGCGTGCCGATCGTGATCGGAACCACCGGTCTGGAGGAGCGGCATCATTTCCTCTGCGACCATGCGGCGGAACGCATCGCCGTGCTGCAAACCGGAAATACCTCGCTCGGCGTAACCCTGCTGGCCCATCTGGTGCGCGAGGCGGCGAGCCGACTGGGCGAGGACTGGGACATCGAGATCACCGAAACCCACCACCGCATGAAGGTGGATGCGCCGTCGGGCACCGCGCTGCTGCTGGGCGAGGCTGCCGCGAAGGGACGCGGGATCGATCTCGCCGCCAGTAGCGCGCGCGGGCGGGACGGCATCACCGGCGCGCGGCGGGTTGGCGACATCGGCTTTGCGAGCCTGCGTGGCGGCAGCGTCGCGGGCGATCACACCGTGTTTTTCCTGGGCGATGACGAGCGGCTGGCTTTCACTCACCTGGCCGAGAATCGCCGGATCTTTGCCAAGGGCGCGGTGCGCGCGGCGCAGTGGCTGACTGGCCGTCCGGCGGGACGCTACACCATGCCGCAGGTGCTTGGCCTTTGAAGAAGGACGACATCTTCGAATTCTTCCGCCGCCTGGCCGAGGAGAACCCCTCGCCCGAGACGGAGCTGGAGTTTGGCAATACCTACCAGCTGCTGGTCGCCGTGGTGCTGTCCGCGCAATCGACGGACGTGGGCGTCAACAAGGCGACGCGGGCGCTGTTTCGCGATGTCACCACCCCGGCGCAGATGGTCGCGCTGGGCGAGGAGGGGCTTAAAGCACACATCAAGACTATTGGCCTGTTCAATTCCAAGGCGAAGAACGTCATCGCCCTGTCCGAAATCCTGGTCCGCGATTTCGGCGGCGAGGTTCCGGCGGACCGGGACGTGCTCACCACCCTGCCCGGGGTCGGCCGCAAGACCGCCAACGTGGTGATGAACTGCGCTTTCGGGGCGGAAACCTTTGCGGTCGACACCCATATCTTCCGCGTTGCCAACCGCACGGGCCTGGCCAGGGGCAAGACCCCGCTGGCGGTGGAAAAGGGACTGGACAAGAAGGTGCCTCAGCCCTTCCGGGTCGGTGCGCACCACTGGCTGATCCTGCACGGTCGCTACATCTGCAAGGCGCGCACGGCGGAATGCTGGCGTTGCCCGGTGGCGGATCTGTGCGCCTTCAAGGCCAAGACTCCGCCGCCTGCGAAGAAGAAGTAGGCGCCCCTACTTCTTCTCCCCATCCTCGAAGTTCGAGGGATCGAGCTCCAGCCCGGCGCGTCCGCTGGCCACGGTGTGCGCCGGGGCGTGGGGATGCTCGACATATTCCGGCTCTTCCACTTCCAGCATGCCTTCCCACTTGGTGATGACGCTGGTCGCCACGGCGTTTCCGACCACGTTGGTTGCGGTGCGGCCCATGTCGAGGAACTGGTCGATCGCCAGGATGATCGCCACGCCTTCCACCGGCAGGCCGAACATCGCCAGCGTGCCGGTGATCACCACCAGGCTGGCGCGCGGCACGGCGGCGATGCCCTTGGAACTGATCATCAGCGTCAGCAGGATCATGATCTGGGTGCCGATCGACAGATCGATTCCATAGGCCTGCGCGATGAAGATCGTCGCGAAGCTCATGTACATCATCGAGCCGTCGAGGTTGAACGAGTAGCCCAGCGGCAGGATGAAGCCCGAGATCCGGCGCGGCACGCCGAACCGGTCGAGCTGCTCGAACATCTTGGGCAGCGCCGCCTCGCTGCTGGCGGTCGAAAAGGCGATCATCAGTGGCTGGCGGATATAGCGGATCAGCGTGAGGATGCGCCGCCCCAGGAACAGCGCGCCGATGGTCAGCAGGATTACCCACAGCAGAAGGAGGCTGAGGTAGAATTCGAACAATAGCTCGACATAGGTGCCCAGGATCGCCAGCCCGCTGGCCGCCACGACATTGGCAATCGCGCCGAACACCGCGATGGGGGCATAGCGCATCACGTAGCCGGTGATCTGCAGCATCATCTCGGCCAGGGCATCGGCCCCGCGCACCAGCGGCGCGCCCTTTTCGCCGATGGCGGACAGCGCCACGCCCGCGAAGATCGAGAAGACCAGAATCTGCAGGATGTTGTTGGTCGCCAGCGCCTCGAACGCGTTCTTCGGGAAGATCGAGAGCAGGAATTCGGTGGCTTTGAGTTCCTTGACCTCGCCCACTGCCGCGGCCGCAGCGGCGGCATCGGGGATCGGGGCGCCCACGCCGGGCTGGAACAGGTTGACCATCACCAGCCCGAGGCCGATCGAGATCAGGCTGGCGGTGATGAACCACAACAGGGCGCGCGTGCCGATCCGGCCCAGCGCGCTGCTGTCGCCCATGTGGGCAATGCCGACGACGATGGTGGACAGCACCAGCGGCGCGACCAGCATCTTGATCAGGTGCAGGAAGATGTCGCTCAGCAGCTTGAGCCAGGGCGCCACGTTTTCCTTGATCGTGGCGGCTTCGAACTGGGTGTGCAGCACCTGCCCCGCCAGCACGCCCGCGATCATGCCCAGCAGGATCCACGCGGTGAGATTGCGGCTGAGCCGTTCGGCAAGGCCGCGCATGGTGAATCCGCTCTGGCTCATACCTTCATCCCCTGGGTAACTTTATTGCACATGGCTAACACTTTGTTCCTGCCTCCGCAATCAGACGCCCAGTGCTTCGGCGGCGATCCGCGCATAGATCCGCGCCAGCGCATCGAGATCGGGCACGGCCACGGCCTCGTCGCGCTTGTGCATGGTCGCGTTGCACAGGCCGAATTCGATCACCGGGCAGACCGCGCGCAGGAACCGCGCGTCGGACGTGCCCCCGGTGGTCGAGGCTTCGGGAACGAGGCCGGTTTCGGCCTCCACCGCGCGGGCGACCATCGCGGAGAAATCCCCCGGCAGGGTGATGAAGGCCTCGCCCGAAATCACCGCGCGGGCCGTGCCGCCATGGCGGGCCGCGATTTCCGCCACGCGGTCTGCGAGGCCCTGCCCGGTGTGGCGATCATTGAAGCGGATCGAGATGCGCGCGCTGGCGCGCGGCGGGATCACGTTGGTGGCGGGATTGCCGATCGCGATGTCGGTAATCTCCAGGTTGGAGGGCTGGAACCAGTCGGAGCCCTGGTCCAGTTCCAGCGCGTCCAGCTCGGCCAGCATGGCGACGAGCCGCGGGGCGGGATTATCCGCCAGGTGCGGGTAGGCGACGTGGCCTTCCTTGCCCTCGACCGTCAGCCAGATGTTGACCGAGCCGCGCCGTCCGATCTTCATCATGTCGCCAAGCCGATGCTGCGAGGTGGGTTCGCCGACCAGGCACAGGTCGGGCAAGGCTTGCGCCGCGCGCATATGCTTGATCAGTGCGACCGTGCCGAAGCGCGCCGGGCCTTCCTCGTCGCCGGTGATGATGAAGCTCAGCGTTCCGGCCTCTACCGGCACGGCGGCGGCGGCGGCGACCATCGCCGCGATCGCGCCCTTCATGTCGACCGCGCCGCGCCCGTGGAGCAGTTCGCCGCGCACTTCCGGCAGGAACGGCGCGCTGGTCCAGCCTTCGCCCGGCGGGACGACATCGAGATGGCCGGCGAAAGCAAAGTGGCGGCTGCCCTCCGGACCCTGCCGCACCGCGAACAGGTTCTCGACCGGCCCGTCGGGCGCTTCGCCCGCAACGAAGCGGTGGACCGAAAAGCCAAGCGGCGCGAGCTGGCCCTCAAGACAGTCGAATACCAGGCCGGTCGCGGGGGTCACGCTGGGGCAGGCCATCAGCGCTTCGGCCAGCGGGAGCACCGGGGGGGGCATCAGGCTCATCACTTGCTCCGCGCCGTGGTTTCGTACTGTTCGATGGTCCAGTCCTCGGCCTCGGCGGCGGCGACCCAGGCCTGCATCCATTCGTGGCTCCACACCGCTTCCATATAGGCCAGCGCGAAGCCGGGCACGCCAATGCCATAGGTCATGAAGCGGCTGACCACCGGCGCGTAGATGATGTCGACCGCGCTGAAGGTGCCGAACAGGAACGGCCCGCCCCGCCCGAACCGCGCCCGGGCCTCGGCCCAGAGGGTCAGGATGCGCACGATGTCGCCCCTGGCGGCGTCGGTGATGGTCGCGCCTTCCACCCGGCGGCGGATGTTCATCGGGCATTCGCCGCGCAGCGCCTGGTAGGAGCTGTGCATTTCCGCAACCATTGATCGGGCCATGGCGCGGGCATCGTCGTCCTTGGGCCAGAAGCGTTCGCGGCCGACCTTGTCGGCAAGGTATTCGATGATCGCCAGGCTGTCCCACACCACCGCCTCGCCGTCCCACAGCACCGGAACCTTGCCGGATGAGGGGGCGATGTCCTCGCTCTGCTTTTTCCGGCTGTCCCAGTCCTCGCCGTAAAGCGGAACGGTGATCTCCTCGAAGGCCAGGCCCGACTGCTTGCAGGCCAGCCAGCCGCGCAGCGACCAGCTGGAATAGTTCTTGTTGCCGATGATGAGCTTCATAAGCTGCTTGGCTAGTCGTTCAGGTTCGCCGTGTCGAGGCTGAACAAGTGCACACAGTGGACAGGGTCCTGAAGTGTGTTGCGGCACCCGTCCGCGGGTGGGGCAGACGGGCGCGGGCACCGGGCAGCGCCCGGCGGCAAAGGCGGCGCGCACGCGCCGTTCGGACTCTTCGGCAGGGGGCAAGGGCATCGGCGGACCCTGCGGGTTCGCAGTGCCTGTAGGAAAGCGCAAAATGCGCTATGGCGCGGGGATGACCCTGCCCCCGTTCCATCTCGCCTTTCCCGTCCACGATCTGGCCGAGGCCCGCGCCTTCTGGGGCGGCGTCATGGGCTGCGCCGAAGGGCGCAGCAGCGCGGCGTGGATCGATTTCGATTTCTACGGCCACCAGATCGTTGCCCATTGCACCGGCCAGCGCGTGGACGATGCGGGCCGCAACCCGGTTGATGGCCACGGGGTGCCGGTGCCGCATTTCGGGCTGGTCCTGCCCATGGTGGATTGGCAGGTGCTGGCCGAACGCCTGCGGTCCGCCAGCGTCAAGTTCGAGATCGAACCCTATGTGCGCTTCAAGGGGCAGGTGGGCGAACAGGCCACCATGTTCTTCCGCGATCCCAGCGGCAACGCGATTGAGATCAAGGCTTTTGCCGATCCGGGGCAATTGTTCGCGAAGTAGCTACGAAATCAGCGTCCCGTCCGTATCGAATGTCATGCTGAACTTGTTTCAGCATGACGGTCTTTGGACGAAAGTGAGGATAGGAAGACCGGTCGGCCGTTCAGACCCCGGCATCTTCCAGCACGGCAGCGCGCAGCTCCTCGATCCCCATGCCCTTTTCGCTGGAGGTCACGTGGATCACCGGGAAGGCGGCGGAATGCTTGCGCGCTTCGGCCTGGGTGGCGGCCAGCACTTCGGCCAGTTCGCTGGCCTTGATCTTGTCCGCCTTGGTCAGCACCAGCCGGTAACCGACCGCCGCCTCGTCCAGCATCTTCATCATTTCAAGGTCGACCGGCTTTACCCCGTGGCGGCTGTCGATCAGCACCAGAACGCGCTTCAGCACCACCCGCCCGCGCAGGAAATCGCGGACCAGCCGGCGCCAGTTCTCGACCACCTTGAGCGGCGCCTTGGCAAAGCCATAGCCGGGCATGTCGACCAGCCGCAGCAGGGTAGGGCTGCCCGCCTCGAAGAAATTGAGTTCCTGCGTGCGCCCCGGCGTGACCGAGGTGCGGGCAATCGCCCGGCGCCCGGTCAGCGCGTTGAGCAGCGAGCTTTTGCCGACGTTGGAGCGCCCGGCAAAGGCGATCTCGGGCACTTCCGGCTCGGGCAGGAACTTCAGCGACGGGGCGCTGAGCAGAAACTCGACGCGCCCCGAAAACAGGCGCTGCGCCCGCTCGGCGGCATCTCGGCCGGAATCGGGCTCATCCATCCTACTTGTCCCGCGCCTTGGCCCGCTGCTGGTCGACGGTTTCCTTTTCCGCCTGGACCTTGAGCTGGGGATGCTTGGAATAGAGGTATTTCTGCTGGGCGATGGTCAGCACGTTGGACGTGATCCAGTAGATCAGCAGGCCCGCCGCGAAGGGCGCCATGATGAACATCATCATCCACGGCATGATCGCGAAGACCTGCTGCTGCACGGGGTCCATCGCCGCCGGGTTGAGCTTGAACTGCAGCCACATGGTGATGCCCAGCAGGATCGCCAGCACGCCGATGCCAAGGAAGGCGGGCGGGGTGAAATCAAGCAGGCCGAACAGGTTCAGGATATGCAGCGGATCAGGCGCGGACAGATCCTTGATCCACAGCGCGAAGGGCTGGTGGCGCATTTCCACCGCCACGATCAGCACCTTGTAAAGCGCGAAGAACACCGGAATCTGCAGGAAGATCGGCAGGCATCCGGCCAGCGGATTGACGCCTTCGCGCTTGTACAGCGCCATGACTTCTTCCTGCTGCTTGGCCTTGTCGTCCTTGTAGCGGTCCTGGATCGCCTTCATCTTGGGCTGGATCGCGCGCATCGCCGCCATGCTGGCGAACTGCTTCTGCGCGATCGGGAACATCACGCCGCGCACAATCAGGGTCAGCAGGATGATCGCCACGCCGAAGTTGCCGGCCAGTTCGAACAGCTTGGTCAGCAGCAGGAAGATCGGCTTTTCGAACCAGCGGAACCAGCCCCAGTCGATCGCCAGGCCGAACTTCGGGATGCCCGCTTCCTCATAGCGGTCGAGCACCTTGGATTCCTTGGCCCCGGCGAACAGGCGGGTTTCGCGGGTCAGGGCCTGGCCCGGCGCGATGGCGGCCTGGGGATAGATCACGTCGGCGCGGTAAAGCCCGCCTCCCAGCGCGCGGAAGGCGCTGGTGCCCCCGGCCTTCGACGGGATCAGGGTGGACATCCAGTAGACATCGGTGAAGCCCAGCCAGTTGACCTTGCCGGGGGAAGTGATCTCGCCCTTCTCGGTCAGGTCGCTGTAGTCCGGCTCGAACGAGACGGCTTCGTCGAAGGCGCCGAACGGCCCGGCGTGGACGTTGAAGCTGTCGATGCTGGCGGTCTTGTCGGTGCGGGCGATGGTGGCGAAGGGCTTGATCCCGACCGGCGCAGGCCCGCTGTTGCTGACCCCTTGCGTGACGGTCAGCATATAGTCCGCATCGATCGCATAGGTCAGGGTGAAGGTCTGGCCCTGGGCATTGTTCCAGGTCAGCGTTACCGGGCTCTGCGGGGTCAGGCGCGCACCGGCGGGGGCGGTCCACACGGTGGCGGCGGACGGCAGACTGCCTGCGGGCGTGGTGCCGTCCGATACCCAGCCGAACTGGGCATAGTGCTGCGCGGGCGTTCCGGCGGGGGAAAAGATCCGCTGCGGTTCGCTGTTCCTGTCCAGCGTGGCGGTGTGGCGGCGTGCCGACAGGTCATCGACCATGCCGCCGGCCAGGTTGATCGAGCCGGTCAGCCCCGGCGCGTCGATCGCCACGCGGCTGGCGGGGTTGAGCGCGGTCTTGAGGTCGCGCGCCTCGGCGGCGATGTCCGCCGGGTTCATCAGCCCGCCCTCGCGGGTGTGCTTGGGCTCGTCCGACGCGGCGGCAGAGGGGCTGGCCGATGCGGCGGCGGCAACCTGCGCGGCGGGCTTCGGGGCTTCCGGATAGAGATAGCGGAGCGCGGCATCCCAGCCGAACAGGATCAGCGCGCTGAGCGCTACCGCCAGGATCAGGTTGCGCTGGTTCTGGTTGTCCACGAAGGCCCCTGCTTGAAAATGCGATTACGGTAAGATGGGAAGGTGGTCGGTCCGGTCAAGCCACGCGCCGGTCAGGGCACGGGATCGTATCCGTGTCCTCCCCACGGGTGGCAGCGCAATAGCCGCTTCGCCGCCAGCCAGCCACCCTTAATCGTGCCATGCTTTTCCAGCGCCTCGATCGCATATTGCGAGCACGAAGGCGCATAGCGGCACGATGGCGGAAGGATTCGCGAAGGGCCAAGCTGCCAGCCCCGGGCAATCAGGATCAGCAGGCGTTTCACTTGCGTCTCGGGCCCGGTTTGCCCTGCGGCTTGCGCGGGCGGTCGCCTTTCCCCTCGGCGGCGCGGGCCAGGGCGGCGGCCAGTTCCTCGCGCAGTTGGGCAAAGGGCCGCTCGATCCCGCCTTCGCGGCCGATCAGCACATGGTCGCGCCCGGGCAGTCCCGCTTCGGGCAGCATCTCGCGCAGCAGGGCGCGGAAGCGGCGCTTCATCCGGTTGCGGACCACGGCATTGCCGATCCGCTTGGTAACCGTGATGCCAAAGCGCAGCGAATCGGTGGAATTGGGGTTCACCAACAGCACAAAACCGGGGCGCGACACGCGCAGGCCCCGGTTTGCTGCCAGAAAATCCGCCCTTTTCGTCAGGACGGACATCTTCGGTTGTTCGCTCAGGCGCTGAGCTTCTTGCGGCCGCGCGCACGGCGGGCGCGCAGCACCTTGCGACCGCCGACGGTGGCCATGCGGGCGCGGAAGCCATGACGGCGGGCGCGGACAAGGCGGCTGGGCTGGAAGGTGCGCTTCATTTCAAGACCTCGAAATCGAAAACAAAAGGGCCGCCCGCGAAGACGGCCGGATTACAGAGGCGCGCCGTTACGTGAGGGGCAGGGGTGAGTCAAGGGAGAGTCTTTGGTTTGCTGCGCCATCGACCTCCGTCGATGGATTGCAACACCAGCCCGCTCCCCCTGCCCGACCACCCATTTATGGTACCCTGTGGGTGGTCGGGCAGGGGGAGCGGGCTGGTGTTGCAAGGGAAGTCCGGACGCACTTCCCGCACCGCCGTGAGGCGGAAATCGACTCGTCTGCCTGTGCGCGAAATCAATTCAGCGGCACCCATCGGGCCATTTCGGCCGCGCCCAGCCACTTCGCGTCCTCGAACGGCACCGAATTGGTCATCGCGTAGAATGCCTTGGCCTGCGCCGCGCTCATTCCCATCTCGCGGTAGTAGTCGATGTAGGCGCGGTTTTCGGGTGCGCTTTCGGGATAGTCGGCGGCCTGCCGCCCGTCCTCGTCGGCCCAGGAATGGACCGCGAATTCGGCGCCCGGATCGGCGATTCGCTGACGGCCCGCCAGGAACAGCTCGACCCCGCCCGAGCGGACCGATCCGCCCGCCGGGACGTGGGTGGCAAGGCCGCGCGCGTGGATCATCCGGCCCAGTCGCAGGTTGGCGCGGTCGTCCTCGGTGCCGGGGCAGTCGATCATCTCGATCAGGGTGATGCCGGGGTACGCCTTCAGCATCGCCTCGAACTGGGCGGGGCTGCGCGAATCGGTCAGGTCGACCAGCGCCGCGCGGGTCGGGTCGATCACGCGGAACGGGCCAAAGCTGGCCAGCCCCTGCGGCACCTGCGCCGGCGCGCTGGCGACGAAGCGTTCCGAGCCGCCCTGGCTGAAATAGACCGTCTCCTCGACCGTTTCGGTGACCATCACCTGCGCGCAGGCCGGCTGCGCCGCGAAGGCGGCCAGTACGGCGAGCAAGGCAAGGGACAAACGCATGGCCAGTCTATCGCCCCCGCGCCCTTGCGGGAATGCCAAGGCAAGGCGTTAACGCGCAGTTACCGCCATTCCGGCGCCTTTCCCTCGACAGGGCGGCTGTGCTCGGCCATCACGGGGATAGAGGTGTAATTACGGGGGCTTGCTTGGTCGCTCTGGTCCGGACGGTGGCCTATCTGGGGCTGGAGGCGCGCAGCGTCGAGGTGCAGTGCCAGATCGCGCCGGGGCTGCCGCGCTTCAATCTGGTCGGCCTGCCCGACAAGGCGGTCAACGAAAGCCGTGAACGGGTGGTCGCCGCGCTGGCCTCGATGGGGCTGTCGCTGCCGCCCAAGCGGATCACCATCAACCTGTCCCCCGCCGACCTGCCCAAGGAAGGCTCGCACTATGACCTGCCGGTTGCCCTTGCGCTGCTGGGCGCGATGGGGGTCTGCGATGCGGAGCAGCTGGGCGATTTCTTCGCGGTGGGGGAACTGGCGCTGGACGGGCGGATCGTCGGCACGCCCGGCGTGCTGCTTGCCGCGCTTCATGCCGCCAGCCTGGATGCCGGGCTGATCTGTCCCGCCGCGCAAGGGGCGGAAGCGCGCTGGGCCAGCGGCCTTGCGCTTGTCGCCGCGCCCAATCTCGTCAGTCTGCTCAACCATCTGAAAGGCGTGCAGCTGCTCTCCCCGCCCGAACCGGGCGAGGCGCGGGAGCCGGGCTTCGGGCCGGACCTGAAGCAGGTCAAGGGGCAGGAAGTGGCCAAGCGCGCGCTGGAAATCGCGGCGGCGGGCGGGCACAACCTGCTGATGATCGGCCCGCCCGGCGCGGGCAAAAGCCTGCTCGCCTCGTGCCTGCCAGGCATCCTCCCGCCGCTGACCCCGCCCGAGGCGCTGGAAGTGTCGATGGTGGCCTCTGTCGCGGGATTGCTTGAGGACGGGCGGATCAGCCGCGCGCGCCCGTTCCGCAGCCCGCACCATTCCGCCTCGATGGCGGCGCTGACCGGCGGCGGACTGAAAGTGAAGCCGGGGGAGGTGAGCCTGGCCCACCTTGGCGTGCTGTTCCTGGATGAACTGCCGGAATTCCAGCGTGCCGTGCTCGATTCGCTGCGCCAGCCGCTGGAAACCGGCGTGGTCGATGTTGCCCGCGCCAATGCCCATGTCACCTTCCCGGCGCGGGTTCAGCTGATCGCGGCGATGAACCCGTGCCGCTGCGGGCATCTGGGCGATCCGGCGCTGGCCTGCAGCCGCGCGCCGCGCTGCGCCGCCGATTACCAGAGCAAGGTTTCCGGCCCGCTGCTCGACCGGATCGACCTGCACGTCGAGGTCGACCCGGTCAGCGCCGCCGATCTGGCCCTGCCGCCTCCGGTCGAAGGCAGCGCGCAGGTGGCCGCCCGGGTCGCGGCGGCGCGCAGCCTTCAGACCGCGCGGCTGGAAGGCACCGGGCGGCGCTCCAACGCGGAGATCGACGGCGACCTGCTGGAACGCCACGCCACCCCGGACGAGCCGGGCCGCAAGCTGCTGATGCAGGCAGCCGAAGCCATGCGGCTGTCAGCGCGCGGCTATACCCGGATGCTGCGCGTGGCGCGGACCATCGCCGATCTGGCGGGCAGCGAGGGAGTAGGGCGCATTCACGTGGCCGAGGCGCTCAGCTATCGCCGGGTGGCGCCGCGGGCTTAGACACCGGCTTCTCCGATCGTCACCCTGAACGTGTTTCAGGGTGACGAGCTATCGGGATGAACGCTTTTGCGGTCGCAACCTTACAGCACGTTGAGCCTGGGCCGCACCCGCGTGTCTTCCTCCGGCTCCGTCTTGCCGACATCCGCCGCATCGCGCCATTCGAGGTCAAGCGGGCCAAGCAGGCGGCCGTCGTGGGCGTGGATGCCGATCGCGGCGATGGGAATGCCGTCGCGCGCGTCGCACAGCACCGGGTTGCTGGGCACGCCGACGCCGTACTTTTCGCCCCACTGGCGCAGCGCGAGCATCGCGGGGAGCAGGTCCAGCCCCTTGGCGGTCAGGCGGTATTCGATCTTGCGGCGATCATCGGGCAGCGGTTCGCGCTTCATGATCCCGTGTTCGACCAGCCGGGCGAGGCGATTCGACAGGATGTTGCGGGCGATTCCCAGCGCGCCGAGGAATTCCTCGAAATGGTGGACCCCGTTGAACGCGGCACGCAGGATCATGAACGACCAGCGTTCCCCCATCACCTCCAGCGCGGAGGGCAGGCCGCAATTCTGCATATCGTTCAATGGCTCGCGCAGCTTGCCCATCGTCAATTCCCCTTTCCCTTACGGAACCTAGCGCAAAGCGGCTTGGGGTCCGACAAAAAAATCTTTGCTGCAATGCACAGTTTCATCTTGCAACTGATGATCTAGGATATTAGGTAGCAATTAGCAACGCAAATCGGCTCTTCCCTCCCAGGACCCCCGATCAGCGTGCCATAAACGTTCAAGGGGAACAGACATGACTACGCTTGCCAACAGCCCGCTTTCGCGCACTCTGCTTGCCGCCGGGCTTGCCATCGCCGGCACTCTCGCCAGCTTCGCCGCCACCACCACCCCCGCCGATGCTGCCGCGACGCGCTATTCCGCGAAGTTGACCGCCGCCGTCGAGGCGCCGGCCCGCAAGGTCGTCAACGGCGTGCTGTGGAACTGCGCGGGCGATGCCTGCTCGGGCCCGGTCGATGGCGCCCGCGCGATCAGCACCTGCGTCAAGGTGGTGAAGGCGTTTGGCCAGGTTTCCAGCTTCGCCGGCCCGAAGGGCGAACTCAGCGCCGAGGATCTTCAGCGCTGCAACGCGGCCGCCTGACGCGCATCTGCAGGCACTCCTAAAACAGCCCCCTCTTCAGGCCCCTGCTTCGGCGGGGGCCTTTTTTTCAGGCAATCAGCCCGCGCGCGGCAAGGTCTTCGCGCAGCAGCGCCGAATCGGTGAAATGGTGGACGTGCCAG
Source organism: Novosphingobium sp. (assembly GCA_016719755.1). Classification (GTDB taxonomy): domain Bacteria; phylum Pseudomonadota; class Alphaproteobacteria; order Sphingomonadales; family Sphingomonadaceae; genus Novosphingobium. The sequence continues at coordinate 381,191 of JADJYM010000004.1, read as the reverse complement.
CCGCAGTCCCGCGCCCCGGCGATGTTGTCCGCGTTGTCATCCACGAACAGCATGGCGCTGCCCGGCAAGCCGAATCGCCGCTCCGCCAGCGCGTAGATTGCCGGATCGGGCTTGGCGAGCTTCTCCACGCCCGAGACCACGATATCGCGGAAATGGTCGAACACCGGCCAGCGTTCGCGGAAGGGCGGCCAGAATTCGGCGCCGAAATTGGTGATCCCGAAAATCGGCACGCCGCGCGCGGCCAGTTCGTGGACCAGTTCCTGGCTGCCCGGCACCGGCCCGGGAATCGAATCGTTGAAGTGCGATGCGTAGCGGCGAATCAGCGCCTCGTGCTCGGGGAACTCGGCGATCCGTTCGGGCACCATTTCGGCCAGCGGGCGTCCGGCATCGTGCTGGAAGTGCCATTGCGGCGTCACGACATGGCTGACGAACCAGTCACGCTCGGCCGGATCGGGAATCGCTTCGCGGTAGATCAGCCGCAGATCCCATTCGATCAGCACCTTGCCGACATCGAACACCACGGCCTGAACCGGCTCGCTCATCCCCATTTCCCCTGCGACAGAAAAGCTTTCGGCCCGCACCCCGGAACCGGGGGCGGGCCGTAAAGCTCACCAGCCGGACGAACCGGCCGGCACCCGGGCAATCAGCCCTGGCGCGCCTTGAAGCGGCGGTTGGTCTTGTTGATCACATAGGTCCGGCCACGGCGGCGGATCACGCGGTTGTCCCGGTGGCGGTCCTTGAGCGACTTGAGGCTGTTGCGAATCTTCATGATGTCCTCGGGTACGGCAAAAGGCCGCGAAATTTGAAGCCGCGCCGTTAAGGGGGTGGGCGGGGCAAGTCAAGGGTGAGAGTCGGTTTCCGCCTGACGGCGGTGCGGGAAGCCCGTCCGGGCTTCCCTTGCAACACCGGCCCGCTCCCCCGGCCCGACCACCCACAGGGTACCATAAATGGGTGGTCGGGCCGGGGGAGCGGGCCGGTGTTGCAAGCCTTTCGCGGATGCGAAAGGCACACCAGACAAAGGACTCGCCGGGGGAGCGGGCCGACCAGGCCAGGGAAGCCCGTCCGGGCTTCCCGCACCGCCGTCAGGCGGAAATCAAACGTTCCTACTCCCCGCGAATCTCGCTCAGCCGCCGTTCCCATTGCAGCGCGTGGGCCACGATCTGGTCAAGGTCGGCATAGCGCGGTTCCCACGGCAGGGTGGCCTTGATCCGGCGGTTGTCGGAAATCAGCGAATCGGCGTCACCGGCGCGGCGGGGGCCGTATTCGCGCCTGATCGCGGTGTTGGTCACCCGGTCGACCGCGTCCAGCACCTCGTTCACCGAATAGCCCCGGCCATAGCCGCAGTTCATCGTTAGCGACCGTTCCGGCTGGTCGATCAGGGCTTCCAGTGCCAGCACGTGAGCGGCGGCAAGGTCGGAGACGTGAATATAGTCGCGCACCCCGGTGCCGTCGGGCGTGGCGAAATCGGTGCCGAACACGCAGACCTTGTCGCGCTTGCCCAGCGCGGCTTCGACCGCGACCTTGATCAGGTGCGTGGCGCCCGCCGTCGATTGCCCGGTGCGCGCGCGCGGATCGGCGCCCGCGACGTTGAAATAGCGCAGCGCGCAATAGTTGAACGGATGGGCGGCGGCGACGTCGGCCAGCATGGTCTCGGTCATCAGCTTGGACATGCCGTAGGGATTGATCGGCGCCTTGGGCACATCCTCGCTGACCGGGGACACTTCCGGCACGCCATAGGTCGCGGCGGTGGAACTGAAGATGAAGTGGCGCACCTGCGCCGCAACCGCAGCGGCGATCAGCGCGCGGCTTTTGGCGGTGTTGTTATGATAGTACTTCAGCGGGTTCTCGACCGATTCGGGGACGATGATCGATCCGGCGAAATGCATCACCGCGCCGATGCCCTGTTCGGCGAAGATCCGGGCGAGCAGTTCTGCATCCTCGATGTCGCCGGTGTAGAACGGCACGTCATCCGGCACGGCCCAGCGAAATCCGGTGGTCAGGTTGTCGATCACCGCAACCGGCCAGCCGGCGTCTTTCAGGGCAAGCACGGCATGGCTGCCGATATAGCCGGCGCCGCCGGTCACCAGTACGGGGAGTTTCTCGGTCATATCCGCCGGTTAGCACGTGGCGGCGGAGAAGTGGTTAACGAAGGCGCCACGGTTCAGAGATGCGAAATGCTTGCCCGGATAGGGGCGAGGGCGCAAGATCGCGCCACGGCGGGTTTGCGGGAGACGAGACGATGAAACGGCTGACCCTTGCGGCCCTGCTGCTGCCCCCCCTGCTGCTGGCGGGCTGCGTTGCCCCGGTCGGCCCGGTGCAGGTGACGCGGTTCCACGCACCCGATACCGCGCGGCTGGGCAAGGGCGCCATTGCGGTGGAAGCCGCCCCGGGCAATGATCCCGCCTCGCTCGAATGGCGCAGCTATCAGGCGGCTGTGCAGCGCCAGCTGGCGCTGGTCGGCTATGCCGAGGCGCAAGGCGGTGCGGGCGGGCAGGTCGCGGTGCTGGGCCTGCGGCGCTCCTCTTATCAGCCGGAGCGCAGCGGCGGGCCGGTCAGCGTGGGTCTGGGGGCGGGCACCGGCAGCTATGGTTCGGGGGTGGGACTGGGCGTGGGGATCGATCTCAGCCCGCCGCCCGCCGCGCAGGTGGAAACCGAACTCAGCGTCACGATCCGCGACCGCGCGACGCGCGAGGCGCTGTGGGAAGGGCGCGCCAGCTTCACCGTGCGCACCACCAGCCCGCTGGCCGACACCGGCCTTGCCGCGCCGAAAATGGCCGAAGCGCTGTTCGCGGGCTTCCCCGGCAAGTCGGGCGAGACTATCGAGGTCAGATGACTGACATCCTGATCGACGCCGCCTTCGACAGTGGCAATATCGAAGTCCTTTCCATCACTGGCACAACCGCGCGACTGGCGATCCGCAAGGACGCGCAGTCGGACTTTTACCAGTGGTTCCACTTTCGCGTCTCGGGCGCGGCGGGGCGGGACCTGACGCTCAAGATCACGGGCCTGGGCGCATCGGCCTATCCCGGCGGCTGGCCCGGCTACCGCGCGGCGGTAAGCGAGGACCGCGAATACTGGGGCCGCGCCGATTCGAGCTATGACGGGCAAGAGGACGGCGGCACCCTGACGATCCGTTACACGCCCGCTGGCGGCCTTGTCTGGTTCGCCTATTTCGCGCCCTACAGCTGGGAACGCCATCAGGACCTGATCGCCACCACCGCGCTTGCCGAAGGGGTGCAGCACCGCGTGCTCGGCCATTCGATCGAGGGCCGCAGCATCGACTGCCTCGATCTCGGCAATGGACAGAAGCAGGTCTGGCTCTATGCCCGCCAGCATCCGGGCGAGAGCATGGCCGAATGGTGGGTGGAAGGCGCGCTCGCCTGCCTGACGGACCCTGCCGATCCGGTCGCGCGGCGGCTGCGCCAGCTCTGCACCTTTCACGTGGTCCCCAATGCCAACCCGGACGGATCGGTGCGCGGCCACCTGCGCACCAACGCGGTCGGCGCCAACCTCAACCGCGAATGGGAGAACCCCACGCCTGATCGCTCGCCCGAAGTGCTGGCGATCCGGGGTGCGATGGATGAAACCGGCGTAGACTTCGCGATGGACGTCCACGGGGACGAGGCGATTCCCGCCGTGTTCCTTGCCGGGTTTGAGGGAATCCCATCATGGACGGCGCAATTGCAGGCCGGCTTCGCCCGCTATGGTGCGATCCTCCAGCGCCGCACGCCCGATTTCCAGACGCGGCTGGGCTATCCGGTTGCCGCGCCGGGCAAGGCCAACCTGACGATGTCGACCAACCAGCTGGCCGAGCGGTTCGGCTGCACCTCGATGACGCTGGAAATGCCATTCAAGGATAACGACGACCTGCCCTGCGCCGCGCAGGGGTGGAGCGCCGAGCGCAGCATGATCCTGGGCCGCGACTGTCTGGCCGCGCTGCTGGAATGGCTGGAAACCTCGGCGGATTGACGCCTAAAGACTGTCCGGCCCGAAGGCGCGGGGCAGCAGGTCGGACAGTCGCAGTTCCAGCACCTCATCTTCGCCCACGCACCAGATCAGCGGATCGTTGCCGCCCAGCGCGGCCACCTCGTTCAGAACCTGGCGGCAGCGCCCGCAAGGGGTGACGGGATCGCCCTTGCCAACCTCTCCCGCGCGCCCGCCGATCACCGCGACCGCTTCCAGCTGGCCGCGCCAGTCCTCGGACAAGGCCTTGCCCACCGCGACCGTTTCGGCGCACAGCGTCAGGCCATAGCTGGCGTTCTCCACATTGGCGCCGGTCACCACGCTGCCATCGGCAAAGCCCAGCGCGGCCCCGACATGGAAGTTGGAGTAGGGGGCATAGGCCCGGGTCGCGGCATCGCGCGCGGCGGTAATCAGGGTGTCGCGGTCAATCGTCATGCGCCCTTCATACCCGTTCGTGTCGCGCGAAGTCGAGACACGCCTCGTGCCAACGTCTCTCGACTTCGCTCGACATGAGCCGGTCTGGTGGTTGCCCGCTTCGTCCTCGTCATTGCAAGGCCCGCAGGGCCGCGGCAATCCAGAGGCGGTTGACAATGCGCAGCAGCCCTAAGGCTGCACCACCACCCAGCGCAGCCTGCCCCCGGCCTCGGTCGCCAGCTGCTCGTTGGCGGTCCACAGCATCCATGGGCGCCCGGCATAGTCCGGCTGGAAGCGGGTGCGCACCAGCCACAGGTTGCGGTCGATCCGCCGGGCGATACGGTATTCGCTTTCGAAGCGCGCGGTGATCTTGAGTACCGCCGCCTTGCCGGTGTGGGTTTCGATCTGGTTGAGGAACGTGGTCAGCTCGCTCTCGATCCCCGACTGGGTGACCTTGACCGGGCAGTCATCGGCCAGCAGGTCCAGTTCCACCGCCGGGGGCAGCAGGCCCGCATCCCGCGGCACCACGGTTGCGAAGTTGGCGGCCTGGCGCTCGGCCGGCTGGCACGGATCATAGCGGTGCAGCGCGCCGACCTGCAGCCTGGCCGCGCGTGCTTCCTCAAGGTTGCGTACAAAGCTGTCATCGCGGGCAAAGGCGCTGGCCGTGGCATCCAGATAGGCGAAGTCCGCGCCCACGGCCTTGATCACCCGCCAGTTGACCGGGCCGTCGACCGTGCCGATTTCCACCCCCTGCAGCGGATAGGCGCTGCGCGGTGGCTGCCAGTGGTCCATCTGCCACCACAGCCATGCGCCGCCCAGCAGCGCCAGCAGCGCGGCGATGCCTGCCGCGCGCAGCCGCCAGCGGCCTGATGCTTTGCGTGCCATGTGGATGCGACCCCTGTTAACCCTAACCCCTGATATGCAGCACGCAGATCAGGGTAAAGAGCCGCCGTGCGGTGGCGAAGTCGGTTTCGACCTTGCCCTCCAGCCGTTCCAGCAGCATTTCCGCCGCTTCGTTGTGAACCCCGCGCCGGGCCATGTCGATCGTCTCGATCTCCTGCGCGCTGGCCTTGCGGATCGCCTGGTAATACGAATCGCAGATCGCGAAATATTCGCGGATCGGGCGGCGGAAGCGGCCCAGCCCCAGAATCAGCGTTTCCAGCGGCTGCCCGCCCTCGTCCGAAACTTCCAGGCTCAGCCGCCCGTCATCGACCGCCAGGCGCAGCCGGTAGGGGCCATGATGGCCCGCTTCCCAGGCCCTGAGCGGCTTGAAGGCGTTCTCCTCGATCAGGTCGAAGATCGCGATCCGCCGCTCCTGCTCGATATCGGCGTTGCGCCACAGGATCGTCGCTTCGTCGAGCTCGATATGGATGATCCGGGGGTTGGCCATGCCATGCTTTCGCAGATGCAAAATGCCGCTGCAAGAGGGGGCGAAATCGTCCCCGCTATCCACAGGCCCGGCGGCGGCGGCGATGCTTGCGCGCCGCCCCGCTTGGGAGCATTGAACGCGGCTTATGGCCGAGCTCGATCTGATCACCCGCCCCGACGAAGCCGCCGCCCGCGTGCTGCCCAGCAACGTGGAGGCGGAGGCGGCCTTTCTGGGGGCGGCGCTGATCGACAACCGGGTGATCGAGGAACTGGTCACCCCGCTGCGGCCCGATCATTTCTTCGAGCCGGTTCACGCCCGGATCTATGAACGGATCCTCCAGCTGCTCGATCGCAAGGCGGTGGTCACGCCCGTAACCTTGCGCCCCTATTTCGAAGCGGACGAGGCGCTGAAGGAACTGGGCGGTGCGGCCTATCTCGCGCGGCTGACGGCGGACGGGCAGGGCCTGCTTGCCCCGCGCCAGCTGGCCGAACAGATCTATGACCTGGCACTGCTGCGCGAACTTGTCTCGGTCGGGCGCGAACTGGTCAACAAGGCGCTCGATACCTCGGAACGGGTCGAACCGATGGAGCAGATCTCCGAGGCGGAGGCCGCGCTTTACCGTGTGGCCGAAGGCGCCTCGGTCGGCAACGAGGCCCAGTCGTTCCGCGATTCGAGCCTGACCGCGATCGCCCAGATCGAAAAGGCGCTGGCATCGGGCGGGCATATTTCGGGCCGCACCACGGGGCTGGACGATCTCAACGCCAAGGTCGGCGGCCTGCACGACAGCGATCTCATCATCCTGGCCGGCCGTCCGGCGATGGGCAAGACTTCGCTCGCCACCAATATCGCCTTCAACTGCGCGGAACGGTTCCTGCGCGATCAGGCCGACGGGATCGCGCCGGAAAAGTCTGTGGGCGCGCCCACCGCCTTCTTCAGCCTGGAAATGAGCGCGGACCAGCTCGCCACCCGTATCCTGGCCGAACAGGCCGAGATCAGCAGCGAGCGGCTGCGTATGGGCAAGATCAGCCGCGACGATTTCCAGCGCATTTCCTATGCCAGCCAGCGGCTCGCCGAACTGCCGCTCTACATCGACGATACCCCGGCGCTGTCGATCGCCGCGCTGCGCACCCGCGCGCGGCGGCTCAAGCGGCGGCACAACATCGGCCTGATCGTGATCGACTATCTGCAGCTCTTGCAGGGATCGGGCCGGGCCAACGACAACCGCGTCAACGAAATCTCGGAAATCAGCCGGGGCCTCAAGACCCTGGCCAAGGAACTCGCCGTGCCGGTGATCGCGCTGTCGCAGCTGTCCCGCGCGGTCGAAAGCCGCGAGGACAAGCGCCCGCAGCTGTCGGACCTGCGCGAATCCGGCTCGATCGAGCAGGACGCGGACATGGTCTGGTTCATTTTCCGCGAGGAATACTACCACAACGCCAGCAAGCCGGACGAACCGACCGAAACCAGCACCGGCGATGCCCTGGCCAAATATGACACCTGGATGCAGCGCCATCTGGAAGTGGTGAACAAGGCGACCGTGATCATCGCCAAGCAGCGCCATGGCTCGACCGGCAACGTCAACCTGCTGTTCCAGAGCGAGTTCACCAAGTTCGGCAATCTCGCGCATGATTCGCGCAGTTTTGAGTCCTATGAATAGTCAAGTAAAAACAGTGATTTATGCGGTTTTTTATTGACTTGTGAGCGGCTGCACGTGTAGCAGCCGCGCTTTCCCGATTCCCTGAACTGGAGTGCCCATGGCGCGCGTTACCGTTGAAGATTGCGTCGACAAGGTTCCCAACCGTTTCGACCTCGTCCTGCTCGCCGCACAGCGTGCGCGCGAGATTTCGGGCGGCGCCGAACTGACCATCGACCGCGATCGTGACAAGAACCCGGTCGTCGCCCTGCGCGAAATCGCGGAAGAGACCGTGCGCCCGGTCAACCTCAAGGAATCGCTGGTCACCTCGCTCCAGCGCGTCCTGCCCGAGGACGACGACGAGGTGGATGAAATCGGCTCGCTCAGCCAGTCGGCCGAAGCGCTGCGGATCACTGCCGCCGCGCCGGTGCGCAACACCTCGATCGGCGGCGACTACGAAGGCTGATTCCGGCTTTTGAGTGGAGCTTTCAGGGGCTCGCCTTTCCATGGAAAGGCGGGCCCTTTGCTTTTGGGAGAAACCAACTCTCACCGTTCGTGTCGAGCTTGTCGAGACACCTTGGCACGGCGTGTCTCGACAAGCTCGACACGAACGGAACGGGGGTGGATCTTGCCGCCTGCCTAGCGGCAGGGGTAGTTGCGGATGAAGAAGTCCGCCATCGCGGTCTTCATCGAGGTGCGTTCGCGCGCGCCGGCGGGGTAGGTTCGCAGGTGCGACAGCACGTCGTTGGACGTCACCTTGGCGCCCTTGGGCGGGCAGGAACTGGGCTTGCCGGCGGTGCGTTCTGCCACCAGCCGCGCGCGATAGGCCTCGCCCGCCGCCTGGCCTTCGCTTTTCAGCACCTTGAGATCGGGTGAAAGCAGCGCCATCGGCCCCTTGGCTTTCAGCGCATCGGCCTTGGACAGGAACATGGCCACGCTCATGTCCCCGCCCGCCGCAAGGGCGGGGTTGGCGGTCAGCAGGGCGGCGGCGGCAAGCGCAAGGCGTTTCACAGTCAGCTTCATGGCGCCAAGACTGACGTCATCCGCGCCCGCTGACAAGAGGGGGCGATAAGGTCAGGCCTCCGCCCCGGCGAAGCGCTTGCCGGCCTTGGGGATCGCCGATCCGCGCACCGGCTGAACCACCGTGGGGCCGGTGGGCAGGTCCGGCCGGTCGATCTTGCCGTCCTGCATCAGCTGCGCGATGTCCTCGCCCGAAAGCGTCTCGTATTCGAGCAGGGCGTTCGCCAGCAGGTGGAGCTTGTCCTCGTTGGTCTTGAGGATGTCGGTCGCACGCTTGTGAGCTCCGTCGACCAGGCCGCGGATTTCCTTGTCGATCAGCTTGTTCGTCTCGTCCGAGGCGAACAGCCGCGCCGACCCGCCATAGCCGAGATAGCCTTCCTGCTGCTCCTCGTACTGCAGCGGCCCAAGCTTGTCCGACATGCCCCACTTGGTGACCATGTTGCGTGCCAGACCCGTGGCGTACTGGATGTCGCTGCTTGCCCCGGAGCTGACCTTGTCGTGCCCGAAGATCAGTTCCTCGGCCACACGCCCGCCCATGCTGACCGAAAGGTTCGCGTGCATCTTGTCGCGGTGATAGGAATAGCTGTCGCGCTCCGGCAGGCGCATGACCATGCCCAGCGCGCGGCCGCGCGGGATGATAGTCGCCTTGTGGATCGGATCACTGGCAGGCTCGTTGATCGAGACGATCGCATGGCCGGCCTCGTGATAGGCGGTCATCTTCTTCTCGTCCTCGGTCATCACCATCGAGCGGCGCTCGGCGCCCATCATCACCTTGTCCTTGGCGTCCTCGAACTCGCGCATGGCGACCAGCCGCTTGTTGCGCCGCGCGGCCAGCAGCGCCGCCTCGTTGACGAGGTTGGCCAGGTCCGCGCCCGAAAAGCCCGGAGTGCCGCGCGCCAGGGTGCGGCTGTCAACATCGGGGGCCAGCGGCACCTTCTTCATGTGCACGGCGAGGATCTTTTCGCGCCCCTCGATGTCGGGAACGGGGACCACGACCTGCCGGTCGAACCGGCCCGGGCGCAGCAGCGCCGGGTCGAGCACGTCGGGACGGTTGGTGGCGGCGATGATGATGATGCCCTCGTTCGCCTCGAACCCGTCCATCTCGACCAGCAGCTGGTTGAGCGTCTGTTCACGCTCGTCGTTCGAATTGCCCAGGCCATGCCCGCGATGGCGGCCGACCGCATCGATTTCGTCGATGAAGACGATGCACGGCGCGTTCTTCTTGGCCTGCTCGAACATGTCGCGCACACGGCTGGCGCCGACGCCGACGAACATTTCGACGAAGTCCGAACCGGAAATGGTGAAGAACGGCACGCCCGCCTCGCCCGCGATGGCGCGGGCCAGCAGGGTCTTGCCGGTGCCGGGCGAGCCGACCAGCAGCGCGCCCTTGGGGATCTGGCCGCCGAGTTTGGCGAAGCGGTGCGGGTCCTTCAGGAACTCGACGATTTCCTCAAGCTCCTCGCGCGCCTCGTCGATGCCCGCCACGTCGTCAAAGGTGACGCGGCCCTGCTTTTCGGTCAGCATCTTGGCCTTGGACTTGCCAAAGCCCATCGCCCCGCCCGCGCCGCCGCCCTTCTGGACCTGCCGGAACGCGAAGAAGGCGACTGCCAGGATCAGCAGGAACGGCAGCGACTGGACCAGCAGGTAAAGGAACAGGCTGCTTTCGTCCGCCGGCTTGCCTTCATACTTCACGCCCTTTTCCTGCAGCGACTGCTGCAGGGTGAGGTCGTTCGGCACGGGCACGGTGGAGAACTGCTTGCCGTCGCGGTACTTGCCGGTGATCTTGGTTTCGCCGATCTGGACGGATTCGACCGTGCCATCGGCCACCCGCGCGCGGAAATCGGAATAGGGGATCAGGGTCGATTGCGCCTCGGTCCGGGCGTTGAACATCGAGATCACCAAAAGGACCACCATGATGATCCCGCCCCAGACGAGCAGGTTCTTCATCCACGGATTCCCGGTGGGCTTGTCCTCGTTCATTGCGCTTCGATCCTTTCAGTCAGGCAATGTAGGGGCGCCCGGCTGAATCGCAAGCTAACGCGCCCCTCTGGCTTGCGTGAAGGTGCCCATCCGGGCAGACAGGCATGGGCAGAAGGGGCAGGCGGGGATGAGTGAGGGCTACGATCGGTTCGCCGCATGGCCCAAAAGTGCGGCTCGGGCTGCCTTGCTGGCGTTCGTGATCCTGCTGATCGCCGCCGCACTGGTGCCGATCCGCGCGGCCGAGCAGAAGATCGCCACCGCCACGCTGTCAGAGCAGATCAAGGGCCAGACCACGGGCAAGCAGCGCCCGCGCGACGACGATCTGGCGCTTTACGACCGCGTGATCGAACGGATCGGCAAGGGTGAGAATTACTACGTGGTCGCGGCGGAGGAGCATCGCGTTTCCCGCTATCCGCTGCGTCCCGGGGTGGCGGTGCGGCTGCCGACGCTGGCCTATCTGCTGGCATGGCTGGGGGAGGGCGGGCAGATCGCTGCCTCGGCCCTGCTGGTCCTCGCCGTGCTGGCCGCATGGTGGCGGCGGCTGGGGGAGGAGCCGGGCGGGGCGGACCACCGGATGGTCGCGATGGCGCTGCTGGCCCTGGGCGCCTCGCTGGGGTTCAACCGCTATTTCTTCACTCTGCATGAGCTGTGGTCGGGGATGCTGCTGGCGCTGGCCTTTGGCCTCCACCGCCCGGGCCGCAGATGGGCCGCGGCGCTGGCCGTGGCAGCGCTGGCGTTGGCGATCCGTGAACACGCGCTGCCCTTCGTCCTTTTGATGGGCGCGATGGCGCTGTGGCGGCGCGACTGGCGCGAAGGCGCGGCGTGGGGCGCGCTGGCGCTGGCATTTGTCGGTGGCCTTGCCGTCCACCTCCATTTCGTGGCGCAGCAAGTGCTGCCCAGCGACGCCGAAGGCCCGGACTGGCTGGTGCTGCGCGGCCTCTCTGGCTGGCTGTCCAGCGTGATCCTCTCCAGCAACCTGCGCCTGCTGCCGCACTTCGTCGCCGGGCCGCTGATGGTGCTGATGCTGCTCGGCTGGGCCGGGTGGAAAAGCGCGGCGGGCGCCTTCGCAACCCTGCTGCAACTCGGCTACGGCCTCGCCTTCATGCTCGCGGGGCGGCCTGACAACTACTACTGGGGCGCGATGGTTGCCCCGACGCTGGCGATGGGGCTGGCCTGGGCGCCGATGGCGCTGCGGGGGTTGGCAACGGCTGCGCGGTAGATTGTTGTCCGCCTCGAGTTTTTGTTGGGGTGCGCCAATCGCCTCCGCGATTGGCTTGCAACACCGGCCCGCTCCCCCGGCCCGACCACCCATTTATGGTACCCTGTGGGTGGTCGGGCCGGGGGAGCGGGCCGGTGTTGCAAGGACAGGCCGGCTGGCCTGTCCGCACCCAATCAGGACGTCAGCTCCTCGATCTTGTGGTGCGGCAGCACGCGCCAGGCGGCGATCAGCAGGGCGACATGGACCGCCTCGACGATCATCGGCACCAGGTAGCCGGGATAGCCGCCATCGACCCCCAGGCTGATCGCGCGGACGACCACGGCGGTGCCCATCAGCGCGGCGGGGACCAGCAGCAGGTCGGCGTTGCGGCGCCAGGCGCCGATCATCATGCACACCGCGACCACGCCGAAAAACGCGGTGAAGTCTGCGCGCAGGGTGGACAGGCCCTGGACGCCGGTCGGCTGGATGCCGAAACCCAGCGCGGTGGCCTGGGGGTTCATCAGGAAGTTCAGCCCCATGAACAGGTCGAACAGCCCCAGCAGGAAAATCAGTGCAGTCAGGATCACGCGCATTGTCGGTAACTCCCCCGTTTAACCCCGTCCTAACCCTTGTGCCCCACGGAAACCGGAAAGCAAGGTCTTCTCGGGCCAGATGGCAGTTTGTGTTGATTAGGGGGAAACGGCAATGCACAAGCTGGCCGCCATGACCGGACCGCGCATTCTGCTGATCGTCGGCGGCGGCATTGCCGCCTACAAGTCGTGCGAGCTCATCCGCCTGATCCGCAAGGGCGGGGGCGAGGTGACCTGTGTGCTGACCGAGGGCGGCGCGAAGTTCATCACCGCGATGACACTCGCCGCGCTCAGCGAAAACCCCGTCCACACCACGCTGTGGGATCTGACCAGCGAGATCGAGATGGGCCATATCCAGCTCTCGCGCTCGGCGGACCTCGTGGTGGTCTGCCCGGCAACGGCCGACCTGATGGCCCGGATGGCCCATGGCATTGCCGATGACATGGCGACCACGCTGCTGCTCGCCACCGACAAGCCGGTGCTGGCCGTCCCCGCAATGAACGTGCGGATGTGGGAACACGCCGCCACCCAGGCGAATGTGCGAACTCTGGTAGAGCGCGGAGTGACCGTGCTCGATCCCGATGAAGGCGCGATGGCCTGCGGCGAATACGGCCCCGGGCGCCTGCCTGAACCGCCCGCGATCTGGGCCGCGATCTGCGCCGCGCTTGGCCATGAGGCGCCGCTGGCGAGCGAGGCGGAGTTCGACTTTGGCGAGGCGGATAGCAGTCTTGGCGGCCTCAGCGCGGGCCTGATCCAGCGCAGCACGGTGTCGGACGCGGTCTTCGCGGACGAGGACTGGGCGGGTGAGGACTTCTCTGCCGATGTCCCCGCCGAATCGCCGCCGCCCGAAGTGCTGCTGACCAGCCCGCTGCTGTCGAAGAAGGGCAAGGCCAAGGCCGCCCTGCCCACCGACGCGCAGGCGATCAACCATCTCGTCGGGGATCAGGCCCCGCCCGAAGCGCCTGCGGAGGAACTGGCGGAGGCGCTGGCGCTGGACCCGCTGGCCGGACAGCCCGATTTCGCGCCCGCCGAACCGCCCATCGGCCCGCTGACGGGCCGCCACGTGCTGATCACCGCCGGCCCCACGCACGAGCCGATCGACCCGGTGCGCTACATCGCCAATCGCTCCTCGGGCAAGCAGGGCTTCGCCATAGCCGGTGCCGCCGCCGCGCTGGGCGCGCGGGTGACGCTGGTTTCCGGCCCGGTTCACTTGCCGACGCCGCCGGGCGTGACCCGCATCGACGTGGAAACCGCGCGCGACATGGCCGAGGCGGTGAAGCGCGCGCTGCCCGCCGACTGTGCGGTGATGGTTGCCGCCGTGGCTGACTGGCGGACCATGGACGTCGCCTCCGAAAAGATGAAGAAGCGCGGATCGGCCCCGCCCGCGCTGCGGCTGACCGAGAACCCGGACATCCTTGCCACCGTATCGGTCAGCGACAAGCGCCCCAAACTGGTGGTCGGCTTCGCCGCCGAGACCGAGAAGGTGATCGAACACGCCACCGAAAAGCGCCGCCGCAAGGGCGCCGACTGGATCGTGGCCAACGACGTGTCGGGCGATGTGATGGGCGGCAATGTCAACGCGGTCCACATCGTCACCGGCAGCGGGGTCGAAAGCCTGCCCGAAATGCCCAAGGACCAGGTCGCCATGGCCCTTGCCGAAAGGATTGCCGATGCACTCGCCGCAAAATGACGTTCCGGTGCTGGTCAAGCGCCTGCCCCACGGCGAGGGGCTGGACCTGCCCGCCTATGCCACGGACGGCGCGGCGGGGATGGACGTGGTTTCGGCCGAGGACGTGACGATTGCCCCGGGCGCGCGCCACGCGGTCGCCACCGGCCTCGCGCTTGCCATCCCGCACGGCTATGAAATCCAGGTCCGCCCGCGTTCGGGGCTGGCGCTCAAGCACGGGATCACCGTGCCCAACACCCCCGGCACGATCGACAGCGACTATCGCGGCGAGCTGAAGGTGATCCTGATCAACCACGGCGTGCAAGCCTTCGAAATCCTGCGCGGCGACCGCGTGGCCCAGCTGGTGCTGGCCCCCGTTACCCGCGCGGCGTGGGTTTCGGTCGAGCATCTCGACGAAACGGCACGCGGCGAAGGCGGCTTCGGCTCCACCGGCGGGGTCGCGGCGCTGGGAAACTAGGCTCCGACAGCCTCCAATTGCGTCATTGCTTCGCTACGCTCGCAATGACGCAATGACAGGGGGCGTCAGAGAACGAAGAAGCGAGTGCCACTCCCACCAAAAAGGCGGGCCAGTTGCCTGACCCGCCTTCCTCGGTGAACCGTCGAGCGGCTGTGCGGCCTAATTCTTCTGTTTCTTCTCTGGCGCAACGCTGATCCGCACCGTTTCGCCGGAATTGCCCGGGAAGTTGGTGAACATCGCCTCGACCAGATTGGGGACGAGATGGGGCAGGCGGTTGGAGGTCGATGCGGCTTCGGCCTTGCCTTCGAACAGGCGGGCGCCATCGGCGCGGCGATCGATCTTCAGGCTGATGCCGCTGGTGTAGACGGTATAGCTTTCATAGCCGTTGCCGAACCACGGATCGTACCAGCCAAAGCCCCAGGCACCCATCGGGTAATAGCCGCGCCGGTAATAGCCGCGCCCGCCCCAGTAGCCAAACCGGGGATAGCCGTACCACGGCCCCCAGAACGGATCGGGCGTCATGGTCTGGCGGACCCGCTCGCGCCCCTTGTCGACGCCATAGTCGAACCGCACGATCAGGTCCGCGGCTTCTGGCCGGGCGGGGACATAGCCTAGCGCGGCAAGGCGACCTTCCACCAGGCTGGCGTACTGGCCAAACTCGATCCCGCCGCTCAGCGCCGGATCGTCGGCGACCACGGCAAAGGTCTGGCCCGCAGGCACGGGCAGCTGGTTCTGGAAGCGCGATACCTTGGCGTTGAATGGCGTGGCGCAGGCGGCCAGCGCGGCCAGCATCAGCGGCACCAGTGCCGCCTTCAGCCAGCGAAAGGGGGAAGTCTCTGCCATGACCCGGTTCTCCGTGCGCCGCCCGCGCGCGATTCGGCGCAAGGGTCGGCGGCAAGTGTAAGCCTTGCGGCAAGGCTGCGCCATGGGGGCTGAATGGGCGTTGAATGGGCGGGGGAGGATGGTTGCCCAGATTCCTCCCGCTCGTCACAGCGGACTGGAGAAATCTTTCCTTACCGCACCAATCCCAGCGCCTCGTAAGTCTTCGCCAGCGTCGGCGCGGCCAGTTCGCGGGCCTTGGCCGCGCCCTTGGCGAGGATCTGGCCCAGCGCGGCGCGGTCTGTGCGCAGTTCGACGAAGCGGGCGTTGATCGGGGCCAGGCTTTCCACCAGCAGTTCGCCCAGCGCCGGCTTGAACCGGCCAAAGCCCTGCCCGCCGAATTCGCCCAGCACCGCCTCTACCGTGGTGCCGGCCATCGCGGCGTAGATGCCGACAAGGTTGGCGGCTTCCGCCCGGCCTTCGAGGCCCGCCTTGTCGCCAGGCAGCGGTTCGGGATCGGTCTTGGCCTTCTTGACCTTGTTCATCAGCGTGTCGGCATCGTCGGTCAGGTTGATCCGGCTCATGTCGGACGGATCGCTTTTCGACATCTTCGATCCGCCGTCGCGCAGGCTCATGATCCGGGCGGCTTCGGGCGGGATGATCGGATCGGGCAGGGTGAAGACCGGCGCGGCTTCGCTGGCAAAGTCGTTGTTGAACTTCTGCGCGATGTCGCGGGCCAGTTCCAGGTGCTGCTTCTGGTCCTCGCCCACCGGCACGTGGGTGGCCTGGTAGAGCAGCACGTCGGCGGCCTGGAGCACGGGATAGGTGAACAGCGCGACCGACTGGCCCTCGCGGTTCTTGCCAGCCTTGTCCTTCCACTGGGTCATGCGGTTCAGCCAGCCCATGCGGGCCGTGCCGCCCAGCAGCCATTGCAGTTCGGCATGGGCGGGAACCTGGGTCTGGTTGAACAGCACCGACTTGTCGGGATCGATCCCGCAGGCGACCAGCGCGGCGGTCATCTCGTAGGTGTTGGCGGCGAGGTCCGCCGGAACGTGCGGCATCGAGATGGCGTGAAGGTCCGCCAGGAAATACAGGCTCTGCCCGCCGCCCGCCGCGACCTCGTCCTGCATCCGCACCCAGTTGCGGATCGCCCCCAGGTAGTTGCCGAGGTGGAGATTGCCGGTGGGCTGGATGCCGGAAACGATACGCATGACGGAATTACTCACTTGGCGGCCGGCTGACGGCGGGTCAGCATGGCGATCTTGCTGCGGTCAATGGCGCCGGTAAGCCAGGCCAGGGCGAAGTAGACGACGGCCCCGGTGCCAACCAGGGCGAGGATCGATCCCACCCGCGCGCCCAGGCGCCCGCGCCGTAGTGGGCCTGGCCCAGCGGCGCAAGCAGCCAGATCGCTCCGCCCATTGCCGCCGCCGAAAGCAGAATGCGCCCGATCCGGACCAGCAGATCGGGCTCGATCGCGAAATGGCCGCGCCGGTGCAGCATGCCATACAGCATCGCGCAGTTCGCCCAGGCCGAAATCGAACCCGCCAGGGCCAGCCCGGCCACGCCCATCACCGGGATCAGCAGCAGATTGAGCGTGACGTTGAGCAGCAGCGACAGACCTGCGGTATAGACCGGGGTGCGCGTGTCCTTGCGGGCGAAATAGCCGGGGGTCAGCACTTTCACCAGAACATAGGCGGGCAGGCCGACCACCAGCATGGCGACCACGGCGGAAGTGGCCGCAACGTCATCCGCGCCGAACTTGCCGCCATAATAGAAGGCGCTGACCAGCGGCTGTGCGGCGCAGAGCAGGCCGACGGCGGCGGGCACGGTCAGCAGCAGGCCCAGCTCGATCGCGTTGCTCTGCACCCGCTGGGCGCCGCCCGCATCGTCCTGCGCGATGAAGCGCGACAGCGCGGGCAGGATCGCCGTGCCAAGGGCAATGCCGATGATCCCCAGTGGCAGCTGGTTGAGCCGGTCGGCCAGGGCCAGGAAGACGAACGAGCCTTCCTCAAGCCGGCCGAGAAAGAACAGGTCGAGGAACCGGCTGATCTGGTAGATGCCCGCGCCGAACACGGCCGGCAGAATCAGCCGGCCCAGTTCGCGCACGTCGCCAGTCAGCCGGGGGCGGTGCAGGGTGAAGCGGAAACCGGCGCGGCGGGCGTGGAACCACAGCCACAGCAGCTGGAACACTCCGGCAAGCGTGACGGACCAGGCCAGCAGATAGGCGATCCGTTCGGGATCGTCGGCATGGCCCTGCCAGATCCCGGCCAGCATCGCGCCGATCATGCACAGGTTGAGCAGCACCGGAGCGAAGGCGACGGCGGCGAACCGGCTGATCGAATTGAGAACTGCCCCGAACAGCGTCATCACGCTGATCAGGCCCAGATAGGGAAAGGCGATCCGCGCCAGCGCGATCGACTGCGGCGTCGTGCGTCCGCCCTGGCCGAAATCGTCGATCAGCCAGATCATCCACGGCATGATTGCCATCATCAGCGCCGAGAAGACCAGCAGGACCGGCACGAACACCGACAGCGTTTCGTTGGCGAAGGTCTGCGAGGCGTGGTGGTCGCGCTCGCCCTCGGTCGCGGCCTTGCGGTTGAACAGTGGCACGAAGGCCGCCGAAAAGGCGCCCTCCGCGAACAGGCGGCGGAAGATGTTGGGCAGCTGAAAGGCGATCTGCCAGGCATCGCCCATCGCGCTGCCGCCCAGCAGCCGCGAAAGCATCATGTCGCGCACGAAGCCGAATACCCGGCTTATCAGCGTCATTCCGCCGATGATGCCGGTGGACTTGAGCAGGTTCATCGCGCGATCCTGCCAGGCGTGGGTACCTGGCTCAGGCTTCGCCCGCCGGAGCCCCGGCGCCTTCGCCCTGCTCCTGCTGCGCGGCCAGCTGCTGCAGGTAGATGCCGTTGAAGTCGACCGGTTCCAGCAGCAGCTGCGGGAAGCCCGCGGCGCGCACCGCATCGGCGATCACCTGACGGGCGAAGGGGAACAGGATGCGCGGCGCCTCGGCATAGGTGAACGCGTGCTTCTGGCCGTCGTCCAGGTTGCGCATGCCGATCAGCGCGCAATAGGACAGGTCGACGATGAAGGCGGTTCCGGCCTGGCCCTTGGAGCGGACCTCGACCTTCAGTTCCACTTCGGCCACTTCGTCGGTCAGGTTGCGGGCGCCGATGTTGAACTGCACGTCGATCTGCGGCGGATCCTGCCACTGGAACGAATCGGGCGCGTTGGGATTTTCGACCGACAGGTCCTTGACGTACTGCGAGATGATCCCGGCCGCCGGCAGGGTATCCGCGCCGTTGGGGACGGGGCCGCCTTGGGTGAGGTCGGTGATGATATTGCCTTCGTCGGCCATGAACTTGCCCTTTTCGCGTGTTGTGCCCGCGCCACGTGCTGAGCGAGGTGGTTTGGCCGCGCGCCTAGCAGGCCCGCAGGGCGGCGGCAAGGATGCCACAGACCCATCGTAAAAATTGCACGGTATCGGCCGTCCACGCGTTGTTCATTTGTCAATCCTACCTATTTGGACTTAAGAGTAACGCTTCGCCGCCAGCTGCGGCAGGGACTGGAACGTGGAAAAGACTGTCGAAATCGTCATCCTCGCCATGATCGCGGCCTTTCTGGGCCTGCGGCTCTATTCGGTGCTTGGTCGCCGGGCGGAGCGCGAGGAGCAACCGCGCCTGGAACCCAAGGGTGAGGCTCCGGCCCGTCCCGCCCGGCCCGAACTGGCCGAACGCGGCGCCGTGCAGGTGCCGCCGCGCGTGATCGTTCCCGGCGTGACCCCGGCGATCGAACGCGGCATCCGCGAAATTGCCGCGGCCGATCGCCAGTTTGACATGCTGGCCTTCCTTGAAGGAGCGAAGGGTGCTTACCGGATCATCCTCGAAGCCTTCTGGAAGGGCGACCGCGAGGCACTAGCCCCGCTGACCGACCCCCACGTCCACGCCGCCTTCGCCGACGCGATCGACGCGCGCGAAGCGGCGGGCGAACGGCTTGAGAACCGGCTGGTGCGGATCGAGGACGCGGTGATCGTCGCTGCTTCCTATCAGGCGCCGCTGGCCCGCGTCACGGTGCGCTTCACCGCCGATATCGCCGCCGTCACCCGCAATGCCGAAGGGCAGGTCGTTGCCGGATCGCTGCACGACGCGGTTGAAGCGCGGGACATCTGGACCTTCGTGCGCGATACCCGCGCGCAAACGCCGGACTGGCAGCTCGAAGAAACCGACGAGGGCTGATCCTGTGCCGGGGGGCAGGGGGCCGCGCCGGATTGCGGCGCTCGTTCCGCTTGCCCTGCTGGCCGCCTGCGCGCGGATCATTCCGCCTGCCGCGCCCCCACCGCCGCCTCCACCTCCATCTCCGCCCACGCTTCCCGCTCCGCCACCCGTGGCAGCAAGCGCCGTGCAGGCCGGTTTCGCTCCCGGACCGCCGATCGCCAGCCTTGCCCTGAATGCCACGCAGGCCGGGCGCGCACTTGCCTCGTTCCGCGAAAGCTGCCCGCGCCTGCTCGCCCGTCCCGATGCCAGCGGCCTGACCCGGCCCGAGGATTGGCGCGCGGCCTGCGCCGCCGCGCCGGGCTGGAACGGGGCTGACGCGCCGCGCTTTTTCGCAACCTGGTTCGAAGCGGTCCGGATCGGGCCGGGCAGCGCGTTCGCCACCGGCTATTACGAGCCCGAGATCGCCGGAGTGCGCCAGCGCCGCCCGGGCTTCGACGTGCCGGTTCACGCCGTGCCGGCCGATCTTGCCCAGGCCCGGCCCGAAGATGCGCCGCCGACCGACCGGGGCACCCAGCCGTTCGGGCGCTATAATGCGCAGGGACGGTTCGAAAACCACTTCGATCGCGGCGAGATCGAGGATGGGGCGCTTTCCGGCAAGGGGCTGGAAATCGCCTGGGTGGCGGATCCGATTGAGCTGTTTTTCCTCCAGATCCAGGGCTCGGGCCGGCTCCGCGCGCCCGATGGCAGCGTGATGCGGATCGGCTATGCCGGGCGCAACGGCCACCCCTATACCGGGATCGGCAAGCTGCTGAACCAGCGCGGACTGGTGGGCAGCGGTGCGGGGCAGTATCCCGGTTCGATGCAGGGCCTGAAACGCTACCTGCGCGAGAATCCCGAGGCGGGGCGGGCATTGATGCGCGAGAACCGCAGCTATGTGTTTTTCCGCGAACTCACCGGTGACGGGCCGCTCGGCTCGCTGGGGGTGCCGGTGCGCGCGGGCAGCAGCGTGGCCGCCGATCCGGCTTTCGTCCCGCTCGGCGCGCCGGTCTGGCTCGCGCTTGACCGGGCCGAGGCGAACGGGCTGTGGATCGCGCAGGATACCGGTGGCGCGATCCGGGGCGCCAACCGCTTCGACACGTTCTGGGGCGCGGGCGAGGACGCGGCGGTCATCGCCGGGGGCATGGCTGCGCGGGGGCAGGCCTTGCTGCTGCTGCCGCGCGGCACGCTTGAGCGATTGCAGCGCCCGTGACACGCCCACCGCGCGGACTGAGCCCGCAAGAGGCGGAACTGTGGACCCGGGTGGCGCGGACCGTGCGCCCGCTGCACCCGCCCAGACCCCGGCCCAAGGCGGAAGAACCCGCCTCTGCCGCGCCGGGCACTCCGCCGCCGCCAGCGCCCCGGCCCAGGAAGCAGGCGGCCGCCGCGGCTGTGCCACCCGTGACCGCGCCTCCGCCCCGCCCGGCCGATCCGCGCGCGCTCGACCGCCACGGGCTTGACGCGTCATGGGAACGCAAGCTGGCAAAGGCCGGGGTGGCGCCGGATTTCACACTCGACCTGCACGGCCACAGCCTGGCTGCCGCCCATTCGCGGCTCGATCACGGACTGGCGCTGGCGATTGCCCAGCGCGCGCGGGTGGTGCTGGTCATCACCGGCCGTCCGCGCCCCGCCGAAGCGGCTGACCGGGGTGGGCAGCGCGGCGCGATCCGGGCCAAGCTGATCGACTGGCTGGCCGCCGGCCCCCACGCCTCGCGCATCGCCGCTGTGCGGGGCGCCCATCCGCGCCACGGCGGGGCGGGGGCGGTTTACGTGGTGCTCAAGCGGATGAAGTGAGCGGGCTGGCGTTGCATGCCAATTGTGGAGGCAATTCGCGCACCCAACAAAAAAGACGCCCCCGCACCGGGAGGTGCGGGGGCGGCAGGGAGGAAGCGGAAATAAGGCTTAGAAGCTGATCGTGCCGGTCACGAAGATCTGGCGCGGGTTGCCGTAGAATGCGGTCAGCACGCCTTCCTTGCCCAGTGCCGGAACCAGCGCACCCGAAGTGGTGGTGGTCAGCGCCCCGGTGGTCGCGTTGCCGGCCATGAAGTTGTAGCCCGAAGTCTTGTACTTCTTGTCGGTCAGGTTCTTGCCGAACACGCCCAGCGACCAGCGGCCCTCCGGCGCGCGGTAGACGATGCTGGCGTCGAACAGCTGGTAGGCGGGCTGGTCGAGGTAGGGGTTGGGCACTTCGAACTGGTAGGTCTTGCTCTTGAATGACATCCCGCCCGAAAGGTTCAGCGTCCCGCCCGCCAGGTCCATCGCGTAGTCAAGGCTGGCGCTGCCCGACCAGGTGGGGGTGTTCTGCACCTTGCGGAACGCGGCCACATCGGTCGGCACGTTGGCGATGTTGGTGATGTAGCGGGTGTACTTCGCGTCGATGTAGCCCAGCGAGCCGGTGAAGGTCAGCGTGCCGGTGTCGGTCTGGAGCAACTTGGCGCGGGTTTCCAGCTCGAAGCCCTTCATCCGCGCCTTGCCCGCGTTGGACACCACGCCGCAGAAGGTGGCGACGCCGCCGGCGTTGCAGGCGACCGAGCCGGGGATCTGGACGTCGGTGTAGTCCATGTAGAACGCGGCCAGAGCGACATAGACGCGGCGGTCGAACAGGTCGGCCTTGTAGCCCACTTCGTAGCTGTCGACCGTTTCGGGGCGGAAGCTGAGGAACTGGGAGATTTCGGCCTGCGACTTCACGCCATCGTTGTTGAGGTCGACCGCGTTGATGCCCACGCCGCGCGGGTCGAACCCGCCGCCCTTGAAGCCCTGCGTGAACGAGGCGTAGATGTTGCTGTCAGGCGTGGGCTGATAGTTGACCGCGATCTTGGGCGTGAACTTGCGGAATTCGCTCTGTCCGCGGAAGTCGGTCTGCGCGGCGCCGAACAGCACTTCGGTGCTGCCGAACACCTTCGAACCGCCGCCGATGTAGTTCTGACGCAGGATGTAGGCGCTGCGCTGGTCATAGGTGTAGCGCCCGCCGATCGACAGCTTGAGCTTGTCCGTCACGTCGACCGTGAAGTCGGCGAAGGCGGCGAAGGTGTCGGTCTTGATGTCGGCGTTGGTATAGGCGGCAAAGCCCGGCGCCGTGGTGTAGAGGCGCGATTCGAACTGCGTCAGCGCATTGGCGTGGAGGTAGTAGATGCCAACCAGGCCGTTGATCCGGTCAGAGCTGAACAGCGCCTGGACTTCCTGGCTGAACTGGTCGTTCTTGTAGATCCCCGGCACGTCGAGGTCGGCGCTGGGCAGCGCGTCGAAATCGATCGGCGAGGTCGAATCATCCTTGCGGTAGGAAGTGATCGAGCGGAACGTCAGCCAGTCGGTCGGCTCGCCTTCCATGAACAGCGAGGTGCCCCAGGCCTTCACTTCCTGCTTGGGCGTGAGTAGCGCGCCGCGCGTGTCGTAGACGTCGGCCAGCACCGGGGCGACCGACTGCTGCGCCGGGATCAGGCGGTGGCCGCCGCGGGCCAGCGAGTTATCCTTGGTATAGTCGCCCGAAATGCGCGCGAAGAAATCGGTTGCGTGGACTTCGACCGTGCCGCGCGCGGCCCAGACGTCCTTGTTGTAGTTTTCCTGGCCGGTGGTCAGGTTGGTCCCGAACCCGCCGCGCGAAAGCCGGGCGAGCGATCCGCCGACCCGCAGCACGCCCGAACCGATCGGGGCGCTGGCGGTGATCACGCCATCGGCCTGGTCATAGCTGCCATAGGTGGCGCGGGCCGAAACGTGGGCCACGTCATCCAGCCGCTTGGTCACGTACTTGACCGCACCGCCAACCGTGTTGCGGCCATAGAGCGTGCCCTGGGGGCCGCGCAGCACTTCGATGCGCTGGACGTCGTAGATGTCGAGCACGGCGGCCTGCGGGCGGTTGAGGTAGACGTCGTCGAGATAAATGCCGACACCCTGTTCGAAGCCCGAAACCGGATCCTGCTGGCCGACGCCGCGGATGAAGGCGGAAAGGGTGGAATTGGTCGCGCGGCTGGCTTCCAGCGTCACGTTGGGGACGGTTTCGGCCAGTGCGGTGATGTCCATCGCGCCCTTGGCGGCCAGCTGTTCGCCCGACAGCGCCGAAATCGCGATCGGCACGTCCACCAGGTTTTCCTCGCGGCGGCGGGCGGTGACGACAATCGCGCCGTCATCCTCGCTGGCGGTGGCATCGGCGCTGTCCTGCGCAAAGGCGGGCATGGCGGTAAGGCTGATGATGGCGCTGGCGAGCAGCGACGTGCGGCTGAGAAGTGCGTGGGCACGCATGGCAGGTATCCTCCCTGGAAAAACCGGACCGGAAGCCTCCTCGCCCCCGGCTGTTCCCTTCCCCTTATTAAAAGTTGAACCAACTTTCAACTACGCTATGCTTGCGCGGGGCATCGGGAGCGACGAAAGTGACCAGACGTGGCAGGGCGGCAACACTCGCCCCGCAGGGCCAGACGCAGGATCAGGGGACGGCAATGGTGGAAGCCGCTGCCGGCAAGACCCCGCGCGAGCCGCGGACCGAACGCGGCCGGCGGACCCAGCGCGCGATCCTTGATGCCGCCGCTGCCGAATTTGGCGAGAAGGGCTTTCACGAAAGCTCGATCGTTTCGATCACCATCCGCGCGGGCGTGGCGCTGGGCAGCTTCTATACCTATTTCGAATCGAAGGAGGCGCTGTTCAAGGCGCTGGTCGCCGACATGTCGGGCCGGGTGCGCGACTATGTCGCCCCGGTGCTGCAGGGCCATTCCGGCGGCGCGGTGGAGGCCGAAGGCGCGGCGCTGCACGCCTTTCTGGACTTCGCGCGGCACAACAAGGAAATCTACCGGATCATCGACGAAGCCGAATTCGTCGCCCCGCAGGACTGGCGCGCGCATTACCTCACCACCGCCGCCCGCATCCTCGAACGCCTGCAGGCCGCCCGCGCGAACGGCGAACTGGGGGTGGAGCCGGACGAAGTCCACGCCTGGGCGATCATGGGCATGAACGTGTTCCTGGGCCTGCGCTTCGGAGTGATGGACACCGAAGCCGATCTGGCCAGGGTCGCAGCCACGGCCAACGCGCTGCTGAAGGACGGACTGGGCTGACGCCGTCCCGGACCTGATCGGGGATGCCGCCGCAAGCCTAATCCGCTTGGCCTTGTCAGCCGCCCCGGCTAATGGCGGCCCCCATGTCCAATCGCCGCACCTTCGCCATCATCTCGCACCCTGACGCGGGCAAGACCACCCTGACCGAGAAGCTACTGCTGCAGGGCGGCGCGATCCACCTGGCGGGCGAGGTCAAGGCGCGCGGCGCGGCACGGCGGGCGCGGTCGGACTGGATGAAGATCGAGCAGCAGCGCGGGATTTCGGTCACCTCCAGCGTCATGACGTTCGAGAAGGACGGGATTACCTTCAACCTGCTCGACACGCCGGGGCACGAGGACTTTTCCGAGGATACCTACCGCACGCTGACCGCGGTCGATTCGGCGATCATGGTGATCGACGCGGCCAAGGGCATCGAGCCGCAGACCCGCAAGCTGTTCGAGGTCTGCCGCCTGCGCTCGGTGCCGATCATCACTTTCGTCAACAAGGTCGATCGCGAGGGGCGCTCGGTGTTCGAGACGCTTGACGAGGTGGCCGATGCGCTGGCGCTGGATGTGGTGCCGATGTCATGGCCGGTGGGCATGGGCGGCGAGTTCAAGGGCGTGCTCGATTTCGCCACCAACCAGATCAGCCGCCCGGAAGGCGACAGCCGCGAGTTTCTGGGCAAGCGCGAGGCGGCCACGGCGGACAATATCCCGGCGGACATTGCCGAGGAGATCGAGCTGGCCCAGGCCGGTTACGGCGATTTCGACGTGGAGGCTTACCGCCACGGAGACATGACCCCGGTCTATTTCGGATCGGCGCTCAAGAACTTCGGGGTGGCCGAACTGATCGACGCGATCGCGAAATATGCCCCGCCGCCGCGCCCGCAGCCCAGCGAAGGCGGCGAGATTTCACCAGACGGCAAGGAAGTGACCGGGTTCATCTTCAAGGTCCAGGCCAACATGGACCCCCAGCACCGCGACCGGATCGCCTTCATGCGGCTGGTTTCGGGCACCTTCAAGCGCGGCATGAAGCTGACCCCTTCGGCGCTGGGCAAGCCGGTGGCGATCCATTCGCCGATCCTGTTCTTCGCCCAGGACCGCGAGATTGCCGACAGCGCCGAACCCGGCGACATCATCGGCATTCCCAATCACGGCACGCTGCGGGTTGGCGATACCCTGTCGGAAAGCAACAAGGTCCGCTTCACCGGCCTGCCCAACTTCGCGCCGGAAATCCTGCGCCGGGTGGCGCTGAAGGACCCGACCAAGACCAAGCAGCTGCGGAAAGCGCTTGACGACCTTTCCGAAGAGGGCGTGATCCAGGTGTTCTACCCGGAAATCGGCAGTGCCTGGATCGTCGGGGTGGTCGGCCAGCTTCAGCTCGACGTGCTGATTTCCCGGCTGGAAGCGGAATACAAGGTGGAAGCCATGCTGGAAGGCGCGCCGTTCGATACCGCGCGCTGGATCAAGGGCAGCGATGCGGCACTGAAAGCATTTGCGGATTTCAACAAGTCGAACCTTGCCAAGGACCGCGATGGCGATCCGGTGTTCATGGCCCGCTCGGCCTGGGATGTCGGCTACCAGCAGGAAAAGAACCCTGAACTGACTTTCTCGGCAACCAAGGAGCGTTAGGACCTTGGAGCTGACCTTTGCCAGCTACAACATCCACAAGGCGGTCGGGACCGACCGGCGGCGCGATCCGGACCGGATCATCGCGATCCTGAACGAAATCGGCGCCGATGTGGTGGTGCTGCAAGAGGCCGACCGGCGGCTGGGCCGGCGCGAGACGGTGCTGCCGCGCGCCCATATCGAGGATTACACCCCCTATCACGCCGTGCCGCTCAACCACCGGCCGGATTCGATCGGCTGGCACGGCAACGCGCTGCTGGTCCGCCGCGACATCGTGGTGGCCGAAGCGGGGGTGGTGCCGCTGCCCGCGCTGGAGCCGCGCGGCGCGATCCGCGCCGATCTGATCCACGAAGGGAACCGCTTGCGCGTGGTCGGCATGCATCTCGACCTTTCGGGCCTGCGCCGCCGCCACCAGGTGCGCGCGATCCTGGCCCATCTGGAACGTTGTGACGGCCATTGCCCGACGGTGCTGATGGGCGATTGCAACGAATGGAGCCTGCAGCGCGGTGCGCTCGCCGAATTCCGCGAGCCCTGGCGGGTGCTTGCTCCGGGGCGCAGCTTCCCCTCGCGGCGCCCCGTCGCCCGGCTTGACCGGGTGGTGCTCTCGCCGGAGTGGGAACTGCTGGATTGCGGCGTCCATCACTCCGCCCTGGCCGCGCGCGGATCGGATCACCTGCCTGTTTGGGTCCGGGCAACTGCCTAAAAATTAGGCAGTTGCCCGGAAACCGGGCGGCGCGCCCGGTGGCGGCCGCCCCGCCGCGTTTCCCACCCGCTGAATTTCAACGATAACCCTTGATTGGCACACTGCTTGCAGGGCGGGTGCCGACCGGCATGGTGCCGGTGCGTAATCAGGGGTCAGGCATGAAATTCATCATCGCCATCATCAAGCCCTTCAAGCTCGACGAAGTGCGCGATGCACTCTCCGCGCTCGGCGTGGCGGGGATGACCGTGTCCGAGGTCAAGGGCTTTGGAAGGCAAAAGGGACAGACCGAGATTTACCGCGGGGCTGAATATTCCACCAACATGCTCCCCAAGGTGAAGATCGAACTCGCGGTCAGCGATGCGCTGGCGCCGCAAGTGGTTGAAACCATCCAGCAAACCGCCAGCACCGACGCGATCGGCGACGGCAAGGTCTTCGTTCTCGACCTCGCCTCGGCTGTGCGCATCCGCACCGGCGAAACCGGGGACACCGCGCTGTGAGCGCGGCCAACAGGAGGGATATGACGATGATCCGCAAGCTGTTCAGTGGCGCTGCGGCGGTAGGGGCCTCGATGCTCACCGCCACTGCGGCCTTTGCCGAGGAGGCCGCATCGGCCGCCGCCCCCGCCGTCGAAACCGTTGTCGACAAGGGCGATACCGCCTGGATGATGACTTCGACCGTACTGGTCCTGCTGATGATCCTGCCGGGCCTGGCGCTGTTCTACGGCGGCCTGACCCGCACCAAGAACATGCTGGCCACCATGACCCAGATCGGCGCGGCGGCCTGCCTCGCGATGGTGATCTGGGTGGTCTATGGCTATGGTCTGGCCTTCGGGCCTGAAGGCAATGCCTACATCGCCTGGGGCAAGTGGTTCCTCGCCGGGGTGACGCCGGACAGCCTGGCTGACACCTTCAGCGATGGCTTCAAGCTGCCCGAATATGTCTTCATCGCCTTCCAGATGACCTTTGCCGCGATCACCGTGGCCCTGGTGCTGGGTTCGGTGGTCGAACGCATCAAGTTTTCCGCGGTCATGGTCTTTGCCGCGATCTGGCTGACCATCGTCTACTTCCCGATCGCCCACATGGTCTGGGCCGTGGGCGGCAAGTTCTTCGAAATGGGCGCGCTCGATTTCGCGGGCGGCACCGTGGTGCACATCAACGCTGGTGTCTCGGCCCTGGTTGCCGCGCTGATCCTTGGCAAGCGCATTGGCTATGGCAAGGAAGTGATGGCTCCGC
Source organism: Novosphingobium sp. (assembly GCA_016719755.1). Lineage (GTDB taxonomy): Bacteria > Pseudomonadota > Alphaproteobacteria > Sphingomonadales > Sphingomonadaceae > Novosphingobium. The sequence goes on along the minus strand of JADJYM010000004.1, from coordinate 353,233 downwards.
ACTCGCTGACGCTGACCATGGTCGGCACTGGCATGCTGTGGGTGGGCTGGTTCGGGTTCAACGCCGGTTCGGCGCTCGAAGCCAACGGTTCGGCCGCCCTCGCCATGATCAATACCTTCGTCGCCACTGCCTCTGCCGCCCTGGCCTGGATGGTCGCGGAAAAGCTGGCCGGTCACAAGGCTTCGGCGCTGGGCTTCTGCTCGGGTGTCATTGCAGGCCTGGTCGCGGTCACTCCGGCTGCGGGCAACTCCGGTCCGATGGGCGCCATCGTTCTCGGCGCGGTCGCTTCGGTCATCTGCTTCGTCGCTGTCACCTTGATCAAGCCCAAGCTTGGCTATGACGACTCGCTCGACGCCTTCGGCATCCACGGCGTGGGCGGCATCGTCGGCGCCATGGGTACGGCGATCGTCTATGCCCCGGGCATGGGCGGCCCCGGCGACGGTTCGGTCTCGATCGGTGCCCAGCTCGGCATCCAGGCCGCAGCGACCGGTGCGACGATCGTATGGGCCGCGATCGGCACGGCCATCGCGATCTACGCCGCCAAGGCAGTCACCGGCCTCAGGGTCAGCCCGGAAGTCGAACGCGAAGGCCTCGACCTCGGCGAACACGGAGAGCGCGCCTACAACTACTAAAGCGCTTTCCTTCAAGCTTGGCGGGGTCGGGGCTCCTCCCTCTCCTCCTCCCCGATCCCGCCTCCCAATGTTCCTCCTGCGAACATCAACTCAATGGGCCGGAGCCAGCCGCTCCGGCCCCTTTTTTGTCCGCCTGACGGCAGTGCGGACAGGCCATCCGGCCTGTCCTTGCAAACACATGACTCTTGTCGGTTTGGCTTAGGACAGGCCGGCAGGTACGCCGCACCAATCAGGCAAGCGCATCCTCGCACTGGCTCAGCAGTTCGGCGACGATTTCCGCCACCGGCTGTTCGCTGCTCACCATGCCGACCGACTGGCCCGCCATCAGCGAACCGTTTTCGACATCGCCGTCGATCACCGCGCGGCGCAGCGCGCCGGCCCAGTAGTGCTCGATCTGCAGCTGCGCCTCGCCCATTTCGATCCTGCCCTCGTCCAGCGCTTGCGCAACCTCGCGCTGCTTGGCGGTGAACTCCTCGGTGCCCTTGTTCTTCAGGGCGCGGACCGGGATCACCGGCAGGCGCGGATCGACCTGGACCGAGGCCACGGCATCGCGGGCATTGGCGCGGAAGAAGGCCTTCTTGAAATTGGGGTGGGCGATGCTTTCGGTCGCGCAGGCAAAGCGGGTGCCAAGCTGCACGCCGCTCGCGCCCATTTCCAGATAGGCGGCGATCATCTCGCCCCGGCCGATCCCGCCGGCCACGAAGACCACGTGGTCCTGGGCCAGGGCGGGCAGGAATTCCTGGGCGAGCACGCTGGTCGCCACCGGGCCGATGTGCCCGCCTGCCTCGCTGCCTTCGATCACCAGCGCGTCGGCGCCAGAGCGCAGCAGCTTTTTCGCCAGCGCAAGCGTGGGGGCGAAGACCAGCACCTTGGCGCCGAACGCCTTGATCGCCTCGACGCTGCCCTTGGGCGGGATGCCGCCAGCCAGCACGACATGGCCGACCCCGTGCTTCGCGCAGACCGCGATCAGATCGAACAGCATCGGGTGCATGGTGATCAGGTTGACGCCAAACGGCTTCGCGGTCAGCGATTTCGTCGCGGCGATCTCGGCATCCAGCAGTTCAGGGGTCATCGCCCCGCAGGCGATCACGCCAAAGGCCCCGGCGTTGGAGATCGCGGAAACCAGATTGCGCTCCGACACCCAGCTCATTGCCCCGCACAGGATCGCGTGATCGGTACCAAGGAATTCGCGGCCGCGCTGCATCAGCGCGCTGGTCTTGTCGTACACGTGGTTCCCCCCGGTTGTCGTAACGTCCGGGCCTATAGGCAAGGCAGGGCCGGTCGCCTAGCCCAAAGGGTGTCGGGTGGTAGCGGGATAAAATCGCCAATTCCGATCATGGAAAACAATTCAATCGGTTTTGCCGAATAAAAGGTGTAAGCTAGAGCCACGGCAGGAACTAAACCGAAGGAAACCACCATGACCGCTCCCTCCAAGTGTCCCGTTATGCACGGCGGCAATACCAGCATGAGCACCTCGCCCGCCGCCTGGTGGCCCAATGCGCTCAACCTCGACATTCTTCACCAGCACGATGCGCGCAGCAATCCGCTCGAAGCGGGCTTCGACTATCGCAAGGCGGTGCAGGCGCTGGACCATGACGCGCTCAGGGCCGACCTTGCCGCGCTGATGACCGACAGCCAGGACTGGTGGCCTGCCGACTGGGGCCACTACGGCGGGCTGATGATCCGCATGGCCTGGCACGCGGCGGGCACCTATCGCATTGCCGACGGGCGCGGCGGGGCCGGCACCGGCAACCAGCGCTTCTCCCCGCTCAATTCCTGGCCCGACAACGCCAATCTCGACAAGGCGCGGCGCCTGCTGTGGCCGATCAAGAAGAAGTACGGCAACGCGCTGAGCTGGGCCGACCTGTTCATCCTGGCGGGCAATGTCGCTTACGAGACGATGGGCCTCAAGACCTTCGGCTTCGGCTTTGGCCGGGAAGACATCTGGGCTCCGGAAAAGGACATCTACTGGGGCGCGGAAAAGGACTGGCTGGCCCCCACGGGCAGCGAAGGCACCCGCTGGTCGGGCGAGCGCGAACTGGAAAACCCGCTGGCGGCAGTGATGATGGGGCTGATCTACGTCAACCCCGAAGGCGTCGACGGCCAGCCCGATCCGCTGAAGACCGCGCGCGATATGCGCATCACTTTCGCCCGCATGGCGATGGATGACGAGGAAACCGTGGCGCTCACCGCTGGCGGGCACACCGTGGGCAAGGCGCACGGCAACGGCGATGCGGGCCTGCTTGGCCCCGCGCCCGAAGGCGGCGCGGTAGAGGATCAGGGCTTTGGCTGGCTCAACAAGTCCGGTCGGGGGATCGGCGGCGATACCGTGACCAGCGGGATCGAGGGTGCCTGGACCACCCATCCGACGCGCTTCGACGGCGGCTACTTCGACATGCTGCTGGGCCACGAATGGGAACTGCGCAAGAGCCCGGCCGGGGCCTGGCAGTATGAGCCGGTCACGATCGCCGAGGAGGATCGCCCGGTGGATGCCGAAAACCCGGCCCTGCGGCGCAACCCGATCATGACCGATGCCGACATGGCGCTGAAGGTCGATCCGGCTTATCGCGCGATTTCGGAGCGGTTCCATCAGGATCCGGCCCGTTTCGCCGACGCCTTCGCCCGCGCCTGGTTCAAGCTGACCCATCGCGACCTTGGCCCCAAGGCGCGCTACATTGGCCCATGGGTGCCCGCTGAGGACCTGATCTGGCAGGACCCGGTGCCCGCTGGTCCGACCGGTTATGACGTGGCGGCGCTCAAGGCGAAGATCGCGGCGAGCGGCCTGACCGTTGCCGATCTGGTTTCCACCGCCTGGGACAGCGCCCGCACGTTCCGCGGATCGGACAAGCGCGGCGGCGCCAATGGCGCGCGGATCCGGCTCGCCCCGCAGAAGGACTGGGCCGGGAACGAGCCGCAGCGGCTGGCCCGCGTGCTGGCCGTGCTGGAGCCGCTTGCGGCAGAGGCCGGAGCAAGCCTGGCCGACACCATCGTTCTGGCGGGCAATGTCGGCCTGGAACAGGCCATCGCCGCGGCGGGGATGACTGTGCCGGTGCCCTTCGCGCCCGGCCGGGGCGACGCCAGCGCCGAGCAGACCGATGCCGAATCCTTCGCGGTGCTCGAGCCGCTGGCCGATGGTTTCCGCAACTGGCTGAAGCAGGACTATGCGGTTCAGCCCGAGGAACTGCTGCTCGACCGGGCGCAGCTGATGGGCCTGACCGCGCCAGAAATGACCGTGCTGCTGGGCGGGATGCGGGTGCTGGGCACCAACCATGGCGGGACGGGCCACGGTGTGTTCACCAGCCGACCGGGGGCACTGACGAACGATTTCTTCGTCACCCTGACCGACATGGGCTTCAAGTGGCTGCCCAAGGCCGCCAACCTCTATGAACTGGTGGAACGCCGCACGGGCAAGGCGGTCTACACCGCGACGCGGGTGGACCTGGTGTTCGGATCGAACTCCATCCTGCGCGCGCTCGCCGAGCTCTACGCTCAGGACGACAGTGCCGAAAAGTTCGTCCGCGATTTCGTCGCGGCCTGGACCAAGGTGATGAACGCCGACCGTTTCGACCTCGTCTGAGGTCGGCACCGGGCTGACACAGACCCCGCTCCGGTTCGCGCCGGGGCGGGGTTTTGTTTAGGGGTCAGGCCGCTTCCACCGCGTCCAGCCCGTAGGCGGTGTGGAGCACGCGCACGGCGAGTTCGGTCTCGTCCTCGTCGATCAGCACCGAAATCTTGATTTCGCTGGTGGAGATCGCCTGGATGTTGATGCCCCGGTCGGCCATCGCTCGGAACATGGTGGCGGCGATCCCCGCATGGCTGCGCATGCCGACGCCAACGACGCTGATCTTGGCAACCTTGGGATCGGTGATGATCCGGTTGAAGCCGATCGCCTCCTTCTGCGCTTCCAGCAGGGTCTGGGCGCGCAGCAGGTCGGCGGACGGCACGGTAAAGGTCACGTCGGTCTCGCCCTTGTCGCGGCCGACGTTCTGGATGATCATGTCGACGTTGATATTGGCTGCGGCCAGCGGACCGAAGATCGTCGCCACCGCGCCCGGACGGTCGGGCACGCGGGTCAGGATGATCTTGGCCTCGTTCTTGTCGGCGGCGATGCCGGTGATCAGCTGGCTTTCCATTTCCTGGTCCTTTTGAATCGCGGCAAGTTCCTCGTCCGAGACGATCATGGTGCCGGGGATTTCGTCAGCGGGCGTGGCGTCATCGTCGATGAAGCTGGAGAGCACCTGCACCCGCACGCCCTCCTTCATGGCGAGGCTGACCGAGCGGGTCTGCAGCACCTTGGAGCCGACGCTGGCAAGTTCCAGCATCTCTTCATAGGTGACCTGCTTCAGCTTGCGGGCCTTGGCGACGATCCGGGGGTCGGTGGTGTAGACCCCGTCCACGTCGGTGTAGATGTCGCAGCGGTCAGCGCCAATCGCGGCGGCCACGGCAACGGCGGACGTGTCCGATCCGCCCCGGCCCAGCGTGGTCACGCGGCCATCGGGAGACAGGCCCTGGAAGCCCGGGATCACGGCAATTTCGCCTGCCGCCATGCTGGCGAGCAGGGCATCGGAATCGATCGTCTCGATCCGCGCCTTGGCATGGGCATCATCGGTGCGGACCGGCAGCTGCCAGCCCAGCCATGACCGCGCCTGGCAGCCCAGCGCCTGCAGCGTCATCGCCAGCAGGCCCGAGGTGATCTGCTCGCCCGCAGCGACGACCACGTCGTATTCGGCCGGATCGTACAGCGGGTTGGCTTCGCGGCAGAAGCCGACCAGCCGGTCGGTCTCGCCCGCCATGGCGGAGACGACCACCGCCACTTCATGGCCCGCTGCCTGCTGGCGGCCCACGATATTGGCGACGCGGCGGATCCGCTCCGACCCCGCCATCGAGGTGCCGCCGAATTTCATGACGATGCGACCCAAGGCCGTTCGCTCCCGTTACCAGTGCCCAACCAGCCCGCGCGCCTGCAGTGAAGCCTACCGCCCGGGCGGGCGTCCTGTTAGGGAGGGCCTATGGCTAATGCAACAATTCGTGGCGAGGAAGCGGCACATTTCGGCGCTCTGGCGGCTGACTGGTGGGACCCGAAGGGCTCATCGGCCATGCTCCACCGGCTCAACCCGGTGCGGCTGGGTTTTCTGCGCGAGGCGATCGACGCGCACTGGCAGGGTGATTCGCGAGGACTCAGGCCGCTGGCCGGCAAGCGCGCGCTCGATGCCGGGTGCGGGGCGGGGCTGCTGTGCGAACCCCTCGCCCGGCTGGGCGCGGCGGTAACCGGGGTCGATGCGGCAGCGGAAAACATCGCGGCGGCCAGCGCCCACGCGGCGGGCAGCGGCCTGTCCATTGAATATCATTGCGGTGAGATCGGCGCGCTCGATATCGGCCAGTTCGATCTCGTCTGCTCGATGGAAGTGATCGAGCACGTGGCCGACAAGGCCGCTTTCGTCGCCGCGCTGGCCGACCGGCTGGCGCCGGGCGGGCTGATGGTGCTCTCCACTCCCAACCGCACCGCGAAATCGCGCCTGCTGATGGTCGCGGCGGCAGAGCGGATCGGCATGGTGCCGCGCGGTACCCACCACTGGGACGATTTCGTGACGCCGGACGAACTGCGCGGCCTGCTGGAGAATGCGGGCCTGGTGATGGGCACCCCGCGCGGGATCGGCTTTGGTCTGGCGCAGGGCCTGCATCTTTCGGACGATCTGGCGCTCAACTACATCGTCACGGTCACGCGCGGCTGAAACCCCTCCCCCTCAAGGGGGAGGGCTTTCTCCGACAATCCACTTGCCCAGCAGCGCGCGGACCCGCGCCTCGCGCTCGGCCCAGCTGCCGGAGACGCGCTCGAACGGCACGCCTGCGCGCACCAGCATCTCCTCTGCCAGCGCGGCAAAGCGGGCACGCGCCTCGTCTGTGCCGAAAAAGCGGGTGCCATCCGCCACCCACGGCACGTCGGGATCGAACAGCAGGTAATGATCGGCCCTGGGGTACGTGAACAGTTCCGCCGGCGCGTGGCCGAACAGCATCTCAGCCCAGGCGGCGGTCATCAGCGGGTCGGTATCAAGCAGCAGCAGCGGGGGCCTGTCGCTGCTTGCCGCGCGCATCGCCGCGTCCTGCCCCGCCGCGATCGCCAGCAGGTCGGCCATGGTGAAGTCGGTGCCCTGCGTCTCGGCATAGGCGCGGCCATATTCGGGCACCCAGGGAATGCCCAGCTCGCGCTCAAGCTTGCTCGCCAGCACTGATTTGCCGGTGCTTTCCGCGCCGTGCAGGCAGATGCGGATCACGCCGGGGAAGGCTGGGAAGACTTGCCGCGCGCGGCGATCACCCATTCGCGCAGGCCGAACAGGCTCATCACCAGCATCCCGCCGTAAAGCCCGGCAGTGGGGTAAAGCCCGCGGTCGATGTAAAGCGCGACCGCGCCGATATCGATCGCGATCCACAGTACCCAGTTCTCGATCCGGCGATAGGCGAGCAGGATCTGCGCCGCGACGCTTGCCCCGGCAATGGCGCTGTCGGCATAGGGCATGGCCGCATCGGTGAAGCGGTGCATCACCCAGCCAAGGTTGAGGCTAAGTGCGGCGGTAACCGCCAGCCACACCGCGCGGCTCTGCCAGTCAAGCCAGCGCACCGGCACGCGGCTGTCCTCGTCCCCCACTTTCAGCCACAGGTACCAGCCCCAGGCCTGGGCCAGCACGAAGAACACCTGCAGGCCGGATTCGGCGTAGAGCCGGGTTTCGAAGAACACGAAGATGTAGATCGCCACCGAAGCGATGCCGAAGGCGTAGTTCCACACGCTGCGGAACACCAGCAGGGCGATGTTGATCAGGCCAAGCCCCGCCGCCACCCATTCGAGCGCCGACATCCACTCGGCAAAGGTCATCCCTGCAAGGCCGTCCATTCACCCTCCCTGAACCCCAGCAGGATTCCGCCGGGATATTCGACGATGGGGCGTTTGATGCAACTGGGATTTTCCACCATCAGCGCGATTGCCCGCGCCTGATCCAGCCCTTCGCGCTGCTCCTCGGGCAGCTTGCGGAAGGTGGTGCCCGCGCGGTTTAGCACCTTGTCCCAGCCCAGCGCCTCGCACCATGCGGCCAGTCTTTCGGGGTCTGCCCCAGCCTTCTTGTAGTCGTAAAAGGTATAGGCGGTCCCCCGCTCGTCCAGCCACTTGCGGGCCTTCTTCACGGTGTCGCAGTTGGGGATGCCGTAGAGCGTGATCGTCATTCGCCGTTTCCATCGAACTGGTGGGTGCGCGGGTTTTCGCAGGTGTAGAGTGTGTATTCGGCGTAATAGCCCTCGCGCCCGCGCCGCTGGACCTCGGCGTGTTCGGCCTGCGCGCCCCAGGCGCGGGCGGAGGCGGCATCGGCCCATTCGGACAGCGCGATCACTTCGCCGTCATCAGCCACGTAGCTCTTGAACGAGAGGAAGCCCGGCTGGGCGCGGGCGAGGTCTTCCATGCGCTGTGCGTCGATGGAATAGGCAGCGGCGTCGATGTCGGCGCGCTTGCGGTTGCGGAAGACGACGAGGAACATGGACCGCAGCCTAACGGCGGCGTGCTTGCGCCGTCCACCATTTTTGGCCAAAGCGTGGCCCATGTCGATCAACACCTTCGGGCGCCTGCTGCGCTTCACCACCTGGGGCGAAAGCCACGGTCCGGCGCTGGGCGCGGTGGTTGACGGGTGCCCGCCGGGGCTGGAGATCAGCGAGGCCGCGATCCAGCCGTTCCTCGATGCGCGCCGTCCGGGCCAGTCGAAGTTCACCACCCAGCGGCAGGAACCCGACGCGGTGCGGATCCTTTCAGGCGTGTTCGAAGGGCGCTCCACCGGCACCCCGATCAGCCTGATGATCGAGAATGTCGACCAGCGTTCGAAGGACTATTCCGAAGTCGCCAAGGCCTATCGCCCGGGTCATGCCGACTATGCCTATGACGCCAAGTACGGGTTCCGCGACTATCGTGGCGGCGGACGTTCCAGCGCGCGCGAAACGGCGGCGCGGGTCGCGGCGGGGGCTGTCGCGCGGCTGGTGATCCCCGAAGTGGCGATTGTCGGCTACGTTTCGGAAATTGGCGGCGATGCGATTGATCCGGCCAATTTCGACGCGGGCGAAATCCGCAACAACCCGTTCTTCTGCCCCGATGCGGCAGCGGCGGCGCGCTGGGAAAAGATCGTCGATGATGCGCGAAAGGCCGGGTCCTCGGTCGGCGCGGTGGTCGAATGCGTCGCCACCGGCGTTCCCGCCGGGTGGGGGGCGCCGCTTTATGGCAAGCTCGATGCCGACCTTGCGGCAGGCATGATGGGGATCAACGCGGTCAAGGGCGTCGAAATCGGCGATGGCTTCGCCGCCGCGCGGCTGACCGGCGAGCAGAACGCCGATCCGATGCGGCCCGGCGAAGGAAGTCCGGAATTTCTGGCCAACCACGCGGGCGGGATCGCGGGCGGGATTTCAACCGGCCAGCCGGTGGTGGTGCGCGTCGCCTTCAAGCCGACCAGCTCGATCCTCACTCCGCAGCAAACGATCACGCGTGACGGTGAGGCAGCGGAGATGTTCACCAAGGGCCGCCACGACCCCTGCGTCGGCATTCGCGGCGTGCCGGTGGTGGAAGCGATGATGGCGCTGGTGCTGGCGGATCACAAGCTGCTGCACCGGGGGCAGTGCGGGGCCTCCTAGCCGCTATTTGCCCCATGCCGGGCTGCGAACGGCAGCCTTCTGCGCTTCCGGTGCGCGCGGCGCCGCGCTGTGGGGATCAGCCCCGCAGCACCGCACCCAGCTTGGCCGCCGCCGCCGTGATCTTCTCGGCGATCGCCTTGAGCTCGGCCTCGTCATAGCTCTTCTCGCCGGGTTGCAGCGTCACCTCGATGGCGAGGCTCTTCTGCCCGTCCGGCACGCCCTGGCCCCGGAAATCGTCGAACAGCCGCGCGGCGACCACGTTGGCCTTGTCCGCGCCCCGGACCGTGCGGACCAGATCGCCCGCCGGCAGCGCCGCGTCCACCAGGAAGGCGAAGTCGCGCGTCACCGCCTGGAGCGGCGGCGTGGCATAGGCGGCGCGGGCGAAAGTGGGCGCGCCGCGCTTGGCCGGAATCGCATCGAGGAACAGCTCGACCGCAGCGACCGGCACATCGATGTCGAATGCCTTCAGGATCGCGGGGTGAAGCATCCCGAAGCGCGCCAGCACGGTCTTGGGGCCAAGCCGCAGCGTGGCCGACTGGCCGGGGTGGAACTGCGCACCAGCCTCGGCCATCACCTGCAGGTTGTCGACCGGAGCGCCGGCTTCGGCCAGCAAGGCCAGTGCCTCGGCCTTGGCGTCATAAGCGTCGAAGACCTGCGCCTTGCCACTCGCCCAGCCGCGCGGGGTCTTTTCGCCCGCCAGCACCGCGCCCAGCGTCAGGCGTTCGTCGCTGTGGCCCTTGTCCCCGCGCAGATAGCGGCGGCCAAGCTCGAACAGCCGCAGGCCGGAAGCGCCGCGATCGAGATTGCGGCGCGAGGCAGCCAACAGGCCAGGCAGCAGCGAGGGACGCATCGCCTTCATGTCCTCGCTGATCGGGTTGGCGAGCACCCACAGCCCGCCGTTGCCCTCGGCAAAGGCTTCAGCCTCGGCCTCGGGCAGGAACGACCAGGTCACCGCCTCATTCAGGCCGCGCGCGGCAGCGGCGCGGCGCAGGCGGCGCTCCAGCTTCTGCGACGGTGTGGCGGTCGGCCGCGCGACGCCATCGGTGCGGGGCAGGGGAACGCTTTCGACATTGTCGATCCCGTGGATGCGGACCACTTCCTCGACGATGTCGGCAGCGCCGTCGACGTCCGGGCGCCAGCTCGGCACGATCACGTTCCAGCGCGCATCCATGCCAAAGCCAAGTGCGGCAAGGGTCGCCTTCTGCGCCTCGTCAGCAATCGCCACCCCGCCCAGCTGGAGCGCAAGGCTGGGGTGATAAGGCACGACCTTGGCCCCGCTTGGCGGGGTCCCGGCGCGCACCACGCGCGATACTTCACCGCCGCAGATCTCGAGGATCAGCTGGGTCAGGAGGTCCAGTCCCTTGTCCAGGAAAGCCGGATCAACCCCGCGCTCGAACCGTTGGCGGGCATCGGAAGTCAGATTGAGCTTGCGGCCCGTATCCCCGATCCGCACTGGATCGAAATAGGCGACCTCCAGCAGCACGTCGGTGGTGGTTTCGGAGCAGCCCGAATGCTCGCCGCCCATGATCCCGGCGATATCGTGCACCCCGGCCTCGTCGGCGATCACGGTCATGCCCGCGTCGAGCGCATATTCCTTGCCGTTGAGTGCCAGCACGTGTTCACCGTCCTGCGCCCGCCGCGCGAAGATCGCGCCGGTCAGCTGTGCAAGGTCATAGGCATGGGCCGGGCGGCCAAAGCTGAGCATCACGTAGTTGGTGATGTCGACCAGCGCGGAGATCGGACGCTGGCCCGCGCTCTTCAGCCGCGCCTGCATCCATTCGGGCGAGGCGCCGTTGCTTACGCCGCGAATGACGCGGCCATAGAATGCCGGACAGCCCTCGGGATCGTCGGTGCGGATTTCGGTCGGGCAGTCAAAGCTGCCGTTGACGCTTTGCACGGCAATCGGCTTCAGCGTGCCAAGTCCGGCAGCCGCAAGATCGCGGGCGATTCCGTAGACGCCCATGCAGTCAGGCCGGTTCGGCGTGATCGCCACGTCGAACACCGGGTCGGCGCCCTGGTAATCGGCGAAGGCCATGCCGACCGGCGCATCGGCGGGCAGCTCGATGATCCCGGCGTGATCGTCGCCCAGGTCCAGTTCGCGGCTGGAACACATCATGCCGTTGGATTCAACGCCGCGGATCGCGCTCTTCTTGAGTTCGAACCCGCCCGCGGGCACCACCGCGCCGGGCAGGCCGAGCACGCCCATCAGCCCCGCGCGGGCATTGGGCGCGCCGCAGACGACCTGCAGCGGCTGGCCATCGCCAGTATCGACGCTCAACACCTGCAGCTTGTCGGCATTGGGATGCCGCTCGGCCGTAAGCACCTTGGCGATCCGGAAGCCCGCAAGCTTCTCGGCGGGGTTCTCCACCCCTTCGACCTCAAGCCCGATGGCGTTGAGCGTGGCCGCGATCTCTTCCGCGCTGGCGGTGGTGTCGAGGTGGTCCTTCAGCCAGGAAAGCGAGAACTTCATGCCGCTGCTCCCACGCCAGCCGAGAGGGTCGGAACGTCAAGCGGCGAGAAGCCATAGTGCTGCAGCCAGCGCACGTCGCCATCGAAGAAGGCGCGCAGATCGTCCATCCCGTATTTGAGCATGGCGATCCGGTCGACCCCGATGCCGAAGGCGAAGCCCTGCCATTCATCGGGATCAAGCCCGCCCGCCGCGATCACCTTGCGGTTGACCATGCCGGAGCCGAGCAGTTCCATCCAGCCGTGCCCCGGGGCATCGCCGCTGCCGCCCAGCACCCGCTTGCCGTTCTGAATTGCGAAGCCGACATCCACTTCGACCGAAGGCTCGGTGAAGGGGAAATAGCTGGGGCGCAGGCGCAGGACGATGTCGTCACGCTCGAAGAAGGCCTTGAGGAAGGTTTCCAGCGTCCACTTGAGGTGGCCCAGATGAATGCCCTTGTCGATCACCAACCCTTCGACCTGATGGAACATGGGCGTGTGGGTGGCGTCGCTGTCAGAGCGGTAGACGCGGCCCGGCGCGATGATCCGGATCGGCGCGCCATCGCGCAGCATCGAGCGGATCTGCACCGGGCTGGTGTGGGTGCGCAGCAGCATGGCGCGGCCTTCGGCATCCTTGTCCGGGAAGTAGAAGGTGTCATGCATTGCCCGCGCCGGGTGGCTTTCGGGGATGTTGAGCGCAGTGAAATTGTGCCAGTCGTCCTCGATCTCCGGCCCGGTGGCCACGGCAAAGCCCATGTCGGCGAAGATTTCCGCCAGTTCGTCCAGCACCTGGCTGACCGGGTGGATCGAGCCGCGCGGGGCTTCGGGCGCGGGCAGGGACAGATCGATGTTCTCGGCCGCCAGGCGCGCATCGAGCGCGGCCTGTTCCAGCCCGGCCTTGCGCGCGGTCAGCGCCTCGGTCACGCTTTCGCGCAGGGCGTGGATCTTCGGTCCGGTGGTCTGGCGTTCATCGGGCGACATGGCGCCCAGGGTCTTGAGCAGGCCGGAAATCGAGCCCTGCTTGCCCAGGAATTCGACCCGCAGCTTCTCCAGCGAGTCAAGGTCGGTGGCCGCGGCGATCCGCGCCAATGCCTGTTCACCTGTTGCTGCGTAGTCCACTGCCTGTCGTTCCGCCTGCTGCCCGGGGTTGAAGCAGCGCCTTTAGCCGCGCCGCGCGCGCGGTCAAAGGGGTTTAGCGCGCGGCCGGCCGGTCGAGCGTCTGCACGGCGGCGCCGCGCACGCGGTCACGCTCGTGCATGAAGGTTTCCAGGATCGGGTGGGGCCGGGCCGCATAGTCGCGCGGGGTCATGCCCATGAATTCGTGGAAATCGCGCACGAACTGGGCCTGGTCGTGATAGCTGCCATCCAGCGCGCCGATCCACTTGAGCGAGGGATCGAGCATGAACTGGGTCAGGCTGCGCATGAAACGCTGGCGCCGCAGCAGCAGCTTGGGTGAAAACCCGAAGGCCTGCTGGCAGGTGCGCTCGATCGTCCGCTGGCTCGCGCCAACCCTTTCGACCAGCTGGGTGACCGTGGAAATGGCCGGATCGATCACCGCCTGATGGATCGCGACGATCCGCTCTTCGCTCATGCCCGCCGGTGCGGGCAGCGTGCGGAAATAGCTGACGATCCGCGCGAATTCGCTTTCCTCGTCGACCTGGCCGCTGAACAATTGCCCGGCCAGGGGCAGGAAGTGCGCGAAAGTGCCGTGGTGCCTGCCATCGGCGAGCAGGTTGGCATGGGCCGATGCCGGGGCACCAACGAACCGCGCCCAGCCGAGTGGAAGCAGACCGATCCCCCAGAACCGGGTCTTGCCGATGGTGAAATGGGTGCAGCGCGAACTGGGACCGGTAGCGACGAAATGCGCGCCAGACAGCGTCCCGTGCCCCTCGATCGCGGCATCGGGAGCATCGCCGCTGAAAAAGCGCAGGTTGGCCCATTCCGGGTGCAGCGCGTCACTGATCCGGGCATCCCCGGCCAGGTCGATCTCGGCCGCATAGAAAGTCGTGAAGTACCGCTGCAGGTCTTCCGGCGGCTGGCAGAACCGCACTCTTACTGCAACATCGTGCGCCACCGAAGGTATCCCTGAATCTTATGTTGTAGCCCTGAACTCTGCCGCCGCGCGGCCAGCTTGGCAAGCGCGATCAGGGGCGGTGCAGAACCTGCATTGCCTCGCCCGCGGCCGCTGCGCGGGCCTGGGCCGCCGCGCGCAGCACGGGATGGTCAAGCGCGGCATAGGCCGACGGGCTCATCGTCATGAACCGCTTGAAGTCGCGCACGAAGTGGGCCTGGTCGACATAGTGCCAGTCCAGCGTCCTGATCCATGACAGTGATGGGTCGAGCATGAACTGCGCCAGGCTGCGCAGAAAGCGCTGGCGGCGCAGCAGCAGCTTGGGGGCAAAGCCGAAGGCGCGCAGGCTGAGCCGTTCGAGCGAGCGCGGCGACATAGCCAGCTGTTCGGCCATCTCCCCGACCGAGGTAACCGCGTGGTTGACCAGCAGGGCATGGGCCTGCTGGATCCGCTGTTCCGCCGCCGATTGCGGGCGCCGTTCCAGCAGATCGCACAAATATGCGTCAAATCGCGCGGCCTCGGCAGCGGGGTCCGGCGTGTGATCGTTCACGCAATCGGCCAGGCCGGTCAGGGCGGAAAAAGCCGGATCGGCCGTTGCATCGCAGAAACTGTCGGAATGGGCATCGGCCGGGGCATTGACGAACCGCGCCCACCCGGCGGGCAGCAGGCCGATGCCCCAGAACCGGCCCCGCCGCATGGTGAAGTGCGCGCAATAGCTGGTTGGACCGGAGGCGACCACGCGCGGTCCATCGACCAGATCACCGGCGCCAATCGCCGCCTGCCAGTTACCGCCTTTTGTTATGCGCAGGTTGCCCCATTCGGGATGGAGCCAGTCCTCCACCACGGCCAGGTCATCGGGCAGGCTTACCTCGACCAGGTAGTACGTGGTGATGTAGGGGGCGAGCGCGGGCGACGGCATGAAAAACCGTACGCTGACCGCATCGACGATGGCTTGCTTGATCACCTGGCCGACCCCTGATCCAGCCCGGCGCGGACTGTCGCTAAGGCCTTAGCAAATGGCCCATTAAGGGCAGGCGGGGCAAGCGGTTATTGCGAAGGCTTTGCAGAAAAAAGGGCGCGGATAGCAGTGCCATCCGCGCCCTTTTTGTGGCTGAACTGTACGGCGGATCAGGCCGGCAGCGCGGCCTTCGCCTGCGCGATCACCGCAGTGAACACGCCGCCTTCGTTCATCGCCAGATCGGCCATCGCCTTGCGGTCGAGCTCGATGCCCGCCAGCTTGGCGCCGTGGATGAACTGCGAATAGGTCAGGCCTTCGGCGCGGACCGCGGCGTTGATGCGCTGGATCCACAGGGCGCGGAAGGTCCGCTTCTTAACCTTGCGGTCGCGATAGGCGTACTGGCCGGCCTTTTCGACGGCCTGGCGCGCAACGCGGATCGTGTTCTTCCGGCGACCGCGGTAACCCTTGGCCTGTTCCAGAATGTTCTTGTGCTTGGCGCGGGTGGTAACACCCCTTTTGACACGTGCCATACTTCAGTACTCCTCAGTTCAGCCCGTAGGGCGCCCACTTCTTGATCGTCTTCGCATCAGCGTCGGAGATCGTGTCGGTGCGACGGTGCTGGCGGATGTACTTGGCGTTGTGGCTGATCAGCCGGTGACGCTTGCCAACCGCGCCGTGCTTGATCTTGCCGGTTGCGGTGAGCTTGAAGCGCTTCTTGACGCCGCTCTTCGTCTTGAGCTTGGGCATTTTCGTCTCCTTGTCCGAGACACGTCCGACCAGCCCTGGCAGCCCTAGATAGCCAGGCGGGCCATTGAATCCGTGTCAATGAAGGGGGCGCCCCTAACGGCGAATCGGGTCAAAGGCAAGCGATTCAGGCCTCACGCAAGCCGGAGAAAGCGGCTTCGCCGGATTCGTCGAGCCAGCGGCGGAAGTCGCCATGGGCAATTGGCATCGAACCGGGCGGCAGCGGCTGGTTGAACAGATAGGCCTGCGCGGTCCCGCCATCCGACAATTCCACCTCGCGCCGGAGATAGAGCGAAGCATCGGGCCGGGCCGGATTGAAGTCCTCGTACGCGTCCATCCGGCCGAGATCGGCGGGGGAGAAATGGGGCCGGGTTTCGTAAAGCCTGCCCTGCGCCAGCCCGTCACCGGGCAGCAGCGCGGGGAACCAGCCGTTGGTGTCCGGAACCGCATGGAGCGCGCCGCGCACCCCGGCTGGTCCCAGCGGTGACAGCAGGGCGTGGACATCCCGCGCCACCGGATTGTCGCTGCCGTCGAGCAGGGTCCCGTAGAAGAAGAACCGCATTGCCGCCTCAACCTGTCCTGCGAGCGGGCTTGCCGTGCCGCTAGATCCCGTGCTTCGCGTTGTAATCCCGGATCCACTCGACGGTCTTCACCATTCCGCCGAAGGGGTAAAAGTGCAGCCGCACCCGGCCGTGTTCGTCGCCCAGGCCCGCAGCGAAGGCATCGACCAGCCTGTCCGGCCCGGCGGTGCCCAGCAGGTTGCCGATCGACACCCCGTACTTCTTCATCACGCTGGCCGAAGCGCCAACCCCGCAGCGCGCGGCGAAGGCCAGCAGGCGCTTGATCCCGGCCGGACCCGGCACACCGATCCGCACGGGACAATCGATCCCGCGCGCGCGCAGTTCCTTGAGCCAGGCCAGGAAGGCATCGGGATCGAAGCCGAACTGGGTGACCACCAGCGGCGCCATGCCGCGCGCCTCGATCGCGCGGACCTTGGTTTCCAGCACTTGCCAGCACTGGTCCACGCTCATGTTCGGATGGCCTTCGGGATGACCGCCGATGCCGATGGCTGTAATCCCGGCGCGCTCGAACGCGCCGGTCTCGATCAGGGCCATGGTGTCGAAATAGGGCCCTTGCGGCTCTGGCGGATCGCCCGCGACGATGAAACAGCGCCGTACCCCCGCCTGTTCGACCACCGCCTTCAGATAGCCTTCGAAGTCGTCCTCCGAGGTGATCCGGCGCGCCGAGAAGTGCGGCATCGGCTCAAACCCCAGTTCGCGCACCGCGACCGTCGCGGCGACCCGCGCGGCGACTTCCTCGCCGGGCAGATAGGTGATCGCGACCGGGGTTTCGGCGGGGATCAGCGGCGCGGCATCGCGCAGCGAAGCCTCGTCCTTCGCGGTCATTTCCAGGCTGAAACCGTCGGTGATGCCGGCGCGGGGCTTGTCCCAGTTGGGATGGATCAGCGGCTTGGCCATAGCGGTGCTCCCGGGGAGGCGGCGCCGGGCGGCTGCCCGGCGCCGGTCCTTCGCTTAGAGGCCCTGCGAGCGCCAGGAGCCGTGGTAGCTTTCGCGCGCCACGCGGCTGTAAGGCACAGGGCTGACGATCGCGCGGACTTCCAGCTGCTTGTGCGGTTCGACCGTGGTCTTGCGCGTGCCGCCGTCCTCTTCGCCCCAGACGACCTTGAGCTCGGTGCCGATGGGGATAGAGGGATCGATCGTGGCGAGGCTCAGCGCCTGCTTTTCATTGTAGGAATAGCCGGTGAACATCGACAGGCCGACCGTCTTGCCATCGGCGTCGATCACCCGGTCATAGTTGGACGAGGCATAGTTCGCCAGCGGCACGTCGAAGAACTTGTACTGATCGCCGTCCGGGTTGAACAGCGAAGCCATGATCTTCGCCATGTCCTCGGGGTTCCAGGCCAGCGTCACCTTCTTGCGCTGCGCGGCGGGGTCGATCTGCTCCAGCGCCTCGCGGCCGTGGAAATCATGGTCGAACTTGACGAAGCCGCCGTAACCCAGTTCCCACGGATTGAGGTAATAGTCCTCGATATTGTCCGACACGAACGAGCCGCCGATCGAGCCGGTCGCCTCATAGCTGTCCGCGCCCAGCCACTCGCGAAAGCGCTTGAGCTTTTCGCCGGTGTAGATCGCGGGCAGCGGGCTGGGGATCCAGCCGGATTCGAGCGTGTTGGAGGGATAGGCGCGGCTGCCGCAGGCGATCAGGCCGAATTCCTTGCCGGCTTCCAGGATCGCGGCGCGGATTTCCTCCTGCTCCTCGTACGGACCCCAGATTTCCAGGCCCGGCGCGCCCGACATCCCGTGGCGCAGGGTGCGCACGGTCTTGCCGGCGATGTTCATGGTGCTCATGTTGAAGAAGCCCAGCTTCTCCAGCGGGCCGCCGTGCAGCTTCTCGATCACGTTCCAGGCCTGCGGGCCCTGGATCTGGAAACGCCATTCGCGGCGGGTCACCGGCTTGCCCATCGGCCGCATCGGCGAACGGTCATCGAGGATCACCTCGACATCATAGCCGCCGGTCGCGGCGTGATAGCGCAGCCAGTTGCTGGCGGGTGCGCGGCCGACATAGGTGAAGTGTTCCTCCTCCTCGCGGAAGATGATGCCGTCGCCGATGACGTGGCCATAGGGGGTGGTCGGCACGTATTGCTTGGCCTTGTTCACGCTCCAGCCCTTGGAGGTGTTGACCATCGTGTCGGACAGCAGCCTGGCCGCGTCCTTCCCGCGCAGGTACAGGTTCACCATGTGATGTGACTGGTCGAACAGCACGGCGCTGTGCTGCCAGGCCCACTGTTCGCTGCGCCAGTTGGAAAATTCCGGCGCCACGACAGGGTAGACATAGGCACCCAGCTGCGAATTGCGCAGCATTTCGACGATATTGCCGGTGCCGGCGAGAAGCTGATCGAGATTGGTGGCCATTGCGGCTCTCTCCACTTTTGCAGTTGAATTTCGTATGCACTACTTACTATATTTTGCTATCGCTGCAAACGAAAAGCGGCAAAGGGCCGCAAGCCGCCAAATGCCGTGACGCAAGGGAGACTGTCTGATGTCCGAGGCCCAGATCCTCACGCTTTCGTGCACCGACCAGCCGGGAATCACCGCCCGGGTGACCGGCTATCTGTATGAGAACGGAGGAAATATCCTCGAAGCCCAGCAGTTCAACGACGAAGCCGGCGGGCTGTTTTTCATGCGCGTGGAGTTTGATCCCGGTGCGACCGACCCGGCGGCGTTCCAGGCCGGATTCGTGCCGATCGCGGAGCAATACCGGATGACCTGGCGTCTGCGCGGCCGGGAATCGCCACGCAAGGTGCTGCTGCTGGTTTCCAAGTTCGACCATTGCCTGGGCGACCTGCTCTATCGCCACCGCATCGGCGAGCTGAACATGGAAGTGGTCGGGATCATCGGCAACCATCCCAAGGAGGCGCTGTCTATCTCGCTGCTCGACGGGATTCCCTATCATCATTTCCCGATCACAAAGGATACCAAGTCCCGGCAGGAAGCGCAGATCAAGCAGGTGGTGACCGAAAGCGGGGCCGAACTGGTGGTGCTGGCGCGCTATATGCAGATCCTTTCGGACGACCTGGCTTCCTTCCTTTCGGGCCGCTGCATCAACATCCACCATTCGTTCCTGCCCGGCTTCAAGGGGGCCAAGCCCTATCACCAGGCCCATGCGCGGGGCGTGAAGATGATTGGCGCGACCGCGCACTACGTCACGGCGGACCTCGATGAAGGCCCGATCATCCATCAGGATGTCGAATCGGTAACCCATGCCGACAGCCCCGAGGACATGGTCCGCAAGGGCCGCGACATCGAACGCCGCGTCCTGGCCGAAGCCGTGCGGTTGCACCTTGCCGACCGCGTGCTGCTGAACCATGACAAGACCGTGGTGTTCAGGAGCTGACAGGAGAGGCCCGATGCAGGTCAACGCGCTCGATCACGTCAACGTCATCACCAGTGATCTTGAAAGGAGCTGCGCGTTCTACACCGGCCTGCTCGGGCTGGAGCGCCGCGATGGCCCGCCGCCGCTGACCCCGCAGAACGCCCAGTGGATGTACGACCACGCGGGCCGCGCGATCGTCCACATCAATACCGAGGACTGCCCGCGCACCTTCGACCGCACGGTCGAACCCGGCGCGCTGACCGGCGCGGTCCATCACGTTGCCCTGTCATGCAGCGGCCATGACGAACTGATCGCGCGGATCGAGGCGCTGGGCCTGCCCTATCAGGCCAACTTCGTCGTCAGCATCGGCCTTCGGCAAGTGTTCGTTGCCGATCCCGACAACGTGCTGCTGGAACTCAACTTCTTCGGGGATTGATCCCAAGTTTTTTTTATTATAATGTTTTGGCCATCAGGTCCGGAAAGAGCCCCGGGGGCAAGACGTCGCGGGACCCGGGAGGCGGGCAAAAGGTGGCCCGGCCCCTTTTGGGGGGGGGGCCCTGGGGCCGGGGGGGGGGCGGCGGCCCCCCCCCCCCCCCCGCCCCGCCCCGGGGGGGGGGCACCAGGGCCGGGGAGGGGGGTGGGCGCGGGTTGCGGCCCTTGCGCGCGCGCGCGGGGTTGGCTTGCGGGGTTGTTTCCCCCCCCCCACCAAATTTTTTCCCTCCTTTGTCAATCCTCAGGGGTCAAAAAAAACACGCCCCGGCCCGCACAAAAAAAATTTTTCCCCCCCTTTTTTTTTGCGGCCGCCCCCCCCCGGCCCCCCAATAATCGCGGCCCGGGGGGGTGGGGGGGCCTCCCCGCGCCCCTCAAGCCCGCCCGACCCGGGAGGGGGCGGCCGGCCCCCACACCACAACAAAAAAAAATTTTTTTTACCCACAGAAGGGGAAAAAAATTGAAACGCCCCGGGCTCTGGGTTTTTTGTTTTTTTGTGTTTGGGCCCGTGGAGGGGGGGGGTGGTGCGGCTGCAGATGTTGGGGTGCTTTCTTGCTTTTTTTTTTTTTTTTTTGTGAAATTTTTTTGTTTTGGGAGAATGGTTCCTTTTTTCCTTCTTTCTTTTTCTTTTTTTTTTTTTCCTTTTTTTCCTTCTTTCTTTTTTTTTTTTTTGCTATTCCGGTCGCTCGCCCGCCATCGTCGTGCGGTACATCTCGCGCCGGAAGCCGTCATAGTCGTTGGCGGCAAGGTGCAGCGCGCCGCGGTTGTCCCACATCGCGACCATGCCCGGCTCCCACTTCAGCCGCACGGTATAGTGGTGCTGGGTGATGTGACGGCAGAGGAAGTCGAGCAGCGGCAGGCTCTCCGCCTGGGTCATCCCCTCGATCCCCACGGCATAGACCTCGTCCACGAACAGCGCGAGTTCACCGGTCATCGGGTGGGTGCGCACCAGCGGGTGGGCGTTGCCCGCAAAGGCCGCCTCGCGGGCCTCGTCGCTGGCAAAGTTCAGTTCCTTGCCATCGGCCAGCTTCTGGGTGTGGGCGTTGTTCACCGCGCTCATCCGCACCTTCAGCGGGCGCAGCATCGTCTGCATCGCCGGGCTGAGCGTGCGGTAAGCCAGCGCGCAATTGGCCCAGACCGTATCGCCGCCATAGGGCGGAACCTCTACGCTGCGCAGGATCGTCATTCCCGGCGGTTCGGGCAGGAAGGGTGAATCGGTGTGCCAGCCCGATCCGAACAGGCCCTTGCTGCGGTGGTCCGCTTCCTTGATCAGCGGCTGCACTCCGGGGTGGCCGGCAACGCCGTGGGTATAGGCATCGGGCGCGAACGGCCCCCAGCGCAGCGCGAAGGCTTCATGCTCGGCGTGGGTCCAGTGCTGGCCCCGCGCAAACAGCATCTTGTGGCGCCACAGCGCTTGCCGCAGTTCGGCAAAGGCATCGCCCGACAGGTCGCGCAGATCGCCCATCACCTCTGCGCCCATCGCCGCGGCCACCGGGCGGACCTCGATATGGGACGCGGGAAGCGCGGCATTGTCGAACCCGCCGGATGGACTGAGCCGGACTTCGCGCATCGTTTACCCCTCCGGAATGGCCGCCAGCAGCGCGGCGGTGAGTTCGTCCGGCGCGCTGAGGTAGGGCGAGTGATCGGCATCCAGCGTCACCACCCGCGCGCCCGGCGACATCGCCTGCATCAAGCGCTGGCTGGCAATCGGAATGGTGCGGTCGTGCAGCGTTTCGACATAGGTACGCGGCAGGCTGCCCCAGCGCTCTGCGGTCAGATGCAAGGGGGTTGAACGCGGGCCGTGCGGTTCCGCCATCAGCCGGGGCAGGGCGGCGGCGACCAGATCGGGCGGCGAAAGCTGGGCGAAGACCGGCCCGGCCCGCGCCGGATCGACCACGGTGCCCGCGCCGCCGTGGACGGGCGAGATCAGGCCGTCGAAATCCGGGGTCGGTTCCTCCAGCGCCTTGAAATCTGCCCGGCTCATGCCATCGGGCAGCATCATCGCGCAGATATAGACCAGCGCATCCATCGCCGCCGGGTCCGCTTCGGCCGCCTGGCTCACCACCAGTCCGCCGCGCGAATGGCCTGCGAGAACGACCGGCGCACCGCAAAGTTCCGCTTTCAGTTCAGCGCTTTGCTGCGCAGCATAGTCCGCCCATCCCTGCAGCGTAACGGCGCGCAGCTCTGCCTCGCTTCCGCCCATCCCTGGGAGTGTCGGCGCACGGACCACATGGCCTGCCGCACGCAGCCGCGCCGCGACCACATCAAAGCACCAGCCGCCGTGCCAGGAACCGTGGATCAGGACAAACCCGGCCATGCCGCGCGGCCCCTCAGGCCAGTCCCAGCACGCGCGCGGCGTTGTCCTTCATGATGCAGGGCAGGACATCTTCCTTGAAGCCGACCTGCAGCGCCGCCTCGATCCACTTCTGCGGGTGGATCAGCGGGAAATCGCTGCCGAACAGCATCTTCTTGCGTAACTGGGTGTTGGCATACTGGATGATTTGCGGCTGGAAGTACTTGGGGCTCCAGCCCGACAGGTCAATGAACACGTTGTCCTTGTGCAGCGCCATCGACAGGCTTTCATCGACCCACGGCCAGCTGGGATGGGCCAGGATGATCTTCATGTCGGGAAAGTCGACCGCGACATCGTCGACCAGCATCGGCTGGCCATACTTCAGCCGCACCCCGCCGCCGCCGCGCATCCCCGTGCCCATGCCGGAATGGCCGGTGTGGAAGATCGCGGGCAGTTTGTATTCGTTGATCACCTCGTAGATCGGGTAGCCGACCTGCGCGGCGGGCTCGATATTCTGCATGATGTGGTGGAACTTGAAACCGCGCACCCCGTAATTCTCCACCAGATCGCGCGCCTCGCGGGCGCCCAGCTTGCCCTTGTGCGGATCGATCGAGGCGAAGGGGATGCAGATGTCGTCGTGCTTAGCGGCGAATTCGGCAACTTCGTAGTTCGATACGCGCTTGGCGCCAAGGCCCGCCTCGCAATCGACGGTGAACAGGCAGAAGGCGATCTGCTGCTCGCGGTAGATCGCGGCGATCTCCGGCATCTTGGGCCGTTCGCGCGGGGCCTTGAAATAGGCACTGGCCGCATCGAAGAACCGGCCCATCACCGGGTCTTCGGGATCGTGGCACGAAACCTCGGCGTGGACGTGGACATCGATGGCTTTGATCTTGGCAAGGTCGATCGGCACTGGAGTTTCCTTTCATCCTTCCCCGATCGAGCGGGTGAAGGGCAAGCGATCACATCTGGATGATGACGGTCTTGGTTTCGAGATAGGCCTCGATCCCCTGCCGGCCCTGTTCGCGGCCCACGCCGGATTCCTTGTAGCCGCCGAAGGGTAGCGCGGTGTCGATCACCGCGTGGCAATTGCCCCATACGGTGCCCGCCTTGATCTTGCCGGCCAGCCGGTGCATCGCCGCGACGTCCCGGGTCCACACGCCAGCCCCAAGGCCATAGCAGGTGTTGTTCGCCTCGCGCGCGACCTCGTCCAGATCGTCGAAGCGCTGGGCCACCACTACGGGGCCGAAGATTTCCTCGCGCACCACGCTCATCTGCGGGTTGACGTCGACCAGCACGGTCGGGTTGACGTAGTAGCCGCCTGCCGCCGGAGCCGCATCGCCGCCCACCGCCACGCTGGCGCCGTCGCGCTTGCCGGCCTCGATATAGCCCATCACCCGGTCGAACTGCTCCTTCGACACCAGCGGCCCCATGTGCGCATCGGGATCGAGCGAGGCGCGCGGCGCCCAGAACGGCGCGGTGGCGGCCACGCCCTCGATCACCTGATCAAAGATCGAGCGGTGGGCATAGAGCCGCGATCCCGCGACGCAGACCTGCCCGGAATTGAAGAAGATCGCGCCCGCCGCGCCCGGAGCGGCCTGGGCCACATCGACATCGGGCAGGATCACCACCGGGCTCTTGCCGCCCAGTTCCAGCGTTACGTGCTTGAGCGTGTCGGTAGCATTGCGGTTGATCAGCTTGCCGATCTCGGTCGATCCGGTGAAGGCGATCTTGTCGACGTCCGGATGCTTGACCATGCGGTCGCCCGCGGTGTGCCCGTTGCCGGTGATGACGTTGACCACGCCTGCCGGGAACCCTGCTTCGGCAATCAGATCAGCGAGGCGAAGCGCGGTAAGGCTGGTCTGCTCGGCGGGCTTGAGCACCACCGTGCAGCCCGCCGCCAGCGCCGGGGCGATCTTGAGGCAGGCCATCAGCAACGGGAAGTTCCACGGCACGATCTGCGCGCAGACGCCGACCGGTTCCCTGACAGTATAGCCGAACACCTGCCCGGCAGGCATGGTATAGGGCGGGATCACCTCGCCGCTGATCTTGCTGGCCCAGCCGGCCATGAAACGGATGTGGCTGACCGCGCCCGGCACGTCCACCGCGCCGGCCATGCCCTTGGGCTTGCCGTTGTCGATTGCTTCCAGTTCGGCGAATTCGTCGGCATTGGCCTCGATCAGGTCGGCGAGGCGGATCATCGTGCGTTCGCGTGTCATCGGCGGCAGGCCGGACCAGCGCCCGTCGTCAAAGGCGATGCGCGCGGCGGCGACGGCGCGGTCGACGTCCCGGTCCGAGGCATCGACGACGTGGCCGATCACTTTGCCCGAGGAAGGGTCTTCCACTTCCAGCAACTGGTCGTGGCTGGATGCGACCCATTCGTTGTTGATGAACAGCGCGGGCTTGCGTGCAAGGAAGGCCTGCGCCGCTGCCGAATAGGGGCGCTGGGTCCGGTCGATCGAGGTCACGTCGTTCATGGGGCTGGCTCTCCGCGAAGTGATTCTTGTTGCGGCCATGCTAGCCACGTCAGTAAGCAAGGCATACAAAAAATCCGGTCGGCTGATTGCGGTAGTATTGTTATTGAATATAGCATTATTGCTGCTAAGGAAATGCCTGAATTGCCCCAGGGGCTGACCGGGAAACGAGGACGCCATGACCGCTTGCCTGATCGACACCGTGCGCACCCATGCGACCGCCAATCCCAAGCGGCTGGCGGTTGGCTGCGCGGAAACCGGCCGCCGCTGGTCGTGGGCAGAGCTTGACGCGGCGATTGACCGGCTGGCCGCCTGGCTGGTCGAAACGCTCGGCCCGGCCTCGGGCGCGCGGGTGGCGACCCTGGCGCGCAATCACCCGAACATGCTCGTGCTCCAGCTGGCCTGCGTGCGGGCGGGCGCGATTTTCGTGCCGTACAACTGGCGCCTTGCCAGTGCGGAGATCGCCGCGCTGATGGAGGATGCAGCCCCCAGCCTGATGTTCCACGATGCGGAATTCACGCCGCCGGACCATCCGGCGCGGCGCGTGCCGATGAGCGAGCTTGAGGCGCTGGGCCAGCCCGGCACCAGCGCGCCCGCCGATGCGCGGCGCGGGTGGCAGGAACCGACGACGCTGCTCTACACCTCGGGCACCAGCGGCCGCCCCAAGGGGGTGATGATCAGCGAGGAGAACGCCTATTGGGGACCGGCGAACTTCGCCAACGGCAGCCTGGTCAGCCATGAAAGCGTGTTCCTGTGCGACATGCCGATGTTCCACACCGCCGGACTGTTCGCGGCGGTGCGTGTGCCGATCCTGGCGGGGGGCACGGTGTGGATCAGCGCGGGGTTCGATCCGGCCCGGACCATCGCCCGGATCGCCGATCCGGACCTGGGCATCACCCACTATTTCTCGGTCCCGCAGATGGCGACCACGCTGTGGCAGCACCCGGACTTCGCGCCCGAGAAGTTTCACGGCCTGAAGATGTACGTCACTGGCGGTGCACCCAACCCCAAGGCGCAGGTCGAACGCTTCGCCCGCGCCGGAATCCGTTTTTCCGATGGCTTCGGGATGAGCGAGACCTGCTCCAACTTCGCCATGCCGGTGCTCGATGTGGAACGCCTGATCGAGAAGGCGGGGTCCTGCGGCCTGCCGCTGTTCGCCGTCCAGGCGCGGATCGTCGATGACGAGGGCGGCGATGTCCCGCGCGGTGAGACGGGCGAGCTGTGGATCAAGGGGCCAAGCGTGACGCAGGGCTACTGGAACCAGCCGGACCTGACCGCCAAGGCCTTCCACGACGGCTGGTTCAAGACCGGTGATGCCGCGTTGCAGGACGATGACGGATTCTACTACCTCGTCGATCGCAAGAAGGACATGTACATTTCGGGCGGCGAAAACGTCTATCCTGCCGAGGTCGAACGGGTCCTGGCCGAGCTGCCCGAAGTGGCCGAGGTTGCGGTGATCGGCGTGCCGGACGAGCGCTGGGGCGAGGTTGGCCGCGCTTTCGTCATCCCGCGCGCGGGGGCAAGCCTCAGCGAGGAACAGGTGCTGGGCCACTGCCGCGCGCGGCTGGCCAGGTTCAAGGTGCCGGTGCGGGCGATCATCACCCAGGCCATTCCGCGCACCGCCAGCGGCAAGGTGCAGAAACACCTGCTGCCGCGCGATTGAGCTGGACGCGCGGACAGGGTAGCCTTGGGCGGTGACCGAGTCTGCCTACCTATCCGGTCGTCTGCTGCTGGCCATGCCGGGCATGGGCGATCCCCGCTTCGATCATGCGGTGGTCGCGCTCTATGTACACGATCAGCACGGGGCGTTGGGGATCTGCACCGGGCGGGTCAATTCCCGCCTCGGCTTCCACGAGTTGCTGGGCGATGTCGGGATCGATCCGGGCGTAGCGCCCGACTGTCCGGTGCTGGACGGGGGGCCGGTGGAGCCGCAGCGCGGCTTTGTGCTTCACAGCGCCGACTGGCAGGGGCCGGGCACGATCCTCGCTCCGCCGCTCGGCGCGCTCTCTGCCTCGATCGAAGTGCTGCGGGCGATTGCCGCCGGGACTGGTCCAAGCCGCTGGCTGGTGGCGCTGGGCTATGCCGGATGGGGCGCGGGCCAGCTCGATGGGGAAATGCGCCGCCACGGCTGGTTCGCCGCCGGGGGGCATCATGAGGTGCTGTTCAAGACCCCGGCCGAGGAACGCTGGCGCGCGGCGTGGAAAGCCGAAGGGATCGACCCGGCGCTGCTGGCAAGTGAGACTGGCAGAGCCTGAACCCTCACTCCAAACTTCCCGTCCGTGTCGAGCGCAGTCGAGACGCATGGGTGCTGACGTGTCTCGACTGCGCTCGACACGAACAAAGGCGGTGAAACGAAGAAGGGCGCGCCGACAGTGCCGGCGCGCCCTTTTGTCTTTGCGTCCAGATCTACTTACCGCGGTGCCATGCGGATACCGCCGTCGAGGCGCAGGCACTGGCCGTTGAAGTAGGTGTTGCGCGCCAGTTCCAGGGCCAGCGAGGCGAACTCTTCCGGCTTGCCGAGGCGCTTGGGGAAGGGGACCGAGGCCGACAGGCTGTCCAGCACGTTCTGCTTCGCGCCCAGCATCAGCGGGGTGGCGAAGATGCCCGGCATGATCGAGTTCACGCGGATGCCCAGGTCCATCAGGTCACGCGCCAGCGGCAGGACCAGGCCGTTGACCCCGGCCTTGGCCGAACCATAGATCACCTGGCCGATCTGTCCGTCCTGCGCCGCGACCGAGGCGGTGAGCACGATCGCGCCGCGTTCGCCGTCATCGTTCACCGGATCGGCTGCCGCCATGCCTTCCGCCGCGATCGAGGCGAGACGGAACGAGGCGACGAGGATGCCGTTGACGCCGTAGATGTAATCCTCGGTCGGCAGGCGCTTCAGCTTGCCGGCTTCCTTGTCGAAGGCCAGCGTCTTGCCCCGGCGCGAGGTCATCGCGCAGTGCACCAGCACGCGTTCCTGCCCGTGGGCGGCACGCGCCTTTTCAAAGCCCGCGAGGACGGATTCCTCGGAGGTGATGTCGACGTTGCAGAACATCCCGCCGATTTCCTTCGCGACCGCTTCGCCCGCTTCGGCATTGACATCGAAAATGGCGACCTTGGCCCCGGCGGCGGCAAGCGCCTCCGCCGTGGCGCGGCCCAGCCCGGAGGCCCCGCCGGTCACCACGGCGGGGGTGGTGGAATCGATCTTCATGTCAGCGCCTTCCTGTTACGCGATCATGCCGGCTAGGCGGCCCCTGATGATGGCTTCGGCATCGGCAACGATGCGGTTGACCAGAACTTCGCAGGTCGGGATGTCCTGGATCAGGCCCTGGATCATGCCCGCGGTCCAGATGCCATGCTCGGTATCGCCGGTGCCCAGACCTTCGCGCCCGCGCACGCCCTTGACGAGGTCGGCCACGGCCTCGAACGGCTTGCCTTCGGCCTCGGCGGCAACGACTGCCTGGGCGATGCTGTTCTTCGCCACCCGCGCGGTGTTGCGATAGGAGCGGAAGATCAGCGCGGTATCGCGCTCGCTGTTGTCCACCATCGCCTGCTTGAAGTTCTGGTGGATCGGCGCCTCGACCGTCGCGCAGAAGCGGGTGCCCATGTTGATCCCCTCGGCACCCAATGCCAGCGCGGCGGCAAGCCCGCGCCCGTCACCGAAGCCGCCGCTGGCGAGCAGCGGAATCTTGACCTTGTCGGCGGCGGCCGGGATCAGGATCAGGCCCGGGATGTCGTCCTCACCCGGATGCCCGGCGCATTCGAACCCGTCGATCGAGATCACGTCCACCCCGGCCTTCTCAGCCGAAAGCGCATGGCGCACCGCGGTGCACTTGTGGAGAATTTTGATGCCATGCGGCTTCATCATCTCCCACAGTTCGCGCACTGCCGGGGTGCCGGCGGTTTCCACCACCTTGATCCCGGCATCGATGATCGCCTGGGTATAGGCCTTGTAGTCGGGCGGGTTGATCGCGGGGAACACGGTCATGTTCACGCCGAACGGCTTGTCGTCATGCCCTTGCAGCGCTCGATCTCGTCACGCAGCGCCTCGGCGCTGGGCTGGGTCAGGCCGGTGATGATGCCGAGGCCCCCGGCGTTGGAAACGGCGCTCGCCATTTCCGCCGTGCCGACCCACTGCATCCCGCCCTGGACGATCGGGTGCTCGATCCCGAGCATCTCGGTGATCCGCGTCTTGAGTGCCATTGCGCTGTCTCCCCCTTCAGGCCGGGATCTGGTTGAAGGCCACGCCCTTGTCGGGGCGGTGATCCTGCGGCAGGCCGAGAATGCGCTCGGCAATCGTGTTCAGCAGAACTTCGTCCGAACCACCGGCGATGCGGCCCGTTGGTGCGTTGAGCCAGCTGGCGCCCCAGTCTTCCTTGACATAGGCGTGGGGATCGAAATCGAGGCCGAGATTGCCCTGCAGGTCCATCGCCAGTTCCGACAGCTTCTGGCGGCTGCGCACGGCGACCAGCTTTTGCAAGCTGCCCTCCGGTCCCGGCTCCATCCCTGCCATCATCATCTGGAACGCGCGGCTGGTGATCGATTCCAGCCCGGCGCGCATTGCGTGGTTGCGCGCGATCTGCGAGCGGACGCGAGCGTCCTTCAGCGCCGGACGGCCGTTGATTTCCAGATCCTTGACCAGATCGACGAAGACATCGAGGTGCGGGCCGAAGCCGCCGCTGTCGGTGGCGATGTAGCGTTCGATCATCAGCGTGGTCAGCGCCACGCCGAAACCGCCGCCAACCGGGCTCATCCGCTGCGAATCCTCAAGCCGCACGTCATCGAAGAACACTTCGTTGACGTGGCTGTCGCCGCCCGCGAGCTTGATCGGGCGGACGTCGACACCCTTGGCCTTCATGTCCACCCAGAAATAGGTCAGGCCCTTGTGCTTCTCCACCGTGGGATCGGTGCGGACTACGATCACGCCGTAATCGCAGTACTGCGCCCAGCTGGTCCAGATCTTCTGGCCGTTCATCTTCCAGCCGTTGCCTTCCGGCTCGGCGCGGGTGCGAAGCCCTGCAAGGTCGGAGCCGCCCGAGGGTTCGGAGAACAGCTGGCACCAGATTTCCTCGCCGCGCAGCGCCTTGATCACGCGCTCCTTGACCCAGGCGAAGTGCTCCTTGTTCTCACCCAGGCCAAAGCGCATCAGGATCGGCACCGGCATGCCCAGCGAGATGCCGAAGAACACGGTTGGCATGCCGTAGTTCATTTCCAGCGCGTCGTAGGTGATCTTGTGGAGGTGCGTCAGGCCCTGGCCGCCGAAATCGGTTGGCCAGTTGATCCCGGCATAGCCGGCCTCGTACTTCAGTGCCTGGAACTCGCGGCCCAGCGCCAGCTCCTGCTCAACAGTCATGCCCCGGCGCGCGTCGCGCGCGTACTTGGGGGCCATCGAATCCAGCCAGGCCTGCGCCTTGGCGCGATAGGCTTCGAGCTCGCTCATGCTGCTTCTCCCGTCAGCTGTTCGACCAGCAGGTCTTCCCAGAAATACAAGTTGCCCAGCTCTACCGCCAGGCTGCGCGCACGGCGCATATGCAGGTGGAGGCCCAGTTCCCAGGTGACGCCGATGCCGCCGTGGATCTGGACACAGTCGCGCGATGCGGTGTCATAACCGTCGGTCGCGGCGATCCGCGCGTCGGCGGCGGCGATCAGGAAATTGTCTTTCCCTTCGCTGGCGGCGGCATGGATGCAGGTGGCGCGGGCGATTTCGACCAGGCCGTACATTTCGGCGATGCGGTGCTTGATCGACTGGAACGCGCCGATCGGCTGGCCAAAGGCCTTGCGGGTGACGGCATATTCACGCGCGGTGTGGAGCAGGGCTTCGGCCCCGCCGGTCTGCTCGTGCGCGGTGACCACCGCCATCCGGGCCAGCACGTCCAGCGCCAGCGCGCGCGCGGCGTCGCCCTCGGCCAGCACGCTCGCGGGAGTGCCCGCAAAGGTCAGGTCGGCGTAGAGGCGGCTGTTGTCATAGCTGGAAACCACCTTGCGATCCGCACCGGCGAGCTGCGCCAGCACCAGCACCGGCTTGCCGCCCGCGCTTGCCCAGACCACCGCGAAGTCGGCCTTGAGGCCTGCCGGAACCGCCGGCTTGGTGCCGGTCAGCTTGCCGCCTTCGAAAGTGACCGAGGCCACCGGAGGCAGGGGAGTGGTGCCTTCGGCGAAGGCCACGGTGCCCAGCGCCTCGCCGCTGGCGAGCTTCGGCAGCCACTCGGCTGCCGCCGCGCTGTCCGATCCGTCGATCAGGGCGCGCGCCGCGCCATAGCCGAAGGTCAGGAACGGGGCGCCAGCCGTTGCCGCGCCGCTCGCCTGGGCGACGAGGCCCAGTTCGACCAGGCTGAGGCCAAGCCCGCCATGCTCTTCCGGAATGGCCAGCGCGGTCCAGCCCTGTTCGACCGCGGTGTCCCAGAACGCCTGATCGAACTCTCCGGTCTTTTCCAGCAGGGCGAGCAACCGGTCCTTGCCGACGCGTGCATCCAGCACCCGGCGCGATTCGGTTGCGATCGCCTGTTGTCCTTCGTCGTACAACATCGACATGATCGCGAATCCTCCTTGTTTCGACGCAGCCTTAACCGAACGATTAAATTTGGCAATCGCTAGCCGCAAAACCACGGCAATCGGCAGTTTCCAGCCGAAAAAAGTCCCGATCGAGTATAGTTGACTTTTTCCACTAATTGGGAGAAGTTCGCCTCGCCTGAAGGTGCAAGCGCCTTCACCGGTACGTCAGGCGGCGGCCGGGGGCAGTGGAGAGGACGATACGGCGGGTGGTCCAGGACCCGCCGCAGCACGATACTCCCGCCCGGATGGAGGGTTCAGGAAGCGCTTTCGAGCGGGAGGGAAAGACATGTCCAGGTTCACCACTATCACATCGCGCGGTTCCATGCTGGCTCTGGCCGCGGCGCTGCTCGTTCCCACCCACGCCCAGGCGCAGGCCCAGCCGGAGGCCGACGGCGAAGACGATGCCATCGTCGTAACCGGCAGCCGCGTGCGCGGCGAGGCGCCGGTGGGATCGGCCGTCACCACGCTGGGCCGCGCAGAGATTGAAACCTCCAGCGCCGTCACCGTTGATCGCATGATCAAGGAAATTCCCCAGAACTTTGACCTGGGTGTCAGCGAAAATTCGCGGGGGCAGTCCGGCGGCTCGGGCAACATCGTCTATGGCAACACGGTCAACCTGCGCGGGATCGGCCCCTATGCCACCCTTGTGCTGATCGACGGCCACCGGGTGACCAACAACAGCCGCTCGATCGATCCCTCGGTCCTGCCTTCGCTGGGCGTCGAGCGCGTCGAGGTCGTGGCAGACGGCGCATCGGCGATCTATGGTTCGGATGCGGTCGCGGGCGTGGTCAACCTGATCCCGCGCCGCAGCCTCAACGGTGTTGAGGCCTTTGCCCGCGGCGGTGTGTCGGACGACGGCGCGTTTCACGAATATTCGATCGGCGCCGCTGTGGGCAAGGTGTTCGATCGCGGCCAGATCATGCTCGCCTTCGAGCACGTCGAGCGTTCCAACCTGTCGGGCGATGACCGGGTGTTCTTCACCAGCAACCAGACCGCGTTCGGCGGGCCGGACGGGCGCACCACGCGCTGCTATCCGGGCGCGATCCGGGCTGGCGGACAGACCTATGCGATCCCCTCTGCCGGGGTGACCCAAGCCACCGCCGGATCGCTGGTGGCGGGAACCCTGAACAAGTGCGACCTTCAGGCCGGGCAGGACCTTTCCCCGCGTCAGTCGTACAATTCGGTCAATGGGACTGGCCGGTTCGAGCTGACCGATTGGCTCAGCTTCTCGCTCGACGCCTTCTATTCCAAGCGCGAATTCTTCCGCCGCTCGGCCTATTCCAGCAACACGGTGACCGTGCCGCAGTCGAACGCGTTCTTCGTGCGCCCTGCCGGGTTCACCGGCACCAGCTACACGGTCGACTACATGTTCCGCGAACTGCCCGCGAACGATTCGTCGGGCTATGCGGAAAGCTGGCAGGTGACGCCGAAGATCACGATCAAGCTGCCGCACGACTTCGAGTTCGAAGCGCTGGCCGGTTATGGCAAGACCAACGACTATTCGGCCTCGTATACCGGGCTCAACAACGCGGCGGTGAACGCGGCGCTGATCAGCAGCGATCCGGCCACGGCGCTCGACGTCTATGGGCTGGGCCGCACCAACACCGCGCTTTACGCAACGCTCGCCAACCAGATCTTCCTGGCGCCGACCAACGGCAAGCTCAAGACCTACGAAGCGCGGCTCAACGGTTCGCTGTTCGATCTGCCGGGCGGCTCGGTCAAGCTGGCGACGGGTTACGAGCGACAGGAATTCAGCGTTGCGCTGGGTTCCGCGCGCGGCGGGCCGACCACTCCGCTGACCTGGCGCTACTTCGGGCGCAATGTCGATTCGATGTACGCGGAACTGTTCGTGCCGGTGTTCGGCTCGGGCAACGCCATCCCTGGCTTCGAACGCCTTGAACTGAACGCGGCGGTCCGTCACGACAAGTACAGTGACGTCGGCAACACCACCAATCCCAAGTTCGGGATCAACTGGGTTCCGGTCCAGGGCGTCAAGCTGCGCGGCAGCTATGGCACTTCGTTCCGCGCACCAACGATCCCTGAAATCTATGGCAACTCGAACAACCTGTTCATCCAGAACTATGCCAATCCGGGCGGCGGCCAGATCACCGGCGTGGCGCTTTCGGGCCAGAACCTGAACCTCAAACCCGAAACCGCGAGCACCTGGTCGATCGGCGCCGATTTCGATCCGCTGCCGGGTCTGCGTCTGGGGATCACCTATTGGGACGTGAATTACGAGAACCAGGTTCTGGCCAACCTGTCGAACCTTTCGATCCTGGGTTCGGCTTCGCTCTACACCGGTACCAACATTCTCTACACCGGCACGGCGGCGGCCACGCAGATCCAGAACTACAACAATGCCGGGATCGCATTTGTGGGTTCGCTGCCTTCGGGCGGGATCCCCTCGATCACCGTGTTCGTCGATGGGCGGAGCCAGAACCTGGGCGTCTCCAAGACGCGCGGTATTGATTTCACGCTGAACTACCGCACCGACCTCTCGGACAAGGACACGCTGTCGTTCAGCGCGGCTGGCACTTACCTGACGACCTACAAGGTTGCCATCACGCCCACCGCTCCGCTGACGAACCAGCTCAACAACATCTTCAACCCACTGAAGTTCAAGGCACGCGCCAGCCTGACCTGGGATCACGGTCCGTTCAGCGCCCGCATGACCCTGACGCACGTGGGCGGTTACAACAACACCTTCGCCAATCCGGTGCAGCAGGTTTCCAGCTTCAACCCCGTCGATCTGGGACTGACCTGGAAGGTCGGCGATCTTGACAGTTCGGGGGCGATCGAACGCGGACTGACCTTCGGGATCGAGGTGCGCAACCTGTTCGACCAGAAGCCGCCCTATGTGAACATCGCGCCCAACGGCAACGGCAGCGGCGGCTATGACGCCACCGCCGCCGATCCGATCGGCCGGGTGATCGCGGCCAGCGTACGCGTCAAGCTGTGATCCGTCCCGCGCTGGCCGCCCTTGCGCTGAGCTTGCTCGCCGCAGGGGCGGCGGCGCAGGATGCCGCCTCGCTGGTGCCA
The DNA here is from genome assembly GCA_016719755.1 of Novosphingobium sp. Taxonomy (GTDB): domain Bacteria; phylum Pseudomonadota; class Alphaproteobacteria; order Sphingomonadales; family Sphingomonadaceae; genus Novosphingobium. The sequence continues at coordinate 319,005 of JADJYM010000004.1, read as the reverse complement.
CCGGCTCCGGCGGCGGCGCCGTCCTCGTTCGGGCACTACCGCCCGGCGCGGCTCTACTCCGAGCAGGCCAAGTCCAGCTTCTACCTGACCCTGCGCGACGGGGTGAAGCTGGCGGTTACCGTTGCCCGCCCGGCGATGGGCGGAAAGCCGGTAGAAGGCCGCTTTCCGGTCATCTGGCACCACACCCTCAGCGCCACCCAGCAGCTCGCCGATGGCACCGGGCCGCGCGCGGGCGGGTTCGCGGCGATCCCCTCGCTAACCGATCATGGCTATGTCGTGGTCCAGGTCGCGCGGCGCGGCAATGGCCAGTCCTTCGGCACGATGCGCGGCTATCATGACCGCAACGAGGCGCACGACGCCTATGAGGTGATGGACTGGCTGGCCGCCCAGCCGTGGTCCAGCGGCAGCATCGGGATGTACGGCTGCTCCAACACCGGAGACGCCGCGCTCCACGCGATGACGGTCAATTCGCCGCACCTGAAAGCGGTCTTCGCGGGCTGCTTTTCGTGGAACAAGTACGATGCCATGCGGCGCGGCGGGATCTTTGCCCAGTGGGGCACCGGGCCGACGCGCACGATCGAGCAGGACATGGCGATCCCCCCGGTCGATACCGACCCGGACCGGCAGGAACTGCGCAAGGCGGCCGGGCAGCACCAGGCGATGGTCCCGCTGTTCGAGCTGTGGAAGTCGCTGCCCTACCGTGACAGTTTTGCCCCTTCGGTGCAGAGCCGGTTCTGGGCCGAGGGCAGCGGATCAAGCTATCTGCCGCAGATTCTGCGCGGAAAGGTGCCGCTCTATATCGTCGGCGGCTGGCGCGACGAACTGCGCGACCAGGGCCTGATCGCCCGGATGAACATCCCCGGCACCCGCATCCTGATCGGTGACTGGCTGCACTGCCAGAACGATGGCTTTGCGCTGGTTGAAGAGGCGCACCGCTTCTTCGACCGCCACCTGAAGGGCATTGACACCGGGATCGACCGCGATCCGCCAATCCACTATTTCGTCACCAGGGCGGGGGAGTGGCGTTCCGCCAGCCAGTGGCCGCTGCCACAGGCGCAGCAGGTGCCTTTCACCCTGACGGGCAAGGGGATTTCCGAGGGCGCCGCGACCGGCCCGGCGCTGCACCGGGCCTTCGCGGTGGATTACACCGTCACCTGCCCCGAAGGGGGTTCGGGAGCGACCGTCCAGCCGTGCCACCTGCCGGGCAAGGGGCTGTCGCTGGCGGGCAAGGTGCTGCGGGCCCCGGTCGAGGTGACCGGCCACGGGCTGGCCGACGTCTGGATCGCTGCCGATACGCCGGACGCCAATCTGTTCGTCTATCTTGAGGACGTTGCCCCGGACGGGACCGTCCGGGTCGTCACCGAAGGGCGGCTCAAGGCCGCGCTGCGCAAGCTTCACCCGGCACCCTGGGCGCTGCCCGGCCTGCCCTGGCACCGCGCCTGGGCCGAGGATGCCGAGTGGCTGCGCCCGGGCGAGCCGGTGCGCTTGCAGTTCGACCTGATGCCCACCTCCTACGTGTTCGCCAAGGGCCACCGCATCCAGTTCACCTTCACTGGCAGCGATCACCGCGAGCGCGCCCGCGACGCGCAGGCCCAGCCCAGCCAGATCGTGCTGATCAGCGACAAGGCCCGCCCTTCCAGCATCAGCCTGCCGGTGGTTCCCGCACGCTGACTTTCTCCAACACTTCTGTCAGGCCTTGACCCCGATGCCAAAGCTGCCCGCGCTGTTGCTGTCCGTTGTCCTAGCCACCGCGCTTGCCGCACCTGCCGGAGCGGCGGAGCAGCGCTGGACCGGTCCGATCCCGGAAAGCGCGCAGTCGAGGATCTTCTCGCCCGTGGTTCTTGCCGGGACGGCCGAAGACGCGGCGCTCAAGGCCGCCGGTTACGTCCAGGAAGAGTATCTCCTCTCGGGCGAGGCGAACATCTATGGCGAGAATCCAGACGGCAGTCTGTCCGTGCGCAGTTCGCGCAATGCCTATACCACCCGGCTGGTCATCGTCCGTCCCCGCGATCCGCGGAAATTCAACGGGATCGTCCAGATGGGCTTCAACCATCCCAGTCTCGCTTCGGTGCAATGGGGGCGGATCGACAACCTGATTCTTTCGAGCGGCAGCGCCTATGCGCTGCTGGCGATCGGTGGGGACGCGGGCACACGCGAACGCTCGAGCGCGCAGTGGCCAGTGACCACGCCCAGGCTTTTCCCGTGGTACGATCCGCAACGCTACGCCGCTTTCCGCTGGGGCGAGGATGACGGCATCCGCTGGGACGTGATGGGTCAGGCCGCCAGCCTCCTGCGCGATCCGGGCAAGACCGGGCCGCTGGCCGGACTGAAGGTCCGCCGGGTCTATTTCTCGGGCTGGTCGTTTCTGGGCAGCACGATCCGCAGCTGGATCAACTTCGGCTTCCACGATCGCTACCGCCGCGCCGATGGCAGTCCGGTGGTCGATGGCTACCTGATCGGGATTTCGGCAGGGTCGGTGCCGGCGGGACATACGCCGCTCAATTCGACCGATCCGGTCAAAGACCGCACCCGCGATTTGCTCCGCACGATCGACCGTCCGGTGATCGAACTGACCAGCGAGATGGAAGCCATCACCAACGTCCACCCGCAGCGGCCGGAAAGCGATGCGGTCAGCGGCGGGCACCGGATCTACGAACTTGGCGGCACCAGCCATGGCGATTCCGGCCTGTCCGGCCAGGTCCGCGCCGCTTCGGTCCAGTTGCAGGCGCGGCGTCATCCGGCGGTCGAGCCGCTGGTCGCCTGCACGGTGGAAGATACCGACGTGCCGATGCGCGATGTGGCGCAGGCTGCGCTGGCGAACCTCGACCGGTGGGTCGAAACAGGCCAGGCCCCGCCGCGCGCGCTGCGCCTGCAGGTTGCCGCTGATGGCAAGGATTTTGTCCGCGACGCCTTCGGCAATCCGCTTGGCGGGGTGCGAGTGGCGCAGCTAGACCTGCCGCTGGTCCGCTATGGCGAACCCGCGCCGGAACTGTGCGGCGGCAAGGTGCCGCGCCGCAACCTGCGCCGCCTGCCGGTCGAACCGGCCTTGCTGGCCAGGGCCTATCCGGGCGGAGCGGCGGACTACATGACAAAGTTCCGCGCGCGACAGGCACAGTTGGTGCGGCAGGGCTGGCTCCGTCAGGCAGACGCCGATGCCCAGACCCGGCTGGCGGCGCGCAATGCCGCGCGCGCCTTCCCGCAGGGACGCGGCAGCAAGCCCGCGACCGCAACCGGCAAGACACCCGCCGGGGCCGACTGGGCCGCCGAAGTTCCGGCCAGGTGGAACGGCACCCTGCTGCTGTGGGGCCGGGGCTATTCGCCGAAACGGGCCGCGCCCGATGCCGCGCCGTCGGTATGGAAGCAGGCGCTGCTGGAGCAGGGCTATGCGCTGGCGGGATCGAACTATGGTGCCGAGGGCTGGGCGCTGGCCGAAGCCGTGCCCGCCCAGCGCGCGACCATCGACGCTTTCGCGAAAGTCTATGGCCAGCCGCGCCGGACGATCGCCTGGGGGCAATCGATGGGCGGCCTGGTCAGTACCGCGCTGGCCGAGCATCCGAAGCCGAAGATTGCCGGGGCCATCGCCATGTGCCCCTCGATCGGCGGTGCATTGGGCATGATGAACATGGCGCTGGACGGGGCCTTTGCCTTCCGCACCCTTGCCGCGCCGGATGCCGGGTTGGAACTGGTCGGGATCGCCGATGACATGGCCAATGGCCGCAAGGCGCAGGCTGCCGTGGGCGAAGCGCTGAAAACCCCGGAAGGTCGCGCCCGGCTGGCGCTGGCGGGCGTGCTGGGCGGTATTCCCGGCTGGACCCGGCGCGAGATGGCCCGCCCTGCCGACACCGACTACGAGGCGCAGCTGGAAGAGATCGCCGCGGCCTTCGTTATGGGTGTGTTCCTGCCCCGGCAGGATCAGGAACGCCGCGCGGGCGGTGTGTTCTCGTGGAACACCGGGGTGGACTATGCCGCACAGCTCCAGCGCTCGGGCCGCCGCGCGATGGTGGAAGCCCTGTATCGCAGGGCCGGGCTTAGCCTCGATGCCGATCTGGCCCGGCTCGCCGCCGCGCCGCGCATTGCCGCCAGGCCTGCGGCGGTGGACTATATGCGCCGCCATTACACGCCCAATGGCCACCCGCTGGTGCCGGTGATCTCGCTCCAGACCATCGGCGACGGGGCGACTTCACCCTCGCTTCAGCAGGCCTATCTCGATGCCGCCCCGCCGCGCATGGCCCAGGGGTTGTGGCTCGATGCCGCCGGGCATTGCGGGATAAGCAAGGAAGCGGCGATCACCGCGCTGCGGCAGCTGGAACGCCGGATCGACGAGGGCCGCTGGCCGAACCCGCCCGCCGGGACGATTCACCACCAGCCCGCGCCAATGCTGCGGCCCTGCCTGCGCGGCGGGAAGTGCGAATAACCGGGCTCGACCCGAACGGTGACGGGTGCTGACGTCCTTGCCGCCTAGCGCAACCCCTTGCGTTCGATGGTGTAGCCCTCGGGGCCGTTGCACAGGCGGCAGTTCGCGCCGGTGAAAGTGCGCGCGGCGGCCTTGTCTGCGCGCAATTGCCATTCAAGCCAGTCGACCGCCGCCGCCGCGACTGCCCCGCCATTGGGTTTCAGGAAAGTGCCGCCGTGGCCCACGGGGAAATTGACCAGCACGGCGGGGACATGACCGATCTTGCGGTAATCGTCGCTGCCGTTGGGAAAGGCGACGTCGCCCGGGCCGCCCAGGAAGTAGACCACCGGGGTGTGCAGCGTGTTCAGCAGCGACTTGTCGACCGTGATCCCCTGGATCGGGTTTGAACCATCGGCAAAGACCCCGCTGTTGTGGATCAGCACGGCCCGGATGCGCTTGTCGCCCGCAGCCTGCAGCGCCTGAAGCCCGCCGCAGGAATGGCCGGCCACCGCGACCTGCGCGGGGTCGATCCTGCCCTTGAAGCGACTGCCCTTGCGGCCGTTTTCGGCCAGCGCCCAGTCAAGCCCGGCCAGCACGGCCCTGGTCGTGGTGGCGACGGGAGGAAGCTTGCCGCTGGCATCAGGCACACGTTCGGCACGCCGTTCCGTTGCGGTCGGGCCGCTCAGCACCCGCCCGGGGGCGATCACGAGATAGCCGTGGGACGCGATCTCCAGCAGGTGCTGGCGGGCGCTTGCTCCATCGTCGCGGCAGCCGCCATTGCCCCAGACCAGCACACCAAGCTTGCGCCCGCCCAGGCGGGACAGGTCCGCCGGGCGGTAGACGACATGGTTGGCCAGGCCGGAATCGACCTCCATCACCGCCGCAAAGGGGCCGCTGCCCGGGCCGTTGGGCATCGCTTCATAGGCTGCGCGCGCCGCATCGACCGGGGGTGCTGCGGCGGGGGCCGGTGCCGGTGCCGGCTGCGCCATCAAAGGGGCCGCAACCAGGCTTGTCAGTGTGTTCCATCGCTTCAGCATTGTCCGCTCCCGGGTTTGTCCGCTCGCCCGAATCTAGCCGGGCAGGAGGTACGCGCAAGCCCTTGCATGATCAGGTTGAAGTGATTTCCGCCTCAGCGGATCTCAAGAGGCGGGGATATATGATATGAAATATCTGAAATATAATAATATATGGAATTGTTACCACTTGGTTCCAAAGATGCAATACTGATGCTGAAAGGGCTTGCAGTACCGAGCGGCATATTGCTATGAAGTATTGCTAAATCGGACCCCGTGAACGGGACGCGGTGATGGCTGGGGAGAGGTTCGTGCCGCATATCATGCTCGCCACCGGCGACCTTGCGATGGACCGCGAGGATTACGACGAAAGCTTCGTTGCCACCCGCGATGTGCTGCGCGGCGCGGACGTCACTTTCGGCCAGCTCGAAACCAGCTTTGCCAGCAGCGGCACCCGGTTGCCGCAGGCACGCCATGCCGTGCTCGCCCGGCCGGACGGCGCCGCCGCGCTGGGCCGGGCCGGGTTCAATGTGATCTCGATGGCCGGCAACCACTGCATGGACTGGGGGCGCGAGGCCTTCTTCGAGACCCGCGCCCATCTGGAGGCCGCGGGCATTGCCGTGGTTGGCGCCGGCGCCGACATTGCCGAGGCGCGCCGCCCGGTGATCCGCACCCTGGGGGATGGCACACGCCTTGCGGTGCTGGCCTATTCCTCGATCCTGCCGCACTCCTACTGGGCGGATGAACGCCGGCCCGGCTGCGCGCCGATGCGCGCCCACACCGTCTACGAGCAGATCGAGCATGACCAGCCCGGCACTCCGGCGCGGATCCACACCTTCCCGCACCGCGAGGACCTGGCGGCGATGGAAGCGGACATCCGCGCGGCGAAACAGCAGGCTGATGTGGTCGTGGTCTCGCAGCACTGGGGCATCCACTTCGTCCGCGCGGAAATCGCCGATTACCAGCGCGATGTCGCGCGCGCCGCGATTGCCGCCGGGGCCGACGCGATCCTGGGCGGCCATGCCCATATCCTGAAGGGCTGCGAACTGATCGACGGCAAGCCGGTATTCCACTCGCTGTGCAACTTCGCCACCGACCTCAGGATGGACGAGACCCACGCCAAGTCGAAGAGCTGGAACGAAATCCGCGTCCTCGCCGAGGAGTGGGAGCCCGATTTAGAGGGGCTTTACAACTTTCCCGAGGCGGCGCGCCTGTCCATGATTGCCCGGCTTGAGATCGGCGGCGGCAAGCTGCTGCGCGCCGGGTTCCTGCCGCTCCATATCGGCCGGGATGCCGTGCCGCACATCGTGCAGCCGGGCAGTGCGGAACACGCTCGGGTGGTGGATTACCTCGACGCCGTGACCCGCGAGGCCGGGCTTAACGCGCGCTACCGCACCGGACCCGACATGGTCGAACTGGTCGCGGCATGAGTGCGCGCCGCGCCTTGTCGCTGGAGGCCTGGGTCGGGCTGTATCTGGTGCTCTACCTGCCCAACGTGATGCTGACGCGCTACGTGACGCAGGTGCCGCACGCGGTGCTGGGGCGGCCGCTGACCGGTCTGGAAACGCTGCCCGCAACGCTGATCTTCAACTGGCTGCTGACCTACCTGTTCATCTGGCTGTCGGGCTGGCACCGCGATGCCAATGCCGTGAAGATCGGCGGGTTCAGGGTGCCGTGCCCGACCTGGATGACTTTCCTGTCGGGCATCGGCACGGCGCTGGTGCTGTTCACCGTGCCGCTGTCCTTCACCTTTGAAGGCGTCTCGATCCCGTTCATCCAGCTGATCATGCGCGGCGACGTGCTGATCATCGCGCCGATCGTCGATCTGATGTTCGGCCGCAAGGTGCGCTGGTGGTCATGGGTGGCGCTGGCGATGGTCATGGCGGCGCTGATCATCACTCTCTACGATCGGGGCGGGCTTTACCTGCCGCCCATCGCGATCCTGACGGTGGTGCTTTACACCCTGGGCTATTTCATCCGTCTCGCGGTGATGAACCGGATTTCGAAGGACGGCGATCCGGCGAGCGTGCGGCGCTACTTTGTCGAGGAAAAGATGATCGCGCTGCCGCTGTCGGTGGCGGCGCTGGCGGCGGTTTCGGCTTCCGGCATCGGCGGTCAGGCCGGGCAGCTGACTTTCGGCTTCGTCGGCGTGTGGAGCGACGGCGTGATCCTGCCCTTGTTCCTGATCGGCCTGACCCTTGCGATGATCGGGGTGGTGGCGATCGTGATCCTGCTCGATGCCAACGAGAACGCCTATTGCGTGGCGCTGGAACGCGCGGCGAGCCTGGTTGCCGGGATCGGCGGATCGGTCCTGCTGGCCTGGATGTTCAGCCAGCCGATGCCGCGCCCCGCCGAACTGGCCGGAGCCGCGATCCTGATCGCCGCGATCGTCCTGCTTTCGCTGGCCCCGCGCCATGCCGCGCGGCGCGCGGCACAGCGTGCGGTGGTCGAAACGCCATGACCAATGTTCTCCCGCGCCGGGCGGGGCATCGTTTCGCATGAGGGAGTGTGGGGATATGACCAAGTTCAGCAAGGGTGCGCGGCTGTGCACTGCCATTTCAACCGCCGCGCTGGCGCTTGCTTGCGCGGCTCCTGCCTTGGCGCAGGATGCGGCGGCAGACCAGTCAGCCGCAGACAATGAAGACGGCGGAGAGGCGATTGTCGTTACCGGCAGCCGCATCCGCGGCATTGCCCCGGTCGGCTCCAACGTGATTTCCATTACGGCCGAGAAACTGGCGCAGGAGCCGGTGACATCGACGAACGACCTGCTGCGCCGGGTGCCGCAGGTCGTGTCGCTGGGGGCCAACCGCAACGGCGGTTCGGCCCAGAACGGTGCGGCCAATGCCACGCGTGGGGCGGGCATCAACCTGCGCGGCATTTCCACCAATGCCACGCTGATCCTCTACGATGGCAAGCGTCTTCCTCCCCAGGGGACCCAGGGCCAGTATACCGACCCCTCGGTGATCCCGCCGATCGCGCTGGAGCGGGTCGAGGTGGTCGCTGACGGTGCTTCGGCTGTTTATGGTTCGGACGCGATCGCCGGGGTGGTCAACTTCATCCTGCGCCGCAACTTCGATGGCGTCGAAATGCGCGCGCGCGGCGGGATCGCGGCGGGCGGATTCGAGGAACACCAGCTGTCGGCCATCGTCGGCAAGCGCTGGGACACCGGATCGGTCATGCTGGCGGCGGAGCTTACCCACAACAGCGCGCTGCTGGGCCAGGACCTTGATTTCTACCAGGACGACAACCGTTATCGCGGCGGGCGCGACCTGCGCGTCACAAATTGCGACACGGGCACCATCACGGCGGGCGGCAAGACCTATGCGATCCCGGCTGGCGGCGTGACCGCGGCAAACGTTTCCACCCTGGTCGCGGGCACGTCGAACAAGTGCTTCTACAATGCCTATGACACGGTCATTCCGGAACAGACCCGCTACAACGTGATCGGCAGCGTCAGCCAGGAACTGGCCCCCGGCGTCCGGGTCTTCGCCGATGGCTTCTATTCCTACCGCAAGGGCCGGATCGGCGGGCTGACCAACATCAACGCCACAGTGCGCAACACCAATCCGTTCTTCGTCACCCCGGTGGCCGGCCTGACCTCGGTGAATGTCGCATGGTCGCTGGTGCCGACCAACAATGGCCTCGACGTCAACCCCTACCGGGGGTCGAGCTGGAACCTGTCGGGCGGGATCGAGGCGCAGCTGATCGGCGACTGGAAGGCCACCGCCTATTACGCCCACGGCGAGAGTGAGGACGTGGCCGACCGGCGCATCGGTGTCGACACCGGGGCGCTCAACGCCGCGCTGGCGGACACCAACCCGCTGACCGCGCTGAATGTCTTCGGCGGGCCGAACAACCCGGCGACCATCGCCAGAATCCGCGACCGCCTGTTCGTTATCACCGGCCGCACCCGGCTTGACGTCGCCAACCTCCAGCTTGACGGTTCAATCGTCCAGCTGCCGGGGGGGGCGGCGAAGCTGGCGGTGGGCGGCGAATACCGCAAGGAATACACATTTACCGACCTGCTCTCCGGACAGAGCACCAATGCGGTCAGCGTCAAGGATGCGGGCAGCCGCACGGTCAAGGCGCTGTTCGGCGAACTGTTTGTCCCGATCTTCGGCGCGGACAATGCCGTGCCGGGATTCCAGCAGCTCTCGCTCTCGCTTGCCGGGCGCTATGAGAAGTACAGCGATTTCGGCAGCACTTCGAACCCCAAGCTTGGCCTGACCTGGAAGCCGGTCGACATGCTGACCCTGCGTGGCAGCTATGGCAAGTCGTTCCGCGCGCCGACCTTTACCGAGGTTTCGACCATCGCGGGCGGCGCGGGGCTCTATTACGACACCCTGCCCGGTGCCAATGGCAACCAGAGCGGCATCGGCCTCGCGGGCGGCAACCCCGGCCTGAAGCCCGAAACCGCCCGCACCTGGTCGCTGGGGGCGGAGCTTGATCCGCTCCCGGGCCTGCGGGCCACGGTCACCTATTTCGATATCGACTACAAGAACCAGATCCAGGCACTGCGCGGCACGCCCGGCATCCTGACCAATCCGCTTTACGCCTCGTTCGTGAAGCTCAATCCGACTGCGGCGGAAGTGACCGCGCTGGTCAATTCGGGTCTGCCGATCAACAATCAGATCAACACGTCCAACGTTACCTTCATCGTTGACGGGCGCCGCCAGAATCTGGGCCGGTCGATCGTCAAGGGGATCGATTTCGGGGTCTACTACAACTGGGAAATGGGCGCGGTGAAGCTGGATGCCGGTTTCCAGGGCACCTACTACACCAAATACCAGTTCGAGGCCGTGCCCGGTTCGGGGCTCAGCGCGGTCCTTGGCCTGATCAACTTCCCGCAGAAGTTCCGCAGCCAGGCGGACCTGGGCGCCAAGCTGGGGATCTTCAGTGGTCGGCTGACCTGGAACCACCTGGCCGGTTACACCAACAACACCCTGGCCCCGGCGCAGAAGGTCAGCAATTATGACACCTTCGACCTGTCGCTGGGGGTAGAGGTGAACGAGCGGATCCGCATTGGCGTGGATGCGCGCAACCTCTTCAACGAGGATCCTCCGTTCGTCGATACCACCCGCGGCTACGATCCGCAGTCGGCCAATCCGATCCCGCGGATGATATCGCTGTCCGCGCAAGTGAAGTTCTGATGTCCCTGCTGCCGCTGCTCCCTCTCCTCGCGGCGGCAGCCGCTCCGCAGGGCGGCGCCTGCGCCGCCCTGCAGGGCACGACCGGAGAAATCACGGTTGACCGGGCAAGCGCCGTGGCCTCAGGGCAGGACTTGCAACCGGTAGCGGGACGCGAGGGGCGCAATCCCTATGCTCCGCTCCCGGTCAAGGCCCCGTTCTGCCGGGTCGAGGGGCGGATCGAAGGCACGATCGGCTTTGAACTGTGGCTGCCGCAAGCCTGGAACGGCCGCCTGCTGGGCGCGGGCGTCGGCGGCGATGCCGGGGTCTTCAACTACCGCGACATGGCGATCCGCATCGATCAGGGTTTCGCCACTGTAACAACCGACAGCGGCCACAAGATCGCCGATGCGCGCTGGATGCGCGGCGCCAAGGCGCGGGTCGATTACGAACACCGCGCCGTCCACCTCACCGCGCAGGCGGCCAAGGCGCTGGTCGCGCGGTTCTATGGCCAGGCGCCCAGCCGCTCCTACTACCTTGGCTGTTCGGGCGGGGGGCGGCAGGCGCTGAAGGAAATGCAGAACTACCCCGGCGATTACGATGGCGTCGTTGCCGGTGCGCCGGGACCCTACATGCCGCTGCAATCGGTGCGGATGATGTGGTTCTCGCTGGAAGCGCAAAGGAAACCGCTGGGCGCGCTGTCGGATCAGGACTGGGCGCTTTACGAGGCGCGCGTCACAACCGCCTGCGACGGCCTTGACGGGGTGCGCGACGGTGTGGTCGAAAATCCCGCCCGCTGCCGCTTCCCGACCTCTGCCCTGCTGTGCAAGCCGGGTCAGAGCGGCGATTGCCTGACCGCGCCGCGCCTTGCCATGCTCGATGCCATCATCGCCCCGCTCAAGGACGAGCGCGGCCGGGCCATGGACTGGGGACTGTTCCCCGGCGTTCGCACCCGGCCGGGGCCGCCATCGCCGCTGCTGCGCGCGATGTGGGCCGATGCGGTCTATGACAATCCGGACTGGGATGCGCTGACCTTTCGCCGCACCGCCGATCTGGCCGCCGCCAACCGGATCATGCCCGAACTGCGCGCCGACAGCCCCGCAATCCAGCCGTTCATTGCGCAAGGGGGAAAGGCGATCCTCTATCAGGGCTGGCAGGACCCATCGACCAACGCCGGGCCGACAATTCGCTATTACGGCGCGCTTGCCCGCGCCAATGCCGGGGCGGCGCAGCTGGGCGAAGCGGTGCGCCTGTTCATGGTGCCGGGGATGTACCACTGCCGGGGCGGGCCGGGCGCGGACCTGTTTGGCGGTTCCGGCCATGTCCCGCTGGAGCCGAAGCCTGAAAACGACGTGCTGTGGGCGCTGGTCCGCTGGGTGGAGCAGGGGCAGGCCCCGGATTCGCTGGTGGCGTCCCGGCTGGAGGGCAATGCGCCGCGCTTCACCCGGCGGCTTTGCCCCTTTCCGCAAAGCGCCCGCTTCGATGGCGCGGGCGATCCGGCCAGCGCTGCTTCATACACCTGCCAGGAGGATCCGCTGCTGCGCGCCATGCTGAAGCGGCAATGATGCTTGCCAGCCGGATCGCTCCGGCATATTGCTATAGTCGATAGCCAAATTTGCCGGAGAGACTCGCTATGGAATTCACCCGCATCAACCCGATCACCGGCGAGGTTGCTTCCTCAGCCACGGCGATGAAGGCCGGCGACATTCCGGCGATCACTGCCCGCGCCGCCGCCGCTTTCCCCGCCTGGGCCGCGCAGGGGCCGAACGCCCGCCGCGCCGTGCTGATGAAGGCCGCTGCCGCGCTGGAAGCGAAGAAGGACGATTTCGTCGCCGCGATGATGGCGGAGACCGGTTCGACCGCTGGCTGGGCGATGTTCAACCTGGGTCTCGCCGCTTCGATGGTGCGTGAAGCGGCTGCGCTTACCACCCAGATCGCCGGTGAAGTGATCCCCAGCGACAAGCCCGGCTGCCTTGCCCTGGCGCTGAAGGAACCCGTCGGCGTCCTCGTCGGGATCGCCCCGTGGAATGCGCCGATCATCCTGGGCGTGCGCGCCATTGCCGTGCCGCTTGCCTGCGGCAACGCCGTGATCCTCAAGGCCAGTGAAACCTGCCCGCGCACTCACGCCCTGATCATCGAGGCTTTTGCCGAGGCGGGCTTCCCCGAAGGGGTGGTCAATGTCGTCACCAACGCACCGGAAGATGCCGCCGAGGTGGTCGGCGCGCTGATCGACGCGCCGGAGGTAAAGCGGATCAACTTCACCGGTTCGACCAATGTGGGCCGGATCATCGCCACCCGCGCCGCGCAGCAGCTCAAGCCCTGCCTGCTCGAACTGGGCGGCAAGGCTCCGCTGATCGTGCTGGAGGACGCCGACCTTGACGAGGCGGTCAAGGCCGCCGCGTTCGGCGCCTTCATGAACCAGGGCCAGATCTGCATGTCGACCGAACGGATTATCGTGGTCGATGCCGTGGCCGACGAATTCGCGCGGCGCTTCGCCGCCAAGGCCGGCTCGCTCGCAGCCGGCGATCCCCGCGATGGCAACACCCCGCTCGGCGCGGTGGTCGACCAGAAGACCGTTTCCCACGTCAACAGCCTGATCGATGACGCGCTTGCCAAGGGCGCACAGGTGATCGCGGGCGGCAAGGGCGAAAGCGTCGTCATGCCCGCGACCGTCGTCGATGGCGTGACGGCGCAGATGAACCTCTACCGCGACGAAAGCTTTGGCCCGGTGGTCGCGATGATCCGCGCGCGCGATGCCGAACACGCGGTAGAGCTGGCCAACGACACCCAGTACGGCCTGTCCGCCGCCGTCTTCACCCGCGACATCGCCAAGGGGCTGACCATCGCGCGGCGCATCCAGTCCGGCATCTGCCACGTCAACGGACCGACCGTGCATGACGAGGCGCAGATGCCGTTCGGCGGGGTCGGCGCTTCGGGCTATGGCCGCTTCGGCGGCAAGCAGGGGATCGACAGTTTCACCGAAACCCGGTGGATCACGGTTGAAACCCTGCCTGGCCATTTCCCGATCTGATCCCCATGCTGAACAAGCTCCTCGCGCTCGGCGCTCTCGCCCTGGCTCCGCTGCCGCTGCAGGCGGCGCCGGAAACTCCCGCTGCCCCCGCTGCCCCCGCTGGCCCAGCCGCGCCCGCGCCCCAGCTACGCTGGGTGTTCTCGCTGCGGGCCGACCTCGATCCGCCGATCGAGATGGGTGAAGTCGATGGCGGTCGTCGGCGTTTCATCGCGATCCGGGGGGGCAAGGTCTATGGCCCGGCCCTGCAGGGCGAAGTCTTGGCAGGCGGAGGCGATTGGCAATCGATCATGCCGGGCGGGCTGACCAAGGTGGAGGCGCGCTATTTCCTGAAGGCTGCGGATGGTACGGTGATCGAGGTCACCAATCCCGGCGTGCGCACGGCCTCGGCAGAAGTTGTCGAGCGGCTGGCGCGCGGCGAGGACGTCGACCCTTCGCTCTACTATTTCCGAACAACTCCCAGCTTCCGGGTGCGCGACGGGGCGCACGGCTGGATGCAGCGTTCGGCCTTCGTGGCGCGCGGCATCCGGCGGCCCGATCACGTGGCAATCGACTACTACGTAGTTGAATAGGGCCGGACGGGTGAGCGATGGCCCCAGCGACCGGATCGCGGCTCACGTTGCCGCGCTGGACTGGGCGGCGCTTTCGGCCTCGGCGGCGCAGGCGGCCAAGGTCGTGCTGCTTGACGCAGCGGGGGTGATGCTTGGGGCAAGCGGCCTTGCCGAAGAGGTCCGCCCCTTCATTCGCATGGCCGCCGCAATGGGCGCAGGGCCGTGCACCATTGCGGGGACGGACCAGCGCGTGAGCCTGCCCATGGCGGCGCTGGCCAATGGCGCGCTGGCCCATGCGCTCGATTACGAGGACGCGTTCGACAAGGCTCCGGGCCATCCGAATGCCAGCCTGGTTCCCGCGCTGATCGCGCTGGCGCAGGGCGCTGGCCCGGTGGACGGGCGGCGGTTCCTGACCGCGCTGGCCGTTGGCGGGGACATTTCGTGCCGGATGGGGCTGGCGCTGCGCCGTCCGATGGAGGCCGGGAACTGGTATCCGCCGCCGATCCTTGCCGCCTATGGCGCGGCCGCCGGGGCGGCGAGCCTGCTGGGGCTGAACGCCGCGCAGGTCCGCGATGCGCTGTCGATGACACTGTGCCAGGTGACCATGCCGGGCGAGATCAAGTATAGCGCCGGCACCGTGCTACGCGCCGTGCGCGAGGCGTTTCCAGCCCAGGCGGCGGTGCAGTGCGCCCTGCTGGCCCGCGAAGGGGTGGCGGGCTTCGAGACGCCGCTGGAAGGCCGCGCGGGTTTCTACGCGCTGTATGCCGGGGGCGAGTTCGAACCTGCCGACCTTACCGACCGGCTGGGCGAGCACTTCTGGATCGAACACTTGACCTTCAAGCCCTGGCCAAGCTGCCGGGGCACCCACCCGTTCATCGAACTGGCGCTGGACCTGCGCGCGCGCCACGCCATCGATCCCGCGCGGATCGGACGGATCGAGGTGGAGCACGACGCGATCCAGTCCATGCTGCTGGAACCACTCGCTCGCAAGGCCGCGCCGCAGGTAGCGATCGACGCCAAGTTCTCGATCCCCTTCACCGCCGCGCTGGCGCTGGCACGCGGTCGGGTCGGGCTGGATGATTTTGACGCGGCGGCGCTTGCTGATCCGGCAGTGCTCGCGCTGGCGGCGAAAGTCGTTCCGCTCCAGCGCCCGGGCGAGGGCTGGCAGGCGGGGTCGGGCGGATTGATGCGGATCGTGCTGGCGGACGGCACGGTGCATTCCGCCGAGGTCGACAACGCGCTGGGGTGTCCGGCCCGGCCGCTTGCGACCGGGGCGCTGGTGGAGAAATTCGTCGCCTGCGCGACCCGCGCGGCGCGGGGTATTTCAGAAGTGGAGGTGCGGGAACTGGCCGAGGCGATCCTGACCCTGGAAAGCTGCGAGGATGTGGGCGCCCTGTTCGACTGACAAGTCGCATCCCCTAGCCCGTTCGTGTCGAGCTTGTCGAGACACGCTTGCGCCAACGTGTCTCGACAAGCTCGACACGAAAGGTGTGCCTGGTTCAGAACACGGCCCTGATTTCCGCACGGCGCTGCGACTGGCCGGGGATGGTGTCCGCATCGGGATCGCCGGTCGGCTTTGCGCCGACTTCCCACTTCGTTTCGACCGGCAGACCGGGCAGCAGCCGCCGCAGCGTCTCGGCAATGGCCTCGGCGCGGTCCCTTGCGATTTCAGGACGCTCTGCCAGTGTCCGGCCGGAAACCGTTTCCGGTTCGGTTGCCGCGAAACCGGTCACGACCAGCTTTTTCGGCTTGGCGGCCCTGATCCAGGTTGCCGCATTGTCGATGATGAAATCGTCGTACTGGTAGACCAGGAAATCGCGGTCGAATTCGAAATAGGTGGTGAACACCCGTTCGGCATATGGTCCGGGCGGCACCGGACGAGCCACCGACAGCGGCTGGATGTTGCGCGGCGGCAGCACGAACTTGCGGCCCTTGTATCCTTCCGCAGGCAGCATATGGCGGGTGCAGGGATCGGGCAGGATCGAGGTCCGCACCGGATCGAGCACCGGCGCTCCGCACGGATCGGCGCTGGCCGCGGAAACGCGTCCTTCCACCAGCACGGCAAAGTCCCAGTTGGGTTTGTAGGGCGATTGGCTGACGTCCCAGCGCCTGCCCGTGGCCGGATCGGTCGCCAGCCAGCAGCCCGATTTCTTGCCGGAATCCGCATCGCGGTAGACCGGACAGGAAACGAAGCGCACCAGATCGCCCGTTTCGGCGGCCTGGGCGGAGAGCGGCAGGGCCAGCGCGGCAAGGGTGATCAGGCTTCTCACAGCACGCTCATCAGGTTGACCAGGTCCTGCTTTTCCTGCTCGGTATAGCCGATTTTGTAGCGGCGCTCGTAATAGTCGACCACGCCGCGCAGGTCCTTAGCCAGGCCATTGGAGAAATAGGGCGCGCGCGCGCTGAGGCCCCGCATCGATTGCAGCGTGATCTTGCCGACGTCCGCGCACTTGCCAGAGGTGAGCGCGAAGCCCGGGTCATAGGTCAGGATGATCTTGCCATAATGCGGGTGCGGCTGGTTCAGGCAGGTGATGCGGAACAACGGCAGATCGTCCCACGGGTCGGCGAAAGGCTGGGTGGTGGTGCCAAGATCGACCTGTCCGGGGGCCACGTCGTTCCCCATCTGCGTCATGTTGTGGCAGAACACGCAGGAATTGCGCACCGGATTGCCGAAGCCCATGCGGGAATTGATCCCCGCGCTGTCGGTGATCAGGAAGGTCCGGTCGCGGAAGACCCGCGCCCCGCGCGCGACCGACTGGCGGAAGGCCAGTTGCTGCGGGGTCAGCTTCGCGGCGTCCTCGGCCGAAATCCTGTCCCATGCGGCAAATTCGCTCCACACCGGGGTACCGATCGAGCCAAGGGCGCCGGGCTGGCTGTCACGCAGCTTGGCCGGGCCGCCGGTGGCGCCCATCGTGTCGAGCCCGCCGCCCGCCGCAGGGCTGGATTGCTGGGCGGTGTAGATGCTGAGTTCGAAATCCCGGATGCGTTTGATCTGCGCCGGGGTCAGGGCCCGCGCGAATTCAAGGTGGACGGAAGAGGCATCTTCCATCTGCAGGCGCAGGTTGCCCGCGCGGTTGTCGGCCATCAGGTTGCCCGACTGCGGCTTGCCGTCATCGGGATCGAGCGGCAGCGCATAGCCCTGCTTGGGATCGAACGGGAAGCCCACCGCCAGCAGGTACTTCATGTTGGCGACCGGACGGACCCGGCGATAGACCGACACGTTCCCCGCCCCGGGGCCATAGCCGGGCGCGCTGTTGCAGCCATTGGGATCGCGCACCACCTCGATCGTGAAGTCGGGCGTCACCGGCTGGCCATTGAATGCGCGCACCGGCCAGGGGCGCTGGACGCGGAAGAGGCCGCGCTCCAGCAGCAGTGAGTGCGAGGCCTTTTCTCCCTGCGGCAGGATCGGGCAGTTGGAGCCATCGATCGCGGCGAACAGCGGGTCCTTGCCGCCGGTCGCTTCCCAGCGTTCCTGCGCGGTGCGGGCGGAGAGGCTCATCGCGTCGGCGGGCTGGTGGCAGGTTACGCAGGCGCGGCCATTGGCGCCCAGCGGCTCGAAAAAGGGGTGTCCTCTGGTCTTCAGCGGGCCGCCGACCACCAGCGTGCGTAGCGCGCCGTGCTCGTTGGTATAGTCGAGCGAGGCGGGCAGCACCCGTCCCTCGCCCGGTGACCACCAGCGGTCGGGCGCATCGCCACGCGCACCGACCGCCAGGACAAGGGCCAGGGCCGCCCCGGCAAGGGGCAACGAACGCTTGATCCGGTTCGTCACCCGCATCGCCTTACTTGCCGACCTGAACCTTGAGCCGCAGGCCAAACGTGCGCGGGGCGCCATAGATGATGCCGCCGTTCGCGCTGGAGCTGTTCTGGATCTGCGTCGCGATGTAGGTCTTGTTGGTCAGGTTGTTGACGTAGGCTTCGACCGTGTAGTTCTTGCCGAAATCGAAGGTCAGCCGCGCATCGAACAGGTCGCGCCCCGGGACCAGCGTGTTCAGGCTGGGGAACGGCGTGGCGTACTGCTCGGCCAGGTGCGACCACTGCAGGCGCGGGGTCACTTCGAAGCTACCGGCCGGGATGGTGTACTGGATCCCGGCGTTGATCGTCCATTCGGGCGAGAACGGCAGGACGCGGCCTTCCGGCACGAAGCGCAGGTTGGTGGCGCAGCCGGTATCGGTGCCGGGCGAATTGGTATCGGAAATGCAGGCCGAATTGGCGAACTTGGCATCAAGGTAGCCAAGCCCGAAGTTGAAGCCCAGCCCGCCGAACTTGCCGGTCACTTCCAGTTCCGCGCCCTTGGCGTTACCGGCCAGAGCGTTCTGGGTGACGGGCAACCCGCCGACCAGGCTGGACAGCTGGATGTCCTTGTAGTCCGAATAGAACACCGATCCGTTGACGCGCAGGTGGCGGTCGAGCAGTTCGGTCTTGAACCCGGCTTCGTAGACGAAGTTGCGTTCCGGCAGGAAGTTGGGGGTGTCGGGGGTCAGGTTGACGCCGCCGGCCTTGTAGCCCTTCGAGGCGCTGACATAGAGCAGCGTATCGTCACCAAGGTGATAGTTGACCCCCAGCTTGCCGGTCAGCTGGCTGGTCGCGATCTGGCTGACATAGGGCAGAACGAAGGTCTGCCCCGGGCCGCGCGGCACGTCGAGACGGGTGTAGACCTGTTTGTCCCAGCTGTAACGTCCGCCCGCGATCAGTTCCAGCTGTTCGGTCGCGAACCAGTTCACCTGCCCGAACAGCGAGTGCGAGGTGTTCTTGGCGTTGGTGATGATGTTGCTGTTCGATGCCACGAAATCCAGTGTGCTGCGGTTGTCGCGCAGCAGGGTGACGGGCACATCCTCGTCCATCAGGAAGCCGCCGATCACCCACTGGAACGGGCCCTTGCCGTTCGACAGCAGGTTGATTTCAGCCAGCGTGGTGCGGAAATCGGTGGTGCCCCGGCTGACCCGGCCCGGATAGGTCGCGGTGTTGGCGCTGCCGGTCGAAAGGTTGGCGGGCACGGCCAGCGCCGTATCGGTGCGGTCGCCATCGGTCTGATCGTGGGTATAGCCGTCCTGCCACGAAACCATGCCGCGCACCGCGACCGCGTCGGACAGTTCGTACTTCGCCTCGGCACCGATGCGGTAGCCGACCTGGTTCTGGTAGGAGCGGCCGTCTTCCTGGATTTCGAACGGATTGGTGCTGACCGTGTCGCCGCGCCGCTTGACCGCGTTGTTGTCGGTCTGGACGTTGAAATATTCGCCGCGCAGGTCAACCGTCAGCTTGCCGTCGGCGCCGATGAAGCGGAAGCTGGCGCGCACCGCGTCCATGTTGAGGTTGCCGGGCTGGCTCTGCGCCCTGGCCGAGATGTTCTTCGTGTAGCTGTCGCGCTGTTCGTGGATATAGGCAATGCGCACGGCGGCATCCTGCCCGCCAAGGTTGGCCGCCAGCACACCGCGCAAGCGGTCGTAGTTGCCCACAGTCAGGTCGCCGATCGCGAAAGTCGCATCCATTTCCGGGGCGGGCGTTCGAACGTAGATCGCGCCGCCGGTGGAATTCTGCCCGGTCAGCGTGCCCTGCGGCCCGCGCAGCACTTCCATGCTGGCGATATCGTAAAAGCTGTGGCCGATGAACTGCTCGTGCGGGATCAGCTGGCCGTCGATGTAATAGGCGACCCCGGGGTTGGAAGTCGGCGCGGACTGGGCAATGCCGACGCCGCGGATGTTGATGAAGGTCGAACGGTTGAAGGTGTTGATCGCGATCGACGGAGCGACCTGCTGGATATCGTTGATGTTGGTGACGCCGCGCTTTTCAAGGTCGGCGCCGGTCAGCACCGTGGCCGAGATCGGCACGTCCTGCAGGCTCTGTTCGCGACGTTCGGCGGTGACCAGGATCTCGTCCAGACCGCCTTGCGCGGCTTCCTGGGCCTGGGCGATACCGGGCAGGGCAAGCGCCGTGCCGGAAAGCAGCAGCGCCAGAGCGCCGCGGTTGAAACTGGTCATGTGATCCTCCCTCAAGGATAGTTGAATTATTCCACCATTACCCGGAACTGAAAGCCCTTGCAAAGGCAAAAATCAGCTGCGCCGGGCAATCGCGCCCGCAAAGGCCCCGCTGGCGGCGATAGCCAGAGCGATGGCCAGGCGCAACGGACTGACCGGCGCGAACTGCGCGAATGCCACTGTTGCCACGCCGCTGGCCAGCATCTGCGTGGCCCCGGCGATGCTGGTGGCGGTGCCAGCCAGCCCTTCCTCGACATAGAGCAGGATCGAGATGGCCGATGGCCCGACCACGCCCGCGCCAAGCCCCACCAGCATCATCGGGGCAATCAGTGCGGCCGGCCCGGTCACGCCGACCAGTGCCAGCGCCAGTTCGATCGTCGCGCCGGACAGGATCAGGCCCACCCCCGCCAGCACCGCGTCGGTGCGCCGCCCGAGCGGGCCGACCAGCCGGGTTCCGGCGATGCTGGTTGCCGCGACGACCAGAAAGCACAGCCCCGACTGGCTCTCGCTGAGGCCGAAATCATGCAGCAGGAATGCCGCACTGGAGAGGAACAGGTAAAGTGTGCTGCTTCCACCCGCGAGAGTGAGCGTGACGGCAAGAAACTGACGGTTGCGCAGCAGGCGCAAGAGATCGGGCATGAACGGGCGGGCCGAGGCGGGAGGTGCGGCCCGCGTCGCCGGAAGCATCGGCAAGGCGATGGCCAGCGCGGCAAGGGCGCTCACGCCAAGCATCCCCGGGATCAGTCGCCAGCCGCCAAGGTCGGCCAGCAGCCCACCGACAACCGGGGCGACCGAGGGCGAGATCAGGACCACCATCATCAGCGTCGCCTGGCGCCGCGCCTGCTCCTCGCGCCCGAACAGATCGCCGACCATCACCCGCGCGGTCACCACTCCGGCCGCGCCGCCCAGTGCCTGGAGCAGGCGCGCGGCCAGAAGCCAGGGCAGCGCGGGGGCAAGCGCCGAGCCGAGCGCGCCCAGCACATAGGCGGCGATTCCCGCCAGCAGCACCGGGCGGCGCCCGATCCGGTCGACCGCCGGTCCCGCCAGCAGTTGGCCCGCTCCAAGCCCCGCAAGGTAGACGCTGACCGCCAGCTGGGCATCGCCCGCCTCGAGCCGCAGGTCGCGGGCCAGCTGGGGCAGGGCGGGCACCAGCATATGGATCGCCATCGAGCCCAGCGCCGCAATCGCGGCAAGGGCCAGGATCACCGCGTTGCCGGACCGCGCTGGCTCAGTCTGCGCTGTCATCGATTGGTCCGTTCGTGCGGGTCCATCCGCCGCGCGATCAGGCACAGCGCGGCGCAGGTCACCGCAATGCCGAACAGCAGCAGGGTGGGCGGGAGGAACGATCCGGTCTGCTGTCTCAGCAGCCCCATCAGGGGCGGCACGCTGGCCCCGGCCAGGCTGCCGATCATGTTGATCATCACGATCCCCATGGCCAGCGAGCCGGGTTTCAGCAGCCGGGTCGGGATGGCCCAGAACGCGGCCACCGTGCAGCCCGTGCAGGCCCCGCCAAGCACCAGCGCGGCCAGCCCGGGCAGGCCCGGCCCCAGCAGGTAGGCGCAGAGCAGAAGCGTTCCCCCGGCCAGCGCGGGCAGGGCAACGTGGAGATAGCGCTCTCCCGTGCGGTCGGAGTGGCGCGCGTTGAGCAGCAGGCCGATCCCGCTTGCCGCCCAGGG
The DNA here is from genome assembly GCA_016719755.1 of Novosphingobium sp. GTDB lineage: Bacteria > Pseudomonadota > Alphaproteobacteria > Sphingomonadales > Sphingomonadaceae > Novosphingobium. Next base: position 297,246 of record JADJYM010000004.1, on the reverse strand, counting down.
CAGGGCAACGATCACTCCGGTCTGGGTGGAGGTGAGGTCCGCCATTCCTTTCACCACCTGCGGCAGCCAGAACATGATCCCGTAATTGCTGGCAAGGATGCAGTACCAGATCGCCGCGCAGGTCCACCCCAGCGGACTGGTCAGCGCCGCCCAGCGCGCACCGTCCTCGGCGTTTTCAGGCGCCTTGCGCGCGCCTTTGACATTGGCGCCCAGCCAGTCCCGCTCCGGCCCGGTCAGCCAGGGCGCCCGGGCCGGGCTTTCGGGGAAATAGAGCGCGGCGAACAGCGCGAGCGCCAGCGCGGGCAGGGCCTCCACCGCGAACATCAGCCGCCACGGCTCGATCCCGAAGGGGTTGTCCCAATCCAGCAGCAGCCCGGAAACCGGGGCGCCGATCACCTGCGCGACCGAAATCGACACGATCGGGATCGCCAGGATCGAGGCGCGGTAGCGTTCCGGCGCCCAGTGGCTGAGGTAAAGCATCAGCCCCGAAGACAGCCCGCCCTCGGCAAATCCGATCGCCACGCGCAGGGCATAAAGCTGCCATTCGTTGGCGATCAGGGCCATCGCGCCCGAAGCGATCCCCCAGGCCAGGGTGATCGCGGCCAGCCAGCGGCGCATTCCCAGCGCTTCGTACAGCAGGACGCTGGGGTATTTTGCCAGCATGTAGCCGATGAACAACACGCCCGCGCCGAACCCGTACTGGGTGCTGGACAGGCCCAGCGCGCGGTTCATGTCGAGCGCGGCAAAGCCGACATTGGTGCGGTCGATCGCGCCGATCAGGATGTACAAGGCGCACGGGATCACCAGGCGCAGGATGACTTTCGATCCGATCCGCGCCTCGATGTCGTGTCCCGCGGGCGCTGGTCCGGTCACTCGTTCGTCTCCCCGTTTTGCCCGATGATAGCGCTTGCACAGGCCGTGGTCGATACCTATGAAACCGCCCATGACGCAAGTTCCCCAGGATTTCGACCCCGAACTGCCCGAAGACTTCGACAGCGCGCACCGCGAATATGCCCGCCTGCGCAGCCAGTGCCCGGTTGCCCACACCGACGGGCTCGGCGGCTTCTGGGCGCTCACCCGCTATGAGGACGTCAAGCGCGCGGCCAGCGATTCGGCAACCTTCATCACTTCGAAGCAGAACGTGGTGCCCAAGGTGGCCTTCACCGGGCGGCGCCCTCCGCTCCATCTCGATCCGCCCGAGCACACCCCCTACCGCAAGGCGCTCAACCCGCTGCTTTCCCCGGCGCGCTCGGAAGGCTTTGCTCCGCGCACCCGGGAACTGGCGCGCAGTCTGCTTGCGCCGATGGCGGCCAGGGGCGGCGGCGACATCTGCGTGGAATTTTCCAGCCACTTCCCGGTCCACGTTTTCGGCGACTGGATGCGGATGCCCGAGGAGTGGCTCGACACGCTGCACGATGCAGGCCGCGCCTTCGTGCTGGCGGTCCACATGAACCATCCCGAGCGGATGAAGGAAACCAGCCTGCGCCTCTACGACATGGCGCGCGCGCTGATCGCGATCCGCAAGGAGCACCCGCAGGATCCGGCGCTCGATCCCACCAGCGCCTTGCTGGAGGCCCGGCACGAGGGCGAACCGCTGCCCGACGAGCTGCTGGTCGGCACGGTGCGGCAGGTGCTGCTGGTCGGTCTGGTCGCGCCGATGGTGATGATCGGCTCGATCTGCGTTCACCTGGCGCGCCATCCCGATCTTCAGGCGCAATTGCGCGCGAACCCTGCGCTGCTGCCCGATGCGATCGAGGAATTCCTGCGGCTTTACACCCCCTATCGCGGATTTGCCCGCACCGCCGTGCACGATGTCGAGATGAGCGGACGGACGATCCCCGCAGGCGAGGCGATCGCGCTGCTCTATTGCTCCGCCAACCGCGACGAGGACGTCTTCCCGCAAGGGGACCAGTTCATCATGAACCGCCCAAACATCGGCGAACACCTGGCTTTCGGGCGCGGACCGCACAATTGCCCCGGGCTGCACCTGGGGCGGATGCAGCTGCGCGTGGCGCTGGAAGAACTGCTGGCCGCCAGTCCGAACGGCTTCGAGCTGGCGGGCGATATCACCATGAGCCGCTGGCCCGAAATCGGCCCGCTGGTGGTGCCGCTGCGCTTCCTGTAGCGGCGATTGCGCGCTAGGCAGGCGCGATGAGCGAGAACAACGGCAGGAATCCCACGCTGGACGACGTGGCGCTCCACGCGGGCGTGTCGGCGGCGACGGTCAGCCGCTACATCAACAATCCCAAGGTCGTTGCCGCTGCCACGGGTGAGCGTATCCGCGCGGCGATTGCGGCAACCGGCTATATTCCGAACCTGCTCGCCGGGGGGCTTGCCTCCAGCAAATCGAAGATGGTTGCTGTGCTAATCCCGCATCTGACCGATTCGATCTTCAATGACACGATCGAATCGATGACCGGGGAACTGGCGGCAGCGGGTTTCAACGTCATGCTTGGCCTGACCGGCACCGGGATCGGCCGGACCGAGGACGTGGTGCGAGCCGCGCTCAGCCGCCGGGTCGACGCAATCATTTCCACCGGTCCGCTCGATGCGGAACTGGCCGATCTGGTGCGACGCGGTCCGGCGCTGTTCATCCAGATATGGGAACTGCCGGAAGACCCGCCGGGCCTTGCCATCGGCTTTTCGCACAATGCAGCCGGGCGCGACGTGGCGCGGTTCGTGCTGTCGCGCGGCTATCGCCGGCCGCACCTGGTCACGGCCAACGGCACGCGCGCGGCAATGCGGCGCGATGCCTTCAAGGCCGAATGGCAGGCCCAGGGCGGCGGCGCGGTGACAGAGGCGCAGGTCGACATCCCCAGCCGCTTCGGCCACGGTCGGCGCGTGTTTGCCGATATTCGCCGGATGGAGCTGCTGCCCGATGTGGTAGTGTGCGGTTCCGATTACCTGGCCCAGGGCCTGATCGTCGAGGCTCAGGCGGCGGGGCTACGCGTTCCCGACGATATCGCGGTGATCGGCTTCGGCAACAGTTCGGTGGCGGGCGAAATGCGCCCGACGATCACCACGGTCGAGATCGATGGCGCCCGCATCGCGCGCGAAGTGCTTGCCGCGATCCGGGCGCATTCGGCGGGGGAGGAACTGCCGCAGCGCTCGGTCGATGTCGGGTTCCGGTTGATCGCCCGCGAAAGCGCCTGACCCATTGGCCGGGCGTTCGGGCTAGCGGGTGGTGGAACCGCTTGCGCTGGGGGGCGGCGATGCCTAGCGCTCCTGCCTGATTCACGCCGTGACCTGTCGGCGGGGAAAAGACGCTAGGCAGAGGAACGTGCGGATGGTGGGCGACAAGGTGATCATTGCTGGCGGCGGCATTGCGGGCTTGTCGCTTGCCCTCACGCTGCATCAGATCGGCGTGCCCTGCATCGTTTACGAAGGCGTCAGCGAACTGGCGCCGCTGGGCGTCGGCATCAATCTGCAACCCAACGCCGTGCGCGAGTTGGAAGACCTGGGGATCGGCGAGAGCGACCTTGACGAAACCGGCCTGCCCGCCCGCGAATGGGCGCTGGTCGGGCTGAATGGCAAGGAGATCTATGCCGAGCCGCGCGGCAAGTTCGCGGGCTACAAGTGGCACCAGTATGCGGTCCATCGCGGCAAGTTCCACCTGCTGCTGGCGCGCAAGGTGGTTGAGCGGCTGGGGGCGGACGCGCTGGTGCTGGGCCACAAGGTCACGGGTTATCGCAAAGAGGCAGATGGCGGCGTTACCGCCATTGTGACCGCCGAAGATGGAACGGTCCACGAAGTGCGAGGCAGACTGCTGATCGGTGCGGATGGCATCCATTCGGCGGTGCGGGCGCAGATGCACCCGGACCAGCCGCCGATTCACTGGGGCGGCACGGTCATGTGGCGCGGAACGGCCAAGGGCGTGCCGATCCGCACCGGCTCATCGTTCATCGGCCTCGGCACCGACCGCCACCGCGTGGTGCTCTATCCGATTTCCACCCCCGATGCCGATGGCCTTGCCGACATCAACTGGATCGCCGAGCAGACCTTTGACACCGATCATGACTGGCAGAAGTCGGGCTGGTTCCGGCCTGTGGAACTGAGCGAGTTTGCGCACGAATTCGACAGTTTTGTCTACGATTGGCTGGACCTGCCTGCGCTCCTCGCCAAATCGGACTGCGCCTACGAGAACCCGATGATCGACCGCGAGCCATTGCCGACCTGGGTGGATGGCCCGGTGGCACTGATCGGCGATGCCGCGCATGCCATGTACCCCACTGGTTCCAACGGTGCGACGCAGGCGATCATCGATGGCCGCATCATCGGCCGGATCATGCTGGACAAGGGCGTGACCCCGGCCGCCCTCAAGGCCTATGACGATGAGCTGTGCGGCCCGGTCGGCCAGCTGGCGCTGCGCAATCGCGGGGCCGGCCCGTTTGGCCTGCTGCGCATGGTCGACGATCGCTGCGGCGGCCAGTTCGACAATATCGACGATGTTATCCCGGCGAATGAACGCGCGCAGTTCATGCTCGCCTATCAGCAGGCGGCGGGATTTGCGCGCGATGAACTGAACGCGCGGCCGGGCATCATTCCGGCCGGGGCAAGGCTCGCCCGGGAAGTGGCATGACCCCGTTCGGCCAGCCGCCCGCGTTTCGCCTCGAAGTGGAAGTGCTTGCCCCTCAGGCGCTCGATCCCGCCAGCATGGGCCCGGTGCGGGTGGTTAGCATCACTGGCGGGCGTGTCAGCGGCGCGCTGGAGGGCAGAATCCTGCCCGGCGGAACCGACTGGCAGACGGTGGAGCCGGATGGCTCTGTCGGGATAGAGGCCCGCTACCTGCTGGAACTGGCGGATGGCGCGCGGATCGAACTGCAATCGCGCGGCCGCCGCGCGGGCGGCACGGGTGCCTTCTGGTCGAGCATCTGGTTGCGCAGCGCCGACCCGGCTCATGCCTGGGTCAACGGCGCGCAATTCATCGGACTGGGGCGAAAGCTCGACGGCCATGTCGCCATCGATGCCTTCGCCCTGCCAGAGAGCTGATCAGCCGCGCCTGAGCCGCAATACCTGCGGGCTGCGGAAGTTGGACGAGGGCACCCAAGCCAGCTTTTCGTCCACCCGGGTGAACTCCGGCACGGCTTTGAGGAATTCCTGAAATACAATCTGGCAGGCGACCCGCGCGAGCATCGCGCCGAGGCACGAATGGACCCCGCCGCCAAAGCCGACATGCCGCTTGGGACGGCGGGCGATGTCGTAAAGGTCGGGGTTCGGGAACATCCGCTCGTCGCGGTTGGCGCTGCCATAGGCCAGCATCACCGCGTCGCCCGCCTTCATCGTCTGGCCGTGCAACTCGGTATCCACCATCACCGTGCGCTTGAAGCGCTGGGCCGAGGTGTTGAAGCGCAGCGATTCCTCCATCGCGTCGGGGATCAGCGCGGGATCGGCCACCAGCGCCCGGCGCGCTTCGGGATGGTCGGCCAGATTCAGCGCGAACATGCCCATGAAGCCCGACAGCGATTCGATCCCCGCCATGATCAGCGTGGTGACAGTCAGCTGCACTTCCTTGTCGAGCAGCTTCTCGCCGTCGATCTCGGCCGTGATGAAGCCCGAGAGCAAGTCCTCGCCGGGGTTCCGTTTGCGCTCCTGCACCAGCTTCTCGGCATAGTCGGCCATCCAGTGGAAGGCGGCGAGGTGCTCCGCGCTTTTCTGGCGGGTCTTCGCGTCGGTCTGGACCATCAGCACGGCGTTATCACGGACCTGCTCGGCCTGGTCGCGGGGCAGCGCGAAGAGGTAGAACAGCAGATCGACCGTGACCTTCGAACCGAAGTCGTTCACGAAATCGAACACGTCCCGGTCCGCGATTTCCGCCAGATGCGCGGCGCACGATGCGCGCGCGGGTTCAAGGATGTGATCAAGCGCGCGCTTGGTCATGGCGGACTGGATCAGCGCGCGCAGCCGGTCATGGCGCGGCGGGTCGCTGCTGCCCAGCGTCGATCCGGCCCGGCCCGGAAACTCGTCGATCAGGTTGCCCTTCGACGAGGAATAGGTCCGCCAGTTGGTCAGCGCGGCGAGCACGTCGTCATAGCGGGAGAGCACCCACATTCCGGCTTCCTCGCTCCAGAAGCAGGGATGATCGTCGCGCAGCACCTTGTAGGCCGGGAACGGATCGGCATCGATCTTGGGGTCATAGGGGTCGAAACGGAACGCCATGTCCGGATCCTCTCGTGTTTGTGCGGTTGACACGGGAATGCCCGCAAGGCGCGGTCCTGGCTACTCAGCATTTCTGCAAAGAATTGCACTTTTCGATCAACTGGCTTATCCATGGCCGGTGTCCGCTCAGCGTTCAGAAGTAAGCCGTTACTCGCTATATGGCGAGGGAAACGCAGCTATTGCGCCCGAATTCCTGCATATCGAGGCGATTTCCGATCGCTCCAGCCGGTTCGAATGGACCATCTCCCCTCATAGCCATCCTGGCATTTTCCAGCTGCTTCTGCTCCAGTCGGGCAGCGGCATTCTGGCCAGTGAGGGGGCCGAGGCGGCACTGCGCCCGGCGGCCCTGGTCGCGCTGCCCAGCGGCTGCGTTCATGCCTTCCGCTTCGATTCCGGCACGGAGGGCTGGGTTCTGTCCATCGCTGCGGACTTGCTGGGCGATGCGCGCATCGCGGCTCTGTTCGACGCGGGCGACCTTGCGGGAGGCGCGCCGCGCTGGCTGCAATTGCCGGTCGGCGACCGGCAGGCACGGCGGCTTGGCTGGTTGCTGGCCGATCTCGCCGAAGCGCTGGCCGGAGATCGCTCCGGCTCGCTGCCCAATCCGGTCGCCGCGCAGCTGGCGCTGGTGCTGTCGATTGCGGGTGCGCTTCTCGCCGAAGACCAGGAGGAGGTTCACACGGCGGCGCATCGCGCCGATCTGGTTCGCCGCTTCCGTCAGCTCGCCGAGCAGCACTTTCGCGAGGGCTGGAGCGTGGCGCGCTATGCCGCCGCGCTGGGAGCCACGGTGCCGACCCTGACGCGGCATTGCCGCGCGATCTCCGGAAAGGCGCCCGGCGAACTGGTGCTGGATCGGGTGCTGCTGGAGGCGATGCGCGCACTGACCTATACCCGCGCCAGCGTCAGCCAGATCGCGGATGACCTGGGCTTTGCCGATCCCGCCTATTTCGCGCGGTTCTTCAAGGCTCGCGCCGGGATGACGGCAAGCGCCTTTCGCCGCGAGCGGGCCTGGCTCAGTCCAGCAGCGCTTGCAGGGCCGGAACGAAGTGCGGCCGGTGCTGGGCCGGAATCCGGGCGAGCAGATCGTCCTCGAAACGCGTCGTGATTGCGCGGACCTGCTCAAGCCGGGCAAGTCCGGCATCGCTGAGTACGATGGCCTGTGACTTGCGGTCGATCGGCTCACGGCGGATCAGACCGGCCCCTTCCAGCCGGTTGAGCAGCGGGACCATGTTGGCGCGCTGGATGTCCAGCGCCTTGCCGATTTCGCTTGAGGTCATGTCGCGGCGAGCGGCGACCAGCATCAGGACCGAGGCGTCGGAGATACGTAGGTCGAGCGGAGCAAGGCGCTGGCTCAGTTCCGCCATCATCGCCTGGGCGGCACGGCGCAGCGCATAGCCCGGAAGCTGGCCAAGCGGGTCGTCAGGCGGCTGTGGCAACGCTCCAGGCTCCGAAATTTTGCTATTCGGAAGAGCAATATCGCGCGCGGCGGAAATAGCAATGCCGCGCTTATGGCTCGTCGCGGACGATCGCGTCGTACATCCGGTCGAGCAGTTCGCTGAGTAGCGCCATTTCCGCCGGAGTCAGGGCGTGGAGCACTTCCGCCTCGGTCTGCTCCATCAGCGCGAACAGCTGGTCGAGCTTGGCCTCGCCGGCCGGGGTGATGTAGAGCGCGTGGCGGCGGCGGTCTTCCTGCGAGCGGCGGCGCTCGGCCCAGCCGAACTTCTCCATCTCGTCCACCATGGTCACGGTCACCGACTTGTCGAGCCCGACCTCGCGCGAGAGTTCGCTCTGGGAAATGCCGGGGTTGGCCGCAACGATCGCCAGCGAGGAGAACAGCCCCTGGCGCAGCCCCAGTTCGGTTGTTACCGCCGTGAAATTGCGCGACAGCTGGTTCTGGACCCGGCGCAACCGGAAACCGACGAAATTGCCAAGCCTGCCAAGGCTGACCACCGGGGTCGAACGGGCGGGCTCCGCGCTGGCGGGACGCTTCGCAACACGTGGCTTGAGGTTCATCAGCGGCTTCCGACTAGAATGGTTGACTTGCAGAACAGTTGAAATATTCTACAGTCTAGTGGCATGGGGTATTAGAGGGGTCTGCCCTGCCCGTGTCAACCAGCGTGCGCAAGGGCAACTTGCGCAGCGAGGCGGAGAGGACAATGACGGAACGCAAGGCGTCCCCTTCAGGGCAGGATCATCCATCGCCCGAAGACACGATGGCCGATCTGGTAAGCGATGTCCCTGCGCAGGCGCATGGGCCGCTGGCGCGCATCGCCTATCTGCTGGGCGGTTTCGGGCTGCTGGGCGCGACGGCGGCGGATACGCTGGCGGTCGCGGGGCGTCACACCGGGCTTCACCTGCTTGGCTCGATCGAACTGGTGCAGGCCATGGTGGTGATTCTGGCCAGTTCGGCGATGCTGATCGTCACCATCGTTCACGGTCACGCCTCGGTTCACATGCTGACCGAACGATTGCGGGCGGTCACCGCCGCCCGTCTGGCGCGGATTGCCGCGCTGCTCTCCGCATTCGTCTTCCTGGTCTTCGCGGCCGGATCGGCCTGGATCGGCGCGGAACTGTGGAACGGCCACGAACAGACCGAATTGCTGCATATTCCGCTGCGCTGGCTGCGCCTGCTGTGGACGGTCTTCGCCGTGCTAATTGCCTGGCGGTTCCTGCGCTACGCCTTGCGCGCCGACGGGGGCCATGAAGCATGATCGCGCCCGAACTGATCGGCCTGTGCGGCATCCTGATCCTGCTGGCCATGCTGGCGGCGGGCGTGCCGATCGGCAACAGCCTGTCGCTGGTCGGCCTGGGCGGGCTGGCGGTGATGATCTCGCCGCAAGCGGCGGTGATCAAGGCGGGCGTCGTCTCGTTCGAAGTCATCATGAAGTACGAATTGGGCGTCTTGCCCCTGTTCCTGCTGATGGCGCACCTGTGCTTCGCGGCGGGGGCGAGCCGCGACTTTTTCGACGTTGCGGCCAAGTTTGTCGGCCACCGGCGCGGCGGGCTGGCGCTGGCCTCGATCGGGGGCTGCGCAGGGTTTGGCGCGATCAGCGGGTCGAGCCTGGCCACCGTGGCGACGATCAGCTCGGTCGCCCTGCCGGAAATGCGCAAGGCTGGCTATCACCCGGGGTTCGCCTCGGGCGCGCTGGCGGCCGGCGGCACGCTGGGTTCGCTGATTCCGCCATCGGGCGCGCTGATCGTGTTCGGGATCATCGCCGAACAATCGATCGGCAAGCTGTTCGCGGCGGCCGTCGTGCCGGGGATCAGCCAGGCGATCTTCTACATGATCGCGATTGTGATCCTGTGCGCCTTCATGCCCGGGCTGGGACCGGCAACGGCGCGGGTTCCCTGGTCCGAACGCCTGCGCTCGTTGCGCAAGGTGATCGATATCTTTGCCCTGATCGTCTTCGTGATCGGCGGGCTGATGATTGGCTGGTTCACTCCCACCGAAGCGGCCTCGGTCGGCGTTACCTGCGCGATGCTGCTGCTGGCGGTGCGCGGCCAGTTCAGCCGGGCGGCGATGGTCGACGCGCTGCAATCCACCCTGCGCACCACGGGCATGATCTATGTGGTGATCATCGGCGCGCTGCTGTTTGCCACGTTCGTCAGCATCACCGGCATTACCGATGCCTTGTCCGGGATAGTCCGCGATCTGGATGCCAGCCCGCTTACCGCGATCATTGTCATGGCGCTGCTGCTGCTGCTGCTGGGTTCGTTCCTGGACGGAGTGGCGCTGATGCTGTTGACCACGCCGATCTTCCTGCCGATTGCCGTCGACCTGGGCTACAGCCCGATCTGGTTCGGCATCTTCCTGGTGCGCACGATGGAGATCGGCTTCATCCATCCGCCCCTGGGCCTGAATATCTATGTCATTCAGGGCATCGCCAAGGACCTGTCGCTCGGCACGATTTTCAGGGGCGTCATTCCTTTCCTGGCCGCCGACTTCGTTCACCTGGGCTTCCTGATCGGCTTCCCGGCGCTGACGTTGTGGCTGCCGTCGGTGGTGGGAGGCTGATCTCATGCGCACGTTCATCCTGCTCGTCGCCGCCGCCCTGCTTGCCTCCTGCAAACCCGTGCCCCAGCCACCAGCGCAGGCCAATGCCGAGGTCGTGCTGACCTATGCCTCGCCCTATCCGCCGGGCCATCCCTTCAGCAAGGCGGACATCGACTGGATGCGTCATGTCGAGCAGGCCAGTGGCGGGCGGATCGCGTTCCGTCCCTATTGGTCGGGAGCGCTGCTTTCGTCTGACATGAGCATGGTCGAAATCCGCCACGGCCTTGCCGATATCGGTCTGATCACGCCGATCTACTCCCGCGGCGGGGCGCACCTGCTGCGCGCGCAGTCGGGCTTCTATGGCGGGGTGAAGAGCCTGCAGGACCAGGTTGCGGTCTACGATTGTCTGGCCGGGCAGTTCCCGCAGTTCGGCAAGGAACTGGAAGGGCTCCACGTGCTCGCGGTGCAGGGCGGCAACTTCCCGGGAGTGCTGACCCGCGACCGTCCGGTGCGCAGCCTGGCCGATCTCAAGGGCCTGCGCCTGCGCGCGCAGAGCGATGCGATCGACGTGCTGCGCGAACTGGGCGCGGACCCCGTCAACATGCCGATGGGCGAGGTCTATTCGGCATTGGCCAAGGGGGTGATCGACGGCGTGGTGGCGCCCGCCGACACGATCAAGAGCCTTCATTTCGCCGAGGTTGCCCGCCATTTCACCGCGCTTCATTTCAGCCGCGGCGCCTATCCGGCGCGGGCCATGTCGGACGCGGCGTGGCGGCGCCTGCCGCCCGATCTGCAGGCCCTGATGACGCAGTCGAAGCCAGTATGGGAGGGCGCGCTCGCCCGGCAGATCCTCAAGGCCGAGAAGGACGGCGTGGCCTATGCCTCGGGACACGGGGTGGAGATGTTGGCCCTGCCCCCGGCTGACCAGCGGCGCTTCGCCGCGCTCTACAACATTTTCGCACTTCGCCAGGCCAAGGGGCTCAGCGCCTATGGCATCGACGGGGTGCCGGTCTTGACCGAGGCCCAGCGCCTCATCGCCGGGGGTGAAATCCGCTGCCCGGCCGGAATTTCGGGAGTATCGAAGTGAGTAACGGCAGCGACGTCATGCACCGCCCGCTTGAAGGGCTGACGGTGATCGACCTCACCCGCGCGCTGGCAGGCCCCTATTGCACCCTGCTGCTGGCGGGCCTTGGCGCGAAAGTGATCAAGGTGGAAGAGCCGCGCGGCGGCGACATGGCGCGCGAGAACAGCCCCTATCTGGGGCGCGACGGCATCACCGTGGAGCGCAGCCACGACGATGACATATCGCTGTCCCACCTCACCCGCGCGCGCGGCAAGCTGGGCGTCTCGCTCGACCTCAAGAGCGAGGCGGGGCGCGAGGTGTTCTTCGATCTGGTCCGCCAGGCCGATATCGTGGTGGAGAATTTCACCGCCGGAACTTCCGACCGGCTCGGCGTCGGCTACCAGGCCTGCCGCGCGGTGAACCCGCGCGTGATCTTCGCCTCGCTGTCCGGCTTCGGCGCGAACGACCGCGATGGCGGCAAGGCGATGGACGTGATCGTCCAGGCGCTGTCGGGAGCGATGTTCACCAGCGGTGAGCCCGGCCAGCCGCCGGTGCGGATCGGCATCCCGATTGCCGATATGCTCGCCCCCGTCTTTACCGTGATCGGCATTCTCGCCGCGATCGAGCAGCGCCACCGCACCGGCACGGGCCAGCACATCGACGTCTCGATGCTGGGCGCGCTGACCTCGTTCGTCGCGATCGAGAACTGGTCGGCGATGGCCGCGGCGGGCATGCCATCGCGCACGGGGCTTACCGTGCAGCGGCTTTCGCCGTTCGGGGTGTTCGAATGCAAGGATGGCTACGCCGCCGTCGTCGCGGTCCACGAACCGCTGGCGCGCGGGTTGTTCGCGGCGATGGGCGAACCTGAACTGAGCGAGGACCCGCGCTTCTGCAACCGCGATGCGCGGGTTGCCAACGCGGTTGAACTGGAAGCGCGAATCAACGCCTGGTCGCGCCAGCTGCCGTTGGTCGAAGTGGTGAAGAGCCTTGAGGCGCAGGGCGTGCCGGTCGCCCCGGTACGTCACCCTGAGGACGCGCTGGTCGATCCCCGGGTGGTCGAGCGCAAGGAGACCATGGCGGTTTCCCATCCGGTCCACGGCTCCAGCATCGACCTGCGCACGGCGGGCATCCCGATCCAGTTTTCCGGCGCGACCACCGGGTTCGATGATGCGCTGGCAGTGTCGATCGGCCAGCATAACCAGGCGGTCTATGGCGACCTGCTGGGCTATAACGAAGAAAAGATCGCCGCGCTCAGGCAGGCCGGGGCAATCTGATGCCCGCCCGCCTGGCTGCCGCCTATGCCGATCCCCTGGGAGAGATCGCCCGCGCGCTGGAAGCGGGCCGCCGCCCGATCCGCACCCTGGGCTTCGATACTCCGCGCGCGCGCCTGATCGCGGCGGGCTTTCAGCCGGTGCGGCTGGTCGCGCCCTACCTTGATGCCGCACCGCGCGCCGATGCGGTGCTGGGGCAAGCCGAGATGGGGCCGCGCGGACGGCGGCTGCTGGAAGCGCTGATCGATCCCGTCCATCCGCAGGTCCCGGTGCTGATCACCCAGGCCGATATCGAGCAGCCGCAGATCTTTGCGGCGCTGCGCGAACTGGGCCGACTGGGCGAGCCGGTACCTGAGCACGTCCATTTCCTCGATCTGCTGCACCTGAACCGCGACGCTTCGCGCCGTTACAACGCGGCGCGGCTCGCCCAGCTCGATGACTGGCTGGTCAGCCTTGGTGGCGCGCGACCCGACGCTGCGGGATCGCCGCTGCCGATGCGCTGCTGTCCCGTCAGGCGGACCTGCTTGCAAAGCTGGACCTGCGCCGCCGTGCGGGCGAGCTTGCGGGCAGCACGATGCTGGAAGCCATCGGCGCATCGGCGGTGCTGGCTCCACAAGAGGCCATTGCCGCGCTGGAAGCACAACTGGCCGTGCCTGCCGAAGCCGTGACCGGCAAGCGCGTCTACCTGTGCGGCACGCCGCACGAAGGCGCCGCCCTGACCCGCGCGATCGAGGCAGCGGGCGGCCACGTGGTGGGCGAAAGCCATGCCTGGGGCATGCCCTTTGCGCGGGGGGAACTGACCCCGCCGCGCGTCACCGTGCCCGATGACCTTGCGCGCCGGGTGGCACAGGACGTTGCCACCCTGAAACCCGACCTCGTCCTTCACCTGCGGATCGACGGTGACGAGGCCGCGCCGTGGGACGTGGCTGCGATCCGCCGCGCGCTGGGAGAGGGCGTTCCCTTCGCAACCGTGCGCTGCAAGGCCCGGCCCGATGACCGCTTTGCCGAGCAGGTCGCGGCGCTGATCGCGGGCCGCCCGCTGGCACCGCCCGCTCCAAGGGCTGCGCCACCCGCGCCTGCCAGGCCGCGCCCCGAACAGGGCCGCAGCCGCAAGTCGCTGACCTCGGTTGCCAGCTTCAACGCCTACCAGCGCGACTGGTTTGCCTCGGTGCGCCAACAGGTTGCCGCTGGTGCGCCCTTCGCCATGGCCAATGCCAATGCCCCGCAGGAAATCCTGCGCGCGCTGGACGTGCCCTTCGTGGTCAACCAGTGGTGGGCCTCGATCGTTGCGGCCAAGCAGCAGTCGCGCCGCTATCAGGGTCTGCTGCGGGCGCACGGCTATCCCGCCGATGTCGAGGCTTATAGCGCCCAGGGGCTTGCCGCCGCCTTCGACAACGATGCCGAAAACGCGCCGTGGGAGGGGTTGCCGCGCCCCAATTTCGTCCATGCGGTGGTCAGTTCCGACCCGACGCTCAAGCTGTTCGAGGAATGGGCCGGGCAGACCGGCGCCGATTGCTATATCTACGAACGCACGATCGACCCGCGTCCCGATCTCTATTCCGACTGGTGGGTCCAGCTTCCCGGCAACTGGGAGCAGGCGGTGGAGGCCGAGCGCGTCGACCTGATGGTCGATGAAATGCGCGAGGTGATTGCCCGGATCGAGGCGAAGACCGGCCGCACCTTCTCGCCTCAGCGGTTTGCCGAGGTGATGGACCTCGTCAACGAGCAGGAGACCTACTACCGTCTGACTCGCGATCTTGTCGCCCGGACGATCCCCGCCCCGATCGGCGTGGTCGATTCGATGCCCGCCACCATGGTCCCGCAGTGGCATCGCGGCACCGAATGGGCGCGAGATGCGGCGCGCGATTTCTACGAAGAGGTCAAGGCGCGGGTCGATGCGGGCCTTCCCGCCTGCCCGAACGAGCGCATTCGCCTGATGTGGGTCGGGCGCGGGCTGTGGAGCGAAATGGGCTTCTACCAGAAGTGGGAGGAAAGCCACGGCGCGGTGTTCGTCTGGTCGATGTATCTCGCGCTCGCCGCCGACGGTTATATCCGTGACCTGTCGCAGGGCGGCGATCCGCTGCGCGCGCTGGCCAGCCGCGTGGTCTGCATGGGCGATGAACTGCGCATGCCGACCTGGGCCGGGCCGTGGCACGTGCACGAGGCGCAGACCCATGCGGTCGATGCCGCCGTGGCCTTGCAGGATGCCGACCCTTTCGTGGTGCGGGCGCTGCGTGCAGCCGGGGTGCCGGTGCTGGAACTCACCGCCGACAACTTCAACCGCGAGGGGGAGGACGACGCCGGGATCGAGGCGGCGATCACCGCATTCATCGAAGGTCCCGCCACCCAGCGCGCGGAGGCGCGTCATGCCGGATCGTGACGCAGCGGCGCTTGATGGCCTGAAAATCGTCGATTTCTCGCGCTTCCTGCCGGGCGCCTATCCCAGCTGGATCGCCGCCGACATGGGCGCCGAGGTGGTGCGGATCGAGCATCCGCGCGAAATCGCCAAGCATGCGGCAATGTTCGGGCGGGATGACGATCCAGCACAGGCCGCGCGGGCGCCGCGCCCGGCCAAGCTATCACCGCAACAAGCGCAGCCTGATGATCAATCCGGGCCACGCCGCCGCGCGGCCCGTGCTGGAAAAGCTGATCGCCGGCGCGGACGTGCTGATCGAGGACTACCGTCCCGGGGTGATGGCGGCGATGGGCTATGGCTATGAGGCAATGGCCGCGCTCAACCCGCGCCTGATCTACCTGTCGGTCAGCTTTGCCGGGCAGGATGGTCCCTATGCCGGCCGTGCCGGGCACGATCCCATGGCGCTCGCGCTGGCGGGCGCGCTCGGGCGGCTGAATGGCCTGCCGGTGCCCTCGCTGCCGGGCCTTCAGGTAGCCGATGTGCTGGCAGGCGCGCACGCCTCGATCGCGATGCTGCTGGCGCTGGCCGCGCGCGAGCGGAGCGGGCGGGGCCAGCACGCCGATGTTGCGATGTCCGATGCCTCGCTGCCGCTGCTGCTGGTCGGCATGGGGCGCGAGGATGACATGGGCAAGCTGCCGCCGCTTGGGCAATGGCATCCCAAGGGCGGGGTGTGGCTGTGCGGCGATGGCGGCTACATCTGCACCACGGACATGGAGCCCGCCTACTGGCGCCGGTTCTGCGCGGCGGTGGGGCGGCCGGAGTTCGCGGGCCTCCAGCATGATTTTTCCCGCCATGCCGAAGTCGAGTCTGAATTGAGGGCCTTGTTCCTGACCCGCAGTCGCGAAGAGTGGTTCGCGCTCCTCTCTGGTGCGGAGACGCAGGCGATGCCGGTCTACTCGCCGGAAGAAGCGCTGGCCCATCCGCATAATCTTGCGCGCGGGCGGGTGATCGAGGTGCCGCTAGCGGGGCAGGAGCCGGTTCGCCAGCTGTCGCTGCCCTTCACCCTGTCGGACAGCGCGCCGGTGGCACCGCGCGCCGCCGGGGCGGCGGGCGCGGACAACGCCGCAGTTCTTGGCGAGCTGGGCTTCGATCCGGCGGCACTGGAGACGGCGGGAGCCTTTTCCGAGGAGCGCGGCTGATGCTGCCGCTTGCCGGAATCCGGGTGCTTGATTTCACCCACGCCATCGCCGGGCCAACCGCGACGCAAATGTTCCAGCAACTGGGGGCCGAGGTCATCAAGATCGAGCCGCCGGAAAAGGGCGACGACTTTCGCCACTATACCGAGCACGCCGGCCTGCCGGGGATGAGCGTTCCCTTTGCCGCGGCCAATTTCGGCAAGCGTTCGGTCACGCTCAACCTCAAGTCGGCGGCGGGCCTGCGAATCGCGCGGGAACTGGCCGCGCGCGCCGACGTGGTGGCAGAAAACTACCGCCCCGGGGTGATTGCCCGGCTGGGCCTTGGCTACCAGGCGCTGAGCGAGGGCAACCCCGGCTTGATCATGCTTTCCTTGAGCGGCTTCGGGCAGACCGGTCCGTGGCGCGACTGGGGAGCTTACGATCACATCGCCCAGGCGGTATCGGGCATGGCGATCATGAACGGGACAGACGCGGGGCCGTTCAAGATCGGCATTCCGGTGGTCGACTGCTTTACCGGCTATCTTGGCGCCATCGCGGTTCTGGCGGCCCTGCGTGAGCGGGACGCGACCGGGCAGGGCAAGGCGATCGACGTTGCGATGCTGGATGCCGCGCTGAAGATCATGGGCACTGCGGCCAGCGTGTGGTCCTATACCGGCGAGGCGCCGAAAGGCACGGGCAACCGGGGCTTCCGGCTGGTGGCGACGGCCGAATACTACGCCTGCGCCGATGGCTGGATCGCGCTGGGGGCCAATCACCAGCACCAGATTGAAGCGATGTTCGCCGTGTGGGGCAAGGCTGATATGCTGGCCGATCCGCGCTTTGCTACCCACGCCGCGCGGGTGGAGAACTACGCCGCGCTAAAAGGCTGGCTGACCGAATACCTGCTGACACGGGAAGGCGCTGACCTTGAGGCGCAGTTGAACGGCGCCGGGGTCCCCGCCGCGCGCCTGCGTGAGATTGGCGAGACGCTGAGCGAGCCGCATATGTCCGCGCGCGGACTGGTGCAGCATGCCCTGTTGCCAGGGTATGAAAGGCCGCTGGGCGTGCTTGGCCCGGGCTTTGCGGTTGACGCACCCGGCGAACTCCCGCGCGTTCCGGTGCTGGGCGCGGATACCGATGCCGTGCTGGACGAACTGGGCTACGATGCGGCGGCCATCGCCGCGCTACGCGACGAAAAAGCGATCTAGGCCATGGCCGCGCAAGAGATTCTGCTGCTGGGCGATCTGATCCTCGACGTGCCGGAGCCGGACAACTGGCTGGCCGGGATCGCCCCGCTGACCCGCGCGGCAGACCTCGTGATCGGCCATCTGGAAGTGCCTTATACTACCAGCGAGGAGGAAATGCCGGGCGATGTTCCCGCGCCGGGCGCGAACCCCGCGCACCTTGATGCGCTCGCCCGGGCGGGGATCGGCGCGGTGTCGATGGCCGGTAACCACATGATGGATTGCGGCGTGACCGGACTGGCCGAAACCATCGCCGGTCTGGACCGCAATCGCATAGCCCACGCCGGGGCGGGCATGAGCCTGGCCGAAGCTCGCAAACCGGCGCTGATCCCGCTGGGTGGGCGAACCGTGGCGCTGCTCAGCTACAATTGCGTCGGGCCGGAGCTGTGCTGGGCGGCGCAGGACCAGCCCGGTTGCGCCTATGTGAACGTGCTGGCCAGCGATGGCGGGCCAAGTCGGCCGCAGGCCGAACTTGTCGAGATCGATCCGGCCTCGCAGGCGCTTATGGAAGCGGACATCGCTGCCGCGCGGCGCCTTGCGCACCTTGTCGTGGTCGCGCTGCACAAGGGGATCACCCACCGCCCGGCAGAGCTTGCCGCCTATGAGCGTCCACTGGCCGCCGCCGCGATCCGCGCCGGTGCCGATGTCGTTGCCGGGCATCACGCGCATATCGCCCGGGGGATTGAACTGGTCGATGGCAAGCCGGTGTTCCACGGCCTTGGCAACGGCTGCGTCGTAACCCACGCGCTGGCCCCGGCGCAGGATCATCCTGCCCGCGCCGAGTGGGTTGAGCGCCGCAAGCGCATGTTTGGCTTCGAGCCGGACCCCGCCTATCCGCTCGCGCCGTTTCATCCCGAAGCGGTCAATGGCATGATCGGCCGCCTGCTGTGGCACGCGGACGGGCGGATCGAGGCCGGGTTCATCCCAATCTGGTTCGAACCGCCGGGCCGCCCGGTGCCTGCCGGAGAGCGCGCCGAGACGATCGCGGGCTACATCGCGGACATCGGCGAAAAGGGGGGGCTGCCGCCGCTGAATTTGCGCCGCGAGGGCGCGGGCTGGGTGGTCAGTCCTTCTTCCAGTAGCGGTCCTTGATCAGCCGCTTGTAGAGCTTGCCGTTGTCGAGCCGGGGCAGGGCCGGGTCGAAATCGACCGAGCGCGGGCACTTGATCGGGCTGAGGTGTTCCTTGCAGAACGCGATCAGTTCTGCGGCGAAGGCCGGGGTCGCATCGGCAGGATCGAGCGGCTGGACCACCGCTTTCACTTCCTCGCCAAAGTCCGGATTTGGCACGCCGATCACCGCTGCATCGGCCACGCGCGGGTGGGTGATGAGCAGGTTTTCTACCTCTTGCGGGTAGATGTTCACCCCGCCCGAAATGATCATGTAGCTCTTGCGGTCAGTGAGGAACAGGTAGCCGTCCTCATCCAGATACCCGACATCGCCCAGCGTCGACCAGGTTGGATGCCTGGGATTGCGGGCATCGCGGGTCTTCTCCTCGTCGCCCAGGTACTTGAAATCCCAGCCGCCCTCGAAATAGACGATCCCCTGTTCGCCCGCCGACAACTCGTTGCCCGCATCGTTGCAGATGTGGATCGTGCCCCAGCTGGCGCGGCCGACCGAACCCGGCTTTCGCAGCCACTCCTCCGAGGTGATCGCGGTCGAGCCGTTGCCTTCCGAGCCGCCGTAATATTCGAACACGATCGGTCCCAGCCATTCGATCATTGCGTGCTTGACCGGCACGGGGCAGGGCGCGGCGGCGTGGACGACATGGCGGAGCGAGGACAGGTCATAGCTCTTGCGAACCGTCTCAGACAGCTTGAGCATCCGCACGAACATCGTCGGCACCATCTGCGTCATGGTGACGCGGTGGTCCTGGATCGCCTTCAGCGCTTCCTCGGCGTCGAACTTCGGCATGACCACCACGGTCGCGCCCAGCCGGTGGGCGGCGGTGGTATAGGCCAGCGGCGCGGTGTGATAGAGCGGCGCGGGCGAGAGATAGGTGTCATCCGGCCCCAGGCCATAGCGCCCGCCGATCTGTTCGGCGAGCTGGTGCGAGGCCGTTACCTCGCCCTCGGGCAAGGGCAGGCGGATG
The DNA here is from genome assembly GCA_016719755.1 of Novosphingobium sp. Classification (GTDB taxonomy): domain Bacteria; phylum Pseudomonadota; class Alphaproteobacteria; order Sphingomonadales; family Sphingomonadaceae; genus Novosphingobium. Next base: position 277,900 of record JADJYM010000004.1, on the reverse strand, counting down.
CCCTTGGGCCGCCCGGTGGTGCCGCTGGAATAGACCATGTGAAAGCCCGGCGCTTCATCCGCAATCTGCCCCTGCGGCTGGCGATCCAGCGCCGCGCGCCATTCCTCGCGGGTCATCACGGTCACGCCCGGGCGGGCGGGCAGGGCGGCAAGGCCGGGGATCGCGCTGTCCGCCACCAGCAGCCGCGCGCCCGAATTGCCGATGATGTAGTCCGCCTCTTCCGCCGTCAGGGCCGTGGCAATCGGCGTGATGTAGCATCCCGCCCGCTGCCCCGCCCAATAGACCTCGAACACTTCGGGGCAGTTGGGCAGCCAGTAGGCAATCGTCTCGCCCTGACCGATGCCGAGTTCACGCAGCAGGTGCGCCCCCCGGTTGGCCCGGTCCTCAAGCTCGCCATAGCTCAGGCCGGGCGAGCCGTCGGTCATCACGACGGCGGGCTTGTCCGGGTTCGCCCGGGCATGGAGGCGCGGGTGGGTCATCGGGGCGATCCTAGCGCAGGGTGTACTTCTTGGCCTTGTTGGCCATCAGCGCCTCGCGGTTCACCTGCGGCACGCCAACCGGATTGCCGATCTGCGGGTATTTCAGGCCGTTCGCCAGCGCGACCGAGCGCGGCATGTCGAGACTGGTCCAGATCGCCTTGACGCTGCCCTGGATCGCGGCTGGCGGCTTGGCGGCGATCTGCAACGCCAGTTCGTGGGCGCGGCTCCACAGGTCTTCCAGTTTCACCACTTCGCTGACGAGGCCGATGGATTTCGCATATTCCGCGCTCATCCGTTCGTCGTTGCCCAGCAGGACCATGCGCAGCACGTCGGCCAGCGGCATCTTGTAGGTCATGCCGATGGGTTCCAGCGCGCTGGTCATGCCGTAGGTTACGTGGGGATCGAAGAAAGTCGCTTCTTCGGATGCGATGATGATATCCGCCTCGTTCAACCAGTAGAACGCGCCGCCCGCGGCCATGCCGTGAACCGCGCAGATCATCGGCTTCCAGCAGTGCATCGACTTCGGGCCAAGGTAGTCGCCGGGATCGAAGCAGTGCCAGATGTTGTCGAGATCGACCGCCGGAGCTTCGCCCTTGGCGGCGGAATTGACATCCACTCCGGTGCAGAAGGCGCGGCCGGGGGCGGCGCGCACCACCGAGACGTGGATGTCGTCGTTCCACGAAATTTCGTGCCACAGCTGGCGGAATTCCTCCATCATCGTCCGGGTGAAGCTGTTCATGGCTTCGGGGCGGTTGATGGTGATGGTGGCGACGTGATCGGCAACGTCGACAAGAATGGTTTCGTAGCTCACGCTTGACTCTCTCCTGCCCGATGTGTGTAAGGCAATGCTGTTTGACCTAGTTATATAACTGAGAGGCTTGATGGCAAGCGCAATCCCCGCAGACCTGCGTGAACAGGTAGAACGCCAGACCGGCGCTGTCATCGCTGCCGAACAGGCGCGCGGTGGCGGCGGTGCGTCGCGCCAGGGCGCGGAGGTGACGCTACGCCATCCCGACGGGAATGAGCAGCGTTGCTATCTCGCCTGGGACGGGCGCGCGGGCGATCCCTCGCGCCTGCCCTATTTCCAGCGCGAAACCGCGATTCTGGGTGCATTGTCCGGACCGCTCGCCGATGCCGGGGTCAAGGTTGCGCCGCTGCTCGCCAGCTTCCCTTCGCACCTAGCGCTGCTCAGCGGATTCGTGGCGGGTAACGACCGCTTTCCGCAGGCAAGCGACAAGCCCGCACTGGCGCATGATTTCATCGCCCAGCTTGCCGCGCTCCACCGCGTCGACGCCAGCCATCCCGCGCTCGCCCCGCTGGGCGATGCGGGCGAGCCGCCGGCGCAACGGATTCGCACGAACGTGGCCCAGTGGCGGCGCCTCAACCTCGGCGCCGGTCCCGATCCGATCCTGCAACTCGCGCTCGCCTGGCTGGCGGAGAACGTGCCGCAGGATCGCGGCCCTGCGGTTGTGCTTCACGGCGATGCCGGCCCGGGCAACTTCCTGTTCGGCGAGGACAACCGGGTCGCCGCGCTGGTCGATTGGGAACTGACCCATCTCGGCGATCCGATGGAGGACCTGGCCCAGATCGCGGTGCGCAGCCTGATCCAGCCGTTCGTGCCGATGGCCGAGGTCTTCGCGGCCTACGAGGAGGCGAGCGGCACGCCGGTCGACCTCGCGCGGTTCAAGTATCACCGGCTCTATTTCCAGCTGAGCTTTTCAGTGCCCAGCACCGCGCTCGCCAGTGCCGAAGGCTCGTCCGTGGGCGCGACAGGCACCGGGCTGCTCTATGGCACGATGCACAAGCGGGTGATGGTCCGCTCGGTCGCCGAACTGGCCGGGATCACGGTCACCGATCCCGAATTGCCCGATTGCAAGCCCGACTGGACCGACCGCTTCTTCGCCACTGCGCTTGCCGACCTCAAGGATGACATCGTCCCCGCCGCAGGCAACCAGCGGGCTTCGGCCAAGGCCAAGGAACTGGCGCGCCTGGTCAAGTTCTGGCGGCGCCGGGCCAGTCACGGCGCGGCCTGCGATGCGGCGGAACTTGCCGAGATCAGGGTGCTGATGCCTTCCGTGCCCGACAATCTGCCCGGTGCGCGCGCCGCGCTTGCCGAAGCGATCGCCGCCGATGCGGTGCCCTTTGCCGCTGCCCTCCAGCTCTGCCACAACCGCGTCACGCGCGAGACCTTCATCATGGCTGATGCCATGGGCGCTCTCGCCACGACCTGGTACGAGGACCTTGCCTGACCATGGATTTCGATCTTTCCGACGAACAGAAGATGCTGGCCGAACAGGCGCGCGGCCTGCTGGCCGAGCGCACGCCCTATGACAACTTGCGCAAGCTGATCGACGCGGGCGCGGAATGGGACGAGCCATTGTGGCGCGAGCTCGCCGAAATGGGCTTCCTTGGGGCGAACATCCCCGAGGCCTTCGGCGGGCTTGGCATGGGCGAGCTTGACCTGGGCGTGATCCAGCAGGAACTGGGCCGGGTCAACGCGGCGGTGCCGTTCTTCTCCTCGATCGTCCTGGCGGCGGACGCGATCCGCCTGGCTGGAAGCGAGGCGCAGAAGGACGAGTGGCTGCCGAAACTGGCGAGCGGCGAAGTGATCGCCTGCTTTGCCAGTGCCGAAGGGCCGGGGCCGCTGCTGGGGCAGGGTGCCAGCCTTGATGGCGGCAAGCTCACCGGCACCAAGCAGCCGGTCGCCGATGCCGGAGTGGCAAACCTTGCCGTGGTGCAGGTTGGTGATGGGCTGGCGCTGGTCCGGCTCGATCAGGCGGGCGTCACGCGCACCCGGCTCGACAGCTTCGACCAGCTGCGCCCGCATTACCGGATCGACTTCGATGGCGCCGGGGCCGAGGCCATGCCGGGCAGGGGTCTGCTGCCCCTGTTGCTCGACCGTGCCGCGGTGCAGGCCGCGTTCGAAGCGGTCGGTGCGTCCGAAGCCTGCCTCGAAATGGGTCTGGCCTATGTCAAGGAGCGCCAGATGTTCGGCCGGTCGCTGTCCAGCTATCAGGCGATCAAGCACAAGCTGTCGGATATGGCCGTGGCGAACGAAGTGGCGAAGTCCAACGCTTATTTCGCCGGTTGGGCCGCCGAAGCCTCGCCCGACGACCTGCCCGCTGCCGCATCTGCCGCGCGGCTCTCCGCAATCCGCGCCTTTGAAATGGCCGCGCGCGAGAATCTGCAGGTCCACGGCGGGATCGGCTACACCTTTGAGGCGAACTGCCACTTCTATTACCGGCGCGAGCGGCTGCTCGCGGTGAATCTCGGCAATCGTGGCTATTGGGCGGACCGGCTGCTCGACGCCCTGCCGGGTGCGCAAGGAAAGGCGGCCTGAACCATGGACTTTACCGACACTCCCGCCGAAGCCGCCTTCCGCGCCGAAGCGCGCGCCTGGCTGGCGAGCCATGCCCCGGCCCACGAATTGCCCGCGGGCATCAAGATTCCCGACACCGAGGAAGCCGACCGTGGCCGCGCCTGGATGCGCGAGCTGTTCGATGGCGGCTGGGCCGGGCTGACCTTCCCCAAGGCGCTTGGCGGTCGCGGCCTGAGCGGGATCGAGGCAGTGATCTTTGCAGAGGAGGAAAGCAGGTATCACCTGCCCAAGGGGCCGTTCACTTCGATCGGCACCGGAATGGCGCTGCCCGTGATCGCGAAGCACGGGACCGACGAGCAGCGCGCCCGCTTCATCGAGGCGACACTGAAGGGCGATGTCACCTGGTGCCAGCTGTTCTCCGAACCCGCCGCCGGATCCGACCTTGCCGCGCTGCGCACCAAGGCGGTGCGCGCCGATGACGGGTCGGGTGACTGGATCGTCAACGGGCAGAAGGTCTGGTCCAGCTGGGCGCACCTGACCGACTGGGGCATCCTGGTCGTTCGCACCGATCCGACCGTCCCCAAGCACAAGGGGCTGACCTTCTTCGTGGTCGACATGAAGACGCCGGGGATCGAGACCCGCCCGATCCGCCAGATTTCGGGCATGAGCGAGTTCAACGAGACGTTCCTCACCGACGTGCGTATTCCCGATGCCAACCGGATCGGCGCGGAGGGTGAGGGCTGGGCCTGTTGCATGACCGTGCTGATGGGCGAGCGTCTGGGTTCGGGGGCGCACCGCAGCGGGGTGGAGCCGCTGGTCGATTATGCCGCCGCCACGCCCGACGGGCGCGGTGCGACCATGCTCGACGACCGCTCGATCCGCCTCCAGCTGGCCGAGGCGCTGGCCGACGAGCGTGGGCTCAACCACTTCCAGGCACGACTGCGCACCATGGTGTCGAAGGGTGAAAATCCGGGCGCGCTCGCCGGGATGGTCAAGCTCGGCTACGCGGGCCGCCAGCAGCGCGTGCTGGGGCTGGGCATGGAACTGCGCGGGCTGGACGCGCTTGCGGCCGATCCCGCCGATACGTTCACTCCCGACCTGCAGTACGACTATATCTACTCCACCGTCATGCGGATCGCAGGCGGGGCGGACGAGGTGCTGCGCAACCAGATCGCCGAACGCGTGCTGGGGATGCCGGGCGAGGTCCGGATGGACAAGGACGTGCCGTTCGAGCAGTTGAAGTAGATCCGTTTCAAAGCAGGACCTGACCCATGGCCACCGATCCCTTCGCTCCGATGACCCTGACGCGCGGGCCGGCAATGAAGAACCGCTTCATGCTGGCGCCGCTCACCAACATGCAGAGCCATGCCGATGGCACGCTGTCGGACGAGGAGACTCACTGGCTGACGCGGCGCGCAGAGGGCGGCTTCGGCCTGACCATGACGGCGGCGGCGCACGTTCTTCCGGCAGGGCAGGCGTTCAAGGGCCAGCTGGGCGTGTGGTCGGACGATCACCTGCCGGGGCTGAGGCGCCTTGCCGACACGATTCGCGCGGCGGGCAGCCTGTCTTCGGTCCAGCTCCACCACGGCGGCTGGCGGGCGATGCCGGAATTTACGGGTCAGCAGTCGATGGGGCCGTTTGCCCATGCCGACACCAATTCGCGCGCCATGACCACCGCTGAGGTCGAGGAGGCCGTGGAGGCCTTTATCGCGGCGGCGGTGCGCTGCGAGCAGGCCGGGTTCGACGGGGTCGAGCTGCACGGCGCGCACAGCTACCTGATCTGCCAGTTCCTCGACACCGGCAACCAGCGCGACGACGGTTGGGGCGGCTCCTTTGCGGGGCGGCGCAAGTTTCTCGACACGATCATCGCGGGCATTCGCGCGCGCACCGCTCCGCAGTTCCAGCTGGGGGTGCGGATCTCGCCCGAACGCCACGGCATGGCCACAGCCGAGGCGCGCGAGCTCGCCGAATCGCTGATGCTATCGGGCGATGTCGACTACATCGACATGTCGCTGTGGAGCTGCTTCAAGACCCCGGTCGAGGAAGCGTTCGCCAGCCGTCCGCTGATCGAATGGTTCACCGACCTGAAGCGCGGCAATTGCCGCCTTGGGGTTGCTGGCAAGATCATGAGCGCCGCCACGGTGCGCCAGTGCCTCGAGGCGGGAGCGGATTTCGTCCTGCTGGGCCGCGCCGCGATCATCCACCACGATTTTCCGCAGCTGATGGCGGCGGACCCGGACTTCGCTTCCCTGCCGAACCCGGTCAGCCGTGCCCACTTGCTGGGCGAGGGGCTTTCACCCGCTTTCGTCGATTACATGGCGACCTGGGCGGGGTTCGTGGCCGAGGAGGAAGTCCCGGCCTGAGTGGTGGGCTCAAAGGGCGGTCCGTGACGCTCTGGATTGCCGCTGGGCTGCGCCCTTCGCAATGACGAACCCAAGCACGGTCCGTCATTGCGAGCGAAGCGAAGCAATCCAGTAGCGCTCAAGCACCGCCTCTAATTCCCTGAACGACTAGGCAGCCAGCTGTCCGCTGCGCACCAACCGGCCCGGCAGCGCGCCGGTTGGCTGGTCGAAGCGGCGGATGATCGTGCCCGAGACGATCGTTGCGTCGTAACCCTTGGCCCGCTGGTCGAGCCGCCGCCCGCCAGCGGGCAGATCGCGCTCGATGTGTGGTGCGGGCAGGTGCATTGCGGTCAGATCGATCACATTGATGTCGGCTTTCGCTCCGACGCGCAGCACGCCACGATCACGGAAGCCGAGCGCGCGCGCGGGCTTCGCGGCAAGGATTTCCGCCGCCTCTGCCACGCTGATCTTGCCCAGTTTGCGCACCCAGTGGGTCAGCAGGAAGGTGGGATAACTGGCATCGCAGATCGCGCCGTAATGCGCTCCGCCATCGCCCAGACCGATCACGCAGTCCGGATGCTTGAGCATCTCTTCCAGAGCATCGATCCGGCATTCGGGGAAATTGGCAAGCGCGCCAAGGATCATGTTCCGCCCGTCGCCCGCGACGAGGTAGTCATAGGCCCATTCCTCGGGCGTGACCCCTGCTGCCTGCGCGAGCGAGAGGATGCATTCGTCACGTTCCGGCGTGTAGTTCGGTGTCTCGCCCAGCGGGAACATCCACTTCCACGACCGGCCCAGCATAGCGAGCGGATGGCCCCCGTCCATCGGTTCGGACAGCAGCTGCGCGCGCATGGCCGGATCGCGCATCGCGGCCAGCTTTTCCTCCAGCGGCAGGTCGGCAATTGGCGCAAAGCTGGGGCACAGCACAAAGGGGTTGATCGACAGTTCCAGCCCAGAAAGCAGCCCGATCGGGCGCGGCAGGACCTGCGCGGTAACGTGCGCGCCGCGCGCGTTGGCCGCCTCGACCTGGGCGATGGCGCTGCGCCACGAGTTCACGTCATGGTTGCCGTTGATCATCGAGAAGGTCGCGGGCCGTTCACAGGCCTCGGCAATGTCCACCAGGATCCCCACTTCGTCTGCCCAGGCGCGATAGGGCGCATCGAGCACCATCTGCAGCGTGCCCGACCCGGCGTCCTTCATCCCCATGGCGATGGCTTTCAGCTCGTCGGCCGGGGCTTCAAAGCTGGGGATCTTGCCGCCATCGGCGGTGCGGTGAATGTTGAGCCGCGAGGAGGAAAAACCCACCGCTCCGGCCTCCATCGCCTCGCGCGCCAATTCGCGCATTCTGGCCAGATCCTCCGCCGTGGCCGGCTCGCGCTCGGCCCCGCGTGTCCCCATCACGAACACCCGCAGCGGCGAATGGGGGAGATAGGCGGCAACATCGATGTCGCGCTGCCCGGCTTCGACCGCATCAAGGTATTCGGTGAAGCTTTCCCAGTGCCAGTCCAGCCCTTCGGCCATGACCACGCCGGGGATGTCCTCCACCCCTTCCATCACCTTGATCAGCAGTTCGTGGTCAGCCTTGCGGCAAGGCGCGAAACCGACGCCGCAATTGCCCATCACCGCCGTGGTGACACCGTGTGAGGACGAGGGCGCAAGGTGCCGTGACCAGATCGCCTGGCCGTCGTAATGGGTATGTACGTCGACGAAGCCCGGGGTGACGATGCGGCCCCGCGCGTCGATTTCCTCCACGCCCGATCCGTCGACCTTGCCGATCGCGGCGATGCGGCCGTCCTTGACCGCGACATCGCCCATGTAGGTTTCCCCACCCGTTCCGTCGGCGATTTCCCCGCCGCGAATAACCAGATCGTACTGGGCGCCCATCGCCATCCATCCTCTCGTTCTTGTGATTCGGACGCAAGCTAACCGATCAGGCGACCCGTTTCATCCTCGCTTCATTCGCCGCTTTTTCCATGACGGGCGCGAGTTCCTTTTTGAGGATTTTGCCGTTGGGGTTGAGTGGCATGGTATCGAGGATGAGGAGGGTTCTGGGGACCTTGTTGTCGGCGAGGTGCTGCTTGCAGAAGGCGATGATGTCTTCGGGGGTGGCGCTGGTTCCGGGTCGCAGGGTGACGGCGGCGGCGATGTCCTCGCCCAGCACTTCGTGGGGGACGCCGACCACGGCGGCCTGCTGGACGGCCGGATGGAGGTGGAGCGCGGTTTCGATTTCGAGCGGGGTGATGTTGTAGCCGCCGCGGATGATCAGTTCCTTGGAGCGCCCGGCCATGATCAGGTCGCCGTCGGCATCGACATAGCCAAGGTCGCCGGTGCGGGTCCAGCCGCCGATGAAGCTGGCGGCGGTGGCTTGCGGATCGTTCCAGTAGCGGCGCGGGTGCTGCTGGAAGCCGTAGATCTCGCCCACCACGCCCGGCTGGGTGATGACGTTGCCGTCCTCATCGCGCAGCTGCATGTGTTCGGGCAGCTTGCCGACGCAGCCGGGTTTGAGGACCTGCTCCTTCGTGCTGGTGCCGACCCCGATCCCGCCTTCGGACATGCCGTAGGAATTGCGCATCCGCACGTGCGGCCACAGCGCCAGGGCGCGCAGAACCGAATCGTGCGGCAGCGGCGCGGTGCCGGTCATCAGGTACTTGACGCCCGCGAAGTCGTATTGCGCCACGTCCGGGTGATCGAGCACCAGCCGCAGCATCGAGGGGACGAGGTAGACGAGGTCGGGCCGCTTCTCCCTGACCAGTTCCAGGAAGCCCCTGGGATCGAACCTGGGCTGGGTGATCGCTTTCGCTCCGCCGCGCGCGGGCAGCATGACGATGCCCAGGTTCCCGCCCGATCCGGTCAGCGGCAGGGCGTGGAGGGTGGAGCGCGAACGGTCCATGTTGGTGCCGGTCACGCCCTTCATCAGATCGGGGTGGGAGACGACGACGCCCTTGATCTTGCCGGTCGTGCCCGAAGTGCCGAGGATTTCGGCATCGGCATTGGGATCGAGGCTGGCCTGATCGGGCAGCGCGGCAAGGTTGCGGGGCATGGCATCGACGCTCCAGCAGCCGTCGAGCGCAAGGTCCTTCACGATTTCCGGCACGTCGGTGATGCACCAGCGCGGGGTGGTGAGCGCGGCGAAGTCGGCGATCTCGCGCGCGGTGAGGCGGGTGTTGATCGGGCAGGCGATCCCGCCGGCGCGGAACACGGCGAAGACCGCGATCGCCATTTCCACCGCATGGGCATTGCTGATGGGGAGGAACACCCGGTCGCCCGGCACCAGCCCCGCCGCCGCCAGCCCGCCGCCGATTTCGTCGGCCTCGGCATCCCACTGGGCAAAGGTGATGGCGCGGGTGATGCCGTCATGGGCGATCTCGTCACGCTGGTGCATGGCCCGCACCTTGAGCGCGTCGCTGATGCGCCGAACTTCGGTCATTCTCAAATCCCTTGCCTGGCCTCTCGGCATCTATTACCTAGTTATACAACTGGGATCAAGGAGCAATGGACATGACCGACGCCAAAACCGATATCAAGCAAAGCGAGGAATGGCAAAAAGCCGTCGCTTACGAAATTCTCGATTCGGATATCGAGCGGCAGAGGAAGCTGATCGGGTTCTGGGAACCGATGAAGACGGCGGAATATGTCCAGACGGCTTCGGTCGATTCGATCCGCAACTGGGCCTATGGCTGCGGCGACGACAACCCGCTGTTCACCGATCCGAACTACGCGAAGAAGACCCGCTGGGGCGGGGTCATCGCGCCCGGCATGATGGTCGGCCAGATCAGCAAGCCGATGAAGGGCGATCCCGTTCCGGACGAGATCAAGGCCCTGAAAAAGAGCCTTTTCAAGGGCATCCACGTGTTCGTTTCAGGATCGGACTTCAATTTCTATCGCCCTGTCCGCCCCGGCGACAGCATCTACACCTATGGCGGCGATCTGACCTGCGAGGTCAAGCAATCGGAATTCGCGGGCCGTTCGGTGATCATCACCAGCCGCCGCGTCAAGGTCAACCAGCGCGCCGAAGTGGTTGCAACCTATGACATTCTGCGCGTCCTGACCGAACGCAAGACGGCGGTGAAGAAGGGCAAGTATTCTGCCGTGCAGCCCGCCAGCTACACCGACGAGGAATGGCAGGAGATTGAAAGCATCTACGCCGCCGAGCAGGTGCAGGGCGCCGCCAAGCGCTACTTTGAGGACGTTGAGAAGGGCGATTCGCTTGGCGCGCAGGCCAAGGGCCCGCTGACCGTGACCGACGTGATCTGCTTCCACGCCGCCGGCTATGGCTTCACCCCCTATGCCCCCACCGCCAACCGCCGCGCGCACAAGAACCGCCAGCGCATTCCGGCCTTCTATGTCCGCAACGAGCATGGCATTCCCGATGTTGCCCAGCGGCTCCACTGGGACCCGGTCTGGGCCCAGGCGATCGGCAATCCGATGGCCTATGACTATGGGGTAATGCGCGAAAACTACCTGTGGCAGTACCTCAACGATTGGGCCGGGGACGATGGGATCATCGTTCACGTCCACGACGAGGTCCGCAAGTTCAACTACATGGGCGATGTCCAGCGGGTGACCGGCGAAGTGCTGGGCAAGCGCATCGAGAACGGCCAGCACCTGGTCGATGTCGCGGTCAGGTTCGTGAACCAGCGCGGGGAGGAATCGGTCCGCGCCAGCGCCACCATCGCCTTGCCGAGCAAGGATAGGCCGCTGCCGCTCTACCCGGAAGTCCCCGTCGACCTGGCTGAAACGGCAGCGCGGATGATGGCGCGGCACTGGGAGCTTGGCGGCGACTGAGCCGCCACGCCGGACCATTGCCTGGGGCGGCGGATTGGCCGATGAACGGGCCGATGCCGTCCGTCCCATCTGATCTCCTGGCCGCAGAGGCGTATTCGCCGCTTGGCGGGTCGCCGCTGGCGGTGCTCGCGCCGGGCGCGCGCGTTCCGCCCGGCGCGGTCGCGGTGGCGCTGGACCGGGCGGGGGACCTGCCCGCGCTCGATCCGGCGCTTTACGATGCGATGGTGACCTGCCGTCCCGCAGCGCCCGCGCCGTGGGTCAGCGTTGCGCCGCAGCGGATCGACGCGCAGCTTGCGGCGATCAGGGCCACTGCGGCGGCCAGCCCGGTCGCCACCGCTCTGCTGGCGCGGGTGCTGCGGCATGGCGAGGAGCTGCGTTTCGATGCCGCGCTTGAGCTTGAATCGCTGGCTTACTCTGCGCTGCTGGGTGGAGCCGAGTTCGCCCGCTGGCTTGCGGCGCGGGGCGATCCCGCCGCCGTCGCCGGAGGCACAGTCCGCTATGAACGCGATGACGATACCGTCACCCTGACGCTCGCCTCTCCCGCCAGCCGGAACGCGATGACGGCGGCGATGCGCGATGCGCTTTACGAGGCGCTGGTCAACGTGCTGGAAGACCCGTCGCTGCCGCGCCTGATCCTGAAAGGCGATGGCCGCTGCTTTTCCAGCGGCGGGGCGCTCGCGGAATTCGGCAGCACTGGTGATCTCGCCGCCGCGCACGTGATCCGGACCCAGCGCAGCTGCGCGCGCCTGCTCCACCTGCTCGGCCCCCGCGCCGAGGTTCATCTCCACGGCGCCTGCATCGGTGCGGGGATCGAAGTGCCCGCCGCCGCCGCCCGCCGCCGCGCCGCACCGGACCTGCTGGTGCAATTGCCCGAACTGCGCATGGGGCTGATCCCCGGAGCGGGCGGCACGGTCACTCTGGCGCGTACCGTGGGACGGCACCGGTTGTTCTGGCTGACGCTCGGCGCGTTCCGGCTGGGCGCCGCGCAGGCCCGTGACTGGGGCCTGATCCACGCGGTAGAGCCATGATCGAACGGCTCCACGCGCTGCTGGCAGAGCGGACCGCGCGCTTTGGCCTGACTCCGGCGCAGCTTCTGGCGCGCGACGCCCCCGGCGGGCTTGATGCACCGGGGCGCAGTTCCGCCAACCGCCATTGCCGCCTGATCGCTGCCGCCGATGGCTGGATTGCACTCAACCTGGCGCGCGAGGACGACCGCGCGGTCGTGCCGGCGCTGACTGGGGAGGAGGGCGATCCGTGGCCTTCGCTGGAAGAACTGGCGCGCAGCCTTCCGGCGGCCGAATTTTGCGCCCGCGCCGCTGAACTGCAATTGCCGGTTGCCGTGCTGGCTGAGGCGGTGCCGCTTCCCCTGGCTGCTCTGGATGGAACGCGGGTGCCGCGCAGGGTCGTGGACTTTTCCGCGCTGTGGGCCGGGCCGCTGTGCGCCGGTCTGCTGGCGCGCGCGGGGGCGGAAGTGGTGCGGGTGGAAAGCCTGCGCCGCCCCGATCCGACGCCGCAATCCTCCCCCCGGCTCGATGCGCTGCTGAACGGCGCCAAGCGCCGGGTGCCGCTCGATCTGGCGAGTGAGGCGGGGCTCGCGGAGCTTTACGCGCTGCTGGCCGATGCGGACGCGGTGGTGACCAGCGCCCGCCCGGCGGCGCTGGCGCGGCTTGGGCTGGAGCCCGCGCGTTTCCCCAAGCTCGCCTGGGTGGCGATCTCCGCGCACGGCTTTACCGGCGCGGGCGCAAGCCGCGTCGGCTTTGGCGATGACTGCGCGGTGGCGGGCGGGTTGGTGCGGTGGGACATCGGCGAGCCGCGCTTTCTGGGCGATGCGCTGGCCGATCCGCTGACCGGGCTGGAAGCGGCGCTGGCCGTGCTGGCGGGCGGGCGCGGAGTGATCGACATGGCGATGGCCCCCGTCGCGGCGACCTATGCGGAGCTGCTGGCGTGAGGCTGGTGCTGCGCGATGTTCGGCCATGGGGCGGCGATCCGATGGACGTCGCGCTGGCCGGTGGCACCATCGTGGCGGTCGGACCGGGTCTGCCCGCCTGCGGCGAGGAAATCGACGGCGGGGGCGGTGTGCTGCTGCCAGGCCTCCACGATCATCACCTGCATCTGTTGGCGCTCGCCGCGCGGCAGCAGTCGGTCGATCTGGCCGGGCTGACCGATCCCGGGGCTGTCGCGCGGGCCTTGCGCGCGGCCCCGGGGCAGGGCTGGATTCGCGCGGTCGGCTATGACGAGCGCGCCTGCGGCCTACCCGATGCGGCGCTGCTGGATGGCTGGGTGGCGGACCGGCCCGTGCGCCTGGCTGACCGGACGGGCGCGCTACGGGTGCTGAACTCGGCGGCGCTGGCCCTGCTGGCAGCCGAGCTGCCGCCAGGCGCGGAGCGCGATGCGGCGGGCCGCCCCACCGGGCGCTTCTGGCGCGAGGACGCCTGGCTGGCCCGGGCGCTATCCGGCGCGCTGCCGGACCTTGGCGCCGAAGGAGCCAGGCTTGCCGCGCTGGGCCTCACCGCGCTGACCGATGCCACCGCGCACAACGGACCGGAGGAAGCCGCGATCCTTAGCGGCGCCGTGCCGCAGCGGCTGACGCTGATGGGCAGCGAGGAACTGGCGGCGGGGGAGGGCTATACCCTCGGCCCGCTCAAGCTGGCCTTCGACGAGCGCGATCCGCCGCCGCTGGAAGACCTTGCCGCGCGGATTGGCGCCGCGCGGGTTGCGGGACGCGCGGTCGCGGCGCACTGCGTGACCGAGGCGGAACTGGCGCTCTACCTTGCCGCGCTGGACCTGGCGGGCGGCGCGCGGACTGGAGACCGGATCGAGCATGGCGGGCTGATCCCCGCCGCCTTCGTGCCGGTGATCGCGGCAGCCGGGCTGATCGTCTGCACCAATCCGGCCTTCATCCACGACCGGGGCGAGCGCTACCGCGAGACGCTGGGGGTGGCGCGCGGGGAGGAGCTGTATCCCGCCGCCAGCCTGGCCGCTGCGGGCATTGCCCTGCTCGGCGGGTCGGACGCGCCCTATGCCTGCGCCGATCCGTGGCTGGCGATGCGCAGCGCGGTTGTGCGGCAAACGGCGGGCGGCGCTGTGCTGGGGGCGGGACAGCGGCTGGCGCCCATGACGGCGCTGAAGCTCTATTGCCGGGGCAAGATTGCGCCGGGCGCAACCGCCGACCTGATCCTGTGCGAGGGCACGCTCGCCGATGTGCTGGCAGACCTCACCGCCGAGCGGTTGCGCCTGACCCTGATTGGCGGGCGGGTTGCCTTCAGTCGCGCTGGAGCAGCATCGATCCGGCAATGAAGCCGCCGCCCATGCCGCAGACGCCAACCTTGGGATCGGCCAGCTGGCGCGCGCCGGCCTGGCCCCACAGTTGCAGGCAGACCTCGTGCAGCAGGCCGAAGCCGTGGAGCCGCCCGCCCGACAGCTGCCCCCCCCCGGTGTTGACCGGATAGTGTCCGCCGGGGGCGATGTTGCCCTCCGCGATGAAGTCCTTCGCCTCGCCGTGGCCGCACAGGCCCAGCGCCTCCAGCCACATCGGCACGAAGATCGAGAAGCCGTCATACAGCCCCAGCACGTCGATCTCATGCGGCTTGATATCGGTGCGCGCCCACATGTCTGCGGCGGAATCGTGCGATCCCATGGTGGTGAGGTCGGCGCGCTGGTCCCAGGTTTCCTGTGATCGCAGCGCCGATCCCATCGCCTCGATCCGGATCGGCGGCAGGCGGCAATCGCGCGCGGCATCGGCGGCGGACACGATCACCACCGCCGCGCCGTCGATCGGCACGTCGCAGTCAAACAGGCACAGCGGGGTGGAGATCATCCGCGCCGCCATGTAATCCTCCATCGTCAGCGGCTTCTGCATCACCGCCATCGGATTCAGGCAGGCGAACTGGCGCTCGGCCACCGCGATCATGCCCAGGTGTTCGCGGGTCATGCCAAATTCGTGGAAACAGCGCTGCGCCATCCAGCCCGCCCAGTTCGAGGCGGAAAGCGCGCCGACCGAGGCCAGCCAGCTCATCCAGCCGCCGATCTGCGCCTTGCCCGCCCCGGCGATGGAGGCGCGGCGGCCCGCCGTTTGCGAGGAGCTTTCGGTCAGGGCGCGGAAGCACAGCACATGGCGCGCCTGCCCGGTCATCACCGCCATGGCCGCAACCATGATCGGCGCCATCTGCGCCGGGCCATCGGGCACCGCGCTGTGCCAGCGGGTCTGGAGGCCAAGCGCGCCGCGCACTTCGCCCGTGCCGAGCGGCGACATCCCGGGGGAATTTTCCGCCTTGCCGGGATAGGTGGCGATCCCGTCGATATCGGCGCGGGTCAGACCGGCGCGTTCCAGCGCGCGGTCGGCCGCTTCGGCGAGGTGGAGGATCGCGGGCCGGTTCGTGTTGCGGCCGATGTCGGACATGCCGACGCCGGTGATCGTGGCCTTGGCCAGCGCGCTCATGCCGCGTCTCCCTCATTGGCGTGCCATACGGGAATCCAGACGTCGCCGCTCTGCTCGAAGCCGATCCGCACCCGCTGGCCGATGCGGACCGCTTGCGGGTCCGCCCCCGTCAGGCGGGTGGTGACGCGCACGCCGGGGGCGCCGTCGACATCGACCACGGCGAGGATGAACGGCACGTCCATGCCCGGAATCCAAGGCTGGTGGTTGACGGTGAAGGTGTAGACCGTCCCGGTGCCCGCAACCGCGCGGGGGCTTACCCGCTGCGAATGGCATCGGGGGCAGAGCAGCTGCGGGGGATGAACCGCGTGGGCGCAATCCTCGCAAAAGGCGATCATCAGTTCGCCGCGTTCGCCTCCGGTCCAGAAGGCGGTATTCTCGGCCGTCAGTTCGGGCAGGGGCAGCACGGGACTCTCCGGTTGGTTTATTGACGATATGTCAATTATGCGCTGCCGAGGCAAGCGCGGTGCGTTTGGGCAGGGCCAGCGCAATCGCGGTCGCCCCGGCGGTCAGCGCGATGATCGCGATCAGTGCCCACTGATAGGCCTGGGGCGAAGGATAGCGCTCCGCTCCCCGCGTGACACTGTCGAGCGCGAGAATCGTGGTGACGATCTGCGAGCCCACACCCATGAACAGCCCGCGGATCACGCCCAGCATGCCGGTAACCTCGCTGGTCCGCTCGGTCGGGACTTCGGCGGCGATGATTGTCGGCGCGACCGCGAACAGCATGGTCGTGCCGAAGGAAATGACGATCAGCTGGGCGACAATGATCCCGACGCTGCTGGTATCGAACAGCACCAGAATCCAGCCCAGGGTGGTGACAAGCCCGCCCGCGACCATCGCCGTGCGCCCGCCGCCGCGCCCGGTCAGCCAGCCGCTGAGCGGCCCGGCGAAAACCGAAGTGAGGTTGGAGGGCAGCTTGACCAGCCCCGCGACGGTCGCAGACAGGCCCAGGCCCAGCCCGGTCCAGACCGGCGCCTGAAGCAGCAGCGAGAAGAACACGGTAATCTGCAGCGTCCCCATCGCCACCAGCGCGCTGGCGGCGCAGACCACGGCGATCGGACGGTGCGTCAGCGTGCGCACGTCGATCAGCGGATTGGCACTGGACAGCGCGCGGCGCCACCACAGCACACACAGCGCCGTGCCGGAAACGATCAGGGCCAGCGCCGCCGGGCTACCCCAGCCCCAGGCCTTGCCGCCCGCCAGGTAGAGCAGCACCAGCGTGACCCCCGGCGCGAACAGGATGCCCGACCACCAGTCGACCGGCTGGCTCAACGCCGCACGGCGCGAGGGCGGAACCAGGCTGCGGACCAGCAGCAGCGAGATCAGGCAGAAGGCGGCGCTGGCCACAAAGATGCCATGCCAGCTGGCCAGATCGACGATCGCCCCGCCCAGGATCAGCCCGGCCGCCGTGCCGATCGAGGCGCCGGAAATCATCAGGCCGATGCCCGCAGGCACGCGCTCGGGCGGCAGGTTCTCGCGCACCAGCCCGATCACCAGCGGCAGGATCGCGGTAGTCGCGCCTTGCATCACCCGGCCTGCGAGGACCAGCCCATAGCTGGAGCTGGCCGCGCTCAGCAGCGATCCGGCCATGCCGATCGCCAGCACCACCAGCAGCACCCGCTGGCGCCCGTAGATGTCGCCCAGCCGCCCGACCAGAGCCGACATCGCCGCGCCTACGATCAGGAAAGCGGTAACCAGCCAGCCGACCTTGGCCGCATCGCCGAACTGGACGACCAGCACCTTCAGCGCGGCAAGGATCATCGCGCTTTCGAAGCTGCTGGTCATTTCCGCGACCCACAGCGCCCCGAGCAAGGCCCAGGGCATCCGGGCGGGAGGATTCACGAAGGGCTGTCCGTTACCTGCCGGGCGCCTTCGGGCAGACCCTCCTGCGCGGCGCGGACCTCGATCAGGTCGACGCTGATGTCGCGTGGCAGCCCGATGGTGGCGATCAGCGCCCGGGCCATCGATTCCGGCGTGGCGGGCGATCCGGACATGGCGGCGTGGCCGGTCGCCACGATCTTGGTGTAGAACGCCTGCTTTTCCGCGTCAGACCAGCTTTCCCCGCCCGACCCGCCCGAGACCGAGCCGGAGCGCAGCACGCTGACCCGGATACCGTCGCTGCGCAGTTCATCGCGCAGGCCCGCCGACAGCGTTTCGACCGCCGCCTTGGTTGCGGCATAGAGCGCCAGCATCGGGAAGGGCATATGCACGCTCTCGCTGGAGATGCTGACGATCTGGCCCTGCGTCTGTTTAAGGTGCGGAATTGCCGCGCGGATCAGCCAGGCCACCCCCAGCACGTTGATGTCCAGATGGGCGCGGATGATGGCGTCCGAACCTTCGCCGAACGCAAAGGGGTGATAGATCGCCGCGTTGTTGACCAGCACGTCGATCCGCCCGAACCTTTCAGCTGTTTGCGCCACGGCCCGGTTCACCGCCTCGCTGGAGGTGACATCGCAGGGGATCGCCAGCACGGCATCACCGTGCCGCGCGGCCAGCTCGTCAAGCTGGGGGGAAGGCCGGGCCAGCGCGGCAACCTTCATCCCCGCATCGACCATGGCGGCAACGAAGTGCCGCCCCATGCCCTTCGAGGCCCCGCTGACCACGGCGACCTTGCCCGCCAGATGCTCCATGTCTCGCACTCTCCCGGAATGACGCGGCGTCAGGCGCTGCGATCTTGCAGTTGACGCTACGTCAGTTTCCGGGAGTCATGCAAGGCACTTCCGGATCGCTCAGCCCTTCTTGCGCTCGCTGAGCGTTTTCCACACGTCCCCGGCGGTCACCGGATGGTCGAAATCGCCCTCTACCCGCGCGTCCTTGCCGGGCAGCGAGACCGGGGCGGTATCCACCCCTGCCGCCGCTTTTTCCGCAGCGCGCCAACGGTGCAGTTGTCCCGCCCGCCGCCAGCCGCGATCGGATCGACCCCGAAGAACGCATAGGTGTTCTGGTGGGTGATCTTGTCGATGATCCGGTCGGGCAGGTGGCTGACATTGTCCCACAGCCCTTCGGCCACGTCCGGCCAGGTGCAGTCTGAATGCGGATAGTCGCATTCATAGGCGATGATGTCCTCGCCGATCTCGTCATAGTGGCGGCAACCGAACTTGTCCTCGATGAAGCAGGACAGGAAGTGTTCGCGGAACACCTCGCTCGGCAGCTTGCCGCCCCAGTCGCAGCGCACCCAGGCGCCGTGGTGGCGATAGGTGAAGTCGGCACGTTCGAGGAAATAGGGAATCCAGCCGATCCCGCCTTCCGACAGCGAGAACTTGAGGTTCGGATAACGCAGCAGCGCGCGCAGGTGCAGCAGGTCCGATGCATCGGTGGAAATCGCCATCGGCAGCGAGGAGATCCACGCCGAGATCGGCGACATTTCCGAGGCGTAGAGCGGCGCCTGGCCGGTGCCGATATGGCAGTTCAGCACCACGTGGTTGTCGTTGCAGAAGGCCCAGATCGGCTCGTAGGCCGGATCGTGGATGGGTTTGAGCCCCTTGACCGAGGGGTTGGACGGGAAGGTCACCGAACGGCAACCCTTCTTCACCAGCCGCTTCAGTTCGCGCAAAGTGGCGTCCAGATCCCACAGCGGCAGGACGGCGGTGGGGATGTAGCGCCCGGGGAAAGGGGTGCACCATTCATCGATGTGCCAATCGTTGTAGGCCTGGACCACCCGCTCGGCGAGGGCTTTGTCCTTCGCGTCCCACAGCCACGATCCGTCAAAGCCGATGAAGGTGGGGAAACAGACCGAGGTATAGATCCCGCCGACGTTCATATCGTCGACATGGGCCTTCGCGTCCCAGGTGCCGCGCCGCATCTGTTCGATGTTGGCGGGCTCCATCCCGTATTCTTCCTTGGGGCGGCCAACCACGGCGTTGAGGCCGATGTTGAAGGTGGTCTTGTCCTCCGCCGCCCAGTGCCAGAAGGCATGGCCATCAGCCCCGGTGACATAGCGCGGCATCTTCGCCAGCAGTTCCTTTGGCACGTGGGCATCGAACATCGTCGGGGGTTCGATGATGTGATCATCGACGCTGGCGATCACCATATCTTCCATGTTCATGGGGCCGGATCCTCTCTTGTCGTTGTTGGTATCTGCCTCCCGCATAATTGACGAGGCGTCAATTCCAAACATTGACCTGGATCAAGGCGTGTGGCGGCGGGATCGGGCTTATCCGGATACACAACTGTATCTGGATTCGAGCCGCCAATGCCGCGAACCAACCGCAAGGCCCCAACCAACCGCAAGGCCCCAACCAACCGCAAGGCCCCACCAACCGCAAGGACAGTCAGGCCCTGACCCGTGCACGGCTGCGCAGCGCGGCGCGGGCGGAATTCGCGCGGCGCGGTATCGCGGCGGCCTCGATCGACCGGATCAGCGAAAGCGCCGGATTTTCGCGCGGGGCGTTCTATGCCAACTATGCGGGCAAGCATGACCTGCTGCTGGAACTGCTGGGCGAACACCAGCGGCGCGAGATCGAGGCATGGCAGGCGCTGCTGGATACGCCCGGCACGCTGGAGGATGTCCTCCCCGCGCTGCGCGAACGCTTCGATGCCTTTGCCCGCAGCGCCGAAGACGCGCTGTTCGCCACCGAATTGCAGATCGAGGCGCTGCGCAATCCCGACTTCGCCCCGCGCTACCGCGCCTTCACGCAGGAGCTTGAGGCGCGCACGCTGCGCCTGGGCGAGGCGTTTATCGCCCGCGCCGGCACCAGCCGCGTGTCCGCCACGGTGCTGGGCAAGGCGCTGCAATCGTTCAGTCCGCAGCTGATCGCCGAGGCCCGGCTGGGGATCGCCCCGACGGACCAGACCGCTGGCGAACGGCTGGTCGCCATCATCACCGAACTGTTGGGAACAGGCCGCGCATCTGCGGCTGGAGAGGAGAACCCCGCATGACCGATACTCTTGCCGCCCCCGCGACCGTGCCGCCGGAGCGGGTGATCGACTTCGACCTTTACGATTTCCCGGTCGAAGGGCTCGACTATCAAGGCTCGATGCGCCGGATCTTCCAGAGCAATCCGGCCGAAGTGCTGTGGACCCCGCGCAACGGCGGGCACTGGATCGTCAAGAACCACACCGATGTCGCCAAGGTGCTGGCCGACAGCGATCATTTTTCCTCGCGCCGGATCATGGTCGGCGCGGTGGACGATGGCCGCCCGCCACTGGTGCCGCTCCAGCTCGATCCGCCGCACCACGCACCTTACCGCGCGCTGCTCCAGGCCGCGCTTTCGCCCAAGGCCGTGGGCAAGCTGGGCGAGCGCGCGCGCGAGCTTTCGATCGAGCTTATCGACGGCTTCAAGCACGATGGCCACTGCGAATTCATCGGCCAGTTCGCCCAGCACCTGCCAATCGCGATCTTCATGGAAATCGTCGGCTTGCCGGCGTCCGACCGGCCCTATCTGACCGAAGTTGCCGAAACCGCGATGCGCGGCGCGAGCGAGGCCGAGCGCAACGAGGCCGGGGGCAAGCTGATGGCCTATGGCATGGCCAAGGTGGCCGAGCGCCGCGCCAATCCGGGGAGCGACCTGATCTCGACCATCGTCAAGGCCGAGATCGAGGGCAAGCCGATCGAGGACTTTCCGCTGACCGGCATGATCCTGCTGCTGCTGCTGGGCGGGCTCGATACGGTCGCCTCGACGCTGGGCTTCTACGCCCAGTTCCTTGCCACCCACCCCGACCATCGCCGCCAGCTGGTGGAAAATCCTGAGCTCATCGCCAATGCCAACGAGGAACTGCTGCGGCGCTTTCCGATCGCGATCCTCGCCCGCGAAGTGAAGGCCGCGGTCGAGATGGGCGGGGTGACGATGCGGCCCGGCGACATGGTGATGGTGCCCACTCCGATGGACGGGCTCGATGAAACCAAGTTCGCCGATCCGCTGAACGTCGATTTTGCCCGGGTGAAGCCCGGGGCCAATTCCACTTTCGGCGGGGGAGTCCACCGCTGCGTGGGCTCCGTCCTCGCCCGCACCGAACTCAGGATTTTCCTTGAGGAATGGCTCAAGCGGATTCCCGACTTCCAGGTGAAGCCGGGCACCAACCCCCGCGTCAGCGCGCGTTCGGTGGCGACGCTGACCCAGCTCGAACTGGTCTGGGACCCGAAGAGCGTCAAATGAGCGAGCCCGGCACCCGCCGCTTCATCTGCTTCTACTGCGGCACCGTCTATGACGAGGCGCTCGGCTGGCCCGACGAGGGCATCGCGCCGGGCACCCTGTGGGACGACGTGCCCGACGACTGGGTCTGCCCGGAATGCGCCGCAGCCAAGGCGGACTTCATGCTGGACGAGGATTGAGCCGCACGCAGGCACAGAAAAGCCCCTCCCCGGCGGGGAGGGGTTGGGGTGGGGGGATTGGACTGTCCCGTGGGGGACTGGACGCTCGCTCCGAACACACCCACCCGACCCTCCCCCTTGAGGGGGAGAGCATTCAGTGGGCGCTCAGCCGCGCATCACCCAGCCGCCATCGACGTTGAGCACCTGCCCCGTCATCCAGCGCCCGGCTTCCGACACCAGCAGCAGCAGCGCGCCGCACAGCGCGTCAGGCGTGTCGCGCAGCTGGATCGGGGTGCGCGAGGAGATGGCCTGAACCAGCGGGCTGTCTTCCGGCGTCAGGGCAAGGCCGGCGTCGGTCTTGGTCATGCCCGGGCCGATGGCGTTGACGCGGATGTTCTGCTTGCCAAGCTCCGTCGCCAGCGTGGTGGTCGCGCCGTGCAGCGCGATCTTGGTGACGCCGTAATAGGACTGCGCGGGGTAAGCCCCGGCTGAAACCTGGTTGACGATGGACCCGCCGCCGCGCTCCGCCATGAACGGGGCGACGACTTGCGCACAGTTGATCGCGCCCCAGACATTCACCGCCATGCCCTTGTCGAAACGGGCGCGGTCGGTCTGCATCAGCGGCTTGTCGACGATCTCGACCATCAGCGCGGCGTTGTTGACCAGGATGTCGATCCCGCCGAACGCCGCCTTGGCGGCCGCCGCCATTGCCTCGACCGAGGCGGTGTCGGTGATGTCGACCTGCACGGCCACCGCCTTGTGGCCCAGCGCGGCGATCTCGTCCGCCACCTTCTGCGCGCCCTCGCCATTGAGGTCGGCGACAACCACGCTGGCACCCGCATTGGCGAGCGCCACCGCATAGGCCCGCCCGATCGAATTGCCGCGCCCGCCCGCGCCGGTGACGATCGCCACCTTGCCATCGAGGCGGAACTCGTTGTTGCTGAAATCAGCCATGTTTCTGCGCTCCTTACTTGGGGAAGATCGGCGCGCCGACCCCGACCGTGACGGTCTTGTAGTGGAGGAATTCGTCGATCCCGGCCTTGCCGCCTTCCTTGCCGAAGCCGGAAATGCCCACTCCGCCAAAGGGCGTGTGCGAATTGATCTGGAAGCCGCCGTTGACATAGACGCCGCCCGCGTTGAGCCGTTCGGCCAGGCGGTGGACGCGCTGGATGTCGTTCGACTGGATATAGGCGGCCAGGCCGTATTCGCTGTTGTTGGCAATGGCGACCGCCTCGTCCTCGGTCTCGAACCTGATGATCGCCACGGCGGGTCCGAAGATTTCGACCTGGGCGATTTCATGGTCGGGGTTCACGTCGACCATGATCGTCGGCTCGATGAAGTTGCCCTTGGCCAGATCCCCGCCCGCGCGCTTGCCGCCGATCAGGAATTTGCAGGCGTTGTCGGCGGTGGCGCGGTCGAACATCCCGGTGATGCGTTCGACGGCGGCGGCGCTGATCACCGGGCCAACCATCACGCCCGGCTCCATCGGGTCGCCAACCTTGAACAGTTTGGCGATCTCGACCATCTTGGCGACGAATTCGTCATAGATGTCGGCGTGGACCAGCTGACGGGTGGGAAGCGCGCAGCCCTGGCCCGCAAGGCAGCCGATGGTCCAGAACACTGCGCGCTCGGCGGCGGCATCAAGGTCGCAGTCCGGGAAGACCAGGCTGGCAGACTTGCCGCCCAGTTCCATCACGCTCGGCTTGATCTGCTCGGCCGCCGCGGTGAGGATCTTGCGCGCGGTGATCGGCCCGCCGGTGAAGCTGATCTTGCGCACGCGCGGATGGCGAACGATCGCGTCGCCCGCCTCGCCCGTGCCCGGCAGCACCGAAATGACGCCGTCGGGAATGCCCGCTTCCTTGCAGCACCGCGCGAACAGTTCTGGCGCGAAGGGCGTGATTTCGGCGGGCTTCAGGATTACGCAGTTGCCTGCCGCCAGCGCCGGGGAAACCTTCATCCCCATGCCGATCAGCGGGCCGTTCCAGGTGTTGATGATCCCGACCGTGCCGATGGGTTCTGGCACCGAGTAGGAAAACTCGCCGCGCGTGTCGAACGTGCTCATCAGGTCGCCGGTCAGCTTGTCGCACCAGCCCGCGTAATAGCGCATCCAGCTGACCGCGGTTTCGACCCCGCGTTCGCCCTGCATCAGCGGGGTGCCGCCATCCAGCGCGGCCATCCGGCCAAACTCCTTCTGGTTCTGCATCAGCAGATCGGCCAGCTTGTAGAGGATCGCCCCGCGCGCTTCAGGCGAGGTGCGGCGCCAGCCTTCGCGCGCCGCTTCGGCGCGGGCGACGGCTTCGGCAACTTCGGCGGGGCCAGCCAGCGGCACTTGGGCCAGCGCTTCGCCGGTCACGGGGTGGATGTGGGTGCGCGTGCCGCCCGAACCGGTGGTGCGGGTTTCATGGCCGATGTGCAGGTGGACGGTGGGGATGTCGGACATCAGGGTGTCTCCTCAGGTATTCCATTCGAGATGCAGGGCTTCGAGCGCCTGGACCGAGCCGCCGCGATAGACGAGGTGCTGGTCCGCGCTGGTGCGGAAATGGCCGATCTTCCTGGCCCAGGTTTCATAGAACACGGTCATTTCCAGCCGTGCGAGGTGGATGCCCAGGCACGTGTGGACGCCCGATCCGAACCCCGCGTGGCGGCAGTGCGGGCGGTCCAGCCGGACCTCTGCCGGACATTCGGTCAGCTTCTCGTCCCAGCCGACCATGTGCAGCGGCACCAGCACCGAATCGCCTTCGTAGACTTTGGTCCCGGCGATCTCGGTGTCCTGCGTGATGTAGCGCGGGGTGGAAACGAAGGTGTAGCGGCGCATCAGTTCGTCAACGATGCCGGGAATCGAAGCCGGATCCTC
Source organism: Novosphingobium sp. (assembly GCA_016719755.1). Classification (GTDB taxonomy): domain Bacteria; phylum Pseudomonadota; class Alphaproteobacteria; order Sphingomonadales; family Sphingomonadaceae; genus Novosphingobium. The sequence goes on along the minus strand of JADJYM010000004.1, from coordinate 253,433 downwards.
GATCATCCGGGTGCGCAGCGCCTCGTCATGGGCAAGGTGGCGCATCCCGAAGCTCAGCGCGTTGACCACCGTATCCAGCCCGGCCAGGAACATCAGGAAGCAGATCGACATCAGCTCCTCATGGTCAAGCTGGCGGCCTTCGAATTCGGCGGCGATCAGCTTCGATACCAGATCGTCCTGCGGTTCGGCCCGGCGCGCTTCGAGCAGCGCATTGAGTGTGCCAAGGATCTGCATGGTCAGTTCCATGCGCCGTTCCATCGCCACCTGGGCGTTGAAGTATTCGACCACCGTGGCGCGGAAGAAATCGAACTGCTCCAGCGGAAAGCCGAACAGTTCCATGAACACCGAGACCGGGAATCGCGAACCCAGCGCATCGACGAATTCGCATTCGCCCTGCGCCGCAACGCCATCGATCAGCTGCTCCGCCCATTCGCGGATGCGCGGTTCCAGCGGCTCGATCGCCTTGCTTTCGAAATAGGGGCGCAGCAGCTGGCGATAGGGGCGGTGTTCCGGCGGATCGAGCGATTCCGGGATCATGCGCGGCTGCTGGGGGTTGGGCGGGATCGACAGGAACCGGCTGGAAAAGCGGTCGGGATGGCGCAGCACCTCGATCGCGGCATCGGCGCTGGTTACCACCCAGTGGCCGCCATGGGCCGATGTCCAGAACACCGGCGGGGCCTTCTGCTTCAGTTGCCAGTAGGCTTCGTGAACATCGGCGATGATTGCCGGGTCGCTGACATAGTCGAATTCATACACCGGCTCGCGCCGGCGCTCGGGCGCTGATGTCGCCATCGAATCGCGCTCCTCTCCCAAGGTTGCTATTGCCCTTAAGTAAACGGTGGTTTACATATCCTGTCAATGGCTGAATCCGCTGTCCTCAAGCCCGTGCGCGATGCCCAGCGCACGCGTGCCGCGATCCTTGCCGCCGCGCAGGAGGCATTTTCGCGCACCGGCTACCTCGATACCGGCCTGCGCGAGATCACGGCGGCAGCCGGGGCCAACCCGGCGCTGGTCAGCCGCTATTTCGGATCAAAGGAAAAGCTCTACGAAGCCGCGCTGGCCGACCTGCTCGACGCGCGCACGATCACCACGCTGCGGCGCGAAGCCTTTGGCGAGGCGGTGGTGGCGATCCTGACCGCGACTGTGCCGGGCCAGCGCAATCCGCTGCCGATGATGCTGCTGGCCAGCGCCGATCCTACCGCGCGGGCGATCAGCCACCGCCTGCTGATGGACGTGTTCATCGAGCCGCTGACGGCATGGTACGGGGGTGCGCGCGGCGCGGCCAAGGCCGCGTGCTTCTCCGCGCTCGCCTCGGGTTTCACGGTCTACCGCGACCTCTATCCGCTGGAGGCTTTCGCGGGCGGGATCGACGATGAAACCCGGCGCTGGCTGGCTGCGACGTTCCAATCGCTGATCGACTGACATTCGCCAGTCTCCCGTCAAAGACATATTGCACTAGGTGAGATATGTCTGCACAATTGCCCGAGAGGGGCCCTCTTGTCCCCCGCCGCCGGATCGCGTGCGCGACAGGCCCCACCCCCCCGGCGGTGCTGGGGGAGCCGGCCGAGGTGGCGCCCCCCCCCCCCCCCCCCCCCGGGCTGATTACCGAAAACCTGCGCGCGATCATGGCGCTCGATCCGAACGCGGCGGAAATCGATTTCGAAGGGCGTGACTACACCTGGGGCGAGCTTGCGCGGGTGGTGCGCGCGATTGAAGCCGCATTGGATGAAATGGGCCTGCCCGCCGAAGCGCGCGTCGGTGTCATGCTGCGCAACCGCCCGGGGCACATCGCCGCGATCCTCGCCGTGCTGTCGACCGACCGCTGCCTGGTCTCGCTCAACCCGATCCTGCCGGACGACAAGCTGTTCGCCGATGTCACCGGCCTTGGCCTGCCCGCGATCATCGCTGACGAGAGCGACGTCGCCCGCCCCGGCATCGCCGATGCCTTCGCGCAGGCGGGCACTGCGGTGCTGGTGATCGGCGCGCGGCTGGAAGGCGTGCGGCTGCTCCCCGGCTGCGAAAAGCCGCGCGGCAGCACCGCCACATCGCCCGGGGTGGCGATCGAGATGCTGACCAGCGGCACTACCGGCAGCCCCAAGCGCGTGCCGCTGACCCGTGCCGCCTTCGATGCCAGTTTCGCCGGCTTCGCCCAGTACGAGCGCAACCGCGACCATGCGGAAAAGCCCCGGCTGAGATCGGGCGTGACCATGGTCAACAACCCGCTGACCCACATCGGCGGGATCTATGGCTGCATCGGCGCGCTGATGGCGGGGCGCAAGATCGGCCTGCTGGAAAAGTTCACGGTCGCAGGCTGGGTCGAGGCGATCCGTCGCAATCGGCCCAGGGTGGCGGGCGCGGTGCCATCGGCGGTGCGGATGCTGCTGGAGGCGGATGTCGATCCGGCGGACCTTTCCAGCCTGTCCGCGCTGATTTCCGGCACGGCGCCGCTGTCGCCCGATCTGGTCGATGCGTTTCTGGACAAATACGGCATCCCGATTCTCGGCAACTACGGCGCGACCGAATTTGCCGGGGCCATCGCCGGGTGGACGCTCGATGATTTCAAGGCGAACTGGCAGGCCAAGCGCGGCGCGGTGGGGCGGGTCCAGTCGAACATCGCCGCCCGGGTGGTCGATCCCGAAAGCGGCGCGGTCCTTCCTCACGGCGAGGAGGGTCTGCTGGAGCTGAAGGGCGACCAGCTGGGCTCGAACTATCCGCTGGCGGGCGAGGCATGGCTGCGCACCACCGACCGGGCGGTGCTTGATGCCGACGGCTTCCTGTTCATCCGGGGCCGCGCTGACAACGCGATCATTCGAGGCGGCTTCAAGGTCCACCCCGACGACGTGGTCAAGGCGCTACACCAGCATCCCGCCGTGCGCGAAGCGGCGGTGATCGGCGTGCCCGATGCGCGGCTGGGCGAAGTGCCCGCCGCCGCGCTGATCCTGCGTGATGGGGCGGAAACGCCCGATGTGGAAGAGCTGAAGGCGTTCCTCAAGGAGCGGTTGATCGCCTATCAGGTGCCGGTCCATTTCAAGGTGGTGGAGGATTTCCCCCGCACGCCCTCGATGAAGCCTTCGGCCCCCGGCCTCAAGGCGCTGTTCGCGGCATGAGCGGCAGCTTGCCCCGGCCGCTCCCGGCGTTGGACCGCGACAACGCGGCATACTGGACCGGCGGCGAAAAAGGCGAACTGCTGATCTGCCGCTGCGGGGACTGCGGCTATTACGTCCACCCGCCGGTCCGTTTCTGCCCGGAATGCGAGAGCCGCGATGTTGCGCCGCAGCCGGTTTCGGGACTGGGCAGTGTCTACACCTTCACCATCAACTACAAGCAATGGGTGCCGGGCCTGCCCGAACGCTACGTGCTCGCGCTGGTCGCGCTGGCGGAGCAGGAGGACGTGCTGGTGCCCTGCAACGTGGTGAACTGCGATCCCGATGCGGTGACGTTCGGGATGCCGGTCAAGGTGCTGTTCGAGCAATGCGAGGACCTGTGGGTGCCGCTGTTCGAACCGGTGGAGGATTGATCCGGTGCGCTACGGGGAAAAGAATTGCGCCATCACCGGGGTCGGCATTTCCGAAGTGTCGCGCGGGTCGGACAAGTCCTCGCTCGAACTGACGGTCGATGCCGCGCTGGATGCGATTGCCGACGCGGGCCTGAAGCGCAGCGACATCGACGGGATCGCCACCTGGCCGGGCGGCGATGGCAATGCCAGCGGCTTTGCGCCGGTGTGGATCGCGCAATTGCAGGATGCGCTGCGGCTGAAACTGGGCTGGTATTCCAATGGCGGGGAATCGCCGGGGCAATACGGCGCGGTGTTCAACGCAATTGGTGCGATCAACGCGGGACTGGCACGCCACGTGCTGATCTATCGCTCGATGTACGAGGCCAGCGCGCGCAAGCTGGCCTTCGCCAATTCGCTGGTCAAAGCGGGCGAGCGCCAGCGCGGCGGGTTCGCCTGGTATGCGCCCTATCACGTTCACGCGGCGGCCTTGCAGCAGTCGCTGTACTTCAACGCCTATGTTCACAAGTCCGGCATCAAGCCCGAACAGCAGGCGATGATCGCGATCAACCAGCGCCGCAATGCGGGGCTGAACCCGCACGCGATCTACCGCGATCCGATGACGCTGGATGATTACATGGCCAGCCCCCGCATTGCCGGGCCGCTGCGGATCTATGACTGCGATGTGCCGATCGACGGATCGGCGGCGATCATCGTTTCCGCCATCGATGCCGCGCGCGATTGCCGCAACTCGCCGATCCGGATCGAGGCGGTGGGCAGTTCGATGCAGTACCGCAATTCCTGGACCCAGCTGGCCGAGGTCGACACCCAGGCTCAGCCGAAAGTCGCGGAAATGATGTGGTCGCGCACCGATCTGAAGCCCGCCGATGTCGACATTGCCGAGCTTTATGACGGGTTCAGCTTTCACACGCTCAACTGGCTGGAAAATTTCGGCTTCTGCGAACGCTATGGGGCCAAGGACTTTATCGAGGGCGGCAAGCGGATTGCGCTGGAGGGGGAGCTTCCGGTCAACACCGGGGGCGGCGCGCTGTCGGGCGGGCGGCTCCATGCATACGGCGCGGTGTGGGAAGGCTGCACCCAGCTGTGGGGCCGGGCGGGCGAGCGGCAGGTGCGGGGCAATCCGCAGGTGTGCGCGACGTCCACCGCTGGCGGCCCGCTGGCCGGGGCGATGCTGCTGGTGCGGGAATAGTGGGAGAGAACTGGTGAGCGAGGATTTCAGGGACACACGGGTGCTGGTCACCGGGGCCGGACGCGGGCTGGGCCGGGGCGTGGCCGAAGCCTTCGCGGCGGCGGGGGCAAGGGTCATGCTCGGCTCGCGCACGCTGGAGCCCGCCGAGGAAGCGGCTGCCGCAATCGGCGGAAACGCGCGGGCCTTCCGCTGTGACGTCACCCGGCATGACGAGTGCCGCGCGCTGGTTGAGGTGACTGTGGCGGCATTCGGCGGGGTGGATGTGATCGTCCACTGCGCGGCGGACATTCCACACGGCGGGCTGGGCCATGTCTCGGACGAAAAGCTTGAGTCCGGCCTGGCAAGCATCGCCAAGGCGGCCTGGTGGCTGCTCGATGCGGCGCGCCCCCACCTGGCCGCCGCGCCCTCTGGCGGGCGGTTCATCGCCATCGGCTCGGTCAACGGCACGGCGACCGTGGTGCCCAACATGACCGCCTACGGCATGGCCAAGGCCGCGTTGCTCGCCTTCGTGCGCGGGGCGGCGCTGGATGTCGTGGACGATGGCATCACGGTCAACGCGATCCAGCCCGGCCTCGTCGCCAGCGACAACGCGCTGCGCGTGCTGGGGGAAGAAGGGCTGGCCGCCTATGGCGCGACCGTGCCGGTGGGGCGCGCGGGCACGCCGGCGGATATCGCCCATGCCTGCCTGTTCTTCGCCTCGCCGCGCGCGGGCTATGTCACAGGCGCGAGCCTTGTCATGGACGGCGGATCTTCGCTTGCGCCGGGACGCAGCGGGCGGGGAGACATCCTGCAGGACCGCCTCAAGGCACAAGTGGAGCACTAGGCCATGGATCTTGGCATTGCAGGCAAGGTGGCGCTGGTCACCGGCGGATCGCAGGGCATTGGCCTGGGCTGCGCGCGGCGCTTTGCGGCGGAAGGCTGCAAGGTGATGATTGCGGCGCGCACGCAGGCGAACATTGACGCGGCGGTGGCCTCCATCGGCGGAGACTGTGCGGGCATCTCTGCTGACTGCACCAGCAAGGAAGGCGTGGCCAAGGCCGTGCAGGCCTGCCGCGACGCGTTTGGCAGCGCGCCCGACATCGCGATCTTCAACGTCGATTCCGGTCCCAAGGGCGCGTTCCTGGACGTGGACGACGAAACCTTCGCTGCCGCCAACACCAACAACGTGATGGCCTTCCGCTGGCTGGTGCAGCAGGTCTGGCCGCACATGAAGGAGCGCGGCTGGGGCCGGATCCTGACCATCGGCACCAATTCGGTGAAGCAGCCCCACCGCAAGCTGCCGCGCGCCGCGCAGAACACCTACCGCGTCGGCGCGCTGGCCCTGTCGAAGACGCTATCGGCCGAGCTTGGCCCCTTCGGGATCACGGTCAACACGCTGGGCACCGGGGCGATCGAGACCGAGCAGTTTCGCACCGTCTTCACCAAAATCGCTGCCGACCGGGGTGAGACTTACGATCAGCACATTGCGGGCCGGGTCGCCGAATGGCCGGTCCGCCGCATGGGCCAGCCCGAGGACATGGCTGATGCGGCCGCCTTCCTCTGTTCGGACCTTGCCGGGTTCATTACCGGCCAGGTGCTGGTGGTGGATGGCGGCAACCTTGAAACCCTGCAATGACACGCTTGAGGAGCAAGACATGAAGATCGACAATACCATTGCCGCCGTGGTTACCGGCGGGGCTTCCGGCCTGGGCAAGGCCAGCGCCCAGGCCCTGGCCGCAGCCGGGGTCAAGGTCGCCATTTTCGACGTGAACGAGGAAGCGGGCGAGGCTGTCGCACGCGAAATCGGCGGCCTGTTCTGCAAGGTCGACATCCTGTCCGAAGACAGCGTCGAGGCCGGTTTTGCCAAGGCCCGCGCCGCCCACGGGCAGGAGCGCGTGGTGGTGCACTGCGCGGTCGTGACCGGCGGGGGCAAGACCGTGTCGTTCGACAAGACGACCGGCACCTACAAGCGCAACCCGACAGAAATGATCGCGCGTTCGGCTGACGGCATCTTTACCGCTTCCTACCGGATCGCCTCGATTGCGGCGGTCGGCATGGCCAATTCCGAACCTCTCAACGAAGATGGTGAGCGCGGCTGCATCATCCTGACCTCGTCCGCCGCATCGCAGGACGGCCAGATCGGCCAGGTCGCCTATGGCGGCGGCAAGGGGGCGGTAAACTCGATGGTCCTGCCGATGGCGCGCGATCTGATGGACGTGGGCATTCGGGTCAATGCGATCCTGCCCGGCATCTTCGCCACCCCGCCGATGCTGGGGGTGAAGGACAAGGCGCCCGCGATCTTCGCCGGCCTTGAAGCATCGGTGCCGTTCCCCAAGCGGCTGGGCAACCCGGCGGAGTTTGGCAGCCTGGTGCTGGAACTGGCCCGCAACACCTATTTCAACGGCCAGTGCATCCGCCTTGACGGCGCGATCCGCATGCCCCCCAAGTAAGGATGCCCAAGATGAACCGGCCGCAGCAGTTTCCCTTCGCCCGCCAGAGCGCGGGACCGTCGCCGCTGCGGCGGCCGGGTTCGATCCGCCGCACCACCTCGATCGATTCGGACTGGCCGGACGGCCTTGGCCAGCCGTGGGAGATGATCGGCCGCGCCCGCGACCTGCTTACGCCCGTGGACGGGTCGGAGCCGCGCGTGCTGGCCACCGGTCAGTTCCGGATCATGGCCTCGCCGATCCGCGAGATCCTGTCGATCGAGGCCAGCACCGATCATCCCCGCCTGCAGGAAATGGTCGGCGTGCGCGCGGGCGGGGCCAGCCGCGTCGCGCTGGCGGACAAGCTGGGCGACCTTGCGGGCACGCCGCTGTTCCAGTTGCTCGACGACTATGCCGGGGCCAGCCTGGTCGCGGGGTGGATCTGGTCGCAGTGGAGCGATGACTGGATGGCCCGCAGCCGCGAGGCCGGCACCCGCTCGACCGCGGGCAAGGGCGGCAAGATGCTCAACGTCTGCACCGGCTTTGCCGAAGGGGCGAGCTCGCTGCACGAGGATGGCAGCAGCAACACCGTCGACCAGTCCTATTCCGAGGTCGGCCCGCTGGAGAACCCGGACGACGCGATCGGCTGGCACCCGATGCCGTTCCAGCAGGGACCGCAAAAGCGACGCTCGCGCCGGATCGACCTGTGGCGCGAGGACGGCCTGACCAAGATCGATGCCGCGTTCCAGGACAGCGGCTCCAACCCCAATGGCGGGCGCACCGCGATCCACGAATACCGCCTGTTCGCCGAAGTGGACGAAGCCAGCGGCAAGCTGGTTGCGCTGCAAGTCCTGCCGATGATCCTGCCGTTCCGCGAATGCCCCGGCGCGGCGGTCAAGGCCACGCGGATGATCGGCCAGAATGTGGCCGCGTTTCGCGGTGCCGTGCTGGAAACGCTGCCATCCACCCTGGGCTGCACGCATCTCAACGACGTGCTGCGTGCCCTTTCCGACGTTCCGGCGCTCGCCCGACTGTTGCCTTAATGCCATAGCCGTAGGGTAAATGCGCAGACTCTTGTGTGTCTTGGTAGACCTAGTTATACAACTCCCTGTCCGGAGCGGCCACGAATCGCTCCTGGGAGGAGAGCCTGACCATGAAGACCACCACCAAGCGCCTCGTTTCGAGGATTCTGGCCGGCGCAGCCGTTTCCGCCATCGCCATTTCGTCCGGCACCGCCTTCGCGCAGGCCGCTGACGAAAACGAAGCCGATGTCATCACCGTGATCGGCGTCACCAAGACCGAAGCCAATATCCAGGACACCCCGACCGCGATCACCGTCTTCACGGGCGAAACGCTGGAGAACCAGGGGATCAAGGAATTCAGCGACCTCGGCAAGTTCACGCCGGGCTTCAACATCCGCGCGGGCAGCAACAACCCCACCGCGATCGCCCTTTCGATGCGCGGCCAGGTGCAGAACGACGTGCTCGCCACGCTTGAACCTTCGGTCGGCGTCTATCTCGACGAAATGTACATCGCCCGCGCCTATGGCCTCAATGCCGAGATGATGGACATGTCCAACGTCCAGGCGCTGAAGGGGCCGCAGGGCACTCTGTTTGGCCGCAACACCTCGGCCGGCGCGCTGCTGCTGACCACCAATGATGCCAAGCTGGGCGAAACCTCGGGCTCGATCAAGCTGACCTATGGCCGTTTCAACGAATGGAACGCGACCGGCGTGGTCAACCTGGCGGTGGGTGACAATCTCGCGATCCGCGGCGCGCTGAGCTATGGCGAGCGCGACGGCTACAAGCGCGACGTCAATACCGGCCACAAGTACAACGGGCGTGAGTCGGTCAACGGCCGCATCAAGCTGACCTGGCAACCCTATGACAAGATGACCGTGCAACTTTCGGGCGAATGGTGGCACGGCAAGATGGACGGCGATCTGCGTCAGGGCCTGGCGCTGTTCCTTAACCCGTTCCTGTTCGGTACTTCTTCCCAGGCGATGGCTACGGTCGCTGGCCTTCAGGCTTCGGCTGATGCGGAACTGGCAAAGTTCGTCGGCAATCCTGACCTAGTTGCGGCCACCCCGGCTGCGGCGCACCCGGGTGCTCCCGCGCGCGGCCTGTTCAACGACGTCAAGACCCAGACCTACATGGCCAAGGTCAAGTACGAACTGGGCAATGGCGAACTGAAGTGGATTACCGGCTATCGCGGCGTCCAGGCGGACAACCTGATCGACCTCGATGGTCTAAGTGTGCCGCTGCACTTCACGGCCAGCACGGTAGACCTCAAGTCGTATTCCAGCGAACTGCAGTATACCGGCTCGGCGATGGACGATGCGCTGAAATTCGCGCTGGGCGCAACCTGGTTCCGTGAAACCGGTACGGACCGGTCGCACTCCTCGACCTTCGGCAGCGCCGCCTGGGCCCAGTTCCTCGGCACCGTCGACAACACCTCGTGGGGTCTCTACGGTCAGGCCAGCTATGCCGTGAATGAGGCGCTGAACATCACCGCCGGTCTGCGCTGGTCGCATGACCGCAAGGGTATCACCCAGCAGTCTGGTGCCGTGCCGAATCGCGGCCCGCTGACCGCCTGTACCCCGGTCAATCTTGCACTGCTGGCGGCAGATTGCGCCCGTGGCCGCGAGGATAGCTGGAGCAATCTGTCCTACACCATCGGGCTTGACTACAAGATCACGCCTGACGTTATGGTCTATGCCAAGCACAGCAAGGGTTACCGCGCGGGCGCCCAGCAGCTGCGCTCGCTCACCCTTAACGACACCACCCCGGCCAATCCCGAAATCAACAACGAGCAGGAAATCGGCCTCAAGACCGAGTTCATGGACCGCAAGGTGCGCTTCAACATCGCCGGCTTCCACAACAAGGTCAGCGATGCCCAGCGTTCGGTCATTCTTGCGGTGGGCGGCACCAGCCAGACCATCCTGGAAAATGCCAGCATGGAAACCTGGGGCGTCGAGGCTGACCTGAACGTCCGTGTCGCGCCGGGCCTCGATCTGTTCGCCAATGGCTCGCTGATCGATCCCAAGTACACCAAGTACAACGGCTTCGTGGTCGTCGGCGGCGTACTGACCCCGAACGACAAGAAGGACACCCGCCTTGTCAGCGTGGTCGAGAAGCAGTTCGTGCTGGGCGCCAACTACGAACAGAACATTGGAATGGGTACGTTCAAGTTCAACGTGACCTATTCGTGGCTCGATGACATGGCCCAGGATGGCAATACCCTGGCCCGTTACACCGCTCCGGCTTCGACCCCGGGCGGTCAGGGCTTCACCGCTGCCCAGGCAGCCGTGCTGCTCGATGCCACCACGACCAAGGCTGGCGGCTACACCAACGCCCGCGCCGCGCTGGCGTTCGGTCCGGACGAAAACTACGAAATCGCGGTCTGGGGCAAGAACATCTTTGACGTTCGCCGCACCGGCTACGTGCTCTATCTGGGCGGCATCAACTATGTCGGCGCTACCTGGAACGATCCGGCGACCTACGGCGTGACCGTCACCGCCAAGTTCTGATTACCCGGGAACGCCCGCAAAGGGCGACCGGCAAATCCTTTGGGGGAGGGGCGGGAAACCGCTCTTCCCCTTTTTCTTTCGGGGGAGTCTGGGCCAATGGCCATCGTTTCGCGGGGGCACCGCAACCTGACGCTTGGGCTGATGATGGTTGTGGCGATCCTCAGCTATGTCGACCGCCAGGTGTTCACGCTGTTCCAGGATGACATCAAGCAGGAGCTTGGGCTGAGCGACGGTCAACTGGGCTTGCTGACCGGCATGTCCTTTGCCCTGTTCTACACCCTTGCCGCCTTCCCGATCGCGCGCCTTGCCGATGTCGGCGACCGGCGCAAGATCATCGCGGTCTGCGTCATGGTCTGGAGTACGGCCACGGCGCTGTGCGGGATCGCCGCCGGCTTCTGGCAGTTGATGCTGGCCCGGATCGGCCTGGCCGCGGGCGAGGCGGGGGCCGGGCCGGCATCCAGCTCGCTGCTCACCGAAATCTTCCCGCTGGAGCGGCGCACCAGCGTCATCTCGATCATGCTGGCGGCCAATGCGGTGGGCATTTCCGGCGGGCTGGCGCTGGGCGGCTGGCTGTCGAACTATTTCACCTGGCGCGAGGTGTTCCTGATCCTCGGCCTGCCGGGCATCCTGATCGGCCTTGCCGTCCTGCTGCTGGCCGCCGAACCGCGCCGGGGCAAGGGCGCGGTGGTCGCGCCGCCCCAGCCGGTGCCACTGGGCGAAGTGCTGCGCACCATCGGCGGCAATGTCTCGCTGCGCTGGGTAGGGCTGCTGCTGTGCATGGTGCCGCTGACCGGGTTCGCCTTCATCCTGTGGGGAGCCTCGTTCTTCCAGCGGGTCCACGGCATGGGCAAGGCGGAAACCGGCTTCTGGCTGGGCGCGGCCATGGCGGCGGGGCTGGTGATCGGCAATCTCGTCGCCGGCTGGGTCAGCGACCGCTATGGCAAATCCGATCCGCGCTTCAACGGCTGGTTCGCCGGGCTGGGGCTGATTGCCTCGTTCCCGTTCGGGGTGGGCTTCGCGCTGTCTCCGGATCCCTATGTCGCGCTGGCCTGCTTTGTGGTGGTCAAGTTCATGATGACCCTTCACCTCGGACCGATCATCGCGCTGTGTTATGCGCAGGTGCCCGTGGCGATGCGGGCGACCATGTCGGCCTCGATCGGCATGGTCATCGGCCTGGCGGGAACCGGGGTGGGCGGAACCGTGGCGGGCTATGCCAGCCAGGCCTTCGCGGCAGGCTATGGCGAGAAATCGCTGCAACCGGCACTGGCGCTGATCTCGGGCTGCTTGCTGATCGGCGGAATTGCGGCAATCATGGCCGGGCGGACGGCGCGTCCGCTTGAGGAGCAGTAATGCAGCATATCATCGTCGAACGGGCGGAGCGAGTAACCACCATCACGCTCAATCGCCCTGAACGGCTCAATGCCATCAACCCGGACATGCATGACGAGCTGGAAGCCGCGTTCAACGCATTTGCCGACGATCCGGACCAGTTCGTCTGCGTGGTCACCGGCGCGGGCCGGGGCTTTTGCGCCGGATCCGACCTCAAGGCGGCGAGCGAAGGGGATTACCGGCCCTATCCCGCCCACGGCTATGCCGGGCTGATCGAGCGGTTCGATTGCCCCAAGCCGATCGTGGCGGCGGTCAACGGCCTGGCGCTGGGCGGCGGGTTCGAGGTTGCGCTGGCCTGTGATGTGATCATCGCGGCGCAAAGCGCGCGCTTCGGCCTGCCCGAGCCGCTGGTCGGCGCCATGGCGCTGGGCGGCGGGGTGCACCGGCTGGCCCGGCAAATCGGCCTCAAGCAGGCGATGGGGATGCTGCTTTCCGCGCGGCAGGTCGATGCGGCGGAAGGGCTGCGGCTGGGCTTCGTCACCGAAGTCGTGCCGGATGCCGATCTTGGCGCGGCGACGCAGCGGTTCTGTGATGCGGTGCTGAAGTGTTCGCCGATGTCGATCCGCGCCACCAAGGAAGCGGCCTATCGCGGGCTTGACGAGCCAAGCCTGGCCGCGGCAATCGCCAACCAGGCCGATTATCCCGCCTTCGCCGCGCTGCGTGCCAGCGCGGATGCGCGCGAGGGGCCGCTGGCCTTTGCGCAGAAGCGCGCGCCGGTGTGGCAGGGCCGCTGAGATGAGGGGAGCCAAGCCGATGCGAACCAGCCTGCTTGCCGCGCTGGCCCTTGCGCTGACCGCGCCGGGCCTTGCTGCCGATGCGCCAACCGCGCAGGCGCGCCTGGGCAAGGGCTATCTCGATCCCGCTGCCCTGCCGGACAGCCTGACCCTGCTGCCGCCTCCGCCCGCGCCCGGTTCCGCCGCCGAGGCGCGCGACCGCGAGGCGGCGAGCGCGTCGCTGGCCCAGCGCGGGAGCGGGCGCTGGCAGCTTGCCGCGCGCGATGCCGATCTGTTCAGCCCCGCCGCGACCGGAGCCTTTTCCTGCGCGGCGGGGATCGAGATCGGGCCAAAGACCACGCCCAGGCTGGACGCGCTGCTGCGCAAGACGCTCCCCGATCTTGGTCTTGCTACTTATGCCGCCAAGACCCGTTACCAGCGCACCCGCCCCTTCGTGGTCAATGGCGAGGCGAATTGCACGCCCGAGGCCAGCGCGATCCTGGCAAAGGACGGCTCCTATCCGTCAGGCCATGCCGCGATCGGCTATGGCTGGGGCCTGATCCTGGCCGAGCTGGTGCCCGCCCGTGCCACCCGGCTTGCCGCGCGGGGCCGTGAATTTGCCGACAGCCGCCGCGTCTGCAACGTCCACTGGCTGAGCGATGTCGAGGCCGGAGCGGTGATTGGGGCGGCAACGGTCGCCCGGCTTCACGCCGAGCCGCAGTTCCGCAAGGACCTGGATGCCGCGCGCAAGGAATTGCGCCGTGCGCGCGCGGTCAGCGCAGCGGCCTGCCCGGCCTGACCGGGCCACAAACATAGCGTCGCCAGCGCGGTTCGCCGAGAATGCGGGCGGCGCGACCAGCTCGATTTCAATGCAAAGGACCGTGCGTGCGCTTCAGGCAAATTCGTGATGGGGCGATCCAGAAGGCGAACGAACTGCTCCGCTACCTGCTTGTCGATGTCATCGGCAGCAAGGCGTTCATCGACGTCTATCTCTATCGCTACTCCTCTTACGAGGAATACCGGCAGGTTCAGATCTATCACAACCTGCGCAAGCTGAAGCGGGTCTGGGCCGATCCGCAGACGCTTGATCTGCTGGCGGACGAGCTCGTCGCGCGGCTGGGCAGTGGCCCCTTGCGCGGGCTGTGCCATGGCACCCGAAACGGGTTCGAGCAGAACCACCTGAACGCGCAGCATCCCGGATGGAAGGTGACCGGCACCGACATTTCCCCCAGTGCGGCGGACTTTCCCAACTCGGTCGTCTGGGATTTCCACGATGAGCGTGCGGAATGGCTGGGGGCCTTCGATTTCGTCTATTCGAACTCGCTCGACCAGTCGTGGCAGCCGCGCGTGGCGCTGGAAACCTGGCTGGGTCAGGTACGGCCCGGCGGAGTGGTGGTGATTGAACACAGCGATGAGCAAAGCCCGCTGGCAGCTGGCGAGATGGACCCCTTCGGGGTGCGGCCGCAGGTGGTGCCCTATGTCCTGGCCGAATGGTTCGGCCACCGGGTCTCGGTGTCGTTCCGTGAAAGCTACAAGACCAACATCGGCCGCAAGACCTGGCTGTTCTTCATCATGAAGACGTCCACTCCCGCCTGACACAAGAACCCCGCCGGGGAGTTATCTCCGGCGGGGCAGGTGGGGAGAATGGGTAGAAGAAGCGTCAGGCCGCAGCCAGCAGCTCCGCGCGACGCGCATCGACCTGGGGCTTCAGGTTGGCGCGCTTGAACAGCTTGGCCGCATTGCCGCCCAGCACCGCGACCAGTTCCTCGGTCGTGACGTCGGGGTTATCTGCGACCAGTTTGTCGACGACCTGTCTGGTGAAGGGGAAGGTTCCTTCTGCGTGCGGATAGTCCGATGCGAACAGCAGCGCGTCGATGCCCACGCCCTTGCGGATCGCCATCGAGGAATTGCCGTCGTTCTGCAGCGCCAGATGCACCTGATCGCGGACGATCTGGCTGGGCAGGCGCGACAGCTTGGGCGAGATCGAGGGGGCATGGCCGTTGTAGACCTCGTCCATCCGCTCGGCCAGACCCCACAGCCAGCCGGCGCTGTGTTCGGCGAACAGGATGTGCGCGCCCGGATTGCGATCGAGCACGCCGCCGGCGACCAACTGGGTGATCACGTCCACCGCGTCGTTCATCTGGCGGGTGTAGTTATAGAGCGCACCGCCCGGCCCTTTGAGCGCGCGGATGTTGATATTGCCGACCCCGGTGTGGAACACCAGCGGGATGCCCTGCTGCGCCGCGAAGGCGAAGATCGGATCCCAGCGCGCATCGTTGTAGTTGTTGAGGCCCTCTGAAAGGCAGAAGGCGGCAAAGCCCTTGGCGGCGGTGCGCTGGCATTCGGCCAGGGCGTCTTCGAAATCGATGCAGGGGATCATCGCCGCCGGGATCAGGCGATCGCGCACCGGGGCGGTATAGTCCCAAGCCCAGTCGTTCCAGATCCGGCAGGCGGTGGCCTGCCCTTCGCGGTCGGCAATGCGCGGCAGCATCAGACCGAGCGAGGGGAACACCAGTTCGGCATCCACCCCGTCGCGGTCCATGTCGGCCAGCCGCAGTTCAAGATCGCGCGCGCCACGCCGCTTGGTATCGACCGCGCAATCGGACACGAAGTTGTCGCTCGCGTCGGTGCAGGCCCGGTCAGCGGAAGCCCCGCCGCCTGCCTGGGCATTGAAGGCGGCGTCGCCCTCGCCGGTCTTGTGGGCGTGAAAATTGGTGTTGATCTTGAGGATCACCTGCTCGCCGATCCGGGTGATGCGCACGTCGCCCTGCGCTTCGGAATGGATCACGTACTGCTTGAGGTGGTCGGGCATGGCCTTGACGAACAGGTCCGGCGGTTCGGCCACGTGGGCATCGCAGCTGAACACGAAGGGGCGAATCTTGTCGGTCATGCCTTGCTCCTCAATCCCGGGCCAGCGGCGAGTCTTCGCCGTGCCCTTGCAAGAGGAGAATGTCTAAAGAGGTATCTCTTATAATTGATCGAGGTCAAACGGGGCAACAAAAGTCCGATTAAAAATACCTCATTATCGTCATTGCTTCGCCTGGCTCGCATTGACGAACCCCGAATTTCTTGGGTGGCGCTCCGCCGAAAACTACCGGCTGCGCGGCAGTCCCAGGCAGGTTTCCGCGATCTGGCTGCGCTGCACTTCGCTGGTTCCGCCATAGATCGTCGCCTGGATGCCGCTGCGCGCTTCGCTTTCGGTCACGGCCAGTGCCTCGATGGTGCCGTCAAGCGAGTGCGGCGCGAAGCGTTCGACCAGCTCGGCGCAGCAGGCGGCCCAGCTTTCGGTGCCGAAAAGCTTGCACATCGGCCCGTACCAGCGCTGCGAGACACCTGCCTCGCCCGCCCAGATCGCGCGGATCGACAGGCATTCGAGCAGGGCGACATGGGCATCGAGCCGGGCCAGCGAATGGCGCACGGCATTGGCCTTGTCCCGCACGCCGGGCAGGTCCAGCAGCCGGGGCAGAGCCGCGCGCAATTCGCGTTGCACCAGTTCCAGCGCGCCCAGGTAATAATCGCCCTGATTGTGCTCCAGCGCCATGGTCGCGGCCAGCACCTTGGTGCCCTTGCCGGCCTCGCCCAGCAGGTAGCGGTCGGCAATGGCGAAGTCGGAATAGAACGTGATGTTGGTCCGCTCGCCCGCGAAGGTCTGGACCGGGGCGAGGTCGAAGCCCCCATTCTCCCAGCGGCGCGACGAACAGGGTCAGCCCCGCCTCGGCCCGGGCCAGCAGCAGGACATAGTCGGCCAGATGAGCGCTGGTGGTGAACACCTTTTGCCCGTCGGCCAGCCAGCGGGTGCCGTCATGGCGCACGCGGGTTTTCGCGCCGAACACGTCGGAGCCGCCCGAAGGCTCTGACAGGCCAAGGCAGGCCAGCGCTTCACCCCGGGCCAGGCGTGGCAGGATTTCCGCCTTGGCCTCGGCAGTACCGAACAGCATCAGCAGCTTTCCGATGGAATCGGACACCACCAGCACCGAGATCGGCCAGCCCGCGCGGCTGAGCGTGCGGTGGACCGCGGACGTGGCAAAGGCGGGTGCGGCCGATCCGCCCCATTCCACCGGCCAGTCCGGAAACAGCAGCCCCGCTGCCGCCAGCTTGCGGTGCAGGTCAGGGATATGGTTGTCAGGCGCGGCGGCGAAGGCGCGCTTGTGGTCCTGCGTGAAGTTCTCTTCGAGGAAGCGCAGGGTGCGCGCTTCCCATTCGTCGGCCGCGCTGTCCTGCGTGAAGGTTACCGGCACTGGTTCGATCGGGGCAAGCGCAGGCAGCGGATCGTCCAGCACCCGGTCGGGATCACCTGCGGCCAGCAGCGCGGCGCGCGCGGTGCGGTAGAGCGCGGGGAGCGGCGAATCCTCGCTCACGCCATAGCCGCCAAACGTGCGCATCGCGGCGCGGATCGCGGGAATGCAGGCTTTCGCCGCCCACCAGAAGGCCTGGGCATCGCGCAGCGCGGCATCGGCGTGGCCTTCGGCGCGTTCGGCAAGCGCGCGCCAGATGAGGAGGCGCGTGCCGTCGACCTGGGTCACGGCATCGGCGAGCGTATGGGCTACGCCCTGGTATTCACCGATGGGCCGACCGAAGACGACCCGCTCGCAGGCATAGGCTGCGGCATCGTCCAGCGCGCGGCGGGCCATGCCGACACAGGCGGCGGCAACCAGAATGCGCTCATCCGGGAAGGGATTCGCGCCCTCTCGGCCCGCCGCTTCTGCTACCAGCGCGGCGTCGAGCAGGTTGCCGCCTTCCGCAAGCAGGGCCTCGACGCCAAGTTCCGCCAGCACTTCGTCGGCGGGGCGCTCGCCCCGCTGTGCCAGCGCCCCGCCGACGCTGTCGATCATGGCCTGTTGTTCGCTTGAGAGGCTGAGCGCGACCATGACCGGCAGTATCCCTTGCTGGCGCAGGGTGTTCAGGCAGCGAGTTTGGCGCTGGTCTGGACCACAGGTTCGATCCGGAACAGCCGCGCGGCGTTAAGCCCCAACACGTTGCGGCGGCATTCGTCGCTGACGTTCAGGCCCTCGAACAGGTCGTCGACGATGCGGCGGCTGATCGGGAAGGTGCCTTCCGCGTGCGGATAGTCCGAACCCCACATCACGTTCTTCGCGCCCGCCAGACCCGCATTGGCGGCGACGATGCACGAACGGTCGTGCTGGAAGCTGGCCCAGACCTGATCGTCGATGATCTGACTGCAGTGGCGCGACAGCTTGGGGAAGACGAAGTTGGAGTGGGCTTCCTCCACCTCGTCCATCCGTTCAGCCAGGGCCACCAGCCAGCTTGCGCCGCTTTCGATGAAGGCCACCTTGGCGCCCGGATTGCGATCGAGAACGCCGCCCGCGACAAGGTACATTGCCGAGTTCTGCGCATCGTTCATCTGCTTGGTATAGTTGATGATGCCCGCACCCGGGCCGCGTTCGTGGATCACGGTTTCAAGGCCGGTGCCGGTGTGCATCACAAAGACGATGCCCAGCGCCGCGCCCTTGGCGAAGACCGCGTCCCACTTTTCATCGTTGTACTTGGGCAGGCCCGGCGGGGTGACGGCGGGCAGCATGGCCGAGGTGAAGCCCTTGGCGGCAAGGTATTCCAGTTCGGCAATGGTGTTCGAGAAATCGAGCACAGGCAGCATTCCGCAGCGCACGAAGCGGTTCGGATTGCCGCCCAGGAAGCTGTCGTTCCAGTCGTTGTAGAGACGGGCCGAGGCAGCCTCTGCCTCCGGATCGTCAAGGCAGTAGAGCCACAGGCCAAGGCTGGGGAAGCAGATCTCCGCGTCGATCCCTTCCAGTTCCATGTCCTCAAGTCGGCCAGGGATCTCGCGGATGCCCTTGCGCTCGTTATCCCCCAGTTGCTTCTCGCGATGCTGGCCGACGCGCAGGCGGTAGATTATCTTGTCCTCGGTGCCGGTAATCAGGAACTCACCCTCCTTGCGGGCGTGGATCGCGTGGCGCTTGAGGCTGGCCGGCAGGCCATCGAGAAAGATCGTCGGCGGCTCCATGATATGGCTGTCCGCGCTGAAAACGAAAGGCTTCATGGTGGTTCTCCCGATTCGTCTGGTTGGTTAAATGAATACCTGGTTATACAACTCGTCGCAAGGTATTTGCCGGACCTCGCTCCGCTTTCGCACTAAAACAGATACCTGTTAAAGGAATGGCCATGCAGCACACCATCCCTGCGGAATCGCTGGTCGCGCGCACCGCGCGGGCGCTGTCGCAAATCAGCCTGAACAGCGCGGAGGGCGAGTTTCTGGGGGCGGAGGACGAACTTCTGGCCCGCCTCGGGGTCAGCCGGCCAACGCTGCGCCAGGCCGCCAAGATCGCCGAAAACGACCGTATGATCAGCGTCCGGCGCGGGATTCGCGGCGGGTTTTACGCCAGCCGCCCCGATGCGGACGACGCGATCCGCACGCTCGCCCGGTTTCTGCGGCTGCGCGGCGCAACCCTGTCCGATATCATGGCGGTCAGCCGCCACGTTTCAGAGGAGGCCGCGCAGCTGGCCTGCGCCTGCCAGGACGATGGGCTGCGGCTGCGGCTTGAGGAATTTGCCGCAGGGATCGAAAGTAACGACAGCCCATCGGCGATGATCGCGGCGGAAACCGAAATCGCACGCCTGCTTGCGGCGATGAGCGGCAACCCGGTGATCGAGCTGGTCATGGCGATCGGCTATTCGTTCGGTATGGAGGAACAGGGCGTGGCGCTCTACCGCGATCCGGAGCATCGCGCGATCTGCCGCAAGCAGCAGCGCGACCTGTGCCGCGCGGTGCTGGACCGCGACAGCGATGTCGCGCAATTGATGATGAAGCGGCGCTCTGACACCATTGCGGAGTGGGTCAGGCAGCCATCCGGGGAGAAAACGTGACAACAGTGCAGTTCAAGGGCTTCGGCGGGGTTCGCCTGGAAGCCGAAGTCATCGGCGACGAACACGATCCGGCGATCCTGCTGGTCCATGGTGCGGGGCAGACCCGCGCCGTGTGGCATGAGGTGGCGCAGGCGCTGGTCCAGTCCGGCCGCCGCGTCGTCAGCCTTGACCTGCGCGGGCATGGGGGCAGTGAGTGGCCCGCCGACGGGCGCTACGAATTCGAGGCTTTCGTCGAGGACCTGCGCGCCGTGCTGGCGCAGATGGGCGGGCGCCCGGTGGTCGTCGCGGCAACGCTGGGCGGCTGGGTTGCCGCAGCGGCGCTGGAAACCGATGCGGCGCTGCTGGCCGCGGGTCTGGTGCTGGTCGACCTGCCGACGCGGCGCGATCCCGAAACCTTCACCGCCTTTGGCGAGCGTCTGCGCCAGGAGGTTGACGCGGCGGATGGCGAGCATCGCTGGGACGCGCGCCTGCTTGACCGGCTGGAAACGCTCGATGTGCCGGATCGGGTTACCGCCGCCGCTTCGGCGCTGGCCCTGCCGGTGCTGTTCGTGCGCGGCGGGTTGAGCCGGCTGGCTGACCGCGATGCCGACAGCGCCTTTGCCGCCGCGCTGCCCAATGCCGAAAGCGTCGAGGTGGAAGATGCCGACCTGCTGGTCGTGACCGACCGGACCGAGGCGTTCCTGGGCCACCTGCTCGACTTTCTGGAGCGCAAGCAGCCGCGCGCCGCGACCGAGTTTCGCGCCGGGTCCGATGCGCGCACCCTGCGCGACGCGATGGGCTGTTTCGCCACCGGCATCACCATCGTTACCGCCACCGCCCCCGATGGCACGCCGGTTGGCCTGACCGCCAACAGCTTCACCTCGGTCAGCCTCGATCCGCCGCTGCTGCTGGTCTGCATCGCCAACACGGCGGGCAGCGCACCGGTGCTGCGCGAAGCGGAGCGGTTCGGCGTCAACGTGCTCCAGACGAGTCAGCAGGCGGCATCCAACCGCTTTGCCGGCAAGGGCGAGGACCGCTTTGCCGCGACCGCCTGGGGGCCGGGGGAGACCGGCGTTCCGCTGCTCGACGGCTCGCTCGTCTCGTTCGAGTGCAAGCGTTTTGAAGTGCACGAGGGCGGGGACCACTTCCTGCTGGTGGGCGAAGTGGTGCGCGCGCAGTTCGAACCGCGCCGCGACCCGCTGCTCTACTTCCGGGGCAAGTACCGGCGCCTGCATTTCGCCTAAAGCGCTGGACAAGCGATTCTGGCCGTCATATCTCACCTGGTTATATAACTTGGATTCGTGAGGAGAGGACAGGCTGTGGCTTGGGCAAACCAGGACAAGACGGCGATCGTCGGGATCGGCGCAACCGACTATTACGTGCGCGGCAAAAGCTGGCCGCGCACGATCAACGACATGGCCGGAGAGGCGATCCTGAAGGCCTGCGCGGATGCCGGCATCTCGATCAAGGACATCGACGGCTTCGCCTATTACTCCACCGCCGGCGCGGGCTATCTCGACAAGTTCGACACCGCCAGCCTGATGGAAACGCTGGGCATGCCCAATGTCTCCTTCTCGGCCACGCTGACCTCGGGCGGGGGCGGCTGCCCCGGCGCGATCGGGCTGGCAACGGCGGGCCTGATGAACGAGGACTGCAAGTACGTCGTTACCCTGATGGCGCTGCAGCAACTGCCGCAGCACCGCCTTGGCGTGGTGTTCGGTTCGGCCGCGCCGAACCCCGAGAACAGCTTCCTCCAGCCGTCGGGCCTGGTCGGTCCGGGCCACCTGATGAGCGTGCTCGCGCGGCGCCACATGCACCTTTACGGCACCACCCAGGATGCCTTTGGCGAGATCGTGATGGCGACACGCGCCAATACCCACAACCGGCCCAAGGCGGTGCGCAAGAACCCCCTCACCAAGGAGGAGTACGAGGCCTCGGTGATGCTGGCCGATCCGCTGCGGCGGCTCGACTTCTGCCTGGAAACCGACGGCGCCGTGGCGGTCATCACCACCACCATGGACCGCGCCAAGGACTGCCGCCACAAGCCGGCCGTGGTTCACGCCTGCGCCCACGGCGGGCAGCGCGAATGGGGCCGGGCCTTCGCCTGGATGGGCATGCCCGATCCGCATTTCGCCAGCAGCGGCCACAAGTTCACCGCCGACCGCGTCTGGGCCCAGTCCGGTCTTTCGGCCAAGGACATGGACGTCGCGCTGATCTATGACCACTTCAGCCCGATGGTGCTGATGCAGCTGGAAGACTATGGCTTCTGCGAAAAGGGCGAGGGCAACGATTACGTCCTCTCTGGCAAGATCCGCTATGACGCGGCCACGCAGGGCGGGGTGAACGGCGGCGTGCCGGTCAACACCCACGGCGGCAATCTCAATGAAGCCTACATCATCGGCATGACCCACATCGTCGAGGGCGTGGAGCAGGTGCGCGGCACCGCGATCAACCAGGTCAAGGACGCTGAGTTCGCGCTGGTTTCCGGCGGTCCCGCCTCGCTTCCCGTTTCCAGCCTGATCCTGAGGAGCGCCTGACATGAGCGAGCCCATCCAATACGGCCCGGCCCTGCTGCTGCCGGGCCAGCAGATTCGCATCACCACCAATCCCAACACCGAACCGTTCTGGGAAGCGGCCCGGGACCACAAGTTGACCGCCTGCAAATGCGCGGCCTGCGGCCATTTCCGGATGCCGCCTTCGGCCTATTGCCCCGAATGCTCCAGCCGCGAGGTCGAATGGCCGACGCTGCCGGGGACCGGCACCGTGTTCAGCTATGTGGTGTGCAACAAGAACCCGGCGACGGGCGAGGATTACATCTATGTCCCCGTCGTGGTCGATCTCGATGGCGCGCCCGGCACCCGCCTCAACGCCAACGTCACCGGCTGTAATGCCGAGGACGTTCACATCGGCATGAAGGTGACGGTCGAATGGACCGACATCCAGGACGGCTGGGTGCTGCCCAACTTCAAGAAGGCCTGAGGAGGCCCCGAAATGCTGAGCGACCTGCGCATTGTCGAGATCGGCGAGGGTCAGGCGGTGCAGGTCGCGGGGCTGATGCTCTCCGCGCTTGGCGCCCAGGTGCTCAAGGTCGAGCGTCCTGGCGGCGATCCCTCGCGCGGGCTCGCGCGCTTCGCCAACTGGAACCGGGGCAAGCGCAGCCTTGAACTGGACCTGGCCACGCCCGAAGGTCTGGCCGAACTGGAGCAGCGTCTGGCCGGGGCGGACGTGCTGCTCCACCAGTTCACGCCCAGCCGCGCCCGGGCGTTGGGGCTGGACGATGCGGCGCTCGCCGCGCGCTTCCCGCGGCTTGTCACCTGCGGGATCACCGGCAGTCCCTACAACCACCCTGACGTCGAACGCTCTGACGACGAACTGCTGGTCGCCGCGCGGTTCGGCGCGCTTTACGAGAATGACGGCCACCGCGCCGGGCCGATCGTCTGGCGCTTCAACGCGGGCAGTTGGTCGGCGGCGCACCTTGCGGCGGCGGGGATTCTCGCCCGGCTGGTCGCGCGGCTGCAATCGGGCCGGGGCGGCGCGGCGCATACCTCGCTGTTCCAGGGCCACATGGTCATGCTTTCGCTGATCTGGGCGCGCAATTCCAAGGGGCCGATGCCCAACAACCCACCGCATCCCTTTAAAGCGCGGGCAATCAGCATGCAGCTGTTCCAGTGCCAGGGCGGCGACTGGCTCCAGATCATGGACCCGCCACGCCAGTACGACTACGCCAACATGCCGACGATGTGGGAAGTGCTGGCCGAAGGCGCCGACATTTCGACCGAGGAAGGCGTGATTGATGCGTTCAAGCGCCGCCCGCTGGAGCGCTGGCTGGCCGATCTGCGCGCCGACGACATCGCCGCAGAACCCGCCTATCCGCTGGGCGAAATGCTGCGGCACGAGGATGTGGTTGCCAATGGCTATGCGGTGGAGGTCGATGATCCGCTGCTGGGCCGCACGGTCCAGCCCAACGTGCCGTTCCACCTCGAAGCCGACCTGACGAAGCCAAAGCCCGCGCCGCGCCTTGGGGAAGGCGGCGATGCCGAATGGACGCCGCCTACGGCGCAGGTTGGCAGCAACGGCCAGCCGCCAGAACTGCTCGCCGGTGTGCGGGTGGTCGATTTCGGCATGTTCCTCGCCGGGCCGATGGGCCCCTCGATGATGGGCGACATGGGCGCCGACGTCATCAAGGTGGAAGCCCTGACCGGCGACCGGATCCGCTTCATGCACCGCTATTACCAGGCGGCCTCGCGCTCCAAGCGTTCGATCGCGCTGGACCTCAACAACCCGGGCGCGCAGCCGATCCTTGAACGCCTGCTGAAATGGGCCGAGGCCGTCCACCACAACATGCGCTTCAAGGGCGCGGCAAAGCTTGGCCTGTCGGAAGAGGGTATTCGCCAGCACAACCCGGACGTGGCGTTCAACTATGTCAGCGCCTACGGCCAGCGGGGCCAGCGGGGCAACTGGCCGGGCTACGATTCGATCTTCAACGCCATCGCCGGGTGGGAGTTCGAGAACGCGGGCGAGGGCAACAAGCCGGTCTTCAACCGCCCCGGCACGATGGACGTCTCCTCGGCGCAGAGCGCGCTGGTGGAACTGATGGCCTCGCTCTACGTGCGCCGCGCGCATGGCAAGGGCCACACCACCCAGACCTCGCTGCTGGGGATTTCCGCCTTCACGCAGGGCGAGACGCTGATTCTGCCGGATGGCTCGCTGGCAGAAACGCACCACCTGACCAGCGACCAGACCGGCTTCGGGCCGTATCACCGCATCTACGAATGTCAGGACGGGCACTGGGTTGCGGTCGCCGCCCACACCGATGCGCGCCGCGCCGCCATGCGGCAGGTCATGGGCGGGGAAGAGAACGGGTTTGAGGCCAATGCCGCCGCGCGCACCTCCGATGACCTCTTCGCCGCGCTGGAAGCGGCCGGGGTGCCGTGCGACCGGGTGACCTTCGAGGCGGCGGAAGAGCAGTTCTTCGCCAATCCGCTCCACCGCGAGCTGAATCTGATTTCAGTGCTGGAGCAGCCGCTCTACGGCACGGTAGAGCAGTTCGGCGCGTTCTGGTGCTTTGGCGATGTGCCGATCGTGTTCAGGCAGGCGGCCCCCGCGATCGGCCAGCATACCGACGAGATCATGCGCGAACTGGGCTTCTCCGAGGCGGAGATCGCCGCTTACCGCGAACAGAAGATCATCGGCTGACGGGCTTCCCCCTCCCTTGCGGGAGGGGGCGCAGCCTTACTTTTGCCGCTTGGCCGGAGCCCAGCTGCGCACCGGTTCGAACACCGGCATCCGCAGCGACCGGCGCAGCCAGTTCGCCCCATCCAGCACGAAGGCGTGGCCCGAGCAGAACGCCGCATAGTCCGAGCAGAGATAGGCCGCCGCCCAGCCGAGTTCATGGGTCTGGCCCACTCGCAGCGCGGGCTGGCGGTGATCGAGGTCGCTCTTGTCCTTGTCGACGAACTGGAGGTGCGCGGCACGGTCCTCGTGCGGGAAGAGGCCCGGGACAAGGCAGTTGACCCGGATGTCATAGGGCGCCCATTCGACCGCCAGGCTCTGCGTCAGGTTGGTAACCCCGGCCTTGGCGGCGGCAGACGGGCTGGTGCCCGGCCCGCCGGTCCACGAATAGGTCGCGCCGATG
This sequence comes from Novosphingobium sp., assembly GCA_016719755.1. Taxonomy (GTDB): domain Bacteria; phylum Pseudomonadota; class Alphaproteobacteria; order Sphingomonadales; family Sphingomonadaceae; genus Novosphingobium. The sequence goes on along the minus strand of JADJYM010000004.1, from coordinate 228,240 downwards.
TTGAGGATCGAACCGCCCAGGCCATCGGCGATCCGACGCCGGGCAAACTCGGTCGAGCAGATCCAGGTGCCGTCGAGCACGATCCCCGTCACCGCGCGCCAGGCGTTGAGGCTGAAGTCCTCCGATGCCCCCGCCAGGTTGCCGGCGGCATTGTTGACCAGCTGGGTAATCGGACCAAGTTGCCCCTCGACCTCGTCAAAGCAGGCCTTGACCGCTTCGGGATCGCGCACGTCGAGCTGCACGCCGATGGCGCGTCCGCCCGCTTCCTCGACCGCCGCCACCCCGCGCGCGCGCTTGTCGGGATCGCGGCTGGCGATGGCGACCGCGCCGCCCAGCCGTCCGAACTCGGCGGCAATCGCCTTGCCCAGGCCCGATCCGCCCCCGGTGATGACCGCGACATCGTTGGCGAAGGTGCCTTCGGGCAGCATCCGCGTGCCCCGGGCGGGGGCGGGACGCAGGCCCTTCAGCTGGCTCAGGTTGTCGCTCATCCTACTTCCCCTTGTAGACCGGCTTGCGCTTCTCGCGGAGTGCGGCGCGGGCCTCGTGATAGTCTTCGGTCTTGAACAGGTAGGACTGGGCCATCAGTTCCTGCGCGATGCCATTGCGCACCGCGCCCGCGCTGGCCTGGTCGACCATGGTCTTGGCCATGGCGAGGCAAAGCGGGGGCTTGGCGGCGATCTTCTTCGCGATCTCCAGCGCCCTGGCGTCGAGTTCCTCCGGCGCGACGACGAAGTCCACCGCGCCCCATTCCAGCGCGGTGGCGGCATCGATCCGTTCGCCGGTCATCACCATGTACTTGGTGCGGCTGGGGCCGATCAGATTGGTCATCAGCTGGGTGCCGCCGGTATCGGGCAGAATGCCGTAGTTGATCTCTGGCATTCCCATCTTCAGCGTGGTGTCGGAAACGCGGATGTCGCAGGACAGCGCCGTTTCGCAACCGCCGCCGATCACCGCGCCTTTCAGTGCGCCAATGAACGGCTTGGGGCTGTCCAGCACTACCAGCCGCTTCTGCTGGTGGCGCAGGACGAAATGATAGTCGCTTTCATCCTTTGCGCGGTGGCCCAGCATCGTGGTGTCGCGGCCTGAACAGAACGACTTGCCCGCACCCCGCAACAGAACGGCGCGCACAGCGTCATCCTCCAGCGCGCGGTCGAGCACGACCTTGTAGAGGTGGGCCGCCTCGTCATCCATCGCGTTGTGGACTTCGGGACGGTTCAGCGTGATCACGCCGACACCGTCGACGACTTCGTAGAGGACCTTGTCGGTCATGCGGCTTCTCCAAGAATGACGGCGCGTTCCGGCGGCGCGACGAAGGTGAGCAGGTGGGCGCGCTTGAGGCACAGGTGCGGATAGGCTTCGTCGGTCATGCCGATGCCGCCGTGCACCTGGATGTTGGCGCGGCCATTGTCGATCGCGGCCTGATCCGCGAGATGCTTGGCCGAAGCGACGTGGAAGCCCGCGTCGGCATCCCCGGCATCGAGCGCGCAGGCTGCGTAGAGCAGTTGCGATTTGGCCACGGCGGCGCGCACCGCCATGTCGGCGCAGATGTGCTTGAGCGCCTGGAACCAGCCGATCGGCCGTTCGAACTGTTCGCGTATCTTGGCATACTCGGCCGCCATGTCGCGCGCCGCGTCGGCAACGCCGGTGGCGAAGGCGGCGCTCAGCAATTGCAGGTGCAGCGCCGCGCGCGGATCGCCCAGCGCGGTGAACGGCGGGGCGGGATCGATGTGAGCCAGCGGTGCGGACAGGTCGAGCCCGGGTTCTCCGCCAAGGTCCGAGGGCAGCGCGGTCAGCGCGGCGAGGCCGCCCACCAGCCCCAGCGCATGGGTGGCCCCGGGGGCATCGTAGACCCGCAGCAGTCCGCCGGTCAGGTCGCGGTCGAGCAGGGCCAGCGCGGTCTTGCCCTGATGGCCGGACCAGCGCGCGGCAACCGCGCTTGAGATCATGCCGACGGGGGCGAGGTGGCGGCCCAGTTCGGCAAAGACCAGCGCTTCGGTCGCATGGTCCAGGTCCATGCCGGGCGCGGTCATGCCCAGCCAGCCCATGTCGGCCAGCTGGTTCCACAGCGCCGGATGGCGGCTGCGCGCCTGTTCCAGCGGCATATTGTCGTGGCACCAGTCGGCAGTGGCGGAAAGCAGGGCTTCCTGCTCGGAATTGGGGGTCAGGTCCATGGGGCTTACCTCGACTTGGGCAGGCCGAGCACGCGCTCGGCAATTATGTCGCGCTGGATCTGGCTCGATCCGCCGGCGATGGTTCCGGCAAATCCGCGCAGGTAGTCGGCGATGTGGTTGTCATCGCCATAGCGGAAATCGAGGATGTCATCCCCGGCCAGGAGCAGGCCCATCCGGTCAAGCCGCTGGCCAAGTTCGGCGGTGAAAAGGCGGATGACCGAGGCTTCCGGCCCGGGCTGGCCATTGCGCACCACTTCGGAAATGTTGCGATAGGTCATGGCCCTGAGCGCCGCGACCTCTGCCCGCATCTGCATCAGCGCTTCCGCGATCCGGTCGTCATTGATCGCTCCCGTTGCGCGGGCGCGGTCGATCAGTTCCTCGATCTCCTGGCTCTGCTTGACCTGATCGGCAATGAAGCCGGTGCCGCGCTCGAAGCTGAGCGTCGACATCGCGACTTTCCAGCCGTTGCCCAGCCCGCCGACGACGTTTTCCAGCGGAATGCGCACATCGTCATAGAACACCTGGGCGAATTCGATCTGGCCGGAAATCTTGCGGATCGGGCGGATCTCGATGCCGGGGGCGTGCATGTCGCAGATCACCCACGACAGGCCCCGATGGCGCTGCGATCCCTCTTCGGTGCGCAGGACCAGCTCCTGCCAGTCGGCAACGTGGGCAAAGCTGGTCCAGATCTTCGATCCGTTGATGACCAGTTCGTTGCCTTCCACCCGGCCACGCGTCTTGATGCCCGCTAGGTCCGATCCCGCACCGGGTTCGGAAAAGCCCTGGCACCAGATCGCCTCGCCCTTGAGGATGCGGGGCAGGTGGTATTCCTTCTGCGCCTCGCTGGCGTTGATGATCAGGGTCGGCCCGCCGTGGTTCACGCCGACGAAGTTGGCGCCGATCCACGGCGCGTGGGCCCGCGCGTATTCCTCCAGCCAGATTACTTGCTGGACGATCGACAGTCCGCGCCCGCCGTACTGGCTGGGCCAGTTGATCCCGGCCCAGCCGGCATCGAACAGGCGGCGCTGCCAGGCCTTGTCGAACCCGATCGCGTCGGCGGCGTCCATCGGGCGCTTGTCGGCGGGAACATTGGCGTGAAGCCAGTCGCGGCATTCCTCGCGGAAGCGCTGCTCCTCTGTTGAAAACTGGATGTCCATCGCGATCAGGTCTCCGGGATTGACGAAGCGGCGGGGAGGGCCGCACCCTCGTGCACGTGAGCGTGTGCGAGGATACGGGAATGGCTGGAAATGAAAGTGTGATGCCGGAGCAGCTTCAGACGGGCTGGCGCAGCGCAGGCTTGTGGGCGGACGAATCGCTGGGCCAGGCCATGGCCCGCGCGGCGCGCGAACGGCCCCATGCGCAGCTGCGGTTCCACGGCGCGGAGGGCGAGCGGGTCATCACCCTGGGCGAACTTCATGCCGAGGGGCTGAAGCTGGCCGGACGGCTCCACGCGCTGGGACTGCGACCGGGCGAGGTGCTGGCGATGCAGGTGCCCGCGGGCATCGAGAACGCGATCCTGACCCAGGCCGCCGCCGCGCTGGGCTGCACCCTGCTTCAGATCGTCCACATCTATGGTCCCCACGAACTGGCCCATATCCTGGCCGACAGCGGGGCCAAGGCGCTGATCGTGCCGCGCCGCTGGCGCAATATCGACTACCTTGATCGGCTGGCCCGCCTGCCGGACCTGCCCGCGCTGGCGCATCGCATTGTGATGGGTGCGGAGGCTTCCGACGGGATGCTGGCGCTCGACAACCTGCCGGATGGCGATCTGCCTGAAATCGTTCACGATCCCGATGGGCTGGCCGTGCTGCTCTACACCTCGGGCACCACTGCCGCGCCGAAGGGCGTGCGCCACTCCTCGCGCAGTCTGCTCGCCGAACTCAAGGCGCAGGGGCTGGGCCGCAAGCCCGATGACTGGGTGCTGTCGCCCTGGCCCTCGGGCCATATCGCGGGGACGCTGGGCGTGCTCGGCCATGCGCTGCTGGGGCGCCCCACGATCCTGCTGGAATCCTGGGACGCGGCACTGGCCGCGCGGCTGGTCGATCGCTTCAAGGTCGCCCAGATGTCGGGCACACCGTTCCACCTTTCCGGCCTGATGGAGGCCGCGGAGAAGGGCGGGTACGACCTCGGCAGCTTCGAGCAGTTCCTGATCGGCGCCACCACCGTTCCGCCCGCGCTGGTCGCGGCCTGCGAGGCGGCGGGAATTCGCTGTTGCCGCTGTTATGGTTCGACCGAATTGCCGACCGCCACCCAGTGCGTTCCCGCCGATCCGCTCGACAAGCGGCTGGGCACCGATGGCCGCCCCAATCCCGGGGTCGAGGTGCGGATCGTGGGCGATGGCGGTGAGGACCTGCCGGTCGGCACGGAGGGCGAAGTCGCGGTGCGCGGTGCGGAGCGGTTCCTGGGCTATACCGACCCGGAACTCAACGCGGCCAGCTTCCTGCCGGGTGGCTGGTTCCTCACCGGCGACATCGGCCGACTCGACCCGGAAGGCTATCTGGCGATCACTGACCGCAAGAAGGACATCATCATCCGTGGCGGCGAGAACATTTCCTCGCGCGAGGTGGAGGAACTGCTGCTGCAGGTGCCCGGCGTGCGCGAGGCCGCCGCGATCGGTGCGCCCGATGCGCGACTCGGCGAACGGATCTGCGCTGTCGTCACCCTGGCCGAAGGCGCGCAGGTGACGGTCGCGGACATCGACGAGGCCTTCCGCCGCATCGGTGTTGCGCGGCAGAAGACGCCCGAACTGCTGATCGTGGTCGAGGAGTTCCCGCGCACCCCCAGCGGCAAGATCCAGAAGGCCGAATTGCGCCGGGAACTGGGGGCGAGCGGGCGCCTGGCGCTGCCCTGAGCGCAGTTTTCTGCCAGCCTTTCGCGCGGTCAATCGCACCCTGCCGCTCCCATGGCTTGCCCCGGAGCGGGCAGCCGTTTAATCAAGCGCTTAATCGAGGCTTGATCTGTATTACCTAGTTATATAACTCAAGCTGTCTTTTGGGATCAGGCGGACGGGTAGTCAATCCCCGTTCGTATATGCCTGCGGCGATGCCGGGGCGAGAGGAGGAAACCATGGCTTTCAAGACCCGGATCACCGAAATGCTTGGCATCGCGCACCCTATCGTCCAGGGCGGCATGCAGGGCGTGGGCACGGCGGACCTCGCCAGCGCGGTATCGAACGCGGGCGGGCTTGGCATCCTTACCGCGCTGACCCAGCCGACCCCCGACGCGCTTCGTGCCGAGATCGAGCGTTGCCGCTCGATGACCGACAAGCCGTTCGGCGTGAACATGACCGTGTTCCCGACGATCAACGCCCCCGATTACAAGGCCTATGCCCAGGCGATCATCGATTCCGGAGTCAAGGCGGTGGAAACGGCGGGTACGCCTGCGGTGCGCGAGATCTGGGAAATGCTTAAGCCCCACGGCATCACCATCCTGCACAAGTGCACCGCCGTGCGCCACGCGGTTTCGGCCGAAAAGGCGGGCTGCGACATTATCTCGATCGACGGGTTCGAATGCGCTGGCCATCCGGGCGAGGACGACATCCCGGGCCTGATCCTGATTCCCGCCGCCGCCGACAAGGTGAAGATCCCGCTGCTCGCCTCTGGCGGGTTCGGTGACGGGCGCGGGCTTGCCGCCGCGCTCGCGCTGGGTGCGGAAGGCATCAACATGGGCACCCGGTTCTGTGCGACGGTCGAGGCGCCGATCCACGACAACGTCAAGCAGGCCTACATCGACAACGACGAGCGCGGCTCGGTGCTGATCTTCCGCAGCCTCAAGAACACCGCCCGCGTCGGCCGCAGCGCGGTGTCGGAAGAAGTCGCCCGCCGTCTCGCCCAGCCCGGCGCGACTTTCGATGACGTCAAGGACCTGGTCGCGGGCGCGGCGGGGCGCGAGATGCTGGAAACCGGCGACCTGTCCAAGGGCATCTTCTGGGCGGGCATGATCCAGGGCCTGATCCACGACATCCCGACCTGCGAGGTGCTGATCAACCGCATCGTTACCGACGCCGAAGCCATCATCAAGGGCCGCCTCGCCGGCCTGATCGCCTGACAGGAACCTAGCTCCATGAAGATCGATTCGACCACTGCCGCAGTCGTCACTGGCGGCGCCTCGGGCCTGGGCCGGGCCAGCGCCGAGGCGCTCGCTGCGGCAGGCGTGAAGGTCGCCGTTTTCGACCTCAACGAGGAACAGGGCGAGGAAGTGGCCAGGGCCATCGGCGGCCTGTTCTGCAAGGTCGACATCATGGACGAGGATTCGGTGATCGCCGGGTTCGCGCGGGCACGCGCCGCCCACGGGCAGGAGCGGGTGCTGGTCCACTGCGCGATGGCCAACCGCAAGGGCAAGACCGTGGGCCGCAACCGCGAGACGGGCGAACTCACCCGATTCTCGACCGAGGACTATGCCTTCGCCGCGCAGGGCATCCTGGTTTCGACCTACCGTGTTGCCTCGCTTTCCGCGCTGGGCATGGCCGGGGCCGAGCCGCTGGAAGATGGCGAGCGCGGCACCATCGTCCTCACCTCGTCCGCCGCCGCGCAGGACGCGCAGGTCGGGCAGGTTGCCTATGGCTCGCTGAAGGCCGGGGTCAGCGGTATGGTCCTGCCCATGGCCCGCGACCTGATGGACCTGGGCATTCGGGTCAACGCGATCCAGCCGGGAATCTTCAACACCCCGCTGCTGGCCCGCAATTCGCAGAAGGTGCTCGACGGGCTCAACGCCTCGGTGCCCTTCCCCAAGCGGATGGGCCGGCCCGAGGAGTTTGCCAGCCTGGTAATGGAACTGGTCCGCAATTCGTATTTCAACGCCCAGTCGATCCGCCTCGATGGCGCGATCCGCATGGCACCGCGCTGAACTGAAAGGAAATTCCCATGGCCGAAGCCTATATCGTCGATGCTGTCCGCACCCCGCGCGGGATCGGCAAGCAGGGCAAGGGTTCGCTTGCCCACCTCCACCCGCACGATCTGGGCGCCACGGTGCTGCGCGCCCTGCGTGACCGCAACGCGATCGACACCGCGAAGGTGGACGACATCGTCTGGTCGTGCAGCCAGCAGCGCGGCAAGCAGGGCGGTGACATCGGCCGTCTTTCCGCGCTGTGGGCGGGTTATGACAATGCCGCCAGCGGCGTCACGCTTGACCGCTTCTGTGGCGGCGGGATTTCCAGCGTCGGCTTCGGCGCGGGCCAGATCATGGCCGGGTTCGAGGACGTGGTCATCGCCGGCGGGACGGAGATGATGAGTTATCACTCCGAACTGGATGCGCTGGAAAGCCAGACCGAACTTGGCAAGCTGGGCCGGGCGCGCGGGAACTTCGAATTCTACGAGGACCATCCGATCTCCGCCGTCGGTGTCGCCGCCGATGCCATCGCCGCGATGGAAGGCATCAGCCGCGCCGACCTTGAGGCGCTGGGTGTCGACAGCCAGCGCAAGGCGAAGATGGCCATGGACGAGGGCCGCTTCGCCAAGAGCCTCATCCCGGTCCACAACCGCGACGGCAGCCTGGCGCTGGACCATGACGAGTATCCGCGCCCGGAAACTACCGCCGAGACGCTGGCGGCACTCAAGCCCGCCTTTGTCGCGATGGAACAGGTCGCCGCTGCGCCTGACGGCACCACTATGCGCGGGATGATCGAGCGCAAGTACCCGGACCTCAAGTGGGAGCCGACCCACCATGTCGGCACCTCCTCGGGCGTGGTCGATGGCTCTGCCGCGCTGCTGCTCGCCTCGGAGGCGGGGCTGAAGGCCAATGGCTGGAAGCCGCGCGCGCGGATCGTCACCTCGGTCAATGCGGGCGATTGCCCGACGCTGATTTTGAACGCCCCGGTTCCGGCGGCGAAGAAGGCGCTGGAGCGCGCCGGCCTGACCGTCGCCGACATCGACGTCTGGGAAATCAACGAGGCCTTCGCGGTGGTCACCGAAAAGGCGATCCGCGACCTCGGGATCGACCGGGCCAAGGTCAACATCAACGGCGGCGCGATCGCGCTGGGGCACCCGATCGGCGCCACCGGTTCGATCCTGATCGGCATGGCACTGGATGAACTGGAGCGTTCCGGCGGTCGTTACGCCCTCATCACCATGTGCGCCTTTGGCGGCATGGCCCCCGCGATTATCATTGAACGCATCGCCGCCTGAACGGCGCATTGAACGCGAAGGAATACCAGCCATGAGCAAGGTCGGAACCACCGAAGTCATCGACGGCATCGGCGTCCTCACCATCGACTACCCGCCGGTCAACGCGCTGAGCATCCACACCCGGATGGCGCTGGACGAAGGTTTTCGCCAGTTCGCGGCGGACGATGCGGTCAAGGCGATCGTCCTGATCTGCGCGGGCCGCACCTTCATTGCCGGAGCGGACATTTCGGAACTGGGCAAGAACGTCGGCGGTCCGAACCTGGGCGAAGTGTTCGACCTGATCGAAGGCGGCACCAAGCCAGTGGTCGCGGCGATCCACGGCACGGCGCTGGGCGGCGGCTATGAATTCGCGCTGACCTGCCATTACCGGATCGCGGTGCCTTCGGCCAAGGTCGGTCTGCCGGAAGTCAACCTTGGCCTGCTTCCGGGCGCGGGCGGCACTCAGCGCCTGCCGCGCATCGTCGGCATCCCGGCCGCGCTTGACTTGATTACGGGGGGAGCGCCGGTTCCTGCCCCCAAGGCGCTGGAACTGGGCATGATCGACGCGCTGGCGGAAGAAGGTCGGCTGCGTGAGGATGCCATCGCCTTCGCCGCGCGGCTGATCGCCGAGGGTCGGCCGCTGCTGCGCGTGCGCGACCGCCAGGACAAGGTCGAACCCTATCGCGGCAAGACCGAGATCTACTCCGAATACCTCAAGAAGAATGCCCGCCAGTGGCGCGGTTTCAAGGCGCCCTACAACATCGTCAAGGCGATCGAGGCTGCGGCTGAGCTGGATTTCGACGCAGGCATGGTGCGCGAGCGCGAACTGTTCATGGAACTGATGGAAAGCACCGAAAGTGCCGCGCAGCGCTATTACTTCTTCGCCGAGCGCGAAGGGGCGAAGGTGCCGGACCTGCCGAAGGACACCGAAACCCTGCCCGTAAAGGCGGTCGGCGTGATCGGCGCGGGCACGATGGGCGGCGGCATCACCATGAACTTCCTCAACGCCGGGATTCCGGTGACGCTGGTCGAGATGAGCCAGGCGGCGCTTGACCGGGGCGTGGGAGTGATCCGCAAAAATTACGAGAACTCCGCCGCCAAGGGCCGGATGACCGCCCAGCAGGTCGAGCAGCGCATGGCGCTGCTCACTCCCTCTCTGGAAATGGAGTCACTGGGTCAGGCCGACCTCATCATCGAGGCTGTCTATGAGGACATGGGGATCAAGAAGGAAGTTTTCGGCAAGCTGGACGCCATTGCCAGGCCCGGCGCGATTCTTGCCTCGAACACTTCGTTCCTCGATCTCGACGAGATTGCCAGCGCCACCGCGCGCCCCGAAAGCGTGGTGGGTCTGCACTTCTTCTCGCCCGCCAACGTGATGCGTCTGCTGGAAATCGTGCGCGGCGCGAAGACCTCGAACGCGGTCCTGGCCACGGCGCTGAAGGTCGCCAGAACCATCGCCAAGGTGCCGGTCGTCAGCCGCGTCGGCCCCGGTTTCATCGCCAACCGGGTGATGAGCCCGCGCAGCCGCCAGGCGATGGAACTGGTGCTGGAAGGCCCGACTCCGCAGGATATCGACGCGGCGATCTATGGCTATGGTTTCGCCATGGGGCCGTTCGCGATGGGCGATCTGGTCGGCCTTGACGTGATCGGGCGCGGCTCGAACGAGCGGACGCTGCAAAGCGACCTCGTCAAGCTGGGCCGGCTTGGCCAGAAGTCGGGCGGCGGCTTTTATGACTATGACGAGCAGCGCAAGGCCAGCCCCAGCCCGGTTGCCGCGCAGGTAATAGCCGATTTCGCCGCCTACAAGGGCGTGGCCAGCAAGGGTTCGCAGTCGGCGGAAGCGATTGTCGCCCGGCTGCTCTACCCGGTGGTCAACGAAGGCGCGAAGGTGCTGGAAGAAGGCGTCGCGATCCGCGCCAGCGACATCGATGTGGCCTGCATCCTGGGTTACAACTGGCCCGTCTACACCGGCGGGCCGATGTTCTGGGCCGATACCGTGGGCCTGCCCAAGGTGGTCGAGGGGCTGAAGGCGATGGGGATCGAACCGGCGAAACTGCTGGCCGAAAAGGCCGCGTCCGGCGGCAGTTTCACGCGCGGCTGAGGCGCCCAGGCGATGACCCTTGCGCTGGTCGTCGTCCCCGGCATCCTTGAGGACGAGGAGAGCTGGCGCGAGGCGCTGGCTCCCCTTGGGCTTGCCGTCACGGTCGCGGCCAACCGGGGCGAAAGCATCAATGCCATGGCGGCCTCGTTGCTGGAACGCGCGCCGGATCGCTTCGTGCTGCTGGGCCATTCGCTGGGCGGTTATGTCGCGCAGGCGGCCGCGCTTGCCCGGCCGGACCGGATCGCCGGGCTGGTGCTGATATCAACCTCCGCCCGCGCCGAGACGGAGGCATCGCGCGCGGGCCGCGCCGCGCTGGTGGCGGCCGCGCGCACCGATTTCGCCGGTGTCGTTGCCCGCCTTGCCCGCGCCGCGCTGGCTCCCGCCAATCGCGCGGCCTGCCTGCGACAGGTGGAAGCGATGATGCTTGCCGGGGGAGCGGAGCGCTTTGCCCGCGAACAGCACGCCGCCGCGACCCGTCCGGTCTTTGCCGGGCGGATCGGCGCGGTCACTTGCCCCGTGCTCGTCATCACCGGCGATGCCGACGCGGTGATCGCACCCGCCGCTTCGGAAGAGCTTGCCGCCGCGCTGCCGCAGGCGCGGCTGGTCAGGCTGGAAGGCTGCGGGCATATGCCACAATTGGAAGATGGACCGCGCAGCCGCGCGGCGCTGGCTGACTGGCTGCAGGGCATAATCCGTGGTGCCGGGCCAAGCTCGGGCACCTGACCGGAAAATCCCGCCGCGCCCGGTTTCCGTCCTGCCCGGACCAGCGGAATAGCAGCCTGCCGGGCATTCGAAGATGCCACCCGCCGGGATGCTCGGGGGGCAGTTTTAAGTTCCCGGCTGGGTGACATGGCGTATAACCGCCGCCGTAGGCAGCGGTTCCCGGCTGCCGCGAAGAAATTTCGGGCCGCCTGCCCCGGTATTGCGGCAGCCTGCGCAGCACCCGGTTGCCCTGGCGGACCCGAACGGCAAGACTGCCGCCCTGTCCGCAGGCCGGATTGCGCCCGGCAGCGAGCCAGACCGGCCGCCGCCTTCTCTGTCCGAGGAGTCCTTCGATCATGTCGCTTGCCCAGCAACTCGCCAGCCAACTGCCTTACTTGCGCCGCTATGCCCGCGCCCTGACCGGATCGCAGCAGGCCGGCGATGCCTGTGTCCGCGCCACGCTGGAAGCGGCTCTGGCCGACCGCGCCGTGCTGGAGGAAGCGGCTCAGGGAAGGATTCCGCTCTACGCGGTGTTCACGCGCATCTGCAGTAATGCCAAGCTTCAGGTGACGGCCGGTGCCCCCGCCGGGCTGCACGAACGCGCCGCGCAGGCGCATCTCGCCCGGATGAGCCCGGAAAGCCGCCAGGCGCTGCTGCTGACCACGCTGGAAGACTTGTCCCCCGCCGATGCCGGGCGAGTGCTGGGGCGCAGCGCGGACGAAATCCGTGCGCTCGTTGCCGCGGCAGTCGCCGAAATCCAGCGCGGGACCGCAACCCGGGTCCTGATCATCGAGGATGAACCGCTGATTTCGCTCCAACTGGAAGACATCGTCACCGACATGGGCCACGCGGTGGCGGGCAGCGCCGCGACCCGCTCCCGCGCGCGCGAGGTGTTCGAATCGGAGCGGCCCGGACTGGTGCTGGCCGACATCCGGCTGGCCGACGGCAGCTCAGGGATCGATGCGGTGGAAGACATCCTGAAATTCGGCGACGTGCCGGTGATCTTCATTACCGCCTACCCGGAAAAGCTGCTGACCGGCGACCGGCCCGAGCCGACCTATCTTGTCACCAAGCCGTTCCACGAGGCGACCGTGCGGGCCGCGATCGGCCAGGCGCTGTTCTTCGGATCGAGCCGCCCGCTAGACTGACGCGGGTGGCTCCTCGCCGCCGCGGCGCAGGGTGAAGCTGGCCTGCGGACGCATCGGTACGCGCAGGCGGCACTGCACGCCGCCCGGATCAAAGTGCAGCTCGACCGGCTGCCTCAGTTCGTGCGCCACGACCCGTTCGATCAGTTCGCGGCCGAACCCGCGCTTGTCCGGCACGGTCACGGGCGGGCCGCCGCTTTCGCGCCAGTCCAGTTCCACCGCGTCCGGTCCGGTCAGCCGCCAGTGGATCGCAACCTTGCCGGCCGGCACGCTGAGACTGCCGTATTTGGCGGCATTGGTGGCCAGTTCGTGCAGCGCCAGCCCCAGCGAGAGCGCCTCTCCGGGGGCAAGATCGACGGGAGGTCCGGCAATCGTCAGGTTCCCGCCGTCCATCGCCAGGTAGGGCGAAAGCTCGGCCTCGATTACCGCGCGGATCGGGACCGGTCCCCATTCGGAGCGGGTCAGCAGATCGTGCGTGGCGGATAGCGCGCGGATGCGCCCGGTAAGGCTGTCGGCAAACCCGTCGAGACTGTCGGCGCGGCGGCGGGTGAGGGCGATGATCGACAGCACGTTGGCCAGGGTGTTCTTGACCCGGTGGTTAAGCTCGCGGGTCAGGGTGTTACGGATTTCCGATTGCCGGGTTTCCCATTCGAGGATCTGGTGATCCTCCGCCGCGCGGCGAGTGACGAGCTGGGCGATGACCAGCATCAGCCCGGCCATCAGCAGGCCGGACAGCAGGGTGACACGTGACAGGGCAGACAATGCCGCTTGTTGCGGCTCGCTTACCACAAGGGTCCAGCGCCTCTCGCCCACCGTGATCCGTCTGGTCAGCGTGGCGCCGGCTGGTTCATCCAGAGGGACTTCTGCCAGCAGATGCGCGCGCTCCTGCTGATCGCCGTCGTAAAGTGCCGTGCCGATCCGCCGCGAGACGTGGAGGCGGTTGGCCGAAGCCAGGAATTCGTCTGCGCGGAACGGGCTGTAGACATAGCCGCGCAGCGCGCCGGTGCCATCGTCGAACACTGGCATGAAGATCAGGAAGCCCGGCCGGGGATTGCCTCCGCCATCCTGGACCAGCTGGACCAGACCCGTCGCCACGGGCCGCCGCAGCCGGGCCGCGCGGTCCATTGCCTCGCGGCGCAAGGGTTCGGAGTTGAGGTCATAGCCGATTGCGCGCAGGTTCGGCTCGCTGCGGGGGAACAGGTAGAGGATCGGCACAGCCATGGCGCTTGCCGGTTCCGCTGCGGGCCAGATCCGGAAGGCCGGATCGCCGCGCGCGCGTTGCCGCTCCTGAACCTCGGTCCGCTGGCTGGCCGGGACCACTTCCGCCCAGCCAAGCCCCATCGCGCCGCGCCGGGCCAGATTGTCGCCCAGGTCGCGGTGAAACGCCTCGACCATCGCCGCATCGACCGCCCGCTGGCGCGCGAACAACGCTGCGGCGGCGTGCAGGAAAGCCAGATGTTCCGCCTCGCGCTGGCGCAGGGCAAAGGCTACCTCGGTCGCGTTGCGTTCCAGCATCAGCGCGCGCTGATCGCGGTCAGTGCGTTCCAGCATCCCGACGGTCGCCATTGTCAGCAGCGCCATCAGCACGAACAGCGCCACCGGCAGGCCGCGTGGATAACGGTGGAACCAGGCTTCGCGCTTCACGCGGCGGCGGACGCGGCTTTCCATCGCTTGCTCCAATGCCTGTGCCGCGATTCCGTTCCCGGCTCCTGAAATCCGCAGGGCCGGGAACCGGACGGTGCCTTGCACGTTAGCCCTCAATGAAAGCAGGGCAAGCCGGTGATTGACGGGGAAGCAACCTTGATGGCGGGAACGGATGCGGGAGGCTTTGACCCGCCCGTAATGGAGACGCACGTGGGGCACGAGACCTGCAACGGATGCGGCGACCGGAACTGCCCGCACTGCGCCGAACAGGCGGGAAAGGGCTGGTTACAGGGCCTGCGACAGTTGTACGATGCGGTGGTGCGCGAACCGCTGCCCGACAGTTTCAACCAGTTGCTTCGGCAACTGGACCAGGCCCGGCATGACTGACGGGCAGGGGCAGGGCGCTGCCGGAGAGCGCGCCGCGCCCGATCGTTTCAAGCGCGATCTGGTCGCCGTAATTCCGCACCTGCGCGCCTTTGCGCGGGGCCTGTGCGGGCGGGCGGACTTTGCTGACGACCTGGTGCAGGAAACCATGGTGCGGGCGTGGAATGCGCGCGCGCGGTTCCGCCCGGATACCAGCATGAAGGCCTGGACATTCGTGATCCTGCGCAACGTGTTCCTCACCGAAGTGCGCCGCAACCGCTTTCGCGGTGACTATGACGAGGCCGCAGCCGAGCGGATCACCGCGGGCAACCCGGGGCAGGAGGCACCGATCCACCTGGCCGACCTGCACCGCGCCCTGCTGAAGCTGCCGCCCGAGCGGCGCGAGGCGGTGCTGTTGGTGGGTGCCGGGGGCTTCAGTTACGAGGAAGCCGCCGCGATCACCGGCTGTGCGGTTGGCACGATCAAGAGCCGCGTCGCGCGGGGCCGCGCCGCGCTGGTGCAGATGACCGAAAGCGGTGAGGACCTGAGGTCCGATGCATCGGAAAGCGATCGGCAAACCGGCGATCCGGCCGGCCGGATCATGGCCGATCTCGCCAAAGTAGCCGGGGCAGGCTAGGACTGGTCCCACCTCAATCGCAACAGGGCAACCGCCGACCATGACCAGGCCCGACGCGCATCCATCCGAAGCAGCCAAGCAATCGCGCATCCAGGCCGCCTTGCTGCTGGTCGCGGCGGCGCTGCTGCTGCTGGCGCTGCCCTTTGCGCTGACGGCGGGCAAGGCGTTCTTTCTGCCGATCGTCACCGCGATCGTCATCACGGTCGCGCTTTCACCGCTGGCCGATGCCTTCGGGCGGCTGGGGATTCCCAATTCGCTGAGCGCCGCGCTGGCGCTGGTGGTGTTCATTGCCGCGCTGGTGCTGGGCGTGTCGCTGATCGTCCAGCCGGCGGCGGACCTGCTTGCCAGTCTGCCCAAGACGCTGCAGGTGATCGCGGGGCACATCGAACAGTGGCGCGGCGACGTGCGGATGATCACCCGGCTGGGCGACCAGATCAGCCGCCTGACCGGTGCGCGCCATGTCCAGCAGGTGGTGGTCGCTGCGCCATCGGTGCTGGAACAGGCCGCCTATGCCACGCCGACGCTGCTGTTCGAGGCGATCCTGACCCTGCTGATGGCCTATTTCATGATTGAATCGCGCGTCCGCCTGCGCCGCCGCCTGTTGCTCGACCGCAGCGACCTCGACGCCTCGCTGCGCGTCGCGCGGGCGCTGCGCGATGTCCAGCAGCGGGTTGGCGCCTATCTGCTGACCGTCACGCTGATCAACATCGGGGTCGGCGTGATAGTCGGGCTGGGGGCCTGGGCCTATGGTTTCGAATCTCCGGTGATGTGGGGCGGGATTGCCGCCCTGCTCAATTTCCTGCCCTATTTCGGCCCGCTGATCACTGGCGGTCTGCTGGGCGCGGTGGGTCTGGGTACGGCGGATTCGGTGCTGATCGGCCTGCTCCCGGCCCTGCTTTACCTGGGCCTCCACGCGATCGAGGCAAACATCGTGACGCCTGCGCTGCTGGGGCGGCGTTTCACGGTCAATCCGGTGGCGATCCTGGTGGCGTTCAGCTTTTTCAGCTGGGTGTGGGGCGCGCTGGGGGCGATCCTTTCGATCCCGCTGCTGATCATCCTGCTTGCCCTGTTCGAACACATGGGCAGTCCCAACGTGATCGGCTTCCTGTTCGGCGAGGACCTGTTCGCGGGCGACGACGAACGGGCGAGCGCAGCGGCGGGAGACCAGCCGCAAGCGCCTCCCCCGATGGTCAGCGCACCGAGCCCCGCCGAACCAGGTTGACGATCCCCAGCAGCAGCACCGCGCCAAGGAAAGAAGCGATCAGCGAGCGGACGTCTAATCCACCCTGGGTAATCGGAACGCCGCCGATCAGCGGGGTGATGACGAACCCGGCAAGCACCGCGCCGACGATCCCCACCACCACGTTGAGCAACACGCCCTGCTGTCCGTCAGTGCGCATGACGATGCTGGCCAGCCAGCCAAGGATGCCGCCGACGACGAGAAGGATGATGATGTTCATGCCCTGAACTCCTGTACTTGCGATGCCGCTGGAACGATCCGCAGGGGCATCGGTTCCCCGGCCAGCGGGGCGGGGCGGCGGGCGGAACGGCGGAATTGCCGGTGGACCGCCATCGCAGCCCCCTTGCGCTTGGCCCGCCCAGCTTCCAATTCCGCTGCAAGTTCCCGGGCGTGCGAATCGCCGGGGCAGGCAGGAGAAAACCCCAGTGTCCAACCATCACCGCGTGCTGATCCTGGGCTCCGGCCCGGCCGGCTATACCGCCGCCGTCTATGCCGCGCGCGCCAACCTGAAGCCCGCGCTGGTTACCGGGCTTTACCAGGGTGGTCAGCTGACCACCACGACCGAGGTCGACAACTGGCCGGCCGATGCCGACGGGGTGCAGGGACCGGAGCTGATGGAACGCTTCCAGCGCCATGCCGAACGGTTCGAAACGCAGATGATCTATGACCACATCCATACGGTCGCGCTGGGCGAGCGGCCGTTCCGGCTGGAAGGGGATGGCGGCACCTATACCTGCGACGCGCTGATCATCGCCACCGGGGCTTCGGCCCAGTACCTCGGCCTGCCGTCCGAACAGCAGTACATGGGCGGCGGCGTTTCCGCCTGCGCGACCTGCGACGGGTTCTTCTATCGCGGCAAGCCGGTCGCCGTGGTGGGCGGCGGCAACACAGCGGTGGAAGAGGCGCTGTACCTTGCCAACATCTGCAGCCATGTGACCGTGATCCACCGCCGCGACCGGTTCCGCGCGGAAAAGATCATGCAGGACAAGCTCTTCGCCCGCGAGGCCGAGGGCAAGGTGACGATCCGCTGGAATACCACGCTGGATGAAGTGCTGGGCGACGGCAAGGTGATGAGCGCGGTGCGACTGCGCTCCACAGTGGACGGAGCGACCGACGAGGTGCCGGTAGCGGGCGCCTTCATCGCCATCGGCCACAAGCCAAACACCGAGATTTTCGCGGGCCAGCTGGAAATGGACAATGGCTATATCGTCACGCGCGGCGGGCGCCACGGCATGGCGACCCAGACCAGCGTTCCGGGCGTTTTCGCGGCGGGCGACGTGCAGGACCAGATCTATCGCCAGGCCGTGACCAGCGCCGCCAGCGGTTGCCAGGCCGCGCTCGATGCGGAACGCTATCTGGACGATCTGGGCTGAGCATCCCTAGCCCCTCCCCCCGGTGGGGGAGGGATTGGGGTTCAGGCCTCGACCTCGCCCACGGGCAATTCGGTGACGGGCGGCAATTTGCCTGCCAGCGCGGCCTCGAACTGCTCACGGTCGAGCCGGCCTTCCCACCATGAAACGACCACCGCCGCCACGGCATTGCCGATGAAGTTGGTCAGGCTGCGGCATTCGGACATGAAGCGGTCGACCCCAAGGATCAGCGCCATGCCGGCCACCGGTACGCTGGGCACGATCGACAGCGTGGCCGCAAGGGTGATGAACCCCGCGCCCGTCACCCCCGCCGCGCCCTTGGACGAAAGCATCGCCACGCCGAGCAGGGCAAGCTGCTCGCCCAGCGAAAGCTCCACGTTGCAGGCCTGGGCGATGAACAGCGCGGCCAGCGTCATGTAGATGTTGGTGCCATCGAGGTTGAAGGAATAGCCGGTCGGCACGACCAGCCCGACCACCGTCTTGGGGCAGCCCGCGCGTTCCAGCTTCTCGATCAGCGCGGGCAGCGCGCTTTCGGAGGAGGAAGTGCCCAGCACCAGCAGCAGCTCGGCCTTCAGGTAGGCGATCAGGCGCAGGATCGAAAAGCCCGCGATTCTGGCCATCAGCCCCAGCACCACCAGCACGAACAGCAGCGAGGTGATGTAGAAGGTCGCGACCAGCTGGGCGAGGCTCGACAGGCTGGCCAGCCCGTACTTGCCGATGGTGAAGGCCATCGCCCCGAAGGCGCCGACGGGCGCCGCCTTCATCACGATCGCCACAACCTTGAACATCACCATCGACAGGTCTTCAAACAGCGCGAAAACCTTCTCCCCGCGCTGCCCGACCAGCGCCAGCGCTATCCCGAACAGGATCGAGACGAACAGCACCTGGAGGACGTTTCCATCGGTGAGGGCGGAAGGGAACGTGTCGGGGATGATCCCGGTCAGGAAGCCGGTGATCGTGCTTTCGTGCGCCTTGTCGGCATAGTCGGCGACCTTGCCCGGATCGAGGCTGGCGGGATCGATATTCAGCCCCGCGCCGGGCCGCACCGTGTTCGCCACCACCAGCCCGACCACGAGGGCGAGGGTGGAGAAGAACAGGAAATAGGCAAAAGCCTTGCCCGCGATCCGTCCGACCGAGGCCAGATCGCGCAGCCCCGCGATGCCGGTGACGATGGTCAGGAAGATCACCGGCGCGATCACCATCTTGACCAACTTGATGAAGGCATCGCCCAGCGGCTTCAGCGCCTCCCCTGTCGCTGGCGCGAAATGGCCCAGCGCCACGCCCGCGACAATCGCGGCGAGCACCTGCACGTAAAGGTGCGTGTACCAGGCTCCGCGCGGCGGGGTTGGCACCTGATCCAGTGTGCCGGGCAGCATCAGGCGTCAGCCCTGCTGGCGAGGATTTCGGCGCGCAGGTCGCTTTTCTGGATCTTGTTCGATCCGCTGAGCGGCATGGGCGCGGTGCGGATGTCGACGCTACGCGGACACTTGTAGTGCGCAAGCAGATCGCGGCAGTGCGCGACCAGTTCGGCGCTGCTCGTTTCGGCCCCGGCGTGCAGCGTCACCACCGCGTGGACCGCTTCGCCCCACTTGGCATCGGGCAGGCCGAACACCGCGCATTGCGACACCGCCGGATGGGTGGACAGGGCCTGCTCGACCTCCTGGCTGAACACGTTCTCGCCGCCGGTGATGATCATGTCCTTCAGCCGGTCGGCGATGGTGAGGTAGCCCTCATCGTCGATGAAGCCGATGTCGCCGGTGTGGAGCCAGCCATTCCGGATCGTCGCCTGGGTCAGGTCCGGGCGGTTCCAGTAGCCCATCATCACGGTCGGCCCGCGCACCGCGATCTCGCCGTGGCTGCCGGTGGGCAGATGCGTGCCGTCCGGGGCGATCACCGCGATCTCGACCGTCGCCACCGGCTTGCCCGCCGACTTGAGCAGCGCCGACGAGCGCGGCGAGGGCAGGTGATCCTCCCAGTCCAGCATGGTCGCCACCGGGGACAGCTCGGTCATCCCGTAGGACTGGATGAAGCGGACGTGCGGCAGCCGCTCCAGCGCCTCGCGCAGCAGCGGCTCGGGCATCGGCGCCGAGCCATAGGAGAGGTAGCGCAGCGAGGACAGATCGGTACTGGCCAGCGCCGGATCGTCGAGCAGTGTGCGCAGCATGGTCGGCACGACGGTCAGGTGGGTCACCCCGCTGCGGCCGATCTCGGCCAGCACTTCGCCTGCCTGGAAGCGCGGCAGGAACACGTGGGTGCCCGCCGCCTGGGTCACCGAAAACAGCCGCGCTCCCGCCGCCAGGTGGAACAGCGGGCCGTGGTGCATGTGGACTGTCTGTTCGCCCAGCTCCAGCGTGTGGGAGACGTTCAGGGTGTTGACCATGAAGTTGGCGTGGCTCAGCATCACGCCCTTGGCCGCGCTGGTGGTGCCGCTGGTGTAGTAGATGCAGGCCAGGTCATCGCCCCCGCGCATCGCGTCGGCAATCGGCTCTGCCGCGCGGGTCAGCGCGCCCAGCGTCTCGTCCACAGCCAGCACCCGCGCCGTGCCGCCCGCCGCCGCGCGCAGCCCCTCGCCCAGGTGGAGGAAGTCCGGCCCCAGCAGCAGCACGTCCGGCTGGCAGTCCGCCACCTGCACCGCAAGGTCCTGCTCCGACAGGCGGAAGTTCAGCGGTACCATCACGCCGCCTGCGTAGAAGGCCGCGTAGAACGCCTCGATCGACCAGTGCGAATTGTGCGCCAGCAGGACGACGCGCCCGCCTTCGGTCAGGCCATGCGCGCGCAGGACGGCGGCAAGGCGGGGAACTCGGTCGGCCACTTCGGCCCAGGTAAAGCTCTGCGCCCCGTCGATGATGGCGGTGCCCTTGCCCCGTACCATGGCGGCACGGACAATGCCCTGGGTCAGTCTCATGAGGCGCTTTCTCCTCTGCGCGGTGCTCAGGGGATTGCTCTCGTCATCGCGCGGCCCATGTCAAGCGCCGCCGTTCAGCGCAGTTCCAGCTTGGCGACCTTGCCCGCCGCGTTGCGGGGCAGATCGTCGAGGAAGGCGACGTGGCGCGGAACCTTGTAATTGGCCATGTTCTCCCGCGCCCACGCGATCAGTTCCGCTGCATCGAGCGACGCACCGGGTCGCAGCACGATGAAGGCCTTGCCGACTTCGCCCATGCGTTCGTCGGGCACGCCCAGCACCGCGACCATGCCTATGGCGGGATGGGTGGCGAGCAGCTTTTCGACCTCCGCGGGATAGACGTTGAAGCCGCCGGAAATGAACATGTCCTTCTTGCGGTCGGTGATCCGGACATAGCCTGACGCGTCCATCGTCCCGACATCGCCGGTGTGGAGCCAGCCCTCGCCATCGATCGCCTCGGCGGTTGCCTCCGGATCGTCGAGATAGCCCTGCATCACCCCGATGCCGCGCACCAGGATCTCGCCGGTTTCGCCGCGCGGCAGTTCGCGGCCCAGATCATCGGCAATGATCACCTCGTTGCCCGGAATCGCCGCGCCGCAGGTGTTGGCAATCAGTTCGACCGGATCGCCGGGGCGGCACGAAGTGATGTTGACGCATTCGGTCATGCCATAGGCGGTGATGATATCCGCCATGCCCAGTTCGCCGCGGATGCGCTCGATCAGCACCGGCGGCACTGTCGCCGCGCCGGTCGTGCCGCCGCGCAGCGATGAGGTGTCGAAGGAGCTGCGTTCCTTCTCGGCCAGCAGCATCTGGAAGATGGTGGGCGGGCCGGGCAGGAAAGCGATCCGCTCGCGCTCGATCAGCCGCGCGGCCTCAGCCACGTCGAACTGCGGCATCGGCACCATCACCGCGCCCGCGATCAGGCAGGCGACCCAGCCAACCTTCATGCCGAACGAATGGAAGAACGGGTTGGCGATCAGGTAGCGCTCGCCTGCCTTCAGGCCGGTGTTGCCAATCCACACGCCGACCTGGGGCACGATCCGTCCGTGGGTCATCAGCACACCCTTGGGCACGCCGGTGGTGCCGCTGGTGAACATGATGTCGGAGACGTGATCGGGGGTAACCGCGGCGAGGCTCATGTCGATCCGGGGATCGGCCGCGCCTTTGCCGCTGGCGGTGAAGCTGGCGAAGTCCCCATCCAGCAGCACCGTCTCGGCGAGGTCCGGGAGGTCTTCGCCTGCCAGCAGCGCGCGGTAGTCGATGCCGAGGAAGTCCGTGACCGTGAACAGCATCCGCGCATGGGTTCGGCGCAGGATATCCCCCGCCTCGCGTCCTTTCAGCCGGGTGTTGAGCGGGACGATCGCCGCCCCGCACAGCTGCGCGGCAAGCGCGGCCACCACCCATTCGCGGCTGTTGGGCGCCCAGATCGCCACGCGATCTCCGCTGGTTACCCCGCGTTCCAGCAGGGCCGAGGCGGCGGCGCGGCATTCATCCCACAACTGCGCGAAAGTACGGGTTTCCTCGCCTTCGATCAGTGCGACGGTATCGCCCCAGCGCCGCGCAGCGGCTTCTGCGGCGTGGGGAATGGTCAGGGGCAGAGGCTCAGCCATGCATGTTGCCGGGGCCGAAATAGGCCTTCATCTCGGTGACCTTGCCCTCATCGTCGAAGGCAAAGGTGTCGATCACGTCGATGGCCATGTCCTTGCCGTCCCAGTGCAGGCGCACCTGCATGGCGAAAGCGGCATGGGCTGCGGCAACGCGTACCGGGCCTGACAGGTGGAGCGTCGCGCCGGTCGCCATCGAGGCGGCGTAGAAGGCGCGGATCGCCTCCCCCCCCAGGTGAGGCGGGCTGCCGATCGGGTCCTCCACGCTCGCGTTGTCGGCGAAGATCGCCACGGCGAGTTCGGGATCGCCCTTGGCAAAGGCTTCGACATAGGCGTGGACAGCGGCTTCCATCTGCTCGGGCGTGGGCATGGCTATGCTTCCGGGAAATAGCGGCTGATCGTGTCGACCACGCAGGCCGGCTTGTCGCCGCCTTCGATCTCCACGGTGACGCGCACGACCGCCTGGATCGCGCCCTTGATTTCCTCGACCGAGACGATCTCGCCGCTGCCGCGAATGCGGCTGCCGACCCTGACGGGGCTAAGGAAGCGCAGCCGGTCAGTGCCGACGTTCACCGCGTGGGAGAATCCGCGCACCTCGATCAGATCGGGCAGGAACAGGTTGACCAGGCTCATCGTCAGGTAGCCGTGGGCAATGGTGCCGCCGAACGGGCCTTGCCTGGCGCGCTCGACATCGACATGGATCCACTGGTGGTCGCCGGTCACCTCGGCAAAGCCGTTGACGCGGGTCTGGTCGATCAGCAGCCAGTCGGTCGCGCCCAGCTGAGCGCCTTCCTGTCCGATCAGGTCGCGGGGGCTTTGATAGACTTTCGCCATGCTCAGGCCCTCTGGCTGGAGACCGACAGCACTTCGCCGGTCATGTAGGAAGACAGGTCGCTGGCCAGGAACAGCATGACGTTGGCCACTTCCCAGACCTCCGCCGGACGCCCGAAGGCTTCCTTGGCGGAAAGCTCGGCCAGCAGTTCGTCGCTCGTCACCTTGGCGAGGAAGGCGTGCATCGCGATCGAGGGCGCGACCGCGTTGATCCGCACGTTGTGCTCCGCCGCCTCGACCGCCGCGCAGCGGGTGAAGGCCATGACCCCGGCCTTGGCTGCGGCATAATGGGCCTGACCCTTCTGCGCCCGCCAGCCCAGCACCGAGGCGTTATTGACGATCACCCCGGTCTGCCGCGCATACATCGCGGGCAGGAAGGCGCGGCTCATCCGGAACACGGAATTGAGCGTGACGTCGAGGACGCGGAACCACTGGTCGTCGGTCATGTCGACCACGTCGACCTCACCGCCGAGCCCCGCGTTGTTGATCAGCACGTCGACATGGCCGAGCTGGGCGAGGGCAGCGGCGTGGAGCGCGTCGACCTGGTCCTGACTGGTGACATCGCAGACCACGGTGGCAGGCCGGGCGCAGCCGACTTCGGCCGCGATCCGGTCAGCGGCTTCGCCCAGCCGCCGTTCGTGGAAGTCGCTGATGAGGACGGTTGCGCCCTCTTCCGCCGCGCGCTTGGCGGCGGCAAAGCCGATTCCGGTGCCCGCCGCAGCGGTGACGACCACGGTCTTGCCGGCGAGCAGGCTCCGGCCCTGCGGATAGGGCGGGATTGGTGCGGCCATCAGATATCTCCCCGGGGTTCGCGCGGCATGCCAAGGCCGCGTTCGGCGATCAGGTTGCGCTGGATCTGGTTGGTGCCGCCATAGATCGTATCGGCGCGCGAATAGAGGAACAGATTGGGCAGGGTGCCCCACTCATAGGTACTGCCGTCGGTGACTTCCCCGGCTTGCCCCAGCACGTCCATCGCCAGTTCGCCCAGGCTCCGGCGCCAGGTCGCCCACTGGATCTTGTAGGTCAGCGCCGCGCCGTCGATCTTCGAATGGTCGGTGTTCGACAGCATCCGCAGCGCGCCATAGCGCATCAGGCGCAGGCCGATTTCGGCCCGGGCGATGCGCTGGCGGATAAGCGGGTCCTGCGCCGCGCCGTTGGCCCTGGCCGCCGCAATGATCTCGTCCAGTTCGTTGCGGAAGCCCATCTGCTGGCCCAGCGTGGAAACACCGCGTTCGAAGGCCAGCAGGCCCATTGCGATCTTCCAGCCCTCGCCCACCGCGCCGATCATGCTGTCGGCGGCGCAGCGCGCGTCGGTGAAGAAGGTCTCGTTGAACTCGGCGTCGCCGTTGATCTGGGTGATGCCCCGGATCTCGATCCCCGGCTGGTCGATCGGCATCATCAGGAAGGTCAGGCCCTTGGGCCCCTTGGTGCCTTCTTCGGTGCGGGTGACGACGAAGATCCAGTCGGAGATGTGCGCCAGGCTGGTCCAGATCTTCTGACCGTTGACGACCCATTCGCCGCCTTCAAGGCGGCCCTTGGTGCGAACCGAGGCAAGGTCCGATCCCGCGCCGGGTTCGGAAAAACCCTGGCAGAAGATTGTCTTGCCCGCCGCGATATCGGGCAGGAAGCGCTGCTTCTGCTCTTCGGTCCCGAAAGCCAGGATCGTCGGCCCGGCCAACTCGATGCCGATGTGGTTGACGCGCCCCGGAACACCCGCTCGGGCATATTCCTCGGCAAAGATCACCTGCTGGGCGAGGGTCGCGTTGCGTCCGCCCCAGCTTTCCGGCCAGCCGATGCAGCCCCAGCGGGCCTCGCCCAGCCGCTGTTCCCATTCCTTGCGGCGCTCGGGACTGGCAGTCAGCTTGGTGATGCCCCTGATGTCGCGGAACTCGCCCGCCATCTCGGCGTTAAGCCAGTCGGCGCATTCCTTGCGGAAGAGCTCTTCCTCCGGCGAAAAACCCAGCTTCATGCCGCTTCTCCCAGGATCATGGTGGCGACCTGCTCGCGGTGCCAGTTGCCATCGCCCAGCATCGACTGGATCGCGCGGGCGCGCTTGAAGTAGAGGTGCGCGTCATGCTCCCAGGTGAAGCCGATCCCGCCGTGCAGCTGGATCATGTTCCCCGCGCACATGAAGAAAGTATCGGCGGCAAAGCTCTTGGCGGCATGGACGGCAAGCGCCGCCTCATCCGAACCTTCGTCCGCCGCGCAGGCCGCCCAGTAGACGGCGGAGCGCGCCTGCTCGATCTCGATCATCATGTCGGCAAGGCGGTGCTTGTAGGCCTGGAACGAGCCGATCGCGCGGCCGAACTGGACGCGTTCCCTGGCGTAAGCAACCGTGCGGTCGAGGCACGCCTGCGCTCCGCCCAGCGCTTCGGCGGCGACCGTCACAAAGCCGGCGCGGTGCGCGGCGGCAATGGCGGCTGCGGCATCGGCCAGCGGCTTGCCAGCTGCGCCCGCGATCGAGACGCGGGCATAGGGACGGGTCTGGTCCATCGTGGTCAGCGCGGTGACGGTAACGCCCGGCGCATCGGCGGGGACGAGCCACGCGCCGGTGTTGCTGGTGACGACGAACAGCTGCGCCGAAGCACCATGCGCGACGAAGCCCGCCTCGCCGGTCAGTGTGTCGCCCTCGGCAGTCAGGCCCGCGTCATGGACATAGGCCGCGATGGTCTCGCCCGAAAGCAGGGCGGGCAGGTGCGCCGCCTGCTGCTCCGCGCTGCCGCCAGCGGCAATCGCCTGGGCAGACAGCGCCAGCGAACCCAGCATCGGCAGGGCCGCAACCTGCGCGCCAGCCGCCTCGGCGATGATCGCCAGCTCGACCATGCCCAGCCCGGCGCCGCCTGCGGCTTCAGGAATGCCGATGCCCGACAGACCCAGCTCCTGGCAGAAGGCGATCCACAGCGCGGCGTCGATCCCGTCCGCCGCCATGGCCGCGCGGGTGCGCTGGCTGGTGGCGTTTTCGGCAAAGAGGGCGCGCGCGGTCTCGCCGATCATCGCCTGTTCTTCAGTGAAGACGAAATGCATTACGCCGTCCCCCAGACCTTGCGCGGGGCGACGCGGGCCGCCAGCAGCTGTTCAACCGCCCCGCCGACTTCGGCGGGTTCCCACTTCGCGCCCTTGTCGACCAGCGGGCCTTCGCGCCAGCCGTCCTCAAGCATGATCTTGCCGCCTTCGAGTTCGAAGACGCAGCCGGTCACCTCCGCGCTTTCAGCCGAACCCAGCCACACGACCGTGGGGGCGATGTTCGCCGGGTCCATCACGTCGAAGGCCTCGCCCTCGGTCGCCATCTTGTCGGCAAAGGCCTGCTCGGTCATCCGGGTGCGGGCCGATGGGGCCAGCGCATTGGCGGTGATGCCATAACGCCCCAGTTCCGCCGCCTGGACCAGGGTAAGCGAGGCAATCCCGCCCTTGGCGGTCGAATAGGCCGCCTGGGCAATCGAGCCCTGCAGGCCTGCGCCGCTGGAGGTGTTGATGATCCGCGCGTCGGGATTGGTCCCGGCCTTCTGCTTTGCGCGCCAGTAATCGACCGCGTGGCGCGACAGGCAGAAGTGCCCGCGCAGGTGGACGTGCATGGTCGCGTCCCATTCCTCCAGCGTGGCGGAAACGAACATCCGGTCGCGCACGATCCCGGCGTTGTTGACCACCACGTGCAAGTCGCCGAACGCGGAAACCGCCGCATCGACGATCCGCTTGGCGGCGTCCCAGTCGGTGATGTCCTCGTAATTGGCGACAGCCTTGCCGCCGGCGGCGACGATTTCCGCCACCACCGCGTCGGCGGCGCTGGTATCGCGCCCCTCGCCGTGGAGCGAGGTGCCGATGTCGTTGACCACCACGTTCGCGCCCTCGGCGCCGAAGGCCAGCGCATAGGCGCGCCCCAGCCCGCGCGCGGCGCCGGTGATGATGACGGTGCGTCCTTCGCAGATACCCATTACAGCCTCTCGATACCTAGAGTCGTTCGATGATGGTGACATTGGCCTGGCCGCCGCCTTCGCACATGGTTTGCAGGCCATAGCGGCCGCCGGTGCGTTCCAGCGCGTTCAGCATGGTGGTCATCAGTCGCGCGCCGGTGGCGCCCAGCGGGTGGCCCAGCGCAATCGCGCCGCCGTGAATGTTGACCTTGTCGTGCGGGATGCCGAGCTGCTTCATCCAGGCCATCGGCACGGAGGCGAAGGCCTCGTTGCATTCGAACAGGTCGATGTCGGCCACGCTCATGCCGGCCTTCTTCAGCGCGTGTTCGGTGGCCGGGATCGGTGCGGTCAGCATCCATACCGGATCGTCGGCACGAACGGAGATGTGGTGGATGCGGGCGCGGGGCTTCAGGCCATGCTCTTTCACCGCGCGCTCGCTGGCGACCAGCATCGCGGCGGCGCCATCGCAGTTCTGGCTGGAGATTCCAGCGGTGATGATGCCGCCTTCCTGCACGGTGCGCAGACCCGCCAGACCTTCAGGCGAGGTCGTCGGACGGATCGTTTCATCGGCGGTGAGTTCGGCCATCGGCGCGATTTCATTCGCGAACCAGCCGTTGTCCGCCGCCGCCTGCGCGCGCTGATGCGAGGCTACCGCAAAGGCTTCCATCTCGGCGCGGGTCAGGCCCCACTTGGCGGCGATCATCTCCGCCGAATTGATCTGGTTGAGGATCCCGTCGCCATATCGCGCGACCCAGCCGGGCGAAGTGTTGAACGGGTTGGAAAAGCCATAGGGCTCTGCCGCCAGCATTGCGGCGGAAATCGGGATGGCGTTCATCGCCTGGCTGCCGCCCGCGACCACCAGATCCTGCGTCCCGCTCATCACGCCCTGCGCCGCGAAATGGAGCGCCTGCTGGCTCGATCCGCACTGGCGGTCGATCGTGGTGCCGGGAACGTGCTGGGGCAGGCCCGCGACCAGCCAGACCGTGCGGCCGATGTCGCCCGCCTGCGGACCGATGGTGTCGCAGCAGCCCCAGACGACATCGTCGACCAGATTGGCGTCGATCCCGGTCCGTTCGATCAGCGCCTTGATCGGGTGCGCGCCAAGATCGGCCGGGTGAACGGCGGCAAGGCTGCCCTTCTTGCGCCCGATCGGGGTGCGGACAGCGTCGATGATATAGGCTTCAGCCATGATGGTTCCTTAAGCGAAGGTATGTTCGGGGCCGATTGGCTGGGCACCGCCGAGCAGCGCCTCCTCGACCCGGTGGTAATGAAAGGCGCGGTCCCCCCAGGCGCCGCACAGCGCCCAGCTGCGCTTCATCCAGAAGTGCAAGTCGACCTCGTAGGTATAGCCCATCGCCCCGTGGACCTGGATCGCGGTCTCGGCGGTCAGCATGGCGGCATCGCTGGCGGCGAGCTTGGCGTGGCTGACATGGACGGGGGCGCTGGGCAGCCCATCCTGAAGTGCCTGCGCCGCGCGCCAGACCACCGGCTTGGCGAACTCGATGGCGACCGAGCACGAGGCGAGCTGGTGCTTGAGCCCCTGGAAGGCGCCGACCGGCTGACCGAACTGGGTGCGGACCTTGGCGTATTCGACCGCCTGGCTCAGCATGGCGTCGGAAAGACCGACCAGCTGCGCCGCGCTCATCAGCGCGCCGACGTTGAGGAGGAGATCGTCCGCTTCGGTAGCCTCGGCCACGGCAAGGTTGCGCAGCGGATCGACGCTGGTCAGGGCCGCGCCTTCGCTGTCGGCCAGCCACGGATTGATCGGGTGCGGCACCGCGATCCGCCGCGTGCCCGCGACGACCTCATCCAGCCCATCGGTCTGGCCCCGCGCCACCAGCCACGGCACACCGACGAATGCGCTGTCGACCAGCGGTTCGGCGAGGCAGGCGCGGCCGCATTCGGCGGCGATGAGGGCGGCTTCAACCAGCCCCATGCCCAGCCCGCCCTGCGCCTCGGGCACGAGCAGGCCGGTCAGGCCCATGTCGGCCAGTCCCTGCCAGATCGCCGGATCGCGGTTGCCTTCTGCATCGAGGCGGCGCAGCACTTCCGGGCCGTGGGTTCCGGCCAAGTAATCGCGCACGCTCTCGGCCAGGGTCAGCTGGTCATCGGAAAAACGGAAGTCCATCAGCCCGCTCCCACGCGCGGAAGGCCAAGCAGCCGCTCGGCGGTGATGTTGCGCTGGACTTCGTTCGATCCGGCGTAGATCGGACCCGACAGCGAGAAGATGTAGCCTTCGAGCCACTGGTTGACCGAGCCGTCGGCAAAGCGCTTCAGCTCCGCCGCCGCGCCAAGCAGTTGCACTGCGGTGCGGTGCATCGCGCGGTCAAGTTCCGACCAGAAGATCTTGTTGAGGCTGGCCTCGGCGCCGATCCTGCCGCCCGCCATGATCTTCGCCGCAACCGCGTAGGTGTTGTAGGCATAGGCCTGCGCGGAGCCCCACGCCTGGACCACCGCTTCGCGTGCGGCGGGGGAGGCATGGGCGGCATTGGCCTTGTACAGTTCCACCAGCCGCTTCGCCGTTGCCTGGAAGCGGCCCGGGGAGCGCAGCATCAGTCCGCGTTCGAACCCGGCGGTGGCCATGGCGACGTTCCAGCCCTGGCCTTCGCCCGCCAGGCAGTTCTCCACCGGAACCCGCACTTCATCGAAGAACAATTCGGCAAAGCCGGTGTCGCCGTGCAGCTGGCGGATCGGGCGGCGGGTGATGCCGGGGCTGTTGAGATCAAACAGAATGAAGGTCAGGCCCTTGTGGCGTTTGCTTTCGGGATCGGTGCGGAAGATGCCAAAGCCCCAGTCGGCAAAGGCCGCGCGGCTGGACCAGGTCTTCTGCCCGGTGATGACATAGTGATCGCCGTCGCGCACCGCCTTCGACTGGATCGCGGCCATGTCGCTGCCCGCGCCCGGTTCGGACCAGGCCTGCGCCCAGATCACTTCGCCGCGCGCCATGGGGGGCAGGAAGCGGGCCTTCTGTTCCGGTGTGCCGAATTCCATGATGGTCGGGCCGAGCAGGAAGATGCCGTTCTGGTTGGCCCGGTTGGGGCCGCCCGCGCGGAAGTATTCTTCCTCGAAGATCAGCCACTGGATCAGGTCCAGCCCGCGCCCGCCGAATTCCTCCGGCCAGGTCACCATGCCCCAGTTGCCGCTGGCGAGCGTCCGTTCCCATGCTACGTGCTGGTCATAGCCTTCGCGGCATTCCAGCGTGACGAGCGGCTCCTTCGGCACGTGGGCTTTCATCCACGCGCGCACTTCGGCGCGGAACGCCTGCTGCTGGGGGGTATAGTTCAGGTCCATCAGAACTTCGCGGCCTTGCCCGTCTCGACGAAGGCGTCGCGGCTCTTCTGGCTGTCCTCGTGCATGTACATTTCGAGCGTGAAGCCCTGTTCCCAGCGGTAGCCGCGATCGACGTCGCGCGGCTCAAGGCCGTTGAGTGCCTCCTTGGCGATCACCAGCGCCTTGCGGCTCTTGGAGGCGATCACGGCGCAAAAGGCGCGCGCCTCGTCCACCAGCGCCGCGCGCGGCACGACCTTCTCGACCGCGCCGAGGCGATAGGCTTCCTCAGCCGGGATGTTGCCGCCGGTGAAGAAGGCGGCGCGGACCTTGTGCAGCGGCAGCATCCGCGACAGGTGGCTGGCCCCGCCCATCGCGCCCCGGTCAACCTCGGGGAGCGAGAAGAACGCGTCGTCCGCCGCGATGATCGTGTCGCTGGCGCCGCAGATGCCGATGCCGCCGCCGATCACGAACTTGTGGACCGCCGATACCACTGGCACTTCCGCATCGCGGATCGCCTTGAAGGTCAGGTAATTGCCCCGGTTGAGCACGGTGATCCGTTCGGGGTGGGCCTGCATTTCCTTGATGTCGACCCCGCCGCAAAAGCCCCGCGCGTCCTCCGCCGCGCGGATCAGCACGCAGTTGACTTCAGGGTTGCTGGCAGCGGCGGTGATGATCGCGGGCAGCGCCATCCAGGTTTCGCTGTCGAAGGCGTTGACCGGGGGAACGTCGAAGACGATCTCGGCAACCCGATCATTGATGGTCGTGGAAATTCCCATGAAACTAACCTCCGTTCGCATCGAGCGAAGTCGAGATGCCGTGCGCAGGTGTCTCGACTTCGCTCGACACGAACGGCTGTTGGGTAAGGCTCGCAATGCGCCTGCGCGCCTGCGCTTCGATCTGGTGCAGAAGGTCGTCGCAGGTCGGCAGGTCGTTCAGCCGCCCGGCGACCAAGCCGGTTGCCATCAGGCCGTGTTCGGCATCGCCCGATACGACCGCGCGCTGGATCATCATCGGCGCGGCAGCGGCCATCATCGCGGCGCTGAGCGGCATTTCGCCGTGGCTGGTCATGCCGCGCGCCGCGCCCAGCACTTCGCCCCAGCCCATCCCGGTCTGGCGCTTCATTTCGAGGCCCGCCTCCATGGCGCGCACCCACATGGCAAGCTTGCCCGAACCTTCGATCCGCCGCAGCAGCGGGTTGAGGATCATCCGCTGTGGGATGCCGTCGACCTTGGTGGAAACGGCGATGTCGCCGGTCCCCGCCTTGACATAGGCCGCCTTGGGTGCGTCCGGCACAGGGCTTTCCACTGTCATCAGGAAGCGCGTGCCCATGGCGATGCCGGCTGCGCCCCAGGCGAGCGCGGCGGCAAGGCCGCGTCCGTCGCCAAAGCCGCCAGCGGCAACCACCGGCACGTCCACCGCATCCAGCACCTGCGGCAGCAGGACGGTGGTGGGCACCGACCCGGTGTGCCCGCCACCTTCACCGCCCTGGACCGTGATCATCTCACACCCCAGCTGGACCATCTTCTCGGCGTGCTTCACCGCGCCGACGGTGGGGATGCACAGGATCCCCGCATCGCGGAACCGGCCGATCATCTTCGCGTCCGGCCCGCGTCCGAAGCTGACCGCGCGGACGCGGTCGGCATTGGCAAGGATGATCTCGACAATCTCTGCGGCGCCCGGCTGGAACGAATGGAAGTTCACCCCGAAGCCATGCGGCGTCATGTCCTTCAGCCGCGCGATCGCCTCGCCCAGTTCCGCCGGCTTCATCACCGCGCCCGCCAGGAACCCGAAGGCGCCCGCGTTGCTGCTGGCGGCGACCAGCTGCGGCGTGGCGATCCAGCCCATCGCGGTCTGGATCACTGGCAGGCGGCAGCCAAGCCGGGCGGTCAGAGCCGTGGCGAGGGGATCGGTCATCAGGCCCTTCCGGCTTCCGACTTGTTGGCGCTGGCCGCCGACTTGCCGCTGACCCCGCCGATCGAATCCCCGGTCACCAGGTCGTTCTGGGCGTGGGCGAAGTGGTGCATATGGAACACCGCGTCCATCGCCGCGCGCTTGCCGCGCAGTTCCTCGACGTGGTTGATCGCCTGCTTGCTCAGCCAGTTGCCCAGCCGGTTCTGGCCGGCCAGCTTGTTGGCCCAGGCAGCAGTCGCCTCGCGCAATTGGTCGCGCGGGACCACCTTGTTGACCATGCCGAAGTCATAGGCGCGGGCAGCTGGCATCCGTTCGCCCAGCAGCAGGAATTCCTTGGCGACGCGCGGCGGCAGTTCATAGGCGTGGGCGAAGTATTCCACCCCCGGAATCCCCATCAGCGGGTTGACCGGGTCCTGGAAGAAGGCGTCCTCGCTCGCCACGATCAGGTCGCAGACCCAGGCCAGCATCAGCCCGCCCGCGATGCAGGCGCCCTGCACCATGGCAATGGTCGGCTTGGGAATGTCGCGCCAGCGGCGGCACATCCCCAGATACTGTTCCTGCTCGCGGGTGTAGAGCAGTTCGGCTGCGGGCTTGTTGGTGTGCGGCGGCACCATCAGGCGGTTGTCGAACTCCTTGTGGAGATCGCGTCCCGGAGTGCCGATGTCGTGCCCGGCGGAGAAGTGCTTGCCTTCGCCCGCCAGCACGATGGCGCGGACCGCATCGTCCTTCACCGCGCGCTGGAATGCATCGTCCAGCGCATAGGTCATCTGTCCGTTCTGGGCATTGTTGAAGCCCGGACGGTTCATCGTGATCCAGGCGACGCCGCCTTCGACTTCGTAGCGGACGGGTTCGCCGGTTTCGTAGGTTATTTCGACGTTCTTGGGCTGGACAAGGTCGGTCATGCGGTCCTCCGAGCTGGGGGATTGTCCTTTATGACACTGGCGCGGACGCCGTGCGGGTCGAGCCGGGCGATGATGTCGAGCGCTTCGGCATCGGGCAGCGGGGTTTCCCCCGCGACCGCGTCAATCAGCTCGAACCCGGTCGCCTCCTGCACTTCAGCAAAGCTCACGCCGGGATGGAGCGAGACGACGCGGATCGCGTGATCCGGCCCGCCGAAGTCCATCACGCACAGATTGGTGACAATGCGCCGCAGGTCGACGGCGGAATAGTTGCCGCCCGCCACCCGCTTTGCCGGGTTGTAGCCCACGCCCGAAACCATATCGACCTCGCCGCCAACGAACACGCGCGCCGTGTGGCCGGGGAAGAAGAAGCTGTTGGGATGGTAGATTGTGTTGCCGGGGAAGCCGCGCACGCCCAGCATCTGGGTCTTGGGCTGCTTGTGCGTGCCGCCCAGCTGCGACAGGTTGATCTGGCCAAAGCGATCGATCTGGGTGGGGGTCACCATCGCATGGCGTCGCCCGCTCCACACCGCCGCATCGAAGAAGCGCGAGAACGGCAGATAACCCGCCGCCTTGCGATCATCATAACCGCGCGGCCCCAGCGGTACCGGCTGCTCGACCAGATAGGCCTCGCCATCGGTCATCATCAGTTCCGGCGTGTGGGTCAGCTTGGCCAGGCCAGCGGCGATGCGCGGCACCGGACCGACCCCGGTCGCGACGATCTCGCCATTGCTGCGAAACGCTTCGGAGCAGGCAAAGATGCAGAGTTCTGCGAGAGTTACGTCGCCCATCAGAAAATCGGCAGCGGGAGAGCCGCTACCGCCTCCTTTCCGCCAAAGGTTGCAAGATATTCGGCCTCGGATGCGCCGACAAAGCGGTCCCTGACCGCTGCCCAGTCACCCGGATCCTTTGCCGCGTCGGCATAGGCCTTGAAGGCTTTCATGTCCCAGCCATAGGCCGGCGGCATCGAGGAAGGATGCGCGCCGCCAGGCAGTTCAGTAACGCCCGAAATGAACGCGCGTTCTACGATGTTGGCTTGTGCGTCCTGCGGGTAATGGTCTTCCATCCGGTCGACCAGTTCCTCGCACGAAACATAGGTTTTTGCCGCCGCGCGGGCGAACCATTCGTCGTAATAGACGTCCGGGCCGAACAGGTGGACGTTGCCGCGCCAGTCGCTGCGGTTGACGTGGAGCAGCGCGGCATCAAGCTTCAGCGCGGGCATGGCGATCAGCACTTCGCCATCGGGATAAGGCGACTGCACGGTTTTCAGCCCGCCCAGTTCGGCAAGATCGGTGCCCAGCCCGACGCGGGTGGGCAGGAAGGGCAGGCCGAATGCGGCGGCTTTCAGCCCCCACTGGAACATGCCCTCATCCAGTTCCAGCACCTCGATCTGTCCGGCTTCGCGGGCCTTGCGGAACCATGGCTCAAGCGGGATCGCGTCGAGGCTGACGAAGGCGAAGACCAGTTTCTTCACCTTGCCCGCCGCGCAGAGCATCCCCACGTCCGCGCCGCCATAGGCGACCACGGTCAGGTCCTTGAGGTCCGAGCGCAGGATCTCGCGCACCAGAGCCATCGGCTTGCGCCGTGGCCCCCAGCCGCCGATCCCCAGCGTCATTCCGTCCTGCAACTGGCCGACGATCTCCGCCGGGGTCATCCGCTTGTCGAGCATCACTGAGCCGCCTTTTTCATTGCTTCCTGCCAGGCCCAGACATGGCCCCACACGCTGATTGCCTCGTGCCGGGTGGTCTCCCAACTGGCCGGATCGATCACCAGCCCGTCGCAGCCGATCTCAAGGTCGAACCCGGCCGGGGTCTGGACATAGAAGCTGGTCATCTCGTCGTTGACGTGGCGGCCCAGCGTCGCGCTCTCGGGGAAGCCCTCGGCGCGCATCCGGTCGTGCGCCTTGCCTACTTCGATCAGGTCCGGCATTTCGAGCATCAGGTGAACGCAGCCCGAAGGCGGCACCGGTCCTTCGCCCAGCGCCAGGCTGTGGTGGCGCCCGTTGCTGGCGTGGAGAAAGGCAAATCCCATGCCGGGATCTTCCGGCGGGCCGCCATTGAAATAGAAGCGCGGCATGTCGGTCTGCCCAAAGCCTACGACATCGCAGTAGAAGGCCACCGTTTCGGCAAAGTTCGGGGCGCACAGCACCGCGTGGCCCATGCCCAGGTCGCCAGTGACGAAGCGGGATACGCCCGCGGGCGAGACAAACGGTGCGTCGCTGCGGCTGTCGCCATGATAGAATTCCAGGCCGT
The DNA here is from genome assembly GCA_016719755.1 of Novosphingobium sp. Lineage (GTDB taxonomy): Bacteria > Pseudomonadota > Alphaproteobacteria > Sphingomonadales > Sphingomonadaceae > Novosphingobium. The sequence continues at coordinate 193,189 of JADJYM010000004.1, read as the reverse complement.
TGCCCGCTGGATCGCTTGTGCGGAAGAACGCGGAGACCCCGCGCGCTGCTGCCTCCCCGGCAGAGGCGCGAAGCACCTCGCGCCCGGCGGCGGCGATCTTCGCGGCAAGCGCTTCATAAGCGGCCGCGCTTTCCACTTCATAGCCCGGCGCAACCAGCCGGTCGGCCGCGCCGCCTTCGATCCGGAAGCGGAACGAGCGTTCGTCCACACGGTAAAGCGCCGCGCCGTCCGCCGCGTCGGGCGCGCGCATGGCGCCCGCGACGCGGGTCAGGAACCGGTCCCATTCGGCCGGCCGGGTCGCTTCGATCACGACATAGCCCAGCGACTTCACACTCATCAGGCCTCGGCCCCTTTCACCAGATCCAGAAAATACGGGCGCTCGCCCCCGCCATCGACATTGATGCGCGCGCCGCTGACCCAGGCCGCCATGGGCGAGCACAGCCACAGCACCGCGCCTGCCAGGTCCGCGCCGGTGCCCATGCGTTGCAGCGGCATCGACCGGCCAACCGCCGCCTGCGCCTCGGCATCGCCATAGGTCGCTTCGGCGGTTTCGGTCTGCATCAGCCCGGCGATGATCGCGTTGACGCGGATCCCGGTCGGTCCCCACTCCTGCGCAAGGCTTTGCGTCAGGTTCAGCAGCCCCGCCTTGGCCGCGCCGTAGACGGCGGTGCCGGGGGAGGGACGGATGCCGGAGACGCTGGCGATGTTGACGATCGCGCCGCCGCCGAGCTTGGCCATGTGGGGATAAGCCGCCTGCGCCAGATGCAGCGGGGCGACGAGATTGAGCTTGAGGATCGCCTCGACAAAACGCGGGCTTGCCGCTTCGGCGGCCACGGCGGGCGAACCGCCGGCATTGTTGACCAGAATGTCGAGCCGCCCGTGCCGGGCGGCGACCTGATCCACCAACGCCTTCGCCACTTCGGCATCGCGGATGTCGCCCGGAAGGAAGCTGACGCCGTCGATGGGGGCTTCCGGCGCGTTGCGCGCGAAGGCCACGACCCGGGCGCCAGCCTGCGCCAGCGCTGCGGCGATGTCCCGCCCCAGCCCGCGCGTGCCGCCGGTGACGATCGCCACCTGTCCCGACAGGTCGATGGATAGCGCCTGTGCCAAGCCGGCTGTTCCCCCTTCCAAAATGCGTCCTTCGCGGAATCGCGGTTTCAATCCTGTATGAAATGCGCATTATCGGAAGCGAAACGGGTTTTCAATTGACGATTTGCGTATCAAACGATAAAAAATTTTACGAAGCCGTCGAATTGAGCGGCATGAGTCGAGACAAAGGAGTCGGGAGAAATGGCTACCGCCGCGCAGCAGATCGACAGCATGGCCACCGCGCCCACCGCCGGGGAACTCGTTGCCCGTGCCCGCGCGATGATCCCGGTGTTGAAATCCCGTGCAAAACAATGCACCCGCGAACGCAACGTGCCTGCCGAAACGATTGCCGAGATGCAGGAAGCGGGCTTTTTCCGCATCCTCCAGCCGCGTCGCTGGGGCGGCTACGAGATGCACCCCAACGTGTTCTTCGATGTGCAGAAGGCGCTGGCCGAAGGCTGCATGTCGACCGGCTGGATGTACGGCGTGGTCGGTTGCCACCCTTACGAGATGGCGCTGTTCCATGACCAGGCGCAGGAAGAGGTGTGGGGCGCCGATCCCGCGATGCTGGTTTCTTCCACCTATCAGCCGGTCGGCAAGGTTACCCATGTCGAGGGCGGATTCCGCCTGTCGGGGCGCTGGGGCTTCTCGACCGGATCGACCCATTGCGGCTGGGTGCTGCTCGGTGCGTTCTGCCCGCCGAAGGACGATGGTACCCCGGCGGAAATGCGCACTTTCCTGCTGCCGCGCAGCGACTACGCGATTGATGAGGACGCGTGGCACGTATTCGGCCTGCAGGGCACCGGCAGCCATGACATCATCGTCGATGACGTGTTTGTGCCCGATTACCGTACTCACCGCTCGATCGACGGGTTCCTCTGCCAGAACCCCGGGCAGGAAGTGAACACCGGTCCGCTCTATCGCCTGCCCTGGGCGCAGGTCTTCACCCGTTCGGTCTCCACCGCGGCCTTTGGCGGCGCGCAGGCGGCGATCAATGCGGGCCTCGCGATCATGCAGGACCGCGTTTCGACCAACACCGGCAAGGCATCGAAGGCCGACCCGATCCTCCACGCCGCGCTGGCCCGGGCGATCGCGGAGAAGGGCGAGATGGAGACCACCCTGCGCCTGACCTTCGAGGACCTGATGGGCTATGCGGAGCGCGGCGAGGCCATCCCGATGGAGAAGCGCGCGTTCTATACCTACCAGTCGGCCACGGTGGTGCGGCGCCTCGCCGGGCTGATCGACGATGTGGTGCAGCTGCTGGGCGGGCGGGCGATCTACACCAGTAGCGAGATCATCCAGCCCTGGCTCGATCTCCACGCGGGCCGCGCCCACGTGGCCAACGATCCCAACAACCGCACCGGCGATGCGATCGGCACCATGCTGGGTGCCGATCCGCTCAACCCCTTTCTCTGAGGCGCGCCATGACCCAGCTTCGCGAAGCGACCTATGCGGTCGAGGGCGGCCATTCGATCCACCTCAAGGAAGCGGGCGAAGGACCGGTGGTGGTCTTCGTCCACGGCAGCGGACCCGGCGCGTCCGGCGCGTCGAACTTCCGCCAGAACTGGCCGGAATTCGTGGCGGCCGGTTATCGGGTGATCCTGCCGGACCTGATCGGCTATGGCGCTTCGTCCAAGCCGGAGGGTATCGACTATACCCTGCAGCTGTTCACCGACACGCTCTACCAGGCGCTCCGTGCCCACGGGATCGAACGGGCGACGCTGGTCGGCAACTCGCTGGGCGGCGGTGTGGCGATCCAGCTGACGCTCGACCACCCGGAGTTTGCCGAGCGGCTGGTGCTGATGGCGCCGGGCTGCGTCGAGGAGCAGGCCGACTACTTCAAGATGCCGGGGATCACCAGGATGGTGTCCAACTTCGGCGGGCCGGACTTCAACCTGGACGAGCAGCGCCGCCTGATCGGCAATCTCGTCCATCCCGATTTCGCGCCGAATATCCCCGAGGCCTTGGTTGAGGAACGCTTTGCGGTTGCCCGCACCCAGCCCAAGGACGTGTTGATGCGGATGCGCACCCCAAACCTTGGCCCGCGTCTGGGCGAGCTGAAAGTGCCGGTCTTCGTGCTGTGGGGGCTCAATGACGAGTTCTGCCCGGAAAGCGGCGCACGCCATTTCCTGGACCTGTGCCAGGATGCCCGCTGCATGACCTTCACCCGCACCGGTCACTGGGTGCAGGTCGAGCGCGCCGAGGAGTTCAACCGCCACTGCCTGGAATTCCTGCGTGGCTGACGGCTATCCTCTGGTGGCCGAGGAACTGCCCGCGCGGTTTCGCGCCGCGATGCGGCGGCTCGCCTCGGCAGTGGCGATCGTTGCCGCGCGGGGAGAATCCGGCCCGGTCGGCATGGCGGCGACATCGGTTACCTCGCTGACCGCCGACCCTCCGGCGGTGCTGATCTGCGTCAACCGCGCGACCGCGCTGCACGGACTGCTGGTGCCGACCGCGCCGCTTTCGGTGAACCTGCTTTCGCGGAGCCAGCAGGATGTTTCCGCAGCCTTCGGCGGGGGCATCGCGCAGGAGGAGCGCTTCCGGATCGGGGACTGGCACGACGGTGCGAATGGTGTGCCGATGCTGGCGGGCGCGCAGGCCAATCTGTCTTGCGTGATCGATGCCATGCTGGCCTATGGCACCCATTCCATCGTCATCGCCCGTGTCCTCAGCGCCGAAGTGAGCGAGGATGTTGCCCCGCTGATCTACCAGGACGGTGCCTACCTGTGAGCCAGACGATGCCTGAAATCTCGCTGCACCGTCCCTATCCCGCTGCCGAGGTAGCGCACTGGGATTACGAAACCGATGTCGCCGTGATCGGCTTTGGCGCGGCGGGGGCCTGCGCGGCGATCGAAGCCGCCGATGCAGGTGCGCGGGTTATGCTGTTCGAGCGCAATTCGGGCAGCGGCGGAGCCTCGGGCCTGTCGGGCGGGGAAATCTACATCGGCGGGGGCGGCGGGAGCGATGCCCAGCGCGCCGCCGGGTTCGAGGACACGACCGAAGACTTTACGCGATACCTCAAGCTGGCTGGAGGTCCCTGCGCCGACGAGGCCAAGTGCGAGATCTACGGGCGCGAGGCCTTGAACCACTTCGCCTGGCTGAAAGCGCAAGGGGTGCCCTATCGCGGCAATTACCTGCCCGGCAAACACATCGAGCCGACCGACGATTCAACCCTGATCTGGTCGGGGAGCGAGGCTGCGGCCCCGTTCTGCGACCTGGCGAAACCGGCGCCGCGCGGCCATGTGATCCAGCATATGGGCTGGGGCGGGGGGCGTCCGCTGGTCGATATTCTGGAGGCTTCGGCGCTCTCCGAAGGTGTCGAGGTGGTGGTCGATGCCCGTGCGCTGGCGCTGGTGCAGGACGGCGGGCGGATCGTCGGCGTGGTGGTGCGGATCGACAACCAGCCGCGCTTCGTAAAGGCGGAAAAGGGCGTGGTGCTGGCCACGGGGGGCTTCGTGTTCAACGAGGCGATGCGCCGCAAGCATTGCCCCGACACCTTCAAGCTCAACGATCCGATCGGCGACAAGGACGACGGCGGCGGCATCGAACTGGGCCTGGGTGCGGGCGGCGATGCGATCCACATGGACCAGTTCTTCACCACCTGCCCCTGGACCATGCCGGAAAGCCACGCTTACGGCGTGTTCGTCAACGTTCAGGGCCAGCGCTTCATCAACGAGGACTGCTATCATGGCCGGGTCAGCCGCTGCGCAGTGGATCAGCCGGGGGGCAAGGTCTACCTGCTGCTCGACATGGCCCATTTCGTCCAGCCGATGGACTTCGCGCGGATTTCCATCGCCGGCACGGGTGACAGCTGGGAAGAGGTCGAGGCCGAGCTGGAAATGCCGAAGGGCACGCTCAGCGCGACCATGGCGGTCTATAACGAGCACGCGCGTGAAGGGCGCGATCCGCTGTTCGGCAAGCGGGCACCGATCCTGACCCCGCTCGATCAGGGGCCGTTCGTCGCGCTCGAACTCAATTTCCAGTCGAGCTATTTCAGCTTTTTCACGCTGGGCGGGCTGCGCACCAGCACCGATGGCGAAGTGCTGGGGCGGGATGGCGCGGCGATTCCGGGGCTGTTCGCGGCGGGGCGCTGCACGTCCGGCCTGCCGGCCTGGGGGCATGGCTATTCCTCCGGCCTGAGCCTGGCCGATTGCACCTTCTTCGGGCGGCAGGCCGGGCGCAAGGCCGCGCGTGGCTGAACGGATTGCCGAGCGCCTGCGCGCCCTGGAAGACCGTGAGGCGATCCGCGACCTGATCGCCCGCTATGGTCCGCTGGCCGACAGCGGTGATGCGGCGGGAGTGGCGGCGCTGTTTGCGCCAGATGCGGTCTATGCCGTGGGCGGCATGGGCGAGGCAAAAGGGCGCGCAGCCATCGCCGCGCTGATCGATGGCCCGGTCCACCGCGCGCTGATGGCACAGGGCTGCGCCCATGTTCTCACATCCCCCGCCATCGACCTTCACGGCGACCTTGCCAAGGCGCGCTGCCACAGCGTGGTGTTCGCCCGGGAGGGAGAGGGTTGGCGGGCCGTGCGCGTTTCCGCCAACCTTTGGGAACTGGCGCGCAGCGCGCAGGGCTGGTGGGTCACGCGGCGCGACAACCGGCTGCTCGATGGCAGCGAGGCGGCGCAGGCATTGCTGGATTCGCGCAACCCTTAACCCCCTACGCCCGGAAGGAACGGAGAGGGGTGTGCGGGGCCGCGTTCAGCCCGCCAGTTGTCCGCCATCCACCGCCAGCAGCGCGCCGGTGGTCTTGCGCGAAGCGTCTGAGGCGAGGAAGGCCAGCGCTTCGGCGATGTCTTCCGGATCGCAGATGCCATCGGCCAGCTTGGGCACGTTGCGCATCACCAGCGGCCAGTCGATCTCGCCCTGCGGCGGTGCAGCCCTGGTCATCGGGGTGGCGACCTGGCCCGGGCAGACCCCGTTGATCCGCACGCCCGCAGCGGCATATTCCAGCGCCATCGACTTGATCATGCCGACCACCGCGTGCTTCGAGGCGGAATAGGCAACCGAATAGGGAATGCCGGAAAGCCCGGCGGTCGAGGCCACGCAGACGATGTTGCCCTTCGTTGCCAGCAGGTGCGGCAGCGCCGCCTGGCACAGCACGAAGACGCTGGTCGTGTTGATCCGCAGCAGCCGCTCAAAATCTTCCACCGCATAGGTGGCGGTTGGCCCCCACTTGAGCATTCCCGCGACATTGCACAGCACGTCGAGGCCATTTGCGCTCGCCGCCTCGACCAGCGCGCGGCACGAGGCATGGTCTTCCGCATCATAGGGAACAGCCCTTACGGTGCCGCCAATCATTGCGGCGGTTTCAGCCAGGCCCGCCTCGTTGATGTCGCCGATGGTCAGCATGGCCCCCTCGCGCGCGAAGAGCAAGGCGGTGGCCCGCCCGATCCCCGAGGCCGCGCCCGTTACCAGCACCTTCTTGCCTGCAAAGCGCATGGCCTTTCCTCCCTATCCGAATGTTGCGGGTGGCTCGCCCATGACTGTCACCGTGGGCCGACCATCGGCATCGACCGCGTGGATCAGGCAGGACTGGCGGCGCGAGCGCGTCTCGGCGATCCACCAGCGACCGTCCTGCCGGACATAGACGTCCTCGTACTCGACCCCCATCTGCGTCAGCGTGCGCGAGACGAGGTTGATGGTGTGGAACAGCAGCGACCATTGCCCCCGGGCGCGGTCCGGCCCGTCGAAGCCGATCACCCCGTTGGCGCCGTGGTGGATGTCGAACACGCCTGGGACGCAGCCCATTTCCGCATAGACCGCGACGAAGCCGTCGCGGCCGGCGAAGGCGGGAAAGCCGTCATAGGCAATCACCGCCCCTTCGGGCAGCAGGCAGTCGCGGACCATTTCCGGGTCCTTGCCGTCGCAGGCGCGCAGGTAGCGGGCCTTGAGGTCGCGGATCGCGCGGTCGTCCTCCAGCCGCTGGAGCCGCTGTTCCAGCGTCATCGCGGTCAGAACCGGATCCCCGCCGTCACCCCGAAGGTGCGCGGTTCGGGGAAGTAGCCCAGCAGGATCCCGCCAAAGCCCGGGCCGAAGTCGATGAAGTTCGACGGATCGGCTTCCTTGGTAAGATTGCGCACGAAGACCGAAAGCTCGGCCCGGGCTCCGCCCAGCGGAATGTCGGCAAGGCTGGCGCGCAGGTTGACGATCGTGCGGCCCTTCGATTCGCTCGATCCGGCCAGCTGGTCGGACGGCGAAGTGCCGGTCAGCGCATAGGGGAAGGTATAGTAGCGCGAGACATAGCTGAGATCGCCATAGAGGTTGAGCCTGCCCCAGTCGCCCTTGACCACTTCCCAGTCGAACCCGGCCGATGCCGTGGTCTTGGGCGCGTGCGGGAAGGCACGGTTGCCGGCCACGTTCACCCCGCCATCGATGAAGCGCTTGTATTTCGAATCGAGGATCGCCAGCGAGCCGTTGAGCGTCACCCCGTCGACCGGGCGCAGCACGGCTTCGAATTCCAGCCCCTGGATGCGCGCTGCACCGGCATTGGTGATGATCGAGGCCGCCCCGGTGGTGGCGGTGAAGACCGACAGCTGCATGTCCTTGTGCTCGTCGCGGAAGGCGGCGACGTTGAACACCAGGCGGTTGTCGAGCAGGCGGGTCTTGAGGCCCAGCTCGTAGCTGTCGACCTTTTCCGGACGGTAGGGATTGCACAGTTCCGGCGCGCCGCTGGGGCAGGCGGTGGTGGGGGCGACGAACACGTTGGTCTCGCCATTGAACCCGCCCGACTTGAAGCCGCGCGCGAAGCGGGCATAGACGTTGACCTGTTCCGACACTTCATAGGCAAGGGTCAGCGCGGGCGAGAAGTTGTTGTACTTCGCGTCCGGCACCGCGCCATAGGGCAGGTTGGCAACCACCAGCGGCGTCGTGATCCCGTTTGCGGCGTCATAGTTGACCCGGAAATAGCGGCTGATGTCCTTCGCCTCGTGCGTGTAGCGCCCGCCCAGGCTGACCTTGAAGGCCTCGGTCAGCTTGTAATCCAGCTGGGCGTAGAGCGCGAAGGCCTTGGTGTTCGAGCCATAGTTCGATTGCAGATCGGTGCCGCCGCCGAAATAGGTCTGCGGGTTGAGCGTCTCGGCCTTCTCGCTGAAATAGAACGCGCCCGCGACATAGCTCAGGCGGTCATTGGCGCTCGCGCCGGTCAGTTGCAGTTCCTGGCTCCAGGCGTTGTAGTCGGTGATGCGCTGGGTGAAGGCTACCGGCAGCGGCGAGCCATCGAGGTCGAGCCCGTCCGCCCAGGCGAGATCGCGGTAGGCGGTGATCGACTTCAGAGTCGCCAGGCCCAGGTCAGCGGTGATCGTCAGCGCGTGGCCATAGCTGCGCGACTTCTCATAGGCCGGCGCGTCGATCGCGGCGGTGCTGACGCGGCTGGCGCTGGTGTACTTGTCCAGCGGGAAATAGGCGCCGCCATAGGCATAGCCCGGCGATTTCGGATCGAAGATGTCGCGGAATTCGCCATTGCGGTTGACCCGCAGCAGCTGCGAAAACGGCGGGTCCTGGTCCGACCTGGTGTAGTCATAGGTATAGTCGGCGGTGATCGCGTCCGACAGTTCGGCTCGCAGCTGGACCATGAAGCTGCCCGAATTGATCGAATCGGTGCGCTCCGCCCCTGAAGGCGACTTGGGCGAGAGCTTGATCAGCCCGTCGCGGCGGCGATACTGGCCCGACACCTTGGCCGAGAAGATGCCCATGCGCGGCAGGTCGAGCACGCCGCGCAGGCGCACGTCGTTGAAGCTGCCATAGGTCGCGTCAAACGATCCGCCCAGTTCGCCCGAGGGCTTGCGGGTGACGAGGTTGACCGCGCCCGCCAGCGCGTTGCGGCCATAGAGCGTGCCCTGCGGTCCGCGCAGCAGTTCGACCCGTTCGAGGTCGGCGACGTCGAAGATCGAGCCCTGCGCCTTGGCGATGTAGACGCCGTCGAGATAGAGGCCGACCGCCGGTTCCCAGGTGATCGCCGGGTTGATCGTAACCGAGCCGCGGATCGAGACCTGCGAGATGGTCTTGGAGGCGGGCGCGCGTTCGATCTTCACGTTGGGGGCAATCGTGCCCAGCTTGTCGATCGAATCGATGCCCCGGCTTTGAAGGTATTCGCTGCCCACCGCCGAAATCGCGATCGGCACGTCCTGGATGTTTTCCGAACGCTTCTGGGCGGTGACGACAATCGCGCCGAGGCCATCGTCGCTGTCCTGCGCGGTGTCCTGCGCGAGGGCCGGACTGGCGGCCCAGGCGGCCATCGCGGCCAGAGAAACGGTAGCGAGCTTGTGGTTCATGATTCCCTCCCTCATGCGCACGGCCCGGCTCTGAGGGCCGGGTCATTATGCGTAGAAACTGATTTCCATAAATACGCGAATAGCAATTGTAACGCAATTAGAAATACGATAGCGTAGCAAGGAGAAAATAACACTACGCAAATGGAGGGGATGTGTTCGGACTTGCGCTTGCCGTGGCGGCCTCCGCCCTTCCCGAGGCATCGCAGTGCCAGGCCGCGGCGTTGGAGCCTGAGGCCGCGCTGGCGCAGTCGATTGGCTTGCAGGGCTACATCTATGGCTACCCACTGGTCGATCTGCTGAAGCAGCGCTTCAATGAAACGCACCGGGTCAGCGCGGACCAGCCGGTGGTGGCGCCGGTCAACACGATCGCGGTCTATCCGCATCTGCTGACCCCTGAGACACAGGGCCAGCTGCGCGCGGCCAATTCCGACACGCTGTACCTCAACGCCTGGATCGACCTGTCGAAAGGGCCGGTGCTGCTCGACGTGCCGGACATGGGCAGGCGCTATTACACGCTGGCCTTCATGGACCTCTATGCCAGGCCATGGCATCTGGGCACGCGGACCAATGGCGGCAAGGCGGCGCGTTATGCGCTGGTCGGGCCAACCGGCGGGGCGGTGCCGGAAGGCTACACCGCGTTCCGCCTGCCGACCGACACGGCCTGGATGCTCGGCCGCGTGCTGGTTACAGGAGAGACTGACCTAGCCGAGGCCCGGCGGCTTGCCCAGGCGATCCGGATGAACGGCGCCGCAGGCGAACCGGTCAGCGAAGCCGCCCCGCTTCAGCCGTTCGACAGCCTCGCCTACTTCGATCTGCTCAACCGGGCGCTGCGCTCGGTTCCCGCCAAGCCGGGCGAAACCGCGCTGATGGCCCAGTTCGATGTCGCGGGCTTTGGCCCCGGCGCACAGTTCGACGCGGGCAAGCTGTCCGATGCGCAGAAACTGGGGCTGGGCTGCGCGCTGAAGGTCGGGCCACAGGTCCTTGGCAAGCGCGGCTTCCGGCCGCGGCGAGTGGACAACGGCTGGATGTGGTCGGGCGCCATGGCCGATCCGGGCGACGATTTCCTGCTGCGCGCCGAAGTCGCGCGCGGCGGCTATGTCAATGCGCCCGAGGAATCGATCTATCCCGCCGCGATCACGGACGATCGGGGCGAGCCGCTGGACGGGAAGCGCAGCTACCGCCTCCGTTTCGCCAGGGGCGCGCTGCCGCCGGTCGACGCCTTCTGGTCGCTGACAGCCTATGACCGCGCCACCTCGCAGCTGATCGCCAACCCGATCCGCCGCTATGCGATCGGCGACCGGACCGGGGGCCTGAAATACGGCAAGGATGGATCGCTCACCCTCGTTCTCTCGAACATCCGCCCGCGCGAAGGCGCGTCGAACTGGCTGCCGGTGCCGCCGGGCGCGTTCCACGCTGTGATGCGGCTCTACCTGCCGCGCGCCGAAGCGCTCGAAGGACGTTACCGTTTGCCCGCCATCGAAAGGATCGGCCCATGATCAGGCCCGTCACCAGCATCGACGCCTTCTCCGCCGCCGCCTATGCCGACGAGGCGGCGATCGCGGCCAAGTTCAAGGAAATGCGCGCGCAAGGTGATGTGCTGTGGGTCGAGCAGGAACCCTACCGTCCGTTCTGGGCCGTGCTGCGCCACAAGGACATCATGGACATCGAGCGCAACGGCAAGCTCTGGCTCAATGCCCCGCGCCTCACCCTGCTGCCCGCCTGGTTCGAGGACCGCACCATCGCCCAGTTTGGCACCCGCACCGGGCCGGTGCGGACCCTGCTCGACATGGACGGCAGCGATCACCGCGATCACCGCAAGCTGACCCAGTCGTGGTTCAACTCGAAGTTTCTCAATACTCTGCGCGAGCGGATGAAGCTGCTGGCCAGCGAATATGTCGACAAGCTGGAAAGCCTGGCACCCGGGGGCGAGTTCGATTTCGTCGAGGAGATCGCGGTCCCCTATCCGCTGATCATGATCACCTCGATCCTTGGCCTACCCGACAGCGACGCGCCGCTGGTGCTGCGCCTGACGCAGGAACTGTTCGGCGCGAGCGATCCCGAACGCAACGCCAACGGGGACTTCGGCCTGGCGACCGCAATGGAGTTCTTCGGCTACCTCGGCGGAGTGGTGGCGCAGCGCCGCGCCGATCCCAAGGACGATCTGATGTCGGTCGTTGCCACCGCCACGATCCATGGCCAACCGCTTTCGGACATGGAAACGCTGTCCTACGGCATGCTGCTCGCCGCCGCCGGGCACGATACCACCAGTTCCACCGTGGGCGTGGGCATGATGCAGTTGGCGCGCAATCCGGGGGAGTTTGCCAAGCTCAAGGCCGATCCAGGCCTGATCGAGAGCGCCGCGCAGGAAATGTTCCGCTGGGCCACCCCCGTGCGCCACTTCATGCGCACCGCGGCTGAAGATACGGAAGTCGCCGGTCAGAAGATCGCCAAGGGTGAGCAGGTCGCGATCCTTTACCTGTCGGCCAATCGCGACGAGCGCGCCTTCGATGCGCCGGACGAGTTCCGGATCGACCGCAATCCCAACCGCCACCTCGGCTTCGGCTATGGCGCGCATCACTGCCTGGGGCGGATCCTTGCCGAAATGGAAGTCGAGGCGCTGTTCCGCGAAATCGCGCTGCGGGTCGAGAGCATCGAGCTGACCGGGGAACCGGAATGGGTCAAGACCAACCACACCGGCGGGCTCAAGCACCTGCCGCTGCGGGTGACGATGCGATGAGGGGCGCCCGGGCAGCACTCGCGCTGACGCTTGCCGCGCTGGCGGGCTGCGATGCCTTGCGCGGACCGCCGATGCCTAAGGACTCCTCGCAGGTCACGCTCAGCGCCTATCCGGAGCGGGTCTACTGGGGCGATACCCACCTCCACTCGGCCAATTCGCCCGATGCCTTCGGGTTCGGCAACCGGCTGATGCCCGCCGACGCGCTGCGTTTTGCCCGGGGCGAGGAGGTGACCTCGACCATGGGGGTCAAGGCCCGGCTTGCCCGGCCGCTCGATTTCCTGGTGATCGCGGATCATTCCGACGGTCTGGGCTTCGTCAAGCAACTGGCCGACGCCCCGCGCTTCCTGCTGCCCAACGATACGATGAAGCGCTGGCACGACATGTTCAACGCCGGGCCGGAGCAGTCCGCCAAGGCGATGGGCGAGATGATCGACTTTGCCGGCAGTCCGAAGGCCAAGGGCCTTGCCGACCCGAAGAAGCTGGCCGAGGACAGCCGCGACATCTGGCAGCAGCACCTGCGCACGGTTGAGGATTACAACGATCCGGGCCGGTTCACCGCCTTCATCGGGTTCGAATACACCTCGATGCCCGGCGGCAACAACCTGCACCGTGTCGTGTTGTTCCGCGACGGGGCGGACAAGGCCGGCAAGGTCATGCCTTACCTTTCGCAGTACAGCGAGAAGCCTGAGGACCTGTGGTCCTACATGGAAGGCTACGAGCGCAGCACGCAGGGCCGGGTGCTGGCAATCCCCCACAACAGCAATGTTTCCAATGGCCTGATGTTCGAGCTTACCGGCCCCGGCGGCGGGCCGATGAGCGCAGCCCAGGCCCGGCGCCGCGCCGCGCGCGAACCGCTGGTCGAGATCACCCAGATCAAGGGCGACAGCGAAGCGCACCCGTTCCTGTCCCCCACCGACGAGTTTGCGGGCTTCGGCGTGGAGGGCTGGGACAAGGCCAACCTCAACGCCAGGCAGGCGACTACGCCCGACATGTACGGCGGCAACTATGTGCGCGAGGCGCTGAAGCGCGGGCTGCTGATCGAAAGCCGCACCGGGGTGAACCCCTATCGCTTCGGCCTGATCGGATCGACCGACAGCCACACTGGCCTCGCCACGGCGGACGAGGACAATTTCTTCGGCAAGCACACCGGCAACGAACCGACGCCGCAGGGCAAGGACCGCGTCACCCCGGCGATGGACATGGGTTCGGACCTGGGCCGCTACAACTGGCAATACCTTGCGGGCGGCTATGCCGCGGTCTGGGCGCGGGGCAACACGCGCGAGGCGCTGTTCGACGCGATGACGCGGCGCGAGGTCTACGCCACCACCGGCCCGCGCATGACCGTGCGGGTCTTCGGCGGCTGGGACTTCTCGGGCAGCGACCTGTCCGGCGACTGGGTCAAGGCCGGTTACGCGCGCGGCGTGCCGATGGGCGGCGTGCTGGGCGCGCGCAAGGGCGGGGCGCCCGCTTTCCTGATCTCGGCGCTCAAGGATCCGATCGGCGCCAATCTCGACCGGGTGCAGGTGGTCAAGGGCTGGGTCGACCGGGGCGGCGTCAGCCACGAACAGGTGTTCGACGTCACCTGGAGTTCGCCCGAAACACGCAAGGTTTCCGGCGGCAAGGTTCCGGCGGTGGGCAACACCGTCGACCTGTCGAAACCGTCCTACGCCAACACCATCGGCGCGCCCGCACTGACGACGGTGTGGCGCGATCCCGCCTTCGATCCGGGTGCCCGCGCGTTCTATTACGTGCGCGTGATCGAGATTCCGACCCCGCGCTGGGTCGCCTATGACGCGGTGCGATACGGCCTGAAGCTGCCGCGCGAAGTTCCACTGGTCGCGCAGGAGCGCGCCTATACCTCTCCCATCTGGTACGAGCCGACAACATGACCACTCTTGAAGCCCGCATCGACCGCCTGGAATCGCTCGACGCGATCCGCCAGCTCCCCGCTAAATACGCCCTCGCGCTCGACATGCGCGACATGGACGCGATGGTCAGCTTGTTTCCCGCCGATGTTCGCGTCGGCAAGGATGCCTCGGGTCGGCAGGCGCTGCGGGCCTACATGGACCGCACGCTGCGTTCCCCCTTCACCGGCACATCGCACCACATCGGCGGGCACGTGATCGAATTCGACGATCCCGACCATGCCCACGGGATCGTCTATTCCAAGAACGAGCACGAAACCGGCGACGAATGGGTCATCATGCAGATGATGTATTCGGACGACTATGTGCGGGTGGACGGGCGCTGGTATTTTGCGCGGCGCCTGCCGCTCTACTGGTACGCGACCGACCTCAACAAGCCGCCGATCGGTGATGCCAAGATGCGCTGGCCGGGCACCGAATGGAGCGAGGGCAACTTCCACAAGCTGTTCCCCAGCTTTGCCGAGTTCTGGGCGCGGACGGGCGACCACGGCGGCCCGGTGGCGGAGCCTGCGCCGCTGGAAAAGTTCCTGGAAACGATGCGGCGCGGGGCGGCGGCGCCCAAGGTGAAAGTACGGGCGGACTAGGAAAGCATGGCCCCTCCCCGGCGGGGAGGGGTTTGGGGGGAAGGCGGCGGGCCTACTCCGCGTTGCTGCCGGTCATGTCCTGCGCGGCGATGTAGCCGAAAGTCAGCGCGGGCCCTATGGTGACCCCGGCGCCCGGATAGCTTTCGCCCATGGCTGATGCCGCGCTGTTGCCGATGGCGTAGAGCCCGGGGATCGGCTTGCCGTCCGCGCCCAGCACCCGCGCCCTTGCGTCGGTGGTCAGGCCGCCGTTGGTGCCGATGTCGCCGGGGTAGATCGGCATGGCATAGAACGGTCCCTTGTCCAGCGGGCGCAGGCAGGGATTGGGGCTGACGCGCGGATCGCCATACATCCTGTCATAGGCCGCATCGCCGCGGTGGAAATCGGGATCCTCGCCCTTGGCGGCGTGCTGGTTGAAGCGGCTGACGGTGGCTTCCAGCGTGACCGCGTCGACGCCCATTGCCCTGGCCAGTTCGGCGATCGTGCGGCCCTTCTTCAGGATTGTCTTGACCATCCCGTTCTGGGCCCAGTCGGGCACCAGCGGATAGACCGGGCCGACCGGGTAGCTGTGGCGATAGGTATGGTCGAACACGAACCAGCTGGGGCTGGCATCGCCCTGCTCGCGCTCGCGCCGTGCCATCTGCTGGCCGACGATGTGATAGGACGCGGCCTCGTTGAGATAGCGCATGCCCGACTGGCTGACCATCATGCAGCCCGGCAGGGCGCGCTCGATGGTGCACAGGCGGCCCCGGTCCTCGCCCGGCACGTAGAACACCGGCGCGGCCCAGGCCGACTGCATGTTCATCGTGCCCGCGCCCAGTTCCTGACCCGCGCGGATCGCATCGCCGGTGTTGCCGCCGGTGCCGCCGGAATAGAGCGCCTTGGGGTACAGCGGGGCGTGCTCGTCGCGCATTGCCTGGTTCTTGTCGAACCCGCCGGCGGCCAGCACCACGCCCTTGCGCGCGCCGATCCGCAGCAACTTGCCCTGATGGCGGACCAGCGCGCCGGTGACCTTGCCCTCTTCCTCGACCAGCCCTTCGAGCGGGCTTTTCAGCCACAGCGGCACGCCCGCCTCCTTGAGCGCCAGCCTGAGGCCGCCCGCCAGGGCATTGCCCAGGGTCAGCCGCCGGTCCTTGCGCGAGGTGAAGCGGAACGGCCAGTCCAGCCAATAGCGCAGCAGGCTTTTCGCCAGGTGCAGCCACCAGCCCTTGGCGCGAAACAACAGGATGTAGGTCTCGTCGAAATGCCAGTTGAGATAGCCGAACAGCGAGGCGGCGGGCGAAGCGAAGCGCAGCGTGCGCACGTCATCGCCCAGCGCGCGCCCGTCCAGCGGTAGCGGCATATGGGTGCGATAGCCGGTCGGTGATCCGCCCGGATTCTCTGCGTGGTAATCGGGATAGGGAAAGGCGTGGTATTCCAGCGGAGTATTGGCGCCCATCCAGCGCAGCATCCTGGCCGCGTTCTCGACATAGGCGCGGATGTTTGCGTCCGGCACGTTGTCCGCCGACAGCGCGCGGACATAGGTGAAAGCGTCCTCCACCTTGTCGTGAAAGCCCGCTTCGGCGGCCTGGTCGCTTGCCGGAATCCAGATGCCCGCGCCCGAAGTGGCGGAGGTGCCGCCCCATAGCGCTTCCTTTTCGACGATCAGCACGTCGGCATGGTTCTTCGCCGCGACCAGCGCCGACAGCATGCCGCCCGCGCCCGAACCGACGACGAGGACGTCGACTTCCTTGTCCCAGTTCCCGCTCATCGCCACTTATCCCCTTAGGACGGAATGTAGAGCTGGACCGACTTGCCGCCATCGACCGGCAGTGCCACCCCGGTGATATAGCTGGCCGCATCCGACAGCATGAAGACGATCGCCTCGGCCAGTTCCTCAGGCCGTCCGCCGCGCCCCATCGGGATTGCCTCGGCGGTCTTGGCGGCGAGTTCCGGTGCCTTGGTGGCGAAGTCTAGCGTGGCGGCGGTGTTGACCTGCCCGGGCACGATCGCGTTGACCCGCACGCCCTGGCGCGCGCCTTCCATCGCCGCGACGGCAGTGAACTGGATCAGCGCCGCCTTGGAGGCGGAATAGCTGGAATAGTTGGCCATCGCGCGGATCGCGGTGGTGGAGGAAATGTTGACGATCGAGCCCTTGCCCTGCGCCGCCATCACCTTCATCGCCGCCTTGGTGCCGACGAACACGGCATCGGCATTGACCGCAAAGTCCTTGCGCCAGTGGTCCAGCTTCAGCCGGCTGATCGGGGCGTAATGGGTCGACATGGCATTGTTGACCAGCATGTCGAGCCGGCCATGGCGCGCGGCGACATCCTCGATCAGCGCCTCGAACGCGGGAAAGTCGGTAACGTCAAGCTGCACCGCCTCGATCTGGCCGCCCTCGGCCTCGATCTGCGCCTTCGCGCTGTCCAGCAGTTCCTGCCGCCGGCCGCAGATTACCACCCGCGCGCCGCGCCGCGCCAAAAGTGCCGCCGTGGCGAGGCCGATGCCGTCGCTTCCGCCGGTGACAATGGCTACCCTGCCGCTCAGATCCTGGCTCATGCCCGCTCCCGATTCCCTCGATATGGTCCGGCAATTGTGAAGCCGGAATCGAAACGCAATTGACGTTGTAATGGCGCCTATGTCAACCTAATGCGTAATTCAATAACGATCAAATTACGAATCCAGTGGGTAGAGGACGCGATATGACCGATCTTTCCGGCAAGGTGGCACTGGTGACCGGCGCAGGGCAAGGGGTGGGGCAGGGCATTGCCCTGGCCCTGGCGGCTGCCGGGGCGAAAGTCGCGGTGACCGGGCGCACCCTGGTCAAGCTGGAAGCGACCAGCGCGCTGGTGGCGGAGCGCGGCGGCGAGGCGCTGCCGGTGGCGGGCAATGTCAAGGATGCGGCAAGCCTGGCGGCGATGGTCGCCGCCACGGTGGAACACTTCGGCGGGCTCGATATTCTGGTCAACAACGCGCAGGAAGTGCCCAATGGCAAGCTGGAGGATGTCAGCGACGAGGCGTTCATCGCCGGGTTCGAATCCGGCCCGCTGGCCACCTTCCGGCTGATGAAGCTCGCCCGTCCGCTGATGGCGGCGCGCGGCGGCGGGGTGATCGTCAACCTTGCCTCCTCGGCGGGGATCCGCTGGGACATGACCGGCTATGGCGCTTACGGCGCGGTCAAGCAGGCGACCCGGGTGCTGACCCGGGCGGCGGCGGCGGAATGGGGGCGGCAGGGCATTCGCGTGCTCACCATCGCGCCGCACGCCGAAAGCCCGGGGCTCAAATGGTGGATCGCCAACAACCCGGAAGAGGCCGAGGCGTTTTTCCGCACCATCCCGCTGGGCCGGATCGGCAAGCTGGAGGAAGACATCGGCCGCGCGGTGGCGGCGCTGTGCTCCAGCGACATGGCCTACCTCACCGGCGCGACGATCCCGCTTGATGGCGGGCAGGCGAATTTCGACTGATGGAAAAGCTGATCTGCCTGATCTGGCGCGATCCCGCCGAGGAGCGCGCGGCGTTCAATGCGCGCCTCCTGGCGAACCTGCCGCCTGCGCTGGCGGCGGCGGGGGCAAGCGGCCTGCGGATCAATCTGGAGGACGCGATTGCGGCGCGCGGCGCGCACCTGCGTCAGTCGCGCGGGGAAGTGCAGCACGATGCGGTGGTCCAGTTCTGGCTACCCAGTGCCAACGCGCTGTTCCGGGCCGAGGTCGACGCGGCGCTTGCCGCGCAGGGGCCGCGCTGGTGCGGCTGGGTGGTGGCGGAATCGACGATCATCGCCAACACGGCCCATCCGCCAGTGCCGGGCGAGCGGACGGCGGGCTGGGCGCAACTGGCGTTCCTGGTCCGGCCCGAAAGGCTCTCTCACCAGGCATGGCTGGCTGCCTGGCAGGACCGGCATACCCTGGTGGCGATCGAGACCCAGGCCAATTTCGAATATGTCCAGAATCTGATCGTTCGCCCGATTGCCGGGGACTGCCCGCCCTATGCCGCCGTGGTGGAGGAATGCTTTCCCGAAGCCGCTCTGTGCGATCCGCTGGCGTTCTTCGACGCGCCGAGCGATCCGGCGAAGTTCAAGGTCAACCTCGACCGGATGATGGAAAGCTGCGACGCTTTCATCGAGCGCGGGACGATCGACGTGATTCCGGCCGGGCAGTACGCGTTCTGACCGGATCATGGCTTCGCAGTGACGGCTGCGGCGTGAGGGTTCTTGCTGCATTTGCGTAGAATAATGTTATTTGAAATTCGCAAATCATCGTTTATTGGAAAATTGAGCGCGTCAATGCGTCGAATCGAGGGAGAGCGGGTGGTGGCGGCAAAGGTTGCACTGGTTACTGGGGCAAGCCGGGGCGCGGGGCGCGGAATCGCGCGCGGCTTCGGGGAACTGGGCTATACCGTTTATGTCACCGGCCGCACGGTCGCGCCTGGCGATGCCAAGGGCTGGGACGGGACCGTCCTGCCCGGAACGGTCGCCGAAACCGCTGCCGAAGTTACCGCAGCGGGCGGCAAGGGCATTGCCGTGATGTGCGACCATGGCGACGACGCACAGGTTGCCGCGCTGTTCGAGCGGATCGAGCGCGAGCAGGGCCGGCTCGACGTGCTGGTCAACAACGCGACCTTTATCCACCACCAGTTGATCGAGAAGAAGCCCTTCTGGGAGAAGGACCTCGACGCGGTGAAGATCCTCGATGTCGGTTTGCGCTCGGCCTATGTCGCCAGCTGGCATGCGGCGCGGATGATGGTCCGCCAGGGCAGCGGCACGATCGCCTTCGGATCGTCGTTCGGCGGGTCGTGCTACATGCACGGGCCGGCCTATGGCGCGCAGAAGGCCGGGATCGACAAGTTCGCTCACGACATGGAGCACGATCTGCGCGGCACCGGGGTGATCGCGGTGTCGATCTGGATGGGACCGCTGGTCACCGAACGTTCGCTGATCGCGCAAAAGACCAATCCCGAGCAGTACGAGGGCTTCATCGAAACGGCCGAAAACCCCGAGTTTACAGCCCACATCATCGATGCGATTTCGACCGCGCCCAACCGCGACGAACTGTCCGGCCAGACCCTGATCGCTGCGGAGATCGCGCGCGAACTGGGCGTGACCGACCGGGGGAGCGAACGTCCCTCCTACCGCGAAATGCTGGGCAGCCCGCGCCCCAAGAACCCGGCGGCGGTCTACTGACATGGCCGGCCAGTTCCACCTTGCCGACCTGTTCGAAACCGTGGCCCGCACCGTGCCTGACCGGATCGCCATGATCGGCAGCAGCGGGCGCCATACCTTTGCCGAACTCAGCGAACGTGCCGACCGGCTGGCGGCGGGCCTTGCCGCGCACGGCGTGGGTCGGGGCAGCGCGGTCGGGCTCTATCTCCATAACGGGCCGGCCTATCTCGAAGCGTTCATCGCCGCCTGCAAGCTTGGCGCGGTGCCCTATAACGTCAACTACCGCTACCGCGCGGACGAGCTGCGCTATCTGTTCGCCAATGCCGACAGCGAGGCGATCATTCATGGCGCTGAGTTCGCCTCGATCGTGCGCGAAGTGCGGGGTGAAGTGCCCACGCTGAAAGTGACCGTCGCGGTGGAAGACGGATCGGGCACGGACATCGCCGGATCGGTGCCCTATGCCGACCTGCTGGCGCATGAACCTGGCGGGCCGTGGCCGCGCAGTGAAGCGGACTACCTGCTGTGCTACACCGGCGGGACCACCGGAATGCCCAAGGGTGTGATGTGGCCCCACCGGGCGTTTGTGTTCGCCTGCGCGGGCGGGGCGGGCTACTTCAACCCGCACGGGCCGCTGACCGCGCCGCAGGACATCGAAAGCCGCGCGCGCGATGGCTATCCGCTGAAGATGTTCCCGCTTGCGCCGCTGATGCACATGGCGGCGATGTGGGCGGTGTGGAGCGCGCTGCTCAACGGGGTGACGATCATTCTCGACGAAAGCCGCGCTTTCGATGCGGAACACATCTTCGATGTGGCCGAGCGTGAAGGCGCGAACATGATCCAGTTCGTGGGCGATGCCATGGCAACCCCGCTGCGCGATGCGCTGCGCGCCAATCCCGGGCGCTGGGACCTCTCGCGCGTGGTCAACCTGGGTTCGGGCGGGGCGGTATTCTCGCAGCACCTCAAGGACGATCTCAAGGCCCTGGTGCCCAGCGCCAGCATCACTGACGGGCTTGGCTCATCCGAAACCGGCATGTCGGGCATGGCGGAGAAATCGGAGGAGGGCGTGATGCGCCTGCCCGCCAACGCAAACCAGCAGGTCGTGGTGGATGGCAAGCGGCTGGCCCAAGTTGGAGAAACCGGCCTGATCGCCCGCACCGGCAACACCCCGATCGGCTATTACGGCGATCCGGTAAAGACCGCCGAGACCTTCGTGACGATCGACGGCACGCTGTGGGCGGTGTCGGGCGATGCCGGGCGGCTCGACGATGACGGGATGATCACCGTGTTCGGGCGCGGCTCCACCTGCATCAACACCGGCGGGGAGAAGGTCTTCCCCGAGGAAGTCGAAGAGGTGCTGCGCACCCATCCGTGCGTGTTCGACGCGGTGGTCGCCGGGCAAAGCGATGAACGCTGGGGCGAGCGGGTGATCGGCGTGGTCTCGCGCCGCGCAGGCGCGGCCGAGCCCGCCTTTGAGGAGATCAAGGCTTACCTCACGCAGCGCCTCGCCGGATACAAGGTGCCCAAGGCGCTGGTCTGGGTTAACGAGGTGAAGCGTTCGCCTGCGGGCAAGCAGGACTATCGCTGGGCCAAGGACGTGGCGGCCACGGCACAATGAGCGCGGTCGATCCCGTTTTCGCCGCGGTCACGGCCCCCGGCACTCCGTTCGAACTGGTCGAGCGCGATGGCCTGCTGCAGTTCGGGCAGGCCGCACCCGATCTGGCGCTGATGATCGATTCCGCGCGGCGGCACGGGGACAGGACCTTTCTGGTCGACTTCTCCTCCGACGGCGCGGAACGGCGGCTGACTTTTGAGCAGGTCTTCGCCTGGCGCGATCAGCTGGTGCCCATGCTCCACATCCGCCGGGGCGACCGCGTGGCGATCTGCATGCGCAACCGCGCCGAATGGATCGTGGCTTTCATGGCCGTGATCAAGGCAGGCGGGATCGCCGCACTGCTCAACAGCCGGGGCTCCCCGGCCGAGCTGGTGGCGATGATCGACGATGTCACCCCTGCGCTGGTCCTGGCCGACAGCCGCCGCGCCGCGCTGATCCGCGAAGGCGGCTTTGCGGGCCGGATGCTCGACCTGACCCGGCCGTTCGATGCGCAGGAAGTGGAACGCCGCGCGGCCGGGCCGGTTACCGATCCGGGTATTGCCGATCCGGCGGACCCCTGCGCGATCCTGTTCACCTCTGGCACCACCGGTCGCGTCAAGGGCGCGGTGCTGACCCACCGCAGCCTGATTACCGGGCTGATGGCGATGCAGCTGACCGGGGTGATGGTGCTCCACAACATGGCTCGTGCCCACGGAGTGCCGGTAGAGACGATCCTGGCGAACCTGCCGCAGCAGGCCACGCTGCTGGTCTATCCGCTGTTCCACATCTCGGGCCTTGGCGCCGCGTTCCTTTCGCCGTTGCTGGCGGGCACGAAAGTGGTGATCATGCGCCGCTGGGACGCGCAGGAGGCGGTGCGGCTGATCGCGGCGGAGCAGATCACGATGTTCTCCGCCGTGCCGACCATGCTGTGGGACCTGCTCCACCGCGCGAAGCTGGGCGACGGCGACCTTTCGTCGCTGCGCAACATCGCCTCGGGCGGGCAGGCCCTGCCGGTCAACCTGCTGGATGAAATCCGCAGTGCCTGCCCGCAGGCGGTGATGGGCACCGGCTATGGCATGACCGAGGCTTCGGGATCGCTGGCCCAGGCCGTGGGCGATGACTTCATCCGAAACCGCAGCGCGGCGGGCCGGGTCCTGCCGCTCGCCCAGGTGCGGATCGCCGCGCCGGACGGCACCCTGTTGCCCCAGGGGAAGAGCGGCGAAATCCAGTTCCGCGGCGCCATGGCGATGCAGGGTTACTGGAACCGGCCCGAGGAAACCGCCGCCGCCTTCACCGCCGATGGCTGGCTGCGCACCGGCGATGTCGGCTACCTCGATGCTGAAGGCTATGTGTTCATCGTCGACCGGGTGAAGGACATGGTCATTTCCGGCGGCGAGAACATCTATTGCGCCGAGGTGGAGCGCGTGATGGGCGAAATGCCGGGCGTGGGCGAATGCGCCGCTTTCGGCATCCCGGACGAACGGCTGGGCGAACTGCTGGTCGCCGTGGTGCGGGGCGAGGGAATCAGCGAGGCGGCGGTCAAGGACTGGGTGGGCGAACGGCTGGCGCGCTACAAGGCGCCGGGCCGCGTCGCCATCACCGACCAGCCGCTGCCGCGCAACGATGTCGGCAAGGTCAACAAGGCAGCGCTGCGCGCCGCCTGGGCCAGCCTTTCAGGAGACAAGTGACATGGCCATGCCCAGGGATATCGGGATCATCGACTGCATGCTGGGGATTCCGGAGGCGGAGGACCGGTCCGACTGGTTCACCGCGTTCCGCCCGCTGATCAAGGACGCCCAGACGCTCCAGCAGTTCTCGATGCCGGCGCAGTACATGTTCAAGGACGTGCCGCAGACCGGCCATGCCGACGATTACGTCAAGTGGACGGTCGAGCAGATGGACAAGCACGGCATCGCCAAGGCGCTGATCGGCTGGAACGATAACGAGACGTCGCGCCGGGCCAAGGAGCTTTACGGCGACCGGTTCTTCTTCGACCTGCCCTGCGATCCCAACAAGGGGATGGAGGAAGTGCGCCGGATCAAGCGCATCCATGCCGAGGTCGGCCTGTCCGCCATTTCGGTGTTCCCGGCCGGAACGCTGCCGCAGGTGGCGATCAACCACAAGTACATGTTCCCGCTTTATGCCTGCGCGGTGGAACTGGACATTCCGATCCTGCTCAACGTCGGCATCCCTGGCCCGCGCATCCCGATGGAAACCCAGAAGGTCGAGCATCTTGACGAGGTCTGCTGGTTTTTCCCCGATCTCAAGATCGTGATGCGCCACGGCGCGGAGCCGTGGCAGGATCTGGCGGTCAAGCTGATGCTGAAGTGGCCGAACCTCTATTATTCGACCAGCGCCTTCGCCCCCAAGCACTACCCCAAGGCGATCATCGATTATGCCAACACGCGCGGCGCCGACAAGGTGATCTACGCGGGCTATTTCCCGATGGGGCTGAGCCTGGAACGCATCATGGCCGACATGGAGCACGTGCCGCTGAAGGACGAGGTCTGGCCGAAGTTCCTGCGCGGCAATGCCGAGCGCCTGTTCAAGCTCTAACCATAAAAGCCGGATAATCCGGGGAGAAACAACGATGACCCAGGCAGCGAACGACGCGCGCACCCCTCCCGTGGCGGTGTGGCAGGTGCTGGAAAAGATGAGCCGCGAGGAATTGGCCGCATGGCGCGTGGCGGACCTCGCCGGGCGCCCCGCGCCAGAGACGCGCAACCTCGACGTCGGCTTTCCGTTCGGCTGGTATCCGTTCATGCTGGGGCGCGATCTGGCTGTGGGCGAGGTCAAGCCGGCGCGCTATTTCGGGCGCGATCTGGCTGTCTGGCGCGGCGAGGACGGGCAGGTGCGGATGCTGGATGCCTATTGCAAGCACCTGGGCGCGCACATGGGCCACGGCGGCAAGGTGGCCGGCAATCTGCTGGAATGCCCGTTCCACGCCTGGCGCTATGACGGGGACGAGGGTACCGTGAAGGACATCCCCTATGCCCGCGCCGTGCCGCCGCAGGTCAAGCGCAAGTGCACCCGCAACTGGCACATCCGCGAGGCGAACCAGTGGCTGTGGGTCTGGTATCACCCCGAGGACGCCGCTCCGCTTTATGATGTGGCCGTGCTGCCCGAGACGAGCGATCCGGCCTGGACGCCGTTCGATTTCGCTGAATGGAAGGTCTTCGGCAGCCTGCAGAACATGGCTGAAAACGGGGTGGACTTCGCCCACTTCAAGTACATCCACGGCACCGCCGAAGTGCCCGAGGCCGAGCTTTCCTGGGGCGAATGGGATCGCTGCGGGATCGTCCGCGCGCGGATGGGCACGCCCAAGGGCGTGGTGGACGGCACGATCACCAGCAATTCGATGGGGCCGGGGCAGGCCTGGGTGCGCTTTACCGGGATCTGCGAAACGCTGCTGGTGGCCTGCATCATTCCGGTCGAGCTGGATCAGTTGCAGGTGGTCTATTGCTACACCCAGCCGCGCGAACAGGCCGAAGGCCCGGCTGCCGGGGTGGCGCGGGCGATCATCCGCGATGTCAACAAGCAGCTCGATCAGGACAAGGTGGTGTGGGACCGGATGCGCTTCGAGCCCAACCCGATCATTTGCGACGGTGACGGCCCGATCCCGCATTTCCGCAAGTTCTATTCCCGCTTCTACGCGGGCGGCGACGGAGTTCCCGCCTCGGCGCGCTGAGCGCGCGGGCGACCAGATGGAGTGATACGATGCGCGGTTTGAATGGCAAGGTGGGCGTGGTCGCGGGCGGCGGGCGCGGGATTGGCGCGGCGACTGCGCGCCGGTTGGCCGAGGAAGGCGCCGCCGTGGTGATCGGCGACATTACCGAGGCCTGGGCGAACGAGGTTGCCGCCGCGATCCGCGAAGCGGGCGGGCGCGCCGTGGGCGTGCATCTGGATGGAACCAAGGCGGCATCGCAAGCGGCCATCGTCCAGGCCGCGCTCGACGAATTCGGCGGGCTCGACTTCTATCATTCCAACCTCGCGGGCGGGACCGAGGGCGACATCGACGCGCTCCACTGCACCGAGGAAGTGCTCGACCGTTCCTTTGCGATCAACAGCAAGAGCCACGTCTTCGCCACGCAGGCGGCCTTGCCGGTGATGCTGGAACGCGGCGGCGGGGCGATGATCTACACCTCTTCCGGCGCGGCAATCGGCGGTAACGCCTTCCAGGTTGCCTACCCGATGACCAAGAACGCGCTGCACGCGCTGGTCCGCCATGTTGCCGCGAAGTACGGCAAGAAGGGCATCCGCTCCAACGGCATCTGCCCCGGCGTGGTCCTGACCGAAGCAGTCGCCCAGCACCTGACCCCCGAATATGTCGAGGCGACGCTGAAGACCGTGCCGCACACCCGGCTGGGCCAGCCGGAAGACATCGCCGCAGCGGTAGCCTTCCTTGCCTCGGACGATGGCGCCTGGGTCAACGGGCAGGTCTGGCACGTCAACGGCGGCCTGATCAAGCGCGACTGATGACGGCACCCGCGCGCTCGAACCCGTGGGTCGTGCTGGGCACGCTCCTGGTCATCTACATCTTCAACTTCGCGGATCGCTATCTGCTGACCGGGCTGATCGGCCCGATCAAGCAGGAGTTCGATCTGGGCGACGGGATGATCGGCCTGCTGATGGGGCCGGCCTTCGTGGTGCTGTACATCGCGATGGGCGTGCCCTTCGCGCGGCTGGCCGATCGCGGGTCGCGCGTCCGGGTCATTGCCGGAGGCTGCGTGATGTGGAGCCTGGCCACGGCGGCTACCGGGCTGGCCACCGGGCCGGTCTCGCTGGCGCTGGCGCGGGTTGGGGTTGGCGTCGGGGAAGCGGCCTTCGTGGCTCCGGCCTATTCGTTGCTGGCCGACTATTTCCGGCCCGAACGGCGGGGCATCGCCTTCGGCATCCTGGGGCTGGCAACCTATGTCGGCCAGATCGCGGGGCAGGCGGGCGGCCCGGCGATTGCCGCCGAGCTTGGCTGGCGCAGCGCCTTTTTCGCGATCGGGCTGCCCGGCGTGGCGCTGGGCGGTCTGGCCCTGCTGCTGGTCCGCGAACCGCCGCGCGAAGGGGGGGCGGCGCAGGCCGCCGAGCCGCCGATTGCCCTGACCAGGCTTGCGGGCCTGCTGGCGCGCAGCCGCAGCTTTGTGCTGATGGCGATCGGGTTCGGGCTGGGCGCGCTGTCCGGGGTGGCCTTCGGCTATTGGGGGCCGGAACTGTTCGCGCGCAGCTTTGCCCTCGATCCGGTGACCATCAAGACGGCCTTTGCCGTCAATTTCGGACTGGCGGGCCTTGCCGGGATGCTGTGCTTCGGTGCCCTGTCGGACCGGCTGGCGCGGCGCGGCCCGGCCTGGCCGGTGCGGCTGTCCGCGCTTGCCATCGGAGCGGCGACGGCGATGGTGATGCTGGCGGTCTGGGCGCCCAGTTTCGAGGCGGCGATGTGGATCGCGATCCCCTGCGGCCTGCTGGGCGGAGGCTGGACGGTCGGCATCTTCGCCACCCTGCAATACCTGCTTCCGCCAGGCTTCCGGGCGAGCGCCACGGCGCTGTTCATCGCCTTTACCACCCTGCTTGGCTACTTCATCGGCCCCTGGGCAGCCGGCGCGATCAGCCAGTCGCTGGGCGATGACGGGCAATCGCTGCGGCTTGCGCTGAGCGTGGTGGTCCCGGTCGGCTTCGCGGCGGCGCTGGCCGCCTTCCTCGCCGCGCGCCGGGTCGAACAGGACCGGCAGACGCTGGAACAGGCGGGCTAGCCATGGTCATGCCGTTCGATGCCCCGCAGCCATTGCGTGATCTTGCCCATCGCTATGCCCTGGCGGTGGACAGCCGCGATGCGGTGATGCTTTCGGGTCTGTTCACCCGAGACGGCATCATGCGCGGCAAGGGACAGGCCGAGGCGCGCTATGCAGGAGCGGAAGGCTTCGCGCGGATGATCGCCGAGGTCGATGCAAGCTTCGGCGCGACCATGCACAACGTCTTCAACCAGACCTACGAACAGGCGGCAGACGGGACCGTGACGGGCCATGTCACCGGGATTGCCAGCCACGTCCTGCCTGGCGGGGAAGGCCCGCAGGACTTGACCCTGCTCGACTTCGCGATGCGCTATCACGATCGCTATGCGCTGGAATGCGGGGTCTGGAAGTTCGCGGAGCGCCAGCTGGAAGTGGTGTGGGTCGAACGCCGCAAGGCCGCGCCGTTCGGCCCGGCAATGCTGGGGCGCGAGCTTAGCGGCTTCTGAATCGTGGATTACGGCGTGCGGGCGGACGCTGGCGGTTGACGCGCCGGGCAATTGGGGGTTTGCAGATGGCCATGAGTGACGACTTCACGATCGACGACATGGACCGCGCGATTGTCGAGCAGTTGCGCGTCAATGGCCGGGCGACCAACCAGCAGATCGCCAACACCCTGGGGCTGACCGCCGCGACCGTTTCCGCGCGCATCCGCCGCATGGAAGAGGCAGACAAGCTGCGCGTGGTCGCCGTGTCCGATTTTTCCGCGCACGGCTATAACGTGCTGATGGAAGTGGCGATCGAGGTGGATGGTCGACCCGCAAGCGAAGTGGCCGAGGAACTGGCCGAATTTCCGGAAGTGTTCGCCGCGCACCTTGTTACCGGGCGCTATGATATCGACCTGCTGGTGGTGCTGCGCGATTTCAGCGACCTGCCGGGGCTGCTGCTCGACAAGTTTTCCAAGGTGAAGGGCATCCGCTCGCTGGTTCCCGCGATTGCGGTAGACGTCATCAAGTACAAGTTCGACGTTGCCCCGATCGACGCGAGGAGCGGGGCATGAGCGCGCCGCAGCTTGATGATCTCGATCGCCAACTGATCGAGGTGCTGGCCCGCGACGCGCGCGTGTCCAACCGCAAGATCGCGGTGGACCTGGGCGTTACCGAAGGCACCGTGCGCGGGCGGATCAAGCGGCTCCAGCAGGATGGGCTGATCTCGTTCACCGCGATCACCAGCTTCGGTCTTGCCAATTCGGCCAAGCTGGCGCTGATCGGCGTCCAGGCCGACGTGGAGAACGTGCGCGACATTGCCCGCCAGATCGCCGATCTGCCCACGGTCAACGCGGTGATGATCACCATGGGGCGGTTCAACATCTTCGCCTTCTGCCTGTTCAACACGCTCGACGGGCTGCTGGAACTGACCTCGGACCAGATCCTTGCCGTGCCCGGCGTCCACCATGTCGAAACCTCGATCGCGGTGAAGACGCTGAAGTACAATGCGCGGGTGGTGCGGATCACCGAGGCCGACATGGCCGGGGATGAGGCTGACTGATCTACAAATTGCGTAGCCTAGGGCTTCTTTTTCTTCGCAATCGTGCAAATTGGTTGCGAGTGGGTGCCAGTTTGCGCTAAAGCATCTCCCAACAAGACATGTGGGAGATTCCGATGGCTACCAGTGCTGACTACGGTCTGGGCGAATTCATCTATCCGCGCGGCTGGTTCATGGTCGCCCGCTCGGAAGAGGTTACCACCACCCCGCTGGCCGTGCGCTATTTTGGCGAGGACATGGTGATCTATCGCGGCGGGCAGAGCGGCAAGGCCTTCATGATCGAGGCCTATTGCCCCCATATGGGCACGCACCTGGCGCGCAACACCACCTCCTACGTGGTCAAGGACAAGGAACATGTCGAGGGCGACAATATCCGCTGCCCGTACCACGGCTGGCGGTTCGGGCCGGACGGCAAGTGCAACCAGATCCCCTATTCGCCCGCCCCGGTGCCCAAAGCCGCCTGCCTCAAAAGCTGGAAGCTGGTCGAACGCGCGGGCGCGCTGTGGACCTGGCACGATCCTGAAGGGCTGGAGCCGGAATACGACCTGCCCGCCTTCGCGCAGTATGACGCGCCAAGCTGGGTCAACTGGAACCTGCGCGAACTGGGCGAACTGGCCTGCCACCCGCAGGAAGTGGTCGATAACATGGCCGATAAGGCCCACCTCGAACCGGTTCACGGCTCGATCGACATGGTCAGCTTCGAGAACGCGTTCGAGGACCACGTCTGCCGCCAGATCCTGTCTGCCGGGCACAAGACCCTGGCCAGCGATGGCGGCGAGCCGATGACCAACGACACCTGGTATACCGGCCCCGGCATCCTCCAGTCGGAGATGGTCGGCGCCAACCCTTCGCTGATGCTGATCGCTCACACGCCGATCGACGATGGCGTGATCAAGGTGTGGTACGGCTTGCTGGTCAAGGTGGCGAACGAGGTGCCGGGAGCGGACGATGTCGCGCTGGCGCGGGCCTATGAGGACGCGGGCGTCGATGCTTTTGCCCAGGACTTCGAAATCTGGTCCAACAAGCGCGCCTGCGTCCACCCGATGATGGTCCGCGGCGACGGGCCGTTCGACAAGGTGCGGATCTGGTACCGCCAGTTCTACAACCCGCGCGCCAAGGCGGAAACCTGGCAGAAGCGGGTCAACGGCCGTTACACCACGCGCGGCACCAAGACCGATCCATGGGATACGGCGGCCTGATTTTCAGTCCGAATCCCTGATGCCCCAGCCCCTCCCCTGCGGGGAGGGGCTGGGGAGGGGGCTTGTCCCGTTAGCGCCCACGCACCCCCAACCCAACCCTCCCCCTCAAGGGGGAGGGGTCGCAATTCCGCTTTTCGCTCAGGTCGCGGTGGCGCCGCCGTCCACCACCAGCGGATGGCCGGTGACGAAGCTGGCCTGGTCCGAGCACAGCCACAGCACGGCGGCGGCGATTTCATCAGCCTGGCCCATGCGGCCCATCGGGGTCAGGCTGTCCAGCACCTTGCGCATTTCGGGGTTGGAGGCGAGCGGGGCGGTCATCGGGGTTTCGATCACGCCGGGGCAGACCGCGTTGACGCGGATCCCGGCCTTCGCCCAGCGCAGCGCGCCGTGGCGGGTCAGGCCGATAACCCCGTGCTTGGTGGCGGTATAGCCCGGCTGCGCGCCATTGCCGACCAGGCCGTTGATCGAGGAAGTGTTGACGATTGCGCCCTTGCCCTGGGCCAGCATCACCTCGGCCTCCTCGCGCATGCAGTACATCACGCCCGACAGGTTGATCGCCACGCTGCGATCCCACACCTCGTCATCGTATTCGTTGGCGCCCATGTTGTTGATCCCGGCGTTGTTGTGCGCGAAATCGAGGCGACCATATTCGCTGACCGCGCGGGCGACCAGCGCCTTGACCTCGGCCTCGTCCGCCACGTTGCAGCGCTGGTAGACGGCCTTGCCGCCGGCCGCCGCGATCAGCGCGACGGTCTCCTCGCCGCCCGCGTCGTTGACGTCCGAGACGACCACTGCCGCGCCAGAGGCGGCAAAGCCCAGCGCGGTGGCGCGGCCGATCCCGCCACTTGCTCCGGTAACCAGCGCGACCTTGCCGCTGAAATCGTAATTCATCCTGCCTCTCCTTGATATGCGTAGTATTTGGCTTACAGGATAACGCAAATGCTGGTCAATTGGCGTTTGTGGGAGTTAAACTCGAATGCGCGATGTCCTTTTTGCGCCTGTCCGCTTGGGCGGGATCGATCTTGCCAACCGTATCGTCATGGCCCCGATGACCCGCGACCGCGCCGGGCCCGGCGACGTGCCGACCGACGCGATGGTAGAATACTATGCGCAGCGGGCAAGCGCCGGCCTGATCGTCACCGAAGGCGTCCAGCCCAGCGCGGCAGGCAAGGGGTACTGGCGCACGCCGGGGATTCACACGCCTGAGCAGGTCGAAGGCTGGCGCAAGGTCGCGGAAGCGGTCCACGCGCGCGGCGGGCGGATCGTGATGCAACTGATGCATTGCGGGCGGGCGGTGGTGCCCGCCAATCGCGGCTTCGAGGCAGAGGTGATTGCCCCCTCCGCGCTCCCCTGTCCGGTGCAGGTGCCGGGGCCGGACGGCACGCCGATGGACACGGCCATGCCCCGAGCGCTGAGCGCAGGGGAATTGCCCGCCCTGCTGGAGGAATACGCAGCTGCCGCAAGCAATGCGGTTGCGGCAGGGATGGATGGGGTGGAACTGCACTGCGCCAGCGGCTACCTGATCAACCAGTTCCTCAACCCCGCCAGCAATCTGCGGACCGATGAGTTCGGCGGCAGCGCGGAGAACCGCATCCGCTTTCCGGTGATGGTGCTCAAGGCGCTGGCCGATGCGATCGGCGGGGACCGGGTGGGTTTCCGCATTTCCCCCGGCAATCCTTACAACGGCATGGACCCGTCCGATCCGCAAGGGACCTTCGCACCCTTCGCCAAGGCGGCGGACGCACTGGGCCTCGCTTTCCTCCACGTGGTCGACATGGGGCTGGACGGGCTGGATACGCTGGCCATGCTGCGGGCGAACTGGTCCGGGCCGATCATTGCCAACAACAACCTGAAAGCCGACAGCGCCCGCGCCCTGCTGGAAGCGGGCCGGGCCGAAGCTGTCAGCTTTGGCCGGGCGTTCATCGCCAATCCGGACCTGGTCGAGCGGATCGCGGCAGGCGCGCCGCTGGCCAAGGCAGATTTCGCGCTGCTTTATACCGGGGAAGAGCGGGGCTACATCGACTATCCGCCAATGTGACGCAAAGAGGCCCCAGCCATTCGACCGGGGCCTCTCTTGCAGGCGGGCGGGGGAGAGTGTCAGCCCACCGCGCGCAGTCCGCCCTGGTCGCCTTCGCCGGTGGGCTTGGCGTAATAACGGCTGTACCATTGGCGGAATTGCGGGATCGGGCCGTCGCCGTCGCAGATCACCGGGTTGGGTTCGAAGCGCATCCGGTCCCAGATCACCTTGTCCTGATCGAGCTGCTTGCCGATGTCCTTGATCAGCGCCCGGGCCAGGCCCGCGCCCGGGCCTTCGGCCTGGGCCTTGGGCTGGGTGAAGCAATAGCGCACCCGCAGCACGTCTTCCTCCACCGGGGTCAGGCAGGCGACCAGCAGGGTTTCGGATATCCCGCTGAAGCGCGTCCAGCTTTGTCCGGGGCCCATGGTATCATAGCTGATCAGGCCATCGACGATGCCATTGGGCGTGCCCATCTGCGCGCGCACATCGGCGCCCCGGCTCCATTCGCCCCAGCGCAGTTCGGCGGCGGGAACATCGGCGGTGCCGTGGATATACTTGAAGTGGGCAACGTCGACGCCGTTTTCAGCCATGTTCTGGATTGATCCGTAAACCACCCATTCCAGCGTTTCGTACTCGGTCCAGTCGGGATTGCCGACCTCGGGATGGACCACCACATCGAACAGCGGCGCGACGGTCTGGTCGGGATGATACCATACGTGAATCCAGCCGTTCGCCTCCTGCACCGGCCAGGTGCGCAGGCACTTGCGCTTGACCTGCGGGGGGATCGCCTTGGCATAGGGGATGTCCTTGACCACGCCTTCCTCGCCGTCATAGCGCCAGGCGTGGAACGGGCATTCCAGCAGGTTGCCGGAAACCTTGCCGCCGTGGCCCATGTGCGCGCCCAGGTGCTTGCACCAGGCATCGGTCACGCGGACCTTGCCGTCCTCGCCGCGCCACATGGCGAGGTCCTTGGCGAAATAGCGCAGCGGCTTGACTTCGCCCACGGCGACGAAGCCGGTCTGCTCGATCGGGTACCAGCCGAACGGAAAGCCGATGTCCATCCCGCGCTCGGCGGCGGAGGGGCGGCCTTCGAGCGGCGCAACGCGCCAGTCGATCAGGTCCTGTCCGCGCAGCTTTTCAAGGACCTGCCAGACGGCGACGGGCGGCGTGCGGGCATCGGTGGCATTGGTGGTCTGGGTCATGGGGTGTGCTCCTGCTCAGGCGGCCTGCGGCTTGGCGCCGGGGCGATTGTCGATCGAGACGTGGGTGCCGTTCACGCTTTTGCGGATTTCCTGCGCCTTCTCGCGCGGGTTGTAGAACTGGCGGTGCCAGATGCGGCCCTTATGGAACGGGCCGTCGTCGGGGATCTGGAGGATGGTCAGCGCGGCTTCCTTGTGCTGCCACAGTTCGAAATCCTGGGCGAAGGCATCCAGCGCCACATCCTGATAGGACCGCGCCATCGAGATGCCCGCATCGTCGGCGCGGGTGCCCGACACCTTGACCATCAGCGCGTACCACACCCGCACCACGCCATCTTCCACCGGCGTGTTGGTGATCATGATGATCGAGGGGTGCTGCCCTTCCATCCGCGACAGCAGGATGCCGGGGCCGGTGTACCAGGTATCGTTGATCAGCACGTCCTCGCCAGAGGACACCAGCGTGCGGTGCCCCGCGCCAAAGCGCTGGACCATCACGTGATCGCGGTATTCGTTTTCGAAGTAGACGATGTCGCGGCTGCCGTGGACCGGGATGAAGTGGGCGACGTCCGCCATGTTATCGAGGATTTCCTGCGGGTGGACCGGCAGGGTGCCCAGCGGGTCGAGCCGCCAGCGGACCCAGCCCTGCTCCTCCATGTCCCATTCCTCGAACAGCGGCAGGTCGAACTCCGGCTCGCCGCCTTCGGGGTCGTGCCACAGCCACACGCAGCCCGCGCGCTCCACCACGGGGAAGGTCTTGATGCAGGCGGCCTTGGGGATGCCGTGGGTGGAATAGGGGATGTCGTCGCACTTGCCGTCCGGGCCAAAGCGCCAGCCGTGGGCCGGGCAGCGGATCGATTCACCCTCGATCCGGATGCCGTCCTTGACGACATAGCTGGTGGTGTTGCGCGCCAGGTGGACGCGCATGTGCGGGCAATAGGCGTCGGTCAGGTAGACCTTGCCGCTTTCGCCGCGGTAGCCCACGAATTCGCGCCCGAAAAAGCGCAGCGGCACGGGATCCGCGGCGATTTCCTCCGCTGCGGCGATCATGAACCAGCCGCGCGGGTATTCCTGCGGGCCAAGGCGGTATTCTGCGGTCTTTGCCATTGTCTGCTCTCCCGGACGGTTCTGGCCTAGATGAAGGTGTCGGTGTTGGGATTGCCCAGCATGAAACCGCCAAGGTTGCGCCGGACCGAGCCCGGATTGTTGGCGATATGGGTGCGGCCCGAATGGATATCGACGAAGGCGCGAACCAGCGGGCTGGAGCGGTAGATCCCCTGCGCGCCGCTGGAATAGAACATCCGCGAGATAAGCCCGGCGCAGCGATCCAGCACGTGGCCGGACTGGTGGCGGAACAGCAGCCTCTGTTCCAGGTCATAGGTGCAGCCGGCAGCGGCCTGGGCCATCAGCACGTCGAAGTTACGGAACAGGACAACCTTCATCTCGTCGATCGCGGCGGCGGTCTCGGCGATCACCGCCTGGGCGTCGGGATCGTTGGCGGTCTTGGAAAAATCGTTCGAGCTGACCCGCTCCGCCCCATAGGCGCGGAACGCGTCCAGCGCGCCCTGCAGCGCCCCGATCGAGGAGGACGATACCGCGCGGACGAAGATCTGGCCGAACGGCAGCTTGTAGAGCGGCGCGTCATTGACCTTCAGGCCCGGGCTGGTGGTGGCGAAGCCGTCCTTGGAGCGGTGAGTGCGATAGGCGGGGACGAAAGCGTCCTTCACCACCACATCCTGGCTGCCGGTGCCACGCAGGCCCAGCGTGTCCCACACGTAATCGATCTCGAAGTCGCTGCGCGGGACCAGGAAGGTGCGGTAATCGGGCGCGCCGCCTTCCGGATCGGGCACCAGTCCGCCCAGGAACGCCCACTGACAGTGATCGACACCCGATGAAAAGCCCCAGCGCCCGCTGATCCGGTAGCCGCCGTCGACCGGGGTCACCTCGGCGCGCGGCATGTAGGAGGACGAGATCAGCGTGGTTGGATCACCCCCCCACACATCGGCCTGGGCCTGGGCATCGAACAGGGCAAGCTGCCAGTTGTGCACCGCGACCACCCCCAGCACCCAGGCCGAGCTCATGCAGGCCTCCGCCAGGGTCATCTGCACCGCGTAGAAACTCTGCGGGTCAAGCTCATAGCCGCCCCAGCGTTTGGGCTGGAGGATCTTGAAGAACCCCGCTTCCTGGAAATCGGCGATGGTCGCGTCCGCCACCTTGCACTCGCTTTCGCAACTTGCGGCGCGTTCGCGCAGCGCGGGCAGCATGGCGCGGGCGCGCTCCACCAGGGTCTGGGTCAGGTCTTGCTTGGCGGCAGTGGTCTGCATCGGTCTGCTCCCGAAAGTGAAAGGGTGGTGTCAGGCGGCGCTGGCGAGCGCGGCCTGTTCGTCGGCGCCGAAGCCGACGCTGAAATCATGGCCCCACAGGCTGACCGAAGTGCTTTCGAACACGGTGTGGCGGTCCCAGTCGATGGTCCGCCCGCCAAAGCCGTATTCGATCGCGAAGCCGCCCGGAGACATGAAGTAGAAGCTGGTCATGTGATCGTTGGTGTGCTTGCCCAACGTGGCCATCAGCCGCACCCCGGCGCGCTCCATCCGGTCCATCGCGCGGCCGACCTCATCCAGATCGTCGACCTCGAACATCAGGTGGACGCAGCCCGATGGCACCTCGCCCTCGAACAGCGCGACACTGTGATGGCGGCCATTGCCGCAGTGCATGAAATCGATCCGCTGCTCCACGCCGGGGGCGGGGCGGTGGACCAGGATATCGGACAGGCCGAAACCCAGCACCCGCATCAGGAAATCGCGGGTTGCGTCGACCCGGGGCGCGGGCAGGACCATGTGGCCCAGCCCCAGATCGCCGGTGACAAAGCCCGACACCCCGGCAGGCGAGGTGAATCGCTGGAAATCGGTGACATAGCCATAGGAAAGCTCGTGCCGGTTGCCCGAGGGATCGAGGAACCAGACCATGTCGAACACGTGGCGCAGGGCGCGTTCGGCTGGCGTGGCGCGGTGGAAGACAACGCCCTGTGCGGTGAGTTCGGCCAGCGCGGCGTCAAACTGGTCCTTGCCGCGCAGTTCCCAGCCCGAGGCGAAATAGCCATCAGTGCCGCCCGGCTGGACGAACACGCGGCCCGCGCGCTCATCCATCCTGAGCGCGATTCCGGTGCCGGACGGGTTCGCGGCCATGCCCAGCACAGTCTCGCCGAAGCTGCGCCACTCGCCGGGGTCGCGGGCGGTGACCACCACATATGCCAGCGCTGCTACCTCCACGGCGAATCCTCCGCTCCACGTCTCGATGCTGGCAAGCTAGGGGGCGGGGTAGCCGGGCAACATTGACCAAAGTCAAAACGACCGCCATTTGCGTAATCAAAATTGATTATGGCAACGCATATAGCGAACATAATGCAAGCAATGGCGCGTTAATGCGGATGATATGGCGCCGGAATGCGCGAATGACGTTGACCGGCGGCGCCTCCTGCGACAATGCTGGCACCCAGGCAGACCAGACAAGGCGGGAGTGGCGGAATGGCAAGACAGGACTATGGCGCGCTGCTGGCGCCGGGGCGGATCGGCTCGCTGGAAATCGCCAACCGCATTCTTGTCACCGCAATGGGCGTCAGCCTGTCCGAAGCCGACGGGCAGGTGGGCGAACGGCTGCTGGCCTATCACGAGGAGCAGGCGAAGGGCGGGTCCGGGCTGATCATCTCGGGCGTGGCCGGGGTTGCCTGGCCGGTCGGCGCGGTGCAGCCTAATCAGACCGCGATTTCCGATGACCGCTTTCTGCCTGGCCTCAAGGCGCTGACCGGGCGGGTCCACCGCCACGGTGCGAAAATCGCGGTGCAGCTCCATCATGGCGGGCTGGTCGCGGGCTATTCCTCCGACGCGTTCGATCAGCCGCTGTGGGCGCCATGCTATCCCCAGCCGATGAAGGGCGACTTTCCCGACTATTTCCTGCCTGAGGAAATGGGCGGCTTCACCGGCAAGATGCCGCAGCTGAAGGTGCTGGAGGCAGCCGACATCGACCTGGTGGTGGAACAGTTCGGCGCGGCGGCTGCCCGCGCCAAGGCAGCCGGGTTCGATGCCATCGAGATCCACGGCGCGCATGGCTATCTGCTGTCCTCGTTCATTTCGCCCAAGACCAACACCCGCACCGACGAATACGGCGGCCCGCTGGAAAACCGCGCGCGGCTGCTGCTGCGGGTGATCGGCGCGGTGCGCGCTTCCGTGGGTGCGGATTTCCCGGTGTGGTGCAAGATCGACGCCTGCGAATACGGCAAGGACGGCGGGATCGAGCTGGATCACGCGAAAGCGCTGGCGAAGCTGGTCGAGGCTGCTGGCGTCGATGCGATCACCGTGTCCGCCTATCACGATGTCGGGCAGGGCAAGCTCCATTCGGGATCGAACATCCCGCACGATCCGGAGCAGAACATTCCTGCCGCCGCCGCGATCAAGGCAGAGGTTTCGGTCCCGGTGATCGCCTCGGGCCGGGTCGAGCCAGAGGCGGGCGCGGCGCACATCGCGTCAGGCAAGTACGATTTCCTTGCCATGGGCCGCAAGTTGCTGGCCGATCCGGCGCTGCCCAGCAAGCTGGCCGGCAATTCGCCGGAATCAGTGCGCCCCTGCATCTATTGCTACACCTGCGTGTCCACCGCCTATGTCCGCAATCCGCTGCGCTGCGCGGTCAATCCGGCCACCGGGTTCGAGAGCGAAAGCGCCGCGCCGCAGGTTGCAGGCAAGCACTTCGTGGTGATCGGCGGCGGTCCCGGCGGGATGGAAGCCGCGCGGCGCCTCAGCGAGGCGGGTAACCGCGTGACCCTGCTGGAAAAGGCTGATCGCCTGGGCGGCACGCTGCGCTTTGCCGCGCTGGCCTATCCGGCGAACGAGAAGCTGCTCGACTGGCTGGTGCAGGAACTGGGCCGCTCGTCGGTCGAGGTGCGGCTGAATACCGAGGCAACCCCGGAGCTGCTGCGCAGCCTGGCCCCCGATGCGGTGGTGGTCGCCACCGGCGCGCGGCGCGACATGCCGGACCTGCCGGGCAGCGATCTGCCGCACGTCTATTCGGGCGACGACATGCGCCGCCTGCTGCTGGGTGAAAGCTCGGACGAACTGAAGCGCAAGACCGGGCTGATGACGCGCCTTGCCACCAAGGTCGGCGCGGCGACCGGGATCACCGCCAACCTCGATTTCGTGCGCAGCGCCTCGAAGAAGTGGATGCCGCTTGGTCAGGACGTGGTCATCATCGGCGGCGAGCTGGTGGGGATCGAGCTCGCCGAATTCCTCCACGAGCGCGGCCGCACCGTTACCGTGATCGAGCCCGCCCCGCGCCTCGGCAAGGGGCTGCTGCTGGTGCGGCGGATGCGGATCCTGGCCGAGCTGAAGGAACACGGCGTTGCCCTGCACGGCGGTGTCGGTGCCATTGCCATCGAGGACGGCGCGGTGACCTTCACTGCCGCCGATGGAGCGCCGCAGCGGGTCAAGGCCGACCATGTGATAGTGGCGATGGGGGCCAGCGGCGACCTATCGCTGGCCGAGCGGCTTGAGGCCGAGGGCTACAAGGTCGAGGCGGTCGGGGACTGCACCGGCATCGGTTACATCGAAGGCGCGATGCGCGGCGGGGCCGATGCGGCCCGGCGGCTGACCGCGGGCTGAAGCATCTCTGGAGCGGGTGCTGGAGCAAACCGCCAGCTCACCCTTCATCGTCATTGCTTCGCTTCGCTCGCAATGACGAAGCGTTGGAATTCTGCGCAAACCCGACTGGTCTGACGGCCCGACCCACCCCAAACGAAAACGGCGCGCCGGTTGCCCGGCGCGCCGCTTCTTTTGGTTCGGGCTTCCGCCCGGGATCAGAACCTGATCCCGACGCTCATCCCGTAGGTACGGGGATCGGCGTAGTAACCGCCCGCATAGCCGAGCGCGCCGAAGTCGATCCCGCGAACGAAGTCGTGGCTGTTGGTCAGGTTCTTGACCCACAGCTTCAGTTCGCCCTCGGCACCGCCCAGCGGGATGCGGTCGACGCCGATCTGCGCGTCGACGATGCTGCGGTTGTCACCCTTCAGCGCGGTGTTGAACGGGGTCGAGATGTCGTTTGAGAAGCTGTACTTGCCGTCTTCGTAGGTATAGCTCACCCGGCCAACCAGGCGTGCTTCTCCCATGCCCAGCGGGAACTGCATGTTCAGCGCCGCATTGGCGGTGAAGGGCGAGGAATAGCCCGGGGTCACGATCGAGGCGACGTTGATCGGCGGATTGCCCGGTGTCGTCGACTGGCCCGACATGAACTCCTTGTAGTTGATATCGACGTAGCCGAAGTTGCCTTCGATGTTGAAGTTGTCGGACAGCATTGCCTGAGCTTCGACCTCGATACCGGTATACTTGACCTTGCCGGCATTGCCGACGACCGAGGCGAAAGTGCCCGGAGGGGCATTGGTCAGCGGGATGTTGACCGCCAGGTCCTTGTAGATGTTGTGATAGCCCGCCACGTTCAGGCGCAGGCGGCGGTCAAACAGCTCGGTCTTCACGCCGGCTTCGAAGGAAAGGACATTCTCGGGCTTGAACGAGGGCAGCCTGGTAGTGCCGGCAAGCGCATTGTCCTGCGCGTTGAACCCGCCCGAGCGATAGCCGGTGGCGGCGCGGGCATAGGTCGAGATGCCGTCGGCCAGATCATAGCCCAGCATCACGTTCCAGGTGAACTTGCTGAAGCTGGCCTCGCCGGTTTCCGGCGTGGCGAGTGCCGCCGCGCCGTTCTGGGTGCGGAACATCACCTTGTTGTCCCAGGTGTAGCGGCCGCCTGCGGTGATCCGCAGGCCGCTGTCGCGCCCGCCCGGATAGACGGTGAACTGACCGTAAAGCGCGGTGCTTTCGCTGGTGGCCGAATAGTTCAGCGTGGCGAGGGTCTGGACCAGGCGCAGCTGCGCCGGGTTGGTGGCGCGGAACGAGGGGGCCAGCAGCGGAGCATACTGCGCGGCGAGATCGGCCGGGAAGCCGACCCCGCGCAGCACGCCGACGAAGGCGGTGTTGCTGAACACGGCTGCATTGGTGTCAAGCACGAAGCCGCTGTTCTGCGGGTTGCGCTCGCTGCCCTTTTCCCAGAAGTAGAAGCCGCCGACGACCCAGTCGAGGTTGTCGGTGTCGCCCGAGAATTCAAGCTCGGTGCTGAACTGCTTGTGGCGGCGCTTGTTGTTGGTATCGAACAGGTTCTGCGTCACGCGCGGCACGGCGGCACCGGCCAGGAAGTTCGAGGTTCCGACCGGGAAGCCGAGGTTCTGCAGCAGCGCTGAAGGGAAGCCGTTGAACAGCGAGGCGTTGGTGAACTGCGGACCGGTGAAGGCGCCCAGGCCGTCAAGGTCGCTGTTGCTGTCGTTGTGCCAGATCCGGTAACCGGCGGTCAGCTTGGCCTTGAACGGGCCGAAATCGTTTTCGGCCTGCACGTTGTGGCCCCAGATCTGGTCCGTCGAGGTGCTGGAGATGTCGTTGCAGACCTCTTCGCGCCACACGCGGGTCGGGGCGGCGAGGGCCGCGCAGGCGGGCTGGGCAAAGGTCGCGCCGGCCAGGTACTGCTTCACTGGCGCCTGCTGGGTGACGACGACCGGCTGGCCATCGATCACGATCGGCGCGCGGAATGTGCCATCGGAAACGTTGGTCAGCTGGAAATTGGTGGGCGAACCGGAGATCTTCGACCAGTCGAAGATGTACTGGATCGATCCGGTGCCGCCCAGCTCGATCCGCGCGGCAGCGCGGAACGCGTCGGACTTGCGCGAACCGGGGTCCTTGGAATCGTCGGGCTGGAGGATGTTGTCGACGATGCCGTTGCGCTGGCGGTGGCTGTAGGAGAAGCTGGTCGCGATCCCCATGATCGAACCTGGATCGACCGAGATCCGCCCGTTCCACGCATTGTAGTTGCCGTAACCGGCTTCGGCCTTGACCCGCAGCGTCTCTGACGGCTTGCGCGAGATGAAGTGGATCGCGCCGCCGGTGGTGTTGCGGCCGAACAGGGTGCCCTGCGGCCCGCGCAGCACTTCGACGCGTTCGATGTCCATCACGTCGAGCGCGCTGGCGCCCGAACGGCCGATGTAGATGCCATCGACGTAAAGGCCGTTGGCGGTGTCGAGACCGAAGGTTTCGCTCGCCGGGGTGGGGATGCCGCGGATCGAGATCACCGCCGAGGCGCCCGAAGTGGTGCCCTGGACGATGGTGACATTGGGGGCGAGGCCGCTGAGATCGCGCGAATCCTTGATCCCGAGCTGTTCGACCTTGGCCGAGCTCAGCGCGCTGATCGCGATCGGCACGTCCTGAAGGTTCTGTTCGCGCTTCTGCGCGCTGACGACGATTTCATCGAGGCCGCTGCCATCGGTCTGATCGGCGTCCTGGGCCAGCGCCGGGCTGGCGACTGCGATCAGGCTGGCGCCCAGCAGCAGGCGCGCGACGACTTGCGGATTGCGGGAAACACTCATGAACACTCCCCCTCGGTCTTTCGGAATGATGCCTTGGTCTGGGCTGATTGGTGGAATGCGTAAAAAATGTCAATACATGATACGCAATAGCCTAACGAGTGACCGAAAATACGGCGAAATGCCGCCAATCCTTGGTCGTATTGCGATGAAAATGCCGGGTCATGACGCGCGGGATCGCTCCACGCGGGGCGCGATTCGCGGCCGACGTGCGCGATGGACGAACGGGAAGAGGGGCTCAGGTGCCGCTGGCGAGGCGGTGGAAGCGGGCCGCTGCCGCGAAGGTGGCGGCGCGGCGCTGGCGGCGCGCTTCGGCTTCTGCGTCCTTGCCCCACAGCGCGGCCTGCCAATCCTCTTCCAGGTTGGCGGCATCCCACAGCGCGGCGGGATCGCTGGCCGGATCGAGCGCGGCAAGGCCCGTGACCAGCGAGGCGGCAAGCGTGGTGAGCGTGGTCAGCGCGGCCAGCGCGAAGTCATCCTTGGCACCAAGCACAGCTTCCAGCCGCCGCAGCGTCGCGGCGGGTTGGGGGCGGTGGATCACCCCGGAAACCCGCTCGAAATGAACGTCCCAGCGCGCCTCGGCGGCGGCGAGCAGCGGTTCCCATACCTCGGCCTGGCGGTCCAGCAGCGGTTCGCCCGGATCGGCGCGGTAGCACAGCGTGTCGGTTTCGGCGTAGCGCAGCAGGGTGGCCACGGCGTCCGCGCGGTCAGGCGCGATCAC
Organism: Novosphingobium sp.; assembly: GCA_016719755.1. GTDB lineage: Bacteria > Pseudomonadota > Alphaproteobacteria > Sphingomonadales > Sphingomonadaceae > Novosphingobium. Next base: position 151,024 of record JADJYM010000004.1, on the reverse strand, counting down.
GTCCAGCGCCACGTCGGCCAGATCGCGCAGCACGAAGCTGGCTGGATCGATCTCTTCCCCTTGCGCGGCCCATTCGGCGGCCAGTGCATCGGCCAGGGCGCGCGTGGGGAGCAATTGCGGCCGCCCGCCCTGGGTCTTGACCCCGCGCCCGTCGAGCGTGACCTGCCAGCCGCCCGGCTGCTCCGCCGCAGCCGTCTCGCGATAGAAGCGCTTCATTCCCCGGGTGACCTCCAGCGCCGCGCCAGCAGGCGGGGGACCAGGAAGAATTCCAGCACTCCGGTCAGGACCAGCGCCGCGCCGACGATATAGGGCAGGCCCAGCTTGCCGCCGATGATCACCACCCCCAGCACCACCTGCGCGGCGGCCATCAGGCGCACCAGCGAAAGCACCTGATAGCGCATCCGCGCGGCATCCGGTTTATCTTCGTTCAAGGCAGCAACTCCAGCAGATGCGAAGGATTGGCCGCGACCGCATCGGCCCCGGCGTCGAACAGTTCGCGGGCGGTGTGATAGCCCCAGTCGACCCCCACCGCCCGCACTCCGGCGGCGCGGGCCATGGCGATGTCGTACTGGGTATCGCCGATCATCACCGCTTGCTCAGCTTCGCACCCGGCCTCAGCCAGCGCGGCTTCCAGCATCGCGGGGTGCGGCTTGGAGGGATGGGAATCGGCGGTCTGAAGCGTCACGAACTGGCTCGACAGGCCGTGCACCGCCAGGCAATGCTCCAGCCCGCGCGCGCTCTTGCCGGTGGCGACGCCCAGCAGCCAGCCGCGCGCGGACAGGCCCGCCAGCAGATCGGCGATCCCGTCATAGAGCGGCTCGCTGAGCTGCCCGCTCTCACGCGCGGTGCGGAACGCGTCGCGGTAGGCGGCGTCGAGCGCGCCGCGCAAGGTTTCATCCGCGTCGGGCAGCAGCAGGCGCATCGCCTGCGGCAGGCTGAGCCCGACGATCCGGCGGACCTGGTGGTGATCGGGGGCAGGCAGCCCGACCCCGGCAAAGGCCGCGTCCATCGCCCGGCAGACCGCCGCCTGGCCATCGACCAGCGTCCCGTCGCAGTCGAACACGGCCAGCCGCGGGCTCACGGAGCGAGCGTCCGCATCAGGTGGGCAATGGCGTGGGCACCTTCGCCTTCCAGCCCTTCGGCCACCCGCGCGCGCATCTCGGCGGACTTGTCCTGACTGAGCTTGAGCGTCTCGCGCCAGGCCAGCACTTCCAGTTCGAAGCCGATGGTGCCGGCCAGCAGGCCGCGCAGCCGTTCCGGCGCCAGCTCGTCCATCCGCCACGGTTCGCCTGCGGCAATCCGCGCCTCGTGCCGGGCGGTGAGCGCCTCTAGCATCCCGGTCAGCCCCTCGGCGTCCATCCGCCGCACCCGGCCCTCAAGCTCCAGCGCGACATAGTTCCAGGTGGGCACCTGCCCCGGCTCGCCGTACCAGCGGGGAGAAACATAGCCGTCCGGCCCGTTGATCACCGCCAGCACGGTCATCCCGTCGAGGTATTTCGCCATGGCGTTCCCGCGCGAGAGGTGGAACTGCAGCGCCCCGTCACCGGTCGACAGCAGCGGCACATGGGCGACGCGCGGCCCGTCGGGCGTCTGGGCGAAAACCATGCCGAAGCCGATTTCCTCGATCAGCGTTTCCATCAGCGCGCGTCCCACATCCGCGCGCGCACCATGACGATAGGCGGAATTGGGATGCATCAGCGAACCTCGATCGGCATCTTCGGAAATCCCTCGCAAGGACGAAGTGCGGGGCGGTGCACGGTCAGGGCTTCCTTGGTCGGGCAGGCTTGCCCGCCGGCTTTCCGGCCGCCTTGCCCGCAGGCCTGCGGGCCGGTTTGGCCGGGCCGTCGCTTGCCCCCCGGCCCCGGCGTTCGCCCCGGCGTTCCTTGCGGTACTGCTTGGCGTGGGCCTTGGCGGCGGCCTTTATCGCTTCCTTGCCCGGCGGGGGCGGAGCGGGGGGCAGGGCAGCGCCATCGGTCTCGTCAAAGCCAAGACTGTCCATGCTCGCGGCGAAATGTTCGGGCAGGGGGGCGGTGACATCCAGCCTGGGCAGGCTGCCCGGCTGATCGATCAGCAGGCGGCGGGCGTGGAGGTGCATCTTGCGGCTGATGCTGCCGGACAGGAACGCTTCCTTGCCGCCATACTTGCCGTCGCCGACGATCGGGTGGCCGATCGCCGCCATGTGGACGCGCAGCTGGTGGGTGCGCCCGGTCAGCGGTTGCAGTTCCACCCAGGCGGCGCGGTTGCCCGCCCGGTCGAGCACGCGGTAGCGGGTGCGGGCGGGCTGGCCCTCGCCGCTTTCGTCGACCATCATCTTCTCGCCGCCGGTGCCGGGCTGCTTGGCCAGCGGCAGTTCGATCAGGCCGTCGTCGATGTCCGGCACGCCCATCACCAGCGCCCAGTAGATCTTGCGCGCCGAGCGGCCCGAAAAGTGCTTGGAAAAATAGGCCGCGCTGCCGGGCGAGCGGGCGATCAGCAGGACGCCCGAGGTATCCTTGTCAAGCCGGTGGACCAGGCGCGGACGCGGTTCGTCCTCTCCGGCATAGGCATCGAGCAGGCCATCGACGTGTTCGTGGGTGCCGCTGCCCCCCTGCGTGGCAAGGCCCGGCGGCTTGTTCAGCACCAGCGCGGCGGCGCTGCGTTCGATCACCATGCCCTCGGCCATCTCGATCTGGGCGGGGGTCAGTGGTTTCCTTGCCCGCGCGCCCTTGCGTTCGGGCGCATCGCCGCCCGGCGGCACGCGCAGCACCTGGCCCGCGGCAAGCCGGTCAGCGGGATCGGCGCGCTTGCCGTCCACCCGGATCTGCCCGGTGCGCGCCCAGCGGCTGACCGTGGCAAAGCCGATCTGCGGCAGGTGGCGCTTGAACCAGCGGTCCAGCCGCACGCCTTCGTCGTCCGCGCCGACGGTGAACTGGCGGACCTTTTCGCTGGCCTGTTCGCTGGTGGATTTATCAGTGGTCATGCCAGTCCCCGCATCGCCATCAGCCCGGCGAACAGGCCGGTGACCCCCGCCAGCACCGAAACCAGCGCATAAATGAAAGCAAGGCCCAGGGCCCCGCGCTGCGCCATGTTCGCCAGTTCCAGGCTGAAGGCGGAAAAAGTGGTGAAGCCGCCCAGTACGCCCACGCCCAGCAGCAGGCGCCATTGTTCTCCGCCCGCCCAGGGCCCTGTGCCTCCATGCCGCGCCAGCCACCCGGCAAGCAGGCCCATGGCGAAACTGCCGGTGACATTCACCAGCAGGGTCGCCCAGGGAAAGGCACTGGCCGCAACCGGGCCGATCACGGCCAGTGTGGCGCGGCTGGCCAGATAGCGCAGCCACGCGCCCACCGCGCCGCCGGCGGCAACGAAGAGCGAGGATGACAGGAAGGTCGGCTGGGCCATTGGCGGTCCCTTAGCCGCTTGGCGCGGATTGTGCCACACCCTTGCCCGCTGCCTGCCCGCGCACGCTCAGGCAGACCGCCGCAGCAACGAGCGTGCCCAGCACCAGCTGCCACGGGAAGGCAATGCCCTTCATTCCCGCAGGCAGGCCCAGGCTGTCGATTATATAGGGCTGGAAGGCCAGAACGGTCAGGAACCCGGCAATGAAGGCGGCGATCACGCTGGCCGAGGATCCGCGCCTGCTGAACAGCGCGACGCCGTAAACCCCCAGCAGCCCGGAATAGGCGAAGGCCATCACCCCCAGCACGAAATCGAGCAGCGCGGAATCCGCATAGCGCTGCCAGTAATAGGACAGGATCGCCATGCCAAACAGGGCAAGGCCCAGCACCACGCTGGCAATCCGCCCCATCCGGACAAAGTGCGCCTCCCCGCGCTGCCCCGCGAAGGGCCGGTAAAGATCGTTGACCAGCACCGCCGACATCGAAATCAGCCCGGAATTGATCGCGGCGGCCGCGATCACCCCCACCGTCACCAGTCCGCGCAGCCCCGGCGGGATCTCGGTGAGGATATAGTACATGAAGACCGTCACCTTCTCGCCCCGGAAGCTGCCGGTGCCGCCGCCATCGTAGTGGAGGTAGAGCAGCGCGCCGATCACCAGGAACAGCAGGATCACCGGCAGGCTCATCCAGACCGAGGCATAGAGCGAACGCGCGCCCTTCTTTGCGTCCTCGCAGGCCAGCAGCCGCTGGGTAATGTCCTGATCGAGGCCCGAGCTGGCAAGGTTCAGCAGCATGACCCCGGTCAGCACGGCGAAGAGGCCCCACGGCGCGGACAGGTCGAACGTGGGATTGACCAGCGCCAGCTTGGGGCCAAGCGCGCCGACCGCCTCGCCAAGGCTCATCGGCAGGCTGGCCCACAGCGTCCAGGCCACCACCAGCGCTGCGCCGACATAAAGCACGACCTGCACCAGATCGCTCCAGATAACCGAATTGAGCCCGCCCATGAAAGTGAACGCCAGCCCGAAGACCAGCAGGCCGAAGGCGGCGATCGCGATGTGCTGGGGCGTTACGTCCAGGAACAGGATCATCGAGACGGCGATGGCCGCCAGATAGAGCCGCGCCCCGCTGGCGAAGATCCGGCCGACCAGATACATCGCCGCCGCCGCGCGGCGGGCGCGGGCATCGAAGCGGGTCTCCAGCAGTTCGTAAACCGTGGTGACCTTCATCGCGTAGAAGCGCGGGATCAGCACGTTGGCAACGATCCACGCGGCAATCAGCGCGGCCAGCACGCCGCCCAGATAGGTGAAGTCGCCGCGAAACGAATTGTCCGGCACGCCAAGGAAGGTCGCGGCGGACTGGACCGTGGACAGCACCGACACCGCCACCAGCCAGGCGGGGGCGTGGTGCCCGGCCAGGAAGTAGTCCTCGGATCGCATGCCGCGCCGGGTGGTCAGCCAGCCGGCCATGGCGAGCAGCAGGACATAGCCGCCCAGCACGGCCCAGTCGGCATTGGTGAAACTGATATGCATCTGCGCGATTGCCCCCCGGCAGGCGAAACACCACGTTTTGGCGGGCCATGCAATTGCCCGTCAGCGCTTGCCTTGCCCGCGACTCTCTGCTAGCCGCCCGCCGGTTCGAGCCGATCCCCGTGGATTCGGCACGCTCTGGTATTGCTCAATCATCAGGTGCTCCCCCGCACCGGACTTATGCGGGGTTCTGGCCTTTTGGCTCAAAGAGGTGTTTCGGTTTATGCAAATTCTCGTCCGCGACAACAATGTTGAACAGGCCCTGCGTGCGCTCAAGAAGAAGCTGCAGCGCGAGGGTGTGTACCGCGAGATGAAGCTGCGCCGTCACTTCGAAAAGCCGTCGGAAAAGCGCGCCCGCGAAAAGGCCGCTGCCGTGCGCCGCGCCCGCAAGATGGAGCGCAAGCGGGCGGAACGCGACGGCGCCAAGTAAGCGAGAGCGCTTGCTCCCTACGAGCCGTTGAGCCATGAGGGCGCGGACGAATCCGCGCCCTTTTTGCTGCGCGTAACAGGAAGAAACGATGACCGAGATCACCCGCGTTCCGCTGCCGTCCATCGCCAAGGGCGCGCTTGGCAAGCTCTGGCTGGGGGTGGCCGCTGCCGCTCTGGCCGCGGGCGGCCTGGCCTGGGCCGGCCTGCCCGCTTCTGTCAGCATCGATGTGGTCAAGGCCGGCACCGGCCCTTCGCCCACGGTCGAGGATGTGGTGCTGATCAAGTACAAGGGCACGCTGCCTGACGGCAAGGTGTTCGACCAGCAGGAACAGGCCGCCTTCCCGGTCGAAGGCGTGATCCCGGGCTTTACCGAGGCGCTGGTCAAGATGCAGCGCGGCGGCAAGTACAAGGTCTTCATCCCGTCCGAGAAGGGTTACGGCGACAAGGCGGCGGGTGAAATTCCGCCGAACACCGACCTGACGTTCGAGATCGAGCTGCTCGATTTCCGCAACCGGGCCGAAGTTGAACAGCAGATGCGCATGATGCAGCAGATGCAGCAGCAGGGTGCGCCGGGCGGAGCTGGCGGTCCGCCGCCGCCTCCTGGCGCGGGCTTGCCCCAGTAAGCTGCCTTGAAGCGGCCGGGCGGCGATGCTAGCGCCGCTCTGGCCATCTGATGGTTCAAACGTCAGGAAATTGAAGGAACGCCATGTCGGTCGATACCGCTACCGTGGCCAGGATCGCGTCGCTCGCCCGGATCAAGGTGAGCGAAGCCGAGCTTGAAGCCATGGTTCCCGAACTCAACGGAATCCTCGCCTGGGTCGAACAGCTTGGCGAAGTCGATGTCACCGGCATCGAGCCGATGACCGCGGTGATCGAAAACCACCTGCGCCTGCGCGAGGACGTGATAGGCGCCGATCCGCTGACCGCCGGGGGGCAGCGCGATGCCGTGCTGGCCAATGCTCCGGCGGCGGAACATGGCTTCTTCGGCGTTCCCAAGGTGATCGAATAATGGCTGACATCACCGAACTTGGCGTCGCCGCCATCCGCGATGGCGTGGCACAGGGCGAATTCACCGCCGTGGAAGTGGCCGAGGCGTTCAACGCGCAGGTCGCCGCCGCTGAGGCGCTCAACGCCTTCATCGTCGCCACGCCCGAAGCCGCGCTCGATGCGGCGCGCGCCACCGATGCCCGCCGCGCTGGCGGTCAGCCGCTGGGCAAGATGGGCGGCGTGCCGATCGGGATGAAGGACCTGTTCGCCACCAAGGGCGTGCAGACCACGGCGGCCAGCCACATCCTCGAAGGGTTCAGGCCCGAATACGAAAGCACCGTCAGCCAGAAGCTGTGGGATGCGGGTGCGGGGATGCTGGGCAAGCTCAATCTTGACCAGTTCGCGATGGGTTCGTCGAACGAGACGAGCTATTTCGGCAACGTGATCTCGCCCTGGCGGCGGAGCGACGGCGGCAATGCGGCGCTGGCGCCGGGCGGCTCCTCGGGCGGCAGCTCGGCGGCGGTTTCCGCGCGGCTCTGCCCGGCGGCGACCGGCACCGACACCGGCGGCTCGATCCGCCAGCCCGCCGCCTTCACCGGCATTTCCGGCATCAAGCCAACCTATGGGCGCTGCAGCCGCTGGGGCATCGTCGCCTTTGCCTCCAGCCTCGACCAGGCCGGACCAATGGCGCGCGACGTGCGCGACTGCGCGATCATGCTGGAAGCCATGGCCGGGTTCGATCCCAAGGACGCGACCAGCCTGGACCTGCCCGTGCCCGAATGGGAAGCGGGCCTTAGCGCCGACCTGCGCGGCAAGAAGGTGGGAATTCCGCGCGAATACCGCGTCGACGGGCTCGATGCCGATGTCGCCGCCAGCTGGGACCGGGGGATCGAGTGGCTGAAGGACGCCGGGGCCGAAGTGGTCGACGTGTCGCTGCCGCACACGAAGTACGCGCTGCCGACCTATTACATCATCGCTCCGGCCGAAGCCTCGTCCAACCTCGCCCGTTATGACGGGGTGCGTTACGGCCTGCGCGATCTGCCGGACGGCGCCGGGCTGCAGGACATGTACGCCGCCACCCGCGCCGCCGGGTTCGGGCCAGAGGTCAAGCGCCGCATCCTGATCGGCACCTATGTGCTCTCGGCAGGCTTTTATGACGCCTATTACACCCAGGCACAGAAGGTCCGCACCCTTATCAGCCATGATTTCAGGAACGCCTTTAAGGAAGTCGACGTGATCCTGGCGCCGACCGCGCCGACCGCCGCCTTTGGCCTGGGCGAAATGGTGTCCGATCCGCTGGCGATGTACCTCAACGATGTGTTCGCCGTGCCTGCCAGCCTGGCGGGGCTGCCAGCCATGTCGGTGCCTGCCGGCCTCAACCGCGAAGGGCTGCCGCTGGGCCTCCAGATCGTCGGTCGCCCGTTCGATGAACAGGGCGTGCTCAACGCGGGTCTGGCGATCGAGCAGCGGGCCGCCTTCACGGCCAAGCCGGAGCGCTGGTGGTAACGTTCTGGCGGGGTCCGGCCCCCCCCCACCCCCCCCCCCCCCCCCCCCCCCCCCCCCCCCCCCCCCCCCCCCCCCCCCCCCCCCCCCCCGCCCCCCCAACCCCCCCCCCCCCCCCCCCCCCCCCCCCCCCCCCCCCCCCCCCCGGCCCCCCCCCCCCCGCCCCCCCCGCCCCCGGCCCCCCCCCCCCCCCCCCCCCCCCCCCCCCCCCCCCCCCCCCCCCCCCCCCCCCCCCCCCCCCCCCCCCCCGCCCCCCCCGCGGGGCGGGGGGGCCCCCCCCCCCGCCCCCCCCCCCCGGCCCCCCCCCCCCGGCCCTCGCCCCCCCCCCCCCCCCCCCCCCCCCCCCCGCCCCCCCCCCCCCCCCCCCCCCCCCCCCCCCCCCCCCCCCCCCCCCCCCCCCCCCCCCCCCCCCCCCCCCCCCCCCCCCCCCCGCCCCGCCCCCCCCCCCCCCCCCCCCCCCCCCCCCCCCCCCCCCCCCCCGCCCCCCCGGCCCCTCCCCCCCCCTCCCCCCCCCCCCGCCCCCCCCCCCCCCCCCCCCCCCCCCCCCCCCCCCCCCCCGCCCCCTCCCCCCCCCCCCCCCCCCTCCCCCCCCCCCCCCCCCCCCCCCCCCCCCCCCCCCCCCCCCCCCCCCCCCCCCCCCCCCCCCCCCTCCCCCCCCGCCCCCCCCCCCCCCCGCCCCGGCGGGCCGCTTCCTCGCGCTCGATTCGCTGCGGGGAATCGCGGCGGTGGGCGTGGCGCTGTTCCACATCCAGGCGGTGGCCGGGCCAAGCACGCTGCCGGTGTTCCGCAACGGAAACCTGTTCGTCGATTTCTTCTTCGTCCTGTCGGGCTTCGTGATCGCCGCCAGCTATGGCGAGCGGCTGGCCCACGGCTTCGGCATGGCGCGCTACATGGCGCTGCGCGTGGGGCGGGTCTGGCCGCTGCACCTGTTCATGGTCGGCGCCTATCTGGCGCTGGAGCTGGTCTCGGTGGCGATCGGCAGCTTCGGCCTTGCGCCCGGGGCGCCGTTCACCGGCACCCATTCGCTGGGCCATCTGTTCACCGGCATTTTCCTGCTCGATGGCTACATTCCGGAACGCGGCAATTTCTACAGCGGGGCGGGCTGGTCGATCTCGGTCGAGCTGCTTCTCTACGTGCTGGCTGCGCTGGCCTTTCGCCGGGGGCGGACGGGGCTTGCGCTGCTGTTCGCGCTGGGCGGAATTGCCCTTGCCGCGCGAATCGCCGGGATCGACTGGCCGCTGTTCACCCGCGCGGTGCAGCGCGGCCTGGCGGGATTTGCGGCGGGCACGGCCTGCTGGCTGCTCCACCAGCACTTGCGCGCGCGGCGCCTGCCGCTGCCGGGTCTGGCAGAGGTGGCTGCGCTTGCCAGCCTGTTCGCCTTCCTGTGGTTCGCCGAACGGCACGATTATTCGGCGCTGGTGGTGCTGCCCGCCGCGCTGACCGTGCAGGTCTTCGCGCGCGAGGAGGGGGCGCTCAGCCGGATGCTGCGGGGCTGGGGCTGGGGCTGGCTGGGGCGCCTGTCCTACGCGATGTACATGGTCCACGCGTTCGTTTTCTCACGCGTGTTGGAGGCGTTGATCTTGCTGGGCCGCAAAACCGGGCACACCTGGGCCATCTACATGATGGACGGCAGCGTTCCGATCAAGCGCATCGTTCTGCCGCTGGTCCCGTCGACCCTGCTGCAATTGGCGATGATCGCGCTTGCGCTTGCCGCCTCGTGGCTGGCGTGGCGCTGGGTGGAGGAACCCGCGCGGCAATGGTCGCGCGCGCGCGCCGCAACGCTTTGACCCCTTTCCATCCCCGCGCGGGCAATCTATCGGCTAACCCATGACTGACACCGCATATCGCATCCACGGCGCCACCGGCGAATGGGAGGTCGTGATCGGCCTCGAAGTCCATGCGCAGATCACTTCGCAGTCCAAGCTGTTTTCCGGCGCGGCCACCGCGTTCGGGGCAGAGCCGAACAGCCAGGTCAGCCTGGTCGATGCGGCCATGCCCGGGATGCTGCCCGTGCCCAACCGCGAATGCATCCGCCAGGCGGTGCGCACCGGCATGGCGATCCAGGCGCAGATCAACAAGTGGTCGCGGTTTGACCGCAAGAACTACTTCTACGCCGATCTGCCGCAGGGCTACCAGATCAGCCAGCTCTACCACCCGCTGGTGGGCGAGGGCGCGCTGGAGGTCGTGCTGGACGAGAAGAACCCCGAAGGCTCCACCAAGACCATCGGGATCGAGCGCATCCATGTTGAGCAGGACGCGGGCAAGCTGATGCACGATCAGCATCCGACCATGTCCTATGTCGATCTCAACCGCTCGGGCGTGGCGCTGATGGAAATCGTCAGCCGCCCGGATATGCGCAGCCCGGCGGAAGCCGGGGCCTATCTGGCCAAGCTGCGCCAGATCCTGCGCTATGTCGGATCGTGCGATGGCAACATGGACCAGGGCTCGATGCGCGCCGACGTCAACGTCTCGGTCCGCCGCCCGGGCGAACCGTTCGGCACCCGCACCGAAACCAAGAACGTCAACTCGGTCCGCTTCGTCATGGCCGTGGTGGAAAGCGAAGCCCGCCGTCAGGTCGACCTGATCGAGGATGGCGGCACGGTGGTGCAGGAAACCCGGCTCTACGATCCGGACAGGAACGAAACCCGATCGATGCGCAGCAAGGAAGACGCGCACGATTACCGCTATTTCCCCGATCCCGATCTGCTGCCGCTGGTGCTGGACGATGCCTTCCTTGAGGAATGCCGCGCCAGCCTGCCGGAACTGCCGGATGCCAAGCGCCACCGTTATGAAACTGCGCTGGGCCTCAGCCCCTACAACGCCGCTGCGTTGACTGCCGATGTCGAGGCCGCGCGCGAGTTCGAAACGCTGCTGACCTCGGTCGCCAAGGCCGCCGGCAAGGGCGAGGCCGATGTCGCCAAGCGCGTCGCCAACTGGGTCCTGTCGGAGCGGCCGGGCCTGCTCAACGCCAACAATATCGCCTCCGGCGATCCGAAAAACTCGATTTCAGCCAACACCGCGATCGTCGTTGCGGCTGAAAGCGGCCAGATTTCCGGCAGCAAGGCCAAGGAAATCTTCGAGAAGCACCTTACCAGCGACATCGACCTGGCCGCCGAAATCGCCGCCAACCAGCAGACCAGCGACACCGGCGCGATCGAGGCCGCGGTGGACGCGGTGCTGGCCGCCAATGCCGACAAGGTGGAGCAGTACAAGGGCGGCAAGGAAGCCCTGTTCGGCTTCTTCGTCGGCCAGACGATGAAAGCCATGCAGGGCAAGGGCAACCCGCAGCTGGTCAATCAGGTGGTGAAGGCAAAGCTGGGCTGATAGCGTCCAACCGCTCGTGATTGCGAGCGGCGCAGCCGTGCGGCAATCCAGAGTTGGTGCAGTGCGCCCTGGATTGCCGCGACCTTCGGCCGCGCAATGACGAAGCTTGTGGGGCTTGGCTGCGGGTATCCACCGGCGCCGTAAACCCCCACCCAATCCTCCCCCTTGAGGGGGAGGGCTCACGGAGTAACACTCCTGTTCCCGTTCGTGTCGAGCCGGTCAGCGCCTGGTGGCGGGCGCGGCCAGCGCCTTGCGGGCGTTGCGGGAATATTCGTCGAAGTTGCCCTTGAACACGCCGACCAGCTCGTCGAGCGCGGCGACCGCGTCCTCGCCTTCCTGCGGGGGGAACAGCTTCAGGCCGTTGCCACCCCAGGCCTTGTATTCCCGGTCTATCTTCTGGTCATTGCCGAAATCGCGGAACATGAACAGCGTGCGCAGCGAGCGGCCATAGAGCGCGGCCTTCTGGTAGAGCACGTCCGCCACGATCAGTTCGGAATAACACTGCGCCGTGGAATCCGAACGGCGCGCCTTGATCTTGTTCATCGTGTGCCGCTCCAGTGCGGTTTCGTGCATCACGATGGTGGTGCCGGGCGTGCGCGCCAGCAGGCTGCGCAGGTCAAGCGAGGCCAGCGCGTCGAGCTGGCTGGGGCTGTCGAGCGCGGTAGCAAGCAGCGACTGGTGGTCGGAATTCTTCTTGGCGTTGGCGCTCTGATCGGCAATCGCGCCGATCACCCCGAAGCCCGAAAGCCAGCCGGTGGTCTGCGCGGCCATGCGCTCGGCGGGCCAGACGTGCAGTTCGCAGCCATCGGCGGCAGCGGCGGGGATCAGACCGGGGCGGCCAGCCGGGACAGGGGTGGGAGCTTCAACCGGAGTGGCGGCCTCAACCGGTGCGGGAGTCTCGACCGGGGCTGCCACGACTGGCCCGGCGGGTGCCACCTGAGGCGCGCTTGCCGGTGCTTCGGCGGTCTGGGCCAGGGCGGCGGGCGCGGCCAGCAGCGCGGTCGTGGCAAGCAGCAGGGTGAACTTGATCATGCGTCTCGTCTCCGGGGGAATCAGGGTTTGCGCTTGCCATTGGCCTTTTTGGGCGGTGCTTGCAGGCGGGTGGCGAATTCGACGATGGTGGCCACATAGGCTCGTTCCATCTCGGCGGCGAAAGCGGTGGGTTCGGGCAGTTCCTTGTCCGACAGGACCAGGTTGACCGGCTGGACCACGAAGGTGCCGAATGTCCGTTCGGGCGCGGGGCCAGTGCCGAACTTGCGGAAGCGGTAGATCACGTTCAGCCCCTTGCCGTGCAGCACGTTGTGCTGGAGCACCACGGTATCCACCACCAGTTCCGCATAGCAGGCGGGCGTACCGGGGGCGAGGCGACCGGGGGTGGAGCGGATCACCTGGCTGGGCAGGCGCTGGGGGTGGACGACCATGCGGTAGTCCGGCAGGCCCAGCAGCGCGGGAACCGGCTGCGCGGTCAGAATCTCGGCCTGTCGCCGGGTTTCCAGCGGATCGGTCCAGACCCGGGCATAGCCGGTGCGCTGCTTCAGCCCGCCATCGATTGTGCCGCCGTGGGCCCAGCCATAATAGACGGTGTGAAAATCATCGGCGGGCCAGACGTGCAGTTCGCAGGCCGGGGCAGCGGGCGCGGCCTCCTGCGCGGTCGCGGGCCGGGAAGCGCACAGCGCGGCGGCTGCGACAAGGCACAGGGTACGGATCATGGATGCCCCCCTCCCGAAGGCCGTTTCTACAGCGCCGATGCGGGTTTAGCTGCGCACCTCTTGCGGGGATAGCTGAAAAATGAACCCTTTCGTTCGTGTGGGGCCGGCACAGCAAAGGGCGCCGGAGCAGTGCTCCGGCGCCCTCTCCATTCAGCCTTGCGGCGGAAGATCAGCCCTTGCGGGTGCCGTTCATCGGGAAGGTGCCGAAGGCGCCGGCCTTGACCGAACCGGTCAGCACGTCGCCCTCGACCGTGGCGGTGCCTTCCAGGGTCATCGGCATGGGGACGGTCATCTTCATCGTCCAGGTCAGGGTGTTGCCATCGACCTTGCCGTTTTCGAGGTCCATCGAACCCATCGCGCCGACGTTCGAGCCGGTGAAGGTATCGCCATCGACGTTGATCGTCACTTCGCTCTTCTGGTCGCCCATCGGGGTCTTGGTGACGCATTCATAGGTGCCGGCAACAGACATTCGAACTCTCCTCACTTACAGGGGGGTAAGTAGTGCAATCACTTGCCCGAAGCGGGCGCGGTGTCAACAGGCGGTGCGACTTCCACCGGCAGGCCCAGGCCCTTCAGCTGCGGTTCCACCACCTTGCGGTCGCCCACCACCACGAAGACCAGCCCCTCGCTCTGGAGGTGGCGCGCTGCCGCCTGGTTGATCGCGGCGGCATCGATCGCGCGGTAACGGGTGGGCAGGGTGGCCTGGTAGTTGTCGGGCCGCCCCAGCCGGTCGTTCTGGACCAGTGCGCCCAGCACCTGCCCGTTGGTTTCGAACCGGTTGGGCAGGCCGCGGATATTGCCATCGGTCACCCGGCCAAGTTCGGTGGGATCGATGCCCTTCGTTTTCGGAAAGGCAGCCATGTTGGCCAGCAGCAGCCGGATCGAATCGCCCGTCCGGTCGGCCTGGACCGGCGCGACCACGGTGAAGGCGCGCGGGCCCTTGGGCGCGGCGACGCTGGAGCGCACGCCATAGGACCAGCCCTTGTCCTCGCGCAGATCGAGGTTGAGGCGCGAGAGGAAGCCGTTGCCCAGCACCTCGTTGGCGAGGTCCAGCGCTTCCTGATCCGGGTCCGAGCCCTTCAGAGGCAGGACGCGCCCGCCAACGATCACCGACTGCGGCGAATTGGGGCGGTCGATCAATACGATCCGCGGCTGCGGCGCGGGCACCGGCGCATCGAGCCGCTTGACGGGGCGGGGGCTGGCGGGCGCCTGCCATGATCCGAAGGCCTGCTCCAGCAGCGGGCGCAGCTGCTCCATCGAAACGTCCCCGACCACGGTGATCTTCAGCGTGTCGGGACGCAGCCAGCGGCCGTGCGCGGCGCGCAGCGCCTGCGGGGTCAGCGCGGCAACGCTGTCCGCCTCGCCCAGGCCATCGCCGGGCAGGCCATAGGGATGGTCCCTGCCGAACAGCAGCGGGGCGATGCGGCGCATGGCGATCCGGTTCGGATCGGCATTGACCTGCGCGATCCCGGCCAGCTGCTGGTCGCGCACCCGCGCCACGTCGCTGTCCTTGAAGGCCGGATTGCGGACCACATCGGCCAGCAGGGTGAGCGAGGGGGCCAGGTTTGCGGTCAGCGCGGACAGCGTGACGGAGCTGGAATCCTGCCCGGCACCGGCGGAAATCCGCGCGCCCAGCCGCTCCTGCTCCTCGGCGATGGCGACGGCGTCGCGGCTGGTGGTGCCTTCGTCCAGCAGGCCGAGCATCAGCGACTGGGTGCCCGGCGTGTCGAGGCTGTCCGCCGCGCTTCCCGCATCGAAGTTGAGGCTGACCAGCACGGTCGGCACCGCGCCGCGCCGGGCGAGCGCGACCTCTACCCCGTTGGAAAGGGTGGCGCGCTCCACCGCCGGGAAGGTCAGGTCGCCAACCGGCGCCACGGGGGGCGCCTCGCGCTTGGGGCCGGTGGCAAGCTTCGGGGGCTTGCGCTTGGCATCGGGCCTGGGGGGAGGGCTCAGCCCCTCGTCGCCCCAGCCGCCCATCTTGCCGCCATCCTCGGTCCGCTTGCCGGGCGTGATCCCCAGCGCGAAGACCGGGCGCGACAGCCAGCGGCCCAGCGCCGCCTTGACTTCCGCCGGGGTCAGCGCGGCGGTGCGGGCCAGATCGCGCTTCAGTTGCAGGGGATCGCCGGAATAGAGCTCGCCCTCGGCCAGCTGCGCGCCCTTGCCGGAAAAGCCGCCGACGCCTTCCAGCGCGCCAAGCTGGCCGGATACGGAAACGGTCGCGGCGCGGCGCACCTCGTCCTCGCTCGGCCCTTCGGCCAGATACTGCGCGATCAGCGCGTCGAGTTCCGCCTCTGCCACGGCGCGGTCCACGCCGGGCTTCACGTCCATCGTCACCTGCAGAAAGCTGGTCTGTTCGAACTGGAGCGCTGATGCCGTCACGGAAACCGCCAGCTGCTTGCCGCGCACCAGCGCATTGTCCAGCCGCGAGCTCGACAGCCCGCCCAGCACCCGCATCCCCGCATCCAGCGCCACTGCATCGGCGTCGTTGAGGCCCGGCCCGCTCCACACCCGGTGGATACGCACCAGCGGCACCTGATCGGTCATCTCGCGCTTGACCGGCGCGGCCAGGGTGACCGGACCGGCCTCCACCTTGCGCACCTGGGGGCCGCGCGGGATGTGGCCGAACCACTTTTCGACCAGCGGTCGGGCCGTGGCGGCATCGATGTCTCCGGTCAGCGCCAGGACCACGTTGTTGGGGCCGTAATTGTCGATGAACCACTGGCGAACGTCGGTGATGGACGCCGCGTCCAGATCGGCCATCGAGCCGATGGTGGAGTGGCGGTAGGGATGGCCGACCGGGAACAGCCCCTCGCCGATCGCATAGTCCTCAAGCCCGTAGGGCTGGTTATCGCCCTGCCGCTTCTCGTTCTGGACAACGCCCCGCTGCTTGTCGAGCTTGTCCTGGGTGACCGCGCCCAGCAGATGGCCCATGCGGTCGCTTTCCATGAACAGCGCCAGATCGAGCGCACCGGTCGGCACGGTTTCGACGTAGTTGGTGCGGTCATACCAGGTTGAGCCATTGGTCGGGGTCGATCCCGCCGCTTCCAGGGGGATGTCGAAATTGGGGACGTTCTCCGATCCGCCGAACATCAGGTGTTCGAACAGGTGGGCAAAGCCGGTGCGGCCCTTGGGCTCGCTCTTGGAGCCGACCCGGTAATAGGTTGTCACCCCCACGATCGGTGCCTTGCGATCGGTGTGGACCAGCACGGTCAGGCCGTTTTCCAGCGTGAACTTCTCGTACGGAATGTCGACTGCCTGGACCAGCTGAGCCAGCGGGGCGGGCTGGGGCGCGGCGACGGGCGTTGCTGGAGCGGGAGCCGGGGCGGAGGCCAGCGGCGCCGTGGGTGCGGTGGAACAGGCGGTAAGCGCAAGCGCGAGCAGCGATGCGGAAAGCAGGCGACGCATGGAGATCCTTCAGCGTAAGCGCAAATGGGGGCAAGAATGACGGCAGCCTATTGCAAACACGGCCCGCGTCAATTCGACACCGTGGTTCGACGAACGGCATGGGCGGCCACATCGGCGGCTTCGAAGTGCACCGGCTTGAACCGCTTTGCCGCGAACAGCGCCGCCTGATCCGCATAGTGCGGACTGCCGGGCCGGGTGGTCGCCGCACCATAGGGCTGGATCGATTCGGAGCGGACCCGCCCGTCCGGTCCCCACTCCATCAGCATGATGAAGCTGTCGCCATGCTTGATCGACAGGCGCCCGTCGGCATCGGCATCCCAGTCGGTCGCGGCGCGCAGCGTATCGCCGCCACCCTGCATCGGCAGGTCGGCCTTGCCCCGGCGCACGCGCAGCACCTCGCCCAGCGGCGGGTCGATCCGCCCGAAATGCCGTTTGAGGTGCGCCGCGGCCGATGCCAGCTTGCCGCGCGGATCGGGGGCGGGCTTGAGGCCGTAACTGGCCTTCATCGCCTCTTCCAGCACCATCACCGCCAGCGCGTCGGCCCGGCCCTGCCCGTCCGCGTCCATGTCCCAGCTGCCCAGCAGGCGCTGCGCCTCGGCAAGCTCGGGCTCGGCACGCAGGTCCAGCCGGGCAATTGCGTCCAGCATCCAGCCGACGTATCCCGCCCGCTCGTAGCCGGTGTCGAACTTGATCTCCAGCAGCCGTTCCCGGGTCAGCGGCCCCGGCTCTGCCAGCAGCTTCGCGGCGCGCCGGGCGCGGTTGGTCATGTCCAGCTCCACGCCCCAGATCGCCGGGATCTTCGCCGGGTCCAGCTCGTTGCCGGGGCCTGCGGCGAGCAGCGGCGTGTTGTTGGAATTGAACAGATAGCCCGAGGCCGGATTGACGTGGTGCGGCAGGTTTTCCCACGGCACGTAGGCGTTCCAGATCGGCGCCCCGCGCACCGGGCGGCGCCAGTCCGGCCCCGCCGCGCGCAGCGGGATCGCCGCATTGTACCAGTAGGCGATGTTCCCGGCCTTGTCGGCGTAGATGAAATTGGTGGCGGGCACGCCCTGAATCGCCATGGCTTTACGCCATTCGGCAAAGTCCTTCGCCTTGGTGATGCGGTAATACTGTTCAAGGCTGGCGAGCGAGCCGATCCCGGCAAAGCGCACCGCGAATGCGCCGCGCGAATTGACCATCGCGGGTCCGTAAACCGTCTTCCGCACCGTGCGCGGCACTGGCACCACTAGCGGGCCGAGGCGCACCGGCAACCACACCCGCCTGCTTTCCAGATCGCGCCACTGCCCGTCCACCCTGTAGCGGCGTGCCTGTGCATCGGTTTCCAGCTGCCACACGTCGATCAGATCGGGGCGATTGACCGTATTAGTCCAGCCCAGGTGCTCGTTATGGCCCATGAACGGATAGGGCGATCCGGGGAAGGTGGCGCCGGCAAAGTGCCATCCCTCGTCGGACCGGATTTCCAGTTCGTACCACGCGACCCCGCCGCGCCACGGCTGGTGGCTGTTGGACAGCAGCCGGGTCACCCCGTCACCGGACTTTGCCGGGGTAACGGCAAAGGCGTTGGAGCCCGACGTTTCGGCGTTCGGTCCCATCGCCAGCGGCATCGGCATCGGCCGTTCCGGCGCAAGCTGCTCGGCCGCGCCCAGCCCGAATTCGCGCTGGTCCTCGCCGGTCAGGCTGGGGCCATGTTCGGGGCGCAGCGGCTTGCCCTCCACCAGCGGCTGGAGCACGCGGTCCAGCCCGAAGAAGAACGGCAGGCGCAGCGCAAAGCCGGTGGCAATGTCTTCGCCGTTCACCGGGAACAGCCGGGCCAGCTTGACCTCCTGCGGGTGCGCCGCCGCATAGCGGTTGAGGCCCGTGGCATAGCCATCCAGCACCGCGCGGACATCGCCGGGCAGCTGGTCATAGCTTGCGCGCGCCGTCTCCCGCGCGCCCAGCCAGTGATAGGCAAAGTCCACGCCCGCCCCGTCCGGCCCGGCAATCGCACCGAACCGGCCGCGCGTCATCGCCACCACATCCTGCAGGGTGGAAAAATCGTCCTCGCTGTGCGCCCAGGCCACGCCGAAGGCCGTGTCGGCATCGGTTTTGCCGTGGATGTGCGGCACGCCGAACTCGTCGCGGACGATCTCGGCCTTGTAGGGGCGATAGGGCGGCGCCTTGCCCGGCTGCTCGGCCCAGAACGGTTCCGCACTGGCGAGCACCGCGACCAGCACCAGCAGCGCGATCAGCAGTGTCCAGGCGGTGCGCTTTACCAAGGTTCTGGCCATGGCCGGTTTCTGTCCCCTTCGGTCCAGGTGCTAACCGGCTGAAGCGATTGAGGGAAGGGGCAGAGGGGCCGCGCCCTGCCTTTCCTACTTGCCGCCGATCTGGCAGCTTCGGGCGGATGTGTGGCCACTTCTCTCCTGCGTGCTTCTCCCGCCCTGCCCGGGCGCACCGGGCCGCCGCGCCTTCGCCGGGTGAAGGTCACAGGCGGACTGATGAAAAGGATTTGTTCTCAATTGGTTGCGGAAGAAAGTCACGAAACAAAATCGCGGGAAGAGTGTGCAGACCCCGCCAGACCGGCCCTTTTTACCGGCCCCCTCTTGTGTTGCCGATAAGCCACACTACCTCATGGTGTGACAGGAGGCTGATACACCTATGAACCTCGAAAAATTCACCGACCGCGCCAAGGGTTTCCTCCAGAGCGCGCAGACCGTCGCGATCCGCATGAACCACCAGCGGATCACCCCCGAACACGTGCTGAAAGCTCTGCTGGAAGACAACGAAGGCATGGCCGCCGGGCTGATCCAGCGCGCGGGTGGCAATGTCGGCATTGCCCAGGCGGAAGTCGACAAGGCGCTGGCCAAGATTCCGGCCGTCTCGGGTTCTGGCGCGCAGACCGCGCCGGGGCTGGAGAACGACGCGGTGCGGGTGCTGGATCAGGCCGAGCAACTGTCCGCCAAGGCCGGCGACAGCTTCGTTTCGGTCCAGCGGATGCTTCAGGCGCTGGCGCTGGCCACCACCAACCCGGCGGGGCAGGCGCTGAAGGCGGCGCAGGTCGATCCCAAGGCGCTGGAAGCGGCGATCCAGGAACTGACCGGCGGGCGCACGGCGGACAATGCCAGCGCCGAAAACGCCTATGACGCGATGAAGAAGTACGCCCGCGACCTCACCCAGGCCGCGCGTGACGGGAAGCTTGATCCGGTGATCGGCCGCGACGAGGAAATCCGCCGCACGATCCAGATCCTTGCCCGCCGCACCAAGAACAACCCGGCGCTGATCGGCGAACCCGGCGTCGGCAAGACCGCGATTGCGGAAGGCCTGGCGCTGCGCATCGCCAATGGCGACGTGCCCGACAGCCTGAAGGACCGCCGCCTGATGTCGCTCGACATGGGCAGCCTGATCGCGGGAGCGAAGTATCGCGGCGAGTTCGAGGAGCGGCTCAAGGCCGTGCTCGACGAGGTCAAGGGTGCCGAGGGCGAGATCATCCTGTTCATCGACGAGATGCACACCCTGATCGGTGCGGGCAAGGGCGAAGGGGCGATGGATGCCTCCAACCTGCTCAAGCCCGCGCTGGCGCGTGGCGAGCTGCATTGCATCGGCGCGACCACTCTGGATGAATACCAGAAGTACGTCGAGAAGGACCCCGCGCTGCAGCGGCGGTTCCAGCCGGTGTTCGTGGGCGAGCCGACCGTTGAGGACACGATCTCGATCCTGCGCGGGCTGAAGGACCGCTATGAGCTGCACCACGGCGTGCGGATCACCGATGCGGCGATCGTTTCGGCGGCGATGTTGTCAAACCGGTACATTGCCGACCGCTTTCTCCCCGACAAGGCGATCGACCTGATGGACGAGGCCGCCAGCCGCATCCGCATGGAAGTGGAAAGCAAGCCCGAGGAAATCGAGGTGCTCGACCGGCGGATCATCCAGCTCAAGATCGAGGAGATGGCGCTCGCCAAGGAAACCGATCAGGCATCGAAGGACCGGCTTGACGCGCTGCGCGCCGAGCTGGCCAACCTTGAACAGCAATCGGCGGAACTGACCACCCGCTGGCAGAACGAGCGCGACAAGATCGCCGCCGAGGGCAGGATCAAGGAACAGCTCGACGCGGCCCGGATCGAACTGGAACAGGCTCAGCGCAATGGCGATCTCGCCAAGGCGGGCGAGCTGTCCTACGGCACGATCCCGGCGCTGGAAAAGCAGCTGGCCGAAGCCCAGGGCGCGAGCGAAAACGCGCTGCTGCGCGAGGAAGTGACGGCCGAGGACATCGCCGCCGTGGTCAGCCGCTGGACCGGCGTGCCGGTCGACCGGATGATGGAGGGCGAGCGCGAGAAGCTGCTCAAGATGGAGCAGGTGATCGGCCAGCGGGTGATCGGCCAGCAGGACGCGGTGGTTGCCGTGTCGAAGGCGGTGCGCCGCGCGCGGGCCGGCTTGCAGGATCCCAACCGCCCGCTCGGCAGCTTCCTGTTCCTCGGCCCCACGGGCGTCGGCAAGACCGAACTGACCAAGGCGCTGGCCGGCTTCCTGTTCGATGACGATACCGCGATGGTCCGGATCGACATGTCGGAATTCATGGAGAAGCATTCGGTCAGCCGCCTGATCGGCGCCCCTCCGGGCTATGTTGGTTATGATGAGGGTGGTGTTCTAACCGAAGCGGTTCGACGGCGGCCCTATCAGGTCGTGCTGTTCGACGAGGTCGAGAAGGCCCATTCGGACGTGTTCAACGTGCTGCTGCAAGTGCTTGACGATGGCCGCCTGACCGACGGGCAGGGCCGGGTGGTGGACTTCACCAACACGCTGATCATCCTGACCAGTAACCTGGGCAGCCAGTACCTCGCCAACCTTGAGGAAGGGCAGGACGTCGAAAGCGTCGAGCCGCAGGTGATGGAGATCGTGCGCGGCCACTTCCGCCCCGAATTCCTCAACCGGCTGGACGAGATCATCCTGTTCCACCGTCTGGGCGTGGAACACATGGCCCCGATCGTCGAAATCCAGGTCGGCCGGGTGGCGAAGCTGCTCAAGGACCGCAAGATCGCGCTGGAACTCAGCGATGCGGCGAAGCGCTGGCTGGGGCGGGTCGGCTACGATCCGGTCTATGGCGCAAGGCCGCTCAAGCGCGCGGTCCAGCGCTATCTGCAGGATCCGCTGGCCGAAAAGCTGCTGGGCGGGGAAATCCCCGATGGCAGCACGGTGAAGATCGACGAGGGCGAGGGCGCGCTGGCGATCTCGGTGGGCTGATCCCGGCAGTCAGCTGGCGACAAAAAGGGGGCCGGAACTTGCGTTCCGGCCCCCGGTTTTTCGATCCCGATGGGGATCAGAAGTTGGCCTTGAAGCCCGCGTACCAGCTGCGGCCACGGAAGGCGTAGATCGCGCTGCCAGCGCCGGTGGCAGTGGTGCCCAGCGGCGGCAGCTTGTTGGTCAGGTTGTCGACGCCAACGTAGAAGTTGAAGCCCTTGCTGGGGCCGAACCCGTCGATGTCCCAGTCGAACCGGAGGTTGTGATAGGTCACAGCCGGATACGAAGTGATGTCGAAGGCATCGAGGTTGAGCGGAGCCTGACCGTTGAGCGGGTTCAGGTTCTCATAGGTCGTGGTCAGCATCGGGCCGATGTAGCGCAGCACATAGCCCAAGGTGAAGGCGCCGTGGCTGACGTCGAGGCTGAAGCGGAATTCGTTCTCGGGATCGCCCAGTTCGCCCAGCAGGCGGTTCTCGAACGACGGATTGACCGGGTTCTCGAAGTTGCTGTTGGTGAACGTGTGCGAATAGATCATGCGGCTGTTGAGCTTGAACTCGCCGAGCGTGGCACGATAGGCGGCTTCGACATCAATGCCTTCACGGACGCGGCTGGCGAAGTTGTTCGGACCCGACACCAGGGTGTTGAACAGGATCTGGCCAGGCAGCTCGCCCTTCGCACCGTTCGATCCGCCCATGTTGCGCTGGAAGGCGGAGCACAACGGGGTGGGCGTGGGCGAATCGTAGCACGAGTTGACGATGGTCTGTGCCGTAAGGCTGACGATGACGTTCTTCACCGTGATGTGATAGTAGTCGGCACTGATCGACAGGCCCGGCACGAAGTCAGGCGTGAACACCACACCAGCGGTGTACGAATCCGACTTCTCTTCCTTCAGGAAGGGATTGGAGCCGGAGATGATGCCCAGCGAGTAACCGGCAACCGGCAGGTTGGCCAGCTGTGCGGCGCTGAGTTCGGCCTGGCAGTTGGTCGCGCGGACCGGATTGTTGCCGATCTGGTTGACGCTGCACGGATCGAGGAAGTTGTTCGCGAAGTTGGGAACGTTCGGGAACAGCGCTTCGGTGACGTTCGGTGCACGGATCGCGCGGCCGTAGTTGGCGCGGAACCGCAGGTCTTCAACCGGAGCCCATTCCGCGCCCAGGTTGTAGGTGTAGACCGTGCCGACATCGGTGTTGTAATCCGAAACGCGGCCCGCCGCACTCAGCGTCAGTTCGCGGACGAACGGCACATCGCTCAGCAGCGGGAGCTGCAATTCGCCGTAGGCTTCCTTGACCTCCATGGCCGGGGCATCGAGCACGTCACCCAGGAACACCGAGTTCGAAATGCCGTTGTCGGCAGCGGCGTCGCTGTCGTTCCAGGCCTTTTCACGGCGATATTCGCCGCCCAGCGCGAAGCGCACCGGGCCACCCGGCAGGTTGAAGAACCCGCTGGTGTCACCCGACACGAAGCCACTGACGTCGAACTGCGTGATCTTCGACTTGTTGGTGATCGGCTGGCGGAAGTAGGCCACGGCCGCCGTATTGTTCGACGAACCGAAGACGTTGTAGGGCACGCAGGCGGCGATATCGGAAGCCAGCGTTGCGGCCGAATCGCTGTAGCCTTGAGCACCGACGCGTGCGGCCGGATCGAACTTCGCACGGCACTGGATGCCAGCCGCAGGATTGGCCGGATCGATCGCGGCATCAAGCGACAGCAGGAAGCGCTGGCGGTTGACGAACCCGCGCATGTCTACCGTTTCCTTGAATTCGCCGTAGTTCAGGGCGAGTTCGTACTTCCAGTCATCGTTGAACGAACCGCGCAGCCCGCCGACGATGCGGAAGGTGTCACGCTGGAAGCGTTCGTCGCGATCTTCCGCATCGGTCAGGTTGCGAGCGAACAGGAAACGGTAGCTGCCGTTGCCGATGTTGGAGATTTCGGTCGCCGTCAGCGGACGGCAGGTTGTTGCTGCGACCGAGCTTCCGAAAGCGAAACCACAGCCCGAAGCGAGGATGGCCGAGGCCAGCGTCGCACGGTCGGCGGGGTTGAGGAACGGGTTGTCGAGGCGCGGCGTGATGCGCTGAAGCGTGTCGGGCTGCAACGATCCGGTCGAGCCGTTGATGAACGTCGGGCCAAGCTGGTTGCCCACGGCGTTGACGCGCGTGTACTTCGCTTCAATGAACGCTTCCACGGCCGGGCTGAATTCGTAATGCGCCAGCAGGTTGAAGTTGTAGCGTTCGTTGAACGGCAGGATTGACAGCTGCGTGCCTTCGCGGCTGGTCTGGCCATTGCCGCCCAGGAACGTGCCGGTGGGGCCCGAACCGATGCGGGTGCCGGTCTGCGGCGTGGCCCGACCGTCAGCCCCGAACACGTAGTTGCAGTGATACGCGGTGCCCAGGTTATTGGCATCGCCGTTGTTTGCCAGCGTACCACGGCCGCAGTTGGCAACCGAGTTCGACTGCGGGATCACGGCAAGACCGAAGCGGTGGATCGTGCCGCTGCGGATGTCGCGGGCGAAGCGGGCATCGAAGAAGCCGTCGCTTGCCGAGGTCAGGCCGGTGCTGTCGGAGTCGTAAGTGACAAAGCCGTCAGCCGATTCGAACCACGGCACGTCCGAAGCATAGACGCGGTTCGAGCGGGCATATTCACCATGGACGGTGATGTTGCCGCGTCCGTCGGCGAAGTTCTTGCCGACCATCGCCGAAGCGTAATAGTTGGCGCCGAAGCCTTCTTCGGCAACGCCGGTGCTGGCGCGTACCTGGATGCCGTCGAAGTTGCGCTTGAGCACGAAGTTTACCACGCCCGCGATCGCATCCGAGCCGTAAACGGCGGAGTTGCCGCCCGTCACGATGTCGACGCGTTCGATCAGGTCGTTCGGGATGGTGTTGACGTCGACCGACGCCGCGTTGTTCAGGATGTCCGCCGGAACGTGGCGGCGGCCGTTGACCAGCACCAGGGTGCGCACGGTGCCAAGCCCGCGCAGATCGAGCAGGTTGAGGCCGGCGATGCCGACGCCTGCACCCGGGTTCTGCTGGGCGAAGGTGCTGCGCAGCTGCGGCAGGTCGTTCAGCGTATCACCCACGCTGTTCTGGCCCTGCTGGAAGAATTCCTCGCCATTGATCGAAGCGATCGGAATGGCCGAATCGATATTCGGACGCGAAATGCGCGAACCGGTCACCACGATGGTGGTTTCGCCCGCAGCGGCCTCTTCCGCAGCGCCATCCTGCGCGAACGCCGTGGTCGGCCCGGCAAGACCGATCAGCGCGGCCGCGATCGCCGCAGTTTCAAGGCAGGTCGCGCCGGACAGCGCGGACTTACTGAAAAGCTTCATTGTGTAGCCCCTTGGTCCCCGGCCCGGACATGCCGGACCGCATAGTGATGTGCGGGAGGAGGAGGTAACGGATACCGCCCCAGCCTGCTCGGCCCTGACGCAGGACCGGATGGACAGTGCGTGCGACAGCGTCCGCGCGCTTGCAATTGCGGATGCGTGCGGTGCAGCATTTCATGTCCGGATGTTGTTATTTTACAACACGACCCTTTGGTGCGCATTGACGCCTGATTGCGACGCCGACCGGCTCCGCGCTTGACGCCTCCCTGCCCGATCTTTAATCGCTCGATTAAATGCTCTTGGAGAAGGAATCGCACATCATGGCCACTGCCTATATCGTCGATGCTGTCCGGACCGCCGGCGGGCGCCGTGGCGGCCGTCTCGCCGGGGTTCACCCGGTCGATCTCGCCGCTGCCACTCTGGACGCGCTGGTTGCCCGTACCGGGGTCGATCCGGCGGGAATCGAGGACGTCATCATGGGCTGCGTCAGCCAGGGCGGCCAGCAGGCCAACCAGGTCGGGCGCATGGCCGTGCTCGCATCCAAGGTGCTGCCGGAATCGGTGCCTGCAGTCACGATCGACCGCCAGTGCGGTTCTTCGCAGCAGGCGATCCAGTTTGCCGCCCAGGCCGTGCTTTCGGGCACCCAGGACGTGGTGATTGCCGCGGGCGTTGAAAGCATGACCCGCGTGCCGATGGGTTCGACCGCGATCTTCCACATGAAGGAAGGGCTGGGCAACTATCGCTCGCCGGGGATCGTCGCGCGCTATGGCGAAGCGCCGTGGACCCAGTTCGCCGGGGCCGAGATGATCGCGCAGAAGCACGGCTTCACCAAGGAAATGATGGACCAGTTCGCGCTGAACAGCCATCTGCGCGCCAAGGCTGCGACCCTGGGCGGCGCCTTTGCGAATGAAATCGTGCCGATCGCGATCGAAACGGCCGATGGCCCGGCGCAGCACACCGTCGACGAGGGCATTCGCATGGATGCCACGCTGGAAAGCATCGCCGGGGTCAAGCTGCTGAGCGAGGGCGGGATGCTGACCGCCGCGACCTCCAGCCAGATCTGCGACGGCGCCTCGGCGGCGCTGGTCGTCTCGGAAGCGGCGCTCAAGCGTTACAACCTGACCCCGCTGGCCCGCATCCACACCCTGACCGTGACCGCTGGCGATCCGGTGATCATGCTGGAAGAGCCGCTGTTCGCCACCGACAAGGCGCTCGCCAAGTCCGGCCTGAAGATCAGCGACATCGACCTTTACGAAGTGAACGAGGCCTTTGCCTCGGTGCCGATGGCCTGGCTCAAACACACGGGCGCCGATCCGGAGAAGCTCAACGCCAATGGCGGCGCGATCGCGCTGGGCCACCCGCTGGGCGCTTCGGGCACCAAGCTGATGGCGACCCTGCTCAACGGCCTCAAGGCGCGTGGCGGCAAGTATGGCCTGCAGACCATGTGCGAAGGCGGCGGCGTGGCGAACGTGACCATCGTCGAGATGTGCTGATTCATCTGAACGGAGACTTGTGAAATGAAACTCGACAACACTGTTGCCGCGGTCGTTACCGGCGGTGCTTCCGGTCTTGGTGCCGCCACTGCCCGCGCATTGGCCGCCAAGGGCGTGAAGGTCGCGATTTTCGACCTGCAGGAAGAAAAGGGCAAGGCCATGGCTGCCGAGATCGGCGGCGTGTTTTGCGAATGCAACGTCACGGATGATGCCTCGGTCGATGCCGCCTTCGCCAAGGCCCGTGAAGCCCACGGTCAGGAGCGCATCCTGGTCAACTGCGCCGGTACCGGCAACGCGATCAAGACCGCTTCGCGCAGCAAGGAAGACGGCTCGATCAAGCACTTCCCGCTCGATGCCTTCAACTGGATCATCCAGATCAACCTGGTCGGCACTTTCCGCTGCATCGCCAAGTCGGCGGCGGGGATGATGACGCTTGATCCCCAGGAAGACGGTGATCGCGGCGCGATCGTGAACACCGCGAGCGTCGCGGCAGAGGACGGGCAGATGGGCCAGGCGGCCTATTCGGCCTCGAAGGGCGGGGTGGTCGGCATGACCCTGCCGATCGCCCGCGACCTCGCCAGCGAGCAGATCCGCGTCAACACTATCCTGCCGGGCATCTTCGACACCCCGCTGCTGGCCGGAGCGCCGCAGAACGTGCGCGATGCACTGGGCGCGACGGTGCTTAACCCCAAGCGTCTCGGCAATCCGGTCGAATACGCCAATCTCGCCATGTGCATGATCGAGAACGGCTATTTCAACGGCGAGGACGTGCGCCTCGACGGCGGCATCCGCATGGCGCCGCGCTGATCCAGACCAACTGACCAACCGGCGCGTCCCATACCCCGGGCGCGCCGGAACCTTCCGGGAGAGAACCATGGGCTATTCGCAGATCGACCTTCAGGTGAGCGAGAAGATCGCCACGATCACGCTCAACCGGCCTGAAAAGCTGAATGCCTATACCCGGACGATGATGGACGAGATGGTCGATGCGATGGACCGCATCGATGCCGATGATGATATCCGCGCGGTGATCTTCACCGGCGCAGGTGACCGCGCGTTCTGTGCAGGCGCCGATCTGACGCCGGATACCGGCGGCGGCCCGTTTTCCAGCGACGAGGTGGTTGAAGACCTGTCCGACCCGCGCGTGCGCGATGGCGGCGGGCGTCTGACGCTGCGCCTCTACCAGTCGACCAAGCCGCTGATCTCCGCCTGCAATGGCGTGGCGGTGGGCGTGGGCGTGACCATGCAGCTGCCGATGGATATCCGTCTTGCCAGCGACAACGCCCGTTTCGGGTTCGTCTTCGCGCGGCGCGGGATCGTGCCGGAAGCCTGTTCCAGCTGGTTCCTGCCAAAGATCGTGGGGATCAACCAGGCGCTCGAATGGTGCATGACGGGCCGGATTTTCGATGCCCAGGAAGCGCTGCGCGGCGGCCTGGTCCGTTCGGTCCACCCGCAGGGCGAACTGATCGACGCGGCGCGTGGTCTGGCGCGCGAAATCGCCGACAACACCTCTGCCGTTTCCGTCGCCATGACCCGCGCGATGCTGTGGCGCGTGCCCTCGGGTGATCATCCGATGGATGCCCACCGGGTGGACAGCCGCGCGATCTATCGCCTGTCGAAGGGCGTGGATGCGAAGGAAGGTGTGCAAAGCTTCCTCGAGAAGCGCCCGCCCGCCTTCCCCGGCAAGGTCTCGGCCGATATGCCTGATTTCTATCCCTGGTGGGAGGAGCCGACCTACAAATGAGCGAAGCCAAGCCAGACAGCCCCAACGATGCGCCGCCAGGCGCACGCGAACTGCTGCTGGAGACGGCATCGAACATCATGCGCGAAGGCGACATCGTCGACATTTCTCTGTCGGAGCTGTCGCTGCGGTCGGGGCTCAATTCCGCGCTCGTCAAATATTACTTCGGCAACAAGGCGGGCCTGATGCGGGCGCTGCTTGATCGCGACATGGAAGACATCGTCCAGCAGGTCGATGCGCTGATGGCCAAGGACATGGCCCCCGAAGACCGGCTGCGCCGTCACATCGGGGCCATGGTCGATACCTATTTCAAGACTCCCTACCTCAATCGTCTGCTGATGCGGCTGGTGCGCGAAAGCGATGATGACGAGGCGCGGCGAATCGCTGAATCCTACCTCACCCCGCTGCACCTCGCCTATAATCGCCTGATCAGCGACGGGGTGAAGCAGGGCGTGTTCCGCAAGATCAACCCGCAGCTGTTCTACTTCACGGCAACCGGCGCGGCGGACCGGTTCTTCTCCGCGCGGCTGGTGCTCAAGCACTGCTACGATACCGACACCCTGACCGAGGACCTGCGCGACAGCTACCGCGCGCATTGCATCGATTTCATCATGGCCGGCATCCTCGTCCCGAAATGACCGGGCGCTGGCACATCGGGGTGATTGGCGGGTCCGGTCTGGCAGATGGGATCGGCCTGGACGATGCGCAGAAAATCGCTGTTTCCTCGCCGTTTGGAGAGCCATCGGCAGCCATTACCACCGGGACCCTCGCGGGCGTGCGGTTCACGTTCCTGCCGCGCCACGGCCCGGGACACCGCATTCCGCCCGCGCTGATCAACTACCGCGCGAACATCGATGTCCTCAAGCGTTGCGGAGTAACCGACCTGGTTGCGCTGTCTGCGGTTGGTTCGCTGCGGTCGGAAATGGTGCCGGGGCACTTCGTCGCGGTCGATCAGGTGATCGACCATACCAACGGTCGCGCGGGCAGCTTTTTCGGCCCCGGGCTGGTGGCGCACGTCAGCCTGGCCGATCCTGTCTGTCCGCGCCTGCGCGCCGGACTCGTCGCGGCCGCGCAGGCAGAGGATGCGAAGGTCCATGACGGCGGTTGCTACATCGCCATCGAGGGTCCGCAGTTCTCCACCCGCGCCGAAAGTCGCCTTTACCGGACGTGGGGCGCCGACGTGATCGGGATGACCGCGATGCCTGAGGCGCGGCTCGCCCGCGAGGCTGAACTGCCCTATGCCTTGCTCGGCATGGTCACCGACTACGATAGCTGGCGCGAGGACGAGGCGGGCGTGGATGCCGCCGAAGTCATCGCGGTAATGCATCGCAACGTCGCGCTGGCCCAGCACGTCCTGGTGCGCTTTGCCCGGTCGCTGCCGCAGGCCCGCAGCGAAAGCCCGATCGACCGGGCGCTCGACCACGCGATCATGACCGCTCCCGCTGGGCGCGACCGTGCGCTGATGGCGCGGCTCGATGCGGTGGCTGGTCGGGTGCTGCGGTGAGCGGCGAAATCGTCCTTTATGATTACTGGCGCTCGTCCGCCGCATACCGGGTGCGGATCGCGCTCAATCTCAAAGGGCTGGCCTATCGTTCGGTGCCGATCGATCTGGCTTGCGGGGAGCAGTCCGGGGCCGATTACACCGCGCGCAATCCGCAAGGTCTGATCCCGGCGCTTGAGATCGACGGTCACCTGCTGACCCAGAGCCTGGCGATCATCGACTATCTGGACGCGACGCGGGCGCAACCTTCGATCGTATCCTCTGATCCGCTGGCCCGTTCGCGTGACATCGCCCGGGCGCTGGTGATCGCGGCGGATATCCATCCGGTCCAGAACCTGCGGGTGATGAATCGGCTCAAGAGCCAGTTCGGCGCCGTGCACGGCGACGCGGTGGCATGGAACCGTCACTGGATTGCCCAGGGTTTCGCGGCGCTTGAAGCCGACGCGCCTGAGGACGGCCTGTTCGGAGGGCGCGCCCCTTCGCTGGCCGACATCTGCCTGGTGCCGCAGATGGCCAATGCCCGGCGGTTCGAAACCCCGCTCGGTGCATTCCCCCGCCTCGTGCGCATCGATACCGCGCTGCGTGCGCTGCCCGCCTTCGTCGCCGCTGCGCCCGATGCGGTGCGGCCGGCATGAATTGTTGATCAAGACCATTGCGCGCCGCCGCGCTTGGCCCTAGCCATCCGGTTACAAACGGAACCGGATTCCCCATGCCCGCAACGCCGCCCAAGCAAGCCCGTCTGGCCGAATTCCTGCCTTACCTGCTGTCGGTCACGTCCAATGCAGTCAGTGACCGGATTGCCGACGAATACCGCGCCCGCTTCGGGCTGAAGATCCCGGAGTGGAGAGTGATGGCGGTGCTGGGCGACATGGGGCCCCAGACCCAGCGCGAACTGGTCGTCGCGACCCGGATGGACAAGGTTGCCGTCAACCGCGCCTGCAAGGTGCTGGAAGGGCGCGGTCTTGTGACGCGCAGCCCGAATGCCAGCGACGGGCGCTCGCATCACCTTGAGCTTACTGCCGCCGGGCGCGGCGTACACGGCGAGATCATGCCGATCGCGCTCGACATGGAGCATCGTCTGTTCGACGCGCTTGGCGCGGAGGAACGTCTGCAATTCCGCGCGCAGCTTGCGCGCTTGTTCGAAAGGGCCAATGCGCTGTGAAACTGGCATCGCTACCGGGAGGCCGCGATGGCCGTCTCGCCGTCGTCTCAACCGATCTGGCCTGGTATGCCGAAGCGGCACACATTGTCCCGACCCTGCAGGCCGCGATCGATGAATGGGACCGGTGCGAGCCGCTGCTGCGCGCGCTGGCGACCGAGCTGGAGCATGGCGCGATCCCGCGCGAGCGCTTTCACGAGCGCGAAGCGCTGGCACCGCTGCCACGTGCCTACCAGTGGGCGGACGGCAGCGCCTACGTCAATCACGTCGAACTTGTGCGCAAGGCGCGGGGTGCGGAGCTACCGGACAGCTTCTGGCATGACCCACTGATGTACCAGGGCGGCAGCGACGACCTGCGCGGCGCCCGCGCGCCGATCACTCTGGCTGACGAGGCCTGGGGCTGCGACATGGAGGCAGAGATCTGCGTGGTCACTTCCGACGTGGCCCAAGGCACGGATGCGGGAACTGCGCTGAACTCGATTCTGTTGGTCGGGCTGGTCAACGACGTTTCGCTGCGGAACCTTATTCCGGGCGAGCTCGCCAAGGGCTTTGGCTTCGTCCAGTCCAAGCCGGCGACCCATTTTTCCCCGGTGTTCGTCACCCCTGACGAACTGGGTGAGGCTTGGCAGGGCGGACGGCTCAACCTGACGCTGCGGGTTGATCTGAACGGCGCCCCCTTTGGCCGGGCCGAGGCAGGCGAGGAATGCACCTTCGACTTCGGCACGCTGATTGCACACCTTGCCAGGACCCGGCGCATCGGTGCGGGGTCGATCATCGGCTCGGGCACGGTGTCCAACCGCGATCCCGGCGGCACGCCCGGCAGGCCCTGCGCGGCGGGCGGGCGCGGTTACAGCTGCATTGCCGAACAGCGCATGGTCGAGACGATTGAGCAGGGCGCGCCGGTCACTCCATTCCTCGGCTATGGCGATGTTGTGCGGATCGAGATGCGTGATGCGCGCGGCCATTCGATCTTTGGCGCGATCGAGGGTGAAGTAATGCCCGCCTGATGCGAAACCGGGCCGGACTTGATGTCCGGCCCGGTCGCTTTTCCTTGTCCTGCGGTCCCGGTTCAGCCGGCTCCGCCGCCCTTTGCCGGGCCGTCGCCAGCGAAGGCGTCGGCGATGGAGCAGGCGGCCGGGCCAAGGATGACCACGAACAGCACCGGCAGAATGAACATGATCAGCGGCACGGTCATGATCGCGGGCAGGCGCGCGGCCTTTTCTTCGGCCCGCATCATGCGTTCATTGCGGAATTCGGCCGAAAGCACGCGCAGCGCGGAGGCCAGCGGCGTACCATAGCGTTCGGTCTGGACCATGGTGGTGGTAACGCCCTTGACCGCATCCAGCTTGACGCGCCAGGCAAGGTTTTCGAAGGCCTGGCGGCGCTCGCTAAGGAACGACAGCTCGATCGCGGTAAGCGCGAATTCGTCGCCCAGTTCCGGATAGGCCCGGCCCAGTTCGCGCGCCACGCGGTTGAAGGCGGCGTCGACCGTCAGACCTGCCTCGGCGCAGATCACCAGCAGATCGAGCGCGTCGGGCAGGCCCTTGCGGATCGCGTCGGTGCGCTTGGAAATCATGTTCTGGATATAGATTTCCGGCCCCTTGTAGCTCAGGCCGACGACAGTTGCGAAGGCGAACAGCTTCTTCATTCCGCCCCAGTCGGGGAAGAAGTTGATGCCGTAGATCATGATCCCGGCGATGGAGCCGAACACCAGCGGCAGCACCATGCGCGCGAAGATGACGACGAAGCCGAGTTCCTTCTTGCGCACGCCCGCCTGGGCCAGCTTCTGCTGGATCGCATCGAGCTGGCTTTGCTGGAGCACCTTCAAGGAGGACAGGGTGTCCTTCATCTTGTCGGTGGTTTCGCTGCCGCGCACCAGCTTGGCGCGCTTCTTGGCGGTCTGCGTCAGGATGCCTGACTTGAGCTGCTCGCGCCGCTCGTTGAGCGCCTTGACGCGCTTCTGCATAGGATCGCGGATCGTGACTGCGGTATAGACTGCGAAGAGTACGGCCATTGTCGCCAGGGCGGCAAGGATCGTACCGACCCAGATGACGTCGATACCGAGGAGCGTGGGTCCGGGCGGTGTGTTCAGCATGGTTTGTCCAATCGCTCGCTCAGATCTCGAAACTGACCATCTTGGCCATGATGAAGGCGCCGATCGACATCCACACCAGGCCGCCAAGGCCGGTGGCGATCAGTCGGTCGTCGGTGAAGAAGCCGCCAAGATACTTGGGGTTGATCCACCAGATCATGGTGAAGACGATGAAGGGCAGCGAGCCGACGATATAGGCCGAGGCCTTCGATTCAGAGCTCATTGCCTTGATCTTGAGCTTCATCTGGGCGCGCTTGCGCAGCACGTCGGCCAGGTTCGAAAGCGTTTCTGCCAGGTTGCCACCGGTCTCGCGCTGGATCGCCAGGGTGATGCAGAAGAAGCTGAATTCGGGCGTGTTGAGCCGGTCGGCGGTCTCCTGGAGGGCGTCCTCCATGGTCTTGCCGATCTTGATGCGTTCGGTCACCAGCTTGAATTCCTCGCCCACCGGGCCGGGGACTTCGCTGGAGACGACGCCCAGCGTTTCCGTTACTGGCAGGCCGGAACGCAGACCGCGCACCAGCAGCTCGATCGCGTCGGGGAACTTGGAGGTGAAGGCGTTGCTGCGCTTGTTGATGAAGAAGTTGACCACCATGTGCGGCAGGCCGATCCCGACCAGCAGGCCCACGCCCAGCGACAGCATGGCCGCACCGGACTTGAGGTAGATCAGTACGGTCACCCCAAGCATCACGCCAACCGAGGCATAGAGGTACTGGCTCAGCGTCCAGCCCTTGCCCGTCCGGTGCAGGCGCAGGGCCAGCGCGGCAACGCGGCTTTCCGAACCGGCGATGTGGTGCATCTTGGGCTTGCGCGCGGCGACGGCCTTGCGCAGCTGGGCCTCGACCTTGTCGCTGGTGCTTTCCGAATGGCGGAAGCGCACCGATTGCAGCCGGCGCTGGCTTTCCTTCGCCGCCGAAGGGCCCGACAGGGCGAGATAGCCCAGTACCATGAAAGACATCAGCCCCACGGCGATCAGCAGGATCTGGATGATGTTCATTGGCTTCGCGTGCCTTCCCTGGCTTTGAAGGAGCGGCCGGACCGCCAGGCCCGGCCGCGCATTGCGTGGATCAGGCCTTGGCCGGAACCGGCTGCTTGGCCTTGTCCTTCTTCGGCATCAGTGCCTTGAGGTCGAGCTTGCCAAGCAGCGAGGACTTGGCCTTGACCACCTCGTCCACCGTTTCGCCATCGCCCACGCCCATCACCGCCTTGGAGAGATCGCGGATCACCGAGCCGGCCTTGGCCGAGCGGTTGGCATCGGCAAAGGTCTGGCCAAGCTTGGCGGCATTGGCCGCAGCCTTGATGTCGTAAGGGATCGTGAAGGCGATCTTGCGTTCGATCGAGGCTTCGAAATCGGCTTTCGAAATCTCGGAAACGCCGGCCTGGACCTTGTTGGCGACGATGATCGGCTGGATGTGCCCGGCATTCGCCTTGAGCCACGAGAGGATGCGGATCGCGTCGCGGGCAGAGGCCAGCGTCATTTCCACCACCAGCAGCACAACGTTCACATCGTTGAGCAGGTGCGGGAAGTTGATCAGCATGTTGCGCGGCAGGTCGATCACCGTCATTTCGAACGCTTGGCGGAATTCCTCCTCCAGCTGCACGAAGGCGGCGCCATCGGTCATCAGCGGCGTGTTCATCGGCGCTTCGGCCGAAAGGATCGCCAGGTGATCGTTGGCGCGGATCATGGCGCGTTCGATGAACAGGCCATCGATGCGGCTGGGGTTCTCGATGGCGTCGGTCAGGCCGCGGCCAGGTTCGAGATCGAGCGAGAGCGCGCCGGTGCCGAAGTGCACGTCAAGATCGAGCAGTGCGGTCGGCATCTTGTTGTCGGCGCTGAACAGCCAAGCCAGCGAAGTGGCCAGCGTGGAGGCGCCCACGCCGCCGCGCGTACCGATCACCGCAGTGGAGATATGACGCTTGGCCGCCTGCGGATCGTGGCTCTTGGGGGCGCTGAAGATCGCCTGGGCGTTGACCAGCGAATCGCGGATCTGGCCCGGCGAAAGCGGCTTGAGCAAGTAATCGTGGATGCCGCTGGCGATCAGATCGCGATAGAGGCGCACGTCGTTGACCTGCCCGACCGCAATCACCACCGTGCCGGGCTCGCAGACCTCGGCCAGGGCGTTGATGTCGCTGAGCGGATCGCCGCTTTCCGACAGGTCGACCATCAGGATGTTCGGGCTGGCCGAGATCGACAGCGACTGGACCGCATTGCGCAGCCCACCCTTGTTGCACTTTTCAGGCTGCCAGCCCATTTCGATCACGACCGGCCGCAGCACGTCAAGCGCGGCATCGTCGCACAGGAACGCGTTGAAGGGGTCGCGATTGCCGGGCATGCTGGGTTTCCAGGGCGCGTTCATGGCTTACTTCCCTTGCTGCGTGGATTCTTGCTTGAGGCCCTGTTCGCCGGTGGGCTTGGCCTCGCGGTAGCTGTCGATTGCCTTGGTCGAGCTCATCACCACGGTGCGACCGGTCGAGTTGGCGCCGCGGATCAGGTGCTCCGGATCAGCGACCATTGAGGCGATGTTCGAATTGGTGGCGCAGCCGTAGTTGGCTGAAGTCGCGTTGTTCAGGTTGGTGTCCGACTTCGCCGACCAGTCCGGGCAGCCCGGAACCGACGCGCTGGAACGGGTGACGATCACGCGCACCGTGCCGGCGTTGACATAGCCCGGGGTGACCGGGGCATCTTCGCCCACCAGCATCCCGAAGCGGCTCGCCACGGCTTCAACCGCGCTGCGGCTGGTGCCCGAATGAAGCGGATCGTCGATCGAGATGCGATCGCCATAGCGCAGGTCCATTGCCTCGAACCAGCCCGCCAGACGGCGCTGTTCAGGCAGGGAGAGACCTCCCGGGCCGGCGCTGACGTCGAGCGTGTAGTTGGTCCGCTCGACAATCGGCTGATGGACGCTCTCAAGCTGGCGATTGGTCGGCATGCCGCCGCAACCGGCCAGAGCAAGGCCGAGCGAGAGGGTGAGGGCCGAGGCGAGCGCCCTGCGGATTTCCGGGCGGGTCATCGATTTACGCATTGCCAGTTACCTCTCTCAGTTCAGGCTGAAGCCGGGGGCGGCGTCCTGCGACGCGGCGGCGGTGCGCTGCTTGCGCTTGTCCTTCTTGGCCGGAGCGCTGACCTGCGCAGCCGGGGCGGGCACATCGAGTTCGCCAACCTTGGGGCCGTTCAGCGATGTCGGTGCGGCCGTCGGCTTGGGGCGGTCTCCGCCAGATTTTCCGTCGCTCTCCATGTTGCCGAACAGGCGCTGGATATCGTTGGGATTCTGATAGCCGTCGGTCGGCAGCTTGATGTCGTTGGCGTTCACCGGGTTGACCAGATAGGGGGTCACGATGATCACCAGTTCGGTCTCGCCCCGGCGGAAGCTGGTCGAGCGGAACAGCGATCCCAGGATCGGCAGGTCGCCGGCGCCCGGCATCTTGTCGACCGCGTTCTGCGAGCTGTTGCTCATCAGGCCGGCGATCATGAAGCTCTGGCCGGAGCCGAGTTCCACCGTGGTTTCGGCGCGCCGCACGGTAAGGGCGGGCACCTGGAAGCCGTTGAGCGTGATCGAGCCCTGGCTGGACAGTTCCGAGACTTCCGGGCGGACCCGGATCGAAATCCGGCCATTGGCCAGCACGGTCGGGGTATAGGCCAGACTGACGCCGAACTTCTTGTATTCGACCGAGGTCGTGCCAAGCCCCTGGCTGATCGGGATCGGGTACTCGCCGCCCGCCAGGAAGTCCGCCGTCTCGCCCGAAAGCGCGGTGAGATTGGGCGAGGACAGTGTGGTGACAAGGCCCAGCTTCTCGCCAAGGTCGAGCGAGCCCAGCATGTCGACGCCGAACAGCTTGCCGGCCAGGCCGATCGCGTTCTGTGCCGAAGGGTTGGCGTTGAAGGTATACTGCGTGCCACCGACCACGAACTGGCCGGTTGCCGGATTGAACGGCAGCGAGACCGAACCCGCCGGAAGCCCGAACTGCATCGATGCGTCGACGTTCGGGAAGCCGGTGGTGTTGATCGGACCAATCGTGCCTGCGGTGCGGCCGCGGGCCAGACCGAAGCTGAAGCCGCCGGTCATGTCGCGGGTAACAAGGTTGGAGCCGATTTCGCGCACCAGGGTGCGGCTGACTTCGGCAAAGCGCACCTGCAGGTTGACCTGCAGCGGGGTTGCCATCTTCAGCCGTGTGATGACGTTCGATTCCTTGCCGACAAAGGCCTGGACAAGGCGCTGGGCTTCGGCCGCATCCTCTGGTGCGGCAACGGTGCCGGTAAGCAGGAAGGTGCCGGTGCCCATCGTCGAAACCGCGATCTTGGCATCGGGCATCGCCATGCGCAGCATCTGGTCGACGCTGTCGATGTTCGAGCCGACGCGGACGTTGGCGGACCAGATCACGTCACCCGCCGCATTGCTGGCGTAGACGGTGGTCTCGCCCCCGGCCTTGCCGAAGACATAGAGCTGGCGGGCGGACTTGACCTGGACGTCGGCGATCGCATCGTTGGCGACGAAGACGTCGGCCATGGTGCCACCGACCGTGATCAGCTGGCCGCGTCCGATCGAGAGCACCACGTCGCTGGCCGGACGGCTGACCGACTGCGCCTGGGCGCTGCCGGCGGGGACCAGCGCCATCGGCGCAGCCACGCAGGCGGCAGACAGGAGGTTGAGGGCAAGGCGTTTCATCGTGCGGCCTTTCTTGGCGCCGTGGATGGCGGGCGAATTGGAACAGGTCATGTCAGCGGCCTCCGACCGGCTCGACCACGGTGGTCTTGCCGCGGGTCACGCGCACCACCGGGCCGGTCTGGACCGGATCGCCGGGGCGAGCAGCACCGCGCGGCATCCCGGCGCGATCGGCGATAGTATTGGCAAAGGCTGACGCGACCTGCTTGGCCTGGTCGGCCTTGGAGGCGGGCATGGTCCGGCGCTGGAAGCGCGAGACGTCGCCGCCGGTGACGAAGCTGGAGCTGCCATCGGCCGGGCGGTTCATCGCCTGGGCGAGGAACTTCTCCTCCTGCTCCTTGGTGGCGCCGGCCGGAACCTTGAGCGAACCGCTGGCAATCGCCTGATCGAGCTCGGACTGGTTGTCGGCAAGGCTGCGCAGCGAGAGGCTGAGCGTGCCGATGGTCTGCGCGACCGAGATCTTCTCGGCGATGCGCGGGGTCACTTCAAGCGTGACGGTGCGGAAGGCGCGAACCACGGTCTTGCCGTCCGCGGTCTCGGTCTCGGTCGACTGGTCGGTTGCGAGCACGCGGATGTTGCGCAGGAAGGTTTCGGTTGCCTTCAGGCTGTCGCCATCATCGCCGCGCACGGTCTGGGTCAGCATCAGATCGACGTGGTCGCCCGGGAAGACGAAGCCGCCGACGCCGGTCTTGGCCGACACCGGGATGGTGACAGCGCGCATGCCGGGGCCAAGCGCCGCCGCCAGGAAGCCGCGATCGCCCGGCGCGACCAGCGCGCCCTGGGTGACCGGCTGGCCGGCGGTGATCGGATAGCGCACCACCGTTCCCAGCAGCTTGTTCATGTCAGCTTCGCCATCCAGGAAGTAGGCGTCCTGCACCATCTCCTTGGGCCAGAGCTGGAACGAGATGGAATCCTGCGTGATGATCGTGCCGACCGGCAGCGCCCGCTGCGCGACCAGCACCTTGGGTCCCTTGGGAACCTGGGCCTGCGCGGCCTCGACCTTGGGCGCGGCGGCGCCCATGAACAGGCTACGGGCAGCCATGGCGGTACCGATCGCAATGACCAGTGCGCCAAGCAGCAGCATCAGCTTCTTCTTATCCATGGCTATGCAAGCCCCCTAGAAAAACCCCGAAGATCAAAACCTCTTTTCGGGCAAACTGGTTAAAATCCGGTTCACCGCGCTCAACCAGCGGCGGTTCCGGCCTGAAAATGCGGCAGGTATTGCGCGGCGAGCACCCACAGGCCCGCGCCGGAAATGGCGACGCCATAGGGAACGGCGAGCCGCTCGCGCTGGCGGCGCAGATGGTGCCACGCGGCCAGGACAAGCGTGAGCACGCCTCCCGCCAGGGCCATGACAACGATCAGGCGCAGGAACCATTCCGGCTGGATCCACAAGGCGAGCACAGTCAGCAACTTGACGTCGCCGCCGCCCATCGCGCGGATCGCGAACAGGCCTGCAGTGACGGCGAAGGTGATGGCGGCAATGCCCAGCTGCCAGGCGACCCCGGGCCACAGCGAAAGTCCGCTGGCCCACCAGAACAACGGCGCGCCAAGCGCGATCCCGGCGTTCAGCCAGTTGTCGATCTGGCGGCGGCGGATGTCGGTGACGGCGGCGGTCAGCAGTGCGATTGCCAAGCCCCCAAGCAGAATGTAACGGAAGTCGACGTCCGGCATGGTTTGCCCCCTGGTTCAGGAGGCATGTCTAAGGGGCAGGACTTACTAAAAAGTAACCACCCCCAACAGGCGGGAATTAGGCAAGGAACTCAAGCTTGACCGCAGTGTTCGATCGCCGCGCCATTCCGGCAGGGGCGCAGGAAAGCCGCTGGACCTCCCCCGGCGGGCACGACGTGCGGCGGATCGACTGGGCGCCGGTTTCCGGCAAGGCCAAGGGTTCGTTGCTGTTCTTTCCGGGCCGTGGCGATTTTTACGAGAAGTACCTTGAAACGCTCGACCACTGGGCACGCCAGGGCTGGCGCGTGACCGCTGCCGACTGGCACGGACAGGCCGGCTCGGGCAGGCTTGGCAAGGATGCGGTAACCGGACACGTTGGCGATTTCGCCGACTGGGTCGATGACCTTGCCGCGCTGTGGGCCGAGTGGAAGGCGGCGATGCCTGGCCCGCACGTGCTCGCGGGGCACTCAATGGGTGGACATCTGGTGCTGCGGGCCACGGCCGAGGGGCGGGTCGATCCCGACGGGCTGCTGCTCTCCGCGCCGATGCTGGGCTTCACCGCATCAGTGCTGCCAGACGGCGCGATGCACCTGGCCGCACGGGTGATGAAAGCGCTGGGCGAGCCATCGCGTCCAGCCTGGAAGTGGAGCGAGAAGCCTGGCCAGCCTCCGGAAAGCCGCGCTCACCTGCTCACTCACGATCCTGCGCGCTATGCGGATGAGATGTGGTGGCGCGAGGCGCGGCCAGAACTGGTGATGGGGCCGGGTTCATGGGGCTGGGTGGAGCGTGCCTATGCCTCGATGCGCGGCCTGTTCGCCCCCGGCAGGCTGGAAGCGGTCAGGGTGCCGGTGCTGATCCTTGCCACTGACAACGACAAGCTGGTCGGTTACAGCGCCATTGCCCGCGCGGCGCAGCGCCTGCCAGAGGTGGAACTGGTCCGCTTCGGCAAGGAAGCCCATCATGAAATCCTGCGCGAGGCCGATCCGGTGCGGGGCCGCGCGCTGGCGGCTGCCGATGCCTTCCTGGCACGTATCGCGGGCAAGTGAACCCGATGTCCGCTTCCTATGATTTCGCGATTGTCGGCGCCGGTATTGCGGGCGCGTCGCTCGCGGCAGGGCTTGCGTCTCAAGGCTCGGTACTGCTGCTCGAGGCGGAGGATCGCCCCGGCTATCATGCCACCGGTCGCTCCGCCGCGTTCTGGACCGAAAGCTATGGCGGCCCGCGCGTTCAGCCGCTGACCACGGCTTCGTTCGATTACCTGAACCGCCACGGCTTTCTGGTCCCGCGCGGCGCGCTGACCTTGGCGCGGGACGGCGAGCGCGCCGCGCGCGATGCCTTCGTAGCAGAGTTTTCCGCGCTTGGCGTGCGCGTGGATGCGCTGGACAGGGCAGCAATCGAACGCCGCCTGCCCGGACTTGCGGATGAATGGCAGCACGGCGCCTGGGAGCCGGACTGCCAGGATATCGATGTGGCGGGCCTGCACCAGCACTGGCTGGCCGAGGCACGGCGGCTTGGCGCCGTGCTGCGTTGCCGGGCCGCATTGGCTGGCGCGCAGCCTGCGGGCGAAGGCTGGCGGCTGCAACTGGCCGACGGCAGCGAAGCGCGCGCTGGCCTGCTGATCAACGCTGCCGGAGCCTGGGCCGATGACATTGCCCGGATCGCGGGTGTCGCTGCACTAGGCATCCAGCCCTATCGCCGCACGGTTGCGCAGCTTCGCACCGATCCGCAGCCTCCGGCCGACCTGCCGCTGGTGCTGGGGCTTGACGGATCGTTCTACTTCAAGCCCGAAAGCGGCCGCCTGTGGCTGAGCCCGCATGACGAGACGCCCAGTCAGCCCTGCGATTGCGCGCCCGAGGAACTGGACGTGGCACTGGCGATCGACCGGTTCGAAGCGGTGGTCGATTGGCGAATCGAGCGGGTTGAGCATCGCTGGGCCGGGCTGCGCAGCTTTGCGCCCGATCGTCTGCCGGTCTATGGCTTTGCCCCCGGCAATCCGCGTTTCTTCTGGTTTGCCGGACAGGGCGGTTTCGGCATCCAGACCGCGCCCGCCGCCGCCGATCTGGCGCTTCGGCTGATCCTTGGCGACAAGCCGGGGCCAGTCGATCCCGAGCCTTACGATCCCCAGAGATTTGCCTAGCGAATCGTGGTGGTTAGGCTAACCTTGGGTTAGCTTCAGCGAATAGGAAAGGTTTGGGACATGGCGCACCGTTTCGAGATCCGGAAGAACAAGGCCGGGGAATTCGTCGCGTACTTCTGCTACAATTCGGAAACGATCTTCTGGACCGAGGGCTATTCCAGCAAGGCCAGTGCCAAGAACGCGATCGAATCGATCAAGAAGAATGGTCCTGGCGCGGAAACGGTCGATACCACCACTGACGCCTGAGCCATTTAGGCCCACCCCTTGATGCGAACGGACGGAACTGTCTGATTGCCTGGCTAGCGTGCCGCCAGTGCGGCGTCGCTGGCCAGCTTGTCTGCACGTTCGTTTTCGGGGTGGCCATCGTGGCCCTTGACCCAGATCCACTGGATCTTGTGTCCGCGCGTGGCGACAAGCAGTTCCTGCCACAGGTCGGCGTTAAGCACCGGTTTTTTCGCGGCGTTCTTCCATCCGTTCTTCTGCCAGCCGAAGATCCAGCCGGTAATCCCGTCGATCACATAGCGGCTGTCGGTGTGGAGGTGGACTTCGCAGGGCTGTTTTAGCGCTTGGAGCGCGCGGATCGCGCCGGTCAGTTCCATGCGGTTGTTGGTGGTGGCCGACTCGCCGCCCGACAGTTCCTTCTCGTGGTGTCCCATGCGCAGGATCGCGCCCCAGCCACCGGGGCCGGGGTTGCCCTTGCAAG
Organism: Novosphingobium sp.; assembly: GCA_016719755.1. Classification (GTDB taxonomy): domain Bacteria; phylum Pseudomonadota; class Alphaproteobacteria; order Sphingomonadales; family Sphingomonadaceae; genus Novosphingobium. Next base: position 109,079 of record JADJYM010000004.1, on the reverse strand, counting down.
CACCGTCGGTAAAAATCTCGACCCGCTTCACGATGCGGCGAAAATCGCGCGGTTCGCGGGATCGGCATAGAATTCCAGCCGCCGCGCGAAGGCCATCGGATCCTTGGGCATCACCAGCGCGCCCTTGGGGGTGTTGAGCCAGTCATAGGCGCGCGACATCAGGAAACGCAGTGCCGCCCCTTGCGCCAGCACCGACAGCGCGGCGCGCTCCGCGCCGGTCAGCGGGCGCTCGGCCTCATAGCCGGCCAGCAGAGCGTCCGACACCGCCCGGTCAAAGCCGGTCCCGTCGCCCGCAAAACACCAGGCGGCATGGGTAACCGCGATGTCATAGGCGGTGATGTCATTGCAGGCGAAGTAGAAGTCGATCAGCCCGGTCACCTGGTCGCCCAGCATCAGGACATTGTCAGGGAACAGATCGGCGTGAATTACCGAGCGGGGCAGATCCTTTGGCCAGTTGGCCTTGAGCGAGGCCAGTTCACGTTCGACCAGTGCAGGCAACGCGGGATCGATCTCGGCCAGTCCCTCAGGAGTGCAGGCCTGTGCCAGGCGCTCCGATTCGGCCAGGTCCATGCCATTGGCGCGGCTTGCCGGATAGTCTGCCGCGGCGCGGTGCAACCGGGCCAGGGCACTGCCTACCGCCCGCGCCTGTCCGGCAGTCGGGTGGCTCACGGAGACGCCGGGGAGATATTCGATCAGCGCAACCGCCTTGTCGCCGATGTGACGATAGAGCGCGCCCGTCCGGTCGTGGATCGTGCGCGGCACCGGGCAACCGCGGGCGGCAAGATGATCGAGCAGGCCCAGGAAATAGGGCAGTTCGGCAATGTCGATCCGGAATTCGTACATCGTCAGGATGAACCGTGAGCCCGTGCCATCCCTGCCCGAGGTCTCGATCAGCCAGTTGCTGTTCGATACCCCCTCGGCAATTCCCTTGGCGCTTCGCAGTTCGCCCACGTCGAACTCGGCGATCAATTCGGCAAGGTCTTCCGCGCCGAGATGGGTATAGACCGCCATCAGTCGACCAGTTGCCGGGGCAGCTTGAACACCATCTTTTCCTCGGCCGTGACCACGGTTTCGAGGGTGATCTCGCGGAAGGCGGCGATCTGGTCGATAACCTCTTGGACCAGTTCCTCCGGCGCGGATGCTCCGGCGGTAAGGCCCATGGTCTCCACGCCTTCGAACCATTCCATGGCAATGTCGGCGCCGCGCTGAACCAGCCGGGCCTTCGCGCCGCAGCGTTCTGCAACTTCGACCAGCCGGACCGAGTTCGAACTGTTGGGCGCCCCGATTACCAGGACCAGCTGGCATTCAGGCGCGATGGTCTTGACCGCGTGCTGGCGGTTGGACGTGGCATAGCAGATGTCCTCGGCCTTGGGGCCGACGATCTGTGGGAAGCGGGCGCGCAATGCGGCGACGACTTCGGCCGTATCATCGACCGAAAGCGTGGTCTGCGTCAGGAAGGCGAGCGGCGCGCCATCGGCGAAGTGCAGGGCGCCGACATCGGCCACGGTCTCGATCAGGGTTATTGCCCCTTCGGGCACCTGACCCAGTGTGCCGATCACTTCCGGGTGGCCCTTGTGTCCGATGAACAGGATATGCCGCCCGGCCTCGATCTGGCGTTCGGCCTGACGGTGGACCTTGCTGACCAGCGGGCAGGTGGCATCGAGCCAGTCCAGCCCGCGTGTCGTGGCGGCGGCGGGCACGGATTTGGGCACGCCGTGCGCGCTGAACACCACCGGTACGCCGTCCGGCACCTCGTCCAGTTCCTCGACGAACACGGCGCCCTTGGCCTTCAGTGCGTCGACCACATAGCGGTTGTGGACGATTTCGTGGCGGACATAGACGGGTGCGCCGTAGCGCTTCAGCGCCAGTTCGACGATGTCGATCGCGCGGTCGACCCCCGCGCAGAACCCGCGCGGGGCGGCCAGCAACAGCCGAAGGGGGGGCTTGCCCGATGGCGGAAAGGGTGCGTTCATCAAGCGGCCTCTAGCGCTTTGCCGCGCGCGCCGCTAGGGCAGGTGCCAGCAGATTTGCAAGGATGCCTTCATGACCGCTCGTTTTCGCCTGCTTACCGCCGTTGCCCTTGCTGCCGCGCTGGCTGGTTGCAAGACTTCCGGCGATATCGTCGTCGATGAAGGGGTGGGTATCACCGCGATCCGCAGCGCCTGTCCGGCAGTGGGTGTACCCGACCATACCGGGGATATCACCCTGTTCCGCAGCGCTGCGGCTGGCGCCACGGCCGACAATATCGATCTTGTCGCGGCCATGAGCAACGTGCGCAGCCAGTGCAGCGATGGCAAGAAAGCCGCCACCAGCCCCAAGGTCTATTCCAGCGTCACCTTCACCGTTTCGGCACGGCGCACCGACACGCGCGGCGCGCGGACCGTCACGCTGCCCTACTTCGTCACCGTTCTGCGCGGCGGCACGGCCGTGATTTCCAAGCGTGTCGCCAACGTCACCCTGACCTTTGCCGATGGACAGGAGCGCGCCACTGCGACCGGGCAGGGCGGCGCCTATATCGACCGGGCCGAGGCGACCTTGCCGGCCGATGTCCGCAAGCGCATCACCCGCAAGCGCAAGGCCGGTGACATTGACGCCGCGATCGATCCGCTCGCCGTGCCCGAGGTCAAGGCAGCGGTGGCCCGCGCCACGTTCGAAGTGCTGGTGGGTTTTCAGCTCGATCAGCAGCAGCTGACCTACAACGCCACCCGATGACGTGCGCGCGCTCCGGCGCGCCCGCATTTCTTGCCGCGCCCCTGCCTTGGCGGTAGGGGCGCTTTCATTTGCAGATCAGCGAACCGAAGGTTCCCGCGATGACCCAGACCAAAACCCTCCACGCCGCATTTGCCGGTCATGTCGCAGCCGCACTCGACGCGTTGGTCGCGGCAGGCACGCTGCCTGCGGGCCTCAGCCGCGCTGCCGTGGCGGTGGAGCCGCCGCGCGATCCTTCGCACGGCGATCTGGCAACCAACGCGGCGATGGTGCTGGCCAAGCCCGCCGGGAGCAACCCGCGCGCGCTGGCTGAGGCACTTGCCGCCGAACTGCGCAAGGTGCCGGGCGTGACCGGAGTGGAGATTGCCGGGCCGGGGTTCCTCAACCTGCGGCTCGATGCCGCCCTGTGGCTGGAAGAGCTGCGCGCGATTGCCGCGCTGGGAGCGGACTATGGTCGTTCAACCTTCGGCGGCGGTAGCACGGTCAACGTGGAATACGTCTCTGCCAACCCCACCGGGCCGATGCACATGGGCCACTGCCGGGGCGCGGTGGTTGGCGATGCGCTGGCGACCCTGCTGGAATACGCCGGGCACAAGGTGATTCGCGAATACTACGTCAACGATGCGGGGGCACAGGTTCAGGTGCTCGCCCGTTCGGTCCATCTGCGCTACAAGGAAGCCTTGGGGATCGAGATCGGGGAGATCCCCGAAGGTCTCTATCCCGGTGCCTATCTCGTGCCGACCGGGCACCGGCTGGCGACTCATTACGGGAGCAGGTTCGTGGAGGCGCCGGAAGGCGAATGGATCGACCTGTTCCGCACCGAAGCGGTGGCGGACATGATGGCGATGATTCGCGACGATCTGGCACTGCTCGGCATCCGCCATGACGTGTTCTCCTCCGAGGCCGAGCTCCAGGCCGCCGGCAAGCCGGAAGAGGCTGAGAAGTGGCTGCGTCAGCACGATCTCGTCTACGACGGGCATCTCGAAGCGCCCAAGGGCAAGACGCCCGAGGACTGGGAACCGGTTGAACTGCCACTGTTCCGCTCGACCAGGTTTGGCGACGATCAGGACCGCCCGATCCGCAAGAGCGACGGCAACTGGACCTATTTCGGCGCGGACCTGGCCTATCACTACCAGAAGGCCGCCAATGCCGACGCGCTGGTCGATATCTGGGGCGCGGACCATGCCGGCACGGTCAAGCGGATCAAGGCCGCCGTTGCGGCGCTGACCGGCGCTGAAGGCCGCACCGTGCCTTTCGAGGTCAAGCTGGTGCAGATGGTCCAGCTGCTGCGCGATGGCGAGCCGGTAAAGATGTCGAAGCGCGCGGGCACTTTCGTGACGCTGGCCGATGTCGTGCGCGAAGTGGGCAAGGACGTGGTGCGCTTCACCATGCTGACCCGCAAGCCCGAAGCGCAGATGGACTTCGACTTTGCCAAGGTGGTGGAGGCATCGAAGGACAACCCGGTGTTCTACGTGCAGTACGCCCACGCGCGGATCTGCTCGACCCTGCGCAAGGGCGCTGCGGAGGGCTTTGCGCCTTCGCCCGAAGGTCTGGACCTGCTGGGCGAGGAGGAGCTGGCGCTAATCCGGCTCGCCGCGCAGTTCCCGCGCCTGGTCGAAGCCGCCGCCGCCGCGCGCGAGCCGCACCGCGTGGCCTTCTTCCTCTATGACCTCGCCGCCGGGTTTCATGGTTACTGGAATGTCGGCAACGACCGTCCGGAAAAGCGCTTCATCGTGGCACAGGATGGTAAACTGACCGGCGCAAGACTTTATCTTGCCTCGCAAATCGGGCAACTTGTCCGAAATGGCCTTGCCCTGCTGGGGGTCGAGGCGGTGGAGGAAATGTGAGCATGGCGGGCGATAACGAGCGGATCGGCGACGACGGGCAAGAGCAGGACTGGGACAGCGGCGAAGATCAGCCGCTCGAGACCGACCAGCTTGAGCTTGCCGAAGAAGAGGGGCGCCTGCCCTGGCTTGAAAGCGCGGATGACGGCTATGAGGAAGAAGAGGACACGGGCACCGGCCGCCTGATCGGGCTGCTGGCGATCGGCCTCATCGTTTTGGCGGCGATCGTCGGCGCAATCTGGTGGGCGACGCACCGCAGCCCCGATCCCGCGCTGGTAGCTGATGGCAGCACGATTGCCGCGCCGGCCGATCCCTACAAGGAAGCGCCCAAGGATCCGGGCGGCAAGACCTTCGACGGCACCGGCGATTCGAGCTTTGCCGTGTCCGAGGGTCAGACCCGTCCGGCTCAGCTGGGCGGCGAAACGGCGGCCCCCGCGCCTGTCGCCAGCGCCTCAGTCGCGGCGGCGGCTCCTGCACCGAAGCCTGCCGCATCCGCCAGCCCGGCTGCCCCGGCTCCGGTGAGTGGCGGGGTTGGCGTGCAGGTTGGCGCCTTCTCGTCCAAGGCGGCGGCGGAAGCAGGCTGGAGCAAGCTGGTCGGCCAGTCGAACGGCGCTCTCTCGGGCGTGTCGCACCGGGTGATCGAAGGCAGCGCCGACATCGGCAAGGTCTATCGCCTCCAGGCCGTGGCCGGCGATGCCGCTGGCGCGCAGGCGCTGTGCGGAAAGCTCAAGGCCGCCGGCATCTCCTGCCAGGTCAAGTAACGCGTAATCCACACGCGATGGAACGCCGCCGCTTGCACAGCGGGGGCGTTCCTGCGACTTTCCGGGCACTATGACACCCGCGATCTTCGGCCTTTCCGGAACCAGCCTGTCCGCCGATGAGCGCGCCTTCTTTCGCGAGGCCGATCCGGCGGGCTACATCCTGTTCGGTCGCAATGTCGAAAGCCGGGCCCAGCTTCGCGCTTTGACCGATGACCTGCGCGCGATTCATGGGCGCGATGCCCTGCTGATTACCATCGACCAGGAAGGCGGGCGGGTCGCGCGGATGAAGCCGCCGGTCTGGGCCGCCTGGCCGGCCGGAGCGGCGTTTGACGCGTTGTACGAGCTTGCTCCCGCCAGCGCGATCGAGGCGGCGCGCGCCAATGCCGAGGCGCTGGGCCATGATCTGGCCGAGGCGGGGATCACCTGCACCCACGCCCCGGTGCTCGATGTCCGGCAGCCGGGCGCGCACGACGTGATCGGCGACCGCGCCTATGGGTTCGAGCCGATGCGGGTTGCCGCGATCGGTCGCGCGGTGCTTGATGGACTGGCCCGTGCGGGCATTTGCGGCACGATCAAGCACATGCCCGGCCATGGCCGCGCCGGAGCGGACAGCCACAAGGAACTGCCCACCGTCACCGCAAGCGAGGTCGAGCTTGCCGCCGATATCGTCCCGTTTCGTGCGCTGCGCGACGCGCCGATGGCAATGACCGGGCATATCCGCTTCACCGCCTGGGACGCGGAGCATCCTGCCACCCAGTCGCCGTTCGTCATTCACGAAATCATTCGCCAGCGGATCGGCTTTTCGGGGCTGCTGCTGACCGACGATCTGGACATGGAAGCCCTGGACGGCAGCGTGCCCGAACGCGCCGAACGCGCGCTGGCGGCGGGCTGTGACATTGCTCTAAACTGCTGGGCGAAGATGGATGATATGACCGGGATCTGCGAGCGGGCAGGGGCAATGTCCGCGGCAGCCACCACCCGGCTGGATCGGGCACTGGCGGTCACCCGGCTGGACGGGGCCAGCGGCACTCAGGCGGACCTGATCGCGCGGCGCGATGCGCTGCTGGGGCTGGTGGCCGCAGCATGATGCAGGAGGTCGATAGCCCGGCGCTGAGCCTGCTGGCTGACGACTGGGACGGTCCCGCCGCTGCCGCGAGCGAGGACGCCGCGCTCTATCTGGAGCTTGACGGCTGGGAAGGTCCGCTCGATCTGCTGCTCGATCTGGCGCGGCGGCAGAAGGTCGATCTGCGGCGGATTTCGATCCTCGAACTGGTCGACCAGTACCTGACCTATATCGAGCGTGCCGAAGCCCTGCGGCTGGAACTGGCGGCGGATTACCTGGTGATGGCCGCCTGGCTTGCTTACCTCAAGTCCGCGCTGCTGCTCCCGCGCGAAGAACAGCCCGATCCCAGTCCCGAGGAACTGGCGCTGCGCCTGCATCTCCGCCTTCAGCGGCTGGCGGCGATGCGCGACGCCGCAGCGCGGTTGATGGCGCGCGACCGGCTGGGCCGTGACGTGTTCCTGCGCGGTGCGCCCGAAGGGCTGCGCGTCGATCGCAAGCACAAGTGGCAGTGCGACTGGTTCGCGCTGATCCAGGCCTATGGTCAGGTCAAGGTGCGCACCCAGCCGGTGGTCCACATGGTCCGCGACCGGATGGTGATGACGCTGGATTCGGCGCTGTCGCGGGTGTCATCGCTGCTTGGGGTCAATCTCGACTGGATGGAGCTGCGCGATTTCCTGCCGCCCCATGCCGATCCGCGCCTGCGTCGCTCGGCGCTTGCCTCCAGTTTCGTTGCCGCGCTTGAACTTGCCCGGCTGGGCAAGGCGGAACTGGCGCAGGAGCAGGTGTTCGGCCCGCTGCTGCTGCGGGGAGTCAAGGGGTGAACCGCCCCGACGACCTCGTCCGTGCGGTCGAGGCGGCGCTGTTCGCGGCCGAGGCGCCGATCAGCGAGGCGGAGATTTCCGCGCATCTTGGCGGCGCGGCGGTGCGTGATGCGCTGGAGGAACTGGCGGCGCATTACGAAGGGCGCGGGGTTGAGCTGGTCCAGCGCGGCAAGCTCTGGCATTTCCAGACCGCGCCCGATCTGGCCCACCTGCTGCGCCGCGAACGCGAGGAAAGCCGCCGCCTGTCGCGGGCGGCGACCGAAGTGCTGGCGATCGTCGCCTATCACGAACCGGTCAGCCGCGCCGAGATCGAGGCAATCCGCGGGGTGCAGACCGCCAAGGGCACGCTCGACGTGCTGATGGAGGCGGGCTGGGTGCGGATCGCCGGGCGGCGCGAGGTGCCGGGGCGCCCGGTGATCTATGCGACGACGCCGGATTTCCTGACCCATTTCGGCCTCGAAAGCCGCCGCGATCTGCCCGGGATCGACGAACTGCGCGCCGCCGGGTTGCTCGATCCGGTCGAGGACGCGCTGGCGGCGGCGATGGAAGAACCACCTGACGGAGAATCCCAAGCCCCACTGGCAAGTGGGGAGGAAAGCGCCTAGATAGGCAACCGAGGAGCCGGGGCAGCTCCAGCCAATTTTCGGAGTTTTCGCAATGGGTGGTTTTTCGCTCTGGCACTGGATTATCGTGCTGCTGGTCGTGCTGGTGCTGTTCGGGCGCGGCCGGATTTCCGAGATCATGGGTGATTTCGGCAAGGGAATCAAAAGCTTCAAGCAGGGCATCGCTGACGAGGAGAACAAGCCGGCCAGCCCGCCACCGGCCCGCATTCCTGCCCAGCCCGCCGATTCCGCGACCCCTGCCGCCACCGAGGCGAGCAAGTCCGAACAGCCCTGATCCGCAGGAGTCGCGCCCGTGTTCGATATCGGCGCGTCCGAGTTGCTGCTGATCGTCATCGTGGCGATCGTCGTGATCGGCCCCAAGGATCTGCCGCTGGCGCTTCGCACGGCGGGACGCTGGATCGGCAAGGTACGGCGGGTTTCCGGCCATTTCCGTTCGGGCATCGAGACCATGATCCGCGAGGCGGAGATGGAGGAGATGGAGCGCAAGTGGCGCGAACAGAACGAGTCGATCATGGCCGCCAACCCCCATCCGGCTTCGGCAGAAGCGGCTCTTATCGGCACTGACCCGGGCACGAACGGCTCACAAGGGCTCTCAGACGATGCTGGCAGCCCCGCCGGAGAGGCTGATCAGCCGCCCGCCGGGGACATTGCACCTGCTCCGGCGAAAGCGCCCTGATGGTCTTCAAGATTCGCGACATCGACGATAGCCAGGCGCCGCTGCTCGATCACCTGATCGAACTGCGCACCCGCCTGCTGCGCTGCGTGATCGCTCTGGCCATCGCCTTTGCCGTCTGCTTCCATTTTGCCGATGAGATCTTCGGCTTCCTGGTTCGCCCGCTGACGGCGGCCTTCCCGCCCGGACAGGGCAAGCTGATCTACACCAAGCTTTACGAGGCGTTCTTCGTCGAGCTGAAGGTGTCGCTGTTCGCGGCCTTCTTCGTCTGCTTTCCGATCATTGCCAACCAGCTGTGGGCGTTCGTCGCGCCCGGGCTTTACGCCAAGGAAAAGCGGGCCTTCCTGCCCTTTCTGCTGGCAACGCCGATCCTGTTCACCGCCGGGGCGGCGCTGGCCTATTACGTGGTGATGCCAACCGCTTTCCGTTTCTTCCTGAACTTCGAGGGCGAGAAGGGCGGATTGCAGATGGAGGCTCTGCCGGGCACCGGGGACTACCTCAGTCTGGTGATGCAGTTCATCCTCGCTTTCGGGATCAGTTTCCTGCTGCCGGTGCTGCTGCTGCTGCTCAACCGCGCAGGGATTGTCAGCCGGGCGCAACTGGTTTCGGCGCGGCGCTATGTGATCGTGGCGATGACCGTGCTGGCGGCAGTCGTGACGCCGCCGGACGTGATCTCGCAGCTGATGCTGCTGATCCCGCTGATCCTGCTGTTCGAAAGCGCGCTGCTGGTGATGCGCTTTACCGAGGCGGCGGACGCCAGGGCTGCGGCGGCCGAGGAAGCCAACACCACGCCTGCCGAATCGCCATGATTTCCCATCCGACGTCCGGCTCGCGTCGAGCGTAGTCGAGACACGTTGCGCGCAGGTGTCTCCACTGTGCTCGACACGAACGGAGAGGGGCGGCTCCGGTTGGGTTTCTATCTTGCCCCGGCGGCTGTATCGCGGCGATAGACCGGCTGCCCGTTCACCCAGGTTTCCAGCACCCTGGTCTGCGCCACCTGCGTGGGGCTGGCCATCAGCGGATCGGTGTCGAGCAGCAGGAAGTCTGCACGCTCGCCTTTGACCAGGCGTCCGAACCGGCCATCGGCAAACCCGGCATAGGCGGCATTCGCGGTATAGGCCGCCAGCGTTTCCTCACGGGTCAGCCGCTCTTGCGGTTGCCAGCCGCCAAAGGGTTCACCCTTGGAATCCTGCCGACTGATCGCGGCGGAAAAACCCAGGAACGGACTGGGCGGCTCGACCGGGGTGTCCGATCCGAAAGCCAGCTTCGCGCCGCTGGCCTGCACCGATTTCCAGGCATAGGCGCCCGCCAGCCGCGCCGGTCCCAGCCGGGCTTCGGCCATCAGCCGGTCGCTGGTCTGGTGCGCGGGCTGCATCGATACGACGATCCCGTTCCTGCCCAGCCGCGCGATATCGGCGGGATCGACCACCTGCGCGTGTTCCAGCCGCCAGCGCCGGTCGCCGCCATAGGTCGCGGCAAGGTCCTCGATCGCGGCGATGGCAGAGGCATTGGCCTCGTCCCCGATCGCGTGAACCGCGACCTGAAACTTGTCGAAGGCGGCGCGGCTCATCATGTTGCGCAGCTGGGTATCGCCGGTGATGCGCAGGCCGCTGGTGCCCGGCGCATCGGCATAGGGCGCCTTGAGGCTGGCCCCGCGCGATCCCAGCGCGCCGTCGGCGTAGAGTTTCACGCCGTTGAGCCGCAGCCGGTCGTCATACAGCCAGGGAGTCGGACCCGGCCCGCCGATCAGGGCCATGGCCCCTGTCCCGGCGGCATAGCCCATGATCCGCACCCGCAGCCGCCCGGTGTCCCCGGCGCGGCGATAGGCCTGCCAGTCCTCGATGGTGGTGCCCATGTCGGCAATTGCCGTCACCCCGACCGAGAGCAGGATTTCCTGCGCCCTGGCAAGCGCGAGGTCGCGGTCCTCGGGGCGGGGCGGGGGGACGACCTTGTCGACCAGGTCCGTCGCGGTGTCGATCAGCACCCCGGCGGGCTTGCCGCCGGGTGCCGCGCGCTCGATCCGCCCGCCCGCCGGGTCTTTGGTCGCTGGCGTGACGCCCGCCGCCGTCAGCGCCAGAGTATTGGCCCAGCCGGCATGGCCATCGACCCGGGTCAGCCAGACCGGGCGGTCGGCAACCGCCGCGTCCAGCTCGGCAGCGGTGGGAAAGCGCTTTTCAGCCCACAACTCCTGGTTCCAGCCGCGCCCCAGGATCCACGGCCGGTCGGGGTGGGCCCTGGCATAGGCGGCGATCATCGCCTGCGCCTCGGCCAGCGAGGTGGCGGCCGACAGGTCGAGCGTCAGCGCCGCAAAGCCCAGCCCCATGACATGGCCGTGCGCGTCAATCATGCCGGGGACGAGGATCGCGCCCTTGGCGTCGATCAGGTAATCGGGCCGCGCCGGGCGTTTCTCTCCCCGGCGCAGCACCTGCACGATCCGGCCGTCCGTGCCGATCAGCAGCCCGGTGAAGCGGTCGATGCCGCCAGTCGCGTCCACGGTGACGCCATCGACATTGTCGATCAGGGTATCGGCCTGGACCGGGGCGGCGAGGGCGGCAAAGGCCAGTCCCGCCAACAGCGCTGGCTTCACGCCTGCTTCTTCCGGGGCAGGCGGCGGACCAGGGCAGAGGTATCCTGCCGCCCACCGCCCAGCGTCTGGACCTCGGCATAGAACTGGTCGATCAGCGCCGTGACCGGCAGCGAGACACCCAGCGAGCGGCCTTCGTCAAGCGCGACGCCCAGATCCTTGCGCATCCAGTCGACCGCGAAGCCGAAATCGAACTGGTCCTTGGCCATAGTGTGCCAGCGGTTGTCCATCTGCCAGCTTTGCGAGGCTCCGCCAGAGATCGCCTCGTAGACCTTGTCGAGATCGAGATGCGCGGCCTCGGCAAAGCGCAGCGCTTCGGACAGGGTGGCGATGATCCCGGAAAAGGCGATCTGGTTGACCATCTTGGTGGTTTGCCCCGCGCCCGCCTTGCCGACATGGACGATCCGCTTGGCATAGGCCGACATGATCGGGCGCGCGGCTTCCACCGCCGCTTCGCGCCCGCCGCACATGATGCTGAGCGTGCCGTTCTCCGCGCCGGCCTGCCCGCCGGTGACAGGAGCATCGACGCAGTGGACCTCAAGATCGCGGGCCTCGACCTGGATCTGGCGGGCGATCCGCGCCGAAACCGTGGTGTGATCGATGAACACCGCGCCGCGCCCGATCCCCGCGAAGACCCCGGTGGGGCCAAGCACGACATCGGCCAGATCATCGTCATTGCCGACGCAGGTCAGCACCACGTCCGCGCCTTCGGCCGCCTGCGCCGGGCTTTCCGCGACGCGGACCGCAAGGCCGGGATTGGCCAGCTGCCAGCGGCGCGCGCGTTCGGGCGAGCGGTTGTAGATCGTGAGGTGGTGCCCGGCCTTGGCGATATGCCGCGCCATCGCGCCGCCCATCACCCCAAGGCCCAGGAAGGATACGTTCTTGGGCTGGTTCATGCCCCAGTCTTTAAAGCCTGCGGCGCGCAAATCCAGCGCCTCATGCCACAGCCCGATGTGTCAGCTGCCCGGGGGCGTGGAATCAGTTGTATTCGAGATGGACCGAGAACTGGCCAGAGTAGGAACCCGGAGCCTGATTGGCATTGATATGCAGCCGCGCGCCGAAGTTCACCACCGCCGCGCCGCCGCTCAGATGGATCACCGCGCCGGGGCCGCCGGGGAACCGGGGTTCGGCAATGATCGGCTGGCCGGGGCCGGTCAGCAGGAAGGCGGGATCGAAATTGACCATGACGTTGGCATCCGATCCGCTGAGCTGCAGCCGCGACATCGCGAAGCTGCCGACGCAGACCAGCGCGGGGTCACAGGCCCGGCTGCCCGAGCCGGGATCAAGCTCGACCGTGCCGCCAGCGGTGCCAACCGCGACTTTGCCGAAATCCATGTCGAGCAGCACGGCGAACTGGATTTCCTCCAGCACCTGCGCCTGCGCGGTTCCGGTTGCCGCCGTGGCGGCCAGGGCCGCGCCGGGTGTGCCGGCAGCCAGGCTGCCCAGCATTGCGGCGATCGCGTATCGTGGCTGGCGCCCGGCCATGCTTCTTCCCCCCTGAACCTGCGGGGCCATCAGCGGCCGCACCCTGGTTCAGGTGGTAAATGCTACCGGCGCAGTGTGTCGAAGCGCCCAACAGGCGTGGTTAACATCTTAACAGCGCCCGCCCGCGCAGTAGCGGTTTGCAAGAATGGCGGCTTTCCTTTACGGCCCGGCGCGATGACCGACCTTGCCGCCGATGCCGCCTCGCTGCTCACTCTCGATGATGTCCGCGCCGCCGCGGCGCGGATCGAGGGGCACGTGATGCGCACCGCGATGGATTACAGCCGCACGCTGTCGCAGATCACCGGCGCGGACATCTGGCTGAAGTTCGAAAACCTGCAGTTCACCGCCGCCTACAAGGAGCGCGGCGCGCTCAACGCCATGTTGCAACTCAGCCAGGAACAGCGCGATCGCGGCGTGATTGCGGCTTCGGCAGGCAATCACGCGCAGGGGCTGTCCTATCATGGCACCCGGCTGGGCATGCCGGTAACCATCGTCATGCCGCGCACCACCCCGGTGGTGAAAGTGATGCAGACCGAGGCGGTTGGCGGCAAGGTAGTGCTGGAGGGCGAGACCTATGACGAGGCCTATGCCCACGCCCGCAAGCTGGAAGCCGAACTTGGCCTGACCTTCGTCCACCCGTTCGACGATCCCCATGTCGCCGCCGGGCAGGGCACCGTGGCGCTCGAAATGCTGGAGCAGGTGCCCGAACTCGACATGCTGGTGATCCCGGTTGGCGGGGGCGGGCTGGCTTCGGGCATGGGCACGGCGGCCCGCGCGATCAAGCCCGAGATCGGCCTGATCGGGGTGGAGGCGGAACTGTTCCCCTCGATGTACAACCGCCTGAAGCACAACGATCTGCCCTGCGGCGGGGATACCCTGGCCGAAGGCATCGCGGTGAAGGAACCGGGCGAGTTTACCTCGCTGATCCTGCGCAAGCTTCTGGATGACATGGTGCTGGTCAGCGAAGCCTCGCTGGAAAGCGCGGTTTCGCTGCTGCTCCAGATCGAAAAGACCGTGGCCGAAGGCGCGGGCGCGGCGGGGCTGGCGGCGGTTCTGGCCCATCCCAACCGCTTCAAGGGGCGCAAGATCGGCATCCCGATCACCGGTGGCAACATCGACACGCGCCTGCTCGCCAACGTGCTGCTGCGCGATCTCGCCCGTTCGGGCCGACTGGCGCGGCTGCGGCTGACCCTGCAGGACCGCCCCGGCGCGCTCTACAAGGTGATGCGTGAATTTGACCGGCACAACGTCAACATCATCGAGATCTACCACCAGCGGATCTTCACGCACCTGCCCGCCAAGGGCCTGATCACCGACATCGAGTGTGAGGCGCGCGACCGCGAACAGCTTGACGACCTGATCGAGACGCTGCGCGAAAAGGGCTATTCGGTAACCGCCGTCGAGCTCAACTGATCCCGCGCCGTTAACCAGCGGCGACTCGTCCGGGCGCTGCTGCGGCCCGGCCGGGCGCCTGTTGTGCATAGTAAGCACCTGTTTACCCAGATTTGTGGTTAAAAGACTTTCAACGCAGGCGCGCGCTGGGCATAGTGGATTACCGCAACCCCCGGCAAAGGATCCCCCAGGCCCGTGACGGCACCCGTTCGCTTCCCCCGGTTCTTTGTCACGAGCCCGGCGCCGTGCCCCTATCTGCCGGGGCGCAGCGAGCGGAAGGTGTTTACCGAGCTCAAGGGCCCGCACGCGGATGAACTGAACGACGCGCTGGGCCGGATCGGCTTCCGCCGCAGCCAGACGGTCGCCTATCGCCCGTCCTGCGCGGGCTGCAACGCCTGCGTTTCGGTGCGGGTTGCGGCGGACGAATTCCGCGCCTCGTCCACCCAGAAGCGCACACTCAAGGCCAATTGCGACCTGATCGCCACCGCCTGCCGCCCCTGGTCGACCGCCGAACAGTTTGAACTGCTCCAGCGCTACCTTGGCGCGCGCCATCCCGGCGGCGGCATGGCAACGATGGACGAGGTCGATTTCGCCGACATGGTGGAACACACCCCGGTCGACAGTTATGTGATCGAATACCGCGAACCCAACGCGGACGGCACGCCCGGTCGCCTCGTCGGCGCCTGCCTGACCGACCGGCAGGGTGATGGGCTGTCGATGATCTACAGCTTCTATGATCCCGAGCATCCGCGGCGCAGCGGGCTTGGCAACTACATCATCCTCGATCACATCCGCCGGGCTGCGGATGAGGGCCTGCCATTTGTCTATCTGGGCTATTGGGTCGAAGGCTCGGTGCGGATGCAGTACAAGGTCCGCTACCGCCCGCTCGAGCGCCTGACCCGCGATGGCTGGCTGCGCTTCACCGACGAGGAACAGGACCGCCTGATCGCCGCCACCGCGACCACGCGGCGCAGCGAGGCGATGCCGCTCCAGGGCAGCACCAAGGACGGCGCCCACGGCGGCCAGGACCAGTACCGCCTGGACATCTGAACGGCGCGCTGCGACCGTCTGTTTTTGCTCTGATCATTGCTTGCGACCCGCCCGCCGGGTTCCGCCCGGCGCGCTGCGGGCGGCTGCGGCAGGCTTCCGAGCATCGTCCACCCCAACGAAAGCCCCCTCCCCGCGCGGGCGCGGGAAGGGGGCTGGTTATTCGCTCAGGGTGAGAGGGATCAGGCCGGCAGGCCGGAGATCGCCTTCATTTCCATGAAGTCCTTGAGGCCGGCGAGGCCGCCCTCGCGGCCGTTGCCCGACTGCTTGTAGCCGCCGAACGGAGCGCCGGGGGTGGGGCCCCAGTTGTTGATCGCGACCATGCCGGCGCGCAGCTGCGCGGCGACCGGGGCTGCCTTGGCGGGATCGCCCGAGATCGCGGCGGAGAGACCGTATTCGGTGTCGTTGGCCATATCGATCGCCTGATCGAGGCTGTCATAGGCGATCAGCGTGACCACCGGGCCGAAGATTTCCTCCTTGGCGATGCGCATGTCCGGGGTGACGTTCGAGAACACCGTCGGCTGGATGTAGTAGCCGCGGTTGACATTGCTCGGCAGGTCCGGACCGCCGGTGACCAGCTTGGCGCCCTCGTCGATGGCGGACTGGATCAGGTCGCGCACCTTGTCGAACTGGGCCTTGTTGACCACCGGGCCAAGATGCTGGCCTTCGGCCATCGGATCGCCCACCGGGGTGGCCGAATACATCGCGCCCGCGAACTGTTCGGCCTCGGCCAGACGTTCGCGCGGGACGAGGACCTTGGTCGGGCTGATGCACGACTGGCCGGTGTTGACCAGCGGACCGCTGAGCGTGGCGGGCAGGGTCGCGGCGAAATCGGCATCGGGCAGGACCAGGTTGGGCGACTTGCCGCCCAGTTCCTGATGGACGCGCTTCACGGTTGGCGCGGCGGCGATCGCCACGGCGATGCCCGCCCGGGTCGAGCCGGTGAAGCTGACCATTTCCACGTCCGGATGGCTGGAGATCGCGTTGCCGGTGGTCGGGCCATCGCCCTGCACCAGGTTGAACACGCCCGGCGGCACGCCCGCGGCATCCAGGATCTCGGCGAAGATCTTGGCGTTGGTGGGGCATTCTTCCGACGGCTTGAGCACCATGGTGTCGCCAGCGGCAAGGGCCGGGGCAACCTTCAGCGCGATCTGGTTGAGCGGCCAGTTCCACGGGGTGATCATGCCGACCACGCCGATCGGTTCATAGGCGATCTTGTAGCCCGGGCCGTCTTCGAGGAAGTTGAAGTCCTGCAGCGCGGCGATGGTGCCCATGAAGCCGCCGATCCCGGCGCCGACCTGTGCGGTGCCCGCGAAGGAAACAGGCGCGCCCATTTCCTCGGCCATGACAACCGCAAGGTCGCCAGCGCGCTTCTTGTATTCCTCGACAATGCGGTTGAGCACCGCCAGGCGCTCCTCGCGCGTGGTCTTCGACCAGGTCTTGAAGGCGCGGCGCGCGGCGGCAACCGCCTTGTCGACATCGGCCTTGGTGCCGACGCTGATGACCGCGCAGGGTTCTTCCGTGGCGGGATTGATCACCTCGCGGCGGACGCCGCCTTCGCTGTCGACCCATTTGCCGTCGATGTAGTGTTGCAGCACTTCGCGCATGTCCTGACTCCCGATTCTTGAAATTCGTTGCGAGTCGCTTGGTCGGCATCGCGGAGGGAATTTTCAAGGACCAATTGCGAAATCAGGTCGTGGATTGCAACTTTTCTGCGTCAGGGCGCCAGATAGAGCTCCGCTTCGGCCGCGCGGCGCCGGACCAGCCCGGCAAGACGCCGGCCCCCGGCGTTGACCCACTTGCCGAATTCCCGCGCGGCGCCGGCAAAATCGCCCGCGCGGTGCAGCCGGGTAAGGCTGGCCCGGGCAATCGCCCCGGTGTTGTAGTGGAAACTGACCAGGGCATCGAACTGGTTCTGGCTGGTGGGTGCATCGCGCAGCGCGCGGGCCACTTCGCGGGCGAAGCGGGCCAGGTCGGCAGCCAGCCGGTCATCACATTGCTGCTGCGTCCAGACCAGGCCCGGCACCACGTCGCGGCCGGTTGCGCCCCAGCCGATGGTCCAGGGCGCACCCCCGGTGCCGGGATCGGGATAGGCCTCGAACAGGCCGTCGCCGCGCGCGCGCGCGCAGCTTTCGAAGCGCTTGATCAGGGCGATGCCTGCCTGTCCAACCACGGGATCGGCAGGAAGAGGGGCGGCGCTATCGGACTTGGGTGTAGCGGGCTTGGGAGCAGCGGGCATGGGGGAGGGCCTCCTGGTGAAGAAGGCCGCACAAGTAAGCCGTGGTCGGCGCTGTAGGAAAATGGTTTGTGCGCCCGCCTGCCAGCCGACCGGCCCGCCCGCCACCACGGGATCCGCGCGTGGCCTATCCTTACCGCTTGTTAATCATGTTCGGGCATTGCTGGCACGATGGGCGGTTGGGGCAACTTCCGGCGACATGCCGCGCGCGTGGCGCGAACCGAGGTTGCCCTCGGGCTGGTGGTGCTGACCGCGGTTGGCGTGCTGCTGGCCCTGATCGCGGCCGTCGTGCTTGGCTTTCGCCATTCCACCACCCTCGTCAACCGGCTCGACCGGCAGGCCGAACAGCGGCTGGTGGCCAATTATGTCGACCGGATGGCGGCCTCCTCGATTGCCCAGCAAAAGGTCCAGCTCACCTGGGACGATGCCTATCGGGCGGTGGTGCTGGGCCGCGACATGCGCTGGGCCGATACCTACCTTGGCGAATTCCTGTGGTCGAACTTCCACTATGACCGGATCTATCTGGTTGACGGGCAGGGCCAACTGCTGCGCGCCTGGCACGATGGCAAACCGGCACCGACCGCTGCCTTCGTTCCGCTGGAGGACAAGGTGCGGGGCGAGCTTGTGCAGATGGCTGCGAACCGCACCGTGTTCGGAACCTTCACTGGCGTGCGCCGCCTGACGGATACCGACTGGCCGGTCGATGATCAGGGCCGTGCCCTCACGCGCTGGAGCAAGGCGATGATCCGGGCAGAGGGACGCCCGGCGATGATGACCATCGCCTCGATCGTGCCCGATACCGACATGACGCTGTTGCGCGCGACGCCAAGCCATCTGGTTACCGTGCGCTTCTTCGATGGCGCGCTGCTTGCGGCGATGCGTTCGGACCTGCTGCTCAAGGGCGTGTCCGTCGGCGTCCCGCCGGCTTCGGGGGAGCATGTCAACCAGACCGCTCTGGCGGATGCTTCCGGCGATCCGGTCGGCTGGCTCAGCTGGCAGTTCTCGGCCCGGGGCACCGCGATTTCGGAGCAGATGCGCCCGTTGTTCGTGGCGCTGATCTGCTTCGTGGTCGCACTGGTGGGCAGCGGTGCCGCGATCCTGCGGGTGCTGGGCCGGACGATGGGCAAGCTGCGCGAGCGCGAGGCGGGGGCGATCGAGCAGTCGCGCCGCGACCCGATGACCGGCCTGCCCAATCGCGGCTACTTCATCCACAAGCTGGAACGGGCCCTTGGGGACATCAGGCAGCAGGAAGGTATGGCGCTTGCTGTCGCCTTCTTCGATCTCGATCACTTCAAGTACATCAACGATACGCTGGGCCACTCGGCGGGCGACCTGCTGGTCGCGGAAGTCGCCGCACGGTGCCGCAACCGGCTGCGCGGGGACGATCTGATTGCCCGGCTGGGCGGCGATGAATTCGTCGTGATGCGCGCCGGGCCGGTCTCCCCCGGAGAAGTCAGCCGGCTGGGGCGCGAGGTGATGGGCATCTTTGCCGCGCCGTTCAAGATCGACGGGCGGATCATCGATGTCACCGCCTCCTGCGGGATCAGCTGGGCGCCGGAGCAGGGCACCAGCGCCGCCGACCTGCTGCGCAATGCCGATATCGCCCTGTTCCGCGCCAAGCAGCGCGGCCGTTCGCGCTGGCGGGCATTCACCGCCGAAATGGCGCAGGACGTCCATCGCCGCCGCGAGATCGAAAGCGAACTGCGCAAGGCGCTCCAGCAGGACCAGCTGAGCCTGGTCTACCAGCCGATCGTTGCCGCCGCCGATGGCCGGATCGTTGGTTGCGAGGCGTTGTTGCGCTGGGATCATCCGGAACTCGGCCAGATCAGCCCGTCGGTATTTGTGCCGATTGCCGAACAGGCCGGGCTGATGAACCTGCTGGGGTGGTGGACGCTGGGCAGGGTGTTGCAGCAGCGCGCCGCCTGGCCGGACCTTGACGTGTCGATCAACCTGTCGCCGCTCCAGCTGACCGCACGCGGTTTTCTGGAAGACCTCGACCTTCTGATGCGCGAACTGCGCGCCAAGGCGGATGGGATCACGTTCGAAGTGACCGAAGGCGTGCTGATGGAGCGCCGGGCAGGTGCCTTCGAAGTGCTGGCAGGCTTGCAGAACCGGGGCTTCGGAGTGGCGCTCGACGATTTCGGGACCGGCTATTCCAGCCTGTCCTACCTCACCGCGTTCCGGTTCGACCGGCTCAAGATCGATCGCTCGTTCGTGCGCAACATCGACCGCGATCTTGATGCCCAGGCGGTGTTGAAGGCGATTGTCGCGCTGGGCCACACGCTGCGCACGCGGGTCGTGGCGGAAGGGGTGGAAACGCTGCTCCAGCGCCAGCTGGTGGTCGCCGCCGGATGCGAGATGATCCAGGGCTTCTATCATTGGCGGCCAATGCCGCCCCAGGAGCTTGCCGAAGTGCTGAAGGCGCAGTCGGCGGCCACGCTGCCGTCCGCCGGGCGCTCACCGAAACGCAAGGTTCGCGCGGCGTGAAGGCCGGGCCGGGGACACGAAAAAGGCGCCCGGATCGCTCCGGACGCCCCTCTCGGTGAACCCTTAGCGCGGGATCAGGCGCTGTAGTACATGTCGAATTCGACGGCCGACGGCGTGGTTTCCCAACGCAGCACTTCCGGCCACTTCAGTTCGATGTAGGCGTCGATCTGGTCCTTGGTGAAGACCCCGCCCTGCAGCAGGAAGTCATAGTCAGCCTCAAGGCTTTCCAGCGCTTCACGCAGCGAACCGCACACGGTCGGCACCTGGGCCAGTTCGGCCGGCGGCAGATCGTAGAGATTCTTGTCCATCGCTTCGCCCGGGTGGATCTTGTTCTTGATCCCGTCGAGACCCGCCATCAGCAGCGCGGCATAGCACAGGTAGGGGTTGGCCATCGCGTCGGGGAAGCGGAATTCCACGCGCTTGGCCTTGTCGCCCGCACCGTAGGGGATGCGGCACGAGGCCGAGCGGTTGCGGGCCGAATAGGCCAGCAGCACCGGGGCTTCGTAACCCGGGACCAGGCGCTTGTAGCTGTTGGTGGTCGGGTTGGTGAAGGCGTTGAGCGCCTTGGCGTGCTTGATGACGCCGCCGATGAAGTACAGGCACATGTCCGACAGGCCGGCATAGCCGTTGCCCGCGAACAGCGGCTTGCCGCCATCCCAGATCGAGATGTGGGTGTGCATGCCGCTGCCGTTGTCCTTCATGATCGGCTTGGGCATGAAAGTGGCGGTCTTGCCGTTGGCGTGGGCGACCTGGTGGACGACGTACTTGTAGACCTGCATGCGGTCAGCGGTCTGCACCAGGGTGCCGAAGGTCAGGCCAAGCTCATGCTGGGCCGAGGCGACTTCGTGGTGGTGCTTGTCGCAGGGCAGGCCCATTTCGAGCATGGTGGCGACCATTTCGCCGCGCACGTCGACCAGGCTGTCGACCGGAGCCACCGGGAAATAGCCACCCTTGGCGCGGGGACGGTGGGCCAGGTTGTTGCCCTGGTAGTCGGTGTTCGAATTGGTCGGCAGTTCGATGTCGTCGATCGAGAAGCCGTTGCCGTTGTAGCCATCATAGAAGCGCACGTCGTCGAAGACGAAGAATTCGGCTTCCGGACCGACGTAGACGGTGTCGCCCACGCCGCTGGCCTTGACGTAGGATTCGGCGCGCTTGGCGGTCGAACGCGGATCGCGGGCGTAGAGGTCGCCGGTCGAGGGCTCGACGATGTCGCAGCAGATG
This sequence comes from Novosphingobium sp., assembly GCA_016719755.1. GTDB lineage: Bacteria > Pseudomonadota > Alphaproteobacteria > Sphingomonadales > Sphingomonadaceae > Novosphingobium. The sequence continues at coordinate 88,133 of JADJYM010000004.1, read as the reverse complement.
ATCATCATCGGCGTCGCGCTGAACGGGTCGATGTAGACCGCGTCGAGGTCGGGCTTGAGGATCATGTCGGATTCGTTGATCGCCTTCCAGCCCTCGATCGAGGAGCCGTCGAACATCAGGCCGTCTTCCAGTTCATCCTCGCCCATGACCGAGGCGACCATGGTGAGGTGCTGCCACTTGCCCTTGGGGTCGGTGAAACGCAGGTCGACCCATTCGATGCCTTCGTCCTGGATGCGCTTGAGGATGTCTGCTGCCTTCGCCATTTTACTTCCTTCTCATGCTTCCCCGGGGCGCGCGGCGGCCGGGATCCTGCTGTTGTCCATTCCGCCCCTGCGGGAGAGGCGAAAATCCGTTGATTCTAGATCGCGTCGTTGTCGCGTTCGCCCGTGCGGATGCGCAGCGCGCTTTCGACCGGCATGACGAAGATCTTGCCGTCACCGATCCGCCCGGTCTGGGCGGCGCTGGCAATGGCTTCCACCACGCGTTCGGCCAGCGCATCGGCGACGACGACTTCCAGCTTCACCTTGGGCAGGAAGTCGACGACATATTCGGCGCCGCGATACAGTTCGGTATGGCCCTTCTGGCGGCCAAAGCCCTTGGCCTCGGTCACGGTGATGCCGGACACGCCAACTTCGTGCAGCGCTTCCTTCACCTCGTCGAGCTTGAAGGGCTTGATGATCGCTTCGATCTTTTTCACGTCGTCCTGTCCCCTGCGCATGAAGCCGGACCCGTGGGCACGGTCCGGCAGTCCAATCGCCACGCTGATCCCTAAAACAAGAATCGTGCCAATGGCTCTGGATCAGCCCTAGGCGATGCGGGAGGCCCGGAAAAGGGCCAAAAGCGCAATATCCCGCGCTCGCGATGCAACAGCGAAGCAAGATCGCTGCGCATTTGCCGGGCAGGAGTTGCTGCTTTTTTCGGCAGGAGTTGCCTGAATTTTAGGCAATCAGAGCGAAAGGCCCGCAATCTCGGGCAGGCCGGCCATCAGGTTGAGGCTTTGCACCGCCGCGCCGCTGGCGCCCTTGCCCAGGTTGTCGAGCACGGCCACCAGCCGCGCCTGCGCGCCGTCCTTCGCGCCGAACACGTAAAGCTCCAGCCGGTCGGATGGAGCCATCGAGCGGCGCAGCAGCAGTTCGTCCGGGCAATCGGTCCTGACGCTGACCACCGGGCTGTCGGCGTAGAATTCCGCCAGACACTGGCGCAGCGCGTCCGGGGTGGCCGTGCGGTTGATCAGGGCAAGGTGCAGCGGCACTTCCACCACCATGCCGCGATGCGCCGCGATCACGGCGGGGGCGAACAGCGGGTCATGGGCCAGCCCGGCATAGGTGCGCATTTCGGGCACGTGCTTGTGGCCCAGGGCCAGGCCATAATCGCGATAGGCGATGTCGGCATCCGCCTCGAACCGCGCGATCAGCGCCTTGCCGCCGCCCGAATAACCGGACGCCGCGTGGCAGGTGTAGGGCCAGTCGGCCCGCAGCAGGCCGCTGCGGACCAGCGGGGCGACAAGGGCAATGAAGCCGGTGGGATAGCAGCCGGGATTGCTGACCCGGCTGGCCGCCGCAACCGCCTCGCGCCCGACAATTTCGGGGAAGCCATAGGTCCAGGCCGGATCGACCCGGTGCGCGGTGGAGGCATCGACGATCCGCACCTTGCTGCCTCCGGCCAGAGCGACCGCTTCGATCGCGGCATCGTCGGGCAGGCACAACACGGCAAAGTCGGCCGCGTGGAACGCGTCGCGCCGGGCCTGCGCGCTCTTGCGCTGGGGTTCGTCGAGGATCAGCAGCTCGAACTCGGCGCGCGGCGCCAGGCGCTCGACGATTTCGAGGCCAGTGGTTCCGGCGGCGCCGTCGATGAATACGCGGGCAGTCATGGTGCCAGTTCCTCAAGCCGCAGATAACCTACGAAGCCGTCTTCCCCGACCTGGCCCCAGGCCCAGCCCCCGGCGATGTCGAGCACGTTGAACAGGGTGCCGCCTGCCAGCTGTTCGCGCAGGTCGGCATCGGGCTTGACCGAGGTCATCAAGGCGCCCCCGGCCGCCACCACCCGGCGCTCCATCGGCGCGGCATAGTGCGGCACGAAAACCTTGCCCGCCAGGCGGACGTGCGCCAGGTCCCCGCGCACCGGCCAGTGCGGCGCGTCGAGCTTTTCGCTCGGCCCGGCAAGCGAGAGCTGGCCGGCGGGAATGGTAGTGGCGGTCAAGTCATGGCCCCCTTCGAAACGGAAGATCGGGCGATTAGCGGCGCCCGTGCCATAGGGCAAGCTATCCATAGCGCGCTTTGAGCAGCCCCCAGGCCGCGCGCAGGCCCAGCGCATCGCCGCCCTTGGGCCGCCCGGGCTTGGCGGCGGGACGCCAGGCGAAGGTGTCGAAGTGTGCCCAGTCGGTCCCTTCGGGCACGAACCGGTCCAGGAACAGCGCCGCGACCGAAGCTCCGGCAAAGCCGTTGGATGCGGAATTGTTGATGTCGGCCACATCGCTTTTCAGGTATTCGCGGTAACCGTCGAACAGCGGCAGGCGCCAGCACTTGTCGTCCGCCGCCGCGCCGGCCTTCAGCAGTTCGTCCGCCGTCTCGTCGCGCCGGGTGAACAGGGCGGGGAGGTCCGGCCCAAGCGCCACGCGGGCTGCACCGGTGAGCGTCGCGAAGTCGATAATCAGCTGCGCCCCTTCCTCGCCCGCGCGGGTCAGCGCATCGCCCAGCACCAGCCGCCCTTCGGCATCGGTGTTGCCGATTTCCACCGTGATCCCGGCGCGGCTGCGCAGCACGTCGCCAGGGCGGAAGGCATTGCCCGAAATCGCGTTCTCCACCGCCGGGATCAGCAGGTGCAGCCGCACTTTCAGGGCGTGCTGCATCACCAGCGAGGCAAGCGCGAGCGCGTGGGCCGCGCCGCCCATGTCCTTCTTCATCAGCAGCATGCCGCTGGACGGTTTGATATCCAGCCCCCCGGAATCGAAGCACACGCCCTTGCCGATGATGGCCAGCTTCGGGTGTTTCGGATCGCCCCAGTGCAGTTCGATCATGCGCGGCGCGTGGCTGCGCGCGGCGGCGCGGCCGACGCCGTGGACCATCGGAAAGCCGCGCTCCAGCGCATCGCCGCTGGTCACCTTGAAGTCCGCCCCGTGGGCCTTGGCGATCAGGTGGGCCTCGTGCTCCAGCTGGGCCGGGCCCATGTCCTCGGCCGGGGTGTTGACCAGGTCGCGCACCAGCGCGGTCGCCGCGGCTTCGGCCAGCACCGGCTGGATCGCCTTGACCTCGGTGGTCAGCAACACGCGCGGGGCCTCATCGTTGGCGTCCGAGCGATAGCGGTCGAAGCGGTATTGCCCGGTAACCCAACCATAGAGCGCCGGGCCGGGTTCGCCGCCCGCGCGGCGATAGGTGCCGGGCGGCAGGACTTCGGCCAGTTTTGCCATGCACCAGCTTGACAGGCTGGCCGTGTTGGCCACGCCCGATGCGACCATCCAGCCATCACCATCGGGCAGGATCGCGTGGGAATAGCCCTCTGCCTTGAACTTCTGCGCTTCCAGCGCGGCGCGCTGGGGCGCGGACAGGGTCTTGATGAAATCCTCCAGCCCGGCCTTGTCGACCAGGTGGATGGGAATGGCCTTCTGACCCTTATCGGGCTGGATCGGAGCGTGCTTGTCAGTCATGATGCAGCAGCCTTAACCCCGACCGTGCGGGTGAAGCGAGAGGAAATCGGCCCGATGCGCAGCCTTGCCCCAATCCTTGCCGTCCTGCTTCTGGCTGCCTGCTCGGGCGAGGCCGACGCGCCGCTCGCAGCGGAGACGAGCGCTGCGGCGCACGCTGCCGCTGCTCCCGCTGTCGCAGCCGCCCCGCCAGCGGCCAAGGCGGTCAGCGTCAAGGAAGAGACGGCGCTGATCCAGTTCGACTATGCCTATCCGGCCCAGGCGGCGGCGATCCCGGCGCTGAAGGGATTGCTCGATTCCGATCTCGACAAGGCGCGGCGCGAATTGTTGGCGGCGGCACGGGAAGGGCAAAAGGAAGCCAAGGCAAGCGGCTTCGACTTCAATCCTTACGGCCATTCAACCGACTGGACGGTGGTGACCGACCTGCCGGGCTGGCTGAGCCTGACAGCGCAGCGCTGGGAATTTACCGGCGGCGCGCACGGCAACCCGTGGACCGACGCGCTGCTGTGGGACAAGGCGGCAGGCGCCCGCCGCGCGGCGAGCGACCTGTTCGTCTCCAAAGCCGCGCTCAGCGCCGCGATCCGCACGCCGTTCTGCAATCTGCTTGACCGGGAACGGGCGAAGCGGCGCCAGGCTCCGGTCAACCGCGACAGCGGCGACATGTTCGACGAATGCATCGATCCGGTGGAATCGACCGTGATCCTGGGGTCGGCGGACAGGCAGCATTTCACCCGCATCGGCGTGCTGGTCGATCCCTATGCCGCCGGATCTTATGCCGAGGGTTCGTATGAGGTCACGCTGCCGGTCACCCCGGCGGTGCTGAAGGCGGTAAAGCCCGAATATCGCGCCCTGTTTGCCGCCTCACGGTGATCAGGGCGCTGAGCCCTCGCAATTTTGCGAAGCATTCGCTACATGGACCGGGATGACACAATACCAGGTAGTAGACGATAGCGACACCGTCCTGCGCGACGGCACCATCAAGCTGCACGGCCCCGCGGCCTTCGAAGGCATGCGGAAAGCGGGGCGGCTCGCGGCCGAGATCCTCGATGCGCTGGTGCCGTTCGTCCAGCCGGGGGTGACCACCGGGCAGATCGACGATCTTGTCCGCCAGATGACCCTGGATGGCGGCGCGGTGCCGGCGACGCTCGGCTACCGGGGTTATGCCCATTCGTGCTGCACCTCGATCAACAACGTGATCTGCCACGGCATCCCGGGCGACAAGGTGCTGCGCGATGGCGACATCGTGAACATCGATGTCACCCCGCTGCTGGACGGCTGGCACGGCGATTCCAGCCGGATGTACCTGGTGGGCGATGTTCCGCTGAAGGCGCGGCGGCTGGTCGATGTAACCTATGAGTGCCTGATGATCGGCATCGCCGAGGCCAGGCCCGGCGCCCGGCTGGGCAACATCGGCGCGGCGATCCAGAACCATGCGGAGCGCCACCGTTATGGCGTGGTGCGCGAATTTTGCGGCCACGGCCTTGGCCGCCTGTTCCACGATGCACCCGAAGTGATCCATGCCGCGCGCGCGGGCACGGGGCCGGAACTGCGCCCTGGAATGTTCTTCACGATCGAGCCGATGATCAACCTTGGCAAGGCGGGGGTGAAGATGCTGGATGATGGCTGGACGGCGGTCACCCGCGACCGTTCGCTTTCCGCCCAGTTCGAGCATTCGATCGGGATTACCGAGACCGGCTGCGAGATTTTCACCATCAGCCCCAAGGGCCTGCACAAGCCGCCTTATTGAGCGGGCCGGCCTGGCCGAGCCAACTGAGGATGCGGTTGGCGCACCCGCCAGAAAAGTCTACCCCCGCGCCGCGCGGATCGCCGCGCCACCGGCGAAGGGGGCGATGGCCAGCAGCACCAGGCTGACCGCGCCGGTCAGGGCGATGCCGCCTTCCCCGCCGATCGCCAGGCTGCCCGCACCGAACACCAGCAGCGGCACCGCAAGCGGGATCACCAGCAAGCCGCCCAGCGCCGCGCCGCCGCGCAGGCCCGCAGTGAGCGCCGCGACGGTCACGCCCAGCGCGGCCAGGCCCGGGGTTCCCGCCAGCAGACCCAGCTCGACAATACGCAGTTTTTCAGCATCGATCCCGACCAGAACCGATGCGGGCAGGGTGGCCAGCATCAGCGGCGGGCCGAAGCTCAGCCAGTGGGCCAGCATCCGGATGGCGACCAGCGCTTCCTCGGAAATGCCGCGCAGCGCCCACTGGTCGAAGAAGCCGAGTTCGAGGTCCGGCTCGATCAACCGGTCGAGCGGAAGGATCGCGGCGAGCAGCGCCGCCACCCAGATCACCCCGCCGCCGGTGCGCGCCAGCAGCGGCGCGTCCGGCCCGACGGCAAAGGGATAAAGCATCGCCACCGCCAGGAAGAACAGCACCGGCAGCAGCGCTCCGCCGCGCCGCCCGCCCGACATCAGCAGCTTGAGGTCGCGCACCAGCAGGGGCAGGAACAGACCGCTCATGCCGCGAAATCCTTGAGCTCGATGCGCGCCAGCCCCGGCACCGCGATCGGCTGGTGCGAGGCGATCACGGCGATTCCGCCCGCCCCGCAGTGCTGCGCCACCAGGCCTTCGACCAGCGCCACACCCCGCGTATCGAGGCCGTTGAGCGGCTCATCGAGCAGCCACAGCGGGGCTTGCTGGCCGATCAGCCGGGCCAGCGCGGCGCGCTTCTTCTGTCCGGTGGACAGGTAACGCACCGGCACATCCTCCAGTCCGGCCAGGCCAAGGTCGGCGGCGCGGTTGTCATGCGGGCCATCAAGCCGCTGCCAGAAGCCCAGCGCCTGGCCCAGCGGCAGATGCGGATCGAGTGCGGGACGCTCGTCCAGCAGGCCAATCGCGCCTTCGCGCTCAACCGTTCCCGCAATGGGCGCAAGCAGGCCGGCAAGGATGCGCATCAGGCTGGATTTGCCGGTCCCGTTGGCACCCGCCAGTTGCAGCGCCTCGCCCGGGCCAAGCGCGAACGACAGGCCGCGCAGCAGCAGTCGGTCGCCGCGCCGGCAGGCGATGTCACGGGCGGCGAGGCGTCGCGCTTGCATGGACCGGCGCGATAGGGGAAAGCTGGCGCTCTGCCAAGGAGAGCGCGATGCCGATTGCCCGACTGACCGATGCCGAAGTTTCCGCGCTGCTGGAAGACCTGCCCGGCTGGACCCTGCGCGAAGATGGCCTGGCCATCGAATGCGGGTTTGAGTTCGATGATTTCAGCCAGGCTTTTTCCTTCATGACCCGCATCGCGCTTTATGCCGAAAAGGCCGATCACCATCCCGAATGGTTCAACGTCTACAACCGCGTCGGCATCACGCTGACCACCCATGACGCGGGCGGGATCAGCCAGCGCGATGCCGACATGGCCCACGCGATCGAGGCGATGCTGTGAGGCAGTTTGCGGCTGCGCTGGCGCTCCTGGCCGCCGTTCCCGCCGCCGCGCAGGACGCCGCCGCTCCGCCACAGCCGTGGGAAGGGGTGTGGCAGGGCACGATCGGCACCTATCCGGTGCGGCTGTGCCTGTCGCAGCGTTCAGACAGTTGGAGCGTCGGGGCCTATTACTACCTGAGCCAGCTCAAGACGATCGGACTGGACCGGCGGGACGATGGATCATGGGTTGAGAAGGCGGGCAGTTCCGACGCGGTAACCGGCCGGTGGACGCTGCGCCCTGCTGGCGACAGCCTGGCGGGCGAATGGCAGCAGGGCGCGAAAGTCCTGCCGCTGGCGCTGACCCGCGTGGCTGCCGACATCACCGATGGCGCCTGCGGCACCCGTGAATTCCTCGCCCCGCGCATCCAGCCGGTGAAACTGCGCGAGGCTCCGAAAACGCTCGCCAGGTTCGCCTACCGCGAACTGACATGGGATGTGGGCCGCGGCTTTCCGGAGGTTTCGCTGACCAGCTTTGCCTATTCCCCGGTCGCGTCCGGCGACAAGGCGATTCTGGCCGCGCTGCGGCTCGATCCGGCAAGGCCCGAGGGCGAGGCGGACTACGTTTCGTGCTTCCAGGGCGCGCTCGGCAGTCTTGGCAACGATGGCGACTTCAGTTTCGGCTATGCCCCGCGCGCGGTGAGTGCGGCCTTTGTCTCCGTCACGGCCAGTGCCGGGGGCTTCTGCGGCGGGGCGCACCCCTATGCGGATTACTGGTGGCTGACCTTCGACCGCAAGACCGGCAAAAAGGTGGACCTTGGCACCTGGCTGACCCCGGCGGCTGTGCCGCGTGGTGACTGGTTCGAGGATTCATCGCTGCGGCCCCTGTCTCCGGCCTTCAAGCGGCTGGTTTTGCGCCGCCTGCGCTTCGAAGACAGCGAGTGCCGCACGGTGGTGAGCGAGGCCGAATTATGGAACATCGGGCTTGACCGCACCGGCCTCGTCTTTTCGCCCTCGCTGCCGCACGTGGCGCAGGCCTGCGGGGATGATGCGGCGGTGCCGTTTGCCGAGCTTGGCCCATGGCTGAGCGCGGCGGGGAAGGCCGGGGCGGCGCGCCAGAAAGGCGGCTGAAGCTGCCATTTCCGGTCCAATGATCACCGTTCGTGTCGAGCGAAGTCGAGACACGCCAGCGCGCGCGACGTGTCTCGACTTCGCTCGACACGAACGGAACCGGGAAAGTAGGATCAGGTGGGGCCTACCCCCCCCGAAGGACGCGGGCCGGAGCGGGTCATCTTGCGCAGGCGGCCCGGCATCCAGCGGCTGGCAAAGGCCAGGCGGTGGGCGGTCTTGCCGACCCGGGTATGGAGATCGCCGCCGTGGACCGCTTTCCATGCGGCATCGGCCACTTCGCTGACCGGGGTGATTTCAAGGCCCGCTTCGCGCACCCGCTCGCGGATTTCGCCGTTGGTGGCGCGGTTGGGGGCATGGGACAGCAGCGGCGTGTCGATGAACCCGGGCATCAGGCTGGCAACCTTGATCCCGTCTGCAGCCCATTCGGCATCAAGGCTTTCGGTGATCGCCCGCACCCCGAACTTGGTGGCGGAATAGACCGCCGCGCCGGGCGTGCCATAGATCCCCGCCGCGCTGGCAGTGTTGAGCAGGCAGGAACCCGGCGCGCTGGCCTTCAGCCAGGGATGGGCCGCCTGCGCGCCGAACAGCACGCCCTTGAGGTTGATGTCGAGGCAGCGCTCGATCTCGTCCGTCCCGGTGTCGACCAACTGACCGCCCAGCGGAATGCCGGCGTTGTTGAACACCACGTCGATCCGTCCGCCTGCCGCTTTGGCAAAGTCGGCCAGCGCCGCATCCCACGCCGCGCGGTCGCGCACATCGAGCTTGTGGAGCGAGCTTTTGCCCGCTGGCAGCAGCGCGGCGGTTTCGCGCATCCCCACCTCGTTGATGTCCGCAAGGCCGACGAACCAGCCCTCGCTGCCGAACTTCACCGCCGCTGCCCGGCCGATGCCGGAAGCGCCGCCGGTGATGAAGATGGCTTTGGCGCTGGTCATGGTTCCCTCCCGAATCGAACTGACATTCGTGTCAGCGGGCTTACAGCGCCGGATTGTTATAGCAATGCCAGGTGAAGATCGCCGCCGCCCCCCGGTGCGGGCGCCAATCCTCGGCCAGTTCGCGGGTCCGCTTCTCGCTGGGGCGTTCCTCAAGGCCGAGCAGCTTGGCAAGGCCAGCCTGCACGGCCAGATCGCCGGCCGGCCAGATGTCGGGCCGTCCTTCGGCGAACAGCAGGTAGATTTCGGCTGACCAGCGGCCGATGCCCTTGATTCGGGTGAGGACCTCGATCGCCTCTTCGTCCCCTTCCGGCAGGGCGTCGAAATCGATCCCGCCGCTCACCACCAGCTCGCACAATGAACGCATATAGCCCTGCTTCTGGCGGGACAGGCCACAGGCGCGCAGGGTGTCAAAGTCTGCCTCCAGCACCCGTTCGACGGGCAGGTCGGGACCGAGATAATCCTCAAACTTGCGCCACATCGAAGCGGCTGCGGCCACGCTGACCTGCTGGCCGACAATGGTCCGCATCATCGTGGCATAGCCGGTCGGACGGATGCGCGGCTCGGGGTATCCGGCCCGTTCCAGCGCGCGGGCGATGCCGGGCTCGCGGGCCGCCACGGCATCGAGACCGACCTTGATCTGCTGTGCGCTCAGTCCCACCCGCAGGCTCCACTTGCCAAAGGAAAGGGGAGTGGGTAGCAGCCGCGCCAAAGCGCGGATAGGCCGCGCGGCAAAGGGATGCCCAAAAATGCCGAAGCTGGTGATCGTCAATCGTGCGGGTGAAGAGAAGGAAGTCGATGCCCAGGCCGGGCTGTCGCTGATGGAAGCGATCCGTGACAACGGCTTCGACGAAATGCTGGCCCTGTGCGGCGGCTGCTGCAGCTGCGCCACCTGCCATGTCCACATCGATGCGGCCTTTGCCGACAAGGTTCCGGCGATGAGCGAGGACGAGAACGACCTGCTGGACAGCACCGACCACCGCGACGCCACTTCGCGCCTGTCGTGCCAGATCCCGCTGACCGACGCGCTCGACGGGATGCGCGTCACTCTCGCCGAAGCTGACTGAGCGGAACTTCAGGGGGGCAAAGCGCATTTCGTTTGCGCGCAGGCTCCCCTGATTCTACCTCTGGCGCCATGACGGCCCCGGTTAGCAGCAACAGCCTCGATCTTATCGGCAACACCCCGCTCGTGCTCCTGGAAGGGCCGAGCGAAGCGGCGGGCTGCGAGATCTGGGGCAAGTGCGAATTCGCCAATCCTGGCGCCTCGGTGAAAGACCGGGCGGCACTGTGGATCGTCCGCGATGCCGAGGCGCGCGGCACGCTTCAGCCCGGCGGGACGATTGTCGAGGGCACGGCCGGCAACACCGGAATCGGCCTTGCGCTGGTCGCCAATGCGCTGGGCTATCGCACGATCATCGTGATGCCCGAAACCCAGTCGCGCGAAAAGATGGACACGCTGCGCGCGCTGGGGGCGGAACTGGTGCTGGTGCCTGCCGCGCCGTTTTCCAACCCCGGCCACTTCGTCCACACCTCGCGCCGCTTGGCCGAGGAGACCGAAGGCGCGATCTGGGCCAACCAGTTCGACAATATCGCCAACCGCAAGGCGCATATCGAATCGACCGCGCCGGAAATCTGGGAACAGATGGGCGGACGGGTCGATGGCTTCACTTGCGCGGCCGGGACCGGCGGAACCATTGCCGGGGTCGGCATGGGGCTGAAAGCCTTTGACGAGACCATCCGCATCGCGCTGACCGATCCGCACGGCGCGGCGCTCTACAACTACTATGCTCATGGCGAGCTCAAGGCCGAAGGCACTTCCGTGGCCGAAGGGATCGGGCAGGGGCGGATCACCGCCAATCTCGAAGGCGCGCCGATCGACACCCAGTTCCGCATCTCGGACGAGGACGGGCTGGACTGGGTTGCCCGCCTGCTGCGCGAGGAAGGGCTGTGCCTGGGCCTGTCCTCAGGCATCAACGTCGCGGGCGCGGTGGCGCTGGGGCGGCAGCTGGTGGCCGATGGGCGCGAGGACGCGCGCGTCGCGACGATCCTGTGCGATACGGGCTTTCGCTACCTGTCCTCGCTTTACAATGCCGAATGGCTCCGCGCGAAAGGCCTGCCGGTATTCCCCTGGCTCGCGTGATCGGCTAGAAGGCCCGCGATGGCAACCAAACCGCCGCAACCGCCCCGCGTGGTCGACGCACCCCAGTTCTTCGTGCCGCCTTCGGTGCGCGAGCTTCGCGCCCAGGCTGTCCAGCGGCTTCAGGCCGGGCTGTTCGGACTGGCGGCGATTGTCCTGATCGTCGGGCTTGCCAACATCATCAACGACCGGGCGCGCATGGCTGAGGCGGAAGCGGGCAAGCCTGCCGCCGCTGCCGCCAAGGACGGCGCCGCGCAGAACGACCCGCTCGCCGAAATCGGCGTGGTTCCCGCAACCACGCCCGATCCTGCGGCCGCCTCGACCAGCACCACACCGCCGCGTGGCCGCTAGGCGGCGGCTGGCGCTCGCGCTGCTGCTGGGTCTGGCGCTGATGCTTGGCGCCTGGCTCGGTTTCGCCCGCGCGCCCGCTCCCGGGCCCGATCAGGCGCCGGTCGGGCTGTTCACCACCCTGCCGATCCTGTGGAACGAGGCGGAGGACATCGCGGGGCTGCTGAACGACCCCGAACCGCCACACTGGGCGCGGGCCGGCATTGCGCGGCGCGGGGCAATCGTGCCGCTCGACGCGCTGGCCGGGCCGAAGGGCTATGGCCCGCTGCGCGATCTGCGGCGGCTGGTGATCGCCCAGCCGCGACCCTTGAGTCCGGACGAGAACGTCGCGCTGGATGACTGGGTGCGGGGCGGGGGGCATCTGCTGCTGATCGCCGATCCCGCCCTGACCGAGGAATCGCGCTTTGCCCTGGGCGATCCGCGCCGCCCGCAGGGGCTGGTGCTGCTTTCTCCGATCCTGCGCCGCTGGGGACTCGACCTGCAATTCGACGATGTCCAGCCGCCGGGCGAGCGCGCAGCGGAAGTGATGGACATTGCCCTGCCGGTCAACCTGCCGGGTCGCTTCATCATTTCCGGCGGGCGGGATTGCCGTCTGCACGAGGACGGCCTTGCCGCGTTTTGCGCCGTGGGCAAGGGGCGGGTGGTGGCATTGGCCGATGCCGCCGTGCTGGAGCGCGCGGACGCCAGCGGGGACCGGTCCAGGGCGCTTGCGGCACTGCTCGACAAGGCCTTCGCCGCGCGGTGACGCGGGCGATTTCGGGGAAACCGCGGGACAGTTCGGGCAGGTTCGCGGAGTCGCGCGGTAAACTACTGATTTTGCATTAGAACAAAACAAAAACGCCAGTGCAAATCTGGTGTACAGGTCATGAATCAAAATATTATGAATCAGTAGTTTACCGTCTACTCCCGTGAAATCCCGCAATTTTCCCTTCCATCCCTCCTGAAGCGGCGGTAAGGAGTCGTTTCATCGACATGGAATGTCACCACCGCACCCGTTCCGGGTGAACCGGCCGCACGCATCCGCGCGGCTGGAAGGGGGAGGCTTTTGGCGGCCGGGGCGATCCCGGCGGGGTATGGGGCAGACGGCGTGGACCAGGCAAAGCCGGTCAGTTACAGCGGTCAGGGCTTTTCGCTGCTTGGCGAGAAGGGCCGCTTCGTGCTGCCTCCCGAATTCCGCAAGGCGGTGCGCGATTCCGGCCAGGGCGAACGCGTCCTGTGCCTTGCCAAGCATCCGCGCTGGAAATGCCTGACCGGCTTTGGCCTGGGCCGTGTCGCCCAGTTCGAGGCGGAGCTTGACCGCGAAGAGCGCATCGCACTGGAGCGCGGCACCGATTTCGACCGCGAAATGCGCGCCGCCCAGCTTTATGGCTTCGCCCAGGTGCCGTTCGACGATAGCGGCCGCTTTGTCCTGCCGGAACGCTACTTCCGGCTCGGCGGGCTGAGCGACGCGGTCTATTTCCAGGGCGGCGGCTTGCAGTTCACGCTGTGGAATCCGGAAGAGCTGGCGAAAATGGGCGCCGGCTGGGAAGACGCGCAGGAGGCCTGCCTCGATCTCGCCGCCCGTGCCCGCACCGGAAAGGGGGGCAAATGAGCGCCCCGCACATTCCCGTCCTGCTCGACGAAGTGATTGCCGCGCTTGCCCCCGCGCCGGGCACGGTGATTGTCGATGCCACGTTCGGTGCGGGCGGCTATACCCGCCGGATCCTCGATGCCGGGGCGACCGTCCACGCGTTCGACCGCGATCCCGATGCGATCGCGGCGGGCAGCACCTGGCCCGAAACGGCCGAGAATCCGCCCCGCCTGATCCTCCATCCCCGGCGCTTCTCCGAAATGGTCGCCAGCCTGGCCGAGGCCGGTGTCGCGCGGGTCGACGGGGTGGTGATGGATATCGGCGTTTCCTCGATGCAGCTTGACCAGCCGCAGCGCGGCTTCGCGTTCGCCAGCGATGGCCCGCTCGACATGCGCATGGGGCAAAGCGGGCCTTCCGCCGCCGACTTTCTCAACACCGCGCCCGAAAGCGAGATCGCCGATGTGCTCTACCGCTTCGGCGAGGAGCGCCAGTCACGCCGCGTGGCCCGCGCGATCGTCGCCGCGCGGCCGCTCGAAACCACGGGCGAACTGGCCCATGTGGTGCGCAAGGCGCTTGGCCACCGCCCCGGCGCCCCCAAGGACCCGGCGACCCGCAGCTTCCAGGCGATCCGGATCCACGTAAACGCCGAACTGGACGAGCTGGACGCCGGACTTGCCGCGGCCGAGGCGCTGCTTGCCCCCGGCGGGCGGCTGGCGGTGGTCAGTTTTCACAGTCTGGAAGACCGGATCGTCAAGCAGTTCCTGCGCGAGGCTGCGGGCGCGCTGGGGCAGGGCTCGCGCCATATGCCCGCCGCCGCGCCGCGCTTTGCGCCGACTTTCGCCGAAGTCGCCAAGGCGGTCCGCCCGGGCGATGCCGAACTGGTGCGCAATCCGCGCGCCCGCTCGGCCACGCTGCGCTGCGCCACCCGTACCGAAGCCCCCGCGCGTGAAAGGAAGGCGGCATGACCCGTGACCGGCTCCATTCCATCGGCTGGGCAGCGGTCCTGCTCGCCTGCCTTGCCCTGACGCTGGCCCTGACCTTCCGGGTCAATGCGGTCAAAAGCCAGGTGCGGCTGACCGAACGGCAGATCGTTGCCGTGCGTCAGGACAAGCTGCTGCTTGAAACCGAATTCGAGACGCGCGCCAACCAGCAGCAGCTGCGCAGCCTCAACGATGTCGAATTTGGCTATCAGGCGCCCACGGCCGAGCAGTACCTGGCGGGCGAGCGCCAGCTGGCCATGCTTGGCAAACCGCGCGCGCCCGATGCGCCCAGCCCGATCCGCGTGGCAAGCGCCGCTGGCCTGGGTGATGAAGACAGCGGTTTCCCCGCCATGGTCTCGCCGCTGACCGGCAAGGCCATGGCGGCCGAGGCGCCGCGCGATGACGGGCGCAAGCCTGTCACCGCCGCCACGCTGGCCAAGCGACTGGGCGAAGTCGAGCCGCGGGAGGAACGCAGTCAGTGACCGCGCCCGCGCTCGCAATCTCCGTTTCCACCGCGATTTCCTCGGGCCGGGGCGAACTGGTCAACGTGCGTCAGCGCTCGCTGCTGATGGCAAAGTGGCGCGTGCTGTGGGTGGTTGCGGGCTTCCTGCTGATCGCGCTGACCGCCGTGCTGCGGCTAGCCTTCCTTGGCCTGTTCGCCAATGCGCCGACCCACCAGGACATGGCCAGTGCGCTGCTGCCCCCCCGCGGCGACATCGTCGATCGCAACGGCGTGCCGCTGGCCCGCGCGTTTCCCGCCTATTCGCTGTGGTACAACCCGGCTGCGCTGGGCGAGGGCGGGCCGCCGCTGGTGCGCAAGCCCGCTGAAGTCGCCGCCGCGCTCGCCGCGGTCTTCCCCGATCTTGATGCGCAGACCGTGGCGCGCCGCCTTGCCGAGGGCCGCCCCGGCTACCTGCGCCGCCGCATCCTGCCCGAAGACGCCAACCGCATCCACCAGCTGGGCGAGCCCGCGCTGGAATTCCCGCGTGAGACCGAGCGGTTCTATCCGCAGGGTTCGATGGCGGCCCATGTGCTGGGCTTCGTCGGTGCCGATGGCCACGGCCACATCGGCATGGAGCAGGTCTATGACCAGCGCCTGACCGAT
Source organism: Novosphingobium sp. (assembly GCA_016719755.1). Lineage (GTDB taxonomy): Bacteria > Pseudomonadota > Alphaproteobacteria > Sphingomonadales > Sphingomonadaceae > Novosphingobium. The sequence goes on along the minus strand of JADJYM010000004.1, from coordinate 72,941 downwards.
CCCGCCCAGCGCGGCGCGCCGGCTGTGCTGTCGATCGATGCCCGCGTCCAGGGCGCGCTCGAGGATGAACTGATGAAAGGCATGCTGGAAAGCAATGCCATCGGCGCGGCCGGGATCATCCTTGATGTCGATACCGGCGAAGTGCTGGCGCTCGCCTCGCTCCCGGCCTTCAACCCGAACCTGATTGACCGCGCGGGTGAAGGGCACATCTTCAACCGCGTCACCAATCAGGTTTACGAACTGGGTTCGACCTTCAAGCCGATCAGCGTTGCCGCAGCGATCGATGCGGGCGTGGTGACCGACATGTCGCGCCGCTATCAGTCGAACCGCCCGCTGGAAATCGGCGGCTTCGCGATCCGCGACAGCCATTCGTTCGGCGCCTCGCTCAACGTTCCGGAATCGCTGGTTCATTCGTCCAACATCGTGACCGCGCAGATTGCCGACCAGCTGGGCGGACAGCGGCTGAACGCCACCATGCGCGCGCTGGGCATGGATCAGCGCCCCCAGATCGAGCTGCCCGCGCGCGGCATGCCGATCTGGCCCAAGGGCAACTGGTCGCGGATCACCACCATGACGGTGTCCTATGGCCACGGCATCGCCGTTACCCCGCTGCATCTGGCCAGCGCCTATGCCGCGATGGTCAATGGGGGGATCTGGCGCCCGGCCACCCTGCAGAAGGTCGAACCGGGCCAGGCTGTCCCCGGCCGCCGCGTGTTCAAGGCCAGCACCAGCGCGCGCATGCGCCAGCTGCTGCGGATGATTGTGGATGTCGGGACCGGGCGCAAGGCCGACGCGCCAGGCTTCCGGGTCGGTGGCAAGACCGGTTCCGCCGAAAAGCCCGGTGTGGGCGGCTATCGCCGCAGCTCGCTGGTCGCGACCTTTGCCGCCGCCTTCCCGATGGACCGCCCGCGCTATGTCGTGATCGCCATGCTCGACGAGCCGCAGGGCACCGCTGCGACCTCGGGCCAGCGCACCGCCGCCTGGAACACCGCGCCGATCGTCGGCCGGGTGGTCCCGCGCATCGGTCCGCTGCTGGGGATCATGCCCGACGCCAGCCACGACGTCGATATCTCAGACATTGCCCCGCTGGTCGCGCGCGGGGACGGCGAATGAAGCTGCGGGCGCTGGCCCGGCGCATTGGCATCCAGTTGCCCGCAGAGGCCGAATGCGAAGTGACCGGCTTCGCCATCGATCACCGCAAGGTTGCCCCCGGCACCGTGTTCGGCGCCTTTCCGGGCGCGCGGGTCAATGGCGAGGACTTCATTTCCGCCGCCGTGGCAGCCGGGGCCGTTGCCGTGGTCGCCCGCCCCGAAGCCCGGGTCGAAGGCGCGGTCCATATCGCCGATGCCGAGCCGCGCCGCACATTCGCGCAGCTTGCCGCCGGCTTCTATGTTCCCGTTCCTGAAACCGTGGTCGCGGTGACCGGAACCAACGGCAAGACCTCTACCGTGGAGCTGACCCGTCAGCTGTGGCACATGGCCGGGCATCGCGCCGCGTCGATCGGGACGCTGGGCGTGACCACGGCGGGGGAAAGCGTTTCGACCGGGCTGACCACGCCCGATGTCGTCACCTTCTTTGCCAATATGACCGGTCTTGCGCGCGAGGGCGTGACGCACGTCGCTTACGAGGCATCGAGCCACGGCCTGTCCCAGTTCCGCAACGAAGGCCTCAGGGTGCTGGCCGGGGCCTTCACCAATCTCAGCCGCGACCATCTCGATTACCATGCGACGATGGAGGACTATTTCGCCGCCAAGATGCGGCTGTTCGACGAAGTTGTCGAACCCTGCGGCGAAGCGGTGATCTGGGCTGACGACGAATGGTCGGCACGGGCTATTGCCCACGCCGAATTGCGCGGCCTGGGCCTGCTGAGCGTTGGCACACGCGGCACCGGCATTCGTCTGCTGTCGCGCCGGCCAACCACGCTTGGCCAGGTGCTCGAGATCGAGCACGGCGGCGCGGCGCGGCGGATCGAACTGCCCCTGATCGGTGCCTATCAGGCCGCCAACGCGCTGATTTCCGCCGGACTGGTGATCGCCAGCGGCGGCAATGCGGCCCGGACCTTCGCGGATCTGGCCCGGCTCCAGCCCGTGCGCGGGCGGCTGGAACGAGCGGCGATTTCGCGCGCCGGTGCGCCGGTCTATGTCGATTACGCGCACACGCCCGACGCGCTGGAAGCCGCCATTGCCGCGCTGCGTCCGCATTGCGAAGGGCGGCTGATCGTGGTGTTCGGCGCGGGCGGAGACCGGGATACCGGCAAGCGCCCGGAGATGGGCCGCGTGGTCGCGGACCAGGCCGAGATCGGCATTGTTACCGACGACAATCCGCGCAGCGAGGACCCGGCGGCAATCCGCGCCGCCGTACTGGCCGGAGGGGCCGGGGCCTTGCGCGAAGTCGCCGACCGGCGCGCCGCGATCGCCGCCGCGATTGCCGAGGCGAAGGCTGGGGATATCGTGCTTGTGGCCGGCAAGGGACACGAGCAGGGGCAGTATTTCGGCGCGGGCGAAAGCCTGCGGGTGCTGCCGTTCGATGATGTTACAGTTGCCAGGGAGTGTGCTTGATGAATGCCCTAGCCCGGATTCTCGAATGGCCCGGCGAAGCAGAGGACGCGCTTGGCCTGGCTCTGTGGGACGCGGTCGGCCTGGCGCGCGCCATGGGCGGTGTCGCTTGTGGCGAATTCCAGTGCTCCGGCGTGGAGATCGACAGCCGCGACGTTGTGCCGGGCGACCTGTTCTTCGCGCTCAAGGGCGAAGCGATGGATGGTCACCGCTTCGTGCCCATGGCATTCCAGAAGGGCGCCTCTGCCGTGGTGGTCGACCGCGCGGTGGACGGGCCGCATATCCTGGTTCCGGACACCTCGAAAGCGCTTGAGCTTCTTGCTGCGGCCTCACGCGCGCGCGTCGATGCGCGGATTATCGGGGTGACCGGTTCGGTCGGCAAGACCGGGGTCAAGGAAGCGATCTTTGCCGCGCTGGACCGGGCCAGCCGGGGCAAGGCGCACCGTTCCGTCAAGAGCTACAACAACCATGTCGGCGTTCCGCTGTCGCTCGCGCGGATGCCGGCGCGAAGCCGCTTCGGCATTTTCGAGATGGGGATGAACCACGCGGGCGAAATCGCGGCGCTGACCCGCCAGGTCCGTCCGCACGTCGCGGTGATTACCACGATCGCCCCCGCGCACATCGAGAATCTGGGCAGCGAAGAGGGCATCGCCAATGCCAAGGCCGAGATTTTCGGCGGGCTGGAGCCGGGCGGTACGGCGGTGATCCCGGCTGACAGCCCGCACTTTGAACGGCTGCGCGATGCGGCGCTGGCCGTGGGCGCGAAGGTGGTTGCATTCGGACGCGCGGCCCATGCCCAGGTCCGCCTGCTCGATGCGGTGTCCGCCCCAGGCGGCGGTTCGCTGGTGACTGCCGACCTTGGCGACCGGCGGGTGTGCTACACTGTCGCCGCGCCGGGCGAACACTGGGTGGCCAATTCGCTCTGCGTGATGGCCGCGGTGCGCGCGGCGGGCGGCGATCTGGGCGCGGCGGGCCTTGCCCTGGCCGAACTGGCGGGCCTCAAGGGTCGGGGTGCGCGCTTCGCCTGCAAGACGCCCGATGGCGGCATCGCCATGGTGATCGATGAAAGCTACAACGCCAACCCCGCCTCGATGAAGGCCACGCTGACCCAGCTTGGCCTCACCCCAGCACGGCGGCGGATCGCGGTGCTGGGGGCGATGAAGGAACTGGGCGAGCATGGCCCGGCCTATCACGCTGCGCTGGCGGAGCCGCTGGCAGCCAGCCGGGCCGATTTTGCGATCCTCGTGGGCGACGAGATGCGGGCACTGGCCGACGAACTGGGGAAAGGCGCGGCATCCGCGCTTGGCAAGGCCCTGCCCTTCGCGCATTGCGCTAATGCCCAAGCCGCGCTGGCCGCGCTTGAGGCATTCGGCGTGGAGGGCGGCGACGCGATCCTCGTCAAAGGGTCGAACTCGGTCGGGCTGGGAACGCTGGTTTCCGCGCTCGAACAGAACAAGGAATAAGGTCAGGCATGCTGTACCTGATCGCGCAGTATCTGCAATTCGAGGGGCTGGCGAACCTCATCCGCTACCAGAGCTTCCGCGCGGGTGCCGCGCTGATGACCGCGCTGGTGATCGGTCTGGTGATCGGGCCGCGCTTCATCAATATGCTGCGGCTGCGCCAGGGCAAGGGCCAGCCGATCCGCGAGGACGGCCCGCAAAGCCACTTTGCCAAGCGCGGCACGCCGACCATGGGCGGGCTGATGATCCTGATCGCGCTGGTGATCTCGATGATCCTGTGGATGGACCTGTCGAGCCCGCTGGTCTGGGCCTGCCTGGCGGTGACGGGCGGCTTCGGACTGATCGGCTTCCTGGACGATTACGACAAGGTCAAGAAGCGCAGCACCGCCGGGGTTTCCGGGCGGGTGCGGCTGCTGGCTGAGTTCGCGGTGGCGGGCGTCGCCGCCTGGATCATCGTCGGCCAGGTCGGATCGACCGATGTCTACGTGCCCTTCTTCAGCGACCGGGTGATCCCGCTCGGGCCGGTCTACTATGTCTTCGCCGCGCTGGTGATGGTGGGCGCGGGCAACGCGGTGAACCTGACCGACGGGCTTGACGGGCTTGCGACCATGCCGGTGGTGATCGCGGCGGGCACTTTCGCGATCATCGCCTATCTGGCGGGCCGGGCCGACTTTTCCTCCTATCTTGGCATTCCGCACGTCCCGCGCGCGGGCGAACTGGCGATCCTGTGCGCCGGGATCATGGGCGCCTGTCTGGCCTTCCTGTGGTTCAACGCGCCGCCCGCCGCCGTGTTCATGGGCGATACCGGCAGTCTGGCGCTGGGCGGGGCGCTGGGCGCCATCGCGGTCGCCGCGCATCACGAAATCGTGCTGGCAATCGTCGGCGGGCTGTTCGTGGCCGAGGCGCTGTCGGTGATCATCCAGGTCGCGGTCTACAAGCGCACCGGCAAGCGGGTGTTCAAGATGGCGCCGATCCACCACCATTTCGAACAGCTGGGCTGGAAGGAATCGACCGTGGTCGTGCGCTTCTGGATCGTGGCGATCATCCTGGCCATGATCGGCCTGTCGACGCTGAAGCTGCGATGATTTCCACCCCTGCCTTTGCCGGAAAGCGCTTTGCGGTCCTCGGTCTTGCCCGGTCTGGGCTGACCGCGGTCGAAAGCCTGCTGGCGGGCGGAGCGCAGGTCACCGCATGGGACAACCGCGAGGAACCGCGCCGCGCGCTGGAAGGCCGGGTCGACCTGGCCGATCCGCTGGGGATCGACCTGGCCGGCTTTGCCGGAGTGGTGGTGTCGCCCGGCGTGCCGCTCAACACCCATCCCATCGCCGCCCATGCCGCCGCTGCGGGTGTGCCGGTGATCGGTGATATCGAGCTGTTCGCCCAGGCCCGCCCGCACCTGCCTGCGCACCGTGTGGTCGGCATCACTGGCACCAACGGCAAGTCGACGACGACCGCCCTTGTCCACCATCTGCTCCAGTCTGCCGCCCTGCCGGTCCGGATGGGAGGCAACATCGGCCTGCCGATCCTGGGCCAGAATCCGCTTTCGCCGGGCGGGGTCTATGTGCTGGAGTTGTCGAGCTATCAGATCGACCTGACCCACAGTCTTGAGTGCGAGGTCGCCGCGCTGCTCAACCTGACGCCCGATCACCTTGACCGCTATGACGGGTTCGAGGGCTACTGCGCGTCCAAGGCGCGGCTGTTCGCGATGCAGCGGCCGGATCAGGTCTGCGTTTTCGGCACGGGCGAGCCGGAGACCACTGCCATCGCGGAGCGTGAGCGCGCGCGTCGGCCCGAGGGCAAGGTGCTCAGCCTCGATGGTGCGGACCTTGCCGCGCTCCAGCCCGGCTGGCCTTCGCTGCAAGGGCCGCACAACCTCCAGAACGCGGCAGTTGCCGTCGCCATCGCCGAGGCCCTGGGCCTGACCCGCACCCAATGGGGCCCGGCGCTCGCCACCTTCCGGGGGCTGCCGCACCGGATGGAGCGGGTGGCCGAGGCGAACGGCGTGCTGTTCGTCAACGACAGCAAGGCAACCAACCCCGCCTCTACCGCGCCCGCGCTTGCCGCGTTCCCGCCCGCGCCGGAGCGGCGGATCCACTGGATACTGGGCGGCCTGCCCAAGGGCGACGATCTTGACGAGTGCGCGCCTTCGTTCGGCAACGTCGCCCGTGCCTATGTCATTGGCGAGGCCGGACCGCGGTTTGCCGAACTGCTCGCGCCGCACATGCCGGTGGTCCGCAGCGAGATGCTGTGCGAGGCGGTGCGCGAGGCGATTGCGGTGGCCCGGCCCGGTGACGTGGTGCTGCTCTCCCCTGCCTGCGCCAGCTTCGACCAGTTCCGCGATTACGAGGCGCGCGGCGATTCCTTCCGCCAGATCGTCCAGGCCCTGCTGGAAGAGGAACCGGCGACCGGCGGCGGAGGGCCGTGCTGATGGCGACCGTCCCGCCCTATGTTCCCCACGCGGCCAAATCAGGCGCGGCGGCCGGACCGCGCCGCAAGCGCAGCCGGCGCGGCGACTTCGCGATCTGGTGGCGCGAGATTGACCGGGTGCTGCTGGCGCTGGTGCTGACGCTGATGGCGATCGGCACGCTTGCTGTCGCGGCGGCCTCTCCGGCCAGCGCCCGGCGACTGTCCACCTCTGCCGTACGGCTCGACGATCTCCACTTCTTCTACATCCACCTGCGCTGGCAGATCCTGGGACTGATCGCGCTGGCCGGTGCCTCGATGCTGCCGCGCGATCTGGCGCGGCGGGCGGGCATCGTGCTGGGTTTTGCCATGCTGGCCGGGTTGATGCTGGTTCCGCTGATCGGCACCACGGTCAACGGTGCCCGGCGCTGGCTGAATCTGGGGATTTCGCTCCAGCCGTCGGAATTCCTCAAGCCCGCCTTCGCGATCATGCTCGCCTGGATCCTGAGCTGGCGCGCGCGCGATCCGAACCTCCCGGTGATCGAGCTGGCCAGCGGCTTGATGGGCCTGATCGCGGTGCTGCTGATGGCCCAGCCGGACTTCGGATCGACCATGCTGTTCGTCGGCGTGTGGTTCGTGATGGTGCTGATGTCGGGTATCTCGCTCAAGAAGATCGGGCTTGCGGGCGGCGCGGGGCTGGGCGCGGTGATCGCCGCCTATCTGTTCTACGACAACGCCCGCCACCGCATCGACGCCTTCCTTGGCGGCGGCACCGCCTTTGACCAGGTGGACCTTGCCAGCCGCACCCTGCTTTCAGGTGGCTGGACCGGATCGGGCCTGTGGCTCGGCACGCGCAAGCTTGGCCTGCCGGAGGCGCATACCGACTATATCTTTTCCGTAATCGGCGAGGAATTCGGCCTGCTGGTCTGCGGCCTGATCGTGCTGATCTACCTTGCTGTGGTGGTGCGCGTGCTGGTCCGCCTGCTGGACGAGGAAGACCTGTTCACCACGCTTGCCGCGGCCGGGCTTGCCGCGCAGCTGGGCGGGCAGGCTTTCATCAACATCCTCGTCAACCTGCAACTTTTCCCGTCGAAGGGCATGACCCTGCCGCTGATTTCCTATGGTGGTTCGTCCACCGTCGCGCTGTGCCTGGGGGTGGGGTTCCTGATCGCCATCACCCGGCGCAATCCGTTCATCCGGCGCGAACCGTTTTCGCTGGCGCAACTGGGACTGGGCAAATGAGCGCGGCCAGCCGTCACTACGTCCTTGCCGCCGGGGGGACCGGGGGGCACCTGATTCCGGCCTTCGCGCTGGCGGTCGAGCTTGAGCGGCGCGGCCACCATGTTGCGCTGATCACCGACGAGCGCGGCGCGCGCCTGCCCGGCAAGCCGCATTCGCTGGTCGCCCACGTCCTGCCCGCCGGGCGGCTGGGCAAGAACCCGCTGCACTGGCCAAAGGGGATCGAGGCGATCCTTGAAGGGCGCCGCATGGCGCTGCGCCTGTTCGAAAGCTTTCAGCCCTCCGCCGTGGTCGGGTTTGGCGGCTATCCGGCCTTCCCGGCGCTGTGGGCCGCGACCAGCGCGGGCGTGCCGAGCGTGATCCACGAGCAGAACGCCGTGCTGGGCCGGGTCAACCGCCTGCTTGCGGGCCGGGTCGATGCGATTGCCACCTCTTACCGCGATGTCGCGCGGCTGAAGCCCAAGCACCAGGGCAAGGTTCACGTCGTCGGCAATCCGGTGCGCGATGCCGTGCTGGCGCTGCGCGACCAACCGTTTCCGGCCTTCGGACCCGACAGCCTGCTGCGCGTTCTGGTAACCGGCGGCAGTCAGGGCGCCTCGATCCTTTCGGACGTGGTGCCCGATGGCCTTGCCATGCTTCCCCCCGCCCTGCGCGGCCGCCTGCAGGTGACCCAGCAGTGCCGGCCAGAGGATATCGAGGCGGTGCGCGCGCGCTATGCCAGCCACGACATCCCGGCCGAGCTTGCCACCTATTTCGAGAATATGGCCGAGCGGCTGGCCGACGCGCATCTGTTCATTGGCCGCGCCGGAGCCTCGACCATCGCGGAACTGACCGCCGTCGGCCGCCCCGCGATCCTCGTACCCCTGCCGATCGCGACCGACGATCATCAGGCCGCCAACACGCGCGAGGTCTGCGCCGCCGGGGGCGCGCGGATGATCCGGCAGGACCGGTTCACTTCGGCCGAGCTCGCCAAGCAGATCCAGGCCATCGCGCAGAGCCCGGAAACGCTGGCCAATGCAGCTCATGCGGCGTGGAATTGCGGCTACCCCAATGCCCTTGCTGACCTCGCCGATCTGGTCGAGAGCTTCGGCGGGGCGCCGCTGATGGATACGATTTCGATCAGGGAAGCGGCAGTTACCGGCGCAGTGCTGGGCGCTGCGGCTTCGGCGGCAGGATAAGAGGATTCCATGAAGGGCGTCGGCACCGATATCGGAACCATCCACTTCGTCGGCATCGGCGGAATCGGCATGTCCGGCATTGCCGAGGTTATGCACAACCTGGGCTATACGGTGCAGGGCAGCGACATTGCCGAAGGCTACGTGGTCGAGGGGCTGCGCGCCCGCGGGATCAAGGTGATGATCGGCCATGCCGCCGAAAACCTGGGCGATGCCGCCGTGGTCGTCACCTCCACTGCCGTGAAGCGTGACAATCCCGAAGTCGCCGCCGCGCTGGAAAACCGCATTCCCGTGGTCCGCCGTGCGGAAATGCTGGCCGAACTGATGCGCCTCAAGCGCACGGTCGCGGTGGCGGGCACCCACGGCAAGACCACCACCACCAGCATGATCGCCGCGCTGCTCGATGCCGGCGGGGTCGATCCGACCGTGATCAATGGCGGGATCATCAATTCCTACGGCTCCAACGCGCGGCTTGGCGCGAGCGAGTGGATGGTGGTCGAAGCGGATGAGAGTGATGGCTCGTTCCTCCGGCTCGACGGGACCATCGCGGTGGTCACCAACATCGATCCCGAACACCTCGATCATTATGGCAGCTTCGACGCAGTGAAGGACGCGTTCGTCGAATTCATCGAGAATGTGCCGTTCTATGGCTGTGCGGTGCTGTGCATCGATCATCCCGAAGTCCAGGCGGTGATCCCCAAGGTGCGCGATCGCCGCGTGGTGACCTATGGCTTCTCCGCCCAGGCCGACGTGCGGGGTGAGAACGTGCAGCCCTATCCCGGCGGCAACCGCTTCGATGCGGTGCTGCGCCAGCGCGACGGATCGCACCGCCGGATCGAGGGGATCGAGCTGCCGATGCCGGGCCGTCACAACGTCCAGAACGCGCTCGCCGCCGTGGGCGTCGCGGCTGAAATGGGCTGCGCCGACAGCGTGATCCAGTCCGGCTTCGCCAAGTTCTCCGGCGTCAAGCGCCGCTTCACCAAGGTGGGCGAAGTCGCCGTGGATGGCGGCAATGTGACCGTGATCGACGATTACGGCCACCACCCGGTCGAAATCCGCGCCGTGCTGGCCGCCGCGCGCGAGGGCGTGGGCACGGGGCGCGTGATCGCCGTGGTCCAGCCGCACCGCTATTCCCGCCTGCGCGACCACCTCGACGCATTCTCGGCGGCCTTCAACGATGCCGACATCGTCTATGCCGCGCCGGTCTATGCCGCCGGGGAGCAGCCGATCGAGGGCGTCAACTCCGACGCCATGGTGGCAGGGATGAAGGCGCGCGGGCACCGCAGCGCGCAGGTCATTGCCGGGCCGGACGCGCTGGCCGATGCGCTGGCCGGGATCGCTCAGGCCGGCGACATGGTGGTCTGCCTTGGCGCGGGCGACATCACGAAGTGGGCGGCCGGACTGGCCGACGCGATCCGGGCGAGGAGGGCTAGGTGAAGACCACTCCCCCCGCCGTTCGTGTCGAGCAAGGTCAAGACACGGCGCCAGGCATATCGACCTCGCCCGACGCGAACGGGGTGAAGGGAAAACTTACCCATGGCGCACCGCTGGCGCCGCTGGTCTGGTTCAAGTCCGGCGGCGCGGCCGAGTGGCTGTTCGAGCCTGCGGACCTTGCTGATCTGCGGGATTTCCTGCGCAATCTCGATCCGGCGGTCCCGGTCATGGCGCTGGGTCTGGGCTCCAATCTGATCGTCCGCGATGGCGGGGTTGACGGCGTAGTGGTGCGGCTGGGCAAGACCTTTGCCAAGGTCACGCAAGGCGGCGACCTGACGCTCGATTGCGGGGCTGGCGCCTCTGGCATCCTCGTTTCCTCGACGGCGCGCGATGCAGGCATCGCCGGGCTAGAATTCCTCCGCTCGATCCCCGGCACGGTCGGCGGGTTCGTGCGGATGAACGGCGGCGCTTATGGCGGCGAGGTCAAGGACATCCTTGTCGATTGCGACGTGGTGCTGCGCGATGGATCGCTGCGCACGCTCCCGGTCGCGGACCTGCACTATACCTATCGCCATTCCGACCTGCCCGAGGGCGCAATCGTGGCTGCGGCGCGGTTCCGGGGACGTCCAGGCACGCCGGATGCCATCCAGGCCGAGATGGACCGTATTGCCGAATCCCGCGAGGCTTCGCAGCCGCTGCGCTCCAAGACCGGCGGGTCCACCTTCAAGAACCCCGATGGCCACAAGGCATGGCAACTGGTCGACGCCGCCGGTTGCCGGGGGCTGACCATGGGCGGGGCGCAAGTCAGCGAAAAGCACACCAATTTCCTCCTCAACCTTGGCCATGCGACCAGCGCGGAGATCGAGGGACTGGGCGAGGAAGTGCGGCGGCGGGTGAAAGAGAAATCCGGCGTCGAGCTCGAATGGGAAATCCAGAGGGTAGGCAAGAAGTGACTCTTCCCAAACTCCATGTCGCGGTGCTGATGGGCGGCTGGTCGAACGAGCGGCCGGTTTCGCTGATGAGCGGCGAAGGCGTCGCCAAGGCGCTGGAAGAGCGCGGCCACCGCGTCACCCGGATCGACATGGGCCGCGATGTTGCCGCCCGGCTTGCAGAAACCGCGCCCGACGTGGTGTTCAACGCGCTTCACGGCACGCCCGGCGAAGATGGCACGGTGCAGGGGATGATGGACCTGATGGGCCTCACCTATACCCATTCCGGCATGGTCACCTCGGTCATCGCGATCGACAAGGAACTGACCAAGCAGGCGCTGGTCCCCCACGGCATCCCGATGCCCGGCGGGCGGATCGTCGAGACGGCGGAGATATATCAGCGCGATCCGCTGGAACGGCCCTATGTGCTGAAACCGGTGAACGAGGGGTCCTCGGTCGGCGTGGCAATCATCACGGACGAGGGCAATTACGGCAACCCGATCAGCCCCGATGCCAAGGGGCCGTGGCAGGAGTTTGACCGGCTGCTGGCCGAACCCTTCATTCGCGGACGCGAACTGACCACCGCCGTTCTGGGCGACCGGGCGCTGATGGTCACCGAACTGCGCCCCAAGTCCGGCTTCTACGATTTCGACGCCAAGTATACAGAGGGCATGACCGAGCACATCTGCCCGGCGGACCTGCCCGAAGAGATTACCCGGGCCTGCCTTGATATCGCGCTGCGCGCGCACCGGCTGCTGGGCTGCAAGGGCTGCAGCCGCACCGACTTCCGCTGGGACGACGAGCGCGGGCTGGCCGGCCTGTTCGTGCTGGAAACCAACACCCAGCCGGGCATGACCCCGCTCAGCCTGGTGCCTGAACAGGCGAAGAAGCTGGGCATTTCCTATGGCGAACTGGTCGAGATCATCATCGCCGACGCGCTTGCTGAAAAGGGGAAAGCGGCATGAGCCAGAAGGTCAGGCGTGGGGGCAAGAGCGCACGCAAGGTCGCGGCGGCTCAGGGCAAGGCGCGGCAGGTCCGCGCGGCAAAGGCGCGCACCGGATCGGCGCTGGATGCGGCGATGAGCTGGCTACCGTTCAGCGAGGAACAGCTTCAGCGCGTGTTCCTTGCCGCGATCCTGGGCGGGGCGGTGGTGCTGGCATGGATGGTGGCAAGCTTTGCCGGCGTTCCGGCGATGGCCAGCCGCCAGCTTAGCGCCGTTGCCGCCGATGCCGGGTTCGAGGTGCGCCGCGTCGAAGTGCGCGGAGTCAAGCAGCTCAACGAGCTCAAGGTTTACGAGCGCGCGCTGGCCGAGCGCGATCGCGCCATGCCGCTGGTCGATGTCGAGGCGCTGCGCGGACGGCTGATGGAACTGTCATGGGTCGCGGATGCGCGGGTTTCGCGCCAGATGCCCGACACGCTGGTGATCGACATCGTCGAGCGCAAGGCGGTCGCTGTGCTGCGCAAGGCCGACCGGCTGGTCCTGATCGATGCCGAGGGGCACGAGCTGGAACCCGTTTCCGCCGAACGGGCCAAGGGTAAGCTGGTGATCGGCGGTTCCGGCGCGGGCAAGCAGGTCAAGGCGCTTGCCGCGCTGCTCGACGCCGCGCCCGCGCTGAAACCCCAGGTCCGCGAGGCGGCGTGGGTCGGCAATCGCCGCTGGAACCTGACCTTCAAGACCGCGCAGGTCCTCGCCCTGCCGGAAGGGGAGCAGCAATCGCGCAAGGCGCTGGTCAAGTTTGCGGCAATGGACGGCAGCAACCGCCTGCTTGGCGGCAAGGCGATCGCCTTCGACATGCGCGCGCCGGAACGGCTCTATATCCGGATGCCAAGCCGCGTTGAACAACCCGAAGCAAGTGGCTCGGTGCCCTCTGCCGCCAAGGTTGCCGAGGCCAGCGCGCCCAAGGCGGCCAAGCCCGCCCCGGCCAAGCAGGAGAACAACTGATGGCGCCCCCGCCCCGCATCGCCCGCGTGTTCGGCGCGGTCAACCTTGGCTCGTTTCGCATCTCCGCGATGATCGCCGGGCTGACCGAAACTGGCGAGATGGTGGTGCTGGGCTCCAGCCACCGCGCCTCACAGGGGATAAAGCGCGGCTATGTTACCGACATGCAGGCCGCGACCTACGCGGTCCGCGACGCGGTCGAACGCGCCGAGAAGATGGCCAATACTTCGATCTCCAGCGTCTGGATCGGATGTTCGGGCGCGGGCCTTGCCAGCCAGGTCGCGCAGGTCGAGGTCGATGTCGGCGGGCGGCGGATCGAGGCCGAGGACATCGAGCATCTGCTCGTCTCGGCGCGGGACGTCATCCAGCCCGACGGGCGGATGGTGCTCCATGCCCAGCCCGCGCACTACATGCTCGACGGAGCGGACGGGGTTGCCGATCCCAAGGGCCTCCATGCCGAGCGGCTGGGGGTCGATATCCACGTCATGCTGGCCGATGGCGCGCCGGTCCGCAACATCACCGAAGCGGTGCAGAACGCGCACTTGCAGGTCGAGGCGGTGGTCGGCTCGCCGGTCGCGGCGGGTCATGCCTGCCTGACATCGGAAGAGCGTGAACTGGGCGTGGCGCTGGTCGAGTTCGGGGGCGAGGTGACCAATGTTTCGGTCTATGCGGCGGGTATGCTGCTGGGGCTCGCAACGATCCCGATGGGGTCGGCCGACATTACCGATGCCATTGCCAGCGCCTTCGGCATCCGCCGGTTCCAGGCCGAGCGGCTGAAATGCGTCCACGGCTCGGCGATCCCCAGCCCGGCGGACCACCGCGAGATGATCCCGGTCAACGCGCCGGGCGAGGAAGCGACCGGCCCGCTCGCGCGCCACGCCGATGACAAGAACCGCATTCCCCGCGCCGAGCTGGTCTCGGTCATCACGCTCCAGCTGGGGCGGCTGATGGAAGAGGTGGGCAAGGCGCTCAAGGGTCTGGGCTTTACCGGCCAGCGCGGCCAGCAGGTGGTGCTGACCGGCGGCGGCGCGGAGCTTGCCGGTCTGGCGGATTTTGCGCAGTCGGCGCTGGGCAAGCCGGTGCGGGTGGGCAAGGTCCAGCATCTCAAGGGCCTGCCAGAGGCGCACGCCACGCCGGGCTTCGCAACGCTGGCGGGGCTGGTGCTCTATGCGGCGGCCGATCCGATCGACATCAGGACGATCGGGCCGAGTTACACGCCGACCTTCGATTATAAGGGGTTTGCCGTAGTTGGCCGGGTCTATCGGGCGCTGCGGGAGTACTTCTGATGCCGTTCCGTCCCGTCCGGGCTCGCCGGTTGTGGACAAAGTAGTGGATTACCTTTGATTCACTGAATCGAAGGGTGCAAGAAATAGACCATTCGCAAGTGTTGCATTCGCTTGCCGGACAGGAGAGCGCCATGAGCATCAATATCGGACCGCCCGCCGTCGAGGAGCTGCGCCCGCGCATCACCGTGATCGGGGTCGGCGGTGCCGGCGGCAACGCGATCGCGAACATGATCCAGGCCGGGATCGAGGGTGTCGACTTCGTTGTCGCCAACACCGACGCCCAGGCCCTAAACAATTCGATTGCCGAAAACCGCATCCAGCTGGGCCCGGACATCACCCAGGGCCTTGGCGCGGGGTCGCGGCCCGAGGTCGGGCGCGCCGCAGCCGAGGAAACCATGGCCGAGATCGAGCGCGCGCTCGAAGGTGTGCACATGTGTTTCATCGCCGCGGGCATGGGCGGCGGCACCGGCACCGGCGCGGCTCCGGTCGTTGCCAAGCTGGCGCGCGAAAAGGGTGTGCTGACGGTTGGCGTGGTGACCAAGCCGTTCCTGTTCGAAGGCACCCGGCGGATGCGCTCGGCCGATGCCGGGATCGAGGAGCTGCAAAAGCACGTCGATACCCTGATCGTCATTCCCAACCAGAATCTGTTTCTGGTCGCCAAGGCTGAAACTACCTTCAAGGAAGCCTTCCAGCTTGCCGACGAGGTGCTGCAGCAGGGCGTCCGTTCGATCACCGACCTGATGGTCATGCCCGGCCTGATCAACCTCGACTTTGCCGACGTCCGCTCGGTCATGGCGGAGATGGGCAAGGCGATGATGGGCACGGGCGAGGGCTCGGGCGAGAACCGCGCGCTCGAGGCGGCGGAAAAGGCGATCGCCAACCCGCTGCTCGATGGCGTCTCGATGCAGGGCGCCAAGGGCGTCATCATCTCGATCATCGGCGGCGAGGACATGAAGCTGCTGGAGGTCGACGAGGCCGCGAACCACATCCGCGAACTGGTCGATCCCAACGCCAACATCATCTGGGGCTCGGCGTTCAATCCGGATCTTCAGGGCAAGATCCGCGTCTCGGTGGTTGCCACCGGTATCGAGCAGAGTGCGGAGCAGGCCGAAGAGGCCAGCCGTCCGTTCAATCTCGGCGCGTCGCGCGGTCCGGCGCGTCCGCCGATGGCCGCGCCTGTCAGCCAGCCGCTGTTCGAGCGCGATGCTCCTGCGCCCGCTCCGGTCGCGGCCCAGCCGGAACCTGAACCGGAGCCCGAACCTGCCCCGGCGGCGCAGAGCGAGCCCGAACCGGCCCGGGCTCCGGCCAAGTTCTATGACGACGATGACGACGACTGGGGTCTGGCGTCCAAGGATGAGGCCGAAGCGGCCGACGAGCCGTTCGAGCTTGAACAGGAAGCGGGCGGCGGAAACGACGACGAACTGCTGCTCGATGCCTCGCGTCTGGCCGGCGAGGAAGCCTCTGTCGGTGACGATGATGGCCAGCCGCGCCGTCGCCGTGGCCTGCTTGCGCGTGGTGATGACACCGGTGGTGTCGGCGATGTCGCTGGCGATAGCCCCTCGGGTTCGGGCGGTGAGGCGGAGCCTGAGGCATCTGCTCAACCGGCGCAGCGTGCGCCGCGTCTTGGCGGCGGCGCAAGCGGCGGCGGCGCGACGCTGTTCGAGCGCATGGCCAACCTGTCGCGGGGCGGTCGTTCGGCCCAGTCTGACGATGATGATGAGGATGAAGGGGATTCGGGTCCGTCGATCTCGATTCCCCGGTTCCTCGGTCGGCAGAACAACCAGTAACCTGCGCCCGTCCGGCTCGATTGTGGGCGGTCCGTTCCGGTGCGGTTCAGGTATGAGGGACAAGGTGCGGTCATGATTGATCGCATCGGGTTCCGCAGGATCGCTCGTGACTCAGGAATGACCTTGAACATGCCGAACCGGGGCCAAGGGTGGGATCGCAGGCGCCGCGGGCTGCTGCTGGCTGGCGGTTTGCTGACGCTTGCCGCCGCTCCGGCGCTGCACGCACAGCAACTGGCGGTTTCAAGCGTCAGCCAGCCAGTCGTCCAGGCGATCCCGGGCGGGCAAGGGGCGCGCCTCAATGCCGCGCTGTCCCGCCTTGCCCGCGACTCGCGCGATGTTTCCGCGCTGATCGATGCAGGTCAGGCTTCGCTCGATCTTGGCGATGTCCAGGCGGCGATCGGGTTCTACCAGCGCGCCGACGCGATCTCGCCGGGCAATGGCCAGGTCAAGGGAGGGCTGGCTGCTGCCTATGTCCAGGCCGAAGAGCCGCTGAGCGCGATTCCCCTGTTCGAAGAGGCGGCGAAAAGCGGAACACTCGATCCGCAGCGGCTTTCGGACCGCGCGCTGGCCTACGATCTGGTCGGCGACAGCGTGACGGCGCAGCAGTATTACCGGCAGGCCCTGGCAGCGGGACCGGATGACGAGACTGTCCGCCGTCTTGCGCTGAGCCAGGCCATTTCCGGCGACAAGCGCGGGATGGAGGCAACCCTGGCGCCGCTGCTGCAAAAGCAGGACAAGTCCTCGTGGCGCACCCGCGCTTTCGCGCTTGCCATCGTCGGCCAGGCCGAGGAAGCGGAAGCCATTGCCCGATCGACCCTGCCTGCGGACATGGCCGGTGCGATTGCCGCCTATCTGCGCTTCATGCCGCGCCTTACCCCGGCGCAGCAGGCGGCGGCTGCCAATCTCGGGCGGTTCCCGCGCGCGGCGGAAATCGGGATCGACGATCCGCGATTCGCCCAGTACGCCCGTCCGCGCACGGTCCTTGCCACCGCCAGCCAGTCGCTGACTCCCGCTGGCGCGCCGCTGGGAGCCAAGCCGGACAGCCGCCAGACCCGGCGCGAGCGCGAGCAGGCAGCAAAGGCTGCGGCAAAGCTTGCCAGGAACGAGACACGCCCGGTCCAGATCGCTGCGGCGGCACCACCCGAACCCAGGCCAGGCCGCGAGACGGTGATGAATCCAGCAAGTGTGGCGATGAACACGCCGCCGCCCGCGCCCGTCAAGGTCGCCGCTGCCGCCCCGCCCCCGCCGCCAGCCCCCATCAAGGTCGCTGCTGCTCCGCCGCCTGCACCTCCGCCTTCGCAGCCGGCAGCGAAGCCGGCTGCCGGGCCTGGCTTCGGTTCGCTAGATACTGGCGGCGGCCAGGCGGTTTCGAGCTTCGACCTGCGCCAGGTTCCGCCCCCAACAGTCCAGCAGGCCGCAACGCCTGCCCCGCCGCCGCCTGTAACACAGGCCCCGGCACCGGCACCTGCAGTAGTTCAGGCCAGCGTTCCGGTAGCGTCTCCGCCTCCCGCTCCGGTCAAGGCGCCGACACCGATCGCCAGGCCCGCGCCCGCGAAAGCGAACCCCGCACCGCCGCGTCCGCGCCAACTGGAGGATGTCTTCGCCGATCTCACCCCGCCGAGCCGTCAGGCCGAGGCGGCTGCCGGCGCGGTGGACGTGCGGCGGATCAAGCCGGTCCGGGCCGAGCCCGCGGCAGCCGCTCTCAAGCCGTGCGAGCCGGTACCCGATCCCAAGGCAAAGGGCGCCAAGGCTGCACCCAAGGGCAAGCAGCCAGCTGTGCGCGTTGCCAAGGGTGGCGCCGCGACCCAGTGCGTCGAGGTCAAGAGGCCAGTCGCCCCCAGCCACCCCAGCCGCATCTGGGTGCAAGTGGCCACCGGGCGCGATCGCAAGGCGCTTGCCTTCGACTGGCGGCGGATGGTCAAGGATGATGCCGCCGTATTCGGTGGCCGCAAGGGCTTCACCAGTGCCTGGGGCCAGACCAATCGGCTGCTGACCGGCCCGTTTGAAACGGAAGCGGCGGCAAATGCCTTCATGGGCAAGCTCAAGAAGGCCGGCGTCAGCGGCAGCTTCCTGTGGACCAGCCCGGCGGGGCAAGTGGTCGATGCCGTGGCGGCTGGCAAATAGACTACCTGCGGGTTGATCGGGGGCCACGGCTTTTTCCACACCTTGTGAACAGGCAAGCCGAGTTTTGCGCAGGCACGTCGGCGGGGGTCATTGTCGCGCGGGGCTCGCCAATGCATCCAGCGACCATATCGCGATCACCGCGATGGAGCCGCACAGGGCCGGATGATGCAAAGCAGGGAATTTGAGCGCGAAGAGGATGCGGCCCCGGTCGACATGCTCGCTTCCCTGTTCGAAGCGCGCGGCTGGCCCTGCGAGTTCGTCGCCGAGGACGAGATTTCGGGCGAGATCAAGGGGTCCTGGGCCAGCTACACCCTGCGCGGGGTCTGGCGGCGCGAGGATCATGTGCTCCAGTTGCTGTGCCTGCCTGACATTCGCGTGCCGGATGACAAGCGCCCGGCGATGTGGGAGCTGCTGGCGCTGGTCAACGAACAGCTGTGGGTCGGGCATTTCGATATGTGGTCGAACGGCTCGGTTCTGCTTTATCGCCACGGCCTGCTGCTGGGCGATGAGGGTCTGCTCAGCCTTGCCCAGGCCCAGGTCGCGGTCGAAGCGGCGGTCGAGGAATGCGACAGATTCTATCCGGCTTTCCAGTTCGTCCTGTGGGGCGACAAGACCCCGGCCGAGGCTCTGTCCAGCTCCATGGTGGACGCGGCGGGCGAAGCCTGACAAAGCACCGCCGGTCATTTAAGGTAGGGGCAGGCGCTGTGAACTCCATCCTCATCTTCGGTTGCGGCAACATGGGCGGGGCGATGCTCGCAGGCTGGCTGCGCGGCGGCATGGACCCGGCGCGCTTCACCGTGGTCGATCCGTTCCTGGCAGCCGTGCCCCAAGGCGTGACCCTGCTGCGCGAAGTGCCCGCAACCCGGTTCGATGCCGTGGTGCTGGGGATCAAGCCGCAGATGCTGGACGATGCCGCGCCCGCGCTGGCACAGCTGGTCGGCGGAGAAACCGTGATCATCTCGATGCTCGCAGGAGTTGAACTGGCAAGCCTTGCCGCGCGATTTCCTGCCGCCCGTTC
Organism: Novosphingobium sp.; assembly: GCA_016719755.1. Taxonomy (GTDB): domain Bacteria; phylum Pseudomonadota; class Alphaproteobacteria; order Sphingomonadales; family Sphingomonadaceae; genus Novosphingobium. The sequence goes on along the minus strand of JADJYM010000004.1, from coordinate 53,592 downwards.
GCTGGTGCGGGTGATGCCGAACCTGGCCGCCGCGATCGGCAAGTCGCCCATTGCGCTGTTCGGGCAGGGTCTGGATGCGTCGCTGCGCGGCTCGATGGAAGCCCTGATGGCACCGCTTGGCACGCCGGAATGGCTGGCGGACGAAGGCCAGCTTGATGCAGTCACCGCGCTTGCCGGGTCTGGTCCCGCCTTCGTCTACCGCTTCATCGATGGGCTTGCTGCGGCAGGGGCCGAACTTGGACTCCAGCCGGACCAGGCCCGGCGCCTGGCCCTGGCCATGGTCGAAGGGGCGAGCGCGCTGGCCGCCGCTTCGCCGGATTCGCCCGCCGAACTCGCCCGCAAGGTCACCAGCCCCGGCGGAACCACTGCGGCGGGCCTTGCCGTGCTGGACAAGGACGAGGCGCTCGCCCGGCTGGTCGAGGCGACGCTGCGCGCGGCGCGCGACCGCGGGGCGGAACTGGCCCGGGCAGCGCGCTGAGCCGCCTCTTTTCGCGCTCGTATCCAATTGTAACAGATTCCCGGTTTCGCTTGAAAGCCGGGGGCTTTGCCCCGATATTCGCAAGCATCGCCCCGCCTTTGGGGCAGAAGGAGTTGTGAAATGTCGATCTGGAACGAACCCCAGCCCGGGAAAACGGGCTTCGGCGCGTCTCCGATGCTCAATGGCCAGTCGATGGGCGCGGACGTGCTCGATCAGGGCCTGCGCCGGCACATGCTGTCGATCTACAACTACATGGCTTCGGGCGTGCTGCTTTCGGGCATCATCGCTTTGCTGTTTGCCCAGTCGGGCATGGCGCAGCAGATGTTCGGATCGCCGCTTGGCTGGATTGTCCAGCTCGCGCCGCTTGGCTTTGTGCTGGCGATGAGCTTTGGCCTCAACCGTATGCAGACCTCCACGCTGCAGATCCTGTTCTGGTCGTTCTGCGCGGTGATGGGTCTGTCGCTGTCCTTCATCTTCCTGGTCTACACCGGCGGATCGATCGCCACGGCGTTCTTCTCGGCGGCGGGCGGCTTCGCGGGTCTCAGCCTCTACGGCTATACCACCAAGCGCGACATGACCGGCATGGGCAGCTTCCTGATCATGGGCCTGATCGGGCTGATCATCGCCTCGATCATCAACATCTTCCTTCAGTCGCCGGGCCTTTACTGGGCGATCAGCGCACTGGGCGTGCTGATTTTCGCGGGCCTGACCGCCTATGACACGCAGAAGCTCAAGGAGCAGTACTTCTACGTCCACGGCACCGACATGGCCGGCAAGGCCGTGGTGATGGGCGCGCTGAACCTGTACCTCGATTTCATCAACATGTTCCTCTACCTGCTGCGCTTCCTCGGCGATCGCCGCTGATCGCAGCCAGCGAACGGACGAACTGCCCGGCGCGGGGGGAGCCCCTTCGCGCCGGGCATTTCATTTGCGGCGCAAAAGGGTTAATGAACTGAAATTCCGGCACCGGGGCGCCAGCGGGGCGTACGGGCGGGCAGAGACGATAGGGCGGGTATGATGGGCGCACAGATCAAGCGCACGATTCTGGTTGGCGGAGCCACCGTGGCAATGGGCCTTCTGGCCGCGTGCGGGCCGAAAAGCACGCCTCCCCCGCCGCCGCCTCCCCCGCCGCCGCCGCCCGTTGCCGTTGTCATCCCGCCACGTCCGCTGCCGCCGCTGGGGGCGGGCGCCGCGCTGGTCGTGCCGGTGGTCGGTCCCGATGGCGTGCGCCAGACTGTCAACGCCAAGCTTGGCACCGGGCAGTCGGTGTGGAACCTGCGTTCGGCCTACAACGTGGCTGCGCTCAATTGCATGAAGCCGCAGCACGCCGAGATTCTCTCGGGCTACAAGACGTTCCTGAAGATCCACAAAAAGGGCCTGACCGCAGCCAACAAGCAGGTCGACAGCGATTTCCGCGCGCAATACGGGGCCGCTTTCGTCCGCCCGCGCGAAGCCTACATGACCAAGGTCTACAACTACTTTGCCTATCCCGCGACGCTCGACAATTTCTGCGACGCGGCGCTGGTCATGGCGCGCGAATCGCTGGTGACGAAGCCAGCCGAACTGAACACCTTCTCGGTCCGCAATCTGGCGATGCTTGACCGCGTGTTCGAAACGTTTTTCCGCACCTACGAGCAGTATCAGAGCAATCTGGCGGCCTGGGATGCCAAGTATGGCAAGCCGGCCGGCCCGGTTACGGCGGTCGCGGCGCCCTCACCGAAGTAGCGCTCCGCAAAGTCGCGGGAAGCTCAATTTAGCTCTTTCATGGGCGCAGACCTTTCGCTAAGGGGGCCGCTCGCGCGAGCGCCCGGCGCTGCGCGGACTGCACTGGAACGGGGCCGTAGCTCAGATGGGAGAGCGCGTCGTTCGCAATGACGAGGTCAGGGGTTCGATCCCCCTCGGCTCCACCAGTGCTCTAAAATCTCGCAGATTTGCGCAAAATCCCGGAAATCGGGGCCTTTCTTAACGCTCTTGCTACCCACAGGTGTTACACATCGGGTATGTCAGAGATGGGAAAACCGACAGGATTGGTGAAGCGCAAGGGCAGTGCTGTCTGGTATTTCCGGCAGCGTTGTCCCCAGCACCTCAAGGTGCCCGGATCGCCTGCTGACATCTGGATCAGCCTTGAAACAGCCAGCTATGCAACTGCACTGACCCGGATCGAAGATGCGAGGAAAGAGGCGTTGCGCCGATTTTCTGTGTCACCAGCACCCGCAGGCATCTACTCCCGAAGCGCACCGCCAAAGTGGGCGAGTGACGAAGACTTTCCACTGTTGTCCAGTGAGCACGCTGCGCCATTGGCCCAGAGCTTGTTCGTAGAGGCAGTGCGGGAGTTGGACAGTCAGCCGCCAATCCCTGCTGAAACAGACGAGCAGGCGATCCTCGGGTGGCGCGCCGAACTTGAAACAATGATAGCTCGCCTGACTGGGCCAGAACCGGCTGATGGGGTCGACGATGTTGCCGGTGCCAGATTTGCAGTCTTACGCAAAGCAAACCTCCGAGCCGAGCAGGGCAGTGAGGCTCTCGATCTGCTCAACAACTACCTGCGCCGAGCTATTGCGCAGGCTCACAAGATCGAGCTTGCCCGGCTTGATGGCGATTTCTCGGACAGGATTACAGATCGTCTGTTCGCGAACTGCCTGACGCTGGGATCATCTGTTCAGCTTGCCCCTCCGTCAGACGGGTTCAGATCGACCATTCCTGTCGGGGTTATGGAGCAGACCATTGGCAAAGCTGTAGACCGGCGTGCAAAAGGGACCCCGTTAGCGGGGTGATCGGCGTCTAAAAGGGACCCCTCATTCTGATGGTGTAGCGAGCTGTCTGGTTTTCCAGGTGGCGAGATCGGGATGTTGGTGGTGGAGACAGTTTGCCGGATTCGGCGTGAACACGCGGATGGGAAGTCGATCAAGGCGATTGCGCGGGATCTGCGGCTGTCGCGCAAGGTGGTGCGCAAGGCGATCCGGGCGCCGGAAGGCGCGTTCGATTATCGGCGCAAGGTTCAACCGCTGCCCAGGCTTGGGCCGTTTCAGGAGCGGCTCGATGTGCTGCTGACGGAGAACGAGGCCCGGCCCCGGCGCGATCGGCTGCGGATGACGCGCATCCATGACCTGCTGTGCCGTGAGGGGTTCGAGGGTTCCTACGATGCGGTCCGGCGCTACGCCCGGCGCTGGGCGGAAGCACGGCGCAAGGATCCTGGCGATGGGGCGCCGGCCTTTATCCCGCTGCTATTCCAGCCCGGCGAGGCCTACCAGTTCGACTGGAGCCATGAGGACGTAGAGATCGCCGGCAAGCCGATGCGGGTGAAGGTGGCGCATATGCGGCTATGCGCGTCGCGGGCAGTCTATGTCCGAGCCTATCCACGCGAGACACAGGAGATGGTGTTTGACGCCCATGCCCGCGGCTTCGCCTTCTTTGGTGGCGTTCCGCTGCGCGGGATCTACGATAACATGAAGACCGCGGTCACCACCGTGTTCATCGGCAAGGAGCGGGTGTTCAACCGCCGCTTTCTGGTCATGGCTGATCATTACATGGTCGAGCCCACGGCCTGCTCGCCAGCGGCGGGGTGGGAGAAGGGGCAGGTTGAACACCAGGGCAGACCATCCGAGGCCGCTTCTTCTTTCTGGTCATGGCTGATCATTACATGGTCAGCCCACGGCCTGCTCGCCAGCGGCGGGGTGGGAGAAGGGGCAGGTTGAACACCAGGTGCAGACCATCCGAGGCCGCTTCTTCCAACCCCGCCTGCGCTTTGCCAGCATCGAGGAGCTCAACGGGTGGCTGGAAGCTGAGTGCCTGCGCTGGGCCGTAAGGCACGCCCATCCCGAGCAAAAGGAGCTGACCGTTGCCGAAGCGCTGGAGCTCGAACGACCAGCCCTGCAGCCGATGCTGGCACCGTTTGACGGCTTCCACGAGACCGCGCATGCCGTGACGGGCACCTGCTTGATCAGCTTCGACCGCAACCGCTACTCGGTCATGGCTAAGGCTGCACGGCGGTCCGTTCAGGTCCGCGCCTATGCCGACTGCATCGTCGTGCGCCTCGGCGACGAGGTCATCGCCGAACATGCCCGGCACTTCGGCCGCGACCGAACGATCTATGATCCCTGGCATTACCTGCCCGTTCTGGCCAACAAGCCTGGGGCCTTGCGGAACGGCGCACCCTTCCAGGGGTGGGACCTACCAGCGGCACTGACGCGGCTGCGGCGCAAGCTGGGCAGCGGTGATGAAGCCGACCGCCGCTTCGTGCGCGTGCTGGCAGCTGTAATGACCGATGGCCTGGAAGCGGTCGAGGCCGCGATCCGGGAGGCGCTTGATAGCGGTGCCGTCAGCGACGAGGTCATCCTCAACATTCTGGCCCGATACCGGGACCCGCCATCCGAGCGCCCCCTGGACGTGATCGTCGACCTCAAGCTCAACCACCCGCCGATCGCGGACTGCGCGCGCTACGATACGGTGCGAGGCTTCGATGCAGCGGCATGAGATGATCGAGGCGATGCGCTCGCTCGGCCTCAAGGGCATGGCAGGGGCCTTCGACGAGGCGGTCACCACCGGGCTGCAGCGCAAGCGCACGACCCATGAGATCCTGGCCGACCTGCTGCGCGCCGAAGCCGCGCATCGTCATGCCGCCTCGATCCGCTATCGCATGACCGCGGCCAAGCTGCCGGTAATCAAGGACATCGACGCCTTCGTGTTCGAGGGGACCCCGATCAACGAAGGGCTGGTGCGCTCCCTTCACGCAGGTTCGTTCGTACCTGGTCGCCGGAACATCGTGCTCATCGGCGGGACCGGGACGGGCAAGACCCATCTGGCCACCGCGATCACCGCCGGCGTCGTGCGTGCTGGCGCTCGCGGACGCTACTTCAACACGGTCGATCTCGTCACTCGGCTCGAAGAAGAAGCTCGCATCGGCAAGGCTGGCGCCATCGCAGCCCAGCTCGGCAGGCTCGATCTCGTGGTGCTCGATGAACTGGGCTATCTACCGTTCGCCCGCTCAGGCGGCCAGCTGCTGTTCCATCTGATCAGCAAGCTCTACGAGCAGACCTCGGTCATCATCACCACCAACCTGGCCTTGGCGAATGGCCCACCGTGTTCGGCGACCCCAAAATGACCACTGCGCTGCTCGACCGCATCACCCACCATTGCGATATCGTCGAGACAGGCAACGACAGCTGGCGCTTCAAAAACCGCAGCTGACCCAATCAGAAAACGGCCCTCGCTGCTGCCGCCTCCGGTCGGCTACGCCCTCCCTACGCCGCCAGCAGCGCGAAACACGCGCCCAGCATCAACCAATCCCCGCAACTGCAAGGGGGTCCCTTTTGCACGCCGATAGGGGGTCCCGATTGAACGCCGATTGACAATTTGCACTCGGTATCCGTGGAGGGCCAGCGCCGCGACAACTCCCGCGATATGCAAAGGGCGTTGGCATGCCAGCTTCGGATGGGAATGATGGCCCTCGACACGGCGCTGGCCACGATCAAGCGCAGCCTTGGCGATGACCGTGACTGATCGTCCGTCGCGCCCTTGGGAGACATCCTACAACGGCTGGACTTGGGCCGAGCGATGCTCGGTGACGCCGATCCAAAACGCGATGTTTCGTTCCGGCCAGCTTGCCCGGCCCACTGTCTGCACAATCTGTGGCTTCAGCGATCCGGCACGGATTAACGGCAGCGGCTACATCTTCGCCCACCTTGAGCGGTATGATCGGCCTGACGAACTCTTCCCATGCTGCAAGAAGTGTCACGCCGCCTTGCACGCGCGCTTCAGGGAACCCGAGCGGTGGCAGTCTCTGCTTCGACGCTGTGCGCTGCCGGGATCATGGGTATTCACGCTTTCCATTGATCCTGCGAGCCAATGGCGTCCATTTGCGGATACCTATCCAGATGGATTGATTTGTTTGTCGGCAACAGATCAACCTGATTTGTTCGACCGACCGTAGATCGTTCGTCAACCATCACTCTCTACAGACATCCGTGAGCATGTCGAAATGAGGGTATTTCTTGCATGGCGATTGATCCGCGATGGACCATCCGGCCTCGGCAACGTGGTCGCTTTGGCGTGCCGGGGCTGCATCGACCCAATAGGCCGTCCGAGCAGGAAATGGCGTTCGACAAGATCGTCGTCACGGTGCCCGGCCATTTTCAGTCCATATCAGATGATCCAATCTCGCCATCGGAAGTATTCGACGACTACCGGCAGACGTTGTTGCGCCGAGCGGAAGCGACTGAATGGGGCTGGAGCCATCCAGTCCTTGCGAGAGCCAGCTTCAAGACAGAACTGACGCGGGCGAGAGGAACAATCAGTAGTTCAATGATCCGTGCACGATGGGCCGACGAGGTTCATGAGCTATCTCTTCAGTTGAGCCTTAACCCTACCCGCACCCTGATCCACGCTCTGGCAATGGTCGGTGGTAACCAAGAAGCCAGTGAGGGATTGGAAGCCTTGCACTTCCAGAACTTCTTTGCATCGACGCCGGTGGTGGCGACCGCAAGGTCGCTGGACGGAAATGACAATGCCTTCGACCATCTGGACGAACTTGTGGCGCGTTTGGGCAGGGATCACGGTCGCACGTTCATTGCCATCTTCGAGGAGAAGTTGAAGCAATGGGCGTTGGATGCCGTCGCTCCTCTGTCTGGAGGCTTCTCATGGATAGACAGAGAGGAGAGGCTGATAGCTGACAACGGCACGCACAGGGTCGTTCTAGATTGGCAGCGACTGTTTCTTCGCTCCGCAGAGATTTATTGCGAACGCCGCCATGGAGATGCCGTGGGGCTGCTAAACCGCCTTTCCGGTGTCGTGCTGGCGGCCCATGCTGAAGCTGACTGGCAGACCTATGACATTGGTGAGATCGGAGGGCGCATTGCCGGTTCAACGGTCATAGGCATCAAGCCAACCAGCCGCATCGAGCAGAAGTTCTACGCCAAGGCAAGAGACCGAGTGCGGATCGAAACCCGCTACCACCATCGTGTGCGCGACAGTCTGCCCCGTGCGTCAATCTCCGCTTGCAACCCGTTGCAAGACATTCTGCTAGGTTTGCGGGAAGATGCTGCCAACCGATTGCAGTGGGACAGCTTCTGCACAATGGCGGAGGAGCCGCCTATCCCGCTTATGCAGGACTTCGCTAGGTTGGTAGGTGCAATCGCGCGATGTGCCACAAGGGCGCGTGTAGACCCCGAGCCAGTTGTCGCGGAACTGCTGGGGGCGGGCGGCATTAGCGAGACGCCGACCGATGGTCCTTTTCCACGCAGGCTGGTGCACCGTTTGGCAGAAGAGGGATTGATCACACGAGAGAGCCTTATGCGCCGTGCCCGCCCCGGACAGGGTCGCCGCCATCATCTCACACAGCCATATTTGAGCGTCTCCGAGATGATCCAGCGCACGTTCGCCAATAGCGGCGTCTCGGACTAGCCGCGAATGTGCGCAACCTCTCCTTGCAGCCCGGAGCGGCGGGCGCAGCCCGCCGCCTTCCGGTGCGGTGAAGTGGCGCAACGCTTGAACTCGGCGCGACGGTAGCGTGACGCACTACGGTAGATCACAGCACAACCTTCCCCGGACGATATACCAGAACACATACAATCGCTGTTGCTAGATCAATCCAGCAGTGCCCCCGGCTTCACTCCAAGCGCCTTAGCAATCTTGGCCACCACCTCGATGGTCGGATTGCGGGCACCGCGCTCGATGTCGCTGATGTATGTCCGGTGGATGCCCGCATGGTGCGCGAAGTCTTCCTGACTTTCCCCGCGTTCTTTGCGGAGCCGGGCCACGTTCTTGCCCAGACGTATTTGGATGTCGCTCATCCACGAGGATAAGCGTTGGATGTCTCTGATCAGTCCACAGACGATGAGTGACAAAAAATCGCCCGTCTCTCATAGTCTACATCGAGCGTTTACTTCTCTCGGCTATCCCGGTCCCGAATAGATTGACTGGAGCCTATGCTATGCCTTCCACCAGATTTCACGTGTGCGCCGCTTTCATGGCCATCGCCAGCATCGCAGTGCTAGGCGGGTGCTCCAATGAACCCGCAGGCCCGCCGAAGTCCCCCTATGAGGTGTTGCAAGCCAAGATCAGCAAGGAAGCCGTGACGGCCATGACGCGGGCTGACTACGGCAAGACATACTCACGGCTGGGGGCGCGGCAGTTCGACAATGCAAATGCCTTGATGCCGTGGGCAGCCATTGCCGCCGCAGAAAGCGACCAGTGCAACCGTGTCGAGCTTGTCGCGGTCTCGGACAAGGCGACCCGCAAGGAACTTCAGTGGTTCGTGGACTGCGCGAACAAGGAAAGGTTCCAGATCAAGCAGGCGCAAGCCGAGGCTGCGCGTGGCAAGTATGATCCCGCCGCTTCCCCGGAAGCAAAGCAGGCTGCGCAGCAGGTAGGCAAGGCCGAGCCGAAATCGGCCCGCTGGAAAGACTTTAACATGGCGACTGCAATGACTTCCTGCACGACCTTGGTCCGCAGCGCGATGCTCAATCAGGGTTCGTTCGACACGGCATGGAGCTATGACAGCGAGAAGAACGACGACACCGGCATAGTCACCATCCAGCAGGACTTCGAGGCGCAAAATGGCTTTGGCGGCACGATCAGCAGCCGGTATCACTGTGAAATCGACACGAAGTTGGCCGGGCGCGTCACCAAGCTCAAAATCCGCGAACCGGACGGCTGGCGGAACCTGATCTGACCGGAGGCAGAATGAAGTTCGACAGGGCATCGTTAGAGGCCGATGGCTTCACCGGCTGGCTGACTTTCGCCGAAGCTCGGGCCAGCGGCGCAATCCCGACTACGGGCGGTGTCTATGTCGTAACTTACTCTGCGCGTGCTCCAGCGGCCTTCCTGCCGCAAAATCTGGGCGCTCGGAGTATCGGTAACCCCTTCTGAACTTTGGGGGCCTATCATCGTCTCGACTGGTGGAGGCTTGAATGGGACTGATGCAATTCTTCTCGCGGCGCAAGACGCGGAAACATGGCGTTCAGGCAGGAGTGCCAACTTCATCCCACAAATTGCGTCAAGAGCTTCTCGATGCAGCTAAGGTCGGGATTTCCGGCATCCTTGGTCCACAGCTTGCACTCCTCGGTATGGAATTTGGGGAGGTGCCGCTGGAAGAGGACGACGTCGGAAGGCGCTCGTGCGGTTACGTCCTTGGAATGGTCCAAGGTGTTCTAAGCGAGTTTGCACAATTACAACCAAGCCAAGACGAGTTCGTCTATCTTCTCGCGACAGGCTTCGCCGCTGTTCACGGTCCCTTCGATGGCCAAGTCGGCTTGCAGACAATTTATCTTCAGGAGCTTGGGGAGCAGCATGTTCTGGAGGGAGTAAAGCTCGCTACTCGGGATGTGAGGGCAGTTTACAGCGGTGAAGCGTTTGCCATGCCGAATGGGCTTTTTCTCATTCACAACGATGACGCGACCACGTTGCGCCAAAATCTCGCTGCGATGGCTGCTCAAGAAGGCTGATTATCGCCACCATTGCTTCCGCAAATTAGCCTGCTTCGGTCCGGGGAAAACCCGTTTACGACCTGCGGTTGCCGTCTGACAACTGGCAGAGCCAGACCAACTCCGCATCGCGTGGAAGGAAACGCCTGATCGTGTGCCGGTGGAAGTGGAAGCAGAGATGCTTGCGGCCTTCCGGCGCGAATACGGCAAACCTCCGTTTGCCAATGATCCGCATCTGCTGGGACGCTAGACCTACGGCAGCGACTGGTTGGTCTGAACTTCTTCAGGTAGTGGCCAGCCCTCCCCAAAAGCTGGGGGTGCCCGACCCCTAGATCACAACTTCCTGTTTTCCTGTGCTTTGGGGCGAGGCTCGCCAACCGTTCGATTGACCAAAAAAGTGGCCCTACTTCGGTTGACGGTGTTACACACGTCCGCTACACGCGCGACTGTAGCATCGCTGGAAAGGCGAGGATTTCTGCGGTTTTGGTGTTCCTGCTGCCGTCCCCCCTCGGCTCCACCAGTGTCGTTTCGGTCAGGAATTGCTCCATGCCGGGCTGCAATTGGCGGCCTTCTGCGTTTCCGGTGCTCACGACCTTCAAGGTCGCTCCGCGCCGGTTCTCGAATTCCACCATTTTCGCTCCGACCTGTGCTAATTCGTGACCAAAACGAGCCAGCTTTTTGTCCAGCCGTCACCCGTTAAACACGGGCGCGACATTTTTCGCTCAAGCCGCTAAGCAGATTCCATGCATTTTCTCGACCAGGCCAAAATTTACATCCGCTCGGGCCAGGGTGGCCCCGGAGCGGTCAGCTTCCGGCGGGAGAAGTACGTCGAGTACGGCGGGCCGGATGGCGGCAATGGCGGACGCGGCGGAGATATCGTGTTCGAGGCGGTGGCCGGGCTTAACACCCTGATCGACTTTCGCTATTCCCAGCACTTCAAGGCGCGGCGCGGCACCGGTGGTGCGGGCAAGGACCGCACTGGAGCCGCCGGGCCGGACCTGGTGATCAAGGTTCCGATCGGCACCCAGGTGCTGGACGATGACCGCGAAACCGTGCTGCTCGACCTGACCGAACCCGGCCAGCGCGTCACCCTGCTTGAAGGCGGGCTCGGCGGGCGGGGCAATGCCAGCTACAAGACCAGCACCAACCGCGCCCCTCGCCAGCATCAGCCGGGCGAGCCGGGTAAGGAACTGTGGGTCTGGCTGCGCCTGAAGCTGCTGGCCGACGCGGGCCTGGTCGGCCTGCCCAATGCCGGCAAGTCAACCTTCATCAACCAGATCACCAACACCAAGGCGAAGGTGGGCGACTATGCCTTCACCACGCTGACCCCTCAGCTTGGCGTGGTGCGGCACCGCCACCGCGAGTTCGTGCTGGCCGACATTCCCGGCCTGATCGAGGGCGCGGCCGACGGCGCGGGTATTGGCGACCGGTTCCTGGGCCATATCGAGCGCTGCCGCGTGCTGATCCATCTGATCGACGTGAACGGCACCGATCCGGCCGAGGCGCTGCATGTGATCGAGGGCGAACTGGAAGCCTATGGCGCGGGCCTTGATGAAAAGCCGCGGCTCATCGCGCTCAACAAGATCGACCTGGTCGATGCCGAACTGGTTCAGGCTTTCACGGCAGAGCTCAAGGCGGCGGGGGCGGAGCGGGTGTTTCCGATCTCCGGCGCGACCGGCAAGGGGATGGATCGGTTGCTTGACGCCGTGCTTGAATACCTGCCTGCGGCAACTGTCACCGAACGCCCCGACGGCGAGCAGGAAGAGGGCGAGGAGCAGCCCTGGTCCCCGGTCTGAGGCCTGCATCGTCCCGGGCCTGTCCCGGGATGACGGTTCCTCGCGATGACACCTGCTTGCATCCTGCGGCGTTTCGCCTAATCCCGCGCGCATGAAGATCGCGCGCCTTTCCGATCTGGCTGACAAGGCCGCTTGCCCTCGGCTGGTGGTCAAGGTCGGCTCGTCGCTGCTGGTCGGGAAAGAGGGCGTGCGGCGCGACTGGCTGGAAGGGCTGGTTGCGGAACTGGCCGCCGCGCGGGCGCGGGGTCAGGAAATCATCGTCGTGTCATCGGGCGCAATCGCGCTCGGCGCGGCGACGCTGAAACTCGACAAGGGCGGGCGCGGCAGCCTGGCCGATGCGCAGGCCGCCGCCGCCGTGGGCCAGATCGCGCTGTCCGGGTTGTGGGCGCAGCTGCTTGGCAAGCACGGACTGACCGCCGCGCAATTGCTGCTGACGCTGGAAGACCTTGAGGACCGCCGCCGTTATCTCAACGCAACGGCCACGCTGACCCGCCTGCTCGACGCGGGGGCCGTGCCGGTGATCAACGAGAACGACAGCGTCGCCACCCAGGAAATCCGCTTTGGCGATAACGACCGGCTTGCGGCGCGGGTCGCGCAGGCAGCACGGGCCAGCGCGGTGCTGCTGCTGTCCGACGTTGACGGACTCTATGATCGCAACCCGGCTGAACCCGGGGCCAGGCTGCTGACCGAAGTGCGCGGGGTGACGGCAGAGATCCATGCCATGGCCACCGGGGGTTCGTCGTCCGGAATGGGTTCTGGCGGGATGACTTCCAAGCTTCAGGCGGCCGAGATTGCGGACCTTGCGGGGATCGCGCTGGTGATCGGCAGCGGGCTGCACGCCGCGCCGATCGCGCGGGTGACGGGGCAGGGGATCGGCACCTTGTTTCGCCCGCGTCGCAAGGCCGGTGCGCGCAAGGCGTGGCTTGGTGGACGGCTGCGGCTGAAAGGTGCGCTGACGGTCGATGGCGGAGCTGCTGCGGCGCTTGGCCGGGGCTCAAGCCTGCTGGCCGCCGGGATCGTTGGTGTGGATGGCGATTTCCAGCGCGGCGATGCCGTGGCGATCCGTGACGGCGAAGGACGCGTGCTGGCGCATGGCCTGGCCGAATACGATGCGGCGGAATGTGGCCGGCTGATCGGGCGGCAGAGCGGTGAGCAGGCGGCGATTCTGGGCTATGCGCCGCGTTCGGCGGTGGTCCACCGCGACCAGCTGGTGCTGCTGTGACCCTGGCGCTGACCGGAGCCACCGGCTTCGTCGGCTCCACCCTGATCGAATGCGCCGCCGAAGCGGGCACGCACCTGAAAGCGCTGACCCGTCGCGAGCAAGCCCCTTGCGAAAACATGGAATGGGTGCGCGGCGGTCTTGACGATACGGCCGCGCTGCGGCGGTTGGTGCGCGGGACCGAGGCGGTTCTGCACGTTGCGGGGGTGGTCAACACGCCCGATCCCGCCGGGTTCGAGGCGGGCAACGTGACCGGAACCTTGAACCTGATCGACGCCTGCCGCGCCGAAGGGGTGAGCCGGTTCGTGTTCGTCTCCTCGCTTTCGGCACGGGAGCCGGATCTGTCCGCTTACGGCGCCAGCAAGGCACGCGCGGAGCAACTGGTCATGGCGAGCGGGCTCGACTGGACCATCGTTCGCCCGCCCTGGATCTATGGTCCGCGCGACGCCGATACTCTGGATATGTTCAAGGCCGCACGCTGGGGGCTGATGCCGATGCCGCCCAGCGAAGGGCGCAGCTCGTTGCTGCACGCCGCGGACCTGTCCCGCCTGTTGCTGGCGCTGGTTCCCGGCGGTGAAGGCGTGAGCGGACAGGTGTTCGAACCCGATGACGGGCGCAAGGGCGGCTGGAGCCATTACGAGGTGGCGCGCGCGATCGGCTGGGCGATGGGTCGGCGCCCCTGGGTGATCCACCTATCGCGCCGCTCGCTGGAACGCGCCGCGCGCGCCGACCGCGCTTTTAGAGGGGCGAAAGCCAAGCTGACAGCCGATCGGGTCGGCTACATGGCGCACCCGGACTGGGTGGTGAGCGAGGGCGCGAAGCCTCCTGCGGACCTGTGGGAACCCCGCATTCCGACCCTCGAAGGGCTGAAGGCAACGGCGGGGTGGTACCGCGCGAACCGCTGGCTCTAGGCTTTCAGAACGCCGGATCGTAACCCGGCGGCAGTTCGCTGGCGGCGCCTTCCACGTGGATGCCGCACTCGGTCTTGTCCCAGCCCTTCCAGCGACCCGAGCGCGGGTCTTCGCCCGGCGCGACCTTGGTGGTGCAGGGCGAGCAGCCGATCGAGGGATAGCCCTGCGCTACCAGCGGGTGCGGCGGCAGGCCGGTGGCGGCGAAGTAAGCCTCGATCTGGTCGCTCGACCAGTCGGCCAGCGGGTTGATCTTGAGTCGGCCGGCGCTGTCGGTAGTGTCAATCTCGAACCGGGCAAGGCCAGCGCGGGTCGCGCTCTGAAAGCCCTTGCGCCCGGTGAAGCTGGCATCGAACCCGGCAAGCGCGCGGGCCAGCGGCGCGACCTTGCGGATCTCGCAGCAGCCATCGGGATCGAACGACCAGCGCAGCCCATTGCCATCGCGCGCCGCAAGCACTTCGGGATCGGGGATCAGGTTGATGAGATTGGTCAGGCCCAGCCGGGCGACCAGTTCGTCGCGATAGGCCAGCGTTTCGGCAAAGTGCTTGCCGGTCTCCAGAAACAGCACCGGCACGGCGGGATCGACGCTGGCAATCAGGTGCAGCAGCACCGCGCTTTCCGCTCCGAAGCTGGAGACCGAGGCGACCCGGCCGGCGAGGCCCTGGTCCAGCACTTCGGCCAGCATCTCGCGCGTGGCCACGCCTGCGAAGCGCGCGTTGAGCGCCTCCGCATCGGCCGCGGTGAAACGCGGCGCGGTGTCGAGCACGTCGATGCGGCGAGCGGCTTCACCCATGCCGCTTGGCCCAGATCGGCGCGCGGCCGTCGGTGGTGGGCTGATAAACATCGGCCCAGCGCGCGAAAGCGGCCTCTGCGTCAGTCGGTTCGAGCGGCTGATCGGGCGCGAAGGCATCGAAGCCGCAGCGCCGCATCAGCGCGATCTGGTCGACCAGCACCTGGCCAACCGCGCGCAGTTCGCCGCTGTAACCAGCCTCGCGCAGGATTCGCGCCGAGGAATAGCCCCGTCCGTCGCCAAACACCGGGAAGTTGACTTCGACCAGCCGCAGCCGTTCAAGGTGCGGCAGCAGGTCGCGCGCGTCGTCACCGGGTTCCAGGCGGACCGCGGCGGCGTTGGTCTGCTCGCCAAAGGCATCGACGGTTACACCGGGGTCGCTCACGGGTTCATCGTCACGGAAACGATACTGGACTTCAGCCATAAAGCGCCTCCTTGAACGGGGCCATGCCGATGCGGCGGTAGGTGTCGAGGAAGCGTTCTTCGCCTTGCTTGTTGGCAAGGTAGACTTCGGTGGCCTTTTCGACCGCGCCGACGATTCCGTCCTCGTCAAAGCCGGGGCCGGTAATCTGGCCGAGCGAGGTATCCGCGCCCTCGCAGCCGCCCAGCAGGAGCTGGTAGTTCTCCACCCCCTTGCGGTCGACGCCCAGGATGCCGATGTGGCCGGCGTGGTGGTGGCCGCAGGCGTTGATGCAGCCCGAGATCTTGAGCTTGAGCTCGCCGATCTCGGCCTCGCGCGGGGCCAGCCGCTCGCTGATCTTCTGCGCCACGGGGATTGAGCGGGCATTGGCGAGGCTGCAATAGTCCAGCCCCGGGCAGGCGATGATGTCCCCGATCAGGTCGAGGTTGGGCGTGCCGAGCCCGTTCGCCTCAAGCACCTGCCACAACGCATAGAGGTCGGCCTTCTTGACGTGCGGCAAAACGATGTTCTGGGCGTGGGTCACGCGCAGTTCGTCGAACGAGTACTGCTTGGCCAGGTCGCCCATCAGGCGGATCTGGTCGGCGCTCGCGTCTCCGGGGATGCCGCCCACGGGTTTGAGGCTGATCGTCACAGCGATGTAGCCGGGCTGCTTGTGGGTCAGGCAGTTGGTATCGACCCAGCGGGCGAAGGCCGGATCGCTGCGGTCCAGTTCATCCGGAATGCCGGTTTCGAACGGGGGATCGGCGAAGAAGGTCTTGATCCGCTCCAGTTCGGCCGCAGGCGGCTCGATGTTCTGGGTGAGAAGATGGGCGAATTCGGCTTCGACCTGGCGGGTGTATTCGTCCTTGCCCAGTTCGTGGACCAGGATCTTGATCCGCGCCTTGTACTTGTTGTCGCGCCGACCGTGGCGGTTGTAGACGCGCAGGCAGGCCTCGGCATAGGTGATCATCTGGCCGATTGGCACGAAGGGGTTGATGCACGGGGCGATCATCGGCGTGCGGCCCATGCCTCCGCCGGCATACAACGCGGCGCCCAGTTCGCCAGACTCGTTCTTCACGATCTGGATGCCGATGTCGTGCAGCCTCATTGCTGCGCGGTCGGTGTCGCTGGCGATCACCGCCATCTTGAACTTGCGCGGCAGGAAATTGAATTCCGGGTGGACGGTCGACCACTGGCGGATCAGTTCCGCATATGGGCGCGGATCGACAACTTCGTCAGCTGCCGCCCCGGCGTACTGGTCGGACGTGGTATTGCGGATGCAGTTGCCGCTGGTCTGGAAGGCGTGCATTTCCACCGTGGCAAGGTCGGCCAGGATATCGGGCGCGTCCTCCAGCTTGATCCAGTTGTACTGGATGTTCTGGCGGGTGGTGAAGTGCCCATAGCCCCGGTCATACTTGTCCGCGATGTCGCCCAGCACCTGCATCTGCGCGGAATTGAGCGTGCCATAGGGCACCGCGACGCGCAGCATATAGGCGTGGAGTTGCAGGTAGAGGCCGTTCATCAGCCGCAGCGGACGGAACGCTTCCTCGGGCAGGTGGCCTTCAAGCCGGCGGCGGACCTGGTCGCGGAATTCCTCGACGCGGGTATCGACCATCGCCTGGTCGTATTGGTCATAACGGTACATCAGATCACCCAGTTTCCGGCCTCGGGATCGGCCGGCTTAAGCGTCAGGTCGGGGCGCACGGTCGGGCCGAGCGCGCGGATGCGGTCCTTGATGTGCGCGGGGCGCACGCCGGTCTCATCCTTGACCGCGTCAATCGCATAGGCGGAATTGACCCGGCGCGCGGCTTCCTCGCGGGCAAGGATGGTGTCGGCGTGCTCGCCCACGTCCACCGCGTCCTCGACGTGGAGCGACCATTGCACTCCGTCCCACCAGGTGACCGCCCCGGTTTTCAGATCATTGCCGGTCAGGATTTTCACTTCAGCACCTCCAGCGCCAGTGCGCGCAATTCCGCGGTTTGCGGGCTCCCCGCGACCGCGCCGATCACGATCAGCGCCGGGCTTTTAACCCGGTTGACCTCGACAAGTGTGGCAAGCCCAGCCACCGGCGCGCGCAGCACACGCATGTCCGGGCGGGTGGCATTTTCGATCACCGCGACGGGCATTTCTGGCGAAAGCCCGTCGGCGATCAGCTTGTCGGCAATCGCCTCGGCGGTGGCGAGGCCCATGTAGATCACCAGCGTGCGACCCTTGCCGGCAAGACCCGTCCAGTCCTGATCGGCCAGCCCCTTGCACTGGCCGGTAACGAAAGTCACCGCAGAGGCGCTTGAACGGTGGGTCAGGGGCAGTTGCGCCGCTGCTGCTGCGCCCATCGCCGCGCTGATTCCGGGCACGACCTCGACCGGCACGCCGGCAGCACGGCAGGCTTCAGCCTCTTCGCCGCCGCGCCCGAAGATGAACGGATCGCCGCCCTTGAGGCGGATGACATCGCGCCCGGCCAGGGCCTCGCGGACCAGCAGGGCGTTGATCTCGTCCTGCGGCATGGTGTGGCGCGACCGGCGCTTGGCTACGGAAACCAGCTTCGCAGCCGGATGGGCCATGGCCAGGATTGCCGGATCGACCAGGCCATCGTGGACGATCAGCCGCGCCTGCATGATCAGCCGCGCGGCGCGCAGCGTCAGCAGGTCGGGATCGCCAGGACCGGCGCCTACCAGCCAGACCTTGCCGGAATTGGGGGCGGAATTGCTCATCGGATCGCCTTGCCGGGCGACAGGCCGGGTTGCCAGTCAGTTTGGCTTGGGGCGGGGTTAGGTGAGCTTTAGGCCCGGCGCCGAGTTCACGCCGCGCGCCAGGCGGCGAAGCCACGTTCCAGGTCTGCGCGCAAATCCCCTGCCGCTTCCAGCCCGATCGACAGGCGCACGCCGAAGCGGTCGGCTTCGTCCATTCCCGGCAGCGGCCAGGCGGACGCGGTGCGCAGCGGTGCGGGATCGATGGGGGTGATCAGGCTTTCATAGCCACCCCAGGAATAACCGATTCCGAACAGTTCGAGCGCGTCGATAAAGGCATCGCGCGCTTTGCCGTCCTTGCCCCGGAACACGAACGAAAACAGCCCGCAGCCGCCACTGAAATCGCGTTCCCACAGGCGGTGGCCGGGGGACCCGGGCAGCATCGGACAAAGCACGCGCGCCACTTCATCCAGCGAATCCAGCCACCTGGAAAGCTCAAGTGCACTTGATGTTTCCTGCGCGAGACGAATCCCCATGGTGCGCAGGCCGCGCAGTGCCAGCGAGGCATCGTCCGGAGCAACCACCTGGCCCAGCGCCTGCGCGGTGCGGCGCAGCTTGGCGTAGTAGCGCTCTCCTGCCGAGGCGCTGCCGAGCATCAGATCGCTGTGCCCGCCGACGTGCTTGGTCAGGCTCATCACTGCGATGTCCGCGCCGCGTTCCAGCGCCGGGAAGCCGAGCGGCCCCGCCCAGGTGTTGTCGAGCAGCACGGTCAGGCCCCGTTCGTGCGCGATCGCGGACAGCGTGGGCACGTCCTGCACTTCGAGTGTCAGGCTGCCCGGGCTCTCCAGCAGGACGGCGCGGGTTCGGTCGCAGATTGCCGCCCGGAAGCCGTCCGGATCCACCGGATCGAACCAGCGCGTCTCGATCCCGAAATCTTTTAGCAGCCCGCGTCCCATGGTCCGGGTGGGCTCATAGGCATTGTCGGTCATCAGCAGCACATCGCCGGGCCGCAGCACGGCAAGCAGCCCGCCAGCCAGCGCAGCAACTCCGGAAGGGTAAAGCACGGTGCCCGCGGCGCCCGGTTCCAGTGCGGTCAGCGCGTCAGCCAAGGCCCACTGGGTCGGCGCCCCGCGCCGACCATAGTAGAAGTGGCCGTCCTGGTTGGGCTTGCCCGCGTGGAGCGCGGCGCTGTCAGGATAGAGGTGCGTACTGGCGCGCCAGACGGGCGGGTTGACGACCGCGCCCGGTTCGGCCGGAGTGCCGGTCCATTCGGCACGCCGACCGACCGTGACCAGCCGCGTAGCGGGGCCGAGCTGCGATTCGTCGGCCCCGCCCGCCATGGCTCAGGCCGCCGTCTTGACCGCCTTGGGGGTGTCGGGATCGGCACCCCATTCGGTCCAGCTGCCATCGTACAGCGCCATGTCTTCCTTGCCGAGCAGGTGCATGCCGAACAGCAGCACGCAGGCCGTGACGCCGCTGCCGCACGAGGTGATGACCGGCTTTGCCAGATCGACGCCTGCGCCTTCGAACGCGGCCTTCAGCCCGGCCTTGTCCTTGAAGGTGCCGTCGGCGTTGTAGAGATCGGTAAAGGGCACGTTGTACGAGCCAGGGATGTGGCCGCTGGCGATGTGCGGACGCGGGTCGGCTTCCGCACCGGACCAGCGCGCCGCACCGCGCGCATCGACGACCTGTTCGTCCTTAGAATGCAGATTGGCCAGAACGTGGGCCTTGCTGCGCACGTTGTTGTCGTCCTGCCAGACGGTGAAGTGGCGGTGGCGCAGGGTTTCCTTGCCCTGGGTGAGCGGACGGCCTTCGGCCTTCCACTTGGCGAGCCCGCCATCGAGGATCGCCACATCGTGCGCCCCGAACATCTTGAGCATGAACCAGGCGCGCGCCGAGGTTTTCACCGCGCTGTCATCGTAAAGGACGATGCGGCTGCCATCGCCAAGCCCCAGCGATTGCATGCGGCTGGCAAATTTTTCCGCCGGTGGCAGGGTATTTTCCACCGCGGCATTGCTGTCCACCAGGTCGGCAAGGTCCATGAACACCGCGCCGGGGATATGCCCGGCTTCATATTCGGCAGCCGCATCGCGGCCAGTGCCGGGCAGATGACGGGTGCAATCGACGATCCTCAGGTCGCTCGCGCCCATTTCGTTGGCAAGCCACTCGGTTGAAACGAGACTATCCATCGTACTTGCGTCCTCCTCGCGCGGGATGGGCCAGGATCGGCCCGGCAGCGTCCCTCTCGCTGCACTTGCGAAAAAGACTAGCCCCGGAGCAGCGCGGCGTCGAGGGGGGAATCGCTGCGGAACTGCAACAGTGGGGCGATCAGGCGACGGCGCGCTGGCCGATCCGCGAGTAGACGCGCGGGCCAAGGTCGAGCCGGAACGGGCGGAGCCCCGCGCCCGGGTTATTGGGCATTTCGCCGACCACGAAGGTCTGGACCAGCACCTGCGATCCGCCGCCGGGCACACCCGCTTCGACCCGGAAACGGGCGAGGGGGACGAAATAGGCCGCCTCGCCTGAGCGAATCGGCGTCACCGCGCTGAGTGGCAAGCGAAAATCGCCAGTGAACTCGGCGCTCTGTCCCGGGGCGAGCTCGACCGCGGCGTGGCGCAGTTCAAGCCTGTGGCTGTCGCTGGCGATCTGCTGCTCTGGCGGCAGGGAGGCGTGGGCGGAGATCATGTCGCCCTCGATCGCGAGAGCGGACAGCGGAGCCTCGCCATTATTGGTCAGCCGCAGGGTATAGCTCAACGTGGTCGCCATCAGCGAGGCGCTCATCCGGCGGGCCTCAAGCGCGATGGTCAGGCCCTGGGCCGGCACTGCCGCAGTTTCGGCAGCCGGCTTGGCTGCGGGTTCGGGGCGGGGCGTCGCCGCAACCGGCGCGGTGCCCGATTCTGCGGGCGTGGCCGCCGGAGGATGAGGCGCTTCGGGTTCGCGCGGAGCGACGAGCGGCGGTTCAAAAGTGATAGCCAGAGGCCGCGTCTTGCGGCGGTGCAAGAACCAGCCACCGGCTCCGCCTGCCAGCAATGCGACAAGCAGGGCGCCCCAGGGCCACAGCGGCGAAACCGGGGAATCTGTCCCGTCGGACGTCGGCACCAGGACTGGCGCAGAAGCAGGAACGCCGGTGGGCAGCGCAGGCGGCGGATTGGCAGGTGCCGCGCTGGCTTCGGCTTCGGCTTCGGGCTGGGCCGTAGCCGAGGTCGGCTGGACCTGAGGTTGCGCTTGGGCAGTGGGCTCGCTCCGCCTGGCCTCGCGGCGCGGCAGCTCGGGGGCGGGCCTCGCTGAAGGTCGCGCAGCCGGTGCCGCGTCTGATTGGGTTTGCGCGGGCTGCGCGCCTGGCTGCGGAGCAGGCGCACGGACAACGGGAACGTCGCTGTCGACCGGGCCAGGGGCGCTACCGGACGGCTGCGTCGTCACCGTGCCGGGAAGGCGGTATTCGTTGACCGTCTGCGCGGCTGCGGGCGTGACTGACAGCAGGACGACAAACGCCGCCGCTCCCGTCCTTGCACGGATCGAACCCCCACCGGATGCCATTGTCGTTCCCATGTCTAGCTTAGCTGGCGCCTAGCGCCCGTGGCACTGAATGGGAAGTGAATGCTTGAGCCGCAACCGCCGTCTTGTGCACACTGCGCGATCGGGGCATGGCACGTGCCATGGCTGACACTCCCCGCCCGCTTCATCTTGGCCAGCACAGCGCCCTGCCGACATCGCCCGAGGCAGCTGTGCTGGACTATGTTCCCAACCCGCGCCCCGGTGCCCTGTTCCTGGTGCGCTTCGCCGCGCCAGAGTTCACTTCGCTCTGTCCGGTTACCGGCCAGCCCGATTTCGCGCACCTGGTGATCGACTATGCCCCGGGCGAGACTATCGTCGAATCGAAGAGCCTGAAGCTGTTCCTGGGCGCGTTTCGCAACCACGCCGGGTTTCACGAAGATGTGACCGTTGGCATTGGCCAGCGCCTGTTCGGCGAAATGCGGCCGCGCTGGCTGCGCATCGGCGGCTACTGGTACCCGCGCGGCGGCATCCCGATCGACGTGTTCTGGCAGAGCGGCGCTCCGCCAGAGGGGCTGTGGGTGCCCGATCAGGGCGTCGCCGGCTATCGCGGGCGCGGCTGACCAGGTTCAGGGCCGGCCGACGCTGACGTAGGTGAAGCCCTTGGCGCGCACTTCCGCAGGATCGTAGATGTTGCGCAGGTCGACCAGTACGGGTGCCTTGGCGAGCGTCTTGATCCGGGCGAAGTCAAGTGCGCGGAATGCGTCCCATTCGGTGACAATGGTGACCGCGTCGGCGCCTTCGATCGCGCCATAGGCATTGGCGCACATTTCGACGCCCGGCATCAGCGGCTTGGCAAGGTCCATGCCTTCCGGGTCATAGGCCGCAACCTCGACGCCCGCGTCCTGCAGCGTCTGGGCGATGGCGATGGAAGGCGAATCGCGCATATCGTCGGTGTTGGGCTTGAAGGTCAGGCCCAGCAGCGCGACGCGCTTCCCGCGCGCTTCCTCTGCGCCGCCCAGTGCCTCGATCACCTTGCGGCCCATCGCGCGCTTGCGGGCGTCGTTGACCTTGACCACCGCCTCGACGATCCGGGTCGGCGCCTCATAGTCCTCGGCGGTCTTGAGCAGGGCGAGCGTGTCCTTGGGGAAACACGACCCGCCATAGCCTGGTCCGGCGTGGAGGAACTTGGGGCCGATGCGATTGTCCATGCCGATCCCGCGGCTGACGTCCTGCACGTCGGCGCCGACCTTTTCGCACAGGTCCGCCATCTCGTTGATGAAGGTGATCTTCACCGCGAGGAACGCGTTGGCGGCGTACTTGATCAGCTCGCTGGAGCGGCGGCTGGTGAACAGGATCGGGGACTTGTTGAGGAACAGCGGGCGGTAGACCTCGGTCATCACCTGCCGCGCCCATTCCTCGTCAGTGCCGATGACGATCCGGTCAGGGTGCTTGAAATCGCCGATCGCCGCGCCTTCGCGCAGGAATTCGGGGTTGGAGGCTACCGCGAAGCGCACGCCGGGGTTGGCCTCGGTCAGGATCCGCTCCACCTCGTCGCCGGTGCCGACCGGGACGGTCGACTTGGTGACGATGACCGCCTCCTGCCGCAGGTGCTCGCCAACCTCGGCGGCCACGGCGTAAACGAACGAAAGGTCGGCATGGCCATCGCCGCGTCGGCTGGGTGTGCCGACCGCGATGAAGATCGCCGATGCCCCCGCGATCCCCTCTGCCAGATCGGTGGTGAACGACAGGCGCCCCGCCTTCACGTTGGAGCCGACCAGTTCGGCCAGGCCAGGCTCGTAGATCGGCATGATCCCGGCCTTCAGGCTTTCGATCTTGGCGGGGTCCTTGTCGATGCACACCACGTCGTGCCCGAAATCGGCGAAACAGGCCCCCGATACCAGCCCAACATAACCCGAGCCGACCATTGCGATCTTCATCAAATGCTCCTTTGCGCGGTGCGGATCGCACCATCGCTTTCTTCGGCCTCGATCAGCCAGCGCGCGGTGCCTTCCAGCCCCAGTGCAGTCAGCCGTCCGGAGGTCCATGCCCCGGTATCGATGCCGATACGGTTGTGCCGGATGTCCGGCGCTTCGAAAATGGTATGCCCGTGCACCACCACCAGCCCGTGACCGGCGGGGTGGGACAGGAACGGCTCGCGGATCCAGCGCAGGTCCTGGCGCGTCTGGTCGGCCAGCGGCACGCCCGGCCGGACGCCTGCGTGGACGAACAGGTAGTCGCCGATAACGATCATGTCCTCGAAGCCGCGAATGAAGGCCAGGTCCTCCTGCGGCACGGCCATGCGAATCAGATCAAGGCACTCGGGCAGTTCGGCCGCGACATAGGCGCTGCGATCGACGCCATAGCTCAGCACGGTTTCCCTCCCGCCAAAGCGCAGGAAGGGGCGCAGCACCTCGATATCGCCGAACGAGTCGAGGAACATCTCTTCGTGGTTGCCCATCAGGATGCGCACCGTGCGGTGTTGCCGCCAGGCGCGGGCGGCGGCGATCACGCCCGCACTGTCCGGCCCGCGGTCGATCAGGTCGCCCAGCAGGATCACCGTGGTCTGAGCGGCAGAGCGCACCGCGTCGTCCGCGTCGATCGCCTTGCGCAGCGCATCGAACAGATCGGTGCGGCCGTGCACGTCGCCCACGGCATAGACCCGCTGCCCCGCCGGGATGGCGGCAGCCGGAGCGCTTTCGGTGGCGCGGAAGAGCTTGCGGATGGCGGATAGCATGGCGGCGGTTCTGATGCGGCGGGGCTATAAACCCGCGTGGATTAATGAACAATGCCGCGCGTGCCCGCTCGTGCGGCAGCATCAGTTGCAACAATGTCACACCTGCGCGGGCAAGGCGCAACAAACTGCCGATTTACTCTTGTGCAGCGCAGCAAATGTGTGCGAGGCCAATCCTGCACGGGATGAAGGCTTCCACTCAAACGAGAAGCTCCGCTCCGGGCGCAGGTGGGACGAAGCGAAAACAATCGTAAGGAAGATTGCCATGCTCACGTCCGTCCGCGGCCTCGTTGCCGCTACTTTTCTGTTCGGCTGCGGATTGGCCGCCACTCCGGCCCTGGCCGACGAGACTGATCCGCCTTCGGAATTCACCGTTACCGGCAACGTCGCTGGCGTAACCGACTACCGTTTCCGTGGCCTCTCGCTTTCGGGCGGGGATTTCGCGATCCAGGGCGGTATCACCGTCAATCACTCGAGCGGCTTCTACGTCGGCACCTGGGGTTCGAGCCTCGAGCAGGACGCGCTTGACATCTACGGCTCGGCCGAAGTCGATATCTTTGCCGGCTGGACCGGTGAAGTGACTTCCGGCCTGACTGCCGACGTCGGCGTGACCTATTACGTCTATCCCAACGGCAACTTTGGCGATGGCAACGTGGTGGAACCCTATGCCTCGCTCAGCACCAGTCTGGGTCCGGTAACCGGCAAGTTCGGCCTCGCCTATGCCTGGAAGCAGGATTCGCTGGGCGGTGACGACAACCTTTATCTCTACACCGACCTGTCGGCTGGCATCCCGAACACGCCGATCTCGCTTGCGGCCCACGTCGGCTACACCGATGGCGCGCTGTCTCCGAACCGCCTGACCGCGAAGTCGATGGGCGGAGGCTTCGATTACAGCCTGGGCGCGACCTGGAACATCACCAAGAACCTGTCGCTTGGCGCCAGCTATGTCGGCGTGGATGGCAATTCGATCAGCGGCTTTTCGAACGACACGGTCGTCGGAACGCTCAAGCTGAGCTTCTGATCCAGCCTCGCTTCGTCACGCTGCGGCCCGTCCGGTTCCAACCGGGCGGGCCGTCCGCGTTTCAGCGCAGGTAGAAATCGACCGTGGTGACGACGCGGACCTTCTTGTACGGCGTATCCGATACGCCCCAGCCGCCGCCGCTGTCGCCATCGCGGGCCTGGACTTCGAAATAGCCCTGGGTCGCGCTCTTGATATTGCCGACGCTGGTGCCGCTGTCCTTGGCGAATTGTTCGGCCGAGGCGCGCGCGTCCTTGGTCGCATCGGCGACCATTGCCGGCTTGATTGCGTTGAGCTTGGTAAAGGTGAAGGCCATGCCCGATCCTTCTTCCAGCACCACGCCGCGCCTTACCAGATCGAACTGGCGCTTCACCGCGCTTTGCGCGCGCTTGATGTCGGTCGAGCGCAGGGTCATGCGCTGCCGCACGGTGAAGCGCTGCATGCCGTTGTCGGTGAACTGACTGACGTTGACGCCGGTCGGTTGCAAATCGTCGGCCGGAAAGCCCAGTTCGCGGAAGAAGGCGCGGATCGCTTCCGAATCGCGGTCGACGCTGGCCTGGGCCGTGGCGAAGTCCTCCGAAGTTGCCGAATAGGCGATCGTCCAGGTGGCAAGATCCGCCGTCACATCGCGTTCGGCAAGGCCGCGCACGGTGACCGAGCGGTCGGCATCCTTGGCGCGGACCAGACCGTTGCCGAGCAGATAGCCGCCGATCATCAGGCCGATCGCGAGGACACCCGCACTGGCCAGCCAGCGGCGGGTGGTGCCATCCTGCCAGAAAGCGCTGGCGGGGACGGGTTCTTCAAGGCTAGTTTCAGACATCGCGGGCCTCCCTCATTGCGTGATGACAGTGCGCTCCGCATGCTGTCTGAGCGATGAACCGTTTTTTATTAGCGACGAACCGAGCTGGAAACACCATGACTGCCTTCCTTCACGCCATGATCCGGGTCACCGATCCGGACGCTACCATCGCCTTTTTCGAACTGATCGGGGTGAGGGAAGTCCGCCGTTTTTCCAGCGAACAGGGTCGCTTTACCCTGATCTTCCTTGCCGCTCCGGGGCAGGAGGGCGTGGCCGAGGTCGAACTGACCTGGAACTGGCCGGACGAGGATGGCACGGCCGAGGCCTATTCCGGCGGGCGCAACTTCGGCCATCTCGCCTATCAGGTCGACGATATCTATGCGACCTGCCAGCGGGTGATGGATGCCGGACATATTGTCCACCGCCCCCCGCGCGACGGGCATATGGCCTTCATCAAGACGCCGGACGGGATTTCGATCGAGCTTCTCCAGAAGGGTCGGCTGGAACCGCGCGAGCCCTGGGCATCGATGCCCAACACCGGCACCTGGTAAGCGATCGTCCCGGAATCAGGCCCGGGACGGGGCTTGCGGCGAGCTGCGCAGCAAGGCGTAACCGGCCAGTGCGGAGAGCAGCGAGCCCAGCAGCACGCCAAGCTTTGCTTCCTCGATCAGCGTGTCGTTGCCGGGGAAGGCGAGCTGGCCGATAAACAGGCTCATGGTGAAGCCGATCCCGCACAGCAGCGCCATGCCCCAGAGCTGGCGCCAGCTGGCACCTTCGGGACGGGCCGCGAATCCCACCCGCTCTGCGGCGGCGATGGCGCCCAGAATCCCAACCTGCTTGCCCAGGAACAACCCCAGCGCGATCCCCATCGGCAACGGCGCGGCAAGCCCTGCCAGCCCGATCCCGGCGAGCGAGACGCCCGCATTGGCAAGGCCGAACAGGGGTACGATCACATAGGCACCGATGGGAGCCAGAGCGTGCTCCATGCGCAGCAGCAGGCTGTCGCCCCGCTGGTCGAGCGCGATCGGCACGGTCAGCGCGGCAACCACCCCGGCGACGGTGGCGTGGACGCCCGAATGCAGCACGGCGAACCACAGGGCACAGCTCAGCAGCACATAGGGGAGCCCGCGCGCCACCCGCAGGCGGTTGAGCGCCACCATCAGCGCCAGCACGGCCGCCGCGCCGCCAAGCCATGCCAGCTTAAGTCCGCTGGTGTAGAACAACGCGATGATCACCACAGCGCCCAGATCGTCGGCGATGGCCACGGTCAGCAGGAACAGTCGCAGCGAGGGCGGGGCGCGCTTGCCCAGCAGCGCCAGCACCCCCAGCGCGAAGGCGATGTCGGTCGCGGCCGGGATTGCCCACCCTGAACGCAGCACCGGATCGCCGCCCGCAACCACCAGATAGACCAGCGCCGGCACCGCCATGCCGCAGGCCGCAGCAAGCACGGGCAGTCGCCGCCGCTGCGGCGTGGAGAGCTCTCCATCCAGCACCTCGCGCTTGATCTCGAGGCCGACTACAAAGAAGAACACGGCCATCGCCGCATCGTTGATCCACAGGTGCAGGGTGTCGAGCTTGCCAATCGGGGTCCATGGCAGCGGGGCGTGCAGCACGGCATGATAGGCCCCCGACAGCGGCGAATTGGCAAGCAGGACAGCGAGCGCCGCAACCAGGATGAGCAGTACGCCGGCGCCCGCTTCGCCGCCCAGCAGGCGGATGGCAAGAGTGGCGAGCGGTTGGAAAGGATGGCGATTTCTGGGCATCCCTCCTTGAATCACGGTGCTGGCAACTATGCAAGCCGAAGCGGATTGCCCCAGGAGTAAATCGTCACTAGTCTTTGTTTTCTAAGTAACGCGTTCAACCAGGGGCGGTGAATGGCGGGGGCGGATTCCGGGATTGCTGCCGTGCTGCAATGGCTCTCGCTCGCCGAGCGGGAACTCCTGCTGTTCGCGGGCTTCTGGATGGCGGTCGGCCTGCTTGATGAATTCGCGGTCGATGCGGCCTGGATCTGGTACAAGCTTACTGGCCGCGCCCGCACCACGCGCCTTCCCGAAGGCTACGGCGCCCAGCCGCTGGTTGGCCCGGCAGCGGTGATGATCCCGGCCTTTCAGGAAAGCGCGGTGATCGGCACCACCGTGGATCATATGCTGAATGCCTGGCCACAGCGGGAGCTTGTCGTTTATGTCGGCTGCTATCGCAACGATCCCGTGACGATTGCCGCGGCGATGGCGGGCGCCGCGCGCGATTCGCGGTTGCGGATCGTGGTCCACGGCGCCGATGGCCCGACCACCAAGGCCGATTGCCTCAACCGGCTTTACCGCGCCCTCTGCGATGACGAGGAGCGCCGGGGGCGGCGCTTCCGGACCGTGGTCCTTCACGATGCGGAGGACATGGTTCATCCCGCAGCATTGCAGGCGATCGATGCGGCGATTGCCGGGCACGATTTCGTCCAGTTGCCGGTGCGCCCGGTGATCCAGCCCGAATCGCGCTGGATCGCGGCGCATTATGCGGATGAATTCGTCGAATCCCATGCCAAGGCGATGGTCGTGCGCAATGTGCTGGGTGCGGCGATTCCGGCGGCGGGTGTGGGTTGCGGTTTCTCGCGCGAGGCACTGGCCGGGCTGGACCGCCAGCGGCGGCGCGATGGCGCGCTGGGCCCGTTCGCCCCCGAATGTTTGACCGAGGACTACGAACTGGGCATCGCCCTGTCACGCGAAGGGCATCGCGGAGCGTTCCTGCGGCTGCGCGATGCGGCGGGCGAACTGGTTGGCACGTCCAGCTATTTTCCGGCCCGGCTCGATGCCGCCGTGCGGCAGAAGACGCGCTGGATCCACGGTATCGCCTTCCAGTCCTGGGACCGGATGGGCTGGGACCTGAGGCCGCTTGAGCTGTGGATGGCGATTCGTGACCGGCGCGGGCCATTGACAGCGCTGGTCCTGGCCGCAGCCTACCTGCTGCTGCTGATCGATGCCGTTCTGGTGATTGCGGGATGGCTGGGCTATCCTTCAACGCTTGCCACCAGCCCGGCGGCGCGCTGGCTGCTCGGGATTGGCCTTGCGGGAGTGATCTGGCGCGGCGCGCTGCGGCCGGCATTCACCGGCCGCGAATATGGCCTGGCCGAAGGGCTGCGCGCAGTCCTGCGCATCCCGCTTGCCAACATCATTGCGATCATGGCGGGGCGGCGGGCCTTCGCCGCCTATTTCCGGGCGCTGCGCAGCGGCAAGGTGGCCTGGGACAAGACCGCGCACGATCTCCATCCCGCCAGCGCGAAAAGCGTTCAGGAGGCACGGGCATGAGCCGCTCCCGGCGCAGATTGCGCGGGCAACCGCTCGCCGCCCTGTCGCTGCTTCTGGGCGTGTGGGTGGGCGCGCGCGTGATCACCTGGGAACCGGTGCTGTCCGGCCGGGTCGATGCCGCCAGCCGCACGGTGCAGGCACTGCCGCAGGGCGAGGGCGCGCCAACACAAGTCGATCAACCGGTTCGCAAGGCCGCCTTGTCCCGCTCCCGGGAACCTGAATGGACGCCCCGCCGTGCCCGGTTCGCTCAACCTCAGGCCCCGGCCAACGTGCCGGTCTTCGCGCCCGAGCCGTTTGCCGAAGAGCCGCAGGCCCGGTCGATGCCGCCGGTCGCGCCATCCCTGCCGCTGGAGAAGGCGGCGCCGGGTGTGCTCGCACCCCGCATTGCGGCGGCACACCAGATGGCCTGGTTGGCTGCTGTCGCCCAGTTGCCGCTCCCCCCCGAGGCAGCGGCGGCGCTTGCGCCGCAGCGGGACGCGCGGCCCGCCACTGCGGCCAGCAAGAGTCCGTTGTCACGCTGGTCGGCGGATGGCTGGCTGCTGCTGCGCCGGGGTGGAAGCGGGATTTCGCCGGGCGGCGGCCTGCTTCCGGCGCTCGGGGCGAGCCAGGCCGGCGCGGTGGTGCGCTATCGGCTTGCCCCCGCAAGCCCGCATCGCCCATCACTCTATTTGCGTGCCAGCAGCGCGCTGAGGGAGCCGCGCGGCGAGGAACTGGCCGCAGGCCTTGCCCTGCGCCCGCTGCCACGCCTGCCGATCGCTGCCATGGCCGAGGCCCGGCTGACCCAGACCGCAACCGGCGCCAGGGTGCGTCCCGCAGCCGCGCTGGTGACCGAGCTTCCGCCTGCCGAGCTGCCGGGGGGGCTGCGCGCCGAAACCTATGTTCAGGCGGGCTATGTCGGGGGCGCCGGAGCGACCGCCTTCATCGACGGGCAGGCGCGGATCGAGGCGCCGCTTGCCAGCGTCGGCCAGTTCCGTCTGCGAGCCGGCGTGGGCACCTGGGGCGGGGCGCAGAAGGGCGCCAGCCGACTTGATGTCGGCCCCACCGCGACCCTGGCCGTGCCGCTGGGCAATGGCGGCGGCCGGCTCTCGGCGGACTGGCGGTTCCGCGTGGCGGGTAATGCGGCGCCCGCGTCGGGTCCGGCGCTGACGCTTTCCGCAGGTTTCTAGGGCAATCGGCCTTTTTTCCGCCGCGCGACTGGTCTAGTCCGGACGGCGAAAAAATGGACGTTTACCTTCCGATCGCCAACCTTTCGGTCAATGGCCTCGTGATCGTCGCGCTGGGGGCGCTGACGGGCATTCTCTCGGGCATGTTCGGGGTTGGCGGCGGGTTCCTCACGACCCCCCTGATGATCTTCTACGGCATCCCGCCCACGGTTGCCGCTGCCTCGGCCGCCAGCCAGGTTACGGGGGCAAGCGTTTCGGGCGTCCTGGCGCATCGTCAGCGCGGCGGGGTCGATTACCGCATGGGCGCGGTGATGGTCGCGGGCGGGATCATCGGCACCGGAATCGGCGCGCTGCTGTTCCGCCTGCTCCAGCAGCTTGGCCAGATCGATACGGTGATCAACGTGCTCTATGTGCTGCTGCTGGGCACGATCGGCACGATCATGGCGCGGGAAAGCTGGCAGGCGCTGCAGGCGCAGAAGACCGGCGTTCCGTTGCCCGCGCGCAAGCGGCGTCATCACCCGATGGTAGCCAGCCTGCCGCTGCGCTGGCGGTTCTATCGTTCGGGGCTTTACATCTCGCCGCTCGCGCCGCTGTTGCTGGGCATCTTTACCGGTATTCTGACCATGCTGATGGGGATCGGCGGCGGTTTCGTGCTGGTTCCGGCGATGCTCTACATCCTGGGAATGAGCGCCAACGTGGTGGTCGGGACTTCGTTGTTCCAGATCCTGTTCGTGACCATGACGACGACGATGATGCACGCGCTGACCACCCGCGCGATCGATATCGTCCTGGCGGTTCTGCTGCTGATCGGGTCGGTCACGGGTGCGCAGATTGGCACCCAGCTGGCGCAGAAGCTGCCGGCGGAGCGGCTGCGTTTCGTGCTTGCGGCGATCGTTCTGGTGATCGCCCTGCGCATGGCGCTGGGGCTGGGCTGGCGCCCGGACGAAATCTACACGGTGACAGCGCTGTGACGCGGCTGGTGCTTCTTTTCCTCTTCGCCTTCCTGCTGACAGGCGCGCGTGATCCGATCCTCGTGCCTGAAATATCGCAGCACGAAATCCAGGTGCGGCAGGGCTTCACCGGCCAGGACTTGCTGCTGTTCGGTGCGATCCTCAACCCCGAAGGGACCCGCGCCGGGCGCGACTATGATATCGTCGTGGTGCTGAAAGGTCCGACCCGCTCGATCGTGCTGCGCGAAAAGCAGCGGCTGGCGGGGATCTGGGTCAACGCCGCCAGCACCGAGTTCCGTTCCGCGCCCACCTTCTTCGCGGTGGCTTCTTCCAGGCCGATCGACAGGATCGTGGACGACAAGACCGCCGCGATTTACGAGCTGGGCCTGCCGTGGCTCCAGCTTTCGCCGATCGGGGCTTACGAACCGCGCGAGCAAGCACGGTTTTCCGCGGGCCTGGTCGACCTGATGCGCCGCGACGGGCTCTACAAGGAAGACCCGAACGGCGTGACGGTTAGCGAGCAGGTGCTTTATCAGGCACGCATTTCGCTCCCTTCAAGCGTCCAGACGGGTACCTATACGGCGGAAACTTTCGCCATCGCCCGGGGCCGCGTGGTGGCTTCCGCGATCAGCCGGGTGGAGGTCAAGAAGCTTGGCTTCGAATTGCTGGTTGCCCGCTTCGCTGAAGAGAACGGCTTTGCCTATGGCCTGCTGGCAGTCGCCCTTTCGGTGGCAATGGGCTTTGCCGCCGGGCGGTTTTTCGCCCTCGTTTAAGCCGATTTAGCGCAATCTTAACCGGTTAAACCTATTGAAAAGGCTCCAGCCGGACGTACCGGCGACCAGGGGCGCGAAGTTTTGATGAACGACATGAGCGGCAACGGATACGCCAGGGCACGTGCAGCCACAGCCGACGAGGTTCCGGCCGACATCCTCGCAGCGGCCAGCCAGATCGACAATGCGCGCGATCCCATCGGCATCGTTCTGGAAATCGCCGGCTCGGGCTCGCACATCGCGCTTGATCTCCAGCGGCTGCAGGAATGCTCGGGCGACGAGGATCCTTCGATCGCGCTGGCCGGGCAGGTCGGCAGCCAGGTCAAGATCCGTGTCGGCAAGGGCTGGCTGCTTGCCTCGGTGCGCACCCAGCGCCAGGACAGCAAGACCCCGGGCGGTATCCTTGCCGCGATCGACTTCCTGGGCGAAGGCGACGAGGAACGCCTCACGGGCCGCATCCATAGTTTCCGCCGCGGTGTGACGCGCTATCCGATCCCCGGCGCGCTGATCTATCCGGCAACTTCGAACGACCTCAAGCAGATCTACGCCAGCGACGGGCGCTCCAGCATCCAGGTCGGAACCGTGTTCCCGACCAAGGACATCCGTGCGGGGCTTTATGTCGATTCGCTGCTTGGCAAGCACTTCGCGCTGCTCGGCTCGACCGGTACCGGCAAGTCGACCAGCGCCGCGCTGATCCTCCATCGCATCTGCGAGCATGCGCCGGAAGGGCATATCGTGATGGTCGACCCGCACGGCGAATATTCCGCCGCGTTCAAGACCACCGGGATGATCTTCGACGTCTCCAACCTGCAGATGCCCTACTGGCTGATGAACTTCGAGGAGCACTGCGAAGTGTTCCTGACCTCTACCGGCAACGACCGCCAGGAAGATGCGGACATCCTTTCCAAGTGCCTGCTCGCGGCGCGATCGAAGAACCGGCTGGCTGAAAGCATGGGCAAGATCACGGTCGATTCGCCGATCCCGTATCTGCTTTCGGACCTGACCAACCTGATCACCACCGAGATGGGCAAGCTGGACAAGGCGACAAGCTCCGCGCCGTTCATGCGGATCAAGACCAAGATCGACGAGCTCAAGGCCGATCCGCGTTACCAGTTCATGTTCTCGGGCATGCTGGTGGGCGACACGATGTCGGAATTCATCGCAAAGATCTTCCGTATGCCGAGCCGCGGCAAGCCGATCTCGATCATCGACGTTTCGGGCGTGCCGTCCGATGTCACCTCCACCGTGGTCGCGGTGCTCAGCCGCCTGGTGTTCGATTTCGCGATCTGGTCGCGCGATGAAAAGACGCGGCCCGTGCTGCTGGTGTGCGAGGAAGCCCACCGCTATGTGCCCAGCGAGAAGAACGCCGATGGTTCATCCGTCGGCCGGATCCTCAGCCGGATCGCCAAGGAAGGCCGTAAGTACGGCGTGTCGCTGGGCCTGATTACCCAGCGCCCGTCGGACCTTGCCGAAGGCGTGCTGTCGCAATGCGGCACGATCATCTCGATGCGCCTCAACAACGACCGCGACCAGGCCTTCGTCAAGGCGGCGATGCCGGAAGGCGCGCGCGGCTTTCTCGATTCCATCCCCGCGCTGCGCAACCGCGAATGCATCATCTGCGGCGAGGGCGTTTCGATCCCGATCCGCGTCGCCTTCGACGAGCTGGAAGAGGTCAAGCGCCCGGCCAGCGCCGACCCCTCGTTCACCCAGCTGTGGTCGAGCGGTGGCGGCGAGGAGGAAATGGTCCAGCGCACCGTCCAGCGCTGGCGCGCCCAGGGCAGGTAGGCCTAGCCAAGGCCTTCCTCCGCCGCGAGGCGGGCTTTCATGGCCCGCCGCCACGGCCCCCGGAAATAGGCGATCAGGGTCAGCACCAGCGACATCACCGAGCTGGCGATGAACGAATACCACAGCGCGTCCGCCCCGAAGCGCGGATAAAGCAGCGCGTAGCCGCCGTAGCGGATCAGGTACATCGAGATCAGCAGCACCAGGATCTGCGACCAGACCACGCCATAGGCGCGCAGCGATCCGAACAGCACGATCGTTACCCCGAACGGCAGGTAGGTCCAGATGCCCAGCGTCTGGATGTGCAGCGCGGTCGCCACCGCCTCGCTGCCGCGTCCCAGGAACAGTTCCAGCACCGGCCGGTCGAACGGCAGCAGCACCGCGATCAGCAGTCCGGTGGTGAGCAGGTTGGCCAGCGAACCCGCCAGCCCGATTGCGTCCACCCGCTCTTCACGCGCGGCGCCGATGTGCTGGGCGACCATCGCGCTGACCGCGCCGCCGATCGCCATGGCGGGCATTCCGATATAGTTCCACACCTGCAGCAGCGCGCCATAGGCGGCCGCCATGATCAATCCCTCGCGGTTGACGAGGCCGATCATGATCACCCCCGCGCCGGAGATGACGAGCATCTGCGCGCCCATCGGCAGGCCCATGCCCAGGATCGGGCGCAGTTCGCCGCGCTGCGGTTTCAGCCAGCCGAGCTCGCTCCCGCGCAGCCGCAGCGGCAGGTCGCGGGCATAGATGAAGGCGAGCAGCGCAGCCAGCGCCAGGCTGGTGGCGATCACGGTTGCCAGTGCCGATCCGGCGATGCCCAGCGGCGGGACCGGTCCGAAGCCCCGGATCAGCAGCGGATTGAGCACCACGTCGAGCACCGTGGAAAGGATCAGGAAGCGCAGCGGCGTGCCCGCGTCCCCGGCCCCGCGCAGACCCATGGCGATGGTCGTCATCATCGTTGCCATCGGGTTGGCGATGAACACCACCCTGAGATAGGCCAGCGCCTCGGCGCGTGAGGCTCCGGGCGTGGCCAGCCAGTCGAGCAGCTGCGGCGCGAAGATCATGCCCAGCACCGTCGTTGCCAGCGCGATCAGGCCGGTCAGGCCCAGCGCCGCGCCCAGCGCGCGCCGCGCCGCGAACACGTCCTGCCGGCCCCAGGCCTGGCCGATCCGCACCGTCGCCGCCATGCCAAAGCCGAACACCAGCGCGAACAGCAGGAACATCACGATGTTCGCGTTGGCGGTTGCCGCCAGGGCTTCCTCGCCCAGCAGTTGCCCCACCCAGACCGCGTTGATCGAGCCGTTGAGCGATTGCAGCACGTTGCCCACCAGTTGCGGCATGGCAAAGACCAGCAGCGTGCGCAGCAGCGGACCCTGCGTCAGGTCGCCGCGCAGGGGGGCCGGGGCACCGCCGCTCATGTCCCGCGCGTGTCGCCATAAAGGTGGATGTGGAGCCGGTCGGTCAGGCGCAGGCCGTGTTCCAGCGCCAGCGGAGCGAGCCAGCGCTCGCGCTCCCGCAAGGCCGCGCTGCCGGTGCCTTCCGGCATCAGGTAGACGCGTGCGCGGTCCATTCCGTGCGCCTCGACCAGGCCCAGCACTTCTTCCACGTCTTGTGGCTGCTGAATCACAAACTTGAACCACGCTTTAGGTTCGCTGGCCCATTCGGAAAGACGCTCGGGATTCAAGGCGATGGCGGGATCATTTCCGGAATGTTCGAGCTTGGGGCTGACGGTGTACTGCGCGACCAGCGGATCCAGCGCGGCATGGGGCTGGACCGAACCGTTGGTTTCGATCTCCACTGTCATGCCTGAAAGACAGGCGACCATCCGTGCCAGCGCTGCCCCTTGCATGAGCGGTTCCCCCCCGGTGATGACCAGCCGGTCCTGCCCCAGCGCCATGATCCGCGCCGCGACATCGGCCTCTTCCAGCACCACCTGGTTGGCCGTGCGATTGAACACCGTGTCGTCACGGTGGGGGCGGTTGTCGCCCTCGAACCGCCAGGTGTAGGCGGTGTCGCACCAGTGGCAGGCCAGGTTGCAGCGCGAGAGGCGCACGAAGGCGCAGGGGCGGCCCATGCTGGGCCCTTCACCCTGGAGCGAGGCGAAGATTTCCGGTTCGCCGGGGGTGGTGGTCGCCAGGGTGAGCATTCAGGAAAGTGCCTTGTTGGCTGAACCGCTGGACACAATGGACAGGGTCTTGAACGAAACTGCCGAGGGCGCGCACCCGGCCCGTTCGCGGGGCGCGCGCGGGGGGAAAAGAGAGCGGAGGATCAGCATTGCGCGGCCTTATGCCAAGATTGGCCGGAGTAGGACAGGGCGGAGCGGAATGGCCGCAGGAAAGGTCCGCCAACCGCCATCGCCATTGTGAGGCCCGCAGGGCTGCGGCAATCCATGGGCGGTTTAACCGTCCCTGGATTGCTCCGCTTCGTTTGCAATGACGATCAGATTGGCAGCTTCGTGTGCGGCTACCGCGTCCCCAGCCCCCGGGCGATGATCCCGCGCAGGATCTCGCGCGTGCCGCCGCGCAGGGACCAGCTGGGGGAATTGTGGACGATGTTCGCCAGCACCGCCGCATAGCCCGACGCCGCCAGCGGATCGGGCTCGCAATCGACCAGTTCGCGCGCAATGTCCGGCAGGCTCTGTTCAAACAGCGCACCGACATCCTTGACGATCGAGGCCTGCAGCCCGGCGTCCTGTTCCTCCTGCAGCATCGAGGTGACCGAGCGCGACAGGCGCCGCAGCACGGCCAGCCGCGCGGTCAGGCGCCCCAGCGTGATCTGCGCGGCATCGCTCTGCCGCCCGCGCAGGATCGCGATCAGCTGGTAGAGCAGTTCGATCGAGGAGAGGAAGCGTTCCGGGCCGGAGCGTTCGAAGGCCAGTTCGCTCATCACCTGTGCCCAGCCCTGGCCTTCGCTGCCCAGCAGCTGGCTCGCCGGGATGGCTGCATCCTCGAAATGCATCTCGTTGAAGTGATGCTGACCGGCCAGATCGATGATCGGGCGGATGGTCAGGCCGGGGGTGTTCTTCAGGTCGATCAGCAGCTGGCTGGTGCCGTTGTGGCGATCGGCGGGCGTGCCGCTGGTGCGGCAGAACATGATCGCCCAGTCGGACTGGTGGGCAAAGCTGGTCCACACCTTGGTGCCGGTGACGCGGTAGACATCGCCGTCGCGCACCGCGCGGGTGCGGGTGGCGGCGAGGTCCGATCCGGAATCCGGCTCGCTCATCCCGATCGAGAAATAAAGCTCGCCCGCCGCGATCTTCGGCAGGAAATACTGCTTCTGCTCCTCGGTCCCGAACTTCAGGATCGATGGGCCGCTCTGCCGGTCGGCGATCCAGTGCGCGCCGACCGGAGCCCCGGCGGCGAGCATTTCCTCCACCACGACATAGCGTTCGTAAGCGGTGCGTTCATGCCCGCCGTACCGCTTTGGCCAGGTCATGCCGAGCCAGCCGCGCTGGCCCATCTTGCGGCTGAAATCCTTGTCGGCGCCGCACCAGCTGTCGCTACGCTGGCGGTCGGTCCGGCTGGCCAGTTCTTCGGCCAGAAAGGCGCGGACTTCGGCGCGCAGGGCAATCACGGTCTCGCTGTCAGCGGGCGGGGCGGGGAAGGGAATAGCGCTCATAGCGTGGTCACCATCGGCCAGTATCCGGCAGTTCCCGCGTCCAGCGCGGCGCTGCCCAGCAGTTTCGCCCATTGCACCTGGCCGCCAAATTCATCGCGCCAGGTCCACAGCGAAGTGGTGAAAAGGTGGAGCCGGTGCTCGCGGGTAAAGCCGATCGCCCCGTGCGCCTGGGTGGCGATCGAGGCGCCGGTGCCGGCGGCCTCGCGCGCGCGCAGCGATCCGGCCGCCACGCCCAGCACGTCACCGCGCGCCAGTGCTTCGGCGGCCAGGTCGGCGGCGGCGGTGGCGCAGGCCAGTTCCCCGGCCAGGCGGGCCAGTTCGTGCTGCACCGCCTGGTTCTTGGACAGCGGCTTGCCGAACTGCACCCGGGTGCCGGTGTGGCTGATCGACAGATCCAGCGCGGATTCGAGCGCCCCGGCGATCTGGAAGGCGCGCAGCGTTGCCCCTTCGGCCAGCGGGCAGTGTGGCAGCGCCGCGCCTTCGTCCGCCTGCCAGTCGATGGCGAGCGAGGGGCGCGGGTGGTAATTGGCGGCATGACCGGTTGCGGCAAGGCTCCAGCCGGAACGCGGCACGCGGTAGAGCCGGTCACCCACCGCCAGCGCAAGGCAATCGAGGTGTTCGCCCCAGGCGACGCGTTCCACGGTGCCGGTCAGGCGGCCGCCTTCCAGCGTCAGGCCGTCCGCGCGGGCAAGGCCCGCCGCGCCTTCGGCCAGCGGCAGCCCGGCGGCGGCCAGCAGGCGGTTGGCGCCCATCGTTTCGGCCAGCGGCAGCGGCACGGCATGGCGGCCCAGCAGGCGCAGCGCCTCGCCCTGTTCGGCGCCGGTCAGGCCAAATCCGCCCTGGTCCTCGCTCAGCAGGGCCAGCGGCAGACCCATTTCGGATAGCTCCGTCCACAGACCGGACAGCCATTCGCCGCCACGCGCCCGCGCCTGTGCGCTATCGTCGAGCGATCGCTCGAGCAGGCGCTGGATCATTTCTGCAAGCATCTGTGCCGCCTGCTCCCTTGATGTGATGGTGCCGGCTACAGGATTCGAACCCGTGGCCCCCTGATTACAAAGTGCCTCTAGCAGCCTTTCCAATGCTACGCCAGAGTGCTCCATGCTACGCTTAAGGTCTTGAAACGGTTGGAATAAATCCGCCGTGGATTACCTTAACCTACGCCACGGTTTTCCGACAAATGATTACGTGGCGATTACGTGGGCGTATGAAGCATGGCCAGTCAGTCGATCACTATCCGCACTATCGAGGCATCAAAACCATGTCCCGGACGCGATGTCTATACCTGGGATAGCAGCCTTCGAGGGTTCGGCCTCAGGGTCACCCCCAAGGGTGTCAAATCCTATGTCCTCCAATACCGGGTCGATGGCGGGCCTGCGCGCCGCACAACGATCGGTATTCATGGCAGCCCCTGGACGACACAGACGGCGCGCAAGGAAGCCGAACGCCTGCTCATGCTTGTGCGGCAAGGCATTGATCCGGTTGAAGAGGCACGGAATGCGAAACGCCGCGAGAAGGTGCTGAACTTCTCTGCCTATTGCGACCAGTTCGTCGAGCTCTATCTCCAATCCAATTGGCCGGACACATGGCCCGAGCAACAGCGGATTCTCGAAAATGTCCTGAAGCCTCGTTGGGGCAAGAAGGCCCTGACGGCGCTAAAACGCGCCGACATGGTCAAGCTGATGGATGATTATGCCGATCGCCCGGGCAGCCGGAAGGTTATCCATTCACTGCTGCGCAAATTGTTCAATTGGGCGGTTGATCGTGAAGATATCGAGATCTCGCCGCTTGCGGGGATGAAGGCACCTAAAGCCTGCCCGTCACGTCGACGGGTGCTCGGGCAGGAGGAACTGATCTGCCTGTGGCAAGCCACCGGGCAAGCCAGTTGGCCTTGGGGGCCATTTGTGCGCCTGCTTCTCCTGACGATGCAGCGGAGACAAGAGGTTGCAGAGATGGATTGGTCGGAGATCGATCTCGAAGCCAAAACCTGGACCCTGCCTGCCGAGCGCGCCAAGAACGACGAAGCGCATATTATCCCGCTGACCGAAATGGCGGTGGCCGAACTCGCGGCGCTTTATCCGCAGGAGCGCGGCTTTGTGTTCAGCACGACCGGCACCACACCCGTCTCGGGATACTCAAAAGCCAAGCGCCTTCTCGACGAACGCATGCTGAAAGTCATGCAGCGCCGCCAGAAGGAGAGAGGCGGTGATCCCCGAAGCGTCAAGATCGACGATTGGCGTTTGCACGACCTGCGCCGCACGGGGGCGACCAATCTACAGGCACTTGGCATCCCAATTGAAGTCACCGAGGCTGTGCTCAACCATATCAGCGGCACG
This sequence comes from Novosphingobium sp., assembly GCA_016719755.1. Taxonomy (GTDB): domain Bacteria; phylum Pseudomonadota; class Alphaproteobacteria; order Sphingomonadales; family Sphingomonadaceae; genus Novosphingobium. The sequence continues at coordinate 13,946 of JADJYM010000004.1, read as the reverse complement.
CGGGCAGGCATTGCGGGGATCTACAATCGTTACAAATACGAACCGGAAAAGAGGGTGGCGCTTGAGGCGTGGGACTCGCGATTGCAGGAGATGCTCAATCGCGGCGAGCGTCCGGCGGTGGCCCAGCAGGCCGTGGATGCCGATCAAACCAGATCAACCAAAATCAGCGCAATGGGTTGGCGAACTATGCTCGCGGATCCTCAGGTCGAGATCGAAATCGATCAATCAAGTCTGTTGACAAATGTCAACAGGAAAGCCATAGGGAGTTAGTCGAATGGCAAGACCACGCCATCCGAACAAGGAGATCGAGGCCGCCGTTGCCCATGCTGAGGCGCTGGGCTGGCGGGTGGTTGCGATCAGCGGCCATGCCTGGGGAAGGCTTTACTGCCCCTGGGCTGACCGGGACGGCTGCATGGTCTCGGTGTGGAGCACGCCGCGCAACGCGGAGAACCACGCCAAGGCGATCCGGCGCGATGTTGCGCGGTGCCCGCATCCGGGAACGGGGTGATTGAGATGAAGACGCACGAGTTCACGATCATCGCCTCCGGTCTCGATCCAGAGATGGAAGGCTATGAAGACCGTTTCTTCGAGGCGGGCTGCGACGATGCTACCCTGTCGTTTCAGAAAGGCGTGATCATCGCCGAGTTTGCCCGTGAAGCCGTATCGTTCTCCAAGGCCGTTGCCTCGGCCTATGAGGATATCCTCAAGACGGGTGCCAAGGTCGAGCGGGTTGAACCCGACTATCTGGTAAGCCTCAGCGACATCGCCGAACGTTCCGGACTCACCCGGCAGGCGATCTCGCTCTACACCAAGGCCGAACGCGGTTCTGGCTTCCCCAATCCGGTCGCCCGCGTCACCTCCAACAGCCCGTTATGGGACTGGCTCGAAGTGACCGAATGGCTTCACGCCCAGTCCCGGATAGACCGAGAAGCGGTGGTCGAGGCCCGCATCGTCAAAGTAGCCAATCGCTTCATCGAACTGCATGACGGGCATCCGGACAATTTCACACGGCGACTGGAGCTGCTGGAAGCCGCCTGAGAGCACGCAACACGTTACTGCCTGCCAAAGCAGGATCATCGTGACGGAGAGTTGCGCGCGCGATTGGCCTTACCTTGTTCGGCCTAGAATGCACCTCAAAGATCAGCGGTCCAAGCACGCGTGCCCTTCATTAGGGGCCGTAAAAGCCGAGATCGTCTATTTCACCCCAGGCCGTTGAGTTGGCACCCCGCCGCACTATAACTCCCACCTCAAGGAGGTCGTCTCCTCGCCACGACGATGCCCCATCACGGCTTCTTGTGGGCACAAACGCGTTGAACGGTACGCGGATTTCAGACCATGTTGGGGTCGCATCTACCGATGCAGTCCATTCACCTCCAAGCGTGTTGACCACCACGGTATAGCGGCCTGAGCCACGCAATTTGAGACGAATGCCGGAAAAACGGCGCACATCAACCGGTCGTACCGAACCTCTGGTGAGCGGAACCAGAACGCCGCCCTCTGGCTTGTCCTTGGGTGACATTTGCACAGCGATCGCAAGGGAGGAGCCACCTGTCGAATTTGGCACCAAGTTAGTCACTACCGCTGAACGCTCGACACCGTTGTCCATGTCAAGCAAACGAAGCGTGTCTAGCGAGCTGCGTCCATCGGCCCGCTCAAAGTCGTCAATAAGATCCGCCGCTGGTGCTGCGGGTAGCGCTGTCATGAGATTGCTAGCTGGCAATTTGGCACCACCGCCGTGTGCAAGCTGTCCATCTACAAACACGCGATCAATCTTGTAGACGTCGGCAATCGTTTCCCACGGTTTACCATCGATCAGCACAAGATCGGCGCGCTTTCCGACCTCAATTGTCCCCCGATCGCCAGCAAGCCCCAAGGCGAGCGCACTGTTTGCCGTTCCAGCGAGCAGCGCCGCTTTCGGGCTCAGGCCCGCGCCGACGAGGAGTTCCATTTCCTGCAAGGTTGAATACCCGTGGCGAGCGCCACCGATGCCAGCATCGGTGCCCAACGCAATGGGCACTCCTGCCGCGAACAACCGTCTCAGATTGTCCTCGGCAAATCCCCATTTGCGGATTCGCTGCCGTGTTACCGGGTCATCCTTTCGGCCGGGACCGGTCTCCTCAGGCTTGAGCTGGTATATCGCCAGCGTTGGTGCGTAGAATGTTCCGGCCGCCTTGATTCCGGCTACCGCCGCGTCATCGAGCGGTGCGTCCTGGATGCTATGGGCGATGACATCGACGTCTGCCGCTGCCGCGATTTTGCCGCGTTCAACCGTCACTGTGTGGGTGAGAACACGTTGGCCATGCTTGTGCGCTTCATCGGTGAGTGCGCCGAGCGTTTCTAGATTCATGGAGGTTTCTTCAGGCAAGGTGCCATACCGCCAACCGTCCGTGAATGCCTTGATATAGTCGGGACGGTAAGGCTGCAGGGCCTGCACAGCACGTCGCGCGCTCTCGGCGGTCGCAACCCATTTCGTGGTATTCAGGTCCGCCCAGTCCGCCCCGTGCCCGCCCGGGGTGCTAACTCTCGCCACGAAGTTGACATGCGGAGCGACAATGGTTCGCAGCCAAGCTCGCTTTGGTTCAAACGCCTCTGGTTGCTGATGAAAGTCGTTAACGGTCGTTACGCCGCTGGAAATATACGCCGTTGCGATCTGCGGCAGCGTTCCTGGCGATCCGGTTGAAGACCAATGCGTGTGAACATCGAAAAAGCCGGGTAACAAAGCTTTACCGTCGGCATCGATTATCATCGATCCCTTTGGAACCTGAATGTCCGGCCCGACGGCGGCGATCCGGCCATCGCGGATGATAACAGTTCCGCGAAACGGCTCCTTGCCTGTGCCATCAAATATTGTCGCGTCGATGATCGCCACCGACCGATTCTTGGCTTGAGCCTGCAGCCCCGCGCCGCTCACTGCGGATAAAAGTACCGCGAGCGCCCCCGCAAAAAGTCCGGACTTGCGACCGATCACTACGCATCTCCTCGAAGCGAAATCTTTGTTCAAACTACCATGACGCAACCGAACCCGCTTACCCCACTAGTCCGCCATTTACAGCCTGTGTTCGCCTGTTGAAACTGGCCGCACCGCGAAAATCTGCTGAGGAACTCGGCCTTTGATGCGTCTCGTGATCCAGCTTGTCCGTTTGGAGACAAGGCTGGAGCGGGACGACTATGAACAGAGCATTCGCCTTAACCCTGATATTTGCAATGGTGCTAGGCATCGCGGTCGGTTGGTTCGTGAATGCCACCATGGTTGCCGATGAGGCTGCAGCCGTTGCTGACAAACTGTCGATCCTGACCGATCTGTTCCTGCGGCTCATCAAGATGATCATCGCGCCGCTCGTCTTTGCGACACTGGTCGCAGGGATTGCACATATGGAAGACGCAGCCGCAATTGGCCGCGTCGGCGCAAAGACCATGGGGTGGTTCATCACTGCCTCGATCGTCTCGCTGACGATTGGCCTGATCATGGTCCATTTACTGCAGCCGGGTACGGGGCTCGCGATGGAATTGCCGACTAATGGGGCATCGGAGGTCGTCGCGGTCGGGGAGTTTACGCTCAAGCAATTTGTGACCCACCTCATTCCGCAATCAATCGTCCAGGCAATGGCCGACAACGAGATCCTGCAAATTGTGGTTTTTTCGGTACTGGTCGGCTCGGCCGTTGCCGCCATCGACGACAAAGCTCCAGCCGTTTTGGCGCTTGTCGAGCAGATCGCGGCGATCATGCTCAAGGTTACCGGCTATGTGATGAAGACCGCCCCGCTGGCAATCTTTGCTGCCTTGGCTTCGACGGTGGCCACTCAGGGGCCAGGCGTGCTGGTAACCTACGCCGGGTTCGTAGGCGGCTTCTATCTGTCGCTCGGGCTGCTTTGGGGGCTGCTGTTCCTCGCTGCACTCGCAATTATCGGGCGATCGGCATTCGGGCTTTTCAAGGGAATACGCACGCCTGTCCTGCTAGCATTCTCCACGGCGAGCTCCGAAGCGGCTTACCCTAGGACAATGGAAGAGCTCGAGAAACAGGGAATCAATCGCCGCATTGTCTCGTTCGTCCTGCCGCTTGGCTACTCGTTCAATCTCGACGGCTCGATGATGTACTGTACCTTTGCCACGCTGTTCATAGCCCAGGCATATGGCATCGATCTGAGTATCGGACAGCAAATCACCATGTTGCTGCTGCTAATGGTGACATCGAAGGGCATGGCGGGGGTGCCGCGCGCTTCTCTGGTAGTGATTTCAGCCACGCTTTCCTACTTCAAGCTCCCCGAAGCCGGGTTGCTCCTAATTCTGGCTGTAGACCACCTTCTCGACATGGGCCGGTCGGCGACGAATGTCGTGGGCAATTCGGTCGCAGCCGCAGTGATCGACCGGTGGGAGCGCGGTCGCGACACAGGCCCGCGCCTCGACGCCATTAACAACCAAACAACGAAGAAGGAACAAGCATGTCCAGAGTAGAAAAGCGATTGGCGGAGTTGGGAATCGAATTGCCGACCGTAGCCGCACCGGTTGCAAATTATGTCCCTGCTACTCGGTCGGGCCGGACGATCTATATTTCTGGCCAGCTTTCGAATGACGCCAATGGCGGCATTACGGGCACAGTCGGTCAGGATTGCTCTCTTGAAGTGGGCATTGCCGCAGCCAGACTCTGCGCGATCAATCTCATTGCGCAAATCAAGGCTGCTGCGGACGGCGATCTTGATCGCGTTACCTCAATCCTGCGCCTGGGCGGTTATGTTCAGGCAGGGCCTTGCTTTTTCGATATACCGGCCGTCATGAATGGTTGTTCCGATTTGATTGTCGATTGTTTCGGCGAGGCGGGAAGCATGCGCGCTCGGCAATCGGGGTTTACCGGCTACCATTCAATTTTGCGGTTGAAGCAGATGCGGTTGTGGAACTGGCAGAATAAGCAGGTTGATTAGGTCAGAAGCCTGCTGTGAATTTTTCGGTGGGGTTTTGTTGCTGCATTGCGTCAAAGGCCTAAGATGCGGCAACAGGCATCGTTTCAGGGACGGCTCAGAACAAAGGGGGTTCTCAATGGTCAGAAAATCACACTCCATTCGCAAGCATATGCTCTGCGCGGCATCGCTCATCGGTTTGGTCGTCGCGCAGCAAGCAGCGGCACAGGAAGCGCCGCAAGAGCAGCCCGACGATGCTGCGAAGAGCAGCGAAATCGTGGTGACCGGGAGCCGCATCGCAGGCTCCAAGATCACCGAAGCCCTGCCGGTTACTGTGGTCAGCGAAGACGATATCGCCGCAACTGCCGCGGTTTCCGGCGACGATCTGATCGCTCGATCCCGCAGATGAGCGATGTCTCCTTCAACACCAGCAACGGTCAGACCAGCAGCAACTTCGCTCGTGGCGATATCGGCTCGATCGACCTTCGCGGACTGGGCGTCGGCAACACCTTGGTTCTGCTCAATGGTCGGCGGGTTGTGCAGCACCCCAGCAGCCAGGCGAGCGTATCGCTTGCCCCCGTCACCACTTACAACACCAACGCTATTCCGGTTTACGGCGTGAAGCGGGTCGAGGTTCTTCGTGACGGTGCTGCCGCCCTTTATGGGACTGATGCGGTGGCCGGCGTGGTCAACACGGTGCTGCGCGACAACATCAACGGCGGAAGCCTCTCACTCCAATATGGCGGAGCTGAAGGCACCGGTCTGCGCGAGTTCAATGCCTCGGGCTACCTTGGCAAGGACTTCTCGGAAGGCCGCGGTAATTTCTCAGTCTTGTTCAATTACACCAACCGTACTGCGCTCACATCTCAGGACTTGCCGTTCACGGCAACGTCTGACCACAGGGCGTTTGACGAGTTTGCAGGAACGATCTTTGCAGGATCCAACAGTCTCGATGATACCAGCACGCTATCTCAATGGGGCAATTTTGCGACCCTTGGTGGTGTCCGGGTTCGTCGAGGAACGACCAGTGTCACAACTGCGGGGGGCGTATTTTCGATCCAGCCAACCGCAAATGGCGGGTGCTCTTACACCCTCTCTGGTGACATCTGCATCGACGACGGCACACGCGCAACCACGGGTGCCGACCGCAACACGCGATGGGACGGTCAGGCTAATTTCCCGATCTCGATTTCGCCCAGCCTTGATCGGATTAACGTCTACGCATCCGGGCATTATGATCTGACTGATAGCGTGACGATGTTCACGGAACTGGGTTACTATTACGCCAAGACACGCAGCATCCAGGACAGCGTCTTCTCGATCGGTTCGATCCAGATGACAATTCCGGCGTCGAACTATTGGAACCCCTTCGGTCCGGTGACCTTCGCCAATGGCAGTGCAAACCCGAACCGGTTGGCCGGGATCGACGCCCCTGCCGCTGGCTTGCCTATTTTCCTGACGAGCTATCGCTTTGTCGATATGGGGCCGACGGTTGTTGATGTCAGCAACCGGCAGTTCCGGGCGGTTCTGGGCCTCAGAGGTGAGGCGCTCGGCTTCGGGGGAAACCGCCGGTGTCTATTCCGAAGCCACCGTGCGTGACGAGCAGGACGGCATCAGTGCGACACTGCTCCAGCAGAACCTCGCCCTGTCGACGCCCGATGCCTATAATCTGTTCAATGGCGGCAGCGCGGCGAATCCTATGGGGCCGGACACTTCTCCTAGCAGCCAAGCTGCGCTTGATGCCATCCGCATCAAGTCAGTACGCCGCGGCAAATCAACCTTGGCGGAATGGGACTTCCGGGCGTCGAGGCCAGATCTGTTTGCGCTACCCGCTGGCGATGTCGGGATGGCATTCGGCGCTGAAATTCGCCGTGACACCCAGTTGGACGACCGCGATCCGCGTGTCGATGGCACCATCAAATGGACCGACACGGTTACCGGTGTAGTTCAAGACAGCGATTTGTTTGGTGTCAGCCCAACACCCGACACAAGAGGCGCGCGCACGGTCTTTGCCGCCTACGCCGAGCTCGCCATCCCCGTCATTTCGCCCGAAATGGGTATCCCACTCATTCGCAGCCTGACTCTGCAGGCGGCTGGACGTTATGAGCATTATTCTGATTTCGGCAGCATCGCGAAGCCGAAGGTCGCGATGGCATGGGACCTATTTGAAGGATGGCGGATCCGTGGTTCGTGGGCGCAAGGTTTCCGGGCGCCCAACCTTGAGCAGACCAATGCCACGGTTGTCACGCGCGGCAACACGCGCACGGACTATATCCGTTGCGAGGCAGATCTGAGGGCTGGCCGCATCACCAGCTTCGATGCTTGCGCTCAGGCGTTTGTCACGACTGCGCGGCGTGCAGGCAATCCGGATCTCGATCCCGAAACCTCTGAAACCTGGACTATTGGCACCGTCCTGCAGCCTCCGTTCCTCAATACAGGAACGTTGCGCACGACCTTCACCGCCGATTTCTGCAGGTGAAACAGAAGGGTATCGTCGGCGTCTATGGTGAAGGCAATGCGTTGATCAACGACTACCTGCTGCGCGTACAAGGATTGAGCGATCCGAACGTAATCCGTGCCGCGCCGACCGCCGATGACATCGCCCTGTTTGCGGGAACCGGACTGACTCCGGTTGGCCGCGTCACCTATGTCGATGACCTCTATCGCAACCTTGAGCCTCAGACCGTCCGCGGTCTCGATTTCGGCCTGAATGTTGGGCTCCGTGATACAGGCATCGGTGACTTCACCATTTCAGCTAATGTCGCCTACCTGTTGAAATATTTCCGTGATGCGTCGCCCGATATCCAGGTCCTGATCGATGCCCGGGCAGCGGGTACGATCAATGAAGATACCACTATTCCGGAAGGCGGCGATCTCGTCCGGAACGATGGCTTCCCGCGCTGGCGCGCTTCAGGCTCTCTGACGTGGAAACTTGGCCAGTTTACCGCAGGTGCATTTGTCAGCCATCGCAGCAGCGTGATCGATGACGACATTACCGTCAGCGGCCAGAACTGGACAGTGAAGAGCTACACGACTGCTAACTCTATGTGCAGTACGACCTGAAGGGCGGCTTTACCGACGGGACCACTCTCCGGCTGGGTGTTCGCAATATCACGGATTCCCGTCCGCCGATCGACTTGAGTTCGTTCGCCTACATGGGTTCACTTGACTCCGAACCCACGCTATTGGTACATCAGTATCCGCAAAGATTTCTGAGCGTGCTGTCGCCGCCTTCGACCTGGCCGGTCGAAGGCGGCGGCTGAGCAATGGCGACAATCCAGGAAGGCGGCACTGTGAAGAAAATCGTTCAGCGGATCATTGGGCAATCGGCTCTGGCTCTCGCAATTTGTATATGTACTCCCTTGGGAGCGGCCCCCTCGAGCGAAACAGACGCCAAGGCAGCGTCTGTCGCACCCATCGCCTATCCCAGCACCTATCGCCCACGCGGCGAAGTCGACACGGCCATCGTCAATGCCTCGATTCTTACGGCGACAGGTGTGCGTGTATCGATAGCGGCACGATTTTGATGTCAGGCGGGCGTATTGTCGCCGTTGGCAAGGATGTCCGGGTCCCGGCGGGAACGCGAACCATCGACGGAACTGGCAAGTGGGTTACTCCGGGATCATCGATTCATTCGCACTTGGGCGTTTTCCCTGCGCCCGGAGTGGATGGTCACGCCGACGGTAATGAGAACATCGATCCTTACACTGCGCATGTATGGGCCGAACATTCCGTCTGGCCCCAGGACCCGGTTTTTACCAAGGCCAGAGCCGGCGGGGTTACCAGCCTGCTGGTCTTACCCGGCTCGGCGAACCTGTTCGGTGGCCGGGGTGTGACGCTGAAGAATGTACCGGCCGTCACTGTGGCGCAAATGAAATTCTCCGGTGCACCCTATACGCTCAAGATGGCGTGTGGCGAAAATCCGAAGGGGCGATACGGTAGTCGAGGCCGTGCGCCGGCAACCCGCATGGGCAATGTCGCGGGATTCCGGCGCAGCTGGATCGATGCTGCCGAATATGCCCGCAAGTGGGAGAGCTACGAACGCAAACGCGCCAGGGGCGAGGCTGCGGAAGCCCCAAAGCGGGACCTCGCTAGGAAACTCTCGCCGGCGTTCTTAAGGGCGAAATCCTGGTGCAGAACCATTGCTACCGGGCCGATGAGATGGCTGTCATGCTCGATGTCGGGCATGAATTTGGGGTATAAAACCACCGCGTTCCCACGCCGTGGAAGGGTACAAAATCGCCGATCTGCTGGCTTCAGAAGGAACCTGCGTCGCGACCTGGGCGACCCGCTGGGGTTTCAAGATGGAGGCATTCGACGCGATCGAGGAAAATGCGGCAATCCTTGCATCTCGCGGGGGATGTGTTGCGATCCATTCTGACGAGCAGCGCTTGATCCAACGCCTCAACGTTGAAACATCTGTTGCCCTCGCGGCTGGGCGGCGCGCCGGGATCAATATCCCGCAAGAAGAAGCGATCAAGTGGATCACGCTCAATCCGGCCCGAATAATGGGGGTCGCAGACCGGACCGGTTCTCTCGAACCTGGAAAGATGGCGGATGTCGTGCTTTGGAGCCGCAACTCTTTCAGCGTTTATGCAGTGGCTGAAAAAAGTATTCATTGACGGCGCCCTGATCCACGACACGTCCAACCCCGGGTCAATCTATCGGAGCGACTTCGAGCTTGGCCAAACCGTGGAGAGAGGAATGAGATGAAGTTCGCGCACCTTTCACTCGTTCTGGCTGGACTGGCGAGCCTTGCCAGACCCAATGCCGTCGAAGCACAGACCTTTGCCATCACAAACGCCCACATTCTTTCGCCTGGACCTGTCGGCGAAGTTGAACGGGGAACGATCCTCGTTCGCGATGGTAAGATCAGCTCGGCAGGTGCGAATGTGGCCGTGCCGGTTGGAATGACGATCGTTGACGCCAAGGGCAATATTGTCACGCCCGGTTTGTTTGCCGTAAACACGGCATTGGGACCTCGTCGAAGTTAGCTCGGTCGATGGAACGCTGGACGCAGCGGACGCGCAGCACAAGGATCAGTGCTGCATTTGACGTACGGTATGGTCTCAACCCGGCGTCGACCCTTCTTCCTGTTGCGCGCCTGGGTGGGATTACCCGGGCAGTCGTGATGCCCGACTATGATGATAGCAACAAGGAGCGGGAAGCGCCGTTTGCTGGGAAAGCTGCGCTGATTTCGCTCGGCCAAGGTCCGAATATCCTTTTCAGGGCGGATATTGGCATGGTCCTGGAGCTGGGCGAGGATGGAGCGGCACGTCTGGAGGGTCTCGGGCGTCCGAATTCGTTCAGCTTCGTGAGCTTTTTGCCAGTCTCAAGAAGCCTGGAACTCAGAGACCAATTGGGGGCTTTCGGAAGTCGATCACCGAGCGCTTGCGCCGGTGGCGTCTGGGAAAATGCCTTTGATCGTCATTGTTCATCGGGCTGCTGACATCCGGCAGGTGCTCGCCTTTGCCCGGGAATCTGGGCTCAAGTTGGTCCTGAGCGGTGCGGAGGAGGGCTGGCAAGTGGCTAGTGAGATCGCGGCAATGAACGTGCCTGTACTGCTGAATCCGACGTCCAACATTCCGTCGAGCTTCGATCAGATCGGTGCATCGTTGCGGAATGCGGCTATTCTCAAGGCAGCGGGAGTCGACATTGCGATCAGTGGTAACGATGGCGGCCACCGGGTTCGGGACATGCGCTACAACGCCGGACTGGCGGTTTCACGGGGTCTTCCGCAGTCTGCTGCACTTGAGGCAATTACCCTCGCCCCTGCGCGGATCTTTGGGGTTGCCAATCTGGTCGGCTCGATTGAACCGGGCAAGCTTGCAGATCTGGTGATCTGGGATGGCGATCCGCTCGAGGCTCTGGAGCGAGCCGATTGCAATCTATATCGACGGCAAGCAGCAACCGATGGAATCCCGTGCAACTCAATTGGGTCAGCGCTACGGCAAGCGAGCGGATTGAGGTCAGCGCATGGTTGTCCGGATCAACGGGAGGCCGTAGTGCACTTAATCTCCTCCATCGAGAAGGTCGAACTGACATCGGTCAGCCGAACGGTCTTGATCAGGCGGCGATAGACTGCATCGTAGGCCCCGATGCTCTCGACCCTGAGCTTGAGCAGGTAATCCACGTCGCCCGTCATGCGATAGAATTCGACTACTTCTGGAATATCCCGCACGGCATCTGTCAGCTTTTTGAGCCACTCTTCTGAGTGTTCGGCCGCACGGATGCTAACGAAGATCGTCATATCCAGACCGAGCTTGCGCATCGAGCAGCGTGACCCGCTGCGAGATGACGCCGGACCTCGAGCCGCTTGATCCGTCGCCAGCAGGCGTTGTGCGACATATTGGCTTTAGCTGCGATATTGGCGATCGACAGGGTGGCATCCTCCTGCAGGATTGCAAGAATCCGAATATCAGGATCATCCAGAGCTACTTTGGACATTTTCGATTTCTCCATTGCATCGCAGTCGGGAGCCAAGGCCAGCTGTCGGTGATCATTGTTTTTCTTCAAGCCGGGAGATGACGCTTGTCGCAGCGACATCCATTGTCACATTCCCGACTGTACGCACCAGGTCGGGGATCATTTCTACCGCGACAAGCAGGGCCAGCGGTTCAATGGGAACCCCATCGCCACGCAGATGGGCGTAATGGAGGTCAGAAACCCACCTGGCCCGGAAGGCTAACGGTGTCAATCGGCGTTCATCGGGACCCCCTATCGGCGTGCAGCGGGACCCCCTTGCAGTTGCGGGGATTGGTTGATGCTGGGCGTGTTTCGCGCTGCTGGCGGCGTAGGGAGGGCGTAGCCCGACCGGAGGCGGCAGCAGCGCGAGGCCTATTTTCTGATTGGGTCAGCTGCGGTTTTTAGCGCCAGCTGTCGTTGCCTGTCTCGACGATATCGCAATGGTGGGTGATGCGGTCGAGCAGCGCAGTGGTCATTCCAGGGTCGCCGGGAACACGGTGGGCCATTCGCCGAAGGCCAGGTTGGTGGTGATGATGACCGAGGTCTGCTCGTAGAGCTTGCTGGTCAGATGGAACAGCAGCTGGCCGCCTGAGCGGGCGAACGGTAGATAGCCCAGTTCATCGAGCACCACGAGATCGAGCCCGCCGAGCTGGGCTGCGATGGCGCCAGCCTTGCCGATGCGAGCTTCTTCTTCGAGCCGAGTGACGAGATCGACCGTGTTGAAGTAGCGTCCGCGAGCGCCAGCACGCACGACGCCGGCGGTGATCGCGGTGGCCAGATGGGTCTTGCCCGTCCGTCCCGCCGATGAGCACGATGTTCCGGCGACCAGGGACGAACGAACCTGCGTGAAGGGAGCGCACCAGCCCTTCGTTGATCGGGGTCCCCTCGAACACGAAGGCGTCGATGTCCTTGATTACCGGCAGCTTGGCCGCGGTCGTGCGATAGCGGATCGAGGCGGCATGACGATGCGCGGCTTCGGCGCGCAGCAGGTCGGCCAGGATCTCATGGGTCGTGCGCTTGCGCTGCAGCCCGGTGGTGACCGCCTCGTCGAAGGCCCCTGCCATGCCCCCGAGGCCGAGCGAGCGCATCGCCTCGATCATCTCATCCCGCTGCATCAGCTCGCACCGTATCGTAGCGCGCAGTCCGCGATCGGCGGGTGGTTGAGCTTGAGGTCGACGATCACGTCCAGGGGGCGCTCGGATGGCGGGTCCCGGTATCGGGCCAGAATGTTGAGGATGACCTCGTCGCTGACGGCACCGCTATCAAGCGCCTCCCGGATCGCGGCCTCGACCGCTTCCAGGCCATCGGTCATTACAGCTGCCAGCACGCGCACGAAGCGGCGGTCGGCTTCATCACCGCTGCCCAGCTTGCGCCGCACGCGTCAGTGCCGCTGGTGGTCCCACCCCTGGAAGGGTGCGCCGTTCCGCAAGGCCCCAGGCTTGTTGGCCAGAACGGGCAGGTAATGCCAGGGATCAAGATCGTTCGGTCGCGGCCGAAGTGCCGGGGCATGTTCGGCGATGACCTCGTCGCAAGCCGAGGCGCACGACGATGCGGTCGGCATAGGCGCGGACCTGGAACGGACCGCCGTGCAGCCTTAGCCATGACCGAGTAGCGGTTGCGGTCGAAGCTGATCGAGCAGTGCCCGTCACGGCATGCGCGCGGTCTCGTGGAAGCCGTCAAACGGTGCCAGCATCGGCTGCAGGGGTGGTCGTTCGAGCTCCAGCGCTTCGGCAACGGTCAGCTCCTTTGCTCGGGATGGGTGCCCGCGACCAGCGCAGGCACTCGGCTTCCAGCCACCCGTTGAGCTCCTCGAGCTGGCAAAGCGCAGGCGGGGTTGGAAGAAGCGGCCTCGGGATGGTCTGGGCACCTAGTGTTCAACCTGCCCCTTCTCCCACCCCGCCGCTGGCGAGAGCAGGCCGTGGCCTCGACCTTATAATGATCAGCCATGACCAGAAAGAAGAAGCGGCCTCGGATGAGCCTGCACCTGGGTTCAACCGCCTTCTCCCACCCCGCCGCTGGCGAGCAGGCCGTGGGCTCACCATGTAATGATTTGAGCCATGACCAGAAAGCGGCGGTTGAACACCCGCTCCTTGCCGATGAACACGGTGGTGACCGCGCCCTTCATGTTATCGTGGATCCGCGCAGAACGCCACCAAAGAAGCTGCGAAGCCGCGGGCATGGGCGTCAAACACCATCCCTGTGTCTCGCGTGGATAGGCCGGACATAGACTGCCCGCGACGCGCATAGCCGCATATGCGCCACCTTCACCCGCATCGGCTTGCCGGCGATCTCTACGTCCTCATGGCTCCAGTCGAACTGGTAGGCCTCGCCGGGCTGGAATAGCAGCGGGATAAAGGCCAGCGCCCCATCGCCAGGATCCTTGCGCCGTGCTTCCGCCCAGCGCCGGGCGTAGCGCCGGACCGCATCGTAGGAACCTCGAACCCTCACGGCACAGCAGGTCATGGATGCGCGTCATCCGCAGCCGATCGCGCCGGGGCCGGGCCTCGTTCTCCGTCAGCACATCGAGCCGCTCCTGAAACGGCCGCAAGCCTGGGCAACGCGGTGAACCTTGCGCCGATAATCGAACGC
>JADJYM010000003.1 GCA_016719755.1 Novosphingobium sp. | reverse complement strand
TAGCTAAGATCGGAGTGAAGACGCTCTACATCACACCTGGCAGCCCATGGGAGAATGGCTACCAGGGTCCTTCAACGGCTCGATGCGTGATGAACTCTTGAACGGAGAAATCTTCTACACCCTGGCCGAGGCTCAGATCCTGACCGAGCCTGGCGGCGGCATTACAACACCGTCAGACCGCACAGCTCACTTGGCTACCGACCACCGGCCCCGGAAGCAGCGACGCCACCATGGCTGCCCTCCGGTTCCGCTTCGCTCCACCTACGGCCAACACTGGCGATGGAGGCGTCAATGCACTAACATATAGCCCGGACCACTCGGTGGGGGCCGGTCACATTCACGCCCACCCAACGCTTGGCGAAGCGGTCCAGGAAACAGCCCTGAAGGGTTTAGGGAAGGCACTGCATATTTGATGGCCCTTCTTAGGGGATTGACCAGTTTATGAATGCTCGACTTGGATAGCTGTCGAAAGGGCCCTTCATCCCATTTGAGATAAAGGTTCATCGTCCTCGCAAGCCACCATGATCAACAGAAAGAGCGCCGATTTCTGCGATTCGTGTATCTACCATTGTGCTTATGGAGGTATGCAGGTCGATAGATTGTCCAAGAACGGCGAGGGATATAATCAGGGCATAGCGCCCACGGTCATTGGCACGCTGTTGCCCGGGTGTGCGTTTTTCCACCAGCCACCTACCGGGTAGATGGCAATTTCGTCATGCCCTGCCAGGTCGACCGCAGCGCCGCGCCATAGATCACAATGGCAGTGTCAAAGGATTGCACCGCTAACGATGGACCGGCGCTGCGAGTAAAGCGTGGGTATGCCTCGTCCTCGTAAGCCCTGTAATACTCTCCGCTATTTCCATTCCTCGCCCGAGGTGAGCGCCTCGTAGTGATGATGTATATTCGCTTCCCGCTTTCGCTGCGTAACGTCGAGGACCTCATGTTCGAGCGCGGGATCGACATTTGCCACGAGACTGTTCGTTTTTGGTGGAACCGGTTCGGGCCGATGTTCGCTGCTGACATCCAGCGGCTGGTCAGCTGCATGCGGGGATTCCGCCACTGGCGGTGGCACCTCGATGAGGTCAACGTAAAGATCAACGGCGAGACGCACTACCTGTGGCGCGCAGTGGATCACGAGGGCGAGGTGCTGGAAAGCTACGTCACCAAAACCCGCGATAAAGCGGCAGCTTTGCGGTTCATGCGCAAAGCCTTGAAGCGTCACGGCCGGGCCGAGGCGGTCGTCACCGACGGCCTGAAATCCTACCCTGCCGCGATGCGCGAGCTGGGCAATGAGACCCGCCGCGAAGTCGCTCGGCCGCCCTGGCCGAGTGGCAAAACCTCATGCCCTTGGCCTGCAGTAAGCCTAATGCGCTTCGCCCGGGCTCAGCGCTTTGGCGGGGCGGGGGGCCAGCCACACTGCCAGGACCGAAATCAGGAAGATAGCGAAGCTGAGCATGAAAACGTAATGCGCGGCGCCCGTCAGGGCCTGGATTTCGACAATCCCTTCCAGTGCGGAGTAGCTTTGCCCCGGCGTCAGTCCAGCGTCCTGCATCGCCGCCGCCGCGCCGTTTGCGTCGTTCATGCCCTGCACGAATTCTGTCCGCTGCACCCGCGCATTGTTGACCCACAGGGTGGAGGCGATGGCGGTTGCGACTGCGCCTGCCACGGTACGGCTGAACGTGACGATCCCGGCGGCGGAAGCGACCTGATCGGTCCGTACCGCCGCGATCGACAGGGCCGACAGCCCGACAAAGAAGAACGGCATCCCCAGCCCCTGCAAAGAGCTGCGGCATGGCCAGGGCCCAGAAGGTCGATCCTGTGTTCCAGGCCAGCCGCAACAGCGTGGTCAGGCCAAGCCACAGCATCCCCAGGCTGACAGTCAGGCGCACATCCACCCGGTTCAGCAGTCCCGCAGCCAAAGGCGCGGCAAGGATTGCCAGAACCCCCTGAAACCCGGTGACCAGCCCCGCATTGGTTGCGTTATAGCCAAGCGCTTGCTGCATCCACAGCGGCACCAGCACGACAGTCGCGAAGAACGCGCCATAGCCCAGCGACATGGCCAGAGTGGCAGCGGCGAGGGTTCGGTCGCGCAGCAGCCGGATGTTGACTACCGGGTGCGGTTCATACCACTCCCAGATAACGAAGGCGGCAAAACCGATTGCAGCAATGATCGCCATGACCACGACGATGTCGGAATTGAACCAGTCATGCTCGCGCCCCGTTTCCAGCATGATCTGGAAAGCGCTGACCCAGACAATCAGCAGGAACAGGCCGGTCTTGTCGAGCGGCGGGCGGGCGATGGCGGTTTCATAACGGCCCAGGCTGCGCATGAATGTCAGCAGGCAGAAGGCGATGACCGGCAGGTTGATGAAGAATATCCAGTGCCAGCTCCAGTTGTCGCTGATCCACCCGCCCAGGATCGGGCCAAAGATCGGCGCGGCAATCGTGGTCGTGGCCCACAGGCCCATGGCCATCGGCACCTTTCCGGGGAAAGATGCGGGTCAGCATCGCCTGGGTCAAAGGCATGATCGGCCCGCCCGAAAGACCCTGCAACACGCGGCTCAGCACCAGCAATTCGATGCTGGGCGAAATCCCGCACAGGAACGACGACAAGCCGAAGCCCGCGACGCACAGGATCAAGGTGCGAACCGTTCCGAAACGCGCGGCCAGCCAGCCGGTCAGCGGCACGGTGATCGCTTCGGCAACGGCGTAGGACGTCAGCACCCACAGCCCCTGGCTGGGTGACACCGCCAGTCCGCCGGAAATATGCGGCACCGAAACGTTGGCAATCGTGATGTCCAGAACCACGATGAAATTGCACAGCGCCAGTGCAAAGGCGGCCAGAAACAGGGCAAGCCCGGTCAGCGGCACCGGCGAGGATGCTGCGCTGCCGTCAACGGTCTGGCCGGGTTTGCCATGGCTTCAGTCCCGAGTGTCGATCTCGGCCTCCATCGAGGCTCCGATCGGTAGCGGGTGCTGCTTCAGCTGGGCGGGATCGAGGGCAATCCGAACGGGCACGCGCTGCACCACTTTCACCCAGTTGCCAGTGGCGTTCTGGGCCGGGATCAGCGCCGTGGCAGCGCCCGATGCTGCGCCAACCCCGATGACCTTGCCGCGATAGGTCACGCCGGACCCGTACAGGTCCGAGGTAAGCTCGGCGCTCTGTCCGATCCGGACACCGCGCAACTGGGTTTCGCGGAAATTGGCATCGACATAGACTTGGGCCAGCGGAACAATCCGCATCAGCGGCGTGCCCGGCGCAACCTGCTGTCCGGTCTGGACCTGCCGCTGGGAAACCACTCCGGCAATCGGCGCGCGGATCACGGTGCGGTCCACAGCCAGTCTGGCCGCATCAAGCCGGGCCTTGGCCGCCACGACGTCCGGATCGGCCTCGATATTGCCGGTTCCGGTAATCACGGCATTGGCCTCTGCGCTGCCGCCTGCCGCGGCGCGGCCTGCTTCGGCAGCATTGACGGCGCTGCGGGCGGATCTCGAAATTGGCCCGGGCGCTGGCCGCTGCGGCGCGGGCCTGGGCCAGTTCCTCGCCCGCCACTGCGCCGGACCCGACCAGACCCTGACGTCGCGCCAGCGCATCCTCGGCGCGGCGCAATTCGGCTTCGCTTGCGGCAAGGCGGGCGCGGGCCTGGCCGATATCGGCCATGGCCCCGGCCACCTGCGCGTTCAGGCTGCGGCCATTGGCCTGGGCCTGAAGAAAGCGTTGCCGCGCCTGACGCAGCGCCGCTTGCCGCGACCAGCTCGATCCGGGCATCGGCATCGTCCAGCCGGACCAGCACGTCTCCGGCCTTGACCGTCTGGGTGTCGGTCACCCGGACTTCCGCGACAGCGGCGGCAATTCGCGGCGTGATGACCGCGGAATCCGCCGCGACATAAGCATTGTCGGTGCTGGCCATGCCGCGTTCGAACAGCAGGTACCACAGGCTCCATGCCGCAGCCGCCAGACCGACCACCAAAGCAAGGCGCATCAGCATTGTCTTGCGGCGGTGGGCCGGCGGAGCATCGCTGTCATTGGCCAGATTGCCTGCGCTGTCGGGATTGTTCATCGGTTCGCTTCCGGCTTGTATTCAGGGGTTTCTGCAAAACCGCCACCCAAGGCGACGGACAGGGCAATATCGGCCTGTTGATTGCGGGTATTCAGCGCGGAGAGCGCCGCCCTTGCGCCGATCAGCGCACGCTCGGCGGCCAGGGTCCTGCGCAAATCGTCCAGTCCGGCGGCGTGGCGTTGCCGCGTTGCGGCCAGCTGGCGCTGCGCCGCGTTCACCGCATTCTGCGCTGCGGCGATCTGGTCCGTCAGGCTGGCCTTGCTTGCCGCAGCGTCGGCAACCTGACGGATCGCCGTGATCAGGGCCGCATTGTACAGCGAGACTGCCTCGTCATAATCGGCCCGCGCCGCGCGGTACCCGGCGCGCGCCGCGCCGCCATCGAAAATCGGCAGGCGCAGGGCCGGCCCCGCATTTGCGATCAGTGACGAATCCTGGAACAGGTTGGCCAGCCCGATAGCCTGAAAGCCGACCAGCGCGGCAAGATTGATGTCCGGATAGAATGCCGCCCGCGCGATCCCGATCCGCGCCGAGGCACTTTCCGCACGCAGCCGCGCCGAAACCAGATCAGGACGGCGACCGACCAGATTGAGCGGAAGATCGCCGGGCAGGGCAGGTCTTGCCGCACAGCAAGCTGCGGCCGCTGGATCATCTGCCCTCGTTCAGGTCCCGCTCCAGCCAGTGCGGCCAGTGCGTTCCGGGTCAGGGCAATGGCCTCATCCAGCGCTTTCAATTCGGCCACGGTGCGGGCCAGCTGGCCTTCCGCTTCGCTGACCACCGCGCTGTTTTCCAGCCCGCGGGCCTGCCGCGCCTGGAGCAGCGCCAGTTCGTCCCGGCATTTTCAAGCGCGCTTCGGCCAGATCCCGGCTGGCGAACAGGCCGGCAAGATCGGCATAGGCCGATGCGATTGCCGCCTGCAGCAAAAGGCGGGTCTGGGCCACGTCAACCTGCGCGCTCATGGCGGCGGAAGTGGCTGCGGCAAGGGCCGAGCGCTTTCGTCCCCACAGATCAAGATCGAATTCCAGCAGCGCGCCGATCCGCCCTTGATCGCGCACGTCTCCCGGGATCAGGCCCGGCGGGAACCCCTGGTTCTGGCTTTGCCGGATCGCACCGGCACTGCCTTCAACGCCCAAGGCAGCAGGCAGCGTCGCCGCTTTCGCCTGAGCCTGAAACGCCAGAGCGCGGCGCGCTCTGGCCTGGGCGGCGGCAAGATCGGGGGAAGCGCTAAGCGCCTCTTCCATCAGGCGGTCCAGCGCCGGGTCGCCCATGGCCGTCCACCACCGATCGTCAGGAAACGAGCCCGGCGCGGCGGCTGGCCTGACGCCAAGGGACAAGGTTGCCGGATCGCGCAGGGCAGGCGGCGCATCCAGTTGCGGGATAGACGCACAGCCGGTCAATGCCAGCATTGCCAGCAACGCTTGAGAGTGCCTGATCATAAAACCGTACTACGCAGTATCATTGTGCTGCCTCTCACGGATATGCGGGCGGTTGTCAATTCAAATGATACTGCGTAGTATCATTGCATGGTCGAAAGAGAGCATGGAGCAGGAGGCGCGCGCCGCAAGGCAATCCTTGCGACGGCGCGCGAGATGTTTCTCGATCAGGGCTACAAGCCGGTTTCCATGTCGGCCATTGCGGCGCGGCTGGGGGGATCCAAGACCACGCTGTGGTCCTACTTTCCCAGCAAGCCGGTTCTGTTCATGGCAGTAGCCGAGGATCTGGTTGATGAATATGCCGAGTTCATTTCCGCATCACTGGTCCTGAACCAGCCGCTGGACCGCTCGCTGACCGTGTTTGGCGAGCGCCTGCTGGCCGCGCTCACATCGCCGCCGATTACCGCATTGATGCGCATTGTCACGGGCGAGGCGCGGGACATTCCGGGGCTGGGGCAGATGTTCCACGAACAGGGCCTGGCCCGGGGCTGGCGGATCACGACCGAATATTTTGCCGAACTCCAGCGGCGCGGGTTGCTGCGCAGCAGTGCCGCCCCATTCCGCGCCGCCCAGCACTTCATCGCCCTTTGTCAGTCCGGTTGTTACCAGATCCACATGATCGGCGACCAGAAACCGCCCAACGCCGCAACGATCGCGGCGGATGTCAACGAGGCGGTCAAGGTCTTCTGCGCAGCCTATGGTCCGCAGGATTGATCGCCTGCCAGCATCCGCAGTTGCACACGTGAGATGAAGGAGCTTTACATTCGGCGCGGCATGCCCCGCCCCGGACGCAAGGCTCCACGCGGCAAGGGCTGCCGCGCGAAAGGTGCGCATGATTTTGCGGGAGACGAGGTTACGCTGGCTGGCGAAGGTATGTAGATGGCGGAGTGGGTGTCGACGAAGCGCTGCGCCTGCCACTAGGACTTGAAACGCTGCATCTTGCGCTCGCGTCGTCGGACCAGAAGATGCGGGAGATTACCCACGAGCATGGATGCATTGTTTGCCAGCGGGACATCCGATCTGCCGTGCGCTATTTTGACGTTACTATCATGGCGAACAACCGATCTAGGTTCAGTTGAAGATCCTGGACAGCAGAATTCTCTGCATACTTTGGCAGCCCTAGCGGCAGGCTCATGCTTTCGTGCCATCGCAGAAGCCTCTGCATCGCTGAGCAAGCCACGTTTCAGCAGGATGTTCGCAAGACTGGCGATACCATTGATCGCGGAAACGTCAGCCGCCTCAAGAGCTTCAACAAGATCTTTTCTGCCGGGAGCCGGATTATCCGTCATTGCGACGCATTGGATATCTGGCTCGCGGCAAGCTTCTCTTGCTGTGCAAGTTCGCGCCCTCGTGTAACTTCGAGGACCTGGCTGGCCATGGTGCGCCAAGCCTTTTCCGAGCGCAACGCACGTTCCTTGACATTCTCCAGCAAGGAGCCAGCCGCTTCCTGAGCGGCTTGCTCGGCACGTTGGATGAGAAATTCGTAGGAAAGGGCCATGGGCGTTCGCCCCGGATCCGGGGTTAAAGGCAGCAGGTGCTCCCGGCAGTCCCCCCCAACGGGCTGCGGAGCAGTCTGCCGGTCAGTTGGCGCTGCTGAGATTGATCGCCGATCCTTGCCATTGCGGCCGGTTTCGACGTCATAGGACACACGCTGGTCCTTGCTCAGAGTATCCATGCCTGCCGCCTGAACGGCAGAAATGTGGACGAAGCTATCCTGGCTGCCATCATCAGGCTGAATGAAGCCATAGCCCTTGTCCTCGTTGAAGAATTTTACGGTTCCGATAGTCATGGTTGTTTCCTTTCAAGAAACGGTAGTGGCCGTCAGCGCGATTGCTGGCGGTCTCGTGCGTCAAGTCGTTACTTGAAAGGAGGTCGTCGTTTTGCAGGATTGGAAACGAAGTTCCCAGTTCTGTAATCAATGCGTCGATACCCGTCGAACTTCAACGAGAGCAGGATTAAGGCACCAGCATGGGCTGGTCAGGTGATGTCAGGCGCGTTCAGGTGCCGAAAGGTGTGTCATGCTCCAGGCGCAGGCTGCGGCGGCACCGAGTTCGCGCTGGAAGGCGCTGATCCGGCCTGCAATCGACGAGGCCGTGGCGAGGTGTGCCTTGCGCGTATCGTTGCAGACGGAATTTTCGGCATGCATCAGGGCGTGCTGGTGGGCGGCGTATTCCTTGTTGATATCCATCGTTTATCTCCTGCTTGTGCGGGCCTGCCTGGGCCCAATCACGGACGCTTTCCTGATCAGTCGACCATCGCAGCAACGAGGCGTCGCAGTTCGAGGGTAGAAAGCATGGCGGAGAAAGTCGGGTGCCGTTCCATGGATTGGTTACCCGCCGAGTTTTTGCGCGGCGAGATCGTGTGGCGCTTCGCAGCGCCGCTATTCATATAATTCATCTTATCCTTGCGGGCAGCGATGTGCTGCTGCCTTCTTTGAAATCGGGTTAACGCCTGATCATACGCTGCCGGACAACGCCTGGCCCTTGGCCGGGTGTCCGTTCGCGATAGATAATCCGACCCTTTGGGTAGATCGTAAGGCGTCACTTCCACGTGTACGCGGTCTTCAACAACCGAGCGAATCCGGTGACGGCGCATTTTACCTGCCGTGTAAGCGATGATCCGATGCTCATTGTCGAGTGTCACGCCGAAGCGTCCGTCAGGCAGGATCTCGTCGATCTTGCCTTCCACCGACAGGAGCTCTTCCTTCGCCAAACCGGTTCCTTGCGTACAAATAATCGTCCGCGAACGGGCGTGTCCCGGCGCAGAGCCATGCAGCATGAAAGGGAAAAGGGGCCGCCAAAGCGGCTAACAAATTCCGTCGCAAACGACGCGAGGCAATCTTTATATAGCGCAAGGTAAAAAATTACAAGCTCAAACCATGAGCGGGCATAGTCGGCAAGGCTTTGCTCACATGGGAGGAACGTGGGCACCTATGATCGATAGCAGTATTAAAATTTTACTTAAACATCTAAAAATCAATAGCTCCAACCCCGGAGCAGGTTGGATCAGGGTCGACTACCCTCCGCCAACATCTCATCGCGAATCCATGAGATGGGCCTCAAGGGGCCGAAAATCCCCAGCTTCCGCGCGGTTTTGCCAGCGGCGACCGAACCCTAGCCCGTCTTATTCACCGGGGTGGGCATTGATGGTTGGCGGGAGTGGCATAAGCCTCTGATCTGAATTAGGAACTGGGTGTCTATTCCGAACCTGCCGCAGGGCAGAAAATGCCACAGGCCACACCCGCCATGAACGATGATACTGCAAACTCATTCCGATTCCCAGCAGTGCGCGGGCGGAAAGTCACAGCCGCGTTTGATGGTGGCCGGCTGACCTCGGATGGCGGCGTCCTGCTGCTGGCGCAGGCCGAGCGCGCGATGGGGATTTGCCGACAGCTTGCCGCGTGCATTGCCGATCCACGCGATCCCGGCAGAGTGGTCCATCAACTTGATGACATCCTTCGGGCCCGCATCCTTGCGATCGCCTGCGGCTACGAGGACGCCGACGATCTCGATGCCCTGCGGACGATCCAGGGTTTCCGCCTGGCACTGGCCAAGCTGCCGGGATCGGGCGTTGGCCTTGCCAGTCAGCCAACCATGAGCCGCTGGGAGAACGCTCCCACCACGCGCGAACTGGCAAAGCTGATGGCCGCGATGATCGGCGTTTACTGCGCCAGCTATCCTGCCCCGCCCGCAGCGGTGACACTCGACATCGATGACACCTGTGATGTCGTCCACGGCTATCAACAGCTCTCCTTCTGGAATGGCCACCATGGCGAGCGCTGCTTCCTGCCGGTTCATGTGTACGATACCGCCACCGGCCGCCCGGTGGCGATGTTGCTGCGCACCGGAAAGACGCCTTCGGGCGCCGAAGCGGCGGGTCACATCCGGCGCCTCGTACGCCATATCCGCCGGTGCTGGCCCGATACCCACATCACCATCCGAGGCGATGGGCACTATGGCCGGCCCGAGGTCATGCGCCTGGTGCGAAGCGGCTGGCATCGACTACGTGCTCGGCCTGCCCACCAACGCTGTGCTGCGCGCCGATCCGGTGATGGTCACCGCCGCCGATGCCTGCGCGACGAAACGGGCGCAGCGCCAGTATCCGGTCCTGCGCAATTATGCCGAGACCCGCTACGGTGCGAAAAGCTGGGCATGCCAGCGCCGCGTCGTCGCCCGCATCGAGGCGAGCACCCTTGGCATGGACATCCGCTATGTCGTCACCTCGCTGACCGCAGGATCGGCCGAGCACATCTACGACACGCTATACTGCGCCCGCGGCCAGGCCGAGAACCTGATCAAGCGTCACAAAGGGCAACTCGCCAGCGACCGCACCTCGTGCCGGTCGGCCAACGCAAACCAAATGCGCCTGATCCTGCCTGCACGGCTGCCTACTGGCTCTTGTGGCGCGTTCAGCAGGCCATCCCCAAGGCGGCCGCGCTGGCATGCGCGGAGTTCTCGACCCTGCGCCTGCGGCTCATCAAGGTCGCTGCCCGCGTCATCGAAAACAGCCAGTCGCATCAGGTCGCCTTCGCTTCGGCTTGCCCTGATGCCGACACCTTCCGCATCGTTGCCGCTGCCCTCAAACCCAGCCCCGATATAGCCAGCGCGGCAGTACCGCTGACACCCGAGCCCCCGTCCATCAACCTCAAAAAGCCTATCGATCCTGCCACGGTGAAAAACGCCGACGAAGGCGCACGTCCAGGCTACGCCGCCAATGGCAGATCACCACCA
Source organism: Novosphingobium sp. (assembly GCA_016719755.1). GTDB lineage: Bacteria > Pseudomonadota > Alphaproteobacteria > Sphingomonadales > Sphingomonadaceae > Novosphingobium. The sequence continues at coordinate 35,115 of JADJYM010000003.1, read as the reverse complement.
AACGGGCACCGAGCAGCAGTCTCATGAATAAGACGGGCTAGATGACCGGCCCCCACTGAGTGGTCCGCCGTTTGTTAGTGTAAAACCGGCTCTGGTGCCATGGCTGGCCGCAGGTGGAGCGAAGCGGAACCGAAGGCATGGAGGCTGCCGATCCAGACCTGCCTGACGCTGCTGTTGAACACATCAGCTACATGCTGACGCTAGCCAAGAGCAAGCATCAGGAGGCCATGGCGTTGCTCGGTACGCCTGATCCGGAGCGCAGTTCCTCGACTGCGGGAGGTGCTTCGGTTGCTTGAGGAGGTCGAGCTTCTGGCCGACGACGCCTCGACTTACGTCGAGACCGGCGTGATGAAAGCGGCCCTCAAGGATCTGCACTTTCAGCAGGCCAGCGTTCAAATGGCGATTGCCCAGCTTGAGCAGATGAAGGCGCGGTCACCCTGGGCAACGCCCTGGCCGTGGATCACGATTATGGCCCTGGCGCTGATCATCGCCCAAGCTTTGCGGTGATGCAGTGGTTGGAACCGGGACGGTTTTTGAGGTGAATCTCGGTTCTGACCCCAAAATGGCGCGCCAGAATATCTGCATATTTTCAATGCGATAAAGCTCTACACTAAAATCGGTGTAGTCGAGGCTTTGGAGAATATCGGCAGAGAGAGGCATGTCAGGGCATATCAGGCCTAACCCGGTGGAGAGCCCTTTGCCTATAACCCTGAAACAAACGGGATTTTTCGATCTCAACCCATGAAATAGAATGATTCCAATGGGTTAAATGGCGGAGACGGAGGGATCTGAACCCTCGGTACAGGATTTACCAGTACGACGGTTTAGCAATTTGGCAATCGTCAAGGTTTGCACACGTTGCCATAGGTGCCCGTAAGCAATTTTGTGGCTTAAAAGCGTGGTTTTTTACCAATGGACCTTTGTTGTAAGGTGCCGTAGGTATACATGCATTGCTTGTGAATTGCTGCCGAGGAGCGCTCCATGCCACAGATGAAGCTAACCAAGTCCAACATCGATCGGGTCGCCAAGTCCGGTTCCAAATCCGACACCTTGTTTTGGGATACCGAAACCAAGGGATCTGGTTTGCGGGTGACGCCAACCGGCAAGGCCAGCTTTATCGCGCAAGGGCGGTCAACGGAGTAAGTGACGCGGTGCGAGTAACGGTCGGCCCATATGGGGTGTTCCGCACCTGACCAAGCTCGGGAAGCTGCGAAAGCCTACCTGCGCAATATGGAGCTAGGTGTTGATCCACGCGATCGGAAGCAGCAGGATGACGCGCCAAGGTGACGCTGCGCCAACTTGCGGACGACTACACCGAACCGCCCGACCAAGCTGAAGCCCAGCACCAAGGCGACAATCGAGCGGCATGTGGTCACTACATTCAAAGCGTGGGAGAACGAGCCGATCTTGTCCATAACTGAGGACATGTGCCGCGCTCGCTACAAGGAGATGGCGGAGAAGGGGTTGCATGGGAAGAAGGGGGCACCGGGACAAGCCAATCAGGCATTTGATATTCTGCGCGCCCTGCTCAACTATGCCACGCGCCAGTTCCGACGTGCCGATGGCAAAGCCGCTGATCCAGCACAACCCCACCGAGGTCCTGGGCGACCATCGTGTGAAGCTGAAGCCGCGCTCTGGTCGCTATATCCGGCTGAAGGAAAGGTCGGTGCTGTCTGGCATACCTGACCTGGCTAGGGCGCGGCGCGCTGAAACAGAGCGCACCAGCGCTGACCTTGTCCATGTTCCTCCTGTTGACTGGCGCGCGCATTGACGAAGCTGCCTCGGCTCGAGATGGTCGAATGTCCATGTCGTGGACGAGGTAGCGGATGTCGGTGGCGCATTACCGACCGCAAACGCGGCGAAGATGTCTGGATGCCCCTGTCATCGCAGGCGGCTGCGCTGCTCAAACGGCGGCCTAAGGTAGGAGTTCCCTTCGTGTTCGCCTCGAACACGAAGAAGGGGCGGTGGCAGCCCGCGCCAACTGAGAAAGTCGGCGGGGAGGCCGGTACGTCTTTTGCGCACGACCTTCGCCGCACTTTCACCAATGTGGCGTTGGGCGTCTGTCGGATTGAAAAGTTCCGCACTGACCTTTTGACTGGCCACAAGCCGCGGAACGATGACGTCACGGCAAGCCACTATCTCGATACGTCAAACCTATCTTGGCTTCAGTCGGAAGTTCAGCAGGTCAGCGATTGGATTGAGCGGCAGGGTCGGCTTGCGACCGAAAGCGAATGGTGAGAACGTCGTGCCGCTACGCGCGTTTGCAAGATATTAGATTGTGATCTCTAATCAACCCCGTCCACGGGATCAAGGTGAAATTTTTAGACTCTTCCATTTCGGCTATCAATCAGGGATGTTTGGCTGATATAAGCGCCTGCTGCGCAATCAGTCATTCTCAACTTAACTGGATTGTCTAAGGTTGGGTTGCTGTTTGTTTACCATCTTGAAGCGGTTATTTTCACTGACTTGAAAGTAGGTCTGGGCGCTCGTGCCGATGTTGCCGGGAGTCGCTCCGACGCGGTAATTTCGAATCTATCATTCCAGCCGTGATCATGAGCAAGATTGGTTCCAACGGCGCCCATCCGGAAGATCGTCTCGACACTCACTAATTGCGATGTACCAAAAGCATTGGTTGCGCGATATGGCGATCCAAATGTGACATTCGGATTCTCAAAATTGCTCGGAATTTCGGTTAATTTGTCCAACCAGGCGAATTTTCAGTTAATTCCGTCCTATTCATGAAAGTGATCCGGCCCTCCTGACCTCAAACGTTCCCGATCTGGGTACTCATTTGGAACGCGTCAAAATAATCGGTGAACTCATCTTGTGCGGGCATTGCTGCTCCCTTAGCCTTTGTAGCATGGCGTGGAGGGCATCGGGCCCTTGGTGTCACCGGATACAAAATGTTGAAGCAATAGCCCGGAAATAGGATGGATATCTGAACGTATTATCGTGACATGTCCTAGTGGTTTTCGGGTAAAACGCAATAATCGTAATGGATGATTGCGGTTGCCCCGATGCAGCGCGGTCGGGCCAATATGCGCCGGGCACAGCCCGGCCAGTGCAGGAGCTGCACTGGCGGCACGCGTTTTCGCAACCCACGCGGCCCCCGTAGTGGCCTAGCTAACGCCTCAGCCGCAGTTGTACCAGATCCGTTTTCCCATCCCTGCGCTTCGCGTACATCGTGCCCATGATCTTTCCCCGCAGTCTGGCTCAGCACGGCCGCCTTGGACTCAGCATGGTCGCCATCGGTCTGTTCCGCGCTGCGCTCTCAATCCAACCGGCGTAGTCCTCGAACAGCACAATTGCGCGCATCCAATTTCCTCGCTTATCTTCGCCGGTCGAACGCGCATTGACCCACGCAATAAAATCCTCATTCGATATCTTCTTGCGGGCGGACTTGAGGCTTTTGAGCGGTGCCTCTTTCATGTTCGCCTTGGCTGTGGTGCCGCCGCACAGGGGGCATGAACCAGATCTCAAAGAGACTGGTATCGGGTCTTCTCCGGTTGGCTGAAAGATTGGTCGAGGCAAAGCAGTGTACACGCGGCGCAGTAGCTCAACATCGTCGGGGCGGAGACGCATCTCACTGATGGGAAGTAATTTTCCATCTGCTTCAACGACAGCGCCGTTTGACCACTAAACTAAGTGTCGAATGTCTCGAATACAGTGTTGGAATGTCTCGCTATATTCTCGCTCTCGCGACCTTCCACAACCTCGTCTGCTAGGCGCTCAATGTCATCAGGGGCCGGAACCTGCTGGTATCTGCCCGGAGCGCCAGACCTCCGACCGCAATAACTCAGCTCCTTCTGGGAGTTCAAACCGAAATGACCACGGCGCAACATGCCAGTGTCGGAGAGGTTATGGTCAGCCAAATGTCGACCTGGTCGCGCCAGATGAAGGTGGTCCGACGATTGAGAAAGTACCGTTCCCAATAATTTCGAGATAGCGACAAAAGTTCGGGAGCCAAGTGTGGCACGCGCAATCACTTGATGATCGCATAGACTCTGCGCTCTTCGCTTTAGGGAATTTCGTCGTAATGCAACGTGCGCCATTTTGAGGTGTATAGTGTGTATAGTTTAACGAGCCGTTGATGCCACGATTTGACATTTAAAACCATACACACCCTACATCACAGAATTGGTGCATCACAATTGCTCGATCACAAATTACCCTGCAAAATATCAAATACATTCGTGCGTACTTATGGTAACGTAAGTGTACTGTCCAACTGTGGTCAATAATGGTCAATCATCGGCTCCAATAGGAGTGTTCACCCCTCGCGCTAGGTGGCGGCGCATAGGAGCCGCCCGTGATGAGTGTATTGAACAATGAGGAAGCCGCATCTGCGTTGGGAATTTCGCCAAACACACTGAAGCGTTGGCGACACCTTGGAAAAGGTCCGAGTTACATCAAACTTGGCGATGCCAAGCAGGCCGGCGTAGTATATGAATCTGGCGATATTGACGCTTGGAAAGCAGACCGAAAATTTGCGAGCACCAGCGCGGCCACGGTTAGCTATCCCGGCAGTGTAGACGAACTCAATCTCAACTCTCGACGCAACACGGGCCGCGACAAAATTGTGGGATTGCAGCCTACGAATCCTGAATCCCTGTCCTACCCGGAGGGGGCGTAGCATGGCTGACCTGACCGATGCTTGGAACCCGCCTGTCGATGCCGATGGCAAGATTGATTGAGCGCCATTCCGCCACGCGATCCCAACCCTTGGCTTCTATAAGAACCCCGAGGAGAAGGCGGCACATGAGAGCCATGACCTGAAGCTGCTGACGGAACTGCGCAAGCATGAAGAAGCCAAAGCTGCACAAGAGGAAAAGCGCCTCAAGCGTGACCTTGTGAAGCGTGGTTATGCCCCTGATGCATCCACCGCCCCGCGCCAGCTTATGGGGCGCTCGCTTGCCGGTGTTGCAATTCACGCCATCGAATGGCTTTGGGTTGGGTGGATTCCCAAGGGTTACATCACGCTGCTTGCTGGTGAGACGGGAGCAGGCAAGAGCACGGTGCTGGCCGACATTACCGCGCGCATCACCACAGGTGCGCCGTGGCCCGGTGAATACGATTGCCCAAGCAATTGGCGCAGACCCGAACGGGTGCTGTGGCTGGGCAGCGAGGACAGCATTGAGGAAATGACCGTGCCCCGCCTGCTTGCTTGCGGTGCCAACCCGGCCAACGTGGTCGAAATTCAGGCGTTATGCAGGACGGCAAGCGCAATACCTTCTCCATGCAAGACGATATTGAAGCAGTCGGTCAAATGCTGGCTCATGCTCGGGATGTCGATAACAGCCCGTTCGCCATGCTCGTTATTGACCCTGTCACCAGTTATCTGCCGGGGCAAAGCTGCGCAAAGGTGGACCTGAACGACGCGGGGCAGCTTCGGACGGTGCTGGAGCCGTGGTTGGTTCTCGCCCAGCAGTTCAGCATTGCCATCGTCTGCGTTACGCATTTTGCCAAGGACACCTCACGGAGCATGTTGCATCGGGTTCTCGGTTCAGCGGCATTCGCACAGACCTGCCGCAGCCTGTGCGCGGTCATGGACCGCCCTGCCACCGAGGACTACGAACCGGACCCGCATGAAAAGCTGCTGATGCAGGTGAAGGTGAACCTGCCGGAGCACCTGGCGGGGCATGGCGGTTCTTCACCGAGCGGGTAACTGTCGGCAATGACCACAGGAACGGCAAGCCGGTCCTTGCCACGCGCCCGAACTGGGACGAACTGGACAGTGCGCTGAAACCGACCACAGTGGTTGGCCGGTCACGCGGACCCAAGAGCCAGCACGAGCCGCAGTTTGCCATGTGGCTCAAGGCGCTTTTCATGAATTATCCCGGCCACGAATGGGTGCCTATTAAAGCAACGTCAAGGCTGCCGTGCCCAACGTCGTGAACGAAAGCTGGTGGAACAAGCATAGCGCTGACCACATGGAGAAGAAGAACGAGGGTGGCAGTGGTGGTGCAAGCCCAAAGGCAGCGCCACATAGTGTGGTTAGGTGGGTAAAGGGGGGCAGTGCTGGGGTGGGTAAACTGGGTGAAGTGCTAGCAAGTCCTCACTTTACCCACGGCCCCACATTCCCACCTCACCCAGTTTACCGGGTTTCCCCACGCGTGTGCGCGTTGCTTGCGCGGGAAGCACTTTGGTTCAGCTGTAACATATCAGGCACCGGAACGGAGATGCGTTCGGACCCGCTACCTTTCGGGGGTCATCGAAAGATCGCGCCCGCCCTATCGCGCACCTCAGTCCGAGCGGCATCCCGGAATTGACACCATACCCGGAGGGGGCGGGCATGACCGTATCAGCGTTGATTACCCAGCTGAACAACAAATTTGCAGTTTGCAGTTCCTTCGTGCCAGAACTGACCCAACCAATTGAAATAACAAAATAAAGCTAGCGGACCTACAGCCGATTTCGGTAAACTACAGCCAATAGTAAGCCGTATCAGAGAAGGTAGGTCCGCAATGTCTGATAATATCGATACCCGTATCACACCGTCCCTGCATCCGATTAACGTGCGGGAACTTGATGGTTACGACGACGAGACTGCAAGTATTCTCGCCATGACCGAGGGCGCATTCGGACATGCTTATGCGCAGCTTGGCAAGGTGCATGACGCTAGCGGAGCGGTGCGCAGTGACCCGACGCTCACGGTAGCCGCTCAACTGGTCAAGGCGCAAGACTATGCCGACAAAGTGCTGACCGGTATTGCGCAGCGTTTCGACGGTGCCGCTGCTAACCCCAAGACGATCATCGACGGCATCGAACGAATTGGCTGCGCCGGTTGAAAGCAAGGCATCGAACAGCCTGTCGGCTGAAATTCGCGCCTACGTCGCTGCACTGCCCGAAGGGGAGCGCCTTTCGTTCGTGCGGAAGGCGATCAGCGACAACGACATGCGCACCGCGTCTGCCGTGCTGGGCGGGCCTGCTTATCTGTCGGGCATGACCGCAGACATGCAGAGCATCCTCACCCGCATGTTCCACGAACACCATCAGCCCTTGCAGGCGAAACGGCTCAAGGCGGCGAAGGCTGGCCTCGATCTGATCGGGGAACGTGCAGGTTTGGTATTTTTGCAGATTCAAAAAGCGGTCGGCGCTGACCCGCAAAAAGTCGCCCGCTTCCGTGCTGCCGCAGCCAACACCGCCAAGGCGTTCGCGCCGGAAGTTTGATCCAATCAATTAGGAATAGGTCATGAGCGAAGTTGAAACCCCACCGTGGATGGAGGGCTGGACGCCCACGCCATTGGTCGCGCCCGAAGCGGAGCGCCCGCGTGGTCCCGGCAACCCCGCGTGGTCACCCGGTTGCGCGTCACCGAACCCGGCCGGTCGCCCCAAGGGCATCCCCGACAAGCGGCTGGTGGCAACACAGCAGATGCTGGAGGAAATGCGCAACATCGTTGCCGTGCTGATTGGCAAGGCTCTGGAAGGAGACACCGGCGCAATTTCGGTCGTGCTTTCCAAAACCCTGCCAAGTCTCAAAGCACAGGCGGACAAGGACAATGTCGACCTGAACACCGATGCACCCGCCAGCGAGCAGGTCGCCCAATGTCTCGATGCCATAGCACAGGGCAGACTCGCGCCGGATGTGGGCAGGTGCTCATCATCGACAGCGTGAAGGCGCTGGCGGAGGTCAAAGCGACTGAAGAATTGGAAGCCCGAATTGCGGCGCTGGAAGGTGCGCGGGGAACAGGAGGTTTTGAACATGAGTAATTACACATCGTGGCGTGCTGTGAACCGCGCCATCTGCCCGGAACCGGGGCCGCGTCACATGTTCGTTGTCCTGCTCATCAACGGCAAGCGCGTCAGCTTCAAGTCCGTCGATGACTACGACAAGTTGCGCGCGGCAGCAGAACAGCTTGCGGCGGAGCATCAATGGCAAGTGAAGCTGCTCCCCATGACCGGGCGGGAGCTGCTTGGCTTCTACGGTATCGAACCAGAGGAGCCGAAAAGCATGGCGGACCTTGACCCGGAGTTTCGCGCGCAGGCGGTGCAGAACTTCGTGGACGTGCTGCGCACCAGCCACTGAGGAAAGCGACCGGGCGGAAGCGCTCGACCTGCTCACGAAGTTGGGGGCGCTCTATGTCTGACGGTCCCCGCGCGGTTAAGTATGGCATGGCTGCCACCGAGAGTCAGCGCTACCATGCCAATCACTTTGTGGTCACCCAAGAGCGGGCGCTGCTGCACGAACGGCATGTCCAGCACGCCTTGCGCGTCGGTCCCGGTCTGCGGGCTGCACTCGACGCGCTGGCAGGCAAGGGCGCTGCGCCCGCGCCGGTGACGGAGGACGCGCCTGTTGCACCAGAGCCGGTGACACCGCCCGCGTCCCTGCCAAGGGTTGCCCGTCGGGGTTCGCCCGATGGTCTGCGCGAACGGCTGGGTCTGCGATAACCACATGCGGGCGGTCAGGGCATTGCAGAAGCGGGTGGCGCGCATCGAGCGGGCAGCGATGCCGCGCCTGTCACCGTTCGCGCTGGCCTATGGCTCGTTCGACCAGTTCGTTGAGCGCCAAATCCTCCCCGGCATTGAAGCGGGCGCGCTCGACCGGGAGGACATAGTTGAGGTTGTGGACGCCCTGCGTAGCTGGGAGCAGGACGGAACATGGCAGCGGGCGGATGTTAACTGACGTAGCCAACTTAGCTGCGGACCAGCAGAGTCGCGGGTTCGATCTCTAGTGCTTGCGCAATTCGGACCAGAACCAGCACGCTTGGATTGCGCCTGCCTCGCTCGATCCCGCCCACATAGGTCAGGTCGATCTCCGACGCGAACGCTAGTTGCTCTTGAGTCAGCCCCGCACGCTGTCGGTGCTTTCGCACGTTCATTCCGACAATGGCGCGCCAATCGCTCATCGCCCGATGAATGGCTGTCGGGCATATAATCTCTAGGGAATATAGTCCCTATTAAGGGTTGGTCGTGTAACTGCCTGCCAACAATGGAGGGTATTATGAAGTATTTCGCTGCGTTGGTTCTGGCTCTCGTTCCCTGCTCGGCATACGCTTCGCCGGTCTATCTCAAGTGCCAACTTGACCCCGGCGCGCAGGGCGGTGCGGGTGGTGAGGACTTGGCAGCCAAAGCGCCCATGGACGTAACTTTGAACGAGGAAGCCGACGGTGACATACACGTTCCCAACGATTGGTCGTGCCTTCACGGTGCCGGGTGTTTTCACCGCCGACAAAGTGACGTTCAGGGGCTTTACCATCGACCGGACCAACTTGGCATTCCAGCGGGATATGAGCCATTTGCAGGCTCCGGGCCGCGCGCCGATTATTGATCGCGGGCGCTGCACCTTCGCAGAAGTTAAGCGAGCGTTCTAACGGTCTGAAGATGTCTGCGCCTTCGAGGGTGTTAAATGAACGGAATTGGATCGACACGCACCGCAACACCCCTCAGCAAGCCCGACCGCGAAATCTGGAGGAATAAGCCCAACGTTCCTACGAACATCCTTTGCCCGCCGAACCTACGTGGCTATTGTGCAAAGGTCAAGGTCAATCATAGGTGGGTTCCATTAGCGTACGTCGAGCAAGAGCTGAGGTCGGGCTATCGCAGAAGGGCTTGGCTGAGAAAGCGGGTGTTTCGCTTTCAGAATTGATGTTGCTTGAGCGGGGTTTTGCGCCGCTGAGCACTTCGCACGCTGAAGCATTGGCCGAAGCGCTGGGGTCAATCCTGAATCCATTGCTGTGACATCGCACCCGTCGCGGGTGAAGGTTACGTCACGGCGACCAAAGCGATCGGTGAGGGAGCGACTTCTCGACGGAAGGCGCCCGATCCCGCCCTGCGGCCAGTGATAGATTTATTCTGTGGCGTCGGAGGCTTTTCTACCCGGCTTTGAAGCGACAGGTGAATTCGAGGTTGTCGCTGGGGTCGACCTTCTGGGTGATCGGCTAGAAACCTTCTGCGCGAACCATGCTGCTGCGAACGGATATGGCGGCGACATACGAGCATTGGACATTGATGCGCTTCTCTCCGATGCTCCACCACCATTCGTGGTCATTGGTGGGCCGCCCTGCCAAGGTTTCTCTAGTTTGAGGCCGTTTCGAAATATCGAATGGAATGACCCGCGAAACAACCTTTGGGGAGGAGTTCTGCCGAGTGGTAGCGGCGACCCGACCTGACTGGTTGGTTTTCGAAAACGTCGTTGGTTTGGTAACGCACCAAGGAGGCAGGACGTTAGCTGCGCTGATGCAGGCATTCGAAGCTCTGGGCTACCGTGTATCTGCTCGTGTATTGAATGCAGCCTATCATGGATTGCCTCAGCGACGTGAGCGCCTGCTAATCGTAGGGTCACGGAAGGGAAAGCAATTCGAGTGGCCAAAAGCCACGCACCGACATGATCATCGCAGCATGGCTGGGAAATCCAAGCTGCTCATCATGCCGGAAACAGGCCTGTTTAGCGAAGCGTTACCCGCCTTGACGCTCTTGGATGCGATTGACGATTTACCAGAAGTTCGGTCTGGCGAGCGCGCCACTAGCTATGCTGGTGCGCCGCGCAATCGCTATCAGGAGGTCTTACGCTTTGGTGCAAAAGACCTCACCATGCACGAGGCAACAGCGCATTCACCTGCGATGCTGAACATCATTCGACATGCAGGCGACAATATTTCTGCCCTGCCGCCCGGGCTTGTCACAAGTGGCTTTTCCTCTTGCTACAGTCGCTTGGCTCCTCATGAGCCTGCAAACACCATGACTGTGAATTTTGTCCATCCGGCATCAAACCGATGCATCCACCCCTACCAAGATCGCGCCCTTACGCCGCGTGAAGGTGCGCGGCTCCAAAGTTTCCCAGACGCCTTTGAATTCAAGGGGAGTCGTTCTCAAGTGGTGAAGCAGATTGGCAATGCCGTGCCCCCGCTCCTCGGTCGCATTATCGCTGACGCTATATTAGACTCGGATTAAGAGGCTCGAAAAGTGCCTCGTAGGCCTTATATGCCGTTCCGCGCCGGGAGCTGGCACCATGTCTAAATCAACATAAACGACCTTTAGGGCTTCCATTCCATCTGCATTGATCACAGCAGTTTTCCCGCTGTCGCCTTCGGTATTGCTGATATTGAAATGTGCTTCGACAAGGTAGCCAGTTCGCAATTCCCAAACGACAGCCTGTTTGGCGCTTGGTCGATCAACCTTGTCCACGCAAGCATTCCCATTCTCGTCAACGAGCAGGTAACGGCATGTCAGGTAATGCCCCTCCTTCGCTAGATGACCTTTGGGATTGTTGCGGTTCAGTGCCATCTTAATTTCGATGCCCGAAGAAGTCGCGCTGCTGTGTGAGGGAAGCAGATCGGGAAACTTGTGCGGTCCATTGCGAACATAAAGGCCGTTGCTCCGCCTTAGCGACTTCTGCGCCTAGCACGTTGCCGATCATCGAAGACAGGTTGGCCAGTTCGACCATTTGGCATAGCGGCTCGACGCCGTCGCGCAGTAAGCGTTGCGTCAATACGATCCAGAAGCCGATAGGTGCCAAGGATAGCAGTAGCAAGTTGGTCATGTGATGAGCCCACCGCCGTCAAAGCTGCGGCGTTTGCGAACCCGGTGCGGCAGACATCACGGTCAAGAATGTGTTTTGCTGGCATATCTCTAGAAGAAGCCAACCGAGCCTTACGTCAAGGCAAATAGCGACTTAGGTGCGATTGCCGCTTATGATTTGCTTATTACGCAAAGGTTCGCAGATGCATAACCAGCGGTGGGAAGATTTCGCCGGGGCGCTGTAGGCGATTGTTTTTAGAAGAAATTGGCGGAGACGGAGGGATTCGAACCCTCCGTACCGGATTTACCAGTACGACGGTTTAGCAAACCGTTGGTTTCCAGCCACTCACCCACGTCTCCGGATCGCAGCGGCGGAGCGCGGCCTATAGCGAGGGGTTTGCGGGCGGCAAGGGGGTGGGCGGCGATTGGCCGGGTTTTTTGGGGCTGTCTGGCGGATTCGTCTGGCCGCAAAACGGACTCGGTTCGTCGCCGCGCGATTGCCGCCTGTGCGCCCATCGATTCCTGGTGGGCTGGTAAGCGTTTGCCTTGCTGGCGGCGGTGCGTGGAAGGTGGGGTTACGATGACGGCAGGGGTGGTTCGGGCGTGGCGGAGCGGCCTGGCGGCGCTGTGCGGCGCGGCGGCGCTGGTGCTTTGCGCTCCGGCAGGGGCGCAGGTGGAGCAGGTCGATCCCGACAAGGCGATCGATGCGGACCTGGGCAAGGCGGGCACGCCTTCCGGTCCGGCCAGCACGCCCAGTCCCCACGCAGGGCGCCAGCCACGTCGCCAGCCACGCCGCCCACCGGCGCGGCCTCCGACGTGGTCGTCACGGCAGAGAACAGCGGCGGCAAGACGAGGGACGAGGCCCCCAACGTTGCCACCACCGACAAGACCTACCGCGCGGGCGATCTGGTCAAGGCGGGCGAGGAAGTGTTTGGCGAAGGCGCGGCGGGGCTGGCCGAGATGATCCAGGGTCTGCTCAAAGAAGCAGGGCGAGCCCAACGCCCTATATCCAGGGCAGCGAGGGCGGCGCGGCGCTGATCGTCGGCCTGCGTTATGGCAAGGGCACCCTGTCCCACAAGGTCGAGGGGCAGAAGCCGGTCTACTGGACCGGGCCTTCGGTGGGGTTCGATGCGGGGGCCAATGCTGGCAAGACCTTTGTTCTGGTCTACAACCTGTTCGACACCGAAGACCTGTTCAAGCGCTTCCCGGCGGGCGAGGGCAGGCCTATGTCGTGGGCAGGCTGACCGCCAGCTACCTGCGCAGCGGCGATGTCGTGCTGATCCCGATCCGCATGGGCGTGGGCATGCGGCTGGGGAATCAATGCGGGCCATATGAAGTTTTCCAAGAAGCAGAAATGGATGCCGTTCTGAACCGGCGCTATTGGCTGAACCGCCACAGCGACAGTCCCAGGATCGCGGCCAGCGCGGCAAGGGCGAGCAGCACCTTGCCCGCTTCACGCACGATTCCCCGCCAGTCCATTGCCGCGCCGCAGCTCCCCGTTCGGCGGCTCCGCTATGCCCGGCAAGGCCGGGCGCATAGCTGAATTTTATCATGGTTGCCGCGAAATTAACCCTGCCCCCTTAACTTCCCCGCGCAGCCGCCGTTCCTGTTTGCGGCCCCGGATGGGAGAAGGATCCCCCCGGGCGCCGTGAGACAATTCGGGGGTAAGTACCATGGCAGTGATCAATACCAACATCGCCGCGATCAGGGCGGCCAATGCTTCGAACAGCGCCAGCAAGATGCTGGGCACCGCGATGGAGCGCCTGTCGACCGGCAAGCGCATCAACAGCGCCAAGGATGACGCCGCGGGCAGCGCGATCGCCACCAACATGACCTCGCAGGTGCGCGGCATGGGGCAGGGCATCCGCAACGCCTATGACGGAATCAGCCTGGCCCAGACCGCCGAAGGCGCGCTGAGCGAAGTGACCAACATGCTCCAGCGGGTGCGTGAACTGGCGGTGCAGAGCGCGTCCGGCACCTATCAGAATGCCGACCGCGCCTATATGCAGTCTGAAGTGACCGCGCTGACCAACCAGATCAGCGCTGTGCTGGCCAATACCCAGTTCAACGGCAACACGCTGTTTTCCTACCACGGCTGGCACCGACGTGACTTTCGACATCCAGACCGGGGCCAATTGGGCGACATCGTGACGATCACTTCGGCCGCGATCGACGGCACCAACATTTCGGCCACTGCGCTTGATGTGACCGCGGCCGCCGCCGCCAGCACGACGATCGACAACGTCAATCTGGCCCTGACCGATGTCAACGCGGCGCGGGCCGGGCTGGGGGCGGGGCAGAACCGGCTGGAATCGGTGATTTCCAACCTGACCAGCAATGTCACCAACCTGTCGGATGCGCGCAGCCGGATCGAGGATACCGACTATTCGTCGGAAACCACCGCGATGGCCAAGGCGCAGATCCTCAGCCAGGCATCCACCGCAATGATCGCTCAGGCCAACCAGAGCGCGCAGAACGTGCTTTCGCTGCTGAAATAAGCGGCGCGGCCAGAACCGGCCTGAACGGGGCGTGGCGGTGCCGCGCCCCCTTGTTCTTGGGGCAATAGGGGGCTAAGCGCGCCCGCGTCATGCTCAACACTCTGCCCCAACAGCCCGCCGATGACGCTGCTCGCGCTGATCAAGCTCCACAACGAGGACCCGCGCGCCGACAAGATCGATCTTGGCGTCGGCGTCTACCGCACCGGCGATGGCGCGACGCCCGTCTTCGCGGCGATCAAGGCGGCGGAAAAGAGGCTGCTGGAGACGCAGGATTCCAAAGGCCTACCTTGGCCCGGAAGGCGACATGGGCTTTGTCCGCGCGTTGATGCCGTGGGTGTTTGGCAAGGCCAACCCGACCATGGACGGCCGGATCGACGGGATGCAGACCCCGGGCGGCACCGGCGGCGTGCGCCTGGCCGTTGCGCTGGCCAAGCGCGCCGGTGTGCAGCGCGTCTGGATGGGCACGCCCAGCTGGCCCAACCACGCGCAGATCTTTGCCGATCTGGGGGTTGAGCTCAGGGCTTCAACCACGCCGGCAAGGACGGCAAGGTCGACATGGACGCGCTGCGCGCCGCGATTGCCGAGGCCCAGGCGGGCGATGCGATCCTGCTGCACGGCTGCTGCCACAACCCCACCGGCATCGATTACAGCCATGCCGACTGGGACGAGATTGCCGGCCTGCTGGCCACCAAGGGCCTGCTGCCGATCCTCGATCTGGCCTATCAGGGGCTGGGGCAGGGCATGGAGGAGGACGCCTATGGCGTGCGCCGCGTGCTGGCCGCCGTTCCGGAAGCGCTGATCGCCTATTCGTGCGACAAGAACTTCGGCATGTACCGCGACCGCGTTGGCGCGGTTTACGTGATGGTGTCGGACCCCGCGCAGCTGGGTGCGGTGCTGTCGAACGGCTATGCGCTGGCCCGCGCCGCCTGGTCGATGCCGCCCGATCACGGCGCCGCCGCCGTCCGCCTGATCCTTGAGGACGAAGGCCTGGTGAAGCTGTGGCAGGGCGAGCTGGACGATATGCGCGCCCGCATGAACCAGGTCCGCGCCAGGCTGGCCGGGGCTGGCCACGCCGGTTCGATCGATCTTGCGCCGCTGGGCGCGCAGAACGGGCTGTTCTCGGTCCTGCCGCTGTCGGGCGAGCAGATCCTCAAGCTGCGCAATGACCACGGCATCTACATGGCCGGTTCGGGGCGGATCAACGTCGCGGGCCTGACCATGGACAATATCGGCAAGTTCATCGCCGATCTGGGCGCCGTCGCCGCCTGATCGCGGCGGGCGGGGGCGGCGGCGTCAGCCCCCGCGCACCACGCAGCGAAAGCCGATGTGGCTGGTCGAGGTGTCGATCATCTCGGGATGGCGCGCTGCCGGGCGATAGCGCTGGCAGTGGTTGGCAGCGCACAGGTGCGATCCGCCCTTCAGCACCTTGCGGCCAATCCGCACTTCGGGCTGGAAGGGATCAAGGCTGGCCTTCAGCGTGCCACCGCGCGGGTTGGGGATAGTGCAGCAGGCCTGCGCGTGCTTCTTCTTCGCGGTTGGCAGATTGTCCTGCCACCAGTCCTGGGTCCATTCCCAGACATTGCCGATCATGTCGAACAGGCCATAGCCGTTGGCAGGGAAGCTGCGCACGGGCGACGTGCGCTCCCACCCATCCTCGCGGGTGTTGGCGAAGGGGAACAGCCCCTGCCAGTAATTGGCCATCATTTGCCCGCCCGGTGCCAGTTCGTCGCCCCAGGCAAACTCCGCGCCCTCCAGCCCCCCGCGCGCGGCAAATTCGTGCTCGGCCTCGCTCGGCAGATCCTTGCCCGCCCATTTCGCATAGGCGGCCGCGTCGTGCCATGTGACCTGGACCACCGGATGGTCCCACAGGTCCAGGCTGTCCAGATCGCTGTCCGGCCCCAGCGGGTGGCGCCAGTCCGCGCCGTGCACGAACGACCACCAGTGGTGGTACTCGGTCAGCGGCACCGGCCCGGTCGTCTTGGTGAAAACCAGCGATCCGGGCACCACGTGCTCGGGCAGGATGCCGGGGTAGTCTTTTGGATCAGGCGCGATCTGCGCCGTGGTGACATAGCCGGTCGCGTCCACGAAGCGGGCGAATTCGCGCGCCGTCACCGGGGTTTCGTCGATCCAGAAGCCATCGACGCTAACCCGGCGCAGCGGCGCTTCCTCGGGATACCAGCTGAGCGATCCCATGGTGAAGGCGCCGCCCTCGATCCAGCGCATTCCGGCGGGGCAGCAGTCATGCCATGGTCCTAGCCCGGGTTGCGTTCGAAGCAGGCAATGCCCTCGGCCACTTCGACCCACGGCAGGCGGGTGGAATTCCACAGGCTGATCCCCGGCGCGAACGGAGCCGGATCGTCCAGCGTTCCGGCCTTGACCGCGACCATCGGATTGGCGGTAAGTTCGGAGAGGATCGGACTGCCGCACTTCGGGCAGAACAGCCGGTTCACCGGGTTGCCGGACTGGGTATCGCCATCGACATAACAGGCAAGGTCTCCGCTGGTGGTTACCGCATCCTTGGGCACCACCAGGTTGACCGAGAAGGCGCTGCCCGACTGGCGGCGGCAATTGCTGCAATGGCACTGCGCCACGGCCACGGGCTGGGCATCGATCGCGTAACGGACCTGGCCGCAGTTGCATCCGCCTTCAAGCATTGGCTTTCTCCCGGTTCACCGCGTCACAGCCCCAGCTGCGCCTTGGCGATGATGTTGCGCTGGATCTCGTTCGATCCGGCATAGATCGATCCGGCGCGGTCGTTGAGGTACTTCAGCGGAGCGATGGCCGCCTCGCGCGGGCCTTTCAAGCCCGGATCGTGCGGGATCAGGTTCGGCCCGCCCGCCGCCCCGGCCGCAGGCTGAAAGGCCAGACCATAGGGCCCTGCCGCCTCAAGCGCCAGTTCGGTGAGGTGCTGGCTAAGCTCGGTGCCCAGGATCTTCATCACCGATCCGCTGATCCCCGGCCGCCCGCCGCGTGCGGCGGCGGTAAGCGCGCGGAACTCGTAGACTTCCAGCACGTCGACGCGGATCTGGGCTTCGGCCACGCGCGCGGCAAATCCGGGGTCTTCCATCAGGCTTCCCGCCATCTCGCGAATCCGTTCCAGCCGCACCTGCAGCCCCGGGGCATAGGCGCTGCCGCCGCGCTCGAATTCCAGCAGGTATTTCGCGACGGTCCAGCCATCGTCGATCGCGCCCACCGCATTGGCCACGGGTACCCGCACCTCGTCGAAGAAGATCTGGTTCTGGATATGCTCGCCCGATGTCATCACGATCGGCTGGACGGTGACGCCCGGGCTGTCCATCGGGATCAAAAGGAACGTGATACCCAGTTGCGGGCGGTCGAACTGGCCGGTGCGGACCAGGCAGAAGATCCAGTTCGCGACATTGGCATGGGTGGTCCAGATCTTGGTTCCGGTGCAGACGAAGTGATCGCCATCGCGGACCGCGCGCATCTTCAACGGGGCCAGGTCAGACCCGGCGTGCGGCTCGCTATAGCCCTGGCACCAGAAATGCTCGCCGGTGAGGATGCGGGGCAGGAAGTGCGCCTTCTGCTCCTCGCTGCCGTGGCCCAGCAGGGCGGGGCCGCACATCGCGATGCCCATCGGCGAGAGCGGCGGCGCCCCGGCCAGGGCACATTCCCGCTGGAAGATATAGCGCTGGGTCACGCTGAATTCGCCCCCGCCCCACTGCCTGGGCCAGGCCGGCGCCGCCCAGCCGCGCGCGTGGAGCCGCCGCTGCCATTCCAGCGAGGCTTCGTGATCGCCATAGACGCTGGTCATCCAGCGCCCGGCGTCGCGCAGCTCTTCAGTCAGCTCGGCGTCAAGAAAGGCGCGGACTTCCGCGGCGAAGGCGCGGTCCTCGGCGCTCAGGGCCAGTTCCATGGCTACTCCTTGCTCTTGCCCGGGTCAGGGCGTCAATCCGCCTCCTGCCAGCGTTTGGGGGATTGCCATCCCGCAGCGACAAGGCAAGGTTGGGGTCATGGACTTTGAACTTAACGACGAGCAGCTTCAGCTCAAGGCCACTCTTGCACGTTTTCTGGCCGACGCGGGCGATTTCGCCGCGCGCACCCGCGCGCTGCGCGCCGGACCGGGCTGGCGCGAGGACGTCTGGCAAGGGCTGGCCCGGCTTGGCGTTTTGTCGATTGGCCTGCCCGAAGCGCAGGGCGGGTTCGGCGGCGGGCTGGAGATGATGGCGGCGATGGAGGAAATGGGCCGTGCGCTGGCGCCCGAACCACTTTCCGAAACGCTGTTCCAGGCCGCGCCGCTGCTGGCGCGCGGCGGGCAGACGGAGTTGCTTGAAGGGGTCGTGGGAGGGCAGGTTCGGATCGCGCTGGCCGTGGGCGAGGACGGAATGCGCGATGACCTGAACGCGATTGCGATGACCGCCGCGCGCAGCCCATCCGGCTGGCAGCTGGACGGTACCAAATGCGTGGTGGTCGCCGCGCCCTGGGCAACGCACCTGCTGGTTGCGGCACGCACTTCGGGATCGCCGGGCGATCGGACGGGCTGTCGCTGTTTCTCGTTCCTGCCGCTGCCCCCGGCGTCAGCATGGCGCCCTACCGGATGCTGGACGAACGCCATGCGGCGGATGTCAGCTTTAACGCCGCCGGAGTGGATGCCTCCGCGCTGGTCGGCGGCGAGGGGCAGGGCTTTGCCCTGATCGAGGAATGGCGCGACCGGGCCATCGCCGCCGCCGCGGCCGAGGCCTGCGGGGTGATCGAACGGCTGCTCGACGATACCGTGGCCTATGCCCGGCAGCGCGAGCAGTTCGGCCATAAGATCGGCTCGTTCCAGGCGCTCCAGCACCGCATGGTCGATATGTACCTGGAACTGGAGCTGGCGCGCTCGGCCGCCTTGCTCGCCTGCCAGTCGCTCGATGGCGATCCGGCGGAGCGCGCCGCCGCCGCTTCCGCCGCGAAGGTCACTGTGGCCCGGGCGGTCCGCTTTGCCGGGCAGAACGCGGTTCAGCTTCACGGCGGGATGGGGATGACCGACGAACTGGCCATCGGCCACTATTTCAAGCGCGCCACGGTGATCGAGCATCAGTTCGGCAGCGCCGGCTGGCACCTTGCCCGCCGTGCCGCGCTGGACGCGCGCGCCGCCTGACCGGGGCGGCGCTTACCCGCCTCGATTTTACCCTTGCTGGCCACGCTGCCGGGTGCGTGAGCGCTAGTCCGCCGCGCGCCCAATGCTCAGCCGCGCAGATCGAATTCGATAACGGCTAGTCGGTTTTGCAAGGACGCGCTGACAAGCGCGCGGGCGGCGGCCATGCCGGGCCGGCTGAATGCAGCAGGCTTGGGAGAATGGACAAGACATGCACGAACCGCCGATCTCCCGGCCCACCAAGGCCGCCTATGGCGTTGGCGCGGTGGCGCTGGGGTTGAAGGACAACGGGTTCTCCTACTTGCTCCTGCTATTCTACAACCAGGTGATCGGCCTGCCCGCGCCCACGGTGGGGCTGGCGATCATGATCGCGCTGATCGCGGACGCCATGC
The DNA here is from genome assembly GCA_016719755.1 of Novosphingobium sp. GTDB lineage: Bacteria > Pseudomonadota > Alphaproteobacteria > Sphingomonadales > Sphingomonadaceae > Novosphingobium. The sequence continues at coordinate 15,670 of JADJYM010000003.1, read as the reverse complement.
TCGATCCGGTGATCGGGCAGGTCAGCGACAACTGGCGCTCGCGCTGGGGGCGGCGCCATCCGTTCATGTACCTGTCCGCCGTGCCGATCGCGGTCAGCTATTTCCTGCTGTGGCACCCACCGCTCGGCTGGTCGGACCAGGCGCTGTTCTTCTACCTGATCGCCACTGCGATGGTGATCCGCACCTTCATCGCCATGTTCGAAATCCCCAGCGCCGCAATGGGCGCGGAGCTGACCAGCGATTATCATGCCCGCACCGATCTGGCCGCCTGGCGCGCCGCGTTCAACTGGTACGGCGGGCTGATCATGGTCATGCTGACCTTTCGCGTGTTCCTGACCCCTACGGCAGAGCAGCCGGTCGCCCAGCTGAACCGCGCAGGCTACGAGCTTTACGGGCTGGTGTCCTCGCTGGTGATGCTGGCGGTGATCCTGATTTCGGCGGCGGGCACGCACCACCGCATCCCGTGGATGCGCCAGCCCACGGGGCTGCGCAAAGGGCCGGGCGCGGCCTTGCGCGACATGTTTCAGGCGATGCTCAACCGGGCGCTGTTGCCGATGCTGGGGGCAGGGGTGTTCAACGCGATGGCTTACGGCCTAAGCGTCGCGCTCTCGCTCTATTTCAACACCTATTTCTGGGGCTTTTCAGCCGGTCAGGTCTCGCTGTTCATCCTTGCCCAGTTCGGCTCCTCGGCGCTGGCACTGTGGATCGCGGCGCCGCTGTCGCACCGCATGGGCAAGCGCAATGCCGCGATCCTGTGCAAGGTGCTGGCCCCTCTGTTCGGCGTGACGCCGATCGTGCTGCGCCTGCTCGATGTGTTCCCTGCCAACGGATCGGCCCTGCTGCTCCCGATCATGCTGGTGTTCCACCTGCTGTCGGTAACGGCGGCCAGCGTGGTTGCGATCATGGTCGGTTCAATGTGCGCCGACGTGGTGGAGGACCACGAGCTCAAGACCGGGCGCCGTGCCGAAGGGGTGATGGCGGCGGCCAACCTGTTCGTGAACAAGACCACTTCGGGCATCGGCATCTTCGCCTCCAGCATGGTCCTGGCGCTGGTCGGCTTTCCGGCAGGTGCCGCGCCGCAGGGGGTGGATCCGCAGGTCCTGCGCGATCTGGCACTGGTCTATGTGCCCGCCGTGATGGCGATGCACGGCTGTGCGGTGCTGTGCATCTGGCGCTACCGGATCACCCGCGAAAGCCACGCGCAGACCCTGGCGCTGCTGGCCGAGCGCCGCGCGGCACCCTCGCTCGAAGCATGATCAAGTTTCTGCAAAAAAAAGAAACTTTTGGTTTCGATCAGTCAGTTTCGAACCCGGCTAGCATCTTTCGGGAGGATCGGGAGACGCGCCCGGCCGGGCCGCTACGACCAGTCCGGCGCGGGAAGCGAAGCAGAAGGCCGACGGGCTCGTCCAGCGCATGGTATGAGGAGAGAGCAATGAACCTGATCCGCAACAAGACCGTGCTTCATGGCGCCGCTTCGATGGCTGCGCTGGCAATTGCCGCGCTGGCCGCGCCTGCTCAGGCGCAGGAGGCCGCACCGGACAGCGAGGAGGCGGCGCAAACGATCGTCGTTACAGGTTCGCGCCTGCTCAGTGCCCGCGAGGCAGAGGCCCTGCCGCTGCGCTCGATCAGCGCCGACGAGCTTGAGAAGCAGGGCTCGCCTGCCTTGATCGACGTGATTCGCGCGCTGCCCGAGGCGTCAGGTTCGATCGGCAACTCCAACTCCTCGCAGCCGGGCAAGGGTCAGGGCTTTGAAGGCTCGGAAAGCATCAACCTGCGCGGGCTGGGGCCGGATCGCAACCTGGTGCTGCTGAACGGCAAGCGGCTGCCGCTGACCAGCGGGTTCTTCGTCAACACCCGCAACATCCCGTCATCCGCCGTGGCCCGGATCGAGATCCTGAAGGACGCGGCCTCCACCACCTATGGGTCCGACGCGATGACCGGGGTGGTCAACTTCATCACCCGGCGCGGGTTCGAAGGGCTGGAGATCGGCGGCGATTATACCATGATCGACGATACCGATGGCGACTGGCGGATGGACGCGACCTTCGGCAAGAAGGGCGACAACTGGGACCTGCTGGTCTCCGCCGGCTATCAGAAGCGCGCCCAGCTGCGGGTCAAGGACCGGCCCTGGTCGACTCCGCCCTATTCGGTCAATCCCGACGCGGGGTGGAATTTCTCGTCCAACCCGGCGCAGTTCACGCCTGTTGGCCTGGTCGGCCCGGCGGGAACGCTGGCGCCCACGGGCGTGCGCGCGGTCGATGTCGGCTGCTCCGCTCTGGGCGGAATCCAGCCGTTCGCGGGCTTCTGCGTCAACAACGTCCAGCTGTGGCAGGATCTCGTCGCCCCGGCGGAGACCTGGCAGGTCTACAGCGAATTCAACTATGATTTCGGCGGCGTGGAGCTGCACCTTGAGGGCTACTACTCGCGGATGGAAACGCGGGTGAACTATCCGCCCTCGTTCAACCAGCCCAAGCCGATTACCGAAACCGTTCTGCCCGCCGAAATCAACCCGGCCAGCTATACCGCAGGCACCAGCCCGCGCCTGTTCGGCAACTGGTTCGTGCCGATGACCAACCCGGGGCTGGCGTCCTACGCGGCGGCCAACCCATCGCAGTTCCCGGCCGGCACCACCGGCGTGTTCATTCCGATCGGCCAGTGGCGACCCTACCTCGTTGGCGGCAATCCGTTCTTCGGCGATGCCTCCACCCCCGGCTACCAGGGGCGCGAGCAGGACGAATTCCGCCTGTCCGGCGCGCTCAAGGGTACGCTGGGCGAAACGACCAACTGGTCCTTCGACGTCACCTATGGCCGCAACAAGCATTACCTTTATGGCTGGGATTCCAGCGGGGTAATGATCGAGCTGGCGCTGCGGGGCCTGGGCGGGCCGAACTGCAAGTGGCAGACCGCCGCTCCGGGAAGCACCGGGTGCCTGTGGCTCAACCCGATGTCCAATGCCATCCAGAGCGCACCGATCAATGGCGTGCTGTCCAACCCCGGCTACAATCCGGCGGTGGCCAATACCAAGGAGGTGGCCGACTGGCTGATGATCAAGCAGGAACGCTTCCTGACCAGCCAGATCGCCGAAACCAACCTCAACTTCGACGGCACATTTGCCGGGATCGACGTGGGTGCGGGGCCGCTGCGCTGGGCGGTAGGCGGCCAGTGGCGCTGGATCGCCTTTAACGAGCGCGATTCCAAGTTCGCCGACCGCACGCAGGTGCCGTGCCTCAATTCGCCGCTCGACATTCCGGGCGCGAATGTCTGCACGCCCACGCCCTATACGCCGCTGGGCCTGGCTGCCGCCTTCGCGCCGACCGACATCAAGACCAACGTCTTCGCGATCTATGGCGAGGCGGTTCTGCCGCTGTGGACCGACAGCAACATCACGCTGGGCGCGCGGTACGAGGATTACGGCAAGGACGGCGGCGGCAGCTTCAATCCGCAGGCCCGCGCCAAGTTCCAGATCCTTGACTGGTTCGGGCTGCGCGGCTCTGCCAGCAAGACCTTCCGCGCCCCGCCGCAGACCTCGCTCGCGCCCAATCCCACGGCCTCGATCCCCAATATCCTGGGGCGGCCGACCGCGCTTGATCTGGTCGGCAATCCCGACCTCGAACCGGAACGGGCGACCACCTGGTCGGTCGGCGCGCTGGTCAGCGGGTCGGGCTTCGATGCGGCGGTGGACTATTACCACTACGACATCGACAATATCCTGACCACTGAACCGCAAAACGCGATCGTCAACGCGCTGTTCCCCAACGGGGCTACGGGTGCGAACAACTGCGGTTCACTTGATCCGGCCTTCATTGCCACGCACTTCCAGTTCACCGGGGCCTGCTCGGCGGCGAACCTCTCGAAGGTCCTGCTGCTTCGGATCAACGGCCCCAAGGCGCGTTTCTCGGGCCTGGACATGCGGGCCAGCTACCGGACCGGCGGTGTCGTTGGTGGCACCCTGACCGTTGGGGCTGTGGCCAATGTCACGCTCAGCTATGAATTCGATGGCTTCAGCGTGGCGGGCCTGGCCGTCCCCGGGTTCGATGCGGTGGGCAAGCTCAACGCGGGCACGCTTGCCCACACCCTGCCCAAGTGGAAGCTGAACACTTTCGTCAATTACGAGAACGGGCCGGTCAACCTGCGGTGGGGCGGGCGCTATTACTCGTCCTACCTCGACCAGCGGCAGGCTGCCACCGCGGTGGGCTACAGCATCCCCGGCCAGTTCCTCCACGATGTGGCGGTGACGGTGCAGATGCCGTGGGACGTGACCTTCAGCCTGGCGGTCACCAACCTGTTCGACAAGGACCCGCCGCTGGCCCGCCTGCCGGAGGGCTATGATGCGATGACATCCGACCCGCTGGGCCGGACCATTCGCCTGGGCCTGCGCAAGTCGTTCTGATCCTGCCCGCCGCCGCTTCCTTGGGGAGTGGCGGCGGACCTTTGCGAAAGCGTGGCCCATGACTGATCTCTGGCCCGGCACCATCGGGCGGACCTGGGACCGGTCCCAGCCCTGGCTTGAACCACGGGCGCGCCCCCGCGAAGACGCGCCCAACGTGCTGCTGGTGGTGCTCGACGACGTCGGCTTCGCGCACCTGGGTTGCTACGGATCAACCATTGCCACCCCCGCGATTGACCGGCTGGCGGCGGGCGGGAGGCGCTACACCAATTTCCACACCACGGCGATGTGTTCGCCCACCCGCGCCTCGCTGCTGACGGGTGCAACCACCATGCGGTGGGCATGGGTATCATTGCCGACATGTGCACCGGCTATCCGGGCTATCTGGGGCAGGTGACGGACAAGGCGGCAATGCTGCCGGAGCTCCTGACCCCGGCTGGCTACAGCACCTTCGCGGTGGGCAAGTGGCACCTCACCCGCGCGCGCGACATGACCTCTGCCGGGCCGTTCAACCAGTGGCCGCTGGGGCGCGGGTTCGAGCGCTACTACGGCTTCCTCTATTCGCTGATCGATCAGTGGCACCCCGAACTGGTGGAGGACAACCGCTTCATCCCCACCCCGCGCGAGGCGGGCTATCACCTCAGCGAGGACCTCGCACACCAGACCATCGGCATGATCCGCGATGCCCGCGCGGCAGACCCGGCGAAGCCGTTCTTCGCCTATCTTGCTTTTGGGGCTTGCCATTCCCCCCATCAGGCTCCGCGCGAATGGATCGACCGCTACAAGGGGCAATTCGACGAAGGCTGGGACGTGATGCGCGCGCGCTGGCTGGAGAACCAGATCGCGCTGGGCATCGCACCGCCCGACACGCGGCTGACCCCGCGCAATCCGGAAGTCGCCGCCTGGGACAGCATGAGTGCGGACGAGCAGCGCGTCTGCGCGCGCCATCAGGAAGTGTTCGCCGGGTTCCTCAGCCACACCGACGCGCAGATCGGAAAGGTGACGGCTTACCTTGAGGCGCAGGGCCTGCTTGACGATACGCTGGTGATCGTGATGTCCGACAACGGCGCTTCGGCCGAGGGCGGAGCGCTGGGAAATCTCAACTTGCGCAGACACTTCCAGCATATCCCTGAGACTCTCGAAGAACATCTTGCCGCGCTGGACACGCTGGGATCGGACCGGCACTGGAACACCTATCCCGCTGGGTGGGGTCACGCCGGAAACACGCCGCACCGCTGGTTCAAGATGCAGACCCACGGCGGCGGAGTGCGCGATCCGCTGATCGTCCACTGGCCGCGCCGGATCGGGCAGGGCGGGGCGATCAACCACCAGTTCTGCCACTGCGCCGATCTTGCGCCGACCATCCTGGAAGCGGCGGGGATCGATCCCGCGCCGCAGCCGGGCCGGATGGCGATGCAGGGCACCTCGATCGCCTATACCTTTGACGAGCCTGACGCGCTCAGCCGCAAGGCGGTCCAGTATTTCGAACTGATGGGCAATCGCGGTATCTGGGCAGAGGGGTGGAAGGCCGTTACCCGCCACTTCGCGGGCGACGATTACGCCACACAGAAGTGGGAGCTCTATCACCTCGACGCGGATTTCTCCGAAGCCGAGGATCTGGCCGATACCCATCCGGACAAGCTGCGCGAATTGCAGGCGCTGTGGGAGCGCGAGGCTGCTGCCAACCACGTTTTCCCGCTCGACGATCGCAACATCGACCGGCTGCCGCACACCTATTACCTTTCCCCGCGCCGCCGCTGGAGCTTCGCGCAGGGGCAGGGCCGCCTGTCCGGCTATGCCGCGCCGGCCATCGGCAACCGGTCCTACCTGATCGAGGGGGAGATCGAGATCGACCTGGCCAGCCACGGAGTGATCCTGGCGGCGGGCGGGCAGGCGGGGGGCTTTGTGCTGCACCTTGATGGCGGGCACCTGGTCCACGAATATGTCGGCCCGCGCGCCCGGGAGGTGCTGCGCAGCGCCGCGGCGCTGGAGCCGGGACGGCGGCGGATCGCCTTCCAGTTCGCCAAGACCGGGGACTGCCGGGGCACGGCTTCGCTGCTGGTCGATGGCCGGACCGAGGCCGTGGCGGCGATGGCAGACCTGTGGCCCGCACCGGTCAGCGGCGGGGTGACCTGCGGCTATGACGATGCCTCGCCGCTCAGCGACAGCTATGCGATGCCCGGTACCTTCACCGGCGCGATCCTGAGCCTGACGGTCGAAACGGCGGACGATTTCCGCATCGACCCCGCGCTGGAAACGCACATCGCGCTTTGCGAAGATTGACGTTCACTCGGCGGGACCACGCTCCTCGCCGCTGTTCCAGCGCGCCTGCGCCTCGGCCCGGTATTCGCTGGGGGTCATGCCCGTTTCGCCGCGAAAGGCGCGGTTGAACGGGGCGAGCGAATGGAACCCGCTGTCGATCGCGATGGTGGAGATCGGCACCGCGACCTGCTCTGGATCGCGCAGCGCCTCCTTCGCCTCGGCAATCCGCCACTGGCTGATGTAGGCGTTGAAGTTGCGGTGCCCCAGCCCATAGTTGAGCAGCTGCCGCAGCCGGTATTCCGGCACCCGCAGCCGCGCGGCAAGATCGGAAATGCGCAGGCCCGGCGTGCGGTAAAGCCGCTCGTGCCGCATCAGTTCATCCAGCGCGGTGGTCAGCGCCATGTCGGCCGGGGGCAGCTCGCTGCGCGACTGGCTGCGCGCGGGCTGGGTGCGGGTGAGAGGTTCGGGCTCGGATTCATCTCCGAACAGGGCAGAGGCGAACTGGCCGAACACGACGATCGCCAGCAACGAGGAGAACAGCAGGATCCCGGCATTGATCAGCGATGGCTCGCGCGGGATGCCCATCAGCAGCTTGACGTTTTCAACGAAACCCAGCCCGATGCTGTAGATCGCCGTCACCACGAACACCGGGGTGGCGATGAACTTGCGCCGGTCAACCAGATCGTCGCGCCAGCTGATCATCAGCACGGTCAGCAGGTGGCCCATCAGCGCGACGGTGGTGAAGGCATGAAGCAGCCACAGCGCGCGGGCCACCGGCGGCGGCGTGGCCATTGCGGCGATGACGATGACCAGCACACCCAGCACGGGGAGCAGCCGCTTGGCATCGAACCGGCGGTTGTCGCTGAACAGCTCGATCCCGAACAGCCAGGTCAGCGCCGTGCCCATCGTTGCCATGAAGGTGATCGGCGGCGCCCCCCAGCCCAGCATCGCCATGATCGGCGGGAAATGCAGGATCGTGTGCGCGGCCTTGGACACATAGGCCAGTGTGCCCGCGATCCGTGCCGAAGTGATCCGCCAGCGGAACACGACCAGCGCCGTGGCAAGATAGAGCCCGACGGTGATGAACCGTATGGCGGTTTCCAGAACCAGACTGCCTTGCAGTTCGACCGCCACGTGCTCCCGCTCCCCCTTTTTCTCTCCGCATCCTAGCCGATAGCGCAATAAGTCCAAGTCCTGTCGTGTTTTAAGGGTTCTATCTAAGTTGTTTTGAAAAAAGGATAGTTTCCGGAGCGACCGATCAAATCCGGAAGTGATTAGCCGTTCTTTGAAACTGACCGGCGGCCACGTTGCCCTTGCCGCCAGCCCCCGGCATCACTGGGCCACAGATCAAGGCCGGACGAACCGGGGGACGAGGCATGGAAGAGCAATTCGACTTCATCATCGTCGGCGCAGGATCGGCCGGCTGCGTGCTGGCCGACCGGCTGACCGCTGATGGCCGCTTTCGCGTTCTCCTGCTGGAGGCGGGGGGAAGTGACAAGCGCCTGTTCGTGCAGATGCCTGCGGGCCTGGGGCAGGTGTTCTACGATCCCAAGGTCAACTGGTGCTATGAAGCCGAACCCTGCCAGCAGATGGGCGGCCGCACCGATTTCTGGCCGCGCGGCAAGGTGCTGGGTGGATCCAGCTCGATCAACGGCATGGTTTATATCCGAGGCCAGCGCGAGGATTTCGACGACTGGGCGCGGCTGGGCAATCCCGGCTGGGGCTACGACGATGTCCTGCCCTATTTCCGCCGCTCGGAAGACAACGATCTGGGCGAGGACGCCTGGCGCGGCGGGGGCGGGCCGTGGAAGATTTCCAGCATCGCCGGGCGCGAACAGCCGGTGGTGCGGCTCGCGCTGGACGCGGCCATGGCCAGGGGCTGGCCAGCCAATCCGGACTTCAACGGCGAACGGCAGGAAGGGGTGGGGCTCTACCAGTTCAGCTTCCGCAAGGGGCGTCGCACCAGCAGCGCCACCGCCTTCCTCGATCCCGCGAAGAAGCGCGTCAACCTGACGGTTGTGACCAAGGCGCTGGCGACGCGGGTGCTGTTCGAGGGTCGGGAAGCGGTCGGCGTGGAATATCGCCACGGCGGACGGACCCTGACCGCCCGGGCGCGGCGCGAGGTGATCCTTGCGGGCGGGGCGGTCAATTCGCCGCTGCTGCTGGAACTGTCCGGGATTGGCGACGGGGCGCGGCTGCAACTTCACGGCATCCCGGTGGTCCACCACAGCCCGATGGTGGGCGAGAACCTGCAGGACCACGTCTTCACCGGCTTTACCTATCGCACCGCGATCCCGACGCTGAACGACAGCCTGAATTCGCTGCCCAAGATCCTCTTCCACGGCGCGCGCTATCTGTTCACCCGCACCGGGCCGCTGACTTTCGGGATCAACCAGGGCGGGGCTTTCGTGCGGACCCGGCCGGACCAGCCCCGGCCCGACACGCAGCTCTATTTCATCCCGCTGAGCTTCCAGGCGCCGGCCAAGGGCAAGTCTGCCACGGGACTGCGCGCCCATCCTTTCAGCGGCATGACGATCAACGCCAGCCCGTGCCGCCCGGAAAGCCGGGGGGCGATCCACATCCGCTCCGCCGATCCCGATGCGCCGCCGGTGATCCACCGCAACTACCTTGCCACCGAGAATGACGTGCGCACGATGATCGACAGCCTGCGGCTGGCCGATGCGGTCGCCCATACCCAGCCGCTTGCCGGGGTGGTGGAGGAACGCCTGTTCCTGCCGCAGGGGCCGCTGTCGGACGAGCAAATCGAGCAGTGGGCGCGCCAGACCGGGCGGACCACCTATCACCCTACCAGCACCTGCACGATGGGGCCTGATCCGGAGCGCTCGGTGGTCGATCCGCAGCTCAGGGTCCACGGCACCAGCCGCCTGCGGGTGATCGATGCCTCGATCATGCCGCTGATCGTATCGGGCAACACCAATGCAGCGGCGACCATGATCGGCGAAAAAGGGCGCCGACCTGGTGCTGGCCGACCACACCTGACCCCGGGGAGAACAACCGATGACCATTCGCCAGGACCGCATCGCCAAGGTTGAAACGCTTGCCTGCTCGGCCGGCTGGCGCAACTATTACTTCGTCAAGATCACCACCAGCGACGGCGTGATCGGCTGGAGCGAATACGACGAAGGCTTCGGCAATCCCGGCATCACCAACGTGATCCACCAGGTCGCCCCACGCTTCGTGGGCGAGCGGGTGGGCGATCACGAGCGGGTCCATGCGATCCTGCGCGGGGTGACCCGCCCCGGCACCGGCGGGGTGGTCGGCCAGGCGCTAGGCGCGATCGAGAATGCGCTGCTGGATGCCAAGGCCAAGATCCTGGGCGTGCCCTGCGCGCAGTTGCTGGGCGGAGTGATGCGCGACCGGGTGCCGGTCTACTGGTCGCACTGCGGCACCTGGCGGATCAGCCGCAAGCCCTGGTACGAGCCGATGATCGATAGCATCGACGGCGTCGTCGCGCTGGGCCGCGAAGTGCGCGAGCGCGGCTTCCGCGCCCTGAAGACCAACGTCTACCGCTATGAGGATGGCCGCCCCATCGGCTGGGCCACCGGCTTTGGCGTGCCGTTCGAACCGGGCCTTAACGTCGACCGCAAGGTGCTGCGCGGCATCTGCGATCATCTTGACGCGCTGCGCGAAGGAGCCGGACCGGATGTGGAGATCCTGCTCGACCTCAATTTCAACGCCAAGACCGAGGGCTATCTGGAAATCCTGCGCGCGATCGCAGGGCAGGAGCTGTTCTGGGTGGAACTGGACACCTTCGATGCCGCCGCGCTGGCCTATATCCGCGATCACAGCGCGCACCCGATTGCCTCGTGCGAGACGCTGGTGGGGCTGGGCCAGTTCATGCCGTTCCTGCGCGGGCAGGCGGTCGACGTGGCAATCGTCGACCTGGTGTGGAACGGGGCGTGGCAGGCGATGAAGATCGCCGCGCTGGCCGACGCGCACGAGGTGAACGTGGCCCCGCACAATTTCTATGGCCACCTGGCGACGATGATGAACCTGCACTTCGCCGCCGCCGTGCCCAATCTCAGGATCATGGAAACCGATATCGACCGGATCGCGTGGGACGAGCAGTTGTTCACCCATGCCCCCGAGTTCGAGGACGGCTGCATGGTCGTGCCCGACCGCCCGGGCTGGGGCACCGAACCCGATGAAGAGGCGCTGCGTGCCCATCCGGCCAATGACCTGCTCAACCCGATCGGGCTGATCACCTATGGTCGGCGCAGCGCGCCCCTGATACCGTGTTAGCCTGAAAACGCGTCCGGAGCGGCGGTGCCGGCTCCGGGCGCGCCAAACCTCTGGAAAACCTTGCGCGCGCTTGGTGCGAATCCCCGCAGCCGACTAGGCCCGCCAGCGTGAGCGCGCCCATCCAGATCGGAACCGACCAGAGCGACCGTCCGGTCATTATCGATGTCGAGGAACTGCTGGCCACCCGCCTGCTGGTGCAGGGCAACAGCGGCTCGGGCAAGTCGCACCTGCTGCGCCGCATTCTTGAGGAAAGCGCCGGAATCGTCCAGCAGGTGGTGATCGACCCCTGAGGGTGATTTCGTCACCCTGGCCGACGTGTTCGGGCATATCGTGGTCGATGGCGCGGCCTATTCGGCGGCGGAACTGACCCGGCTGGCGGCGCGCATCCGCCAGCACCGCGCCTCGGTGGTGCTTGCGCTCGACGGGCTGGAGATCGAGGCGCAGATGCGCTGCGCCGCGTTGTTCCTTTCCGCACTGTTCGATGCCCCGCGCGAACAGTGGTTTCCCGCCCTGGTGGTGGTGGACGAGGCCCAGATGTTCGCCCCCGCCGTGGCGGGAGAGGTCAGCGACGAGGCCCGGCGGCTCAGCCTGGCGGCGATGACCAACCTGATGTGCCGGGGCCGCGCGCGGGCTGGCCGGGATCGTTGCCACCCAGCGGCTGGCGAAGCTGGCCAAGAACGTGGCGGCGGAAGCCTCGAACTTCCTGATGGGCCGGACCTTCCTCGATATCGACATGGCGCGCGCGGCCGACCTGCTGGGCATGGAACGCCGCCAGGCCGAGCAGATCCGCGATCTGGCGCGCGGCGAGTTCCTGGGGCTTGGACCCGGCGATCAGCCGCCGCCCGGTGGCGGTGCGGATCGGCGCGGTGCGAACCGGCGCGCGGGTGATGGTGCAGAAGCTGGCCCCGCCGCCCACGGCTCGCCCGATGCGCTGCACGCGCTGCTCCACGAAGACCTGCACCTGGATGAGGCCGCGCCGCCCGCGCCGCCGCCCGCGCCGATGGTCCCGGCGGCCGATGAACTGCTCGAACAGATTGCTGCCGTCCCGCTCGACGCGGTGGAGCCGGTGGAGCAGCCACAGCTGTTCGCGCCCTCGCAGGCCGAAATCGACCTTGCGGTAGACCGGATCCTGATCGACATGGCGGCGGAAGAAGGCTGCACGTTCCAGACCCCGGCCAAACTGTTCCAGGACTTCTCCGTCCGGTGCCGGATGCAGCGGCTCACCGCCGGCCATGTCGATATGGCGACATTTCGCCGCCGCTTCGCCATGGCTGTGGCGGGGGTCAGCGACGAACCGGGTGGCCCTTGGCAGGATATCCTGCGCGTGGCGCAGCCGCTGGCCGACGATCTGCTCGCCCCGTTTCTGGTTATCGCCCGCGCCGCGCAGCACGGCCTGCCGTGCCCGGACGACGATGAGCTTGCCCGCGTCTACGGCACCAGTTCTCCGGGCCGCATTCGCCGCCTGATCGACCACTACGAACGCAGCGGGCTGATCGTGGTGCGAACCGATTTCAGTGGCCGCCGTTCAGTCTCGATCCCTGAGCTGGGCCTTGCGACCGAGCCGCTGGAAGCCTGACGGTCAGACCGAGGCGCTGGCGCTGGCGACTTGCCTGCCATCGGCGGCAAAGGCGCCAAGTTCAAAGCCCGCCTCCGCCCCCGCATCGCCAGATGCAGCGCCTCGCCGCACATTGCCGGGGAAAGGCCACGGAACGCGAAGCTTTTCAGCGCATTGTCGCCCAGTTCGCGCTGCGCCAGGGCGAGCAGCAGGGTGGAAGTGAGCGGCCCGTGGACCACCAGCGCACGGTAGCGTTCGACATCGCGCGCATAGGGCAGGTCGTAATGGATGCGGTGACTGTTGAAGGTCAGCGCGGAATAGCGGAACAGCAACGGCTCGGTTGGCAGGACCACGTGGTGGGCATCCCACGTGGAAGTGTCGAACGCGCCTTCCCCCGGCGGCGGGGGCTGAGCGGAGCATCGGGGGGCAGGAAGCTGTCCGGACTGTCGTCGCGCAGCGGGTGGCCATCTGGCCCCAGCCGGGCAGTGGCGGCATCGGGCGTGCACAGGCACCAGTGGAAGCCCTGCGGCACCGTGCCATCGGCGGGAGCGGGACGGTCGAAGGTTGCCAGCCAGCGGGCAAGCAGGCCCTCATCGACCCGGTCATGGCGCTGTTCCACGCGCCCGATCCATGCGTTCCACTCGCTCATCTCATCACCTTCTTTTACCTTATCCGTTCGCATCGAGCGAAGTCGAGATGCCGCGCGTGTGTCTCGACTTCGCTCAATGCGAACGGAGGCCGGGAATGTTCCCCCCCGTCAGTTGCGTCCTTCGAGCAGGCCGCGGGCGATCACCTGGGCCTGGATTTCCGCCGCGCCCTCGAAAATGTTGAGGATCCGGGCATCGCACAGCACGCGGCTGATCTCGCATTCCAGCGCATAGCCGTTGCCGCCATGGATTTGCAGGCTGGCGTCGGCGTTGGACCAGGCGGCGCGGGCGGCGAGCAGCTTGGCCATCCCGGCCTCAATGTCGCAGCGCTTGCCAGAATCCTTGGCCCGCGCGGCGGCATAGGTCAGCTCGCGCGAGAGGATCAGGTCAACGAGGCTCATCGCCAGCTTGTCGGCAACGCGCGGAAGGCCGCGATCGCCTTGCCGAACTGTTTGCGGCCCAGCGCATAGTCCAGCCCCAGTTCCAGCGCCCGGCGGGCCACGCCGACGGCGCGCGCGGCGGTTCTGGATGCGGGCGCCCTCGAACGTGCGCATCAGCTGCTTGAAGCCCTGGCCTTCCTCGCCGCGCCAGCAGGGCGTCGGCGGGGGCCGTCATGCCATCGAACGACAGCGCATATTCGCGCATCCCGCGATAGCCCAGCACCTCGATCTCGCTGCCGGCCATGCCTTCGGCGGGGAAGGCCAGGGCTTCGGTGCCGCGCGGCTTGGGGACCAGCAGCATCGACAGGCCGGCATAGCCTCTGGCATCGGGCAGGGTGCGTGCCAGCAGGGTCATCAGGTCAGAGCGGCTGGCGTGGTGATCCAGGGGGTCTTGGCCCCGTCGATCCGCCATTCGCCCGTTTCCGTGCGCCGCGCCCGGGTCTGAGCGAGCTGAGGTCTGATCCGACATCGGGTTCGGTGAACACCGCAGTGGGCAGCACTTCGCCGCTTGGATCCGGGGCAGCCAGTGGGCCTTCTGTTCCGCCGTACCGCCGTGGGTGATAAGCTCGCCCGCGATTTCGGTGCGGGTGCCGAGCGAGCCCGCGCCGATCCAGCCGCGCGATAGCCCTCGGTGACGAGACACATGACCAGTTTCGATAGCCCCAGCCCGCCGAACTCCTCGGGAATGCAGACGCCGAACGCGCCAAGCTGCGCCATGGCGGCGACGGTCGCGTCCGGGATCAGATCATTGGCCAGGTGCCACTTGTGGGCATTGCAGGATTTCCGCTTCGGTAAAGCGGCGGAACTGATCGCGGATCGCGCCGAGATCGGCGTCGCTAAGCGTTTCCGAGGGCCAAAACCCTGGGCCAGCACTGGGCAAGTCGGCGCGCCGATACGATCCGCGTTCAGCAGGTCGCCGCAGGCATCGGCCAGATCGCGCGCCGCATCGGCCGGGCTAAGGTCCGCCGGACGGAGCAGCTCGTCCTGTCCCATCGGTAGGCCGCCGACCAGCTGGGCCAGCGTTTCGGCAAAGCCCAGCCGGGTGACAAGGGCGTCTAGCGGGTTGAGCCCCGCGCCCGCCTTTTCCCATGCCGCCGCAGCGCCTCGGGCGCGGGCGACGTTGGTGGCGATCCACGCCAGCCCGTGGGCCGGCGCGCTGTTCCTCGTCGATCCGGCGGCCTTCCAGCCGCTTTGCCAGAGCGGCGCGGGCCAGCCCTCGTAGCCGCGCGCGCAGGCCCAGCAGGTGCGCGGTATCGATCGCCATGTCAGGCTGAACACCGCTGCGATGCGCCTGGGCCGCCGCCGATGCACATGGTTTCCAGCCCATAGCGCGCACGTCGCGGCGCTGCATCTCGCGGGTCAGGGTTGGCAAGGATGCGCCCGCCGGTCGCGCCGATCGGATGGCCGAGCGAAATGCCCGGAGCCGTTGATGCTCAGCACATCGTGGCGACTGTCGTCGTCCGACCAGCCCCAGCCCTTGAGGCAGGCGAGCACCTGCGGCGCGAAAGCCTCGTTCTGTTCGACCAGGCCCATATCGTTCCACGATAGCCTGTTGCGGGCGAACAGCCAGTTCGCTCGGGGACCGGGCCATAGCCCATGCGGTTGGGATCGCAGCCCGCCGCCGCCCACGAATGGAAGAAGGCGATGGGTTCAAGGCCCAGTTCCTCCAGCTTGTCTTCGGCCACGACCAGACAGGCGGCGCCGGCGTCGTTCTGCTGGCTGGCATTGCCAGCCGTCACCACACCGCCTTCCCAGCGGGCGGAGCTTACAAGCGTTTCCACGCGTTGGCGTCGGGGCGGTAGCTCCTCGTCATGGGCGAAGACGAGCGGACGTCTTTTTCTGTGGCAATTTCCACCGGCACGAGTTCATCGGCGAACAGGCCGTTCGACCACGCGGCGGCGGCGCGCTGATGGCTGCAGTGCGCGGCATAGCGTTGCAGGCCCGCGGCTGATGTTCCAGTCCTTCGCAAGGTTTTCCGCTGTCTCGATCATGCCGCTAATCACGCCGTAGCGCCGATCGGCTGCTCATCATTTCCGGCTGCGCGTCAGGCGGTCATGCAGGGGTCAGGTTGCCCGCACGCACGCCCTTGCGGATGTCGATCGAGTAATGCTCGACG
>JADJYM010000002.1 GCA_016719755.1 Novosphingobium sp. | reverse complement strand
CGGTCCTCGGCAAACCGGACGGGGACATCGAACAGGAAAGCCCGCGCGCACCTCTGCGCCCTCGGGAGGAGGGGCGGTGAAAGTGACGACTGCCGCCCGGATCGAGCGCCCAGCCACCGCTGGCGGGCGCCATCCACGCTGACTTCGCCACTGGCTGCAACCGGGCATGACCAAATCCCGCCACAGCTGCGCGGCCTCGCCCAGCGCCATGGCGGCGACCCGGCGGGAAGGAGGCACCGTGCGCCGTCGCCGGTGCGCCAGTACCTGGTCACGGCAGGGGTCGGCGCACCGGTCATGCCGTTCGAGCTGAAATCGGAAGGATCGCGCAGAACCCGCGCGCCGCGCCGCGCCAGGCGCGGAAGAAGGCGATGGCTCGCCCGGTTCAAAGCTTCGGAGCGGATGCCCGGCCCGACGTCGAACCCGCAGCCGCGCGGAGTTGGACCTAGGCTGTTGCGCCGTTCAGGCGATGCGGTTACCGAAACGCTGGTGGAAAATTCGGGCGTGATCATCGTCGCGCCTTACAGCGCGAGCGGATAGGCGAGATCGTCCGAACGGCTGCATCGTGTCCTCCTGATCGGGTTGGTCGAGCCGGACGAAGCCGTCGCGCCGAACCGGGGCGGGGCCCAGACGAAGCGTTCGTGCGGGGACGGATGAGCGCCTCGTCGATCCGCATCGATCTGCGCCACCGGAGGTCCGGACATCGGCTCCGTGCGAGAATGAACCCGCCAGGTCAGTCCTGGTCTGTCGCCGGGATGGCCAGCCACGCGTTGGCGGCGGCATAAGGCGGCACCAGCGCCGGCATCGCTACCGCTTGTCATGACAGTCGTAGTCTTCCAGCTGAAGGCGGTCGTAGGCCGGGCTGGCCCAACCGGACGGCACGTTGGCGCGGCGTGCTTCGGGCATGGCCGGGTCCAGCACCGATGGCAGGAACACCAGCAGCGGCGCTTCGGCAGCGCCTGGTGCGCTGGCGGCGCGCACGCATCGCGCAGGGCGGCGGTGGAACCTGCAAACAGAACACCGGCCGCATCGGGCAGCGCCTTCTGGGCGTTGGTCAGGGTTTCGCGCGGGTCGGCGATCTCCAGCGGCGTGCCGCCCAGCGCAGCCTGTGCGGCGCATCGTAGATGCAGGGGCGACCCCTGCGGCGGCGATCCACCACCGGCTCGCCGAATCTGGAACCGCACGGGCGCACCCGCTTCGCGCAGCAAGGCGACGAATTCGCCCGCCACGCCCTGCAGCCAGTCCATCGCGGCGGCGTTGGCTGGGAAAGCAGGGTCGAAGGCGGCTCCCACCCGGTCAGCGCCGGGCTCCCGTCGAGCACGCTGCTGCCAGGCTGGCGGGCGGTACTGCGCCAAGTTCGCCGGACAGCGAAGCGATTGGCCCGGATCCCGCGATGGCGGCGGCGGAAAACGCGGTGCCAGACCTGTGCCGGCGTGTTCCACCAAGGTCCCCGGGAGCGCGACGGCAAACCCGTCCCCGTCCGGCAACAGCCGCATGTGATTGCTCATCCCGACGTAGTGGAGCAGGCTGCCGCGACAGCCGAGCTGGCGGGCGTTGCGCACCGGCCGCGCGGGTGCCTGGTTGCAGCAATCGTCATGGGCCGTCGCCGCGGCAGGGCCGTGCGGCGGGACCACCACGTCACCGATCTCCAGCATGGCGCGGTGGCCGCTGCGGCGGATCTCGCTGATCTGCCCGACCACCGGCGCGAGGAACGCCAGCTCTTTGCCACGCATCGCCGGGCGCGACCAGCGAGATGAACATCCACTCGATCGTCGCCGGGTGGATCGGGTCGGCCTCAATTCGCGGCAGAACCGCCGTCGAGCGCGGAGGAGACAGCAGGACGATCTCTGCATCCTCTGGCGTACCGGTGGCATGATTCCACGGCCGCGCGTACCAGGCCCGCGCCCGCCGCTGGCATCGCGGCCCTCGATCGGTCAGGGTCGGGCCATTGACCGCATCGGGCAGAATGACCCCTCCCGACCGCCAGCGAAAGCGCAGCGTCGTGCGCGAATAATCTCGGTCGGTCGCGCAGGCCAGCGGCGGGTGGTCATAGCGGTCGGTGCTGTCCCAGATGATCCCGGCCAGATCGGCATGGCGCATGAACACCGCATCGACGCGTGCAGCGCATCGGGCGCGGTGGTGACCAGCGAAGAAGCGAACATCGGGCGCGCGGAAATTGACCGTCCAGTAAAGCGGATCGAACCGCTGGATCCAGTCGCTGTCCTGCCCGCTTCGCCGGGTTGCAAGCCAGAAGGCCATGAGCGGCGTGTTCCTGTTCGTTCAGAGGCTGCCCAGCGCGCGGCGCACCGCGCTGGCGACCTGGCGGCTGGAGCGTTGCAGCGCCTGCGGGGCGCTGGTTCCGTTCCGGGCGGCGCGGCGTGGTGATCGCCGCCGGACGTCGCGCGGGGACTGGGGCTGGATGGTTTCGTCCGTCCGGCGCTGGCTGGCAGGAACAGTTCCGGTCCGCGTTCGCCCACCACGAACGGCCGTTCGGGCGAAACCGGCCCGCCGGTGGCGCGTCCGGGCAGGCCGGTGATTGCCCCGATCAGCGCGCCGAGCCCGCCTGTGCTGGCTGCTGGCGGGGGGGCGGCGCTCATTCCGGCAATCGCGCCGATCAGGCCGTCCAGATCGTTTGCGGGCGCACTGCGCTGGGCAGTCAGGCCGCCGATGGCGCCCATCAGGCCATCGAACCCGCCGGAGGAATCGCGCTGGGCGCCCATCCCCAGGATCGAGCCGATGACACTGTCGATTCCGCTGCCCGAGCTTCCCCCGCCGCCCGAGATCGAGCCGAGGATCGATCCGACCAGCCGCCCGGACCCCGCCTCCGCCCGCTCCCCCGCCCCCCCCCCCCCCCCCCCGCCGACCGCCTCCGCCGCCCGATCCGCCCTGCGGCGAAGCGGCGAACAGCGCGCGGATCGCTTGCGCGGCGATCTGGTCGATCACGTTGAAGGCAATCCGTTCGAGGTCCTCGAAGCCGGGGCTGCCCCTTGCGCAGTGCGCCGAGCAGGCCGCGTTCCAGCGCGTCGCCGGCCTTGGCGAAGCCGTCAGGCAACTGGCCGTCAAGCTGCCGCGCATCGCGGCGACATCCTGTGCGAAGCCCTGGGTGTTGGCGCGCACATCGATCATCAGGCTATCGACCGGGTCGGTCATGGTCGCGCTCCATCAGGCGGGTGAGTTCTCTGCGGCCCAGGGGGCGGGCCGCAGCGGCTGAAGGGGGGGCAAGGATCGCGGCGAGCTCGGCCGGGGTGGCGTGCCAGAACTCGTCCGGACGCCAGCCGAGCAGCCGCCCGGCAAGGCCGGCGAGCCGCGCCGCGCCGGGGCCAAAGGCCTGCCCGTCCGGCCCCTGGCTCATTGCGCGGGCCTTGCCTCGCCTTGCAGGATCTGGGCGAGCAGGGTGCGCAGCGGCTTGGTCGCTTCGGCCAGGCCCATGGCGATCACCGCCTGCCCCACGTCGCCCTGGGACAGGCCTTCGCGCGGGGGTCAGGCAGTGCCAGAACAGGGCGGCCAGCTCGGTCAGCCGCGAGCTGGCCCGCCGCCGCGCGTTCGACCAGCGCGAACAGAGGCCCAAGCTCTTCCTCTGCGGCGACCAGCGCGGCGAAGCTGGGGCGCAGGACCCGCGCTTCGCCCGCGATGACCAGCGATGCCTCGCCCCGGTGGGATTGGCGACTTGCGGGTTGGCGCCGCTCACGCCGCGGCCACCGGGGTGACCGGGCCGGAGCTTTCCAGCTGCAGGGTGTAGTTGCGCTCGCCGTTGAAATCGCCCGAATAGTCGAGCTTCTGGACCAGGGAAGCTGCCGCGCAGCTTTCGCCGTCCTCGAAGCTCAGTTCATAGGCGTCGAGCGTGCCGTTCATCGCATTCGCGCGCAGCTGGGCTTCGGCGGCGCTGCCCGGGAAGATTCCCGCAGCTGTAACCGAGACCGAGCGCACCCCCGGCGCCCGAAAGCAGCTCGCGCCAACCGGCGCTGTCCTTGCTGGTGACGACCACGCTGTCGCCGGCAATCGACATCTGGGTGGTGCGAAGGCCGGCGACGGTCTGATAGACCGGCGGTTCGGCGCCGTTGGTGATCTTGAGCAGGAAGGCGCTGCCTTTCTGTGCGGTCATGGTCATGCTCCTTGTTGGAAGGGATCAGTCCGCCATCAGGCGGAAGCGGTATTCGATCAGGATCGCGCGGGTGTTGGCCGCGCGCTGTTCGGCGCGGGCGCGCAGGAACTGCGTGTTCACCACGCGGAAGCCGGCCTGTGCGGCGGGCAGGGCGGCAATCCGCGCCTCGATGGCCGAGGTGAGCAGGGCGGCGGTGTCGGGCCGGTCGCCACGGCAATGCAGTTCCAGCGCGATCCGCACCTCGCGGCCCGCCCGGTCCTTGACCGACCAGTCGGCGCTGGCGCTGGCGGCCACCGCCGGCCAGGGAGCGCGGTGCGAGAAGGCGCTTCCTCGACAATCGCGTTAAGCTGGCCGGACAGCGCCGGATCGGCGGCCAGCCAGGCCAGCAGCGCGGCGCGCAGGGCAATTTCCATCATGCCTATCCTTTGCTGAACAGCGGCCAGAGCAGCGCCGCGCGGCGCCAGCGTCGGGCGGGATCGCGGCGTTCCATCCGCAGGGTTTCGGCCCGCGCTGCGCCCAGCCGGGCGGCCTGCGCCTGCAGCCGGGTTAGCAACGCGGCGAAATCGGCGGCGGGATCGCTCATGCCAGCCGCAGCCGCCGCCACGGGCGCCACAGCGCCGCAACCGCCGCCGGGGGCGGGGCGGACTGGGCCTCGTCTTCGCGCAGGCGGTACTGGTGCGCGGCAATCCGCAGCACCCCGTGGCGCAGGGCATCGGGCAGGCCGGCCCAGTCTGCCGCGAGCCCGGCAGAGAAGCGCACCGCCACGCGGCCCGCGCTGCCGGGGCGCAGCGTGCCGATCCGCCCGCCGCCATCGGCGTCGAGTTCGATCCGGTAATCACCCGCAGCAAGTGCAAAGCGCGGCCCTTCGGCGGGAATGCCCTGGACCGAAGTAATCGCCTGGACCGGGCGGGCGGAAAGCCGGGTCCATTCGGGCGTGGCGGGCAGCACTTCCTCGCAGACCTGCTGCAGCGGCATGGTGCCGGTGAAATCCTCGCACAGGTCCAGGCCCATGCGCAGCAGCGCGGTCAGTTGGGCATCGTCGGCCGGAACGGTAATGCCCAGCCAGTCCTTGAGCTCGGCCAGCGCGGACGGCGCCAGCACGGCGGGGGTAATGATGGCCCGCTTCATGGCGGTCTCCGTGTCTGGGGATGGGAAAGGGTGCGCCCGCGCCGAAGGGGAGGGGGGCGGCGCGGGCGCGGGGTGCGGCGCCCGGGGGGGCACCGCTGGCGGGCGGACTCTAGGAGAGTCCGCCCGCGTCAGGCTCAGGTCGAGATCTTCAGCAGCTTGATCGCATCGCTATCCAGCACTTGCCCGCCGACGCGCTTGGTGGCGTAGAAGTGGACGAAGGGCTTGTTGGTGAAGGGATCGCGCAGGATCGTGGTCGCCTTGCGTTCCGCGATCAGATAGCCGGCCAGGTTGCCGAAAGCGATCGGGAACGTGCCCGCTGCCACGTCCGGCATATCCTCGGCCTCGATCACCGGATAGCCCAGCAGCCGCGCCGGCTGGCCATCAAGGATGCCCGGTTGCCACAGGAAAGTGCCGTCCGCCGCCTTGAACTTGCGCACGGTCGCCAGCGTCTTCGAATTCATCACGAAGACCGCGCCTGGCGGTGCCCGGACTTCAGCGCATGGACAAGATCGATCAGCTTCAGTTCCGGCGAGGCATCGAAGGCCGAGGCATTACCGCTGGCGAGGAACTGCAGCGTGCCGAACGGACGGGTCGCGTCACTGGTCGCGGCGGTCGGCGCGGCAAGGAAGCCCCTGGGCTGGTTGGTGCCGGTGCCGCCCACGAAGGCGGCGCCTTCGGCGCGGGCAAACTCCATCGCGATCTCGCTTGCCAGCCAGGCTTCGATGTCGAAGTCGGCATCGTCGAGCATGGCCTGGGTCGCCGCCGGATTGGCGTAGAGCTCGCCCATCGGCGGGGCGATCTCGTTGAACTTGGGCGTGGTGGTTTCAGGCCGCGCGGCGACCTCGCTGACCCAGCCAGAGGCCGAACCGCCAGCGGTGACCAGTTTGCGATAGCCCGCGCTGCCGGTCTGGACCACCTGGGCGATGGCGCGGATCGGGCTGATGGTCTTCAGCTGCTGGGCGATCAGGGCGTCGATCTCACGCGGGACTGCAAAGCCGCCATCGGCGGCAACCGCGCCGCTGATCGACTTGAGCTCGGCTTCGCGGCCGCGGCGCAGGTAGCCGTCGACGAAGCCCTTGAGTTCGGGACTGGCCGGGGCACCGCCGCCGATTGCGGGGCGGGCGGCGGCGCGGCTGACCCGGTCGAGCCGCGATTTCACTTCATCGACATCCGAACGCAGCGCGCCCAGCGCCTGCTCGGCCGCGTCCTGGCGGGCGACGAGATCGAACGAGGCGTCGAGTGCCTCTTCGGGAAGAGTATTGTCCATGGGGTAGTGCCTTTCCTGTTGAAATCCTCCCCGGTACGGGGAGGGGGGCCATGCGCAGCATGGTGGAGGGGGCCCTCGATCGGGCGTGGCGTTGTGGGGGGCGCGTCAGGCGGCGGGCCCCCTCCGTCAGCCCTGCGGGCTGCCACCTCCCCGTGCCGGGGAGGAATTGCTGATCAGATGCACCCGCGCCGCGTGCTGCATCGGGCGGGTGACCAGGCTGATCTCGAACAGCTCGATGTCGGTCAGCTCGCGCCCGGCCGCATCGCGGGTGAAGCCGCGGGCGCGGTAGCCGAACGACAGGCCGGTCACCGCCCCGCGCCGCAGCGCCGCGCCCGCGCCGCCGTCCGGATTGTCGATCCGGGCGATGACCCTGAGGCCGCGCGCGTCTTCGGCCACGCTTTCGATCCAGCCGATCCGCTGGTCCGGCCGGTGCTGCCAGAACAGCGGCAGCGGTTCGGTGCGTTCAGCCAGGGTGCGCGCGAATGCGCCGGGACGGATCATGTCGCGCCCGGCGTCGCGGCGGCCGAACAGGGCGGCATAGCCCGCCAGCCTCACTTCAGCAGCCCCGTCGCGCCCAGCTTCCAGGCCATGCCCATCAGCACCAGCGCCAGCGCCCCGCGCACCACCCAGGCGAGCACGGCCTTCCATGCGGCGGTCTTGGCATCGCGCCAGGCCTGAAGCAGTTCGCGCAGTTCGGACAGGTCGGACAGGGCGGCCTCGTCATCCAGCCCCATCCGGGCCAGCACGCGCTGGGCGCCCAGTTCGCTCGCTTCTTCAACGATCGCGCGCAGCGTCACCAGATCGCCCCCGGCATCGGCGGCCTGGGCGATCAGGCGCGCCACCATGTCATCACGGTTCATGCTTTGTTCCTTGATTGGGCGGGCGGCAGGCCGATGAGGGCGCGCTTTTCCGCGTCGGTGAGGAAATCGGCGGCGGAAACCTGCGCCCACAGGCGCTCGCGGTCCTCGGCCAGCGCGGGCACCTGATCGAGATCGATGGCAAGCTTCGCATCCGGGAACCAGGTTTCCAGCCCCTCGCTCAGCGCCGAGAGGATCTTGGTGGCGAGCGGCAGCAGGGTCAGCCGCCACAGCGCGCGGTTGGCCTCGCGGTAGTTGGCATAGGTCGCGTCCCCCGGCAGGCCCAGCAGCATCGGCGGCACGCCGAAGGCCAGGGCAATGTCGCGCGCGGCGGCGGCCTTCAGCTCGGCAAAGTCCATGTCCGCCGGGGTCAGGCTGAGCGGCTGCCACTTCAGCCCGCCTTCCAGCAGCATCGGCCGTCCGGCGTTGAACTGGCCGGAATAGGCCGAGGCAAGTTCCGCCTTCAGCCGGTCGAACTGCTCCGCCGTCAGCCCCGCGCCGTCGCCCGGATCATAGACCAGTGCGCCCGATGGCCGCGCCGCGTTTTCCAGCAACAGCCGGTTCCACAGCCCCGCCGCGTTGTGGGTGGCCACCGCCTGGTCGGCGGCGGCAAGGCAGCCCGCGCCGTAGTGATCGTCGCCGGGGTGGAAATGGCGAATGTGGATCAGGTTCGGGCTAGCGTCCTGGTCCTCTGCCGGGATCGTCAGGCTACGTTCGCCGACGCGGTAGGCATAGGCGCTGGGCCAGCCGTCCTCGCCCGCAACCACGCTGACCCTCTCGGGGCGCAGCGCGAACAGCTCCACCGGCTGGCCCGCGCCGTCGCGGATGATCTGGACATAGGCATTGCCGTGCAGCAGCAGCTGGCTCGCCAGCGTTTCGAGCAGCGCCTGGCCCGCGCTGGTCGCGCCGACCAGCCGGGCAAGCACCGGATCGGTGGGCGCCAGCGGCGCGCCGCCGATCCCCTCGGCCACCAGCCGCACGGCACGCTGGGCGACCGGGTTGTCGACATAGGCGCGCTTGACGGCTGAAGTGTACTCGAACGGCGCCCGCCCGCCCCCGCCGTCGGCGAAGAACCACGGCGACGAAAAGGACCGTGCCAGCGGCACGCGGCTGCCCCCGCCCTTGAAGGCGGCGGCGATGGTCTGGAGGAAGGACATGGCAAGCCTTTCATCAAATGCCCGCCCGCGAATGCGGTAGGCGCGGTTGGTTTCATCCCAGCCAGACGCGCGGCGCGCCCTGCCGCCCGAGCATCAGCTCGGTCAGCGCCCAGACCAGCGCGTCGGCGCGGTCGGGAGAGCGGCCAGGGCCGTGGTAGCCGCCGCCGGCCAGCAGTCCGCACAGCTGGTCTTCCAGCGCCGGGAACTGCCCGGCGTGGCGCACGCGGCCCGCTTCGTAGAGCGCGGCGACGGGTTCGGCGCGGGCGGATTTGCCCTGCCGCGCGTGAACCAGCCGCACCGGCAGGGCGAGGTCGGCGGCGCGCAGCACGCTTTCGACCATCGCGCCGCCCTGGTTGGCTTCGGCGACCACGCGGTCGGCCTGCCAGCCTTGCGCGGTGCGGGCGACAGCGCGGGCCCAGCGTTCGGGGCTGGCCTTTTCGGCGCTGGCATCGGCCAGCACCCGTGCGGTGCCATCCCCGGCCAGCGCGCAGACCACGATCCCGCAGGCATCGCCCGCCGAGGAAGCGGGCGGATCGACGCCCACCACCACCCGGGCCCAGCCGTCAGTGCCGGAAGCTGCCGCATCGCGGCACGCTTCCAGCAGGGCGCGGGTCCACAGCGCACCTTCGATGTCGGTGATCAGTTCGCCGTCCAGTTCCTGCCGCCCCAGCGCCGAGCGGCCATATTCGCGCCGAACCGCGGCGATGAAGCGCGGCGGCAGGTTGGCCTTGTTGTCGAACGTCCGCCCGCGCGTCACCGCCACTTGCGGATGATCGAGCAGCCGTTTGAGCAGGGGCACCGCGCGCGGGGTGGTGGTTGCCACCGCCTGCGCCCGCTCTCCCAGCCGCAGGCCGAGCAGCAGGTTGTCCCAGGCGCTTTGCGCTCTGGCACTGTCCCACTTGGCAATCTCGTCGCACCAGGCATGGCTGTGCTGGGGGCCGCGCAGGCTTTCCGGCTCACCGGCTGAATAGAGCGTCGCCTGCGCGCCATTGGGCCAGCGCAGTTGCCGCTTCGACGGTTCGAAGCGCGGCCTCTTCCCGCGCGGGGCGAGCGCCAGCAGTCCGCTTTCGCCTTCCACCATCACGCTGCGCGCCTCGCCCAGCGAAGCGCCGACCAGCGCGATGCGGGCCTGCGGATCGGCCTCGGCGATGGCGCGGACCCATTCCGCCCCGGCGCGGGTCTTGCCAAAGCCGCGCCCGGCCAGGATCAGCCAGGCCAGCCAGTCGCCTGGCGGGGGCAACTGCCCGGCATGGGCCCACAGCCGCCAGTGGTGGCGCAGCGCGAGCTGCTGGCGCTGGTCCATGCCCGCCAGCAGGGCGGCGCGTTCATGCCTTGGCAGGCCGAGCAGAATCTCCGCCCGGCTGTCGCCCGCCTTACTCATCCGGTCTGTCCCGGCCGTCGCTTTCGCCCAGCTGCGCCGCATTGGCGGCGGCGCGTTCGCGCATCGAATCGATCATCGCGTCAATCGAATCGAGCACTTCCTGCTCGCTGCGATCGTCCTGCGCGGCGCGTTCGTGCGCCACCGACTGGCGGTGCTGGGCAAGCAGGCGGATCGCGTTGGCGACGTCCATCTTCCTGCCCCCATCGGGGTCGCGCAGATAGCCGAGCAGTTCCATTTCCAGGTTCTCGTAGCCCTCGCACAGCGCCTGACGCCATTCGGCGGCAAAGCCGGGATGCTCGCGCCGCACGCGGTAGACCCGGCTGACCGAGATCCCGGCGCGTTCCGCCGAGCGGGTGACGTTCGATGTTTCGACCAGCGCGGCCAGGAAATAGGTCCGCCAGTGCTTGTTCAGCCGGTCCTCGCCCCCGCTTTCGCGCAGGCGCGGCGGCAGCTTGGTCTGTTTGAGGCGCGCCTTGCCACGCGCTGCGGACGCAGCGGCGGCAGGCGCGGTTTGCGCCTTGCTCATCCAGGGGTTCCTGATTGCCGGAAAGGGAGGGGCGAAGCGCTGTCGGGCTTCGAATCGGTTGATCGCGATGTTCCGTATTTGTGCCATAAGAGCGTTACGGTGTCAACACAAATAACCCATATGGTTATATAGGGCGGATACTTGCCGCCCCGCCGCTGCGTGGCTAAGCAGGCGCGGAACTGCCGGAAAACAGGGACAAACGATGCTGCGCCGCCTTTACGAATGGACCATGGCCAAGGCATCACACCGCCACGCCGAATGGTGGCTGGCACTGTTCGCTTTCATGGAGGCGAGCTTTTTCCCGATCCCGCCGCACCCCCTGCTGGGGATCATGTGCCTGGCCGAACCGAAAAAGGCGGTGCGCTTTGCCGCGGTTGCCACGCTGGCATCGGTGGCGGGCGGGCTGCTCGGTTATGCGATCGGCTACTTCCTCTATGACACCCTGGGCACCCAGATCCTCGCGGCGCTGGGGCTGAGCCAGAGCTTCCCGCGCGCAGCCTGCTACCTGCGCGAATACGGGGCCGAGATCATCATGATCAAGGGCGCCACCCCGATCCCCTTCAAGCTGCTGACGATCACCGCCGGGTTCATCGCCATGCCGGTCTGGATCTTCATTGGCGCATCGATTGTCAGCCGCTCGATCAGCTTCATGATCGTGGGCGTGCTGTTCCGCCTGTTCGGTGCGCCGATCAAGGCGTTCATCGACAAGTATCTGGGCCTTGCCACCGCGATCTTCGCCGTGGTGGTGGTTGGCGGCTTCATCGCCGCCGCGATGCTTTCGGGCGGGTCGCAGGAAACCAGCGCGGTGTGCGAAGCTGCCGCAGCAGCGGCGCAGGTCCGGTGAGCGCCGCCCCCCGCATCCACCTCCACCACTGCCGCGACGCGCGTTCGTTTCGCGTGCTGTGGGCGCTGGAGGAACTGGGCCTGCCTTACGAGCTGACCGTGATGCGCTTTCCTCCGCGCGTCTTTGTCGAAGGCTACCGCGACACCAACCCGCTGGGCACCGTGCCTGCCTGTTTCATCGACGGGCAACTGATGACCGAAAGCGCGGCGATCCCGCACGTGCTGGCCACGAAGTTCGGCCCCAGCCCGCTGGCGGTTGCTCCGGACGAGCCGGACTTTCCCGCCTACATGAACTTCCTGATGATGGGCGAGGCGACGCTGACTTTCCCGCAGACGATCCACCTGCGCTACACCCGGCTGGAGCCGCCCGAGCGCCGCGTGGCCCAGGCGGCGGAGGACTATGCCCAGTGGTTCGGATCGCGCCTGCGCAATGCGGAAGGCCTGATGCAGGGCGACTACGCCGCCGCCGGGCGCTTCACCATGGCCGACATTTCGGTGGGCTATGCGGTGATGCTGGCGCAGGCGATCGGGCTGGAAGAGCAGCTGACGCCCGGGATGCAGGCCTATTTCGACCGCCTCAGCCAGCGCGAAGGCTTCCGCCGCGCGCAGGCGGCGCAGGGGCCGGGCGGGCTGGGGCTGTAATCCTGCCGGTTACCTGACCAGCGGCGATCGCGGTCCAGCGCCGTGCGGGCCGCCGCCAGCACCTGCATGGCCACCGGATCAAGCTGGCGCAGCCGCAGCGATGCTTCGGCCTCGCGCTGGGCACTGGCGGCATCGCCTGCCGCCAACAGCGCCGCCGCCAGATCGCGGCGCACCGGATACCAGAACGCGGGCGGATCGGAAAAGTCGGAGAACTCCTCGGTCTCCTCGATCTCGGCGGCCTTGCGGAACAGGTCGGCGGCATCTTTCCAGCGCGCTTCGGCCATGGCGATCCGCCCTTCCAGCACGGCGCGGGTGATGCCCAGCATCTGTTCGGCGGCCATCGCATCCCGTTCAGGCTTGCCCTGGATCAGAGTGGGCGGGATCGCTGCCGCTTCGGCCCGCGCCCCGGTCAGGTCGCCCGCCCAGACCAGGCTTTCGCCCCGGGCATAGTGCCAGGCCGCCTTGAGGTAGCCCAGCTTGGGTTCAGGCAGGGCGCCAACGCTGGCGGGATCGAACCGGGCGAGCGCGAAATAGCCCGAGGCGGCCAGCAGCTGGCTCCACGGCCTGGCCTTGTCATCGGTGGCGGACCGTTCGACCAGCGGGCGGGCAAGATCCAGCGCGATCCGCGAATCCCCGGCCATCAGCGCGCCGCCCAGTCCATAGATCACGTTGTGGGCATGATAGGGCAGATCCCAGACCCCCTTGGGATCGGGCAGGCCCAGTGCGCGGGCATTGGCCTTGCCCAGCTCCACCGCCGCGCGGTTGGTCCGGGCCGCATCCTGATAGCGCCCCACCCAGTACCAGGTGTGGCTGGGCATGTGGACCAGGTGGCTGGCGCGCGGGGCAAGGCCAGCCAGGCGATCGGCATAGGCTTCGGCAAGTTCGGGTTTGCCGATTACTTCGGTGGCGTGGATATAGAAATGGATCGCGGGGGTATGGTCGGGTGCGCGCTTCAGCACCTTTTCCAGCAGCACCACGGCGGCCTGCATCGCGGCATGATCATAATCGCTGCCATCGTCGGCAAAGGCCGAAACCATCAGGGCGTCGGCGGCGAGCCCCAGAATCTCGTTGTCATCGGGAAAGCGCGCCGCGGCGGCCTGCATGGCGGCGGCGTAGCGGTCATCGGCGCGGGCTGTATCCTTTCCCGGCGCATAACGCAGCACCAGCGCATCGGTCAGCGCGCGTTCCCTCGCGGTGCCGGAACGCCGCACACCGGCCTGCGCCTCGCGGGCCAGCACCAGCAGCGGTCCGCGCTCCTTGGCATCCTTGCCATAGTTGATCGTCGGCCCGTCGGTCAGCGCCAGTCCCCACTTGCACATCGCGCAGGCGGGATCGAGCCGGACCGCCTCGGTCATGGCCGCCACCGCCGCGCGGTGGGCGAAGGCGGCGTGGAGCCCAAGCCCGTTGGCGAAGAACTTCTGCGCTTCGGCATTGCCGGTGCTGACCGCAAAGCCGCCGTTGCCATAACCGGGCAGCAGCGTCGCGGTGCGGGGAACCATGGCATCGTCGTGGCGGTGCTGCTGGTCCTGCGCTTCGGCTGCGGGGGCGGCGGGATGCTGCGCGTGGTCCTGGCCGTGAAGGTCCTGCGCCAGCGCGCCCGTCGGCGCGCCCAGCGCCAGCAAAAGGCCGCCCAGCCAGCCCGCGCCATGGTGTCGCATCGCACTCTCCCCCAGATGATCGGGCAAAGCTTGCAGGTTTCAGGGCGCTTGTCACCTGCGGCGGCGATCAGGGGGCGGTGGGGGGCACCGTATAGTTCAGCCCCAGCCGTCCGCCATCGGGGTAGATCGTCTGCCCGGTGACATAGGAGCTTTCGCCGCAGGCCAGGAACACGGCAATCGCCGCGACTTCCTCCGGCTCGCCGCAGCGGCCCAGCGGCGTGCGGGAAAGGATGCGCTCCTCCGCCGCGCGGTCGGACATGATGGTGCGCAGCATCTCGGTCAGGATCGATCCCGGGCCGATCGCGTTGACCCGGATCCCGCGCGGGGCGAGCGCCAGCGCGGTGACATTGGTCAGCTGCTTCATCGCGCCCTTGCTGATCGCGTAGGGAATCTGGTCAGGGATCGCCAGCACGGCGTTGACCGAGCTCATGTTCACCACGGCGGCGCCTTCGCCCATCAGCCGCGCCGCGCCCTGCGTGGCCCACAGCGCGGACTTGAGGTTGGTGGCGAATACCCGGTCGAAGTCCTCCTCGGTCAGGGCGTCGAGGCTGGCGGCGTGGGTGATCCCGGCATTGTTGACCAGCACGTCCAGCCCGCCCCAGCGCGCGGCGGCGCGTTCCATCAGGCGCTCGACCTCGGCCTTGCGGGACACGTCGCAGGTGAAGGCTTCGCCGTCCAGTTCCGCCGCCGTCGCGGCGAGGGCTGCGGCATCGATGTCGGCCAGCAGCAGCTGCGCGCCCTCGGCGGCGAAAGCGGCGGCGATCGCCTTGCCGATCCCGCGCGCCGCGCCGGTGATGATCGCGCGCTTGCCGGCCAGGCGGCCCATCAGATGATGCCTACGGCCTTCCCGGCGCGTTCGAACATGCCGATGATGGTCTGGACCTGCTCGGCGCTGTGTTCCGCGCAAAGCGAGCAGCGCAGCAGGGTCATCCCCGCCGGCGTCGCGGGCGGGCGGGCAAGGTTGACGTAAAGCCCTTCGTGCAGCAGCGCTTCCCACATCGCCGCGCCGCGTTCCAGATCGGGCATGATCACCGCGATGATCGCCGACTGCGGCTCCTCGGTGCCAAGCTGGAAGCCCTTGTCCCGCAGGCCCTTGTGCAGGGTCTTGGAATTCTCCCACAAATGGGCGCGCTTGTTGCCCGCGTGCATCAGCTTGCGGATCGAGGTGCAGGCGGTGGCGACTACTGATGGCGGCAGGCTGGCGGTGAACACGTAGGGACGGCAGACCAGCCGCATGATCTCGAACTTGGGATGGTTGGAGACGCAGAAGCCGCCGACCGTGCCGACCGACTTGGAAAAGGTGCCGATCACGAAGTCGACATCGTCCAGCACGCCCTGGTCCTCGGCCACACCGCGCCCGTTGGGGCCGATGAAGCCCATCGAATGCGCCTCGTCCACCAGCACCATCGCGCCGTTTTCCTTGGCGACGCGGATCATCTCCTTCAGCGGGGCGATGTCGCCCAGCATCGAATAGACCCCTTCCAGCACGACCAGCTTGCCCGCGCCTTCGGGAATGCGCTTCAGGCGCTTTTCCATCGCCTCGATGTCGTTGTGGCGGAAGGGGACGACCTCGGCATCGCCCATCTTGCAGCCATCCCAGATCGAGGCGTGGCTGTCGATGTCGAGGACGATGTAATCGCCCTTTCCGGCAATCGTCGAAATGATTCCGAGGTTGGCCTGGTAGCCGGTCGAGAACACCATGGCGTGATCCATGGCGTAGAATTCCTTGAGCGCTTCCTCGACGGCGCGGTGCCCGGCATAGGTGCCGTTGAGCACGCGGCTGCCGGTGGTGCCCGCACCGAAATCGTCAAGCGCCTGTTTTCCGGCCTCGATCACGTCGGGATCGAAGGTCATTCCCATGTAGTTGTAGGTGCCCAGCAGGATCGTCTCGCGCCCGTTGCACACCGCGACCGTGGGCGAGAGAACCTTTTCCATCACCAGGCTGAACGGGTCTTCCACCCCGGAAGCCAGAAGGTTGGCGCGCATCTCGATCAGCGGATCGAACTTGGAGAACAGGTCGGTCATGGTCGGTCCCTCAGCCTTGCAGCTTGACCACGGCGTCGATCAACTGGCCGTAATTCTCGATCTCGGCCTGCTGGTTCATGCTGATGATGATGTCGAAATCGTCCTCGATCGCGGCGACGAAATCCATCACGGTCAGGCTGTCGAATTCCAGATCGCCGGCAAAGGTGGTCGTATCGGTGACCTCTACGCCCTTCTTGTTGAAGGGCTCGATCAGTGCGGCGATCTTCGCGGCGGTTGCGGCGCGGTCCATGATATCAATGCTCCCGAAGGTGTTGCCCGGCGCAATGGCCTAAGAATGGGGCGGAATATAGGCGAAAATACGCTTCAGGCGGCCGTCTTTTCGACCAGGCCCTTCACAGCGGCCATGAAAGGACCGATCGAAACGGGCTTGGCGAGATAGCCTTCGGCACCCGCATCCCTGATGCGTTCCTCGTCGCCCTTGCCGGCATAGGCGGTTACCGCAAGCACCGGAATCGCCCGTAGCGTGCTGTCGCGCTTGGCCGCTTCGATCAGATCCAGCCCGGAAACATTGGGCAACTGGATGTCCATGATGATCAGGTTGGGCACGAACTGTCGCGCCCGGTCGAGCGCTTCAAGGCCATCGGCGCAGGGCTCCACGGCATAGCCCTGGCTTTTCAGCACATCGCAGAACAGCTTGCGGTTGAGGTCGTTGTCCTCGACAACGAGAATGCGCTTTGCCATTGATCCGCACTACCCCCTGCAAACGAGGCTGACAATTCTTCGCGAACCCCAATCCCCCGCTCCCGATGCGGCCGTTCTGGCGCTGTCCGCGCTTGGCTGGCTGCTGGGCGATGGGCCGCGTGCCGAGCGGTTGCTGGCGCTGACTGGCCTGACCCCGATGCGCTGCGCGGCGGCCTTGGCGATCCTGCCATGCTGGGCGCCGTGCTGGATTTCCTCTGCGCGCACGAGCCGGATCTGGTTGCGGCAGCCGAGGCACTGAGGTGCAGCCGCAGAACCTCGTTTCCGCACGCGAAAGTCTGAATTCACGAGCAAACCCCTGATCATCAGCGACTGCGACGAGGTGCTGCTGCATTACGGTCGTGCCGTTCGGCGAGTGGTTGAACGAGACCCAGGGCGTGTCGTTCAAGCTGGTCGGCAACGATTTTGCCAAGGCGATCCGCAATCGGGATACCTGGCGAGCCGGTCGAACTGGCGGAGATCTGGCGCCTGCTCAATGGTTTCTTCGACAACGAAATGCACCGCCAGACCCCGATCGCGGGCGCGGTTCCCGCGATCAACGCGCTGGAAGGACCATGCCGACGTGGTGATCCTGACCAACCTGCACGACAAGCATAACGAGGCCGTGCGCGCCAGCTGGCAGAGCACGGGATCGAGGCGCGGGTTTTCACCAACCAGGGGCCAAAGGGCCCGGCGCTGCAGGCGATCCTGGCCGAATATCGCCCCAGCAAGGCGATCTTCATCGACGATCTGGCGCAGCATCACGGCTCGGCGGCGGAAATGGTTCCGCATATCGACCGCCTGCACCTGTGCGGTGAGCCGACCTGCCCCCACATCACTTGCGGGTTCGAATCGGCCACGCCCATGCCCGCATTGACACCTGGGAGCATGCCCTGCCGTGGCTGCTTTCGCGCATTCAGGAGAAATAGGATGAGCATCGAAGCGAAACTGGCCGAACTCGGCCTGACTCCTGCCGGAAGCAGCCGCACCGGTTGCCGCCTATGTGCCGGTCGTGGTTGCAGGCGGACTTGCGCACGTGTCGGGACAGGTCTCGATCGTCGGCGGACAGCTGCTCAAGGGGCGGCTGGTGAGGATCTCACCCGAACAGGGGGTAGAGGGTGCGCAGGCGTGCGCGCTGATGATCCTGGCGCAGCCTCAAGGCAGCGCCGGTCCGCTCGACCGAGCGGGTGGTGAAGCTGGCGCCTTCGTCAACAGCACGGCGGCTTCACCGACCAGCCCAAGGTCGCCAACGGGGCCTGAACTGATGGTCGCGGTATTCGGCGAGGCTGGCACGACCCCCGCAGCGCGGTCGGCGTGCCCAGTCTCCGCCCGGCGTCGCGGTCGAAGTGGATGCCATCGTTGCCGTTCGCGCTGATTGATCGCTGGCGGGCACCCGCGCCTCGGCCTGAAAGTCGCCTGGCTGGGTGAGTGCGACTATGCCCACCGGGGGCGCATGGCGCCGGAGTGCCTGAAAACTCGCCAGCTAAGCTTTGCCGGGGCCATCGCGCGGGGCATGGGGATCGAATGCGATGTGCGCCGCTCTTCGACGGGCAGGCGATGGTGTTTCACGACGCAACGCTGAACGGATGACGGGTGAGACCGGATCGTAACCGCCAGCGCAGTGCGGAGGAACTGGGCCGATCGCTTTGCGGGTGGTGTGGACACGATCCCCACGCTGCGCCAGGTTCTGGACCAGATCGCCGGACAGGTTCCGGTGCTGATCGAGATCAAGTCGCAGCAGGGATCGCGCGGGCGGGTATCGGCGCTGTGCCTGGCGGTGCGCCGGGTCCTGGAAGGCTATCAGCTTCATGCGGTGATGAGCTTCGATCCGCGCGTGGTGCGCTGGTTTGCGGACCATTCCCCGCTGACGGTACGCGGCCTGGTCGTCACCGAAGAGGATGACAAGGCGCTGCCTGGCATGGTCCGGCGCCGCCTGGCACTGTGGCACGCGCGGCCCGATTTTGCCTACGACGTGCACGGACTCCGCCCAGTCGCTTGCTGCTGCCCACAGTCGGCGCGGCCTGCCGGTGACGACCTGACGGTCAAGAGCGCCGAACACCGCGAGCGCGCGAGCGCCCATGCCGATGCGCTGATGGTGGAGGGCGCGGGCGTCCAGTGATTGAGGATCGGGCCCGGGCTGGCCGGTTCTATGGCGAATTTGATGCCGGTGAATGGGATGCGCTGGTTGGCGGCAATCTGTCTTTTCGCACGCTTTCCTGAGCGCGCCGAGGACCTGGGCAGTGTCGGACCGGAAAGGGCTGGAAGGCCGCGCCGATCGTGATCGCTGGCGGCGATGGCCGGCCTGCCGCCAGCTTGGGCTGGCTGAAAGCCACAGCCAGGGCGAATACGTGTTCGACCACGCCCGGGCGATGCCTGGTACCGCGGGCGGCGACCATTACTTCGAGCTCCAGATTGCCGTGAAGCTGTTCACCCCCGCGACTGGGTCGCGCCTGCTGCTGGCTGGATCAGGCGCTCGCCCTGCTGTTGCTGCGCGCGGCCGAGCAGCTCTGCGCGGCCAACGGGCTGTCATCGGCCCATGCGACCTTCATCGATCCGGTCCAGTTG
>JADJYM010000001.1:162500-175969 GCA_016719755.1 Novosphingobium sp. | reverse complement strand
GTCATGCCCACGCGGTTTACGGCGTTCGTCTTCAGCGGGGAGCTTCATCTCCCCGCCTCCGGCGAGTGCTCCGGCTACCAAGGATGTTGTCGAGAGCTGCCGCCGTCAAAGCCGAGCGCGCGACTGAAGTCCAGTCCAGCCTTCAAACTCAGCACTCCAGGCCTCAAGGGCGACCGGATCCCACTCTCCCTTCGATAGCAGCTGGCCGGATCGCGACCGAGTATTGCTTCTCCTCGATCTCGCCTGGCCCCTCGTGGTGGATAACAGCGAGATTCTGATCTCGAGCTTCCGCCGCGACAAACAGGCCGCCGGGACCAGGATCTCGCCTTCCGCGTTGACCACTACCGGTAGTGGCACGCCAACCGGCAGTTGGCGGAGTGCGCGGTCAGCCAGCCTGATGTCGCGGGCGAGTACCTGCGGGATCGCCCTCGCGCACCTTCAGCACAGCAACAGGACCAGTTCGATCCCGTTCGGTTGTGCCCGGCGCCAGCGGATTCGGTATGACTGGGTTTTGTTTCACGAATTTGCCCTCCTTTCGATCAGACGGCAGATTCATTGACCCGGAAAATCGGCGGGAATAGAGGGAAATGATCAGGGTATGTGTTTTTCCCGTGGGCGCCCCTGCTTGAGCTTCGGCTTCGCCAAAGCCGATCGGGTCTTTCAGCGAAGCAGCACCGATAAACTGGGCATTGGTAAGAACTGCTCTGAACGCCGCCATGCATTGGCGTCATCCAGTTGCTTGCGCAGCCCCCTGTAGCGGCGTTCCAGAGTGGAAGCTTTCAGCTCGCGAAGAACCGTCAACTGCTTCGTTCTCCCATCTGGGCCGAGCGCGGTCGTATATCTTCAGCCCGGGCTTGGCGATTTTCGGAAACAGACAAGCCCATGGGCAAATGACCCGCGAAGTATCCAAGGACTTGTTCGCGATCATCAATCGGGGGTGCCCCACCCCGTGCGACGCAATGCTCTTCCGCGTGGGGATCATGAACCGGTCTCTCCCAGTTGACCGACTCGGGGCTGGAGGCCGAGGAGAACACTGAAAAATTCGGCACAACTCTCCCCTCAGCTTGTGAGAGAAATTTCCGATTCTTGAATGGATAGTGGGCGACCCTACGTCTCGGCCTCGCATCCCCTTAAAGGTTTGTGCAATTTCCCCAATACGCGGCCGGTAGGGAAATTAGGGCCTAAGCGCGATTTCCGCGAGAAGACGCGCGCTGGCATCGGCTAAGACATGCGATTTTTCGGAGAAATTCCTAAAATCGAGCCAGTTTAGGGAATTCTCGAAGCAGAGCGCATACCTCTTCGACTGCGTCGCGCACCAATCAGTCAGTGGGTGGCAAGGTAACAGATTTTCGTTTCGGGCGGACTTCGCCCCATAGAATGGCAGTCCCGAGTTTTGGCGGGTGCATCAAAATCCAGGTGAAGTCGGAGACGCTCTTTGCCCGGCAGCGGCAGAGGCCGGTAAACATGCCGGATTCTTCTTGCTCGCGAGAACCCGGCTTTACCTTTTCACTTTTGTTGGTTGATTGCCCGACCAGCCAGCGAGGCCGAACTGGCGCCTTGCTCGGCTCGGCCCAGTAGATCGGGCATGTCGCAATCAGGAGGTCGCGGCCGCGTCAGCCCTTGGGCTGGGTGTCCGCCCAGAGGGCCGGAGCCGGCAGACCGTCAGATCGACGCGACCTATCTCTGCCCACCGCACGGCTTCCAGCCTTTGGGGTAAAAAAGGGGATCTCGGGCGTCTGATCGGACGGACTAAAGGCGGCATGAACACGAAATTGCATGCCGTGACCGATGCCAACGGCCGTCCCTTTGAGCTTCTTCATCACGGCCGGCCAGGCCACCGATTACACGGTGCAGCGGCCTTGCTCGACGATTTGCCCAAGGCCAAGTGGATGCCGGCCGACCGCGGCTAAGTGACGCTGACTGGTTCAGGAGATGCGCTGGAGCAAAAGGGCATCAAACCGTCATTCCGGGCCGCAAACCCGCTTCGCCCGTCAATATGATAAGCGGCGGTACAAACGCCGTAACCGGCATCGAGATCATGTTCGGCCTGGAAGGATCTTGCCCGCGTTGCCACGCGATATGACCGTTGCCCAACCGTTCCTCTTCTCCGCACTCGCACTGGCAACCACCGTGCTCTTCTGGCTGTAATCAGTGAGTCCCGGACCCTAGGGCATCAAGCGTGTTCCAGCCGGATGGGCCGCCATTCCCACTTTGCGGCAAGTGAAGGATCAGGCACTTGCTCAAATCAGTAACTCCCAGTAGACCAAGTAGCATAGCTGAATGATGCAATCGCCGAAAAACATAATGTAAACAAGATGATCTTTCGAAATTCAGAAAATAAGAATGATAACGCCGCAGCGGCTGCGAACAACGCGACGGAAAGAAACGTGTACTGCGGAGCGATTTGAAATTCCAAAGCGAGAAAACGCCTTGAAGACAGATTGAGGATAGCCAAACTTATACACGGCACATAGACTAGGGACACAGTCCCATAACTCCGGGGCCTTTCGGAATTAGAGGTTTCTGGAGTCGCAACAAGATATAATAATACAAGAGGAATTGAAAGGATGCAGGCAGCCACATGAAGCGCAAGGATGTTCGTAGAGGATCTCATTTCACTGGGCACCTTCCGGATCGAGCCAATCGAAAAGCCCCGATGCCGTGTCGCCCGCAACCTGCTCGTAAAATGGCTTTGCCAAGTTCATTACGCACTGACTTGGGCACGGTCAGATAAGCCAACCTCCCGCGTATGCATTACCGCGCCATGAAGGACGATTTCTCTGGCGGCCGATCGAATGCGATATCCTGCATCACTTGTCCGCCTGTTGAAATAAGTCCTCCAAATGCAGCAATTTGATTCCGAATAGCTCCTTTTATCGCAGACGCATCACTTGTAATACATCGCCCGGCAAGACGCAGCACAATGTTTACGGCATTATTTCAACGTCTTGCGAGCCAAAGCCAGCCACGGGCGCCGTACGGTCTGCTGGTCTACCAACACTCCACACCATACCTGCTGTCGGTCGGTTATGGGCTGATCTCCGCTATCGGGATGGGGATTTCCACACGCCGTGCCTGCGCGGGCAAGTCAGTTCAACGTAGGGGCGGCGGCGCAGGAAGCGGCTTTATTAAGGGACTTGAAGCCGAGCAAGTCACTCTACCGTCGCCAAGTCAAAGTGACGGAGAAGTGACCATCGCCCAAAATTGCCCGATTATCCTCTACTTCAACATCATAGCGCCAGCGAGGACCGCGTACGGTGTGCCGGTCGGTCCTGCACTTCAACGTCACGATCCAGAAGATGACCCTGGCCCGACAACAAAGTCATTGAGCAACTTTCTGGAACGTCAGATTTCAGATGCAGCGTCACATCAACGACCCGCTGTGGGGGGCCACTCCAGTTCTTATCGAAGCAGTACATTATTTCGTTAGAACCAAACGCATTAGTACTGAACGCAATCGGTTTAAATGGGCGCACCACAACGCAATTTCGGTCAGAAAAGTAAATCGGGAAAATTTTGAGCTCGCTCGATGTAGCATGCATAAAATCGGTATCAGATTTAATAAGGGACGAACTTACTTTATCTACAACAGCTTTTTTTCGGGAAAGCTGTGATTGATATCCTGAAAAAACCAAAGGTACGTTATTGCAGAAACCGATCATAATACCGATCAGAACCGCAGTTGCGCCGAAAACGAGTCGCTTAGCCCCCGCATAACACCCTGTAACCTTTCCGTTGCTATCGAAGGCCACGATGTTTGCGCCAGTTCCAAAAAAGAACGCTGTCAGCTAGCGCTCGATCTGGGTCCGACGGACCGCTCCTGTTCAAATGAAGATGGAAAACGTCTTGTCATAGAATGCTCCTGCAAGAAGGGCATCTCCACCTCGACCGTGATATTTCGTGCTTGGTCCGAAGTGTAAACGCCCCTCACATTTACGCCTCCGCAGGGCCTCTGCCCGCCCAAAATCCTGCCTCTGAGCAGGCCCTCCACC
Organism: Novosphingobium sp.; assembly: GCA_016719755.1. GTDB lineage: Bacteria > Pseudomonadota > Alphaproteobacteria > Sphingomonadales > Sphingomonadaceae > Novosphingobium. The sequence goes on along the minus strand of JADJYM010000001.1, from coordinate 171,977 downwards.
CCAGTTTGGGGTGGAGAGGCCTAACTTCACCGCATCCGAGATAGCATTCCGGACATCCTTGTTACCCAGCAATCCTCGCACAGCAGTCGAGCATGGCCCCGGCTTCACACTTTGCGGCACCTGTGCGGCAGCGACAGTACCTCGCGGATACCATGGAATGGATGCACCCAGACCGGGAGCGGCCGATCCGCCGCGACCAAGTGCGCCAAACAGCTGGCAGCATTGTTTTCTGCACCACCCGGAGCTGGGCACATATGGATTGCTAGGTCGGCTGCCTACCACCACAATCTCGCTGGGGCAGGGAAAAGGGAATGATGGATCCTGTGTCCCGCAGAGCCCGCTGGGATCGACGCGGTTAACCGGATCGCCGCCGACATAGTTGTACCAGTTGAGTCCGTCGGCGTAACCGATCGGATCTGTCTGAAGGAACCGACCAAGGGTGGGAGTACATCCGGGCCTTATAGTAGTATAGCTGTAGACCGGCGTGCAAAAGGACCCCGTTAGCGGGGGTGATCGGTGTCTAAAAGGGACCCCTCATTCTGATGGTGTAGCGAGCTGTCTGGTTTTCCAGGTGGCGATCGGGATGTTGGTGGTGGAGACAGTTTGCTGGATCCGGCGTGAACACGCGGATGGGAAGTCGATCAAGGCGATTGCGCGGGATCTGCGGCTGTCGCGCAAGGTGGTGCGCAAGGCGATCCGGGCGCCGGAAGGCGCGCCCGATTATCGGCGCAAGGTTCAACCGCTGCCCAGGCTTGGGCCGTTTCAGGAGCGGCTTGATGTGCTGCTGACGGAGAACGAGGCCCGGCCCCGGCGCGATCGGTTGCGGATGACGCGCATCCATGACCTGCTGTGCCGTGAGGGGTTCGAGGGTTCCTTCGATGCGGTCCGGCGCTACGCCCGGCGCTGGGCGGAAGCACGGCGCAAGGATCCTGGCGATGGGGCGCCGGCCTTTATCCCGCTGCTATTCCAGCTCGGCGAGGCCTACCAGTTCGACTGGAGCCATGAGGACGTAGAGATCGCCGGCAAGCCGATGCGGGTGAAGGTGGCGCATATGCGGCTATGCGCGTCGCGGGCAGTCTGCGTCCGAGCCTATCCACGCGAGACACAGGAGATGGTGTTTGATCGCCCATGCCCGCGGCTTCGCCTTCTTTGCGGGTGTTCGGCTGCGCGGGATCTACGATAACATGAAGACCGCGGTCACCACCGTGTTCATCGGCAAGGAGCGGGTGTTCAACCGCCGCTTTCTGGTCATGGCTGATCATTACACGGTCGAGCCCACGGCCTGCTCGCCAGCGGCGGGGTGGGAGAAGGGGCAGGTTGAACACCAGGTGCAGACCATCCGAGGCCGCTTCTTCTTTCTGGTCATGGCTGATCATTACATGGTCGAGCCCACGGCCTGCTCGCCAGCTGCGGGGTGGGAGGAGGGGCAGGCTGAACACCGTGCAGACCATCCGAGGCCGCTTCTTCCAACCCGCCTGCGCTTTGCCAGCATCGAGGAGCTCAACGGGTGGCTGGAAGCTGAGTGCCTGCGCTGGGCCGTAAGGCACGCCCATCCCGAGCAAAAAGGAGCTGACCGTTGCCGAAGCGCTGGAGCTCGAACGACCAGCCTGCAGCCGATGCTGGCACCGTTTGACGGCTTCCACGAGACCGCGCATGCCGTGACGGGCACCTGCTTGATCAGCTTCGACCGCAAACCGCTACTCGGTCATGGCTAAGGCTGCACGGCGGTCCGTTCAGGTCCGCGCCTATGCCGACTGCATCGTCGTGCGCCTCGGCGACGAGGTCATCGCCGAACATGCCCGGCACTTCGGCCGCGACCGAACGATCTATGATCCCTGGCATTACCTGCCCGTTCTGGCCAACAAGCCTGGGGCCTTGCGGAACGGCGCACCCTTCCAGGGGTGGGACCTACCAGCGGCACTGACGCGGCTGCGGCGCAAGCTGGGCAGCGGTGATGAAGCCGACCGCCGCTTCGTGCGCGTGCTGGCAGCTGTAATGACCGATGGCCTGGAAGCGGTCGAGGCCGCGATCCGGGAGGCGCTTGATAGCGGTGCCGTCAGCGACGAGGTCATCCTCAACATTCTGGCCCGATACCGGGACCCGCCATCCGAGCGCCCCCTGGACGTGATCGTCGACCTCAAGCTCAACCACCCGCCGATCGCGGACTGCGCGCGCTACGATACGGTGCGAGGCTTCGATGCAGCGGCATGAGATGATCGAGGCGATGCGCTCGCTCGGCCTCAAGGGCATGGCAGGGGCCTTCGACGAGGCGGTCACCACCGGGCTGCAGCGCAAGCGCACGACCCATGAGATCCTGGCCGACCTGCTGCGCGCCGAAGCCGCGATCGTCATGCCGCCTCGATCCGCTATCGCATGACCGCGGCCAAGCTGCCGGTAATCAGGACATCGACGCCTTCGTGTTCGAGGACCCCGATCAACGAAGGGCTGGTGCGCTCCTTCACGCAGGTTCGTTCGTACCTGGTCGCCGGAACATCGTGCTCATCGGCGGGACCGGGACGGGCAAGACCCATCTGGCCACCGCGATCACCGCCGGCGTCGTGCGTGCTGGCGCTCGCGGACGCTACTTCAACACGGTCGATCTCGTCACTCGGCTCGAAGAAGAAGCTCGCATCGGCAAGGCTGGCGCCATCGCAGCCCAGCTCGGCAGGCTCGATCTCGTGGTGCTCGATGAACTGGGCTATCTACCGTTCGCCCGCTCAGGCGGCCAGCTGCTGTTCCATCTGATCAGCAAGCTCTACGAGCAGACCTCGGTCATCATCACCACCAACCTGGCCTTCGGCGAATGGCCCACCGTGTTCGGCGACCCCAAAATGACCACTGCGCTGCTCGACCGCATCCACCCACCATTGCGATATCGTCGAGACAGGCAACGACAGCTGGCGCTTCAAAAACCGCAGCTGACCCAATCAGAAAAACGGCCCTCGCGCTGCTGCCGCCTCCGGTCGGGCTACGCCCTCCCTACGCCGCCAGCAGCGCGAAACACGCGCCCAGCATCAACCAATCCCCGCAACTGCAAGGGGGTCCTTTTGCACGCCGATAGGGGTCCCGATTGAACGCCGATTGACAAGTATAGCCCCAATTCGGCCAGCCAAGCCTGACCAGTGTACTGAAACCTTCCGGTATTGCCCACATTCGGAATACCGAACGCGTCATAGCGGTTGATTGCGAACATGCTGGCTCCTCCCGTAGCCGCAATCGCAACGATACTGCCCTGCCAGTCGCCCCGCAGCAAACGCTCATTCCCCGAAGCAAACTCGGCACCTTCGTACCAAGCGAGTGGATCGTCGCCGCCACCATTCACACCGTGGACGTAGCGACGCAACAGAATAACCTCCTTAGCAAACCACTGCTGATGCGTGGGCAACATTCGACGACAGCGGTCCACGCTTAGGCCTGCACGACTTTCCTGTAGGGGCCGCGTTTGCCCGGCTTCGCTTCCACCGCTTCGACCAGCATCGCAAGATCCTCGATTTGGAGCGGGGGAAATTCGAACCATTCGTTCCGTTTGAGCCTGAGCTTAGCTCAGATAGTGCTCGCTGCGAGATTTTCTTCGGCAGCTACACCCCCCGGAGCGCTGTTCTTAGAGGAAGCGCTGACTGCATGAGTGTGCCCCAGCGCACTGATCCCGCCACAGGCCTCACTCCTTCACCTTGGACCAATCAAATGTCTCAAACTCTCCGTTGACGATCCGCAGCTTGGCCGGCCGCAGATCAAACTTCGGCAGACGGCAATCAGGATCGAGAGGCACCCCTTCGCACTGCGTCGCGCACCAATCAGTCTTTCAAGGTAACAGAATTTCGCCCTCGGCGTGCCGAGCCTGCGGAACTGCGCAGTTCTGCGGGCTCTGGCGCGATGCAAAATCGCAGGTGAAGCCAGAGAGCAATTTCCTCACCGGTGAATGACCTGAAAATATGCCGAATTCTCTGTCGGCGAGAACCAGGCTTCACCTCGTTTTGCTGGTTTGATTGGCGCTCAGGCAGCGAGCCCGAACATGCGCTCCTGGTCAGCCCAGTCGAGCGGCAGGTCGCAGCTCAGCAGCACGTGCCGGTTCAGTCCCTTGGGCTGCGATCCTTCAGCGATCGCCTCGACGATTCTGACTGAGGAACGAGATCCGCAGCAGCCGTGCAAGCTGGGTGCGACACCGCCCTTCGCGCTTGGCCAGCGCGCAGACCCCGCCCCCACAGCGCGGCAACCGGCGCGAGCGGACGCTTTTCGAAGAAGCGGACTATGCCCTCTACCTCGATCTGCTCGCCCAGGCGGCGGGGCGGCACGGGGTGGAGGTGTGGTCCTGTTGCCTGACGTCCAACCATGTGCACATCGTGACGGTGCCGCGCGACGAGGATGCGCTTGGCCGCACCTTTCGCGACGTCCACCGCAGCTACACCAGACCTCCGGACCTGGATCAGGCGAAAAACTCTAGACCCAAACGGGCCAAGGTTGGGTAACGGTGCCCTGCCAATCGCCGCGCATGAACGCTCATCTTTTAAGCGCACTGGCATCGCCAGCGAAAGTGCCAAGACCGCGATCGGTGCCGCAAAGCCGGTCCCAGAAGCGGAAATAGAGGCCGTAGTTGCAGTTGTACCGTTCGTGATGAAGCTGGTGGTGGCTTGCCGTGATGATGAGTTGTCCGGCACGCCCGCGCACCAGCCGGGCCGGAAACATTTCCCAGCCCATGTGATTGGTAGTGCCCATGACCGTCATCACCAGCAGCACGGCAAGCACCACACCGGCATGAAGCGGCAGGACGAAGACCAGCGCGGGAATCACAAAGGCACCGGAAAGCGCCTCCCACGGATGGAAACTCATCGCCGCCCAGGCCGTCGGAGGTTTGCTGGCGTGGTGCACGGCGTGGATCGGTTTGAACAGCGCCGGGTGATGCATCAGCCGGTGGGTCCAGTAGAACCATGTATCGTGGATGGCCAGGCAAAGCAGGAATGATACCGGCAGCCACCACAGGGGCCATTCAGACACGTCCAGATAGATCCGCGTCCAGCCATGCGCCTGCCAGGCAAACGCGGCCAGACCTGCGGGGATGCCGTAAATTCCCGCACTCAGCAGCGACCAGCCGATTTCGCGGCGGATCTGGCGCCGCAAGCCCTTGTGCAGCCGGCTGGCGCCGCAGACCCCACCACGAAAAGCCGCCACTGACCATGAGATAGCGCAGGGCAACGATTCCGTCATCGCCGCCATGGCCCACACCGCCGAGGTAACATATTGCGTCAGCATTGCCATGTCCTACCAAAGGGCGCGCGGCAAGGCGAGCGGCGATGGCTCCGAGCCGTTTCCGGGCTTGCCCTCTGCCGGAAGTAAACGGCCGCGCTTCCATCGCTCCGGCGTGACTCCACTGCAACGGAACGCCTTGTCCTGACGATGAATGAGCGACTCGAACAGGACCGGGTGCTAGCTCACGAGACTGGCCGGACTGTCAACAGAAGCGGGGGCGACCAGGGCCGCCCCCAAAATCTGCAGTCGGAGAAGCCTGACTGCCTTTCCGAAACTTCCTGCCCGCATGGAACCGGAATCACTGGTGACTGATCCTGCTTACTCTTTCCCGCCAAACTTGTAGGTCAGGCACAGGCCGTACTGGCGGGGCCTACCCGGCGGGTAGGAAGTGACGCCCAGACTGTTCTCGATCGCCAGCGCGCGCGGTAGCACTTCTTGCCCGTGATGTTCTGCCCGGTGACGGCGATTCGAGCCGCACCTTGCGGTCCATCAGGTCCAACTTGACGCGGGTTTCGCTATCCTTGACCGTTTCCGGGTTGAACACCACCGTGGTGGTGCCGGTCGCGCGCGGGTTGGCGAGCACTTCATCAAAGCCATGGCGGCGTAATGTTTAACCTCCCGCCTACACACGGAAATCCTGACCGCCCCCCCTGGCCTCTAACCCTGATTCTTCACGCGGAGCGCTTCAAGCATCGCTCCGATCTGCGCAAGTGCCGCCTTGATCTGCCGCCCCCCCTTGGGGTTGGCGAAGAGCGCCAGAGCCAATCCCCAGATCGAATGAACCTGTAACACCGCCAGGGCATGAACATCCGCATCGACCGAGATCATTCCTTGCTGGCGGCAGATCTCCAGCAGCCGCTCCTTGGCGGCGATCAGTTCGCGGGGTCAGCAGCGCGACACGTGCACTAATCGCTTCATCGCTACCCATCAGCGCGGCAGCGTGGATCGCCATCTCCCCGCGCAGTTTGGCGCTTTTCTGCGCCCCCCCGTGCAGCGCGCCGTAGTACTCGGTCACTTCGCTCAGGTGCTTCTGCAAGGCCGCCCAGGCCTGTTGCGCCGAAGCATCCGGCGGGCAATCGAGCAGTTCAAGGTGGTTGTCACGCAGTATGCGCTCCTCAAGCAGTTCCAGCGCCAGCGCGCCCTTGTCAGGATAATGGTATTGGGCCAGCGTGCGGCTGAATCCGGCATGGAGGCTTATCGCCGCAAGTGTCGTGGCGTCGTAGCCATCGGCCGCAAACAATTCGAGCGCGGCATCCCTGAGCCGGGCCTTGGCTTCCTCGGTGCGTTCCTCCTGCGTCCGCGATGCAGTTGCCTGACGTGCCACCCAGCCACTCTCCATCTAACCGGGAACCAAACCGGTTTCAGCTTGCCTACAAAACTTACTGTCTGACAGTAAATAAGTGAAAGCGAGTCGCCACCCCGTAACGCGAAAAACAGGACAAGGAGGGGCCCTTGCCCAAGCACGTCCGAATCGTGGCCCGGATCGTGGCCGGGAAGCTTACTGACTGCCGCCTGTTCGAGGAGATCTGGTCGGCCGTGGCAATCTGCATGGCGCGCGGGATCGCGCCCGCCGAACTTGTCGAAGCCATCGCCGCGCCATTGCGCGCCACCCTGCCGCACCGGCAGTGAACACGGATCAGGAGAGAACGCATGGATTTTGCAGACAAGCGCGCCGTTGTTACCGGGGCGGCATCGGGCATCGGCAGGGCCATCGCCGCCGAACTGGCCGCCCGGGGGGCACGGGTGCTGCTGGCCGATATCGACAGCGTAAGGCTTGAGGAGGCGGTCGCCGCTATCGGTGCGGGCGCATCATGGCAGCTTTGCGACGTGTCCGACCACGCGCAGGTCGAGGCCCTGGCCGCCACCGCCAGCGAACGTCTGGGCGGCTGCGACTTCGCCTTTGCCAACGCGGGCGTGATCACCAGCGGGCGCATGACCAGGATGAGCCCGACCGAAGTCGACTGGATCCTTGGCGTCAACGTGCGCGGAACATGGAGTACGGCCACGGTGTTCGCCCGGATGATGCAGGACCAGACCGAGGGCGGGCACATCGTCCTGACCGGATCGGAACATTCACTGGGCCTCCAGCACGCCGGAGCCGCGATTTACACCGCGTCCAAGCACGCCGTGCTCGGCCTTGCCGAAGTGCTGCGCGCCGAAGCGCCGGAAAACCTGTCTGTCAGCCTGTTCTGTCCCGGCCTCGTCGGCACGGCGCTGGGCAGCGGCCCGCGTCCCGAGGGTCTTGCCGCCTCCCCGCCACAAAGCGAAGCGGGCAGGATGATCCAGGCGCGCGGAATGAGCGCGGAGGAAGCGGCACGGCGCGCGCTCGATGGCGTGGCGGCGGGTGAATTCTACATCGTCACTCACCCTCATTCGCTGCGTGCCGCAGAGCAGCGCTTCCACGAGATCGAGGGCGCCTTCGCGCGCCAGGCGCCGTGGTTCGAGGGCGCCGAAAAAGTGGGACGTCAATTTGGTGATGGCCGAAGTCACCGCCGAGCTCAGAAGCCGCCGGAACTGGAGGAGACAAACCGTGCAATTCACCCGTCTGGGCCACACCGGCCTGATCGTTTCGCGGTTGTGCCTGGGCTGCATGAGCTTCGGCGATGCCGCGCAGCCGCCACACCTGGGTCGTGCCTGAAGCGGACAGCCGCGCGATCATCCGCGCCGCGCTGGAATCCGGGATCAACTTCTTCGACACGGCCAACGAATATGCCGGCGGCTCGTCCGAGGAGATTACCGGGCGGGCACTGAACGACTTTGCCCGGCGCGACGAGATCGTGCTTGCAACCAAGGCCTTCGCCCCCTGGCGCGGAGCGCCCAACACCGGAGGCCTGTCGCGCAAGGCGCTGTTCCAGGCCATAGACGACAGCCTGAAGCGGCTCGGCACCGATTACGTCGACCTGTTCCAGATCCATCGCTGGGATTACAACACCCCCATCGAGGAGACGATGGAGGCACTGCACGACATCGTGAAATCGGGCCGTGCGCGCTACATCGGCGCCTCCAGCATGTTCGCCTGGCAATTCGCCAAGGCACAGCATGTCGCCGCCCTCAACCGCTGGACGCGGTTCGTCTCGATGCAGCCGCAGGTCAACCTGATCTACCGCGAGGAAGAGCGCGAGATGATCCCGCAATGCACCGACATGGGCGTCGCCGTGCTGCCGTGGAGCCCGCTCGCTCGCGGCATGCTGACCCGCCCGCCAGGCGCGAAGACCACGCGCTCTGAAACCGATCTGTTCAGCAAATACCTCTACGCCCGCACCGAGGAGAACGACCGTCTCGTGATCGAGGCGGTCCAGGCAGTAGCGGCTGAGGCGGGCGTGCCGATGGCCCGGATCGCCCTGGCCTGGTTGCTTGGCAAGGCCGGGATTACCGCGCCGATCGTCGGCGTGACCAGGACCGGTCAGTTGGACGATGCCCTCGCCGCGCTGAACCTGACCCTGTCCGCCGCGCAGATGGAACGGCTGGAGGCACCTTATGTCCCGCACCCGGTTGCGGGCCTCGCTCCGCCAATCGCACCCGGCGGTACGGTCAGCGTCGGGGCTGATCGATGAACGATTTGATCCGTGATGGCGAGCGCGCCGCCGACCTGGCGGCCTTGTTCGAGCCCATTGCGATCCGTGACCTGATTGCAGCTCCCCCTTTTCGGAAGCGATCCGTGCCGAGGCAGCTATCCTGACCATGGGTGTCGGCCTGATCCGAACCGGGGAGCAAGCCGCCCTCGTCCTCGAGAATGGCAAGGCCGATCTTGTAGCGCTGGGGCGGGAACTCCTCATCGAGCCCAACTGGCCGATCCGTGTCGCAATCGCTGCCGATCCACACTCCGACTGGGACCTCATGCCGCAGCAATATGCCTGGTGGCTACGCCGCCGCAGGCTCCAGCAGGGCAGTTGAAAGCGAGGCTGGCTCTCCAAGGCGGATCGACCGCGAGGGCTGAGCGTCGTTTGTGCGTGTGATTTGGCCACAAAAGAGCCCCGCGTGTTCGGGGCATAATTTGGTGTTGGTTGCGGGGGCAGGATTTGAACCTGCGACCTTCAGGTTATGAGCCTGACGAGCTACCGGGCTGCTCCACCCCGCGTCACCGTTGGCGGGCGGCGCGTGGCAGCCCGGGAGAGTTTGAGTGGTCCGATTTGCGGTGCAAATCGTCCGGCGGGCTGCTCCACCCCGCGTCGCTGTGGTGCTCCTTGCGGGAGCGATTTTGGGGCGTGAGCCCCGATACGCAAAAAGGGCCCT
>JADJYM010000001.1:0-155000 GCA_016719755.1 Novosphingobium sp. | reverse complement strand
TCTGGTTCACCCAGACCCAGGCCGATATCGTCATCGCCGGACGCGCCTTTTCCCCGCAGGAGCTGGGTTACTACACCACGGCGCTGTTCCTTGCGCAGATCTTTGTAACCAAGGTGGTGCCGCCGCTCAACGAGGTGGCCTTCTCCGCCTATGCGCAGATCCAGGATGACCGCGCGGCGGTTTCCGCAGGCTTCCTGAAATCGGTGCGACTGATCATGACGCTGGCCATGCCGTTCTGCCTGGGGCTGGCGGCCGTGGCGGAGCCGGCGGTGCGGGTTATGCTGGGCGACAAATGGCTGCCCGCCGCGCCGGTAGTCAGCTTGCTGGCACTGGCCATGCCGTTCATGACGCTCCACGTCCTGTTCGGCCCCGCCGCGAGCGCGCTGGGCCGACCAGGGCTTTCGACCCGCAGTGCGATCGTGGGATCGGTGCTGATGCCGGTCTGCTACCTTGTGGGCGTAAACCATGGCCCGATCGGAATCGCCATCGCCTGGCTGGTGGCCTGGCCGGTGCTGACCCTGCTGTCCGCCGTCTGGACCCTGCCGGTAATCGGCCTTTCTCCCCGCGCGCTGGGTGAAGGGCTGCTCCCTCCCATTCTGGCGGGCACGGCGATGGGCCTGGGCGTGATGCTGTTGGACCGGCTTCTTCCCGCCCTGCCCCAGGCGCTGCGCCTTGCCCTGCTGGTGGCGGCAGGCGGCGCGATCTATGGCCTGTGGCTGCTGCGCTTTGCGCGCGGGCGGCTGGATGAATTGCTGGCGCTCGCGCTCAGGCGCTGATCAGGCCGCGCGGGCCAGTCCGGCATCCAGCGCCGCAACCGCCCGGGTCGCGGCCCGGGCATAGACACCGCCGTGATAGCGGTAGGTCCCCACGAAGTGGACGAAGGCGACCTCTGCCCCAACCGGTTCGTTCCAGAAGTTGAGGTAGCGATCATAGGGCAGCAGCACCGGCTCCCCTTCATTGGCGACGATCACGTTCGACATCACCTGTTCACTGCCCCACTGCGACCAGACGCCGGGGCCAAGCATTGCTTCCGCCTTGCGGCTGAACGCTTCGGCGACGCTGCGGTCCAGACCGCCCGGCGCGAAGCCGGCAAAGCCCGCACAGCCACGCACGTAGTGGCGCGGTTCGGGCAGCACGGCGCACAGTTCGGCCATCACAGATTCGGCCTTGGTCTGGACGTGGGCGCTTGCCGGCATCGCGGCGAGATCGGCGGCAAAGTGTTCCGCCGGGAGCCAGGCCGCGTCCCGGTCGCCGCGCAGGGTGAAATTGCGTCCCGCCGCGATCGCCTGCGTGATTTCTTCCACCGGGCCAAGCGTCACCGTGTCGGAATCGAGCTGGATGACATAGGCATCGCGGCGCAGCTCCAGCAGGGTCAGCAGCCGTTCCCAGCACCCGCCACGCGGGGCAGCGCCGGTGTCGACCGCATGGATCGAGCGGATTTCCGGATGATCGAGATGGCGCGCAAGCAGATCCTTGTCGACCTCGGTCAGCGTCCCGTCGTCGAGAATCGCGAAGCGCCCCCGGCCCAGCCGGGCGTGGAGCGACTTGGCGGCGACCAGATAGGGCAACACAACCCGCGTCCCGATCATCGAGAACAGGATTACCCCGTCGTCGACCGCGCGCACCGGCGCGCTCGCCAGCACGGCGCGGGCATCGCGGTTGAACTGCAGCTCGCGCAGCTTGCGCAGCGCACGGTCGGCAAGGTCGATCATGATTGAGCGACTTAGCCGCCACGCCTTAAGGTTTGGCAAAGACCGGCGAAGCGCCGCGATGGTTCGACAAGCAGCTTGGCGGTGAGCGGACGCAAGGTGTATAGGCTGCACCCGGGGGCAGGAGGTCAGTCATGGCGATGAGTCCGATTCTGCTACCGCTTCTGCCGTTGATGGCCGCCGTGCCGGTGATGGCCGGGCAGGACGCCAGCCAGCAGGCCTCCGATGTCGATGTCATCACGCTGGGCCGCGACATGCACGACCGGATGACCGTGCCGGTCAAGGTGATCGAGCAGGGACCGTTCGAATTCCTGATCGATACCGGCGCGCAGAACACCGTCCTGTCGAAATCGCTGGCCTCCCGTCTCTCGCTCGCGCCCGAAGGCCGCGCCCGGCTAATCGGGGTAGCGGGCAGCGAGATGGTCGATACCGTGCAGGTCGAACAGATCGATCTGGGCAGCCGCAGCTATTACGCCATTCTTTCCCCTCTGCTGGAAGAGACCAACATCGGCGCCGACGGCATTCTCGGGCTCGATTCCCTGCAGGGCCAGCGGGTGCTGATCGACTTCCGCAAGCGGCTGATCGCGGTGGACGAGGCCAAGGCGCTTGGCGGCAGCAGGGGCTTCGATATCGTCGTCACCGCGCGCCGCCGCTCGGGCCAGCTGATCATGGCCAATGCGAAGATCGACGGAATCTCCACCGAGGTGGTGATCGATACCGGCGCGGAAACCTCGATCGGCAACCGCGCGCTGCAGAACGCGATGGCCCACCGCAAGCGGATGAGCGACCAGACCACGCTCCATTCGGTCACTGGCCAGCAAATCCAGGCCGACGTCGGGTTCGCGCGCGAGCTGGTGCTCGACCAGGTGAAGTTCGTCAACGTGATGATCGCCTACGCGGATTCGCCGCCGTTCGAGGCACTCGGACTCGCAAAGCGCCCCGCCCTGCTGCTGGGGATGCGCGATCTGCGCGCGCTGGACCGGGTGGCAATCGACTTTTCCACCCGCCGCATCATGTTCGACCTGCCAGCCGGAGCGATGTAGCCCGCGCGGTCGCCAGCGACACGCCTTTCCGTTTGATGCCGCCGCGCCTATGTGGGCGCCATGCCTCCCGATCATCCAGCCGCCGCTCCGCGTGATGCCCGCCATGACGGGTGGAACACGCTGCGCCGTTTCCTGCCCTATCTGTGGCCGGCGGACCGCCCTGCCCTGCGGCTGAACATCATTGGCGCGGTGCTGCTGGTGCTGGCCGCCAAGGCGGTGACCCTGGCCCTGCCCTTCGCCTACAAGCGCGCGGTCGATTCCATGGCGCTGAAGGCCAGCGAGGCGGTGTTCGAAATCGCCTTCGCTTTCGTCCTAGCCTATGCGCTTGGGCGCTTCACCGGCGTCCTGTTCGACAACCTGCGCAACATCGTGTTCGAGCGCGTGGGCCAGGAGGCGACCCGCCAGCTGGCCGAGGACGTTTTCGCCCGGCTCCACCGCCTGTCCATGCGCTTCCACCTTGCCCGCCGCACCGGCGAGGTAACCAAGGTGATCGAGCGCGGGACCAAGAGCATCGACGTGATGCTCTACTTCATGCTGTTCAACATCGCCCCGACCGTGATCGAACTGACCGCCGTGGCTGTGATCTTCTGGTTCCACTTCGGCGCCGGGCTGGTCGCGGCAACGGCGCTGGCGGTGGTCGCCTATGTCCTCGTTACCCGCTGGATCACCGAATGGCGCACGGCGCTGCGCGAACAGATGAACCGGCTGGACGGGCAGGCGCTTGGCCGTGCGGTCGATTCGCTGCTCAATTACGAGACGGTGAAGTACTTCAACGCCGAACCGCGCGAGGAAGCGCGCTATGCCCAGGCCACCCGCGCCTACGCCGATGCCGCGATCAAGAGCGAGAACAGCCTTGGCCTGCTCAACATCGCCCAGGCGCTGATCACCAACCTGCTGATGGCCGGTGCCATGGGCTATACCGTGTGGGGCTGGTCGCGGGGGCAATACAGCGTGGGCGACCTGGTGTTCGTCAACACCTATCTCACCCAGCTGTTCCGCCCGCTCGATATGCTGGGCATGGTCTATCGCACGATCCGCCAGGGGCTGATCGACATGGCCGAGATGTTCCGCCTGATGGACACCGAGGTCGAGGTGCGGGACGCGCCGGGCGCGCCCGCGCTGGTGGTCAGGCAGCCCACGCTGACCTTTGACAACGTGGTGTTCGGTTATGAACCGGACCGCACGATCCTAAAAGGCCTCAGCTTCGAGGTTCCCGCCGGGCATCAGGTGGCGCTGGTCGGCCCATCGGGGGCGGGCAAGAGCACGATCGCGCGGCTGGTGTTCCGCTTCTACGATCCGTGGTCGGGCCGGATCCTGATCGACGGGCAGGACATCCGCGCGGTCACGCAAAGCTCCCTGCGCGCCCACATCGGCATCGTGCCGCAGGATTCGGTGCTGTTCAACGATACCATCGGCTACAACATCGCCTATGGCCGCGACGGCGCCGGGCCGGAAGAGGTCGAGGCCGCCGCTCGCGCCTCCGCGCTGACGGGGCTGATCGAGCGCCTGCCGGCTGGCTTCGATACCGAAGTTGGCGAACGCGGACTGAAACTGTCGGGCGGAGAGAAGCAGCGCGTCGCCATCGCCCGCACGCTGGTCAAGAACCCGCCGATCCTGCTGCTGGACGAGGCGACCAGCGCGCTCGATACCCGCACCGAGCAGGACATCCTCGCCACACTCCATTCCGTGGCGGAGGGGCGCACCTCGCTGTCCATCGCCCACCGGCTTTCGACCATTGCCGATGCCGACACGATCCTGGTGCTGAATGATGGTCAGCTGGAAGAAAGCGGCAACCACGCCGACCTGCTGCGGCGCGGCGGGCTCTACGCCGAAATGTGGGCGCGTCAGGCCGAGGCAGTTGAGGAATACGGGGAAGCGGCGCAGTAAAGGGGCTTACGTCGCCCCGGCTTGCTCCGGCACCGGTGGCGGCACGGCTCTGGTCTGATCCAGATCCGTCTTCGACTCGCCAAGCTCGCAATGACGACCAACTGGTGGCTAAGCGCCCTTGACCACGTCCGCTTCGTGCCAGACTACCGCCTGCGCGGCTTTCATGCAGCCGCCTTCGTGGTCCCAGCTGATCGTGGGCGAACCGTACAGCCGCCAGCCCTGCTCCAGCGCTTCGGACACCCGCTCGCAAAAGGCGCGGTCGTCCTTGCCGGTGAGCAGGCGGTAGATCGGGCGGTCATCGGGGGTCTGGTGCATGGGCCAAAGGCTAGCACATTCGCACCGCCGCAAAAGCCCCTCCCCTGCAGGGGGAGGGCTAGTGCCATTCTACAGGATATACTTCGACAGGTCTGTATCCCTGGCCAGCCCGGCCAGCCGCTGGCTGACATAGGCCTCGTCGATCGTCACGGTCTCGCCCTCGCGGTCCTCGGCTTCGAAGCTGAGGTCTTCGAGCAGCTTTTCCATCACCGTCTGGAGCCGCCGCGCACCGATGTTTTCGACTGCCTCGTTGACCTGGCAGGCAATGCGGGCGATCGCGCGGACGGCTTCGGGAGTGAACTCCACCGTCACCTTTTCCGTCCCGAGCAACGCCTTGTACTGTTCCACCAGATTGGCGCGGGTTTCGGAGAGGATTCGCACGAAGTCTTCTTCGTTCAGCGCCTTCAGTTCGACCCGGATCGGCAGGCGGCCCTGCAGTTCGGGCAGCATGTCGCTGGGCTTGGCGACATGGAACGCGCCACTGGCGATGAACAGCACGTGGTCGGTCTTCATCGGGCCATACTTGGTGGCGACCGTCGTGCCCTCGATCAGCGGCAGCAGATCGCGCTGCACGCCTTCGCGGCTGACCGAACCGCCGCGCACGTCGCTGACCGCGATCTTGTCGATCTCGTCGATGAAGACGATGCCGTTGGTTTCGGCATTCTGTAGCGCGACCCGGGCGACGTCATCCTGGTCCATGCGCTTTTCAGCTTCCTCGTCGACCAGCTTGGTCCAGGCTTCCGGCACCTTGAGCTTGCGCCGCTTGAGGTTCTGCTTGCCCATCGCCTTGGACATCATGTCGGACAGGTTGATCATGCCCACGTTGCCGCCCATGCCCGGAATGTCGAACGGCATCGCGGGCGTATCCTCGACCTCGATCTCCACTTCGACCCCATCCATCGCCTTCTGCTCGATGCGCTGGCGAAAGCTTTCGCGGGTCGCCTCGGACGCGCCCTCGCCAACCAGCGCTTTCAGCAGCCGGTCCATCGCCGCCTTCTCCGCCGCCTCGCGCACGGCCTCGCGGCGGCGCTCCTTTTCCAGCCGGATCGCTTCTTCGGCCAGGTCGCGGGCGATCTGCTCCACGTCGCGGCCGACATAGCCAACCTCGGTGAACTTGGTCGCCTCGACCTTGACGAACGGCGCTTCGGCCAGCCGCGCCAGCCGCCGGCTGATCTCGGTCTTGCCGCAGCCGGTCGGTCCGATCATCAGGATGTTCTTGGGCGTCACCTCATCGCGCAGTTCCGGCGAGAGGCGCTGACGCCGCCAGCGGTTGCGCAGGGCCACCGCAACGGCCTTCTTGGCATCAGCCTGGCCGATGATGTGCTCATCCAGCGCGGCAACGATGGCCTTGGGGGTCAGGGATTCGTTCATAGCGGTTCCAGAATTTCCGTTGGTGTCGAGCGAAGTCGAAACCCCGGCCAACCGTGTCTCGACTTCGCTCGACACGAACCGGGGTTGAATCAGGCGTCGATGGTTTCCACGGTCACGCGGTCATTGGTGAAAACGCAGACTTCGGCGGCGACGGCCATGGCCTTGCGGGCGATCTTTTCGGGGTCGGTCTCGTAGTCGACCAGCGCCTTGGCCGCCGACAGCGCATAGTTGCCGCCCGATCCGATCGCGGCGATGCCGTGTTCCGGCTCCAGCACGTCGCCATTGCCGGTCAGGATCAGCAGCACGTCCTTGTCGGCGACGATCATCAGCGCCTCAAGGTTGCGCAGATACTTGTCAGTGCGCCAGTCCTTGGCGAGTTCCACCGCCGCGCGCATCAATTGTCCCCGGTGCTGCTCCAGCTTTTTTTCCAGCCGTTCGAACAGGGTGAAGGCATCGGCCGTCGCCCCGGCGAAACCCGCGATCACGCTGCCATCGCCCAGCCGCCGCACCTTGCGCGCGTTGGGCTTCATCACTGTGTTGCCCATGGAGACCTGACCATCACCGGCGATCACGGTCTTGCCGTTCGCCTTGACGCCGATGATAGTGGTGCCGTGCCACGGGATCATGCCGTGGTTGTCAGAGGAATTGGTCATTCGCCGGATATATGTCTGATCCGGCGAGCTTCAACCTAGCTTCCGTTGGGACCGGGGCCGCTGGGAGCCGAACCGCCCATGCCGGGCGCGCCGACCGTGCCGATGTTGCCGAACAGATCTTCGAGGAAGGTCCGCTCGCGGCCCAGCGTCGGGGTCTTGTCGCCATCGGGATTGAGCCGCACGACGCGTTCCATTCCAGAGCGCGAAACGGCGCTGACATTGCCGGAATCGTCAAAGGCGACGCGGACCAGCAGCTGGTCTTCGGTGCGCGGGCGCGTGAAGGCGCGCTGCTTGGTATTCTGCGAGATGTAGTACCAGTCCTTGCGACCGAATTCGGACACGAAGGTTGGCCGGCCGAGCGTACGCTCAACCGAAGTGCGGTTATCCACACCCGGCGTCACCGAATCGAGCAGTGCCTGATCGACAATGTACCCGCGGTGATCCCGGATCGAGCTGCAGCCGCCCAGACCTGCCGCCAGCAATGCTCCGATCGCCGCCGCGCGCAGAATTCGTGCCCTTACCTGCATTATGCTTTCGCTCCACCAGATTGGCCCGGCCCAAATCGGCCAGACCCAAACTCGGCCAGGCATTGCCCCGCCGCGCCGCGTCCTATATCGCGCTTGGCCTTAAAGCGCCTTGGCCCGCCGCGCAATGCTGCTTGGGCTGCTCTGATGGCCGGGGCGCGTTTAATCGCCGCTGAATGAAGGACCTTTACCCATGGGCCTGATCGCCCGCCTGCTTGGCCGCAAGGAAGATGAACACGCCGCCGTGCGCCCGCTGTGGCAGGCGGCTGTGCGGATCGCGCGCACGCCAGACTGGTACGCGCGCGGCGGAATCGCCGACACCGTACCCGGCCGTTTCGACGCGCTGTCCATGGTTATGGCACTGATCCTGCTGCGGATGGAGGCGAGCAAGGCCCTGCGCGCCGAACCTGCCCGGCTGACCGAACTGTTTGTCACCGAGATGGACGGCACCCTGCGCCAGCAGGGAGTGGGCGATCTGGTGGTCGGCAAGCGTGTTGGCAAGCTGATGAGCGCGCTGGGAGGCCGGATCGAGGCCTATCGCAGTGGCCTTGCCAGCAATGACGCCAGCGTGCTCGAAGATGCGGTGCGGCGCAACGTGACCTTTACCGAAACCGGCGATCTGGCATGGATCGCGACTGAAGTGAGCCGCCTGGCCGCAGCGCTGGCCGAGACGGACGACGCCAGCCTGCTCGCCGGGAGAATCGCGCGATGAGCGAATTTTCCCGCCTGGTGGATATTCGCAGCCTGCCCGCTGCGCCCATCCGGCTTGAAGCGGAGCCTGCCGAATGCGCCGCGCTGGCCCGGCGTTTCGACATCGTGGCGATCCATGATTTCGAAGCCACCGTGGCTCTGGAAAAGGACGGAGCGGCAATAGACGCCACGGGCCGTCTGGCCGCCCGACTGGTGCAAAGCTGCGCGGTATCGGGCGAAGACCTTGCCGTGACGATTGACGAGCCGGTCGTCCTGCGCTTCGTGCCGCCCGGCGCGCCCCGCCGCCCGGACGAGGAAGTGGAACTGGAAGCCGAAGACTGCGACGAGATCGAGTTCGAGGGCACTCAGTTCGATCTGGGCGAAGCGCTGGCGCAGAGCCTGGCGCTGGCCATTGATCCGTTCCTGACTGGCCCGGGCGCGGAGGAGGCACGGCGCAAGGCCGGGATCGTTGACGAACCCGCCAGCGGGCCGTTCGCCGCGCTGAAGGGCCTGAAACTGAATCCACCGGCAAGCTAGCCGTCATCCCGGGCTTGCCCCGGGATCGCTGGCCTTTGCCGCGCAGGATCGCCTCCAGGATCCGGCAAAGCGCCCGGTTTACCGGGAATTAAGCCTGTTGTGGCACTCCGGCGGTTCCTGCCAGACCGCATGACGGAGCCCACCCCTTGAACCTTGCCGCACGCCTGCACCGGCCTGAAATACTGGCGGCCTGGCTGATCGCCGGGGTTCTCGCGCTCGACGTGGGGCTGCTCGCGTGGCGTGGCTCGAGCATCGCGGCGGCGGCCTTTGCCGGCAACATCGCGGTGGCGCTGGTGATGATCGCGCTGGCGCTGGGCTATCGCCACCTTGGCCGCGCGGCGGAAATTGCCACCACGCTGATCGCCTGTTCGTTCTTCATCCTGTTTTCCAACGCCGGGGCCGTGCTCAACAACCTGCTGATCGCGCCCGGTTCAGCCACCATCGATCCGCTGCTGTTCCGTGCCGATGCCATGCTGGGGTTTGACTGGCGGGCCTTCGCCATCGCCCTGTCAGACTATCCAGCGCTGTGCCGGGTCTTGTCATGGACCTACCAGAGTTCGCTGGTGCAGATGGCGGTAGTGCTGATCTGGCTGGGCTTTACCGGGGCCCGTGTGAACCTCCACCGCTTCCTGCTGGTGGGGATGATTTCAAGCTGCGTGACCATGGCCTTCTGGGCGCTTGCTCCCAGCTTCGGCCCCGCCCCGTTCGTCGAACTGCCTGCCGAGGTGGACGCGCGGATCGGGCGGGTGGTCGATGCCGGATACGGCGCACGGCTGCTGGATCTTGCCGCCAATGGCGCGCCGCCGGTGATCGGTCAGGAACACCTGATGGGGCTGATCGCCTTCCCGTCGATGCACACGGTGATGGCGCTGATGACCACCCTGTTCGCGAGGCGCACGCGGCTGTTCTGGCCGATGGTGCTGGTCAATTTGCTGATGGCCCCGGCGATTCTGCTGCAGGGCGGGCACCATCTGGTCGACGTGTTCGGCGGCACCGCGCTGTTTTTCGCAGTGCATGCGCTGGTGAGCCGGATCGTGCCGCACGAAAAATCCGCGCTGGCCCAAGCCAGCGCGGATATGAAAGCTTTGCCGCTGCCGGCCTGATCCTCAGAACGGAATGTCGTCGTCAAGATCGTCGGCGAACCCGCCGCCCGAGGAAGCGCCACCGAAGCCGCCGCCCGAACCGCCCTGACCACCCGAGCGCTGGCCACCGCCATAGCCGCCTCCGCCGGACGCGCCGCCACCCCAGTCGTTGCCGCCGCCCGAGCGCTGGCCACCGCCACCGCCCTGCCCGCCACCCGGTGCGCCATCAAGCATGGTCAGCACGCCGCCCATGCCGCCAACCGACACTTCGGTGCTGTAGCGGTCATTGCCCGATGCATCCTGCCACTTGCGGGTGCGCAGCTGGCCTTCGATGTAAACCTTGGAGCCCTTGCGCAGATAGCGTTCGGCCACGCCGACCAGCCCGTCGGAATTGAGCACGACCGTGTGCCACTCGGTGCGTTCCTTGCGCTCGCCGGTGGCCTTGTCCTTCCAGTTTTCGGACGTGGCGATCCGCAGGTTGGCGATCCGCCCGCCATTCTGAAAGCTCTTGATCTCCGGATCCTGGCCCAGATTGCCGATGAGAATGACCTTGTTGACGCTACCTGCCATCGAATCGTGTCCCTTTGAATTCAGGACACGGGACTAGCGGCTAGGCAGCGGCGGGGCCAGTGGCAGGAGCCGGGTTTCCACCGGCTAGAGCCCCAGCCAGACCGCCGTCCAATAGGTCAGCCCGGCGAACAGGTAGGCCAGGCCGAACAGGTAGGCGAGCATGAAGCCCGGCCATTTCCAGCCGTTGGTTTCACGCCGGGTGACGGCGATGGTGCTCATGCACTGGGGCGCGAAGACGAACCAGGCGAGGAAGGCAAGCGCGGTGGGAAGGCTCCAGTCGGCGGAAAGACGCTCGCCCAGCGCCTTGGCCTGCAAGTCCTCGTCGTCCGCACCAACCGCGTAGGAGGTGGCGAGCGAGCTGACGGCCACTTCACGCGCGGCCATGGCCGGGATCAGCGACAGGGCGATGTCGCGGTTGAAGCCGATCGGCTCCACCACCACGGCAAGGCCATTGGCGATCTTGCCCGCGATCGAGGCATCGATCTGGTTCTCACCCTCGCCCGCGCGGGGAAAATTGAGCAGCAGCCACAGCACCACGGTGACCATGAAGATGATCGTGCCCGCGCGCCGCAGGAAGATCCAGGCGCGCTGCCAAAGGCCGATCAGCAGGTCGCCCAGCCGCGGCATCTGGTACTTGGGCAGTTCCATGATGAACCCGCTTGCCGCACCCTTGGTGATCGATCGGCGCAGCACCAGCGCGACCAGCATCGCCGCAACGATCCCGAAGACATAGAGCCCCAGCAGCACCAGGCCTTGCAGACCGATGCCGGGCAAGACCGCGCGGTTGGGAATGAACGCGGCGATGATCACCGCATAGACCGGCAGCCGCGCCGAACAGGTCATCAGCGGGGCGATCAGGATGGTGGTCAGGCGGTCCCTGGGATCGGAAATGCTGCGCGTCGCCATGATCCCGGGAATCGCGCAGGCGAAGCTGGACAGCAACGGGATGAAGCTGCGGCCCGAAAGGCCCACGCTCGCCATCAGCCGGTCCATCAGGAAGGCCGCGCGGGCCATGTAGCCCGATGCCTCCATCACAAGGATGAAAAAGAACAGGATGACGATCTGGGGCAGGAACACCACCACCGAGCCGACGCCCGAGAGGATGCCCTCGGTCAGCAGGTCGCGCGCCAGACCGGGCGGGATCTGCGAACGCGCCAGGTCGGTCAGGGCGCCAATCCCTCCCTCAAGCGCGTCGGCAAACGGGGTCGCCCCGGCAAACACGGCCTGGAACACCACGAACAGCAGCCCGAACAGGATCAACGGCCCCAGCCAGGGGTGCAGGAACAGCTGGTCAAGCTTGGCGTGAAGCCGGTGCCGCGCGGTCTCCGATACGATAGCCGCCTCGGCAATGGCGTGGGCGGTCACTCGCCGCTCGGTCAGGGTAACGTGCGCCAGATGCGGATCGCTTGTCCGCTCGCTGGCAGAGGCAATCGCCGCGATCAGTTCCACAAGGCCCCGCCGCCGCACGGCGACGGTTGGCACCACCGGCACACCCAGCGCCTGTTCCAACGCAAGGGGATCGATCACCAGCCCGTCGCGCTCCGCGAGGTCGACCATATTGAGTGCAACCACCGTGGGCCGGCCGAGCGCGATCACTTCCTGCGCGAAGACCAGGTGCTGTTCGAGATTCGCCGCATCGAGCACCAGTACCAGCACTTCGGGCGCGGGCTCGCCCGGCAGTTCGCCAAGGATCACCCGGCGGGTCACTTCCTCGTCCGGACTGGTGGCATTGAGGCCATAGGACCCCGGCAGGTCGGTCAGTTCCAGCATGGCGCCACCGGGCAGCACCAGCCGCCCCGCCTTGCGCTCAACGGTGACGCCCGGATAGTTCGCGATCTTCTGGCGCGCGCCAGTCAGCGCGTTGAACAGCGCGCTCTTGCCCGCGTTGGGGTTGCCGACCAGTGCTGCGGAACGGGGGGCGGTCATGCCGTAATCGGCTCCACCAGCATAGCCCGCGCATGGGCACGGCGCAGCGCCACGGTCATCCGTCCGACAGTCAGGGCGATAGGGTCACGACCGGAAAAAATACCGCGATAGGCGACCGAGACCTTGGCACCTTCGTCCACGCCCAGCGCCTGAAGGCGCAGCGCCTCTTCCTCGGCCAGCGATGCCCAATCAACCGCGACGATCCGCGCGGGCTTGCCAATGGGGAGAAGGTCGAGTGTCATGACTAGTCGCCGCTGCCATAAGCCGCAGCTTATTGCAAGTCATTCGCAATAATTGATCGAGGTCAAATTTGCCGGGTGCGTTCCGTATGGATGCCCGGTTGCGCGCAACGATGAAATGAGAGTGGCAAACCTTATCGCGCCGGATAGCGCAGCCGCCCCAGGAACCGCGCCGGGCTGAAATGTTCGCGATCGGAGTTCAGCAACTGCGCCTTGACCTTTTCGAACTTCATCACCCCGTCGAGCCGACGGCCGAGGAAGGCCCTGGTTTCGGCGTGATCCTCGCTTTTGTCATCAACGAACACGGCAAGCGTCGCGCCGTAGATCGAGGCAAGGATCGTCCGCTTGGTATAGTGATTGTAATCGCTCGCAGTGTCCCCCGCGAGTCGCCACATCAGATCGGCACTGCGCCAGCCAAGTTTCAGCGCGGCGGGAACATTCTGCGGCATGGCCATGATCGCCAGGGCGCGGCGCAAGGCTTCCTTGTTCGCCTCCACCGCATCGAGCCGGAACTGGACCAAGGCCCGGATCCGCTCGCGAATCTTCATGGTCGCCAGCCGCTCGGGCGGAAGCGCGGCTTCCATCTCCACATCGACGCGGGCGATCCATGCCGCGATCATCGCCATCGGGCCGTCCTTGAACGCATAGAGCGCGGCATCGGGATCGATCCCGCTGCCTTCAGCGGCGGCGCGCACCGCAGCCTCGCTCCACCCGTCCCACACCGCCGCACCGGCCAGCGCCGGGGCCAGTTCCAGCCGCAGGTCATCAAGCGAGGCGGCGGTCACAGCTTTGGCCCGTAGCTGGGCTTGGCGCCCTGGGCAGCGGCCCGGGCCTTCATCGCGCTTTCAATCTCGGCGAGGAGTGTACCGCCCTTGTCGAGCGCGGCGTAATCGCGCGCAGAGCGGCCCGAATTGTCCGCCCGGTCGGGGTTGGCTCCGGCCTTGAGCAGGATGCGAACCAGCGCGACATTGCGGTTGTGGACCGAGGTAATCAGTGGCGTTTCGCCCGAGGAATTGCTTTCATCGACCCGCGCACCCTTGCCCACCAGGAATTCCGCCCCTTCGATGAAGCCCAGGTTGCAGGCCAGCACCAGCGGGGTCACGCCCTTGGCATCGCGCAGGTTCACATTGGCGCCCTTGCCGACGAGGAACTGCATCCAGGTGAGATCGCGCCGCGCGGTGACCAGGTGAAGCGCCGTCTCGCCAGTGGTGATGTCGCGGGTGTTGACGATGGTCGTCCCGGGTTCCGACAGCATGTCGGTAACCTCGTTGCCTTCGCGCTTTTTGACCGCTTCAAGGAACTTGTAGCTTTGCGAGAACTGCGCTGCCGCCGGCGCCGACCAGGCAAGGCCCGCTGCGATCAGCGGGGATAGGGCAAGCATGGTCAGCCGGAACCTTGGCACTGTCATTTCCCTCCTGTTGACGGGGGCGCCGGAATCACTGCGCGCACACGCCCCGAAACGCACCTTGCGCAGTGCGGTTTAGCAGAGCATGAACGGCCGCGCCATGACCAAGCCGCTTATCAGACTTGCCGCCGCGCTGGCAGTGTTCTCACTGGCCGCCTGTTCCCAGCCCGCCCCGCCACCCCAGCCGATCCAGGGCACCGACATCAAGGGCGCCGCGATCGGCGGCGATTTCCTGTTGCAGGACAAGGACGGCAAGCCCGTCAAATGGGGCGACTTTGCGGGGCAATACCGGATCGTCTACTTCGGCTACACCTTCTGTCCCGATGCCTGCCCGACCGACGTGGGCGTATTGATGGCGGGCTTCGCCAAGTTCGAGAAAGCGCACCCCGCGCTTGCGGCCAAGGTCCAGCCGATCTTCATCACCATCGATCCGGCGCGTGACACGCCTGCCCGGGTCGGGGAATTTGCCGCCGCCTTTTCACCGCGGCTGATCGGTCTGACCGGTCCGCAGGCGGAAATCGACCGGGCGGTCAAGGCCTTCCGCGCCTATGCCGCGCGCGGAGCGGACAGTGCCGGCGGCTATCTGATGGACCACAGCCGCTCGGCCTACCTGATGGATCCGGACGGCAGGCCGATCGAAGTGCTGCCCGTCGACAAGAACGCCGAGGCGGTCGCCGCCGACCTTGCCATTTCGGTAAAGTGACGAGGTCTTGACCTTCCTGCGCGCCGGCTTCTGGGAACTCCCCCTCGATCTGCTCAATCGCACCGAGTGGGAGGCGTTGTGCGACGGCTGCGGCCAGTGCTGCCTGCACAAGTGCGAGGACGAGGACACCGGCGATGTCTATCCCACCAACGTCGCCTGCCGTCTGCTCGACATCCCCAGCGCGCGGTGCAGCGATTACGCCCACCGCAAGAAAGTGGTGCCGGACTGCCTGAAGCTGACCCCCCGGCTGGTGGCCAGCGTCAGCTGGCTGCCGGATACCTGCGCCTATCGCCTGCGCGCCGAGGGCGAACCCCTGCGCGAATGGCACTACCTGGTCTGCGGCGACCGCGAGGCGGTCCACGCGGCGGGGATCTCGGTGCGCGGCAAGGCGATCAGCGAACTTGTCGCCGGGCCGCTCGAGCAACACGTGATCCTGCCGCCGGGCGTGGAACTTGCCGATGATTGACTGGCTGCTGCGCGGGCATGACCAGCCACTGACCGTCGAGGTGGCGGGCCGCGATCTGCCGCTGGTGCTGCGCCGCATGGCCAATGCCCGGCGCATGACCCTGCGGCTGGCGCCTGACGGCAGCGAGGCGCGCGTGACCCTGCCGCGCTGGGGGCGAACCGCCGAAGCGCTGGCCTTTGCCCGCTCGCGCGCGGACTGGCTGGCCGGCCAGCTCGCGGCAGTGCCGCGGGCGGCGGAACTGGGCCACGGGGTTGCCGTGCCCTTTCTGGGCGCCCCGCATCTGCTCGATCACGATCCCTCGCGCCCGCGCCGGGTGGTGCGCGAGAGCGGACAGATCCGCATCGGCGGCCCCGGCGAATCGCTCGCCTCCCGCCTTCAGCGCTGGCTGGAGGGCGAGGCCCGCCGGCTCGCCGCGGCAGACCTTGTCCACTATTGCTCCCGCGCCGGACAGCCCATCCCGGCCCTGTCGCTCAGCCGCGCCCAGCGCCGCTGGGGCTCCTGCGCGCGGCGCGGAGCGATCCGGATCAACTGGCGGCTGGTCATGGCCCCCGAATGGGTGCGCCGCTCGGTCGTTGCGCACGAGGTGGCGCATCTCGTCCATTTCGACCACAGCCCGCGCTTCCATGCCCTGCTTGGCGAAATCTACGAGGACGACATCCGCGAGGCCGACAGTTGGCTGCGGCGCGAGGGCCGTTCGCTTTACCGCCATTTCGGCTGAACGCCCCAGGTTGAAACCCGTAACCCGAAATTAACCATAGGCGCCGATGCTGCATCCATGAGGCAGCTTCCCGCCCTCCTGACCGCAGCCCTGCTGCTTGCCTGCCAGCCCGCGGCGGCGCAGGAAGACTGCCGCCTGTGCTCGGACGAAAGCGATCAGGCGAAGCGGGAGAAACCGCTGACCATCGAAATTTCGACCAACCTCAATTTCGCGCGCCTGGCCCTCACCGGCCGGAACGCGGCCAGCGCCTCGATCGATCCGGTGACCGGCGAAAAGCGCACCTCCGGCGACATCGTCAATCTGGGTGGCATGGCGGTGACCGGAACCGGGCGGATTACCGGCGAGCCCTTGCGGCAGGTGCGGATCGACCTGCCGCCCTACATCCCGATGTCGAGCATCGACGGGCGCAGCGCGATGCTGACCGACTTCACCACATCGTTGCCCCGCAATCCCACGCTCAATGCCCAGGGCGAACTTGAATTCACTTTCGGCGCGCGGCTGGTGATGAAGGGCGGGCGCGGCGGCAACTACCGCGCGCGAATCCCCATTTCGGTCGATTACAACTGATCGCTGGCGAAGCGGGCGCGCAGGCCCTATCTGCGCGCTATGGCTTTCTGGCGCAACATCAACCCGACCGGCGCGATCGGGGATTTCATCACCGTGTTCAGGCAGGCGGGATCAAACCGCTGGCGCTTTGCCCTGCTTTCGGCGGCGATGACCGTCGGGGTGTTCTCGATCATGTCCGGCGAAAGCTGGAAGAAGCTGCGCCCCTTGCCCGAGGTGACCTATATCAACTCCTGGCCAATGGACCGGACCGAGGAAGAGACGCGCGCGTTCATCGAGGCGAACCAGAAACGCAAGGAAGAGCGCGAAGAGCTTCAGCGCCAGTACGAGGAGGAAGGCCGCAAGCTGTGGAAGACGCTGGGCCGCGCCTCGGGCATGAACGTCGAGGAAATCGAGGCCAAGGCCAAGGCCGACGAAGCCGCTGCCAAGGCAAAGATTGAGGCCGAAGCCGCGCGGAGCATTACGCCGGAGGCTGAACCCGCCCCCACGACAGCCCCTACCCCTGTGCCGAGCGAGAACCCTGCCGTTGCCCCTTGAGGCAGACCGTCGCTGGCTTGGCGCGGCGGCGCGGCTGGCGCTGCGCGGTCGCCCGCTGTCGCGGCCCAATCCCGCGGTTGGGGCCCTGCTCGTTTCGCCGCTGGGCCGGGTCGTCGCGCGCGGCTGGACCCTGGCGGGCGGGCGCCCGCACGCCGAAGCGGTGGCACTGAAAGCCGCTGGCCCGGCAGCCAATGAGGCCACGCTCTACGTCAGCCTTGAACCCTGTGCCCACCAGTCGCAGCGCGGTCCGGCATGCGCCGATCTGGTCGCCGCCAGCGGCATTGCCCGCGTGGTCATCGGCTGCGGCGATCCCGATCCGCGCACCGCGGGCGCGGGCATCGAACGCATCCGGCAGGCCGGAATCGCGGTGGATCTGATCGACAGCCCCGCCTGCGCCGCCAGCCTTGAAGGATACCTCACCCGCGCGCACCGGGGTCGGCCCCATGTGACGCTGAAACTGGCGCTCTCGCTCGATGGCTGCATAGCGCTTGTCTCTGGCGAAAGCCAGTGGATCACCGGGGTCGAGGCCCGCGCGCATGGGCATCTGCTGCGCGCGCGGATGGATGCGATCCTGGTCGGCGGTGGCACCCTGCGCTCCGACCTTCCCCGTCTCGATGTCCGGCTGCCCGGTCTCGAATCGCGCAGCCCCGAACGCTGGGTCCTGACGCACGGCGATGCCCCGCCGGGCTGGCAGGCCCTCCCCTCACCCACCACGCTGGGCCAGGCGATGCCGCAGGCGCAGTACCTTCTGATCGAAGGCGGCGC
Organism: Novosphingobium sp.; assembly: GCA_016719755.1. Lineage (GTDB taxonomy): Bacteria > Pseudomonadota > Alphaproteobacteria > Sphingomonadales > Sphingomonadaceae > Novosphingobium. Next base: position 137,296 of record JADJYM010000001.1, on the reverse strand, counting down.
GGGCGCGGCGGCGGCGTTCCTCGCGGCAGACTGCGTCGACCGTCTGGCAATCTACCGCGCACCGATCGTCATTGGCGGCGGCCAGCCCGGAATTGCCGACATCGGGCTGACCGGGCTTTCGGAAGCCCACGGGCGCTGGGCACTTTCCGATAGCCGCCAGCTTGGCAAGGACCGTCTTGAAGTCTACGAGCGCAATCCATGTTCACCGGCATAGTCACCGCCATCGGCACGATCCGCGAAACCGCCACGCGCGGCGATCTTCACGCTGTAATTGCCTGCCCGTATGATCCCGCCGGGATCGCCATCGGCGCCTCGATCGCCTGCTCGGGCGTGTGTCTGACCGTGGTGGAACGCGGCGGCAGCGCCGGGGATGCCTGGTTCGCGGTCGACATCTCGGGCGAAACGGTCAGCCGCACGGCTGACGGGATGTGGCAGGCGGGCCGCCGCCTCAACCTCGAACAGGCGCTCAAACTGGGCGATGAACTGGGCGGACACATCGTGACCGGCCATGTCGATGCGGTGGGCAGGATCCATGCGCGCGAGGAAACCGGCGGTTCGCTGCACGTCACGGTCGCGGCCCCGGCGGAAATCGCACCCTATATCGCGGCCAAGGGCTCGATCACGGTCGATGGCGTATCGCTGACTGTCAACGCGCTGGAAGATCAGGCGGACGGCTCGTGCCATTTCCACCTCAACCTGATCCCGCACACGGCTGACGTCACCACGCTCGGCGAGCTGCGCCAGGGCGATGCGGTGAACCTGGAGATCGACGTGCTCGCGCGCTATCTCCAGCGGCTGCAAAGCCTGAAGGGCTGAACCTTAAAGCAGCAGGCCGCGCTCACGGATCATTGCCTCGATCCGGGGAAAGACCTGCGGCTTGTAGCCATAGCGACTGGCAAGGCGCGCGACCGCTCCGGGCAGGGCATCGTATTCGGAACCTAGCCGCGCCTCGACATCGCGTTGGAGAGATGTGGTCGAATTGGCGGGAAATGTTTGAACGAAGCCCAGCGCCCCGGCCACATCGCCTTCATCCACCGCAACACCTGCAGCGCGGGCTAGCGCCGCGACTTCACGCATTGCCTGGGCGAGCAGATGCTCCCCTTCGACCGTCCGGCAAACCATCCCCGCGTTGACGCCCAGCGCAAGGCCAACTCCTCCAAGACAGGCGGCTAGCATGAATTTCTGCCACAGCTCGCGTTCGATGTCGGCAGAGGCCTGCGCCGCCACGCCGCTGCCCGCGAACAGCGCCGCGATCCGGGAGTGGGCCAACGCGGCATCCCCCCGGATACAGCCATAGACCAGCGAAGGCGCAACCCCGACATGGCGGACAAGCTGGCCCGCCATCTCGAAGAAGCCATGGACGCGGGCGGCAACCACGCCAGCTTCGGGCAGGACTTGGGCGGCAAGGTGATGCGCCTCCACCCCGTTCTGGGTTGTCAGGACGATCCCTCCGGGGGCAAGCCGGCCCCGCAGCATTTCAAGCGCGCCCGGCAGGCCCGGCGTCTTGGTGCAGAGGATTGCGAGATCGACCGGCGCGGCAAGTTCCTCTGGCGCGCAAACCGCGACGTGCGCCTCGGCAATGGACCCGTTGCTCTCAAGCCGCAACGGATTGCCGCGCAGATGCACCAGCCGCGCACCACGCGCGACCAGCGTAAACTCGCCGATCACCGGCATGAGACGCACGGCCAGCATAGAGCCGATTGCGCCCGCGCCGATGATCGCCACGCGCATCAGGGTGGCCGCCTTCAGGCTGCGCCGGCTTCCTGTTGCTTGACCATGTCGAGCGCGATGTCGACGATCATGTCCTCCTGCCCGCCAACCATCTTGCGGCGGCCGACTTCGGCCAGGATCGAGCGGGTATCGACGCCGTAATCCTGCGCCGCCTTTTCCGCGTGGCGCAGGAAGCTGGAATAGACCCCGGCATAGCCAAGCGTCAGCGTCTCGCGGTCCACCCGCACCGGGCGGTCTTGAAGCGGACGGACGAGGTCTTCCGCCGCATCCATCAGCGCGAACAGATCGCAGCCATGGTTCCAGCCCATCCGGTCGGCGGCGGCGATGAACACTTCCAGCGGGGCATTGCCCGCGCCAGCGCCCATTCCTGCCAGGCTGGCATCGACGCGCACCGCGCCGTTCTCCACCGCAACGATCGAGTTGGCGACGCCAAGGCTGAGATTGTGGTGGGCGTGGACCCCGCGCTGGGTCTCGGGCTTCAGCACGCGGTCATAGGCCTGAAGGCGCGCCGCATACTCGTTCATGTTCATCGCCCCGCCGCTGTCGGTGACGTAAACGCACTGCGCGCCGTAGTCTTCCATCAGTTTGGCCTGGGTGGCGAGCGCTTCCGGGCTGGTCATGTGGCTCATCATCAGGAAGCCGGACACGTCCATGCCAAGGTTGCGCGCGGCCTCGATGTGCTGCTTCGAAACATCCGCCTCGGTGCAATGGGTGGCGATGCGGACCGACTTCACCCCCATTTCGCAGGCGTGCTTGAGGTCATGCACCGTGCCGATGCCGGGCAGCAGCAGGGTGGTCAGCACGCTGTGTTCAAGCACTTCGGCGACCGCGCCGATCCAGTCCCAGTCGGTATAGGCGCCGAACCCGTAGTTGAAGCTTGAGCCCTGGAGGCCGTCGCCATGGGCTACCTCGATGGCATCAACCTTGGCCCGGTCGAGCGCGCGGGCAATCGCCTGGACATGGTCGAGGCCATACTGGTGGCGGATGGCGTGCATCCCGTCGCGCAGGGTGACGTCCTGGATGTAGAGCTTGGTCTGGGTGGGATCGAAGGTCATACGGCTACTCCCGCGAAATGGCGCTGGGCGATCTTCTCGGCGGTTTTCAGCGCCGCCGAAGTCATGATGTCGAGGTTCCCGGCATAGGCCGGCAGATAGTGAGCCGCGCCCTCCACCTCGAGGAACACCGAGACCTTGAGGCCAGTGAACGAGCCGTCCATTTCCGGAATGCGCAGTGGCCGGTTATCGCCGATGCTTTCGAACTGGACGGCCTGTTTCAGGCGGTAGCCGGGAACATAGGTCTGCACTTCGGCAACCATGTCCTCGACCGACTTGCGGATCGCTTCGCGGTCGGCATCCTCGCACAGGCAATAGACCGTATCGCGCATGATCAGCGGCGGTTCGGCCGGGTTGAGGATGATGATCGCCTTGCCGCGCGAGGCCCCGCCAACGTCGCAGATCGCCTGGCTGGTGGTTTCGGTGAATTCGTCGATGTTGGCGCGCGTGCCGGGGCCGGCGCTCTTGGACGAAATCGAGGCGACGATTTCGCCATAATGGACCTTGGCTACGCGGTTCACGGCAGCGACGATCGGGATCGTCGCCTGCCCGCCACAAGTCACCATGTTGACGTTGAGCGCATCGAGGTTGGCATCGCCGTTGACCGGCGGGACCGTGTACGGACCGATGGCTGCAGGGGTCAGGTCGACCACCCGCTTGCCGTGGGCCTGAAGCAGTTCGTTGTTGCGCTTGTGCGCCCCGGCGCTGGTCGCGTCGAACACGATCCGGATATCGGCGAATTCGGGCATGGCGATCAGCCCGTCGATTCCTTCCGCCGTGATCGGCACGCCCAGCCGCGCAGCGCGCTTCAGGCCGTCGCTTTCCGGGTCGATGCCCACGAAGGCCCCCATTTCCAGCACGCTGGACAGGCGCATGATCTTGATCATCAGATCGGTGCCGATGTTTCCGGAACCGATGATGGCGACTTTGGTTTTGGACATGGCTTTCAAGCCTTTGCGTAAGTGAAGGAACAGGAACCGATGCCGCCGACAAAGGCCTCGACCCGGTCGCCCGGATTGATCGCCACCATCGGCCCCAGCGCACCGGCCAGCAGAACGTCGCCCGCCTTCAGCGGCTCGCCCCGCTCGGCCAGCGTGCGGGCCAGCCAGGCGGCAGCATTAAGCGGATGGCCAAGCGCGGCAGCGCCGGTGCCCAGCGAGACCGTCTCGCCGTTGATCTGCATGACCATTCCGGCGGTCCACAGGTCGAGGCCCGCCAGCGGCTTGCCTTCCTCTGCCAGCACAAAGAACGCGGATGAGCCGTTGTCGGCCACAGTATCGGCGAAAGTGATCTTCCAGTCGGCAATGCGGCTGTCGACGATCTCGATCGCGGCGTGGACCGTGGCGACGGCAGCGGCAACATCGTCTGCCGTGGTTTCCGCCGAAGGAAGGTCGGCCCCCAGGACAAACGCGATTTCCGCCTCGGCCTTGGGCTGGATGCAGCTTCCGGCGGGCAGGATGCCGCCATCGGCGACGCGCATATCATCGAACAGGACACCGAAGTCGGGCTGATCGACGCCGAGTTGCACCTGCACCGCCTTGGCGGTGAGGCCCGCCTTGCGGCCGACGATGCGGCGGCCTTGCTCGACCCAGAACCGGGTGTTGATTTCCTGGACGGCATAGGCGCCGGCCACGTCCACGGGATCGAGCCCGTCGCGCAGCGGGGCGACGACGCCCTGAGTATAGGCATCGCGCAGACGCAGCGCGAGATCCTGGTGAGAGACGGATGTCATCGGGGTAACCTCTCCTTGGCTTGAATCCGGGTTAGACTTGCACGGCCGCTTGCACCAGCGCCGGGATCGCCTATTGTCTCACCATATGAGACAAGGCACCCCTCCGATTGCCGCCCTGGGCCGCAGCCTCGCGCTGCTGGAGGCGATCCTGTCCGACCGCGAAGGGCGCAGCGTCCCCGCCATCGCCGAAAGCCTGGGCCTGCCCCGGGCGACCGCGCACCGGCAAGTATCGACGCTGGTGGCCGAGCAGTTCCTCGTGCGGATGCCCGGCGGGCGGGCGGGGCCGGGTCCGCGCCTGCTGGCGCTGCTGAACATGGTCGATGAAAAGCAGGTGATCGTTGCCGCTGCGGCGCCGCTGCTCCACCGCCTGGCCGAGCGGCTGGGCTGCCTGGTGCAACTTGGCACGCTGGAGAACGAGATGGTGACCTACCGGGTCAAGACCGGCAGCGGTGCAGGCGATGTCTTCACCCGGGTGGGCATGCAGCTGGAGGCCTATTGCACCGGGATCGGCAAGGTCCTGCTCGCCCACCTGCCGACCGCCGAGCGCGAAGCCTATCTGGCGACCGGCCCGTTCCCGGCGCTGACATCGCGCACCATCACCGATCCCGAACGCCTGCGCGAGGAGCTTGCCGCCGTGCGGCAACAAGGCTTCGCCCGGGACAACGAGGAGATCGCCGAAGGGCTGATCTGCGTTGCGGTACCGGTCCACAGCCCGGGCGGCACGGTCCTCGCGGCGATTTCCGCCACACGCTCGATTGCCGAGGCCGCCCGCCTGCCCGATGAAACCGTGCTTGCAGCGCTCAGGCAGGCGGCGGGTGAGGCGGGAGCCAGACTTGCGGCCCCCGCCGCTCAGCATTGAAACGGGCGCGGGATCAGAACTTGAACGAGGCTTCCACGCCGAATTCGCGCGGCGCCTGGAAGAACTGCTGCACCGGATTGCCGCCCCCGGGGCTGACCGCGCCAGACATGACCGTCCTGTTGGTCAGGTTCTTGACGTAGCCCGTCAGGCTCCACCGCTCGTTCTCGCCAACCAGCGCCAGGCTGGCGTTCACCAGCACTGCTTCCTGGCGATAATAGGCCTCGATATTGCTGCGGCCCCAGGTGTTGTAACGCGGAGTGTAGCGCGCATCGGCATGGAACTTGAGTTCCCCCAGCGAAATCGGATGAGTGTAATCAACCGCAACGCTGCCGGTCCATTCCGGGGCATTGGCGAGTTCCAGACCGGTGTTGTCGGTCGGAATCTGATAGCTGACAGTGGTTGAGCCTGCGAAAGTGAAGGGCACAGCCGGCCCGCACTGTCCCGCGACCGCCGCATTGCTCGCCGAGAACACCCCGTCCACGTCATCGCAGAACTGGGTATAGCGGGAATTGAGGTAGCCGAAGTTTGCCGTCAGTGTGAAGCGGGAGCTCAGGCGGAACAGTGTTTCAAGCTCGATCCCCCAGGTTTCCGCCGAGGCGACGTTCACCGTCACCGATTCCGCCCGGACGGCGCCGGGCCGGGTCACGCCGCCCTGCAGGTCCTTGAACTTGTTGTAGAACCCCGTGAGGTTGAAACGGATGGTGCGCCCCGCAAGGTCGGTCTTGATGCCCGCTTCGTAGGAAGTCACGTTTTCCGGATCATAAGGTCCGACATTTTCGGGGCGGGTGCCGCGGCTGTTGAACCCGCCAGCCTTGTAGCCCTTCGCATAGTTGGCGAACAGCATCGCATTGTCGCTTGGCTTGTACTGCAAGGTCACGCGCGGGGTGAACTTCGACCAATCACCCTTCAGGCTTCCAGCGAACGATGACCCGGTGTTGAGTACCCCGTTGGCGTAGACCTTGGTGTCGATCGAATAGTCCTTCTTGTCCCACGAATAGCGGCCGCCCAGCGAGATGGTGAACTGTTCGGTCGGATGAATGTTGGCCAGCGCGAACAGCGCGTAGCTCGATGAATCCTGATCCAGTTGCGATTCCGTGCGGGTTGTCGCGGTGGTCAGGACCGTGTTGTTCTGCCGCCACGTATCGCCCTGAGCATAGGCGCCGATGACGTAGTCGACCAGGCCGCCGGTGTTCGAAACGAAGCGCAGTTCGGCGGACTTGGAGTTGCCCTTGAACTTGCGGGTCACGTCGAAGCCGGGAACCGGGGTGATCAGGCCATCGAAATCGCCGCGGGTCTCATAGTTCTGGTGCCGCGCACCCAGCACTGCCGTGATCGTGCCGATCCCGACATCGAGGTTGGACGTCCAGGCCACGCCATAGGACTTGGTGCGCGAATAGGGATCAAACGGCACTGCCGCGATGCGCACGTCAGTGCGCGCCTCGATCGGCAGGCCAAGATAGCCCGCAGAACCATTGTCGGCCGAATGGTTGGCCGGACCGATCGCGGTTTCCTTGTTCCAGTCAAACACCGCGGTGCTGTCGAACGAGGCCGAAGGCTTGGCGCGCAGGGCAACGCGAAAACCCGCGTTCTCGCTGGCTTCCAGGCGATTCCCGGTCAGAATGTTGCGAGCATAGCCGTTGTAGTCGCTGTAGCTGCCCGAGACCTTTGCGGCGAGGACGCCATCGGCAAACTCTCCGGTTTCCAGCCGCCCGCGCACCTGCTTGAGGCCGAACGAGCCGGCCGTCAGCCGCACTTCGCCGCCCGCTTCCTCGGCCGGGGCCTTGGTGATGATGTTGATCGTGCCGGCCAGGTTGTTCTTGCCATAGAGCACGCCCTGCGGCCCCTTGAGGACTTCAACGCGTTCCACGTCGAACAGGTCGAGCATGGTGCTGGCAACAAATGGCACGTAGACGCCATTGATGATCGTGCTGATCTTGGGATCGGCATTGGGATCGGGGTCCGCCGAGCTCATGCCCCGGATCGAGAACATCGGCACGTTGGCGACCAAGCCTTCGGTCTGCAGGATCACATTGGGGGTGATGCCGTTAAGGTCGGTGATGTCGGCGCTGCCGCTGGCTTCGACCATCTTCTGATCGAAGGCGGCAATGGTGATCGGCACGCTCTGCACGCTTTCGGCGCGGCGCTGGGCCGTGACGATGATTTCGCGGTTGCCCTGATCTTCCTCGCCGCCGCTCTGGGCCAGCGCGGTGCCGCTCCATAGTGCGGTCGACAGGGCGATCAGCGATGCCATGGTGTTATTGCGGGTCATTTAGCAATCCTCCCCTCCAGGTGGCGCAATGAATGCGTGCGCTGCTTTTCCGTCAAGTAATTTGATAATTCGTTTGCTAAGCTATTTTTGAGTTACGCGTCAAGACCGGCCTGCGGGAAAGACGCGCCGACCAGCCATTCCGGCGCGGACTGAACTCAGATTGCGCCAAGATCCTCACCGAACACGACCCGGCCCGAAAAGTGCTTGCGGATCGCGGCCAGCATTGCGGCGGAATCGAAATCCTCCTTGCCCGGTGGCGTCGCGAAATGGGTCAGGACCAGCGTCTTGACCCCGGCAGCGGCAGCCATCCGGCCGACGTTTTCGGGCGTGAGGTGTTCCTGGACCATATGGTCGATCAGGGGCTGCTGATCGACCCCGGTGGCTTGCTGGCGGCGTTTCAGCCCGGCGATGATCGCATCGATATCGATGATCTCGCTGACCAGCACGTCGGCGCCGCGTGCCAGTTGCTCCACCGCCACGCTCGGTCCGGTATCGCCGGTGAACACCACCACGCGGTCGGCCATGTCGAAGCGGTAGGAATAGGAGCGGTTGACCCCGTGTTCGCCCGGATCGAGGTGCATCGTTCCGTAGTGCGAATTCTCGACCGCGCGCACCGTGACCGCGCCGTCGCGATAGACCTCGCGCGGAGTGGTCACGTCCCAGTCCTTGCCGAAGAACACGCTTGCCATCGCTGGCAGGTCCGGAAGCTGGGGCCGGAAGATCGCCTCGCCGCTACCCAGCGCGCGCAGGGTATCCATGACCAGCGCCCGCGTACCCGGCGGGCCATAGAAATGCACCGGCTCGCGCCGTCTGGCCTGCCAGTCAAGCGCGAGAAAGCCCATGATCCCGGCAGTGTGATCGAAATGCAGATGGGTCAGGAACACGGCATCAACCGCATTCAACGGCACCCCCGCGCGCACCAGTTGCCGGGGCGTGCCATCCCCGATGTCGATCAGATAGGTCTTGCCGCCCACTTGGAGCAGGTTGGCCGGCTGGGACCGGCCGATCCGCGCGATTGGCCCCCCTCCGGTACCGAGCAACACGACCCGGCTGGCCGCTGGTGCCTGTTGCGCGGAAGCAGGCACTGTCTCCGCACCCAGGCTGGCCACCCCCGCCCCGCCGAGGAGGAGCAGGCCCGCCAGGAACTTGAGCTTGCTTTGCATTGCGTGATCCTTGCGCCAAAGGACAGGCGGTGCACGGACGGCACTGCACAGAGTGCCCAATCATGACGCACGGCGGCAAATAATGTCAAGATACCTTACTTGTTGCAGCAACCCTCGCTTCCCGGGAGGGCGTTCATTCAGCTTGCGGCAGGACCTTCAGAACCGTGCGCAGGCCCGCCATCGCCCGTGTTCCGGCGGCATCGGCCAACTCGCGCTCCAGGTCGCGCAGGATGCTCGATGCGGCTTCCCGGATCTCGCCGCCGGAGCTTGAGAAAACCACCTGCTGCGCCCGCCGGTCATCCGGATCGGGCACCGTTTCGACCAGTCCGGCAACCGTCATTTCGCTCAGCAGCTGACTCATCGCCTGGCGGGAAACACCCAGGTTCGTGGCAATGTGCGACGGGCGGGTGATGCCATTGGCGACGTTGGCCAGCACCAGCGATTGCGAGCGGGTTATCCCCTTCCAGCCCCGCACCGCCAGACGTGCGCGCAGCTGTTCGTCGAACCAGTAGAAGGCCCGCATCAGATCAAGGATCAAGAGGGAAGATTCCATCGCCGCTCCATTCCAGCCCGGCTTGCCGCACGCAAGCGGGTTTCTCCGCAGAAAGCGACATTAGTAAATATTCTTGACATTTCTGACGCCCACACGGCAATCTTTGCACGCTCCGACAAAAAGAAAGGACCGGACTTTGGGAGAGATGATGCTGCGGACGCGTGACGGCCAGACCTGGACCGATTGGGCAGACTCGATGGCCGGGCGCCTGGCGTCACGCGCGGCCGAGGCAGAGCGGATGCGTGCGCTGCACCCCGAAACCATGGCCGAAGCCGAAGCCGCGGGCTTCTTCGCCTTGCTTGCCCCGGTCACCGCCGGAGGCATGGGAGCAAGCTTCGCGGAATTCCTTGAGGTGATCCGGCGGCTTGCCAACGGCTGCGCCTCGAGCGCTTGGGTCCTGTCGTTCCTCTCGCTCCACGCCTGGATGCTGTGCAAGTTCCCTGCGCAGGCTCAGGCCCGTTTCTTCGCCGATGGCAAGATGCCGCTTGCCCCAGCCCCACTGGCGCCGACCGGCCGGGCCGAGCGGGTGGACGGGGGCTTCCGGGTATCGGGCCGCTGGGAATGGGCTACCGGGATCAACCATTCCGACTGGGTGCTGGTGAACGCGATCGACAGCGAAACCGGCGAGCCGCGCTATTGCGCGATGACGCGCGACGAAGTCGAGGTAGAGGACGTCTGGTTGATGTCGGGTATGGCTTCCACCGGATCGAACGCGGTGGTGGTAAGCGACGTGTTCGTGCCGGATTACATGACCCTGCCCGCCCGCGAGATGGCGGCAGGCGCTTCGCCCGGAGAAGCGCTGCACCCCGGCTCAACCCTGAATTATCCGCTGCGCGCGGTCCTGACCATGGTCGCCGCCACTCCGGCTGTCGGCGCTGCCGAAGCGGCGCTCGCCTGGTATACCGAGCGGATGATGAACAAGCAGCAGGCGTTCGGCGGCGGCGCCCGCCAGGCCGAGATCCAGACCACGCATATGCGGCTTGGCGAGGCGCTGGCCGAGGTACGGGCCATGCGGCTGGTCTGGGAAGACGCGCGCGCCGCGATCGAGCGCGTCGGCCCGGGCGGCGCATCGACGCCGATCCCGGCCCAGGCCGCGCTGCGCCTTGCCGCCGCGCAGGTCGTGCGGTTGTCCAACCGCGCGATCGACATCATGGCGGCTTCTGCCGGGGCAAGCGCCAGCCAGCTCAGCAACCCGCTGCAACGCCAGCTGCGCGACGTTCAGGTGATCCGCGGCCACGTGATGTACGATTGGGACCGGACCTGCGTGCTCGCCGGCAAGGTCGAACTGGGCTTCCCCACGGGCCCGGCCGACCTGATCTGACCGTCAGGCGCGCGTTACACGCCCATGCACAGGTACTTGATCTCGAGATAGTCATCGAGCCCGTGGCGCGATCCCTCGCGGCCAAGGCCCGACTGCTTGATCCCGCCAAACGGAGCGACCTCTGTCGAGATCAGACCGGTGTTGATGCCGACAATCCCCGCCTCCAGCGCTTCGGCCACCCGCCAGACGCGGCTGAGATCGCGGGCATAGAAATAGCTGGCGAGGCCGAACTCGCTGGCATTGGCAAGGCGGATCGCCTCGTCCTCGTCGCTGAACCGGATCACCCCGGCGAGCGGGCCGAAGGTCTCCTCCCGCGCCAGCATCATGCCCGGCTGGACATCGGCGACCACGGTCGGCTGGAAGAAGTTGCCGCCCAGATCGCTGCGCCCGCCCCCGGCTAGGATCCTTGCCCCGCCCGCCAGCGCATCGGCCAGGTGTTCCTCCACCTTCTCGACTGCAGCCCGGTCGATCAGCGGGCCGATCACCACTCCCTCGCCGCGGCCATAGCCGACCTTCAGGCCTCGCACCCGTTCGGCCAGCCGTGCGACGAACGCATCATAGACGCCGTCCTGCACGTAGAAGCGGTTGGTGCACACGCAGGTCTGGCCCGCGTTGCGGAACTTGGAAACAATCGCGCCGTCGACCGCCGCATCGACATCCGCATCGTCGAACACCAGGAACGGCGCATTGCCGCCCAGTTCCATCGACACTTTCTTGACCGTATCGGCGCAGGCCCGCAGCAGCTTGATCCCGACCTCGGTCGATCCGGTGAAAGTCAGCTTGCGCACCGCGGGATTGCCCGCCAACTCGCCGCCAATGGCCCCCGCGCTGCCGGTGACCACGTTGAAAACACCCGCAGGCACTCCGGCCTGCTCGGCCAGCGCCGCGAGCGCGAGCGCCGAATAGGGCGTGGCCGAGGCCGGCTTGAGCACCATGGTGCAGCCCGCCGCCAGCGCCGGTCCCAGCTTGCGGGTGATCATCGCGTTGGGAAAGTTCCACGGAGTGATTGCCGCCACCACCCCGACCGGCTGGCGCAGGGTGACGATCCGGCGGTCCGCCGCGTGGGGCGGGATCACCTCGCCATAGGCCCGCTTGCCCTCTTCAGCGAACCATTCGATGAAACTGGCGCCATAGGCAATCTCGCCGCGCGCTTCGGCCAGCGGCTTGCCCTGTTCGCGGCTCAGCAGATCGCCCAGCGCGTCCTGGTGTTCCAGCATCAGATCGAACAGTCGGCGCAGGATCCGGGCCCGGTCCGCCGCGGTTCGCGCCCGCCAGGCCGGAAGCGCGGCCTCGGCGGCGGCAATCGCCCGCGCCGTCTCCGCCGCCCCCATCAGGGGAACCGTGCCAATTAGCGCGCCGCTGCCGGGATCTGTCACCTCGATCGTGCGGCCGTCATCGGCGTTGCACCATTCCCCGCCGATCAGGCAGCGGGTGCGGAAAAGTTCAACTGGCATAGTTTGCGCCGATCCAATGTCACGAGAACTGAAAGCATACCACGCCAGCGCGCCGGGGTGGGACGCCTCAATAGTTGGCGAGCAGCGAACCCAGACCGTCGATCCGGTCCTCGATGCCGCAGGCGCGCAGCGCGTGCCAGTAGGTCGCGGTGTTGATCGCGATCACCGGCTTGCCCAGTTTGGCCTCATACTCGGCCGCCAGATCGACCATCGACAGATTGGTGCCGACCTGGACAATGGCGTCGACATCATCGCCATCGAGATAGGCGATCACTTCGCGCAGCCGGTCCGGCGTGACCTTGGCAATGTCGGTCCAGCGCTTGCATTGCAGGGGCGTGTCACGCACCACCGAAAAGCCGGATTCCTCAAGGAAACGGCGCACCTCGGCATTCGCCACCGGATAATAGGGCGAAACGAAGCTGACGGTCCTGATGTTGCCATAGGCCCTGAGCGCGGCAGCGATCGCTTCCGCGCCGGTGCTTGCGCCGATACCTGCGAAATCCTCGATCTTGCGCTTGAAATCGACCGATCCCTGGACCCCGCCATAAAATGTGATCGCCGACATGCCGAGCACGAGATAATCGGGCTTGCAGGTCATCACCGAGCGCACGGCATCCAGCGTGTTCTCGGCAATCGCGGTGGTTCCCGCGATGAAATCCTCGTTCGACAGCGCCAGCGGATCCTCGACATAGATACGCGAGAAATGGTTCGTGACCCCTTCAGGGCGCATCCGCTCCATGTCCGGCTGGACCGTGGTGTTGGTGGATGGAGCGATCACTCCCAGCAGCTTGCGCCACCCGAGCACGTCAACCATGAGCTGAACTCCTGTCTTTCCGGCATGCGACCGGATCAGTTGATAGCGCGAGCCTGCTCCAGGCTCTCGAACATCGCCTGCTTCATCAGGTAGGCGCGGCGGCGCTCGTCATCCTGCTTGATCGCAAGCATGGCCTGACGGCGCTTTTCGTGTCCTTCGGCATTGCCGCTGCGGATGAATTCCATGTTCTCGATGGTCTGCGCCTGGGTAAAGGCGTGGGTCACCTGGCGGCGCTGGCGATCGAACAGGGCCAGCGACCCGTTGGGCTTGCCGGTCTGGAGCGCGGGCATGAGTTTCTCGAACAGGTTGAACGCGTCGTGCACGCCCGAATTCATCCCGAACCCGCCCAGCGGATTGTTGAGATGGGCGGAATCGCCGATCAGCATCACCCGCCCTTCGAGGAAGCTTTTCGCGACCCGCTGGTGGACCCGGTACAGCGTGCGGTGGAAGGTCTTCACATCGGCGCCGTGGCCGATAAGCCGCTCGAAGATCGCGTTCTTGGTCGCGTCCGAGCGCAGATCGTCGTCCCCACGCGCGGCATCGGTCGGCAGCAGCACCCGCCATACCGACGGAACCCGCAGCAGAACCAGCCATTCTTCCGGATCCGAAACGTAGTTCACCAGAGCAAGGTTATCGAGATAGCTGGTCAGATCCTCGTCGGTGGACAGGCACAGGAAGCGTTCGGGATAAGTGAACCCGTCGAACTGCACCCCCAGCCACTTGCGGACCACGCTGTTCGCGCCATCCGCCGCAATCAGGAAATCGCAGCGGATTCGCGCGATGTCGGTCGGCGTCTCGGCAAAAACGGTGACACCGCTATCGTCCTGATCGAAGGCCAAAAGGCGATTGAGGAACCGCACGCTGGCATTCGAATAGCGCGCAAGACCCTCGGCCAGGGCGCGCGACAGGTGGTACTGTTCGCACTGGATGCGGAACGGATAGCGGGTGACATCCGCAATCTCGGAAAGATCGAAATCGATCACTTCGCCAGACCGCCGGTCGCGCCAGTGATAGACCGGCGCCTTCAGCCCACGCTCAAGCAGCAGCGGGGTCACGTCCACCTGATCGAGCATTTCCAGCGTCGGCGGATGGAAGGTCGATGCCCGCAGATCCTGGGCACAATCCTCGTTCGCTTCGAGGACAATCACATCAATTCCCGCTTTGGCCAGCAAAGTCGCCATGGTGGTGCCAACCGGCCCCGCCCCGACAATCACAACCTGGCACCGTTCTTCCGCGGACATACCGCCCTGCTCCACATCTTGTTCGGTGGAAAGCTATGGGACGATTGCAGAATGGCCGGAGGGGAAATGAACCAAACTATCCGCCTTGCGGCGAGTGATGTGCAGAAGCGACTGCATCCGCCCTTGCGCATTTAGCCGGGGAGCATGGAAAAACGGATCGTGATCAGGGCTCAGGGCGGCCCGGAAGTGCTGGAATGCGAATCCTTTGACCCTGGCGAACCAGGCCCGGGCGAAGTGCTGATGCACCATACCGCGATCGGGCTGAACTTCATCGACATCGGCCAGCGCGGCGGCTCCTATCCGATCGGACTGCCGACCGGTCTGGGCATGGAGGCCGCCGGATTTGTCGAACAGGTCGGCCCCGGCGTTACGAACCTTGCCGCAGGGGACAGGGTCTGCACCTTCGGCCCACTCCCCGGAACCTATGCAACAGCGCGGACCGTGCCCGCCGCACTGCTGTTCCGCACGCCGGACGCGATCAGCGACGAACTGGCGGCCGCGGCCCTGCTCAAGGCCTGCACCGCCGAATTCCTGATCGAGCGCTGCGCGCGGGTCGAGCCCGGCCAGGCGGTACTGGTCCACGCGGCGGCAGGCGGGGTCGGACTGATGCTGGTGCAATGGCTGAAGCACATCGGTGCCACAGTGATCGGCACGGTCAGCACCTCGGCGAAGGCAGAGATTGCCCGCGCGGCGGGCGCCGATCACGTTGTCCTTTATACCCAGGAGGATGCTGGCCAGCGGGTCCGCGAATTGACCGACGGAGAAGGCGTGCGGGTGACTTTCGACGGAGTCGGCGCGGCGACGTGGCAGGCCTCGCTCACCGCAACCGGACGGCGCGGGATGATTGTCAACTATGGCGCGGCCAGTTCCGCGCTCGAATCGATCAATCCGGGCGAACTGCTGCTGCGCGGCTCGCTCTATAACGCCCGACCCGCGCTCTACGACTATTACCTGACGCCGGAAGAACGCTCCGCCGGCTCCGCGCGCGTGTTCGATCTGCTAGAGCGCGGCGTGATCGAGGCGATCATCGGCCAGCGCTACCGGCTTGACGAGGTGGCGCGCGCCCATGCCGAGCTTGAGGGACGCCGCACAATCGGATCGGGACTGCTCCTGCCCTAGGCCAGCTCGACCAGTTCCAGCAGTTCGCCCGCAGGCCCCCGCACCGTTGCCGCGCGGGCGCCGAGATACGGGGCTTCGGCGCGTGGCCGGGGAGCCACGATCCAGTCCAGCCCAAGCTCGTCAAGGCTGCGCACCGCCAGCGTCACCAGAGCGTTGCCGGGCGGCAGCGAACCGTCGAGACACGGCCGAAGCCTTGCCGCTGCCGGGTACTCGTCGATCTCGACAATCGGCATCCGGCCCTGCTGGATCATGGTCAGCGCGGTCAGCGTATCGTCCGGCTGCGCGAAGGCCTTGTTGATCATCGAATAGGGAATGCGGAAGGTATCGGCCTCGTCCAGCTTCAGCCGGTCGCGGTACCAGTCGGTCGCCGCCTGGCGGTCGGGCGCGGCCAGAATCACGATGAACACCTGATCCGCGCGCGAAACCGCGAAAGGCAGATCGGTGCCCGGCATCATCGCCCGCGTCTCGTTGAAGTACAGCATCTCGCCGCCGCTCCCCAGCGCCTGCATGGCGACGAAGAAGGGAATTGCCGCGATCTCCTTGGGTTCGCCCAGCACGGTGAAGGTGCTATCCCGGACCTGCTCACGCAGTTCGAACACGTCCTTCACGGTCAGTTCGAAGCTGGCCCAGCCATAACTGCGGGTCGGGCGATAGTCTGGCGGGACAGGCTGTTCGACCAGCCGGTACCAGCACGGAAAGCCGCTGGCGGGACGCAGCAGCGCCATGCGCCGTCCCGCGCTTGCAGCGTAGCCCCAGCTTGCCGCAAGCTCCGGGTCCAGCACGCCCCTGTGCACGCATTCAAGCCCCAGAACTCCGCAATAGTCAGCAAGCGCTGCGTCCAGATCGGGCACGCAGGACAGCGCGCCAAGGATCGCGCCGTGGGATACCTTCGCGCTCATCGGAAGGCCGGCTTGCGCTTGGCGAGGAAGGCATCCGCGCCTTCCCGGAAATCCGCCCCGGCAAAGGCATCGGCAAAGATCCGCAGCGTATCGGCGTCGTCCTCGGTCTGGCCGTCGAGTATGCGGCGCACGAAGCGCTTGATCGCGCGAGTGCTGTCCAGCGAGTTGGCGGCAATCGTTCCGGCCAGCGCCTCGGCGCTCTCGGCCAGATCGTCGATCAGTCCGATCCGCAGCGCTTCATCGGCGCCCAGCAGCGCCCCGGTGAACATGATCCGCCTGGCCTGGGACGCGCCGACCGCGTCGATCAGCAGCTTGGTATCGTGCAAGGGATAGACGAGCCCCAGCTTGGCGGGCGTAATCCCCAGCCGCGCCCGGGGCGTTGCCAGGCGGATATCGCACGCCAGCGCCAGGCCGCAGCCTCCTCCCACGCAATCCCCGTCGATCATCGCGATGGTCGGCTTGGGGCTGCGCGCCAGTTCCCATTGCGCGGTGTTGATCGCAGCCTGATTGGCGGCGAGCCATGCCTCGTTCTCGCGGTTGGCCATCAGTTCGCCGATGTCCGCCCCGGCACAGAATACCCCGCCACCCGCAGCCTCAACCACGATCACTCGCACGGCAGGATCGGCATCGGCCCGGGTGAGCAGGCCCGGCAGTTCAAGCCACATGGCCTGGTTAAAGGCGTTGCGCTTTTCCGGCCGGTCGATCAGCAGCCGGGCGACGGCGCCTTCGGTTTCAAGCCGCAGGCTCACGCCGGTTCAACCTTGGCGAGATGGGCGGCGATTTCCTCGCGGCTGGCAATCCAGACATCGCCGTGCGAGCGGACGTGGCGGAAGAACTCCTCGAGCGCCCAGACCCGCCCGGGACGCCCGATGATCCGCAGATGCAGCCCCAGCGACATCATCTTGGGATTGCCCTCTTCGCCCTCGCGGTACAGCTGGTCGAAATTCGCCTTCGCATAGTCGAGCCAGGCATGGGGCGAGACGGCCGGATCGGTCCACATCTTCATGTCGTTGTTGTCGACCTGGTAGGGAACGATGGCGATGGGCCTGCCCGGCACGGTGTCCCGGTCCCAGAAGGGAACGTCGCCCGAGTAATCGTCCATGTGATAGGCAAAACCCTCTTCCACCAGCAGCCGGCGGGTGTTGTCGGTCAGCATATAGCGCGACAGCCAGCCGGAGGGGCGGCGCCCGCAGGTCCGCTCGATCGAGGCGACGGCTTTCCGGATGAACTCGCGCTCCTGCGCCTCGTCCATGCGGAACTGGTGCAGCCAGCGCCAGCCATGGCTGACCGGCTCGTGTCCCAGCTCGACGATCGCAGCGGCGATTTCGGGATGGTTTTCCAGGCTCTGCGCGGCAACGGTCCAGCTGGCCATGATGTCATAGCGACGCAGCAGCTTGACGATCCGTGGCGCCCCGGCCTTGATCCCGTAAAGGTAATTGGATTCGTTTGAATAATTGCGGATCGGGCCCTTGATGAAAATGCCCAGTTCGTCGACCGGTTCCATCCCGCGATCACCGCGCAGGACCGACTGTTCGGAGCCCTCCTCGACATTGACCACGACCGACAGCGCGATCCGGGCACCGTTCGGCCAGTCCATCCGCTCTTCGCGCATCAGTGCATCTCCTCGCCGCCCGAAACGTTGATCGCCTCGCCCGTGATGTAGCCCGCGTCCGCGCTCGCCAGCCAGGCGCAGGTCGCCGCAGTGTCGCCGGGCAGCCCGGGGCGCCCCATCGGGTTCTTGGCGCTCATGTTGGCAAGGTAAGCCTCTACCGTATCAAAGCCGAGCAGCTTCGAGAAATAGGCGTTCTGCTCCGCCCCCAGCGCAGTCGTGACGTGATTGGGGCAGACCGCGTTGACCGTGATACCGTGCCCGCCCAGCTCGATTGCCGAGGCGCGGGTCAGGCCGATCATCCCGTGCTTCGAACTCACATAGGCGGCCAGGTGCGGAAAGCCGGTCTTGGCGGCCTGGCTGGCGATGTTGATGATCCGCCCTCCCGATCCGCGCGCGATCATCGCCCGCGCCGCTGCCTGGGTGCAATGGAACGCGCCGGACAGGTTCACGCCGATCACGGTTTGCCAATCCGCCGCCTTCACCTCCAGCAGCGGGGTCATCATGAAGCCGATCCCGGCGTTGTTGACGAACACGTCGATCCCGCCAAACGCTTCCACCGCACCCTGCACCAGCGCCTCGCACTGGTCCGGGTCCGCCACGTCGCAGGCGATGGCCGCAACCCTCGCGCCGCGCGCGCGCAGGTCTTCGGCAACGGCCTCGGCCTCTTCGCCCAAATGACGGTCGGACACCACGCAGTTGGCGCCCTCGTCGGCAAAGCGCTGGAGGATCGCCTGCCCCAGTCCCTTCTGTCGGCCCGAACCGGTCACCACCACGGTCTTGCCCGCAAAGCGGCCCATCACAGGTCTTCCGTCATGATGAACTGGGGATTCTCCGCAAAGTCACCAAAGGCCGCGGCGACCTTTTGAAAGGCCTCGGTCGAAATCTCGGCGACGAAGGGATCGAGCGCGGCGATGTCGATCACCTCGACATACTGGTAGGGTGAAGGCGCATCGCTGCCGAACAGGCCGGTCGCCCGGTGCACTGAAAACCGATCAACCGAAGACAGCGCATTGACCCCCGGAATGTCGGTGCCGCGCGCCCAGGCTTCATAGGCGGCCGGATCGACGCCCGGCTTGAGGTTGAAGAGTACCACGATACGCATAGGTCAATCTCCCTTCGCTTCGATCTGTCGCGCCAGTGCAATCAGCGCATTTTCCGAACCCATCGGCCCGACCAGCTGGACGCCAACAGGCAATCCGCCTGCCTCGCAGCCCGCCGGAATCGACAGTGCGGGCAGGCCTGCGACAGAGGCCAGCGCGGTAAAATCAGCCTGGTTGGCCGGAGGACGGGTGCCGTGGGCAAAGGCTGGCTGCGGCGCGGTGGGCAGGATCAGCACGCCATCATCGCCCAGTGCGGTGTGCAGCGCGGTCCGCGTGCGTTCCAGCACTTCACCCTGCGGCGCCATCCGGGCACAGGCCCCCAGGATGAAATGCAGTTCTTCGGAAAAGTGCGGACTGTCCGAACGATAGAGCGGCCCCATATCGCGCAGCAGCCATTGTCCGGCGCGGGCCAGCCCGGCGCGGCGGATCGCGGCCGCATCATCGGCCAGGGCCAGGGTTTCTCGCGGCAGTCTGGCCTGGGCGAGTGCCGCTTCGTAGGCTGACAAGACCGCCGGTTCGCATGTAACTGCGCCCAGCCCGTCCAGCACCAGCATCCGCCGCAGCGGCACCGGGGGCGGGGGCGGGCTGGCGGGCGAGAGCACGGCCCAGCACCGCTCTATCAGATCGAGCGACCGGGCCAGCGGGCCGATGCAGTCGAATTCGGGCTCAAGGCAGGCAAGCCCGTCCTGGCTCACCGCGCCGTGTGTGGGTTTAAGGCCATAGACGCCGCAATAGGCGGCGGGGATGCGGATCGATCCCAGCGTGTCGGTGCCCAGCGCCAGGTCGCACAGCCCTGCCGCCACCGCTGCCGCGCTCCCGCTTGACGAGCCGCCCGGCGAAAAGCCCGCGCGGCGGGGATTGTGGCAGGTTCCATAGAACGGGTTGTCGCCATGCGCCCCCAGCGCGGCTTCGTGCATGTTAAGCGTGCCCAGCACTTCGGCCCCTGCCGCACGCAGCAGCGCCACTGCCGCCGCGTCGCGGTGCGCGCGGCGGGTGCGGTAAAGCTCCATGCCGGCGGTCCAGGCCAGTCCCTTGACCATGATGTTGGCCTTAACGCCCAGTGTCACCCCGCCCAGCGGACCGGCTCCGCCGTTCGCCCCGGAATCGAACTCGACGAAGGCTCCGTAGGGTGCGTTGGCGCTGGCAAGGGCCTGAAAATCGGTCATTTGAGTCCGCGCTCGTCGATCAGCCGCAGCGGCTTCTGGCGCACTTCCAACTGGGTCAGCGGCGCGGTGCTGCCGGGCGCGCAAAGCTCCACCCGCACTTCCACGCCCAGTCCGCGCCGCAGCACTTCGCCCAGTTCCGCCGCATCGGTCCCGCCGCGGCTTTCGATCAGCACCGTCATGTCGTCGCGCTGGCTCGCCGGATCGCGAACGACCTTGCAGACATACTCGCCAGTCAGATCGGCGCGGTTCTCGATCAGTGCGCCGACCGCGTGGGGAAACAGGTTAATCCCGCGCAGCTTGACCATGTTGTCGCTGCGCCCCTTGAACCCGGCAATGCGCTGGAACGCGATCTCGCCCTGCCCGTCCAGGACATGGGTAATGTCGTGGGTGTTGAAGCGGATGCAGGGGGCGATGTCATCCTTGTAGAGGCAGGTCACCACCATGTCCCCCGTGCCGCCCGGGGCAACCGGGGCGCCGCTGTCGACATCCAGAAGCTCAAGATAGTGCGCGTCTTCCCAGACATAGAGCCCGTCACGGTCCGGCCCTTCGCCAGCGATCGAGCCGGTATCGCCAACCCCGTACCAGTCATAGGCCTTGGCCCCGCCCCAGGCGGCCTCGGTGGCGGCGCGGTCTTCGGTGCCGAGGTGGCCGATGATCATGCGCAGATTGATCCGGTCCATCAGCCCTTCGGCGCGGGCCGTATCGGCCAGCTTGCGCAGATAGTCGACAAAGCCCACCGCGACCGTGACGCCAAAGTCAGCCATCAGTTGCACCTGCTGGGCCGAACGGGTTTCTATCCCTGTCCCTGCGGACAGGAATAGCGAGTTGGTATAATGGGTTACGGCCTCGCGGATATAGTGGCCGCCGTTGATCATGCCGTGGCCGTAGACCGAATGGACCACGTCCGAAGGCTGCAGGCCAAGCCAGCGATAGAGCCGCCCGACCAGCAAATTGCCCACTTCGCGGCCCTTGGGGCCGAACAGCAGGGTCTGGGGGCGGCCGGTGGTGCCGGAGGTGGTGTGGAGAATCGCCGGGGGGCGGTTGGCGCCGCCAAGGCCCGCGAAATCACCGTAGGGCGGGTGCGCCGCGATCGAGGCCATGAGGTCCGACTTGTCATAGGTCGGCAGCTTGGCAATATCAGCCAAGCCATTGATATCGCCTGCCTCTATGCCCATGGCGCCCCACAACCGCTGGTAGAAGGGAATCTCCCAGCCGCGCCGCATCAGCTGACGAAAGCGGGCGTCCTGCAGCGCGAAAAGTTCGTCGCGGCTGATTTTGGCATAGCGTGCCACGAACGCGTCGCCGACCGGATAATCGGCCAGCAACTGCTTGATATCGAAGGCTTCGAAGTAGGTAGGATAGCTCATGTCGGGTCCGTCAGATAGGCCATCGGGGCTGCGAAAAGGCGCGGATCGTGGCCGGGAGGGGCGAGTGAGCGGCACAGAGCGGCTTTGACCCGCGCCTCAACGGCACCAAGCGGCATCAAGGGCGAGCCCAGCGTGGCCGGCACGGAGCGCTCGATCCGCGTCCCGTCAGCCAGCGTCACGATCAGGCGCTGCGGCGAGAGCGCGTTGGGATCCGCATTGCCATCGTCCACCAGCTCCACCCGCGCGGCGAGGGCCTGAAGCGCCGCATCGGCAAAGACCGGAGCCGTGAACCGGCGCGGATCGATCTGCCCGTCGGTCAGCATCAGCGCGGCGAGGAACGGCAGGCACAGCCGGGCATAGGCCGCCGTCATGTCCGGCAAGGCGGGCCGACCGACAAGGTGCCGGATCAGCGGCGGCACGTGGAGCTGCACCCCCGCCACCTCGCGTCCGGCAAATTCCGCCAGCGCGCCCAGCGCGGCGTGGCTGGCCCGGCCCGAGGGGAACGGCTTGGTGCTGATCTCCGATATCCGCCAGACCTGCCCCAGCCCGCCGGTATACCGCGCCAGATCGCCCCGCTCGAACAGGCTGAAGTGGCCGAACGGACCTTGCAGCACGTCGTGCGGGCCGGTCAGACCATGGCGGACGAGATCGACCGCGTGGACCGCGCCGCGCGCGGCATTGGCCAGTTGCAGCGGCAGGGCGATGGAGCCTTCGCTGTGGGCCTGCATGGTCCCGGCGGCATGGGCATGGGCAAGTCCCAGCACATCGGCAAAGGCGGCGGCGGGCAGGCCCGCGATCCGCGCCGCCGCCAGCGCCGCGCCGTAAATCCCTGCGGTTGCCGGACGGAAAAAGCTGAGCGCGCTGTCCGCCGCGATCCCCAGCCCGCTAGCGACATCGACCCCCACCGCGATCGCGGTGAGCATATCATCCAGCGCGGCCCCGCCCCGGCGGTCGGCCACGGCCAGCACGGCGGGGACCACCGCAGTCAGCGCATGGCACACCGCCCCTTCGTGGACCGCGTCCCATTCCAGGCAATGGATAGCAAAGCAGTTGGCATAGGCGGCGGCCCCGGCGGGCAGGCGCGCATCCGCCTCGCCCAGCAGCCGCGCTTCGGCCCCTTCGCCCCAGCCGCGCGCCACGGCGAGCACGCCCGCCATGCCCGGCGCGGTCCAGCCCGCCGCGCCTACCGCCAGCGTATCGGCCACCAGCCGCTCGCAATCGGCGCGGACGGAACCGGGCAGAACGTGCGGAGCGGCGGCGAAGGCAAGCAGGCGGGCAGTCGGGGTCATGCCGCGCGGCCCTAGCCGTCCGCGCCAAGTTCGGGCGCGGGGGCCGGATGCCATTCCTCACCCGCAAAGCGGATCGCCGGGGCGATCATGTGCCCGCCCCCCGCCTCGATCAGCAGGCCGCGTTCGGCAATGTGCGGCTGGGCAAAGGCTTCGCGGAAATCCAGCACGGGCGAAAACGCCACGTCCTTGTCGGCGAACCAGGCAACCCATTCGTCACGGGTGCGGCTGGCGAAGGTATCCCGCAGAAAGGCGATCAGTTCACCCTGCTCGCCCGCCGGGCGTTCGGTGATGGGCAGCAGGTCGATCCGCTCCAGCGCGCCCAGCAGGTTCGCGGCAAACTTCGGTTCGCGACCGCCCAGCACCACGTGGCGGCCATCGGCGGTGGCATAGACCTGATAGAACGCCGCCCCGCCCAGCGAACGCTGCGTGGCCGAACGCGGCGGTTCGCCCCCCGCCAGGGCCATGCCCACGGTGTGCGAGCACCACGGCAGCAGGCTGTCGAACATCGCGCAGTCGATGTAATCGCCGCGCCCGGTGCGCTCGCGCCCGATCAGCGCCATCAGCGTGGCCGACAGCGCGGTCAGCCCGGCGCCCATGTCGGCGGCGGGAACCCCCGGCACCACCGGAGTGCCGTCCGGCCCGTCGTTGACCGAAAGGAACCCGGCCAGCGCCTGGGTCGCCATGTCATGAGCGGGATGGTGGGCCAGCTCGCCCTCCTGCCCGAAGGCGGAAATCGAGCAATAGACGATCCGGGGATTGCGCGCCGAAACGGCGGCATAATCGAACCCCAGCCGCCGCATCACGCCGGGACGGAACCCTTCGACGAACACGTCCGCGCGTTCGATCAGTTCCCACAGCCGCGCCTGTCCGGCCTCGGTCTTGAGGTCGAGCGCCACGCTTTTCTTGGCCCTGTTGAGATTGCGGAACCATACCGACTGGCCGCCTTCGAACGGGGCCTGTTCGCGCGCGGGATCGCCGCTGGGGCTTTCCACCTTCCACACCTCGGCGCCCTGATCGGCCATCATCATGGTCATCATCGGCCCCGGCAGGAACACCGAAAGATCGACCACCGTGATCCCGCTCAGCTTGCCCATGGGTCAGATCGCTCCGGCATCGCGCAGCTGGGCGATCTCATCCGGTGTGAAGCCGCTTTCGCCCAGCACCTCGTCCGTATCCTCGCCCAGAAACGGCGCGGCGCGCGCCGGGAGCCGCTGCCCGTCCAGCCGGATCGGGCTGGCCAGCACCTGCATATCGGGCAGGTCGGGATGGGGCACGTGCTGGCGCATCCCCACGGCATCGACCCACGGGTTGTCCAGCGCCTGGTCCAGTTCATAAACCGGCGCGACCGGAACGTGTCCTTCCAGCAGGCCCTGCCAGTGCGCAACCGGCGCGGCTGAGAATATCCCGTCCAGGATCTCGGTCAGCACGGCGCGGTTGGCCAGCCGGTCCGCAGGCCCGGCAAAGCGCGGGTCGGCGATCAGTTCGGCGTGGCCGATGCGTTCGCACAGGATCGGCCAGAACTTGGGAATCTGGGCCATCACGAACATCCAGCCGTCCGCCGCGCGGAACATCTGGCTGGGGGTGGCCGAAGGATGGGCCGACCGCGGCACCCGCTGCGTGACGTCGCCCTTGTTCATGTACCATACCGCCGGATAGGTCAGCTGGTGCAGCGCCGCCGAATAGAGATCGACATCGACATCGCGCCCCACCCCGCTGCGCTGGGCATCGAGCAGCGCGGCCAGCAGGCCGACCGCCATCTGGGTGCCGGTCATGAAATCGACCATCGACAGGCCAAAGCGCGCGGGCGGTCCGTCCGGCTCTCCGGTCAGGGCGCAGAACCCCGCTTCGGCCTGGGCGAGATAGTCATAGCCCGGCCACCTGGCGCGCGGATTGTCGCGGCCATAGGCCGATGCATGGGCGCAGACGATCGCCGGATTGACGTGTTTCAGCGCTTCGTAAGTCAGGCCCACCCGCCCCGGCACGTCGCCGCGCAGGTTGTTGGCCACCGCGTGGCTGCGCGCCACCAGCCGGTGCAGCACCGCCTGCCCGCGCTCGCTCGCCAGATCGAGCGTGATCGAACGCTTGTTGAGGTTGAAGGTCTGGAAATAAAGGCTTTCCCCGTCACGCAGGAAATGCGGCCCCACCCCGCGCGCGGTATCGCCGCCCCTGGGCGGTTCGATCTTGATGACCTCTGCCCCCAGCTGGGCCAGGAACAGCGTGCCATAAGGCCCGGCGCCGTACTGTTCGGCGCTGAGCACGCGGAAGCCCGCAAGCGGAAGGGCGCGGCTCTCGCTCATGCCGGGTTCCGCTTGACCCATTGCTTGGAAATGATGATCCGCTGCATTTCGTTGGTGCCTTCGCCGATGCACATCAGCATGGCATCGCGGTAATAGCGTTCGATCTCGTATTCCTTGGAATAGGAATAGCCGCCGAAGATCCGCATCGCATCCTGCGCGTTGGCCACGCCGGCTTCGGAGGCGAAGTACTTGGCCATGCCCGCTTCCATGTCGCAGCGTTCGCCCCGGTCATAGGCGGCGGCCGCATCCAGCGTCAGCAGCCGGGCGGCGCGGGCGCGGGTGACCATTTCGCCCAGCTTGAGCTGGATCGCCTGATGCTCGGCAATCGGCTTGCCCATCGATTCGCGGACCTGGGCATATTCGGTCGCCAGCCGCAGCGCGCCCTCGGCAATCCCGACCCCGCGCGCGGCCACGTTGATGCGGCCCAGCTCCAGCCCGCCGGTGGCCTGGAAAAAGCCCTGCCCTTCAACCCCGCCAATCAGGTTTTCCGCCGGGATGCGATAGTCTTCAAGGATCAGTTCGGCGCTGTCGATCGCCTTGTAGCCCAGCTTGTCGAACTTCTTGCCGACGCTCAGCCCTTCGCCCTTGGGGGCGATGAAAAAGCTCATCCCCTTGTAGCGCGGCTCGGCCTTGGGATCGGTCTTGGCGATCAGGGCAAAGCAGCTGCCGTTGATCGAATTGGAGATCCAGGTCTTGGTCCCGTTCAGCACGTAATGATCGCCATCGCGCCGCGCGGTGGTGCGGATCGATTGCAGGTCGGTTCCGGCGTTGGGTTCGGTCAGGGCCAGCCCGCCGCGCACTGCGCCGCTGGCAAAGCGGGGCAGCCAGGCCTGCTTCTGCGCCTCGGTGCCAAAGCGTTCCACCGCGCAGGACATGATCAGGTGCGAATTGAAAATGCCGGTCAGCGCCATCCAGTAGGAACTGATCATCATCACGATCTTGGCATAGGTCTGGGCCGGCAGGCCCAGCCCGCCGTATTCCTCGCCGATGGTCGCGCCGAACAGGCCCATTTCGGTCATCTGGGCGACGATCGCCTCGGGCCAGATGTCGCCGTGATCGTGGTGCATCACCACCGGTCGGACGTCCTTGTCGATCCACTTCTGGATCGAATCGAGCAGGGCCGCTTCGTCGTCGGGATGCATCGCGGGGCGGATGGTGGAACTGCCGCTCATGGTCCGGGGCCTTCCTTATTCGTCCATCGGGCCGAAGCCCTTCTTCCAGATCAGCATGACGCGGGTGAAATCGCACACCACTTCGCCGCGCTGGTTCTTGCCCACGGTCTTGATCGTCACGATCCCCTGCGTCGGCCGCTTTTCGCTCTCGCGCTTTTCCAGCACTTCGGATTCCGAATAGAGCGTATCGCCCGCGAACACCGGCTTGAGCAGGCGGATTTCCTTCCAGCCAAGATTGGCCACGGCCTTCTGGCTGACGTCGGAAACGCTCTGCCCGGTCATGATCGCCACGGTCAGCGGCGATGCGACCAGCGGCTTGCCGAATTCGGTCTGGCTGGCGAAATGGGCATCACAGTGCGACGGATGCTGGTTCATGGTCAGCAGCGAGAACCAGATATTGTCGTTCTCGGTGATCGTCCGGCCGGGGCGATGTTCATAGATATCGCCGACGTGGAACTCTTCGAAATAGCGGCCATAGGTTTCGCGGTAACGCTGCGGGCCAACCTGGATAACACCATCACGCATCGATCTTTTCCTTCAACGCCAGTATCTTGTTGTATCGCGCCATGACCGGCGCCTCTAACATCTTGCCCCGGAAGCGGACCGCCCCGCCGCCGGCTTCGGCCCAGGCTGCGGCAGCGGCCTCGGCCTCTTCCAGCTCGGTGGCGGAGGGGCGGAAAGCGGTATGGATCGCCGCGATCTGGGCGGGATGGATTGCCGCTTTGGCGACCATGCCCAGCGCCTTTGCCCGGGCGCAGTCCTCCGCCAGCCCCGCCTCGTCGTCGAGCGCGATGAACGGCACGTCGAGCACCCCCTTGCCAGCCGAGGCGCAGGCCATCACCAGCTGCGCGCGGGCGACCAGCAAGGGCTCCCACGCCAGGGCGACGCCCAGCTCCGCCGAAAAATCTCCGCCGCCGAACATCACCAGCCCTACCGCCGGATCGGCGGCGATGGCGGCGGCATTGGCCAGGCCACGCACGGTTTCGACCAGCGGCACCAGCATGATCGCCGGATCGGCCAGCACCTGCCGGGCAATCGCCATTTCGGCGGCGTCCTCCACCATCGGCACCAGCACCACGCGCGGGCGCAGCGGTGCGGCGGCAATCGCCAGCAGGTCGGCCAGCCCGGCGCGGGTGCGCAGGCCGTTGATCCGGATGGCATGGCGCGGATCGGCGGCAACGGCCTCCAGCGCGGCGGCGCGGGCCGCATCCTTGCCTTCGGGCGGGACGGCGTCTTCCAGATCGATGCACACGCAGTCCGCGCCGCTCGCCAGCGCCTTGGCGAAGCGTTCGGGACGCGATCCGGGGACGAACAGCAGCGATTGCAGAACTGGGCTCATGTCCTCCCCTTTGGTTGGAGCGCGCGCGCCTTCCACCCTGTCAGCCGGGTTGTATCCGCTAGGCGACCAAATGCCCCGCCCCGATGGAGCGCGCCGCCCGGATAAGGCCTAGCTGCGGCTTATCAGGGGCACGAAAAGGGAGCGCCATGGCGCAAGGCCGGTCGGAATTTGCAGGCGGATGGAAGACGCTGCTGGCGGGCTTCCTGGGCACGATGTGCGGTGCCTCGCCGCTGCCGTTCAACGTGCTGGGCTTCCTGCTCGCCCCGCTTGAGGCGGAGCTTGGCTGGAGCCGCACCCAGGTGAGCCTGGGCATCACTATCTTCGGCGTCACCGCCGCGCTGCTTTCGCCGGTCTATGGCGGGCTGGCCGATCGCCACGGGGTGCGCAAGGTCGGCATCCTTTCGCTGATCGGGTTTATCGTCAGCTTCGCCGCCTTTGCCGTGATCCCGCCCTCGCTCGCGGCGTTCTACCTGCTGTGGTTCGTGGTCGGGCTGGTCGGGATCGGATCGACCCCGGTGGTGTGGAGCCGCGCCATCGCGCTGTGGTTCGTGAAGAACCGGGGCCTGGCGCTGGCGATCATGCTGCTGGGCACCAGCGCGGCGGCGTTCATCGTCCCGCGCATCGCGGTCTGGGCGCTGGCCAACGGCGGCTGGCGCGCGGTGTTCCCCGCCGTGGCCCTGCTGCCGCTGCTGATCGCCCTGCCCGCCGTGATCGCCCTGTTCCGCGAACCGCGCGCCGATGAACTGCCCGGCGAGCTGAAGGCAAGCGACGGCACCACCACCGGCATGGCGTTTGGCGAGGCCCTGAAGACCCGCCAGTTCTGGCTGCTGTGGTGCTCGATCCTGCTGATCGCGCTGGCTTATGGCGGGGCGCACAGCCATATGCCCGCGATCGTCAAGGACCACGGCATCAGCCTTGGTGCGGCGGCCGGGATCATGGGGATCGTCGGCACCGGCCTGCTGGTCGGCCGGATAACGGTGGGCCTGCTGCTTGACCGTTTCTGGGGGCCGGCGGTGGCCTTTCCGGTGCTGTGCCTGCCCGCGATTGCCTGCATACTTCTGCTCGGCACGTCGAGCGCGGCCATGCAGATCTCGCTCGCGGCGTTCCTGCTGGGCTTTGCGGCGGGCGCGGAGGCCGACCTCATTGCCTTCATGGCCGCGCGCTATTTCGGCATGGCCCAGTTCGGGCGCATCTATGGCAGCCTTTATATGCCCTTCGCGCTGATGAGCGCGATTTCCCCCGTTGCCTACGGCATGATCCGTGACCGCACGGGGTCCTACGACCCGGCCCTGACCGCCGCCGCCATCGCTTTCGTGGCGGGCGGCGCGCTGCTGCTGCTGATGGGCCGCTATCCCGACAAGCTGGAAGGCCAGGCATGACCCAACCCGTTACCCTGCTGCGCGACGAAGCCCTGCGCGAGGCGATGAGCCACGACGTCCACAATCGCGGCGCCCTGCCCCAGGCGGTGCTGCGCCCGTCTTCGATCGAGGAACTGAGCGCCGGGATCGCCGCCGCCGCGCGCGATGGCCTGGCCATCGTCCCGCGCGGCGCGGGGCTGAGCTATACCGGCGGCTATGTCCAGGACGATCCGCAGGCGATTCTGGTGGACCTGAGCGCGATGGACCGCGTGCTGGACATCAATCAGGCCGACATGACCGTGACGGTAGAGGCCGGGTGCAGCTGGAAGCAGCTGTACGAGGCGCTTCAGCCGCTGGGCCTGCGCACCCCGCTGTGGGGCACGCTTTCGGGCATCAAGGCCAGCGTCGGCGGGGGTATGAGCCAGAACGGCACCTTCTGGGGCGCCGGGCAGCACGGCACCTTCATGCAGGGCGTGGTGGCGATGAAGGTGGTGCTGGCCGATGGATCGGTGATCGATACCGGCAACCATTTCCTGCGCGGCTTCGGCCCGGATATCACCGGCCTGTTCTGCGCCGATGCCGGGGCGCTGGGCGTCAAGGCGCACATCACTCTGCCGCTGATGCGCGAGGCGGAAGCCTTTGCCTATGGTTCCTTCGCGTTCGACACGCCCGAGGATTACTGCGCGGCGATGAGCGAAATCTCGCGCCAGGGCCTGGCCAGCGAGGCCTTCGGCTTCGACCCGTTCCTGACCGCCCAGCGGATGCGGCGCGACAGCCTGGCCGCCGATGCCAAATCGCTGGTCAACATGATGAAGTCGCAGGGCGGGTTCTGGCGCGCGGTGAAGGAAGGGGCCAAGGTTGTTGCCGCCGGACGCTCGTTCCTCGACGAGGCCAAGTTCTCGATCCACTGCACCAGCGAGGGACGGATCCAGGCCGCCGCGGACGAGGATATGCGCCGGATCGTGGCCATCGTCGAAAGCGAACCGCGGCCGCCAGGTGGAAAACACCGTGCCCAAGATCCTGCGCGCCAACCCCTTCCCGCCGACCAATTCGATGGCCGGGCCGAACGGCGAACGCTGGCTGCCGGTCCACGGGATCGTGCGCCATTCCCGCGCGGTATCGACCATCGCCGGTTTCACCCGGCTGTTCGAGGACCATGCCGAGGAAATGGAGCGCTTCTCGATCGGGGCGGGCTATCTGTTCCTGACCGTGGGGACCAGCGGCTTCCTGATCGAGCCGTGCTTCTACTGGCCGGACAAGTTGCACACCCTGCACCGCGCATCGATCGAACCGGCACACCTGGCCAAGCTGAACGACTATCCCGCCAATCCCGAGGCGCGCGCCGTGGTGGAAAAGCTGCGTGCCGGAGTGATCGCGGTGATCGGCGAGAACGAGGGCATCCATTTCCAGATCGGCCGGACCTATCCGCTGCGCCAGCGCAGCGATCCCGCCGCCTGGGGCGCCCTGCAGGCGCTGAAGGCCCGGCTCGATCCGCAGGGCCGGATGAATCCCGGCGCGCTGGGACTGTGATACAACAAGCAAGAACCCGCTGTGGGGAGAAGCCCGCGCGACCGGTCCCGCAAGGTCCGGCCGCACAGCAGAGGAAAGACTGACATGAGTGCGAACGACGTACCCCCGCCCTACACGGCGGTCACGCGCCACGACCTTTTCCCCGAGGTCAAGCATGACGAAGCGGCGCGCTTCAACTTTCTGGCCAACCTCAACCGCTATCTGGCGGGCGATCTGGGGGCGGGCAACAAGCTCGCCTATGAAAAGCGGGTGCTGCCCGCCTTCCGGGCCGAGCATGGCCGCGAACCGGCCGACCGGCACGAAGTGCGCGCGGCAATGAACCAGGATACCTGGCACCGCTTCTGGTCGGCCATGAAGCGCAATTCGATGGAAATGCGCCAGCAGAACGGCCGCGCCGCCGTGCTGCGCCAGCTTGACGAGCTGGACGCCCGCGCCCGCGCGCTCAACGCCGGGGCCAACACGCTGCAACTCGATCCGTCGGTGCAGGTGCCGCGCTATCAGACCGCGGTGGACATCCACTGCATGCCCGGGTCCTATTACGGCGAGGAACGCGAAGGCGATGTTTCGGCCGGGGCCAATTACGACAGCGGCCTGTTCGCCACCACCGGCGGCGCGCTGGGCGCGCTCAACGATGGCGGCGGGCAGGCGGTTGCCGCCTGGTCGAAATCGGCCCGGCCCGGCTGGAAGCCCACGCGCATTCTCGATATCGGCTGCACCATCGGCCACAACGCGGTGCCGCTGGCCCAGGCCTATCCCGATGCCGAAGTGGTGGCGATCGACGTTGCCGCGCCCGCGCTGCGCTATGGCCATGCCCGCGCCCAGTCGCTGGGGGTGAAGAACATCATCTTCCGCCAGGCCGATGCCGAGGACCTGTCCGAATTTGCCGACGCCAGCTTTGACTGGGTACAGACCACGATGTTCCTGCACGAGCTTTCGGCCAGTTCCCTGCCCCGCATCATCCAGGAAGCCAGCCGCGTGCTGAAGCCGGGCGGGCTGATGCTCCACATCGAGCAGCCCGAATACACCGATGCCATGCCGCTGTTCGAACAGTTCATGCGCGACTGGGACGCCTACAACAACAACGAGCCGTTCTGGTCGGCGATGCACGGGCTCGACATGGCCGATGTCATGGCCAGCGCCGGGCTGCCCCGCGACAGCCAGTTCACCGTGGGGGTCAAGGCGGTGGTCGACGAAACGATCTTCCCGCCCGCCCCCTCGGGCGATCAGGAAGACTATGGCCGCGCCGCGATCTGGAACGCCTATGGCGCGTGGAAACCCGAAGGAGCCGCCGCATGACCGACGCAATCGACTGGATCAGCCGTTCGGGCGCGAAGCCCAAGGGCCGCCGTCCGGACTTCCTGGGCAACACCAACGAGGAACGGATGCTGTCGATGCTGATGGCGCTGGTCGCCGAGGTATCGGTGGTGCGCGAACGGCTCGACACGGTGGAGCGGCTGCTGGAGGCCAAGGGCACGATCAGCCGCGCCGACATCGAGGGCTATGCCCCCGATCTGGAAACCGGCAAGGAGCGCAACCGCATCATCCGCGAATACCTTGCCCGGATCATGCGGCCGCTCCAGCACGAACTCGAAGCGACCGCCAATCCCGAGCCGACCATCGACGAGGTGGTTGACGAACTGACCCACTGACGGGGCGGAGAACGGCAAACAGAAAAAGGGCGGACCGGATTGCTCCGGCCCGCCCTTTTCTGTGCCCGCTCGCGGCGCGATCAGAACGGCTTGGTCGCGCCCAGGAAGCAGATCCCCGAAATGGTGATCCAGTAGATGTAGGCGGCAACCCGCGCCTGGACGATCTCGCGCTGCAGCGCGGCTTCTTCCGCCGCGTCCGGACCCATGGCGAGCTTGCGGAAGCGGGTGGTCCAGCGGCGCATCACCAGCCGCAGGAACAGGCCGATCACCAGCGCCCAGGCATAAAGGATCATCTTGGTCGGATACCACCAGGTGCCTTCGGGCGTCTGGATCGGGCCGCTGCCCTGGAAGGCCATGATCGCCACCACGACGATGGCCACGATCAGCGGATAGCGCGCCATTTCCTCGAACTTGGTCACCTTGATGCCAAGGTCGGATTCGCGGCGCAGGAACGCGGTCCAGGTCAGCGCGAGCCAGGCGATGAAGAAGGCCCACATCCAGACCACGCCGTTGCCTTCCAGGCTGGGAACGAAGCCATAGATCTTGCCCATGTGCAGCCCCAGCGGGAGCAGCAGGACAATGCCGGTGCGCGCCAGGATGTCGATCCGGTAGGCCGTTTCCAGATGGCGGCGCCGCTCTTCGAGGCTGAGGTTGAGGTTGACGATGTTGTAGCTGGTCTGGAACACGCCCCATTCGCCGCCCAGCCAGTAGACCATGCATATGATGTGTACCCAGCGCAGCACATCGAGTTCGGCAAAGTGCATCGGTGGTCTCCCCGCTTATCCGCACAGTAGACGCTTGCCGCCCCAGCGGCTTGGCAAGTCAGGGCCCTGTCGTATGAACAATGCCGACAGGAGTGGCACATGAAGCACAGATTGATCGAAGGGCGGTTAGTTTACACCTCGCGCAAGCCCGGGCGGGAAGGCGAGGTGCGGGGGTTTGAAACCTTCATGTTCACCCGCCATTCCGACGGCAAGGTAACCCTGCGCGCGCATTGCGAGATCGAGGAGCCCGATCCGGCGGTGATGCGCGACATCATCTATTCACTGGACGAGCACGGCCAGCCGATGGACCTGCACGTGCGCCTGACCGTGGGCGATGCCTTCATGGGATCGGGCTGGCTGCGCTTTGACGGGCACACGATCGAGTGCGAAAGCTATGGCCCCTCGATCGGGCGGCTCAGCCAGCAGGTCGCGGCGCAGTTGCCGCTTGACGGGTTCGGCACCCACCCGATTGTCGCGGACGGCTACATGCTGGGCAGCAAGCACTGGGAAGTGAACGAAAAGCGCAAGCTCAACTGCTATGTCCCCTCGCCCGACCATCGCGGCGCCACCGCGCCGATGATCGCGCAGGTCCGGATCGACGCCCGCTACCTAGGCAAGGAAGAGGTTACCGTCGCCGCCGGAACCTTCGCCGCGCGCAAGTTCCAGTTCGAGGACGACGGCACCAGCGGGATGGACGGCGCCCACCCGCCCTACGAGCTGTGGGTCACCGACGACGAGGACGCGATCTTCCTCAAGGGCGGGGTCGGCGGCTACATGCTGACCTGGTACGAACTGGTCGAGCTCAGGCGCTGACCTGCCCGGCCCAGCACGCGGCGATCTCTCCCCCGGTGGCAAACCACGTGTCCTGGCGCGCCGCCAGCCGGGCGAGCAGCGCGTCAATCGCGTCGATCCGATAGGGCAGCGCGGAGATATAGGGCGTCAGGTGGATCGGCAGCATCCGCCCGCCATGGCTGCGCGCCTCGCCTGCCAGCCAGTCGCAGGCGTCCTCGATCTGCCGGGCATAGCTGTCGACCGACTGTTGCTGGACGGTGATGACCTGCCGGTCGGACAGCTCGTGATTGAGCGGCAGGTTGATCAGGCCATTGGCAAAGCGCCAGGGAAGTTCGTCATTCACCCAGTCACAGCAATAGCTTAACCCCGCTTCTTCAAGCAGGTTCACGGTATTCCAGCTTTGCGAGCGGGCGATTGACAGCCAGCCTGCGGGCCGTGTGCCGGTGACGGCCTGAAGCGCATCGAGCGAGGCGGCGATCAACGCGCGCTCCTCCTCGATCGGCAGACCGCTGGCAATGGTGCCGTTCATGTCGGTCGAATGGGCGATGATCTCGTGCCCGGCCTCCACAATCTCGCGCACCAGCTGCGGATAGCGCTCGGCAATCGCGCCGTTGGTCGCCACGCTCATCCGCACCCCGGCCTTCGCGCAGGCATCGAGCAGGCGGTACATCCCGATCCGCGTCCCGTATTCGCGCGCGGTGTAGTGGCGATAGTCGGGATAGGCGGTCTGCATGTGCCCCGGCGCGCGAAAGGGTGCGTCCTGCGGCAGAATCGGGAACCATTCCAGGCTGACGCACAGCCACACCGCCACGCCCTTGCCGCCCGGCCAGGCCACCGGCGGGCGCTGGTGCAGCGCCGACCAGGGATAGAGATCGTGATCGTAGCCGTGGCGGCGGCGCGGGTACTCAAGATAGGCCGGATCGAGCGCCATCACTGCTGTCCTTTCCAGGCATCGACGATTTCGCCGGCCCGCGCGATCCACGCGCGGCCATCGGCGGCGATATGGCGCAGCGCCTCCTCGAACGGACCGATGCGGTGCGGCTGACCGATCAGGTAGGCGTGCAGCGGGATGCACATCACCGTTCCCGATTGCTCACCCTCGGCCGCCAGCCGCTCGAACTGCCGGATCAGCGTATCGGCGTATTCGCGCGGGCTCATGTTGTAGACGAAGAAGCCGTAGTGATCGTTGACCTCAAGGCTGTAGGGGATCGAAACGAGGCTGCCCTGCCGCACCTTCACCCACTGCGGCTGGTCGTCGTGATACAGGTCGCAAGTGTAATCCAGCCCCATTTCCGCGATCAGATCGAGCGTGCGCGGCGTATGGGTCAGTGCCGGGGCGAGCCAGCCACGGATCGTCTGCCCGGTCGCCTCGCGCACGGTGCGGATTGAATCCGCGATGATTTCGCGTTCCTGTTCTTCCGACATTTCATAAGCATAGCGCGTATTATAAATGCCGTGACTGAAGAATTCCCAGCCGCGCGCCGCGCCATCGGCAACCACTTCCGGGTGGTGCTGGCACAGCGCGACCGACAGGCTGACCGATCCCGGAAAGCCGTGCTTGCTCATCACCTCGGCCATGCGCCAGTGCGACACGCGGTTGGAATGATCGCGGTGGGCATAGCCGACCACATCGGGATGGGGCCTGGCCCAGGCCTTGCGCCGGGGATGCGCGGGCGGATCGATCTCGTAATACTCCAGATTGGGCGCAACCCACACCGCCACGGTCTTGCCGCCCGGCCAGGTAATCTTGCCCCGCCCGCGATAGGGCTGGAAATCGTAGAGCCCGGGATCGCCCGCTCCTTCCCGCATCAGCGCGCCTCCAGCCAGTCGATCACCGCCTGGACCGGCTCCACATCGGCATATTTCAGCTGAAGGTCGGTCAGGTTGGAAAAGTGATAGGATTCATGCTTGTCGGCGCAGCACTCGATCGGAACGATGGTGCGGTAGCCGTGGCTCAACGCGTCGACCGCCGTCGCCCGCACGCAGCCGCTGGTGCTGCCGCCGGTCACCACCACCGTATCGACCTTGTGCCAGACCAGATAGCTGGCCAGCTGCGTTTCGAAGAAGGCGCTGGGCATCCGCTTGGTATATTGCAGATCGTCCGCGCCGATTTCCACCCGGGGATCATACTGGTGGCGCTCGCTGTCATACTTGATGTTCTGAAGTGAATCCGGCGTGTCGGTGCGCGTGCCCCAGACCCCGGCATCGCCGCCGTCCGCCTTGTAGGCCACCCGGGTCCAGATCACCGGCATGGCGCGTTCGCGCGCCAGACGGCTGATGGTGTTGACGTGTTCGATCTGCCGGGGATCGGTTTCATAGGCGGTGGGGAAGGCCGCAATATCGGTATAGGCGCGCTGGAAATCGACGTTGACGATGGCCAGCTTGCTGCCGAAGCCGAACTTGCGCCGCGCCGGGTTGGCCATCACCGCTTCGAATATCTGCCTGGCGGTCTTTCCGTCAGAGACCATTTTCGTGCCGAGCACCGTCATGCCAGTCCTTTCCGCATCATGCGCATTACCCGTCATTTCCTCACCGTCGAAGGTCGCCGCGTCCACTATCGCAAGTGTGGCAACGGCCCGCCGGTGCTGCTGATCCATCAAAGCCCGCGTTCGTCCGCGGAGTATCTTGATCTGATGCGCGACTGGGGCCGCCAGTTCACCTGCTACGCGCCAGACTCTCCGGGCTTCGGACAGTCCGATCCCCTGCCGCTTGCCAAACCGGGCACCGACGACTTTGGCGATGCGATCATCGCCTTCGCCGATGCGGCGGGATTCAACGGCATTGCCGCCTATGGCTTTCATTCCGGCGGGATCTTCCTGATGAACGCGCTGCGCCGCCATCCGCGGCGCTTCACGGCGCTGGCGGTGGGCGGCTATCCGCGCTTCCGCCCCGAGGAAGCGGGCGATGTGGGCGAGGAATACCTGCTCCCGTTCCGCCCCCAGCCCTTTGGCGAGCATCTGGTCTGGGCCTGGAACCGCTTTCTGGAACAGTCGTGGTATTTCCCGTGGTTCAAGCCGGAGCAGGCCCGCCGCCTGCCCAACCCCCATGCCCGGCTGGATCAGATCCACGCGATGGTGATGGACCTGCTCGATTCGGGCGATGCCTATCGGTTTGGCTACCGCGCCGCCTTTGCCGGCGAGTATGATATTCCCCCAGCCGGCACTGCGGTGCCCCCGGCGCTGGTCTCGTCCTACACCGGCGATCCGATGACCGCCCATGCCGAGCGGTTCGATCCCCTGCCGACCGGCTGGGAACTGCGCGAACAGCCCACCCCCGAAGATCACTACGCCGAATCCCGCGATTTTCTCGCCCGCTACCCCGCGCCCGGCTTCACGGCGGCCGAGGATGACGGGGCAGGCTTTGTTCACATCCGCGCAGGTGGGTTCGACGGGCTGATCCACTGGCAGGGCGACGGCGATGTGCTGGCGATCCACGGCCCTGGCCGCGCGGGCGAACTGGTTGGCGATGGCGGCATCCGGATCGATCTGCCTGGCCACGGCCTGTCCGATCCGTGGCCGGGCGAAGCCCCGCGCGGCTGGGCGAGCTGGCAGGCCGTGATCGACGCGCTGGCGAGCCATTTCGGCGCGGCAACGGTGCGGCACGAACCGCTGCCCATTGGCGATCCGGACCTGCTCTATCCCGATCTCGCGCCCGATCGCTTCGGCCTCTACCTGGTCAAGGCCTGGGGGCTGCTGCGCGCGGGCCATGTCTTTGCACCGCGCAACGAGGTCGGTCGCGATTTCGCCATTCCGATCGATAGCGCCGCGCTGACGCCCGAACGGCTGGCAGTGGAGCACCGCGCCCTGCTGCGGTCCAGCGCGGCCCGGGCCCTGCATCTCGCCCGGCTGGGCGCGGGGGTCTGAACCGATGGGCCGGACCCTGTTCGACAAGCTGTGGGATGCCCACCTGATTGCCGAGCTTTCCGGCACCAGCGCGCTGATCGCGATCGACCGGGTGTTCCTGCATGAACGCACCGGCGCGGCGGCGCTGAAATCGCTGGCGGCGGCGGGGCGCGAAGTGGCCGATCCGGCGCGGGTCTTCGCGGTGATGGACCACATCGTCGATACCCGCCCCGGGCGCGGCGACGGCACCCTGATGGAGGGCGGCGCGGGCTTCATCACCGAAACCCGCAGCGCCTGCCGGGCAGCGGGCATCACCCTGTTCGATGTGAACGATCCCGATCAGGGCATCACCCACGTCATCTCGCCCGAACTTGGCATCGTACTGCCGGGGCTGACCCTGATCGCGCCCGATAGCCACACCTGCACGCAAGGGGCCTTTGGCGCGCTGGCCTGGGGGATCGGCAGCAGCGAGGCCGAACACGCCATGGCCACCGGCACCCTGCGCGTCGCCCGCCCGCGCACCATGCGCGTCACCTTCACGGGCCGTTTGCCGGCGGGCGTGACCGCCAAGGACATGATCCTGCGCCTGCTGGCCGATCACGGCGCGGGCGGCGGGGCGGGCCATGCCGTGGAATTCGCCGGGGAAGCGGTGCGCGCGCTGGACATGGAAGCGCGCATGACGCTGTGCAACATGGCCACCGAATTCGCCGCGATGACCGGGCTGATCGCGCCTGACGCCGCGACCAGCGCCTGGCTGGAAGGGCGCCGTTATGCCCCGTCCCCCCTGCCCGACTGGTCGGACCTGACCAGCGACGCCGACGCGGTGTTCGATGCCGAAATCGAGATCAACGCCGCCAGTCTGGCGCCGATGGTCACCTGGGGCACCTCGCCGGGGCAGGCCATTGCCGTAAGCGGCACGGTGCCGCAGGGTCCGGAGCGCGCGCACGACTATATCGGCCTTGCCCCCGGCCAGCCGATTGCCGGAACCCCGATCGACGTTGCCTTCATCGGCAGCTGCACCAATGCCCGCCTGTCCGACCTGCGCCGGGCCGCCGCGATCCTCAAGGGCAAGCGCATAGCCCCATCGATCCGCACCGCGCTGGTGGTGCCGGGATCGGGCGCGGTGCGCCGCGCGGCTGAGGCGGAAGGGCTGGACAAGGTGTTCACAGACGCCGGGTTCGAATGGCGGATGAGCGGCTGTTCGATGTGCTTTTATGCTGGCGGGGAAAGCTTTCCGGCAGGCGCGCGGGTGATCTCGTCCACCAACCGCAACTTCGAAGGGCGGCAGGGGCCGGGCATCCGCACCCATATCGCCAGCCCTGAAACGGTCGCCGCCAGCGCGCTGGCCGGGGCCATCGCCGATCCGTGCGGGGGTGCGGCATGATCCCGTTCACCACCCTCACCGGAATCGCCGCGCCGCTGCTGCGCGACAATGTCGATACCGACACGATCATCCCCAGCCGCGAGATGAAATCGACCGGCAAGACCGGCCTTGCCGCAGGGCTGTTCGCGCCGTGGCGCTATGCCGATCCCGCCAGCCGCGCGCCCGATCCGGACTTCGTGCTCAACCAGCCGGAATACGCCGCCGCGCCGTTCCTGCTGGCCGGGGCCAACTTCGGCTGCGGATCAAGCCGTGAGCACGCGGTCTGGGCGCTGGCCGAATGGGGCATCCGCTGCGTGATCGCGGAGAGCTTCGCCCCGATCTTCCGCACCAACTGCGTGCGCAACGGCGTGCTGCCGGTGGAGCTGCCGCGCGCGGCGATTGCTGCGCTGGCGGGCCGGACCATCACCGCCGACCTTGCCCGTCAGGTGGTGGAAGGACACCCCTTCGCCATCGATGCGGAGGCCAAGGCGATGCTGCTGGAAGGGCTGGACGCCATCGACCTTACCTTCAAGCACCGCGATGCCATTGCCGCCTGGCAGGCGGCGGACCGGGCACAGCGGCCCTGGGTCTATCTGGAGACACGCGCATGACCGCAATCCTCGTTTCCGAAGTCGGCCCGCGCGACGGGCTGCAATCGATCAGCCGGATCATGCCGCTGGAAGCCAAGAAGGCCTGGATCGCGGCCGAGGCGGCGGCGGGGGTCAAGGAGATCGAGGTCGGCAGCTTCGTGCCGCCATCGCTGCTGCCGCAACTGGCCGACACGGCGGAGCTGGTGGCCTTTGCCCGCACCATCCCGGGCCTTCGGGTGGTCGCGCTGGTCCCCAACGCAAAAGGCGCGGCGCGCGCTGCGGAGGCCGGGGTTCACGCGATGTCGATCCCGTTCTCGATGTCGGAAACGCACAGCCTCAAGAACGTCCGCAAGTCGCACCCCGCGATGATCGAGGAAATCGGCGCGGTGGCGGCCATCGCGCGCGCGGCGGGCATCGATTTCGCGGTGAGCCTTTCCACCGCGTTCGGCTGCACCATCGAGGGCGCGGTGAGCGAGGACGCGGTGGAGCGCCTGGCGATTGCCGCGGTAGAGGCCGGGGCGCAGGAACTCAGCCTGTCAGACACAACGGGTTATGCCGATCCGGCCAAGGTCAAACGGCTGGTGCGGCGGATCAAGACGGCGGTGGGCGCGGATATGCTGACCACGCTGCACCTTCACAACACCCGGGGCCTTGGCCTTGCCAACGCGCTGGCGGGGCTGAACGAAGGAATCACCACGCTTGATGCCTCGCTCGGCGGGATCGGCGGCTGCCCTTTCGCACCGGGCGCGTCGGGCAACATCGTCACCGAAGATCTGGTCTTCATGCTCCAGGCGATGGGCCTGGATACCGGGATCGACCTTCATCAACTGCTGAAAGTCCGCGAAATCGTCAGCGCCGCCCTGCCGGGAGAGCCGCTGTACGGCTTCACGCCCGATGCCGGACTGCCGCTGGACTTCGCGCAAGGGAACCACGCATGACTTCACCCACCCCGCTGGCCGGCATCAAGGTCGTCGAATTTACCCACATGGTGATGGGGCCGGCGGTTGGCCACATCCTCGCCAGCCTGGGCGCCGAAGTGATCCGGATCGAGCCGATCGGCGGCGACCAGACCCGCCGCCTGCTGGGATCGGGCGCAGGCTATTTCCCGATGTACAACCGCCACAAGCAGTCGATCTGCCTGGACCTCAAGAGCGAAGCCGGGCTGGATGTCGCGCGGCGGCTGGCCGCAGGCGCCGACGTGCTGGTGGAAAACTTCCGCCCTGGCGCGCTGGAGCGGCTGGGGCTGGGCTACGAAGCGCTGGCCAGTGATAACCCGCGGCTGATCTACTGCTCGGAAAAAGGGTTCCTGCCCGGTCCTTACGAAGACCGGACCGCGCTGGACGAAGTGGCGCAGATGATGGGCGGGCTGGCCTATATGACCGGCCCACCGGGCCGTCCCTTGCGCGCCGGGGCCAGCGTGATCGACGTGACTGGCGGGATGTTCGGGGTGATCGCGATCCTTGCCGCGCTGGAGGAACGCCACCGCACCGGCAAGGGGCAGATGGTCATCGCCAGCCTGTTCGAAACCACGGTCTACCTGGTTGGCCAGCACATGGCGCAATATGCCGTCACCGGCCAGCCCGCCGCGCCGATGCCCGCGCGCATCTCGGCCTGGGCGATCTACGACGTGTTCGAAACCCGCGACGATCCGATCTTCATCGGCGTGGTTTCCGATCCCCTGTGGGAGAAGTTCTGCAAGCTGTTCGCGCTCGACGCGCTGTGGGCCGACGAAAGCCTGCGTGCCAACAACCAGCGGGTCCTGTCGCGCGACCGGATCATGCCGCAAATCCGCGAACTGGTGGCCGGCTACACCCGCGCCGAACTGATCGCGAAGCTGGAAGGCACCGGCCTGCCCTTCGCGCCGATCGGCCGCCCGGAAGAGCTGTTCGACGATCCCCACCTGGCCGCGTCAGCGGGGATGGAGCCGGTCCGGCTGGACAGCGGCACCGAAACCCGCCTGCCGACCCTGCCGATCACCATGGGCGGAATGCGCCCCTCCGCCCCGGCCCACCTGCCCCAGCCGGGCGAGGATAGCCGCGCCGTGCTGGCCGGGCTTGGGCTGGAGACGGCCGAGATCGACGCGCTGATCGCCAGCGGCGCCGTTCAGGCGAGGTGAAGCGGCGCGCCGCTATCCGCCAAGTGAACAGACAACCGCCTTTGCTCTGGCCAGCGCCAGCGGCACGGGCATAAGACCGGGTCAGCAGCAAGGATCCCCCGCGCCATGTCCAGCCTCATCCTGCCCGCCTCCCGCCGCAGCTTCATCGCCGGTGCCGGAGCCCTGTTCGCCACCGCAGCGGTCGCCAAGCCCAAAGCCAAGGGCGGCGGCCAGCCTGAAAAGCTTGACGTGATCGTCGTCGGCGCTGGTCTCGCCGGGCTCAACGCCGCGAACATCCTGGAAAGCCAGGGGCTGAAGGTTGCCGTGGTGGAAGCCAATGACCGGGTGGGCGGACGCCTGCGCACGGGCCGCGCCGAAGGCTATTACGCCGAACTCGGCGGTAGCGAGGTCGGGCCGCTGTATGGCCGGGTCCGCAACGCCTGCGCCCAGTTCAACGTCGGCCTGACCGACGAGGGCGCCAAATCCATGCCGTTCCTGCTCGACATCGAAGGCCAGGCGATCCTGCCCAAGGACTGGGCATCGTCCAGCGCCAACCACACCATCGGTGCCGAGCGCGAAATCCTGCCGTTCCTGATCCAGAACCGCCTGTTCTTCGATTGGGTGCCGTTCGAGGACCCGGCCGACTGGCTGGAGCCCAAGTATTACGAGCACGACATTTCCGCCGCCGCCTATATGCGGATGAAGGGCGTGTCCGAAGCCGCGATCCGGCTGGCCGATGTTGACCTCAACGGCCCCAGCCTGGATGCGGTTTCCGCTATGAGCATCTTCCGCGACCTTGCCCGCCTGAAAGTGGAAGGCTTCCGCGATCCCACCAAGCCGCAGTACGGCGCGGGCAACACCAACAAGAGCCACTACGTGGTTGGCGGATCGGACATGCTGCCCAAGGCGATGGCCGCCGCGCTGAAAGGCCGGGTGATGCTCAACTCGCCGGTCGCCGCGGTCAACCAGGGCGCGGACGAGGTTGAAATCCTGCTGCACGGCGGCGAACGGCTGCGCGCCCGGTTCATGGTCATGGCCGCGCCGTTCTCGGCGCTGCGCCGCATGGTCTTCAATCCCGGCCTGCCCGCGCCGCAGGCCAACGCGGTGCGCGGCGCGATCTATTCCGCCACCACCCAGTTCCATTTCCGGGTGCTGAAGCCGTTCTGGGAAGCGGACGGCCTGCCGCCCTCGATGTGGTCCGACCGCTATTTCGAACGCGCCTTCGTGATGGAGGGCCGGGGCGGCGAACACGGTTCGCTGATCGTGTGGATGAACGGCGACGGGGCGACCCGGCTCAATTCGATGGACCTGCCCACCCAGCGCGCCTTCATCCTGAAGGAACTGGCCGAAGCCCGCCCTTCGACCAAGGACGCGCTGGAACTGCTGGTCGAATATTCGTGGGAAAAGAACCCCTTCGTTGGAGGCAACAAGCATTGCTTCGCGGCTGGCCAGGTCAAGATGTTCGCCAAGGAAATGGCCCTGCCCCACGGCCGCATCCACTTTGCCGGGGAACATCTGCGGCGGATGGAGCCGGGGATGGAATCCGCGATGGAAACGTCGGAGATTGCGGCGCTTGAACTGCTTGAACGCATTTAAGGCGCCCGCCCGGGCCCTGGCCGCGCTGGCGCTGCTGACCGGCAGCGCCAACGCTTCTGCCGGGACCTACGAGGATCGCTTCGCCGCGTTCCTGCGCGATCCCGCGCATTTCGCCTATGCACCGATGGAGCCGGTTGCCGGCGCGGCGCGCTATCGCCCGCTGCCTGCCGCCACCCGCCCGTCGCTGCGGCGCGAGGCGCTTGACCAGGCCGAAGCCTATGCCGCGGCCAGCCGGTCCAGCGCGCTGCTGATCTGGCAGGGCGGCAAGCTGCAGACGGCGCGCTATTTTGGCGGCACCAGTGCCGCAACGCCGCTGGTGTCCAAATCGCTGGCCAAGCCGCTGACCGCCAT
This sequence comes from Novosphingobium sp., assembly GCA_016719755.1. Lineage (GTDB taxonomy): Bacteria > Pseudomonadota > Alphaproteobacteria > Sphingomonadales > Sphingomonadaceae > Novosphingobium. The sequence continues at coordinate 93,817 of JADJYM010000001.1, read as the reverse complement.
TGTCATCGGCCGCGCCATCGCGCTGGGCAGGATCAAGGGCCTTGACCAGCCGATCGGTGAAATCATCACCGAACTGAACGGCCAGCCCAAGGGCGCGATCCTGGTCCGCCACCTGCTCGATATGCGATCGGGCCTGCTGGATCAGGGGTTTTCGCCCGATCCCGATCATCCCTGGAACCGGGCCTATCTCGATCCAGATCATGGCAACTACATCGTCCGCAGCTATCCGCTGATCGACCCGCCGGGCAGCCGCTATGCCTATGCCAACGCGCCAAGCGAACTGATCGCCCTGCTGATCGAGCGGGCCACCGGGCGGCGTTATGCCGAATTCGTCGGCAGCGAAGTGCTGAAACCGATTGGCGCGGCGGGCGGCGCGGTGTGGATCAACCGCCCGGGCGGACTGGCCCATTCGGGCTGCTGCATGACGCTGCCGGCGGAAAGCTGGCTAAGGCTGGGGATCCTGCTGCTGAATGACGGCAAGGCCGGGAGCAGGCGCCTGCTGCCCCGGGGCTATGTCCGGCAGATGCGCACCGGCACGGCGCAGAACCCCAGCTATGGCCTTGGGCTGTGGCTGGGCCAGCCCTATCGCCAGCGGCGCGGCTTCGGCGCGCCGGACGCGCCCGGGCCGAAAGTGCTGCACTCCGCTCCCTACCTCGATCCGGACCTGTTCCTGTTCGATGGCAACAGCAACCAGACGGTGCACATCTCGCCCCGCCACCAGCTGATCGTGCTGCGCATGGGCGAAACGCCGCCGAAAGAGCCGGAGTGGGACAACGCCTATCTGCCCAACCTGCTGATTGGCGCGATGGGCAAACGCTGAGGCCGCGCGGCCTCAGCCGGGCCGCGAATAGCCTGCCACTTCCGGCGGCACCTGCTGGGCATAGTGCTCCAGCGTGCCGATCACGCCCAGGTCCGGCCCGTCCTGCGGCTCTTCGAACAGGTCGGGGCGGTCACGCTCCACCCGCTTGCGCACGGCCGGGGGCACGTCGTCCATCCCGCCGGTGATCTTGTAGGTGTGCATCCGGCCCATCAGCACACCCTGCACGCCGCTTTGCCCCATGCGCATCCACGGCCACCACGGCGCCTGCCGCATGAACCCGCCGGTGTAGCGCGCGGAGAGGAGGTCACGGTCGTCGATTTCCGCGCGCGGGGTGAACAGGGTGAAATGCTCGGACGGATTGACCCGCACGCCGGTGGAGGCCTTCGGCCAGCCGGCGGGCGTCACCGGGTTGGTATATTCATGGGCATAGTCCCACCCCAGCAGGTACTGATCACCGATCGCCTGCCACGGCAGGCGGTAGGGTTCGGCGGCGGCATTGGCAGTGCCCTTGCCGGTATCGTTGTTCACCGTCTCGCCGTCGCCCACCTTGAACACCTTGCGGGTCAGGCCCAGCGTGCCGCGAAACTTGTCATTGACGAAGTTGAACACCTCCACCCGCTCACCGGTCCAGGGATTGTCCCAGTGGTCAAGGATCTCCCCGGTGGCGAGATCGGTGAAATAGCCGCATTCCTTGCCGATCACCCGCACTGATCCGTCGCTCTGGATCGCGTTGCGGATATTGCCGAAGCCGCAATAGCCGAACACCGGCTTGGCCCGCTGGTTGCCGACGACAGCGTACTGCACGCCCTGATAGCCCGAAAGCACCGCCTTTGGTCCGATCGTGCCCCACATCTTGGCAAAGCCGTAAAGGTTGTCGCGCGGGTCCATGATATCGAGCGGGCGCAGGTTGCGCGGCCCCCGCGCCGCTGCGGCCGGAACCGCGCTTGCCGCGGCAAGGCCCGCCATGCCGCCCATCAGACTCCGCCGCGAAACCGCCGCGCACACCGCTTCATAGATCATCGTGTTTCCTTCAGACGACGGCGCAGACCGTCTTCCATTCAAGATAGCTGTCGAGCGCCGCGCGCCCGCTGTCGCGGCCATAGCCCGATTGCTTGACCCCGCCGATCGGCAGTGCCGCGTCGTACATCAGGTGGCAGTTGATCCACACCGTACCCGCTTCCAGCGCATCGGCCATGCGGTGGGCATGGCTGAGCGACTGGGTCCAGACCGAGGCGGCAAGGCCATAGTCGCTGTCGTTCGCCGCCGCGATCACCGCATCGGCATCGTCAAACGCCTGAGCCACCAGCACGGGGCCGAACACCTCGTCGCGCACGATCGGCATGTCCGGCGTTACATCGGTGATCACGGTCGGCTGAATGAACGTACCCGCAGCGCCAAACCGGCTGCCCCCGGTCAGCACCGTGGCCCCGGCGGCGCGGGCATCGGCGATGAAGCCTTCGACCCGCTGGGCCTGCGCGGCGGAAACCAGCGGCCCCATCTGCGTGGCCGGGTCCAGCCCGTGTCCCGCGACCAGCCCTTTCGCATAGGCCGCGACGCCTTCCAGCAGGGCATCGCGAATCGCGCTGTGGACATAAAGCCGCGATCCCGCGACGCAAACCTGCCCGCCGTTGAAGAAGATCGCGTTGGCCACGCCCGGAATCGCCAGGTCCAGATCGGCATCGGGCATGACGATCATCGGCGATTTGCCGCCCAGTTCCAGGCTGACCCGCTTGAGATTGCCCTTGGCCGCATCGATGATCGCGCGGCCGGTCTGGGTCGATCCGGTGAAGGCGATCTTGTCCACCCCGGGATGCCCGGCCAGCGCCGCGCCCGCTTCCCCGCCCAGCCCGGTGACCACGTTGAACACGCCTGCGGGCAGTCCCGCTTCGGCCAGCAGCTCGCCCAGCCGCAGCGCGGTGAGCGAGGTGTTCTCCGCCGGTTTCAGGACAATCGTGCAGCCAGCGGCCAGCGCGGGCGCCAGCTTCATCGCGGTCAGCACGATAGGCGAATTCCACGGCACGATCGCGCCCACCACGCCAACCGGCTCGCGCCGGGTCCAGGTGGCCATCTTGCGGCCCGCCGGCTGATAATCGATCGAGCTTTCGATCGTCTGCCCCTCGATCGCCATGGCCTGCCCGGCAAAAAAGCGGAACTGGTTCACCGCACCCGGAATTTCGGCCCAGCGGCCAACGAACAGCGGCTTGCCCTGGTCCAGCGTTTCCAGTTCGGCCAATTCATCGATATGCGCCTCGATCAGGTCGGCCATGGCCCACAGGATCTTCGCCCGGTTGACCGGCGTAGTGGCTTTCCAGCCGGGCAGCGCGCCGCGCGCCGCCGCAACCGCTTCGTCAATTTCCGCCGCGCCGCCGCGCGGCAGCACGCCGATGCAATCGCCGGTCGCGGGATCGACCGTTTCGAACGTGCTTGCCGCCGCCCGCCAGGTTCCGGCGATCAGCAGCCCCTCACCCCGCCCGCGCCGGGCAAGGAAGGCGGTGGCAGCTTCGGACAGGGGTGGCCGGGTATGGACCATGCGCAGGGTGCTCCTTGGGACTGGCGGTCAAGCTAGGAAGTCGTGTCCGCCTTGTAACCATTTCCGGCCCATCACCCGCAAGGCGGATAGATTGACGCTGGCCAATGTTGCACCAAGCCGCTCTATGGTGATGAACGGGCACGGCCAACAGGAGCTTCGTAGCACCGCATGACAGCAAGCGCTTCAGCCAAGGCAGGCGATCTTCCGCAGCAGCTGGCGCAGGTGCTGGGCGCCGGGGCCGTGCGCTCTGACGCGGACAGCCTGGACTTCTTCGCGCATGACGTTTTCGCACAGGGCGCGCGGGCGCTGTGCGTGGTGCGGCCGGATAGCATCGCCGCGCTGCAGGCCGCGGTGCGGACCTGCGCCGCTGCGGGCGTGGCCATGGTCCCGCGCGGCGGCGGCGCTTCTTACACCGATGGCTACCTGACCAACCGCCCCCACGTGCTGTTTGACCTGTCGGCGCTGGACTTCATCGAGATCGACGCGGCCAATGCCATGGTGCGGGTCGGCGCGGGGACGACCTGGGCCGCGCTCAAGGCGGCGCTCGATCCGCTGGGACTGCGCACGCCGTTCTGGGGTCCGTTTTCGGGCATCGCCGCCAGCGTGGGCGGGTCGGTCAGCCAGAACACCATCAGCCACGGCAGCGGCGCGCACGGCATTTCCGCGCAGTCCGTGCTGGGGATCGAGGTGGTGCTGGCCGATGGCACGCTGCTCAACACCGCCGCCAGCCGGGCCACGCGCCACTATGGGCCAGACCTGACCGGCCTGTTCACTGGCGATTGCGGCGCGCTGGGCCTGAAGGCCGCGCTGAGGTCTTGTCAGGTTAAATCTCACCGCACCAGATACGCCCCATCAGGCAGGATTTAGGCGCACGCCCCGGACGCAGTGCTCCATTCGGCAAATGCTGCCGCGCGAAGATGCGCATGGTCTTGCGGGAAACGAGGTGACGCTGGATGGCGAAGGTGTTGTAGATTGCGGAGTGGGTGGAAACGAAGCGCTGCGCTTGGCCTTGGGACTTGAAGCGCTGCATTTTGCGCTCTCGTCGTCGGACCGGCAGGTGCGAGTTCTCCACCCTGTTGTTGTCCCGTAATCGGCCGGGGCAGTGCTTGCCCCGACAGCCCAGAACCTTCATCGCAGCCTTGTAAGAGGCCAGTCCATCGGTAACGATCTGCTCGGGCGGCTCGCCCTGGTTCTTAAACAGTTTTCTGAGCAATTTCAGCGCAGCCGCCTTATTCCGACGCTTTTGCACCAGCATGTCGAGGACCTCGCCCTCCTTGTCGACGGCCCGCCACATGTACATCCTCTTGCCGTTGATGCGGACCACCATTTCATCGAGGTGCCAGACACTGTCGGCACGCCCGCGCGCTTTGCGGATGTTGGCCGCGATAGCCGGGCCGAACTTGTTCGCCCAGCATCTTACGGTCTCGTAGCACCACGTCGATCCGCGCTCCGCCAGCAAGTCCTCGACATCAGCGCAGGCTCGTCGTGAAACGATAATAGAGCCAAACCGCATATCGGATCACATCCGGGGAGAACCGGTGCCGCCTGAAGGATATCTGTTGCATCACCCTCCCCTTACCAACGGAGAGCGTTTCGCATTAGACTGACAGCTCCGGTAGCGCAGCCCTTCTCCTGGATCAGGTTCTTTCGCGGGTATCGGCTACCTCGCGAGGTGATTCAAGGAGGCGTGGTTTGCCGCCGGTTGTCGCTTGGCGCGGAACAAGGCCCAGCCAGGCGGTGAGGTCCCTGCCACGATTAAAGGTGCGCGCATCTCCAACCGCCGCAACGAGTGCGGTCGCGTTCAATGCACCGATGCCAGGGATCGACAGCAGGCGTTGCGTTCGTTCATCTGCGCGGGCTGCCTCAACAAACTCGGCATCCAGATCTGCAATCCGTTTGTTCAGCGCCTCCCATCGTTGACGCATGTCGATCAAGAGTTCGCGGATCCTCGAGGTAAGCGGCGACTCCTCGAAGTCGAGCAGCCGAGCCAAATGCTCTCTCAGCTGGGCCCGGCCCTGTGGGACGATGTGACCACGTTCCAGCAGCAGGCTACGCATCTGGTTCATCAAAGACGTCCGATCACAGATCAATCGATCCCGCACCCGGTGCAGGGTCTGCATGTCCAGCTGCTCCTCGGACTTGAGCTCGACAAATCGCATGGTCGGCCGGGTCGCGGCTTCCGCAATCGCTTCGGCATCTCGGTCGTCGTTCTTTTGGGCTTTGACATAGGGTCGGACATATTCCGGCGACATCAGGCGAACTGTATGTCCCTGCGCAGCGAGAATCCGGCCCATGTGGTGGGCGCCGCAGCACGCTTCCATCGCAACAACAAACGTCGGCTGCTTCGAGGCAAACGCGATTACGCCTTCGCGCCGCATGCGGCGCCTCACGACAACCGCCCCAGCCTTATCAAGGCCAACAATACTGCAGATGTTCTTCCCAAGGTCGATACCGAGTACGGAAATGATCATGGTCCGGCTCCTTTCTCCTCGTCACCATTGTACACCAAGCTGGAGTGAGGGGCGGGCCATCCATAAAGGGGGGCTGTGCGCAGGCTTTTGGTCGATCACGCGGCGGCTTTACGAGCAAAGTCCACGCCCGCTGCGACAATCAGGGACTGCCTATCGGCTTCATCCTGACCGGCGGTGAGGCATCGGATTATACGGCCGCCGACGACCTCATGGCCCTGCCTTTGCCCAAACCCAAAGCGCTGCTCGCTGACAAAGGCTACGACGGCGACAGGTTCCGCGAAAACCTGCTCATGCGCGGCATTCTGCCGATCATCCCGCCACGCTCGAACCGCAAAGCGCCCGAGCATCCCGACTACCGGCGCTACAAGGATCGCAACCGCGTCGAGCGCATGTTCGGCAAGCTCAAACAACAACGCCGCATCGCCACCCGCTACGACAAGACTGTCCTGTCCTTCGAGAGCTTCCTCAACCTCGCTGCTTCACGCCTCTGGCTGAAGTCTTTTGTCAACACGACCTAGGTATCCTGCGGGATTGATGCTCATTTTCCCTGAAAACACGAGCAGCAATTTCTAGAACATTACGTGTCCAAGTTGGGAACAGATTCAGGCACACCGTACGCAGTACCACTGCTTGAAATACTCATTTGAAAACATGCATTTGGTTTGAATTTTGAGCCTGGTGTCCAAACGATTTGACGGCAAAGTGCAATTTGCAAACGAAATCGTATCGTAGTTATGCATTTAAAATTGCGTATTTATTTTCAACTCTGAATGAATTCTCACACATTGCATCGGGCGCAGGGCATATACTGGCCCGACGCGCCTCAAAGACCATAGTTCAGCACTGTTCTGATCACCGTCAGCGGTTTTCGCTGGTACAGTAAATGGCCCAATCGACCATCATGACGCGGCGCTTGTCGAGGTAGTTGGTGCGCCGATAGGCGGCCTCGACCTTGTTGGCGACAGTGTGCGCCAGGGCCGCTTCAGCGACCTCTCCTGGGTAGCTGGTCTGCTCTGCTGCCCAGTCGCGAAATGCCGAACGGAAGCCGTGCACGGTGTAGGGAATGTCGGCGTAACGCAGGATCTTGAGCAGGGTCATGTCGGACAGTGGACGGCGCACGTCGCGTCCCGGGAAGAGCAGGTTGCTGCACGGGGCATGGAACTGTCTGGTGCGCCCCAGCACGTCGATGGCGGCAGCGGAAAGGGGAACGACATGTTCCTTGCCGACCTTCATTCTGGAAGCCGGGATGGTCCACAGCTTGGCCTCCAGATCGATCTCGTTCCACTTGGCGCCGCGTACCTCTCCAGACCTACCAGCGGTCAGGATCAGGAACTCCAGGGCCAGCCTCGGCACGCTCAATCGGGCATGCAGATGGGTCATGAATGAGGGCACTGCATCATAGGGCTAGCAACGCCTAACACCAGTTGACCGAACGCATCCGGCGCTTCTGTGGGCCATGCCCTGCTAGGCGAACCACGCCGATCCGCTGCTTGACCCGCCGGGCGGTCTCCGGTTTGTCCAGCCAGATCGGCAGTAGCACTTCGCGGATCAGTGGGCCTTCGATGTCGTTGACCAAGCGATTGCCCAACAAGGGGAAGGCATAGTTCTCCAGCGTGGTGATCCACTGGTCCTGGTGCTTGCCGTTCTTCCAGCTCGCCTTCTGCTCGGAATGGACCCGCAGCGCGGCTGCCTTGAACGTCAGAATCTCCAATTTGCGCCGCTTGCGCTCCGCCACCGGATCGATCCCGCGCTGGATGTCACGCCGCAGCTCGAAGGCCGCATCGCGGGCTTCCTTCAACGAGACCAGAGCCAGAGAACCCAGACCAATACCCTACAGCCAGCGGCATAAAGCCGGAGGGCACTAGCACCTTCATCAACAACGCCAGCAAGATCACAGCAAAGGCCAGCGTCCGGTGACGATGGAAGAAGGCGCGGATTGCGTCTATTTGGGCGCGATTAAACGGGCGCGGGCGAGGACGCTGAGCGCAGCGCCCAGCACTTTTAAGCCGGGGTCGATCCGGTGCGCCGCGCCAAGGCCGAAGCAGGCGAGACCGGCGCGATGCGCGGTCGAAAGGCAGGGGGTGCGCGCGTCGGCCGCCGCCTTTTCGCGTTGGCGCTGGGCCTCGACGTCAGCGGCGTAGCTGCGTAAGCGGGCCTCGACGGCGTGGTAGCTCGCGTCGGAGGGTTGAGCCAGACGCGATGGGTCACCTTGCCGGGTTCGGCGGGGTGTTCATTTTCGCCCGCGACGGGCCATAGCCGAGGAGTTTGTCGGCCAGCTGGACGATCGACAGCGTTCGCCGATCAGCCGCAGCCTTCTCCGCGCGCAACTGCGCGACGGCGGCTTCGGCGGCTTGCTGACGGTCTGCTTCGCAGCGTTCCATCGACCGCTTTTATCTGGAGCCGACCTTTACTGTAACTGATCTGAGCGACCGGGTCTGGTCGGGTGCGGACAGCTATTCCTGTCGTAATAGACGATGGATCGCCCGATACCTGCCCATCAGCGCGTGTTTCAACTCGTGATTGAACCCCACAAAGCTTGGCATAACTTTTCCCTATGCAGCCCAAGCAATCGCAGTCGGGTAGTGGAGTGTGGCGTAGTTTTGATGAGGGCAAGATAAAAGGAGTGCCAGCCCCTGTCCCTTATGTGGTTGGTTAAATTGCGGAATTTCGTATGGCACCACGCGGGCAGTGCCATACGGGCTGTCCGTTTCTGGCGGTTTCTGCGCCGGGAGCGTATGGCACCTTCTGCTTTTGCGGATTGAACGCATGTTTTGAGGCTGGCCGGAAAGGGGGGCGGCGGCTTCCTGCCGTCGGCTTGTCACCCAGCGGGCCAGCAGCCTCCGAAAGTTCGGGTGGAGCGAGTGCGCCCCCTGTGAGCCGCGCTAGAAGGGATTGCAGTGGTGCCAGACAGTGCAGCGCTGGATTTCCGTCAGATTTAGCGCGTCCGTATGGCACCGGCATTCCGGTGCCATACAAGTTTTCTCAATTTTCTCAGTCACTTCAACCATGGGTGCTGGCACTCCTTTTATCTCGCCCTCCGAAATGCCCTAATTTCCTCACCTCCAGCCGTTCCGCCGCCAACATTCCCCAGTTGCCCCCGCTTCCCGGCAGCCTGTTTGTCTACGCTTGGCTACGGGGTGTAGTGGGGCGCAGAAGCAGCGATGTCGGGAATTGCTGGATTCTGCGACATTGCGTGCATGGCAAAGCCCCGGCCAAAGAAGCGCTCAGCGCATCGCAGCAACTCGAATTGCTGCTTGGCTATCCATGGCCCTATACTGGTCGCCCGCCGCGCTATGATCTCTCGACCTGGACTGTCACCGATGACTGGCCTGATCCTGTGCCGGTGACATCGGACGAGGTCATGCTGTTCGAACGCTGGTTCGGCGACCTGTTCGATGAGCTGCTGCGAGATTGTGCCTGACCGGTCCATATCCTGTTGGTTCAGGAATCCGACTGGGGTATGATTTGACCACCCCGCAGGAGAAGGATCATGACCGTCAGCCCACCCTCAATTGCGACCCGCGCAGCCTTGTATCTGCGCGTCTCGACAGCACGGCAGGCGGAGCATGACGTTTCTATCCCCGACCAGAAGCGGCAAGGCGAGGCCTATTGCCTGACGCGGGGCTATCAGCTGGTCGATACATTTGTTGAACCCGGCGCTTCGGCAACCAATGACCGCCGCCCGGAGTTCCAGCGGATGATCGAAGCGGGCACGTCGAAGCCCGCGCCGTTCGACGTTGTCGTGGTCCATTCGTTCAGCCGCTTTTTCCGTGATCATTTCGAACTGGAATTCTACGTCCGCAAGCTGGCCAAGAATGGCGTCCGGCTTGTCTCCATCACCCAGGAAATGGGCGATGATCCGATGCACGTCATGATGCGCCAGATCATGGCGCTGTTCGATGAATATCAGTCGAAGGAAAACGCCAAGCACGTGATCCGGGCCTTGAAGGAAAATGCGCGGCAGGGCTTCTGGAACGGCTCGCTGCCACCGATCGGCTACCGTGTGGTGGCTGCCGAGCAGCGCGGGGCCAAGGTCAAGAAGAAGCTGGAGGTTGACCCGCTTCACGCGGATACGATCCGGCTGATCTACCGCCTCGCACTGCAAGGCGATGGCGAGAAGGGCCAGATGGGTGTCAAATCCATCGCCGATCATCTCAACCGGCACGGCATCCGCACGCGGGACGGCGGACGTTGGGGCATTGGGCAGGTTCACCGCATCCTGACCCGCCGCACCTATATGGGCGAGCATGAGTTCAACAAGCGGACCAAGACCAAGGAATTGAAACCCGCCGATGAAGTGGTGACGGTTCCGGTGCCGTCCATAATCGACGGCGTGACGTTCGACGCGGTTCAGAAGCTTCTCAAGGCGCGCAACCCCAAGGTGATGCCTGCGCGCGTCGTCAGCGGCCCCACTCTGCTGACCGGCCTGATCCATTGCGGCAATTGCGGCGGGGCGATGACCATCCGCACCGGCAAGGGTGGGCGATATCGCTATTACACCTGCTCGATGAAGGCCCGGCAGGGAGCAACGGCCTGTTCCGGCATGACTGTGCCGATGGCCAAGCTCGATGATCTGGTGGTCGATCACCTTGAGAAGCGTCTGCTCGCTCCGGAGAGGCTGGAAACCATCCTGGCGACCGTTCTCGACCGCAGGCAGACCAGCGGCTGAAACGTCTCTACGATGCCATTGAGACCGGCGTTGCCGATCTGGATGACGCCGACCTCAAGGACCGAATCGCCACACTCAAGGCTACCCGCGATCAGGCCCGGACCGATGCGGACCGCGCTAGCGCGCTGCTCAACAGCGCAACCAACCGCAGCATCACACCCGAAATGCTGGAAGCCTTCACCCAGACCGCCCGGCAACGGATGCGCCTGGACGGTGGAGGCTATCGCCGCGACCACCTGCGCGCACTCGCCCAGCGGGTCGAGGTAAGCGAAGGCGAGGTCAGAATCACGGGATCGAAGGGAAACCTGCTGCAAACCCTCGCCGCAATCGGCGGAAATGCCGGAACAGGGGCCCAAGGAAACTTGGTGCCCATTTCTGTTCCGAACTGGCGGAGAGGGTGGGATTCGAACCCACGGTACGGTTGCCCGTACACCGCATTTCGAGTGCGGCGCATTCGACCTCTCTGCCACCTCTCCGCGAGATCGCCGGTGCCGCGCGAACGGCTGTCTTGGTCGAAGAAGCGGGCGGTTAGCCGATGATCGCGGGCTTGCCAAGCCCTTTCCCGGCGAAAACCGGGGAACCGCTTCGCGCGGGCGTTGTTTCGCACCTGCACAAGCCCTATATTGCCCGGCATGGATCGCGCGAGCTTCTTTTCAGCCCAGGCCAAACGCAAGGTCGATGCCCCGCTGCGCACAAAGGCGCGCTTTGGCATCGGCGATGTCGTGCGTCACCGCGTGTTCGATTTCCGCGGCGTGGTGTTCGATATCGACCCGGTCTTCGCCAATAGCGAGGAATGGTACGAATCCATCCCCAAGGAAGTCCGCCCGCACCGCGAACAGCCGTTCTACCACCTGCTCGCCGAGAACGGCGAAGCCAGCTATGTCGCCTATGTCAGCCAGCAGAACCTGCTGGCCGATGGCGAGAGTGGCCCGGTGGACCATCCGGGACTGCCCGAACTGTTCGACGAGTTCGACGGCGCGCGCTATCCGCTGCGCCGGTCGATGACGCACTGATATCAGCGGTCCGCACGGGTCGGAACCAGCCCTATTTGCGCCAGCGCAGCACCAGCGATTGCGAAGCGGTGGCCATCAGGGTGCCGTCCTGGGTAAACAACCGCAGGTGACCGTGGGCAAAGCCGCGATCGGCGCTGCTCATCTGGATGTCGCACAGCACCCATTCGGTCGGCACCACGCGGCGCAGGCGCAGCGTGTTGTCGAGGCTGTTGCCCCCGCCATCCAGGCCCAGCGCCACGCCCGCCCCGGTCGGTACGAAATCGCCCAGCAGCGCCAGCAAGGTGGCATCGACCGCCACGTCCTCGCGCGGGCGCATCCACATCTGCATCCGGCCCGAGGGGTCGGGCACGCCAAGGCGCGGAGCGAGTGCCACGCTGTCCGGAGCCACGCGGACCTCAAGGCGCCGCATCAGTTCGCCCGTCTGGTGGTCCCAGGCCATCCAATCGGTGCAGTCCTGTGGCGGAGGCATGGCGGGCAGATCGAACCACTGGTGTTCCGGACATCCCGTCCGGTCGCCCAGCGCGGCAGTGGCAGAAATGATCACCTCGTCCCCGCAGTGCAGGTTGATCACCGCCTGGGTGATGTTGTGGCCCTGCACGGGCAAGCGTACATCGACTTCCAGCACCGATCCGGGACGGGCGTAGGACAGGTACTGGGCAGTCGCCCAGATCAGTTCGCGCCCGGCAACACGCTTCGCCGCCTCGACCGCGCTGGCGAGGCCGACGCCGCCGAACATGAAGACGTGTTCGCGCGGGCCAACGCAGAGCTGCGGGGTGACTTCCAGGCGAAAACGCATGGGGTCAGCCGTGGGCTGGAGGTTGAGCAAGGGCTGGGGCATGGGAAGAACTAGCTCTTCAGCTTCCAGCCGCTGCGCAGCAGGCGGTAGAGCACCAGCGCGACGACCAGGTTGAGCAGGCCCAGCCCCAGCGCCCCATGCAGCACGGCAGTGTTGGTCGAGCCGATGTCGCTCTGCCCCAGAAATCCGAAGCGGAAGCCAGAGATCACGTAGAAGAACGGGTTGAGCCGGCTGACCGCCTGGAATGCGGGCGACAGATTGTCGATCACGTAGAAAGTGCCCGACAGCAGCGACAGCGGCGCGATCACGAAGTTGGTTACCGCCGCGTTGTGATCGAACTTTTCCGCCCACAGCGAAGTCAGCAGGCCGACCAGCGACAGCAGGATCGCGCCCATCAGGCCGAACCAGACCACCGCCCACGGATGAGCCATGCCAAGATGCACGCCCGGCCACAGCAGCATGGCCCCGGCCAGCGCCAGCCCGACCAGCACCGCGCGGGTAACGGCGGCGGCGCACATCGCCAGCATCAGTTCGCCTTCCGACAGCGGCGGCATCAGGTAATCAATGATCGTGCCCTGGATCTTGCCGGCCAGGAAACTGAAGCTGGCATTGGCAAAGGCATTCTGCATCATCCCCATCACGATCAGACCCGGAGCGACGAAGGTGGCGAAGTTGACGCCCAGCACCGTGCGCCCTTCCCGCCCCATCGCCACGGTGAAGATCACCAGAAACAGCAGCGTGGTGATCGCCGGGGCCCAGATCGTCTGGGTCTGCACCTTGAAAAATCGGCGCACTTCCTTCATATAGAGCGTCCACAGCCCCAGCCAGTTGACCTGGTGGATTACGGGCACTCCCTGGGCCGGAAAGCCGCCTTGCGCACCTTTGCCCATCGGCGGGTGGGACGGCGGGGCTGCGGATGCAGGAACAGGTTGATCGGACATGGTGTGGCGACTATCCGCACACCGGCCGCAAGGCAAGCGCGCGCCCGCGCTGGGCGCGTCAAGGAAGTGGAACACAGATGAGCTGGACCGACGAACGGATCGAAAAGCTGACCAAGATGTGGGAAGGCGGAGCCACCGCCAGCCAGATCGCCGAAGTGCTCGGCGGGGTCAGCCGCAACGCCGTGATCGGCAAGGCGCACCGGCTTGGGCTGAAAGCGCGCCCCAGCCCTGTGAAAGCAAACGAAAAAACGGAAAGTCCGGCTCCGGCGGCCAAGCCCGCAAAACCAGCAGCCGAACCAGCGCAGCGGGCGGCCCCCGTGTCGCGGCCCGCTCCGGCCGCTGCTGCCCCCGCTCCTGCCGCCGCTCCGCGCGCGCCGGCTCCTGCGTCGGCTGCGGCTGCCCCTGCGGGTGACGCGCCCGCACCCGCCCCGCAGCCGCGAATCGTCTCGGTCGGTCCGGGCGGCTTCCTTCGCCAGGGCCCCGGTGATCAGCAGGCCCCGATTCCGCCCGCGCCGCCGCGCCGCCTGGTGCCCGCCAAGCCCAGCCCGGAAATCGCCGACAAGACCAGCCTGCTCGATCTCAACGACCGGATCTGCCGCTGGCCGATGGGTCATCCGGGCGAGCCAGACTTTCACTTCTGCGGCGAGAAGGTGAACCCCGGGTTCCCCTATTGCGTGGAACACTGCGGCCGGGCCTATCAGGCGCAGCTGCCGCGCGGCCATCGCCGCCCCACCCCGCCGATGCCGTTCGGCGGTCCGCGGGTGCGCTGAGCGGGCCCTGATTTCCGGCCCGGCCCGGGCATCGGCATGACGATTGACCGCGCCCGGGCTTAAAAATCCGCCGCGCGGTCCGTTAACCATGCCATGACCGCGCATGACCCTTCGCTGACCCGTTCAGGCGGCGGCCTTCTTGGCTGGCTTGGCCTCGGCGCCCGCCGCATCGAAGACGAGCAAGGCCCAGCACCGCCGCAACGCGACCGCCGCGAGGCGCCGCGCCATCGCCAGCTGGAGGAAATCGGCTCGTTTCTGTCCTACCACCAGCTGGAAGTCAGCGCCAACACGCTGACCATCGCCTGGAACTATCTGTCGGGGGCCGATCCGCAGCTCGCCCGATTGATCGACCGGCAGATGCAGGCGCGCAAGCCGGTGACGCTGGAATGGCTGGACGAGGTACTCGCCCGGCCCGGCGAAACCGACGAAATCGAAATGCTGACCAGACTGATGGCGCGGCTGGAAACAAGCATCGACGAATTCGGCAAGACCAGCCGCGACGCCCACAAGGCGACCAGCGAATACCACTCCGCGCTGGAAGAGCACGTCACCGAACTGGAGCAGGTGACCCGCGCGGGCGAGGTGATTTCCGAGCTCGCCTCGATCGCGCGGGTCATGCTCAAGCGCACGCGCGGGATCGAACAGCAGATGCTGCGCAGCGAGGCGCAGACCCGCGCGCTCAAGCGGAGGCTGGACGAGGCCCGGCGCAGCGCGGAAGAGGATCACCTGACCGGCCTGCCCAACCGCCGCGCCTTCGAGGCCCGCTTCACCGCCGAGTTCCGCGATGCCCGCGCCGCCGCCGAGGCCCTGAGCGTGGCCTTTTGCGACATCGACCACTTCAAGAAGGTCAACGACACCCATGGCCACGATGCCGGGGACCGGGTGCTGAAAGTGGTGGCCGAATGCCTTGCCCGCATATCGGGCGACCGCTGCCATGTAGCCCGCCATGGCGGCGAGGAGTTCGTCCTGCTGTTTCGTGACTGCACCGCCGAGCAGGCGCTGGAAAAGCTCGACCTTCTGCGCGAGCAATTGGCCGAGCGGCGGCTGGTCAACCGCGCCACCGACGTACCGTTCGGGCAGATCACCTTTTCCGGAGGGATTGCCGACGTCTTCGCCTGCGGCGATCCGCGCAGCGCACTCAAGGCGGCGGATGCGGCGCTTTACCGGGCCAAGCAGGAGGGGCGCAACCGCATCCTGATTGCCGGTCCCAACGAGACGAAACCCGCCGCGCTCGCTGCCTGAGCCCTTCAGGCCGGGTTGACCAGGAACACCACGTACCCGCGAAACAGCGGGTGGCGGGTCAGGCCCGGCGGCTCCTGCCACTCGCCGCGCTCGACCAGGCCGACTTTCCACGGCACCGGCACCCGCTCCATGCGGCGCAGATAGTCCGCATAGCCGGGAATGGTGGAACGGCCCTGATAGGTCTGGACCACCATCTCGTCGACCGTACCGGCCAGACTGCCCAGCGCGACAGTGCCGTTAGCGCTCCAGTCGAGCAGGCCAGTAATCGACAGGCGCCAGCGCGGCGGCAGGCGGCGGCGCAGTGCGGCAAGGAACGCGGCGTAGCCTTCCAGCCCGCGCGTCGCGGCATCGAAATCGACCTGCAGCCCGATCACTCGGTTGCCCCGCGCTTCCCAGCGGGAGAGTTCCGCCAGCAGGCGGGCATAGACCCCCTCCCCCCAGTCCAGCCGCTCGGCGCGGACGGTCAGCCACAGCCGGGGCCGCACCGCGCGCGGCGGCTGGGGCCGCAGCGGCACGATTGCGCCGGGATCGCCCGCGCGAACCTCGCCCATCAGCACATAGACTTCATCCGCCTCGCCCAGCCAGTCCGGCGCGCGCACCCCGGCCCACAGGAAGAATGCGTGATAGCGGCGCGGATCGACGCGGCTTGGCGCGCCCGGCGAACAGGCCGCAGCCGCCAGCGCGCCAGCAAGGACCGCGCGGCGGCTTACCAATAGACCTTGAGCTTTTTTGCCCACGGGCTGCCCGGATAGTCGCGCTTCAGCCGCTCGAACCAGCCGCGCCGTACCGCTTGCTCGGCCGCCTCGCCCCCGCAGCTGTTGTTGCCGGACGGCGCATAGCAGCGCACGGCACGGTACAGGGCATAGGCCCGGTCGCCGGGCGCTGCGGCCTTGTCATCCATGATCGCGGCATAGATCGCGGCGCGGGTCAGCGGCTCACCCGGAAATTCGTTCGCTGCCCCGCCCAGATCGCGCTTGTCGGGGCGGACATCGAGCGTCGTGAAATCGTCAAAGCCGCCCAGCCGCAGAAACTCGCCCAGACAGAGCCTTGCCTTCACGTCAAGCGGCCGTGCCGAAAGGGTCCGCGCGGTCTGGACCAGCGCCGGGCAGGGATAGCCATCGCTGACCCGCCCGGCCCGGAACAGGCCGACGGGGACCTGCTCCTGCGTGCTGATCGACCACAGCCCCGCATCGGTGTTCGCCCCGGCCCGCACCAGCGGGGCATCGCTGACAAAGGCGGCATAGCGTCCGCGCGTCAGCTGCTTGTAAAGCAGGGTGAACAGGGCAATGTCGCGCTCGCGCTGGGGCCGCGCGGCGTTGGCAGCCTCGGCGCGAAGCAGCTCCGGTCCCGCCGAATGCAGGAGCAGGCGTGAGCGCACGTTGGTATCCCCGATCGGCGATCCCTTGGCAAACACCTCGGCCAGCTTGCCATCGCGCTCAAGACTCATGGCCAGGCCCAGTTCGACCAGCGGTCGCTGGTGGAGCGGATCGGCCCCGCCCAGCAGTTCGCGCCAGAACCCGCTTTCGTTGGGATCGTTCAGCGCAGCGAGCGCCATGCCGCGCAGCACCTGGCGGCTGAAGGACAGCGGACCATAGGCCTTTTGCCGGGCATCGTCGGGCAGCAGCGTCAGCACCGCCTTCATGTCGCCCGCCGCGTAATAGGCCTGGCTGGCCTGGAGGAAGGAATAGAGCTGCGGATGGGCGGCGAATGCGGCCTGCTGGCTGGCCAGGTCCCCGGCGGTGAGGAGCCCCTTGACCTCGACCGTCTCGCCGCTGTCCGGATCAACCTCCCACGAGCGCAGCGCCATCAGATCGAGCGTGGCGAGCAGCAGCGGGCTGGTGCTGGCCTTGTTCACGCCTTCGGTCATCAGCAGCTTGTTGTCGATCTCCTGGATCAGCTCCGCCGCCTTGTCCTCTCCCGCCGGGACTGCGGCGAGCAGGCGGTCGTATTCCGCCGACAGGCCTTTCAGATCGCCTTCCAGCCACAGCACCCGGCGCAGCAGCCCGCGCGCCGAGGCGGCATAGCGCCCCTCGGGCCAGGCCTTGAGATAGGCGGCGAAGCCATCGCGCGCGGCGGTGGCAGAGGCCTTGTCGACCTTGTCCTGGCCATCGAACCCGCCCCAGTCGTCAAACGCCTTGTCCTGCGCCGCGTTGAGCGCGCTGCGCCCGGTCATATAGGTGGCCGCTTCGCGCACCCACGGGTCGGACGCCCCGGACAGAGCGGCAAAGCCGGGCGTCGCCTCGTCCCAGCGCGCGGCGTAGAAGGCGTCGGCCGCCTTGAGGTAACCCAGAAACTCGCGCCCCGCCGCGCTGGCAATGGCGCCATCGGGCCACGGCGTCAGGTTTTCGGCGGAGGAGCAGGTCTGCTGGAGGCGGGTGCGGGCGGCGGCAAGGACGCTGCGCTCCTCCGCCCGCAGCGCGCGATTGGCGGCAAGCGCGGCCTCGAAAGCGGGAGCCGAATTGCCAACACTGTCGCAGCGCGATCCGCCATAGCCTCCGCCCTCGGCGTCCGCCGGGCGCGGATAGAAGGTGGCGCGCAGGTAGTCCCAGTCGAAAAAGGTGCCGCCATAGCCGAATTCGTCCCATTCCGGCTTGGGCAGGGTCAGCCCCCGCGCCGATGTGCCCTGGCGGTCACGCAGCAGCAGCAGCAGGTTGATCCGGGTATCGTTGCCGGGCGAAAGCGCCGCCTTGCCCGAACAGCCCAGTTCGCGCGCATCGAGCCGCCACGATGGGTAGCAGGTCATGTCGGCACTGGCCTGCAAGGCCGAGGGAACGGCCAGCGCGGCAAGCGCGGCAGCGCCAAGCAGGGCAAGCTTCTTCATCGGGGCAATCCTTGGTTTGAACAGTGGCGCGCGACTGCCCGATATCTTCCGCGCGCAGCCCCGGCTGGCAAGCAAAAAGGGGGCCGCCGCAGCAGCCCCCTTCGCAATTTTCCCGATTGGGAGACGGTGTTTAGTCGTCGCCCTTGAGGAAGGCCGGAAGATGGTCGGGGTTGCCGCCTTCTTCACGGTCGCGGCGCGGACCGCGATCCCCGCCTTCACGGCGCGGGCCACGGTCGCCGCCTTCGCGGCGCGGGCCACGATCCCCGCCTTCACGGCGCGGACCACGACGGTCGCTGCCGCGATCGCCCCGGTCGCCGCGCGGTTCGCGCGGTTCGCGGGCCGGACGGGTATCTTCCAGCTCGGCGCCGGTTTCCTGATCGACGACGCGCATCGACAGGCGAACCTTGCCGCGCGGATCGATCTCGAGCACCTTGACCTTCACTTCCTGGCCTTCGGAGACGACATCGGTCGGCTTCTCGACGCGCTCGTTGCGCATTTCCGAAACGTGGACCAGACCGTCCTTGCCGCCCATGAAGTTCACGAATGCGCCGAAGTCGACGATCGTGACGACCTTGCCGTTGTAGACCTTGCCGACTTCCGGTTCCTCGACAATGCCCAGGATCCAGTTCTTGGCGGCCTCGATCTGGTTGATGTCGGACGACGAGATCTTGATCGTGCCCTCGTCGTCGATGTCCACCTTGGCGCCGGTTTCGGCGACGATCTCGCGGATCACCTTGCCGCCGGTGCCGATGACGTCGCGGATCTTCGACTTGTCGATCTGGATCGTCTCGATGCGCGGGGCATGGGCCGAAAGCTCGGTGCGGGCAGTGCCCAGCGCCTTGGTCATCTCGCCCAGGATGTGCGCGCGGCCGCCCTTGGCCTGGTTGAGCGCGGCGGAGAAGATCTCCTTGGTGATGCCGGCCACCTTGATGTCCATCTGCATCGTGGTGATGCCTTCGGACGTGCCGGCCACCTTGAAGTCCATGTCGCCCAGGTGATCTTCGTCACCCAGGATGTCGGACAGCACGGTGAACTCGTCGCCTTCGAGGATCAGGCCCATCGCGATGCCCGAAACCGGGCGCTTCAGCGGCACGCCCGCGTCCATCATCGCCAGGCTGCCGCCGCAGACGGTCGCCATCGACGAGGAACCGTTGGACTCGGTAATGTCCGAGACCACGCGGATCGTGTAGGGGAACTCTTCCTTGGTCGGCAGCACCGCCTGCAGCGCGCGCCAGGCAAGCTTGCCGTGGCCGATGTCGCGGCGGCTGGGAGCGCCGAAGCGGCCAACTTCGCCAACCGAATAGGGCGGGAAGTTGTAGTGCAGCATGAAGTTCGAATAGGACAGGCCTTCCAGCCCGTCGATCATCTGCTCGCTGTCCTTGGTGCCAAGGGTGGTGGTGCAGATCGACTGGGTTTCGCCGCGGGTGAACAGCGCCGAACCGTGGGTGCGGGGCAGGAAGCCGACCATTGCCTCGATCGGGCGGACCTGATCGACCTTGCGGCCATCGATGCGGGTGCCGTCCTTGAGGATCGCGCCGCGAACGATGTCGGCCTCGACCTTCTTCATCGACTTGATCGCGACCATCTGGGTCTGCGCGTCTTCGCTGGAGAAGGCTTCCTTCGCCTTGTCGCGCGCGGCGTTGAGCGCGGCCGAGCGGGCCGACTTGTCGGTCAGCTTGTAGGCGGCGGCAACGTCCTTGCCGATCAGGTCCTTGAGCTTCGCCTTGATCGCGGAGTTGTCGCTGATGGCGATGTCCCAGGGATCCTTGGCGGCCTTTTCGGCCAGCTTGACGATCAGGTCGACGACCTTCTTGCACTCGTCATGCGCGAACATCACGGCGCCCAGCATGACCTCTTCCGAAAGCTCCTTGGCTTCGGATTCGACCATCATCACGGCATTGCCGGTGGCGGCGACGATCAGGTCGAGCTCGCCTTCGGCGATGGCGGCGTCCTGCTTGGGGTTCAGCGTGTATTCGCCGTCCTTGAAGCCGACGCGCACCGCGCCGATCGGACCCATGAAGGGCACGCCGGAGATGGTCAGCGCGGCCGAGGCGGCGATCATCGCCAGAACATCAGGCTCGGTCTCGCCATCATAGCTCAGCACCTGGGCGATGACGTTGATCTCGTTGTAGAAGCCTTCGGGGAACAGCGGGCGGACCGGACGGTCGATCAGGCGGGAAACCAGCGTTTCCTTTTCCGTCGCGCCGCGCTCGCGCTTGAAGAAGCCGCCCGGGATGCGCCCGGCAGCGAAGAACTTTTCCTGATAGTGAACGGTGAGCGGGAAGAAATCCTGCCCTTCCTTCACGTTCTTGGCGGCGGTCACGGCGCAAAGCACCACGGTTTCGCCATGGGTGGCAAGCACCGCGCCGTCGGCCTGACGGGCAATGCGGCCGGTTTCCAGGGTGAGGGTCTTTCCGCCCCACTCCATCGATACGGTCTTAACGTCGAACATGTGTTTTCCTTGTGAACCCGCGCGGCCCGATTGCGGCGCGGGGCCTCTTGTGCCGGGCAAAGCCGTCCCGGTCCGGTGCGGGGCACTTGTGGCCCCAGTGGCTTCCTCCGCCGAATTGCGAAGGGAAGGCACAAAGCAAAAGCGGCCCCGCAGGGCCGCTCCGCTTGGTTACTTGCGAAGACCCAGCTTCTGGATCAGCGCGTTGTAGCGATCGACATCCTTGCGCTTGAGATAGTCAAGCAGGCTGCGACGCTTGTTGACCATCATCAGCAGGCCACGGCGCGAGTGGTTGTCCTTGTGGTGCGCCTTGAAGTGCCCGGTCAGGGTCTGGATCCGCGAGGTGAGGATCGCGACCTGCACTTCCGGCGAACCGGTATCACCGGCCTGGCGCGCGTTGTCCTGGATGATTTCCTGCTTCTTTTCGGGGCTAACCGACATATCATTCACTCCGCGACATCGGGAAAATTGAAACCCCTGATCACCGTGGCGTTACCGCCCGAAAGCTGCATCAGCGCGAGCGGAACAGTTCCGCATCGCGCCCAGTGCAGCCCGTCGATCTGGGGCAGTCCGGTCAGAACCCGGCCCTGGCGGACCATGCTTGCCTGTTCCGGACCGAGGTTGAGAGCCGGGATGTCGACCAGCCCTGCCTCCAGCGGCAAGAGTACGTTCTCAAGTGGGGCGCCCTTACCCACTTCGTTCAATTTGTCCAGTGAAATCGCCTGATCCAGCCCGAACGGCCCGGCCCGCAGGCGGCGCAGCATCGTGACGTGGCCCACCGTGCCAAGCGCCCGGGCGATGTCGCGCGCGAGGGAGCGGATATAGGTGCCCTTGGAGACGTGGGCGACCAGGGTGACCGATTCCGGCCTCTCCCCGGCCAGGCCGCGTGTGGATGGTCACCTGGCGCGACTTTAGTTCAACCGCCTCACCCGAACGAGCAAGATCATAGGCGCGTTCCCCATCGACCTTGATCGCCGAATAGACCGGAGGGACCTGCTCGATCGGTCCGGTGAAGCGCGGCAGGACGGCCTCGACTTCTGCCAACGTCGGGCGCGTGTCGCTTTCCACCACGATCTTGCCTTCAAGGTCGAGCGTGTCGGTTTCCTCTCCGAAGGCGATGGTGAAGGCATATTCCTTGCTGGCGTCCAGCATCCGCCCGCACAGCTTGGTCGCCTCTCCCAGCGCGATCGGCAGCACGCCGCTGGCCAGCGGATCGAGCGTGCCGCCGTGGCCGACCTTGACCTTGCCCAGCCCCGCCTCGCGGCAGACCCGCTTGACCGCGCCGACCGCCTGGGTGGAGCCAAGCCCCAGCGGCTTGTCGAGGATGATCCAGCCGTGCGGCATCACGCGCCAGCAATGGCAGCGGCAAGTTCCATGTAGCGCCCGGTCAGCCATTCCACCGGCGGGCCGACCAGCCAGCGCACCACGTTAAGGCTGGGAAAGGCCAGCGGCACCACCACCAGCAGCAGGATCATGATCAGCAGCGCCTTGCTGTGGAGCCCCGCATAGCGCCGCGCCACCGCAGGAGGGAGCAGCCCCTCAACGATGTGGCCGCCGTCGAACGGCGGGATCGGCAGCAGGTTGAACAGCGCCAGGAACACGTTGATCGAAATGAACATCAGCAGGTTGGCGAACAGGAAGGTCTGGAGCGGCCCGCCCTGCCCTTCGCCCTGTCCGGGCAGCAGCAGCCCCAGCGCGACAGCGGCGATGGCCGCCATCACCAGGTTGCTGCCCGGCCCGGCGGCCGCGACGATCATCATGTCGCGGCGCGGGTTGCGCAGCCGCGCCTTCACGACAGGAACCGGCTTGGCCCAGCCGAACACCGGCCAGCCCGCCAGCATCAGCATGCCCGGCAGGATCACCGTGCCGAACGGATCGACGTGGCGGATCGGGTTGAGGCTCAGCCGCCCCAGCTCCGCCGCCGTCGGATCGCCCAGCGCCCGGGCCGTCCAGCCATGCGCGACCTCGTGGAAGACAATGGCGATGACCAGCGGCACGATCAGTGCGGCGGCCTGGTAGATCGTGTCGTTCATGCGCCTGCCTTGATCCATTCGTGCCTGAGAATGCTGAACAGCACCGTGTCGCGCAGTCGCCCGGTCCAGGTCTTGCGTTCGCGGCGCATTATGCCTTCCTGCGCGCAGCCCAGCTTCAACACTGCGGCGCGACTGCGCAGGTTGATCGCATCGACCTTGAAGGCCACCCGCTCCAGCCCGCAGGCAAAAGCATGATCCAGCATCAGCGTCTTGATCTTCCGGTTGAGCCCCGTCCCGCGCAACTCCGGCACGATATAGGTATTGCCGATCTCGATCGACCAGCCCGGCTGGCCATGGTCGATCCAAGCGGTCATGCCCCCGACCTTGCCCTGCCATTCAATCGCATAACAGCGGCGCGGACGGCCGGCTGCCAGCATCAGGTCGAATTGCGGGTCGAACGCGTCACCCTGGCAGGAGAAGGGGTAGATCTGCCAGATCTCCAAATCGAGCGCGCAAGCCCTGCGCAGCGGTTCGCGGTGGACTTCGGCGAGCGGGACCAGCCGCAACTGGCCCGCGCCCAGCTCTGTGTAAAGTGCGGCATCGCTCATCGGCCCAGCGCCTCGGTGAAGTGCTTGCGGCACAGCGCAACATAACGGTCATTGCCACCGATTTCGGTCTGCGCGCCCTGCTTCACCGCCGCGCCGCTGGCATCGACCCGCAGGTTCATAGTCGACTTGCGCCCGCAGTGGCACACGGCCTTCAGTTCCACGAGCGAATCCGCGATGCCCAGCAGGACCTTTGCGCCGGGGAACAATTCACCCTGGAAATCGGTGCGAAGACCATAGCACAGCACCGGAATGTTCGCCTCGTCCGCCAGCCGGGCAAGCTGCCAGACCTGCCCTTCGGTAAGGAACTGCGCCTCATCCACCAGCACGCAGGCGAGCGGCTCCACCCGGTGGGCGGCGGTCACGCGTTGCCACAGGTCGGTCGCGCCGTCGAAACGGTGCGCCTCGGCATGAAGGCCGATGCGGCTTTCGATCGCCTTTTCCCCGCCCCGGTCATCCAGCGCGGCGGTCCACAGCATGGTCGCCATCCCGCGCTCGCGGTAATTGAAATCTGCCTGCAACAGCGTGGTCGATTTCCCCGCGTTCATGCTGGCGTAGTAGAAATAGAGCTTGGCCATGACGCGCTTTCCTCTACCTTGAAGCACTGCACAACGTAAACTCGCGCGACAGCGGGATACTGGGGAAAGAAACGCAGATGGCGCAGGCACCGGCAAGGCCACAGGGCGGCATTCTTTCGTGGATCGAGCGAACCGGCAACCGCCTGCCCGATCCGGTGTTCCTGTTCCTGTGGCTGATCGGCGGGCTGATCCTGATCTCGCTGGCCGCGTCGCTGGCCGGCTGGTCGGTGGTTCACCCGACCGAGATCGACGAGGCGACCGGACAGGGGCGCGTGGTTGCCGCCAAGAGCCTGCTGGCGGCGGACAACATCCGCAACCTGTGGGTCGAGATGCCCAAGACCTTCACCCATTTCCACCCGCTCGGCTATGTGCTGGTGGTCATGCTGGGGGCAGGCGTGGCAGAACGGACCGGCCTGTTCGGTTCGGCCATGCGCGCCGCGCTGAGCGACGTGCCCAAGGGGCTGCTGACGCCGATGATCGCCTTTGTGGCGATGATGGGCAATCTGGCGGCCGACGCCGCCTATGTCGTGCTGATCCCGCTGGCGGGTATCATCTTCCATGCCGCTGGCCGCCATCCGCTGGCCGGGATCGCGACCGCTTTCGCCGGGGTGGCGGGGGGCTTTTCCGCCAATCTCCTGCCCGGACAGCTCGACGCGCTGCTGTTCGGCATCACCGAGGCCGCGGTCAAGACCGTGTTCAGCGATTTCAGCGCCAACATCGCGGGCAACTGGTACTTCATTTCGGCCATGCTGGTGATTTTCCTGCCGGTGATCTGGTACGTGACCGACCGGATCATCGAACCGCGCCTGGGGCCGTGGACGCCCGCCGACGCCGCAGAGGCGGGCATTGCAGCGGCAGCGGGCGGGGAACTTGGCCCGGCGGAACGCAAGGGCCTGCGCCATGCCGGGCTGGTCTGCCTGTTCGTGGCCGGCCTGTGGCTGTTCTTCACGCTGGGACCGGGCACGCCGCTGATCGACGAGGATGCCGCCCCCAGTGCCCGGCTGACGCCCCTGTACCAGAGCCTGGTGGCCGGCTTCTTCCTGCTCTTCCTGCTGGCCGGCTGGGCCTATGGCCGGGCGACCGGCGCGATCACCGATCATCGCAGCCTGGTCAAGATGATGAGCGACGCGATGGGCGACATGGCCTATTACCTGGTCATCGCCTTTGTCGCGGCGCATTTCGTGGCGATGTTCGCCTGGTCGAACCTGGGCCTGATCCTCGCTGTGGAGGGCGCGGCCGCGCTGCAGGCGTCGGGCCTGCCGGCCTGGGCCCTGCTGGTGCTGATCGTGCTGCTGACCGCGCTGCTCAACCTGTTCATCGGTTCGGCCAGCGCCAAGTGGGCGCTGCTCGCCCCGATCCTGGTGCCGATGCTGATGCTGCTGGGGATCAGCCCGGAAATGACAACCGCAGCCTATCGCGTCGGCGATGGATCGACCAACATCATCACCCCGCTGATGGTCTATTTTCCGCTGATCCTGGTGTTCTGCCAGCGCTGGCGGCCGGATTTCGGCCTGGGCAGCCTTGCCGCCACCATGCTGCCCTATTCGATGGGGGTGCTGCTATCGGGACTGGTGCTGGTCGCGGCCTGGGTCGCGCTTGACCTGCCGCTGGGGCCGGGCGCCTCGGTGTTCATTCCGGTGCCGGGGGCAGTCGCCCCCTAGCGCCGGAATACCGGACGATCACTCCTCAAGGTCGCGGGCCACCTTGGGATCGCTCAGCAGCGCGTCGATCTTGCTGGCGACATCGAAGCTCTCATCGGGCAGGAAGCGGATCTTCGCGGCGTATTTCAGCCGCAGCTTGCCCGCCACTTCCTTCTGGAAGAACGCGGTATGGGTGCGCAGCGCCTTGAGCACAACCTCCTCGTCCGCGCCCAGCAGCGGCTTCACATAGACCCCGGCGTGGCGCAGGTCCGGGCTCATCCGCACTTCGGTGACGCTGATCGCGTGGGCGGTCAGCACGTCATCATGCACTTCCTGACGCATCAGCAGTTCGGAAATCACGTGGCGCACCTGTTCGCCCACCTTGAGCAGGCGGACCGAGCGGGTTTCGGGGGTGGCTGGCTGCTTTGCCATCAAGTCTCGTCCATCTTGTCCAGTATCCGCCGCAACGAACGCAGATTGCGCGCAGTGCCCGGGCATCCCAGCCGCCGTTCGATGAACGGGCCGGTCAGCCGCGAGTTGCCCGCGCCAGCGACGTAATCGATATAGAGG
Source organism: Novosphingobium sp. (assembly GCA_016719755.1). Classification (GTDB taxonomy): domain Bacteria; phylum Pseudomonadota; class Alphaproteobacteria; order Sphingomonadales; family Sphingomonadaceae; genus Novosphingobium. The sequence goes on along the minus strand of JADJYM010000001.1, from coordinate 67,929 downwards.
GCGCGGTCCCCCAAGGCGAGCCTTTCCGGTCCGCGCCCGGCATAGGCGGCCACCAGATCGTCGAACCGCGCCTGGGCAGGCTGCCCGCCGAGAAACTGGGTGTGAACCAGGTTCTCCGCGCCATCGGCGGCAAACGGATTGCCGGTGATCGCCCGCTCCACTTCATCGCGGCTGCGCACCGCGACGAAGCTGGTAATTTCGAACCGCTCGGCCATCATGTGGGCGAACAGTTCTTCCAGACCGTCGGTCGGCCGCTCGTCAAACTCGAACAGCACGTTGCCGCTGGCCACCACCGTTTCGACCTGACTGAAGCCTTCGCGTTCGAAGGCCCAGCGCAGGTCGGCCATGGTCAGCCGGTTACCGCCGACATTGATCGAACCGAAGAAGGCAGCGTAGCGCGGCATCACCAGGCTCCTTCCCCCCGCGGGAGGGATGACTGCCCCCTCCCGCCAGCGGGAGGGGAACCGCCTTACAGGGTGCGTTCGCGTTCCTCGACCTCGAAGACTTCAAGGTGATCGCCCGCCCGGATGTCATTCGTGTCGGCCAGCACAACGCCGCATTCGAGGCCTGCGCGGACTTCGGCCACGTCGTCCTTGAAGCGCCGCAGCGAGTGGATCGTGGTCTGCGAAACGATGACGTCGTTGCGGGTAAGACGGGCGTTGATGCCCTTCTTGATATAGCCTTCGACGACCAGCAGGCCGGCGGCCTTGTCGCGCTTGCCGGCCGGGAACACTTCCTTGACCTCGGCGCGGCCGACGACATGCTCGATCCGCTCCGGGCCCCAGATACCGGCCATTTCCTTGGCGATGTCCTCGGTCAGGTGATAGATCACATCGAAGTACTTCAGCCGCACCTTCTGGCGTTCAATCAGCTCGCGCGCCTTGGCGTTGGGACGGACATTGAAGCCGACGATCGGCGCGCCGCTGGCCTGGGCCAGGCTGACGTCGCTTTCGGTGATCGCGCCGACGCCCGATTGCAGGATGCGGACCTTGATCTCGTCGTTCGACAGACGGTTGAGCGCGTTGATGATCGCCTCGGTAGAACCCTGGACGTCGGCCTTGATGACGATCGGGTATTCGATGACGCTCTGCTTGGCCGACAGTGCGGAGAACATGTTCTCCACGCTGGTCGGAGCCGTGGTGGTGCGCTTGGCGGTGGCGCGTTCCTCGCGGAAGGCGGCAACCTCGCGGGCGCGGGCCTCGCTTTCGACCACGGTCAGCGTGTCACCGGCCATCGGCACGCCGCCGATGCCCAGCACCTCGACCGGCAGCGCGGGCGGCGCGGCCTTTACCTGGCGGCCCTTGTCGTCAAGCATCGCGCGCACGCGGCCCGACTGGGTGCCAACCACCAGAATGTCGCCGACCTTCAGGGTGCCGCGCGTGATCAACACGGTGGCCAGCGGCCCCTTGCCCTTGTCGAGCTTGGCTTCAACCACGGTCGCTTCGGCGGGACGGTCGGGATTGGCCTTGAGCTCCATCAGTTCGGCCTGGAGCAGGATCTTCTCGATCAGCTGGTCCAGCCCGGCCCCGGTCTTGGCCGAAACCTCCACGTCCTGGACATCGCCCGACATCGCCTCGACCACGATCTCGTGTTCAAGCAGGCGCTCACGGATCTTCTGCGGGTTGTATTCCGGCTTGTCGCTCTTGGTGATCGCCACGATCATCGGCACGCCTGCCGCGCGGGTGTGGCGGATCGCCTCGATCGTCTGCGGCATGATCCCGTCATCGCCCGCCGCGACCAGCACCACGATGTCGGTCACGTTCGCGCCGCGCTGGCGCATTTCGGTGAAGGCCTCGTGCCCCGGAGTGTCGAGGAAAGTGATCAGATCGCCGCTCTTGGTCTTGATCTGGTAAGCGCCGATATGCTGGGTGATCCCGCCAGCCTCGCCGCGCACCACATCAGTGCCGCGCAGCGCGTCGAGCAGGCTGGTCTTGCCGTGATCGACGTGGCCCATGATGGTGACCACCGGCGGACGGGCCTTCAGCGTTTCGGGCGGATCGACGTCCTCGGCGGTGTCGATATCGACATCGCTTTCCGACACGCGCTGGATATTGTGGCCGAATTCCTCGACCAGCAGTTCCGCGGTGTCCTGGTCGATCGTCTGGTTGACGGTGACCATCATGCCCAGCTTGAACAGCGCCTTGACCAGGTCGGCGCCCTTTTCGGCCATGCGGTTGGCCAGTTCCTGAACGGTGATCGCCTCGGGCACCACCACGTCGCGGACCTGCTTTTCGCGCGGCTGGCTCTGCCCGGCGAAGTGGGCGCGCTTTTCCTTTTCGCGCGCTCGCTTGAGCGCGGCGAGGCTGCGGGCGCGGGCGCCCTCGTCCTCGTTGAGCGCCTTGGAAACGGTCAGCTTGCCGGCATGACGGCGCTGGTCCCCGCCCTTGTCGCGCTGCGGGTGGGCAGGCTTCTTGGGAGCAGGTTCGGGGCGCTTGGGCGCGGCAACCGGGGTAAAGCGGCGCGGCGCGGGAGCGGCGGCTTCCTCCTTAGGCTCGGCGTCAGCAGACTGCGCTGCGGGGGCGGCTTCGGCGGCGGCCTCAGGCTCGGCCTCGACGGGGGCGGGAGCCGCGGCAGCAGCAGCGGCAGCGGCCTCGGCCTCGGCCGCCTTGCGGTTTTCCTCGGCGCGGCGGCGTTCTTCCTCGATCGCGCGCTGGCGGTCTTCCTGCTCGCGGCGGGTCTGCTCCTCAAGCACGGCAAGGCGGGCCTCCTCGGCCTCGCGCTGCAGGCGGGCGACTCGCTCCTGCGGCGTCTCGCCGGCGGGCGCGGACGGACGGGGCGGCGGCGCGACTGGGCGGGGCGCGGCTGCGACGGGCGCCGGCGCGGGGGCGGGCGCAACCGGTTCGGGCGCGGGCGCGGCGCCTTCGGGCGAACCGGGCTTGCCGATCAGCTTGCGGCGCTTCACCTCGACCACCACCTTGTTGGTGCGGCCGTGGCTGAAGGTCTGCTTGACCTCGCCCGCTTCGACCGAACGCTTCAGCCCCAGCGGCTTGCGGCCCAGCGTCGGTTTGTTATCGCTATCGCTCATTCTCAATTACGCCCTTCAATCTCAATTCGTCGTCACAGGCGAAGCCGCAGCCGCAATGGCCGCTGCATCACCCTCATCCGTTCCGGTCGTTTCGGCCTGCCCCAGGTAGCGCAGCAGGCGCCGGAGCGGGATTTCCAGCCTTTGGGCCGCTGCCGGATCGGTCAGCGCCAGGTGGACGACGTTATCCCGGCCCAATGCCACAGACAGCGTCGCCCGGTCCAGTGGCAAGGTGGTCCCCGCCAGCCCGGTTCCTTCTTCTTCGCGCCCCACCCGCCAGGCCTGGTCGAGCTTGCGCGAGCCATCGGCGCGGGCGTCGGCAGCATGGGCCAGCCAGGCCACCTGTCCGCCGCGCGCGTGCTCGGCAATCCGGTCGGAACCGAGCAGCAGCTTGCCGCTTTTCATTTCCAGCCCCAGTCGGTCGGTAAAGGCACGGCGCAGCGCGGCCTCGATCCGTTCGGGCAGGTCATCGGGAATGGTCAGCGCGGCGCCCTTGAAAGCCCGCGCCAGCGCGCCCTTGAGCTTGCCTTTGGCGATCGCGGTTTCCAGCTCTGCCCGGCTGACGCCGATCCACGCGCCGCGCCCCGGCGCACGCGCCAGCGCATCGGGCAGCACTTCTCCATCCGGAGAGATCGCCAGCCGGACGAGATCGTCGCGCACACCGTGGGCTCCGGAAAGGATGCATTTCCTTTCCGGTGCGTCAGCGGGGATGCCGGAGCCTAGGCGCTCATTGTGAGGAATCCGCATTGGCGGCCTCCTCGCTGGGTTCGTCCTCGAACCAGTGGGCACGGGCAGCCATGATGATCTCGTTGCCCTGTTCCTCGCTCAGGCCGTATTCGCCGAGCACGCCGCCCTTGTCCTGCTCGCGTTCCGAGCGCTTCGGCGCGGCGCCGTCGCGGCGGCGCTGTTCGGCGCGCTTCTTGGCGATCAGTTCATCGGTGGCAAGGTCGGCAAGATCGTCGAGCGTCTTGATCCCGGCCTTGCCCAGCGTGACCAGCATGGCTTCGGTCAGGTGCGGGATTTCGGCCAGGGCATCCTCGACGCCCAGCGCGCGGCGGGCTTCGCGGTTCGCTTCCTCGCGGCGCTCCAGCGCCTCGGCCGCGCGGCTCTGCAGTTCCTCGGCCAGTTCCTCGTCGAAGCCTTCGATCGTGGCGAGTTCGGCCAGTTCGATATAGGCCACTTCCTCCAGCTCGCTGAAGCCTTCGGCGACCAGCAGCTGCGACAGGGTTTCGTCGACGTCGAGTTCTTCCTCGAACATCTTGGAACGCTCGGCGAATTCCTTCTGGCGCTTTTCCGAGGCTTCCTGGTCGGTCATGATGTCGATCTGCGAGCCGGTCAGCTGGCTGGCGAGACGCACGTTCTGCCCGCGGCGGCCGATCGCCAGCGAAAGCTGATCGTCGGGCACCACCACCTCGATCCGGCTCTCTTCCTCGTCGATCACGACGCGGCTGACAGTCGCAGGCTGGAGCGCGTTGACCACGAAGGTCGCGGTATCCTCGCTCCAGGGGATGATGTCGATCTTTTCGCCCTGCAGTTCCTGGACCACCGCCTGGACGCGGCTGCCCTTCATGCCGACGCAGGCGCCGACCGGGTCGATGCTCGAATCGCGGCTGATCACGCCGATCTTGGCGCGGCTGCCCGGATCGCGGGCGGCGGCCTTGATGGTGATGATGCCGTCGTAGATTTCGGGCACTTCCTGCGCGAACAGCTTCTTCATGAATTCCGGGTGCGCGCGGGACAGGAAGATCTGCGGACCACGGTTCTGGCGCTCCACCTTGAGGATCAGCGCGCGCACGCGTTCGCCCACGCGGGCGACCTCGCGCGGGATCTGCTGGTCGCGGCGAATCACGCCCTCGGCGCGGCCAAGGTTGACGATCACGTGGCCGAATTCGACCGACTTGATCACCCCGGTGACGACTTCGCCGGCACGGTCCTTGAATTCCTCGTACTGGCGGTCACGCTCGGCATCGCGGACCTTCTGGAAGATCACCTGCTTGGCCGACTGCGCGTCGATCCGGCCCAGGTCCACCGGGGGCAGCGGATCGACGATGAAATCGCCCAGCTTGGCATCGGGATCGAGCTTCTGCGCGGCCTTCAGGTCGACCTGCTTGAAATAGTCCTCGACCACCTCGACCACCTCGACGACGCGCCACAGGCGCAGGTCGCCGGTGCGCGGATCGAGCTTGGCGCGAATGTCGTTTTCGGCGCCATAGCGGTTGCGCGCGGACTTCTGGATCGCTTCTTCCATCGCCTCGATGACGATCGACTTGTCGATCATCTTCTCGGTCGCGACGCTGTTCGCGATCGCAAGCAGTTCAGCGCGGTTGGCGGAAATCGGACTGGCCATATCAGTCTTCCTGTTCTTCGAGAATATCGTCGGCCCCGCTGGAATCCAGCGGGCGGGTAGCGGCAATCAGCTTGTCGGTGAGGACCAGCTTGGCGGAATGGACATCGGCCAGCGGAAAAGACACCCGGCCGGACTTCTTGTCTTCAAGCGTCACGGTATCGCCATCGAGGCCGACCAGATCGCCCTGGAGCGACTTGCGGTTGCCCTCGACCGGATTGACCAGCTGGACGCGCGCCTCGTGCCCGGCCCACTGGACATAATCCTTCGGGCGGGTCAGCGGCCGGTCGATCCCCGGAGAGGACACTTCGAGGCGATAGGCGTCCGCGATCAGCACCTCGCCCGCTTCTTCCAGCGCGTCGATCGCGTCGGAAATGCGGTGCGACAGCGCGGCGCAGTCCTCGATCACCAGCTGCCCGGTATCGGGACGTTCGGCCATGATCTGGAGCGTATGCTCCTCGGCGTCGGACAGCGGGCCGATCTCTCCGCCCTTGTAATAGCGCACACGCACGAGATCGAAGCCAAGGGCACGGGCCTCGGGCTCGACGATTTCGGTAATGCGCGCGATGTCCGCCATTCAAACTCCATATGCCCGGATCATGCAAAGCTGGCCGGTGCCGCCCCCCTGCGGCGCCAGCCCCTCCGTTGCTTCACAATGTCGGGATGAGCGCCGCATAGCCGCGCGCCAGCGAAAAAGCAAGCGCCGCATCGGCCACGCCGCTAATGTTTGCTTTTTGGCGAAGCAGCGCCTATATGGTCCCCTGCACACGTCGCATGCGACGGGACTTTCTGCCGCGATGCGCGGCTCTTCGTTCCATTTCACGCCACAATTGCTCCCTCGGCACAGTGCCGTGGGATCACCCGAGTTTCGTGAAAGGAACCTGGTTATGCCGATTGGCACCGTAAAGTTTTTCAATGCCGACAAGGGCTATGGCTTCATCGCTCCGGATGATGGCTCGCCCGACAGCTTCGTCCACATCACCGCGGTAGAGCGCGCCGGAATGGCGACGCTTCAGAAGGACCAGCGCGTCAAGTACGAGCTGGAAACCGATCGCCGGGGCAAGACTTCGGCCGCGCAGCTCGAAGCAGCCTGACGCGATGGCCAAGGAGGATCTCCTGACCCTCGATGGCCAGATCGACGAAATACTGCCCGACGGACGCTTCGGCGTCATGCTGGAAAACCAGCACCGGATAATTTGCTACACGGCCGGGAAGATGCGGAAATTCCGCATCCGCTCGGTCGTGGGCGACCGGGTGCGGGTAGAGATGACGCCCTATGACCTGAGCAAGGGGCGCATCGTGTTTCGCGACAAGGGTCCTGGCGGCGGAGTTCCCGGCGTTCGCCGGGGCAACCGCCGCTAGACCTCTTCCGGCCACGGCCGGATCAACCGAAAGGCTCGCGACTATGGCCGCTCCCGCCACGTTCTACCTTGAACAGGCCGAGATTTGCGCCCGCTCGGCAGCGGCCACGCTGCTGGGTAACCAGCGCGAGACCTTCCTGCGATCGCGCGCCGCATGGCTTGCGCTCGCGGCGCGCGACATCGAAGTGCAGGCCGGACGCGCAGCGCGCGAACAGGCCCGCCAACTGGAGACATCCGATGACCGACCAAGCGACCCGTCCCTTCCTGATCAACCAGGACATTGAGGGCAACTTCCGCCTGACCGTGCGCGACATCCGCTACAATTCGCAGGGCTATCCGATCGTTACCGGCGTGCTGCAGGACGAATGCTTCCGCACCGCCGCCGCCGCCAAGAACTGGGCGCGCGACAATTTCAACGCCAAGGCCGGGCAATACTCCACCAAGTAACCGCTACCCGGCGCCCCGCTCGCCCAACCCGTGCTTCTTCATGCAGTGGCGCAGCTGGTCATAGGTGAGGCCCAGTGCCTTCGCGGTCTGGCGCTGGTTGTAGCGATTCCTGCCGAGGTGATGCTCGACGATCGCCTTTTCGTGGGCATCGACCGCGGCACGCAGATCGGCCACCGAATCGAAATCCGTCCGCGCGGCCTGGGCCGGAACCGGCGCGGGCGCGCTTTCGCCTTCCTGACGCGGCATCGGCAGCGGTTTCCACGGGCTTTCGAACGGGTCGAACTGGATGTGCCCGACGGGCCGGGTCCAGTCATCCCAGCGATAGACCGCGCGTTCGATCACGTTGCGCAGTTCGCGCACGTTGCCAGGCCACTGATGCTCTTCCAGCGCGCGCAGCGCCGCGTCCGAAAAACCGGGCCACACTTCCCAGTCCAGCTCGGTCGCCATGCGGCGGCCGAAATGATCCGCCAGCACGTGGATATCGCCTTCGCGCACGCGCAGCGGTGGCAGGGTGATGACCTCGAAACTCAGACGGTCGAGCAGATCGGCGCGGAACCGGCCCTGCTCCGCCATGCGCGGCAGATCCTCGTTGGTCGCCGCTACGATCCGCACGTCGACCCGGATCGGGCGGGACGATCCGATCCGCGTAACTTCCCCATATTCGACCGCGCGCAGCAGGCGTTCCTGCGCGCCCATCGACAGGGTTGCCAGTTCGTCGAGGAATAGCGTGCCTTTGTCGGCTTCCTCGAACCTTCCGGTCCGCGCTCTGGTAGCGCCGGTGAAGGCACCCGCTTCATGACCGAACAATTCCGCCTCGATCAATGTCTCAGGCAAGGCCGCGCAGTTCAGCGTGACCAGCGGCTCGCCCCAGCGCGGGGAGAGGCGGTGGAGGCGTTCGGCGACCAGTTCCTTGCCGGTGCCGCGTTCGCCGATCACCAGCACCGGGCGGCGCATCGGCGCGGCGCGGCTGGCGCGCTCCACCGCGTCGAGAAAGGCGCCGGACTGGCCGATGAACTGGACGTCGCGATCCATACCCAATTTCTAGCGCATTTTCCCGATGGTTCGCAAGAATTCCTACATGTCGTTCGTCGAATGACCGGCTCTGCCGCAGAAATCCGCGCTTCCCGCAGTTTGGCACGGCATTTGCGAAACACGGGACAAACGCTCTTCAACGAGGCACATCATGTTCACCAAGCCGTTTTCCCGCTTCACCAATCTCGACAAGGCGATCGCCCTGTCGGTCGGCGCCATGCTGGCGATGAACATCATCGTCCTGGCCCAGCAGGTCGAAACCGCTCCCAGCCTCGCCGCTGCCAGCGCCCCCGCGCCAACCGCGCAGCAGGCCTGAGCCGCGATGATCCGCGATCCCTTCAACCCCCTTGGGCCGGAACGCTCCGGAACCCCCTCAGGCGGACCCCAGTCCCCCCGCCTCACGGGCGTTCCGGCCCAGACCCGCGGCGATCCCGCCGCGCACCGGGGCTCCCGCTTCGAGGCCGAGGTCGAACGCCTCCGTCGCAATCCCGAAACCCCTTCCCCGAATACCGGAGTTCCCCTGATGGGCATTTTCTCGCGCACCCGTGACATCATCGCCGCCAATTTCAACGACCTGCTCGACAAGGCGGACGACCCGGCGAAGATGATCCGGATGATCATCCTCGAAATGGAGGAAACCCTGGTCGAAGTGCGCGCCAGCGCCGCGCGCACCATCGCCGACCAGAAGGAAATGCACCGCCACACGGTCAAGCTCGACCGGCTTCAGGCCGACTGGGCGGAGAAGGCGCAGCTCGCCCTGTCCAAGGACCGCGAGGACCTGGCCCGCGCCGCGCTGGTGGAAAAGAAGAAGGCCGCCGACATGGCCGACCAGCTCAAGGCCGAGATCACCGTGCTGGACGACGCGCTGCGCGCCTATGAACTGGACATCGAGAAGCTCCAGAACCGCCTGCGCGAGGCCCGCAGCCGCCAGGGCGCGATCGCCGCGCGGCTGGAAAGCGCCGAAAACCGCGTCAAGCTGCGCACGCTGCTGGCCAGCGAGCGGGTGGACGAGGCGATGGCCCGCTTCGACCAGCTGGAACGCCGCGTCGACTTTGCCGAGGGCCGCGCCGACGCGCTGAGCCTGGCCGATGGCAGCGCCAAGCCGAGCCTGGCGGAAGAAATCGCCGCGCTCGCCGGGCAGGACAAGATCGACGAGGAACTGGAAGCCATGAAGCGCGCCCTGTCCGGCGGCGACAAGCAGGAGGGCTGATCCGATGGAAGACGTGCTTGTCCCCATGATGGCCATCGGCGGGATCTTCATCGGCCTGCCCTGGCTGGTCCTGCACTATGTCACCAAGTGGAAGACCGCCGCGACGCTCACCACCGACGACGAGGCGCTGCTGGACGAACTTTACCAGCTTGCCCGCCGGCTCGAGGACCGGCTGGAAACGGTCGAGCGGCTGGTTTCCACCGAACATCCGGAATTCCGGCCCGGCCGGATCGGCCACGAGCAGCAGATCGCCCAGAGCGGCGCCGATCTTGCCAACTTCGAATCCATGCTTGCCAAGAGGGGACCCCGCCAATGAACAGCCCGCGCACTTCGTTTTACCGCGACAAGGCGAACGCCAAGTTCATGGGGGTCTGCTCCGGCATTGCCGATTACACCGGGGTCAACGCGCTGTGGGTCCGCCTGGGCTTCGTCATGGGAGTGTTCATGAGCTCCGGCTTCCTGCTGCTGCCCTATCTGGCGGTCGGCCTGCTGGCCAACAAGAAGCCGCTCCACCTCTACACCGACCGGCAGGAACAGCAGTACTGGCAGCGCGTCCGGCAGAGCCCGGCCCGCACCGCGCGCGAAGTGCGCTCGCAGTTCCGCGACATCGACCGCCGCCTGGCCGAGCTTGAAACCTATTACGTGACCAGCAACCCGCGTCTTTCCGCCGAGATCGAGCGGCTGCGCTGAAAACCCGACAAACGGGGAGGAAATACCATGGAAATCTTTGCCCTGCTGATCCCGCTGGCGCCGTTCCTGATGGTCGCTTTCATCGTCTGGACCAAGCACCAGCGCAAAATGGCCGAACTCCAGATCAAGTCCACGGCGGAAACCGCCGCGCAGTACGCCAGCCACACCACCGAACTGGAAGAGCGGGTGCGCGTGCTGGAACGGATCGTCACCGACCGCGGCTATGACGTGGCCACCCAGATCGAGGCGCTGCGCGATGCCCGCAAGGTCGATGCGCTGCTTGAAGCCCGCGAGAAGGACCTGCGGCCGTGAACTGGGGCAGTCCGGAATTCGTCATCGCCATCATCGCCATTTCCACCGGCGGCTGGCTGATCAACAACTGGATCCGCGCCCGCCATGGCTATGCCCTGGAAGACGAATGGGGCGGCAAGACCGCGCCGCGCCAGGCCGATGCGGCCCGCGCGCTGGCAGCGGAAAACGCCGAGCTGCGCGAACAGGTGGCCCACTTTACCGACCGGGTAAAAGTGCTGGAACGCATCGTCACCGACAAGGGAACCATGGTCGCCGCCGAAATCGAGGCGCTGCGCGACACCCCCAGGAAGGAAATCAGCCAGTGACCCCCGAAATGCTTGAAGCCCTGGCCCCCGCGGCCTCGATTATCGGCGTCATCGGCGTTGGCGGCTGGGTGCTGACCACCTGGATGCGCGTGCGCCATGGATATCCGTTGGAAAACTCCTGGGGCAAGGCGGTCTATCCGCGCACCAGCTCCGAGGAACTGGAACGGATCAAGCTGCTCAGCCAGGAAAACGCCCAGCTGCGCGCCGAACTCGGCTCGATCAAGGACCGGCTCGGCAATGTCGAACGGATCGTGACCGACAGCGGCTATCACCTGAACCAGCAGATCGACGCCCTGCGCGAACTGCCCAGAAACTGACCTTCCGACCGAGGGAGAACCCGCAATGCCCAGCGAAATCCTCGTCACCGCCAGCACCTCGCTGCTTGGCCTCGCCATCGTTTCGGTGGCGGCGCTGCGGGGCTGGCAGGGCTGGCTGACGCTCAAGACCCGCGAACTGGAAAGCCGCCAGCCGGAAATCGAGACCGGCGCCGGCGCCAGCATGGCCCGGATCGAGATCGCCGACCTCAAGGAACGCATTCGCAAGCTGGAAGCGATCGCGGCCGGGGTGGATTTGTAGGCGTCGTCCGGTTAGGGCCGCGTCATGCGCAGCCTCGACGATATCCGCGAAGAGTACGAATTCCTTGAAGGCGACGAACGCTATCGCCTGCTGATCGAGCTGGGCCGCGAGCTGGAACCGATGCCCGATGCGCTCAAGACCGACGCCACGCTGGTGCGCGGCTGCTCCGCATCGGTCTGGGTCTATCCCGCCCCGCGCGACGACGGGACGCTGCACTTCCTGGCCGACAGCAATGCCGCGATCACCAAGGGGATCGTCGCGCTGGTGATCGCCGCGGTGCAGGACCGCCCGGCGGACGAAGTGGCGGCAACCGACATTGCCGCGCGACTCGAACCCTTCGACCTGAAGAACCAGCTGTCCTCCAACCGCACCCAGGGCGTGCCGAACATGATCGCGCTGATCCGCGAGACGGCGGCGCGGATCGCCGCGACTTGAACCTTGCCCGCCTGCTGTGGGGCGGCGCCGGGCTGACCGCGCTGGCGCTGGGCGCGGCGGGGGTGGTCCTGCCAGTGCTGCCGACCGTGCCGTTTCTGCTGCTTGCCGCGTTCTGCTTTGCCCGCTCCAACCCGGCCTGGGAAGCGCGGCTGCTGGATCACCCGCGCTGGGGGCCGCCGCTGCGCCAGTGGCGGGAACGCCGGGCGATTTCGCGCACCGCCAAGCTCGCCGCGATTGGCACCATGGCGGCCAGCGGGGTGCTGACCGCGGCGCTGGCCGGCTGGACCTGGGCGCTGATCCCGCTGGCGGTGCTGCTGATCGCCGGCAGCTGGATCTGGACCCGGCCCGAATAGCGACCAATCGCGACAAATCGTGACGGGATTTTCCGGCTTTCCCGTGCTTTACCTGGCGCATCGGCAACAGGGACACGACGAAGGAAGGATTGCACCATGAAGTCATTCACCCTGCTTGCCCTCGCCATTGCCGCCGCCGGACTGTCCGTTCCCGCCGCCGCCCAGCCCTGGCAGGGCAATTCCCAGCACGGCGCCCATTACGGCAAGGCGCAGGCCGCGCATATCTGGCAGGAAATCGCCGAGCTCGACCGCAAGATCGACCGCGCCGACAACCGCGACACCATTTCCGAACGCGAGGCGAACGGGCTGCACCGCCAGGTCGCCGATCTGAAGCGCGACTTCCGCCGCTTCAGCGCCAATGGCCTCGACCGGGCCGAAGCGCGCCAGCTGGCGCAGCGCACCGAGCGGATCGAGCAGCGCCTGCGTAACGAACGCCGCGACCGCGACGGCCGCCGCGGCTGAGCCTGACGCATGGGTCCGGGCGGGCAAACCACCCCGTCCGGACCCGTGCCCATCCGAACATCGGAGATAATTACTTAGTTTACGAAGATTCTCTCCAACAGGCTTGAATTGCCCGTTTGCCGCGCCTAACCCGGCCCGGTTATGACCAGCACACCGCGCACGCTCTACGAAAAGATCTGGGACGCCCACGTCGTCGAAACCCGCGACGATGGCACCAGCCTGATCTACATCGACCGCCACCTTGTCCACGAGGTGACCAGCCCCCAGGCGTTCGAGGCGCTGCGCGTCTCGGGCCGCAAGGTCCGCCGCCCGGACCTGACCCTGGCGGTGCCCGACCACAACCTGCCGACCACCGCGCGGCGCGATGCGGCGGGCAAGTTCATCCCCATCGCCGATCCGGAAAGCGCCCAGCAACTGGAAGCGCTGACCCGCAACGCGCCGGAATTCGGCGTGCGGCTGATCGGCGATGCCGACCCTGAGCAGGGCATCGTCCATGTCGTCGGCCCCGAATCGGGCTTTTCGCTGCCCGGCGCGACAATCGTCTGCGGGGATAGCCACACCGCCTGCCACGGCGGGCTGGGCGCGCTGGCCTTTGGCATCGGCACCAGCGAGGTCGAGCATGTGCTGGCCACGCAGACCCTGCTGCTCAAGCGGTCGAAGACGATGGAAGTGCGGGTCGAAGGCAAGGTCGGCCCCGGCGTTTCGGCCAAGGACATCGTGCTCCACATCTGTGGGCAACTGCGCGCTTCGGGCGGCACGGGCTATGTCATCGAATATACCGGCAGCGCGATCCGCGACCTCTCGATCGAGGGGCGGCTGACCGTTTCCAACATGGCGATCGAACACGGCGCCCGCGCCGGGCTGATCGCCCCGGACGACAAGACCTTCGCCTATGTGAAGGGCCGCCCCTATGCCCCCACCGGCGAGGACTGGGACCGCGCGGTCGAATGGTGGAAGAGCCTGGCGACCGACCCGGGCGCGGTCTATGACAAGGTTGTGGTGATCGACGCCGCGGACATCGCCCCCAACGTCACCTGGGGCACCAGCCCGGAAGATGTCCTGCCGATTACCGGCACGGTTCCCGCCCCAGAAAGCTTCGAGGACCCGTCCAAGCAGGAAGCCGCCCGCAAGAGCCTGGACTACATGGGGCTGGAACCCGGCACCCCGCTTGACCAGATCGAGGTCCAGAACATTTTCATCGGCAGTTGCACCAACAGCCGGATCGAGGACCTGCGCGCCGCCGCCGCCGTGCTGAAGGGCCGCACCAAGGCGCCGAACGTGCGCTGGGCCATCGCGGTGCCCGGATCGGGCCTGGTCAAGCGCCAGGCCGAGGCCGAAGGGCTGGACCGGATATTCATCGACGCCGGGTTCGAATGGCGCGAGCCGGGCTGTTCGGCCTGCCTCGCCATGAACCCGGACAAGGTGCCCGCCGGCGAACGCTGCGCCAGCACCTCCAACCGCAACTTCGTCGGCCGGCAGGGCCCCGGCGCGCGCACCCACCTCGTCTCTCCGGCGATGGCGGCGGCGGCGGCGGTGACCGGCAAGCTGACCGACGTGCGCACCCTTGCCTGACAGGGAGCGTCAAAACAGCCCCTTGCGCACACGTCCAAACGGACCACATAAACAGCCATGACCGACACTTCCGACAAGCCCGAAAAGTCCGGCTGGACCGGCAAGGCCGCCCTCGCCGGGGCAGCGATCGGCTCGGCCGCGCTGGCCGCCGCGCTGCTCTATGCCTCGCGCCGCAAGGAGCGCGCCGAAAAGAAGCCCGTCATCCCAGAAGACGCGCCGGAGACCGATTGATGCAAGCACTGCGCGAAGTAGAAGGCCGGGCGATCCCGCTCGGCCTCAAGAACGTCGATACCGACGTCATCATCCCGGCCCACTGGCTGAAGACCATCACCCGCGACGGGCTGGGGCGCGGCGCGTTCGAGGCGCTGCGCAAGGATCCCGGCAACCTGTTCGATTCGGCCGAGTTCAAGGGCTCGCCGATCCTGGTCGCGGGCGACAATTTCGGCTGCGGCTCCAGCCGCGAACACGCCGCCTGGGCGCTGCTGGACCTGGGCATCACCGCCGTGATCGCGCCGTCTTTCTCGGACATCTTCTCGGGCAACGCCTTCAAGAACGGCATCCTCACCGTGGTCCTGCCGCAGGAAGCGATCGACCGGCTGATGGAAGTGGCCCAGACCGATCCGATCCACATCGATCTTGAGGCGCAGACCGTCACCACCCCGTTCCAGGACCGGTTCGAGTTCGAGATCGACCCGTTCCGCAAGCATTGCCTGCTGAACGGGCTGGACGAGGTCGGCCTGACGCTGGCCCGCGACACCGCGATTGCAACCTATGAAAACAAGAGCCGGGCCGAGCTGCCATGGCTCGCCAAAGGAACGGGAGTAGCTGCATGAAGGCCCTGAGGACGCACGCGATTGGCGGACCCGAAACCCTGAGCCTCGACGAGGTCGAGACTCCCCAGCCCGGCCCCGGCCAGGTGCGGATCAAGGTAAAGGCCTGTGCGGTCAATTTCCCCGACGTGCTGATGATCCAGGACCTCTACCAGTTCAAGCCGCAGCGCCCCTATTCGCCGGGCGGCGAGCTTTCCGGGATCATCGATGCCGTGGGCGAAGGCGTGACCCAGTGGCAGGTCGGCGACCGCGTGATCGCGATGATGGGCAATGGCGGCATGGCGCAGGAAGTGCTCGCGCCCGCCGAAAAGCTGTTTCCCCTGCCCGAAGGGGTCAGCTTTGAAACCGGCGCCTCGCTGCTGATGACCTATGGCACCAACATGCACGGCCTGCTCGATCGCGGGCACCTCAAAGCCGGGGACACCCTGCTGGTGCTGGGCGCGGCGGGCGGCGTGGGCCTGGCGGCGGTGGAACTGGGCAAGGCTTACGGCGCGAAGGTTGTCGCCGCCGTCTCCAGCGAGGAAAAGGCTGCCGCCGCGCGCGAACACGGCGCGGACGAAACGGTGATCTACCCCCGCGGCAATCTCGACAAGGATCAGTCCAAGGCGCTGGCCGAAGCGTTCAAGGCGGCCTGCGGCCCCGAAGGCGCCAACGTGATCTATGACATCATCGGCGGCGACTATTCCGAACCCGCGCTGCGCTCGATCGCCTGGGAAGGCCGGTTCTGCGTGGTCGGCTTCACCGCCGGGATTCCGCGCATGCCGCTCAACCTGACCCTGCTGAAGTCGTGCGACGTCTGCGGCGTGTTCTGGGGCGCTTTCGCGGCGCGCGATCCCAAGGCCAACGCGGCCCACATCGCCAAGCTGTTCGACCTCCTCAAGGAGGGCAGGATCCGCCCCCGCGTCTCCGCCACCTTCCCGCTGGAACGCGGCGGCGAGGCAATCGCCATGCTTGGTGCGCGCGCGGCGATCGGCAAGGTCGTGGTGACGATGGGCTGACGCCCGAACGAAGGACAACACGATGAGAACCGCCCGGATCGCCGCCGCCGCCGCCCTCGCCCTCACGGTCTGGGGCGTCGCGGCCGCGCCCGCTCCGGCGGAAACCGGACTGTTCGGTCCTTCGGCGGAGGAACAGGTCAGGCTGCGCCAGGCGGGCATGGGAATGGTGCTGACCAGCGTCACCCTGCTGCGCGGCGGCAGTGCCAATGCGCCGTCGGTGAAGAACCTGGAATTTCCGGCGCAGAACCTTGCCAACTGGGCGCGGACCATGCCCGCGCTGTTCGGCCCCGCCACCCGCGACGTGCCGAGCCGCGCGCTGCCCGCCGTGTTCGAGAACCAGGCCGATTTCGCCGCCAGGGCCGCGCTGCTGGCCGATGGCGCGCAGGCGATGGCCGATGCCGCCAAGGCCGATGACAGCCAGGCCTTCGCCGCGGCGCTTGCCAGCACCCGCGCATCGTGCAAGGGCTGCCACGATTCGTATCAGGCCCCGCCGCCCCCGCCGCCCAAGGCGGATTGAGGGGCGCGGGCCGCATATGCAGGAGCAGAAATGACCGACTTCAAGGACCGCGAACGCGCCGAGGAAGCCAAGTTCGCCCATGACGAGGATATGCACTTCCGCATCACCGCGCGGCGCAATCGCCTGCTCGGTGCCTGGGCGGCCGACCTGATGAAGCTTTCGGCGGTAGAGGCGGAAGCCTATGCCAAGGCCGTGGTCCAGGCCGATTTCGAGGAAGCCGGCGACGAGGACGTGATCCGCAAACTGCTGGGCGACCTGATCTCTGCCGGGCTCGACACCAGCGAGGCCGAAGTCCGCGCCGCGCTGGAAGCCAAGGCGGTCGAAGCCCGCCGCGCGCTGATGGGCGAGGGCTGAGTGCCAGCGCCATGGCCATGCCCGCTGCCGAGATCGAGGCGCTGATCCGCGCCGCTCTGCCTGATGCCCAGGTGACGATCACCGACCTGGCTGGCGACGGCGACCATTACGCCGCGCACGTCGTTTCCGCCGCTTTCACCGGCAAGCCGCGTATCGCCCAGCACAAGCTGGTCTATGCCGCGCTCGGCGGGCGGATGGGCGGCGAACTGCACGCCTTGCAACTGACCACCGCCGTTCCCAATTAACGGGACGAGGAGTAACCGATGTCCGATACCAACGCCCGCATCGCTGAAATCGTCAACGGCAACGATGTCGTCCTGTTCATGAAGGGCACCCCGCTGTTCCCGCAGTGCGGCTTTTCCAGCCGCGCGGTGGCGATCCTGGAACACCTTGGCGTCGCCTATGAAGGCGTCGACGTGCTGCAGGACATGGAAGTGCGCCAGGGCATCAAGGCCTTCTCTGACTGGCCGACCATCCCCCAGCTCTACGTCAAGGGCGAGTTCGTGGGCGGCAGCGACATCATGATGGAAATGTACGAGGCCGGCGAGCTCCAGCAGCTGATGGCCGATTCGGGCGTCGCGCCCGCCGCCTGATCAGCGTTACCGCTTGCGAAAAGCCGCGCCGGAGCAATCCGGGGCGGCTTTTTCATGCCCGCACGAGGCGTGCCACTTTCCCGCGCGCGTCGCGCGTGGACAAAAAAGAGCGGAGAAGCTCAGCGATCCGATCAAGGGTGATGGGAAACCCGTTTTCTCGGGGAGGCGGGACCGCGGAGACCAGGGTGCGGCCCCGCCTCTATTCGAGACTGCTTGGGGTACCATCCCCTATGCAGACAGCGTGCCAAACTCGAAAAGTCTTTTTAAATCAGCATAAGTGCCACTTCAACCGATCTGGACAGCCAGGCACCTGTAAACTCTGCCGACACCTCATCCGATCTTGCGGGCAGAAACACCGCGCATTTCCCCTTGGCAAAGCCGTGCCCCCGCGCCACGCTGAAACCATCATGAACCTGGATGACATTTTCTCGGAAACCGCCGAGGCCCCGCCCGCCGTTCCCGCCGCCACACTGGTGATCTTTCGCCATCACCCTGGCGGCGGCGCCCCGCAAGTGCTGATGGTCCAGCGCGCCAAGGAGATGCGCTTTGCCGGCGGCGCCGCCGTGTTCCCCGGCGGGCGCGTAGACGATGCCGACCGGGTGCTGGCCGACAGCCTTGGCGCCGCGGACGAGGAGGCCCGCGAGGAACTGGCCGCGCGGATCGCCGCGATCCGCGAAACGCTGGAGGAAACCGGCCTTGCCGTCGGCCTTCACCAGCGCCCCAGCCTGGAAGATGCCCTGCGCGCCCGCGCACTGCTGCTCGAACAGGGTGAACTGGCCCCCGTGCTGGAAGCGATGGGCTGGACCCTCGATCTCGATGGCCTTGTCGCTTTCGCCCGCTGGCGCCCCAAGCACCGCGAAGTGCGCGTGTTCGACACCCGCTTCTACCTGGCGGACCTTGGCACCGGCGCGGTCGAGCTGCTGGTTGACGATACCGAAAACACCCACCTGTTCTGGGCCAGCGCACAAGAGGCGCTGGACATGGCCGACACTGGCGAGATCAAGGTGATCTTCCCCACCCGCCGCAACCTGGAACGGCTCGCCCAGTTCGGCAGCTTCGACGAGGCGGTGCGCCACGTGGAGGAATATCCGGTCAAGATGATCAGCCCCTTCATGGAACTGCGCGACGGTGAACGCTGGCTGGCGATCCGGGACGACGCGGGCTATCCGGTCACGGCCGAAAAGCTGGAAACCGCGACGCGGGCCTGAGACGGGAGAACCGGAATGATCACGCCCGGAGACAGCTTCAAAGACAACCTGCAGCATTTGCCGCCGATTGCCGGGATTGAGCGGATCGACCTGATCGACAGCGCGGGCGCCGTGGCCGGCAGCATCGAGAACCAGCCCGGCAAGCAGGGTTCGCTGGCGGTCTATGCCTATCTGAAGCAGGCGTTCGGTGCGCTCGATGCGGCTGCGGCGCAGCACGGCCTAGCCGTCTTCGCGGAACACACCGCCGACGCCCGCGCCCGGCCCGGCGCGCATCCCAATGTCGACCGGCTGCTGGCCATCGCGGCGGGAGGCCCGGCGCTGCAAATCGAGGTCATCGCCGCCGCTGGCTGAACGTGCCTGCGGGGCGGGACAATTTGGCGCGCCCGGCAGGGTTGTCCGCGCCTGCGGCGCGTTCGTCTCCGCTGCGCTCCGACCCGAGTTCCCCCCCGCGCCGAGGGTTGTCCGCGCCTGCGGCGCGTTCGTCTCCGCTGCGCTCCGACTCCGAAAGTTCGCCCCCTTTGAGGACTCGCCAAATTCCCCCACCCCTGCGGGGCGGGACAATTTGGCGCGCCCGGCAGGGTTCGAACCTGCGACCACCAGCTTAGAAGGCAGGTGCTCTATCCAGCTGAGCTACGGGCGCGCGCGGCTGTCCCTTTAGGCGGGGATTGCGCGGCGTGCAAACCCGGTTAGGTTCGCCGCCATGAGCGAACACCTTGCAGCGATCGACGGCGCCAGCGGCGCGCGGCGGCATTTCCGTTATTTCGACTATGTCATGGCCGCCTTCGTCGCGATCCTGCTGCTGTCGAACCTGATCGGCGCGGCGAAGCTGTCGGTGGTTGACCTCTCCGGCCTTGAAAGCGCGCTGCCGTTTCTGCCGTGGAACTGGGTGCTGTCGGACGGGCAGATGATCTTTGGCGCGGGCATCCTGTTCTTCCCGCTGTCCTACGTGATCGGCGACGTACTGACCGAGGTCTACGGCTATGCCAACGCGCGGCGCTGCGTGTGGACGGGGTTTGTCGCGCTGCTGTTCATGGCCTTCATGAGCTATGTGGTGGTCGCCATGCCGCCAGCCGATGGCTGGGGTGGGCAGGCGGCCTATGAAAACGTGTTCGGATCAACCTGGCGGATCGTCGCCGCATCGGTGCTTGCGTTCTGGGCGGGGGAATTCGTCAACAGCTTCGTGCTGGCCAAGATGAAGGTCTGGACGAAGGGGCGGATGCTGTGGACCCGCACGATCGGCTCCACCCTGTTCGGCCAGGGGTGGACAGCCTGATCTTCTATCCGGTCGCGTTCCTGGGCATCTGGTCGACCGATCAGGTGCTGACCGTGATGGTCACCAACTGGCTGCTGAAAGTGCTGTGGGAAGCGGCGCTGACGCCGGTGACCTATGCCGTGGTCGGCTGGTTCAAGACCCGCGAGGGCGTGGAAGTGTTCGATACGGGGATCGACTTCTCGCCCTTTGCCAAGACGCAATCGGTCTGAAAGGCCGTTCGGCCCCGCCATGATCGGCGGGGCCTCACCGGCGATTCGGATCACTCGGCCCGATCAATCGGCGATGAGGCCGATGGCGAGATAGACCAGGATCAGCGAGCCGAAGCCCAGCAGGGTGCCGAGCACGAAGCCCACACGCACCAGCGTGACATCGACATTGGTGTAATCGGCGATGCCCGAGCACACGCCCATGACCTTGCCTTCGGCCTTGTTCAGGCGAAAGCCGCTGCCCATCGGGGCCTTGCCCTTTTCCAGCGAGCTCATGCGACGGCTCCGACATAGGCACCGGCGGCCTGGGCGGTGGAAGGGGTGGAAACGGTGCCGCTGATCAGCACGAAGCTGAGCGCAAGGGCGGAAACGGCGGTGGCGAAGTGCTTCGAAAGCGAGGTGATGGAAGTCATGGTTCAAGTCCTTTATGGGTTCCTGCCGCAGCCAGTGCCGCAGATGCACCAGTGTTTGCAGGACCCGTGCCAAATGCGAAAAGTGGCGGATTTCCGGGATTCCGTTCGATTGATCGAAATCTTGCCGGGCGATGAATGCCACGTTGTGGGAAATTTCACCAAAAGTCGGCAGCCATGCTTTCGCGTGACAGCAGGGGCACCGTAAGACTATCGCCAAGGCGCCATGGGGCTCGACCGCATTACCCTCTCCCGCTTCCGCAACCACCGCGAGACCTGGCTCGACGGGACGGCGCGGTTCAACCTGCTGGTCGGTGAAAACGGCGCAGGCAAAACCAACGTGCTGGAGGCGCTGTCGCTGCTGGCCCCCGGGCGCGGGCTGCGCCGCGCCGCCCTGCCCGACATGCCCGCGCAAGGCGGCGACGGCGGCTTCGCGGTCAGCGCGGAGCTGGACGGCGCCGTGCGGCTGGGCACCGGGGTGCGGAGCGACCGGCCCGGGCGCCGGATCGTGCAGGTCAACGGGGCGGAGGCCCCCGCGCTGCGGCTGGCCGAATGGCTTTCAATCGGCTGGCTGACCCCGGCGATGGACCGCCTGTTCGCCGAAAGCGCTGGCGCGCGGCGGCGATTTCTTGACCGGCTGGTGCTGGCGCTGGAGCCGGGCCACGCCCGCAACGCCGCGCGGGCGGAAAGCGCCCTGCGCGAGCGCAACCGCCTGCTGAGCGGCGATACCGAGCCCGATCCCGCCTGGCTCGACGCGCTGGAGGGCCAACTGGCCGAAGCCGGTTCGCTGGTGGCCGAGGCCCGCGCGCGGCTGGTGGAGCGCCTTTCGGCGCAGCTTGCGGTGCTGCCCGAAGCGCCGTTTGCCCGGCCCGAACTGACCTATCGCCCCGGCGGGCCGCTGGGCGCGGAGGAACTGGCCGCCGCGCTTCGCTCTGGCCGGGCGCGCGACCGCGCAGCGCAGCGCACCCTGACCGGGCCGCACCGCGACGAACTGGACGTGGTCATGGCCGGCAAGGGCCAGAACGCGGCGGAGTGCTCGACCGGGGAGCAGAAGGCGATGCTGATCGCCATCACGCTGGCCCATGCGGGTCTGCTCGACAATGCCCGCCCCGCCCTGCTGCTGCTCGACGAGGTGGCGGCCCACCTCGATCCGGTGCGGCGCGAGGCGCTGTTCGGCCGCCTGCGCGAAGGCGGCGCGCAGGTCTGGCTGACCGGCACGGAACTCGCTCCCTTCGCCGCGATTGAGCGCGAGGCGGCGGTATGGCGGATCAGCGAGGGGCTGGCGGAGCGGCTGGGCTGACCGGCAGCGCCCCCGCCACCTGATCGATCGTCGCGCCGACCAGCAGGTCGATCCCTTCAGCGGTCGGATGAATCCGGTCGGCCTGGATCAGATCCGGCCTGCCAACCACCGGCTGAAGGAAGAACGGCACCAGCGTTGCCCCGTATTCCTTCGCCAGCGCCGGGTAGACCGGGTTGAACTTCGCGGCATAGTCCGCCCCCAGATTGGGCGGGGCCAGCATCCCCATCAGCACGACGGGAATCTTGCGGTCCTTCAGCTTGCCAAGGATCGCGGCCAGGTTCTTGCGGGTCTCCTCTGGCGGCAGGCCGCGCAGCATATCGTTCCCGCCAAGGCTGATCAGCACAAGCTGCGGCGGCTTGGCCATGCTGTCCAGCACGAAGTCGACGCGGCCGAGCCCGCCCGATGTGGTATCACCCGAAACCCCCGCGTTGGTCATCCGCGCGTTGATCCCGCGCGCGCGCAGCGCCGCCTCGATCCGTGCCGGATAGGACTGGCCGGGATCGACGCCATAGCCCGCGAACAGGCTGTCGCCCAGCGCCACGATCCGCAGCTCCTCGCCCACCACGGGCAGCGCTGGCGGCGGTTCCGGGGCGGCTACGGCCCCGGCCTTGTCCGGCACGGGGGTGGCCGGCTGATCGCTGCCGCAGGCGGCCAGCATGGCCATTAGGGCAAGGGGGGTTGCAAGTCGGCAGGGGGCAATCCATTTCATCGTGCAAGTTCCTCGCATTATCTCCCTCTAGCTATGGCATCGCGCTGACGTGACAAGCCCCCTTCCGGCGATTGCCGCCAAAGACCTTACTCTCCGCCTCGGCTCGGCTGACAGCGCGGTGGAAGTGCTGCGCGGCGTGGGGCTGACCGTTCCGCAAGGCCAGACGCTGGCGCTGCTTGGCCCTTCGGGCTCCGGCAAGTCGAGCCTGATGGCGGTGCTGTCCGGGCTGGAACGCGCCACATCGGGCAGCCTGACCATCGCCGGGGAGGATTTTGCCGCCCTGTCCGAGGATCAGCTGGCCGCCGCGCGGCGCGGGCGGATCGGGATCGTGCTCCAGGCCTTTCACCTGCTGCCGACCATGACCGCCCTGGAAAACGTGATGACCCCGCTGGAACTGGCCGGCCTGGCCGATGCTCGCCCCCGCGCCGAGGCGGAACTGGCAGCGGTGGGCCTGGGCCACCGGCTGAACCATTACCCGGCGCAGCTTTCGGGCGGCGAACAGCAGCGCGTGGCCATCGCCCGCGCGCTTGCCCCGCGCCCGGCGCTGGTCTTTGCCGACGAGCCGACCGGCAACCTTGATGCCGCGACCGGCGCGGGGATCATCGACCTGCTGTTCGCCCGCCGCGCCGACGCGCAGGCGACGCTGGTGATCATAACCCACGATGCCAGCCTGGCCGCGCGCTGCGAACGGGTCATCACGCTCGGCGACGGGCGGATCGTCAGCGACAGCGCCCCGGCGTGAGCACCGCCCTGCCCTGGAGCACCGCCTGGGCGATAGCCCGGCGCGATCTTTCGGCGCGGTTCCGGGGGCTGCGGCTGCTGCTGGTCTGCCTGTTCCTGGGCGTCGGCGCGCTGGCTGCGATCGGCACCCTGACCGGAGCGATCGAAAGCGAGCTGGACGGGCGCGGGCGCACGATCCTGGGTGGCGATGTGGAAGTTTCGGTCTGGCAGCGCGAACCTTCGGCGCAGGAAAACGCCGCCTTTGCGCAACTGGGCACCATTTCCACCGGCACCCGGATGCAGGCAATGGCGCGTTCGGGCGATCTGGCGGTGCCGATCGAGCTGAAAGCGGTCGACGCGCGCTGGCCGCTGGTCGGCACGGCGCGGCTGAAGGACGGCCGCGCGGTTGGCGCGCCCCCGCCCTCGGCAGCCTGGCTGGCCGAGGGCGCGGCCCAGCGGCTGGGGGTTGGCCCGGGCGATTCCGTGACCATCGGCACTACCGCCCTGCGCGTCGGCGGAATCCTGGCAGTCGAGCCCGACCGGCTGGGCGAAGGCTTCACGCTTGGCCCGGTGGTGGTGGTCGATGCCGCCCTGCCCGCCGCCGCGGGCCTGACCGCGCCCGGCGCGATGTACCGCAGCAAGGTGCGGATCGCCCTGCCGCCCGCCGCCGATCCCACGGCCAGCGTGGAGGCGCTCAAGCGTCAGTTCCCCGCTGCGGGCTTTGAATACCGCACCCGCGATCGCGCCGCGCCGGGGGCTGAACGCTTCGTCAGCCGAATGGGCGAGTTCCTGGTCCTGGTCGGCCTGGCCGCGCTCGCCATCGCGGGCATCGGCATCGGCGGCGGGGTTTCCTCATACCTCGAAGCGCGGCGCACCAGCATTGCCACGCTGAAAGTGCTGGGCGCTTCCAGCACCGACATCGCCCGGATCTACCTGCTGCAAATCACCGCCGCCGCGCTGGTCGGCAGTCTTGCCGGGCTGATTGCGGGGGTGCTGGTCACCCCGCTGTTCGCCGCCGCGCTGGGGGATCTGCTGCCCGTGGCGCGCGGGCTGGTGTTCGATCCCACCGCGCTGCTGCGTGCCATGACCTATGGCCTGCTGGTCGCGCTGGTCTTCGCCGTGCCGCCGCTGCTTGCCGCGCGGCGCTTTCCGGCAATGGCGCTGATGCGCGCCCGGGTGACGCCGCTGCCGTCCAACCGCCGCGAGCTGGTGCTGCCGGTCGGGCTGGG
This sequence comes from Novosphingobium sp., assembly GCA_016719755.1. Classification (GTDB taxonomy): domain Bacteria; phylum Pseudomonadota; class Alphaproteobacteria; order Sphingomonadales; family Sphingomonadaceae; genus Novosphingobium. The sequence continues at coordinate 43,461 of JADJYM010000001.1, read as the reverse complement.
CCTGGCGGCGATTGCCGCGCTGGCCATGCTAACCGCCGCGCAGCCGCTGGTCACAGCCTGGTTCCTGGCGGGCGCGCTGGGTCTGCTGGTGCTGCTGGGCGCGCTTGGCTGGGCGATCCGCAAGCTTGCCGCCCGCCTGCCGCGCCCGGGCCATCCCCTGCTGCGGCTTGCCCTGGCCAACCTCCACCGCCCCGGTGCGCAGACCGGCGCGCTGGTGACGGCGCTGGGCTTTGGGCTTTCCGCCTTCGTGCTGCTGGCGGCGGTGCAGACCAGCCTGGATGCCAATATCGAGCGGCGGGTGCCTGCGCGCGCGCCGGACTATTTCGTGCTCGACGTCCCGCGCGAGCGGGCCGATGCCTTCCGCGCGGCGGTCAGCGCAGTGGCTCCCGAAGCGGAAGTGCGCACAGTGCCCGCGCTGCGCGGCTCGATCCTGGCCTATGGGCCAAAGGACGCGATGATCCGCGTCTCCAGCCTCAAGACCATTCCCGAAGGCGCCTGGCCGCTGCGCGGCGAACGCGGGCTGACCTATTCGGAACAGGTTCCCGAAGGGAATACCGTTACCGCCGGGACGTGGTGGGCCAAGGACTATGCGGGCGAGCCGCTGGTTTCGATCGACGAGCGGCTGGCCGAGGCGCTGGACCTGAAGATCGGCGATTACCTGGGTGTCGGCCTGCTGGGGGTGGAGCGCACCGCGCGCATTTCCTCGCTGCGGCGGATCGACTGGGATTCGATGGGCTTCAACTATGTGCTGGTGTTCAGCCCCAACGCGCTGACCGACGCGCCGCACAACCTGGCCGCGACCATCGACCTGCCGGACGGCGCGGCAGGCGCCTCCACCGACAATGGCCCGCTGCTGCGCGCGCTGGTGCGCGGTTTCCCGTCCAGTTCGGTCATCGAGGTCGGCGGCGTGCTGACCCAGGCGCGCGCCCTGCTGGGGCAGGTCAGCGTGGCCGTACTGGCCGCAGCCTCAGTGGCGGTGCTGGCCGGGGTGGCGGTGCTGCTGGGCGCCATCGCGGCGGCGCGGGCGAGCCGGCTTTACGATAACGTGATCCTGCGCGTGCTGGGCGCCAGCCGGCGCCAGCTGCTGGCCTTGCAGGCGGCGGAATACGGCCTGCTGGCGCTGCTGCTGGCGGGCGTGGCGCTGGCGCTGGGTAGCGGCGTGGCCTGGCTGGTGGTGGTGCAGCTGTTCGAATTCGACTGGCTGCCGAACTGGCCGCAAGTGCTGGCCGTGCTGGGCGCGGGCCTGGGGCTGGTGATCCTGTTCGCGCTGGGCGGATCGCTGCCGCTGCTGCGCGCCAAACCGGCGCAGGCGCTGCGGGAGCTTTAGGCGGGCGCTTCGATGCGGCGAACGACGGCGCCTTGCTGATCATGGATTGCCGGGGCCATGCGGCCTCGCAACGACGAAGAAATGGCGGGGGCGCCGGGGCGCCAGTCCTCCGACCTCCCTCACCCGGGCTCGTCGTTGCGAGGAGCGAAGCGAAGCGGCAATCCAGGGCGGCACGGCACCGGCCCTTGCGGGCCGCCCCGCCCCTCGGCCGATCAGGAAAATACGTCCATCGCCCCGCGCCCCTTGGGGTCCGGGCCGAACTTGTTGTCGCCCGCCGTGCCATCAAGGCACATGAACACGAAGACCACGATCCCGCCGATGTAGGGGATGAAATAAAGCAGGTAGAGCCAGCCGGTCTGGTCCTGATCGTGGAACCGCCGCACGGTCACGGCGATGCTGGGCAGCAGGGTGCCCAGCCAGAACAGCCCCGCCAGGCCGATCCCGACCCACAGCAGCGGCCCGGGCTGCGAATTGGGATTGTCCATATCGTTCCACGGCACCCCGGCGAGCATGATCGCCACGCACAACAGATAGACCAGCACCTGGAACAGCTGGAACATCCAGTATTCCTTGCGCTGCGAGCGGCCTTCGAAATCGACATAGCGCCGCAGCGCCATGGTCATCCAGTCCATGAGTAATTCCTGCTTGATGGTTCAACCGGCAAAGGCCGGCGCCCCTGCGGGCACCGGCCTAGCGGTACTGCAAAATGGCGTGGCGATCAGCCGACCGGGCCGGCGTTCTCGTCCGCCTTGGGATCGGGACCGAAGCGGTTGGGTCCGCGCGTGCCTTCAAGGAACATCAGGATGATGCCGTAGATCGGCACCAGGATGAACCAGCCGGACTTGTCCTGATCGTGGCAGCGGCGCACCTGCACGGCAAGCATCGGGATGATCGTCGCCACCCAGAACAGCAGGATCACGATGCTCATCATCGAGGACATCCCCCCGCCCGACAGTTCGCCGGTTTCGGGATCGACCGTCATCGAAGCCATGCCCATTCCGGCAACGGTCATCAACACGAAGTAGACGACCATCACGAACAGGTAGAACATCCAGAATTCCTTGCGCCGTGACCGGCCCGAAAAGTCGGCATAGCGCTTGTACGGCATCAGCATCCAATCGAGCATGACAGTTCCCCCTTCTGCTCCACGGCCCGGGATGGGGCCATAAGTACGGATGCCACCACAATTATTCGACTTGCGCAACGAAAAAGGGGGCGGCGAGCCACCCCCTTCCCGTGCTTGCCGTAACGGCAGGCCAGCGCCTACCACTTGAAGCGGGCGCTGACCCCATAGGTGCGCGGCTGGTTGGGATAGCCCGAGACCGAGCCCGACTGGGCGACGGAATCGAAGATCTGCACCAGATAGCGGTCATCCAGCAGGTTGCGGCCCCAGACCGACAGTTCCAGCCCATTGGTCATGATCCAGGTCGCCGAGGCGCCAAGATCGTTGACTTCGCGGCGGAACGGCCGCGCGGCATCGAAGCCGGGCTGATAGCTGATCACCTGGCCCAGCGCGTCGCGCTGGATGAAGCCGGGCAGCCCGTCGAGCACCTGGACCGGGGCTTCGTAATGATAGTCGCCGCGCAGCACGATACGGTTGCCGCTGGCCAGTTCCTTGCTCCACTGCGCCCCGAAAGTGGCGGACAGGTTGGGGATGCCCGCCGGGGCCAGGCCCGAGGCATCGCCCAGCGGCGAGCCGACATAGCTGTCATACTTGGGATCGAGATAGACCATCGACACGGTCAGGGTCAGGTCGCGGTGCGGCTTGACCATGCCGTCAAACTCGACGCCCAGCGTGGTCTGGCGCCCGGCATTGGCCAGCGCGAAGCCGGTGCCGGTAAAGGTGTTCGACTGGAACCCGTCGATCTGCTGCTTGAACAGCGTCAGGTTGGCGCTGGCCACGTCCCACTTGGCCTTGAGGCCCAGCTCGATCACCTTGGCGTTCTCTGGCCCGGCATAGCGCGATCCCGTGGTCAGGTTGGGCACCAGCAGCCCGCCCGATGCCAGCGCGCCATAGTCCGACGCCAGCGGGCGGCTATCGCGCGAGAGGTTGAACGAGCTGGCCTTGAAGCCAGTCGCATAGCTGGCATAGACATTGACGCTGTCCGACAGGTCATAGGCCAGCCGCGCGGTCCAGCTCCAGTCGCCATCGCTGGTCTTGCCGGTTTCCACCGCATTGGGGAAGTTGCGGAACGGCGGCAGGAACTGCAGCGGCCTGAGCGCCAGCAGCGGATTGACCGAAGGGTTGGTCTGGTTGGCATTGGCAAAGCTGACCGCGCCCGCGACAATCGTGTTGTAAGTCGCCAGGTTGCCAGCCGCCCAGTTCTGGATCTGGGTGGCATCGGCCGCGCCGGGCAGACCCAGCTGCGCGCCAACTTTGTTGGCGATCACGGTGTTGCGGATCACCCCGTTGCCGATGGCGACCAGATCGAGCGCGGAGAAGGTATCGGTGCTGGTGACGTTCGAGGTTACCGTCTTGCGGTCACGCGTGTAGTTCGCGCCCAGGGTCAGCGTGACCTTGCCCAGCTTGACATCGACATTGCCGAACACCGACCAGGCGGTGTTCTTCATCCGGAAGTCGTCGAACAGGCCCTGTCCGGCCTTCTGGAAGGTGTTGAGCGGCAGGCCCAGCACCTGCGTTTCCAGCACGGAAACGCCTCCGGCGCTGAGCAGGTTCACATAGGGCCGGAACTGGGTGCCATAGGTCAGGGCATTGCTGGTTTCGACCTTCTCGTCGAAATAGTAGGCGCCCAGCATGGCGTTGAACACGTCCATGAACCCGGCCGAAACGCGCAGTTCCTGGGTGAAGGTATCGATGTTCGTCCGGCCCAGGTTGCCGCCGATCAGGTCGGCGCTGGTGAAGTCCGAATCCTGGTTGGTCAGGCTGCTGCTTTCGCGCCAGGCGGTGATCGAGGTGAGCTTGAGCGGGCCGACCTGATAGTCCGCCTGCCCCGAAATGCCCCAGTTCTCGATGTCGTTGCTCGAGGCGAAGTTCGACCAGGCGACATCGCCGAACGGATCGCTGGCCGGGTTGACCTTGCCGCCCAGCGCTTCAAGCGCGCTTGTCGCGGCCGAGCGGCGGACATTGACCACCGCGCAGCAGACCTCATTGATCTTGTCGTAATCGGCGATCAGGCGGACCTTCAGCTGGTCGCTGGGCTCGATCAGCACCTGGCCGCGCGCGAACCAGCGGTCGCGCTCGTTCGACTTGCCGCCCCAGCCCGCATCGCTGACATAGCCGTCGCGCTTGTTGATCCGGCCCGACAGGCTGGCGGCGATGTTCTCGGTCACCGGCCCGCTGACATAGCCCTTCAGCACGATCGCGTTGAAGTTGCCGTAGCTCGCCTCGACATTGCCACGAAACTTGAACGAAGGCTCGCGCGTGACCAGGCTGATCACGCCGGCGCTGGCGTTCTTGCCGAACAGGGTCGACTGCGGCCCGCGCAGCACTTCCACGCGCTGCACGTCCGGCAGATCGCCGATCTGCGCGGCGGTGCGCGAGCGGTAGACCCCGTCGACGAACACGCCGACCGACGGTTCGATCCCGGCATTGTTGGCGCCGTTGCCAAAGCCGCGGATGATGAAATTGGTGTTCGCGCTCGATTGCAGCTGGGTCACCCGCAGCGAGGGAACCAGGCTTTGCAAATCCTTGAGATCGCGCACGGCGGCGCGTTCCAGCGTCTCGCCAGTCGCGACCGAGACGGCGATCGGCACGTCCTGCAGGGTCTGTTCGCGCTTGGTCGCGGTGACGACGATCTCGTTGCCTTCGGCCTCGGGCAGCGATGCCTCGTCGGCGGGAGGAGCGGCCTCTTCCTCGGGCGGAAGGGCCTCTTCCTCGATCGGGGCGGCGTCCTGCGCAAAGGCGGCGGCGGGAAGGGTGGCGGTGGCCAGAAGAGCGGCCCGGAGCATCGTTTTGGTCATGGCGCGGGCCTATAACCCCTTTGGCGGACCGTGCAATTGCGCAAAGCTTGCTCCGATGCGTCCTTTAGGGTAGGGGCGCGCGCAATGTTGCGGCGCAGCACGCGCTGCCCTTCCTCGCATGAAAGTATCCTGATGTCCGCCCCGCTGCCGCTGCGCAATATCGCCATCATCGCCCACGTCGACCACGGCAAGACCACGCTGGTCGACCAGCTGTTCCGCCAGTCGGGCACCTTCCGCGACAACCAGCGGGTCGAGGAACGGGCGATGGATTCCAACGACCTGGAAAAGGAACGCGGAATCACCATCCTGGCGAAGTGCACGTCGGTCGAATGGAACGGCACCCGCATCAACATCGTCGACACCCCCGGCCACGCCGATTTCGGCGGCGAGGTGGAACGCATCCTCAGCATGGTCGACGGCGTGATCCTGCTGGTCGACAGCTCCGAAGGCGCAATGCCGCAGACCAAGTTCGTCACCGGCAAGGCGCTGGCGCTGGGCCTGCGCCCGATCGTGGTGGTCAACAAGGTCGACCGCCCGGACGAACGCATCCAGGAAGTGCTGGACGAAGTGTTCGACCTGTTCGTCAGCCTGGATGCCAGCGATGAACAGTGCGATTTCCCCGTGCTCTACGCCTCGGGCCGCAACGGCTATGCCAATGAAGACCCCAACCTGCGCGAAGGCACGCTGACCCCGCTGTTCGAAAAGATCGTCAGCCACGTCCCCGCCCCCGCCGCCGATGTCGACGGGCCGTTCAAGTTCCTGGTGACGCTGCTCGATCGCGACAACTTCCTGGGCCGCATCCTGACCGGCAAGGTCCAGTCGGGCACGGTCAAGGTCAATTCGCCGATCCACGCGCTCGACCGCGACGGCAAGATTGTCGAAACCGGCCGCGCCAGCAAGCTGATGGCCTTCCGCGGCCTGGAACGCGTGCCGGTGGACGAGGCCCGCGCGGGCGACATCATCTCGATCGCCGGTCTGGCCGAGGCGACTGTGGCCAACACCATCGCCGACCCCACGGTGACCGAGCCGCTTTATGCCCAGCCGATCGATCCGCCGACCCTGTCGATGCGCTTCGCGGTGAACGACAGCCCGATGGCGGGCCGCGAGGGCAGCAAGGTGACCAGCCGCATGATCCGCGACCGGCTTGAGCGCGAGGCGGAATCCAACGTCGCCATCCGCGTCACCGAATCGGCCGACAAGGACAGCTTCGAGGTTGCCGGGCGCGGCGAACTGCAGCTGGGTGTGCTGATCGAGACGATGCGCCGCGAAGGCTTCGAACTGGGCATCAGCCGCCCGCGCGTGCTCTACCGGCAGGACGAGGACGGCCAGCGCACCGAGCCCTATGAAACCGTGGTGATCGACGTTGACGACGAACACGCCGGCACGGTCGTCGAGAAGATGGCCAACCGCAAGGGCGAGATGACCGACATGCGCCCCTCGGGCGGCGGCAAGACCCGCATCACCTTCTCCGCCCCGTCGCGCGGGCTGATCGGCTATCACGGCGAATTCCTGTCCGACACGCGCGGCACGGGCATCATGAACCGGCTGTTCGAGAAGTACGGCCCCTACAAGGGCAAGATCGAAGGCCGCAAGAACGGCGTGCTGATCTCCAACGGCGCGGGCGAAGCGGTCGGCTATGCCCTCGGCCCTCTCGAAGAGCGCGGCGTGCTGTTCGTCGGCGTCGGCACCCCGCTGTACGAAGGCATGATCATCGGCGAGAACGCCAAGCCGGACGATCTTGAAGTCAACCCGATGAAGTCGAAGCAGCTGACCAACTTCCGCTCGACCGGCAAAGACGACGCGATCCGCCTGACCCCGCCCCGGATCATGACCCTGGAACAGGCGATCGCCTATATCGACGACGACGAAATGGTCGAAGTCACGCCCAAGTCGATCCGCCTGCGCAAGGCGATCCTCGACCCGCACGAGCGCAAGAAGGCCAGCCGCAAGAAGGAAGCGGCGTAAGGCCTGCGCGGCCCTTCCCGCAAGGCGGGAGGGGCGAGGCCGCGCCGGTCAGGGGAAACCGCAGCTTGCCGTGCTTTCCTCTCTCGCCGCAGTCCCCTATCGAACGATCATGATCGATCCTGCCCCTTGCCATTCGCCTGATCGGCTTGCCGTGGCGCGCTGCTGGTGGATGGACATTTGCGCAGCGACAGTGTCCTGTCTGCCCGCTACCGCCGGGGAGATGCAGGCATGGTGAAGACTGCGGACCTGCGGATCGCGCTGTTCACGGGCAATTACAACTATGTCCGCGACGGGGCGAACCAGGCGCTTAACCGGCTGGTGGGCTATCTGCTGCGCCAGGGAGCGGCGGTGCGGGTTTATTCGCCGGTGGTGGAAAAGCCCGCCTTTGCGCCGACCGGCGATCTGGTCGACGTGCCCAATTTCCCGATCCCGGGGCGCGGGGAATACCGCTTTCCGATGGGGCTGTCGGCCCGGGTGAAGCGCGATCTGGAAGAGTTCGCGCCCAATGTGGTCCACATCGCCTCGCCCGATCGCGGCAGTCACCGCGCGGTGGCCTGGGCGCGGGCGCGCGGGATTCCGGTGCTGGCATCGGTCCACACCCGGTTCGAAACCTATTTCCGCTATTACCACCTCGGCTTCTTCGAACCGGTGATCGAGGCGATCCTGCGGCGGCTTTACCGGCGCTGCGACGCGCTGGTCGCCCCGTCGGAATCGATGGCCCAGGTGCTGCGCAGCCAGCGCATGAACTATGACATCGACATCTGGTCGCGCGGAGTGGACCGCGAGATGTTCCATCCCGGCCGCCGCGATCTGGAATGGCGCCGCGCGCTGGGCATCGCGGACCACGAGGTGGCAGTGGGCTTCCTTGGCCGGCTGGTGATGGAAAAGGGGCTCGACGTGTTTTCCGACGCGATCGACGAACTGAATCGCCGGGGCGTGCCGCACAAGGTGCTGGTGGTGGGCGAAGGCCCGGCGCGCCAGTGGTTCGAAACCCGCCTGCCGGACGCGGTGTTCACCGGCTTTCAGGGCGGCGAGGACCTGGCCCGCGCAGTGGCGGGGATGGACGTGTTCTTCAATCCATCGATCACCGAAACCTTTGGCAACGTCACGCTGGAGGCGATGGCCTGCCGCCTGCCGGTGGTCGCCGCCGATGCCACGGGCAGCGAAAGCCTGGTGCTGGACGGAGTTACCGGGCGGCTGATCCGGCCTGGCGCGGTCCACGCCTTTGCCGAGGCACTGCGCGCCTATATCGAGCAGCCCGCCCTGCGCGCCGCCCACGGCGAGGCCGGGGAAGCGCGCAGCCTGGATTTCAGCTGGGACCGGATCAACCAGGTGGTTGCCGATACCTATGCCCGGCTGATCCGCCAGCGCGGCGTGCCCCGGCCCTGACACCCGCTAGCGAAGGGTGCCCTTGGCCCTCTCGACGTAGGCAAAGCGCAGCAGGAAGGCGACGATCAGGATGATCAGCACCGGCATCGCCTTGCCCGAGGTGGTGTCCAGTTCCGCCGGGACCGCGTGGGTCAGCTGGAAGCCCAGCGACAGCACCGCGCCAAGCAGCGACAGTCCGAAGGCGGTCACCGCATGGCGGCTGCGCGCCAGCAGCAGCACCGACCCCGCGACCGAACCCCAGACCCCCAGCCCCCAGGCTGCCTGGGCCCACAGCGGGAACCCGTCGATCCAGGCGAGAATCACCTGCGGATCGCCCGCCGAACTGAGGTATTCGGCATTGCGCAGCCGGGTCATCGTATAATCGACCCCGCCGAATACATTCCAGATCAACGACATGATCCCGACCACCCAGAAACTGGTGGGCGGTCTTGCGGCCTTGCGCTGCTCCATCACCCCTCTCCCCCTTGTCGTGTTGGCCCGACCCTTGGGGCAAGCCTATCACCTAAGTGAAAATCCCCCAAACGCGGGCCGTGCAATTGGCGCGGGGCCGCTCTATCCTGCCGCGATGGTCGACCTGTTTGCCGATGATCTGCCCGCCCCGGGCGAGCCGCCGCTGCGCGAGGATGCGCCGCTGGCCGACCGGTTGCGCCCGGCGACGCTGGCCGACGTGGTCGGGCAGGAGCACCTGACCGGGCCGGAAGGCGCAATCGGGCGGATGGTCGCGGCGGGACGCCTGTCGAGCATGATCCTGTGGGGGCCGCCCGGCACCGGCAAGACCAGCATGGCGCGGCTGCTGGCCGCCGCGGTGGGGATGCGCTTTGCCGCGGTGAGCGCGGTGTTTTCCGGCGTCGCCGATCTCAAGAAAGTGTTCGCCGAGGCCGAGACCATGGCCCGGGCCGGCCAGCGCACCCTGCTGTTCGTGGACGAGATCCACCGCTTCAACCGCGCCCAGCAGGACGGCTTTCTGCCCTATGTCGAGCGCGGCACCGTCACCCTGGTCGGCGCGACGACCGAGAACCCCAGCTTTGCGCTCAACGCCGCGCTGCTCAGCCGGGCGCAGGTGCTGATCCTCCACCGGCTGGATGCCGCCGCGCTGGAGCAATTGCTTGAACGCGGCGAGGCGCTGGAAGGCCCGCTGCCGCTTACCGCCGATGCCCGAGCGGCCCTGGTTGCCAGTGCCGATGGCGACGGGCGGTTCCTGCTCAACCAGGCCGAAACGCTTTACAACGCGAAGATCGAGGAACCGCTCGATCCGGGAGCCCTGGGCAAGTTCCTCCAGCGCCGCGTGGCGGTCTATGACAAGGACCGCGACGGGCATTACAACCTGATCTCCGCGCTCCACAAGGCGCTGCGCGGATCGGACCCGCAGGCCGCGCTCTATTACATGGCGCGGATGCTGACGGCGGGGGAAGAGCCGCTTTACGTGCTGCGGCGGCTGGTGCGTTTCGCCAGCGAGGACGTGGGGCTGGCCGATCCGCAGGCGCTGGTCCAGTGCCTGGCCGCCAAGGACGCCTACCAGTTCCTCGGCAGTCCGGAAGGGGAACTGGCGATCGTCCAGGCCTGCCTCTACCTTGCCAGCGCGCCCAAATCGAACGCGGCCTATGTCGCGCAGAAGGAGGCGTGGAAAAGCGCGCGGGAAACCGGCAGCCTTGCCCCGCCCGCCGATATCCTCAACGCGCCGACCAAGCTGATGAAGGACATCGGCTATGGCGCGAACTATGCCTACGATCACCATGCCGAGGACGGCTTTTCCGGAGCCGACTACTGGCCGGAGGGGATGGAGCCGCAGACCTATTACCGCCCGGTCGAACGCGGGTTCGAGCGCGAGGTGCTGAAACGGCTCGAATGGTGGGAGAAGAAGCGCCGCGAACGGCGCGGGGAAGACGGGGCATGAGGATCGCTGCCGGATTGGCCGCGCTGCTGGCGCTGGCGGGCTGCGGGAAGGCGGCGGAGCGGAACGCGGCGCCTCCGTCCTCTGCAACGGCCATCCCGCAGGCCGCACCAACCGCCCCGCCCGCGCCCGCCGCAGGGCCCGACCTTGCGCAGTGCGAGCGCCTTACCCCCGCCGAAGCCGAGGGGATGGAACGCACGGGACCGCTGCCGATCCCGGCAAAGTTTGCCGCCTTCGCCGCCGCCGACCGGGACCATGTCGCGGTGACCACGCTGGCCGGCGCGACGCTCTGCGCGGATGCCCGCTATCACGACACGGCGCAGGATTTCCGCACCTTCGGGGACGGGCGGTTCTTCGGATATGGCTGGTTCGGCTATGAAGCGAACGGGTTCCAGCTGTTCGACCGCGCGGGCACGGGCACGGCAATCGATACCGGCGCGGCGCCGGTGTTCTCGCCAGCGGGAAAGCGGTTCGCCTCGGTCGAATGGTCGGCCTCGGGCTTCGGGGCGCTCAACGCGGTGCTGGTGATGGAGGTCTTGCCCGGCGGCCTCAAGGAACTCGCCCGTTTCGAGCAGCTGCCCGAACTGTCCGGTGACTGGCGGATCGAACGCTGGCGCGGCGAGGACTGCTTGGAGCTGACAGCCGAGATCGAGCAAGGCCGCCAGCGCTTCACCATGCGCAAGGGGCCAGGCGGCTGGGCCTTCGCCCCCGCGCCGCGGGGCTGCCCGGCGGGGTGAGCGCGCGTTTCCGGCATTTCGCGGCGATTGACTGGTCCGGCGCGGCGGGAGAGCGGCACCGGGGCATCGCGGTCGCGCTGTGCGGCGAAGGCCGTGGCGCGCCCGAACTCGTCCGCCCCGGCCACCGCTGGGCGCGGGCCGAAGTGCTGGACTGGCTGGTGAGCGACCTGCCCGACGACACGCTGGTCGGCTTCGACATGGGCATCAGCCTGGCCCATGCCGACGCGGGCGCATTCTTCCCCGGCTGGGCGGAGAGCCCCGCCGACGCGCGCGCGCTGTGGGCCATGGTCGATGCCCTCTGCGCCGCAGACCCGCACCTGGGCGTCACCAGCTTCGTCGATCACCCGCAGGCCGCACGCCATTTCCGCCGCCACGGGGCACGCGAGGGCGACTGTTTCGGCGGCGGGCGCGGGCGTTTTCGCGTTACCGAACGCGCGCAGGAGGCGATGGGGTGCAAGCCGTACTCCAACTTCAACCTCGTCGGCGCGGCGCAGGTCGGCAAATCGAGCCTGTCGGGAATGCGCCTGCTCAATCGCCTGCCCGCCCGCCTGCCGGTCTGGCCGGTCGATCCGCTGCCCGCCAGCGGCTCAGTGGTGACCGAGATCTACACCACGCTGGCCGCGCTGGCCGCCGGGCGCAGCGCGGGTCGATCAAAAATGCGCAGCTTTGCCGAACTCAACGCCGCGCTCGCCGCATTGGCCAGCGCGTCCGTCCCCGGTGAAGGCCCGCTTGCCGACCATGCCAGCGATGCGCTGCTGACCGCCGCCTGGCTGCGCACCACCGCCCACGATGCGGCGCTGTGGAGCCCCCCGGCCCTCACCGCGGAAATTGCCCGCACTGAGGGGTGGACCTTCGGCGCGCGTTAGGACTAAGGACGGCTGCACATAAGGTCACGTTGCCGGCTTAGCTCAGTTGGTAGAGCACCTGATTTGTAATCAGGGGGCCACGGGTTCGAATCCTGTAGCCGGCACCATACTTCTCAAGGACTTAGCAACGATCATAACCCCTCCCGGGGTGCCTGTCGAGGGCCACGTAATCACCACGTAATCAAGATTGTTCGCAGAGTCGCGTAGAATAGCGTGTTGTGGGGGGAGGAGGTTTCCTCCCTGGTCAGAGCCAGCAAGCTGTCTCTTCCATACCCTCCACTGCGGGGCCCTGCCCCGCAACGCCCCGAGAATCGGAGCGGGGCTGATGACGCGCTCTTATCCGCAGCCCCTTCGGCTTTGCTCCCGAGGGCGCGGTGTTTTAACAAAAGTGGCCCCGCACGCACTCTGAACCAGCGGTCATGGTTTTATGTGCAGGCGATGAAAGCCGACAAGCCCCGCCTTTCCGCCTGCACAAGCCAAGTGAATAATCCCCGCCTCCATTCAGGGTGCGGTCTTTTGTGTTGGCAATCTCGCTGGCTGCTCGCGCGACATTACAGCATGGGCAGGTGAGAGTGAGAGGACGGCGGGCTTCGCCGTGACGGGATGAGGGTCGAGAGAGAGGCTCCCGGCCGCCCGTCATGGAGGTTTTCCCATGAATATGCAGGTTCTCGATGCGCGCCGCGACGTTGGCGGCGGCTACAAAGTCGATGTCTCGCGCGGCCAGCGGATCGGTCGGGTTTCGTCGGAGTGGTTCTCTCGGCCCGATGACGAGCGATATCTCTCGCTTGGCGATCTGGCCCAATCCGTGCGCGGGCGTTCCGAGCGCAGCCGGACCCGCGTCGTCGAAAGCGCCCTGATCCATGTCGAAGCGAGCCGTAACGACTCCGAGCGCCTGGCGCTGATCCTGCCCGGCAGCGATGCGCCAGTCACGCCGACTCATTGGAGCTTCGGCCAACTCGCGGGCCAGGTCGGCGCACCTGCGGCCTATCTGCGTCAGCTTCCGGCCCCGCTCGCAGCGATCAACCTGCAATACGGCTTGTCTTCGCATTGTGCCGAGCAGATCAAGACGCTCGAGACCGACAGCGGAAGGCTCGAGCTGCGCGCCGTGACTGGGCCAGACTATGGCAGGATCTACGACCATGAACTCGTCGAAGCCGTGCAGAAAATAGCAGGCAACGGCACAGGCGACACGCGCTGGAAGGTGCCTGGCGTGCTCGACTGGTCCACCGGCGTCTACAATCCACGCGTCGATATCACACGCGACACGACCACGCTTTACGCCTCGGACCGTGATGTCTTCCTGTTCCTCGTTGATGATCTCAACCCCATCGAAGCGGGACGGCTGCCTGACGGGTCGCCCGATCTCTATTTCCGGGGCTTCTACTGCTGGAACTCCGAGGTTGGGGCTAAAACGCTTGGCATGGCGAGCTTTTACCTGCGTGCCGTCTGCCAGAACCGGAACCTGTGGGGCGTGGAAGACTTCGAGGAAATCAGCATCCGCCACAGCAAGTATGCGGCGAACCGATTTGCCCACGAAGCCGCGCCAGCGTTGGAAGGTTTCGCCAACTCCTCGCCCCAGTCGTTCGTCAACGGCATCAAGGCGGCGCGCGAACGCATCGTTGCCCGCACCGACGAGGATCGCAGCGACTTCCTGCGGAACCGCGGCTTTTCCAAGGCCGAGACCGGCAAGATCATCGAGACCGTGCTGGCCGAGGAAGGCCGCCCGCCGGAATCGATCTTCGATTTCGTGCAGGGCATCACGGCTCTGGCGCGCGACAAGGCGCATCAGGATGCCCGCCTCGACATGGAGGGCAAGGCGAAGAAGCTGCTCGACCGGGTACACTGACCCGGTTCGTTCGGTCCCGGACAATTCTCCAGCGCGGCGCTGCCTTCTCAAGAGTGAGAGGGCGGCGCTTCGCTTCGTGACGGGTTGAAGCCTGAGAGAGAGTCTCACGGGCGGCCCGTCATGGAGAAACCCCATGACTAAGTCTTTACCCAAGCTCGTGCTCAGTTCCTCGCGCGACATCCCCTTTTCCCAACTGGTGCTGAGCCAGAAGAACGTCCGGCGGGTGAAGGCGGGCCTTTCGATCGAGGATCTGGCCGACGACATCTATCGCCGGACCTTGCTCCAGAGTCTCAATGTCCGCGCCGTGGTGGGCGATGACGGCAAAGAAACCGGCCAGTTCGAGGTTCCGGCGGGCGGTCGCCGCTTCCGCGCGCTCGAACTGCTGGTGAAGTCCAAGCGGATGGCCAAGGACCAGCCGGTTCCCTGCGTGGTGCGCGAAGCCGGGATCGCCGAGGAGGATTCGCTCGCCGAGAACGTCATGCGCGTCGGTCTTCACCCGCTCGACCAGTTCCGCGCCTTTAGCGCGCTGATCGAGGCAGGTCTGTCGGAAGATGACATCGCGGCCCGCTTCTTCGTCTCAGGGCAAACCGTGCGGCAGCGGCTGCGGCTTGCCTCGGTCTCGCCCAGCCTGCTCGATGTTTACGGCGAGGATGGCATGTCGCTCGAGCAGCTTATGGCCTTCTCGGTCACCGACAACCATTCCCGCCAGGAGCAAGTCTGGGAACAAATCAACCAGGGCCAACACGTTCCCGCCTACCACATCCGCCGCTTGCTGACCGAAGACGCCATTGCCGCCAACGACCGTCGCGTGCGGTTCATCGGCATCGATGCCTACACCGAGGCTGGCGGCTATGTGATGCGCGACCTGTTCTCCTCCGACGAAGATGGCTGGCTGCAGGATCCGGCGCTGGTAGAACTACTCGTTAATGAGAAGTTGTCCGAAGTGGCGCAGGAAATCGGCGGTGAAGGCTGGAAATGGGTCGAGGCCGCCATCGATCTGCCCTTCGGCTGCGAACGCGGCAAACGCCGCATCACCGGCACCACCGTTCCGCTGACCGACGAGGAGCAGGCCCGGCTCGACGCGCTCATTGAAGAATATGACGCCATCGGCGAGCAATATCGCGACGGCTGCGACCTGCCCGACGAGGTCGATACCCGGTTGACCGAAATCGATGCGGAGATGACACCGTTGACGTCTCGCCCTGTCGCCTTCGATCCGGCAGAGCAGGCACGCGCAGGCGTGTTCGTCTCGCTCGCGCACGATGGACGGCTTCGGATCGACCGGGGTTATGTGCGGCCTGAGGATGAACCCGCTGCCGATTGCGATGATGCGACGGTCGCTGCCGAAGGTGCCGACCAGGCCTCCGGTCCGGCAATCACGGTCGCCGGTCAGGTGCAGGACGAGCGTGCCGCAGACGACGAGGATGATGTCATCCGTCCGCTTCCGGATCGGCTCGTCTCCGAACTGACTGCGGTGCGCACTGTGGCGCTGCGCGATGCTCTTGCCAATGCGCCGGAAGCAGCCTTCACCGCTCTGCTGCACGCGTTGTGCCTATCGCTATTTCGCTCGCACGGGCAGTCTGGTTGCGTGCAGATTGGGGTGACCCAGGCCTGGCTCGGCAATATTGCGCCAAACTTGCGCGAGACCGCGTGGAGCGTGGCAATCCAGCAACGCCACGACCAGTGGTCTGAGCGCCTGCCTGACGAACCCGGCGCGCTGTGGGATGTCCTTATTGCACTCGCCCACGAGGAGCAGATGGCGCTGCTCGCGCACTGCGTCAGCCAAGGGGTCAACGCGCTGTTCGAGCCAGTTAAGGGCTACGGTGGACAAGTTTCCACGCATGGCATTGCCCAGCGGATTGACGCCGCCGACGCACTGGCGGCTGTGGTCGGGCTCGACATGGCCGAAGCGGGTTGGACGCCGACGGTCGACAATTACCTCGGTCGCGTGACCAAGCCCCGGATCATCGAGGCCGTCCGCGAAGCCAAGGGCGATGCCACAGCTGTCCTGATCGAACACCTCAAGAAGGGCGACATGGCGCGCGAGGCCGAACGGCTGCTCGAAGGCACGGGCTGGCTGCCCGAACCGCTGCGGCTGCCGGTTGTCGAAACGGTGAGCGAGGAAATCGCAGACCTGCCCGACTTCCTCAATGGCGATGCCGAACTGGCTGAGGCTGACGACGCCTACGCGATCGCTGCCGAATGAACCTCTCGCGCGGGGCGGCTCGTGTCGTCCCGCGCCCCATTCCCGATATTTTAAGGAGCCATCTGATGGCCGACTATTACACCCCGACGGTGGTTGATCCGATGATCTCGCTTGCCGCCATGTTGCCGATCGAGCGACTGTTCCTGTCACAAGTGTTCGACGAGGAACTGACAAGCGAGGCTGCCTATTATTGCAGCGAAGACGGCGCGAGAGACCTGATCTCGCTGGCAGCTTCCGAAATCCGGGCTGCGCTCGACGCGGCCACGCCCGAAACCAGCCGCCTGGCGCAAAAGCTGATCGACGAGCAGTCCGATGCCATCCTGGGCGAAGACGACATTGACCTCGACATGTGCGGCGACCTCTGGGCCGACGTGCTGCAGGACATCGTGCGCCGCTCGCCCGAGCTTGACCATCTGACCGTCACCATGGCGTTCACCTGTTCGAAAATGCGGCCCGATGGCTTCGGCGGGCTCGCCATGCTCATCACCGCCAGCACGATCCGCTCGGAGTCGACCCACACGCTGTTCGACCGCTTCTACACCGAAGCCGCAGCCAACGGGGAGATCAGCCATGGCAATCCCTGACTATGCCCGCGCCAACTTCGAAACGCTGATGAAGGCGGCCAAAGCTGGCGATCTCGCGCTGATGGAATGTACCGAGGTCGCCAGCGGAGAAACCCGCTACGTTCTGTGCGCGGTCTGTCGTGATGACGGCGACTATGTGATGACGCCATTTGGCCATCTCGCCCCCGGCAATCCCTACGAAGCCTACATTCCGCCCGCCTGAGCGCAGGGCCGGACCACTCAATCTCTCCAATTCAAAGGAACAATCCCATGACCAACTCGCCTTTGGCGGGTGCATCCGTGCGCCCGCTTCCCTCCGCTTGCCCAGAGCAAGCCGCTGCATCAATCATTGCCGCAGCCCATGACATTCTCGGCCACTTTGCCACTGGTCGCCGGATCGACGCGCCCGCCCTTCGTACCGCAATGCAATCCGCCTTTGGCGCAAGCGATGCGAGCGGCGTCTGGGATTGGAAGACCGCCTACGAAGCGGTCGAGGTTGCCCAGCTACTGTTCATGCGCCGCTATGGTCCGGCCATTCATGCCAAGACCACCGACCCGTTCGAACGGCTGAAGCTCGTTGAGCGCATTGCCCGGCTCGCACCGACCCAGACCCGTCGCAGCGAAGAAATGCTCAGCTTTCAGCAATTTTCGACGCCGCTGGGGCTGGCATGGATTGCCGGGTTCGCGGCAGGCTTCACCCCCGGCGAGCTGGTGCTTGAGCCCTCGGCGGGCACCGGATTGTTGGCGATCCACGCTGACCTCGCCGGATGCAGGATCGCATTGAACGAAGTCGCCGACGTGCGCGCGGCATTGCTCGGCAAGATGTTCGATGGCCAGCCTGTGTCGATTCACGATGGCGCGCAGATCCATGACCGGCTCGACGCAGGTCTGGTGCCGAGTTGCATCGTGATGAACCCGCCATTTTCGACTGCGCTCCATGTCGAGACCCGAGTGGCCGATGCAGCCTTTCGGCATCTGACATCGGCAGTGGCGCGGCTTGCGGAGGGCGGTCGGCTCGTCGCGATTACCGGTGCCAGTTGCGCGCCCGACCACAAGACATGGCGAGACGGCTTCGTCCGGTTACAGGATAAGGCCCGCGTAGTTTTCACCGCGACGATCTCTGGCAACGTGTTCGCACCGCACGGCACTTCGGTCGAAACCAGGTTGATGGTGATCGACAAGGTGCCTGCGGACGATCCAGCGCAGTTTTCGGCATCGTTTGGGCTGGCCCCTGATCTTGTGACCTTGCTGCACTGGCTGATGGGCAGCCTCCCGCCGCGTCAGCCCATGGCGGTGTCGGCGATCCAGACGATGAGCACCCCGCGCATTCCAAATGCCATCAGAACGGCAGCTTCGAAGCCGCGACTGGTTGCTGCTCCTTCGCATGAGCCATCAGGCATTCCACTGGAATATGAGTTGATTGACTGGCAGTCGCCCAGCGACGGCAAACTCTCTGACACGCTCTATGAGCCCTATACGCTCCAATCGATCCGCATCCCCGGTGCCCAGCCGCATCCCACCCGCTTGGTACAATCGGCGGCGATGTCGTCGGTCGCACCGCCCAAGCCGCGCTACCGCCCGCATCTGCCCAACGATGTGGTCGAACAGGGACTGTTGTCCGATGCCCAACTGGAATCGGTCATCTATGCTGGCGAAGCCCATGCCGACCATCTCCCTGGCAACTGGTCAGTCGATGCGACCTGGGACAAGGTCGAAGCCGCGCCCGATGAGTGCGAGACTGCCGTCCGGTTTCGCAAAGGCTGGTTCCTCGGCGACGGCACCGGCGCGGGCAAGGGTCGCCAGGTTGCAGGCATATTGCTCGACAACTGGCTCAAGGGCCGCAGGCGGGCGGTCTGGATTTCGAAGTCCGACAAGCTGCTCGAAGACGCCCAGCGCGACTGGAAGGCCTTGGGGCAGGAACCCTTGCTCGTCACGCCGCTCGCCCGCTTCCGCCAGGGAACGCCCATCCGGCTCGAGCAGGGCATCCTTTTTACAACCTATGCCACGCTACGCTCCGACGCCCGCGAGAATAGGGTTTCGCGGGTCCAACAGATCGTCGATTGGCTGGGAACCGACTTCGACGGGGTCATTGTCTTCGACGAAAGCCATGCGATGCAGAATGCCGGTGGCGGCAAATCCGATCGGGGCGATTCGGCTCCCTCGCAGCAGGGACGTGCCGGACTGCGCCTGCAGCATGCACTGCCCAATGGCCGGATCGTCTATGTCTCTGCAACCGGCGCAACCACGGTCGAGAACCTTGCCTATGCCCAGCGGCTCGGGCTGTGGGGCGGCACGGACTTCCCGTTCGACAAGCGCACCGATTTCGTCGCGGCCATCGAAGCGGGCGGCGTCGCGGCGATGGAGGTGCTGGCTCGCGACCTCAAGGCTCTCGGCCTCTATGCCGCCCGTTCGCTCTCCTACGAAGGCGTTGAATATGAGCTGGTCGAACATCAGCTGACACCCGATCAGATCCGCATCTACGATGCCTATGCCGGGGCCTTTCAGGTCATACACAACAACCTCGACGCTGCGCTCGAGGCCGCGAATGTCACCAGCAGCGAGGACACCCTCAACCGTCAAGCCAAGTCGGCGGCTCGGTCTGCATTTGAGTCTGCCAAGCAGCGCTTCTTCAATCATCTGATCACCGCGATGAAGACGCCGACGCTGATTGCCGCGATCGACCAAGGACTTGCCGATGGCCATGCCGCCGTGGTGCAGGTCGTTTCGACCGGGGAAGCGCTACTGTCGCGCCGCTTGGCGGACATCGATCCGGGTGAATGGAACGACGTTCAGGTGGACATAACGCCGCGTGAAGCGATCTAATGTTGAGCTCAACATTAGATGGCTTCTTTGCAGTCGCAGTTTATGTCGAGCGTGGCAGCGGGAGGCGCAGGTTTCCTTCGGTTTTCCATGATTTCACTCCAGATAATATGAGTGCCAGGGGGTTGTCCGGAGACGGGCTAGGCCCGCCTTCGAACGTCGGTGAGCATCGTGATCAGGGCATCGGATGGCGGCTTGAAGCGCCCGGGCTTGATGGCAGGAGCGCCGTGCGCCGCGAGAATCTGCAGCTTCTCCTCGGGATCGGCGCGCAAATAGGTCTCGGTGCTCTGGATGCTGGCATGGCCGAGCCACAATGCGACTTTGCGAATGTCCCCTGTCGCCGCGAGCGTGTGCATTGCGCAGGAATGGCGCAGCACGTGCGGTGTCACGCGCTTTCCAAGGATCGACGGCTGCTTCGTTGCCGCGGTCTTGACGTGCTCGGCCAAACGGAACGCAAACCCGTCGCGTGTCATCGGCTGCCCGTTGGCATTGAGGAATATCTCGGCGACCTCGGCTTCGGGGCGGATCGCAAGCCACGCGCGCAATGCGAACTGGGTCTCCTTCCAGAGCGGGAGGACCCGTTCACGCCGACCCTTGCCCAAGATGTGCACGGTCGAAAGCGAGCGATCCGGGAAATCGCGCAGTTGTAGCGTTACGAGTTCCGACACCCTCAGCCCGCCAGCATAGGCCAGATGCAGCATTGCGCGATCGCGGGTGCCAAGGCGTGTCCGGGGATCCGGGGCGTCGAGCAAAGCCTTGATCTCTGCCCGGTCGAGGTAGTCGATCAGCGCCTTGTCGGTCTTCTTGGTAGGGATCGATCTGACGCGAAGGGCCTGATCTAGGCAGGCCGGAATACGATACTCGATGTAGCGGAAGAAGGACCGGATCGCGGCGAGCCTGCCATTGCGGGTCCGAACACAGCTGCCGCGACCGTTCTCGACATGGTCAAGGAAGGCCATGATCATGTCGGTGCCGAGATCCTCGATCTCGAGATCGGTCGGCCGACGCTTCAGCCGATCGGCAGCGAACTGGACCAGGAGGACGAAGCAATTGGCATAGGTCTTCACCGTGTGCGGACTGACAGCACGTTCGCGCGGCAGATGTTCACGCAGGTAGATCGAGAGATGCGGAGCGAGTGCCGTCATGCCGCTTCTCCCCGGTAAAGTTGCTCGCTGGCGGCAGCGATATCGCGCAGCAGCACCGGAGTGGCCTCGAGATACCAATAGGTGTTGGCGACCGACGCATGCCCCAGATATACGCTGAGTCCGGCCATGTGGTGTGCGATGGCTTCCCTGTCGCGCGGACAGGACTCAAGGGAACGCACGGCGAAAGTGTGCCGCAGGTCGTGTAACCGCATCCCGGCCGTTCCGGTCGGTCCGCGGTATCCGAGCTGCCGGGCCAGCCTGACGAACACCACGTGGGCGCGCACCTTGTGTGGTGCTCTCCCCCGAATGGTCACGAACAGGTCATTGCCCGTGGCGCCAAGCCTTGCCCGGGTGGCGAGATATGCTTCGAGCGCCTGACGGGTCGATGGCTGCAGGGCAATCAGCCGCTGCTTGCCGAACTTGCCGTTGCGGACGATCAGGCCATCCTCGACCAGATCGTTGCATTGAAGAGCGAGGGCCTCGGAAATCCGGAGACCTGTCGCCGCCAGCAGGCCGAACAGATAATGATACGTGTACGGGCTGATCGTGCCTTGGGGCGCAACGTCCAATACCGCGGTCATGATCGCCCGGACCTGTTCCGGTTCGATGATGGTCGGGGTCGGGCGTGGCCGCTTGCCCCGACCGAAGACGCCCGCAGGCGGAACCTCGTGAGCTGGATCCTCAGCATGAGCGAAAAGGCTGAAGTTACGTACGGCGTCGAACCTATGGCGGGCCACGTTCTGCGAGCTTGCCGTGTGGCACCAGTCGTAAATGCGCTGCACTTGGGTGTGCCGGTCACCGGCGCGGCCGGCGAAATCGGCGTATTGGCGCAGCAAGCGTTCCTGTTCGGAGAACTTCCGTCCCAAGCTGCGATGGAGCGAGACGTATCTGGAAATGTGCATGTTCAGCATGACGGTTCTCCCGGCCATGGCTGCGCGATCTTCATGAGCATCGGCAGATCGACCTTGGCGTAGATGGCAGTGGTCTCAGGCGAGCTGTGACGCAGGATGGTCCCAACGGACTCCAGGCCTGCGCCCGCGCGCAGCAGGTTGGTGGCAAGCGAATGCCGGAATATGTGCGACCCGGTCGGCACCCCTTCGATCCCACCGCGGTCGCGCGTTCGAGCGACGATGCCCGCGATCTCGGCGGACGAGCGGAATGGCCGAAACGGTGCTTGTGCACGCAGGAACAGATGCTCTTCGGCGGCCTCCGGGCGGGCTGCCGCAAGATATGCCAAGATCGCGTCGCCGACATCCTGCGGCAATGGCAGACGGTCCGGTCGACGCGTCTTGCCCTTGACCGTCAGGTGGCCGGACCGCCAGTCGATGTCGTCGAGACGCATGTCCTGAACATCGGCAGCCCTCAGGCCGAGCCTGGCGAGCAGGAGAATGATGGCCTTGTCCCGGACTTCTACCGGACGATCTGTCGGGCAGGCCGCAATGATCCTCTCGATCGTTGCCGGGTCGACGTGGCGGGGCAGCGTCGAAAGGCGGTAGCGCTGCACTGATGGAACTGCATGCAACAATGCAGGCCGGCACTCGCCACGCACGACCAGAAACCGGATGTAGCTCCTCATTATCGTGACGAGCAGCGATGCCGAGCCCGGCGTCTCCTTGCTTCGTCGTTGAAATGCGCTCCTGAGTCCGGCGGCATCCCATTGCGAAGGCTCGCCCAGCATCGGCATGAGCCGTCTGATATCGGTCCGGTAGCGCCGGATCGTCTCATCGGTGGCGCCGCGATGTTGCTTGAGCCACGTGAGGTAAGCCGACATGTGCGGGTCATCGTCAGCCACCGGTTCAACCGATGGGATGACATCGCGGCCTCGCAGGAACTCGACGAAGTGCCGTGCGCATCGCCGCCGCCGCTTCGTGCCCGTGGCGACCAGCTTGCCGCGCTTGCGCCATACCGGGCATCGGCAATCATGCGCAGCGTACTGGTCGATGATCGTGTCGTCGATATCGATCCATTGGCGTCGCGTAATGCGAAGCCAGGCCATGAAATGCTCGGCCTCGGACCGATAGGCCTGCGCGGGTCCCTCGGCGAGTTGCAGGCGGCCGATCGCATCGGAATAGTCGGCGAGGTGCCGTGGCAGATCGTCGATCCCGTCGTCGACTTCGACGTAGCCTTGATCTTCGAGGAACCGGACGAAGCGCCTGACCCTTGCTGCTTGGTCAGCCTTGTAGTGCGCTTGCTGCGCCGAATACCGGTGGCACCGGCACCGATGCTTCTCGAACCGCCGGACAGCCTGATCGTCAATCGTGCGGATCGCGGTCCTATGCCGTTCCAGCCAATGCAGGAAATGGCGGACCGCCGCGCCATACAGAACCGCACAGCCTGACTTCTCGTCGAGGGACAGAGAGGAGAGAAATGCGGCGAGAAGAGCGCCGTGACTGGGCGAATCTTCGACCCGGAGCGGGGCAGTCCGCAACGGCAGTGATGATCGTGTTCGCATGTTGGCTCCTTCGACTTGCTGAGGTCGACGGAACCGTAGTTATCTGGAGTGAAATCATGGAAAACCGAAGGAAACCTGCGCCTACCGCCGCCACGCTCGACATAAACTGCGACTGCAAAGAATATGTCTAATGTTGAGCTCAACATTACACGTACTCGCGGGGCGACAGGTCCAATTCCAGCGCCTCGCGCTCCTCGGGATCGAGCTCATTAAGCCGCCGATTGAGGATCGATTCCGCCGTGCTGACCAGTTGGACCACCACGCTTTCGTCCTGGGCGAGGTGTTCGTCGATCGCCGGGAAGATCGAAGGCAGCTTCAGTGAGAGCAGCACCTGCGCGAAGAAGCGCTGCTTGGTGCCTTCGAACCGACTGCGCGCCGCCGCCTTGGCGCCGCTGTTGAGCGTGCGGTTCTCGAGGCCGTCGACCACGCCCGTCAGTTCAAGCGCGGCTTCAAGGTTCTGGTGGATGATCGTCCAGGCCTCGCAATAGGTGTCGTAGATCGCGATCTGGTCGATGCTGAGGTCGTGGCGCAGGATGTCGTACTCGATCCCGGCGAAGCTGAGCGCGCGGGCGAGATAGAGCCCCGACGCCTTGAGGTCGCGCGCCACCAGTTCCATCGCCGCAATGCCGCCGTCGCGGATTTCGGAGATGAACTGCTCGCGGTTCGCAAAGGCCGTGCCCGGTCCCCACAGGCCAAGCCGCACCGCATAGGCGAGGTTGTTGACGTCCGAAGCACCGGTGGCCGAGGCGTAAAGCACGCGGGCGCGCGGCAGGGTGTTCTGCAGCAGCACTCCAGCGATCCCCTGGAGCGAACCCTGTTTCTGACCGAGAGCCCCCTCCCCGCCAGCGACACCGCCCATTTCATGGGCTTCGTCGAACACGATCACGCCTTCGAATGCGGGACTGGCCCAGCGCACAATCTGGTCGAGCCGGGTATCCTCGACCCGGGCAGAGCGCAGGGTTCCATAGGGGACGAACAGGATGCCTTCGGGCGCGGTGATTTCCTCGCCGATCTTCCAGCGCGCGAGATCAATGATGTCCGATGGCAGCCCGCCGATCGCGGTCCAGTCGCGCTGCGCATCCTCGAGCAACGGTGCGTTCTTCGAGATCCAGATGTGCCGACGATTGCCCTTCAGCCATTGGTCGAGAATGCAGGCCGCCGCCTGCCTCCCCTTCCCCGCTCCGGTCCCGTCGCCTAGGAAGAAGCCGGTGCGGTAGAGCTGACCCTCGGGGTCTTCCTTGAGCGCCACCTCGCCAGCAGTTTGGCTGAAGCGGCCGTGGAGATCGCGGCTCCAGGCTTCGCCCGCGTAGATCACGGTCTCGAGCTGGGCCGCCGAGAGCAACCGCGCGGTCACCGTCCGCTCGGGCAGGCACGGAATGTAGCCGGGCTTGGGCGCGGCGATTGACGCCATGGCGGCGGATTCGACCAGATGGGACGGATGCTCACCTGCTTCGGGGATGACGACGCGCGAGGGGCGATAGTCGGCATAGACCCCGCGTTGTTCGCCCATTGCCGCGGCCTCCTCGAGCACTTGGTAGGCGACAGGCCTGACCTCGTTGGTCTGCGGTGCCCGCACGATCACCGGACGCGCCGGGCCGCTTTTCACCGATCGGAACAAGCTGAGTTTGGGCCGAACCACGGCAGCCGGACTGGCCACGCGCAGCGCAGCGCGTGGAGGAATAGGTCCTAGCGCCGCGAACAGCTCGCTTACGGACGCTCGATTGATCGTCGAAACCGAGGTCTCGCCCGGAACCTTGTCGATTACCAGCAACCGCACCGCAATGCCGGTGCCGTGCTTGGCGTAGCCGCCCTTGTCGAGCCGCAGCGACATGACGACCCGTGCGCCTTCCAGAGTACGGCGATAGACTTCGCCACCTCGTGCGGATTCAGCAAACCAGTCCGGCATGATCGCCACCACCCGTCCGCCGGGCAACAGATGGTCGAGTGCTGCGCGCAGGTGCCGTGCCGCTGTGTTCTGATCTTCGCCGCGCGACTGCGACACCGAGAACGGAGGGTTCATCACGATCACGCTCGGCCGAGCGGTCCCGGCGAGCAGCGCGGCAATCTTGGCGCCGTCGTGGCGATAGACTGAAGAGCCCGGAAATAGGCCTTCGAGCAGCTCAGCGCGGGTAGGTTCGAGTTCGTTGAGAAGGAACTGCTTCACCGCGCCTCTTGCCAGCGCAGCGATGATCCCGGTGCCGGCGCTCGGTTCGAGGAAGATATCTTCGGACCCGAGGCGCGCGAGATGGACGGCAAGGCACGCCAGCGCCGGCGGGGTAGAAAACTGCTGGAAAGCGATCTGGTCTTCGCTGCGCACCGTGTGGGTCGGTAATTCCCGAGCAAGCGCCTCGAGCGTGCCGATGGCAGCACCGGCGTCCATTCGGCCGACCAGTTCCGGAATTGCCATGGCCAGCGCCACCTCAAGCGCCTCGAAACTCTCGCGCTGGGTCCAGGCTCCCGCAGCATCGTTGCCGCCCGAGCTCTCGGTCATGGCCTCCGTGAGAGCCGCTCGATCGATGGGAATGGCGAGCAGGAGCTTGGCAGCAAGCGTTCGCGCAGCGCCGAGAATGGCGCTGCTGCGTGAGATCGTAGCGGTCATGGAGGTCTCCGGGAGATATGTGAGGTCTGCTGCCGACCGGCGGCACATCCCCTGCAGCCCCCCTCCCCTCAGCGCTTCAGGAGCTGCGCCCAGTCGTTCATGCGTCCCGGTGGCCACTCGGTGTCGATCGCGAGGCCCGGTCGGGCCAATGCTTGCCGCGCACGGGCTTCGGCGCGGCGGCCTTCAGGGTCGTTGTCAGCAAGCAGGAACACGCGCTCAACGCTGGCCGGGATCTCGACCTGGTGGAAGCGCTTGGCGCCCATGGTGGCCCATGCCTGGATGCCGGTCAGTGAGGTGTATGCCGCGGCAGTCTCGAAGCCCTCGCAGAGGCCAATCGTTTTGCCCGGTGGTCCGTTGGTCCAGGCAGCGCCGATCGCTCGCCCGAGGACGAGCTTCTCGGTGTAGTGGGCCGTCGTTGGATCGAGGAATATCCGCTGGATCGCGACGATCTCGCCCGCCTTGCGCATCGCGACCAGCAAGGCTGGCTCAAACTGAACGAGCCTCCCCTGCCCTTTCGGACAGCGCGGATGAAATCGCAGGTCTTCAAGCGGTGCCCAGATGTTGCGCACTTCGCGGACGTATCTCTCAGCCAGGGTGTCCTCGATCTGACGACCGGCGTGCCAGATGGCGAGGAAGGCTGTTGGCCGGTGACCTTGTCGGCCAGCAAGCTCAGCGGGGCCAATGCTTGGCAGGTTCGAAATCCTGCGCAGTGCACGGAGAACATCGGTAGCATCACAACCGGCATGGCAGGTCACGAGGATGCTGCGATCGCCTTGCCTGATCGCCAGTGACGGCGTTCGGTCTGCATGGGACGGGCAACGACACATCGCGGTGTTGCCCGTCCACTTGCCACCTAGGCGGGCGACGAGGGTTCGGAGATCCGATGTAGGGTGATTGCTGATGAGGGGCATAACCGCCCAGCTCAGCCCTACTCCCCTCCCCCGACGCGAATCAGCCGTCGGCGATGTGCTCGGAAATCATCGGTCAGTTTGCGCCTGCCTGAGCGCGCCGGTCAGCATATTTGATAACGAAGGCCTCCCAGACCCTGAGCCACTCGGCATCAGTGCGCGCTTGCTTGATGCCAGGGAAGCCCGCACGAAAAGCGTTTGCCATGGTATCAACACACCACGGCTTACCTTTATCGAGACCGATCGCCCGAAACTTCGTCTCTCGGTCGCCGTATGTCAGGCTACCGCCCGGAAAATGCTGCAGAGGTTCGGTGGTCTTCGTTTCGCGAAGGGGCGTGCGAGCCATCTTCGGGACCGATGATCTCGGTGCGGTTTCCAACGCTGGTGCACCAATGACACGCAGGTGCGGACCGACGAGCTTTCGCTCCAATGGGGCTGGCGAAGGTCGCAACACCACCTTGCGACCGCTGAAATCGACATCTGCGTTGGGATACACCGCCGAAACCAACTGCATGGTCTCTCGCACGGTTTGCCGGAAACGCTTGCTGTCGGCGTCATTGCCCAAGTGCTTGGCCAGTTGATCCCAGGAGATTACTTGCCCCCGGTCACTGCCGATCCGTGGCAGTCGATACGCAAGGTAGGTATAGAGGTCGAGCGCAGTTGGGGTGCCCTTGAGCTCTCGAATAGCGACCTCGTTAAGCGGTACGGCATGATCAAGCAGGTGGCTGTAGAATGCCTCTGACATCCGAATTTCACGCGCAAATGCGCCGTTTTTCTCAAGCGATCCGGCGTACTCGTTGGAAATCTTCACATCCCGAACAGCGAATGCGTTGTCCCCACCCTCGTTACCCTCCCAGCGGATTTGCCATTCGCAGGCAAGCAGCCGGTCCACCTGCTCCCTCATCAAATTGGCGGTACCGCGAGGTCCATAGGAAACTGTCTGATAGCCAAGACGGCGCATCCACTCAGTGAAATTGCGACCCAAGTAGACGTCGCGCGAACGCTTCGTGACTGCTTGCGACAGCAGATAGATCAGCGCGACGCGCGGATAGGCCCCATACGGTACTCCGAGGCTTCGAAGTGTCGGCTTGCCATCGACGGTTTGCAATATGGGCCTGGGGTTGATCGCCAGCGCATACTTTCCGTCTTCGCGAAGGATGGGTTGCGTATCATCCTTCGGTTGCTTCGTGGGCAGCGACATTGCGCAAAGCGCTGAATGCAGAAATGCCGGTACTGGTTCTTCATCCTGAACCCTGAGAAACGCATCCATGGTCAGCTGAGTGCCGGCAGACTGCGCTAGTGACCTGACTCGCTCTTCACCACCGCCTAGCATTGCTAGAGCGTATTGATGTCCGATTGGACGCAGTGTGTCTCCGCTCATTGAACCGTCCCTTCCCGACTCATTGGAGCCCCGGGTTGGTCGTTAATCAACAGGTTTGATCTTCGAAAGCAAGGCCATTGGCAGTTTTGACGGATTTCCGGGCCTGAAACCTCCAAACACGCCGATGATCTCGGAGCGGTTTGTCGGCGCACAACAAAATCCAATGACCAAAATTCAAAAACGATTCGCGAATCGGATTTTCTTAGGAGATTCCTTTAGTAGGTATGGGCTCCGAGATCATCGGTCTCAAGAGAACCGAGATCATCGCTTAAATGCACTGAATTCATCGGTTTGCACCGAGATCATCGGTGATTGTCCACAGGGGGCCAAACTAGGCACACACGTCCTTGTGCGACCGCCGATGCGCGTCACAAGATTGAACTCCCTGCTCCCTGGCGACCAGTGACTTTTCGATCCGTCCTACCCCTCTGATTCGGCGCTAGCCTGAAAAGAGCACGGAGATCATCGGTCACTTTGTAAGATTGGTGGCCAAAGTTTGCTCAAAACTGCCAAGAGTGCTAATTCGCCCGCTCAATCTCACAAAGCGGTGACCATGGCCAGCGAAGCAGCGCTCGACGCACAAACCGATGAACTCCTGGAAGACGGCTTGGGGACCTTGCATCGAAAAGCCCTCACCATCCTTAAGCGTATTCGCGATGGAGCCCTGGATCCGGAGACCGGCCAAAAGGTCGGGCCGTGCTACTCAATCTCGAAGGCGGCCGCGCTCGTCGGCCGAACTGCCTCTGCAATCCGTGAGGCCGAGCGCGATGGGCGACTGCCGCAACGCGATCGAACTGCGTCCGGCCATCGGGTCCAGTACACCTTGGAAGAGCTCGATCAAATGCGCGCCGTTTTCGGAACTCGCCCCTGGCGAGAACCAACCGACACGCCCGCGGTTATCTCCGTGTCCAATTTCAAAGGTGGTGTTGGGAAATCGACAGTCGCGCTGCATCTCGCTCAGCATTTCGCCATTCACGGTTACCGCGTTCTGTTCATCGACTGCGACAGCCAAGCCAGCTCGACGATGATGTTCGGATATCGGCCCGACGTGGATCTGACCGAAGACGACACTCTCTACGGGCATTTTCATAATCCCGAACTCCTCGGGGTGCGGTCCATCATCCGCAAGACTCACTTCTTTGGCCTCGACCTGATCCCAGCCAACCTCAAACTCTACAATCTCGAATACGAGATCGCGGGCTACCTGGCGCAGAATCAGAACTTCGACATCATCGATCTGATCGCCGAAGCTATCGATACGGTGGTCGACGACTATGACGTCGTTGTCATGGATCCGCCGCCGGCTCTCGGCATGGTCTCCATGGCGGTACTTCAAGCAGCCAATGCGATGGTCATTCCCGTACCGCCGAGTGTGATCGACTTCGCGTCTACCGTGTCCTTTATCGACATGGCTCGCACCACGATGAAGCAGCTTGAGCAAATCGCGGGCAGGGTGAAGCCAGCTTACAACTTCATCCGCCTGGTTGGGAGCAGAGTGGATGAAAGCAAGTCTATGCACCGGGAAATCCTGTCGATGATGCGGCAGGTCTTTGGCGGTTCAATGGCGACATCTGTTCTGAAAACCAGCGCGGAAATCGACAACGCCAGCTCACGCATGAAGACCGTTTTTGAGCTCGACAGGCCAGTGACCTCGCATGAAGTTCACAACCGTTGCATGAAGCATCTGAGCGACGTCTGCAGAGAGATTGAGACTGACGTCCTGCGCACTTGGGCGAGCAGGGCAGGGGAGGCGGTTTAGTCAAAGTTGCCACGTGGCAACTCGGGCATAAAACCGCATATTATCAACGTCATGTCAGTGAAATTTGATTGGTTGGTATGAGGCTTGAGGCGTGGGATTGAGGCAGTTTCTTGGGAATGTTGCCACGTGGCAACTTACCAAATCTGGCGGCCTCACAGCGGCTCATGGAGGGCAGTTGCCACGTGGCAACTATGCCTCCGGCGAATAAAGAAGAGAGGTTCGGGATACGATATGGCCAAGGGAAATCGGGGCTTCGGAAGCAGCCTGACGGAAGGGCTTGATGACGATATCGAGGTGGGCGCCCCGGCTCCCTCTGAAAGCATCATGGCTAGCCGCAGTCAGAGCTTGGCACGGATCGCGGCAGGCAAAGTCGTGACCGACCGGACGGAGTGGGTCGACCCGGCGCGCTGCCGGCCTTGGCGGCTTCATAACCGCGATCTCGACCATCTTTCCGAAGATAGCTGCCGTGATCTAATCGACGCATTTCTCTCCGCTAAGAAGCAGCGAATCCCGGCAATCGTCCGTCGCCTCAAGGACGACCCTGATCACGACTTCGAGATCATTGCGGGCGTTCGTCGTTGGTGGACGGTTCAGTGGCTGCGTACCCACCACCATCCCGAATTCGAATATCTCGTAACGATCCAGAACGTCTCCGACGAAGAGGCATTTCGGGTTTCCGACATTGAGAATAGGTCTCGGAAGGATATCTCCGACTGGGAGCGCGCGAAGGAATATTCCCGCGCGCTCGACGAGTTTTACAACTCAAACCAAAGTGAGATGGCCGAGCATCTGAAGATATCGAAGTCGTGGCTCAGCCGCCTGCTGGACGTGGCGCGGCTACCATCAGAGATCGTTGCTGCTTTCCCGGACACCCATGGCATTACCGTGCGGGTGGCGCGAGACATCAAGCCACTGACTTCTGACAGGCGCGCACTGGATCTCATGATCGCCGAAAGCCGTGCGATCGTGGCTGAGCGCGATGATCTTGGAACTGCGCTTCCCGCTCCAGAGATTGCGAAGCGCCTCATCCGCGCAACGGTCGCTCCAGTGAAGTCATCGAACTCCGATGCCGAAGTGAGGGGGGCGAATGGCAAGGTGATCTTGCGCTATGCGCATTCGGCGAGGGGAGGGCACACGTTCAAGGTTCCTGCTCGAAGCGGTGCATCAACGGCTGAGGTTCTGAAGGCGATCGAGTCCGTCTTGCAGAAAAGCTGATCCAAATGCCCATCCTGACCGCTTGGGGGCGGTGCCCGAGATAAATCGCCTGGGTGAATCAGTCGGACTCGACTGATTCAAAATTCCCGTTGGATTGCATGAATCCTCGTGCGGCATTTATGCGCGCATGGACACCCCGACCCACGGCAGCTTCATTTGGCTCGAAGCCGTCTGCGCAGAGCGCAATGTCGCCCGGCGCTATACCGTCGCGGTGAGCCGCGACCTGTTCGGGGCCTCGATCGTCGAGTTCGCCTGGGGGCGGATCGGCACTAAAGGGCAGGGGAGGGCGGTCTCGTTTGCCGACGAAAACGAAGCCGCACGCTTTGCCCGCCAGTTGCTCAAGCGCCGGGCGTCAGCCCCCAAAAGGATTGGCGTGCCCTACCGCGAGGTGTCGTTGGCGCCGTAACGCGCCTCAGGAGGCCCTGGGAGCCGCAATGGGGGCCAGGGCATGGTCACCGGGGCGCAGGGTGGCCAGATCGGCCCTGTCGAGCGCTGCGGCGGCCTGCGAGGCCGTTCGGCGGGTCACATCAAGCGCGCGGGCCAGTTCGGCGCGGGTGAGGGGTCCCAAACCGAGGATCAGCTGCCACACCGCCGGCGCCTGCGATGAGGCGTAGAGCCCCGCCAATCGTTCGTCGCCCAGCGCAAGCGCTGTACGCACTGCGGCCAGGTCGGTTGCCACATCGGTCGCGGCCGCATCGATCGCGGAGGTCAGCAAGGCGGAAAGGGGCCTTTCCAGGTCCGCCTTGAATAGGCTGCGCGGGGCGAGACCGGCCAAGGCCAACGGTGCGGCGCCAAGCCCGAACACATGCGGGCGCATCGCCGCGGCGAGCGAGGCCGCCCAGGCGCTGCCCCGCGCCGCAAACCGCTGGAACACCTTGCCCTCGATCACCACCTCCTCGCTGCCCAGTTCGAGGAAGTCGATCTCATCGTCGCGCAGTTGCTCGAGCCATTCTTCCAGCGTCGCCAGCGGATCGCGTGCCGGCAGCAGCGCATCAAGCCGCGCCAGCGCCCGATCTGCCGGATCGCACGCGCTGGTGAAGCTCTCGGTCGTACCTTTGGCGGCGAGCGCGAGGTGTCGGCTGCCAAAGTTTATGGAAACCGCATTTATGCACTGAATATCAATGTATTATCCTGATTTCCATGCCAACAATTCTGGCAGGTTAGGATTCCGTGTCGATGCCTCTGCCAGAATTGATGTCATTGAATCGGTCGATATCCGGCCACGGGAGGTCGGGTGATCGAACGCAAACCGAGCCGCACGAAAGTCGCGTCCACGGAAGCTCTGGCGACAGGTGCGGAACTCTACCCCATCTTCAGACGCCTCGTCCCACTCGACGGGCCACTGACAGCACAAGTCATTGACGCTGTCGCTGCCCAGTCAGGGCTGAGCGACCGTCAGATACGACGACTAGTAGGCAGATTTCGCGCAAATCCTGTGGCGTCGAGCTTGGCTCCAACCCCTCGCGGTCCCCGGATTGGCAGTCATCGCATCGCCGAGCCGGTGAGGGAGGCGATCGACCGGCTTACCCAGGAAGTATTCCTGACAAAGCCACCGCCCACTGCGGCCCTGGCAGCCCGGGAAATTCATGGTCTTTTGATCGCGCAGGATGGGGAGTTCTGCTTCGCGCCGGGCGAGGTACCGAGCGAGCGCACTCTGATCAGGTTGATCGGCGAGATATCCGAGCCTCAGCGGGCTCGCTCGAGCATGGGCTCGAAGCAGCGCAGCGCCCATGAGCCTCATCCGGGCGCCTATCACAGCGAGGGCCTGCTCGATCTCGTGCAGATGGATCATACGCGGGCAGATGTGATTCTCGTCGACAGCGTACATCGCGAGGAGCTCGCCCGCCCCTGGATAACGTTGCTGGTTGAGGTCTGGACCCGCAGTATTCTGGGCTTTTATGTCAGTTTCGGCGATCCTTCGATTTTCCGCTGTGGCCGGGCGGTGGCCAACGCCTTGCTGCCCAAGGAACCGCTGCTTGAGCAATTGGGCGTCGATGTCTCCTACCCGATGTATGGGCAATTCCGGCGGCTCCATGCCGATCACGCAGCACCGCACCGGGCGGAGAGCTTCAGGCGAGCTTGCCTGGCCAACGGCATCGATCCCGACATCCGTCCACGCGGACCGGCCCACTTCGGAGGCCACATCGAGCGCCTGATCGGCACAATGGTTGGGAAGATGCGGCTGCTACCTGGTGCGACGGGCGGCAATGTCACCCAGCGCGATGGTTATGACGCCGGACAGGCGGCAGCGATGACCTTGCCCGAATTCGAGCGCTGGCTGCTGTTCCAGATCGCCATCTATCACAACGGTCCGCACAAGGGGCTGGGCGGACAATGTCCTGCACAGGCGTGGAAAACGGCGGTTTCCGGCCATTCTCCGCTGCTACCGGCTTGCCTTGATGTTGAGCATCTCACCCGCCAGTTCCTGCCGGCGCGGCAGCGAACCGTTCAGGCTTACGGCGTTCAAATCCTGCACCGCCGCTACTGGAATCCGGTTCTGGCGGCCCGAATTGGCCAACAAATCACCGTGCATCATGATGAGCGCACGCTGCAGCGGATCTATGCGGAGATCGATGGCCAGTTCGTAGTCTTGCCCGTGGTCGGCGACTACCCAGATATCAGCGAGCCCGAATGGGAAGCCGAACGGCAACGCCAGCGGCGGGCAGGGGCGGCGTTTCAGGCGGATGGCGCAAAGGCAGCGACCGCCCGGTACATTCAGGCCGCGCGGCGCGAAGTCGCCATGGCACGGCAGCGCACAGCGAGTAGCCGACAAGAGCGCAAGCGGCAGGAGCGCGAAGGCGTGGCACACTCACCCCAGGCCAAGGGGCGGATCGAACGGGCCGAAGTTCATTGGATCCCGGCTGCGGATCTGCCGGACAATGATTGGCTGAAATGGCGCAAATGAGCGGAAATTCAGCCTTCTGGATCGATTTCGACGAAGCGCGCACGGCGGTTACGACACTGGTCGAACTGGCGCACGACGAGCCCGACGAGCGACCGCCCTGCGTCTTGCTTGTCGGCCAGTCGGGGATGGGCAAGACCTCGATCCTGCGCGAGACCCAGCGCCGGATTGCGCTCGATTTTCCCGAACCTGCCGATTGGGGTGAGGCCCGTTACGAGCCGATGTTGCGCACGGTCATTCCGTCGGGTTCAACCGCGCTCAAGATCAACCTGACGCTGCTGTGGAAGCAGGGCTGGCCGATCACCGGGAAAACCCACCGTATTGCCGATCTCAAGGTGGTTGAACTCCTGCGTCGGCAGCGCACAAGGCTCGTGGGGATCGATAATGTCCATGCCATCCTCACCGCTGGCGGCAGGGCGCGGCGCGACACGCTCGATGCATTCCGCTTCCTGATGAGCGAGGGCAATGTCCCGATGGTGGTCGCCGGGCTCGACGTCGCGGCGGACATCTTTGCCGAAGATGTCGAGCTGGCCTATCGCTCGATCATCGTGCGGCTCAATCCCTGGGCGCCTGGCGAGGCATCGCAGCGGCTGATCCGCGTTCTGGCGCACGGGATGCAGCTGATTGAGCCTGACCGGCTTGCTGAGCCGGAAATCGCCGAATTCCTGTGGCGCCACAGTCTCGGGGTTACCGGCAACTTCAAACGGCTGCTGCACTGGGGACAGAAGGTTGCGCGTCGTCACGGCCGCGAATGCGTCGAATTCGCCGATATCCGTGAGGCTGCGGGTTTGCTCCCCGGTCACCCGGCGCGGTGATCGCGCTCGGGCTCGAGCCGGAGCCGCTGGCGTTCCGGGTGCGACCGCTTGCCGATGAATGTTTCGACTCCTGGATCGACCGGGTGACCCGGGCCCACGAGACGACCCGTGCGGCGCTTTTCCGCCATGTCGGGATCGAACCGGCTCTTGCTGGATACGACCTGGCGCGCGGCGCGCGGGGGCTGGACGTGGCTTGGCACAGTGCCTTTGCCAATCTGGTCGAGCGCCTCGCCTGGGCCGTGCAATGCCAAAACGACAGGATTTCCGCCACTTTTCTCGCCTGCCAGGCGCACGACGTGCTGCCGCGGCGCATAAGGCGATACGCCTGTGCGCGCTGCTGGTACGAAGCGGGACGGGCGGGCAAGCCGATGATCGTCCGCCGGGAATGGATCTTGCGGGCAAGCTGGCGTTGCCACGACCACGAGTTGCCGTTGACCGACATGGCCAGCCTGTTGCGGGACGTTGCGAGCCCGATTTCGCAAGCGGATCTGGGATTGGCTACCATTGTGGCGGAGCGGCGACGCTGGGCATACCGGGTTCGACCAGGCGCGCTGCGGCGTAATGCGGCGGAATTGGCCTATCTGGCCGGCTCCCGCGATGGGCATGGCATGGCGCCGCCCAACAAACGCTACCATGCCCGTTTCGCCGCAAACCTGTTCCACTTTTCGGCCGATCGCATCGGCATGCTGGCCCTCGCGCATGGCAACCGGCATGCGCTTGCGCGCCGCTTCGAGCGTCTGGTTGCGGCACGATTGCCCGAATGTCCGACAGTCGGCGGCGGCGTTCAAGCGCCTGTGAAAATGCCTTACCGCCTGCGGGCCTGTGCTCCGCCCAAGTCAGCCTCGGCGTGGATGGCGCCGGAGTTCCTCGACTTGCTGCGCGCCTATGCCTGGGTGCGGGAGCGCAGGGATATCGATGAGGCCAGGGCGGCGGTGTTCGAGCGCCACTTCGGCGGCCTGCTGGGGCTGCCCGCGGCAGCTATTTTGAGCTCAGGTAACGCCAGTCGGGCATGGCCACCGGGATATTGAGGGTGCACAGGAAGGGCGCGAATGGCCCCTGACTGCGCGCCAAATGGCCTGCCTCCAACTGGCGCAGGAGCTTGCCTGCCCCGGCCTTGGTCGCTGGCAGCGCGCGGGCGAGCTGGGCCGGCGTCAACCCGCCGAGGCCGAATAGCAGCATCCAGGCGAGGTACAGCCGCGAGTTGGTCCGTTGGCTCGGAAATTCACGCGTGAAGACCTCCGCCGCGCGCGGAAGCCGGGCGATGTCGCAGGCGGTGGCGTGCAGCGCCTCGAGCAGATGTTCGCGCGCGTCGGCGCGCCTTTCTTGCGCGCCGCGATCAGCGCGGAACAGCCGGCGCTGGGCCAGGCCCGGGAAGGGCAGGGCGGTCTCGCTCAGGCGAAACGCGTCGCCGCGCGCTGTGGCGGCCAGGTTGATCGCCCAGCACGGGGTTCGCGCGGTCGCGGACAGGGGATCGGGTTCATCGCCGGTTGAATAGCGAAACCCGTCGACCAGCTCGAGCAGGCGCTCCAGCGGCGCAGTGGGCCGCTTGGGCTGGGCGAGTACGGTGAGCACCCGCTCGAGCTCATCGGTGCTTGCTGCGACGATCGTTTCGGCCTCGGTGACCTCGCTCGCCATCGGCCGGATGGCGATCTTGCGCACGGTCCGGACCGCCTGGGAAAGCAGCTTCTCGCGGCGCGGCAGGGCCTGTTCGAACAGGGTCAGAAAGGCATTGCGCTCGGTCGCGCATTCGGCCCCGATCAGCGCGGGACCGAGTGTGATTGCCCGGTCCTGGCGGTATTGCTGCCACGCCCGGCTGAGCCAGCGCAGCGCCAGCGACGCGCGCATTTCCGGGGAATAGAGGGCAGGGGAGGCGAGCAGGGTCTTGGCCAGCGCGTCGATCTGGCCGATCCGGAAAGCGATAGGACTGGCGTCGGTTGACTGTTTCACTGGAAATGTCTCGGCGCGATGTACATCGGAAGGTGGGATAATTGCGCCGGAAAATGCGGTCAATGCAAAGTTCACCTAAACGCCAGTTTGGTATCCTATCATTCGACCCCCTGAAAACACGGATTTTCCATAATCGGATGTTATGGTAAAATCGAGCTTGCCGGAAATGCCCATTTTGGCCAGAAATTGCCCCATGCACGCCGCTCGAAGTACCCTTCGCGTATGACCGCTGATCGACCTTTCCGGTCCTCGGTCGAGCTGGTGCTGGGCGCGCATGCCCCGCTGGTCGACGCGCGCGCCGCGCGCCCGCTGGCGCTCGAGGCGGCGGTTGCGGCGATGGCGCCGGCGACAAAGGCGGCCATCACCGCCGACCTCCGGTGCTTCCTTGCCTGGTGCAAGTCGCGGCGGCCCGTCGTCACCGCGGTTCCTGCCGATCCGGAAAGCCTCGTCCACTATCTTCACTGGCTGGCCAAGGGATCGGAAATCCGGGCCCCGGCCAAACCCGCGACGCTGGCGCGGCGGATCGCCTCGATCGCCCGGATCCACCGCATCCTCGGGTTCGGCGAGAAGGAGCCGCTGCCAACGCAGGCGGGGATGGTTCGCGACACGCTGAAAGCGATCCGGCGTAAGAGGCGCGAACGGCAGCGTCAGGCCGCGCCGCTGCGGTTTGGCGAGGCGATGGCGGAGGGGCAGGCGCCGCCCGAAGGGGTGACGATCAAGGGGCTGCTCGCCTCGTGCGGTACCGACATCACGGGCAAGCGCGATGCGGCGCTCATCAGCCTTGCCTATGACGCAGGCCTGCGAGTTTCCGAGCTGGTCGGGGCAACGGTAGCCGATCTCAGTCAGGCTGTGGATGGGAGCGGGCGGCTTGAGATCGCGCATTCGAAGACCGACCAGCTGGGGGAGGGGGCTCTGGCTTGGCTCTCGCCCGACACCATGGCGCGCCTCTCGGCCTGGCTGCTGGCGAGCGGGATCACGCAAGGGGCGGTGTTCCGGCGGATCAACGTGCTGACCAGTCCGCCAGACGATGCGGGGGAGCAGACTCAGCGGCACTATATCGGCCAGAAGCCGCTCACCCGGCAAGGCGTGGTGGCGATCCTGCGCCGCCGGGTGTTCGAGGCTATCGACCTTGGCCATGTTGAGCTGGAAGCCGGGATGGAAGGAGACACGGTCCGCTCGCTTAGCGCCCATTCGTTCCGGGTGGGGCTGACCCAGGACTTGTTCGCGGCGGGCGAAGACGGCGCCGGGATCGCGCTGGCCCTACGCTGGTCGTCGCCGACCACCGCGCTGCGCTATGCCCGCGAGCTGGCCGTAGGGAACAATGCCGCGGCGCGGGTGCTGGGACGCTTGCGCGATGGTGGCGGGCAGCCGGGTTCCTAGTCTGCCATGACGCTATGACGCGGCGATCCCATCAGAGTACGGGTGCATCTTTCGGCGCTGTGCCTCCGCATGGGCCAGCGCCTCAAGTTGGGCCGCGCTTGAAAGACTTGCATCCTTCCGCAACGAGGCCGCGAGCTGGAGCACGGCGCGCTGGAAGGCTTTGTTGCCGCTGACCCGTTGCCGGACGCCAAGGTTGTAAAGCTCGGCAAGATCCAGCGCGAGCAGGGCGACCGCTTCGGGGATATCCGAGAGGACAATGTCGCGGATGGTGGCGACATACTCGTACGCGCCGCGCCCGAACAGATTGAGTTCGACCAGGCCGTCGGCCATCACGTGGCCGAGCGGTTCGTCGACGAAATGAACCTGGCCCGAGGCGGCGACCAGGCCGTGAGCCAGGTTCCACGCCAGTTTGTCGCGATTTCGGGCAAGCCAGCGCGAGAGCAGCAGAAACTTCTGGCGAAAGGCTTGCTCGAAGGGTTTGCTGTAGGTGGGCCAGACGTCGAAGGCGGCGGGAAGGCTCTGTTGCAAAAATCGTGAAGCGCTGGCTTGGCGGAGTTTGGCCGGCGGACGATGACGGATTTCAAGCGTGGCGCCGTCCAGGGTGATGTGGGCCTGGGCGGTGCGCTGGTATTGTCGCTATCCGATCACCTATCCCGCGACCTTGAATGCGGAGCGGACGCCCCCTTTCGCTCGCCCCACCATCGGTCCAATCGCTGGCCGTCCAGCGCCCCCCCGGAGATGGGAAGCGGCTGCGCTGGTTCTGGCGGCGTGGCTTTAATCCGAGCTGGCGCCTGGATGAACCCTCGGCCAGGTGCAGGGCAAGGGACCTACCTGTACCCGGGCAGTCGACAAGCGGGGCGACACGCATTTTCTACCTGTCGCCGACCCGCAGCGCCAAGGCAGCGAAGCGGTTCCTGGGCAAGGGCCCTGCGAGGCCTGAAGCACTGGGAAAAGCCTGCCACGCTCAATACCGACAAAGCGCCGAGCTATGGTGCAGCGATCACCGAATTGAAGCGCGAAGGAAAGCTGGACCGGGAGACGGCCCACCGGCAGGTGAAGTATCTCAATAACGTGATCGAGGCCGATCACGGAAAGCTCAAGATACTGATCAAGCCGGTGCGCGGTTTCAAATCGATCCCCACGGCCTATGCCACGATCAAGGGATTCGAAGTCATGCGAGCCCTGCGCAAAGGACAGGCTCGCCCCTGGTGCCTGCAGCCCGGCATCAGGGGCGAGGTGCGCCTTGTGGAGAGAGCTTTTGGCATTGGGCCCTCGGCGCTGACGGAGGCCATGGGCATGCTCAACCACCATTTCGCAGCAGCCGCCTGATCGGCGCAGAGCGACAGCCTACCTCTGACTGCCGCCAATCTTTGCAACAGAGCCTGACCTCTTCCATGAGTTTTTTACCACGTTTTCGATCCGGCTCGTTGTAGGCGCTGACCACCCGTTGGTACATGCTCCAGGTGCAATCCACTTCGAGGTGGTGCTCATCTGCAAACAGCTGGAACAGTTGCTTTTTGTTGGCGTCAGACAGGTAGCTGATCCGAGTCAGTAGCGTTCGACGGCTTTTGTAGAGCGGGTCATTTTTACGCCCTCTGCGGCCCAGGATGTCGTGTTGCACACGCCGGCGGCATTCATCAAGTTATTTTCCGTAGCGGAAGTAACATTCAAACAAATGCGTGAAAGCAATGAGCTGATATGCATTGTATGGCGAGTTGTATCGCATTGATAAATATAGGAAATAAATATTTCAACTGAGGCTGAGCTTTCAAAATGAGCGAATATGATTTCCTCCGATGGCGCAGCTGCCGTATGGTTGGTAAGGTTAGAAATATACCGAGCAGTGTATGAGACCTGATATGAGACCTGATGCAAGCCTGATTGATGCGATAGCAGTTACCGAGCCAAGGAAGGCATCGCTGTACTTCGACATCAAGAGAAACACCCTGGACGACGGGCCGGGCATTCGCAGTGTGGTGTTCTTCAAGGGCTGCCCGCTGTCTTGTACCTGGTGCCAGAATCCGGAAAGCATCAACACCGGTTACGAACTCTCCTATGATGCAGAGAAGTGCATCAGCTGTCACGACTGTGCTGACGCCTGCCCCGAGCAGGCGATCGACCTGAGTTCGCCCGACAAGATCATCCGCGACAAATGCACCCAGTGCTTCAAGTGCGTTGATGTCTGCCCGTCAGGTGCACTGGAGCGCTGTGGCAATGACATCGACATGGATCAGCTGGTGGAGAAGGTGCTTGAGGACGAGGCCTTCTTCGAGGCCTCCGGCGGCGGTGTCACTGTCTCCGGCGGCGAGGCACTGATGCAGATGGATTCGGTCGGCGAACTGTTTTCGCGGCTGAAGCAGCGGAATGTCCACACGCTGATCCAGACAGCGGGCCTATTCAATTACAAGGTATTTGAAAATCTGGTATTGCCCTACACCGACACCATCTACTTTGATCTCAAGTTGATGGACAGCGATGCGCACAAGCAGTACTGCGGCGTTCCCAACCATTCTATTCATGAGAACTTCAGGAAGGTCCAGGCCCTGGCACGGGATTCGGTGATCGAGGTTCTGCCGCGGGTCCCGTTGGTGCCCTTTATCACCGACACAGATGAAAACCTCAGTGCCATTGCTGACTTTATGCTCGAGAACGGCGTAAAGAACATGCAGATCTTGCCGTACAACCCGATTTGGCTCGACAAGCTGCCACGCTTCGGCAGTGTCCAGCGTCTGGACTTCGGTGAAGGGACAGGCAAGTTCATGCCGGACGCGGAGCTTGACCGCTGTACGGAGATTTTTGAGTCCAGAGGTATTCACGTCCATTGTCACAGGTGATGTATCAGCTCAGACAGCCGGCGCCTTCCTGATTTCGCTTTACCTATAACCCATAATCAATCTGTCCATCACATGAGGAAAATAAAATGACGTATGCACAACCCGGCCAGGAAGGATCTGTAGAAATCAGCTACACCCTTAAATGCGAAGAGCCGCTAATTTGCCAGTCCTATCTTATTGATAATAAAGAAATTAATGGAGAAATATCATCTTTGTTTCTGCAGGCGCCGGAACTTTAAGCCATTCTGCCCTGACAGCCTGCTGAGGGCGGTATACATTTACCTGTGTGCCAGACCGTGGGATAGCTAAGGCTGGATAACCGACATAGATGTGAGGAGAGCGAGATGAATGCGATAGTGGATCCCCAGAAATCGACTACCAAGGCCGTTACAAGGGTGCTGAACCTGAAGAAGGCAGTGCAAGCAGAGGAGTACGCAGCCTGTATTGAACGCGCGATGCTCTGGACACAGTTCAGCAAGAACAAAACAATAAGGCGAAGTCCCGCCCCGTGTTTATCGCCGAGGCTACCCGCCATGTTTTGAGAAACAAGACAGTGGAAATCTACCCGGAGGAGCTTGTCGTCGGCAACTTCACTGCCCATCGCGTCGGCGGCATCATTTATCCTGAGATGACCGGCATTGCGCCGATGATGGAAATCTTCAAGATCCCCACCCGCAGAGTTAACCCTCTCAATATCAAATTTCTTGATCGGATTAAACTGGCATTAACTATCCCTTATTGGCTCACAAGAAACCCAGCAGTTCTTGCATTCGATAACAACGAAGATCGTGCGCGTTTTGCGAAAGAGCAGGGCGAGGCACTGCAGTACCAATTGTATGAGGCTGGAGGAATCGCGCACCTGGCACCTGGCTACGAGAAGATTATTCGATTGGGTGCTGAGGGCATCATCGCCGAGGTGGAGGCCTTCGAGGCACAAACCACTGATCCGAAAAACTCGAATTCTACCGTGGCGTGAAGATCTCCATGGAGGCACTAGGTGAATTTGGTGACCGTTATGCGGCGGAGGCCACGCGAGTTGCTAGCGATGAAAGGGATCCTGTGCGTCGTCAGGAGTTGGAAAAAATTGCGGAAGTTTGTACCCGCGTGCCTCGTCACGGAGCCTCCAGCTTTTACGAAGCGGTCCAATGTATGACCTTAGTACATATCGCGATATTCCAGGAAACTACTGGGAGACGACCTGCCCGGGTCGTATAGATCAGTTCCTTAATCCGTACTATGAGCAGGACCTGGCAGATGGCGTCATCACCCGGGAGGAGGCCAAGGAACCCTTGGCGCTTTCTGTGTGAAAATTTGTGAAACGATTCCCGTATGGTCTGAAACTACCGGCGCAATGCTGGGCGGTATGACCAGCTGGGAAGTCATTACCATCGGGGGCCAGGATCCTGAGGGCAACGATGCGACCAATGAGCTGAGTTTTATTATGTTGGAGCCGCCGATGAGTTACGCATGCGTCAGCCCAACTTCCACGTCCGTATTCACGAGAACACACCCAAGGCATTCTACGATGAGGTCATCCGGGTGAACTTCGGCCCGGGTTCGGCGCCCGCCATGTATAACGACGAGACCATCATCGAGTCCATGATGAATGTCGGTTATTCCCTGGAGGATGCCAGGGACTATGTCGCCATCGGCTGTGTTGAGCCCACGGCGCCGGGCAAGACCCTGGGTTCCACCGACGCCGGGATGTACAACATGGCCCTGGCTCTGGAAATGGCACTCAATGAAGGGTGTCAAATTGGGTCGGGTAAGTTAATCGGCGCGCAGACTCCGCCAGTATCTTCAATGACATGTATGCAGGATGTACTGGACGCCTACGATGTGCAGACAAAACATCAGCTAGCCAAACTCCATCGGGATCTGCAGGCGGTAGAGCGTTTTCACGCCAAGCACCACCCCACCCCTCTTACCAGCGCTACACTCGAAGGCTGCCTGGAGCAGGGCGTTTGCTCTACGCAGGGTGGCGCGAAGTACAATTTCTCCGGCATCCAGGGCACCGGTATGGCGGTCGTGGCCGACTCCCTGGGGGCTATTGAGAGTGCTGTGTTCGAGGACAAGTGGCTCACCCTTGAGGAGTTGGTTGCGCACCTGAAAGACAACCTCTCGGATGAGGTTGTGCGGACCAGGCTGAAAGGCATCGATAAATTTGGCAACGACATTCCCAAGGCGGATGCCTGGATGAAGTGGGTCGGTGATCACTACTCCGATCCCATTCACGCGCTGGGCAAGAATACCCGTGGCGGCCAGTACCTGGCGGGCGTGTACTCCAATACTTCCCATACGCATTTTGGCAGTTTGACTAGCGCTACACCCAACGGTCGCCGGGCTGGTGAGACCTTCGCCTCGGGTTTTGCGCCTGAAAACGGAGCGGACAAGCGAGGTACCACTGCGTTGTTGAATTCCATGAACCGCATCGACTACAAGAAGTTCGCCAATGGTATTAATTTCAATATCAAGCTGGATGCCTCCAGTTACGACTGTGAAGAGGGACGAGATGCGCTAGCCAGCTTGTATAAGGTGTACTTCAAGCGGCACGGTATGCAGGTGCAGGCCAATATGTTGGATCCGAAAATCC